>NZ_CP074149.1:2409766-4819532 GCF_019968765.1 Enterobacter sp. JBIWA008 | reverse complement strand
GGCGGACTCCACTCGAACAATAAAAGAAAACTATTGAATATTCATGATTGTTGGCGCACATCGACATGACCCTGTGTAAAGGGGGACGTGCGAATTGCTATCTGCAATTTATCCTGACCAGGATCCTGGGATCCCGATCGGGACCGCGGATCATAGCCTAAACTGAGCCAGAGATCTTCTGTTTCTCACAGATTCTTCCCGATTTATCCACAGGAAGATCCGAAACCGGTTAAGTGTAAACGATCCTGGCGCCAGTGCCCCACGATTTAGTCCGCATATTGGAAAAATTAATGAGCACAGACAATTTATTGCTTAAATGATCTAACGAAGATCCGGGACGATCCTTGCGCTTTATCTTCGAGCCCGTATAATCCTCGACCCGGCGCGTGATGCTCATCTTCCTGCGTCGTCCGTTGCTCATTTTCCACGCGAAAACGTGCGGAAATACGCGGGAAATAAGGAAAGAGAATTGACTCCGGAGTGTACAATTATTACAATCCGGCCTCTTTAATCACCCACGCTGAGGCGTTAGTCGTTCGAAACTCGTTCGGGTATACGCAAAAGTCAGTGAATTTATTCAAGTTTAGGTAGAAATCGCCATGAAACGCACTTTTCAACCGTCTGTACTGAAGCGCAACCGTTCTCACGGCTTCCGTGCTCGTATGGCTACTAAAAATGGTCGTCAGGTTCTGGCACGTCGTCGTGCTAAAGGCCGCGCTCGTCTGACCGTTTCCAAGTAATAAAGCTAACCCCTGAGTGGTTAAGCTAGCATTTCCCAGGGAGTTACGTTTGTTAACTCCCGCTCATTTCACTTTCGTCTTCCAGCAGCCACTACGGGCTGGCACGCCGCAAATCACCATCCTCGGCCGCCAAAATTCGCTGGGGCATCCCCGCATCGGTCTCACAGTCGCCAAGAAAAATGTTAAACGTGCGCATGAACGCAATCGGATTAAACGTCTGACGCGTGAAAGCTTCCGTTTACGTCAACACGAACTGCCTTCAATGGATTTCGTGGTGGTGGCTAAAAAAGGGGTTGCCGACCTCGATAACCGTGCTCTCTCGGAAGCGTTGGAAAAATTATGGCGCCGCCACTGTCGCCTGGCTCACGGGTCCTGATAGCCCTCATTCGGGTCTATCAACGCCTGATTAGTCCGCTACTCGGGCCGCACTGCCGTTTCACACCAACATGCTCAAGCTACGGAATTGAGGCATTGCGCAGGTTTGGAGTGATAAAAGGCAGTTGGTTGACGGTGAAACGCGTATTAAAATGCCACCCTTTACACCCCGGTGGAGACGACCCCGTCCCCCCAGGACCCTTTGATACCAGAGAACACTAACGATGGATTCGCAACGCAATCTTCTTATCATCGCTTTGTTGTTCGTGTCTTTCATGATCTGGCAGGCATGGGAGCAGGATAAAAATCCTCAACCCCAGCAGCAGACCACGCAGACTACGACCACCGCAGCGGGTAGCGCCGCCGACCAGGGCGTACCGGCCAGTGGCCAGGGGAAACAGATTACGGTTAAGACCGATGTGCTTGAGCTGACAATCAACACCCGTGGTGGTGATGTTGAGCAGGCGCTGCTGTTGACCTACCCGAAAGAGCTGAAGTCTAACGAACCGTTCCAGTTACTGGAAACCACGCCTGAGTTTATCTACCAGGCGCAGAGCGGCCTGACTGGTCGTGATGGCCCGGATAACCCGGCTAACGGTGCGCGTCCACTGTATACCGTCGAGAACGACACCTTTGTGCTGGCTGACGGTCAGAACGAACTCGCGATCCCGATGACGTAC
Organism: Enterobacter sp. JBIWA008; assembly: GCF_019968765.1. Taxonomy (NCBI): domain Bacteria; kingdom Pseudomonadati; phylum Pseudomonadota; class Gammaproteobacteria; order Enterobacterales; family Enterobacteriaceae; genus Enterobacter; species Enterobacter sp. JBIWA008. The sequence continues at coordinate 4,817,737 of NZ_CP074149.1, read as the reverse complement.
ACCGACGCCGCAGGCAACACCTTCACTAAAACCTTCACCCTGAAACGCGGTGAATATGCGGTGAACGTGGGCTACAGCGTACAGAACGCCAGTGCGAAACCGCTGGAACTGTCGACCTTTGGCCAGCTGAAGCAGTCCATCAATCTGCCGTCTCACCGTGACACCGGAAGCAGCAACTTTGCGCTGCATACCTTCCGTGGCGCGGCGTACTCCACGCCAGACGCGAAGTACGAGAAATACAAATTCGACACCATTGCCGATAACGAAAACCTGAACGTCAGCGCTAAAGGCGGTTGGGTGGCAATGCTGCAGCAGTATTTCGCCACTGCGTGGGTGCCAAATAACGACGGTACCAACAACTTCTATACCGCGAACCTGGGTAACGGCCTTGCAGCCATTGGCTACAAATCTCAGCCGATTCTGGTTCAGCCGGGTCAAACCGGTAAGATGGCAAGCACCCTGTGGGTCGGCCCGGAAATTCAGGACAAAATGGCTGCTGTTGCGCCTCACCTGGATCTGACCGTGGATTACGGTTGGTTGTGGTTCATCTCTCAGCCGCTGTTTAAGCTGCTGAAGTTCATCCACAGCTTCCTGGGTAACTGGGGCTTCTCCATCATCGTTATCACCTTCATCGTTCGTGGCATCATGTACCCGCTGACCAAAGCGCAGTACACCTCCATGGCGAAGATGCGCATGCTGCAGCCGAAGATTCAGGCAATGCGTGAGCGTCTGGGCGATGACAAACAGCGTCAGAGCCAGGAAATGATGGCCCTGTACAAAGCAGAGAAAGTGAACCCACTGGGTGGTTGCTTCCCGCTGCTGATTCAGATGCCAATCTTCCTTGCGCTGTACTACATGCTGATGGGTTCCGTTGAGCTGCGCCACGCGCCGTTCGCGCTGTGGATCCATGACCTTTCCGCACAGGACCCGTACTACATCCTGCCGATCCTGATGGGCGTGACGATGTTCTTCATCCAGAAGATGTCGCCGACCACCGTGACCGACCCGATGCAGCAGAAGATCATGACCTTTATGCCGGTCATCTTCACCGTGTTCTTCCTGTGGTTCCCGTCAGGTCTGGTGCTGTACTATATCGTCAGCAACCTGGTGACCATCATCCAGCAGCAGCTGATTTACCGTGGTCTGGAAAAACGTGGCCTGCATAGCCGCGAAAAGAAAAAGTCCTGATTCGGTAAGTTAACGCTAAAATAAGGGCGGTCGATTGACCGCCTTTTTTATTTGTATTGAACGAGACCAACCATGAGCCATAACGACACTATCGTCGCCCAGGCAACCCCACCGGGACGCGGTGGTGTAGGCATTCTGCGCATCTCCGGCCTTAAGGCCCGCGAGGTCGCAGAAGCGGTACTGGGTAAGCTGCCAAAGCCGCGCTACGCTGATTACCTGCCGTTTAAAGATACCGACGGTACGCCGCTGGACCAGGGCATTGCGCTGTGGTTCCCCGGCCCGAACTCCTTTACCGGCGAAGACGTGCTGGAGCTGCAGGGCCACGGCGGCCCGGTTATCCTCGACCTGCTGTTAAAACGTATCCTGACCCTGCCGGGCCTGCGCATTGCGAAGCCGGGAGAGTTCTCCGAGCGTGCCTTCCTCAACGACAAGCTCGACCTGGCGCAGGCAGAAGCGATTGCAGACCTGATCGACGCCAGCTCAGAACAGGCGGCCCGCTCCGCCCTGAACTCGCTGCAGGGAGCATTTTCTGCCCGCGTAAATCACCTTGTGGAAGCACTTACTCACCTTAGGATCTACGTGGAAGCGGCTATCGACTTCCCGGATGAGGAAATCGACTTCCTCTCTGACGGTAAAATTGAAGCCCAGCTCAACCAGGTAATGAACGATCTCGATGCCGTTCGCGCCGAAGCGCGCCAGGGCAGCCTGCTGCGTGAAGGGATGAAGGTAGTGATAGCCGGACGCCCTAACGCCGGGAAATCAAGCCTGCTGAACGCCCTGGCGGGCCGTGAAGCGGCCATCGTGACCGACATTGCCGGCACCACCCGCGACGTGCTGCGCGAGCATATCCACATTGACGGGATGCCGCTGCACATCATCGATACCGCGGGTCTGCGAGATGCCAGCGACGAGGTTGAGCGCATCGGTATTGAACGTGCCTGGCAGGAGATCGAGCAGGCCGACCGCGTGCTGTTTATGGTGGACGGCACCACGACCGACGCCGTTGACCCGGCGGAGATCTGGCCGGACTTTATTGCCCGCCTGCCGGCGAAACTGCCGATCACCGTGGTGCGTAACAAAGCGGACGTCACCGGCGAAACGCTGGGAATCAGCGATGTGAATGGTCACTCACTGATTCGCCTGTCTGCACGTACCGGTGAAGGCGTTGACGACCTGCGTAACCATCTCAAGCAGAGCATGGGCTTTGATACCAGCATGGAAGGCGGCTTCCTGGCGCGTCGCCGTCACCTGCAGGCGCTGGAAGAGGCGGCGAACCACCTCGTTCAGGGTAAAGCGCAGCTGATCGGCGCGTGGGCGGGTGAACTGCTGGCGGAAGAGCTGCGTCTGGCGCAGCAGAATCTGAGCGAGATCACCGGGGAGTTTACGTCGGACGATCTGCTGGGACGGATCTTCTCAAGCTTCTGTATTGGTAAGTAATTCCCGCTAATCCATGGTGATTTCCTCCAGGGAAATCACCATTGTCCAAATGGCAACTCGCCTAATCCCTTCTCACCCCCTATCCTGCATGCCTGCATCTATGGGGGGTTTATGGCGCGTTTTCTGTTTTGTAGTTTCGCATTAGTTCTGCTTTATCCATCTGGCATTGATATGTATCTGGTGGGATTGCCGCATATCGCCCGCGATCTGGGTGCCAGCGAAGCGCAGCTGCACATCGCGTTTTCGGCCTACCTCGCGGGGATGGCGTCGTCGATGGTGTTTGCCGGGAAGATCGCGGATAAGGCAGGCCGTCAGCCTGTCGCGATAACCGGCGCCATCATTTTTTCCCTGGCCTCTCTTCTCTGCTCACAGGCGCAAAACAGCACCGTGTTTCTGACCGGGCGCTTTATCCAGGGCATTGGCGCCGGTGGCTGCTACGTCGTCGCTTTTGCCATTTTGCGCGACACCTTAAGCGCCCAGCGTCGCGCTAAGGTGCTGTCGATGCTGAACGGTATTACCTGCATCATCCCGGTGCTGGCCCCGGTCGTGGGGTATCTGATCATGCTGAAATTCCCGTGGCAGAGCCTGTTCTGGACCATGGCTGTGATGGGCGCGCTGGTGTTTGTCCTGTCCATCACCGTGCTGAAAGAGACCCACCCTGGCTCGCAGAATACTGGTCATATCCCAACGATTCACCCCGCTGAGAAGCTGCTTAACAGCTTTTTCCTCAGTCGTCTGGCCGTGACCACGTTAAGCGTGGCGGTGATCCTGACCTATGTAAACGTTTCCCCGGTTTTACTGATGGAAACCATGGGCTTCGATCGCGGCGAGTATTCAACGGTGATGGCATTAACCGCCATGGTCAGTATGGCGGTCTCGTTCTCCACCCCGTTTGCGCTAAATGTTTTCAGCCAGCGCACATTGATGCTGACCTCACAGGTTTTATTCCTCGCCGCAGGCGCGATCCTGGCAACCACCAGCTCACATGCGGTGATGCTGGTGGGAATTACGCTCATTTGTGCCGGGTTCTCGGTTGGCTTTGGCGTGGCGATGAGTCAGGCGCTTGGCCCCTTTTCGCTGCGGGCAGGCGTGGCAAGCTCGGTGCTGGGAATTGCGCAGGTCTGCGGCTCGTCGCTGTGGATTTGGCTGGCGGCGGTCATCGGGCTTAACGCGCTGAATATGCTGATCGGGGTTCTGATTGGCTGTAGCATACTGTGCATCACCTTACTTATGGTCATCCAGCCCGCGGCGCATTATGAAGAAGCCCATCAGCAGTCTCGATCTTAACCTGTTGCTTTGCCTGCAGCTTTTGCTGCAGGAGCGCAGCGTCACCAAAGCCGCAAAACGGATGAACGTGACGCCGTCGGCAGTGAGCAAATCGCTGGCCAAGCTGCGCGACTGGTTTGACGACCCGCTGTTTGTGAAAACGCCGTTAGGGCTGCTGCCAACCCCGCTGACGGTAAGCCTGGAGCAAGATCTGGCCGACTGGATGCAAATCGGCAACCAGATCCTCGACAAATTCCACCATGATTCGCCAGGCGGACTAACGTTCGTGCTGGCCGCCGAAACGCCGCTGATGCTGATCCGCTTTAATGCCCTGCTGGAGCAGGTGAACCAGCGCTATCCGCAGGCTACGGTGAAGATGCGGCACTGGGATTACGATTCGCTGGACGCTATTACGCGTGGAGAGGTGGATCTGGGATTCACCGGACGCGAAACACACCCACGATCGCGTGAATTGCTGAAGCTAATGCCGTGGTTCATCGACTATGAGATCCTGTTCAGCGACCGTCCGTGCGTGTATCTGCGTGAGGATCACCCCGCGCTGCAGGATGAATGGAACCTCGAGACCTTCCTGCGCTACCCGCACATCAGCATCTTCTGGGAACGCAGCGACACCTGGGCACTGGACGAAGTGCTAAAGGAGATGGGTCGAGAGAGAAACATTGCCATGAGCGTGCCGGGGTTTGAGCAGTCGATGTTTATGGCGGCGCAGCCCGGCCATAACTACATCGCCACGGCTCCGCACTACTGCCATCACTACAATCAACTCCACCAGCGGAAGCTGATCGCGCTTCCTATTCCCATTGACGAAGCGCAGGCTGAAAAGCTTACCGTTCCCTTCACGCTGATCTGGCATAAACGGAACAGCCATAATCCGAAAATCCTCTGGCTGCGGGAAACCATCAAGGCGCTGTACGGTGCCAGCGATCCAATTTTTGCCTAAGAAAATGTAAAGTTCGGTCCTAAGGCTTCTCTTACTCCCATTTACTGATTAAAACAGAAGTCAAGTTAAGCGATAATCATGTAACCGTTTAACCGATTACGACCATTATCAAGGAGCGAAAAATGGCTACGCACTTTGCAAGAGGGATACTTACGGAAGGACGTCTCGTATCGGCAAGAATTTCTTCAGCCTGTCACAGTGAAGCACTTACTCTCCCGGAACACCGCAGAACGCGGTTTTTAGCTTCCCGGGCGCTTCTCGCAGAACTGCTGTTTATGCTGTACGGCACCAGCGAGCTGCCGGACATCATTACCCAACCCGAAGGCCGCCCGGTCTTTGCCGATCCGGATCTCCCTCGTTTTTCGATTGCCTACGCGGGCAATATCATTGGCGTCGCGCTGACCACCGAAGGGGATTGCGGGCTGGATATGGAACTTCAGCGCGCGACGCGCAGCTTCCATGGCGGTAATGCGCACGAAGACTATCCGCTCTCCAGCAATGAGAAGCTGTGGGTCCGCAACCAGAACGATCCTGTCGAAGCCAGAGCCCAGCTCATTACCTTGCGCCAGAGCATTCGCAAGCTCTGTGGATGCGCCTCAGACGACGCCAGCCTGCTGCAGCTGCTGCCAGGCTCCGGACGTCTTCGTGCCACTCAGGCCACGCTGGTAGAGGCGCTCAGTGACGCAGAGGATGTGCTCATTTGGTCCATTGCGGTTACCCCCGCCATCGAACGCATGAAAATCTGGGAATTTGACAGTCAACAGGGATGGCGTAGCCTTCCTGATGTGCCCGAGCGCGCCAACGAGCCCGCCGCACGCCTGATGCGTTTAACCAGTTTACCGGCAGAAAAAGCATTCACCCTTAGCTGATCCAATCAGGGTCATCATGATGAAACAGGAGTAATCATGTCTGATACGTTGAAAGTAGTTACGTTACTGGGAAGCCTGCGCAAAGGTTCATTTAACGGGATGGTTGCCCGCACGCTGCCACAGCTGGCACCGGCAGGAATGGAAATTAGCGCCCTGCCGTCTATTGGCGATATTCCGCTGTATGATGCGGATGTCCAGCAGGAAGAGGGTTTTCCGCAGAGCGTTGAGGCGCTGGCAGAGCAGATCCGCCAGGCCGACGGCGTGGTCATCGTCACGCCGGAGTACAACTATTCGGTTCCGGGTGGTCTGAAGAATGCCATCGACTGGCTGTCCCGTTTGCCTGAGCAGCCGCTGTCAGGCAAGCCGGTGCTGATCCAGACCAGCTCAATGGGCGCGATTGGCGGCGCGCGCTGTCAGTATCATCTGCGCCAGATCCTGGTATTCCTGGATGCGATGGTCATGAACAAGCCGGAATTTATGGGTGGTGTGATTCAGAACAAGGTCGACCCGCAAACGGGTGTAGTGGTGGATCAGAGCACGCGCGATCATCTGTCTGGTCAGCTGACGGCGTTCGGGGATTATATTAAGCGGGTGAAAGCGTAAGCCCTCACCCTAACCCTCTCCCACAGGGAGAGGGAACAAACCTGTTTATTTGGCATCAATAAACACAATCTTCAGCACAAACAGCAGCGCCACAACAATCACGCATGGGCTGAGGTCGCGGAAGCGGCCGGTACCGATCTTCATTACGCAGTAAGAGATAAAGCCCAGCGCGATACCTTCGGTAATCGAGAAGCTGAACGGCATCATCACGGCGGTAATAAACGCCGGCACCGCTTCGGTTAAATCATCCCACTTCACGCGTGACAGGCTGGAGGTCATCAGCACACCCACATAGATTAGCGCGCCGGCTGCCGCATACGGAGGAACCATACCCGCCAGCGGAGAGAGGAAGATCACCAGCAGGAACAGAATACCCACGACCACCGCCGTCAGGCCAGTACGGCCGCCCACGGACACGCCGGAAGAAGATTCAATGTACGCGGTAACGGACGAGGTTCCGATAAAAGCGCCGGTCACAGAGGAGACGCTGTCCACAAACAGCGCCTGCTTCATGCGCGGGAATTTACCTTTCTCATCCGCCAGACCGGCTTTATCGGTCACGCCGATCAGCGTACCGGAGGAGTCAAACAGGTTGACCAGCATGAAGGAGAAAATCACGCCCGCCAGGCCCAGATTCAGGGAACCCGCCAGATCGACGTGACCAATCACGGTAGAGACGCTCGGTGGCGCGGAGACAATACCGTTATAGTGAACGTCACCCAGCATCCAGCCCAGCAGGGTAGTGACCACGATGGACACCAGCACCGCCGCGTGAATATTGCGGGAAGCCAGGATCGCGATGATAAAGAAGCCCAGCACGCCCAGCAGCACGTTATGAGAGGTCAGGTGACCGATGCTCACCAGCGTATCCGGGTTAGCCACGATAACGCCGGCGTTTTTCAGCCCCATCATACCGATGAACAGACCAATACCGCTGGTGATGCCCACGCGCAGGCTCACGGGAATGTTTGCAATCATCCAGTAACGTACGCGGAAAATGGTCAGCAGCAGCAGGCCAACCGCGCCCCAGAAGATGGCGCCCATGCCAACCTGCCACGGCAGACCCATCGCCTGAACGACCACGAACGCGAAGAACGCATTCAGGCCCATCGCCGGTGCCAGCGCAACCGGCAGGTTAGCGAACACACCCATCAGAATGCTGCCAAGGGCCGCAATCAGGCAGGTTGTCACGAAGACGGCGCTGGTATCCATGCCAGCAACGCCCAGAATTTGAGGGTTCACAAAAACGATATAGACCATCGTCAGGAAGGTGGTGAAACCGGCGATCACTTCGGTGCGTGCCGTTGTGCCGTGCTCGCGCAGTTTAAACACGCGCTCAAGCAGACCCTGACCAGATGTCTGGGTAGTGTGTTGTTGACTCATCATCAATTTCCGAACAAGGAGGGAAAATTCGTCGCTATCCTATACCAAAATGCGACAATAGTGGCGGTTACGTGATACTTTTTTCATTGATTTTGCTTATACGGCAACGATTGCGTGCCGGCGAACTGCCGTACGTAAACGTTAAACTTGTTAAAAGGGAAAGGCATGTCCGGAATTGAAGCGGTATTTTTCGACTGCGACGGTACGCTGGTCGACAGTGAGGTCATTTGTTCCCGCGCGTATGTCACTATGTTCCAGGAATTTGGCATTACGCTGGAACTCGAAGAGGTGTTTAAACGCTTTAAGGGCGTGAAGCTCTACGAGATCATCGACATCATTAACCAGGAACACGGTGTGGATCTGGCGAAAGCCGAACTGGAACCGGTGTACCGCGCCGAGGTCGCACGCCTGTTCGACTCCGAGCTGGAGGTTATTCCGGGCGCAAACGCGCTGCTGGATGCGATGACGGTGCCAGTCTGCGTCGTCTCTAACGGCCCGGTCAGCAAAATGCAGCACTCGCTAGGCAAGCTTGAGATGTTGCACCATTTCCCGGAAAAACTGTTCAGCGGCTACGATATCCAGCGCTGGAAGCCAGACCCGGCGCTGATGTTCCATGCGGCAAAAGCGATGAACGTCAACGTAGAAAACTGCATTCTGGTGGATGACTCGTCTGCGGGCGCGCAGTCAGGGATTGATGCGGGGATGGAGGTGTTTTACTTCTGCGCCGACCCGCACAACAAGCCGATCGATCATCCAAACGTGACGACCTTTACCGATCTGGCACAGCTGCCGGAACTGTGGAAGGCTCGCGGGTGGGATATTACTCGCTGAGTTTTCTCCTCACCCCGACCCTCTCCCTGTGGGAGAGAGTTAGGGTGAGGGTAAAAATCACTCTTTCGGATCTTTACCCGCCAGCAGCTTGTCCAGCTCGTCGCCGCCCACGTGACGGAAGTCCTGACCTTTAACGAAGTAGAAAATGTATTCGCAAATGTTCTGGCAGCGGTCGCCGATACGCTCGATAGAGCGCGCGCAGAACAGGGCGGTCAGTACGCTTGGGATCGTACGTGAATCTTCCATCATGTAGGTCATCAGCTGACGCACGATGCCTTCATACTCCTGGTCGACCTTCTTGTCTTCACGGTAGATACGCACCGCTTCGTCCAGATCCATACGCGCAAAGGCATCCAGCACGTCGTGCAGCATCTGCACGGTGTGGCGGCCCAGCGACTCCAGGCTCACCAGCAGCGGCTGATGCTGCTGAGAGAACTTCTCCAGCGCGGTACGACAGATTTTATCCGCAACGTCACCAATACGCTCCAGCTCGGCGATGGTTTTGATGATCGCCATCACCAGACGCAGGTCGCTCGCCGTCGGCTGACGTTTCGCGATAATGCGCACGCAGGCCTCGTCGATAGCGACTTCCATCATGTTGACGTTTTTGTCGCCTTCAATGACGCGCTTCGCCAGCTCGCTGTCCTGGTTGTGCATTGCCGTAATCGCATCAGAAAGCTGCTGCTCAACCATGCCACCCATGGTCATCACCTGCGTGCGGATGCTTTCCAGCTCTGCGTTGAACTGGCCTGAAATGTGTTTATTAAGATTGAGGTTGTCCATGGTTTCTCCACATGCACTAAGGCAAATCAACCGTAGCGGCCAGTAATATAATCTTCGGTTTGTTTCTTCGCGGGCCTGGTGAACAGCGCGTCCGTATCGCTGAACTCAATCAACTCGCCCAGGTACATAAACGCCGTGTGATCGGAACAACGTGCAGCCTGCTGCATGTTATGGGTCACGATAACCACGGTGTAATCCTGCTTCAGCTCGGTGATCAGCTCTTCAATACGACCGGTTGAAATCGGGTCCAGCGCTGAACACGGCTCATCCAGCAGCAACACTTCCGGGCGAATAGCAATACCGCGCGCAATGCACAGACGCTGCTGCTGACCACCGGAGAGAGAGTAACCGCTCTGGTGTAACTTATCTTTGGTTTCGTTCCATAATGCGGCCTTGGTCAAAGCCCACTGTACGCGCTCGTCCATATCGGCACGGGAGAGCTTTTCAAACAGACGCACGCCAAAGGCGATGTTGTCATAAATGGACATCGGGAACGGCGTTGGTTTCTGGAACACCATCCCCACTTTGGCGCGCAGCAGGGCAATATCCTGCGCCTGGGTCAGAATGTTTTCACCGTCCAGGATGATTTCACCTTCAGCGCGCTGCTCCGGATAGAGCGAATACATTTTGTTAAAGGTACGCAGCAGCGTGGATTTTCCACAGCCGGACGGACCGATAAATGCCGTGACCTGGTTCTTCGCGATATCCAGGTTGATGTTCTTCAGGGCATGGAATTTGCCGTAGTAGAAGTTCAAATCACGAACCTGAATCTTACCCGGGGCAGTATCAACCATACTCATTGACTCATTTCCTCATTCGGCGCCGCGAGCTGCCGCGCCGTAAAAAATTAACCGTGTTTCTTCTTCGCGAAAATGACGCGCGCCAGAATGTTCAGCAACAGTACGCAAAGGGTAATGATCAGCACCCCGGCCCAGGCCAGCTGCTGCCATTCCGCGAATGGGCTCATCGCAAATTTAAAGATCGTCACCGGCAGGTTGGCGATCGGCTGCATCATGTCCGTGCTCCAGAACTGGTTGGAAAGGGACGTAAACAGCAGCGGTGCCGTTTCACCCGCGATACGCGCAACCGCCAGCAGGATGCCGGTCATAATCCCGGAGACTGACGCCTTCAGCGTAATCGCAGAGATCATCTTCCATTTCGGCGTGCCCAGGGCGTAAGCTGCTTCACGCAGGCTGTCCGGCACCAGTTTCAGCATGTTCTCGGTGGTACGAATAACAATCGGCACCTGCAGCAGCGCCAGCGCAATCACACCCGCCCAGCCGGAGAAGTGTTCCATCTGCGCCACCACCACGGTGTAAACAAACAGACCTACCACGATAGACGGGGCTGAGAGCAGAATGTCGTTGATGAAGCGAATAACTTCCGCCAGCCAGGATTTACGGCCGTATTCCGCCAGATAGATACCGGCCATGATGCCCAGCGGCGTGCCGAAGACCGTTGCCCATAGGATCAGCAACCCACTGCCCGCCAGAGCATTCGCCAGGCCCCCCCCCGCCGTGTTCGGCGGCGGCGTCATTTCGGTGAACAGCGACAGGGACATCCCGTCAATACCGCGAACGACCGTCGAGAAGAGGATCCAGACCAGCCAGAACAGGCCGAACGCCATCGTCGCCATAGAGAGCGTCAGGGCAATGCGGTTTTTCATGCGGCGTCTGGCCTGCATTTTGCGGCGGGATTCCGCCAGTTCAGCGGTAGCTTGCATTTCGAGAGTAGCCATTAGCGTGCTCCCTCATTTTTAGCGAGGCGCATAATCATCAGCTTGGAAATCGCCAGAACAATGAAGGTGATAACGAACAGAATCAGACCCAGCTCCATCAGCGCCGCCACGTGCAGCCCGGATTCAGCTTCCGCAAATTCATTCGCCAGCGCCGAGGTAATACTGTTACCAGGCATGAAGAGCGACGCGCTGTCGAGCTGGTAGGTGTTACCGATGATAAAGGTCACCGCCATGGTTTCACCCAGCGCACGACCCAGGCCCAGCATCACGCCCCCGATTACTCCATTTTTGGTGAACGGAAGGACAATACGCCAGATAACTTCCCAGGTGGTGCAGCCGATGCCATAGGCAGACTCTTTCATCATCACCGGCGTTTGTTCGAAGACATCGCGCATAACCGCCGCAATGTACGGAATAATCATGATGGCGAGGATCACACCTGCCGCCAGAATGCCGATACCGAAAGCCGGGCCAGAGAACAGGGCCCCCACAAACGGAATGGCGGAAAGCACGTTACCGACCGGTTCCTGGAAGTATGTGGCGAACAGCGGAGCAAAGATGAACAGACCCCACATGCCGTAAACGATACTTGGAATGGCCGCCAGCAGTTCGATGGCAATACCCAGCGGGCGTCGCAACCAGCCCGGCGCCAGCTCCGTCAGGAACAGGGCAATACCAAAGCTCACCGGAACCGCAATCAGCAGGGCGATGAACGAGGTCACCAGCGTGCCGTAAATCGGCACCAGGGCACCGTAGATGTCGTTCGGCGCGTCCCACTCTTTGGTCCACAGGAAGGAGAATCCGAATTTCTGGATGCTCGGCCATGAGGAGAAAATCAGAGACACGATAATGCCGCCCAGCAGCAATAGCACAATCAGCGCAGCCAGTTTAACCAGCGCGCTGAAAATCATGTCACCTTTTTTACCCGGAGGGTTAAATGCAGGCTTGGTTGCAGCCATAAATTACTCTTCTGTTAAACGCGTTTACGAAATGGGCGGGTTAGCGCTAGCGCCACCCGCCATTTTCGTCAGAATGCTAAATTAATACAATGCTTTACCGCTGCTGTCTTTCACGTTGGTTTTCCAGGCAGCGCGAATCTGCTCAACCACGTTGTCCGGCAGGGTGGCGTAATCCAGGGCGTTGGCCTGTTTGCCGCCGTTTTTGTACGCCCAGTCGAAGAACTTCAGCACTTCGGCGCCCTGCTCAGGTTTCTTCTGCTCTTTGTGAACCAGGATGAAGGTGGTAGAGGTGATTGGCCACGCACCTTCGCCTTTCTGGTTAGTCAGATCCTGCGCGAAGGATTTGCTCCAGTCAGCGCCTTTCGCCGCGTTAGCGAAGTTCTCTTCGGTCGGGCTAACCGGTTTGCCGTCGGCTGAAACCAGTTTGGTGTAGGACAGGTTGTTCTGCTTAGCGTACGCGTATTCTACGTAGCCAATAGAGCCAGGCAGACGCTGTACGAACGCGGCGATGCCGTCGTTACCTTTACCGCCCAGGCCGGTTGGCCAGTTAACGGTAGAGCCGGAGCCGACTTTAGATTTCCACTCTTCGTTCACTTTTGCCAGGTAGCTGGTGAACACGAAAGAGGTACCGGAACCATCCGCGCGGCGAACCACGGCGATGTTCTGAGAAGGCAGCTTCAGGCCTGGGTTGAGTTTAGCGATCGCTTCGTCATCCCATTTTTTGATTTTGCCCAGGTAAATGTCACCCAGCGTTTTGCCGTCCAGCACCAGCTCACCCGACTTCACGCCCGGCAGGTTGATGGCCAGAACCACACCACCGATCACGGTCGGGAACTGGAACAGGCCTTCCTGAGCCAGTTTGTCATCAGACAGCGGAGCGTCTGATGCGCCGAAATCAACAGTGTTCGCGGTAATTTGTTTAACGCCACCGGAGGAGCCGATACCCTGATAGTTAACCTTGTTACCGGTTTCTTTCTGGTAGGTATCTGCCCATTTGGCATACACCGGCGCAGGGAAGGTTGCACCAGCGCCAGTCAGGCTTGCTTCTGCAAATACAGAGAACGCGCTCAGAGATAAGGTCGCGGCGACAACAGTTGCGACAGTGGTACGCATAACTTTCATAATGTCTCCTGCAAGATTTTCGTAAATCGTTGTTTAGTGGCTACGATGAGCAAAATAGGACAAACAGGTGACAGATAAATGTACGAATTATGACAGTTTTATGACAATGAAAATTTAACTTAAAATACCGCATAATAAAGCTTAATTTTCATCGTGTTAGCCACTTTTATGACAACACGTTTTCAGAAATATTTTCTTTATGTGACACTGAAAAAAGTAGCTGAAGATGACAAATTGTCATTATTAAAAACGAGAAAGGATTGATTAAAAACAAGCCGGGCGGGATAAAAAAGCTCCACCCGAAGATGGAGCCTGAAGGGATTATTCTACGGTAACCGATTTCGCCAGGTTACGCGGCTGGTCAACGTCGGTGCCTTTGATCAGCGCAACGTGATAGGCCAGCAGCTGCAGCGGAACGGTGTAGAAGATTGGTGCGATAACCTCTTCCACATGCGGCATCTCGATGATGTGCATGTTGTCGTTGCTGACAAAACCGGCATCTTTGTCGGCGAAGACGTACAGAACACCACCGCGGGCGCGCACTTCTTCGATGTTAGATTTCAGTTTTTCCAGCAGTTCGTTGTTAGGTGCCACAACGATGACCGGCATATCCGCGTCAATCAGCGCCAGCGGGCCGTGTTTTAGCTCGCCAGCCGCATAGGCTTCAGCGTGAATGTAGGAGATCTCTTTCAGCTTCAGCGCGCCTTCCAGCGCAATCGGATACTGATCGCCACGACCCAGGAACAGGGCGTGATGTTTGTCAGAGAAATCTTCCGCCAGCGCTTCAATGCGTTTGTCCTGAGACAGCATCTGCTCAATACGGCTTGGCAGCGCCTGCAGACCATGAACGATGTCATGCTCAACGGACGCATCTTCGCCTTTCAGACGCGCCAGCTTCGCCACCAGCATCAGCAAAACGGTCAATTGAGTGGTAAACGCTTTGGTGGAGGCCACGCCGATTTCGGTGCCAGCCTTGGTCATCAGGGCCAGATCGGACTCACGCACCAGGGAAGAGCCGGGGACGTTACAGATGGCCAGAGAGCCCAGGTAACCCAGCTCTTTAGACAGACGCAGCGCTGCCAGCGTATCCGCCGTTTCGCCGGACTGGGAAAGGGTGATCATCAGGCTGTTACGACGCACAGCGGATTTGCGATAGCGGAATTCAGACGCGATTTCCACATCACACGGCACGCCCGCCAGGGATTCAAACCAGTATCGAGAGACCATACCGGAGTTGTAGGAGGTGCCGCAGGCTACGATCTGAATATGCTCGACCTTGCTGAGCAGTTCGTTCGCGTTTGCACCCAACTCGCTCAGATCCACTTCACCATGGCTGATGCGCCCGGTCAGGGTGTTTTTGATGGCGTTTGGCTGCTCGTAAATCTCTTTCTGCATGTAGTGACGGTAAGCGCCTTTGTCGCCCGCGTCGTACTGCAGGTTAGATTCGATCTCCTGGCGCTTCACCTGCTCGCCTTTGGTATCGAATACGGTCACGCTGCGACGGGTCACTTCCGCGATATCACCCTCTTCAAGGAAGATAAAGCGACGGGTAACCGGCAGGAGCGCAAGCTGATCGGAGGCGATAAAGTTTTCACCCATACCCAGACCGATAACCATCGGGCTACCGGAACGCGCTGCCAGCAGCGTTGACGGGTCGCGGGAGTCCATGATCACCGTACCGTATGCACCGCGCAGCTGAGGGATAGCACGCAGCACCGCATCACGCAGCGTGCCGCCCTGCTCCAGCTCCCAGTGCACCAGGTGAGCAATCACTTCGGTGTCAGTTTCAGAGACGAAGTTGTAGCCGCGCGCTTTCAGTTCTTCGCGCAGCGGTTCGTGGTTTTCGATAATGCCGTTGTGCACCACCACGATGTGTTCAGACACATGCGGGTGCGCGTTACCTTCAGACGGCTCGCCGTGCGTCGCCCAGCGGGTGTGCGCAATACCGGTACCACCGTGCAGCGGATGTTCTTCCGCGGCCTGGGCCAGCATCTGCACTTTACCGAGACGACGCAGACGGGTCATATGACCTTCTGCATCGACAACGGCCAGACCGGCAGAGTCGTAGCCACGGTATTCCAGACGACGTAAACCTTCGAGAAGGATTTCAGCAATATCACGCTGCGCAACTGCGCCAACAATTCCACACATAATTTTAGATTCCGAATTTAGGCATTATGCCTGCGTTGTCGCTGACCTGTATTTTCCCTGCGTCTTTCACGCTGCGGCTGCGTTGGCTTCTCGTACTCGCCACGGTCACTTACTTAAGTAAGCTCCCATGGACTCATACGCTTGCCGCCTTGCCACAACGCGAAATCCTTTGGGTAACGCCCTTTCCGGGCACCCCGAGCCTTGTAGAGAGTGGGGTTATTTTTATGGGTACTGCTTGTGGGGGGAGATATATATTTATCTCCTCTCCCGGGTTTGCCTGATGACGGCTACGCCTTATCAGGCCTACTCAATCGCAGGGCGGGTAAGCATAGCGCCACCCGCCTTGTTGTTACTTTTTCTTCACCGGGCGTTTCCAGCCCTGCTTGCTGACCTGCGGAACGCGGCTTAACACCAGCTCGTTCTCGGCCACATCGCGCGTAACGGTTGTTCCGGCGGCAATGGTCACCCCGTTACCCACGGTAACAGGCGCCACCAGCTGCGTATCGGAGCCAACGAACACATCATCACCGATGATCGTTTTAAATTTATTCGCGCCGTCATAGTTACAGGTAATCGTCCCTGCACCAATATTCACGTTATTGCCAATTTCCGCGTCGCCCAGATAGGTCAGATGACCGGCTTTCGAGCCTTTACCCAGACGCGCTTTTTTCATTTCCACGAAGTTACCCACGTGAGCGCCTTCCAGCAGCTCAGCGCCCGGGCGCAGACGCGCAAATGGGCCTATGGTACACGCCGCATCCAGACGGGCATCTTCCACCACGCTGTACGGGCTGATTTCGCAGTCGTCACCAATGACGCTGTTTTTAATCACGCAGCCGGCGCCAATTTTGACGCGATTGCCCAGCGTCACGTGACCTTCGAGGATAACGTTCGTATCAATTTCAACGTCACGACCGTGAGATAACGAACCACGCAGATCGAAACGCGCCGGATCGCGCAGCATCACGCCCGCCAGCAGCAGTTTTTCAGCCTGTTCGGACTGATAAATACGCTCCAGGCGGGAAAGCTGCAGGCGGTTGTTCACACCGTCCGTTTCGCTAATGCGCTCCGGATGAACGGCGGCAATTTCACGCCCTTCGTGGTACGCCATCGCAATGATGTCGGTGATGTAGAATTCACCCTGCGCGTTGTTGTTGTTGAGTTTGGACAGCCAGCGCTTCATGTCCGCACCATTGGCAATCAGGATACCGGTGTTGATCTCCTGAATCTGGCGCTGTTCATCGCTGGCATCTTTATGCTCAACAATACCCGTGACGTTGCCGTTTTCACGGGTGATGCGGCCATAACCGCTTGGATCGTCCAGCACGACGGTCAACAAACCGATGCCGCCCTGCGGTTTGGCTTCACGCAGGCGAGTCAGTGTTTCAACGGAGATCAGCGGGACATCGCCGTAGAGCATCAAAATGTCTTCGTCATCCGCAAAGAATGGCGCTGCCTGCTGCATCGCATGGCCAGTACCCAACTGTTCGGCCTGAAGCACCCAGTTGAGCTTGTCATCGCTCAGCGTCTTTTTAAGCAGATCGCCGCCGTGGCCGTAGACCAGGTGGACCTGACTGGCACCCAGTTCATTCGCTGCATCAATGACATGCTGCACCATTGGCTTTCCTGCAAGCGTGTGGAGCACCTTAGGCAGATCGGAATACATGCGGGTCCCTTTGCCAGCGGCAAGGATCACCACGCTCATCGCACTGTTTGACATACGCATCCTGACGGTAGTTTGAGTGTGAAGTAAAAACGTTTGATGCTTAAAATTCTACATCTTTTTCATCATGAATTAAGGCCGAAAAAAAAAGCCAGCCTGGTATCCAGACTGGCTTTTGTGCTTTTCAAGCCGGTGTTACATCGCTTTTTTGGTCAACTCGATAACGCGCAGTTTCGCGATCGCTTTGGCCAGCTCCGCAGACGCCTGAGCGTAATCCACGTCACCATGAGAGCTGCTAATGTGCTCTTCAGCCTTACGCTTCGATTCCAGGGCTCGCGCTTCGTCGAGATCCTGTCCACGGATAGCGGTATCGGCCAGAACGGTCACACTGCCAGGCTGCACTTCAAGAATGCCGCCGGACAGATAGATAAACTCTTCGTGACCGAACTGTTTAACGATGCGGATCATACCAGGCTTAATGGCGGTGAGCAGCGGTGCGTGACCCGGGAAAATACCCAGTTCACCTTCACTACCCGTTACCTGGATTTTCTCGACCAGACCAGAGAACATTTGTTGCTCTGCGCTGACGACGTCCAGGTGGTAAGTCATTGCCATATCACCCTCCGATTAAGGCGTTAAAGTTTTTTGGCTTTTTCCACGGCTTCGTCGATGGAACCAACCATGTAGAACGCCTGCTCCGGCAGGTGATCGTATTCGCCTTCCATGATGCCTTTAAAGCCACGGATGGTGTCTTTCAGGGAAACGTATTTACCTGGAGAACCGGTGAATACTTCCGCAACGAAGAACGGCTGGGACAGGAAGCGCTGGATCTTACGCGCACGTGCTACCACCAGTTTGTCTTCTTCAGACAGTTCATCCATACCCAGGATGGCGATGATGTCTTTCAGTTCCTGATAACGCTGCAGCAGGGACTGTACGCCACGCGCAGTGTCGTAGTGTTCCTGACCAACAACCAGTGGATCCAGCTGACGGCTGGTGGAGTCCAGCGGGTCAACGGCCGGGTAGATACCCAGAGACGCGATCTGACGGCTCAGTACCACGGTTGCATCTAAGTGAGCAAAGGTGGTTGCTGGAGATGGGTCAGTCAAGTCATCCGCAGGTACGTATACCGCCTGAACGGAGGTGATAGAACCGGTTTTGGTAGAGGTAATACGTTCCTGAAGAACACCCATCTCTTCCGCCAGCGTAGGCTGATAACCTACCGCTGAAGGCATACGACCCAGCAGTGCAGATACTTCCGTACCGGCCAGGGTGTAACGGTAGATGTTATCAACGAACAGCAGAACGTCACGGCCTTCGTCACGGAACTTCTCAGCCATAGTCAGACCGGTCAGCGCAACGCGCAGACGGTTTCCTGGTGGCTCGTTCATCTGGCCGTAAACCAGGGATACTTTGTCCAGAACGTTGGAGTCGGTCATTTCGTGGTAGAAGTCGTTACCCTCACGAGTACGTTCACCTACGCCCGCAAACACTGAGTAACCGGAGTGCTCGATCGCGATGTTACGGATCAGCTCCATCATGTTTACAGTTTTACCTACACCCGCACCACCGAACAGACCGACTTTACCGCCCTTCGCGAACGGACACATCAGGTCGATAACTTTGATACCGGTTTCCAGCAGTTCCTGAGAGCTGGACAGCTCTTCGTAGGAAGGTGCCGCGCGGTGGATAGCCCAACGCTCTTCTTCACCGATGTCGCCTTTCATGTCGATTGGCTGACCCAATACGTTCATGATACGACCCAGTGTTGCTTTACCTACTGGGACTTCGATCGGGTGCTCAAGGTCTTTTACTTCCAGACCACGACGCAGACCGTCGGAAGAACCCATCGCGATGGTACGCACGATACCGCCGCCGAGCTGCTGCTGAACTTCCAGCACCAGGCTCTCGTTACCATTCTGTACCTCAAGCGCGTCGTACACGCGTGGTACGGCGTCCTGAGGGAACTCGACGTCCACCACGGCGCCGATTACCTGGACAATCTTTCCAGTAGCCATCTTGAATCCTCTACGTAATTCGTAAACCTGGTTAAACCGCGGCGGCCCCCGAGACGATCTCGGTGAGTTCCTGAGTAATGCTGGCCTGACGAGCTTTGTTGTAAACCAACTGCAGCTCTTTAATCAGGCTGCCGCCATTATCGGTCGCGGCTTTCATCGCCACCATTCGTGCGGCCTGCTCGCTGGCCAGGTTTTCTACAACGCCCTGATAAACCTGTGATTCAACGTAACGACGCAGCAGGGTATCCAGCAGCGGTTTCGGATCGGGTTCATACAGGTAATCCCAGGCTTTATGCTTCAGCTCGTCATCTTCTGATGCCGGTAACGGCAGCATCTGAGTGAGCGTTGGAACCTGAGACATGGTGTTAATGAATTTGTTGCTGACAACGTACAGTCTGTCCAGACGGCCTTCATCATAGGCCTGCAACATCACTTTAACCGGGCCGATCAGTTCGGACAGGGACGGGTTATCACCCATACCGGTCACCTGAGCGACGATGTTGCCACCAACGGAGTTAAAGAAAGAGACGCCTTTAGAGCCGATCATTGCGATATCGCACTGAACGCCTTTTTCAGACCATGCTTTCATATCCGCCAGCAGTTTTTTGAACAGGTTAATGTTCAAGCCGCCACACAGACCACGGTCGGTCGACACCACCAGGTAGCCCACGCGCTTAACGTCGCGTTCTTCCAGGTAAGGGTGCTTATATTCCAGATTACCGTTTGCAAGGTGACCAATCACTTTGCGCATGGTTTCTGCATAAGGACGGCTGGCCGCCATGCGATCCTGCGATTTACGCATTTTGGAAGCGGCGACCATCTCCATCGCTTTAGTGATCTTTTGCGTGTTCTGGACGCTTGCGATCTTACTACGTATCTCTTTTGCGCCGGCCATGAGCTTCTCCTCAATGCCAGGCGGCTTGTCCTGAGACAAGCCGCCGGACGATTACCAGGATTGGGTTGCTTTGAAGGAATCGAGGATAGCTTTCAGCTTGCCTTCGATTTCGTCGTTATAGCCACCGGTCTGGTTGATCTCTTGCATCAGCGGAGCGTGATCACGGTCAACGTAAGCCAGCAGAGCGGCTTCGAAACTACCGATTTTCGCCAGTTCCACATCTTCGAGGTAACCGCGTTCAGCCGCGAACAGTACCAGGCCCTGCTGAGCAACAGACATTGGTGCGTACTGTTTCTGCTTCAGCAGCTCGGTCACTTTCTGACCGTGGCTCAGCTGTTTACGGGTTGCTTCGTCCAGATCGGATGCGAACTGAGAGAACGCAGCCAGTTCACGATACTGTGCCAGCGCGGTACGGATACCACCGGACAGTTTCTTGATGATCTTGGTCTGAGCAGCACCACCAACACGGGATACGGAGATACCCGGGTTAACCGCCGGACGAATACCGGAGTTAAACAGGTTGGTTTCCAGGAAGATCTGACCATCGGTAATGGAGATTACGTTGGTCGGAACGAACGCAGAAACGTCACCCGCCTGGGTTTCAATGATCGGCAGAGCGGTCAGAGAGCCCGTTTTACCCTTCACTTCACCTTTAGTGAAGTTCTCGACGTATTCCGCGTTAACGCGGGAAGCACGCTCCAGCAGACGAGAGTGGAGGTAGAATACGTCGCCAGGGAACGCTTCACGTCCAGGTGGACGACGGAGCAGCAGGGAAACCTGACGATAAGCAACAGCCTGTTTAGACAGGTCATCGTATACGATCAGCGCATCTTCACCACGGTCACGGAAGTATTCGCCCATTGCGCAACCGGCGTATGGCGCCAGGTATTGCAGTGCAGCAGATTCAGACGCAGTTGCTACCACAACGATAGTGTTAGACAGTGCGCCGTGCTCTTCCAGTTTACGAACCACGTTGGAAATGGTGGACGCTTTCTGGCCGATGGCCACGTACACGCATTTGATGCCGGAGTCACGCTGGTTGATGATGGCGTCGATTGCCATCGCGGTTTTACCGGTCTGACGGTCACCGATGATCAGTTCACGCTGACCACGACCGATTGGGATCATGGCATCAACGGACTTATAACCTGTCTGAACAGGCTGATCTACGGACTGACGGTCGATAACGCCTGGTGCGATAACTTCGATTGGGGAGAAGCCATCGTGCTCAACCGGACCTTTACCGTCGATTGGTGCACCCAGGGTGTTAACAACGCGACCCAGCAGGCCACGGCCAACCGGCACTTCCAGAATACGGCCAGTACACTTAACCTTCATGCCTTCGGCGAGGTCAGCGTATGGACCCATCACAACAGCACCTACGGAGTCGCGCTCCAGGTTCAGTGCGATAGCGTAACGGTTACCCGGCAGGGAAATCATCTCACCCTGCATACAATCGGCAAGGCCGTGGATGCGGATAACACCGTCACTTACAGAAACAATAGTACCTTCGTTGTGAGCTTCACTCACAACACTGAACTGAGCAATGCGCTGCTTGATCAGTTCGCTGATTTCGGTGGAATTCAGTTGCATGCTCCAGTCCCCTTAAGACTGCAAGACGTCTGCAAGGCGTTCAAGACGGCCGCGTACGCTGCCATCAATGACCATATCACCCGAACGGATGATTACGCCTGCCATTACAGACTTATCGATTTTGCAATTCAGCTTAACTTTGCGTGACAGACGTTTTTCCATCGCGGCGGTGATTTTCGCAAGCTGTTCATTACTCAGTTCAGTCGCAGAAGTCACTTCAACTTCAGCGGTTGCTTCACTAAGGGCACGTAAGTGCTCAAACTGCTCGAGAACATCCGGGAGCACACGGAGACGACCATTTTCTGCCATCACCTTAATCAGGTTCTGGCCGTTGGCATCCAGTTGCTCTCCGCACACGGCGATAAACGACGCGGCGAGAGTTTCAGGTGCTAACGCACCGGAAAGCAACTCAGCCATTTGTTCGTTTTTCGTCACCTCAGCGGCAAACGCCAGCATATCCTGCCAGCGATCGACATTTTGGTGTTCGACAGCAAAGTCAAAAGCTGCTTTGGCGTAGGGGCGAGCTACCGTAACAAATTCAGACATCAGCCCCTCCCTCCTTACAGTTCAGCGACAAGTTTGTCCACGATGTCGCTGTTAGCAGCTTCATCCACGGAACGTTCGATGATCTTCTCGGCGCCAGCAACAGCCAGAATCGCAACCTGCTTACGCAGTTCTTCACGAGCACGTTTACGCTCAGCATCAATTTCTGCCTGAGCCTGTGTCACGATCTTAGTACGTTCCTGTTCTGCTTCAGCTTTGGCTTCGTCCAGGATCTGAGAACGGCGTTTGTTAGCCTGTTCAATGATTACCTGAGCTTCAGCTTTCGCTTTTTTCAGCTGGTCTGTCGCGTTGGCCTGTGCAAGGTCCAAATCTTTCTTAGCGCGTTCTGCGGAAGCCAGACCGTCAGCAATTTCTTTCTGACGTTTTTCGATGGCAGCCATTAAAGGCGGCCATACATACTTCATGCAGAACCAGACAAAGAGAATAAACGCGATGGCCTGGCCGAGGATTGTTGCGTTCATGTTCACAGCACAATACCTCTTTAATTTCTGTGGCTTAGGGTTTTAAAACTACTACTACGCGACAGCAAACATCACGTACAGACCCAGACCTACAGCGATCATTGGGATAGCATCCACCAGACCCATAACGATAAAGAACTGAGTACGCAGCAGAGGAATCAGATCAGGTTGACGCGCTGCGCCTTCCAGGAATTTGCCCCCGAGGATGCCGATACCGATCGCAGCACCGATAGCCGCCAGACCCATCATCACAGCGGCAGCCATGTACAGCAGATCCATATTCAGGTTTTCCATGACAGTCTCCAGTTTGTTTCAATTAAAACGTAGTAGTGTTGGTAAAAAATCAGTGCTCTTCAGACGCCATCGACAGATAGACGATCGTCAGAACCATGAAGATAAAGGCTTGCAGCGTAATGATCAGGATGTGGAAAATGGCCCATGGCACATTCAGAATCCACTGTGACCACCACGGCAGAAGACCCGCGATCAGAATGAAAATCAGCTCACCCGCATACATGTTGCCGAACAGTCGCAGACCCAGTGAAACAGGTTTGGACAGCAGGCTAACGCCTTCCAGGATCAGGTTGACCGGAATAAACGCCCAGTGGTTGAACGGCTGCAAGGTAAGCTCTTTCACAAAGCCGCTTACGCCTTTCATTTTGATGCTGTAGAAAAGAATCAGGATAAATACGCCCAGCGCCATCGACAGGGTGATGTTCACGTCCGCAGACGGTACAACACGCAGCGCAGGCAGGCCGAAGATGTGCTCGCCGATAAACGGCAGCAGATCGATTGGCAGCAGGTCCATCAGGTTCATCAGGAAGACCCAAACGAACACGGTCAGGGCCAGCGGAGCAATCAGCTTGCTCTTACCATGGTACATGTCTTTGACGCTGCCATGGACGAAGCCGATGATCATTTCGATGAATGTCTGGAATTTCCCTGGTACACCGCTGGTCGCTCGTTTAGCAACACCGCGGAACATGGCCAGGAACAGAAGACCCAAAACCACCGAGAAGAACATGGAGTCGATGTTGATCGTCCAGAAGGTGGCCGGGGGGTTATGTGGATCCACCAGCGAGAATGTACGCAGGTCCAGCTGAAGGTTATTCAGATGGTGACCTATGTAATCCTGCGGCGTCATATTTTCTGAAGCCATGATGCCTTTTACCCTTTGTTATTGATTACAGCTGGAGCCAGAACTTGTACCACCAGCACCAAAACCCACGTTGCTATCAGCGGCATGAAGACCACTTTCAAAACCGCCAGCGCCATCACCAGTAGAGCAAAGGTCAGCAACACCTTACACACTTCGCCGAGGGCGAAGGACCAGGCCACGCGGCCTTTGGCGGGTGTATGCGCCTGATGACGCCAGGCAAAAATCATAAACAACACGTTTGGCAGCATAACCGCCAAACCCCCGCACACGGCGGAGATGCCCCAGAAGGGGTCTTTGAGGCTAAACAGCAGTCCACTTGCTATCACAGCCAGAAACTGAACGAACAGAAGCTTACGAGCAACGTTTCTACTCAAGAGCGACACAGACATCACGTTTTTACTCCTGCTCCCTTCGAGGTATGCCGCGTGTCGTATAAAACGTTCTTTAAGGCTCAGAGTCAAGCATCAAAAAGCGGTCAAATTATACGGTGCGCACCCGTGATTTCAAACATTAAGTAGCGAAAAGGTGAATAAATGTTTAAATATTTTTCCCCACCGCTATTTTTTAACTTTCGTAGAAAGCGTCAACCTTCGACCAAAACTGCAAACAGCGCGAAAACCTTGGCGATAAAGCGTGCACGAGATCACAAAACACACATTTGCGATAAGGTTGTATTTATCAAAGACGCAAATCGCGTAAATTTATCTTTATGAAATTAAAAGCAAAACGTCGTAACTATTTTCAAAACAGCCCAGTACACAATAAAAACCTTTTATTGACATTCTTAATAAATAATTAACATCGAGTTCTGGTTACTGCCTTCCACTTTTAGCAGACTTATATTTTCATAGATGACTATCTTTTCGGTAAATAATAGGCGCTACGTTAACTGTAAGAAAAACCTTAGTGAAACCGAGGTTAAAAGCCCCCCGGTAAATCCCTGGTAGTTGTGCTGTTTTTTAACATGACAACAACAGCACGAATTCCACATTTTTTATTATTTTTTTAAAAATTGTTTGGCTTAATTATCACCAGGTGACGTTCACCTTCGAGCTGAGGAATGTTTAATTTCTCGATGGATTCAACAGCAAATCCGTCCGGAAGCTGTTCAATCTCATCGCCAGGCAACTGCCCTTTCAGCGCATAAAAGCGGCCATTCTCAGCAGGCAAATGCTTACACCAGCTCACCATGTCGTTCAGCGAAGCAAACGCGCGGCTGATAACCCCGTCAAACGGTGGCTCAGCCGGAAACGCTTCTACCCTGCTCTGCACGGGTGTGATGTTCTCAAGCTTAAGCTCATGCTGTACCTGACGTAAAAAGCGCACGCGCTTGCCAAGGCTGTCCAGCAGCGTGAAGTGGCTCTCAGGGCGAACAATCGACAGCGGAACGCCCGGTAAACCAGGTCCCGTACCCACGTCGATAAAACGTTCACCTTTCAGCCAGGGGGCAACCACGATGCTATCGAGAATATGGCGTACCAGCATCTCGTTGGGGTCACGTACTGAGGTCAGGTTGTACGCTTTGTTCCATTTGTTCAGCATGTCGACATAGGCCACCAGCTGATTTTTCTGGTGATCGGTGAGCGAAATACCTGCCTGATCCAGCAGACGAGAAAGTTTGTTGAGCACGGTGAATACCTGTTGGAAAACTTAGGTGGCGGGTGGCGCTTCGCTTACCCGCCCTACGGGTTCATCAGGCCCGGTAAGCGCAGCGCCACCGGGCAATGTTCTGGGCATTACGCGCTGCGGCGCAGCATGCCCTGCTTTTTCAGCCAGACCAGCAGAATGGAAATCGCCGCAGGCGTGACGCCGGAGATACGGGATGCCTGGCCGATCGATACCGGTTTGTGATCGTTCAGCTTGGCGATCACTTCGTTGGAAAGGCCCGTCACCTGGCGGTAGTCCAGCATTTCCGGCAGCAGCGTGTTTTCGTTACGCTGCTGTTTTTCGATCTCGTCCTGCTGACGCGCGATGTAACCTTCGTACTTCACCTGAATCTCAACCTGCTCGGCAGCTTCAGCGTCTTTCAGGCCCGGCGCGAACGCGGTCAGTTTGACCAGGTTCTCGTAGGTGACTTCAGGACGGCGCAGCAGATCTTCCCCGCTGGCTTCGCGCGACAGCGGCGCGGTTAAGTGAGCGTTTACTTCGGCAGCGGTTTCCGCCTGCGGATTGACCCAGGTGGTTTTCAGGCGCTGACGTTCCTGTTCAATGCGCTCCAGCTTTTCGTTGAAACGCGCCCAGCGCTCGTCATCGACCAGACCCAGCTCGCGGCCCATTTCGGTCAGACGCAGGTCGGCGTTATCTTCGCGCAGCATCAGGCGATATTCAGCACGAGAAGTAAACATGCGGTACGGTTCTTTGGTACCCAACGTGCAGAGATCGTCAACCAGCACACCAAGATAGGCCTGAGAACGGCCTGGTGCCCAGCCCTCTTTCTCAGCGGAGAAGCGCGCGGCGTTCAGACCGGCAAGCAGACCTTGTGCAGCCGCTTCTTCGTATCCGGTGGTGCCGTTAATCTGCCCCGCGAAGAACAGACCATGGATGAATTTGCTTTCCAGGGTTGGCTTCAGGTCGCGCGGATCGAAGAAATCGTACTCAATAGCGTAGCCAGGGCGAACGATTTTCGCATTCTCCATCCCCTGCATTGAGCGAACAATTTGCATCTGCACATCGAACGGCAGGCTGGTGGATATGCCGTTCGGGTAAATTTCGTTCGAGGTCAGCCCTTCCGGCTCCAGGAAGATCTGGTGCTGGTTACGATCGGCAAAGCGCATCACTTTGTCTTCGATCGACGGACAGTAGCGTGGGCCGATCCCTTCGATCACGCCAGCATACATGGGGCTGCGATCGAGGTTATTGCGGATCACGTCATGGGTTTTCTCGTTGGTATGCGTGATGTAGCACGGTACCTGCTGCGGATGTTGCGCCGCATTACCCATGAACGAGAAGACCGGCATTGGGTTATCACCGTGCTGTTGCGCCAGCACGCTGAAATCAATGGTGCGTGCATCAATACGCGGCGGCGTACCGGTTTTCAGGCGACTGACGCGCAGCGGCAGTTCACGCAGACGGCGAGACAGTGGAATAGACGGCGGATCGCCGGCACGGCCACCGCTGTAGTTATCCAGACCGATATGAATTTTACCGTCCAGGAATGTGCCCACGGTCAGCACCACGGCTTTAGCGCGGAATTTGAGGCCCATCTGGGTCACGGCACCCACGACGCGATCGTTCTCAACGATAAGATCTTCTACAGCCTGCTGGAAGATCATCAGGTTAGGCTGGTTCTCCAGCGCGGTGCGCACAGCCTGACGGTAAAGCACGCGGTCTGCCTGGGCACGGGTCGCACGCACAGCGGGACCTTTACTCGCGTTTAGTATCCTAAACTGGATGCCAGCCCGATCGATCGCCTTCGCCATCAGGCCGCCAAGTGCATCCACTTCTTTTACCAGGTGTCCTTTCCCAATGCCGCCAATCGCCGGATTACAGGACATTTGTCCCAGCGTGTCGATATTGTGTGTCAAAAGCAGGGTCTGCTGACCCATACGCGCTGCGGCCATTGCGGCCTCAGTGCCTGCATGACCCCCGCCAATGATGATGACGTCAAAAGGATCCTGATAAAACATGGTGGTCTGCCTCGCGTAAAGCGGTATGAAAATGGATTGAAGCCCGGGCCGTGGATTCTACTCAACTTTAGTCTTTCGAGAAAGCATTGGGATCCTGGGCTATTAAAAAGAAGATCTTTTTATTTAGAGATCTGTTCTATTGTGATCTCTTATTAGGATCGCGAACTTGTGTGGATAAGTCCGATCTCACAAAGAAGATCATGCAGTTAGAAAGGATCGTTTGCTGTGAATGATCGGTGATCCTGGACAGTATAAGCTGGGATCAGATCGCGACTTTATGCACAGGTCAAAAACGATGCAATAGTTGTTCTTTGGATAACTACGGGTTAATACGAGCTTTTAACCAGAGTTATCCACATCTGTTCGCGCGATCTTTAATCGTTTTTGAGTAAATTTTTCCATTCCGCGAGCCAGATCTCGGCTGGATCCTCCGGAATGTCATGATCGAGGACGTTGATCTTGAGTGTTTCGCCCAACTGTTTTGCTCCGCAGGAGTTAACAGCGGCTTCGACTTTCTCTATTGCCCCGCAAAAGGTGTCATATTCACGACTGCCGATCCCGACTGCGCCAAAACGGACGTTTGACAGGTCGGGCTGCTGTTCCAGCAGTTCGTCATATAAAGGTTGCAGGTTATCCGGCAGATCGCCCGCGCCGTGCGTGGAGGTGATCAGCAGCCAGACCCCGTCAGTCGGGAGATCTTCCAGCAACGGGCCGTGCAGAGTTTCCGTGGAAAAGCCTGCCTCTTCCAGCTTTTCAGCCAGATGTTCCGCTACGTATTCCGCACCACCAAGGGTGCTGCCGCTGATAAGGGTAATGTCCGCCATTGATCGCTCGTCCAGATAAAGAGACGGCCATTGTACGCTGTGAACGAGCTGGGATCTACCTGTGGAAAATGTGGGAATGAATTTGCCCGATCACGGGCGAATGGTACGCATGATCGGGTTTTGCAGGGAGATCAATGTCTCGGTGGACTGAATTTCATCGATTGTTTGGATCTTGTTGATAAGTACCTGCTGGAGGGCGTCGATGGATCGGCACATGACTTTAATAAAGATGCTGTAATGCCCGGTGGTGTAATACGCCTCGGTGACTTCATCCAGCGCGTTCAGCTTCGCCAGGGCGGAAGGGTAGTCTTTGGCACTTTTAAGAATGATGCCGATGAAGCAGCAGACGTCGTAACCCAGATGTTTAGGACTGACGTCAATGCGTGCGCCGGTAATGATCCCCGCCTGCTTCATCTTCTCTACGCGAACGTGAATGGTTCCCGGGCTGACGCCAAACTGTTTTGCCAGTTCGGCGTAGGCGGTACGGGCATTGGCCATTAAGGCCTCCAGAATGCCGCGGTCGAGATTATCGATCTGATAATTTTCCATAGCTTTTTCTTATGAAGATTAATGAATCACTCTATTCTAGCGTTTAATTTTATCGAATCAAAAGTGAAGGTGGCTTTTTGTTGATGGGTTATTGAATGTGATGCCATTTCTGTTGCTTAATCAATATCAACAGGACGCAGGAGTATAAATAATGAAAACCGCTTACATCGCAAAACAACGCCAGATCAGTTTCGTTAAATCCCATTTTTCCCGCCAGCTGGAAGAGAAGCTTGGCCTTATTGAAGTTCAGGCGCCGATTCTGAGCCGCGTGGGTGACGGGACCCAGGATAACCTCTCTGGATGCGAAAAAGCGGTACAGGTTAAAGTGAAAACACTGCCAGACGCCCAGTTCGAAGTGGTTCATTCACTGGCGAAGTGGAAGCGCCAAACCCTGGGGCAACACGACTTCAGCGCGGGCGAAGGGCTCTACACGCACATGAAAGCCCTTCGCCCCGATGAAGATCGCCTCACCCCAATTCACTCTGTCTATGTTGACCAGTGGGACTGGGAGCGCGTTATGGGTGACGGCGAGCGCCACGTCGGTACGCTGAAATCTACCGTTGAGGCGATCTACGCCGGGATCAAAGCGACCGAAGCGGCCGTAAGCAAAGAGTTTGGTCTGGCACCGTTCCTGCCGGATACGATCCACTTTGTGCACAGCCAGGAATTGCTGAGCCGCTTCCCGGGTCTGGATGCCAAAGGCCGCGAGCGTGCGATCGCCAAAGAGCTGGGCGCGGTATTTCTGATTGGGATCGGCGGCAAGCTGTCTGATGGCAAACGCCACGACGTTCGCGCGCCGGATTATGATGACTGGAGCACTGCGGGTGAGAGCGAGTTTGCCGGGCTGAACGGCGATATTCTGGTGTGGAACCCGGTACTGGAAGACGCATTCGAGCTCTCTTCTATGGGGATCCGTGTGGATGCTGACGCGCTGAAGCGCCAGCTGGCGGTCACCGGTGATGAAGATCGTCTCAAACTCGAGTGGCACCAGGCGCTGCTGCGCGGTGAAATGCCTCAGACGATCGGCGGCGGTATTGGCCAGTCCCGTCTGACCATGCTGCTGCTGCAATTACCCCATATCGGTCAGGTTCAGTGTGGCGTCTGGCCGCAGCAGGTACGCGAAAGCGTCGGTTCTCTTCTTTAATTAACGCTGCCAGCGTCTGAGCAGGCGGCTACGTAACCCGGTATCAAAGCGCCAGATATGATCGAAGATGCGCATGATGCCGGGTTTTCCATGGGCTGACATCGCCACCGCATGAAAACGATGCTGATGCACCCGCTGTAGTTCCTTCACTTTATTTACCACGTCATCCGGCAGCCGCTGAGCAATAAAATCGGAAATTACCACCGCGTCAGCGTCGTACCAGTCGCCTCCCTGCATACGCTCCACAATGCTGCGAAAGCAGCTGGCCAGATCCGTGCCGCCGCGAAAGCGCTGGCTCAGGAAGCGGATTGCCTGCTCGATACCCTGCTGGTTCGTCAGCTCATAGCCCACCACCTCGCTGGAGAAGAGCATGATAAAGCAGCGACGGCGATCGGCCAGCGCCACGCGCATCAGTGCCAGACAGAACGCCTTCGCGCACTGCTCGTTAAACCCGCCCATCGAACCGGACGTATCCACGCAAACAATGAATGGCCCGCGCGGCTGTTCATCAAAATCCTGATGGACGACCGGCCGTTGGCTGACTTTCTCGCGCCAGGCTTCGCCGTGCAGTCGGTAGGTGAGAAGCTGTTTTTCAACCAGCCGACGATAAAACTCATACTCCAGCTCGGTCATCCCCAGCGTGCTCAGCTCCGTGGGCAGCAGGCGTAAAATGTCATCGCTCTGCTGGAGCCCGTCGACCTGCTCCGGCACGGTAGCTGGTTCGCGCACCAGGGTGCGGAAGGTTTCCATTGGGGCGTCTTTCTTTGGAACCGACTTCGCCTCCCTTGAGCGTCCCAGCTGTTCTGCAAGCTTCATCAGCTCGGGCTGCTGCGCCAGAAAATCGCCGTACTTGACGATCAGCTGATAATCCCCGCGCCGAAGCTGGCCGGCGCTCATGTCCCAGAGACGCCCTGCGGCGTTTTCATTCTCCACCAGCACCTGTTCAAGCTGGCCGCTCAGCGTCATCCGTTCCTGAACTTCGCTGAGCAGCTGTTCACGCTCTTCGTCCAGCAGCTGCTGGTTCAGCGTTGTGGCCTGAACCACCAGGCTGAGGCGCCAGCGCTGTAAGAAGAGGGTTTGTAGTGCGGGTGTAAAGGTTGCGTTATCCGTGACCAGCGCCCGGGCCTGGCTGGCAAACGGAGAGTGGACGTTATCGAGCAACGTCAGAGTTTGCGGGAGCTGGACGATAAACTGCGACGTAGAGAGCCGCTGGCACCGCTGATAGCAGGCTACTTCTTCCGTTAATTCAGGCGGAACTTCGGTCTCTCTGAACCGCAGACGCAAATTTTCCCGCCAGCGCGGAAGATCGTCCGTCATCGCCTTTTTAAGCTTCGGAAATTTTTCAAAAAACGCCGCCAGCTGCGGCGACGCCAGAAGCGTAATGACCACTTCTTCGATCAACCCCTCCTCGCTGACGGCCAGCATGACGTTAAGCGTATCCAGAGTTAGCATTGACGCGCCTGTTTGATCTGCGCGCTGACGTCCTGCAGGCTGGCTTCGATGCGACCTAACCAGTCGCTATGAATAAAGAGGCATTTTTGCTGCTCGCTAAAGCGGGTGTGCTGCTGGTGCCATTCGGTATCCAGCGCTTCCAGCTGCTGCTTAATCTCTTCGGGGACGCTGTCAGAGGCGGTTCCCGGCAGAGCCAGACGCGATCCCTGGAGGCTGACGTCGCGGATCACCAGATGCTGGCTACTGTCCACTTCCATATTCAGCGGCTGCGCGAAACCAATGCCGTTGAGTTTTCCACGGATCTCTCCGCCCTTATCCAGCCACTGCGCCAGCGCCTCGCGCTCAATCGTAATATGCACCACCTGCATGTCATGCAGTTTAAGTGGCTGCTGGAGCAGCAACGTTAGCGTTGCGCCGGTCAGATCCGCGGGAAGCTCGTAGTGCGGTTTGCGGGCGAACATGCCGCCCAGGCGATTCACTTTCAGCGCGGTTTTATCACTTTGCTGCTGCTGGAGCTGAATGCGTCGCTGGGCTATCGCCCCCAGCTGGTTGAGCATCGCCTGCTGCCCCCAGGCGTGTCCGGTCATCAAAACGTCAAGCTGCTGCTGCATCAGGTTCATGCCTTCTGCATCGTGCCAGAGGCAGTCTTTCAGCAGGATCAAATCGATTGGCGCAACGGCATCACGCCCGCTGAACAGGGCGCTGGCCTGCAGCAGGCGGATCGCTTTTTTCCACCGGCGATCGGATACATAGGGTGCAGAAGGGAGGAGATCGAGCTGCTGACGCAGCAGATAGATCAGCTCGAAGACGGCGTCTGGCAGTTTGATTTTGCCGATATCCTCCTGCCACTGGTGATACTCCTCATCCGTTACCTGCAGCGAAGCGGATACCGGATTTTCACTTTCATCCTGTTGGCTGACCAGCATGGAGCGGAAGTTGGATTTATCCTGCACTTTGTCCAGCCACAGGCGGATCAGCATACGGTCATACAGCGCTTCCAGACTGCTGTCGGCTTCAGGCAGTTCGTTAGAGGCGGCCACCAGCAGGCGCATCGGGATTTTCTCTTCACTGGCGCCGTTACGGAACCGACGTTCGTTTATCGCCGTGAGCAGAGTGTTCAGAATAGCCGGGCCGGCTTTCCAGATCTCATCGAGAAAAACAATCTCAGCTTCCGGAAGATACCCTTCTGTCAGACGCTGATAGCGCCCCTCATCTTTCAATGCCTGAATGGAAAGCGGGCCAAAAACTTCTTCTGGGGTGGAAAATCGGGTCATGAGATATTCGAAAGCGCGGGCGTTCTGAAAAGCAAATTTTAGCCTGCGGGCAATCAGGCTTTTGGCAATGCCCGGCGGTCCCAGCAAAAACACGCTCTCACCGCTCAACGCCGCCAGTAAACAGAGGCGAATGGCGTGGCTACGCTCGAAAAGGCCTTTCTCCAGCGCGCTGCTAAGGCGGGAAATTCTTTCTGCTAATAAATGTGAGTGAGCCATAATAGTTTTGCATCCTTTCGCCGTCGTGGCGGCCAATTGAAGCGAGTATAGACGTTTCAGTCAGGGCTGGTAATAGACTGAAGTGCGGCGCAATTTTCTTTGCGCTACATTAATGCGGTTGCATTTAGGGGTACGATTTTGCAATGAATCGTGCATACTGTGCGCTTTTTGTGGGCCAAGGGACCAGGAACACATTTGTTATTTAAACGAAAAGACTAGTCTATGAGCACTGATAATAAGCAATCATTACCCGCAATAACGCTTGCGGCGATCGGGGTTGTCTACGGTGATATCGGCACCAGCCCGCTTTATACGCTTCGTGAATGTCTGTCCGGCCAGTTTGGCTTTGGTGTTGAACGCGATGCCGTGTTTGGCTTCCTGTCCCTCATTTTCTGGCTGCTGATCCTGGTGGTTTCTGTTAAATATCTCTCCTTCGTTATGCGTGCAGATAACGCAGGGGAAGGTGGGATCCTGACCCTGATGTCCCTTGCCGGGCGCAATACCTCGGCCAGAATGACCTCAGTGCTGGTCATTATCGGCCTGATTGGCGGCAGTTTCTTCTATGGCGAGGTGGTTATCACGCCCGCGATTTCGGTCCTCTCGGCGATAGAGGGGCTGGAGATTATCGCGCCGCAGCTTGATACGTGGGTGGTCCCGCTGGCGATAATCGTGTTGACGCTGCTGTTTGCGATCCAGAAGCACGGCACTGGGCTGGTGGGCAAACTGTTTGCACCGATTATGCTGGCATGGTTCCTGATCCTCGCGGCGCTTGGTTTGCGCAGCATTATCGCGAACCCGGAAGTGCTGCACGCGCTGAACCCATACTGGGCGGTGCATTTCTTCCTGGAATACAAAGTGGTTTCCTTCGTGGCGCTCGGAGCCGTCGTGCTCTCCATCACCGGGGTTGAAGCGCTGTATGCTGACATGGGGCACTTCGGGAAACTGCCTATCCGCGTGGCATGGTTTATTGTGGTGCTCCCGTCACTGGTGCTGAACTACTTCGGTCAGGGTGCGCTGCTGCTTAAAAACCCGGAAGCGATCAAGAACCCGTTCTTCCTGCTGGCACCTGACTGGGCGCTGGTACCGATGCTGATTCTGGCAACGCTGGCGACAGTTATTGCCTCCCAGGCTGTGATTTCAGGCGTGTTTTCTCTGACGCGCCAGGCCGTGCGTCTGGGTTACCTCTCACCGATGCGCATCATCCATACCTCAGAGATGGAGTCGGGCCAGATCTACATCCCGTTCATTAACTGGTTACTCTATTTCGCTGTTGTCATTGTTATCGTCAGCTTCGAGCACTCCAGCAACCTGGCGGCGGCTTACGGCATTGCGGTAACCGGTACGATGGTGCTGACATCGCTTCTCTCCACCACGGTGGCGTACCGAAACTGGCACTGGAATAAATTCCTCGTGGCATTGATTCTGGTGGGCTTCCTGTGTATCGACGTGCCGCTGTTCTCAGCGAACCTCGACAAGATTGTCTCCGGGGGCTGGCTGCCGCTGACGCTGGGTCTGGTGATGTTTATCGTCATGACCACATGGAAAAGCGAGCGTTTCCGCCTGCTGCGCCGCATGCATGAGCACGGTAATTCTCTCGAGGCGATGATAGCTTCTCTGGAGAAATCACCGCCGGTTCGCGTGCCCGGCACCGCGGTGTATATGTCTCGTGCCCTGAACGTGATCCCGTTTGCGCTGATGCATAACCTCAAACACAACAAGGTCCTGCATGAGCGCGTCATTCTGCTGACGCTACGCACCGAAGATGCGCCGTATGTTCACAACGTACGTCGCGTACAAATCGAGCAGCTGTCGCCGACATTCTGGCGCGTGGTGGCTAGCTACGGCTGGCGTGAAACGCCAAACGTGGAAGAGGTGTTCCACCGCTGCG
This sequence comes from Enterobacter sp. JBIWA008, assembly GCF_019968765.1. Classification (NCBI taxonomy): domain Bacteria; kingdom Pseudomonadati; phylum Pseudomonadota; class Gammaproteobacteria; order Enterobacterales; family Enterobacteriaceae; genus Enterobacter; species Enterobacter sp. JBIWA008. Next base: position 4,783,120 of record NZ_CP074149.1, on the reverse strand, counting down.
GCCTGGAAGGGCTGAGCTGCCGGATGATGGAGACGTCATTCTTTATGTCCCACGAGTCGCTGATTATCGGCAAGCGCCCATGGTATCTGCGCCTGCGCGGCAAGCTGTACCTTATCCTGCAGCGTAACGCTCTGCGCGCGCCTGACCAGTTTGAGATCCCACCTAACCGCGTGATTGAGCTGGGGACACAGGTCGAGATTTAAGTCTTTGTGTGGTCTGATGCTTTCACCCCGACCCTCTCCCACAGGGAGAGGGCGCAAACATAAAAAACGGTAACCTTGGGGTTACCGTTTTGCATTTACCTCCACTCCATTTCACTTAGCGAAACGTTTCGACGTCGATCACAATTCCGTTACGTCATGATGGTTTTCTGAACACTCTTGCGTCTACACTATTTTTAGCGAAACGTTTCGCTAGTGGAGCAAGAAAATGAAGAAAGGTACGGTTCTCAACTCAGAAATCTCATCGGTTATTTCCCGTCTTGGGCATACCGATACGCTGGTGGTTTGCGATGCAGGCTTACCGGTTCCGCGCAGCACAACCCGTATCGATATGGCGTTAACGCAGGGCGTGCCCTCGTTTATGCAGGTACTGGAAGTCGTGACGGCGGAGATGCAGGTTGAGGCAGCCATTCTCGCGGCGGAAATCAAACAACATAATCCGCAACTCCACGAAACGTTGCTCAACCACATTGAGCAACTGCAACAACACCAGGGAAACACCATAGAAATTCGTTACACGACGCACGAACAGTTCAAACAACAAACCGCAGAAAGTCAGGCGGTGATTCGCAGCGGGGAGTGCTCCCCGTATGCGAATATTATTCTCTGTGCTGGCGTCACCTTCTGAGGCCATCATGGACGCATTACTGCAACTCAAAGGGATCGATAAGTCGTTCCCGGGCGTAAAAGCCCTCTCCGGCGCGGCGCTGAACGTCTACCCCGGGCGCGTGATGGCGCTGGTGGGTGAAAACGGTGCCGGCAAATCCACCATGATGAAAGTGCTGACCGGTATCTATCAACGCGATGCCGGTTCACTCGTCTGGCTGGGTAAAGAGACCACCTTCAATGGTCCGAAATCCTCTCAGGAAGCGGGTATAGGTATTATTCACCAGGAGCTGAACCTCATCCCTCAGCTCACCATTGCGGAAAACATTTTCCTCGGCCGCGAGTTTGTTAACCGGTTCGGCAAAATCGACTGGAAAACCATGTATGCCGAAGCGGACAAGCTGCTGGCGAAGCTGAACCTGCGCTTTAAGAGCGACCGCCTGGTAGGCGATCTGTCCATTGGCGATCAGCAGATGGTGGAAATCGCCAAGGTGCTGAGCTTTGAGTCTAAGGTCATCATTATGGATGAACCGACCGACGCCCTGACCGATACCGAAACCGAATCCCTGTTCCGCGTGATCCGCGAGCTGAAATCGCAGGGGCGCGGGATTGTCTATATCTCTCACCGCATGAAAGAGATCTTCGAAATCTGCGATGACGTCACCGTCTTCCGCGACGGGCAGTTTATTGCCGAGCGCGAAGTCGCCACGCTGACCGAAGATACGCTCATCGAAATGATGGTGGGACGTAAGCTCGAAGATCAGTATCCGCATCTGGATAAAGCGCCGGGTGAGATCCGCCTGAAGGTGGATAACCTCTGCGGTCCGGGTGTGAACGACGTGACCTTTACCCTGCGTCAGGGCGAGATCCTGGGCGTGGCGGGCCTGATGGGTGCCGGACGTACCGAGCTGATGAAAGTGTTGTACGGCGCACTGCCGCGCACCAGCGGTTATGTCACCCTTGATGGTCATGAAGTGGTCACCCGCTCTCCGCAGGATGGTCTGGCGAACGGTATCGTCTATATCTCCGAAGACCGCAAACGCGATGGCCTGGTGCTGGGGATGTCGGTAAAAGAGAACATGTCCCTGACCGCGCTGCGCTATTTCAGCCATAGCGGCGGTAGCCTGAAGCATAAAGATGAGCAGCAGGCGGTCAGCGATTTTATCCGTCTCTTTAACGTCAAAACCCCGTCGATGGAGCAGGCGATTGGCCTGTTGTCCGGCGGTAATCAGCAGAAAGTGGCCATTGCGCGCGGGCTGATGACGCGCCCGAAAGTGCTGATCCTCGACGAGCCAACCCGCGGCGTAGACGTGGGCGCGAAGAAAGAGATCTATCAGCTGATTAACCAGTTTAAGGCCGACGGGCTAAGCATCATTCTGGTCTCTTCCGAGATGCCAGAAGTATTAGGCATGAGCGATCGCATTATCGTCATGCATGAAGGGCATCTCGGCGGTGAATTCACTCGCGAGCAGGCCACCCAGGAAGTTCTGATGGCTGCCGCTGTGGGCAAGCTTAATCGCGTGAATCAGGAGTAAGAAGATGACTACCCAGGCTGTTTCTGGTCGCCGCTATTTCACAAAGGCATGGCTGATGGAACAAAAATCGCTGATTGCCCTGCTGGTGCTGATCGCGATTGTGTCGACCATGAGCCCGAACTTTTTCACCGTTAATAACCTGTTCAACATTCTGCAGCAGACGTCTGTGAACGCCATTATGGCGGTCGGCATGACGCTGGTGATTTTGACCTCAGGTATCGATCTGTCCGTCGGTTCCCTGCTGGCGCTCACCGGCGCGATCGCCGCTTCGATTGTCGGGATTGAAGTCAACGCCCTGGTGGCCGTGGCCGCTGCTCTGGCAGCAGGCGCGGCGATTGGTGCCGTAACCGGCGTAATTGTGGCAAAAGGCCGCGTTCAGGCGTTCATCGCCACGCTGGTGATGATGCTGCTGCTGCGCGGTGTGACCATGGTTTACACCAACGGCAGCCCGGTCAATACCGGCTTCACCGATAACGCGGATCTGTTTGGCTGGTTCGGTATTGGTCGCCCTCTGGGTGTCCCGACCCCGGTCTGGATCATGGCTATCGTCTTCCTGGCGGCGTGGTACATGCTGCACCACACCCGTCTGGGCCGTTATATCTATGCGCTGGGCGGTAACGAAGCGGCAACGCGCCTGTCTGGTATCAGCGTTAATAAAGTCAAAATTATCGTTTACTCCCTGTGCGGCCTTCTGGCGTCACTGGCAGGCATTATCGAGGTGGCGCGCCTCTCTTCCGCGCAGCCGACGGCGGGTACGGGATATGAGCTGGATGCTATTGCGGCAGTGGTTCTGGGCGGTACGAGTCTTGCGGGCGGTAAAGGTCGCATTGTTGGGACATTGATCGGCGCACTGATTCTCGGTTTCCTGAATAATGGTTTGAATTTGTTAGGTGTTTCCTCCTATTACCAGATGATCGTTAAGGCAGTGGTGATTTTGCTGGCGGTACTGGTAGACAACAAAAAACAGTAACTGACGACACTACAGGACATCTTAGATATGAACATGAAAAAACTGGCTACCCTGGTTTCTGCAGTCGCGCTAAGCGCAACCGTAAGTGCTAACGCAATGGCAAAAGACACCATCGCGCTGGTTGTCTCTACCCTGAACAACCCGTTCTTCGTCTCCCTGAAGGACGGTGCGCAGAAAGAAGCGGATAAACTGGGTTACAACCTGGTGGTGCTGGATTCTCAGAACAACCCGGCGAAAGAGCTGGCTAACGTTCAGGACTTAACCGTTCGTGGCACCAAAATTCTGCTGATCAACCCAACCGATTCTGACGCCGTAGGCAACGCCGTTAAAATGGCAAACCAGGCGAAGATCCCGGTAATCACCCTGGACCGTCAGGCCTCTAAAGGCGACGTGGTCAGCCACATTGCTTCTGATAACGTGCTGGGCGGCAAAATCGCGGGTGATTACATCGCGAAGAAAGCAGGTGAAGGCGCGAAAGTTATCGAACTGCAGGGCATCGCCGGGACTTCCGCAGCGCGTGAGCGTGGTGAAGGCTTCCAGCAGGCCGTTGCAGCGCACAAATTTAACGTACTGGCCAGCCAGCCGGCAGACTTCGACCGTACTAAAGGTCTGAACGTTATGCAGAACCTGCTGACCGCGCATCCTGACGTGCAGGCCGTGTTCGCACAGAACGACGAAATGGCGCTCGGCGCGCTGCGTGCCCTGCAGACTGCAGGTAAATCTGATGTGATGGTTGTCGGATTTGACGGCACGCCGGATGGTGAAAAAGCAGTAAACGATGGCAAACTGGCTGCGACCATTGCTCAGCTGCCTGAGCAGATTGGCGCCACTGGCGTTGAAACTGCCGACAAAGTGCTGAAGGGCGAAAAAGTTCAGGCCAAATACCCGGTTGACCTGAAGCTGGTCATCAAGCAGTAAAAGGCGAATCAGGCGGTCGATGGCTGCCTGAGGGACACCAATAAAGAAAAGTGTGGCATACGCCACCGGGTAATACCGGTGGCGCTCTCAGATGGACAACCCAACCATGAAAACCGCAGGCAACCTCGTCGTCCTTGGCAGTATCAATGCCGATCACATTCTTAACCTTGAATCGTTCCCTACACCGGGCGAAACCGTCACGGGTAACCAGTATCAGGTGGCATTTGGCGGTAAAGGTGCCAACCAGGCCGTCGCCGCCGGTCGCAGCGGGGCGAATATTGCGTTTATCGCCTGCACGGGTGATGACGATACCGGTGAGCGCGTACGCAAACAGCTGGCGAGCGACAACATTGATATCGCACCGGTCAGCGTTGTTGCAGGGGAATCTACCGGCGTGGCGCTGATTTTCGTCAACGCGGAAGGTGAGAATGTCATCGGTATTCATGCGGGGGCTAACGCTGCGCTGACGACGGAGCGCGTAGAAGCGCAGCGTGCCATCATCGCCGGAGCGGAAGCCCTGCTCATGCAACTGGAGTCACCGGTTGAAAGCGTGCTGGCCGCCGCGAAAATTGCGCATGAAAATCATACCACTGTCGTACTTAACCCGGCCCCAGCCCGTGTATTATCAGACGAGCTGCTGGCGCTGGTGGACATCATCACCCCGAACGAAACTGAAGCAGAAAAACTGACGGGTATTCGCGTTGAAAATGATGACGATGCCGCGCGTGCAGCAAAAGTGCTGCACGGGAAAGGCATTGGAACGGTGATCATTACCCTCGGCAGCCGCGGGGTATGGGCAAGCGTAAACGGTGAAGGCCGCCGCGTGCCGGGGTTTAAGGTCAAAGCGATTGATACCATCGCAGCGGGAGATACCTTCAATGGTGCACTGGTCACCGCGCTGCTGGAAGGCAAGATAATGGATGACGCTATCCGCTTCGCACACGCTGCCGCCGCGATTGCGGTGACGCGCAAGGGCGCCCAGCCTTCCGTTCCGTGGCGTAAAGAGATTGATGAATTCTTAAGTCAGCAGGGGTAACGCTTGGCTACAATGAAAGATGTCGCCCGCATGGCGGGCGTTTCTACCTCGACGGTCTCTCACGTTATAAACAACGATCGCTTTGTCAGCGAGGCGATTAGGGAGAAAGTCGAAGCTGCAGTAAAAGATCTCAACTATGCGCCGTCGGCGCTGGCGCGCAGCCTTAAGCTCAACCAGACGCGCACCATCGGTATGCTGATCACTGCCAGTACCAACCCTTTTTATTCAGAACTGGTTCGCGGCGTGGAGCGCAGCTGCTTCGAGCGTGGCTACAGCCTGGTGCTGTGCAATACCGAAGGTGACGAGCAGAGAATGAATCGTAACCTGGAAACGTTGATGCAAAAACGCGTCGACGGGCTGCTGCTGCTCTGTACCGAAACACACCAACCATCTAAAGAGATTATCCAGCGCTATCCTTCTATTCCCACTGTGATGATGGACTGGGCGCCGTTCGACGGAACCAGCGATCTCATTCAGGATAACTCCCTGCTGGGCGGTGATATGGCGACCCAGTATCTGATTGATAAAGGCTATACCCGCATCGCCTGTATTACTGGTCCGCTGGATAAAACCCCGGCGCGCCTGCGTCTGGAAGGGTATCTCGCCGCGATGGCACGGGCGGGACTTTCAGTGCCGGAAGGTTACCGTATTACCGGTGATTTTGAGTTTCACGGCGGCTTTGAAGCGATGCAGACTTTGCTGGCGCAGCCGCAGCATCCTCAGGCCGTCTTTATCGGCAACGATGCTATGGCATTTGGCGCCTATCAGGCGTTATACCAGGCTGGTTTGCGCGTTCCGGATGATATGGCGGTAATTGGCTATGATGATATCGAACTAGCCAGCTATATGACGCCGCCGCTGACTACAATTCATCAGCCGAAGGATGAACTGGGCGAGCTGGCCATCGATGTGTTGATCCACCGAATGGCGCAGCCCACGTTGCATCAGCAACGTCTGCAGCTTACTCCTGTTCTGATGGAACGGGGTTCGGTTTAGCCTTTGCTTTGTGGCGTTCTTTGATCAGGTTACGTCCGTCTTTCGGTTTTAACAGCATAAAGACCAGCGCCGATACCACGGTAAGTGCACCCATGGTGATAAAGGTGTAATGGAACTGCTCAACGGTATTTGCGCTGTCAAAACCTTCATAAAACCTCAGCACCGCTGCACTCACGGCAACCCCTAAACTGATCGACAGCTGTTGCGTAACCGCGAGCACGCTGTTGCCGCTACTGGCGTTCTCGTCAGTCAGGTCGGCGAGGGTGATGGTGTTCATCGACGTAAACTGCGTCGACATCGCCATGCCCAGCACAAATAACGGCAGGATCAGCATCCAGACGGGTAACGCGGCGGATTGCAGCGAGAACTGCGCAATCATCAGCCCGATAAAGACCGTTACGCCAACCAGCGTCTTACGATAGCCAAACCAGCGCAGCACCTGCGTCACGGTTGATTTTGCCAGAATTGAGCCCATCGCCGTAGGCGCCATCATGCAGCCAGCAATCAGGGCCGGATAGCCGAAACCGACCTGCAGCATCAATGGCATCAGGAACGGTACGCAACCCGTCCCCAGACGAGACGCAATGTTACCCCCAATCCCGACGGAAAACGTTCGGGTGTTAAAGAGACCCAGGGAGATTAATGGCGTCGGGTGACGACGCGCGTGACGTATATATAGAAGGAATAACAGAATACCGCCGAGAATAACGGAGAGCGCCATCCACGTCGCGACGATCTTCTCGCCAAACAGCTCCATCCCGCTGGAGAATAACACCAGGCTCAGGCCAAACAGGAAAAAGCCGCCCATGTCGAAGCTGCGCCTTGGCGTGGTGAAGTTCGGCATATATTTGCGGGCATACAGCAGCCCCGCAACGCCAATTGGAATATTAATCAGGAAGATCCAGTGCCAGCTTGCCCAGGTGACAAACACGCCACCGAGGACCGGGCCAAGTATCGGGCCAACCAGGCCCGGCATGGTGACGAAGTTGAGCACGGGAAGTAATTCGCTTCGCGGGTAGGCTCGCAGTAAGGCAAGGCGCGCCACCGGCATCATCATCGCGCCGCCAATGCCTTGCAATACGCGAAAGATAACCAGCTCCGTTAAGGATGAGGAGAGCGCACAGGCCAGTGAACCGAGCGTAAAGAGCGTTACGGCCAGCATGAAAACTCTGCGGGTGCCAAAGCGGTCGGCCAGCCAGCCGCTGACCGGAATTAACATTGCGACCGTCAGGGTGTAGCTGATGATGGCGGACTGCATCGCCAGCGGGGAGCGGTTAAGGCTTTGCGCTATAGCGGGAAGCGCTGTGTTGAGGATGGTGGCATCCAGTGCCTGCATAAAAAACGCCATGGCTGCAATCCACGGCAATCCGGCCATGCTGCGCGCTTTTTTCGTTGTCATTTATTTACCTGCTGGTGGGTTGGCGCTGCCAGCAATGCCTGGCACGCACTCAGGGCTCGCAGCCCGTCGCTTTCCTGGATGGCATCCACTATCGCCTGATGCAAATCCAGTTTTACCACTTCGTTTTGTGTAATAGAGGTAAAGTAGGTGTGATACACCGAATGAAATAAAGAGGCAAAAGAGGTGAGGAACGGATTGGCGCTCATCATATAGATGTGTTCATGCCAGGCCATATCGACCTCAACCCAGCGTTCGCGGTTGAAATGTTTTTTCAGGAACACCATTTCTTCCATCAACGCGTTAAGCTGCGCTTTTTGCTCTGCCGTTCCTAGCGTGGCGGCAAGCAAACATGCCTGAGGTTCAAGGCTGCTGCGCATCACCAGAAAGTGATCGACGACCTGATGAAAGTTATCTTCCGTCATCCACCAGGAGAGCAGCTCCTGATCGAGAAAATTCCAGTTACTCTGTGGCATCACGCGTGTGCCAATGCGAGGGCGTGGAAGCACCATACCTTTTGCCGTTAGGGTTTTCACCGCTTCGCGCACGGCGGTACGGCTCACCCCAAACTTCTCACCCAGCTCCATCTCACCCGGCAGGATGCTACCCGGGGCATATTTACCCGCTAAAATACGCTGAGCCAGCTTTTCTGCCAGCACGTACGACAGGTTTTTTTGGGCGGCCAGCTGTTGTGCGCTTAATGGCATCGCTTTTATTCCTTAAAGATTCATGCTGATAATTATGCCACCTCGAATGTGATTGTGGTTGCAGATACATCAAATAGAACAATTTGTAGCTTGATTTCACCTCTGTTGGTGAAAAAAAACACGGATGGAAACTTTTTTTAAATTTCCTCTTGTCACGTCGGAATAACTCCCTATAATGCGCCTCCACTGACACGGAACAACGGCATACACGCCGCCGGGTCAGCAGAGAAAAGCGAAAATAAACGCTTGACTCTGAAGCGGGAAAGCGTAATATGCACACCCCGCGCCGCTGCGAAAAGCGAAGCGGCACTGCTCTTTAACAATTTATCAGACAATCTGTGTGGGCACTCAAAGTGACATGGATTCTTAATGTCTTCGGACAATAAATGAATACCAAGTCTCTGAGTGAACATACGTAATTCATTACGAAGTTTAATTCACGAGCATCAAACTTAAATTGAAGAGTTTGATCATGGCTCAGATTGAACGCTGGCGGCAGGCCTAACACATGCAAGTCGAGCGGTAGCACAGGGAGCTTGCTCCTGGGTGACGAGCGGCGGACGGGTGAGTAATGTCTGGGAAACTGCCTGATGGAGGGGGATAACTACTGGAAACGGTAGCTAATACCGCATAACGTCGCAAGACTAAAGAGGGGGACCTTCGGGCCTCTTGCCATCAGATGTGCCCAGATGGGATTAGCTAGTAGGTGGGGTAACGGCTCACCTAGGCGACGATCCCTAGCTGGTCTGAGAGGATGACCAGCCACACTGGAACTGAGACACGGTCCAGACTCCTACGGGAGGCAGCAGTGGGGAATATTGCACAATGGGCGCAAGCCTGATGCAGCCATGCCGCGTGTATGAAGAAGGCCTTCGGGTTGTAAAGTACTTTCAGCGGGGAGGAAGGTGTTGAGGTTAATAACCTCAGCAATTGACGTTACCCGCAGAAGAAGCACCGGCTAACTCCGTGCCAGCAGCCGCGGTAATACGGAGGGTGCAAGCGTTAATCGGAATTACTGGGCGTAAAGCGCACGCAGGCGGTCTGTCAAGTCGGATGTGAAATCCCCGGGCTCAACCTGGGAACTGCATTCGAAACTGGCAGGCTAGAGTCTTGTAGAGGGGGGTAGAATTCCAGGTGTAGCGGTGAAATGCGTAGAGATCTGGAGGAATACCGGTGGCGAAGGCGGCCCCCTGGACAAAGACTGACGCTCAGGTGCGAAAGCGTGGGGAGCAAACAGGATTAGATACCCTGGTAGTCCACGCCGTAAACGATGTCGACTTGGAGGTTGTGCCCTTGAGGCGTGGCTTCCGGAGCTAACGCGTTAAGTCGACCGCCTGGGGAGTACGGCCGCAAGGTTAAAACTCAAATGAATTGACGGGGGCCCGCACAAGCGGTGGAGCATGTGGTTTAATTCGATGCAACGCGAAGAACCTTACCTACTCTTGACATCCAGAGAACTTTCCAGAGATGGATTGGTGCCTTCGGGAACTCTGAGACAGGTGCTGCATGGCTGTCGTCAGCTCGTGTTGTGAAATGTTGGGTTAAGTCCCGCAACGAGCGCAACCCTTATCCTTTGTTGCCAGCGGTTAGGCCGGGAACTCAAAGGAGACTGCCAGTGATAAACTGGAGGAAGGTGGGGATGACGTCAAGTCATCATGGCCCTTACGAGTAGGGCTACACACGTGCTACAATGGCGCATACAAAGAGAAGCGACCTCGCGAGAGCAAGCGGACCTCATAAAGTGCGTCGTAGTCCGGATTGGAGTCTGCAACTCGACTCCATGAAGTCGGAATCGCTAGTAATCGTAGATCAGAATGCTACGGTGAATACGTTCCCGGGCCTTGTACACACCGCCCGTCACACCATGGGAGTGGGTTGCAAAAGAAGTAGGTAGCTTAACCTTCGGGAGGGCGCTTACCACTTTGTGATTCATGACTGGGGTGAAGTCGTAACAAGGTAACCGTAGGGGAACCTGCGGTTGGATCACCTCCTTACCTTAAAGAACCTGCCTTTGTAGTGCTCACACAGATTGTCTGATGAAAAGTAAATAGCAAGGCGTCTTGCGATTGAGACTTCAGTGTCCCCTTCGTCTAGAGGCCCAGGACACCGCCCTTTCACGGCGGTAACAGGGGTTCGAATCCCCTAGGGGACGCCACTTGCTGGTTCGTGAGTGAAAGTCACCTGCCTCATATCTCAAAACTGACTTGCGAGTCATGTTTGAGATATTTGCTCTTTAAAAATCTGGATCAAGCTGAAAATTGAAACGACACACATGTTATGTGTGTTCGAGTCTCTCAAATTTTCGCAAGTCGATGATGAATCGAAAGAAACATCTTCGGGTTGTGAGGTTAAGCGACTAAGCGTACACGGTGGATGCCCTGGCAGTCAGAGGCGATGAAGGACGTGCTAATCTGCGAAAAGCGCCGGCGAGGTGATATGAACCTTTGACCCGGCGATGTCCGAATGGGGAAACCCAGTGCAATTCGTTGCACTATCGTTAACTGAATACATAGGTTAACGAGGCGAACCGGGGGAACTGAAACATCTAAGTACCCCGAGGAAAAGAAATCAACCGAGATTCCCCCAGTAGCGGCGAGCGAACGGGGAGCAGCCCAGAGTCTGAATCAGCTTGTGTGTTAGTGGAAGCGTCTGGAAAGTCGCACGGTACAGGGTGACAGTCCCGTACACGAAAGCACACAGGTTGTGAACTCGAAGAGTAGGGCGGGACACGTGGTATCCTGTCTGAATATGGGGGGACCATCCTCCAAGGCTAAATACTCCTGACTGACCGATAGTGAACCAGTACCGTGAGGGAAAGGCGAAAAGAACCCCGGCGAGGGGAGTGAAAAAGAACCTGAAACCGTGTACGTACAAGCAGTGGGAGCACCTTTGTGGTGTGACTGCGTACCTTTTGTATAATGGGTCAGCGACTTATATTCTGTAGCAAGGTTAACCGTATAGGGGAGCCGAAGGGAAACCGAGTCTTAACTGGGCGTTAAGTTGCAGGGTATAGACCCGAAACCCGGTGATCTAGCCATGGGCAGGTTGAAGGTTGGGTAACACTAACTGGAGGACCGAACCGACTAATGTTGAAAAATTAGCGGATGACTTGTGGCTGGGGGTGAAAGGCCAATCAAACCGGGAGATAGCTGGTTCTCCCCGAAAGCTATTTAGGTAGCGCCTCGTGAACTCATCTTCGGGGGTAGAGCACTGTTTCGGCTAGGGGGCCATCCCGGCTTACCAACCCGATGCAAACTACGAATACCGAAGAATGTTATCACGGGAGACACACGGCGGGTGCTAACGTCCGTCGTGAAGAGGGAAACAACCCAGACCGCCAGCTAAGGTCCCAAAGTCATGGTTAAGTGGGAAACGATGTGGGAAGGCACAGACAGCCAGGATGTTGGCTTAGAAGCAGCCATCATTTAAAGAAAGCGTAATAGCTCACTGGTCGAGTCGGCCTGCGCGGAAGATGTAACGGGGCTAAACCATGCACCGAAGCTGCGGCAGCGACGCTTATGCGTTGTTGGGTAGGGGAGCGTTCTGTAAGCCGTTGAAGGTGTGCTGTGAGGCATGCTGGAGGTATCAGAAGTGCGAATGCTGACATAAGTAACGATAAAGCGGGTGAAAAGCCCGCTCGCCGGAAGACCAAGGGTTCCTGTCCAACGTTAATCGGGGCAGGGTGAGTCGACCCCTAAGGCGAGGCCGAAAGGCGTAGTCGATGGGAAACAGGTTAATATTCCTGTACTTGGTGTTACTGCGAAGGGGGGACGGAGAAGGCTATGTTAGCCGGGCGACGGTTGTCCCGGTTTAAGCATGTAGGCGGAACGATTAGGTAAATCCGGTCGTTTATTAACGCTGAGGTGTGATGACGAGGCACTACGGTGCTGAAGTAACAAATGCCCTGCTTCCAGGAAAAGCCTCTAAGCATCAGGTAACACGAAATCGTACCCCAAACCGACACAGGTGGTCAGGTAGAGAATACCAAGGCGCTTGAGAGAACTCGGGTGAAGGAACTAGGCAAAATGGTGCCGTAACTTCGGGAGAAGGCACGCTGATATGTAGGTGAAGCCCCTGCGGGTGGAGCTGAAATCAGTCGAAGATACCAGCTGGCTGCAACTGTTTATTAAAAACACAGCACTGTGCAAACACGAAAGTGGACGTATACGGTGTGACGCCTGCCCGGTGCCGGAAGGTTAATTGATGGGGTTAGCGGCAACGCGAAGCTCTTGATCGAAGCCCCGGTAAACGGCGGCCGTAACTATAACGGTCCTAAGGTAGCGAAATTCCTTGTCGGGTAAGTTCCGACCTGCACGAATGGCGTAATGATGGCCAGGCTGTCTCCACCCGAGACTCAGTGAAATTGAACTCGCTGTGAAGATGCAGTGTACCCGCGGCAAGACGGAAAGACCCCGTGAACCTTTACTATAGCTTGACACTGAACACTGGTCCTTGATGTGTAGGATAGGTGGGAGGCTTTGAAGCGTGGACGCCAGTCTGCGTGGAGCCATCCTTGAAATACCACCCTTTAATGGCTGGTGTTCTAACGTAGACCCGTGATCCGGGTTGCGGACAGTGTCTGGTGGGTAGTTTGACTGGGGCGGTCTCCTCCCAAAGAGTAACGGAGGAGCACGAAGGTTAGCTAATCCTGGTCGGACATCAGGAGGTTAGTGCAATGGCATAAGCTAGCTTGACTGCGAGAGTGACGGCTCGAGCAGGTGCGAAAGCAGGTCATAGTGATCCGGTGGTTCTGAATGGAAGGGCCATCGCTCAACGGATAAAAGGTACTCCGGGGATAACAGGCTGATACCGCCCAAGAGTTCATATCGACGGCGGTGTTTGGCACCTCGATGTCGGCTCATCACATCCTGGGGCTGAAGTAGGTCCCAAGGGTATGGCTGTTCGCCATTTAAAGTGGTACGCGAGCTGGGTTTAGAACGTCGTGAGACAGTTCGGTCCCTATCTGCCGTGGGCGCTGGAGAATTGAGGGGGGCTGCTCCTAGTACGAGAGGACCGGAGTGGACGCATCACTGGTGTTCGGGTTGTCATGCCAATGGCACTGCCCGGTAGCTAAATGCGGAAAAGATAAGTGCTGAAAGCATCTAAGCACGAAACTTGCCCCGAGATGAGTTCTCCCTGACTCCCTGAGAGTCCTGAAGGAACGTTGAAGACTACGACGTTGATAGGTCGGGTGTGTAAGCGCAGCGATGCGTTGAGCTAACCGATACTAATGAACCGTGAGGCTTAACCTTACAACGCCGAAGGTGTTTTGGCGGTGAGAGAGACACGATTTTCAGCCTGATACAGATTAACAGAATTTGCCTGGCGGCTTTAGCGCGGTGGTCCCACCTGACCCCATGCCGAACTCAGAAGTGAAACGCCGTAGCGCCGATGGTAGTGTGGGGCCTCCCCATGCGAGAGTAGGGAACTGCCAGGCATCAAATAAGTAGAAAGGCCATCCGCAAGGATGGCCTTTTTGCGTTTATACGCCTAAAAAATGGTAGGCGGGTAAGGCGAAGCCGCCTCCCGGCAAGTCGTCAGATCGCAGCCCAGTCCACAATAAACTCCGCAATCCCATCCACATCATTTAAATCCAGTATCGGAACTTCAAGCGGCAATACAACATCACTGGCCACCGCAATCACATGCTCATCCAGCGTTAACTCGCTTAAATCATGCCCGGCATCGTTTCTGAACAGCAGGATCTTAGGCACGGCCTCATGCTTGAATCCCTCAACCAGCACCAGATCCAGAGTGGCATGATCCATCCGGCTGACCATATAAGCGAGATCCAGCGGTGCCTCATCCGGCGTTTCTGTCATCAACGCCCAGCGTCGAGTACTTGCCACCATCGTTTGCGCTGCACCCGCTTTACGCAACGCATAGCTATCTTTGCCCGGTTTATCGACATCCATATTATGGTGGGTATGTTTAATCAATCCTGGACGGATACCCCTGGCACAAAGCGCAGGAATGAGCTTTTTAAGCAGCGTGGTTTTTCCGGTTCCACTCCAGGCGGAAATGGCGACAACAGGTATCATCTTTTCTCCTGCATCATCTGCAAATCTTCACGCGTATTCACGTTCACAAATGCTGATTTCAAATCGCTAAAATCAACGGGATGGCCGCCAGACTCGCGCATAAAAAGCATCACCCTGCGCTCTCCCGCAGCCAGACAGGACTGCAGGGCTGGCGCTAGCGATCGGTGCATCAATGCGATAGCGGGATGGTCACGCTCGCCGTCATGTACCCAAACCACAGGGGCCGTACCGCGAAGCAATAACAAACGCTCGACAAGACAGGACGGAATAAGCGGGGTATCGCAGGGACAGAAGATAAACCACTCTCCGTGAGACTGTTGCATGACCGAAAGCATACCGGCCAGCGGTCCCGGGTAATCCTCAAGGCTATCCTGATAAACGGCGTACCCGCTGAGCTGATAAGTGTCGATATGCCTGTTAGCACTAATAACCATTGTCGACACCTGGCCTGAGAGCGTATCAGCGACATGCTGCCACAAGGGTTTTCCATTAAGAAGCTGAAGCCCCTTATCTTTTCCGCCCATTCGCGTTGCTCTGCCGCCTGCCAGAACGACCCCAATGATTTCCTGGCTAAGATTCACGAATATCGCCTCTTTTATTGTGGGATTGACCCTGCTAACGTGTCACTCTAAATGAAAGGAGCACCACCATGAAATGTAAACGTCTGAATGAAGTTATTGAACTCCTCCAGCCCGCCTGGCAAAAAGAGCCAGAGCTAAATCTGATGCAATTTTTACAGAAACTGGCGAAAGAGTCAGGTTTTGACGGCGATCTGGCAGACCTTTCTGACGACATCCTGATCTATCACCTTAAAATGCGTGACTCTGCCAAAGATGCTGTTATTCCTGGTATTCAGAAAGATTATGAGGAAGATTTTAAGACCGCATTACTGCGCGCCCGAGGCGTAATTAAAGAGTAAAAGCTTGTAAGCGGCGGCACCGAAATCTCCACAAGATGATATCCTGAATCATTCGTATAATTTCCGGATGATCGGATGAACGACCAGGCTTTTACTTTCCAGACATTACACCCGGACACCATTATGGATGCCCTGTTTGAACAGGGTATTCGGGTGGATTCCGGGCTAACACCGTTAAACAGCTACGAAAACCGCGTCTATCAGTTTCAGGATGAGGATCGTCAGCGCTTCGTCGTAAAATTCTATCGTCCTGAACGCTGGTCCGCAGAACAAATTCAGGAAGAGCATCAGTTCGCTCACGATCTGCTGGATGACGATGTTCCCGTTGCCGCGCCGCTAAAATTCAATAACCAAACGCTCCTCACGCACGAAGGGTTTTACTACGCTGTATTCCCGAGCCTGGGTGGCCGCCAGTTTGAAGCGGATAATATCGATCAGATGGAGTGGGTTGCCCGCTATCTTGGGCGCATACACCAGACGGGACGCAAAAAAACCTTTATTGCCCGCCCGACTATCGGGATTCAGGAATACCTTCTTGAGCCGCGCGAAATATTCGAAACGTCTGCAATGATCCCCACAGCGTTAAAGGATGATTTCCTCAACGCCACCGATAAGATTATTGCTGCAGTGAAAGCCTGCTGGCGCGACGATATTACCGTCCTGCGCCTGCATGGCGATTGTCATGCCGGAAATATCCTCTGGCGTGATGGCCCGTTGTTTGTCGATCTTGATG
This sequence comes from Enterobacter sp. JBIWA008, assembly GCF_019968765.1. Lineage (NCBI taxonomy): Bacteria > Pseudomonadati > Pseudomonadota > Gammaproteobacteria > Enterobacterales > Enterobacteriaceae > Enterobacter > Enterobacter sp. JBIWA008. The sequence goes on along the minus strand of NZ_CP074149.1, from coordinate 4,767,042 downwards.
ATGCGCGTATGGGGCCAGCAGTTCAGGACCTGTGGATGCTGCTCAATGGCGACAAAGCCGAGCAACGCATGCAGCTTGAAACCATTATTGAAGCTTATGAAGAATTTAGCCCGTTTAATTCAGACGAAATTGCCCTGATTGAGCCTTTACGCGCGATGCGTTTTGTTTATTATCTCGCATGGTTAATTAGGCGTTGGGACGATCCCGCATTTCCCCGGAATTTCCCGTGGCTTACCGGAGAGGATTACTGGCGTAGCCAGATATCTACATTTACTGAGCAGGTCAAGGTTCTTCAGGAACCCCCTCTGCAATTAACGCCGATGTATTAATTGGACACACCCAGGAGAGAGTTAATCATGAAAAAAATTTGGCTGGCGCTGGCAGGAATGATTCTGGCATTTAGCGCTTCTGCTGCGCAGTTTACCGACGGCAAACAGTTCATCACGCTGGACAAACCGGTTGCTGGCGAGCCGCAGGTTCTGGAGTTCTTCTCGTTCTATTGCCCACACTGCTATCAATTCGAGCAGGTGCTGCATGTGTCTGACAACGTGAAGAAAAAGCTGCCAGAAGGCACCAAAATGACCAAGTACCACGTCGAGTTCCTGGGCCCATTGGGTAAAGATCTGACACAGGCGTGGGCGGTTGCTATGGCACTGGGCGTGGAAGATAAGATCACTGCGCCAATGTTTGAAGCCGTACAGAAAACCCAGACCGTTCAGACCACTGCGGATATCCGTAAAGTGTTCGTTGATGCTGGCGTGAAAGGTGAAGAGTATGACGCAGCATGGAACAGCTTTGTGGTGAAATCTCTGGTAGCCCAGCAGGAAAAAGCGGCTGCTGACCTCCAGCTTCAGGGCGTTCCGGCGATGTTTGTTAACGGTAAATACCAGCTGAACATGCAGGGCATGGACACCAGCAGCATGGATATCTTCGTACAGCAGTATGCTGATACCGTGAAATACCTGGTTGAGAAGAAGTAATTTCGTTGATGTAAAAACGCCGGTCACTGACCGGCGTTTTTGTATGAAGATTTAATATTGTCTAACTGTTCGTCTTTCTCTTTCCAGAGCGTATTAAGCCACTGCTGGAAGCGCCGTTTGAAATTCTTATCGTTTACGTAGTCACCGTGCAGCTCAGCGTCTATCGGGACCAGTTCGACGTGCACTACAATACGCGTCAGTTTGCCGCTGAGCATATCGAAAAATGGCGTCTTATCGTTTTCCGGATAACAGAGCGTGACGTTAAGAAGTTTATCGAACTGTGCTCCCAGCACGTTAAGCGCCATCGCAATACCCGCAGCCTTTGGCGGCAGCAGATGCTGGTAAGGGGAGCGAGTTTGTTGATGCTTCTCTTCCGTAAAACGGGAGCCTTCAACAAAGTTCACGATGGTCGTGGGATACGCGCGAAATTTTTCACAGGAACGGCGCGTGGTTTCCACATCTTTGCCGCGACGCTCGGGATGACGAATTAAATAGCTGCGCGAATAGCGTTTCATAAACGGCATATCTAGCGCCCAGCAGGCCAGCCCGATAAAAGGCACCCAGGCGAGCTGCTGTTTCAGAAAGTATTTGTTCATCGGGATGTGTTTGCGAAAAAGTACGCATAACACCACGATGTCTGCCCAGCTGTGGTGATTGCAGATCAGCAGATACCAGTTTTTCTTGTTAAGGCTCTCCAGCCCTTTGATATCCCACTTCAGATGCGGGTTCAGGCACAGCAGGATCGCCAGTCCTTCGCACCAGCAGTACATCATGAAATTACAAAATGCGGACACGGCTCGCCACACCGCGGGGACAGGCAGCAGCAGTTTAATAATCCCGGCAATAATGATCGGCACAGAGCAGGCGACAGTCACCAGGATAGTTAAAATGATGCTTAACAGTAATGTTATTGCAGCGAGCAATCTCGACATGATGAGCTTTTTCAAATGGTTAGCTGTAAGTGAGCGGTCGGCTATGCAACGCCGGGCGCTGATTTTACCAGAAAACGGACAAATTAATGGCGCTTTGACGTGATGATTTGGCCGCTTTTACCCTGTCGCAGAAGATTTCTCTGTGATTCCGGGCTTAATAAGGCTTATATCCACATAGACTAAATTGCCATCAGGTGACCATATAGATAAGATCTAATGCGATAACAGCATGATAATTAAGATCTAAAAATTAACTCATATGTATTTTTTACGTCTGTTATTCATATGAAGTGAAAATATGCACAAACTTATCCACAGTTTGATTTTTGCGAGCGAACCTCACGATCGCAAAATCTTTTCCTGTATCTGGTGCTAATAACTGATGTTTTCATCCTTCTGTGGCATCCTTTACCCATAAATTGATTAAAGGCACGGACATTATGGTTCAGATCCCAGAAAACCCTCTTATTCTCGTCGATGGCTCTTCTTACCTGTATCGGGCATACCATGCGTTTCCTCCTCTGACCAATAGCGCAGGGGAACCTACCGGCGCAATGTACGGCGTGCTGAACATGCTGCGCAGCCTGATCCTTCAGTATCAGCCAACCCACGCGGCTGTGGTCTTTGATGCGAAAGGTAAAACTTTCCGCGATGAGCTGTTTGAGCATTACAAATCTCACCGTCCGCCAATGCCTGACGATCTGCGTGCGCAGATTGAGCCGCTGCACACCATGGTAAAAGCGATGGGGCTGCCGCTGCTGGCCGTCTCTGGCGTTGAAGCCGATGACGTCATCGGCACGCTGGCGCGTGAAGCAGAAAAGATGGGGCGTCCTGTACTGATCAGCACCGGTGATAAAGATATGGCGCAGCTGGTGACGCCAGGTATCACCCTGATTAACACCATGACCAACACCATTCTGGGGCCTGAAGAGGTGGTCACAAAGTACGGCGTGCCGCCTGAGCTGATTATCGACTTCCTCGCTTTGATGGGCGACTCCTCGGATAACATCCCGGGTGTCCCTGGCGTCGGTGAAAAAACCGCGCAGGCGCTGCTTCAGGGGCTGGGTGGTCTGGATACGCTCTACGCGGAGTCAGACAAAATCGCCGGGCTCTCCTTCCGTGGTGCAAAAACCATGGCCGGAAAACTGGAAGAGAATAAAGAGGTGGCTTATCTCTCCTATAAGCTGGCCACAATCAAAACCGATGTTGAACTGGAGCTGGGCTGTGAGCAGCTTGAAGTGCAACAGCCTTCCGCTGACGATCTGCTGAGCCTGTTTAAGAAATACGAATTCAAGCGCTGGACCGCTGACGTGGAAGCCGGTAAATGGCTGCAGGCAAAAGGGGCCAAACCTGCTGCAAAGCCGAAGGAGACGATCGTTGCTGACGCAGAAGAGCTGGCGGAAGAAGAAGCCGTGGCGCTTTCCTTTGACAACTACGAAACCATTCTTGAAGAGTCACAGCTGATCGCCTGGATCGAGAAACTGAAAAAGGCGCCGGTCTTTGCCTTTGATACTGAAACAGACAGCCTCGATAACATCTCAGCCAATATGGTTGGTCTGTCATTTGCAACAGAGCCGGGTATTGCCGCCTATGTTCCTGTGGCGCACGATTACCTGGATGCGCCGGAGCAGATCTCCCGTGACCGCGTGCTTGAGCTGCTGAAGCCGATCCTGGAGGACGAAAAAGCGCTCAAGGTCGGGCAAAACCTCAAGTACGACCGCGGCATTCTGCAAAACTACGGCATTGAACTGCGCGGGATTGCCTTCGACACCATGCTTGAATCCTACATTCTGGATAGCGTTGCGGGACGTCATGATATGGATTCCTTATCTGACCGCTGGCTCAAGCACAAAACGATCACCTTTGAAGAGATTGCCGGTAAAGGGAAAAATCAGCTCACCTTTAACCAGATTGCTCTGGAAGAGGCGGGGCGCTACGCGGCGGAAGACGCTGACGTCACGCTGCAGCTGCACCTGAAGATGTGGCCAAAACTGCAGAAGCACGAAGGTCCGCTGAATGTGTTCCAGAATATTGAGATGCCGCTGGTGCCCGTGCTGTCACGCATTGAACGCAACGGCGTGAAAATCGACCCAACTGTGCTGCATAACCACTCCGGGGAGCTGGCGCAGCGCCTGACCGAGCTCGAGCAAAAAGCGCATGAGCTTGCCGGCGAGCCGTTTAACCTCTCTTCACCGAAACAGCTGCAGACCATTATGTTTGAAAAGCAGGGCATCAAGCCGCTGAAGAAAACCCCAGGCGGCGCGCCGTCAACCTCTGAAGAGGTGCTGGAAGAGCTGGCGCTGGATTACCCGCTGCCAAAAGTGATTCTGCAGTACCGTGGCCTCGCGAAGCTGAAGTCTACCTACACCGACAAGCTTCCGCTGATGATCAACCCAAAAACGGGTCGCGTGCATACATCGTATCATCAGGCCGTAGCGGCTACCGGTCGACTCTCATCGACCGATCCCAACCTGCAGAACATCCCGGTGCGTAATGAGGAAGGCCGCCGTATTCGCCAGGCTTTCATCGCACCAGAGGATTATCTGATTGTCTCTGCTGACTACTCGCAAATTGAGCTGCGCATTATGGCGCATCTGTCCCGCGACAAAGGCCTGCTGACCGCGTTTGCCGAAGGGAAAGATATCCACCGGGCAACCGCGGCGGAAGTCTTCGGCTTGCCGCTGGACAGCGTGACCAACGAGCAGCGCCGCAGTGCTAAGGCGATCAACTTCGGTCTGATTTACGGCATGAGCGCATTTGGTCTTTCGCGCCAGCTCAACATTCCGCGCAAAGAGTCGCAGAAGTATATGGATCTCTACTTCGAGCGCTATCCAGGCGTGCTGGAATATATGGAACGCACCCGCGCGCAGGCGAAGGAAAAAGGTTACGTCGAAACCCTGGATGGCCGCCGTCTCTACTTACCGGACATCAAATCCAGCAACGCGGCGCGTCGCGCTGGCGCAGAGCGTGCGGCGATCAACGCCCCGATGCAGGGCACCGCAGCGGACATTATTAAGCGTGCAATGATCGCCGTTGATGCCTGGCTGGAAAAAGAGAAGCCTCGCGTGAAAATGATCATGCAGGTACACGATGAACTGGTATTTGAAGTGCACAAGGACGACCTCGACGCCGTGTCGAAGAATATCCACGAGCTAATGGAAAGCAGCATGACGCTGGACGTGCCGTTGCTGGTGGAAGTGGGAAGTGGCGAAAACTGGGATCAGGCTCACTAACGGTTCTTCGCATAACGCGCTTTTTATGTAAGTTTGCAACATACCAACGCGCGTTTTGTGACAATCATTAGAATTCCCTATGTAAAGAATGAAAAAAAACTACAAAAAGTGCTTTTTCTGCAGCACAAAAAGGGGTAGAGTTATCGGCGTAGGGTACAGAGGTAAGATGTTCTATCTTTCAGACCTTTTACTTCACGTAATCGGATTTGGCTGAATATTTTAGCCGCCCCAGTCAGTAATGACTGGGGCGTTTTTTATTGCGGCAAAGAAAAATTCAGGCAAAAAAAACGCGGCGATAGCCGCGCTCGGTATTACTCTTCTTCAGCTTCCGTCGCGGGTTCCAGCTCGCTAAACCAGGTATCGAGCTTCTGACGCAGCTTGTCCACGCCCTGCTTTTTCAGCGAGGAGAACGGCTCAACCTGTACATCACCGTTGAACGCCAGCACCGCTTGGCGAACCATATTCACCTGCGCTTTGCGCGCGCCGCTCGCCAGCTTATCGGCTTTCGTCAGCAGCACCAGCACGGCGATATCGCTTGCTACAGCCCAGTCGATCATCTGCTGATCCAGATCTTTCAGGGGATGACGAATATCCATCAGCACCACCAGACCTTTCAGGCACAGGCGTTTTTCCAGGTATTCACCCAGCGCACGCTGCCACTTGATTTTCATCTCTTCCGGTACCTGTGCGTAACCGTATCCCGGTAAGTCGACCAGGCGTTTGCCCTCAGCGACTTCAAACAGGTTGATCAGCTGGGTACGGCCAGGTGTTTTTGAGGTACGCGCCAGGCTCTTCTGATTGGTCAGCGTATTCAGGGCGCTGGATTTCCCCGCATTGGAGCGGCCAGCAAATGCCACTTCAATACCGGTATCAGAAGGAAGGTGGCGAATATCGGGCGCACTGGTGACAAAATGCGTCTGTTGGTAGTTCCAGGTAGTCACGTGGTCGTCTCCAAAATCGTAATCTGAAGGGGATTATACCCGAATGCAGGCAAAAGGCTTTTCTGATTGCTATGACCTGTAGGCGAATACCCCAACCGGTGTGAGAGATCGGCTAATGATGCTATGGGAGATTTCAGAGAATTCGCAGGTGTCAAAAAAGCCAAACTGTTTTAAATCATAAGTTTATTTCCAGGTAATTATCTGAAAATCCCTTTTTGTACCGTCTCGTTGCTTGTTAGTTTAACGGAACAAGGTAAAGTGTGCGTCAGGGCGAGGATGCCAACAGGATATGGATTGAAGGATTAGGGTCAGGAGCGCCAGGAGGCGAAGACGCAGGATTGTCAGGATGATCACGCCTGGAGGCGTTTTAACAGGAAATGGAACCGTATCACGGAAGGTATTAGCCAAGGGATAAACAGGGTTTGTTGTTGGCAAACATGGAATGTCTGACCCGCTAAGGGTTGTGAGTCAGGAAAAAAGGCGACAGATTGCTCTGTCGCCTTTTTTCTTTGCTTGCTTTCTGCTAGATTTCGCCGCAATTCTATACTGAATAAATCGACTTAAAGATAAAACATCATGAAAAAACCAACCTCCGCTGCGGGCGCGAAACGCCCTGCAAAAGCACGCCGCAAAACGCGCGAAGAACTGAACCAGGAAGCGCGCGATCGCAAACGCGACAAAAAACATCGCGGTCATGCTGCGGGTAGCCGTGCCAACGGTGGTGGTGCAGCAGGTGCTTCTGCAAAAGGCAAACAGCAGAAAGACCCTCGTATCGGCAGTAAAACTCCCATTCCACTGGGCGTGACTGACACCCCGGTCACTAAGCAGCACAAACCAAAGAGCGAGAAACCTATGCTTTCACCGCAGGCTGAGCTGGATTTGCTGGAGAACGATGAGCGCCTGGACGCGCTGCTGGAACGTCTTGAAGAGGGTGAAACCCTGACCGCTGAAGAGCAGTCATGGGTGGATGCCAAACTGGATCGTATCGATGAACTGATGCAGAAGCTGGGCCTGTCATACGACGATGACGAAGATGAAGAAGAAGACGAGAAACAGGAAGATATGATGCGTCTTCTGAAGGGTGGAAACTAACATTTGCACCCGGCAGGCACGATAGTCCTGCTTATAACCCTTCCGGTTATATGTTATCTGGTGTGGTTATTCGTTAAACTACGGCGGTTGTCGCGGCGACAGAAGTGGCTGCGCACCCGAGTGATGGCCCGCGATGGGGCCAGAGCGGGCCGCCGTATACGAACGCGACACCAACGGAAGGAGTGAGCATGTCAGCACCAACTATCGACTGGGATTTGGCCCTAATCCAGAAATATAACTATTCCGGGCCGCGTTATACGTCATACCCCACCGCGCTGGAGTTCTCCGATGCCTTCGGCGAGGGGGATTTTCAGCAGGCTGTTGCGCACTATCCTGAGCGTCCGCTGTCGCTCTACGTCCATATTCCGTTTTGCCACAAGCTTTGCTACTTCTGCGGCTGCAATAAAATCGTGACTCGTCAGCAGCACAAAGCCGATCAGTATCTTGACGCGCTCGAACAGGAAATTGTGCATCGCGCACCGCTGTTTAAAGGCCGTCACGTCAGCCAGCTTCACTGGGGTGGCGGCACGCCAACCTATCTGAATAAAGCGCAAATTAGCCGCCTGATGGCTCTGCTGCGCGGTAATTTCAGTTTTAAAGCCGACGCTGAAATCTCGATCGAAGTCGATCCGCGTGAAATAGAACTGGATGTACTGGATCACTTACGCGCCGAAGGCTTCAATCGTCTGAGCATGGGCGTGCAGGACTTCAACAAAGAGGTGCAGCGCCTGGTCAACCGCGAGCAGGACGAAGAGTTTATCTTTGCCTTACTCAACCATGCGCGTGAAATTGGCTTCACCTCGACCAATATTGACCTGATATACGGCCTGCCAAAGCAAACGCCGGAAAGCTTCGCCTTCACCCTGAAGCGCGTGGCCGAACTCAACCCGGACCGCCTGAGCGTCTTTAACTATGCGCACCTGCCGACGCTCTTTGCCGCCCAGCGCAAAATAAAAGATGCCGATCTTCCTTCTGCCCAGCAGAAGCTGGATATTCTGCAGGAAACCATCACCTCGCTGACCGAAACCGGATATCAGTTTATCGGAATGGATCACTTTGCTCGTCCGGATGACGAGCTGGCGATTGCTCAGCGGGAAGGCGTTCTGCACCGCAACTTCCAGGGCTACACGACGCAGGGCGATACCGATTTGCTGGGGATGGGCGTCTCCGCCATCAGTATGATTGGCGACTGTTACGCGCAGAACCAGAAAGAGCTGAAGCGCTACTACCAGCAGGTTGATGAAACGGGCAACGCGCTGTGGCGAGGCATCGCGTTAACGCGCGACGACTGCATTCGGCGCGATGTGATTAAGGCGCTAATCTGCAACTTCCGTCTCGATTTCAGCGACGTTGAGTCGCAGTGGGATCTGCACTTCAGCGATTATTTTGCGGAAGACCTGAAGCTGATTGCGCCGCTGGCGAAAGACGGGCTGGTGGATGTGTCGGAGAGCGCGATTGAGGTCACGCCGAAAGGGCGTCTGTTGATCCGTAATATCTGCATGTGCTTTGACGCGTATCTGCGTCAGAAAGCGCGACTGCAGCAGTTCTCGCGGGTGATTTAAGGCGCATTGCCTAAAGCACAAAACGTAGGCCGGGTAAGGCGAAGCCGCCACCCGGCTTTTACGTTCAACCCCGCTAGCTAAACAGCCCAACCAGCGCCGCACACAACATAGCCGCAACGGCTGTTTGTGGCGTGTGGCTTTCAGCGGCTCCGCTAGAGAGCATATTCACGATTGTTTCCAGCATGATGTTCACCCCCAATTTCCGGGCACGATCATACAAAACTCATCGGAACAGTAAAGCGCAAAATAACGGCAATTTGCGCTCAATTAATAACCTTTACACAGCGGAGTACGATCACTCCATTCCCAGCTCTTTAAGCTTGCGCGTCAGGGTATTACGTCCCCATCCCAGCAGGCGAGCGGCTTCCTGCTTATGACCCTGCGTATGACGAAGCGCGGTAGTTAACAGCGTACGCTCCATCTCCGGCTGAGCTTCAGACAGCAGGTTTTGATGACCGGAACGCAGCGCGCGGTCGGCCCACTGCGCCAGCAGCGTCGCCCAGCTGTCCGGCAGCGCGTGCCCGGTACTGCTTTCAGGCGCGGTTGCTTCAAACAGCTCGGCCGGTAAATCCTGAATCAGCACTTCCTGCCCGGCGGCCATTACGGTTAACCAGCGGCAGGTGTTTTCCAGCTGGCGCACGTTGCCCGGCCACGCCAGACGCGTCAGAGCGGCATCGGTTTCCGGGTGAAGCTGCTTGGCTTCCACACCCAGCTCGCGAGCGGCCACCTGCAGGAAATGGCGCGCCAGGCGAGGGATATCTTCACGGCGTTCACGCAGCGGCGGCAGATGAACGCGGATGACGTTCAGACGGTGGAATAAATCCTCACGGAATTTTCCCTCCTGCACGCGTTGCTCCAGGTTCTGGTGGGTCGCGGCGATAATGCGCACGTCCACCTTCACCGGCGCATAGCCGCCCACGCGATAAAACTGTCCGTCGGCCAGCACGCGCAGCAGGCGGGTCTGGACATCCAGCGGCATATCGCCGATTTCATCCAGGAACAGCGTGCCGCCGTCAGCCTGTTCGAACCGCCCCTGGCGAATGGTATTGGCGCCGGTAAATGCCCCTTTTTCATGGCCGAACAGTTCAGACTCAATCAAATCCTTCGGGATCGCCGCCATATTCAGGGCGATGAACGGCGCTTTCGCGCGCGGGCTGTGGCGGTGCAAGGCATGCGCCACAAGCTCTTTACCGGTTCCCGATTCACCGTTAATCAATACGCTGATGGACGAGCGGGACAAACGACCGATAATGCGAAACACGTCCTGCATCGCCGGCGCTTCACCGATGATGTCTGTCGTTGGCCCAAAATCGGGCGCGTGGCGCGGCTGTTGCTGCTCCTGATAATGGCTGATCGCGCGCTCAACCAGCGCCACCGCTTCGTCGATATCAAAGGGTTTGGGCAGGTAATCGAACGCCCCTTGCTGATAGGCGCTCACTGCGGCATCCAGATCGGAGTGCGCGGTCATTATGATGACCGGAAGCATAGGGTGGCGTTGTTTGATCTGCTTTAACAGCGCCAGCCCGTCCATGCCCGGCATACGAATATCCGACAGCAGAACATCTGGCGTTTTGGTGGTGAGTGCGTCAAGCACTTCGCTGCCGCTCTCAAACGTCGTGCAGCTTAAGCCCACCCCTGTGAGCGCGCGTTCAAGCACCCAACGGATGGAGCTATCGTCATCGACTACCCAGACTATCCCTCGTTGCATAAACGTCACCTTTATTTTTTAATCGGCAGGAAAACCGAAAACTCGGTATGTCCCGGCCAACTGGTAAATTCAATTTTTCCGGAGTGTTGATCGATCAAACTTCGGGCAATGGATAAGCCCAGGCCGGTCCCGCCTTCGCGACCGCTTACCATCGGGTAGAACAGGGTATCCTGCAGATGCGATGGAATGCCGGGCCCGTTATCCTCAACGTCGATTCGGGCCGCCAGCCGGTAGCGCACGCCGTGTAAGGTGAGCTGGAAGGCGGTACGGGTGCGTAAAATAATCTCGCCCCCGTCGGGCCCCAGCGCCTGCAGGGCATTACGCACAATATTCAACAGAACCTGCTCAATCTGGTCCGGGTCATGGGCCAGTTCCGGCAGGCTTGGGTCGTAATCACGTACCAGCGTGACGTTCTCCGGCAGCTCCATTGAGACGAGCTTCACCACCCGCTCAGCCACTTTATGGATGCTTTCAGTGACGTGCATTCCCGGCTGCTGCGGACCGAGAAGACGGTCTACCAGGTTCCGCAGACGGTCCGCCTGCTCAATGATGACGTTGGTATACTCCGCCAGCGCGGGGTCGGGCAGCGCCTTGGTCAGAAGCTGCGCCGCGCCGCGTAACCCACCCAGCGGGTTTTTGATTTCATGCGCCAGACCGCGCACCAGATCCCGGGCGGCAATTTGCTGCGCATGCTGAAGCTGCTCCTGGCTCAGTCGACGCTGATTATCCATCGGCGCCATTTCCAGCAGGATCATCCCATCGGGAAGACGCTGCGCGGTAAGCGACAGAATGTGCGAGCGCCCGTCGATCACCAGCGTCACTTCGTTATCGGTAAACCCCTGGCCAGCCTGCAAACTTTCCTGCATCAGGCCAATATTCAGCGAAAAATAGCTCAGGAGTTCAGGAAGCGGGGTGCCGAACAGTTTACGTGCGCTTTGAGCGAGCAGCTGCTGCGCCGCCGGGTTGGCGTAATGAACGGCCAGCTCGTCATCGACCAGCAAAATGCTGTTAATCAAAGAATTGAGGATCTGCCCAGCATCGGGCAGCGTGCCAGTTGCCATTCAGCAGTCTCCTGGAGTCGTTTGCACTAATTTAGTGCAGTATAGCGTTTTCGGCGTAAAAAGCGCGTGAGATCAGGTTGTTGGTGGAGAAAAAAGCCCATCCGGAGATGGGCTAAAAGTTTCCACGGCAACTACCCCCGGCGCTTATCACGCCGGGTAAAACAACTTTAATTAAACGCTGTAGTACAGCTCGAACTCTACCGGGTGTGGCGTCATACGCACGCGGTCGTTCTCTTCCATACGCAGGGCGATGTAAGCATCGATAGCGTCGTCAGTGAATACGCCACCTGCAGTCAGGAACTCGCGGTCTGCGTCCAGCGCCTGCAGGGCTTCTTCCAGAGAACCAGCAACCTGTGGGATCTCTTTCGCTTCTTCTGGCGGCAGGTCGTACAGGTTTTTGTCCATCGCTTCGCCAGGGTGGATCTTGTTCTTGATACCGTCCAGACCGGCCATCAGCAGCGCTGCGAAGCACAGGTATGGGTTAGCCGCTGGGTCCGGGAAGCGCACTTCGATACGACGCGCTTTAGGAGAAGCCACCACCGGGATACGGATAGAAGCAGAACGGTTACGCGCAGAGTAGGCCAGCATCACTGGCGCTTCGTAGCCCGGGACCAGACGCTTGTAGGAGTTCGTGGTTGGGTTCGCCAGGGCGTTGATCGCTTTAGCGTGTTTGATTACACCGCCGATGTAATACAGCGCCTGCTCGGACAGACCGGCATATTTGTCGCCAGAGAACAGGTTAGTACCGTTCTTGGACAGAGACATGTGGCAGTGCATACCGGAACCGTTATCGCCAAACATTGGTTTTGGCATGAAGGTCGCGGTTTTACCGAAACGGTGCGCAACGTTGTGCACAACATATTTGTAGATCTGAATTTCGTCCGCTTTTTTGGTCATGGTGTTGAAGCGGGTTGCCACTTCGTTCTGACCAGCAGTCGCCACTTCGTGGTGGTGAGCTTCAACAACCAGGCCCATCTCTTCCATCACCAGACACATGGTGGAACGGATGTCCTGCGCAGAGTCGACCGGAGGAACCGGGAAGTAACCGCCTTTCACGCCAGGACGGTGACCTTTGTTACCACCTTCGTATTTGGTGGAGGAGTTCCATGCACCTTCGATGTCGTCGATAGCCACGTGGGAGCCAGAAATAGAGGCACCGAAACGGATGTCATCGAACAGGAAGAATTCTGGCTCTGGCCCGAACAGAACGGTGTCTGCGATGCCGGTAGAACGCAGGTACTCTTCAGCGCGTTTCGCGATAGAACGTGGGTCGCGGTCGTAGCCCTGCAGCGTGCCTGGCTCGAGGATGTCGCAACGGATGATCAGGGTTGGTTCTTCGAAGAACGGATCAATGACCGCAGTGGTCGCATCTGGCATCAGAACCATGTCGGATTCGTTAATGCCTTTCCAGCCACCAATGGAGGAGCCGTCAAACATTTTGCCTTCTTCAAAGAATTCGGCGTTCACCTGATGAGCAGGGATTGTGACGTGCTGTTCTTTACCTTTGGTATCGGTGAAGCGCAGATCAACAAACTTCACTTCATGTTCGTTCAGCATCGTCAAAACGTGTTCAGCGGACATACTTAACTCTCCAGATTGGTCATTGTCGTCGTGGTAACGAGGTCTTCAATTTCTGTTTGTACTGGCTGGTGCCATGTATTTTTTATAAAGCGAAATCTGTGCCAACTTTTAAAACACCCCAAAAAGGCGTTATCATGCGCACCATAGTGCAAAAGGGCTGCACCACGATGGATTTGTTGCACCAGTATAGTGCTTCAATGTGAACATTGAGCACCATATTGGTGCAATTTACGTTAAAGTGCCCTTTTACCGCTCCGTGAAAGCGATCACAAAGCATCTCTGCAATACTTGTTTGCGGGGGATGTTTGTGATCCTGTTTTGTAGTGCGATTAATCCGTGTACAATAACGCGCTATTTCTAAATGCCTGAGGCAAAGTTGTGATCGAAAATTTGCGTAACATCGCCATCATCGCGCACGTAGACCATGGTAAAACTACCCTGGTTGACAAGCTGCTGCAGCAATCCGGTACGTTTGATGCGCGTGCCGAAACCCAAGAACGCGTGATGGACTCCAACGATTTGGAGAAAGAGCGTGGGATTACCATCCTCGCTAAAAACACCGCGATTAAATGGAATGACTACCGTATCAACATCGTTGATACCCCAGGGCACGCCGACTTCGGTGGTGAAGTTGAACGTGTAATGTCCATGGTAGACTCCGTTCTGCTGGTCGTTGACGCAATGGATGGCCCAATGCCACAGACGCGCTTCGTGACCAAAAAAGCTTTTGCCCATGGTCTGAAGCCAATCGTTGTTATCAACAAAGTTGACCGCCCTGGCGCGCGTCCTGACTGGGTTGTTGACCAGGTCTTCGACCTGTTCGTTAACCTCGACGCGACCGACGAGCAGCTGGACTTCCCTATCGTTTACGCCTCTGCGCTGAACGGTATCGCTGGTCTGGACCACGAAGACATGGCTGAAGACATGACCCCGCTGTATCAGGCGATTGTTGACCGAGTTCCTGCGCCAAACGTCGATCTCGACGGCACCCTGCAGATGCAGATCTCTCAGCTCGACTACAACAACTACGTTGGCGTAATCGGCATTGGTCGTATCAAGCGCGGTAAAGTGAAGCCTAACCAGCAGGTTACTATCATCGATAGCGAAGGCAAAACCCGTAACGGTAAAGTCGGTAAAGTACTGACCCACCTGGGTCTTGAGCGTATCGAGAGTGACGTTGCGGAAGCGGGCGACATCATCGCTATCACCGGTCTGGGTGAACTGAACATCTCCGACACCATTTGCGATCCGCAGAACGTCGAAGCGCTGCCAGCTCTGTCCGTTGATGAACCAACCGTATCCATGTTCTTCAACGTCAACACCTCTCCGTTCTGTGGTAAAGAAGGTAAATTCGTTACCTCTCGTCAGATCCTTGACCGCCTGAACAAAGAGCTGGTACACAACGTTGCGCTGCGCGTTGAAGAAACCGAAGACGCTGATGCATTCCGCGTTTCGGGTCGTGGTGAGCTGCACCTGTCTGTTCTGATCGAAAACATGCGTCGTGAAGGTTTCGAAATGGCGGTTTCCCGTCCGAAAGTTATCTTCCGCGAAATCGACGGCCGTAAACAAGAGCCGTTCGAAAACGTCACGCTGGACGTTGAAGAGCAGCATCAGGGTTCTGTGATGCAGGCTCTGGGTGAGCGTAAAGGCGACCTGAAAAACATGAATCCAGATGGCAAAGGCCGCGTACGTCTCGACTACGTGATCCCAAGCCGTGGCTTGATCGGCTTCCGTTCAGAGTTCATGACCATGACCTCCGGTACCGGTCTGCTTTACTCCACCTTCAGCCACTACGACGACGTGCGTCCGGGCGAAGTGGGCCAGCGTAACAACGGCGTGCTGATCTCCAACGGTCAGGGTAAAGCGGTTGCGTTTGCGCTGTTCGGTCTGCAGGATCGCGGCAAGCTGTTCCTGGGTCACGGTGCTGAAGTTTACGAAGGCCAGATCATCGGTATTCACAGTCGTTCTAACGACCTGACCGTAAACTGCCTGACCGGTAAGAAACTGACCAACATGCGTGCGTCCGGTACTGACGAAGCAACGGTTCTGGTTCCACCGATCAAGATGACTCTGGAGCAGGCTCTGGAATTCATCGATGATGACGAACTGGTAGAAGTGACTCCACAGTCAATTCGTATCCGTAAACGTCACCTGACCGAGAACGATCGTAAGCGTGCTATGCGCGGTGCGAAAGAAGACTAATACGGTCAATCCGTAGGCCGGGTAAGCGTACGCGCCACCCGGCAGCTAAAAAGCCGCTGATTTCTCAGCGGCTTTTTTATTAGAACGAGTACCGTAACCCCAAGCGAATCCGGTACTGCTCGCGGTTGTAATAATTCCATCTGTCCAGCCACTGAAGCTCAAGGTACGGCAGCCAGTTTCTGTCGATCTTATAGCTAAACTTATTGGTAATTTCCCAGTGATGGTCTTTGCCATTTTTGCTGTGATAATCATTCACCCGCTGGAAAAAGTGCGGTTCAAACGTGTAGAAAAACGCATCCGTCACTTTGAAATTCCAGTAGTTGGCAAACTCGTGCGTGTCGTTTTTATCCATCTGCCCGTTATAGTCCGGCGTATCATAATTGTTATGGTTATAGCGATAGCGGAACGTCAGGTTGAACCAGTCGACGAATTTATAGTTGGTGTCCAGATAGACCGCGCCACCCGAACCGGCGCTGCTGTCGTTAATTAATCCACCGGGCCGGAAGGTGAGTTTGTCGGTGGGTTTAAAGAGCGGATACCACCCCTCAATTTCGTTATAGCTGTGCTTCAGCTCATCCCATTTCCCCACGTTATAGGCGTTGGTGAACATCAGCCCCGCGCCCATATCGAAGTTATATCCCGCACGCAGGATTACCTCGTGCATCTCAGAGGCAGTATTGTAGGCTTCACGGGTTTCGACATAGGCCCCGGCAAATACCGGGCAGGACACAGACGACACGATCAGTACAGTAATGATTTTTTTCATAATTTGTCCATGTATCAGGTACAGAAGGGCCTCCCTCCTGATAAGCAGGAAGGACATAGTGGCCGGATTTATTGTTATAAAGTGACTGCTGACGCTTTATTGTTGGTGGTTATCTCAGGGGTATTCGCTGATGTTTTTTTCCGTTTTCCTATCTCCTCGATAATAAAAGCGAAGCGCGCTTCGTTGAGTTTATAAAACAGCCCCATGGTCACGGCGGCCACGATCGCCAGACCGCACGGCCAGAGGAAAATAAGCTGGCGCAACCCCAGCAGCGTGCCTGCGCTCTGCACCGCATGGGGAACGTAACCAATCTGGGTCAGCATAATGCCGGGCAGGAAGCCAGCGAGGGCGGCGGATATTTTGCGCGAGAAGGTATACCCGGTGTACACCGATCCTTCGGCGCGGATGCCGGTTTTCCACTCGCCATAATCGACGGTATCCGGAACCAGCGCCCAGTTCAGGCTGTTCACAAACGCCGTGCCGAAGAAGGCCATGCAGGAAAACAGCACGAACAGCAGGGAGCTGGTCCCCCAGAAGAAGTTCAGCACGTCACCTACCGCCCACAATGCCAGCCCGCCCAGATAGACCGGCTTCTTGCCAAAGCGCTTCACGGCGCCAGGTACCAGAAACACGCCAATCAGAATGCACCCCATGCTGAAAAAGCCCATCCACGACAGCAGATGGAGATCGTTCAGCACGTACTGGGTGTAATAGACCTGAATCGCCAGCTTTATGTTAAAGGCGGCGAGGGTGCACAGGTTGGCGATACACAGCACCAGCAATGGCGGATTGCGGAAAATCGCGCAGAATGATTTGAGGATGCCGGGTTTGTGGTGAGCGGGCGTGAGCTCCACGTAGCGCTCTTTCACCCCGCTGTAGCACCACCACATGCAGAACAGGCCACCGGTGACGAACGCCAGTGCGGCCACCAGGTAGCCGAGAGAGGGCTGGTGGACGAAAAGCGCCTGAATGGGCATAAAGCCGACGGTGCAGAGCAACAGCCCGACCGTTGCGCCGCCCTGGCGCCATGCCGCAAGCTGCGCACGTTCGTTGGGGTTTTTGGTAATGGCCGGAACCATAGCGCCGTAAGAGCAGTTCATCAGGCTGTAGCACAGGCCAAACAGCATGAAAAGCACGGTGGCGAGCGCCGTTTTCACCGTCAGGCTAAAGTCGTTGGCCATAAACTGCGCCGTCGCGACCAGCGCCACCGGGACGGAGGCGTAAAGAATAAACGGCCGGAATTTTCCCCTCGCACCGATATTGCGCCGGGAGTCCAGCAGCACGCCGGTCAGCATGTCGGTAAACGCGGTAAAGAATTTCGCCACCAGGAAAATAATGCCGCCGTAGAACGCGGGCATGCCCAGTTCATCCGTGTAAAACTTCAGCAGATACAGCGTGCCAATACACAGCATCAGGTTCGAGCCAAAATCGCCCATTCCGTAGGCGCACTTCTCTCGCAGGCTCAATTTCAGGGTTAACGGATCAGTATTATGCGTCATGGTCGATCCTCAGAGCGCCCCGCAGGGCGCTCTATCACGTCATTTATGCCGTACGTTTGCGCAGTTCGATCTCTTCCACGATGCGCACATACATCTTCTCGTTGAGGTTGTAGAAGCAGCCCATCGCCACGATGGTGATGACCGCCAGCAGGCTTGGGTAGATAAATATCAACTGCCGCAGCCCTTCAACCGTCCCGGCGGATTGCACCACGTTGGGCACATAGCCGATCTGCGTCAGCATGATCCCCGGGAAAAAGCCCGCCAGCGCCTGGGAAACCTTGCGGAAGAAGGTAAACCCGGTGTAGACCGTCCCCTCGGAGCGCACGCCGGTGCGCCACTCGCCGTATTCCACGGTATCGGACACCAGGGCCCAGTTCAGGCTGTTCACAAATGCGGAACCGAAGAACGCCAGGCAGGAGAACGCCACAAAGCTCACCGAGCCGCCGCCGAAGAAGTAGTTGAGCAGATCGCCCGCCACCCAGATCATCAGCCCGCTGATGTAGACCTTTTTCTTCCCGAAACGCCGCACCGCGCCGGGCATCATAAAGACGCCGATAAAAATACAGCCCATGCTGAAGAAGCCCATATACGACAGCAGGAGCGGGTCGTTGAGCACGTACTGCGTGTAGTAAACCTGGATGGCGAGCTTGACGTTAAAGGCGCCCAGCGTGCACAGGTTAGCGATGCACAGAATAAACAGCGGACGGTTCCCGGCGATGGCGCGAAACGACTGCAACAGCCCCGGCTTTTGCGCCGGATGAGCAGGCCGCGTCTCGACGTAACGCTCGGTCACGCCCTTGTAGCACCACCACATAAAGAACAGCCCGAACAGCGAGAAGAGGGTTGCGGCGAAGATGTAACCAAGCTGGTCGTTACCTTCAATCAGGTTCATCACCGGAACAAAGCCGACGGTACAGAGCAGCAGGCCCAGCGTGGCGCCGCCCTGACGCCAGGCGGCCAGCGAGGCGCGCTCGCCCGGGTTTTTAGTAATGGCGGGCACCATCGCGCCGTAGGAGCAGTTCATCATGCTGAAGAACAGGCCGTACAGCATGAACAGCACCGTTGCCATCACTGTCTTACCGGTGATTTCAAACGGCGTGCCGACGAAGTTGGCAATCGCCAGTAAGGTTACCGGAAAGGCGGCGTACAGTACGAACGGGCGGAATTTCCCTTTCGGGCCAATCTTACGTCGGGAGTCGAGCATGATCCCGGTGCCCATGTCGGTGAAGGCGGTAAAGAACTTGGCAATCAGGAAGATGATCCCGCCGTAGGTTCCCGGCAGCCCCAGCACGTCGGTATAAAATTTAAGCAGATAAAGGGTGCCGATATCCAGCAGGATGTTCGAGCCGAGATCGCCCATCCCGTAGGCGAGTTTTTCTTTAAACGGCAGGCGTAGGGCTGCCGGATCGGAAGTATGTTGACTCATTATTATTCTCCGTCTGCCCGCAGGTTTCACTGCGGGCGAGCCTTATCAGATATGACGTAAGGTACTAAACAGGTCTGCCCATTCGCTGTGCTGGCGATAGAAGACCGGCGGCTTACCGAGCGGGGCGTCAACGGTCACGTCGCCGCCCCGGCAGGTTTCTCCGGTCCACGCATTCACCCAGCTGTCCTGCGGCAGATAGAGCGTCCAGTCGGTGCGCCCCTCTTCGTGAACGGGCGCCACCAGCAGATCGCGGCCAAACAGATACTGGTATTTCAGCGTGTAGGCGCGCGCGTCGTCCTCGTAGTGCAGGAACAGCGGGCGCATTACCGGCAGGCCGCTTTTCGCGTTCTGCGCGACGGCGGCTTTGATATACGGCTTCAGAGTGGTGAAGACGGTGGTCATGCGCGCGAAGTGCGCGATGGTTTCCGCATCGCCGTCGAACTGCCAGTTGTCGCCGGGGCGGTTGCCTTCATGGGTGCGCATCATCGGCGTGAAGGCGCTGAAATCGCACCAGCGCAGCAGCAGCTCTTTGCTGCGCTTCATCCCGAACAGGGTGGTATAGCCGCCGATGTCGCTGTGGTGCAGGCCGTGCCCGGTCATCGCCAGGGACAGCGCCGCCGGAATAACCGAGGCCGGGCCGTCGTCCAGGCTCCAGTCAACGTTCTGGTCGCCTGCCCACATCATCACCGAATGCTTCTGGCTGCCGGTGTAGCCCGCGCGCATGAAGAACAGGATCTCGCCGAGCTTGCCGGTCTCTTCCAGCGCCTCGTAGTTACATTTGGCCCACAGGGCTGGCCAGGCGTTGTGCATGATCTCTGCGCTAACGCCGTTGTGCAGGAAGGTGTCAGTCGGCAGATATTCCCCGAAATCGGCCATCCAGCCGCCGCAGCCCAGTTCGATCAGGTTCTTTTTGATGACCCCTTTGTACCAGTCGTAGGCTTCAGGATTGGTCAGGTCGATAACGCCCGCATAGAACTCGCCAAACTCGACGTGGTAGTCCTTGCCGTCGGCATTTTTGGTCAGATAGCCGCGTTTCGCCGCCTCTTCGCAGAGATCTCTGTCGCTGGCAACGTACGGGTTGATATAGGAGAGGAACTGCACGCCTTCCGCTTTCCACTGCCGGATACGCTCATCAAGCTGTGGATACAGCTCGCGGTTCCACTTCCAGTTCCACATCACGCGTTTGCCGAAGGAGGTCATACGGATGCCGGACCAGTCCTGCGCCCAGATGCCGTTCACCTTGACGCCGCCTTTGCGCATCACGTCGATCTTCTGCTGACACACCTCGGTGCCGCCCTGAATACCCAGCGTCACGCCGTCGTACACCCAGTCCGGTAGCTCCGGCTGTCGCCCCAGCAGGCCGGTGAGTTTTTCCAGCAGATCGACGTACGTTTCCGCACATTCGAAGCGCAGCGTGGCGTTATCCTCCCAGAACGCCAGCTCGTGGAATTCCGGCGCGCTGAAGTCAAAGTTCATGTAGCAGCTGTTATCTACGTGGCAGTAGTACTTCTGGGTGCTCACGAAGGTAGGCTGCGGGAAGAAGGTCCAGTAGTAATCCCCGCCTGCGTTCTCCTTGCAGTCGGCCTGCCAGGTGACAAAGGTTTGCTTGTTACGACCCACGCCCTGTTCGCTGGTCCACAGCGGGAACGGCTTGCCGCGCAGATCGAAATAAGAGAACTGCTCGCCGCAGCCGTAAATGTGATCTTCAGGCTGTGCCGCCAGCCGCAGCCAGATGCGGTTATGGCAGGTGGCATCATTTTTAAGCTTCAGCTCCAGCCGACCTTCACCATCCACGCCCACCGTTAGCGTCGCGCTCACCGCGTCGCCACGGGTAAAGCGGATCGCCCAGCCCGCGCTTTGCTGCGTGACGGTTGCGTCCGTCAGGGCAATCTTTTCGTTGAGCTTGTCTTTGATGCTGAAGTTGCCGCGAAACATCTCGATATCGGCCTCGCCCGCGCCGATCCACAGGCAGGGCGCTTCCGCGGTGTGGGACAAAATCAGGCGGTTTTCCCAGTGTAGGGTGAAACCCCTTTCGTTATTTTTCAGGTCAATATTGTGTAGGGTACGCATAAGAACTCCGTCTTTTATTATTTGGCCAGGCTATCCAGCAGGCCGGCGGCCGTTGCCGGGGCTAAGCCCGGTGCCAGCGGCAGGCGAGGGATCACCAGGCAGTGCAGCAGATGGTAAATATCCTGCTTGCCGTCCCAGACTTTGGTTGTCACTTCGTTATTGGTATCCAGCTCCTGCCACCAGGACCCGTTCTCGTAATCCATCAGGTACTTAATGCAGTAATCCCACCACTTCTGATACCAGGCTTCGTACTGCGCTTCGCCGGTCACGGTGTAGAGCGCGTAAGCCGTGCCCATCGCTTCGACGATCGGCCAGCGCACGCGCTCGCGGACGATAGGCTTGCCGTCCCAACCCACGGAGTAGACAAAACCATCGGCCCCGTCCGGTGCCCAGGCGTCGCGGATAGTGGCGTGGAACAATCCTTTTGCATCTTCCAGCAGCCACTCAGGCGGGGTTTCAAAGCGGGCTTCCAGCGCGGCGCGCAGGTGCAGCATCAGGCGGCCCCACTCGATCCAGTGCCCCGGCGTGCCGCCGTAGGCGCGGAAGCGATGGGCTGGGTTATCGATGTTGTAGTCGCGGATTGGGTTCCAGTTGGTGTCGAAATGCTCGTTAACGCGGTACTCCCCTTTGCGCGCCACGTCGTGAATAATCACCGAGGCGATGCGCAGGGCGCGGTCGAGCCACTTGCGGTCATGCGTCACGTCATAGACGATCAGGAAGGCTTCTACGGCATGCATGTTGGCGTTGCCGCCGCGGTAATCCTCGGTTTTGCTGAAGGCCTCGTCCCAGGATTCGAGGCACATTTGTTCCTCCTCGCTCCAGAAATAGCGCTCGATTATCTCAATGGCGTCGTCAAGCAGCCTGCGCGCATGCGGATGGCCGGTGGTCACGGCGCTCGCCGCGCCCAGCAGCACGAAGAAGTGCTGATAGCCCTGCTTGGAGGCGTCGATCACCCCCTCATCGTTCACGCAGGCGTACCAGCCGCCGTGCTGTTTATCGCGCAGTGGGCCGTTGAGGGCATTAATGCCGTGCTCAACCAGGGCATACGCGCCGGGGCGGCCCATGTTTGCCGCCACCGCGTACACGTGCAGCATGCGGGCGGTGATCCACAGATGCGTGCCCATATCGCTGCGCACCTGGCCGTTATTGCCCAGCCAGCCAAAGCCGGTCGGCACGGCGGCGTTTTTACCGAAATCGAAAATACGGTCGGTCTCTTGTTCGAGCCAGCGGTTATGGCTCAGGGTGTTAAACCATTTCATGTTCAGGTCCTTTCTTAACGGCGAGCCATCATTTCGTCGACTATCTCACCCAAACGCTGCAGTTTCGGCACAGAGACGTCGCGCAGCATCATTTTCGTATCCGGCAGCCCCACCACGGACGACCACACGGCGCGACCGGCTAAAAAGCCGGAAGCCCCTGCCTGCATGGCAACCTGCACCGCGCGCGGGAAGAGCTTATCGTCCACCCCGGAAGAGAGGATCACCCACGGCATATTGATTTCCGCGTTCAGCTTCTGCGAGGCGGCCAGCAGCGCCTGCTGCGTGCCTTTACCAAACAGCGGCATCTCCACTTTGTAGAGGTCGGCGCCGCTGTCGCCCAGCTCTTTCGCCGCATCAATAATCGCCTGCTCGCGGTCAAACGCGGCTCCGCGACGCGGCGGGCGCACCACCGGCTCAATGATGCTCAGCAGCCCGTTGCTGTGGCACAGCGTGTTGAACGCCTGCACCATCTCCAGCCGCTGCTGCGGATCTTCATCGCTGCGCCAAAGCACCAGCAGCTTCAGCGCCTTGCCGCCATCGCGCTTGACCGCCTGCGCGTCGATGTTCTTGTCGATCACCACGCTGTCGACCGGAATACCGTTGCCCGGTATGAACTCGTCGGCTGCCACAATCATCGCGCAGCTTTTGGCAACGGCCTGCTGCGCCACAATCTGGCGATAGCAGAACTGCTGGTCGACGAGAATGGCGGAGGCATACGGCGACAGGATTTTGGCAGCGTTAACCTTAAAATCCGTGAGGTGCTGGTCGGTTACCGGCACCGGCGCGCCTGCCGCCGCAAACATCAGGCGCATCGCTTCGCGCTGGTCCACGGCCAGCATCGCAAAACCGCCGGAAGGTCGGGTGATATCTTTCAGGGTGTACATCGTCATTCCTCAGTCCTTTCGTATCAGAGTGTTTTTTTCAGCCCGGCAGATGCGCGAACCTGTTCGAGAATGGCCGTCCAGTCTTCGCGTCCGCGCCCGGCGGCACGTGCCTGGTTGTAAACTTCGCGGGAAGCCGCGCCGAGCGGCATCGGGACGTGGAGCTGGTTGGCCACGTCGAGCGCAATGCCCAGATCTTTATGCGCAAGGTCGATCATGAAGGCGGGGGAAAGGTCGCCTTTCAGCACCTTGTTCGGCCATGAGGTTGTGAAGTGGCCTTTACCCGCAGGCGTGCCGCTCATCACCTTGAGCGCCACGTCGAAGGAGAGGCCGAGCGCTTCGCACAGCACGGCCGCCTCGGCCGAAAGCGCGTTCAGGGCGATACTCATATAGTTATTGATAAGCTTCACGCGGATGCCCATGCCCGGGCCGCCAGCGTTAATCAGCTCGTTGCCCATCGCCATGAGTACCGGGGTGGCGCGCTCAACCTGCCGCGCCGTGCCGCCTGCCAACAGAAGTAACGTCCCGGCGATGGCATGGTCAGACGTGCGCCCGACGGGGACGTCCATCAGGCTGAAGCCGCGCTCCGCCATGTCGCGGATCAGCGCGTCGGTTTGCAGCGGATGAATGGTGGACATATCTATCACCAGCGCGTCGCGTGATAACCCTTCGCAAACGCCGTGGTCGCCGAACAGGACGCTGCGCACCAGGTCGCCGTTTGGCAGCATAGTGATGACAAACTCGGCCTCGGCTGCGGCCTGCGCGGGCGTTGCCGCCGCCTGTGCACCACTTTCCACCAGCGCCTGAACGGCCTGCGGATTCACATCAAAGACCTGAAGCCGGTGGCCTTGCTTCAGCAGATTCTTCGCCATTGGCGCGCCCATCTGCCCTAAACCGATAAATGCGATTGCTGACATGCCTCTCTCCTGTCACTTCGTGTCAATTTTTGCGCGTTTATGTTGTCTGTTTTTGATCGTATTTGTAATTTATCGTCAAAAAATAGACATGGGTCACTTTTTAAACATTTGGTGAAATTAAAATGAAGGCATCAGAAATTGCAGAAGGAATCACCATGACTCGCATCGTTTGTGTCGGCATTACCGTGCTGGATCGCATCTGGTATATCGATGATTTACCAAAGGAAGGTGGGAAATATGTCGCAAAAGACTACACGGAAGTGGGCGGCGGCCCGGCGGCTACTGCGGCGGTGGCGGCGGCAAAACTTGGGGCGAAAGTGGATTTTATTGGCCGGGTGGGGGATGACGATACCGGCAGAAGGCTGCTCGCGGAGCTGGAATCCCTGGGGGTAAATACCCGCTACACGCGCGTGTTTAAGGGTGCCCGTTCGTCACAATCGGCGGTGCTGGTAGACGCCAGCGGGGAGCGCGTCATTGCGAACTATCCCAGCCCCGATCTCCCCTCTGCGGCAGACTGGCTGCATGAAATCGATTTCTCACAATGGGATATCGTCCTGGCAGACGTGCGCTGGCATGACGGGGCAAAACAGGCATTCACACTTGCCCGCCAGCAGGACGTTCCGACCTTATTGGATGCCGACGTCACCCCGCAGGACATTGCGGAACTGATCGCCTTAAGCGACCACGCTGCCTTCTCCGCGCCGGGGCTGCGGCGCTTAACGCAGTTGGATGAAACCGTAGGTGCGCTGAAAAAAGCACAAACGCTCACAAATGGACATGTGTACGTTACCCAGGGGCGAGACGGCTGCTTCTGGCTGGAGAGCGGCACATTGTGCCATCAGCCCGGCTTTGAGGTGGATGTAGTGGATACCACCGGTGCGGGCGACGTTTTCCACGGCGCGCTGGCGGTTAGCCTGGGGCAGCATGTCCCTGTGGACGACGCCGTGCGGTTTGCCAGCGCGGTCGCCGCCCTGAAGTGCACCAGGCCCGGCGGGCGTGCGGGGATACCCGACTGTGATCAAACCCGCTCTTTTTTGTCACTTTTTGTATAAAATGCGGGGCGTGATGGTTTTCAGAGGACAGCCCATGAGCCTTACCGAACTGACCGGCAACCCGCGTCACGATCAGCTGCTGACGCTGATTGCCGATCGCGGCTATATGAACATTGATGAACTGGCGCAGCTGCTGGATGTCTCCACGCAAACGGTGCGGCGGGATATTCGTAAGCTCAGCGAGCAGGGGCTGATTACGCGCCATCATGGTGGGGCGGGCCGGGCGTCAAGCGTGGTGAACACAGCCTTCGAGCAGCGAGAAGTGTCTCTCACCGAAGAGAAGCGGGCGATTGCCGAAGCGATTGCGGACTACATTCCCGATGGCTCGACCATCTTCATCACCATCGGTACGACGGTGGAGCATGTCGCCCGGGCGCTACTTAATCACAATCATTTGCGCATCATTACCAACAGCCTGCGGGTGGCGCACATTCTCTATAAAAATCCGCGCTTTGAAGTGATGGTGCCCGGCGGCACGCTGCGCCCGCATAACGGCGGCATCATCGGCCCTGCGGCGGCGACGTTTGTGTCTGGCTTCCGGGCGGACTATCTCGTGACCAGCGTGGGGGCGATTGAGCATGACGGCGCGATGATGGAGTTTGACGTCAATGAAGCCAGCGTGGTGAAAACCATGATGGCTCACTCGCGCCATATTTTACTGGCAGCCGATCATACGAAGTACACCGCATCCGCCGCCGTGGAAATTGGCAACGTGGCGCAGGCCACGGCGCTCTTTACTGATGAACTCCCCGGCCCCACGCTGCAAAACCATCTCAAATCCAGCAAGGTTGAGGTGGTTGAAGTGAATTCAAACGACGAACAGCAGGCGGGGTAATCCGTTTATGGCCCGGACTTCAGGTTCGGGCTGCTCCTTTCTCTAAGCTGAATCTGGCGCATAGCCAAACCTTCTCTTTCCCGCTACAGTTAATTTTCCACGGCGAGCAGGAGATAAACATGCTTTATATCTTTGACTTAGGAAATGTAATCGTCGACATCGATTTTAATCGGGTGCTGGGCGCATGGAGCGATTTTAGCCGTGTTCCGCTGGCGACGTTAAAGCAGAATTTCGCGATGAGCGAGACCTTCCACCAGCACGAGCGCGGTGAAATCAGCGACGAGGAATTTGCAGAACGTTTCTGTCAGGAGATGGGGCTCTCGTTAAGCTACGAGCAGTTTTCACACGGCTGGCAGGCCGTATTTGTCGCCATCCGGCCTGAAGTGATCGACATCATGCACAAGCTGCGCGAGCAGGGACACCGCGTGGTTGTCCTGTCCAATACCAACCGCCTCCACACCAGGTTTTGGCCTGAAGAATACCCTGAGGTTAAGGCGGCGGCAGATAAAATCTATCTCTCGCAGGAGATGGGCATGCGTAAGCCTGAAGCGCGAATTTATCAGGCTGTTCTGCTGGCAGAGGGATTCACCGCGGGCGATGCGGTCTTTTTCGACGACAATGCCGATAATATAGAGGGAGCTAACCAGTTGGGTATCACGTCAATTCTGGTGACCGGAAAAGAGACGATCCCCAACTACTTTGCGAAGCAGCTATGCTAAAAACCGTTCATCAAAAAGCCACACATCATACGCGTCCGCTGCGGGCCTGGCTGAAGCTGCTCTGGCACCGGATTGATGAGGACAACATGACCACGCTGGCGGGTAACCTCGCCTACGTGTCGTTGCTTTCACTGGTGCCGCTGGTGGCGGTCATCTTTGCGCTTTTTTCCGCCTTCCCGATGTTTGCGGAAGTGAGCGTACAGCTTCGCCACTTTGTTTTCGCGAATTTCATTCCCGCCACCGGCGACATCATTCAGAACTACATCGAGCAGTTTGTTGCCAACTCTAACAAGATGACGGCGGTGGGGGCGTGCGGTCTTATCGTCACCGCGCTGCTGTTGATGTACGCCATTGATAGCGCGCTCAACACCATCTGGCGCAGTAAAAAAGCGCGGCCCAAGGTTTACTCGTTTGCCGTCTACTGGATGATCTTAACGCTTGGCCCGCTGCTGGCCGGGGCGAGCCTTGCGATCAGCTCGTACCTTCTGTCATTGCGTTGGGCGAGCGATTTTAACGGTGCCATTGATAACGTCCTGCGCATCTTCCCGCTGATTTTGTCATGGCTCTCTTTCTGGTTGCTTTATAGCGTTGTCCCGACCACGCGCGTGCCTAACCGTGATGCCGTTATTGGCGCACTGGTGGCCGCGGTACTCTTTGAACTGGGAAAAAAAGGGTTCGCCCTCTACATCACCATGTTTCCGTCCTATCAGCTGATTTACGGCGTGCTGGCGGTGATCCCCATTTTGTTTGTCTGGGTCTACTGGACCTGGTGTATCGTCTTGCTTGGTGCCGAAATAACTGTCACTCTCGGCGTATACCGCGAACTGAAAAAAGCAGCAGCAGCTGAAAAACAACAAGAAGCAGACCAACCATGATTGCATTGATACAGCGCGTAACCCGTGCCAGCGTCACCGTGGAGGGAAAGGTGACGGGTGAAATTGGCCCAGGACTTTTGGTGTTGTTAGGTGTCGAAAAGGATGATGACGAACAAAAAGCCAACCGCTTGTGCGAGCGCGTGCTGGGCTACCGCATTTTCAGCGATGCGGAAGGCAAGATGAACCTGAACGTCCAGCAGGCGGGCGGCAGCGTGCTGGTGGTTTCCCAGTTTACGCTGGCAGCGGATACCGAGCGCGGCATGCGCCCGAGCTTCTCCAAAGGCGCCGCGCCGGATCGAGCAGAAGCACTATACGAGTACTTTGTTGAGCGTTGTCGCCAGCAGGAAATGAATACGCAAACCGGACGATTCGCTGCAGATATGCAGGTTTCGCTGGTGAACGATGGTCCCGTCACATTCTGGCTCCAGGTATGAGCCAACTGGCGGCGTGGCCGCGGGTAACAAGAGAGAGTACAGCTATGTATCACCTTCGAGTACCGCAAACGGAAGAAGAGTTAGACGCTTATTACCAGTTCCGCTGGGAAATGCTGCGCAAGCCACTGCATCAGCCAAAAGGCTCTGAACGCGATGCCTGGGACGCGATGGCCCACCATCAGATGGTGATGGACGAAGAGGGTAACCTCGTCGCCGTCGGGCGTTTGTATATCAACGCCGATAACGAAGCGTCTATTCGCTTTATGGCGGTTCATCCCTCCGTACAGGACAAAGGGCTGGGGACGCTAATGGCGATGACCCTTGAGTCCGTGGCCCGTCAGGAAGGCGTTAAGCGCGTCACCTGTAGCGCTCGCGAAGATGCCGTAGAATTCTTCGCCAAGCTTGGTTTTGTGAATCAGGGGGAAATCACGACCCCGCAAACCACGCCGATTCGTCATTTTTTGATGATTAAACCCATCGCCACGCTGGATGATATTCTTCATCGCGCCGACTGGTGTGGTCAGCTGCAGCAGGCCTGGTATCAGCACATTCCGCTCAGTGAAAAAATGGGCGTGCGCATTCAGCAGTACACCGGACAAAAATTTATTACCACCATGCCGGAAACCGGCAATCAGAACCCGCACCACACCCTGTTTGCCGGAAGTCTTTTCTCACTGGCCACGCTCACCGGCTGGGGACTTATCTGGCTGATGCTCCGCGAGCGCCATCTGGGCGGCACCATCATTCTGGCCGATGCCCACATTCGCTATAGCGCACCGATAAGCGGCAAGCCGAGCGCCGTGGCCGATCTGGGGTCACTGGGTGGCGATCTTGACCGTCTGGCACGCGGCCGCAAAGCGCGCGTACAAATGCAGGTTGAGCTGTTTGGCGATAAAACACCGGGTGCAGTGTTTGAAGGCACCTACATCGTTCTTCCGGCGAAGCCCTTCGGCGCGTATGAAGAGGGTGGGAACGAGGAGGAGTAATCTCCTGTTCACGCTCCCCGGGCATGCTGAATCCGCCCGGCGATATCCCGCATAACGTCTCGCGCTGACTGGCTGACGCCGCCAAGCTGAAAGAAGCCATGGATGACGCCCAGCCAGCGCTGAGCGGTACACTTCACACCCTGCTCAGTCAGATGCTGATACAACATTTCTCCCTCATCGCACAGCGGATCGTACTCTGCTGTAATGATATGCACTGGCGGAAGCCCGTAAAAATCATCGCGCCACAGCGGGCTGGCTTCCGGATGCTGCCGGTCAGTCTCTGCGAGATACATTTCATACCCACTGAGCAGGGTATCGCGGGTGATAATATAATCCGTGCCATTAAGGGCATAGCTTTCAAAACTGGCGGTGGCGTCGAGCATGGGATAGATGAGAATGAGCTGTGCGGGTTTCCATCGCCCTTTCGCCTTAAGCCGCAGCGCCGTTACCAGCGCCAGATGCCCTCCTGCGCTGTCTCCACAGAGGGTGAGCCGGTTTTTATCCACGCCTAATTTGTCTGCATATTGCCAGACCAGATCCGCACCTCTTTCCGCATCGTCATGTGCGGCGGGGAAAGTATGCTCCGGTGCCAGCCTGTACTGAATTGCAATCACCCGGCAATTGCCGTAGCAGGCTAACTGACGGAGTTGGTTGTCATGGGTATCAAAGCCGCCGCTGATAAAACATCCGCCGTGGTAGTAGATGGCAGCAGGCAATAGTTCAGGCGCATCGAGAGGTGAATATACCCGAATGGTAAGACCCTCAAGAACAAGCGTCTCCACCTGAACGCGCGTTTCGGTCTCCCCGGCAAGCCCCGTGCTGGCGATATAGCCTGCTCGTCGCACCTCAATGGTCTGTCGACGCGACGAGGGCCGACCTGCAGCGATAAATCCCTGAACCAGCTGCGCAATACCCTGTTCCAGTGCCATGAGAATTCCCTTTAGCTGTATGGATATACAGTTTTATAGCCTGGTTTGATTCAAAAGAAAACAAGAATAGCGTTGCGGACAACAATCTGGAAAGCGGCTCGCAAGGCGATAACGCGTCTTTCAACGAGAAGGGGGAGTATTTGGCATGAAAGACGGCGGGAAGTGCTGTCGAGCTGTAGGCCGGGCAAGCACGCGCCGCCCGGCACTGTCACAGGGAATTACTCCCCTTCGCCCGGGAACAGGAACGGGTTAATCGAGCTGCGGGCAAAGCCCTCCTGCTCCATCTTCGCATCCAGAATCAGCGAGGCGAGATCGTCGGCCACCGCTTCGACTTTCGGGTCTTTTTCCTGATACAGAATCTTCAGGTAAGTGCCGCAGTCGCCGCAGCTTTCGGCTTTCACCGCTGCGTCTTCATTTTCCAGCGACCAGTAGTTGAGATTGCGAGTCTGCTCGCAGTTGCTGCACTTTATGCGCACCACGTGCCACTCGGTTTCACACAGGTTGCAGTGCAGGTAGCGTAGCCCCTGCGTGGTGCCAATCTGCACCATGCTGGAGACCGGCATGGAGCCGCAGACCGGGCAGAACTGGCGCGCCTCGCCGTATTCGGCGCGGGCTTTGCCCGGGATCAGGCTCGCCATTTGCGCCCAGTAAAGCGACAGCGCAGCCCAGATAAACGGCGCTTTATCGCTGCTCACCAGCGAGAAGTCAGAGGCAAACAGCGCGCTCGCCATCTCTTCCAGCTCCAGGTCAGAGGCTTTTTCCAGATTTTCGATGACCGCCAGCGCGGTACCGCTCATCTCGGGCTTCAGCTCGGCAATGAGCGAATGCAGCAGCTTTTGCCAGTGCTTGTCGCGCGGCAGGACGTGAATATCCAGCGGCGGCTTGCCCTGCGCGTTGGCTTCTTTGATGCGCGCGGTCAGGTCCATTTGCAGCGGGTGGTCGTACAGCACCACTTCCTGCGCGTGGGCGACCAGCGCGGCAAAGCGCAGAAAATCGCCCAGCGGGTTGTTCTCTGCCAGCTCGCGCAGACGCTCTGCGCGGCGGTTGTAGAGGTTCTTGAGTCTGGGGAATAACAACGGCGGAATATAATCCGCCGTGCGTTTCTCGCTCGACCCCAGCTCATCTTGCGGGATTATGCGAATACTCATTCAGTTTTCTTTTCCGTTGTCTTTCGGACTTCACGGTACCAGCGCGGGTGATGTTTCTTCGCCCACGTACTGGTTACCCATCCTTCCACCATCGCGGTAATGGTGCCTTTCACCCAAAGGGCGGCGTAGATATGCACCATGATAACCACAATTAACGCTACTGCGGCAAATGAATGCAGCATCAGCGCGAATCGGATCACCGGGATTGAGAAAGCAGGCGCAAAGTATGGACGCCAGATGATCACGCCGCTCACCAGCAACAGGACCAGGAAGATAATCGCCGCCCAGAATACGCATTTCTGGCCGAAGTTATAACGCCCGGTATCACCCACTTCCTCGTTGACGACGATCTTACGAATATTCTTCGCCCAAAAGATATCATCCCGATTGATTAGGTTATGGTGCCAGTAGCGGAAAAACATGATGATGAACGACGCGAACATGATGACGCCCACAAACGGGTGCAGGATACGCGCCAGCTGTGGTGTCCCCATGATCTGCATTAGCCAGTTGAAGGAGGGGAAGAAGAACCCCAGCCCGCTTATCGCCGCCAGCATAAAGCAGAAGGCGGTGATCCAGTGGTTGATGCGTTCCGGCGCGGTGTAGCGCACGATGGTGTCACGTTTTCTCATTTGCGCACCTCGTCTTTCTCTTCATGCAGGTTGTCGTCTTCCTCTTCCGCGCGGTTCGGACCGACGCCGACGTAGTGGAAGATGCTCGCTGCGAAGGTGGCAGCAAAGCCCACCGCTGCCAGCGGTTTCCAGATGCCTTTCCAGAACTTCACGGTGGCGCTGATTTCCGGGTTTTCCGGCAGGCCGTGATACAGGTTCGGCTTGTCGGCATGGTGCAGCACGTACATCACGTGCGTACCACCAACCCCGGCCGGATCGTACAGGCCCGCGTTGTCGTAACCACGGGTTTTCAGCTCGCCCACGCGCTCTGCCGCCAGCGTTTTCATATCCTCTTTGGAGCCAAAGTGGATAGCGCCGGTTGGGCAGGTCTTCACGCACGCTGGCTCCTGGCCGACGGTGACGCGGTCAACGCACAGCGTGCATTTGTAGACGCGGTTGTCTTCCGGGTTCAGGCGCGGTACGTCGAACGGACAGCCCGCGATGCAGTAGCCGCAGCCGATGCACTGTTCGGACTGGAAGTCGACGATGCCGTTGGCATACTGAATGATAGCCCCTTCTGACGGACATGCCTTCAGGCAGCCAGGATCCGCACAGTGCATACAGCCGTCTTTGCGGATAAGCCATTCCAGCTTGTCGTTCTGCTCCACTTCCGAGAAACGCATTACCGTCCAGGACTTGGCGGTCAGGTCAGCCGGGTTGTCGTACACCCCGACGTTGTGACCCACTTCGTCACGCAGATCGTTCCACTCCGAGCAGGCCACCTGACAGGCTTTACAGCCGATACAGGTGGTCACGTCGATAAGCTTCGCCACTTCCTGCTGGTGGTCCCGCGCCTGAGGCGCGGGCGTGAAACCGTTAGTCGCGGAACGACGGATAATGTCTTGAGATTGATAAGCCATAAGTCGTCTCCGTTACACCTTTTCCACGTTCACGAGGAAGGCCTTAAACTCCGGCGTCTGCGTGTTCGCATCGCCGACGAACGGCGTCAGGGTGTTCGCAATGAACCCTTTCTTCGCCACGCCCTCATAGCCCCAGTGGATCGGAATACCGATGGTATCCACCTGCTGACCGTGAACGTTCAGCGTGCGGATACGCTTGGTCACCACCGCCTTGGCTTTGATATAGCCGCGGTTAGAGGAGACCTTCACGGTATCGCCATGGGCGATGCCGAGCTTGCCCGCCAGCTTCTCGCCGATCTCCACAAACTGTTCCGGCTGCGCGATGGCGTTAAGCAGCGCGTGCTTGGTCCAGTAGTGGAAGTGCTCGGTCAGACGGTAGGTGGTGCCCACGTACGGGAACTTGTCCTTTTTACCCAGCGCTTCGAAATCGCCCTTGAAGATACGGGCTGCCGGGTTAGAGACCACGTTCGGGTGCAGCGGGTTGGTACCCAGCGGCGTCTCAAACGGCTCGTAGTGTTCCGGGAACGGCCCTTCCGCCATCTTATCGATAGCAAACAGACGCCCCATCCCTTCAGGCTGCATGATAAACGGTCCGACATCGCTGCCTGGTGCGGCAGTGCTGTAGTCCGGAATATCCACGCCGCCCCATTTCGCGCCGTCCCACTTCAGAAGCTGACGCTTCGGATCCCACGGGTTGCCCTGTGGATCAGCGGATGCGCGGTTATAGAGGATGCGGCGGTTGAGCGGCCACGCCCATGCCCAGCCCAGCGTATTGCCGAGGCCCGACGGGTCGGCGTTGTCGCGGTTGGCCATCTGGTTGCCCTTCGGCGTCCAGCTACCGGCAAAGATCCAGCAGCCGCTTGACGTGGTGCCGTCATCGCGCAGGTGCGCGAAGGTGCTGAGCTGATCGCCTTTCTTCGCCAGCACGGTACCGGTGGCCGGGTCGATAACGTCCGCCAGCGCCTTACCGTTGCTCTCCATCGCCACTTCTTCCGGCGCTGGGTTTTCCGGCGTCGAGTAGTTCCAGGTCATGTTCAGCACCGGCTCAGGGTTCGCGCCGCCTTCTGCCGCATACATCTTACGCAGGCGTAAGAAGATACCGGCCAGGATCTCGCCGTCGTTCATGGCGATACCCGGGGCGTCCGCGCCTTTCCAGTGCCACTGCAGCCAGCGTCCGGAGTTGACGATAGAACCGTTCTCTTCCGCGAAGCAGGTAGACGGCAGACGGAACACTTCGGTCTGAATCTTGGATGGATCGACGTCGTTCGATTCACCGTGGTTCTGCCAGAAGGTTGAAGTCTCGGTATTGAGCGGGTCAATCGTCACCAGGAACTTCAGCTTCGACAGAGACTCAACAACCTTGTTCTTGTTCGGGAACGAGGCAACCGGGTTAAAGCCCTGGCACAGGTAGCCGTTCACTTTGCCCTGGTGCATCATCTCGAAATACTGCAGAACGTCGTAGCCTTTGTCCCACTTCGGCAGCCAGTCAAAGCCCCAGCTGTTTTCAGCCGTCGCTTTGTCGCCGAAGAAGGCTTTCATCATTGAGACGAAGAACTTCGGATAGTTGCCCCAGTAGTTTACCTGGCCTTCGAGCAGCGGTTTAGGCGTGCTGGCCGTCAGGTAGGTTTGCAGATCGGTCTGTTTCTCGCTTGGCAGGTTCATGTAACCCGGCAGGCTTTGAGACAGCAGGCCGAGGTCGGTCAGACCCTGAATGTTGGAGTGACCGCGCAGGGCGTTCACGCCGCCGCCTGCCATCCCCATGTTGCCGAGCAGGAGCTGAACCATCGCCATGGTACGGATGTTCTGCGCACCGATGGAGTGCTGCGTCCAGCCGAGGGCGTACAGGAACGACGCGGTTTTGTCTTTCGCGCTGGTTTCGGCGATAAGCTCGCATACCTTCAGGAAGTCTGCCTTCGGCGTACCGCAGATGTTTTCGACAACCTCCGGCGTGTAGCGGGAAACGTGCTCTTTCAGCAGGTTCCACACGCAGCGCGGGTGTTGCAGGGTGGTGTCGCGCTTCGCAAAGCCTTTTTCATCCAGCTCGTAGTTCCAGCTGGTTTTGTCGTATTTGCGTTTTTCGGCGTCGTAACCGCTGAACAGGCCATCTTCGAAGTGGTAATCCTCACGCACGATCAGGCTGGCGTTGGTATAGGCTTCGGTGTATTCGCGGTTATATTTTTCGTTGGTCATCAGGTACAGCAATACGCCTGACAGGAAAGTGATGTCAGTACCTGAACGAATAGGGGTGTAGAAATCCGCCACTGACGCAGTACGCGTAAAGCGGGGATCGATCACAATCAGTTTCGCACCGTTGTGGATTTTGGCTTCCATCGCCCAGCGGAACCCGACAGGGTGCGCTTCAGCGGCGTTACCGCCCATCACCACAATGAGGTTGGCGTTTTTGATGTCGACCCAGTGGTTGGTCATCGCACCGCGACCAAATGTTGGAGCAAGACTTGCTACCGTTGGTCCGTGTCAGACGCGCGCCTGGTTATCGACCGCGAGCATACCGAGTGCGCGCGTAAATTTCTGGGTTAAATAACCGGTTTCGTTGCTGGAAGCAGAGGCACACAGCATCCCGGTGGAGAGCCAGCGGTTGACCGTGACGCCGTCGGCGTTCTTCTCAACAAAGTTCGCATCGCGGTCTTCTTTAATATGTTTTGCGATGCGGTCGAACGCCTCTTCCCAGCTAATTTGCTGCCATTTATCAGAGCCAGGCGCACGATATTCAGGGAATTTCAGGCGGCTTTCAGAGTGGATAAAGTCAACCAGACCGGCACCTTTCGGGCACAGCGCGCCGCGGTTAACCGGATGATCCGGGTCACCTTCGATATGGAAGATAGACGCTTTGGCGTTTTTAGCACCGTCGCCGAGGCTATACATCAACAGCCCGCAACCGACAGAGCAGTACGTACAGGTATTACGGGTTTCACGGGTGCGCAGCAGTTTATATTGCCGCGTCTCCGCCAGCGCTACGCCGGGCGCAAAGCCCAGTGCCGCCGCCGTGGTGCCTGCCATACCGCCAGCGCAGATCTTAAAGAACTGCCTTCTGCTGACCTGCATGGGTCACTCCTTGTTTCGACATTGCTTACATATGTAGTTTTGACTTCGCGGCTGAAGAATGACCGCAAAGGTGAAAATTTGCGTTAATCCCTCAATTCCACGAGGGATATCATCAGAATACCACAATGTCGGTACAGCTGTTCTAATGGCGTTAATACAAAGTGAACGTATTATCACCATGTTGATTATAAAGTGTGATATTGATCACATTAACAGCTCCGCTTGTTAAAGGGGTGTAGCGGCTGTCGGGTTGCACCCCTTCTAAATGAGTAGGAGAATGATTGTTGAAAAGTTGATCCATACTATGCGTACAGCCTGTGGATTATGCTGCAATAGCAGGCTCACCTCCGTGGTTGTTCAGGAATACCGCTGTGTCTAAACAAAACCGTGCTCCCCACTCGTCACCACTGCCTGCGGGCATTGTGGAACTGTCGGTACACAGACCGCCCCACATTACCCATGCCACGCCGGATTTTCTGGCGGAGGAAGTGCCCGTTGCTCTGGTTTACAACGGTATTTCCCATGTGGTGATGATGGCCTCGCCGAAAGATCTGGAGCTGTTCGCGATTGGTTTTTCCCTCTCGGAAGGCATCATTGAACACCCGCAAGAGATTTACGGCGTGGATGTGGTGAAGGCCTGCAACGGCCTTGAAGTGCAAATCGAACTCTCCAGCCGCCGCTTTATGGGGCTGAAAGAGCGCCGCCGCGCGCTGGCCGGGCGTACCGGATGCGGCGTCTGTGGCGTTGAGCAGCTCAATGATATTGGCAAACCCGTTGCGCCACTGCCGTTTACTCAGACCTTTAATCTGGCTCACCTCGACCATGCGCTCGAGCACCTGAACGATGTACAGCCCATCGGCCAGCTGAGCGGCTGCACGCACGCGGCGGCATGGGTGTTGCCGTCGGGGGATATTGCCGGGGGGCATGAGGACGTTGGGCGCCACGTGGCGCTGGATAAGCTGCTTGGTCGTCGTGCGCGTGAAAGTCAGGTCTGGCAGCAGGGCGCGGCGCTCGTTTCCAGCCGCGCCAGCTATGAGATGGTGCAAAAATCCGCGATGTGCGGTGTGGAAATTCTGTTTGCGGTCTCAGCCGCAACGACGCTGGCGGTGGAGGTGGCGGAGCGCTGCAACCTGACGCTGGTGGGCTTCTGCAAGCCGGGAAGGGCGACGATTTATACCCATCCGCAGCGATTAATAGTTAATCAATAATTTTGAATGATAATAGCAAATCCTTCCGCTTTTAGTTGTTCATGATGAGGTCTAATATTTATCTCATCAAGGCACGGAGCCTTACCTAAACAACTTAATGAAAGGGTTTATATCATGAAAAGCATCAAAACTTTTGTCGCTGTAATCGCTCTGGCTACTTCTTTCGGTTCTTTTGCTGCACAGACCGTGACCGCAACCGCGTCAACCATTGATGGCGCAGAAGCTAAAATCGCGGCTCAGGCTCAGGAAGCGGGCGCGTCATCTTACAAAATTACCCAGGCGTTCTCAGGTAACCGCGTACACATGACTGCTGAACTGACTAAATAAGCTGTCACACCGTCGAAAGAGCGCCCCCGGGGCGCTTTTTTAGCTTATGCCCGCCACGCGCAGCAGCGCGGTTACCACTGCCGCAGCCACGATCACCACAATTAACGGCATCTTTCTCCAGGCCAGAAATACCGCAAACGCCACGCCCAGTACGCGCGCCATGCCGGCAAAGTGGTCACCTTCATAAAACGTGGTCGCCAGCGCCACGGAAAACAGCAATACCGTTGCCGCATCTGACAGCAGCGCCTGCGAACGTTCTGACAATGCCAGCCTGCTGCCCAGTTTCGCCCCGCCAAGACGCATCAGGTACGTTCCCGCAGACAAAATGGCGATGCCGAGAATAAAAAACGTCATGTTTCCCATTATTTTTTCCTCGCAGCAAGACCCAGTAATGAGAGCAGCACCGGTAATCCCACCGGAGCAAACGGCACGGCGGCCAGCGACACAACGGCACCGCTGCAGGCGCGGATTAGCGTGGTACGGTTTTTAAACGCGGGAACTACCAGCGCCAGCAATATGGCCGGGAATACCGCATCCAGGCCAATGGTTTCCGGATCCGGCAGCAGTTTGCCGACCATGGCGCCCAGCAGGGCCCCCAGCGGCCAGACAATCGCCACGCCTAAGCCGCACAGCCAGTAGGCGGCTTTACGCTGCTCGGCGGTTTTTTGCGACAGGCCAAACACCACGCTTTCGTCGTTCATGATGTGGCAGCCCAAAAGGCTCAGGCCACGTTTGCCCACCAGTTCACGCACCGTCACGCCAAACGGCACGTGCCGCGCGTTGACCAGCAACCCCGCGGCGGCGGCCGCCAGAGGATTACCGCCGCTCGCCACGATGCCGATAAACATAAACTCAGACGCGCCCGCGAGTACGGTGATGGAGAGTACAAACGGTACCCAAACCGGGAAACCGTAGGCCATCGCCAGGGAGCCGTATGACATCCCGACAACGCCGACCGCGAGACAGACCAGGATGATTGCTTTTATGGTGTCGCCTTTCAGGCAGGAGAGATGATGCTTCATACATTTTT
The DNA here is from genome assembly GCF_019968765.1 of Enterobacter sp. JBIWA008. Taxonomy (NCBI): domain Bacteria; kingdom Pseudomonadati; phylum Pseudomonadota; class Gammaproteobacteria; order Enterobacterales; family Enterobacteriaceae; genus Enterobacter; species Enterobacter sp. JBIWA008. The sequence continues at coordinate 4,728,795 of NZ_CP074149.1, read as the reverse complement.
AGCCATATCGAACGTGTATCCATTATAATGAACGCAACAGAAGTGTTTTTCAAGATGAACGATTCGTTCGATTTATAGAACAAAAAGGGCCGTTTTATGACGCAGCCAATCAGCGTAATCGCCAAAAGCCTGGTGCGAGAACGCCTGCGAACCGGGCTTTCACTGGCGGAAATCGCTCGCCGTGCCGGGATCGCCAAATCCACGCTTTCTCAGCTTGAGTCCGGCAACGGTAACCCGAGCCTGGAAACGCTGTGGTCGCTTTGCGTGGCGCTGGATATTCCTTTCGCCCGCCTGCTCGAACCACAGCAGCCTACCACTCAGGTGATCCGTCGTGGCGAAGGTACGAAGGTCGTTGCCGGACAGGCCAACTACGAGGCGATACTGCTGGCGGCATGTCCGCCGGGCGCGCGACGCGACGTATACCTCCTGCTTACCCAGCCGGGCGCAGACCGCATTTCCCAGCCGCATCCGCCGGGGTCCGTTGAACATATTATTGTGACGCAGGGGCGCGCGTTAGTCGGCCTGATCGACGCGGCGGAAGAACTCGGCCCGGGAGATTACATCTGTTATCCCGCCGATCGGCCGCATATCTTTAAGGCGCTGGAGCCGGATACGCACGCGCTGCTGGTGGCGGAACAAAACTAACAGAGATACGGAAACTCATGTCGCTTAAAGCCATTGCTAAAGAACTGGGGCTGTCAGTCACCACCGTCAGCCGCGCCCTCAACGGATATGACGACGTCTCCGCCGAGACGCGCGCACGCGTGGAAGCAGAGGCCCAGCGCCGTGGTTACCGACCGAACACCTTCGCCCGCCGCCTGAAGATGGGCAAAATTGACGCCGTCGGGCTGGTGTTTCCCGTACATCCTGTTCCGCTCAATAACAGCGTTTTTATGGACATGGTCGGCGAAATTAGCCATGAACTTGCGCGACATGAGATCGACTTATTGCTCATCGCCGACGACGATCTGGCGGATAAGCACAGCTATATGCGCATGGTGCAAAGCCGCCGCGTCGACGCGCTGATCGTGGCGCACACGCTGGATCACGATCCCCGTCTTGAGCAGCTTCAGGCCGCCGGTTTTCCTTTCCTGGCGCTTGGGCGCAGCCACCTCCCGCAGCCGTACGCGTGGTTTGACTTCGACAACTACGCCGGTACGCATCAGGCGACCCGCTGGCTGATCGAGAAAGGCCATCGGCGTATCGCGCTACTTGGCGAAAGTAACAATCAGGCGTTTATCACCCAGCGCCGTCAGGGCTATCTGGACGCCCTGCGGGAAGCCGGGCTTTCCAGCGAATGGCTGCGCGCTATGCCGCCTTCGCGCCGCGTCGGGTATGCCACCACGAAAGAACTGCTTGCCCTGCCGCAGCCGCCCACGGCCATCATCACCGACTGCAACACCCACGGCGACGGCGCGGCGATGGCGCTGGCGCAGCTGGGGCGTTTATCCGGCGACAACGCCGTCTCGCTGGTGGTCTACGACGGCCTGCCGCAGGACAGCATCGTCGATATTGACGTGGCGTCGGTTATCCAGTCCACCCGCCAGGGCGTTGGGAAACAGATTGCCGATATGGTGCGTCAGCTGATTAACGGCGACGATATTGAACAGCTTCAGGTGCTCTGGCAGCCAGAATTTACCCCAGGCCAGACGGCCTAAATACCGCAAAATTTTAAACCCGATCACAGATCCGAAACGTTTTGGTTTGTATCCGAAACGTTTCGGATCAACACTCAGATCATCCCGATGACAGGAGATGTCTGATGCAAAATTCCGTTTTACGGCTCGAAACCACGACGGTAGACGTGGTGATTAAAACCCATCCGTTCGCCGAAATTCTCTACTGGGGGCCTCATCTTCGGCACTTTTCGCCGCAGGATGTTGCTATGCTCGCGCGTCCTGTTGCCAACGGCAGGCTTGACGTCGACTCCCCGGTCACGCTGATGGCCGAGCTGGGGCACGGCCTGTTTGGCTCGCCGGGCATTGAGGGGCATCGCGAGGGGCTGGACGGTTCCCCGGTGTTCAAAACCACGCAGGTGCAGCAGGACGTAAACACCCTGACGATAACTGCCGAAGATGAGCATGCGGGACTGCGCCTGACCAGCGAGCTGGCTCTGGATGCCAGCGGCGTGCTGGTGGTTCGTCACGGTTTAACGAACCTGAAAGCGCTCCCCTGGCAGGTGGACCGTTTCGCCGTCACCCTGCCGGTGGCCGAGCGCGCGCAGGAGGTAATGGCCTTCCACGGACGCTGGATCAGGGAGTTTCAGCCGCACCGCGTAAAGCTTGAACATGACAGCTTCGTGATTGAAAACCGCCGGGGTAAAACCTCCCACGAGCACTTCCCGGCGCTGATTGCCGGTACGCCGTCGTTCAGCGAAATGCAGGGTGACGTCTGGGGGGTACATCTGGGCTGGAGCGGTAATCACCGCCTGCGCGCGGAGGCGAAAACCGACGGTCGTCGCTATCTCCAGGCCGAAGCGCTCTACCTGCCGGGTGAAATGGCGGTTGAGGAAGGCGATACGCTCTGGACGCCGCGCCTGTATGCCAGCTATTCCACGCAGGGCCTGAACGGCATGAGCCAGCCGTTCCACCGCTACCTGCGCGACAACGTCATCCGCTTCCCGGAAAACAAACCGCGCCCGGTGCACCTCAATACCTGGGAAGGGATCTACTTCAACCACGATCCGGACTACATCAAGCGCATGGCCGACGAGGCTGCCGCGCTGGGCGTAGAGCGTTTCATCATCGATGACGGCTGGTTCAAAGGCCGTAACGACGACCATGCCGCGCTGGGCGACTGGTATCTGGACGAGAAAAAATACCCGAACGGCCTGACGCCGGTGATCGACCACGTCAAACGGCTCGGCATGGAGTTTGGCATCTGGGTTGAGCCGGAAATGATCAACCCGGATTCAGATTTGTACCGCGCGCATCCTGACTGGGTACTGGCGCTGTCGGGCTATCCCCAGGCGACCGGACGACACCAGCTGGTGCTCAATCTCAATATCCCGGAGGCCTTTGATTACCTGGTGGAGCGCATGAGCTGGCTGCTGGGCGAGCATGCGGTCGACTACGTGAAGTGGGACATGAACCGCGAGCTGGTGCAGCCGGGGCACAACGGTAAAGCTGCCGCCGACGCCCAGACCCGCCAGTTTTACCGCCTGCTGGACGTGCTGGGCGAGCGCTTCCCGCACATTGAGTTTGAATCGTGCTCCTCCGGCGGCGGGCGCATTGATTATGAGGTACTGACCCGCAGCCACCGATTCTGGGCATCCGACAACAACGACGCGCTGGAGCGCAGCACCATCCAGCGCGGCATGAGCTACTTCTTCCCACCGGAGGTGATGGGCGCGCATATCGGTCATCATAAATGCCACGCCACCTTCCGCCAGCACGGCATCGCCTTCCGCGGGCTGACGGCCCTGTTTGGCCATATGGGGCTGGAGCTGGATCCGCTCACCGTGGACGCACAGGAGCGCGAAGGCTATCGCCATTACGCCGCGCTGCACAAGCAGTGGCGAGAGGTGATCCACCATGGTACCCAGTGGCGTATTGATATGCCGGATGCCACCACGCTGGTGCAGGGGATTGTGAGCGAAGACAAGGCGCAGGGGCTGTTTATGGTTAGCCAGCTTGCGATGCCGGACTACAGCCTGATGATACCGCTGCGCATGGCGGGGCTGGAGGCCAGCGCCCAGTACCGCGTCACGCTGCTCGATCACCCGAATATTCAGATTACGGGTGAGGGAGGGCACACCATGCGCAAGCTACCGGCGTGGATGGAAACGCCGCAAACGGCGAGCGGCGAGTGGCTGATGCAGGCGGGCATTGCGCTGCCGATTCTGGATCCGGAAACCGCCATTCTGATTGGCGTCGAACGCGTGTAAGGGTGACGGGCCGGGCAGCCGGCCCTCCGTTGAGGATAAAAATAATGAGCACAACAACCTGTACCCACAAAGACAACCCTAACTTCTGGATCTTCGGGCTGTTCTTTTTTCTCTACTTCTTCATCATGGCCACCTGCTTTCCGTTCCTGCCGATTTGGCTGTCGGACATCATCGGCCTGAATAAAACCCATACCGGGATCGTCTTCTCCTGCATCTCGCTGTCGGCTATCGCCTTCCAGCCAGTGCTGGGCGTGATTTCGGACAAGCTGGGGCTGAAAAAACACCTTCTGTGGATTATCGCGGTGCTGCTGTTTCTGTTCGCACCGTTCTTCCTGTACGTCTTCGCGCCGTTGCTGAAAGCCAATATCTGGCTGGGCGCGCTGAGCGGCGGGCTGTATATCGGTTTTGTCTTCTCGGCCGGATCGGGGGCGATTGAGGCCTACATCGAACGCGTGAGCCGCAACAGCTTCTTTGAATACGGCAAGGCGCGGATGTTTGGCTGTCTCGGCTGGGGCTTGTGCGCCTCAACGGGCGGCATCCTGTTTGGTATCGATCCGTCGTATGTTTTCTGGATGGGATCGGGAGCGGCATTGCTGCTGATGCTGCTGCTGGTAGTTGCGAAGCCGAAGCCCAACCAGACGGCGCAGGTCATGGATGCCCTGGGCGCAAACCAGCCGCAAATCACCGCTAAAACCGTGTTCAACCTGTTCCGCCAGCGCAGAATGTGGATGTTTATCCTCTACGTGATTGGCGTGGCCTGCGTGTATGACGTTTTCGACCAGCAGTTTGCCACCTTCTTTAAAACCTTCTTCGCCACGCCGCAGGAAGGGACCCGCGCCTTTGGTTTCGCAACGACTGCGGGGGAGATTTGTAATGCCATCATTATGTTCTGCTCGCCGTGGATCATTAACCGCATCGGCGCGAAGAACACGCTGCTGATCGCCGGGGTGATTATGGCGACGCGCATTATCGGCTCGTCGTTCGCCACCACTGCCGTGGAGGTGATTGCCCTCAAGATGCTGCACGCCCTGGAAGTCCCGTTCCTGCTCGTGGGCGCATTCAAGTACATCACCGGGGTGTTTGATACCCGTCTGTCGGCGACTATCTATCTGATCGGCTTCCAGTTTGCCAAGCAGTCGGCGGCCATTTTCCTCTCCGCTTTTGCCGGGAATATGTATGACCGGATCGGCTTCCAGGAGACGTATCTGATGCTGGGCTGTTTCGTGCTGGCGATTACGGTGGTGTCGGCGTTTACGCTGAGCAGCAGGCAGGAGATTGCCGCCGCCGCGGGGGCAGCGGCGTTAACACATCAGTCCAGGTAAAAGACCTCTTTCAGCTCGGTACTTACCGGGCTGTTATCCGGGTTCGACGGCATAACGTCGCCCATATGTTTCCACCAGCGCTGGCAGACGTCGGTATTCGCTACCGCGTTCCAGCGCGCCTCCGATTCAATCTCTACGGTCGCAAACAGCAGGTTACGTGCTTTGTCGAGATAAATGGCGTAGTGGTGAGCGCCGTGGTCTTTCAGTACTGCTGCAAGCTCAGGCCAGATCGGATTGTGGCGACGCGCGTACTCCTCGTGCGCGTCCGGGTTGACCTGCATCACAAACGCTTTGCGGATCATAGGGCCTCCAGGTAGAGCTCGCGGACTTCATCGCGGCTGGCGGTACGTGGGTTACACGGCGCACACGGATCGGCGAGGGCTTTATCCAGCCAGCCTTCAATATCGGCTTTGGTCACGCCGAGCTGGCTAAAGCCCGCAGGGATGCCGACGCGAGCGCTCAGGTCGCGAATCGCCTGAATGGCGGACATGCTGGCGGCTTCATCGCTCATGCCGCGGGTATCGACGCCCATCGCCTGCGCCACGCGGGCGAAACGCGCAACCGCGTTCGGGCGGTTAAAGCTTTCGACGATCGGCAGCAGTATGGCGTTGCATACGCCGTGCGGCAGGTTGTGGGTCGCGCCCGGCTGGTGCGCCAGGGCATGCACAAGGCCGAGACCCGCACTGTTAAACGCCATGCCCGCCAGATACTGACCAAACGCCATCTGCTCGCGCGCTTCAAGGTTATGACCGTTGTCGACCGCTTCCGGCAGCCACAGGTTGATCAGGCGAATCGCCTCCAGCGCGTTGGCGTCGGTCAGCGGATGCGCGCCAACGGACACGTAGGCTTCAATGGCGTGGGTTAATGCGTCCATACCGGTTGCGGCGGTCACGGAGGCGGGAAGATCCAGCATAACGCTGGCATCGTCCACGGCGATGTCCGGGATGATGTTCGGGTCAATAATCACCTCTTTCACCTGACGCGCGGAGTCGATGATCAGCGCATTGCTGGTCATCTCCGCCGCCGTGCCTGCGGTGGTGTTGATCGCCACCAGCGGTACGCCCGCATTTTTCACCTTGCCGACGCCGGAATAATCGGTTGACGCGCCGGGGTTGGCGGTGAGGATTTTAATCGCCTTGGCGGTATCAATCGGGCTACCGCCGCCAAAGGCAATCACGTAATCACACTCCGCGTCCCGGTAAGCCGCAAATCCTTTTTGCACCAGCGCTTCTGTTGGGTTCGGGAACACCTCATCGAACAGGTGATACGACATCTGATGGGCGTCCAGCGCGGTAAACAGGCTGTCAAGCAGGCCCAGCTTCACCAGCTGGCCGTCGGTGACAATCAGCGCTTTTCCCCACTGCTTGTACGCTACCAGGTTGACCATATCGCCGATTGCGCCCGCGCCGTGAAGGCTGATTTTGGGAAGTGCCAACATAAAGCTCATGATAATTCTCCTGAACGATCAACGTTTGTCCTGCGAAGGTGTTATGCGTATAAATCCAGCGCGGATTGCAACGGGGTCACGCCAAAGCGCTTGCCGAGGGAGATGAGCGCTTCCCGGGGAATGGTCTGCTTCATGCCGCCCATGGAGTACACCTTCACCAGCACTTCCGCTGATTTCTCGGCGGTGTCGATCAGGCCAAAGGTTTCATCAAGCGTAGGGCCGCTGCCGAACACGCCGTGGAACGGCCACAGCACCAGAGCATGTTTTTGCATATCAACGGCGGTTGCCTGGCCGATTTCGTCGGTACCCGGTACCATCCACGGCAGAATGCCCACGCCGTCCGGGAACACCACCAGACACTCGGTACTGCCTTCCCACAGCTTGCGGGTGATGAAGTCGGCGCTGTTTTCCAGCACGTAGGTCAGGGCGATCAGGTTGGTGGCGTGGCAGTGCATAATCACGCGGTCTTTGCCGTTAGTTGCCCTGATGCGCTCGCAGTGGGAGAGGAAGTGCGCCGGCAGTTCGGAGGTGGGCACCGCCTCGTCGGTCAGGCCCCACAGAATGTGGTAGCCCGCGCCGTCGCTGTCCACTTTCACCACGCCGAGGTTGGCCTCCGGGTCGAGCTGGACGTTACGGAAGAACTTGCCGGAACCGGTGACGATAAACGGCGTGTTGGCGAGCAGCGGCATCGGCTGGCTCAGCGCGATATAGCGCGGCTTCTGGTGGAAATCGGCCGCGAACGGTTCGATATCCGCGTCGTCCAGGCGCAGCGTCAGGTTGCCGCCGTTGCGCTCGTCCCAGCCTTTCAGCCAGGCGTCGGAGGTGGCTTTGATCATGCCCTGGACGAACCAGGAAGTGGTGATGGTCTGCATAGTTTTATTTTCCAGTTATCGCGGTGAGGGCAAAATTACCCGCGCTTACTCAACACGTCTTTCTCGTACGCGCGCACGTTTTCCAGCCACTGGCTGCCTGCCGGGACGTCGTTACGCTGGCAGTACATCTCCCACACCGCCTGCCACGGCAGGGATTTCTGCTCTTCCAGCAGCGCCAGACGCGCGGTGTAGTCGCCGTTAGCCTCCAGCTGTTTCAGCGCGGCGACAGGCTCCAGCAGCGCGCGCAGCAGAGCTTTCTTCATGTTGCGGGTGCCGATAACCCACGCCGCGATGCGGTTGATGGAGGCATCGAAGAAGTCGAGGCCGATGTGTATGCGGTCAAAGAGGTCGTGGCGGATGATTTCGCTGGCAATCGCCTGGGTTTCGTCATCCAGCAGCACCACGTGGTCGCTGTCCCAGCGCACCGGACGGCTGACGTGCAGCAGCAGGCGCGGCACGTAGAGCATGGCGGCGGAGATTTTGTCGGAAATCACCTCGGTCGGGTGGAAGTGGCCGGCATCCAGGCACAGCGCGGTCTGGCGGCTGGTGGCGTAACCCATATAGAACTCGTTCGAGCCAACGGTATAGCTCTCGGCGCCAATGCCAAACAGCTTGCTCTCTACGGCATCGATGTGGTGCGCCGGGTCCAGCCTCTCGCTGATGGCCTCATCGAGCGCGGCCAGCAGGCGCTGGCGCGGAGCCAGACGATTGACGGTGATGTCCTTCATGCCGTCCGGGATCCAGATGTTCATCACCGACGGCGTGCCGAGCTGCTCGCCGAAATACGCCGAGACGCGGCGGCTGGCCTTCACGTGGTCGATCCAGAACTGGCGGATATCGTCGTCAGCGTGGGCGAGGGTAAAACCGTCCGCGCTCAGTGGATGTGAGAAGCAGGACGGATTAAAGTCCAGGCCCAGCCTGTTGGCTTTGGCCCACTCTACCCAGTTCTTAAAGTGTTCCGGTTTGATTTCGTTGCGCGCCACCGGCTCGTCGGATTCGAGATAAATCGCGTGCAGGTTCAGGCGTTTTGGCCCCGGGATCAGGCTCAGCGCCAGCTCCAGGTCGGCGCGCAGTTCGGTTGCGTTACGCGCTTTGCCTGGGTAGTTACCGGTGGCCTGAATACCACCCGTCAGGGAACCGCCCGGGTTCTCGAAACCGGCGACGTCATCGCCCTGCCAGCAGTGCATGGATACGGGCAGACGGTCGAGCTGGCGCAGCGCCTCTTCGACATCCACGCCGACGGCGGCGAAACGCTGTTTAGCCAGGCCCCAGGCTTGTTCTAATTGAGTTGTCATGCACAAAGCTCCTTAGTCAGTCGGTTTTGCTGAAACTGCGCCCGAAAGCGAGCAATTTCACTGCAGGGATTGGAGGTGAAAGTGGTCAGGCTGGCGTTCGCCGCCACTACCGAACGGAAGTCGTCAACGTTGGAAAGTTCGTCCAGGGTCATCAGCTGAATGCCGATGTTGCCGAGCGTGGAGGCCTCCACGGGACCTGCCACCACGGTGATGCCGCAGGCATCGGCGCAGAGCTGGTTCAGCAGCTGGTTCTGGCAGCCGCCGCCCACGATGTGCAGCTGGCTGAACGGTTTTCCGCGAAGGCTCGCCAGCTCGCTGAGGATGTCGGCATACAGCAGGGCGAGGCTGTCAAAAATGCAGCGCGCCAGTTCGGAAGGGCTGGACGGCACCGGCTGCCCGCCCTCAACGCAGGCGGCCTGAATTTCGGCGCTCATGTGCGCCGGGTTTATAAAGCGATCGTCGTTCGGGTTGATCAGGAAAGTGCAGGCCTTCAGCTTCTCGGTTTCGGCGATAAGCGCAGGCAGGTCGGTAATGTTCTGCTCTCTTAGCACCCGCTGGAGCAGCCACAGCCCCATGATGTTTTTCAGTACGCGGTAGCGCCCTTCGGCACCGCCTTCGTTGGTAATGTTTGCGGCCATCGCGGCATCGCTGGTGTACGGGGTTTTGCTCTCAAAGCCCATCAGCGACCAGGTGCCGGACGAGAGGTAAGCCGCGTCTTTGCTCGCAAGTGGGGACGCTATCACCGCGCTGGCGGTATCGTGGCTGGCGACGGCAACGACAGGGATTGCATTCCCCTGGGGGCAAATCCAGTGACCGATCACGTTACCCGGGTGGGTTGGTGTGCCGAACCAGGAAGGCGACGCCCCCGTCCAGGCCAGCAGATGTTCATCCCAGCTATCCGAGTTGATGTTGACCAGCTGCGTGGTGGTGGCGTTGGTATATTCCCAGTTCATGTTGCCGGTCAGGCGATAGCTCAGGTAGTCCGGGATCAGCAGAGCATGGGCCACGTCTGCGACCAGCTCCGGCTGTTGCTCGACCAAAGCACGCAGCTGATAAAGCGTGTTAAACGGCAGAAACTGAATGCCGCTGCGCCCGTAGATGTTGTCCTTGCCAAGCTGGGCGATAGCGTGCGCCATCAGGCCGTCGGTGCGGCTGTCGCGATAAGAAACCGGCAAGCCGACGCGCTCGCCATGGCTATCAAGCAGAACGTAGTCCACGCCCCAGGTATCAATGCCGATGCTGTCGATGCGAATGCCATCGTCGCAAACGTTGTTCAGTCCGATACGGATCTCCGCCTCCAGGGCATCGATATCCCAGGCCTCAAAACCGTCCTGCTTTTGCAGAAAGTTGGCGAAACGGTGCATTTCGCGAAGCGAAAGCGTGTGCTGCTCACGGTCCCAGCTCGCGAGCATTACGCGGCCGCTGGATGCGCCTAAATCGACAGCCACACAATGGCGAAAAGTCATGGTCGGGTCCTTTCTTAAGTCATTAGCGGTGAGTGTAAAAAAGGGAAGAAAAAGTCACCTTCTCACCACTGACAGGCCAAATCTCGCGCTGGCAAGAAAGCAAAGGTGAATGTGAGGGAGTTCACAGTTTCCAGCAGCGGCGGGGTTCTCAGACAGTGTGACGCTGACCGCATTTCCCGATCTTTCCCCCTGTTTCTTGAAAAATGGACAGCTTTTGCGAGGTTTACTGCCAAAAATTGAAGGTGAGTGTGGGAGGCCTTAATTACTATTTTGAGAACATTTTTCATTGGTGGAGGCCGTTATGACCATATTGCACAGCGTGGATTTTTTTCCTTCAGGAGGTTTGCCTGTCGCGATTGAGCCGCGGCTTCCTCAGGCCGCGTTTCCGGAGCATCATCATGATTTTCATGAGATTGTGATTGTTGAGCGCGGGACGGGGATTCATGTCTTCAATGGCCAGCCCTATACCATCAGCGGCGGTACGGTGTGCTTCGTGCGTGACCACGATCGGCACCTGTATGAACATACCGACAACCTGTATCTGACTAATGTGCTCTACCGTTCCCCGGACGCGTTCCAGTTTCTTTCGGGGCTGAATCAGCTGTTGCCCCAGGAGCAGGACGGACACTATCCGTCGCACTGGCGGGTGAATCAGTCCATCCTGCAGCAGGTGCGTCAGCTGGTGAGCCAGATGGAGAAGAGCGAGGAGGGGCAGGAGACGCACGCCATTGCCTCGCGCGAACTGCTGTTTATGCAGCTTCTGGTGCTGCTGCGCCGCAGCAGTCTGGTTGAAGGGCTGGAAGATAATAACGCGCGCCTGAACCATCTGATGGCCTGGCTGGAAGATCATTTCGCTGAGGACGTCTGCTGGGAAACGCTTGCGGATGATTTTTCACTGTCGCTGCGCACCCTGCATCGCCAGCTTAAGCAGCACACCGGGCTGACGCCGCAGCGCTACCTTAACCGTCTGCGCCTGATCAAAGCGCGTCATCTTTTACGTCATACCGACGAAAGCGTTACAGATATTGCCTACTGCTGCGGTTTTGGCGACAGCAATCACTTTTCAACGCTGTTTCGCCGGGAATTTAGCTGGTCGCCGCGCGATATTCGTCAAGGGAAAGACGCGATGCTTCAGTAACGCGAGGGCAGTCACCGTTTTATTTCCGCAAAAAAGCTAATAGTGTCAGGTTATTCGGCGTAGAGGTCGTGATGTGGCTGCTCAGTTAATTCTTCGCAAAGATGATTTTTATGCCTCCGCGAGTCAGGCCGTCACGGTGGCCGATCGCTACCCGCAAGACGTCTTTGCCGAACATACCCACGAGTTTTGCGAGCTGGTGCTGGTGTGGCGCGGTAACGGCCTTCACATCCTCAACGACCGTCCCTACCGCATTACGCGCGGCGATCTGTTCTACATTCGCGCGGAGGATAAACACTCCTACGCCTCGGTTAACGACCTGGTGCTGCAGAACGTTATTTACTGTCCGGAAAGGCTCAGGCTTAACGTGGACTGGGCCGCGAGCATTCCGGGCTTTCTTGATGCTAAGGGTTCTCCGCACTGGCGCTTAAGCAGTAACGGCATGGCTCAGGTGCGGCAGGTTATTTCTCAACTGGAGCAGGAGAGCCAGAAGAACGACCCCGTATCTAATCAGCTGGCGGAGTTGCTTTTCGCCCAACTGGTGATGACGTTGAAGCGCCACCGTTACGCCACTGATAACCCCTCCGCCACGACGCAGGAAGCGCTGCTGGATAAGCTCATCACCCGGCTTGCGGGCAGCCTGAATAAAAACTTTGTTCTGGAGAAATTCTGCGAGCAGGAACAGTGCAGCGAGCGCGCGTTGCGCCAGCAGTTCCGCACCCTGACCGGGATGACGGTGAACCACTATCTGCGCCAGCTGCGCATCTGCCATGCACAATATCTTCTCCAGCATACGGAGTGGATGGTCAGTGATGTGGCGATGTGCTGCGGCTTTGAGGACAGTAACTACTTTTCAGTGGTGTTTAACCGCGAGGTGGGGATGACGCCGGTACAGTGGCGTCATCGCAGTCGAAAAGGGTCGTAATCAGTTTGCCATCCCGAGGCCGACTATATTGGCAGCGATAATAATTACCACGCAGCCGAGGCTCAGTACGCCAACCGGACGACGTCCGGCGTTTTTCCACTCTTTCAGCACCAGCCCAACCAGCCCGCCGCAAAGTACGTAGAAACTCATGTGCAGCATCCAACTTATGTAGTCGTATTGCGCCGGAATGCTGGCGTGGCCCCAGGCGTAGAAGAAGAACTGCAAATACCACATCAGGCCGCCGAGAGCGGAGAGCAGAACGTTGGTGATGATAAGCGATTTTGCCAGCGAGAAGTCGGTTTTTACCGACAGGTTTTTGACTTTTGCCAGACGAATGAAGCAGAAACCGAGGTTAACCATCGCGCCGCCACCCATAATCACGACATAGCTTGGCAGCGCAACGTACAGCGGGTCGACGCCCAGCGCGGCAGCCGCTTCGTGCATCGGTTTGGCGGCGTTCATGGCGAAAGACATGCCGGCCGAGAAAATGCCGCACATCACCGCCAGCAGCAGGCCTTTCTTCAGGTTAAAATCTTCGGCTCTAATGCCCATCTTGCGCTCTTTTAACTGCCCCGCGCGAGTCACAATTCCTACACCAATGACCGCTACCAGCACGCCCAGGAGCGTCATCCGCCCACCCTGTGTATTAATAAGCACGTCAAAGTTGCCGTTGAGAATTGGCGTCATCAGGGTACCGACGATCAGCGTGATGCCAATTGCGATACCAATGCCCATCGACATGCCGAGATAGCGCATGGTGAGGCCATAGTTGATGTTGCCGACGCCCCACATCGCGCCGAACAGGAACACCGGCAGCAGGGTGGTGGCGCTGAAGGAGGAGAAGTAGCCCCAGAAATCGGGCAGCAGCATGGCGCTAATGGTCCAGGGCAAAATCAGCCAGGACACGATCCCGCCAACGGACCACATGGTCTCCCATGACCAGCCCCTCACTTTTTTGAACGGAGCATAGAAACAGGCTGCACTGGCGGCGCCTATCAAATGCCAGAAGATACCCATCGTAATCGCATGATTCATTTTTACACCCTCATCGTTTTTATCGTCAGTGGCTTCCCACCGACTTGAGGAGTGTAAAAATTAGGCGGTTTGGGAACCTTCAGAAGGTTGCCGCACATGTGTTCTGGATGGCAATCAGCACGTTAACCGCGTGAGCAGACGCACATTTCCGCTATTAATCGAAAAACGAATAACCTTATAAAAACTACGGCATTGATAATCATTTTCAATATCATTTAATTAACTATAATGAACCAACTGCTTACGCGGCATTAACAGCTGTGCCGCCCGACAATAATGGAGAGGATTATGAGTTATACACTGCCATCCCTGCCGTATGCCTATGACGCACTGGAACCGCATTTCGACAAGCAGACGATGGAAATCCATCACACTAAACACCACCAGACCTATGTGAACAACGCGAACGCCGCGCTGGAAAGCCTGCCAGAGTTCGCTAACCTGTCTGCTGAAGAGCTGATCACCAAGCTGGACCAGCTGCCAGCGGACAAGAAAACCGTTCTGCGTAACAACGCTGGCGGCCACGCTAACCACAGCCTGTTCTGGAAAGGCCTGAAGACCGGTACCACCCTGCAGGGCGACCTGAAAGCGGCTATCGAGCGCGACTTCGGCTCTGTTGACAACTTCAAAGCGGAATTCGAAAAAGCCGCTGCAACCCGTTTCGGCTCTGGCTGGGCGTGGCTGGTTCTGAAAGGCGACAAGCTGGCGGTAGTGTCTACTGCTAACCAGGACTCCCCGCTGATGGGTGAAGCAATTTCTGGCGCATCCGGCTTCCCAATTCTGGGCCTGGACGTGTGGGAACACGCTTACTACCTGAAGTTCCAGAACCGTCGCCCGGACTACATCAAAGCCTTCTGGGACGTCGTGAACTGGGACGAAGCAGCAGCGCGTTTCGCCGCTAAAAAATAAGGTTGCATTGACGCCTGTGAGAAGCGAGTCTAATGACTCGCTTTTTTTGTATCTGCAGAAAGGAGCAGCGATGCATTATCCGGTGAACGTGTTTACAGGCAAGGTAAGGGATTACGACGGCAGCCGCCCGAGCGCCATCGCCAAAATTCAGGTCGACGGTGAACTGACGTTAACCGACCTTGGGCTTGCGGGCGACGAGCAGGCCGAAAAGAAAATCCACGGCGGGCCGGAACGCGCGCTGTGCCACTATCCGCGCGAGCACTATGAGCACTGGAAGGCAGAGTTCCCCGAGCAGGCGGATCTCTTCGTTGCCCCCGCGTTTGGCGAGAATCTTTCCACCGAAGGGCTCACCGAAAAGAATGTGTTTATTGGTGATATCTACCGCTGGGGCGATGCCCTGATTCAGGTGACGCAGCCACGCTCGCCGTGCTTCAAGCTTAACTACCACTTCGGTATTCAGGATATGTCTGCCCAGCTGCAAAAAGCGGGTAAAACCGGCTGGCTGTATCGCGTGGTCCTGGCTGGGCAGGTTTCTGCGGATGCCCCGCTTGAGCTGGCGTCGCGCCTGAGCGATGTATCTGTTTATGAGGCCTGCGCTATTGCATGGCATATACCGTTTGACGACGAACAGTATCACCGCCTGCTGTCGGCTGCGGGGCTATCGACCAGCTGGACGAGAACGATGCAGAAGCGGCGTTTAAGCAGCAAGATCGAGGATAATTCGCGGAGATTGTGGGGGAAGTAGTTCTCCGTAAAAAGTAGGCCGGGTAAGGCGAAGCCGCCACCCGGCACTAACCGCTACGAACGCTTATACAACGGTAGCCACAGCGTTAACCGTAGTCCACCCAGCGGGCTGTCGTCGGCTTTCACCCAGCCACGGTGCTGCTGCATGGCGGTTTCAACAATCGCCAGACCCAGTCCAGTACCACCCGATTCCCGGTCGCGCGCCTCATCGGTACGATAGAACGGACGGAAAATCTGCTCGCGGTCTTCCGGGCTGACGCCTGGGCCGTCGTCATCGACAATGACGGTGATCCCGTCTTTATCCACCGAGAAGGCCACCTCAATCTTCGTGTGCGAGTAGCGCAGGGCGTTACGCACGATGTTCTCCAGCGCGCTTTCGAGCGTGTTAGGGTTACCGTACAGCGGCCACGGGCCCGGCGGGAAGTTGACGGTGAATGATTTACCCATCTGTTCCGCTTCGAACGCCGCGTTGTCCAGCACCTCGTGCCACAGGTGATTGGCTTTCACCGTTTCGCTGACCAGCGCGTTTTTCTGCTGATTACGCGACATGACCAGCAGGTCGTTGATCATGCTGTCCAGGCGGTGAGCTTCCGTTTCAATACGCTCCAGCTCTTTGCTCTCACCGCTGCGGCGGCGCAGCAGCGCGGTGCCAAGCTGCAAGCGCGTAAGCGGGGTACGCAGCTCGTGCGAGATATCCGACAGCAGACGTTGCTGTGCGGTCATCATGCGATCGAGAGCGCTCACCATCTGGTTAAAACTGGTCCCGGCGGCAAGGAACTCCTGCGGTCCGGCTTCCAGTTCAGGGTGTTGTCGCAGGTTACCCTGCGCCACCTCATCGGCGGCATTCTTCAGCTTACGTGCCGGTTTTGCCAGGCTCCACGCCAGCCATAACAGCAGCGGCGAGCTGACCAGCATGGTAACAATCAGCAGCAGGAGAGGGCGGTCAAACAGCAGGTTGATAAAATCAGACTGGGAGTTGCTCGCCGGACGGATCAGGTAGAGCTGATAATTATCCTCTCCGTCTCTGACGGAGAAAGGCCCCACCATCTCTACGCGGCCGTATTTCTTCTTCTGGGGATGATCGGCGTTATCCGCCTGGCCAATGAAGTTGCGGATAATCTGCATTTCATTGCGATCGGCCCCAATGACGCGGCCTTCGCTGGTCACCAGCAACAGGCGTTGTCCGGGCGGCGCCCACTTGTCGATAGCGCGAAACAGCCTGCGCCACCACATCAAATCGTTTGGCGGATCGTTTGCCAGCTCGGCTTCAACATGTTGCTCGATCATCACGCCCTGACGTTGCTCGCTGTCGAGAAGCTCCGTCATCTGGCGTGAGTCGAGTTTTGGCAACATCAAAACGAGCATTAAAACCAGTGCCAGCGTCAGCCAGAAGATGGCGAAGATGCGGGCGGTTAAGCTTCCTATCATGAAGCGGAAACCATCAGATAACCGCGACCACGCAGGGTTTTAAACCATGGGTGACCGTCTTTACGCTCAGGCAGCTTACGGCGCAGGTTAGAAATGTGCATGTCGATGGCGCGGTCAAACGGTGTCAGACGTTTGCCCAGCACTTCCTGACTTAAATGCTCACGCGATACCACCTGGCCGAGGTGCTGCGCCAGCAGATACAGCAGGGTGAACTCCGTGCCGGTCAGTTCCAGCGTCTGGCCATCAAAGCTCGCTTCCTGACGGCCCGGGTTCAGGCTCAGGGAGTCGACTTCCAGGGTGGGTGAGCTGTTGTCGGTATTTTGCTGCTGTTCGCTCCAGTGGGAACGACGCAGGATAGCGCGAATACGGGCAACCAGTTCACGGTCGTTAAACGGCTTCGGTAAATAGTCATCCGCGCCCAGCTCAAGGCCGAGTACGCGGTCAAGTTCGCTGCCGCGTGCGGTCAGCATAATAACGGGAGTCTGGTGCGTCTGGCGAAGCTCTTTCAACGTATCAATGCCGTTTTTCTTCGGCATCATCACGTCGAGCAAAAGTAAATCGATGCTGTCGTCAAGGAGACTCAGCGCCTGCTCGCCATCATGGGCAACCAGGACGTTGAAACCTTCCATGTCGAGCAACTCCTTTAAAAGGGATGTGAGCTCTCGGTCATCATCAACTAACAGGATTTTATTCATTGTTTAAATACCTCCGAGGCAGAAATTACGACATCAAGGCTGTCTAATCCATGACTTTACGTTGTTTTACACCCCCTGACGCATGTTTGCAGCCTGAATCGTAGACTGTCTCTCGTTGAATCGCGACACGAAAGATTTTGGGAGCAAGTGATGCGCAAAGTTACCGCTGCCGTCATGGCCTCAACGCTGGCGTTCAGTGCGTTTAGCCAGGCTGCCGTAGCTATCATCAGCGATAACGGTCCCTTAGAAGAGGGCGCAACGCAGAACAGCAGCCAAAGCCATATGTTTGACGGCATAAGTTTAACCGAACATCAGCGTCAACAGATGCGAGATCTGATGCAGAGGGCACGACATGACCAGCCCCCTGTTAATGTTAGCGAAATGGAGACAATGCATCGCCTTGTCACCGCAGAAAATTTTGACGAAAGCGCTGTGCGCGCTCAGGCCGAAAAAATGGCACAGGAACAGGTTGCCCGCCAGGTAGAGATGGCGAAGGTTCGCAACCAGATGTTCAATCTGCTAACGCCCGAGCAGCAAGCGGTTTTGAATGACAGACATCAGCAGCGAATGGACCAGCTGCGAGAGGTTGCACGGATGCAGCGAAGCTCAGAAACGACGTTTTTCAGTAGCAATAGCAGTACCCGTAGTAACCAGTAAACCCTGTTTTCCTTGCCATAGACACCATCCCTGTCTTCCCCCACATGATGTGGGGGTTTTTTTTGTCCCGCATTTGCCCTGTTAACCGTTTATTCATCCTTAGGCTCCCCATGCTTCCGTTATAATAGCGGCATGACATGACAGGAGCGTTTATGAATCAATCCTATGGAAGACTGGTAAGCCGGGCCGCCATTGCGGCGACCGTCGTGGCCTCCAGCCTGTTACTGATTAAAATCTTTGCCTGGTGGTATACCGGCTCGGTCAGTATTCTGGCGGCGCTGGTGGACTCGCTGATGGATATTGCCGCCTCGTTGACTAACCTGCTGGTGGTGCGTTACTCGCTGCAGCCTGCGGATGAAGAACATACATTTGGGCACGGCAAGGCGGAGTCGCTGGCCGCGCTGGCGCAAAGTATGTTTATTTCCGGCTCTGCGCTGTTCCTGTTTTTAACCGGCATTCAGCATCTCGTTTCGCCGACCCCGATGAACGATCCCGGCGTGGGCGTCGTTGTGACGGTCGTTGCGCTTATTTGCACACTTGTTCTGGTAACGTTCCAGCGCTGGGTCGTGCGCAAAACGCAAAGCCAGGCTGTACGGGCAGATATGCTTCATTATCAATCTGATGTTATGATGAATGGGGCTATTCTTATTGCGCTCGGTCTGGCCTGGTATGGCTGGCATCGGGCAGATGCATTGTTTGCGTTAGGAATTGGTATCTATATTTTATATAGCGCCCTGCGGATGGGGTATGAAGCGGTGCAATCACTGCTTGACCGCGCCCTCCCGGACTCAGAACGTAATGAAATTTTTTCTATCGTGACCGCCTGGCCCGGCGTCAGAGGTGCACACGATCTTCGAACGCGGCAGTCAGGGCCGACCCGCTTTATTCAGATTCATATTGAAATGGAAGACAACCTGCCACTGGTACAGGCTCACGTTATTGCTGACCAGGTCGAGCAGGCGATTTTGCAGCGTTTTCCTGGTTCAGACGTCATCATTCACCAGGATCCCTGCTCGGTTGTACCCGGTCACGTTGGGCTTTCGTAATTCGTTGTAAAAAAGTGAGCCAGGCCAGCATTTTGTGTATAAATTACCGCCATTTGGTCTGACCTGAATCAATTCAGCTGGAAGGGATTGATATACTATCTGCAGTATTCGTTGGTCGATAAGTTTCTTCCGGCAACAGATTTCAATTTTGCATTCCTAAGTTCAGAGGTAGTCATGATTAAGAAAATCGGTGTGTTGACAAGCGGCGGTGATGCGCCGGGCATGAACGCGGCAATTCGTGGTGTTGTCCGTGCAGCGCTGACGGAAGGCCTGGAAGTTTTTGGCGTTTATGACGGTTATCTGGGCCTGTATGAAGATCGTATGGTTCAGCTCGACCGTTATAGCGTGTCTGACATGATCAACCGTGGCGGTACTTTCCTCGGTTCTGCGCGCTTCCCGGAATTCCGTGATGAACACGTGCGCGAAGTGGCTATCGAAAACATGAAGAAACGCGGCCTGGATGCCCTGGTGGTTATTGGTGGTGACGGCTCCTATATGGGTGCAAAACGTCTGACCGAAATGGGCTTCCCGTGCATCGGTTTGCCGGGCACCATCGACAACGACATCAAAGGTACTGACTACACTATCGGCTTCTTTACTGCACTGGGTACCGTTGTTGAAGCGATTGACCGTCTGCGTGATACCTCGTCTTCTCACCAGCGTATCTCTATCGTTGAAGTGATGGGCCGTTACTGTGGCGATCTGACGCTGGCGGCAGCCATTGCGGGCGGTTGCGAATTTATCGTCGTGCCAGAAGTCGAATTTAGTCGTGAAGATCTGGTAGCTGAGATCAAAGCGGGCATCGCGAAAGGTAAAAAACACGCGATCGTGGCTATCACCGAGCATATCTGTGACGTTGACGAGCTGGCGAAGTACATCGAAGCCGAAACCAAGCGCGAAACCCGCGCGACCGTACTGGGTCACATCCAGCGTGGTGGTTCCCCTGGCCCTTACGACCGTATTCTGGCTTCCCGCATGGGCGCGTACGCTATCGATCTGCTGCTGCAGGGTCACGGCGGCCGCTGCGTCGGTATTCAGAACGAAAAACTGGTTCACCATGACATCATCGACGCGATTGAAAACATGAAGCGTCCGTTCAAAGGTGACTGGCTGGACTGCGCGAAAAAACTGTACTGATCCCTCAAGCCCTCTCCGTTGCGGAGAGGGCTTTTATTCCACTACGTTATAGCCAATCTTTTTTTATTCTTTAATCCTCGAATCGCTTTCTGGCACGCTGCATTCATCAAAACACTACACAAGAGAGCTGGGCGATGAATAAATGGGGCGTGGGTTTAACATTATTGCTGGCATCGACCAGCGTTCTGGCTAAGGATATCCAGTTACTGAACGTGTCATACGACCCGACGCGTGAACTGTACGAGCAATACAACAAAGCGTTTGCCGCACACTGGAAGCAGGAAACCGGCGATAACGTGGTGGTTCGCCAGTCTCACGGTGGTTCCGGCAAGCAGGCGACGTCTGTGATTAACGGTATTGAAGCCGACGTGGTGACCCTGGCGCTGGCCTACGACGTCGACGCGATCGCCGAACGCGGCCGTATCGACAAAAACTGGATCAAACGCCTGCCGGATAACTCCGCGCCTTACACTTCCACCATTGTTTTCCTGGTACGTAAAGGCAATCCGAAACAGATCCATGACTGGAATGACCTGATCAAACCTGGCGTTTCTGTGATTACCCCAAACCCGAAAAGCTCTGGCGGCGCTCGCTGGAACTACCTGGGCGCCTGGGGTTATGCGCTGCATCACAACAATGGCGACCAGGCCAAAGCGCAGGAATTCGTGAAAGCGCTGTATAAAAACGTCGAGGTGCTGGACTCCGGCGCGCGTGGCGCCACTAACACCTTCGTCGAGCGCGGGATTGGTGACGTGCTGATTGCCTGGGAAAATGAAGCCCTGCTGGCGACCAACGAACTGGGTAAAGACAAATTCGAGATCGTGACCCCGAGTGAATCAATCCTCGCCGAGCCGACCGTTTCCGTGGTCGATAAGGTCGTTGATAAGAAAGGGACCAAAGCGGTGGCGGAAGCTTATCTGAAGTATCTGTACTCGCCAGAAGGTCAGGAAATTGCGGCGAAAAACTTCTATCGTCCACGCGATCCGGCCGTTGCGAAGAAATACGAAAGCGTATTCCCTAAGCTGAAACTCTTCACCATTGATGACGAGTTCGGCGGCTGGACGAAAGCGCAGAAAGAGCACTTCTCCAATGGCGGTACCTTCGACCAGATTAGCCAGCGCTAACCATTAGCCTGTGACACGGTGACCCGGCGTGAGAAATCCGCCGGGTTTTTTATTTGGTCATCATTTTGCGTTACTCTTTTGCCTCTATTGAAAACAGGGAACGCGTTGTGAAAAAAATTATCTTATTGCTCCTCATTGTCATCGCCCTTGCCGCTGGCGGCGTGTACTGGATGAAGGCAGGTAATCCGAATGCGTTGCGCCATATCGTTCTCGACCAGTGCGTCCCGAATCAGATCCAGAACCGTAACCCGGCACCCTGTGCGCAGGTGAAAACGGATGCAGGCTATGTGGTATTTAAAGATCGCAACGGGCCGCTGCAATACCTGCTGATGCCGACATATCGCATCAACGGTACCGAGAGCCCGCTGTTGACTGAAGCTCATACGCCGAACTTTTTCTGGCTGGCGTGGCAGTCGCGCCGCTTTATGACCCTGAAGCGTGGATCCGAGGTGCCTGATAGCGCCATTTCGCTGACGATTAACTCTCCGACAGGGCGCACGCAGAACCATTTTCATATTCATATCTCCTGCCTGCGCCCGGACGTGCGCGAGAAGCTCAACGCGGCGCAGGGAGAAATCAGCACCCAGTGGCTGCCTCTTCCTGGGGGGCTGGAGGGACATGAGTATCTTGCTCGCCGCGTGACGGAGAATGAACTGGCCCAGCGCAGCCCGTTCATGATGCTCGCGGAAGAACTGCCGGAAGCGCGCGATCATATGGGGCGTTTCGCGCTGGCGTTGGCGCAGCAGTCGGATGGTTCGTTTGTGTTGCTGGCGACCGAGCGTAACCTGCTCACGCTTAACCGCGCCTCTGCGGAGGAACTGCAGGATCATCAATGCACTATCCTGAAGTAACCCCACCATAAATCGCGTTTACTCGGGCTGCCTGTCACCGTAGACTTGCTGAAAAATTCTACAGGAGACAGGTATGTCGCTCTGGTTAACGTATCCTCTGCTGCTGCCCTCACTGATCGTTGGCGTCACCATCGTGCTGTGGGCGACGTCGCTATTGCCGGAATTTATCACCGCGCTGCTGTTCTTCACGGCGGCGATGACCGCCAGAATCGCCCCGCCGGAGGTCATCTTCGGCGGTTTTGCCTCGTCTGCTTTCTGGCTGGTATTCAGCGGCTTTGTGCTTGGCGTGGCGATCCGTAAAACCGGACTGGCGGACAGGGCCGCCCGGGCGCTGTCATCAAAGCTTACCGACTCCTGGGTGTTGATGGTGGCGAGCGTGGTGCTGCTGAGCTATGCGCTGGCATTTGTGATGCCGTCGAACATGGGACGTATTGCGCTGCTGATGCCGATTGTCGCGGCGATGGCAAAACGCGCCGGTATCGCCGACGGCTCCCGCGCCTGGTTCGGACTGGCGTTGGCGGTGGGGTTCGGGACTTTCCAGCTTTCGGCGACGATCCTGCCTGCTAACGTCCCTAATCTGGTAATGAGCGGTGCGGCTGAAGGCTCGTACGGCATCCATCTGAACTATGTCCCGTATCTGCTGCTGCATACGCCGGTGCTGGGCATTCTCAAAGGCCTGATCCTGATCGGCCTGATCTGCTGGCTATTTCCCGGTAGCCCGAAACCGCCGAAGGAACAGGCGCCGTCTGAGCCGATGGGGCGGGATGAAAAGCGTCTCGCCTGGCTGCTGGCGGTGGTGCTGGGGATGTGGGTCACGGAGAGCTGGCACGGCGTGGGGCCCGCTTGGACGGGGCTGGCGGCGTCGATCATCGTCATGTTGCCGCGCGTTGGCTTTATAACCGGGGACGAATTTTCAGCGGGCGTGAACATGCGTACCTGCATTTACGTCGCGGGTATTCTCGGTCTGGCAATCGTGGTGACGCAAACCGGAATTGGAACGGCTGTGGGCGAGGTACTGCTTCGCATTATGCCGCTGGATGCAGACAGACCGTTCACCAGTTTCCTGGCGCTGACCGGTATTACCACAGCGCTCAACTTCATTATGACCGCCAACGGCGTGCCGGCGCTTTACACCACGCTGGCGCAGAGCTTCTCGGACGCGACCGGTTTCCCGCTGCTGTCGGTGATCATGATTCAGGTGCTGGGCTATTCCACGCCGCTGCTGCCGTATCAGGCGTCGCCGATTGTGGTGGCAATGGGGCTCGGAAAGGTGCCTGCAAGGGCGGGGATGGTGCTTTGTCTGGCGCTGGCTATTGCGACGTATCTGGTGCTGCTGCCGCTGGATTATCTATGGTTTAGCGTGTTAGGTAAGCTGTAGGGTTTTTGTAGGGCGGGTAAGCGCAAGCGCCACCCGCCACAAAGGCAATTACGCCTGTTTAGCCGCTTCTGCTGCTTTAACGATAACCGCGAATGCGTCAGCTTTCAGGGATGCACCGCCAACCAGCGCGCCATCGATGTCTGGCTGGGTGAACAGCTCAGCAGCGTTGGAAGCGTTAACGGAACCGCCGTACTGGATAATCACTTGCTCAGCGACTTTGGCGTCGGCTTTAGCAATGTGATCGCGGATGAATTTGTGAACCGCCTGAGCCTGCGCAGGGGTTGCAGATTTGCCGGTACCGATCGCCCATACTGGCTCGTATGCGATAACCGCGCCTTCGAACGCTGCCGCGCCCTGGGTTTTCAGCACTGCGTCGATCTGACGTGCGCACACTTCTTCGGTTTTGCCCGCTTCGTTTTCCGCTTCGGTTTCACCGATGCACAGAACCGGGATCAGACCCTGCTCTTTCAGCACGGCGAATTTCTTCGCGATGAACTCATCGGATTCTTTGTGATAGGTGCGACGCTCGGAGTGGCCGATGATGATGTATTTCGCGCCGATATCTTTCAGCATTTCAGCGGAAGTTTCACCGGTGAATGCCCCAGACAGGTTAACGTCTACGTTCTGCGCGCCAAGAATGATGTGGCTGCCGTCAGCGGCACGTTTAGCCAGATCCAGGTACATATCCGGCGGAGCGATAGCAACCGCGCAGCCGGTCACGCCAGCCAGCTCTTTACGCAGGTTCGCAACCAGTTCGTTTACCATGTGGCGGCTGCCGTTCAGTTTCCAGTTACCCATCACTAAAGGATGTCGCATTTCAATTCTCCACGCTAAATAAGCGAATTAAGGAATATGGCCGCCCTGTCGGGCAGCATGGTCTGTGAATCAGTATAGAGATTTTCCCTCGAAAGGCTTTGCTTTTTGTCATTAATTCGCCCCGCCGAGGGTGTCAGATAGTGCCAGCTTAATCGGTTCAACAGCGAAGGTCAGTCCTTTTTCGCCGTTGTCCGCCACAACATAGCGGATCGCGCCTTCGGTATCGGCGTAGTAACGCTTGTTTTTCCCGGCGGTAAGGAGTTTTTGCAGCTTTTGCTGACTTTGCTTTTTCGTCAGCGCAGGGGTAAAGGCCTGCAATACCGCGCTCATGTACTCCAGCGCTTTCGCCTTAGCGGCTTTTTGCTCTGGCCCCTGTATCGGCAGCCAGGTAATTTGCATACTTTTGATTTTCAACGTACCGCGCTCCAGCGCCGTAGAGGCATACAAATTCTCGTTAATCTTGCTTGCCGCACGGGTCAGCGTGGGGGTATCGCGTGAGCCATCAATGGCGCGAAACTCATCCAGCGGGAGCGTGGGGTTGGTCTGATTGAAGGTTTCACGAAACTGGCTGATGGACTGATCGAACGACGGGGCGCCCGCCAGCAGATACGGTGCTGTGGTCGGGGCAGTGGTTTCGGCGGCGTGCAGGGGATAGCCCACGCCGAGGAGCGCTAAACACAGGAAGAGAGAACGTGCCGAACTTTTCATCAACATTGCCCCTGGCCGTAAGTGTTCATGATTAAAACGATATCTGGTCGGCTTGTCAAAAGGTCACAACTCCAGGGTAAAATGCGCGCTATACGATAATAAGGAACCTTACATGACCATACAGCAGTGGCTGTTTTCGTTCAAAGGGCGTATTGGACGCCGTGATTTCTGGATCTGGATGGTGACGTGGGTTGTCGCCATGCTGCTTCTGTTTTTCGTTGCTTACAACGCCTGGCTGAGCACGCAAACGGCGGCCTTCGCGCTGGTCTGTCTGCTATGGCCAACGGCGGCGGTTGTCGTAAAGCGCCTGCACGATCGCGGACGTTCCGGCGCATGGGCATTTCTGATTATTCTGGCTTGGATGCTGGTGGCGGGGAACTGGGCGATGCTTCCATCCATCCTGCCATGGGTCGTGGGCAGGCTGCTGCCGTCGGTCATCTTCGTGATGATGGTTGTCGATCTGGGCGCGTTTATTGGCACCCAGAGCGAAAACAAATACGGTAAAGATACCGTTGAGGTGAAATACCGCTGATCACCAGTAGTGTTCGGCGGTCATATGGCCCGGCCGGCGGCGAAGATGTTTAGTCATCTGCCGGGTATCCTTCAGAAGCTGCTGCGTGTCCCGCACCATCTGCGGGTTGCCGCACAGCATGACGTGGCTGGTTTCAGCGTTCAGCGGCAAACCCACCGCGTCTTCCAGGGCTCCACTCTCAATTAACGCGGGCACGCGACCGGTAAGCGTTCCTGCTACGGTTTCACGACTGACAACCGTCTGAATCTTTAACTTTCCGCCGTACTGCTGCTCCAGCGCCTGCATTTGAGGCAAATAGCTCAGGTCTGCAGCGTAGCGCGCGGCGTGAACCAGCACGATGTTTTTAAAACGCTCCAGGTCTTTGCCGTACTGCAAAATAGAGAGATAAGGGCCGATGGCCGTACCGGTTGCCAGCATCCAGAGCGTGTCACAGTCAGGGATCTCTTCGAGCACAAAGAAGCCTGCCGCTTCACTCACAATCTGCACGTCGTCGCCGGGCTTAAGGGCGGCAAGGCGCGGGCTGAGCTTACCGTCAGGAACGGTGACCAGATAGAACTCGAGGTCCGGGTTATCAGGTGCGTTTACGTAAGAATAGGCGCGCTGCACGCGCTCGCCGTCGACATCCAGCCCCAGCTTCGCAAATTGCCCGGCTTTAAACGGGTGAACGGGAGCATGCAGGGTGAGACTAAATAGCGCATCGGTCCAGAACTGTACCTTTGTGACTTTACCTGTTACCCAGTCCGCCATGATCTTCTCCTGTGCTGTTTCTCTGTTCTATCTTCCGTACTTAGCGGCGAAATTTCCAGCCCGTTAGGGCCGGAAAGCTCAATCGATCAAACGGTTTTACAGAATGTGCGTCTGCACGTCCGGGTCTTTGCGATCGAGATAGTGGATAGACTGAATGCGGCGAATGGTGCGTGATTTACCGCGGATCAGCAGCGTTTCGGTGGTGGCCATATTGCCCTTGCGGGTGATACCGTCCAGCAGATCGCCTTTGGTGATGCCGGTCGCCGAGAAGACAACGTTATCGCTACGCGCCATCTCATCCAGAGCCAGCACTTTATTCGCCTCGATGCCCATTGCTTCGCAGCGTGCCAGCTCGTTTTCCCCAATGCGGCGGTTCTCTTCGCTGTCGCCTTTCACCTCATGGCGGGGCAGCAGACGGGCCTGCATATCGCCATCCAGCGCGCGGATGACTGCCGCGGAGACCACACCTTCCGGCGCGCCTCCGATGCCGTACAGCACGTCCACTTCGCTGTCCGGCATGCAGGTCAGGATCGAGGCGGCAACGTCACCGTCAGGAATAGCGAACACGCGCACGCCGAGCTTTTGCATCTGCGCGATGATGGCGTCGTGGCGCGGTTTCGCCAGAATAGTCACGGTGAGTTCGCTAAGGGGTTTGCCCAGGGCTTTGGCGATGTTATGCAGGTTCTCTTCCAGCGGCAGGCTAAGGTCGATTGCGCCTTTCGCGCCTGGACCGACAATCAGCTTTTCCATGTACATATCCGGCGCGTTGAGGAAGCAGCCTTTATCGCCCACGGCCAGCACCGCTAACGCATTGGCCTGACCCATCGCCGTCATGCGGGTGCCTTCGATCGGGTCGACGGCGATATCCACGGCATCGCCTTTGCCGGTACCAACTTTTTCACCGATATAGAGCATCGGCGCTTCGTCGATCTCGCCTTCGCCGATCACGATGGTGCCGTCAATGTTGACCTGGTTAAGCACAATGCGCATGGCATGGACGGCTGCGCCGTCTGCGGTATTTTTGTCGCCACGACCCAGCCATTTATAGCCTGCGAGGGCGGCCGCTTCGGTGACGCGGGAAAACTCGATAGCAAGTTCACGTTTCATGAGGTACTCGTGCAATCAAAAGGAATTGCACGAAGTTTATCACAGAGTGGAGAGGGGTGAGGGGTCCGGTGCGGTCAGAGCCCCTCACCCTAACCCTCTCCCCAGGGGAGAGGATATATAGGATTACTCGTCGTGCTCTTCCCACGCCAGGGCGCGTTTTACCGCTTTTTTCCAGCCGCTGTAGCGGAAGTTACGCTCGGTGGTTTCGATGCCAGGGCGGAATTCGCGTTCGATAACCGCTTTTTCCTGCAGCTCGTCCAGGTTCTGCCAGAAGCCTACAGCCAGACCGGCAAGGTACGCCGCGCCCAGCGCCGTCACTTCACGGACTTCAGGGCGCTCAACGCGGGTGCCGAGAATGTCGGACTGGAACTGCATCAGGAAGTTATTCGCTACCGCACCGCCGTCCACGCGCAGGGCGTGCAGACGAATACCGGAGTCAGCCTGCATCGCTTCCAGCACGTCGCGAGTCTGGTAGGCGATGGATTCTAGAGTAGCGCGAATAATGTGGTTAGAGTTCACACCGCGCGTCAGGCCGAAAATCGCGCCGCGGGCATACGGGTCCCAGTACGGTGCGCCCAGACCGGTGAACGCAGGCACCACGTACACGCCGTTGGTGTCTTTCACTTTGGTCGCGAAGTACTCGGAGTCGAACGCATCGCTGATCAGCTTCATCTCGTCGCGCAGCCACTGAATGGATGCACCCGCCATGAACACCGCACCTTCCAGCGCATAGTTCACTTCGCCGCGCGGGCCGCAGGCGATGGTGGTCAGCAGGCCGTTTTCTGATTTCACCGCCTTCTCGCCGGTGTTCATCAGCATAAAGCAGCCGGTGCCGTAGGTGTTCTTCGCCATCCCTTCCTTGACGCACAGCTGGCCGAACAGCGCCGCCTGCTGGTCACCGGCGATACCGGCGATAGGAATACGGGTGCCGCCTTTACCGCCGATGTTGGTCTGGCCGTACACTTCTGAAGACTTACGCACTTCAGGCAGCATCGCGCGCGGAATGTCCAGCGCGTCCAGCATCTTGTCATCCCACTCCAGGGTGTTGATGTTGAACAGCATGGTACGTGAGGCGTTGGTGTAGTCGGTGACGTGAACGCGTCCCTGGGTCATTTTCCAGATAAGCCAGGTATCGACGGTACCGAACAGCAGCTCGCCGCGTTTAGCACGCTCGCGTGAACCTTCCACGTGGTCGAGGATCCATTTCACTTTGGTGCCGGAGAAATATGGGTCAACCACCAGACCGGTGGCGCTGCGCACGTACTCTTCCATACCGTCGCGCTTCAGCTGTTCGCAGATCTCGGATGTACGGCGGCACTGCCAGACGATAGCGTTGTAAATGGGTTTACCGGTCTCGCGTTCCCAGACCACGGTAGTTTCACGCTGGTTGGTGATACCAATCGCGGCAATCTCGTCGGAACTGATATCGGCTTTCGCCAGCACTTCGACCAGCGTGGAGCTCTGGGACGCCCAAATCTCCATCGGGTCATGTTCTACCCAGCCTGGACGAGGATAAATTTGCTCAAATTCGCGCTGTGACACGCTGACGATGTTCGCGTCATGATCCATTACGACAGCGCGGGAGCTGGTAGTGCCCTGGTCGAGCGCAACGATATATTTTTTTTCGGTCATGGTATGTGTCCCGTAGTCAGATTACAGCGAAGCTTTTTGTTGTGCGGTAGAAGTCGTTTCCTTCTCCTCTTCCACACAGGTGTCGCACGGTAAGTGGCGACCAATTAATTTGCGGTAGCTAAACGCACCCAGCGCAGCCCCGACAACCGGCGCAAACAGCGGTACCAGGAAGTAAGGAATGTCTTTGCCACCGGTGAAGGCGACGTCGCCCCAGCCTGCGATAAAGGCGAACGCTTTTGGCCCGATATCACGTGCCGGGTTCATCGCGAAGCCGGTCAGCGGGCCCATGGATGCGCCAATCACCGCAATCAGCAAACCAATCAGCAGGGGTGCCAGCGGGCCACGCGGAATGCCGTTTCCGTCGTCGGTCAGCGCCAGGATAACGCCCATCAGAATAGCGGTAATCACCATTTCAACTGCGAACGCCTGCACAAAATTGATATGTGGGTTTGGATAGGTTGAGAAGATGCCTGCCAGATCCAGACTCTCGACGCTGCCGCGTACCATATGATGCGTCTGTTCGAAGTCGATGAAAAGATTGTAATAAAGCCCGTAAACTAACGCCGCTGCGCAAAACGCGCCGGCAAACTGAGAAAGAATAAAAGGAACAACTTTGCGTCCGTCAAAGCACGCGAACAGCCAAAGCGCGATTGTCACCGCCGGGTTAAGATGTGCACCAGAAACCCCTGCGGTCAGGTAGATGGCCATCGCCACGCCCAGACCCCAGATGATACTGATTTCCCACTGACCAAAACTGGCACCCGCCACTTTCAGTGCAGCGACACAGCCCACTCCGAAGAATATCAACAACCCGGTACCAAGGAACTCGGCAATGCACTGGCCTTTTAAGGTTGATGTCTGACTCATAATCGGAATCCTGAAGAAATTGATGTTTATTGTTAGCATGGCCGCCCGTGACAGCCACGATGCCCTGTAGACATAGTGTTAATTTATCGTTAACGAGCAAAAACGAGAAATATCGAAATCAAAATGTGTGGTCTGCGTCAATAAAATGAGCGTTTTCGCGCCATAAAGCACATTTTTGCAGCAGTACAGGATCGGTACAGGAATGTGAGCTGAATCATTTCATTAACGAATCAGTTAACAATTTAGGGGTATATGACGCGAACACACCAGGACCAGACCTAAAAGTGTTGCAAACCGCGATCTGCGCGGTGTGTCGCTGGACACAGAGCCCCGCGCTCCATACAATCGACGGTATATGTCGTGCGCGTTTATGTTAAAGCGTCGCCTTGCAATTCAGGAGAGGTAGCATCATGTCTTTAGAAGTGTTTGAGAAACTGGAATCGAAAGTACAGCAGGCGATTGACACCATCACCCTGCTGCAGATGGAAATTGAAGAGCTGAAAGAGAAAAACAACAGCCTGGCGCAGGAAGTTCAGAACGCTCAGCACGGCCGCGAAGAACTGGAGCGCGAAAACAACCAGCTGCGCGAACAGCAGAACGGCTGGCAGGATCGCCTGCAGGCGCTGCTTGGACGTATGGAAGAGGTTTAATTCCCATTGGGATGAACTCAGTAGGCCGGGTAAGGCGAAGCCGCCACCCGGCTTTTTTTATGCCAGTAATAAAAAAGGCCGCCAAAGGCGGCCTTAACGCTACTTGTCCTGCGCTGTCATAGCATAAGCAACGAACACATTGGGTTCATCACTCTTTACCACGAGTACGCTGGCGACAATGAACGCGATACATAAATAGCGTTTCATTATGCGGTCCCTGCAGCTAACCGCTCCACC
Source organism: Enterobacter sp. JBIWA008 (assembly GCF_019968765.1). NCBI lineage: Bacteria > Pseudomonadati > Pseudomonadota > Gammaproteobacteria > Enterobacterales > Enterobacteriaceae > Enterobacter > Enterobacter sp. JBIWA008. The sequence continues at coordinate 4,698,147 of NZ_CP074149.1, read as the reverse complement.
GTTCACCACCGGTGATAAGTCGGTGGACACAAGCCCTGGTGTTAGCCTGCTTTACGGTAGTGAATACACCTTTCCCTGGACCGATGCCCATTTGCGAGATGGAGGAAAGGGACGCTGTATCATAAAGAGCATCAACCGTGGCGTTAAGGTTTTCATGGGCAATTAGGATTTTATAAAGGTTCTGAGGGGTTGCCCAAGGTGTAGACGAGAGTATGATGAAGTTCCTTGGTGTTAGTCTGTAAGACTCCCCAACGGACCGCGAATCCCGAGGGACAAAAAAAACCGCCACATTGCTGTTGGCGGTTTTTTTATGGTTCTCGCTGACTCTTTAACTATTCAATATCCAGCGGATCTTCGGAAAGGATAATGCCGGTATTATCGGCGTAGAGATGATCCCCGGAGAAGAAGGTCACGCCGCCGAAGTTAACGCGCACGTCGCTTTCGCCAATGCCGTCACCTGTCGCTCCTACCGGTATGGCCGCGATGGCCTGAATCCCGATATCCAGGTCTTCAAGATCGTCGACCTGACGCACGGAACCGTACACCACAATGCCTTCCCACTCATTCTGGACGGCAATGCCTGCCAGTTCAGCATCAATTAATGCACGGCGCACGGAACCACCGCCGTCGACCACAAGAACACGGCCGCGGCCATTCTGTTCGAGCAGATCGTACAGCAACCCGTTGTCCTCGAAACATTTCACCGTGACGATTTGACCGCCAAACGACGACCTCCCACCAAAGTTGGAGAACAGCGGTTCAACGACGTTGACATCTTCCTGGTAGATGTCACAAAGCTCGGAGGTATCGTATTTCATAGGTTTAACGCTCAGTTGCTGCGAATGTGTTCAGTATATCGCGCGAAATGCGTTGTTGGCAAAATCATCAATTGTTAATTGATATTTGTCAGCTAACGCAGCGTCTGGCTTAAAACAATCCCGATGACGAACAACAGGTTAGTCAGCAACGCGCCTTTTACCGTACGTTCCAGCATTGGCGGCATGGCGGAAGGGCTGAGTTCACGCATCACAAAGCGGGCCTGCTTAATCAGCAGCGGCGCGGCAAGCACAAACAGCCAGCCCCACAAGCTCTGTAAGGAAATCAGGTTAAACAGCGCCAGGCAAACCAGCGCACCAATGAGCAGGCTGGCATGATAGCGGCGCGCATTCACCGGCCCAAGACGAACCGCCAGGGTGTTTTTGCCGTTCTCGCGATCGCTGTCGATGTCGCGCAGGTTGTTGATGTTGAGCACCGCCGTCGCCAGCAGACCGCAGGCGGTCGCAGGGAGGAACAGGGCAGGAATCACCGTATGCGCCTGCAGGTACCAGCTTCCCATCACGCTCAGCCAGCCGAAGAACACCAGTACGGAGATATCCCCGAGCCCAATATAACCGTAAGGACGCGTGCCGACGGTGTAGGTGATGGCCGCGATAATGGCCAATAAACCCAGCACCAGGAAGCCAATAAAATCGCTCGGGGTCTTAGACGCCACGGTCACCAGCGCCAGGCCGGATAGACAGATCAGCACTACGGTGATAATCAGCGCGCGTTTCATCTGCGCCTGGGTAATCACCCCTTTCTGCATTCCGCGCAGTGGCCCTATGCGGTCCGGCTTGTCGCTGCCTTTTACCGCGTCGCCGTAGTCGTTGGCGAGATTGGAGAGGATTTGCAGCAGGCCAGCGGTAATCAAAGCCAGCGCGGCGACCAGCGGATCAAAATAACCCTGCCACCAGGCAAGGGCGGTGCCGACGATAATCGCGGCAAAGGCCAGAGGAAGTGTTTTAGGGCGCAGACTTTCGAGCCACGCCTGAGTACGGCTGATGTCAGTCATAGGTATATAGCCAATAAAAATGGGGGCATTAGCCCCCATTAAACGTGATGAGAATCCAGTAACCGCGATTATAGGATAAAACGGCTCAGATCTTCATCTGCCACTAACGCATCCAGATGTTTACTCACATATTCTGCGTCAATGGTAATGGTTTGACCGTTCAGGTCACTCGCATCATAAGAGATATCTTCCACCAGGCGTTCCAGCACGGTGTGCAGACGACGCGCACCGATGTTCTCGGTGGTTTCGTTCACCTGCCATGCGGCCTGAGCGATACGTTTAATACCGTCTTCGGTGAACTCGAGGTTCACGCCTTCGGTCGCCATCAGCGCTTTGTACTGTACGGTAGCAGAGGCGTTTGGTTCGGTCAGGATACGTTCGAAATCTTCGGTGGTCAGCGCCTGCAGCTCAACGCGGATGGGCAGACGCCCCTGCAGTTCGGGGATCAGATCCGACGGGCTGGCAACCTGGAACGCCCCTGAAGCGATAAACAGGATGTGGTCCGTTTTCACCATGCCGTGCTTGGTGGAGACGGTGCAGCCTTCAACCAGCGGCAGCAGGTCGCGCTGAACGCCTTCACGGGAAACATCCGGGCCGGAGCTGTTGCCGCCGCGCTTACAAATTTTGTCGATTTCGTCGATAAACACGATGCCGTGCTGCTCAACCGCGTCGATAGCGTCCTGCTTCAGCTCTTCCGGGTTAACCAGCTTCGCCGCTTCTTCTTCAATCAGCAGCTTCATCGCGTCTTTGATTTTCAGCTTACGCGCTTTCTGCTTTTGTCCGCCCAGGTTCTGGAACATCGACTGTAGCTGGCTGGTCATCTCTTCCATGCCTGGAGGCGCCATGATTTCCACACCCATCGGCGCGGCAGCGAGATCGATCTCAATCTCTTTGTCATCCAGCTGGCCTTCACGGAGCTTCTTGCGAAATGCCTGGCGCGCAGCGGACGGCTCCGCCTGCTGTTCTGCCTGGCCCCAGTTGTTTTTTGCCGGTGGGATTAGAACGTCGAGAATGCGCTCTTCGGCCATCTCTTCAGCGCGATAGCGGTTTTTCTCGATCGCCTGGACGCGCACCATCTTGATCGCCGAGTCGGTCAGATCGCGAATGATGGAGTCCACTTCTTTACCCACATAGCCCACTTCGGTGAACTTGGTGGCTTCAACTTTGATGAACGGCGCGTTAGCCAGCTTCGCCAGACGACGGGCGATTTCGGTTTTACCGACGCCGGTCGGGCCGATCATCAGAATGTTTTTCGGCGTTACTTCGTGGCGCAGCTCTTCGTCAAGCTGCATACGACGCCAGCGGTTACGCAGAGCGATAGCCACGGAACGCTTGGCGTTATCCTGGCCGATAATGTGTTTGTTCAGTTCGCTGACAATTTCGCGTGGGGTCATTTCAGACATGGGAGATCCTTACGCTTTGGAGGTCAATTCTTCGATGGTGTGGTTGTGGTTGGTATAGATGCAGATATCACCTGCAATATCCAACGCTTTCACCGCGATATCACGCGCGTTCATGTCGGTGTTTTCCAACAGCGCGCGGGCTGCAGCCTGGGCATAAGGGCCGCCAGAGCCGATGGCAATCAGGTCATTTTCCGGCTGAATCACGTCACCGTTACCGGTGATGATCAGCGAGGCGGTTTCATCGGCCACGGCGAGCAGTGCTTCAAGCTTGCGCAGCATGCGGTCGGTACGCCAGTCTTTTGCCAGCTCAACGGCAGCTTTCACCAGATGACCCTGGTGCATTTCCAGTTTGCGTTCAAACAGTTCAAACAGCGTGAAGGCATCCGCCGTGCCGCCTGCAAAACCGGCGATCACTTTGTCGTTGTAGAGACGGCGCACTTTCTTCACGTTGCCTTTCATGACGGTATTACCCAGCGTGGCCTGGCCATCACCGGCGATTACCACATGGCCGTTACGGCGTACACTTACTATTGTTGTCACGAGCAGACCCCCTGGTTACAGAATCGGGAAACAGAAGCCCTGAGCCTGTGCTCAGGGCTGAATTAAATGATAGATGGGGGGGATTTTGGGGGTTTCAACCCCCGGAGGCGAGTCGAATGCAGTTTGTGTGACCAGCGATTTTCAACCGCGAAATGGTGCCATCGGCATTTTCTTTGCCTTTGACCGGACCAATCACCACGCGATTCCAGCCGTTATTGGTGGTAATACGCGAATCGAACCCTTCAAAGGCCAGCTGCGCGCGCACCGTTTCCGCCTGCTCGGCACCTTTGAATGAACCGCACTGCACCATCCAGCGGCGTTCGTCTTTTTTCTCCGCCGTCTGCTTAGGTGCTTCGGTCTCTTTGGTCACCGGCGCGGCCTGCTGGGTTTTCGGCTGCTGCGCGGTGGTATGCGCTGGCGTCTGGAGCAGATCCTGATACGGCTGAGCCGCCTGTTTCTGCGGCTGAGCTTTCGGCTGCTGCTGGACAGGCTGAGACTGCACCGTACGCGTCTGCTGCTGGTATGGCTGCTCCGTTACCCGCGGCTGTGCTTTCGGCTGCTGCACCGGCTGGGTTTGTGCCCACTGCTGCTGTTGCTGTTGCTGCTGGATCTGCTGTTGCGCCTGACGTCGCTGCAGCGTTTGCTGGCGTTGTGCTGGCGTCTGCTCATTCCAGGGAACTTCGTTCAGCTGCGTAGGCTGCTGGCGCATATCGGCCTGCATTTGGGCCAGTAGCTGACGCTGTTCATCCGTCAGCTGATTCGCATTCTGCACTTCACCACCCGCAGAAGGTTCGGTTGGCGCACGCACTCCAGGCTGACGGCTTTCCAGCTCTTTGATATAGCGCCAGCGCTCTTCAGGCTTCGGAGGAAGACCATTTCCGGCAACTTTACTGGCCTGCAGTGCCTCAGATTCTTCTTTTTTATGGTGCGTGATAAAGTACAGGCCACCAATAAAGGCGACGACTACAGCCGCAGCAATAGCGACCATTGCTGGCGATACAGCAGGCAGGTTACGTTGCTTTTTCCTTGAGCTACTCTTTTTGCGTCGCGAAGGTGCCGGCTGGCCGCGACGTACATAATCTCGTTGTGCCACTATCGTTTCGCTGTATTTATTCGTTCGTCAGTCCGCCATGTTACTTAAGCGGCGGGGCTTTGACCAGATAAGGGTATCCGAAAGACGTTTACTTTAAGTCAATGCCTGGGTAGTGCCGCGAACGATCAGTTCGCAGTCCAGCAGCCGCGAGCCGCTGCTAACTGTTTGACCGTGAAGCTGATCCAGCAGAAGCAGCATCGCTTCGCGGCCGATTTGATAGCGTGGCTGAGCGACCGTTGACAGCGGCGGATCGCAAAATTCTGAAAGCGAAATATTGTCGAAACCGATGATCGATAAATCTTTCGGTATCCGCAGGCCGCGGCGTTTGGCGTACGATAATGCGCCCAGCGCCATCACGTCGCTGTGACAAAATACGGCGGTTGGCGGCTCAGGCAGGTCCAGAAGTTTCTCCAGCGCCTGTCCACCGGCTGCGAAGGTAAAATCACCGCGCGCAATGTAGTGCGGATCGACGGTGACGCCGGTACGGCGCAGCGCCTGAACGTAGCCCTGCAAACGGTAGTGACACAGCGGCATCTCTTCCGGCCCGGCAATACAGCCAATGCGCTTGTGCCCCAGCTCCTGAAGATAGTTTACGGCGTTGAACGCGGCGGTAAGGTTATCGATATGGACCGTCGGCAGCTCAAGCTCCGGCGCAAACTCGTTGGCCATGACCATCGGCGGTAGATTGCGCTGCTCTTCGATGCTGGCATCAAACGGCAGGCGAGAGCCAAGCAGCAGCATGCCGTCGATCTGCTTGGTGATAATGAGATCGATGAAGGTCTTTTCCTGCTGGTTCTGATGGGCGCAGTCGCCAATGAGCACCAGGTACCCCTGTTCCGCCGCGGTGACTTCAATACCGCGGATAATCTCGCTGAAGAAGGGGTCGCAGATGTCCGGCACAATTACCAGAATGGTACGCGACTCGTTGCGTTTGACGTTACGCCCCATCGCCTGTGGAAAATATCCCACTTCAAGCGCAGCCTGCTCCACCCGGTTACGGGTCGCCTGGGAGACTTTATCCGGGTTCATTAATGCGCGGGATACCGTTGCCGTAGAGACTTGTGCTTTCTGGGCAACGTCTTTCATGGTCGCCGGTGCAACCTCTTTCCTGGACTTCAACGTCTTCTCCTCGCCTGAACACCGAACTTCTGACATCACCATTTTTACAGATAGTTAATGGAATCGGTTACAGAATTTTCATAAAAAGTGTGAGGAGCGTTAAATTTTTCGATCCGTCTTCAGCCTTCTATGGGATCGACGTCCAGTACCCACTTCACTTTCCGCGCTTCCGGCAGCGTGTTGATGAGCGCCAGCGTGCCGCTGACGATATGCTGCAGGCGAACCCGCGAAGGGTGCTGAAGTAAGATTTGCCAGCGGAAACGTCCGCCGCGCTTTGGTGCGAGAGCCGGTACCGGGCCCAGAATCCACAGCTGATTATCCACCAGCGGGCTGGCCTGCAGGAGGTTTCTCAGCTGCTGCAGGAAAAGCGGCGCCTGCTGGTTGTTATGGTCTTCCGCGCGGATGATGACGTGGCTGGTCCACGGCGGCAGCTGCATGGTTTGGCGCTCGGCCAGCGCCTGCTCGGCAAAGGCGTCATAGCCTTTATGCAGCAGGGTTTGCAGCAGCGGGTGCTCAGGATGGTGCGTTTGCAACACCACTTCACCCTGTTTACCGGCGCGGCCGGCGCGCCCTGCCACCTGGGTATAAAGCTGGGCGAAGCGCTCGGCTGAGCGGAAATCTGCCGAGAACAGCGCGCCGTCTACGTCCAGCAGGGCGACCAGCGTCACGTCCGGGAAGTGGTGCCCTTTGGCCAGCATCTGGGTGCCAATCAGGATGCGTGCGCCACCGCGATGCACTTCCGCCAGCTGCTGTTCCAGCGCGCCCTTGCGGCTGGTGGTGTCCCGGTCGATACGCGAAATCGGCACGTCCGGGAAGAAAGGGCCAAGCGCCTGTTCCAGCTGTTCCGTTCCCAGCCCCACCGGCACGATATGCGTGGAACCACACGACGGGCACTGGCGCGGCACCGGGCGCTGGCTGTCGCAGTGGTGGCAGCGCAAATGCCGCTGGGCCTGATGGAAGGTGTAGTAATGGTCGCAGCGCGGGCACTCGGCAATCCAGCCGCAGTCGTGGCACAGCAGCGCGGGCGCGAAACCGCGTCGGTTAAGGAACAGGATCACCTGGTTGCCCGCCTGCAGGTGCTGGCGCATGCGGGTGATAAGAGCGGGCGCTAGCCCCGCCTGAACCTGCTGGCCTTTCAGATCCAGCACGTGCTGAATGGCCGGACGGGCATTCCCCGCCCGACGGGTCAGGCGCAGCATGTGGTATTTACGCTGGCGAACGTTGTGCAGCGTTTCGAGCGCTGGCGTGGCGGAGCCGAGAATAATAGGAATTTGTTCGCTATGGGCACGATAAACTGCCAGATCGCGGGCGTGGTAGCGCCAGCCTTCCTGCTGTTTATAGGAGCTGTCATGCTCTTCGTCGATGACGATAACCCCGAGATTTTTAAACGGTGTAAACAGCGACGAGCGGGTGCCGATGACAATCGCCGCTTCGCCATTTTTCGCTTTCAGCCAGGCGCTGAGGCGTTCGCCGTCGTTCAGGCCGGAGTGCAGCACCTCAACCGGCGCGTTAAAGCGTTCGCGGAATCGGGCGATGGTTTGCGGCGTCAGGCCAATTTCCGGCACCATCACCAGCGCCTGTTTGCCCTGAGCGAGCACGTTTTCCAGCACGCTCAGGTAGACTTCGGTCTTGCCGGAACCGGTGACCCCCGCCAGCAGCCAGGCAGAGAAATGATCGGAGGCGCTATGAATCGCGCCCACGGCGGTGGCCTGTTCGGTATTCAGACGCAGGCGATCCCCTGAAACGGAGAAACTTTCCCGCCAGTCGTGAAGAGCGGGTGCTTCGCTGGCCAGTTCGCTTAGCCCTTTTTTTCTTAAGGTCTGTAGCGCTGTTTCGCTGACCTCAAGCTCGTCGACCTGATGTCGCCAGATTTTTCCCTGACGCAACGCCGCCAGCGCCTGCTGCTGTTTCTGCGATCGCTTCAGGCTGTTGATGTCCACCGCCTGACCCTGCTCGGTAGCAAACCAGTACCACATTGGCGCATGGCTGGCGCTCTTGCCCTGGCGCAGCATGATAGGCAGGGCGTGGAACAGAACGTCGCCAATCGGGTGATGGTAATAATCCGCCGCCCACAGCAGCAGTCGCCAGGTGCTGGTGGAGTAAACCGGCTCGCTGTCCAGCACCTCAACGACCGACTTCAGTTCGTTAAGCGGCAATTCGCTTTTATCGCTGACGGAGACAACGATCCCCACGCGCTGTTGTTTGCCAAACGGCACGGTCACGCGGCAGCCCGCTTTGGCGCTCATGCTGTCGGGCAGCAGATAGTCAAAGGTACGGGGAAGCGGAACGGGCAGGGCAACGTGAGCGACGGGCATCGAATCTTCCTGACTTGAAAAGTGGCGCGTTAGTATACACATTAGTAAAAGCGGCGTGCGGATCAGTTTGCATACGTTGGTCAAATTCTGTATGATTCGCCGCCTTTGGTGTACTTTACGCCAAAGAACTTACAATCAACATCGCGTGGTGTCTGGCGTTAGGGCTGGAAGAGCGACGCGGCCTTAACTGAGGTTCTCCCATGAAAAAAGATATTCACCCGAAATACGAAATGATTACTGCAAACTGTTCTTGCGGTAACTCTATCCAGATCCGCTCTACCGTGGGTCACGATCTGAACCTGGACGTGTGCGGCAAATGCCACCCGTTCTACACTGGTAAGCAGCGTGACGTTGCAACCGGTGGCCGTGTTGACCGCTTCAACAAGCGTTTCAGCATCCCGGGCGCTAAATAAGTTTCCCGAAAAAAAGGCACCGCAAGGTGCCTTTTTTGTATCCGTTTCTCAGTATTCCCACGTCTCCGGGTCAATACCCAGTTCACGCATGATCACCTTCGCCTCTTCCGGGATTTCATCACTGCGCTCTTTGCGCAGATCTTCATCGTTCGGCAACGGTTGACCGGTAAACGCATGCAGAAACGCTTCGCACAGCAGTTCGCTGTTGGTCGCGTGGCGCAGGTTGTTCACCTGACGACGCGTACGTTCATCGGTGAGGATCTTCAACACCTTCAGAGGAATGGAAACCGTAATTTTCTTTACTTGCTCACTCTTCTTACCGTGCTCAGCGTATGGGCTGATATATTCGCCGCTCCATTCAGCCATGAGATACCTTTAATCCTCTCAGTCATTTATCTAAAGGTGCAAAACCTGTAACCACCCGTTTTGAACCGCAATCTTGCCTAGTTTACCGTAGAGACGATACCGTGGCACGGATATTGCCGCTGCAGCGTGCACTAAAGCATATAATTTTAACGGCTATTTGCGCATTGCTCAATCTATACGCAAAGAAGTTTAGATGTCCAGATGTATTGACGTCCATACTTTCAATGTTTACTCTGGTGCCTGACTTTTCACCTCATTCGCCAGGAAGCCCTCACCATGACGCGTAAACAGGCCACTATTGCAGTGCGTAGCGGATTAAATGATGACGAGCAGTACGGCTGCGTTGTCCCGCCGATTCATCTTTCCAGTACCTATAACTTCACCGGATTTAATGAACCCCGCGCGCATGATTATTCGCGTCGTGGCAACCCTACGCGTGACGTGACCCAGCGCGCGCTGGCCGAGCTGGAAGGTGGCGCAGGTGCAGTATTAACCAATACGGGGATGTCCGCCATTCATCTGGTGACCACGGTGTTCCTGAAACCGGGCGATCTTCTGGTCGCGCCGCACGACTGCTACGGCGGCAGCTATCGCCTGTTTGACAGCCTGGCGAAACGCGGCTGCTATCGCGTGCTGTTTGTCGATCAAAACGACGAACAGGCGCTGAAACAGGCTCTGGCAGAGAAACCAAAGCTGGTTCTGGTGGAAAGTCCAAGTAATCCATTGTTGCGCGTTGTCGATATTGCGAAAATTTGTCAGCTCGCAAGGGATGCGGGAGCGATAAGTGTAGTGGATAATACGTTCCTCAGTCCGGCCCTTCAGAACCCACTCGCACTGGGTGCCGATCTGGTATTGCATTCATGCACTAAATATCTGAACGGCCATTCTGATGTTGTGGCGGGCGTGGTGATTGCTAAAGATCCCGACGTTGTCACCGAACTGGCATGGTGGGCTAATAATATTGGCGTCACCGCAGGTGCCTTCGACAGCTATCTGCTGTTGCGCGGCATCCGCACGCTATCGCCGCGCATGGACGTGGCGCAGCGCAATGCCCAGGCGATTGTCGATTTCCTGAAAACCCAACCGCTGGTGAAGAAGCTCTATCACCCGTCGCTGCCGGAAAACCAGGGGCACGAGATTGCCGCGCGTCAGCAGAAAGGGTTTGGCGCGATGTTAAGTTTTGAACTGGACGGTGACGAGCAAACGCTGCGTCGCTTCCTGAGCGGGCTGTCATTGTTTACGCTGGCGGAATCCTTAGGTGGGGTTGAAAGCTTGATCTCCCACGCCGCGACCATGACGCACGCAGGTATGGCACCCGAAGCACGTGCCGCCGCCGGGATTTCCGAGACGCTGCTGCGTATCTCAACCGGTATTGAAGATTCTGAAGATTTAATTGCCGATCTGGAAAATGCCTTCCGGATCGCAGCCAAGGGGTAATCATGAGTGTGATAGCGCAGGCAGGGGCGAAGGGTCGTCAACTGCACAAGTTTGGTGGTAGTAGTCTTGCTGATGTGAAATGTTACCTGCGTGTCGCAGGGATCATGACGGAATATTCACAGCCGGGTGACATGATGGTTGTCTCGGCGGCGGGCAGCACCACCAACCAGTTGATTAGCTGGCTGAAACTGAGCCAGACCGATCGCCTTTCTGCGCATCAGGTGCAACAGTCCTTACGCCGTTACCAGAGTGAGCTGATTGCCGGCCTGCTGCCTGCGGACGTGGCGGACGGGCTAATTAGCGCCTTCACGCATGACCTTGAGCGTCTGGCCGCCCTGCTGGACAGCGGGATTACCGACGCGGTGTATGCCGAAGTAGTGGGCCACGGTGAAGTGTGGTCTGCGCGCCTGATGGCCGCCGTGCTGCAACACCTGGGCGTAGAAGCGGCCTGGCTCGACGCGCGTGATTTTCTGCGCGCCGAACGCGCCGCGCAGCCGCAAGTGGATGAAGGGTTGTCCTACCCGCTGCTGCAACAGCTGCTGGTGCAGCATCCGGGCAAACGTATTGTCGTCACCGGCTTTATCAGTCGGAGCAACGCGGGCGAAACCGTGCTGCTGGGCCGTAACGGTTCGGACTACTCGGCAACGCAGATTGGTGCCCTGGCGGGCGTGTCCCGCGTCACCATCTGGAGCGACGTGGCCGGTGTTTACAGCGCGGACCCGCGTAAAGTGAAAGATGCCTGCCTGCTGCCGCTGCTGCGTCTCGATGAAGCCAGCGAACTGGCGCGTCTGGCCGCGCCGGTGCTGCACGCCCGCACGCTGCAGCCGGTTTCCGGCAGCGATATCGACCTCCAGCTGCGCTGCAGTTACACCCCGGATCAAGGCTCCACGCGCATTGAGCGCGTGCTGGCGTCCGGTACCGGGGCGCGTATTGTCACCAGTCACGACGACATCTGCCTGATTGAGTTCCAGGTGCCTGCGGGCCAGGACTTCAGGCTGGCGCATAAAGATATCGACACGATCCTGAAACGTGCTCAGGTGCGTCCGCTCGCCGTGGGTGTCCACAATGACCGTCAGCTGCTGCAGTTCTGCTATACCGCTGAAGTGGCGGACAGCGCGCTGAAAATTCTGGATGAAGCTGGCCTGCCGGGCGAGCTTCGTCTGCGTCAGGGGCTGGCGCTGGTGGCGATGGTGGGCGCGGGCGTCACGCGTAACCCGCTGCACTGCCACCGCTTCTGGCAGCAGCTGAAAGGCCAGCCGGTAGAATTTACCTGGCAGTCGGAAGAGGGCATCAGCCTGGTCGCCGTGCTGCGCAAAGGGCCAACCGAGAGCCTGATTCAGGGTCTGCACACCTCCCTGTTCCGCGCGGAAAAACGCATCGGCCTGGTGCTGTTCGGGAAAGGCAACATCGGTTCCCGCTGGCTGGAGCTGTTTGCCCGCGAACAGGTGACGCTCTCGGCGCGTACCGGGTTTGAATTTATTCTTGCGGGCGTGGTGGACAGCCGCCGCAGCCTGCTGAACTACGAAGGGCTGGACGCCAGCCGCGCGCTTGCCTTCTTTAATGATGAAGCCGTAGAACAGGATGAAGAGTCGCTGTTCCTGTGGATGCGTGCACACCCGTATGACGATCTGGTGGTGCTGGACGTCACCGCCAGTGAACAGCTTGCCGATCAGTACCTGGATTTCGCCAGCCACGGTTTCCACGTCATCAGCGCCAACAAGCTGGCGGGGGCGAGCAGCACCGATAAATACCGTCAGATCCACGACGCGTTTGAAAAAACAGGGCGCCACTGGCTTTATAACGCCACGGTAGGGGCTGGCCTGCCGGTTAACCACACCGTGCGTGACCTGATTGAAAGCGGCGACAGCATTCTGGCGCTGAGCGGTATCTTCTCCGGCACGCTCTCCTGGCTGTTCCTGCAGTTTGACGGCACCGTACCGTTCACCGACCTGGTGGATCAGGCGTGGCAGCAGGGCTTAACCGAGCCCGATCCGCGCGTTGACCTTTCCGGTAAAGACGTGATGCGTAAGCTGGTGATCCTGGCGCGTGAGGCCGGTTACGACATCGAGCCGGATTCCGTACGCGTCGAATCACTGGTGCCTGCCGGCTGTGAGGATGGTTCTGTGGACCATTTCTTTGAAAATGGTGAAGAGCTGAACGAGCAGATGGTACAGCGTCTGGAGGCGGCGAACGAGATGGGGCTGGTACTGCGCTACGTGGCGCGTTTCGAGGCCAACGGAAAAGCGCGAGTCGGCGTCGAGGCGGTGCGTCCTGAGCATCCGCTGGCGGCGCTGCTGCCGTGCGATAACGTCTTCGCCATCGAAAGCCGCTGGTATCGCGATAATCCGCTGGTGATCCGCGGTCCTGGCGCGGGGCGCGATGTCACCGCTGGAGCAATTCAGTCCGACATCAACCGTCTGGCTAAGCTGCTGTAACTCGTCACCCTGGCCCTCTCCCCGCACGGTGGGAGAGGGCTCCTGTCAGGTCAGATTAAACCAACCGGTTTTTCGCATCCGCTATCGCCTGCGCCACCTGCTTCGGCGACACGCCGCCTTTCGCGGCACGTTTATCCAGGCAAGACTGCAGCGCAAGGATCGGATACACATCATCCCCGATAACCGCGCTGAACTTCTGCAGGTCGGCCAGCGCCAGATCTTCCAGCGGTTTACCCTGACGAATGGCTTCCACTACCGCTTCACCCACGATATGGTGCGCTTCACGGAAAGGTACGCCTTTCGCCACCAGATAATCCGCCAGTTCGGTAGAGTTCGCATAGCCCTGCTGGGCCGCTTCCTGGCAGCGCGGACGTTTCACCTGAATGCCGTCCAGCACCAGCGCGCCCATATGCAGGCAGTCCAGCCAGGTGTCGAGGGCGTCGAACAGCCCTTCTTTGTCTTCCTGCATATCTTTGTTGTACGCCAGCGGCAGCCCTTTCAGGGTCATCATCATGCCGGTCAACGCGCCCTGCACGCGGCCACATTTGCCGCGGATCAGCTCCAGCGCGTCCGGGTTTTTCTTCTGCGGCATCAGGGATGAGCCTGAGGTCACGCGGTCGGACAGCTCCACGAAGCCCGCTTCGCCAGAGTTAAAGAAGATCAGGTCTTCGGCAAAGCGCGACAGGTGCACCATCCCGATAGACGCATTGGAGAGCAGCTCCAGCACGTGGTCGCGGTCGGACACGCTGTCCAGGCTGTTGCGGGTGGCGGAGGCAAAGCCCAGCCAGCCTGCCAGCTGCTCACGGTCGATTTCATACGCCGTACCGGCCAGCGCGCCGCTGCCCAGCGGGCTGACGTCCAGACGTTTCAGGGTATCCTGCAGACGGCTTTCGTCACGCGCCAGCATCTCGACGTAGGCCAGACACCAGTGCGCGAAAGTCACCGGCTGGGCGCGCTGCAGGTGTGTATAACCCGGCATCACCGCGTCCTGGTTGTTCTGCGCGGTCTCCACCAGCGCGCTCTGCAGCTGACGGTTAGCCGCCAGCAGGTCGCCAACGGTATCTTTACACCACAGCTTCAGGTCGGTGGCGACCTGGTCGTTACGGCTGCGCCCGGTATGCAGCTTTTTACCCAGCTGGCCGACTTTGTCGATAAGCTTGCCTTCCACCCAGCTGTGAATATCTTCAGCATCGCTTTCGAGGATCTGATGCGGGTTAAGACGCACCTCTTCCAGCAGGTTGTTCAGCGCGTCCTCCAGCCGTAATTGTTCGTCTGCGGTCAGTACGCCCACCGTCACCAGCGCCCTGGACCAGGCCACAGAGCCGACAATATCCTGTTCGGCCAGGCGGTAGTCGAAGCGCAAAGAGTCGTTGAACTGTTTGAACCGCTGATCCGCTGCCTGTGTAAAACGCCCACCCCAAAGTGCCATAACATGCTTCCTTAAATATCTTTGAATTTCATTGCCCGGTAGCGCTGCGCTTACCGGGCCTACAAATCATTAAATCGATTACGCCAGAATACGCGTGCCAATCGGCGTGCCGTTAAACAGCGCCGGCAGTTGTTCCGCGTGACGCCAGGAGGCGATATCCACTGGGCGGCCCAGCGTGCGTGCGGCATCCAGCGCGGCGTTCACTTTGACGATCATGCCGTCGGTAATAATGCCCTGAGCAATCAGCTGCTCGGCTTTCTCAGCCGTCATTTCCGCAATGCGCTGGCCTTTGCCGTCCAGAATGCCGCTCACGTCGGAGAGCAGGATCAGATCCGCGCCCAGCGTTGCCGCCAGTGCGGTTGCCGCCTGGTCAGCGTTGACGTTCATCAGCGCGCCTTCTTCTGTCACGCCGATAGAGCTCACCACCGGCAGGAAACCCCCTTCCAGCAGCGTGTTAATCAGCTTAGGCGAACCAGGCTGCGCCAGTCCAACGTGGCCGAGCTCTTCGTCGAGCTGGGTCACTTTTACGCTGTCGCCATCGCCCAGATAGAGGCCAACGGACGCGATGTGGTGTTTCTTCGCCCACGCCAGCAGCGTTTTGTTCGCCGTACCCGCCAGCGCGCCGGTAATGATGTCAATCTGGTCAGCAGGCGTCACGCGCAGGCCGTTCTTCTTTTTCACCGGCAGGTTGAGCCCTTTCATCAGCTCATCCACCACGCAGCCGCCGCCGTGCACAATCACCAGCGGACGCTGGTGTGATTCGCGATAGTTCACCAGCGCGGTAAACAGACGCTCCAGCGCTTCTTCGCTGTCCAGCAGTACACCACCGAGTTTGATAATTAATGGGTTCATCATCACACCTTAAATAAGAGCCTGCGTTTCCGGGAAACCGAAACGAATATTTGCACACTGCATTGCCTGTGCGGCAGCGCCTTTGAGTAAGTTATCTTCTGCGGCGACCACAATCAGATGCTCGCCCTGCACGGCAAAGCCGATGTCGCAGAACGGCAGGCCGACCACGTTTTTCAGCGCCGGCACGCCTTTATCGTACAGGCGCACCAGCGGTTTATCCGCATACGCCTGCGTGAAAGCCTCGTTCACCTGCTCTTTGGTCACGCCGGGCTTCAGGCGGCAGGTAATGGTTTCAAGGATCCCGCGCGGGAAGCTGCCCAGGTGCGGCGTGAAAATCACCTCTGCGCCCAGATGCGTCGTGATTTCAGGATGATGACGGTGATTAAACACGCCATACGGCTGAAGGCTCACTTCGCAGAAGCTGTTGGAAATAGCGGCCTTGCGTCCTGCACCGCTCACGCCGCTGGTGGCGTTGATCACCGGCCACTGGCTCAGATCCAGCAGGCCTGCGTCGATCAGCGGCTTCAGGGAAAGCTGCGCCGCCGTTGGGTAGCAGCCCGGCACGGCAATCAGGTCCGCTTCTTTTAGCTTGTCTGCGCTCCACTCAGCCAGACCGTACACCGCTTTTTCAAGCAGCTCCGGATGCTGGTGGGTGAAACCGTAATATTTTTCGTAAAACGCGCCGTCGTTAACGCGGAACGCGCCGGAAAGGTCAAAGACCACGCAGCCAGCCGCCAGGAACTGCGGCGCCAGGTCGTGGCTAACCTCGTGCGCGGTGGCTAAAAACACCACGTCGACGCCGTCGGTAAACTCGCTGATGTCAGACATGGGCTGCAGCGGCAGATCGACAATGCCCTTAAGCTGCGGATGCAAATCGGAAATTAACTTTCCTGCATCATTGCTTTGCGCTGACACGGTCAAAGCGGTTATGGTCATATGTGGATGGCGATTCACGTAGCTTACAAGCTCTGCGCCCGCATAACCGCTAGCGCCTACAATCAGCGTATTCAACATCGGGTTCCTTTATGCTCAACGTTAATGTATTTTTATTCACATTTATTGCATGAATATTGATACTATCACGACCTAAGGTGTGTCAACAATGAAAATGAACTTACCGCCATTTATCGAGATCTACCGCGCCCTGATTGCCACTCCGTCCATCAGCGCAACGGAAGAAGCGCTGGATCAGAGCAATGAGTCTTTAATCAATCTGCTGGCGGGTTGGTTTAGCGATCTTGGGTTTAACGTTGAGGTTCAGCCTGTCCCCGGAACCCGCCACAAATTTAACCTTCTTGCCAGCACCGGAACAGGTGCGGGCGGCCTGCTGCTGGCCGGTCATACCGACACGGTGCCGTTTGACGATGGCCGCTGGACGCGCGATCCGTTCACCCTGACCGAGCACGATAATAAGCTCTATGGTCTGGGCACCGCCGACATGAAAGGCTTCTTCGCCTTTATCCTCGACGCGCTGCGTGACGTGGACGTAGCGAAGCTGAAAAAACCGCTCTACATTCTGGCGACCGCCGATGAAGAAACCAGCATGGCGGGCGCGCGCTACTTCTCTGAAAACACGTCGATTCGCCCGGATTGTGCGATCATCGGCGAGCCGACGTCTCTGCAGCCGATCCGCGCGCATAAAGGCCATATCTCTACAGCCGTGCGCGTCTTGGGTCAGTCCGGCCACTCCAGCGATCCGGCGCGCGGCGTGAACGCCATTGAGCTGATGCATGACGCCATCGGTCGCATTATGACCCTGCGCGACGATCTGAAAGAGCGGTATCACTATGACGCGTTCACCGTGCCGTATCCAACGCTGAACCTCGGCAGCCTGCACGGCGGAGATGCTTCTAACCGTATCTGCGCCTGCTGCGAACTGCATATGGACATCCGCCCGCTGCCGGGCATGACCCTGAGCGATCTCGACGGCCTGCTGAACGAGGCGCTGGCCCCTGTGAGCGAGCGCTGGCCGGGCCGCCTGACGGTCTCCGAACTGCATCCGCCGATCCCGGGTTACGAATGCCCGCCGGACCATCAGCTGGTTGAGGTGGTGGAAAAGCTGCTCGGTGAGAAAACCGACGTGGTGAATTACTGCACTGAAGCGCCATTTATTCAGACCCTTTGTCCGACGCTGGTCCTTGGCCCGGGCTCCATCAACCAGGCCCACCAGCCGGATGAATATCTGGAAACCCGCTTCATCAAGCCAACCCGCGAACTGATTACCCAGGTTGTGCATCACTTCTGCTGGCATTAAAACCGCACCGTACATCCCATAGGGGAGAGGACTGCCCGGTGTGGTTTTTCCCCTTTACTCAAAGAAGGGTAAGGTCCTGGGGGAGGGGATGTCTCACTCCCCATCATGAACTTTCTTCATCTTTCCTGAGCAAACCTCACCGTTATTGTTGATTATTTATGTTGACGTCCCTCCGCTTTTCCGTCATTTTTACATCTGGACGTCTAAACGTATAGAAGTTCACAACACAACAGATAACGACATGCGATTGATAGAGGTAAGGTATGAGCTTTTTTCACGCCAACCAGCGGGAAGCACTGAATCAGAGCCTGGCCGAAGTAAACGGCCAGATTAACGTCTCTTTTGAATTTTTCCCGCCGCGCACCAGTGAAATGGAGCAAACCCTGTGGAGCTCTATCGATCGTCTCAGCAGCCTGAAACCGAAGTTTGTCTCCGTGACTTACGGCGCTAACTCCGGCGAGCGTGACCGTACGCACAGCATCATTAAAGGCATCAAAGATCGTACCGGTCTGGAAGCGGCGCCGCATCTCACCTGTATCGACGCGACCCGCGATGAGTTACGGGCTATCGCCCAGGATTACTGGGATAACGGCATTCGTCATATCGTCGCACTGCGCGGTGACCTGCCGCCGGGCAGCGGTAAGCCGGACATGTATGCCGCCGATCTGGTCGCGCTGCTGAAAAACGTGGCTGACTTTGATATCTCCGTTGCCGCTTATCCTGAGGTGCATCCGGAAGCGAAAAGCGCCCAGGCCGATCTGCTGAATCTGAAGCGTAAGGTGGACGCCGGTGCGAACCGCGCCATTACTCAATTCTTCTTTGATGTTGAAAGCTACCTGCGTTTCCGTGACCGCTGCGTCTCCGCGGGCATCGACGTTGAAATTATCCCGGGTATTCTGCCTGTCTCTAACTTCAAGCAGGCGAAGAAATTCGCTGATATGACCAATGTCCGCATTCCGCTGTGGATGTCCAAAATGTACGAAGGGCTGGATGATGACCCGGAAACCCGCAAGCTGGTGGGCGCCAATATCGCGATGGACATGGTGAAAATTTTAAGCCGTGAAGGGGTGAAAGATTTCCACTTCTATACGCTGAACCGCGCGGAGATGAGCTACGCCATTTGCCATACGCTGGGTGTTCGTCCGGCGTAATAAGCACAAAGCCCTCGTATCACGAGGGCTTTTTAGTTACGTGGATAGTTAAAAGGTATGAGCTATCGAATCTGTGGATTAATTCAACTATAACTTATTGCTAGTGGTGTATATCGTAACGGTAACACTGTAAAAGGGAGCATAGCGATGAGCACGTCAGACGAGACCAATAAAGCGGCATCAGTCGGCAAATGCCCGTTCCATCAGGGCGGTGTCGATGACAGCGCGGGCGCAGGTACAAGCAGCCGCGACTGGTGGCCAAAACAACTCCGTATCGATCTTCTTAATCAACATTCCAATCGTTCGAACCCGCTGGGTGAAGACTTCGACTACCGCAAAGAATTCAGCAAGCTTGATTATTCCGCCCTTAAAGGCGACCTTAAAGCACTTTTAACCGACTCCCAACCGTGGTGGCCTGCCGACTGGGGCAGCTATGCGGGCCTGTTTATCCGTATGGCCTGGCACGGCGCGGGTACCTATCGCTCCGTTGACGGGCGCGGTGGAGCAGGACGCGGTCAACAGCGCTTTGCGCCGCTGAACTCCTGGCCAGATAACGTGAGCCTGGATAAGGCACGCCGTCTGCTGTGGCCAATCAAGCAAAAATACGGACAAAAAATTTCCTGGGCCGACCTGTTTATCCTCGCGGGTAACGTGGCGCTGGAGAACTCCGGCTTCCGTACCTTTGGTTTCGGTGCCGGGCGTGAAGACGTCTGGGAACCAGATCTGGACGTGAACTGGGGTGATGAAAAAGCCTGGCTGACCCACCGTGACCCGGAGGCGCTGGCGAAGCGTCCGCTGGCCGCCACCGAAATGGGCCTGATCTACGTTAACCCGGAAGGGCCAAACGCCAGCGGTGAACCCCTGTCAGCGGCCGCGGCGATCCGCGCCACCTTTGGCAACATGGGGATGAACGACGAAGAGACCGTTGCGCTGATTGCGGGCGGCCACACCCTCGGCAAAACCCACGGCGCGGGTGATGCGACGCACGTCGGCACCGACCCAGAAGCCTCGCCGATTGAAGCGCAGGGCCTGGGCTGGGCCAGCACGCACGGCACGGGCGTTGGCGCAGATGCCATTACCTCCGGTCTGGAAGTCATCTGGTCACAAACCCCGACCCAGTGGAGCAACTACTTCTTCGAGAACCTGTTCAAATACGAATGGGTGCAGACCCGCAGCCCGGCGGGTGCGATTCAGTTTGAAGCCGTGGACGCGCCGGAAATCATGCCCGATCCGTTCGACCCGTCGAAAAAACGCAAACCTACTATGCTGGTTACCGACCTGACGCTGCGTTTTGACCCGGAATTCGAGAAAATTTCCCGCCGCTTCCTGAACGATCCGCAGGCCTTCAACGAAGCCTTCGCGCGCGCGTGGTACAAGCTGACCCACCGCGATATGGGGCCAAAATCGCGCTACCTTGGCCCGGAAGTGCCGAAAGAAGATCTGATCTGGCAGGACCCGTTGCCGCAGGCGGTGTTCAATCCGTCGAAAGAAGACATTGAAAGCTTGAAAGCGGAAATCGCAGCATCTGGCCTCTCCGTGAGCGAACTGATTTCCGTAGCATGGGCGTCCGCCTCAACCTTCCGCGGCGGCGACAAGCGCGGCGGCGCCAACGGCGCGCGTCTGGCGCTGGCTCCCCAGCGTGACTGGGATGTGAACGCCGCGGCGGTTCGCGCGTTGCCGGCTCTGGAAGCTATCCAGCGCACCACCAACAAAGCCTCTCTGGCCGATATCATCGTGCTGGCGGGCGTCGTGGGCGTTGAGCAGGCGGCGAAAGCGGCAGGCGTTTACGTCAACGTTCCGTTTACGCCAGGCCGCGTGGATGCGCGTCAGGATCAGACGGATATCGAGATGTTTAACCTGCTTGAACCGATTGCCGACGGCTTCCGCAACTACCGTGCGCAGGTGGATGTGTCCACAACTGAATCAATGCTGATCGACAAAGCCCAGCAGCTGACGCTGACCGCGCCGGAGCTGACGGTGCTGATCGGTGGCCTGCGCGTGCTGGGTGCCAACTTTGATGGCAGCAAGAATGGCGTGTTCACCGACCGCGAGGGCGTGCTGAGCAACGATTTCTTCGTGAATCTGCTGGACATGAACACCCAGTGGAAGGCGACAGACGAATCTAATGAGCTGTTTGCCGGAAGCGATCGCGCCAGCGGTGAAGTGAAATATACCGCTACCCGCGCCGACCTGGTCTTCGGTTCTAACGCCGTCCTGCGCGCGCTGGCAGAGGTTTACGCCAGCGATGATGCGCATGAGAAGTTCGTCCGCGACTTCGTTGCCGCATGGGCGAAGGTGATGGATCTGGACCGGTTTGATCTGCAGTAACCATAGTGCCGGGTGGCGCTAACGCTTATCCGGCCTACGGGTAAAAAAATCCCCGCTGATGCGGGGATTTTTATTCACTCTATTTACTCCCACTCCTGCAGGAACCGCTGCCCATACTGGTCAGCCACCAGCAGCGCGGCATACACCTGATCCGGCGTTACTCCGCCGGGCATGTTGTGAATAGTTTCCCCTTCGGCACAGGAGGCTTCAGCGATCAGACGCATTTTGGACGGAATATCCTCTTTGATGTTCAGCTGCGCCAGCGTGATCGGCAGCCCAACGCTGTGACAAAGCGCCGCGACGGTCTCTATTTCTTCTACCGGCGCGTTTTCCAGTACCAGCTGCGTCAGCGTACCAAACGCCACTTTTTCACCGTGATAGAAGTGGTGCGCGTCCGGTACCGCCGTCATTCCGTTATGAATAGCGTGTGCCGCCGCCAGCCCGCCGCTTTCAAAGCCTACGCCGCTGAGATAGGTATTGGCTTCGATAATGCGTTCAAGAGCAGGCGTCACCACATGCTGTTCTGCTGCCAGCATGGCCTTTTCACCCTCTTCAATCAGCGTGTTGTAGCACAGCTCGGCCAGCGCGAGTGCTGCCTGCGTACATTTGCCGCCCGCCATGGTGGTCGCGCCGCTGCGCGAGCAGGCGCGTGCTTCAAACCAGGTCGCCAGCGCATCGCCAATCCCGGCGGCCAGCAGGCGCGCAGGTGCCCCTGCCACCACTTTGGTGTCGACAATGACCATGTTCGGGTTGTGCGGCAGCATCAGGTAGCGATCGAACTCACCGCTGTCGGTATAAATCACGGAAAGGGCACTGCACGGCGCGTCGGTGGAGGCGATAGTTGGCGCAATGGCGACGGGGACGTCCATAAAATGGGCCAGCGCTTTGGCGGTATCCAGCGTTTTACCTCCGCCAATGCCCAGCACCGCCAGACAGTCTGCGCTGTCGGCCAGCTTCTTCAGACGATCGATTTCATTTTGTGAACATTCGCCGCCAAATGGCGCGATTTCGGCATGCAGTTCGGCTTTTTTAAAACTTTGTCGCAGGGTCTCTTCAGCAAAACCCAGCACAAATTTATCGCCGACGACCAGCCAGCGCTTGGCCAGAGGTTTCAGATAGTCGCCGAGACGGGTAAGCGCATCAGCGCCCTGGATGTATTTTCCCGGCGATTGAATGATACGGTCCATAACAGTTCTCCCTTAGAGGTTGAGGTTACCAAACGCGTTTTTCCAGTCCTGCTCGAACTTCTCTATTGCTGACTCTACCGCCGGCGTGCCGAGCATTTGTTGCGCTACGTCTAAGGGAAGCGTGATTGCCTCGCATCCCGCCAGCAGGCAGTCCAGCGCCTGGCGCGGCGTTTTGAAGCTTGCGGCCAGCACCCTGCTTTCCGGCGCGTGCATTTCCAGCAGGGATTGCAGCTCCTGGACCATGCGAATTCCATCACCGCCCTGAGCATCAACGCGGTTTACATAGGGAGCGACATATTTCGCTCCCGCCAGCGCGGCGAGCAAACCTTGAGCGGCGCTATAAACGGCGGTTCCCAGCGTGGTAATCCCCTCTTTTTTCAGCGCCTTGATCGCGGTAAGGCCCTCTGCCGTGACAGGGATTTTCACCACAATGTCCGGGATGGCGTTACTCAGACGTTTGGCCTCCGCCACCATGCCTTCGGCATCGCGGCTCATGGTTTGGGCAAACAGCGTGCCTTCTGGTCCAATGGCTTTTTGCAGACGCGGCAGCACGTCCCAGATGGATTCACGGCTGGCGGCGATGATGCTCGGGTTGGTGGTGACGCCCGCCATGGGGAAGACGCGCGCCAGGCGTTCAACTTCCGCCACGTTGGCGGTATCCAGGTACAGTTCCATTATTTTTCCTTAAGTCAGAAAGGTTGAATAAAGGATAAGGCGCGGGCAGGCAGGGCGGATACAGGCCAATTTTGCCAAATACTGGACAAATGTAATGTCCTTAGTGAAGTGCGAGAGCGATCACAATGCTATTTTTTGGCGATCAGCTCGCTGTGATACTGGCGACGATATTCGGAAGGGGAACGTTCGGTGTGCTTGCGAAAGAGACGGCAGAAGTAATTGCTGTCTGTAAACCCACAGCTTGCGGCGATATCTTTGATTTTAAGATCGTAGCCTTTCAGCAGCTGGCGCGCGTGTTCGAGCCGCGTTTGCGTCAGGTATTCGTTGAATCCCACGTTGCCTGTATTCTGAAAGAGGTGGGAAAGGTAGTTCGGCGAAATGTAGAAAGCCTGCGCCACGGATTCACGGGTTAACGCCGAAGCATAATGTTCTTCGATGAAGCGGCGAATAGCCTCAAACAGGGCGCGGCTGCGGCTGGCGGTGTGGATATCGCTGCCAAGCAGATCCCGGCAGTGGCTGAGCAAGCTTAATACCACCAGTATCGCGGTGTCTTGCTCATCCGGCTGCATCTGTAATTCGGTTAGCGTCTGCAGAAGAAAAGCACCCGTTCGCGGACCGCGACGGGGAACCTGGAGCTGCTGCAAAAGCGTATTGTCATGCTGTAACTCGATAGTCAGCAGCTGCTTACCGAAATGTATGCTCAGGGCGTTTGACGATGGATGCGTTAAGTGTCCAAAGGATGAAAATATCGCCTCACAGGGGGTATCAAGGGTAATGACGAGGCAGGGAGATGTTCGGGGTTGCTGTTCAGCCATCGCTGAGAAGTGAATCTGACCCAGCGGTAACGTGCGGTTCACCAGGTTTGCCAAAATTCGGGTGATATCGGAATGCATGAGAAGACTACCGAAATGTGACGGGCAGCGCTAACGCTTACCCGGCCTACCTGTCGTAGGTCCGGGCAAGCGCGGCGCCGCCGGGCATAAAGTATTAGCCGGTGTTACGCATACCTGCAGCAACGCCCGCAATCGTCACCATCAACGCTTGTTCAACGCGCGGATCCGGCTCTTTACCTTCTTCTTCCGCCAGACGCGAACGGTGCAGCAGCTCTGCCTGCAGGACGTTCAGCGGGTCGGTGTAGATGTTACGCAGCTGAATAGACTCGGCAATCCACGGCAGGTCCGCCATCAGATGTGAGTCGTTGGCGATGTCCAGCACCACTTTAATGTCGCCTTCCAGCAGTTCGCGCAGCTCTTTACCCAGCGCCCACAGCTCAGGTTTCACCAGACGCTGGTCGTAGTATTCCGCCAGCCACAGGTCAGCTTTCGAGAAGACCATCTCCAGCATGCCCAGACGGGTAGAGAAGAACGGCCAGTCGCGGCACATGGTTTCCAGTTCGTTCTGTTTGCCGTCTTCCACCACTTTTTGCAGCGCGGCACCGGCACCCAGCCAGGCGGGCAGCATCAAACGGTTCTGAGTCCAGGCGAAGATCCACGGGATCGCGCGCAGAGATTCTACGCCACCGGTTGGGCGACGCTTCGCAGGACGTGAGCCCAGCGGCAGTTTACCCAGCTCCTGCTCAGGCGTGGCCGAGCGGAAGTAAGGCACGAAATCTTTGTTTTCACGCACGTAGCCGCGGTACAGATCGCAGGAGATATCAGACAGCTCGTCCATGATATGGCACCAGGATGCTTTAGGCTCTGGCGGCGGCAGCAGGTTTGCTTCAAGGATCGCGCTGGTATAGAGCGACAGGCTGCTGATGGTCACTTCCGGCAGGCCGTATTTGAAGCGGATCATCTCGCCCTGCTCGGTGACGCGCAGGCCGCCTTTCAGGCTTCCCGGCGGCTGCGACAGCAGCGCTGCGTGTGCAGGTGCGCCGCCACGGCCAATTGAGCCACCGCGTCCGTGGAACAGGGTCAGTTCAATACCGGCTTTCTCGCAGGTTTTGATCAGTGCGTCCTGCGCCTGATACTGCGCCCAGGATGCCGCCATCACGCCCGCATCTTTCGCAGAGTCGGAATAGCCAATCATCACCATCTGTTTGCCCTGAATAAAGCCGCGGTACCAGTCGATATTCAACAGCTGGGTCATGACGTCGTTGGCGTTGTTCAGGTCGTCGAGGGTCTCAAACAGCGGGGCGACCGGCAGGGCGTAGTCGATTCCCGCTTCTTTCAGCAGAAGGTGAACGCCCAGCACGTCGGACGGCGTCTTCGCCATGGAGATCACATAGGCGGCCACCGATCCTTTCGGTGCGTCCACGATCGCTTTACAGGTGTTGAGCACTTCGCGGGTTTCGTTGCTAGGCTCCCAGTTGCGCGGCAGCAGAGGGCGCTTCGAGTTCAGCTCGCGGATCAGGAAGGCCTGTTTGTCGGCTTCGGACCAGCTTTCATAGTCGCCGATGCCGAGATAGCGGGTCAGCTCGCCCAGCGCTTCGGTATGACGGGTACTTTCCTGACGTACGTCGATACGCACCAGCGGTACGCCGAAACACTTCACGCGGCGCAGGGTGTCGAGCAGTTCGCCGTTAGCGATGATGCCCATCCCGCAGGCCTGCAGTGATTTATAGCAGGCATACAGCGGCTCCCAGAGCTGTTCGTTCTGGCTGAGCAGTCCTTCTGGTTTTGGCAGGCGCTGACCTTTCAGACGCGCTTCCAGCCAGGCCTGAGTGGCCATCAGCTGACCACGCAGTTTTTTCATCAGGAAACGATACGGCTCGCTGGCGCCTTCTTCGCCGGCCAGCGCGCGCAGTTCCGGCGTCGCTTCAACCATCGACAGCTCGGAGATCAGCACCTGAATGTCTTTCAGGAACAGGTCGGTCGCTTTCCAGCGGCTCAGCAGCAGGACGTGACGGGTGATCTCCGCGGTCACGTTCGGGTTGCCGTCGCGGTCACCGCCCATCCAGGAGGTGAAACGAACCGGAACAAAGTCGACCGGCAGACGGTAGCCAAGGTTCTCTTCCAGCTGTTCGTTCAGCTCGCGCAGGTAGTTCGGTACCCCTTCCCACAGGCTGTTTTCCACCACCGCAAAGCCCCATTTGGCTTCATCTACCGGGCTAGGGCGATGCTTACGAATTTCATCGGTGTGCCAGGATTGGGCAATAAGCTGGCGCAGACGGCGCATCAGCTGGTTGCGTTCGTAGTCGGCAATGTCTTTGTTATCTAACTGCTTCAGGCAGTTGTTCACTTCCACCATTTTGTGGATCAGGGTGCGACGGGTAATTTCGGTTGGATGTGCGGTGAGCACCAGCTCCAGCGAAAGAGACTCCACCGCTTTTTTGATGGTGGCCTCGTTGAGGTCTGGCTGGTCTTTCAGTTTACGAAGGGTGCGGGCAATGACTTCCGGGTTGCTTGCCGCTTCGCCATTTGGCGAGATGCTGTGGTATTGCTCAGCGGTATTGGCCAGGTTCAGGAACTGGCTGAATGCGCGTGCAACGGGCAGCAGCTCATCGTTAGAGAGATTCTGCAAGGTGGTGAGCAGCTCCTGACGACTGGCCTCGTTACCGGCGCGGGAAGATTTAGACAGCTTGCGGATGGTTTCAACGCGGTCGAGAATGTTCTCCCCCAACGCATCTTTGATGGTATCTCCAAGCACTTTGCCGAGCATACTGACATTACTACGCAACGCGGAATATTGTTCGTTCATAAAAACCCAGTCACCCCATCATTTTTGTTTATGCCCAGGCGAAAATTTTCTGGACATTATTTTGTCATCTCCCTTTATAAAGCCACGTAAAACCCCCGTCGTCAATTGCTGCGAAAACGGTTCAGCAAACGAATAAATGTGGGCAATTTACGAAATTTAATTCACATTGCGTCAGATAAGAGATGCTTATGAAAATGTGCAGGGGAAAGGGAGTAAACACTATAAAGGGTAACTTCGGTTGCCATTGTGCTTTTATCTCCGGCCTTTTATACGCAAAAAAAAGCGGACCACGGGGTCCGCAAAAGTTCACGTTGGCTTTAGTTGTTCGAGTTTTGAGAGAAACTCGCTGACGATGCGGGGACGTCAAGGGTCAAACACGTGCCGCCTCGTCTATGTGGTGTATTATTCAACAGAATGCTTGATAGGGATAATCGTTCGTTGCTATGCTATCTATCGCCATGAACTATCGTGGCGACGGAGGATGAATAATGAATATTCGTGATCTTGAATACCTGGTAGCGTTAGCCGAGCATCGTCACTTTCGCCGCGCGGCAGATTCCTGCCACGTCAGCCAGCCCACGCTGAGCGGGCAGATCCGCAAGCTGGAAGACGAGCTGGGCGTGATGCTGCTGGAGCGCACCAGTCGTAAGGTTCTGTTCACACAGGCAGGTCTTCTGCTGGTGGATCAGGCGCGCACCGTGCTGCGCGAGGTCAAAGTGCTCAAGGAAATGGCAAGCCAGCAGGGGGAAGCCATGTCCGGCCCGCTGCATATTGGCCTGATCCCAACCGTTGGCCCGTACCTGCTGCCGCAAATTATCCCGATGTTGCACCAGACCTTCCCTAAACTCGAAATGTATCTACATGAAGCGCAAACCCATCAGCTGCTGGCACAGCTGGACAGCGGCAAGCTCGACTGCGCTATTCTGGCACTGGTAAAAGAGAGTGAAGCCTTTATTGAAGTGCCACTTTTCGATGAGCCAATGATGCTGGCGATCTATGAAGATCACCCGTGGGCGAACCGCGATCGCGTGCCGATGGCCGATCTGGCCGGTGAAAAGCTGCTGATGCTGGAAGATGGCCACTGTCTGCGCGACCAGGCTATGGGCTTCTGCTTCGAAGCGGGTGCTGACGAAGATACCCATTTCCGGGCAACCAGTCTGGAAACGTTGCGTAATATGGTGGCGGCGGGAAGCGGTATTACGCTGCTGCCTGCGCTGGCTGTGCCGCACGAGCGTAAACGTGATGGCGTAGTCTATCTGCCGTGCATTAAGCCAGAGCCGCGTCGCACTATCGGCCTGGTGTATCGTCCGGGTTCACCGCTGCGCAGCCGCTATGAGCAGCTGGCAGAGGCCATCCGTGGTTCGATGGATGGCCATTTTGACAGCGCGTTAAAACAGGCGGTTTAAGCCGTTCAGCGCAGCTACCCGATAGGCTTCCGCCATGGTCGGGTAGTTAAAGGTGGTGTTAACGAAGTACTCAATGGTGTTACCACCGCCTTTCTGCTCCATTATCGCCTGGCCGATATGAATGATTTCCGCCGCGCGTTCACCAAAGCAGTGAATGCCGAGGATCTCTTTCGTCTCACGATGGAACAGAATTTTCAGCGTACCTACGCTCATCCCCACGATTTGCGCCCGCGCAAGATGTTTAAACTGCGCACGACCCACCTCGTAAGGCACTTTCATTGAGGTCAGCTGCTGCTCGGTTTTCCCGACTGAACTGATTTCCGGGATGGTATAGATGCCCGTCGGAATATCTTCGATCAGGTGCGCCGTCGCTTCACCTTTTACCAACGCCTGTGCGGCAATTCGTCCCTGGTCGTAAGCGGCTGAGGCCAAGCTTGGGTAACCAATCACGTCGCCGACCGCGTAAACGTGCGGCAGGGCGGTCTGATACATGCTGTTAACCTTCAGCTGACCACGACTGTCGGTCTCAAGCCCGATATTTTCCAGCTGCAGGGAATCAGTGTTGCCGGTACGGCCGTTGGCGTATAGCAGGCAGTCTGCTTTCAGCTTCTTACCGGACTTCAGGTGCATGATCACCCCGTCGTCACAGCCTTCGATTTTCTCGTACTCTTCGTTGTGGCGAATCACCACGCCGCTGTTCCAGAAGTGATAGGAGAGGGAGTCCGACATCTCCTGATCGAGGAACGCCAGCAGGCGGTCACGGGTGTTGATCAGGTCAACTTTGACGTCCATTCCGCGGAAGATCGACGCATATTCGCAACCAATCACCCCTGCGCCATAGATAATGACGTGGCGGGGTTCATGGTGCAGGCTCAGAATCGAGTCGCTGTCGTAGACGCGCGGGTGCGAGAAGTCCACGTCGGCGGGATGGTACGGGCGTGAGCCGCAGGCAATCACAAACTTTTCAGCCGTGATGGTTTCAACCGAACCGTCGTGGCATTCGAGTGCCAGGGTGTGTTCATCCACAAAATGCGCGTTGCCCTGCAAAATTTCACAGTGGTTACGCTCATAAAATCCCTGGCGCATGCGTGTCTGCTGGTTAATAACGGTATCCGCGTGATTCAGGATGTCAGCAAAGGATGAACGAAGAAGTCGGGAGTGGTCGCTGTAAAGAGGGTTCTGGTTAAATTCGATAATGCGGCTAACGGCGTGGCGGAGGGCTTTCGAAGGGATGGTGCCCCAGTGGGTACAACCGCCGCCGACATTATGGTAGCGCTCGATGACCGCTACTCTGGCTCCCTGTTTCACCAGACCCATAGCAGCACCTTCGCCGCCGGGGCCGGAACCAATAACTATTGCGTCGTAATCGTAGGAATGTGGCATGGTAAGGCTTACCTGTTCTTATACATAAAAGCAACAGAATCATAACATCATTGGCAGAGTAACCCAATTATCGTTGTGCTTTTTTCCGGCAGTGGAGCACAAACCGCACGTAAACAATCATTCACAAAGCCAGGCAAACAGATTAATTTTATTCTCTGGTATAGTGCCAGCAGGCCTTTGGAAGGATTCAACTATAGTGATGGGCGTAAGAGCACAACAAAAAGAGAAAACCCGGCGTTCGCTGGTGGAAGCCGCATTCAGTCAACTGAGTGCTGAGCGGAGTTTTGCCAGTTTGAGCCTGCGAGAAGTCGCACGCGAGGCCGGAATTGCGCCAACGTCCTTCTATCGTCATTTCCGTGATGTGGATGAACTGGGCCTGACCATGGTCGACGAGAGCGGTCTGATGCTGCGCCAGCTGATGCGACAGGCGCGCCAGCGTATCGCCAAAGGGGGCAGCGTGATCCGCACCTCCGTGTCCACCTTTATGGAATTTATTGGTAATAACCCCAACGCGTTTCGCCTGCTTCTGCGCGAGCGTTCGGGCACATCGGCAGCGTTTCGTGCCGCCGTCGCGCGTGAAATTCAGCATTTCATCGCGGAACTTGCCGACTATCTTGAACTCGAAAACCATATGCCGCGTGCGTTTACTGAAGCACAGGCTGAGGCGATGGTGACGATTGTTTTCAGCGCGGGTGCCGAAGCGCTGGATGTCAGCATTGAACAACGCAAGCAGCTCGAAGAGCGACTGGTATTGCAGCTCAGGATGATCTCCAAAGGCGCGTACTACTGGTATCGCCGTGAACAAGAGAAACTGGCACATCAAACCGAAGAGTGAAGGTGAGTAATGAAACAGTCAGGTCAGGATAAAGGGACGCTGTTGCTGGCATTGATCGCTGGCTTATCCATTAATGGTACGTTTGCCGCTATTTTTAGCTCAATCGTTCCATTTTCGATTTTCCCGCTTATTGCGCTGGTGCTGACGGTTTACTGCCTGCATCAACGTTACCTGAACCGCACTATGCCTGTGGGGTTACCGGGGCTGGCCGCTGCCTGCTTTATTCTGGGCGTATTGCTGTATAGCACGGTGGTTCGCGCGGAATATCCGGATATCGGCTCTAACTTCTTCCCTGCGGTACTGTCTGTGGCGCTGGTGTTCTGGATTGGCTCGCGCATGCGTAGCCGTAAGAGCCAGTTGCCGGAGTAAAGAGTTTTGTGATGGTAGGCCGGATAAGCGAAGCGCCATCCGGCTTTTTTGGCAGGTGGCGCTTCGCTTACCTGCCCTGCAAGCCCCACATTATTTCACCGTGAGCAGTACGCCGCACTCCATATGGTGCGTATACGGGAACTGATCGAACAGCGCCAGACGTTCAACCCTGTGCGTCTGGCCTAATGTTTCGAGGTTCTTGCACAGCGTCTCCGGGTTACAGGAGATGTACAAAATGCGCGGGTACGCCTGCACCATCTTCTCGGTTTCGCTGTCCAGGCCACTGCGCGGCGGGTCGACAAAAATTGTCTCACACTGGTAGCTCTTGAGATCGATCCCTTCCAGGCGGTTAAACTGGCGTACGCCGTTCATGGCCTGCGTGAACTCTTCTGCGGCCATACGAATGATCTGCACGTTGTCGATATGGTTAGCGGCGATGTTGTACTGCGCGGCAGCCACCGACGGCTTGGCGATTTCCGTTGCCAGGACGCGATCGAAGTTACGCGCCAGCGCCAGCGAGAAGTTGCCGTTACCGCAGTAGAGCTCAAGCAGATCGCCCGTTGACCCTTCCGTCGCCTTCAGCGCCCACTCCAGCATCTGCACGTTCATCGCGGCATTCGGCTGTGTGAAGCTGTTCTCGACCTGACGGTAAACCATCTCTTTACCTGCCACCGGCAGGCGTTCGTCGATGTAGTCCTGATCCAGCATGATTTTGGTTTTTGTCGCGCGGCCAATCAGGTGAACGTTGATGTTCTGCGCACGCAGCGCATCGCGCAGCGCTTCTGCCTGCTCGCGCCACTCGTCGTTAAGCGCTTTGTGGTACAGCAGAGAGACAATTGCCTGATTGCTCCGGGTGGTCAGGTAGTCAATCTGGAACAGCTTGTTACGCAGTACCGGATTGTTGCGCACGCCGTCCATTATCAGCGTCATCAATTGGTTAATGAGTTCGCTCGCCGCCGGAAAGCTGTCCACGCGAATACGGGACTTCGTCTGCTGATCGAAAATGATGTGGTACAGGTCGTCGCCGTCGTGCCAGATGCGGAACTCGGCGCGCATGCGGTAGTGGCTGACAGGGGAGCGGAACACCTCGGGAACGGGCGCGTTGAAAGGCGTCATCATACTTTGCAGGCGGGCGACTTTCTCTGCCAGCTGCGCGTCGTACTGTTCTGTCGGGAGGTGTTCTGGGGTCATGATGCGTCCTGAGTGATAAAGAATTACGCGGGGATTGTAGGCATTGTTCAGGGGATGTCCAGATTTAATGGGCAATAGCTGTCTGGACATCCATACGTGTCTAATTGTAGCATTCTGTTTCCGGTCTCCTGAGAGTGAAAAGGGAATCCAGTGTAAATCTGGAGCTGACGCGCAGCGGTAAAGACTGGCGGGATGAGCGTTGTAGACACTGTGAAAAATGGGAAGTCTTCATCCTTATATAGCCACCTAGCCCGAAGACCTGCCGGGATCACGTCGCATTTGGTTTCATCATCGCGTGCTATCGATGAGGCCTGCGGCATCCTTCTTATATTGTGGATGCTTTAACAATGATTAAAAAAGTATCGCTGTTGACGGCGTTGTCCGTCACGGCATTTTCGGGCTGGGCGCAGGATAGCGCCGACTCGTTGGTGGTGACGGCAAATCGTTTTGAACAACCTGAAAAAACTATTCTGGCAGCAAACACGGTTGTTACGCGTGCCGATATTGACCGTTGGCAATCAACCACGGTCCTGGATGTTATGCGTCGCCTGCCCGGCGTGGATACGGCGCAAAGTGGTGGGATGGGGCAACTCTCTTCTCTCTTTATTCGTGGCACCAACTCCAGCCACGTCCTGATTCTTGTTGATGGGATCCGCCTTAACCAGGCGGGCGTCACGGGGTCATCCGATCTCAGCCAGTTCCCGATCTCCCTGGTGCAGCGTATCGAATATGTTCGTGGACCGCGTTCGGCGGTGTACGGCTCGGACGCTATCGGCGGAGTCGTAAACATTATTACCACTCGCGCGAAGGACGGTACCACGCTGAATGCAGGTGTAGGGTCGCATGGTTACCAGAATTATGGCGGTAGTACCCAGCAAACATTGGGCGACAGCACGCGCGTCACGCTTGCGGGTGATTACACCTATACCAAAGGGTTTGATGTGGTTGCGGACGGCAATAATGGCGGCCTTGCCCAGACCGATCGCGACGGCTTTATGAATAAAACGCTCTATGGTGCACTGGATCACGCATTCTCGGAGCAGTGGAGCGGATTTGTTCGCGGCTTTGGCTACAGCAACCGCACTGCCTACGACGGCTATTACAGCTCATTTACCCCTGATGTACTGGTCGATACCCGCCAGCTCTATAGTCAGACCTGGGATGCAGGATTGCGCTTCAACGATGACATCTTCCATTCCCAGCTGCTCACCAGCTATAGCCACAGCAAGGACTATAACTACGACCCCAATTTAGGCCGCTACGATTCGACAGCCACACTGGATGAAATCAAACAGTACAACGTCCAGTGGCTCAACTCCGTTGATGTTGGCCATGGAAACATTGGCGCGGGCGTTGACTGGCAGAAGCAGAGCACCGAGCCGGGTACAAACTACGTGACCAACGGCTACGATCTGCGTAACACCGGCGTTTACCTGACCGGGTTGCAGCAGTTTGGTGACTTCACCCTGGAAGGGGCGGTTCGCAGCGATGATAACTCTCAGTTCGGTCGCCATGGCACCTGGCAAAGTAGTGCGGCCTGGGAGTTCGTGGAGGGTTACCGCTTCGTTGCTTCTTATGGAACGGCCTATAAAGCGCCGAATCTGGGTCAACTCTATGGTTTCTATGGCAATGACCATCTTGATCCAGAAGAGAGCAAGCAGTGGGAAGGTGCGTTTGAAGGCCTGACGGCGGGCGTGAGCTGGCGCGTATCCGGCTACCGTAATGACGTTGATAATCTCATCGACTTCAATAATAACCTCCAGCAATATTACAACGTTGGTAAAGCACGCATTAAAGGCGTGGAAGCGACAGCATCGTTTGATACGGGCCGGTTGACGCATACTGTTGGTTACGACTATGTGGATGCTCGCAATGCCGCAACCAACGAACTTCTGGACCGTCGTGCTAAGCAGCAGGTGAAATATCAGCTCGACACCCAGATCTATGATTTCGACTGGAGCCTGACTTATCACTATCTCGGTACGCGTTACGACACTGACTTTGGCACTTATCCGTCTGAGAAAGTAAAAATGGGCGGTGTCAGTCTGTGGGATGTGGCAGTTTCGTATCCGGTCACCTCACATCTCACAGTTCGTGGTAAAATAGCCAACCTGTTCGATAAAGATTACGAGACAGTTTATGGCTACCAAACTGCAGGACGGGAATACACCTTGTCTGGCAGCTACACCTTCTAATCCGCGTCCCACCGTGCTGGTGTTTGATTCCGGCGTCGGTGGGCTTTCGGTCTATGATGAGATTCGGCATCTCCTGCCGGATCTCCATTACATCTACGCTTTCGATAACGTCGCTTTCCCGTATGGGGAAAAGAGCGAAGATTTTATTGTTGAGCGTGTGGTTGAAATCGTCACCGCGGTACAAAAGCGCTATCCCCTTGCGTTGGCAGTTATCGCCTGTAATACGGCGAGCACCGTTTCTCTTCCCGCCCTGCGTGAAAAATTCCAGTTCCCGGTTGTGGGCGTTGTTCCTGCTATAAAACCTGCCGCGCGCCTGACGGCGAACGGTATTGTGGGTTTGCTGGCAACGCGAGGCACGGTAAAGCGTCCTTATACCCGCGAACTGATCGACCGTTTTGCCAACGAATGTCAGATTGCGATGCTGGGTTCGGCTGAGCTGGTGGAGATGGCGGAAGCGAAGCTGCATGGCAAGTCGGTATCACTCGACGAGCTGCGTCGTATTCTTCGTCCGTGGCTAAGGATGCCCGAACCCCCGGATACCGTTGTGCTGGGCTGTACCCACTTCCCACTATTGCAGGAAGAGTTATTAGAGGTGCTGCCGGAGGGGACGCGGCTGGTGGATTCCGGCGCGGCTATCGCTCGTCGTACGGTCTGGTTGCTGGAGCATGAAGCTCCGGATGCGAAATCTACCGATGCGAATATCGCGTTTTGTATGGCCATCACGAAAGAGACTGAGCAACTTTTACCCGTTTTACGCCGTTATGGCTTTGAAACGCTCGAAAAACTGGCGCTATAGCACGGTTTTGAGCAAAAAAGAGACGGTTGAAAGTTTTTTTTAAAACAGGGGTTGTCAACGTCTGAGAACTCCCTATAATGCGCCTCCACTGACACGGAACAACGGCTTACAGGCCGCCGGGTTAGCGGGGTTCAGAGATGAACGCCAGCAGAGAAAAGCAAAAATAATCGCTTGACTCTGAATGAGGAAAACGTAATATACGGGACCTCGCAACGGTGAGCGAAAGCCGCGTTGCACTGCTCTTTAACAATTTATCAGACAATCTGTGTGGGCACTCAAAGTGACATGGATTCTTAACGTCGCAAGACGAAAAATGAATACCAAGTCTCTGAGTGAACATACGTAATTCATTACGAAGTTTAATTCACGAGCATCAAACTTAAATTGAAGAGTTTGATCATGGCTCAGATTGAACGCTGGCGGCAGGCCTAACACATGCAAGTCGAGCGGTAGCACAGGAGAGCTTGCTCTCCGGGTGACGAGCGGCGGACGGGTGAGTAATGTCTGGGAAACTGCCTGATGGAGGGGGATAACTACTGGAAACGGTAGCTAATACCGCATAACGTCGCAAGACCAAAGAGGGGGACCTTCGGGCCTCTTGCCATCAGATGTGCCCAGATGGGATTAGCTAGTAGGTGGGGTAACGGCTCACCTAGGCGACGATCCCTAGCTGGTCTGAGAGGATGACCAGCCACACTGGAACTGAGACACGGTCCAGACTCCTACGGGAGGCAGCAGTGGGGAATATTGCACAATGGGCGCAAGCCTGATGCAGCCATGCCGCGTGTATGAAGAAGGCCTTCGGGTTGTAAAGTACTTTCAGCGGGGAGGAAGGTGTTGAGGTTAATAACCTCAGCAATTGACGTTACCCGCAGAAGAAGCACCGGCTAACTCCGTGCCAGCAGCCGCGGTAATACGGAGGGTGCAAGCGTTAATCGGAATTACTGGGCGTAAAGCGCACGCAGGCGGTCTGTCAAGTCGGATGTGAAATCCCCGGGCTCAACCTGGGAACTGCATTCGAAACTGGCAGGCTAGAGTCTTGTAGAGGGGGGTAGAATTCCAGGTGTAGCGGTGAAATGCGTAGAGATCTGGAGGAATACCGGTGGCGAAGGCGGCCCCCTGGACAAAGACTGACGCTCAGGTGCGAAAGCGTGGGGAGCAAACAGGATTAGATACCCTGGTAGTCCACGCCGTAAACGATGTCGACTTGGAGGTTGTGCCCTTGAGGCGTGGCTTCCGGAGCTAACGCGTTAAGTCGACCGCCTGGGGAGTACGGCCGCAAGGTTAAAACTCAAATGAATTGACGGGGGCCCGCACAAGCGGTGGAGCATGTGGTTTAATTCGATGCAACGCGAAGAACCTTACCTACTCTTGACATCCAGAGAACTTTCCAGAGATGGATTGGTGCCTTCGGGAACTCTGAGACAGGTGCTGCATGGCTGTCGTCAGCTCGTGTTGTGAAATGTTGGGTTAAGTCCCGCAACGAGCGCAACCCTTATCCTTTGTTGCCAGCGGTTAGGCCGGGAACTCAAAGGAGACTGCCAGTGATAAACTGGAGGAAGGTGGGGATGACGTCAAGTCATCATGGCCCTTACGAGTAGGGCTACACACGTGCTACAATGGCGCATACAAAGAGAAGCGACCTCGCGAGAGCAAGCGGACCTCATAAAGTGCGTCGTAGTCCGGATTGGAGTCTGCAACTCGACTCCATGAAGTCGGAATCGCTAGTAATCGTAGATCAGAATGCTACGGTGAATACGTTCCCGGGCCTTGTACACACCGCCCGTCACACCATGGGAGTGGGTTGCAAAAGAAGTAGGTAGCTTAACCTTCGGGAGGGCGCTTACCACTTTGTGATTCATGACTGGGGTGAAGTCGTAACAAGGTAACCGTAGGGGAACCTGCGGTTGGATCACCTCCTTACCTTAAAGAACCTGCCTTTGTAGTGCTCACACAGATTGTCTGATGAAAAACAGCAGTAAAAATCTCTGCAGGCTTGTAGCTCAGGTGGTTAGAGCGCACCCCTGATAAGGGTGAGGTCGGTGGTTCAAGTCCACTCAGGCCTACCAAACTCCTTTTAAAGGATGAGCGGTACAGAGATTATAAACGATGGGGCTATAGCTCAGCTGGGAGAGCGCCTGCTTTGCACGCAGGAGGTCTGCGGTTCGATCCCGCATAGCTCCACCATCTTTTACTGCAAACACAAGAAAACTTCAGAGTGAACCTGAAAAGGTGCACTGCGAAGTTTTGCTCTTTAAAAATCTGGATCAAGCTGAAAATTGAAACGACACACATGTTATGTGTGTTCGAGTCTCTCAAATTTTCGCAAGTCGATGATGAATCGAAAGAAACATCTTCGGGTTGTGAGGTTAAGCGACTAAGCGTACACGGTGGATGCCCTGGCAGTCAGAGGCGATGAAGGACGTGCTAATCTGCGAAAAGCGCCGGCGAGGTGATATGAACCTTTGACCCGGCGATGTCCGAATGGGGAAACCCAGTGCAATTCGTTGCACTATCGTTAACTGAATACATAGGTTAACGAGGCGAACCGGGGGAACTGAAACATCTAAGTACCCCGAGGAAAAGAAATCAACCGAGATTCCCCCAGTAGCGGCGAGCGAACGGGGAGCAGCCCAGAGTCTGAATCAGCTTGTGTGTTAGTGGAAGCGTCTGGAAAGTCGCACGGTACAGGGTGACAGTCCCGTACACGAAAGCACACAGGTTGTGAACTCGAAGAGTAGGGCGGGACACGTGGTATCCTGTCTGAATATGGGGGGACCATCCTCCAAGGCTAAATACTCCTGACTGACCGATAGTGAACCAGTACCGTGAGGGAAAGGCGAAAAGAACCCCGGCGAGGGGAGTGAAAAAGAACCTGAAACCGTGTACGTACAAGCAGTGGGAGCACCTTTGTGGTGTGACTGCGTACCTTTTGTATAATGGGTCAGCGACTTATATTCTGTAGCAAGGTTAACCGTATAGGGGAGCCGAAGGGAAACCGAGTCTTAACTGGGCGTTAAGTTGCAGGGTATAGACCCGAAACCCGGTGATCTAGCCATGGGCAGGTTGAAGGTTGGGTAACACTAACTGGAGGACCGAACCGACTAATGTTGAAAAATTAGCGGATGACTTGTGGCTGGGGGTGAAAGGCCAATCAAACCGGGAGATAGCTGGTTCTCCCCGAAAGCTATTTAGGTAGCGCCTCGTGAACTCATCTTCGGGGGTAGAGCACTGTTTCGGCTAGGGGGCCATCCCGGCTTACCAACCCGATGCAAACTACGAATACCGAAGAATGTTATCACGGGAGACACACGGCGGGTGCTAACGTCCGTCGTGAAGAGGGAAACAACCCAGACCGCCAGCTAAGGTCCCAAAGTCATGGTTAAGTGGGAAACGATGTGGGAAGGCACAGACAGCCAGGATGTTGGCTTAGAAGCAGCCATCA
Organism: Enterobacter sp. JBIWA008; assembly: GCF_019968765.1. Taxonomy (NCBI): domain Bacteria; kingdom Pseudomonadati; phylum Pseudomonadota; class Gammaproteobacteria; order Enterobacterales; family Enterobacteriaceae; genus Enterobacter; species Enterobacter sp. JBIWA008. Next base: position 4,660,060 of record NZ_CP074149.1, on the reverse strand, counting down.
TTTAAAGAAAGCGTAATAGCTCACTGGTCGAGTCGGCCTGCGCGGAAGATGTAACGGGGCTAAACCATGCACCGAAGCTGCGGCAGCGACGCTTATGCGTTGTTGGGTAGGGGAGCGTTCTGTAAGCCGTTGAAGGTGTGCTGTGAGGCATGCTGGAGGTATCAGAAGTGCGAATGCTGACATAAGTAACGATAAAGCGGGTGAAAAGCCCGCTCGCCGGAAGACCAAGGGTTCCTGTCCAACGTTAATCGGGGCAGGGTGAGTCGACCCCTAAGGCGAGGCCGAAAGGCGTAGTCGATGGGAAACAGGTTAATATTCCTGTACTTGGTGTTACTGCGAAGGGGGGACGGAGAAGGCTATGTTAGCCGGGCGACGGTTGTCCCGGTTTAAGCATGTAGGCGGAACGATTAGGTAAATCCGGTCGTTTATTAACGCTGAGGTGTGATGACGAGGCACTACGGTGCTGAAGTAACAAATGCCCTGCTTCCAGGAAAAGCCTCTAAGCATCAGGTAACACGAAATCGTACCCCAAACCGACACAGGTGGTCAGGTAGAGAATACCAAGGCGCTTGAGAGAACTCGGGTGAAGGAACTAGGCAAAATGGTGCCGTAACTTCGGGAGAAGGCACGCTGATATGTAGGTGAAGCCCCTGCGGGTGGAGCTGAAATCAGTCGAAGATACCAGCTGGCTGCAACTGTTTATTAAAAACACAGCACTGTGCAAACACGAAAGTGGACGTATACGGTGTGACGCCTGCCCGGTGCCGGAAGGTTAATTGATGGGGTTAGCGGCAACGCGAAGCTCTTGATCGAAGCCCCGGTAAACGGCGGCCGTAACTATAACGGTCCTAAGGTAGCGAAATTCCTTGTCGGGTAAGTTCCGACCTGCACGAATGGCGTAATGATGGCCAGGCTGTCTCCACCCGAGACTCAGTGAAATTGAACTCGCTGTGAAGATGCAGTGTACCCGCGGCAAGACGGAAAGACCCCGTGAACCTTTACTATAGCTTGACACTGAACACTGGTCCTTGATGTGTAGGATAGGTGGGAGGCTTTGAAGCGTGGACGCCAGTCTGCGTGGAGCCATCCTTGAAATACCACCCTTTAATGGCTGGTGTTCTAACGTAGACCCGTGATCCGGGTTGCGGACAGTGTCTGGTGGGTAGTTTGACTGGGGCGGTCTCCTCCCAAAGAGTAACGGAGGAGCACGAAGGTTAGCTAATCCTGGTCGGACATCAGGAGGTTAGTGCAATGGCATAAGCTAGCTTGACTGCGAGAGTGACGGCTCGAGCAGGTGCGAAAGCAGGTCATAGTGATCCGGTGGTTCTGAATGGAAGGGCCATCGCTCAACGGATAAAAGGTACTCCGGGGATAACAGGCTGATACCGCCCAAGAGTTCATATCGACGGCGGTGTTTGGCACCTCGATGTCGGCTCATCACATCCTGGGGCTGAAGTAGGTCCCAAGGGTATGGCTGTTCGCCATTTAAAGTGGTACGCGAGCTGGGTTTAGAACGTCGTGAGACAGTTCGGTCCCTATCTGCCGTGGGCGCTGGAGAATTGAGGGGGGCTGCTCCTAGTACGAGAGGACCGGAGTGGACGCATCACTGGTGTTCGGGTTGTCATGCCAATGGCACTGCCCGGTAGCTAAATGCGGAAAAGATAAGTGCTGAAAGCATCTAAGCACGAAACTTGCCCCGAGATGAGTTCTCCCTGACTCCCTGAGAGTCCTGAAGGAACGTTGAAGACTACGACGTTGATAGGTCGGGTGTGTAAGCGCAGCGATGCGTTGAGCTAACCGATACTAATGAACCGTGAGGCTTAACCTTACAACGCCGAAGGTGTTTTGGCGGTGAGAGAGACAGGATTTTCAGCCTGATACAGATTAACAGAATTTGCCTGGCGGCTTTAGCGCGGTGGTCCCACCTGACCCCATGCCGAACTCAGAAGTGAAACGCCGTAGCGCCGATGGTAGTGTGGGGTCTCCCCATGCGAGAGTAGGGAACTGCCAGGCATCAAATTAAGTAGTAAGCCGGTGCATGAATCCGGTGGTTACAAGCAGTCTTCGGTGGAGCGGTAGTTCAGTCGGTTAGAATACCTGCCTGTCACGCAGGGGGTCGCGGGTTCGAGTCCCGTCCGTTCCGCCACTTATTAAGACATTAAGCCTGCCTAATTGGCAGGCTTAATGGCAAAAAACTTTAGGGGCGTAGCTCAGTTGGTAGAGCACCGGTCTCCAAAACCGGGTGTCGCGAGTTCGAGTCTCTCCGCCCCTGCCATATATAATCCTTTGCTTCGGCAAAGGATTTTTTTTGCCTGAAACACTGCAGAAAACTCTCTTCTGAATTTTCAGCCAGCATCTCTGCTGGCTGATGCATTAATCCATTACATTGATTTTCAAAAGATCTTTTATCTGCGATTGCTTATCACTGTTTTGCAGCCAAATCGCATAGAGCGGCCTGGTAAGCGTGGTGGAATCCATCACGGTGTGCAGCCCCGCTTTAGTGTCTGCCCAGCGAACAGGTAACCAGGTACAACCTTTCAGCAGGGAAAGCTGCTGACAGGCTATCTCTGCCGAGCTGGTCGTTAACTGCGGAACATCATCAGGTGCAATCAGCCCCGCCTCATGCTGCTGAAAATCCGGCCCCCATTCCAGACGTAAATAGGTCAGGTCTGCCTTCATCATCGAAGGTTCAGACGCATAAAGTGCCAGGCCAAACTGGCCCACAATCTGGCTGCTAAATTCGTCCATCTTGGGTGCTTCGGTGGTGATCAGAAGATCAAGCTGGCGCTCATGAAGTTGCTTAACCAGCGACTGCCGTTGCGCAATCCTGGCTTCAAATTGCAGGTGGCCATGTGAATGATACAGCCGGGTAAGCCACTGACTTAGCATGCATTCCCACAGAGAAGCGCTGGCCCCTATCGAGAACTCATTATGCCTCGAAGTATGTGCCACCTCTTTACGTGCCGCCTGCCAGGTATTCATGAGCGTTTCTGCGTACGGCAGCAGTTTCTCACCGGCAGGCGTTAAGCGAATATTGTTGCGATGGCGGGTAAAAAGATTCACACCCAGTTGATTTTCCAGCTGTCGAATACGAAAACTGACTGCTGACTGCGTCAGGTAAAGGGCTTCAGCTGCTCGCCCAAAGTGGCGTGTTCTGCTCACTTCAAGGAAAGTTTTAAGCAATTCCGTATCCACATCTTTCTCCGCAAAATTATTTGTCGTTATGATTTAAATGTTTTGTTTTACACTCTGTCAAGCGTAACTAATACTCCGCGCCATAAATAGCTCGGCCAAAGAATTAGGAGCGTGTAGGATGGCGGAAAGCTTTACGACGACTAATCGTTTTTTCGACAATAAACATTATCCGCGCGGGTTCTCTCGTCACGGCGATTTCACCATCAAAGAAGCTCAACTACTTGAGCGCCATGGTTATGCCTTTAACGAGCTGGATCTGGGTAAGCGTGAGCCTGCTACCGAAGATGAAAAACAGTTTGTTTCTGTTTGTCGTGGTGAGCGTGAGCCGGAGTCTGAAGCGGAACGTGTATGGATCAAGTACATGGCTCGCATTAAGCGTCCAAAGCGCTTCCATACGCTGTCTGGCGGCAAGCCGCAGATGGAAGGTGCAGAAGACTACACCGAGTCTGATGACTAAAATAAAGAGAAGGGGCTAAGGCCCCTTTTTTTATGCCAGCAATTTCTGCAAATGCAGCAGCAAACGATCGATAGCGCGGTAGCTCAGCGCCTCCTGCAAATGTTTCCTCTCGATGTCAGTGCACCCTTCCACGTCAGCAATGGTTCTGGCCACCTTCAACAAACGCTGCCACGCGCGTATGGATAGCCCAAACCGCGTCAACGTCTCTTCCAGCCATCCCGCATCCTCAACGTTAAGAGAACAAAATTGCCGGATCCCGGCATTATCCAGCCGTGCATTCAGCCTGTTCTGACGAGCGTACTGCCGCGTCTGGGCGGCAATCACCCGCTCGCGTACATCTGCTGAGCTTTCACCCGTTATGCCCGTTTGCCTGAGTAGACCCGGTGGGGGAAGGGGGATTTCGAGGGATAAATCGAAACGGTCGAGGAACGGGCCGGATAACTTACCCAGATAGCGCAACGTCTGCTCTGGCGTACAGCGGTTATGGTTGCCCTGGTAGTGCCCCGTCGGGCTGGGATTCATCGCCGCGATTAACTGAAACTGCGCGGGATAGCTTATTTTGGCTCGCGTACGTGAGATATGTATCTCACCGGATTCAATAGGCTCCCTCAGTGCATCCAGCACGCGGCGCTCAAACTCCGGCAGCTCATCAAGAAACAGAATGCCATTGTGTGCCAGCGAGATCTCACCCGGCCCGGGAATAGACCCGCCGCCGACCATTGCCGTCAGTGAAGCGCTATGATGCGGAGAACGAAAAGGACGGCGGCGCCACTGTTTTTGCAATGACGTCGAACTGATAAGGCTATATATGGCGGCGCTTTCCAGCGCTTCATGATTATTGAGCGGTGGAAGTAACCCACTCAACCTGCTTGCCAGCATTGTTTTGCCCGTACCCGGCGGACCCATTAACAGAAGATTGTGTCCACCTGCAGCCGTAATCTCCAGTGCCCGTTTCCCTTGCTCCTGTCCCACAATCTCGCTGAGATCCTCTGGTGCATCCGCTATAACATCATCATATTCCTCCGGCTCGGATAGTTCATGTCGCCCTTCCAGCCAGGCACAAACTTCCTGTAAATGCCCGGCGATGAGACACCCCTTCTCGGCGATAAGACTCACTTCTGATGCGTTTTCATTGGCGACAATGATTTGTCGCCCTGCTCGTATGGCTTCCAGCGCTCCCGATATAGCACCGGGAACGCCTCTTAGCGCGCCTGTGAGCGCGAGTTCGCCAATGAACTCATACGAGGCTAGCCGTGTCGTATTAAGCTGCTCAGAAGCCGCGAGAAGGGCGATTGCGATAGGTAAATCGTATCGTCCCCCCTCTTTAGGCAGATCGGCGGGCGCAAGGTTGATGGTGATCTTCTTCGCGGGGAAGGTATAACCGCTATTTATTATTGCGCTGCGAACGCGATCCCTGGCCTCTTTAACCGTCGTTTCAGGTAATCCGACAAGCGTGAGTCCGGGGAGCCCATTACTCAAATGAACCTCGACGGAAATAAGCGGTGCCTTTACCCCGAGAGCCGCACGCGTATAAACAACTGACAGTGACATTTGCACTACCTCCTGGTGTGACTATGCCAGCACCAGTTTTGTCTTTTTAGCGTCATTTTGCGAATTTACGCTGCTTATTCAGAGATTTTAAGCGCGCACTGAAACCATTGCATAACCCTGGAATCCTCCTCGCAGAATGTAAAAAGCCTCGTTTTGACGGTCAGAATCGCAGTAAAAAAATGAAAAACATTCATTTTCTAATTTCCGTATATAAAACAACGGCTTTAAGAAATATGATTCGCTGCCTAATCAAATCCGTCATAAATAAATCTTGTGTTTGATTTAAAAACTGTGATAACTCTTTAGGTATTCCTTCGAACAAGATGCAAAAAGAACTGAAAATGACAGCCCTTCTACGAGTGATTAGCCTGGTCGTGATTAGCGTGGTGGTGATTATTATCCCACCGTGCGGGGCTGCACTTGGACGAGGAAAGGCTTAAAAATCAAGCCTTAACGAACTAAGACCCCCGCACCGAAAGGTCCGGGGGTTTTTTTATGACTAAAAAATGTAAATGAGGAGCAGATAATGACGACTAGCACAAAATTCTGTTTCTCCCGATTTATGACGGGGAACTAACTATGAATGGGGCACAGTGGGTAGTACATGCGTTGCGCGCGCAGGGAGTCGAAACAGTATTCGGTTATCCGGGTGGCGCAATTATGCCGATTTACGATGCACTGTATGACGGCGGCGTGGAACATCTCTTGTGCCGACACGAGCAGGGCGCAGCGATGGCAGCCATTGGCTATGCCCGAGCGACAGGTAAAACCGGCGTGTGTATGGCGACTTCAGGCCCGGGCGCAACTAACCTCATCACCGGTCTGGCTGACGCGCTGCTGGATTCCGTTCCCGTTGTTGCCATCACCGGACAGGTGGCGACTCCGTTCATCGGTACAGATGCTTTCCAGGAAGTCGACGTCCTCGGTTTATCGCTGGCCTGCACCAAACACAGCTTCCTCGTCCAGTCTCTGGAAGAGCTGCCGCGCGTAATGGCAGAAGCGTTCGAAGTGGCAAACTCTGGTCGTCCCGGTCCGGTTCTGGTGGATATCCCGAAAGATATCCAGGTGGCACTCGGCGATCTGGAACCGCACTTTTCCACCGTTGAAAGCGATGATGCGTTTCCGGAAGCGGAAGTTGAAGAGGCCCGTCAGATGCTGGCGCAGGCGCAACAGCCGATGCTTTACGTTGGCGGTGGCGTCGGCATGGCGCAGGCCGTTCCCGCCCTGCGTGAATTTATCGCAACAACGCGGATGCCAGCGACCTGCACGCTGAAAGGGTTGGGTGCGGTAGATGCAGACTACCCGTACTATCTGGGCATGCTGGGGATGCACGGCACCAAAGCGGCAAACCTGGCGGTGCAGGAGTGCGATCTGCTCATCGCCGTAGGTGCCCGTTTTGATGACCGCGTCACCGGGAAGCTGAATACCTTTGCGCCGAACGCCAAAGTCATTCATATGGATATCGATCCGGCGGAGATGAACAAGCTGCGTCAGGCGCACGTGGCGCTGCAGGGCGATCTCAACGCGCTGTTACCGGCGCTGCAGCAGCCGCTGGATATCAACCCATGGCGTCAGCACGCCGCAGACATGCGTGCCGAGCACGCCTGGCGTTACGACCACCCCGGCGAGGCCATCTACGCGCCGCTGCTGTTGAAGCAGTTGTCCGACCGTAAACCGGCTGATAGCGTCGTCACCACCGACGTAGGCCAGCACCAGATGTGGTCCGCGCAGCACATGACCTACACCCGCCCGGAAAATTTCATCACCTCCAGCGGGTTAGGGACGATGGGCTTCGGTCTGCCAGCAGCCGTTGGCGCGCAGGTTGCTCGCCCGAACGATACCGTTATCTGTATCTCCGGTGACGGCTCCTTCATGATGAACGTTCAGGAGCTCGGCACCGTTAAGCGTAAGCAGTTGCCGCTGAAAATCGTCTTGCTCGACAACCAGCGTTTAGGGATGGTTCGCCAGTGGCAACAGCTCTTCTTCCAGGAGCGTTACAGCGAAACGACGCTCACCGATAACCCCGATTTCCTCACCCTGGCCAGCGCCTTTGGCATCCCTGGACAGCACATCACCCGTAAAGATCAGGTTGAAGCGGCGCTCGACACCATGCTGAACAGCGATGGGCCTTACCTGCTTCATGTCTCAATCGACGAACTCGAGAACGTCTGGCCGTTGGTACCGCCTGGTGCCAGTAACTCACAAATGATGGAGAAATTATCATGATGCAGCATCAGGTCGCCGTACAGGCTCGCTTCAACCCGGAAACCTTAGAACGCGTTTTGCGCGTGGTGCGTCATCGTGGTTTTCAGATTTGCTCTATGAATATGGAGACGGCCACCGACGCGCAGAACATCAGTATCGAATTAACCGTTGCCAGCCCGCGGTCGGTCGACTTACTGTTTAGTCAATTATCAAAGCTGGTAGACGTTGCCCATGTTGCCATCTGCCAGAGCACAACCACATCACAACAAATCCGCGCTTAAGCGTGACAGGACGAGAATATGACGACAAAAAAAGCTGATTACATTTGGTTCAACGGTGAGATGGTTCGCTGGGAGGATGCGAAGGTTCACGTGATGTCCCACGCGCTGCACTACGGTACCTCCGTATTTGAAGGCATCCGTTGCTACGACTCTCACAAAGGACCAGTGGTGTTCCGCCATCGCGAACATATGCAGCGTCTGCATGACTCAGCCAAAATTTATCGTTTCCCGGTTTCCCAGAGCGTCGACGAGCTGATGGAAGCCTGCCGCGACGTGATCCGCAAGAACAACCTGACCAGCGCGTATATCCGTCCGCTGGTGTTCGTGGGCGACGTCGGCATGGGCGTGAATCCGCCAGCCGGATACAACACCGATGTGATCATTGCCGCGTTCCCGTGGGGTGCTTACCTGGGTGCAGAAGCCCTGGAGCAGGGGATCGACGCAATGGTTTCTTCCTGGAACCGCGTGGCGCCAAACACCATCCCGACCGCCGCGAAAGCGGGCGGTAACTATCTTTCTTCACTGCTGGTCGGCAGCGAAGCGCGCCGTCACGGCTATCAGGAAGGTATTGCGCTGGATGTGAACGGCTACATCTCCGAAGGCGCAGGCGAAAACCTGTTTGAAGTAAAAGACGGCATTCTGTTTACGCCGCCGTTCACCTCGTCTGCGCTGCCGGGCATTACCCGCGACGCCATCATCAAGCTGGCGAAAGACCTGGGTATCGAAGTGCGCGAGCAGGTGCTGTCCCGCGAATCCCTGTATCTGGCGGATGAAGTGTTTATGTCCGGTACGGCGGCTGAAATCACGCCGGTACGCAGCGTGGACGGTATCCAGGTGGGCGAAGGCCGCTGCGGTCCGGTCACCAAACGTATTCAGCAAGCGTTCTTTGGCCTCTTCACCGGCGAAACAGAAGATAAATACGGCTGGTTGGATCAGGTTAATCACTAAGCATAAATTTGGGACGGCACGCACCGTCCCATTAATAGTCAGACGGGAGTAAATAAAGCATGCCTAAGTATCGTTCAGCCACCACCACCCACGGCCGTAATATGGCGGGTGCCCGCGCTCTGTGGCGCGCCACCGGAATGACCGACGCCGATTTCGGCAAGCCGATTATCGCCGTGGTGAACTCCTTCACCCAGTTCGTACCGGGCCACGTGCACCTGCGCGATCTCGGCAAGCTGGTTGCCGAGCAAATCGAAGCCTCCGGCGGCGTGGCGAAAGAGTTCAACACCATTGCGGTGGATGACGGTATCGCGATGGGGCACGGGGGCATGCTCTATTCACTGCCGTCGCGCGAGCTGATCGCTGACTCGGTTGAGTACATGGTTAACGCCCACTGCGCCGATGCGATGGTTTGTATCTCCAACTGCGACAAAATCACCCCGGGGATGCTGATGGCCTCCCTGCGCCTGAACATTCCGGTGATCTTCGTCTCCGGTGGTCCAATGGAAGCGGGGAAAACCAAGCTCTCCGACAAAATCATCAAGCTCGACCTGGTCGATGCGATGATCCAGGGCGCGGACCCGAAAGTCTCTGACGAGCAGAGTGACCAGGTGGAACGCTCCGCGTGTCCGACCTGCGGCTCCTGTTCCGGAATGTTCACCGCCAACTCCATGAACTGCCTGACTGAAGCGCTGGGTCTTTCTCAGCCGGGCAACGGCTCGCTGCTGGCGACCCATGCTGACCGTAAGCAGCTGTTCCTTAACGCCGGTAAGCGCATCGTTGAGCTGACCAAACGCTACTACGAGCAGGACGACGCCAGCGCGCTGCCGCGCAACATCGCCAGCAAAGCCGCGTTCGAGAACGCCATGACCCTGGATATCGCGATGGGCGGTTCCACCAACACCGTTCTGCACCTGCTGGCTGCTGCGCAGGAAGCCGAAATCGACTTCACCATGAGCGATATCGACAAGCTCTCCCGCAAAGTGCCGCAGCTGTGTAAGGTTGCGCCGAGTACCCAGAAGTACCATATGGAAGACGTGCACCGTGCCGGTGGCGTCATCGGTATTCTGGGCGAGCTGGATCGCGCCGGTCTGCTGAACCGTGAGGTTAAAAACGTGCTCGGCCTGACGCTGCCGGAGTCGCTGGACCAGTACGACGTGATGCTGACCAAAGACGACGCGGTGAAAAAAATGTTCCGCGCCGGTCCCGCCGGTATTCGCACCACGCAGGCGTTTTCGCAGGATTGCCGCTGGGATACCCTGGACGATGACCGCGCCGAAGGCTGCATCCGCTCGCTGGAACATGCCTACAGCAAAGACGGCGGTCTGGCCGTGCTGTATGGTAACTTCGCGGAAAACGGCTGCATCGTGAAAACCGCAGGCGTGGACGACAGCATCCTGAAATTCACCGGTCCGGCGAAAGTGTACGAAAGCCAGGATGAAGCGGTAGACGCGATCCTCGGCGGCAAAGTGGTGGAAGGCGACGTGGTTGTCATTCGCTACGAAGGGCCGAAAGGCGGCCCGGGCATGCAGGAGATGCTCTATCCAACCACCTTCCTGAAATCCATGGGCCTCGGTAAAGCCTGTGCGCTGATTACCGACGGGCGTTTCTCCGGCGGAACCTCCGGCCTCTCTATCGGCCACGTTTCCCCGGAAGCGGCAAGCGGCGGCAACATCGCCATCATCGAAGACGGCGACCTGATCGAAATCGACATTCCGAATCGCGGCATTCAGCTCAAGCTGAGTGACCAGGAAATTGCGGCCCGTCGTGAAGCGCAGGAAGCCCGCGGCGATAAAGCCTGGACGCCGAAAGACCGCCAGCGTGAAGTTTCCTTCGCCCTGCGCGCTTACGCGAGCCTTGCCACCAGTGCAGATAAAGGCGCGGTGCGCGATAAATCTAAACTTGGGGGCTAATGATGGCCGAGTCACAACCCTTATCCGCCGCCCCCGAGGGGGCGGAATACCTGAGAGCGGTGCTGCGCGCGCCGGTCTATGAAGCCGTGCAGGTCACGCCCCTGCAGAAAATGGAAAAACTATCCTCGCGTCTCGACAACGTTATTCTGGTGAAGCGCGAAGACCGTCAGCCGGTGCACAGCTTTAAGCTGCGCGGCGCCTACGCGATGATGGCCGGACTGACCGACGAGCAGAAAGCGCGCGGCGTCATTACCGCGTCGGCTGGCAACCACGCCCAGGGTGTGGCGTTTTCGTCTGCGCGTCTGGGGCTGAAAGCGTTAATCGTGATGCCGGTTGCCACGGCGGATATCAAAGTCGATGCGGTACGCGGTTTCGGCGGGGAAGTGCTGCTCCACGGGGCTAATTTCGACGAAGCGAAAGCCAAAGCGATTGAGCTGGCGCAGCAGCAGGGTTTTACCTGGGTGCCGCCGTTCGACCACCCGATGGTGATTGCCGGGCAGGGCACGCTGGCGCTGGAACTGCTGCAGCAGGATGCCCACCTCGACCGCGTCTTCGTTCCGGTTGGCGGTGGCGGCCTTGCTGCAGGTGTCGCAGTGCTGATCAAGCAGCTGATGCCGCAGATCAAAGTCATCGCCGTTGAAGCGGAAGATTCTGCCTGCCTGAAAGCGGCGCTGGATGCCGGGCATCCGGTAGACCTTCCGCGCGTCGGGCTGTTTGCCGAAGGCGTGGCGGTGAAGCGCATTGGGGACGAAACCTTCCGCCTGTGCCAGGAGTATCTCGACGATATCATCACGGTTGATAGCGACGCCATCTGCGCGGCGATGAAGGATCTGTTCGAGGATGTGCGTGCGGTGGCGGAACCGTCAGGCGCGCTGGCGCTGGCGGGAATGAAGAAATACATTGCGCAGCACAACATTCGCGGCGAGCGACTGGCGCACGTGCTGTCTGGTGCGAACGTGAACTTCCACGGTCTGCGCTACGTTTCCGAGCGCTGCGAGCTGGGCGAACAGCGGGAAGCGCTGCTGGCGGTGACGATTCCTGAAGAGAAGGGCAGCTTCCTGAAGTTCTGCCAGCTGCTGGGCGGCCGTTCGGTAACGGAATTTAACTACCGTTTTGCCGATGCCAAAGACGCCTGCATTTTTGTCGGCGTGCGTCTGAGCCGCGGCGTGGAGGAGCGCAAAGAGATCCTCAACCTGCTGCATGAGGGCGGCTACAGCGTGGTCGATCTCTCTGACGACGAGATGGCGAAGCTGCACGTGCGCTACATGGTCGGCGGGCGTCCATCGAAGCCGCTCAGGGAACGTCTGTTCAGCTTCGAGTTCCCGGAATCGCCGGGCGCGCTGCTCAAGTTCCTGCACACGCTGGGCACGCACTGGAACATCTCTCTGTTCCACTACCGTAGCCACGGCACCGACTACGGCCGCGTGCTGGCGGCGTTCGAACTGGGCGAGCACGAGCCTGATTTTGAAACGCGGCTCAACGAGCTGGGCTATGAGTGTCACGACGAAACCCATAACCCGGCGTTCCGCTTCTTCCTGGCAGGCTAGTGGTAGAGCTGCGCGTAGGCCGGGTAAGCGTAGCGCCACCCGGCTTCAGTGGTTCGGCAATATCTTCCAGAACGCATCAATAAGCGGCTCATGCAGCCGCTTTTTTTGTGCGCACACGCCAAGCTCAAACGGCGTCTTCTCGTCGCTGCGCTCCAGAATCATCACGCGATTGCGCACCGGTTCGGGGCTGTTTTCCAGCACCACTTCCGGCAGCAGCGCCACGCCACAGCCCAGCGCCACCATCGACACCATCGCCTCATGGCCGCTGACCGTGGCGTAAATCGAAGGATTGCTAATTTTCTGGCGGCGGAACCACAGCTCGATGCGGCGGCGCACCGGCCCCTGATCGGCCATGATAAACGGCACCGTGGACCAGTCCGGTTTTTCCACCGACACCTGGTTACGCACCGGGCAGGGCAGCGCCGGGGCAATCAGTACCACCGCCAGATTCTCCAGCATTGAGAATGCCACCGCCCCCGGCAGGGTTTCGGGTTTCCCGGCAATGGCGAGATCCGCTTCACCCGTGACCACTTTTTCCATTGCGTCGGCGGCGTCGCCGGTGGTGAGTTTAATTTCAACCGACGGATGCGCCGCTCGGAAGCGGTCGAGAATGGGCGGCAGATGGCTATAGGCGGCGGTCACGGAGCAGAAAATATGCAGCTCGCCGGAAAGTGACGGCCCCTGCTGGTCAATCGAGTGCCGCAGCTGCTGGTATTGCAACAGCGTCTGCTGGGCAAAAATACGCAGCTCTTCGCCCGCTTCCGTGAGGGTGACGGTGCGGTTATCGCGCACGAACAGCGGCTGGCCGAGATCTTCCTCAAGGCGCTGGATCTGGCGCGAAAGCGTGGAAGGACTAACGTGCATCGCCCGGGCGCTGCGGCCAAAATGACGGCTTTCCGCCAGGTGCAGGAACATTTTCAGATCGCGTAAATCCACCGATTCCACTCCCTCTTTTTATATTGCAAAAATTGCAACATGACGTTGTGAATATATCAATTTCCGCAATAAATTTCCTGTTGTAATGTGGGTACATTCTCGCTGAAACGCGAACCGAACAATAAGACACACAACATCACGAGGTATCACCCATGGCTAACTACTTTAATACACTGAACTTGCGCCAGCAGCTGGCGCAGCTGGGCAAATGCCGCTTCATGGCGCGCGACGAATTTGCCGATGGCGCGAGCTACCTTCAGGGTAAAAAAGTGGTCATCGTCGGCTGTGGCGCTCAGGGTCTGAACCAGGGCCTGAACATGCGTGATTCCGGTCTGGATATCTCCTATGCCCTGCGTAAAGAAGCGATTGCTGAGAAGCGTGCTTCCTGGCGCAAAGCAACCGAAAACGGCTTCAAAGTGGGTACCTACGAAGAGCTGATCCCGCAGGCGGATCTGGTGGTTAACCTGACGCCGGACAAGCAGCACTCTGACGTAGTGCGTTCCGTACAGCCGCTGATGAAAGACGGCGCCGCGCTGGGTTACTCCCACGGCTTTAACATCGTTGAAGTGGGCGAGCAGATCCGTAAAGACATCACCGTGGTGATGGTGGCACCAAAGTGCCCGGGTACCGAAGTACGTGAAGAGTACAAGCGTGGTTTCGGCGTGCCGACCCTGATCGCGGTACACCCGGAAAACGATCCGAAAGGCGAAGGCATGGCGATTGCCAAAGCATGGGCAGCGGCGACCGGCGGCCACCGTGCGGGCGTGCTGGAATCTTCCTTCGTTGCCGAAGTGAAATCTGACCTGATGGGCGAGCAGACCATCCTGTGCGGCATGCTGCAGGCCGGTTCTCTGCTGTGCTTCGACAAGCTGGTGGAAGAGGGTACCGACCCGGCATACGCGGAAAAACTGATTCAGTTCGGCTGGGAAACCATCACCGAAGCGCTGAAGCAGGGCGGTATTACGCTGATGATGGACCGTCTGTCCAACCCGGCAAAACTGCGTGCTTACGCGCTGTCTGAACAGCTGAAAACCATCATGGCACCGCTGTTCCAGAAACACATGGACGACATCATCTCCGGCGAATTCTCTTCCGGCATGATGGCGGACTGGGCGAATGACGATAAAAACCTGCTGACCTGGCGTGAAGAGACCGGTAAAACCGCGTTCGAAACCGCACCACAGTATGAAGGTAAAATCGGCGAGCAGGAGTACTTTGATAAAGGCGTACTGATGATCGCAATGGTGAAAGCAGGCGTTGAGCTGGCGTTCGAAACCATGGTGGATTCCGGCATCATCGAAGAGTCTGCGTACTACGAATCTCTGCACGAGCTGCCGCTGATCGCGAACACCATCGCCCGTAAGCGTCTGTATGAAATGAACGTGGTTATTTCTGATACCGCAGAATACGGTAACTACCTGTTCTCTTACGCCTGCGTACCGCTGCTGAAAGAGTTTATGACCACTCTGCAGACGGGCGATCTGGGTAAAGCGATTGCGGAAGGTGCCGTGGATAACGCGCAGCTGCGCGATGTGAACGAAGCGATTCGCAGCCACCAGATCGAGAAAGTGGGTCACAAACTGCGCGGCTACATGACCGATATGAAGCGTATCGCGGTAGCGGGTTAACACCTGGTGCGGGCTGATGCCCTCACCCCGGCCCTCTCCCACGGGGAGAGGGTGCAAACATTCAAGGCCTTCTCTTAGAGAAGGCCTTGCTGTTTATTTCCGATACAGAACTTTAATAATGTGGTAGCCGAACTGCGTGTGCAGCGGGCCGGTTGGCTCCAGCACCGGGCAGGAGAACACCACTTTATCGAACGCCGGAACCATCTGGCCCTGGCGGAATTCACCCAGATCGCCGCCGCGTTTGCCTGACGGACAGATAGAGTGCTTCTTCGCCAGCTTGCCGAAGTCGGCACCGTTTTTAATCTGCTCCAGAAGATCTAAAGCCAGTTTCTCTTCTTTAACGAGGATGTGCACTGCTGCTGCTGTTTTTGCCATGATCGTGCCTTGAATAGGTTGAGATAAATCGGGGCGCAATATACCACGCGTCAGCGGCGATAAAGCACCTTAATGATATGGTAGCCAAATTTGGTTTTTACCGGGCCACAGGGCTTCAGAAGCGGGCAGCTAAAGACTGCCCGATCGAACGGGCCGACCATCGCACCTTGTTGAAACTCGCCAAGATCCCCGCCATTGCGCCCGGACGGGCATTTAGAGTAACGCTTCGCCAGATGATCAAAGCTGATGCCGCGCTCCAGCTTGGCCAGGATCTCCTGGGCCAGTTTCTCTTCTTTTACCAGAATATGCAGGGCTGCTGCGGTCTTTTTCATGGTTCTGCTCTACGGGTTAAACGCGATTTCTCCACTTTATCATCAGCCGGTAAATCTGCGCCCGGCTTTCTGCTACAATCCACACCCCGTTCGAAGATTGAGCAATACTCCCATGCGTTTAAACCCTGGACAACAACAAGCGGTCGAATTCGTTACTGGACCATGCCTGGTGCTGGCAGGGGCCGGTTCGGGTAAAACCCGCGTGATCACCAATAAAATCGCCCATCTGATCCACAACTGCGGGTATCAGGCGCGACACATTGCAGCGGTCACCTTTACCAATAAAGCGGCGCGCGAGATGAAAGAGCGTGTCGGTCAGACGCTGGGCCGTAAAGAGGCGCGCGGCCTGATGATCTCCACCTTCCACACGCTGGGGCTGGATATCATAAAACGCGAGTATGCGGCGCTGGGAATGAAGTCCAACTTCTCGCTCTTTGACGATACCGATCAGGTGGCGCTGCTCAAAGAGCTCACCGAGGGGCTGATCGAAGATGACAAAGTGCTGTTGCAGCAGCTGATCTCGACGATCTCGAACTGGAAAAACGATCTGATGATGCCGGCCCAGGCCGCGGCGATCGCCAAAGGCGAACGGGATCGGATCTTCGCCCACTGCTACGGTCTGTACGATGCGCATATGAAAGCGTGCAACGTGCTGGACTTTGACGACCTGATCCTGCTGCCCACGCTGCTGCTGCAGCGCAATGAAGAAGTGCGCGAGCGCTGGCAGAATAAAATCCGCTACCTGCTGGTGGATGAATATCAGGACACCAACACCAGCCAGTACGAGCTGGTGAAGCTGCTGGTGGGGCAGCGCGCGCGTTTCACCGTGGTAGGCGACGACGACCAGTCAATTTACTCCTGGCGCGGTGCACGCCCACAAAACCTGGTGCTGCTGAGCAAAGATTTCCCCGCCCTGCAGGTGATTAAGCTGGAGCAGAACTACCGCTCCTCAGGACGTATCCTGAAGGCAGCAAACATCCTGATTGCCAATAACCCGCACGTCTTTGAGAAGCGTCTCTTCTCCGAACTGGGCTACGGTACGGAGCTGAAAGTGCTCAGCGCCAATAATGAGGATCATGAAGCGGAGCGCGTGACGGGCGAACTCATCGCGCACCACTTCGTCAACAAAACCGAATATAAGGATTACGCGATCCTCTATCGCGGCAATCACCAGTCTCGCGTCTTTGAAAAGATGCTGATGCAGAACCGCATTCCGTACAAAATCTCGGGCGGCACGTCGTTCTTCTCACGACCAGAAATTAAAGATCTGCTGGCCTATCTGCGCGTGCTCACTAACCCGGATGACGACAGCGCGTTTCTGCGCATCGTGAATACGCCAAAACGCGAGATTGGCCCGGCGACGCTGCAAAAGCTCGGCGAGTGGGCGATGACCCGCAATAAAAGTATGTTTACCGCCAGCTTTGACATGGGGCTGAGCCAAACGTTAACCGGACGCGGGTATGACTCGTTAACCCGCTTCACCCACTGGCTCGGCGAAGTGCAGCGTCTCGCGGAGCGCGAGCCGGTGGCGGCAGTGCGCGATCTCATTCACGGCATCGACTATGAGTCCTGGCTGTATGAAACCTCAGCCAGCCCGAAAGCGGCTGAGATGCGCATGAAAAACGTTAACCAGCTCTTCAGCTGGATGACAGAAATGCTGGAGGGCTCTGAAATCGACGAGCCAATGACCCTGACGCAGGTGGTCACCCGCTTTACCCTGCGCGACATGATGGAGCGCGGCGAGAGCGAAGAAGAGGCCGATCAGGTTCAGCTGATGACGCTGCATGCGTCAAAAGGGCTTGAGTTTCCGTATGTGTATCTGGTCGGTATGGAAGAGGGATTGTTGCCGCACCAGAGCAGCATTGATGAAGACAACGTCGACGAGGAGCGCCGCCTGGCCTACGTGGGGATCACCCGTGCGCAGAAAGAGCTGACGTTCACGCTCTGTAAAGAGCGCCGCCAGTATGGTGAACTGGTTCGCCCGGAGCCGAGTCGTTTCCTGCTGGAACTGCCGCAGGATGACGTGATCTGGGAACAGGAGCGCAAAGTAATTACCGCAGAAGAGCGGATGCACAAGGGGCAGGCTAACGTGGCGAACATCCGCGCCATGCTGGCAAAAGCCAAAGAGAAAGGATGAGTCCGAAGGGATTGTTGGCCGGGTAAGCGCAGCGCCACCCGGCATGTTTCACTATCTTACTTTACTTCCAGCACCCAGTGCACATAGCTCTGCCACTGGCATTCCTGCTCGATCATTTCTGCCCCTAACGGGTGACGATCAATCCAGTTCTCCGGCAGCGTCAGCGAAAGCTTCTCGTCATCGGCCACCAGATTAATGGCGGGCAGCAAATCATCGCGGCGGCGGCTGGCAAACAGGATCGCCAGACGCAGCAGGCGGCACATATGCTCGGCCACGCGCGGCGGTACGGCGTTTTGCTGATGCAAAGAGGAGAGATCGACGGCATTGGTCTGGTTCAGCAGCAGCGTTGCCAGCAATTTTTTCTGCGCGGGTGTATAGCCCGGTAAATCAAGGTTGCGTACCAGATACGCTGCGTGAGCCGGTGCCTGCTTAAAATCAATGCTCAGTCCGACTTCATGGAGCGCACAGGCGCTCAGCAGTAAATCCCGGCTCAGATGATCAAGGTCCCAGGCGTTCGCGACCTGATCGGCGAAGCGTGACGCCAGCTGCGACACACGTCCTGCCTGATCGATATCAACCAGAAAACGACGCTGCACGTTGCGCAGGGTACGGCTGCGGATATCCTGATCGACCGACAGATGCAACATCCCGTAGACCAGACCTTCGCGCAGCGCGCCGCCGGCCAGGGTCATACACTGGATGTTCAACTCGGTGAAAATGGCGATAAGAATGGCCAGCCCGCTCGGGAAGACCAGCGCGCGTTCCAGCGTCAGGCCTTCAATTTCCAGCTCTTCCAGGCGTCCGCACTGAATGGCGCGCTGTTTCAGCTGCTGAAGTTTGGCAAGCGTAATCCGCTCGTCCATTCCCTGCGCCATCATGATTTCCTGGAGAGCCTGCACCGTACCTGAGGCACCCACGCAGACTTTCCAGCCGTGATAGCGCAGTTCATCCGTTACCGGGCGTAACACCTCGCGCGCGGCGTTTTCTGCCTCGTCGAAGTTCTCTTTCGCCAGGTTCCGATCGGTAAAGTAGCGCTCAAGCCAGGTCACGCAGCCCATCGACAGGCTGAACAGCGACGTTGCCTGCGCGCCGGTGCCGGTCACAAGCTCGGTACTGGCACCGCCGATATCCACCACCAGACGGCGATCGTCACCTCCCGTGGTATGTGCAACGCCCTGGTAAATCAGGCGAGCTTCTTCTTCACCGCTGATAACCTGTACCGTACACCCCAGAATTTCCTGCGCTCTGGCAATGAAATCCACGGCGTTAACCGCCAGGCGGAGTGTCGCAGTGGCGACCACGGTGATTTGGGCGTGCGGGATATCCTGCAGACGTTCGGCAAAGAGCCGCAGACACTGCCAGCCACGTTCCATGGCTTCAGGGGAGAGGTGATTATTGCTGCTCAGGCCCGCCGCGAGGCGGACCTTGCGCTTGATGCGCGTCAGCGTTTGTATGCTTCCCGCCACCTCGCGCACAACCAGCATATGAAAACTATTCGAACCGAGATCAATTGCCGCATAAAGCGAGGTGGAGCTGAGCATATTTTCTTAACCTGAACGACGACGATTACGCGGTGCGCCGCCAGAACGACGCGGACCATTGCCGGAGCGTGGGCGGGTTAGACGCTTAGGCGGCGGCAGTTCGCTTAACAGCGCTTCCGGATTGTATTTGCTCTGCGGAATAGAGTGACCGATATAAGTCTCAATGGCTGGAAGATTCAGCGCATACTCTTCACAAGCAAGGCTAATCGAGTGACCGCTTGCGCCCGCACGACCGGTACGACCGATACGGTGTACATAGTCTTCGCAGTCGTCTGGCAGATCGTAGTTAAAGACGTGCGTCACGGCCGGAATGTGTAAACCACGTGCCGCTACGTCGGTTGCGACCAGGATATCAAGATCGCCACGGGTAAATTCTTCCAGAATACGCAGGCGTTTTTTCTGCGCCACGTCGCCTGTCAACAGGCCAACACGGTGACCGTCTGCAGCCAGATGGCCCCAGATGTCTTCACAACGGTGTTTGGTGTTCGCGAAGATAATGGCGCGATCTGGCCACTCTTCTTCAATCAGCGTTTGCAGCAGACGCATTTTCTCTTCATTGGAAGGATAGAAGAGCTCTTCTTTAATGCGGTGACCCGTTTTCTGCTCAGGTTCCACTTCTACATATTCGGCGTTGTTCATCTGTTCGAACGCCAGCTCGCGTACGCGGTATGAGAGGGTTGCAGAGAACAGCATATTCAGACGCTGATTGGCCGGAGGCATACGGCGGAACAGCCAGCGAATGTCTTTAATGAAGCCCAGATCGTACATGCGGTCAGCTTCATCAAGCACCACAACCTGGATTGCGCCGAGGTTAATGTGGTTCTGTTTGGCGTAATCGATAAGACGGCCGGTGGTACCAATCAGGATATCCACACCACTTTCCAGCACTTTCAGCTGTTTATCGTAGCCGTCGCCGCCATAGGCAAGTCCAATCTTCAGGCCGGTAGCCTGCGCCAGGGGTTCAGCGTCTGCGTGGATCTGTACCGCCAGTTCTCGCGTCGGGGCCATAATTAGCGCGCGCGGCTGGTTAACTTTGCGGTCTGCAATCGTTGGGTGAGAAAGTAAATAATGAAACGTTGACGTTAAAAACGCCATCGTTTTGCCGGTACCGGTTTGCGCCTGCCCGGCAACATCGCGACCGGCCAGCGTCAGCGGCAGCGCGAGGGCCTGAATGGGCGTGCAGTTATGAAACCCTTTACTTTCAAGGGCTTCAATCACCTTCGGGTGCAGCGCGAAGTCGGAAAACTTCTGTTCTGTTAAATGTGTTTTGCTCATAGTGTGGTAGAATATCAGCTTACTATTGCTTTACGAAAGCGTATCCGGTGAAATAAAGTCAACCTTTAGTTGGTTAATGCGACATCAACACGTCGTTGGTGGAGACAAAACCAACGTACCAGGCTTATTCCTGTGGAGTTATATATGAGCGATAAAATTATTCACCTGACTGACGACAGTTTTGACACGGACGTACTTAAGGCTGACGGGCTGATCCTCGTCGATTTCTGGGCTGAATGGTGTGGTCCTTGCAAAATGATCGCCCCGATTCTGGATGAGATCGCTGACGAATATCAGGGCAAACTGACCGTTGCCAAACTGAACATCGACCAGAACCCGGGCACCGCACCAAAATACGGTATCCGTGGCATCCCAACCCTTCTGCTGTTCAAAAACGGCGAAGTGGCAGCGACCAAAGTGGGCGCGCTGTCTAAAGGTCAACTGAAAGAGTTCCTGGACGCTAACCTGGCGTAAGGTTTCTCCGCTGCGCGTTCAGAGCTCCCGGCTAAATGATGTGGAACTCTGGACGCCCGGCTGAAGTCGTGCTAAGTTAGCTATGACTTCGTTTTAAACATATCTTGTTGTTTGAATCTTGTTTTACCCGATACTTCCCGTTGTTAACATGAACAGTGCGTGAAGTGGCTAAATTCCGGGCTTGTCACTCAATCCGTCTTGTCGTTTCAGTTCTGCGTTCTTTCCCTGTGACCAGACAGCGAACAGACATGAGTTGATGGCCGCTAAACAGGCATGGATGACCCTGCCATACCATTCACAACATTAAGTTCGAGAATCACCCCGAGTTTAAGAACCCACACCATTATGAATCTTACCGAATTAAAGAATACGCCGGTTTCTGAGCTGATCACTCTCGGCGAAAATATGGGGCTGGAAAACCAGGCTCGTATGCGCAAGCAGGACATCATTTTCGCCATCCTGAAGCAGCACGCTAAGAGTGGCGAAGATATCTTTGGCGACGGTGTGCTGGAGATATTGCAAGACGGATTTGGTTTCCTCCGCTCTGCAGACAGCTCCTACCTCGCCGGCCCTGACGACATCTACGTATCCCCCAGCCAAATCCGCCGTTTCAACCTCCGCACTGGTGACACCATTTCAGGTAAGATTCGTCCTCCTAAAGAGGGTGAACGCTACTTTGCGCTGTTGAAAGTCAATGAAGTTAACTTCGACAAACCGGAAAACTCGCGTAATAAGATCCTCTTTGAGAACTTAACGCCGCTGCACGCGAACTCTCGCCTGCGCATGGAGCGTGGTAACGGTTCGACCGAAGACTTAACCGCGCGTGTTCTGGATCTGGCATCACCAATTGGTCGCGGCCAGCGTGGTCTGATTGTGGCACCGCCAAAAGCGGGTAAAACCATGCTGCTGCAGAACATCGCGCAGAGCATCGCCTATAACCACCCAGACTGCGTGCTGATGGTGCTGCTGATTGATGAACGTCCGGAAGAAGTGACCGAGATGCAGCGTCTGGTTAAAGGTGAAGTGGTTGCTTCCACCTTCGACGAGCCAGCATCTCGCCACGTTCAGGTTGCGGAAATGGTTATCGAGAAGGCGAAACGCCTGGTTGAGCACAAGAAAGACGTGATCATCCTGCTTGACTCCATCACCCGTCTGGCGCGTGCTTACAACACCGTGGTGCCGGCGTCCGGTAAAGTGCTGACCGGTGGTGTGGATGCTAACGCCCTGCACCGTCCGAAACGCTTCTTCGGTGCCGCACGTAACGTGGAAGAGGGCGGTAGCCTGACCATCATCGCGACGGCGCTGATCGATACCGGTTCCAAAATGGATGAAGTTATTTACGAAGAGTTTAAAGGTACAGGTAACATGGAACTGCATCTTTCTCGTAAAATTGCAGAAAAACGCGTCTTCCCGGCTATCGACTACAACCGTTCTGGTACCCGTAAAGAAGAGCTGCTCACCACGCAGGAAGAGCTGCAGAAAATGTGGATCCTGCGCAAAATCATCCATCCAATGGGTGAAATTGACGCGATGGAGTTCCTCATTAACAAACTGGCGATGACCAAAACCAACGACGATTTCTTCGACATGATGAAACGCTCGTAACGTAAATAAAGCCAGTAGACGCCACGTTTTTACGTGGCGTTTTTCTTTTATGGACTATACGCTAGTACCATCTACTCCCAATTTTGACTGGTCGATGCGACAATAAGATAATTCGCACAGTAAAAACATTAATAGCTTGAATAATAAACAAATGGAATTGAAAGAGGTTTGCTTTATAACTTCAGGCTCAGCGCCTTGATGGTTATACTTCCTTGACTAACATTTGTTGAGAACATCCATTGTGAACCTACTTGATACGTTTGCTGAACTAACCAGTATTTTCTTGTTTACCACCTGCTTTTTGTTTCTGGCACGTAAGGTGGCGAAATATCTGGGGTTAGTGGATAAACCCAACTTCCGTAAGCGTCATCAAGGTATGATCCCTTTGGTCGGTGGTATCTCTGTTTTTGCGGGGATCTGCTTCACATTCGCCATCGCGGATTACTATATTCCGCATGCCAGACTGTACCTGACCTGTGCGACGGTGCTTGTGGTGGTTGGTGCTCTTGACGATCGTTATGATATTAGCGTCAAAATCCGCGCCTTCGTTCAGGCAGCTGTGGCGATTGCTATGATGGTGTTCGCTAAGTTGCACTTGAGTAGCCTTGGCTATATTTTTGGCTCCTGGGAGATGGAACTCGGCCCGTTCGGCTATTTCCTGACACTTTTTGCCGTGTGGGTGGCGATTAACGCGTTCAACATGGTTGACGGTATTGATGGTTTGCTGGGAGGCCTGTCCTGCGTCTCATTTGCCGCAATTGGTTTCATTCTATGGTTCGATGGGCAATATAGCCTTGCTATGTGGTGTTTTGCCATGATTGCGGCCATCTTGCCATATATCTTGTTAAATCTCGGGGCCTTAGGCCGACGCTATAAAGTATTCATGGGTGATGCGGGTAGCACGCTTATCGGCTTTACGATTATTTGGATCCTGCTGGAAACCACTCAGGGTGATGTACACCCCATTAGCCCTGTAACGGCATTATGGATTATTGCTATCCCGTTAATGGATATGGTTGCGATTATGTATCGCCGCCTGCGTAAAGGGATGAGCCCTTTCTCTGCTGACCGTCAGCACATTCATCATTTGATCATGCGAGCCGGATTCACTTCCAGGCAGGCATTTGTGCTTATTACCCTTGCGGCTGCTATTCTAGCGGGGATTGGCGTGACGGCGGAATATACACATTTTATGCCTGAATGGGCTATGTTGGTATTGTTCTTGCTGGCTTTTTCTCTCTATGGCTACTGCATCAAGCGCGCATGGAAGGTAGCACGCTTCATTAAACGTATTAAGCGCAGGATGCGTCGTAACAGTGGCAAACATACAACATTAACTAAGTAAAACCGGGACTATGATGACTCAACCGTTGACGGGAGCGAAATCAGTGGTAACTGAGAATGAACTGGATATTCGGGGTTTGTTTCGCGTGTTATGGGCAGGCAAACTTTGGATCGCGGGGATCGCGCTGGGGTTTGCACTGTTAGCGCTGGCCTATACTTTCTTTGCAAAGCAAGAGTGGAGCGCCACGGCAATTACAGACAAGCCAACGGTTAACATGCTCGGGGGATATTATTCCCAGCAGCAATTCCTGCGTAACCTGGATATCAAAGCGAGTCTTGCCACACCTGACCAGGCTTCCGTTATGGATGAGGCCTATAAAGAGTTTGTGATGCAGCTGGCTTCGTGGGATACGCGTCGCGACTTCTGGTCCCAGACGGATTACTACAAGCAGCGTCGGGTTGATAACACCAAAGCCGATGCCGCCCTGCTGGACGATCTGATTAACAATATTCAGTTTATGCCGGGCGACGCGCTACGTAACGTGAATGACAGCGTCAAGCTGATTGCAGAAACCGCGCCGGATGCCAACAACCTGTTGCGCCAGTACGTCGCGTTTGCCAGCCAGCGTGCTGCAAGCCATCTTAACGAAGAGCTTAAAGGTGCCTGGGCGGCCCGTACCATCCAGATGAAGGCGCAGGTGAAACGTCAGGAAGAGGTGGCGAATACCATTTTCGGTCGCCGCGTGCATAACATTGAGCAGGCGCTGAAAATTGCGGAACAGCACAATATTTCCCGTACTGAGACGGACGTGCCGGCTGATGAACTGCCTGACTCTGAAATGTTCCTTCTAGGTCGCCCTATGCTGCAGGCGCGTCTGGAAAACCTGAAGGCCGTCGGTCCTGATTTTGACCTCGATTACGATCAAAATCGGGCGATGCTCAATACGCTTAATGTCGGTCCATCCCTGGACCCGCGTTTTCAGACCTATCGTTATTTGCGAACGCCTGAAGAACCTGTAAAACGCGATAGTCCGCGTCGTGCATTCCTGATGATTATGTGGGGGATTGTAGGCGCACTGACGGGTGCTGGCGTGGCGTTAACGCGTCGTCGCAAAAACTAAGAACGCCGTCTACGATGAAGGCTGCGGCCTTCATCGCCTAATCGAAGAGAATCGATGTGAAAGTACTAACCGTATTTGGCACCAGGCCGGAGGCCATTAAGATGGCACCTCTGGTTCATGCGCTGGCCAGCGATCCTGATATTGAAGCGAAAGTGTGCGTCACTGCCCAACACCGTGAGATGCTCGATCAGGTTTTAACGCTCTTTTCCATCGTCCCGGATTACGACCTTAATATTATGAAACCGGGGCAAGGGCTAACGGAGATAACCTGTCGAATTCTGCAAGAGCTTAAGCCGATCCTGGAGTCATTCAAACCTGACGTGGTGCTGGTACACGGTGACACCACCACTACCGTGGCGACAAGCCTGGCCGCGTTTTACCAGCGAATTCCCGTGGGGCATGTTGAGGCGGGTTTGCGTACCGGCAATCTTTATTCGCCGTGGCCGGAAGAGGCCAACCGCACGTTAACGGGTCATCTGGCGATGTACCATTTTGCGCCAACGGAAAACTCGCGTCAGAACCTGCTGCGTGAAAATATCGCCGATAACAAAATCTTTGTGACCGGTAATACGGTCATTGACGCGTTAATTTGGGTACGTGACCGCGTCCTGGCAAATAGCGATCTTCAGAAAGAGCTCGCTGCCCGCTATCCGTTCCTTCACAACGGCAAAAAAACCATTCTGGTCACTGGCCACCGACGCGAAAGCTTTGGCCGGGGTTTTGAGCAAATCTGTCACGCGCTGGCTGAAATCGCCGCGCAGAACGACGATGTGCAAATTGTCTATCCGGTCCATCTCAATCCTAACGTCAGCGAGCCGGTTAACCGGATCCTGGGCCATGTCGAAAATGTCCTTCTGATTGAACCGCAGGATTACATGCCGTTTGTCTGGCTGATGAACCATGCCTGGCTGATCCTCACCGATTCCGGCGGAATTCAGGAAGAAGCGCCATCCCTCGGCAAACCCGTACTGGTGATGCGTGAAACGACCGAACGTCCGGAAGCCGTCAAAGCCGGTACGGTGCGTCTGGTCGGTACCAACGCACAGCTGATCGTCGAAGAGGTCACGCGCCTGCTGCACGACGATGAAGCCTATCAGGCGATGAGCCGGGCCCATAATCCGTATGGAGATGGGCAGGCTTGTGGTCGTATTTTGCATGCACTTAAACACAATCGGGTATCGCTATGAGTTTTACTACCATCTCTGTCATTGGTCTTGGCTACATCGGCTTGCCCACCGCGGCGGCGTTTGCCTCTCGTCAGAAACAGGTTGTCGGTGTGGATATCAACGCCCGTGCGGTGGAAACCATTAACCGTGGCGAAATTCATATTGTGGAGCCCGACCTTGACCGCGTGGTGAAAGAGGCGGTAGAGGGGGGCTTCCTGCGTGCCAGCACGAGCCCAGTTGAAGCGGATGCCTACCTGATTGCCGTCCCCACCCCGTTTAAAGGCGACCACGAGCCCGACATGGCTTTCGTCGAGGCGGCGGCAAAATCAATCGCTCCTGTGCTGAAGAAAGGGGCACTGGTGATCCTGGAGTCGACCTCTCCGGTCGGCGCTACCGAGCAAATGGCAAAGTGGCTGGCCGACGCGCGCCCTGATTTACGCTTCCCGCAGCAGGCGGGGGAGCGGGCGGATATCAACATCGCCTACTGTCCGGAGCGCGTGCTGCCGGGCCAGGTCATGGTCGAACTGATTAAAAACGACCGCGTTATTGGCGGTATGACGCCCGTCTGTTCCGAACGTGCCAGCGCGCTGTACAAGATTTTCCTGGAAGGTGAGTGCGTGGTGACCAACTCCCGCACCGCCGAGATGTGCAAGCTGACGGAAAACAGCTTCCGTGACGTAAATATCGCCTTCGCGAACGAGCTGTCTCTGATCTGCGCCGATCAGGGGATTAACGTCTGGGAGCTGATTAGCCTGGCGAATCGCCATCCGCGTGTAAACATTCTCCAGCCAGGCCCGGGCGTGGGCGGACACTGTATCGCCGTCGACCCATGGTTTATCGTGGCGCAAAATCCGGCGCAGGCGCGTCTGATTCGCACCGCGCGTGAAGTGAACGACAGCAAGCCTCACTGGGTGCTCAATCAGGTTAAAGCGACGGTAGCGGATTGTCTGGCAGAGAGCGGCAAGCGCGCCAGCGAGCTGAAAATTGCCTGCTTTGGTCTGGCATTTAAACCCAATATTGACGATCTGCGTGAAAGCCCGGCGATGGAAATTGCCGAGATGATTGCCGCATGGCACAAGGGTGAAACGCTGGTGGTTGAGCCGAATATTCATGAATTGCCGACAAAACTGGCGGGGCACTGCACGCTGACTGCGCTGGACGACGCGCTGGCGACGGCGGACGTGCTGGTGCTGCTGGTGGATCATAAAGAGTTTAAAGCGACGTCCGGCGATGCTGTTCGTCAGCAGTATATTGTGGATACCAAAGGTGTCTGGCGTTGAACAGCCTGAATGGGGTGCTCGAGTCCCTGCAGTGGGAGACTGCCTTTTTCGGCCTGCCGTCGGCCATCGTGCGTCTGCGCGATGACGCGCCGGTGCTGGCTGAATCGGATTTTTGCGCCTGGAAACGGGTGCAGGCTAAGATCCCGGCGGAGCGTACCGACCTGCTTGACGCGCTCCAGCAAGGCGGCTTTCAGCTGGTTGAAGGTGAGGTAGACCTTTCCATTACCCTCACCCGGCACGATGCGTCCGGCGCGGAAATGGCAACCGAGCAGGATATTCCCGTGCTGCGTCAGATGGCGGCTCAGGCGTTTGCACAGAGTCGCTTTCGTACGCCCTGGTATGCACCTGACGATAGCGGACGTTTCTATGCCCAGTGGATAGAAAATGCGGTCAAGGGCACCTTCGACCACGTCTGCCTGGTTTTCCGTGCAGGAGACGGTCAAATCCAGGGGTTCGTCTCGCTGCGTAAGCTCAACGAGCACGAGGCGCGTATTGGCCTATTAGCCGGGCGCGGCATGGGTGAAAAACTTATGCAGGCGGCGCTGTACTGGGCGCAGCAGCAACAGCTTGTGACGCTGCGGGTAGCGACCCAACTGGGCAACACCGCCGCGCTTAAACGTTATATTGCGAGTGGTGCCAACATCGACGCCACCGCCTACTGGTTATACAGGTGACAAGATGATTCCATTTAACGCACCACCCGTTGTCGGAACTGAGCTCGACTATATGCAGTCTGCCATGGGCAGCGGCAAACTTTGTGGTGACGGCGGTTTTACCCGTCGCTGTCAGCAGTGGATGGAACAGCGTTTTCGCAGCGCCAAAGTGCTGCTGACCCCGTCCTGTACGGCATCGCTGGAAATGGCGGCACTATTGCTGGATATCCAGCCCGGTGATGAAGTGATTATGCCGAGCTATACCTTCGTTTCCACAGCGAACGCCTTTGTCCTGCGCGGAGCGAAAATCGTCTTTGTGGATATCCGCCCGGATACTATGAACATTGATGAGACGCTGATTGAAGCGGCGATCACTGACAAAACGCGCGCGATCGTGCCGGTTCACTACGCGGGCGTGGCCTGTGAAATGGATACCATCATGGCCATCGCCAAAAAACATAATCTGTTCGTGGTGGAAGATGCCGCACAGGGCGTGATGTCCACCTACAAGGGACGCGCGCTGGGCACTATCGGCCACATTGGCTGCTTTAGCTTCCACGAAACCAAAAACTACACGGCGGGTGGAGAAGGTGGCGCGACGCTGATTAACGACCGGGCTCTCGTGGAGCGTGCGGAAGTGATCCGCGAAAAAGGCACCAACCGCAGCCAGTTTTTCCGGGGGCAGGTAGACAAATACACCTGGCGCGATATTGGCTCCAGCTATCTGATGGCGGACCTGCAGGCGGCGTACTTGTGGGCGCAGCTGGAAGCGGCGGAACGTATCAACCTTCAGCGTCTTTCCCTGTGGCAAACGTATTACGATGCGCTTGAGCCTCTGGCCAAAGCCGGGCGTATTGAACTGCCGACCATACCGGCAGATTGCGTCCACAATGCGCATATGTTCTACATCAAGCTGCGCGATAACGACGACCGCAGCGAGCTCATTGCCTGGCTGAAAGAGGCCGAAATTATGGCGGTGTT
Organism: Enterobacter sp. JBIWA008; assembly: GCF_019968765.1. Classification (NCBI taxonomy): domain Bacteria; kingdom Pseudomonadati; phylum Pseudomonadota; class Gammaproteobacteria; order Enterobacterales; family Enterobacteriaceae; genus Enterobacter; species Enterobacter sp. JBIWA008. Next base: position 4,631,178 of record NZ_CP074149.1, on the reverse strand, counting down.
CCACTATATCCCGCTGCACTCCAGCCCGGCCGGAGAAGCATTTGGCACTTTTGTGGGCGAAGACCGCTACACTACCAAAGAAAGTGAGCGTTTGCTTCGCCTGCCACTGTTCTACAACCTCGCGCCTGTTAACCAGCGTACGGTGATTAATACCCTTCTGAGTTATTTCGGCTGATATGTCTCTGGCAAAAGCATCGGTGTGGACCGCCGCGTCCACGCTTGTAAAAATTGGCGCCGGGCTGCTGGTCGTCAAGCTGCTGGCCGTCTCATTTGGCCCCTCTGGTGTGGGGCTGGCGGGTAATTTCCGCCAGCTTGTTACCGTCCTTGGGGTGCTGGCCGGCGCCGGTATCTTCAACGGCGTGACCAAATACGTTGCACAGTATCATGATGATGCGGCTCAGCTTCGCAGGGTGGTGGGCACCTCTTCGGCGATGGTCACGGGTTTTTCGACCCTGATGGCGATTATATTTCTGCTGGCGGCGGCGCCCATCAGCCAGGGGTTGTTCGGGCATACCCATTACCAGGGGTTGGTGCGTCTGGTCGCCTTGGTTCAGATGGGCATTGCCTGGGCTAACCTGCTGCTGGCGCTGATGAAAGGGTTTCGTGATGCTGCAGGGAACGCGCTTGCCTTAATCCTGGGCAGCGTCATCGGCGTGATTGCCTATTACTTCTGCTTTCGCCTGGGCGGCTATGAAGGCGCACTGCTGGGGCTTGCGCTGGTCCCGGCGCTGGTTGTTGTGCCTGCGGCATTTATGCTGATGCGTCGGGGCGTCATCCCTCTGAGCTACCTGAAACCGCAATGGGACACGATGCTTGCCAGCCAGCTGGGTAAATTTACCCTGATGGCGCTCATCACCTCCGTCACGCTGCCGGTGGCCTACGTGATGATGCGAAACCTGCTGGCGGCGCATTATAGCTGGGATGAAGTGGGCATCTGGCAGGGCGTAAGCAGTATTTCCGACGCCTATCTCCAGTTTATTACGGCTTCCTTTAGCGTTTACCTGCTGCCAACCTTATCGCGACTGACGTCCAGACAAGAAATAACGCGCGAGATTTTCCGATCGCTGCGCTTTGTGCTGCCGGCCGTCGCGGCGGCCAGCTTTACCGTCTGGTTATTGCGCGATGTCGCCATCTGGCTGCTGTTCTCGGCGAAGTTCACCGCCATGCGCGATCTCTTTGCCTGGCAGCTGGTGGGTGATGTGCTGAAAGTGGGTGCTTACGTTTTCGGCTATCTGGTGATTGCAAAAGCGTCCCTGCGGCTGTATATCCTGGCGGAAATTAGCCAGTTTGCTTTACTGACCGCATTTTCACACTGGCTGATACCCGCGCACGGTGCGCTGGGGGCGGCTCAGGCCTACATGGCAACCTATATCGTTTATTTCGCTGCCTGTTGCGGCGTATTTTTATTGTGGCGTAAACGCGCATGACTGCACTGATTCACATCCTGGGATCGGATATCCCACACCATAACCAGACCGTTTTGCGGTTCTTCAACGACGAGCTGGCATCGGGTAATCCTGATGCGCGTGAGTTTATGGTTGCAGGTCAGGATAAGGGCCTGAGCGAGGCGTTCCCGGCGCTAACTATTCGCTTCTGGCCGGATAAGGCCACGCTGGCGAAGGCGGTCGTTGCCAAAGCGAAAGCCAACCGCGAGCAACGATTCTTCTTCCACGGGCAGTTCAATACCGGCCTGTGGCTGGCGCTTCTCAGCGGGGGGATTAAACCCTCCCAGTGCAGCTGGCATATCTGGGGAGCCGATCTCTACGAAGTCTCCCGCGGCTGGAAATTCCGTCTTTTTTATCCCCTGCGCCGCATGGCCCAGGGGCGCGTGGGCTGTGTGTTTGCCACCCGTGGCGATCTCAACTATTTTGCTAACAAGCACCCGAACGTGCGCGGAGAATTACTCTATTTCCCAACCCGCATGGATCCGGCGCTGAACACTATCGCGAATGACGCGGTGCGTGAAGGCAAGCTGACGATCCTGGTGGGGAATTCCGGCGATCGCAGTAACGAACACGTCGCGGCGCTCAGGGCGGTGCATCAGCAGTTTGGCGACACGGTAAACGTAGTGGTGCCAATGGGCTATCCCGCCAACAACGACGCCTATATTGCTGACGTTCGCCAACAGGGGCTTGCGCTGTTTAGCGCAGAAAATCTGCACATCCTCAGCGATAAGCTGGAATTTGATGAATATCTTGCGCTGCTGAGAAAATGCGATCTCGGCTATTTCATCTTTGCCCGACAGCAGGGAATTGGCACGCTGTGTTTGCTGATCCAGGCGGGTGTACCGTGCGTGCTCAACCGCGACAACCCGTTCTGGCAGGACATGGCCGAGCAGCATATTCCGGTGCTGTTTACCTCAGATACGCTGAATGTCGAGGTGGTACGGGAAGCCCAACGCCAGCTCACGCTGGTGGATAAAAATAGCATCGATTTTTTCAGCCCGAATTACCTCACGCCGTGGCACCGCGCGCTGCGTATCGCTTCAGGAGACAAAGCATGAGTCAGTTGCAATTCAGCGGCTTACTGGTTGTCTGGCTTCTGAGCACCCTGTTTATCGCCACGCTTACCTGGTTTGAATTCCGCCGGGTACGTTTCAACTTTAACGTTTTCTTCTCGTTACTGTTTCTTCTGACCTTCTTTTTCGGCTTCCCGCTCACCAGCATTCTGGTCTTCCGTTTTGACGTGAGCGTCGCGCCGCCGGAAATCCTGCTCCAGGCGCTTCTGGCGGCGACCTGCTTCTATGCGGTCTACTACGTCACCTATAAAACGCGTCTGCGTTCAGCACAGGCTGCTGCCCCGCGTCGGGCGCTTTTTACCATGAATCGGGTCGAGACCCACCTGACGTGGGTGATGCTGATGACCATCGCCCTGGTCAGCGTCGGTATCTTCTTCATGCATAACGGCTTCCTGCTGTTTAAGCTCCACTCCTACAGCCAGATTTTTTCGGCAGAAGTCTCGGGCGTGGCGCTTAAGCGTTTCTTCTACTTCTTCATTCCGGCAATGCTGGTGATCTTTTTCCTGCGTCAGGACAGCAAAGCGTGGCTGTTCTTTCTGGTCAGCACCGTCGCGTTTGGCATCCTGACCTACATGATTGTGGGCGGTACGCGCGCGAACATCATCATCGCCTTCGCTATCTTCCTGTTTATCGGCATCATCCGCGGCTGGATCTCGCTGTGGATGCTGGTCGCGGCAGGGGTGTTTGGCATTGTGGGCATGTTCTGGCTGGCGCTGAAGCGCTACGGGATGAACGTGGCGGGCGATGAGGCGTTTTACACGTTTCTCTACCTGACGCGCGATACCTTCTCGCCGTGGGAAAACCTCGCATTGCTGCTGCAAAACTACGACAAGATTGATTTCCAGGGGCTTGCGCCGATTGTTCGCGACTTCTACGTCTTTATCCCTTCCTGGCTATGGCCGGACCGTCCTGGCGTGGTGCTTAACACGGCAAATTACTTTACCTGGGAAGTGCTGAACAACCATTCCGGTCTGGCAATCTCGCCAACGCTGATTGGTTCCCTGGTGGTGATGGGAGGGGCGTGGTTCATTCTCCCCGGGGCGGTTGCCGTGGGGCTGATTATCAAGTGGTTCGACTGGCTTTACGTGCGTGGCAACGAAGAGACCAACCGCTATAAAGCGGCCATTTTGCACAGTTTTTGCTTTGGTGCCATTTTCAATATGATCGTTCTGGCGCGCGAAGGGCTGGACTCGTTCGTGTCGCGCGTGGTGTTCTTCATGGTCGTTTTCGGCGTCTGCCTGTTACTGGCCAAACTGCTGTACTGGCTGTTTGACAGCGCAGGGCTTGTGCACAATCGCGAGCGGCAGGGCAGCACAACGCTGTCGCAAGTCTGAGTAAGGATAGTAATGACTGATAAAATCTCTGCACCGCGCTATGCGCTACGTGGCCTGCAGCTTATTGGCTGGCGCGACATGCAGCACGCGCTGGACTTTCTGTTCGCCGACGGCCAGATGAAATCCGGTACGCTGGTGGCCATCAACGCGGAAAAAATGCTGGCGGTTGAGGACAATGCGGAAGTTAAAGGCCTGATTGAAGCGGCTGAATTTAAATACGCGGACGGGATCAGCGTGGTCCGCTCTATCCGTAAAAAGTATCCTGACGCTAATGTTTCCCGCGTGGCGGGTGCCGATCTCTGGGAGCAGCTTATGGCCCGCGCAGGCGCGCAGGGCACGCCCGTGTTCCTGATTGGGGGAAAGCCGGAGATACTGGCCCAGACGGAGGAGAAACTGCGTCGTCAATGGAATGTTAATATTGTTGGCAGCCAGGATGGTTACTTCAAACCGGAAGATCGGCAGGCGCTGTTTGAGCGCGTTCGTGACAGCGGGGCGAAAATTGTCACCGTGGCGATGGGATCCCCGCGCCAGGAGATCCTGATGCGTGACTGCCGTCTGGTCTGTCCGGATGCTCTCTACATGGGCGTCGGCGGCACGTACGACGTCTTTACCGGCCACGTTAAGCGTGCGCCCAAGGTCTGGCAAAATCTGGGGCTGGAGTGGCTGTACCGCCTGCTATCGCAACCGACGCGCATTAAACGACAGATCCGTCTGCTTCGCTACCTCGCCTGGCATTACACCGGAAAAATGTAATCAAAATGTAGCGCGATATGCTATTCGCGCTGCAACTCGCCTGCAAAACTGCTGATAATCTGTGCAATGCATTCATTTTTTTAATGCATCGTTTGCCATTTGGCAGATTTTAGGAAACCATTCGCTCCGTATTTTAGTACCCCTAAAAAACAATACCCGGTATTAAGCCGGGAAACAGCAAACACAATCGAGGATCTATGGCAGAGAAACAACCGGAGCTACAGCGTGGGCTGGAAGCTCGTCATATCGAACTGATAGCGCTGGGCGGCACTATCGGCGTGGGCCTGTTTATGGGCTCCGCAAGCACGCTCAAATGGGCAGGCCCTTCCGTATTACTGGCGTATATTATCGCCGGGCTGTTTGTTTTCTTCATTATGCGCTCCATGGGCGAAATGCTCTTCCTGGAGCCGGTAACCGGCTCTTTCGCCGTTTACGCGCATCGCTATATGAGCCCGTTCTTCGGCTACCTGACGGCCTGGTCATACTGGTTTATGTGGATGGCGGTGGGCATCTCAGAGATCACCGCGATAGGGGTCTACGTCCAGTTCTGGTTCCCGGACATGGTCCAGTGGATACCCGCGCTCATTGCCGTGGGGCTGGTGGCGCTGGCAAACCTGGCAGCCGTGCGCCTTTACGGTGAAATTGAGTTCTGGTTCGCAATGATCAAAGTCACCACGATTATCGTGATGATTGTCGTCGGCCTGGGCGTGATTTTCTTCGGCTTTGGCAACGGTGGACACGCTATCGGCTTTGGCAACCTGACCGAAAACGGCGGCTTCTTCGCCGGCGGCTGGAAGGGCTTCCTGACGGCGCTGTGTATCGTTGTGGCCTCGTATCAGGGCGTGGAGCTGATCGGTATTACAGCCGGTGAAGCGAAAAATCCACAGGTCACGCTGCGTAGCGCGGTGGGCAAAGTGTTGTGGCGTATCCTGATTTTCTATGTGGGCGCGATCTTCGTCATCGTGACCATTTTCCCTTGGAATGAAATCGGCACGACGGGTAGCCCGTTTGTTTTGACCTTCGCCAAAATTGGTATCACGGCGGCGGGTATCATCAACTTTGTGGTCCTGACGGCAGCGTTGTCGGGCTGTAACAGCGGGATGTACAGCTGCGGGCGTATGCTCTATGCGCTCTCGAAGAACAACCAGCTTCCTGCGGCGATGAGTAAAGTCTCACGTGCCGGCGTACCGGTGGCGGGGGTGGCGGTCTCCATTGCGATACTGCTGATTGGCTCTTGCCTGAATTACATCATCCCTAACCCGCAGCGCGTGTTCGTTTACGTCTACAGCGCCAGCGTACTGCCGGGCATGGTGCCGTGGTTTGTTATTCTCATCAGCCAGCTGCGTTTCCGTCATGCGCATAAAAAGGCGATTGAAAGCCATCCGTTCCGTTCAATTCTGTTCCCCTATGCGAACTATTTGACCATGGCGTTCCTGATTTGCGTATTAATTGGAATGTACTTTAATGAAGATACCCGCATGTCGCTGTTTGTCGGGGTGATCTTCCTGGCGGCTGTAACGGCTGCATATAAGCTTTTTGGCCTGGGTCGCCGCGCCACCACGCAGAAAGTGGAGGAATAAACGGCAAAATGTGCAAACCATAACCAAACGCGCATTTTTTTCAAAAAAGCACTAGACAGCGGGGACGGAGGTACGTAATATCCAGCCCCGCAACGGCGCTAAGCGCCCGTAGCTCAGCTGGATAGAGCGCTGCCCTCCGGAGGCAGAGGTCTCAGGTTCGAATCCTGTCGGGCGCGCCATTTTAGTCCCGGCGCTAGAGCTGCGGTGGTCTGAGAAGTAGTCAGTACCGCGTGAAAGAATACAGTGGTGGCTATAGCTCAGTTGGTAGAGCCCTGGATTGTGATTCCAGTTGTCGTGGGTTCGAATCCCATTAGCCACCCCATTATTTGAAAGAGTTGTGAATTGCGAAGGTGGCGGAATTGGTAGACGCGCTAGCTTCAGGTGTTAGTGTCCTTTGGATGTGGGGGTTCGAGTCCCCCCCCTCGCACCACGACTTTTTAAATGAATTGAACTAAAAATTCAAAAAAGCAGTACATCGGCGAGTAGCGCAGCTTGGTAGCGCAACTGGTTTGGGACCAGTGGGTCGGAGGTTCGAATCCTCTCTCGCCGACCAATTTTGAACCCCGCTTCGGCGGGGTTTTTTGTTTTCTGCAGCTTTTCTTCTATGTAGTGATTCCCCGACAGCATCCTTTTCTTTGTCGCAATCCGGCGACATGCAAGTAATTGAAAATTAAGTAAATAACTATTTATGGGTTTTGCTGTCTCCTCCTGGCGACATATACCCGCCTTTTCCCGATACGTTGTGAAGCCTAAGGCGGCGCTTAGCAGCATAATTTCCTTTTATCTTAAAATGTTGCGTCATGTATAAGTTCTGGGTGTTATGTTGGCACGTTACGTGCAATAATATGCGTGTAGATGCTCATTCCATCTCTTATGTTCGCCTTAGTGCCTCATAAACTCAGGAATGACGCAGAGCCATTTACGGTGCTTATCGTCCACTGACAGATGTCGCTTCGGCCTCATCAGACACCATGGACACAACGTTGAGTGAAGCACCAAATATGTTGTCTTACAGACCTGTTTTAACGCCTGCTTTTATAGCAGGCGTTTTTTTATGCCTTATTCCCGATACAAGCGCATGACCAGGGCAACCATCAGCAGGGCCGATGCAGAAACAGCATAGAGCGCCTGTACGGAGCCAAACCCTGAAGCCACCGCCGCTGCAATGCCGGTGAAAAGAGAGGCGCTGAGCGTTTGCCAGCGCCAGGCCTTACCGCTGGCCGACGCGGTTTGCGTGATATGAAAACTGCTGAGTACGCCAAACGTGCCGGCCGCGAAGAGAACATTCGAGGCCAGATGCGCGATAAAGATCATCCCCAGCGCACATGCCGTCCACCCGGACAAAAACGGCAGCATTCCATAAGCAGCCAGAAAAATACCGAGACAAACGATGATTCGCGGCGTGTGGGCCGCAAAGCGCGTCAGGCTCTCTTTTTTTAGCAGCAGGGGGCCACAAAGCTGCCCCAAACTCCTCGCGAAAAGCAGAGGCAGAGCAAGGCTCGCCGCATCCTGAGGACGGAGCTGCTGGGCCAGCGCCGGGAGAAGCGCCATCGCGGGTGACCCGACGGCGGCCAGCGCCGGCAAAATGAGCAGGCTGCGTTTCTGCCGAACGGTCAACGCCTGCCAGCGCAATGTCGCTGAAGCCTCCTTTGCCACAGGGTCGGGGCGTGATGCCGGAGAAAACAGGCGTCCCGTCAGCCATAACATGACCAGTGACCCGAGAAAGCTGATGGCATCAATGGCCAGCAGGGTAAACACGGATGTCTTCTGAAACAGCACCACGCCCAGCCCGGTACCTAACAACACCTGAGACGCAAAAATCACATTTTCCAGACAGGTGGCGGCAGGCAGTTCCGTTTCGCTGAGACCGCGCTTAAAAAGCAGTGTCAACGCGGGCCAGCTCATCCCGCTCAGTAGGGCTTCGGCGGATTGCACGGCGAGTAACGCGGCAATGCTGTGATAACTCACGCCAAACAGGGGAAAGAGCAGGGCGAGCAAGCCTAGTCCCTCGGTCAGTATCAGCAGGGAAATCGGAGAACAGCGTGAGCACAGCTTTTCGCCGATCGTACTGCCGATAAATCCCGGTACCGTAGCGAAAAGAAAAGCAAGAGTGAGCAGAGCGGGCGGAACTGACCACGCTAACAGCAAACCGAATACCACAACCTGGGTTAACCCATTTCCCAGCGAAGAAAAGATGAAAGCACTGGCAAGCAGGCGCAGCCAGCGATGGCAGCACAGCGCTTCAATAAGCGCATACAGAAGCGAGTTCATGACGATTTCCTTTCAAAAACGATTTAGTCCACGCAGCAGAATGTGCGCGTGTATGAAAAAAGGTTAATGAAAAGACATCGTTACATTGGCGGGTTCGTTTGCGGTTTGAGGTGTAAAGAATGTAGCAGGAGAAAGGCGATAAAAAAAGGAGGCCCTCTGGCCTCCTTTTTATTTATTGCTGGTTACCGTTATTTTGCAGGGTCAACAGCAGCCCATCACGGCGCATAGCGGCCGCCTCTTCCGGCTTATGCTGCTTGTCCAGCGTATCGGCAAGCCACGCGTAATCAAACGCGTCCGGACGCTGTTTCAGCGCCGCGCGAAAGGCGAGGCTCGCCTCCTGCCATTCGCCGTGCCTCATCAGCGACTGACCCAGAGTGCTCCAAAGCAGCGGGCGGTCACCGACGGTTTTAATCTGCTGACGCAGCGCTTTTTCGACCTGCTCAGGGTTATTGGTTTTCAGGCGTGGGATCACCATCACCAGACGATCGTCGTACTGGCGCTTCAGGCCGTCGAGGAGGATCTCCTGCGCGGTGTCATGATCGTCACATTCAATAAGATGTTCCGCCATGGCTACCTGCAGAGGAACCTGCTGACGCGTTTTACGGCTCTGATTCTTCCACCACGTTTTCAGACCGTCGCTGCCCAGATCGGCGCGCGCCTGTTCCATCAGGCCAATCCACGCCAGACGCTGAAGCTCGTCACGATGTTCATCGTCGCCCACCTCGGCCTTCGCCATAGATGGAATGATATCCAGCAGCGAACCCCAGGCGCCGGTACGAATATAGGCCTGCTCGGCAAGACGCAGCACTTCCGGATGGCGTGGCGCGACTTCCAGCAGGCGGTCGATACCGTGGCGAGCAGCGTGATTCTCATTGCGTGCCAGCTGCAGACGAACGCGGGTAATTTCCACAGGAATTGGGTCACCGGACGCCAGCTCTGCCGCCCGCTCCAGATGCTGATTGGCGCGGGCTTCGTCACCGCGCTGCTGCGCCGCTTCGGCTGCGAGCAGATAATTCACCACCGGCTGTTCGGCATGGTCGGCGTTTTTCGACATCAGCTTTTCAACCTGCTGATAGTCACCCTCTGCGAGCTTAAGCAGCGCCTGTTCGGTCTGCTTACGGGCGCGGCGGCGTTTACGGCCAACGAACCAGCCGCGCGTGTGGGCACCGGTGCGGAAAATACGGCGCAGGATCCACTCGATCGCAAACAGTACCACCACGCCGAGGATCAGAATGATCGTCAGGCCCGTTACGCTGGTTTCGATGTTGTAGTTATCGGTCTGGATCAGAACGTAACCCTGATGACCGGCAAGCATCGGACCCAGGACGATCCCGGCGATCAGCAGGATGAAGAGTAAGAGGACTTTTAGCATCATTACTCTCCCTGCGGTGCGCTTTCAGGCGCTGGTACAGGAGCTGGTGCCGCTCCGCCCGACGGCTCTGCCGGCACGCCCGGCTGCGCCAGCAGGTTACGTACGCGCGTCTGCATCAGTTTCTCCAGAATTGGCTGGCTGGCCAGCTTATCCGGCACGTTCATGGTGATGTTCTGCTGGCTCAGCTTATCAATGTCTTCGAGGAAGGCGGTGGTCGTTGCATCATCGGTATTGTAGTAGGCGCGTACCCACGTTGAGACGTTATCCAGCGCCTGTTTGTAAGTCTCTTCCTGATGACGCGGCACGGCCTGAGCCGCCACCAGCAGGCGGGAACGAATGTTCTCGCGCAGATAGATGTCCTGGTTTGGCGCCAGCAGCGGCACGGCGGTTTCGTCGCGACGGCGGATAGTAATGAAGCTATCCATAAAGTTCTGCCAGCTTTTCTGCAGATTTATGCGCCATTCGCTCAGGGAGCTGGACAGCTCGGTACCGTCGGAATCCATCGGAGAGTCGTCGTCGTTGTTATCCGCCAGCTGCAGGTTATCAATCTGATTCGAAAGCTGGTTCACCTTGAGGATAATGCCGTCGTAATCCACCTGAGAGACGGCGGAGAGGCTGGCGATGTCTTCGGTGATCGCGCGCCGAGCCGTGATAAGGCTCGGGTCGTTCATATCTGCCAGGCTCGCATCGGCGCTTTTCAGCAGCGCGGCGGCAGTGGTGACGTCCTGATCGCTCCAGAGCTTACGTCCAGCAAGCTTCACCAGGAAGTCAGCCTGCGAGAGCAGCCAGGTTTTGGCATCGGTGCCGGAAATCGTGGCGACTTTCTGCTGTACTTCACCCAGCTGTTTGGTCAGCTCTTCCTGTTTGCTGTTCGCTTCGGCAAGCGCGGCGGCCTGCTGCTTAATCACGGCTTCCAGCTCGGTTTTCTGCGTTTCCTGAGCTTTTTGCAGGGAGGTAAGCTGATTCACCAGCGCATCGCTGGTGGACGTCTGGTTAGCACCCTGTTGTTTCACCAGGCCATACAGACCAACGCCTGCTGCCAGCGCAATGGCGATGGCAATCGCGCTCAATGCGAGGCTGGTTTTATTGCTGCCGTTTTTCTTCTCAGCGGTTTTCTCTGTCGTCTCTGGCTGTGGCGTTGTGTCCACAGTCTCCCTGGTCTCTTCAACCACGGCGGAGGATTTTTCGTGTTCCGTCATTATGGCTTCCCATTTGAGAGTTATTGTAATGCGCGCAGCAGCGCATCGTTGTCGGCGTTATCAGCGATCCGAATATCTTGCCAGCCCAGTTCCCGGGCGAGGTTCGCCAGACGCTCACTGACGACCAGAAGCCGACAGCGGAGTAACCAGTTTTCGCGATACCAAAGCGGTATCAGCGACCAAAGCTGTTGTAACATTTCACCGCTGGTGACCACTAGCGTATTGATGCCGCGCGCGTGCCAGCGCATCGCCTCTTCCGCGCCATCATAGTGTTTTGCACAGCGCTGATAGCACTCAACGAACGTCACGTTGGCACCACGTTCACGTAGAGTTTCGCCCAGCAGCTCGCGGCCACCATTACCGCGCAAAATGAGCGCACGCTTTCCGGCAATAGTTTGTAATTCAGGTAATTGTAGCAAGACTTCGCTGATTTCCCGATCTAACGGGTAACGAACGTCCGCGCAGCTTACGGTATGCAATGCCAGTGCCGTTGTGCGGCCAATCGCGAAATAGCGGGGGGCGGTTGGCCAGGTCAAACCCTGCTGTTGCAGCTGCGCGTGGGAAAATTCCACGGCATGTTGCGACAGCGCAAACAGCAGGTCGCCTTCCTGAAGGGTATTCATCTGGTCGGCGAGCGCAGAGAGCTCCCGACCGGGGGAGAATTCAATGAGCGGAAAACTCCAGGCCACCTGCCCCAGTGTGCGCAGACGGCTCACTAACTGCTCTCCTGCGGGAGAAGGGCGGGTGACAAGAATACTCATGCAGGGGGTTCTCCGTTGTAGACCTCGGCCAGAATTTCACGTGCGCCGTTATTCAGCAGTTCTTCCGCCAGCGACACGCCAAGCTGTTCGGCATCCTGCGGCTTGCCGCGACGTTCGCCGCGCACCATCTGCGAACCGTCCGGGGCGCCCACCAGCGCGCGCAGCCACAGTTCACCTTCGGTTAATTCAGCATAGCTGCCAATCGGCACCTGACACCCTCCTTCAAGGCGGGTATTCATCGCACGCTCGGCTTTTACGCGGGTAGCGGTTTCGTCATGGTTCAGCGGGGCAAGGAGTTCGCGGGTACGCGCATCGTCCAGACGGCACTCGATACCTACGGCACCCTGGCCCACGGCTGGCAGCGACAGCTCGGGCGGCAAGGCCACGCGAATGCGTTCCTCAAGCCCCAGACGCTTCAGCCCGGCAACGGCGAGGATAATGGCATCGTAATCGCCGTTATCCAGCTTGCCCAGACGCGTGCCAACGTTACCGCGCAGCGAGCGAATGATCAGGTCAGGGCGGCGCTCCGCCAGCTGACACTGACGGCGTAAACTGGACGTGCCAACGACGCTACCCTCCGGCAGCGCGTCGAGGGAGTCATAGTGGTTAGAGACAAACGCATCGCGCGGATCTTCGCGCTCGCAGATGGTCACCAGCCCCAGCCCTTCCGGGAACTCGACGGGTACGTCTTTCATCGAATGTACGGCGATATCGGCGCGGTTCTCAAGCAATGCCAGTTCCAGTTCTTTGACAAACAAACCTTTGCCGCCCACTTTCGCCAGAGGCGTATCGAGGATCACGTCACCGCGCGTAACCATCGGCACCAGCTCGACGCGCAATCCACTGTGGCAGGCTTCAAGGCGCTGCTTCACATAATGGGCCTGCCAGAGCGCGAGAGGGCTTTGGCGTGTGGCAATTCTCAAAACATTGTCTAACATGCTTGTTACCGTCATTATTAATCGCTAACCATCCTAACATTGTTGACTCTGGGATGGCAGTTTTACGGTTGATGAAGCGTGAGAGGGAGAAGGCGGCGTATTCGTCAGCCATAGCCGTATTCAGGAATTTACACGTACAGAACGGTGCTACACTTGTATGTAGTGCATCTTTCTTTACGGTCAATCGGCAAGGTGTTAAATTGATCACGTTTTAGACCATTTTTTCGTCGGTACCACCAAAAATGATAAGGGCGAAAAAGGGTAACGGTTATCTTTTTGAAATACTGCGGGTCCGCTGATATTCGTGTTTTGAATAGATTGCGACACCCGGAAACATCAGGCGATACGTCTTGTACCTCTATATTGAGACTCTGAAACAGAGACTGGATGCCATAAATCAACTGCGTGTGGATCGCGCGCTTGCTGCTATGGGCCCTGCTTTCCAGCAGGTATACAGTCTGCTGCCGACATTATTGCACTATCACCATCCGCTGATGCCTGGCTACCTTGACGGTAACGTTCCCCAGGGCATTTGCCTTTTCACGCCTGATGAAACCCAACAACATTACCTGAACGAGCTGGAACTCTACCGCGGCATGCCGCCACAGGAGTCTCCGAAAGGTGAACTGCCGATTACCGGCGTTTACTCTATGGGGAGCACCTCATCGGTAGGGCAAAGCTGTTCTTCGGACCTGGACATCTGGGTCTGTCATCAGTCCTGGCTCGATAACGATGAGCGTCAGCTGCTGCAACGCAAGTGCAGCCTGCTGGAGAGCTGGGCGGCATCGCTCGGCGTGGAAGTAAGCTTCTTCCTGATTGATGAAAACCGTTTCCGCCACAACGAAAGCGGCAGTCTGGGTGGTGAGGACTGCGGCTCGACTCAGCACATCTTACTGCTGGATGAATTTTACCGTACTGCTGTGCGTCTGGCCGGGAAGCGTATTCTGTGGAATATGGTCCCTTGCGAAGAAGAAGAGCATTACGACGACTACGTCATGTCGCTGTATGCGCAGGGCGTTCTGACGCCAAACGAATGGCTGGATCTGGGCGGCCTTAGCTCCCTTTCGGCCGAAGAGTACTTTGGCGCAAGCCTCTGGCAGCTCTATAAGAGTATTGACTCACCTTATAAAGCGGTGCTGAAAACGCTGCTGCTCGAAGCGTACTCCTGGGAATACCCCACGCCTCGCCTGCTGGCGAAAGATATCAAGCAGCGTTTGCACGACGGGGAAATTGTCTCCTTCGGGCTGGACGCCTACTGCATGATGCTGGAGCGCGTGACCGAATACCTGAAAGCCATTGATGACACCACGCGTCTTGACCTGGTGCGTCGATGTTTCTATCTCAAAGTCTGTGAGAAATTGAGCCGCGAGCGCGCCTGCGTGGGCTGGCGTCGTGAAGTGGTCAGTCAGTTAGTGAAAGAGTGGGGATGGGACGAAGCGCGTCTGTCCATGCTCGACAACCGGGCCAACTGGAAAATCGATCAGGTGCGTGAAGCGCACAACGAACTGCTCGATGCGATGATGCAAAGCTACCGTAACCTGATCCGCTTTGCGCGCCGTAACAACCTCAGCGTTTCCGCCAGCCCGCAGGACATTGGGGTGTTGACCCGTAAGCTGTACGCCGCGTTTGAAGCGCTGCCGGGTAAAGTCACCCTGGTTAACCCGCAGATTTCGCCAGACCTGTCAGAACCAAACCTGACCTTTATCTACGTGCCGCCGGGCCGCGCGAACCGCACCGGATGGTATCTGTATAACCGTGCGCCAAGCATGGATTCAATCATCAGCCATCAGCCGCTGGAATATAACCGCTACCTGAACAAGCTGGTGGCCTGGGCCTGGTTCAACGGCCTGCTGACCTCGCGTACGCGCCTGTTTATTAAAGGCAACGAGGTGGTAGATCTCGCTAAGCTGCAGGAGATGGTCGCGGATGTGTCGCACCACTTCCCGCTGCGTCTGCCTGCCCCAACGCCGAAAGCGCTCTACAGCCCGTGTGAAATTCGCCATCTGGCGATCATCGTCAACCTGGAATACGACCCGACGGCGGCCTTCCGCAATCAGGTGGTTCATTTTGACTTCCGCAAGCTGGACGTCTTCAGCTTTGGCGAGCAGCAAAACTGCCTGGTGGGGAGCGTCGATCTGCTGTACCGCAACTCGTGGAACGAAGTGCGTACCCTGCATTTCAACGGCGAGCAGGCGATGATCGAAGCGCTGAAAACGATTCTCGGCAAGATGCACCAGGATGCCGCACCGCCGGATAGCGTTGAGGTGTTCTGCTACAGCCAGCACCTGCGCGGTTTAATTCGTACCCGCGTGCAGCAGCTGGTTTCTGAGTGTATCGAACTGCGTCTCTCCAGTACCCGTCAGGAGACCGGACGCTTTAAAGCGCTGCGCGTCTCCGGCCAGACCTGGGGCCTGTTCTTCGAACGCCTGAACGTGTCGGTACAGAAGCTGGAAAACGCCATCGAGTTCTACGGCGCGATCTCACACAACAAGCTGCATGGTCTGTCGGTGCAGGTGGAAACCAACCACGTTAAGCTCCCGCAAGTGGTGGACGGATTCGCCAGCGAAGGGATTATTCAGTTCTTCTTTGAAGAGTCGGGCGATGATGCCGGGTTCAACATCTATATTCTGGATGAGACCAACCGCGCCGAGGTGTATCACCACTGTGAAGGCAGTAAAGAGGAGCTGGTGCGCGACGTCAGCCGCTTCTACTCCTCTTCGCATGACCGCTTTACCTACGGCTCAAGCTTTATCAACTTTAACCTGCCGCAGTTCTATCAGATTGTGAACGTCGACGGGCGTACGCAGGTGATCCCGTTCCGCACCCAGGCCGTAACGCCTGCCGCGCCTGCTAATCAGGACACCGCGCCGCTGTTGCAGCAGTATTTCTCCTGAAGTTTTTCGCCGGGTGGCGCTCACGCTTACCCGGCAACAAAACTACCTGAAACTCACAGCCTCACCCGCCTGCGCGGTCGCCGCCTGTTCCAGCAGATCCCAGAACGGTACGCCGCTACGGTCGCAAACCCACTCCCCGTCTTTCAGATCGAAATGATAGCCGCCCTGTTTAGCGGCCAGCCACACCTGGTGAAGCGGCTCCTGGCGGTTAATAATAATTTTGCTGCCATTTTCGAAGCTCAGGGTCAGAATGCCGCCGTTGATTTCACAATCGATATCGCTGTCGCCGTCCCAGTCGTCAATACGCTCTTCGATGGTCATCCACAGGTTGTCGGCAAGGCGATGGAATTCACTGTCGTTCATGGTTTTGTTCCTGTTTTTCGTGATGCCGGCAGTATAACCCTAAATAATTCCCGTTGCAGGAAAGCGGCAAACTCTTGCTTTTGTGTCTTCTCCTGCGATGATAGAAACAGATTTGAACTTACGGGCAACTTTATAATGAAAAACGCTTTCCGAACGCTTGCCGTTCTCATCACGCTGTTCAGCCTGACTGGCTGCGGACTGAAGGGACCGCTGTACTTCCCACCTGCGGATAAAACCGCGCCGCCGCCGACAAAACCCGTGCAAAGCGGCATTGAGTCTACTACGCCAAATACTAACGATCGTGGCGATAACGGTGGCCCGACCCAGGTTAATCTCTGACGACAACGTTCTGTACCCGCGCAATGGAGCAAATGATGCAGTTCTCTAAAATGCATGGCCTTGGCAACGATTTTATGGTCGTCGACGCGGTAACGCAGAATGTGTTTTTCTCCCCGGAACTGATCCGTCGCCTGGCGGATCGGCATCTGGGGGTGGGGTTCGATCAGCTGCTGGTGGTCGAGCCACCGTACGATCCCGACCTCGATTTTCACTACCGTATTTTCAACGCGGACGGCAGCGAAGTTAACCAGTGCGGCAACGGCGCGCGCTGCTTTGCCCGCTTTGTCCGCCTGAAAGGGCTGACCAACAAGCGAGATATTCGCGTCAGCACGGCTAATGGTCGTATGGTGCTCAGCGTTACCGATGATGAGCTGGTGCGCGTGAACATGGGCGAGCCTAACTTCGAGCCCTCCGTCGTGCCGTTTCGCGCAAACAAAGCGGAAAAGACCTATATTATGCGTGCGGCCGAGCAGACAGTATTGTGCGGCGTCGTCTCAATGGGTAATCCACACTGCGTGATTCAGGTTGATGATGTGGAAACCGCCGCGGTCGAAACGCTCGGCCCGGTGCTGGAAAGCCACGAACGTTTCCCGGAGCGCGCGAACATCGGCTTTATGCAGGTGGTGAAGCGCGAGCACATTCGCCTGCGGGTTTACGAGCGCGGTGCGGGCGAGACTCAGGCCTGCGGAAGCG
The DNA here is from genome assembly GCF_019968765.1 of Enterobacter sp. JBIWA008. Taxonomy (NCBI): domain Bacteria; kingdom Pseudomonadati; phylum Pseudomonadota; class Gammaproteobacteria; order Enterobacterales; family Enterobacteriaceae; genus Enterobacter; species Enterobacter sp. JBIWA008. Next base: position 4,614,163 of record NZ_CP074149.1, on the reverse strand, counting down.
GCGCCTGTGCTGCGGTGGCCGTGGGCATCTCCCAGGGGTTACTGGCAGAAGAGGTTCGCGTGGAGTTACCGGGCGGTCGGCTTGATATCGCCTGGAAAGGACCGGGTCATCCACTGTATATGACTGGCCCGGCGGCACATGTCTATGACGGGTTTATCCATCTATGAAACAACCAGGGGAAGAACTGCAGGAAACAGTGACGGAACTGGACGACAGAGCTGTTGTTGATTATCTGCTGCGCAATCCTGAGTTTTTTATTCGCAATGCACGCGTCGTCGAAGAGATGCGCGTGCCGCATCCGGTTCGCGGGACCGTGTCGCTGGTCGAATGGCACATGGCGCGCTCGCGCAACCACATCAATCAGCTTGAAGAGAATATGACGCTGCTGATGGAGCAGGCCAGCACCAACGAAAGCCTGTTCTATCGTCTGCTGCACCTGCAGGCGCGTCTGGCGTCTGCGCACAGCCTTGACGAGTTCCTCAGCCGCTTCCACCGCTGGGCTCGCGAGCTGGGGCTGGCGGGCGCAACGATTCGTCTGTTCCCTGACCGCTGGCGCATTGGCGCGCCGTCCGGTTTTACCCATCTGGCTCTCAGCCGTCAGGCGTTTGAACCGCTGCGCATTCAACGTCTGGGCCATGAGCACCACTATCTGGGGCCGCTGAACGGACCAGAGCTGCTGGTGGTGTTGCCGGAAGCCAAAGCGATTGGCTCGGTGGCGATGTCGCTGATGGGGCGCGATGGCGATCTGGGCGTCATATTATTTACCAGCCGCGACGCGCATCACTATGAGCAGGGGCAAGCAACGCACCTGCTGCAGGAGATCGCCCTGATGCTGCCCGAGCTGCTGGAGCGCTGGATTGAGCGCGTATGATGGACGGACTGCTCGCCACTGACGTCTCGCGCTTTCTGCGCTATCTGGGCGTGGAGCGTCAGCTTAGCCCCATTACCCTGCTCAACTACCAGCGTCAGCTTGATGCCATCATGCAGATTGCCGACGAAATCGGCCTGAAAAGCTGGCAACAATGTGATGCTGCGACGGTGCGCGGGTTCGTCGTGCGTAGCCGTAAAAAAAATCTCAGCCCGGCGAGCCTGGCGCTCAGGCTCTCAGCGCTGCGCAGTTTCTTCGACTGGCTGGTCAGTCAGGGGGGCTTAAAAGCCAACCCGGCAAAGGGGATCGCCACGCCGAAAGCGCCGCGCCATCTGCCTAAAAATATCGACGTCGACGACGTAAATCGCCTGCTGGATATCGACCTTAACGATCCGCTCGCCGTGCGCGACCGCGCGATGCTGGAGGTGATGTACGGTGCCGGGCTGCGTCTGTCAGAGCTGGTTAATCTTGATATCAAACATCTCGATCTGGAGTCTGGTGAAGTGTGGGTGATGGGTAAGGGCAGCAAAGAGCGCCGCCTGCCGATTGGCCGCAATGCGGTCTCCTGGATTGAGCACTGGCTTGACCTGCGCGGGCTGTTTGGCACCGATGAGGATGCGCTGTTCCTGTCGAAGCTCGGCAAACGGATCTCGGCGCGTAACGTGCAGAAGCGCTTTGCGGAGTGGGGCATTAAGCAGGGGCTGAACAGCCACGTTCACCCGCACAAGCTGCGCCACTCCTTTGCGACACACATGCTTGAGTCGAGCGGCGATCTTCGCGGCGTGCAGGAACTGCTTGGCCACGCGAATCTGTCGACCACTCAAATTTATACCCACTTAGACTTCCAACACCTTGCCTCGGTGTATGACGCGGCGCACCCACGCGCCAAACGGGGGAAATAATGCGTTTTTACCGCCCACTTGGTCAGATCTCAGCCCTGACGTTTGACCTTGATGACACCCTATATGACAACCGCGAGGTGATCCTGCGTACCGAGCAGGAGTCGCTGGCGTTTGTGCAGAACTATCATCCCGCACTGAAAGCGATACAGAACAAGGATTTTCAGAAGCTGCGTCAGTCCCTGCGTGAGACCGAGCCGGACATTTACCACGACGTGACCGAATGGCGTCGTCGTGCGGTTGAGCAGGCGATGCTCAACGTGGGCCTGAGCGTGCAGGACGCGGCCATTGGGGCCGAAGCAGCAATGGAAAACTTTGCCAAATGGCGTAGCCGTATCGACGTGCCGCAGGAGACTCACGACACGCTGGCGAAGCTTGCCGAAAAGTGGCCGCTGGTGGCCATTACCAACGGCAATGCCCAGCCGGAGCTCTTTGGCCTCAGCGATTACTTTAAATTCGTGCTGCGCGCGGGCCCGCACGGGCGCGCGAAGCCGTTCGGCGATATGTACCATCTGGCGGCGGATAAGCTGAACCTGCCGCTGGGTAACATTCTGCACGTGGGGGATGACCTCACCACAGACGTGGCCGGGGCTATCCGCTGCGGCATGCAGGCCTGCTGGATCAAGCCGGAAAACGCCGACCTGATGACCACGCTGGACAGCCGTCTTCTGCCGCACGTGGAAATTTCGCGGTTGGCATCCCTCACGACGCTGATATAATCATCAATTGTTCTGTATAAATTAACAGGGTTTTGGCGAATGCTATTCGTCTGCCCGACATGACGTGACGGTGCCAATGGACGTTTCTTACCTGCTCGACAGCCTTAATGACAAACAGCGTGACGCGGTTGCCGCCTCGCGCACCAACATGCTGGTACTGGCTGGGGCGGGCAGTGGTAAGACGCGCGTGCTGGTTCACCGTATCGCCTGGCTGCAGAGCGTGGAGAACTGCTCCCCGTACTCCATCATGGCGGTGACGTTTACCAACAAGGCGGCGGCGGAGATGCGCCACCGTATCGCCCAGCTGATGGGCACCAGCCAGGATGGCATGTGGGTTGGCACCTTCCACGGCCTGGCGCACCGCCTGCTGCGCGCGCACCATATGGACGCCAATCTGCCGCAGGATTTCCAGATCCTCGACAGCGAAGACCAGCTCCGCTTGCTGAAGCGCCTGATCAAGGCGATGAACCTCGACGAGAAGCAGTGGCCGCCGCGTCAGGCGATGTGGTACATCAACGGCCAGAAGGACGAGGGGCTGCGCCCGCACCATATTCAGAGCTTCGGCAACCCGGTCGAGCAGACCTGGCAGAACGTCTACAAGGCCTATCAGGAAGCGTGCGATCGCGCCGGTCTGGTGGATTTCGCCGAGCTGCTGCTGCGCGCCCACGAGCTGTGGCTCAACAAGCCGCACATCCTGCAGCACTACCGCGAACGCTTCACCAATATCCTGGTGGACGAATTCCAGGATACCAACAACATTCAGTACGCGTGGATCCGCCTGCTGGCCGGTGATACCGGCAAAGTGATGATCGTGGGCGATGATGACCAGTCTATCTACGGCTGGCGCGGGGCGCAGGTGGAGAACATCCAGCGCTTCCTCAACGATTTCCCTGGCGCACAGACCATCCGTCTGGAGCAGAACTACCGCTCAACCAGCAACATCCTGAGCGCGGCCAACGCCCTTATTGAGAACAACAACGGGCGTCTGGGTAAAAAGCTGTGGACCGACGGCGTCGACGGCGAACCGATTTCCATTTACTGCGCCTTCAACGAGCTCGACGAAGCCCGCTTCGTGGTGAACCGCATTAAAACCTGGCAGGACAACGGCGGCGCGCTGGAGCAGTGCGCCATTCTCTACCGCAGCAACGCCCAGTCGCGCGTGCTGGAAGAGGCGCTGCTGCAGGTGAGCATGCCGTACCGCATTTACGGCGGTATGCGATTCTTCGAACGTCAGGAAATCAAAGATGCGCTGTCGTATCTGCGCCTCATTGCGAACCGTAACGACGACGCGGCGTTTGAACGCGTGGTTAATACGCCGACCCGCGGGATTGGCGACCGCACGCTGGACGTGGTGCGTCAGGCCTCGCGCGATCGCCAGCTGACGCTGTGGCAGGCGTGCCGCGAGCTGCTGCAGGAAAAAGCCCTCGCCGGGCGTGCCGCCAGCGCATTACAGCGGTTCCTTGAGCTGATTGACGCCCTGGCGCAGGAAACCGCCGACATGCCGCTGCACGTGCAGACCGACCGGGTGATTAAAGACTCCGGCCTGAGAACCATGTACGAGCAGGAGAAAGGCGAGAAGGGCCAGACCCGTATTGAGAACTTAGAGGAGCTGGTCACGGCGACGCGCCAGTTCAGCTACAACGAAGAAGACGAAGACCTGATGCCGCTCCAGGCGTTCCTCTCCCACGCCGCGCTGGAAGCGGGTGAAGGGCAGGCGGACACCTGGCAGGATGCGGTTCAGCTGATGACCCTGCACTCCGCCAAAGGCCTGGAGTTCCCGCAGGTGTTTATCGTCGGGATGGAAGAGGGGATGTTCCCGAGCCAGATGTCGCTGGATGAAGGCGGCCGTCTGGAAGAGGAACGTCGTCTGGCCTACGTGGGCGTGACGCGCGCGATGCAAAAGCTGACGCTTACCTACGCCGAAACCCGACGTCTGTACGGTAAAGAGGTCTACCACCGTCCGTCGCGCTTCATCGGCGAGCTGCCGGAAGAGTGCGTGGAGGAGGTGCGTCTGCGGGCGAGCATCAGCCGTCCGGTGAGCCATCAGCGCATGGGCTCGCCGATTGCGGAAACCGATACCGGCTACAAGCTGGGCCAGCGCGTGCGCCATTCGAAGTTTGGCGAAGGCACCATTGTGAATCTGGAAGGCAGCGGTGAACACAGCCGTCTGCAGGTGGCGTTCCAGGGGCAGGGGATCAAATGGCTGGTGGCGGCCTATGCGAAGCTGGAAACAGTCTAACATTCAGAAAAATATCATTATTTTGTAATAATCTGCTAGCCTTATACATTGAAGGTCAATTAATGCCCTTCAGCGTTCCGTTGCGTGTTGACGCCACAGTTATAGCTGGCGTAACATGCGCGCACGATTACGCTAAGAGGACATTCGCCTTGGACACACCCAGTAGATACTGGCTCAATTCCCTGTCATCCAGGAACAACTCCTAAGGCTATCTCCTCTTGCTGATGGCCTTAGTGGTTGTCAGCGACCTGCATTATTCCCGTCGCGCTGAGTCAGGCTGTTTAATGGTCTGAAACCCAATTTGTTTCTGTGTGCCCACCGAACTGTCCGATATTTTTTGCATTGGGAGTCCCGGTCATGTTGAGCGCATTTCAACTCGAAAATAACCGACTGACTCGGCTTGAAGCCGAAGAGTCACAGCCCCTCATTGATGCCGTATGGGTGGATCTGGTCGAGCCGGACGACGATGAGCGCCTTCGCGTACAATCTGAGCTGGGGCAAAGCCTGGCAACCCGCCCGGAACTGGAAGACATCGAAGCATCCGCGCGTTTTTTTGAAGACGAAGACGGTCTGCACATTCACTCCTTCTTCTTCTTTGAAGATGCGGAAGACCACGCGGGTAACTCCACCGTGGCGTTTACCATTCGCGACGGCCGTCTGTTTACCCTGCGCGAGCGTGAGCTGCCGGCATTCCGCCTCTACCGCATGCGCGCCCGCAGCCAGGCAATGGTGGACGGTAACGCTTACGAGCTGCTGCTCGATCTGTTCGAGACCAAAATTGAACAGCTGGCGGACGAAATTGAAAACATCTATAGCGATCTGGAAAAGCTGAGCCGCGTGATCATGGAAGGCCATCAGGGCGATGAATACGACGAAGCGCTCTCCACGCTGGCGGAGCTGGAAGATATCGGCTGGAAGGTGCGCTTGTGTCTGATGGATACCCAGCGCGCGCTGAACTTCCTGGTGCGCAAGGCGCGTCTGCCGGGCGGTCAGCTGGAGCAGGCGCGTGAGATCTTACGAGATATCGAATCCCTGCTGCCGCACAACGAATCCCTGTTCCAGAAGGTCAACTTCCTGATGCAGGCGGCGATGGGCTTTATCAACATCGAGCAGAACCGCATCATCAAGATCTTCTCGGTGGTGTCCGTAGTGTTCCTGCCGCCGACGCTGGTGGCATCCAGCTACGGGATGAACTTTGAGTTTATGCCGGAGCTGAAGTGGAGCTTTGGCTACCCGGGGGCGATTATCTTTATGATCCTCGCCGGGCTGGCGCCGTACTTGTACTTTAAGCGTCGTAACTGGCTGTAAGAGCAAGGCGAATTCCCTCTCCCTGTGGGAGAGGGTTAGGGTGAGGGAAACATCACAACCCTTTGCGCACCCTGCGTTGGGTATAAATTGCGTCGGCGACGAAAATCGCCAGCGCCACCCAGATAAAAGCGAACGTCACCATTTTATCCGCCCCCGGCACCTCACCGTAAAACACCACCGCCAGCAGGAACATCAGCGTCGGACCAATGTACTGGAAGAAGCCCAGCGTGGAGAGACGCAGACGCGTCGCTGCACCGGTGAAGCACAGCAGAGGAATAGTGGTTACCACGCCCGCCGCCATCAGCATCAGATTCAGCGACCACGGGTTGCTGCCCATATGGCTGGTGGCGCTGTCGGCGATGCCGAAGAGATAAATCGCCGCCACGGGCAGCAGCCACAGGGTTTCAAACAGCATCCCCGTCTGCGCTTCCACCGCAATCTTCTTACGCACCAGACCGTAGAACGCAAAGCTGAACGCCAGACCGAGGGCAATAATCGGCAGCGAGCCGAAGGTCCAGAGCTGCACCAGTACGCCGCAGAAGGCCAGAATCACCGCCACCCACTGCATCCGGCGGAAGCGCTCACCGAGGAAAATCATCCCCAGCACGATGTTCACCAGCGGGTTAATGAAGTACCCCAGGCTCGCTTCGAGCATGTGATGGTTATTCACCGCCCAGATAAACAGCAGCCAGTTGCCGCCAATCAGCACCGCTGAGAGCGCCAGCAGGAAGATCTTTTTAGGGGTTTTAAACAGCGTTTTGACGCCCGACCACTGACGGCTGAGGCTCATTAGCGCGATCATAAAAAAGAATGACCAGATAACGCGGTGAGTCAGGATCTCATCGGCCGGAACGTAGGCGATAAGTTTGAAATACGCCGGGGCTATACCCCAAATAAAATAAGCGGCAAGGGCGAGTAAAACGCCCTGCCGCGTCTGTTTAGCATCCATCGGGAAAATCCGTTACAAAAAAGTGAATTAATTTTACCCGATTTTGCCGTATCAACCCACCATATAAGTGGCGGTTGCGCTGGCAATATAGACCTGTTCTTCGTTGTGTAATTCAACGCGCGCTACGGCAACTTTATTCCCCGCGCGCAGCAGGCTGCTTGTACAGGTAAAGCGATTCCCGCGCCCCGGGCGAAGATAGTCGACGCGCAAATCAATGGTGCCCATGCGCGCCAGACGCTGCCGCAGTTCGTCTTCGTTGATGGTGTCATGGCGGGTCAGCGTACTGCCCACGCAGACCAGACCTGCCGCCACGTCCAGCGCGGAGGCAATCACGCCGCCGTGCAAAATACTTTGCGCCCAGTTACCCACCATCATCGGCTGGTTGTTGAAGCTCAGCTGGGCAAAGTCTTTCTCGTAACGCTCCAGCTCCAGTCCAAGCGCGCGGTTAAACGGCATATGGTAAACAAAAATCTCGCCCACGAGTTTTAATACTTCTTCGGCGGTAAGCATGGCTGACATGAGGCATCACATCCTTATTGTTAATGAAATGTTGATTTTATGCCTCGACAACAAGGAATTCCACTTTCAGAAACGAGGATGCAGCAGTTGTCGCAGAAGTCTGTAGAATGTCCGCCACATAACTATTCAGGTAATTTTACTCTTTTGCAGGAGAACACCACCGATGCGGACGTATCTGGCCTGGTTACTGGCGGCGGTTGCGCTGCCCCTCACAGCATATGCGCAGGAAGCGACGATTAAAGAGGTGCATGATAAACCTGCCGTTCACGGTAGCATTATCGCGAACCTTCTTCAGGAGCATGACAATCCGTTCACGCTCTATCCTTATGATACCAACTATGTGATTTACACCCAGACCAGCGATCTCAACAAAGAGGCGATAAGCTCCTATAACTGGTCTGATAATGCGCGTAAAGATGAGGTGAAGTTCCAGCTCAGCCTCGCGTTCCCGTTCTGGCGCGGTATTCTGGGGCCGAACTCGGTGCTCGGGGCGTCTTACACGCAGAAATCCTGGTGGCAGCTCTCTAACAGCGGAGAGTCCTCACCGTTCCGCGAAACCAACTATGAGCCGCAGCTGTTCCTCGGTTTTGCAACAGATTATGAGTTTGCGGGCTGGACGCTGCGTGACGTCGAAGTGGGCTTTAACCACGATTCCAACGGTCGCTCTGACCCTACCTCGCGCAGCTGGAACCGCGCCTATACGCGTCTGATGGCGCAGAACGGTAACTGGATGGTTGAGGTGAAGCCGTGGTATGTGGTGGGCGAAACTGATGACAACCCGGATATCACCAAATATATGGGCTACTACCAGCTCAAAGTCGGCTATCAGTTAGGGGATGCCGTGCTCAGCGCCAAAGGCCAGTACAACTGGAACACCGGCTACGGTGGTGCGGAAGTGGGCTTGAGCTATCCAATGACGAAGCATGTCCGTATCTATACTCAGGTCTACAGCGGTTACGGCGAGTCGCTTATCGATTATAACTTCAACCAGACCCGCGTCGGCGTGGGCGTGATGCTGAACGATATTCTCTAGGCTGTTCGAATGTTTTTGCGTTAAACGTTGAAGTTTCTCTCTCAGGCGCTGAAAATAGCGCCTGTTTTATTTTTCGCATATGGGGTTAATGTGGCGCAGGCGGAAGTATTGAATCAGGAGTCGCTGGCTAAACAGGTTTTGCATGAAACCTTTGGCTACCAGCAGTTCCGCCCTGGCCAGGAAACCATCATTGAAACGGTGCTGGAAGGTCGTGATTGCCTGGTGGTGATGCCGACCGGCGGCGGGAAATCCCTCTGCTATCAGGTGCCCGCGCTGGTGCTGAACGGCCTGACGGTCGTGGTATCTCCGCTCATTTCGCTGATGAAAGACCAGGTTGATCAGCTGCTCGCCAACGGCGTGGCGGCGGCCTGTCTTAACTCCACGCAAACCCGGGAGCAGCAGCAAGAGGTGATGGCCGGGTGCCGCACCGGGCAGATCCGCCTGCTCTATATCGCGCCGGAACGCCTGATGCTGGATAACTTCCTCGATCACCTTGCGCACTGGAACCCGGTGCTGCTGGCGGTGGATGAAGCGCACTGTATTTCCCAGTGGGGACACGATTTCCGCCCGGAATACGCTGCCCTCGGCCAGCTGCGCCAGCGCTTCCCTGAACTGCCGTTTATGGCGCTTACCGCCACGGCGGATGACACCACGCGGCTGGATATCGTTCGCCTGCTCGGGCTGAACGACCCCTATATTCAGGTCAGCAGCTTCGACCGCCCAAACATCCGCTATATGCTGATGGAAAAGTTCAAGCCGCTGGATCAGCTCCTGCGCTACGTGCAGGAGCAGCGCGGCAAGTCCGGTATCATCTACTGCAACAGTCGTGCGAAGGTCGAAGACACCGCCGCGCGTCTGCAAAACCGCGGCTTTAGCGCCGCCGCGTATCACGCCGGATTAGAGAACCACATCCGCGCCGACGTGCAGGAGAAATTCCAGCGTGATGACCTGCAAATTGTGGTGGCGACGGTGGCGTTCGGGATGGGCATCAACAAGCCAAACGTGCGCTTTGTGGTGCATTTCGACATCCCGCGCAATATCGAATCCTACTATCAGGAAACCGGCCGTGCCGGGCGTGACGGCCTGCCTGCGGAAGCGATGCTGTTTTACGATCCGGCCGATATGGCGTGGCTGCGCCGCTGTCTGGAAGAGAAGCCGCAGGGACAGCTGCAGGATATCGAGCGCCACAAGCTCAACGCGATGGGGGCGTTTGCCGAAGCGCAAACCTGCCGTCGTCTGGTTCTGCTCAACTACTTTGGTGAAGGGCGACAGGAGCCGTGCGGAAACTGCGATATCTGCCTCGATCCGCCAAAGCAGTACGATGGCCTGATGGACGCGCGTAAGGCGCTCTCGACCATTTACCGTGTGAATCAACGCTTCGGGATGGGCTACGTGGTGGAAGTGCTGCGCGGCGCGAATAACCAGCGTATCCGCGATATGGGGCATGACAAGCTGCCGGTCTACGGTATTGGCAAGGAGCAGAGCCACGAGCACTGGGTGAGTATCATTCGCCAGCTCATTCACCTCGGCTTTGCCACGCAGAACATTGCCCAGCATTCCGCACTACAGCTGACAGAAGCGGCGCGTCCGGTCCTGCGCGGTGACGTTGAACTCAAGCTCGCCGTACCGCGCGTCATCGCCCTGAAGCCACGCGTGATGCAGAAATCCTACGGCGGCAACTACGACCGCAAGCTGTTCGCCAAATTGCGCAAGCTGCGTAAAGCCATCGCCGACGAAGAAAACATCCCGCCTTACGTGGTGTTCAACGACGCGACGCTGATTGAGATGGCCGAGCAGATGCCGCTCAGCGCCAGCGAGATGCTCAGCGTCAACGGCGTGGGAACACGCAAGCTGGAGCGCTTCGGTAAAGAGTTTATGGCGCTCATCCGCTCTCACGCCGATGGTGATGATGAAGAGTAGTCAGCCGGGCAAAAAAGTGCCAGGATGATGACTCACTGAATTATTTCCCCGCGAGCGAATTATGTTAATGCTATTTCTCACCGTGGCGTTAGTGCACATCGTTGCGCTGATGAGCCCCGGCCCGGACTTTTTCTTCGTATCACAAACGGCCGTCAGCCGCTCCCGCAAGGAGGCGATGATGGGCGTGCTCGGTATCACTATGGGCGTTATGGTCTGGGCGGCCGTTGCGCTGCTCGGTCTTAACCTTATCCTGGCGAAGATGGCCTGGCTGCATAACATCATTATGGTCGGCGGCGGGCTTTACCTGTGCTGGATGGGCTACCAGATGCTGCGCGGGGCGCTGAAGAAAGAAGAGAAAAAACCGGAGGAGCCAAAAGTAGAGCTGGCAACGGGCGGCCGCAGCTTTGTAAAAGGGCTGCTGACTAATCTGGCGAACCCAAAAGCGATTATCTATTTCGGATCGGTGTTCTCGCTGTTTGTTGGCGATAGCGTCGGTGCGGGCGCACGCTGGGGCATCTTCCTGCTGATCGTCGTTGAAACCTTTGCCTGGTTTACCATCGTAGCCAGCCTGTTCGCCTTACCGGCGATGCGCCGCGGCTACCAGCGTATCGCGAAGTGGATTGACGGCTTCGCCGGCGCGCTGTTCGCCGGCTTCGGCATTCATCTCATCATTTCTCGCTAAGCATGACGCGCTGACGCAAGCAGCGCGCCAACCAGCATAAACAGTGAGCCAAAGACTTTATTCAGGGCCTTCATCTGCTTAGGCCCTTTAATCCACGCCGCAATTCGCTGCGCCAGCGTCGCGTAACCAATCATCACGATGATATCGACAATAATGGTAGTCGCGCCCAGCACCACGTACTGCATCACCTGCGGCTGGTGCGGCACGATAAACTGCGGGAACAGCGCGGCGAGGAAAACGATGCTCTTCGGGTTGGTCAGGTTGACGAACACCGCGCGCTTAAACAGATGGCCGCGGTTTTGCGTCTGAGCGAGCGTATTGAGGTTGATGGAGCCTGCCGCGCGCCACTGCTGGATGCCGAGCCAAATCAGATACGCTGCCCCGGCCCATTTCAACACCTCAAAGGCCAGCACGGAGCGGGAGAACAGCGTTCCCAGACCAATCCCGACCAGCACAATATGAATGCCCAGCCCGGTCTGTAAACCGGCAATCGACGCCGCCGCACCGCGATAGCCGTGGTTGATGGAGGTAGTCATGGTGTTAATAGCACCCGAACCCGGAGAAAGGCTGAGGATAATGGATGTCAGCAGGTAGGCGAACCACCATTCGAAGGTCATTTGAAACTCCCGAACCGTCTATTTTTATGCCACAATACGCTATTATTGAGTCATTTTGTGACCGGTGACGAAAAAAACGATATTCCCTGGATTACGTGAGTGGAAACCCAATGTTTCAGCAGAAAAAGGACTGGGAAACACGAGAAAACGCTTTTGCTGCTTTCTCTATGGGGCCGCTGACCGATTTCTGGCGGCAGCGTGAGGAAGATGAGTTTACGGGCGTCGGGGGCATCCCGGTGCGTTTCGTTCGTTTCCGAAATGAAAAAAATGACCGGGTGATTGTGGTCTGCCCTGGGCGTATTGAAAGCTACGTTAAATACGCCGAGCTTGCCTATGACCTGGTCCATATGGGGTTCGATGTCCTGATCATCGACCATCGTGGGCAGGGGCTGTCCGGACGTATGCTACCGGACACGCACCGTGGGCACGTCGATCGCTTCAGCGATTACGTCGACGATTTTGCCGCGTTCTGGCAGCAGGACGTTCAGCCCGGTCCCTGGCGCAAACGTTATATCCTTGCGCACTCGATGGGCGGCGCCATTTCGACGCTGTTTTTGCAGCGTTACGCGCACCAGTGCGACGCTATTGCGCTTACCGCGCCGATGTACGGTATCGTCATCCGTTTTCCTGACTGGATGGTGCGTCATCTTCTCGACTGGGCTGAGGGCCATCAGCGCATTCGTGAAGGTTACGCCATAGGCACAGGACGCTGGCGCGCGCTGCCGTTCGCCATCAACGTCTTAACCCACAGCCGGCAGCGTTATCGCCGCAACCTGCGCTTTTATGCCGATGAACCGCGCTTGCGCGTCGGCGGCCCGACCTGGCACTGGGTGCGGGAGGGTATTATGGCCGGTGAGCAGGTGCTGGCGGGCGTAGGCAATGATGACACGCCGACGCTTCTGATTCAGGCGGAAGAAGAGCGTGTGGTGGATAACCGCATGCATGTCCGCTATTGTGAACTGCGCGCTGCAACCGGTCACCCTTGTGAAGGGGGTAAACCGCTGGTCATTAACGGCGCGTTCCATGAGATCCTTTTTGAAAAGGACGCTATGCGCTCAGTCGCGCTCAACGCCATTGTTGAATTTTTCAACAGGCATAATTGATTCTTGTTTTCCACCAGAGGTTGAAATCCCTATGTACCAGGTTGTTGCATCTGATTTAGATGGCACGCTGCTTTTCCCCGACCACACCCTGTCGCCTTACGCGAAAGAGACCTTAAAACTCCTGACTGCCCGTGGCGTGAACTTTGTGTTCGCCACCGGCCGCCACCACGTGGACGTGGGGCAGATCCGCGATAATCTTGAGATCAAATCGTACATGATCACCTCCAACGGTGCGCGCGTGCATGATACCGACGGCAACCTGATCTTTACCCACAATCTGGATCGCGATATCGCCTCCGATCTGTTCGGCGTGGTGCATAACAACCCGGCTATCGTCACGAACGTTTACCGCGACGACGACTGGTTTATGAACCGCCACCGACCGGATGAAATGCGTTTCTTCAAGGAAGCGGTGTTTAACTACTCCCTTTACGAGCCGGGCCTGCTGGAGCCGGAAGGGATCAGCAAGGTGTTCTTCACCTGCGACAGCCACGAAGAGCTGCTCCCGCTGGAACAGGCGATCAACGCCCGCTGGGGCGATCGCGTCAACGTGAGCTTCTCGACCCTGACCTGTCTGGAAGTGATGGCGGGTGGCGTCTCCAAAGGCCACGCGCTGGAAGCGGTCGCGAAACGTCTGGGCTTCGGGCTGAAAGACTGTATCGCCTTCGGTGACGGCATGAACGACGCCGAGATGCTTTCTATGGCAGGCAAGGGTTGCATCATGGAAAACGCGCACCAGCGTCTGAAAGATCTGCACCCTGAGCTGGAAGTGATCGGCACCAACGCAGACAACGCGGTGCCTAAGTATCTGCGCAAACTGTTCCTTGAATAATGGGTTATTGGGTGGCACAGGGGAACCTCCCCCTGTGCCCCGTATCGGTAGACGCTCTCAGTGCCTCTGCTCTGCGTCGCTCTAGTGCGACATTCACACAATAAGAATCAAAACCGAACGGCCTGACACTGAACGCTCCACTCCCATGTTTTGATGCACTCATCATGGGGCATTATGCTTGTATTGATTGTTTGATTAACAAACAAAAAGAGAGGAAAGTCCATGCAAATAGAATGGATAAAAGGGACGTTTAATGCTCAGACTTTACACGCTGTGGGAACTGGAGCGGGAGCTGTCTCCCGAAGATTTCCAGCACATCCTGACACCGGAAGCAGCACTGGAAAAAGCGACGGTAAGTTATGATCTGGACTACAGTAATTACACATATCCGCCATTAGGTGAGGTCCCCAGAGAACTGAGTATTCCAAAAGACAAACCTTACACTCGGGCAGATCGTTCAGTATACGACCCGGTTTATGACGATCTGGAAATGAACCTGATGGAAGGCTGGATAATTGGTCTGGACACAGATGAATACTGGGATAACACCCTAAATCCTTTTCACATCGATGCCGACAGTCAGCTCATTTTTGATAACGCAGACCCTTTCTGTTGGGTTATCAGTGACTTTCAGAGGGCATATCAGATAGTCATTAATAATCAGAACGGCAGAAAACCCGCACCAACTGAGAAATATCGCTCTTCCGGTGAACCCGTGCAGCACGCTCAGGTAGCCAAAACAATCAACAGTAAAGCTGCAGGGAGACTTCTGGCTGCTGGAGGCATCTACAACGGTAATATCGAAGGTTTTCATCAGACCACACAGCAACTCGGCGGCGATGCGCCAGCGGGCTACGATCAGGTTATGGACAATAAAGGGCTTATCATCGCTGGTACGTCTGTCGCCGCTGGCCTCGGAATTGGTCGTTTAGGGAGCCTAAGTGAGATGGAAGCACTAACAAAAATATCGAAAGGCGATTCTGGTGCATACTTACCTACAGGTCGAATGGGTAATCCTATGAATACGATAGGAGCAAATCCCCCAACTATTATTGGTGATTTCAGCTACTCAGCCCATGCGATTGACCGCATGCAAGGAAGAGGTGTACCGCCTTCAGCGATAGAAAATGCACTTAGCACAGGCGATCTGTTTTCGACAAAAGCGGGAACAACGGGGTACTACGACTCAATTAATAATCTCCGCGTAATCGTCAATTCAAAGACAGGAAACATTGTTACCGTCATACCAGGAGCACCTAAATAATGAACAATGAAATGCTGCACGATGCCGTTAAATCCATACTATTAAATGAGTGGGACCCAATTGGGATCGGTGAGTTTGAAGAAGCTAATGACGAATATGACGCGTATATAGAACCAATCTGCGAACTTATTGCGGAAGGGAAAAGTGCCATTGAGATTCAACATTACCTTCGATTCATAACTGACTCCATGTGCCTTGACGCAGATGGAGCTACAGAGCAAGCAATTGCAGAAAGGCTTGCATCGGTCTCTGTCCCAGCGGATCCGTCATAACAAAATCAAGCATATTTACCATAACGCCTGTTATCCACACAGGCCGTGTTAAATTGATACTATGGACCGATCGGCATCACACCTGATGCGGGTCTGCGCCGGAAAAACAGAGCCCTATAATGTTCATAATGCAACGACTGGCTAATTATGACTCAGTTGTCAACCTGATAGTCCGCTACAATGCCTCTCCTTCTTTCTGAGAGACAAGCATTGTGGCGCTACTCATTATCACCACTATCCTGTGGGCCTTCTCCTTTAGCCTGATTGGCGAATACCTTGCCGGTTCGGTCGACAGCTACTTCTCGGTGCTGATACGCGTGGGGCTGGCGGCGCTGGTGTTCCTGCCGTTTCTACGCACGCGCGGGCAATCGCTGAAAACGATTGTGCTTTATATGCTGGTGGGGGCGATGCAGCTCGGCATCATGTATCTGTTCAGCTTCCGGGCCTACGTCTACCTGTCCGTCTCCGAATTCCTGCTCTTTACCGTTCTGACGCCGCTCTATATTACGCTGATTTACGACCTGCTCAGCAGACGCCGTCTGCGCTGGGGATACCTGCTGAGCGCGGCGCTGGCGGTGATCGGCGCGGCGATTATTCGCTATGACAAAGTCAGCGATCACTTCTGGACCGGGCTGATGTTCGTCCAGCTCGCCAACATCAGTTTTGCCATCGGTATGGTGGGCTACAAACGCCTGATGGAAACCCGTCCGATGCCGCAGCATAACGCGTTTGCGTGGTTCTATATGGGCGCCGCGATTGTCGCGGTGGCGGCGTGGTTTATGCTCGGTAACCCGCAAAAACTGCCGACCACCACCGCGCAGTGGGGGGTTCTGGTCTGGCTGGGCGTAGTGGCGTCAGGGTTGGGATACTTCATGTGGAACTACGGCGCTACGCAGGTAGACGCCGGTACGCTGGGGATCATGAACAACGTGCATGTCCCGGCAGGGCTGCTGGTCAACCTCGCTATCTGGCAGCAACAGCCGCACTGGCCGAGCTTCCTTATTGGGGGAGCGGTGATCCTGGCTTCGCTGTGGGTCCATCGCCGATGGGTCGCTCCGCGCTCCGCACAAACGGAAGATGGTCGCACGCGTGGTTCCGCGCTGAGCGAATAAACGCCTCCGTAATCGGCTGACGCTGCTCGCCATCGCGCACGGCGGCGTACAGCCGGCTCCACAGTCCTTCACCCAGGGTTTTGGTCACCACCAGACCCTGGCGTTCAAAACTCTCCACCACCCAGTGCGGCAGCGCCGCGATACCCATTCTGGCCGCCACCATCTGAATCAGCAGCAGCGTGTTATCCACGCTTTTCAGCTGTGGGCTGATGCCCGCAGGCTGCAGGAAGTGGCGCCAGATATCCAGGCGGCTGCGCTGGACCGGATAAATCAGCAGCGTTTCTGTCGCCAGGTCTTCCGGCGTGATGCGCGTTTTGGCGGCTAGCGGGTGGTCCGGCGCCAGCACCAGGCGTACTTCATAATCAAACATCGGCGAATAGTGCAGGCCGCTGCGCGGCAGGATGTCAGAGGTCATGACCAGATCCAGCTCGCCCTGCTGCAGCGACGGCTGCGGGTCGAACGTCACGCCGGATTTGAAGTCCATCTCTACCTGCGGCCACTTCTGGCGGAAGTTCTCAAGCGCGGGGGTAAGCCACTGAATACAGCTGTGGCACTCGATGGCGATACGCAGCCTGGTCTGCTGCGGTTCGTTACACGCCTGCAGCGCGCTGGCGATCTGCGGCAGCACCTGATTCGCCAGCTGAAGAAGAATTTCACCCTGCGGCGTAAAGCGTAGCGGCTGGCTCTTGCGCACAAAAAGACGGAAGCCGAGGCGTTGTTCCAGATCGCTGAACTGGTGAGAAAGGGCGGACTGGGTTTGGTGCAGCGTGGCCGCAGCCGCCGCGAGCGAACCGCAGTTCCGCAACGCTTGTAGCGTTTTCAGGTGTTTAATCTCGATCATGAAAGTCCTTCACTTCGCCATGAACATTTTGCGCTTGAGGAATATACAGTACCTGCCAATTATAGAAGTGTAAACATCTGGACGTCTAAATAACGAATTTCTACAAGGGGTATACCATGACAATCCGCAATCACACTCTCGGTTTCCCTCGCGTTGGCCTGCGTCGCGAGCTGAAAAAAGCGCAAGAAAGCTACTGGGCGGGTAACGCCACCCGTGAAGAACTGCTGGCGGTAGGACGCGAGCTGCGCGCCCGCCACTGGGATCAGCAAAAACAGGCGGGCATTGACCTGCTGCCGGTGGGCGATTTCGCCTGGTACGACCATGTTCTGACGACAAGCCTGCTGCTTGGCAACGTGCCGGCTCGTCATCAGAACAAAGATGGATCGGTAGATATCGATACTCTGTTCCGCATAGGCCGTGGCCGTGCGCCAACGGGTGAGCCAGCGGCAGCGGCGGAAATGACCAAGTGGTTTAACACCAACTATCACTATATGGTGCCGGAGTTCGTCAAAGGCCAGCAGTTCAGGCTGACCTGGACGCAGCTTCTGGACGAGGTGGACGAAGCGCTGGCGCTGGGCCACCAGGTGAAACCCGTGTTGCTTGGGCCGGTAACCTATCTGTGGCTGGGCAAAGTAAAAGGCGAGCCGTTTGACCGGCTCAGCCTGCTGAAGGATATTCTGCCGGTCTATAAACAGGTGCTGATTGAGCTGGGCAAGCGCGGCATTCAGTGGGTGCAAATCGACGAGCCAGCGCTGGTGCTCGAACTGCCCCAGGCCTGGCTCGATGCCTTCAAACCGGCGTATGACGCGCTCACTGGTCAGGTAAAACTCCTGCTGACGACCTATTTTGAAGGCGTGACGCCTAACCTGAGCACCATTTCCGCGCTGCCGGTGCAGGGTCTGCACGTTGACTGTGTACACGGTAAAGATGATGTGGCGGAGCTGCACAAGCGCCTGCCCGCAGACTGGCTGCTCTCCGCCGGTCTGATTAACGGTCGTAACGTCTGGCGCGCCGATCTGACCGAGAAATATGCTCAGATTAAGGACATCGTCGGCAAACGTGAGCTGTGGGTGGCCTCTTCCTGTTCCCTGCTGCACAGCCCGATCGATCTTAGCGTGGAGACTCGCCTGGATGCCGAGGTGAAAAACTGGTTTGCCTTCGCCCTGCAAAAATGTGAAGAGCTGACGCTGCTGCGCGATGCGCTGAACAGCGGCGACACGGCGGCGATTAGCGAATGGAGCGCACCGATCCAGGCGCGTCGTCACTCGGCGCGCGTGCACAACCCTGCGGTGGAAAAACGTCTGGCAGCTATCACCGCCCAGGACAGCCAGCGCCAGAGCCCGTATGAAGTGCGTGCCGAAGCCCAGCGCGCCCGCTTCAACCTGCCCGCGTGGCCAACCACCACTATCGGTTCCTTCCCGCAGACCACTGAAATCCGCGGCCTGCGTCTGGACTTCAAAAAGGGGAATCTGGATGCGAATCACTACCGCACCGGCATCGCGGAACACATCAAGCAGGCGATTATCGAGCAGGAACGCCTGGGGCTGGACGTGCTGGTGCACGGCGAGGCCGAGCGTAACGACATGGTGGAATACTTCGGTGAGCACCTGGACGGCTTTGTCTTTACCCAGAACGGCTGGGTACAGAGCTATGGCTCCCGCTGCGTGAAGCCGCCGGTAGTGATCGGTGACGTCAGCCGTCCGGAAGCGATCACCGTGGAGTGGGCGAAATACGCGCAGTCCCTGACCGACAAGCCGGTGAAAGGGATGCTGACCGGTCCGGTGACCATTCTCTGCTGGTCATTCCCGCGTGAAGACGTGACCCGTGAAACCATCGCCAAACAGATTGCCCTGGCGCTGCGTGATGAAGTGGCGGATCTGGAAGCGGCAGGTATTGGCATTATCCAGATTGACGAACCAGCCCTGCGCGAAGGTCTGCCGCTGCGCCGCAGCGACTGGGATGCCTACCTGCAGTGGGGCGTGGAGGCGTTCCGCATCAGCGCCGCGGTGGCGAAGGACGACACCCAGATCCACACCCACATGTGTTACTGCGAATTTAACGACATTATGGATTCGATTGCCGCCCTGGATGCCGACGTGATCACCATCGAGACCTCGCGTTCAGACATGGAGCTGCTGGAGTCGTTCGAAGAGTTTGAGTACCCGAATGAAATCGGGCCGGGCGTGTACGACATTCACTCCCCTAACGTGCCGAGCGTGGAGTGGATTGAAGCCCTGCTGAAAAAAGCGGCCCAGCGCATTCCGGCGGAGCGTCTGTGGGTGAACCCGGACTGCGGACTGAAAACCCGCGGCTGGCCGGAGACGCGCGCGGCGCTGGCGAACATGGTGAAGGCGGCGCAGAATTTGCGTCAGGCGTAGCGGTGCTGTATTGCCGGGTGGCACTAACGCTTACCCGGCATTTTGCTATTACGCCTTCTTACCGCCGTACTGGCTAAACCACGCCAGCATACGCTGCCAGCCATCTTTAGCCGATTCTGCGTGATAGCTCGGACGATAATCGGCGTTAAACGCATGCCCGGCATCCGGGTAGACCACAATCTCCGCCTTCGCATTTGCCGAACGCAGCGCATGGCGCATGGTGTCTACCGAATCCAGTGAAATACCGGTGTCCTGACCGCCGTAAAGCCCTAACACGGGGGCGTTTAACTCGGTTGCGATATCGACCGGATGTTTCGGTGAATTCAGCGTTTTATCACCCACCAGTTTGCCGTACCAGGCGACAGCGGCTTTAAGCTGCGGGTTATGCGCGGCATACAGCCAGCTAATGCGTCCACCCCAGCAGAAACCGGTGACCAGCAGACGATGCGGATCGCCCCCGTTGCGCGCCGCCCAGCTGGCGACGTGGTCGAGATCGGCCAGCACCTGCGCGTCCGGGACTTTGCTGACCAGGTTGCTGAGCAGTGTGGGAATATCGCTGTAGTCGTTCGGATCGCCCTGACGGAAGTAGAGCTCTGGGGCAACGGCCAGATACCCTTCCAGCGCCAGCCGGCGGCAGAGGTCGCGAATGTGTTCGTGAACACCAAATATCTCCTGAATCACAATCACGATGGGTAGCGGACCCTCTGCCGATTTTGGCCGCGCGTGATAAGCAGGCATATTCTCCCCCTGCGAGGGAATAGAGGTCTCACCTGCGGTAATTGCCGCTTCTGGCGTCGACACGATGGTTGAAGCATGGGGGGCCGCAGCAGGTGCAAAACCGGTTCTTTCAGTCATGGCATTCTCCGTACCAATCAGTTAGCGCAAAGGTAAATATAGACACCAGGTTAACAACTCACAGTGCCTTAAACGGTCTATCTTTTGTGCAGCACCTGACGATATAACTTGTTAATGTGATGTGAATCACTTTTTTATGGAAATTCAATGTAATCATTTTCATTCATGGTGAGGTACGTCACGAAATTATGCTTACTGCTTCTGTAAAGTACCGTTTTACTTCTTCTGACTAACCGACCCACAGAGGAGTCACCTATGTCTAAGTCTGATGTTTTTCATCTCGGCCTCACCAAAAACGATTTACAAGGGGCTACGCTCGCTATCGTCCCTGGCGATCCAGAGCGTGTGGAAAAGATCGCCGCGCTGATGGATAAGCCGGTTAAGCTGGCAGCCCATCGTGAATTCACCACCTGGCGCGCAGAGCTGGATGGTAAAGCCGTGATCGTGTGTTCTACCGGTATCGGTGGCCCGTCTACGTCTATCGCTGTTGAAGAGCTGGCACAGCTGGGCATTCGTACTTTCCTGCGTATCGGTACCACCGGTGCTATCCAGCCGCATATCAACGTAGGCGACGTGCTGGTCACGACCGCGTCCGTTCGTCTGGACGGCGCAAGCCTGCACTTTGCACCGATGGAATTCCCGGCAGTGGCTGATTTCGAATGCACCACCGCGCTGGTTGAAGCCGCGAAATCCGTGGGCGCAACCACCCACGTGGGCGTAACCGCCTCTTCAGACACCTTCTACCCGGGCCAGGAGCGTTACGACACCTTCTCAGGCCGCGTGGTAAGCCGTTTCAAAGGCTCAATGGAAGAGTGGCAGTCCATGGGCGTGATGAACTACGAAATGGAATCCGCAACGCTGCTGACCATGTGTGCAAGCCAGGGTCTGCGTGCCGGTATGGTGGCGGGCGTTATCGTCAACCGTACCCAGCAGGAGATCCCGAACGCCGAAACCATGAAGCAGACCGAAAGTCATGCAGTGAAAATCGTGGTGGAAGCAGCGCGTCGCCTGATCTAATCCTCTCTTCTGAAATCAAAGGCCGACGCGTTCGGCCTTTATTTTTTGCGTAGCGCCTCGCAGGAAAACCCTTTCAAACTGGACGTTTATACAGCACAATTCTATTTTGTGCGGGTAATACGTTGATGCAGGGGGCATTGTGGATATCTCAATCCTGATTTACGCGGTGATTGCGCTGGTGGGCTTAGGGATTGGCTGGCTGATTTCCAGCTACCAGCATGCACAGCAGAAGGCCGACCAGCTGGCCGAGCGAGAAGAGATGGTCGCCGATTTAAGCGCGACAAAACAGCAGCTTGCTCTGAGCGAACACTGGCGCGACGAGTGCGAATTACTTAACAACGAGCTGCGTAACCTGCGCGACATTAACACCTCGCTGGAGGCCGATCTCCGCGAAGTCACTACCCGCCTTGAATCCACCCAGCTGCATGCGGAAGACAAAATCCGCCAGATGATCAACAGCGAGCAGCGTCTCAGCGAACAGTTTGAGAACCTCGCCAACCGAATTTTCGAACACAGCAACCGCCGCGTTGACGAACAGAACCGCCAGAGCCTGAACAGCCTGCTGACGCCGCTGCGTGAACAGCTGGACGGTTTTCGCCGTCAGGTGCAGGACAGCTTTGGTCAGGAAGCCCGCGAGCGGCACACGTTGGCGCATGAGATTCGCAATCTCCAGCAGCTGAATGCGCAAATGGCGCAGGAAGCGGTCAACCTGACCCGTGCGCTGAAAGGGGATAACAAAACCCAGGGCAACTGGGGAGAAGTGGTGCTGACCCGCGTCCTGGAAGCCTCTGGTCTGCGCGAAGGATACGAATACGAAACGCAGGTGAGTATCGAAAACGATGCCCGCTCTCGCATGCAGCCGGATGTGATTGTGCGGCTGCCGCAGGGT
The DNA here is from genome assembly GCF_019968765.1 of Enterobacter sp. JBIWA008. NCBI lineage: Bacteria > Pseudomonadati > Pseudomonadota > Gammaproteobacteria > Enterobacterales > Enterobacteriaceae > Enterobacter > Enterobacter sp. JBIWA008. Next base: position 4,591,847 of record NZ_CP074149.1, on the reverse strand, counting down.
AAAGATGTAGTGATCGACGCCAAAATGACGCTGGTGGCGTATGAACGCTACTTTAATGCGGACGATGACTACACGCGCGAATCCGCGCTGCAGGAGCACATTGCCTCCGTGCGTAATCATATTCGCCTGCTCGGCAGAAAAGACTACCAGCAGCTGCCGGGTCTCCGCTCCCTGGATTATGTCCTGATGTTTATCCCGGTTGAACCCGCGTTTCTGCTGGCACTCGACAGACAGCCCGAACTGATAACGGAAGCGCTCAAAAATAATATTATGCTGGTCAGCCCCACCACGCTGCTGGTGGCGTTACGCACCATTGCGAACCTCTGGCGCTACGAGCACCAGAGCCGCAACGCGCAGCAGATTGCCGACCGCGCCAGCAAGCTGTACGACAAAATGCGCCTCTTCGTGGACGACATGTCTTCAGTCGGGCAGAGCCTGGATCGTGCGCAGGATAACTACCGCCAGGCGATGAAAAAACTCGCCTCCGGACGTGGCAACCTGCTGGCACAGGCCGAATCATTCCGCAGCCTGGGGGTTGAGGTTAAACGCGAGATTAATCCGGAATTGGTCGAACAGGCCACCGCCCGGGACGACGAGTTTCGCCTGCGAGAAGGTGCGGACGAACAAAAGACAAACAGTGAAGACAATACGTTAGCGGCGGATTTATCACCAGACGAGACTCCAGCGCGTTTCTTTCGCGGTGGTTGAAACGTAGGGCAAACGCGCCCAATCTGTTACACTTCACGAACATTTTACTGATAAGCAGGCTCTGAGATGGCTGACGATTCACAAGACACAACGCACTTTGGCTTTCAGACTGTTGCCAAAGCGCAGAAAGCTGACATGGTGGCCCACGTATTTCATTCCGTGGCGGCGAAGTACGATGTGATGAATGATTTAATGTCGTTCGGCATTCATCGCTTGTGGAAGCGCTTCACCATTGACTGTAGCGGCGTACGTCGTGGACAAACGGTGCTGGATTTAGCCGGCGGTACGGGCGATTTAACCGCGAAATTCTCGCGTCTGGTGGGCGAAACCGGTCGCGTTGTTCTCGCCGATATTAATGACTCCATGCTGAAAATGGGACGCGAAAAGCTGCGTAACATCGGCGTGGTGGGGAATGTGGAATATGTGCAGGCAAACGCCGAAGCCCTGCCATTCCCGGACAATACCTTTGACTGCATCACGATCTCTTTCGGTCTGCGTAACGTGACCGATAAAGAAAAAGCGCTGCGTTCCATGTACCGCGTGCTGAAGCCGGGTGGACGTCTGCTGGTGCTTGAATTCTCTAAACCAATCATTGAGCCGCTGAGCAAAGCCTACGACGCCTATTCCTTCCACGTGCTGCCGCGTATTGGTGAGCTGGTGGCTAACGACGCTGAAAGTTACCGCTATCTGGCGGAGTCTATTCGTATGCACCCGGATCAGGACACATTAAAAGCCATGATGCAGGATGCAGAATTTGAGAACGTTGAATATTTCAACCTGACGGCGGGTGTCGTCGCGCTGCATCGCGGTTACAAATTCTGAGTGGAGGTGTCCCGTGCCCTTTAAACCCTTAGTCTCCGCAGGCATCGAGAATGTACTGAACGCTTTTCTGTATCGCGCTCCTGCGCTGAAAGCCGCACGTCAGCGGCTAAACGGGAAGGTATTACGTATTGTTTTAAAAGAGCTCTCGACGCCGCTTGTGCTGGTATTCAGTGAACGCCAGCTTGACGTACTGGGGGAGTGGGAAGGTGAAGCCGACTGCTCGGTCATCACGCACATGAGCGTGCTGCCAAAACTGCGCGATCGTCAGCAATTAACGGCGCTTATCCGCAGCGGTGAGCTGGAAGTGGAAGGCGACATTCAGGTCGTGCAGAACTTCGTTGCGCTCACCGATCTGGCGGAGTTCGATCCGGCTGAGCTGCTCGCGCCTTTTATCGGCGACATTGCCGCCGAAGGCATCGGGAAAGTCCTTCATGGTGGCACCTCCTTTGCGCGTAAAAGCCTCCAGCGCCAGCAACGCTATGCGGCTGAAGTACTGACTGAGGAGTGGCGAATGGCGCCCGGGCCACTGGAAGTTGCATGGTTTGCGGAAGAGACCGCTGCTGTTGAACGTGCGGTTGATGCGTTAACCAAACGGCTGGAAAAACTGGAGGGCAAATGACGCCTGGTGAAATTCGGCGCCTCTATTTTATTATTCGCACCTTTTTGAGCTACGGGCTCGACGAGCTTATCCCCAAAATGCGTATCACGCTGCCGCTTCGTATCTGGCGGCGGATGCTGTTCTGGATGCCCAATCGCCATAAAGGTCAACCGCTGGGTGAGCGTCTGCGTCTGGCGCTGCAGGAGCTCGGTCCGGTTTGGATTAAGTTCGGGCAGATGCTGTCGACCCGCCGCGATCTCTTCCCGCCTCTCATTGCCGATGAGCTCGCGATGCTGCAGGATCGCGTCGCACCGTTTGACGGCGCGCGAGCGAAAAAACAAATCGAAGAGGCGATGGGGAATGTACCCGTCGAAACCTGGTTTGATGATTTCGATATTCAGCCTCTGGCATCGGCCTCCATCGCGCAGGTGCATACAGCGCGCCTGAAAGAAAACGGCAAAGAAGTCGTGATCAAGGTCATTCGCCCGGACATCCTGCCAGTCATCAAAGCGGACATGAAGCTGATTTATCGTCTGGCGCGCTGGGTACCACGCTTGCTGCCGGACGGGCGTCGCCTTCGTCCACTTGAAGTGGTGCGGGAATATGAAAAAACGCTGATTGATGAGCTAAACCTGCTGCGCGAATCGGCGAATGCCATACAGCTGCGTCGCAACTTTGAAAACAGCCCTATGCTCTATGTGCCTGAAGTCTATTCTGACTACTGCAGCCAGAACATGATGGTGATGGAGCGTATCTACGGTATTCCGGTTTCGGATGTGGTCGCCCTGGAGAAACAGGGAACGAACATGAAGCTGCTGGCCGAGCGTGGCGTTCAGGTCTTCTTTACCCAGGTGTTCCGCGACAGCTTTTTCCATGCGGACATGCACCCGGGCAATATCTTCGTGAGCTATGAGCATCCTGAGGATCCGAAGTATATCGGCATCGACTGCGGGATTGTGGGGTCGCTGAACAAAGAAGATAAACGGTATCTTGCTGAGAACTTTATCGCGTTTTTCAACCGCGACTACCGTAAGGTGGCCGAGCTGCACGTCGATTCCGGCTGGGTGCCGCCTGACACCAACGTCGAAGAGTTCGAGTTCGCGATCCGGACCGTTTGTGAACCGATTTTTGAAAAACCGCTGGCGGAAATCTCTTTCGGGCACGTGCTTTTAAACCTGTTTAACACGGCTCGACGCTTTAATATGGAAGTTCAGCCACAGCTTGTTTTACTTCAGAAAACATTACTTTACGTTGAGGGTGTAGGCCGACAGCTCTATCCTCAGTTAGACTTGTGGAAGACCGCGAAACCTTTCCTTGAATCCTGGATTAAGGATCAGGTTGGCATTCCGGCGCTGGTGCGCTCGCTGAAAGAGAAAGGCCCGTTCTGGATAGAGAAAATGCCTGAAATTCCTGAACTGGTTTATGACAGTTTGCGTCAGAGCAAGAACCTTCAGCACAGTATGGATAAAATCGCCCGCGAACTTCAGTCCAGCCGCGTTCGTCAGGGACAATCACGCTATCTCTTTGGGATTGGCGCAACGCTGCTGCTAAGCGGTACGCTGCTGCTGATCGCTCGTCCGGACTGGCAGATGATGCCCGCCTGGCTGATGGCTGGCGGGGTGGTAGTCTGGCTAGCAGGCTGGCGAAAAACGCGCTGAGCGTGCGTCGCTATCGACGGGTCGCATACGTATAATGCGACCTGACTCTTTAATCATCTATCCCTGAGGAACATGTATGGGTGGTATCAGTATCTGGCAATTGTTGATCATTGCCGTCATCGTCGTGCTGCTGTTTGGCACCAAAAAGCTCGGTTCTATTGGTTCCGATCTGGGCGCGTCTATCAAAGGCTTCAAGAAAGCGATGAGCGATGATGAGAGCAAGCAGGATAAAACCAGCCAGGACGCTGATTTTACTGCTAAATCCATCGCCGATAAGCAAGAAGAAGCCAAAAAGGAAGACGCTAAACGCCACGATAAAGAGCAGGTGTAAGTCGTGTTCGACATTGGTTTTGGTGAGCTCCTGCTGGTCTTTGTGATTGGCCTGATTGTGCTGGGGCCGCAACGTCTGCCGGTGGCAGTGAAAACCGTTGCGGGCTGGGTGCGTGCGCTGAGATCGCTGGCATCGACCGTTCAAAATGAACTGGCGCAGGAGCTTAAGCTGCAGGAATTTCAGGAAAGCCTGAAAAAGGTCGAGAAGGCGAGCATGGATAACCTGACGCCGGAACTGAAAGCGTCAATGGATGAGCTGCGCGAAGCGGCGGAATCGATGAAACGCTCCTATAGCGTTAACGATCCTGAAAAAGCGAGCGACGAAGCGAACACCATCCATAACCCGGTGGTGAAGGGCAGCGAGGAGCAGCGCGAGGGCGTAACGCCTGCCAGCGCTGAACATCAGGCTGCCGCGCCAGAGCAGACGCCGCAGGAAACCGAAGTGAAAAAACAGGCGCAGCCGGAAGAGCCGGTGGCAAAAACGGCGGAAGTGAAGCCCGCTGCGTCCGTTTCCGAATCATCCCCCTCGTCGAGTGATAAAGCGTAAACATGGCAGTAGATGATACTCAACCGCTGATTACGCACCTCATTGAGCTGCGTAAGCGCCTGTTAAACTGCATTATTGCAGTTTTAGTCATATTCCTGTGCCTGGTCTATTTCGCCAACGATATCTACCAGGTGGTTTCTGCGCCGCTGATCAAGCAGATGCCGCTGGGCGCAACGATGATTGCAACAGACGTTGCTTCTCCGTTCTTTACCCCCATCAAGCTGACCTTCTGGGTGTCGCTGATTGCTTCTGCTCCGGTCATTCTTTACCAGGTGTGGGCGTTTGTGGCGCCCGCGCTGTATAAGCATGAACGCAAGCTGGTGATCCCGCTGCTGGTGTCCAGCTCGCTGCTGTTCTATATCGGCATGGCGTTTGCCTATTTCGTTGTCTTCCCGCTGGCCTTCGGCTTCCTGACGCATACCGCGCCGGAAGGGGTCCAGGTGTCGACGGATATCGCCAGCTACCTCAGCTTTGTGATGGCGCTGTTTATGGCGTTTGGCGTGGCATTCGAAGTGCCGGTGGCCATTGTGCTGCTTTGCTGGGTTGGGGTAACAACCCCGGATGACCTGCGTAAGAAGCGTCCGTATATTCTGGTGGGCGCCTTCGTGGTCGGCATGTTGCTCACACCGCCGGATGTGTTCTCCCAGACGCTGCTGGCCATACCGATGTACTGCCTGTTTGAGGTCGGCGTTTTCTTCTCGCGTTTCTACGTGGGTAAAGGGCGCCGAGCGGATGACGAAGACGATACGCCCGAAAAGACCACTGAAGAGTAAAACCAGCCGCCCGTCAGGGCGGTTGTTATATGGGGATTTGCATGTTTGATATCGGACTCAACCTGACCAGCTCGCAGTTTGCGAAAGATCGTGATGAGGTGGTTGCGCGTGCTTTTGCCGCCGGGGTGAAAGGACTGCTGCTGACGGGCACCAACCTGCATGAGAGCGAGCAGGCGCAGCAGCTGGCGCAGCGCTACGATCGCTGCTGGTCTACCGCTGGCGTCCATCCTCACGACAGCAGCCAGTGGACCGCGGAAAGTGGCGACACCTTGTACAGGCTGGCGAAGACGCCAGACGTTGTGGCGATCGGCGAATGCGGTCTCGATTTCAACCGTAACTTTTCCACGCCTGAAGAGCAGGAAAAGGCGTTTACTGCCCAGCTTGCGCTGGCAGCAGAGCTTGGAATGCCCGTATTTATGCACTGCCGCGACGCGCATGAGCGTTTCCTGGCACTTCTGGATCCGTGGCTGGATAAACTGCCCGGCGCGGTACTGCACTGCTTCACCGGTTCACGGCACGAGGCGGTGGATTGCCTTAAGCGAGGGCTTTATCTGGGTATTACCGGCTGGGTTTGCGATGAGCGTCGCGGGCTTGAACTTCGGGAGCTGTTGCCGGTAATCCCGGCCGACCGGCTGCTCCTTGAAACCGATGCGCCTTATCTGCTACCACGTGATATGAAACCCAAACCGGCATCGCGGCGAAATGAGCCCGCGTATCTGGGGCACATTGTTGAGAGCGTTGCGAAGTGGCGCGGAGACGATCCGCACTGGCTTTCGGCGCAGACGGATGACAACGTGCGTAATCTCTTTGGGATAAACGTTTAAAGCTTGCGGAAGTCGGTGTTTTTAACGCTCTGCAGTACCTGCTTGTTCAGCAGATTGAGCAACAGCATAGAGCGTGCTTCCCCGTCCGGCTCGGCAAAAATCGCCTGCAGGCCTTCGAAAGCGCCTTCAGTAATCACGACGCTATCGCCGGTGTAAGGGGTTTCGGGGTCGGTGATCCCTTCAGGCTGTTGATAAATCGACAGCTGATGAATGACCGTTGACGGAACCGTTGCCGGGTGGGCGCCAAAACGAACGAAGTGGCTGACGCCGCGCGTTGCGCTGATGGTGGTGGTGTGGATGACTTCAGGGTCGAACTCCACGAACAGGTAGTTCGGGAACAACGGCTCGCTGACGGTTGTGCGCTTCCCGCGCTGCATTTTTTCAAGCGTGATCACGGGCGTCAGGCAATTTACAGACTGACGTTCAAGATGTTCCTGCGCGCGCTGAAGTTGCCCGCGTTTGCAATACAGTAAATACCAGGCCTGCATAATCACTCTTTCCCTTAGTTCGCGGCGCAAGCATATCAAAACCCTGGCGGGATCGCTAAGTTGATTATAATGGGGGAAAATGGAACAGAACGCATAAGTTCACGCTTATTTAACAAAATTACAGCATCAAGCAGGCTTACGCCGTATAATGAAGCGCTTACAGAGAGGCCATGATTAACTGCATGAAATACCACGATCTCCGCGACTTCCTGACGCTGCTGGAAAAGCAGGGCGAACTCAAACGTATTACACTTCCTGTTGATCCTTATCTGGAGATGACAGAAATTGCTGACCGCACCCTGCGTGCCGGTGGCCCCGCATTACTGTTTGAAAATCCGAAAGGTTACTCCATGCCGGTGCTGTGCAACCTGTTTGGTACACCGCGTCGTGTCGCACTGGGAATGGGCCAGGAAGACGTCACGGCGCTGCGTGAAGTCGGTAAACTGCTGGCGTTTCTGAAGGAGCCGGAGCCACCGAAAGGTTTCCGCGATCTGTTCGACAAGCTGCCGCAGTTTAAGCAGGTGCTGAACATGCCCACAAAACGCCTGCGTGGCGCGCCCTGCCAGCAGAAAGTGCTGGAAGGCGATGCGGTTGATCTAACCAAAATCCCTATCATGCAGTGCTGGCCTGAAGATGCCGCTCCGCTGATCACCTGGGGGCTGACCGTTACGCGCGGCCCGCACAAAGAGCGGCAAAACCTCGGTATTTACCGCCAGCAGCTGATTGGCAAGAATAAACTCATCATGCGCTGGCTGTCGCATCGCGGCGGCGCGCTGGATTTCCATGAGTGGTGCGCTGCACATCCGGGGGAACGTTTCCCGGTGTCTGTCGCCTTAGGCGCCGATCCGGCCACCATTCTGGGGGCCGTCACGCCCGTGCCGGATACACTCTCTGAATATGCGTTTGCAGGCCTGCTGCGCGGAACGAAAACCGAAGTCGTGAAGTGTATCTCTAACGATCTCGAAGTTCCGGCCAGTGCAGAGATTGTGCTGGAAGGTTACCTTGAGCAGGGTGAAATGGCGCCAGAAGGCCCTTACGGCGACCACACCGGCTATTACAATGAAGTGGATAATTTCCCGGTATTTACCGTGACCCACATTACGCAGCGTGAAGATGCGATTTATCACTCCACGTATACCGGACGTCCACCGGATGAACCGGCGGTGCTGGGCGTGGCGCTGAACGAAGTGTTTGTGCCGATCCTGCAAAAGCAGTTCCCGGAAATTGTTGATTTTTATCTGCCGCCTGAAGGATGCTCGTATCGCATGGCGGTGGTCACGATGAAGAAGCAGTATCCTGGCCATGCTAAACGCGTGATGATGGGCGTGTGGTCTTTCCTGCGCCAGTTTATGTATACCAAATTTGTTATTGTTTGCGATGATGACGTTAACGCCCGCGACTGGAATGACGTAATCTGGGCTATTACCACGCGAATGGACCCGGCGCGCGATACGGTGTTAGTCGAAAACACGCCGATAGATTATCTGGACTTTGCCTCGCCGGTTTCCGGACTTGGCTCAAAGATGGGACTGGATGCCACAAATAAATGGCCTGGCGAAACCGACCGTGAATGGGGTCGCCCGATCAAAAAAGATCCTGCAGTGACCGCGCGAATTGACGCGATCTGGGACGAGCTGGCCATAATGAATAACGGTAAACCCCGAGCTGACCGTTAAGCCCTATAGACTTGCCGACAGAGAGAGCGAATGACAACCTTAAGCTGTAAAGTGACCTCGGTAGATGCTATCACCGACACCGTATATCGCGTCCGTTTAGTGCCAGAAGCGCCATTCTCTTTCCGCGCGGGTCAGTACCTGATGGTCGTGATGGATGAGCGTGATAAGCGTCCTTTCTCTATGGCCTCAACGCCAGCGGAGCAGGAATTTATTGAGCTTCATATTGGTGCGTCAGAGCTTAACCTGTATGCAATGGCGGTGATGGATCGGATCCTGAAGGAACGTGAAATCGTGGTGGATATTCCTCACGGTGATGCGTGGCTTCGCGATGACGAAGACCGCCCGCTGATCCTGATCGCTGGCGGTACGGGCTTCTCTTATGTGCGCTCTATTCTGTTGACCGCACTGGCGCGAAACCCGGACCGCGACATCACCATTTACTGGGGTGGCCGCGAAGAGAAACATCTGTACGACCTGTCTGAACTGGAAGCGCTGAGCGTAACCCATCCTAACCTGCGCATTGAGCCTGTGGTTGAGCAGCCGGAAGAGGGCTGGCGTGGTCGTAATGGGACAGTGCTGACGGCGGTGCTGCAGGATCATGGCACGCTGGCAGGGCATGATATCTATATTGCTGGCCGTTTTGAGATGGCGAAAATCGCCCGTGATCTGTTCTGTAACGAACGTGACGCGCGGGAAGACCGCCTGTTTGGCGATGCGTTTGCCTTCATTTAAATAAAAAACCCGCCCCTGACAGGCGGGAAGAACGGCAACTAAACTTCTGCCGGGTCGCATATGCGACCCGGTTTTTTATCACACTCTCTCAAACACCGTCGCGATACCCTGACCCAGCCCGATACACATCGTAGCCAGACCAAACTGGGCATCTTTGCGTTCCATCAGGTTGATCAGCGTCGTGCTGATACGCGCTCCGGAGCAGCCCAGCGGGTGACCGAGGGCGATCGCGCCGCCGTTGAGGTTAATTTTCTCGTCGATCTGCTCCATCAGCCCCAGATCTTTAATGCACGGCAGGATCTGCGCGGCGAAGGCTTCGTTCATCTCAAACAGATCGATATCGCTGGCGGTTAACCCCGCTTTTTTCAGCGCCAGCTTCGAGGCCGGAAGCGGGCCGTAGCCCATGATCGAAGGATCGCAGCCCACGACCGCCATCGAACGTACCCGAGCGCGAGGGGTTAAGCCCAGCTCGCGGGCACGGCTTTCGCTCATCACCAGCATCGCGGCGGCACCGTCTGACAGCGCCGACGAAGTACCTGCCGTTACCGTACCGGTGACCGGATCAAACGCAGGGCGCAGGGTGGAAAGCGCTTCTACGGTGGTTTCCGGGCGGATGACTTCGTCGTAGTTGAACTGCTTCAGTACGCCGTCTGCGTCGTGACCGCCAGTCGGGATGATCTCATTCTTAAAGGCACCGGACTGCGTCGCCGCCCATGCGCGAGCGTGAGAGCGCGCGGCAAAGGCATCCTGCATTTCACGGCTGATGCCGTGCAGACGAGAGAGCATCTCGGCGGTCAGGCCCATCATCCCCGCAGCTTTCGCCACGTTACGGCTCATGCCCGGATGGAAATCGACCCCGTGGCTCATAGGGACGTGACCCATATGCTCGACGCCGCCCACCAGGCAGGCCTGAGCATCGCCGGTCATGATCATGCGGGCCGCGTCGTGCAGCGCCTGCATTGACGAACCGCACAGGCGGTTGACGGTGACGGCCGGAACCGAATGCGGGATCTCCGCCAGCAGCGACGCGTTACGGGCGATGTTGAAGCCCTGCTCCAGAGTCTGCTGCACGCAGCCCCAGTAGATATCGTCGAGTGCAGTCGGATCCAGCGCCGGGTTACGCGCCAGCAGGCTACGCATCAGGTGCGCGGAGAGGTCTTCCGCACGCACGTTGCGGAATGCGCCGCCTTTTGAACGGCCCATCGGGGTGCGAATCGCATCAACAATGACAACCTTTTCCATTGTGACTCCTTAAGCCGTTTTCAGCTCGCCAACCGGACGGGCTGGCTCAACTGCGGGATAGTAGGGTTCGTTATGGCGCGCTTTGTTACGCAGCCCTTCCGGCACCTCATAAAGCGGGCCGAGGTGCTGATACTGCTGAGCCATATCGAGATAGCGGGCGCTGCCGAGCGTGTCCAGCCAGCGGAACGCGCCGCCGTGGAACGGAGGGAAGCCCAGGCCGTATACCAGCGCCATATCGGCTTCTGCCGGGCTGGCGATGATGCCTTCTTCGAGGCAACGCACCACTTCGTTAATCATCGGGATCATCATGCGGGCGATGATCTCGTCGTCGGTGAAGTCGCGTTTCGGCTGGCTGACGTCGGCCAGCAGGCTATCCACCGCCGCATCTTCTTCTTTCTTCGGTTTGCCCTTGCTGTCTTCTTTATAGCGCCAGAAGCCCAGACCATTTTTCTGGCCGAAGCGGTTAGCGTCGAACAGCGCGTCAATGGCGTCGCGATAATCTTTCTGCATGCGCTGCGGGAAGCCTGCCGCCATCACCGCCTGTGCGTGGTGGGCGGTATCAATGCCAACAACGTCCAGCAGATACGCCGGACCCATCGGCCAGCCAAACTGTTTTTCCATCACTTTGTCGATTTTGCGGAAGTCCGCGCCGTCGCGCAGCAGCTGGCTGAAACCGGCGAAGTAAGGGAACAGCACGCGGTTGACGAAGAAGCCCGGGCAGTCGTTAACCACGATCGGCGTTTTGCCCATCTTGCTTGCCCACGCCACCACTTTGGCGATGGTGTCGTCAGAGGTTTTTTCCCCACGGATCACCTCGACCAGCGGCATACGGTGTACCGGGTTGAAGAAATGCATCCCGCAGAAGTTTTCCGGACGCTTCAGCACGCTCGCCAGTTCGCTGATTGGAATGGTGGAGGTGTTAGAGGCCAGCACGGTATCCGGGCGAACCTTATCTTCCGTTTCCGCTAGTACCGCTTTTTTGACTTTCGGGTTCTCGACGACGGCTTCGACCACCACGTCGACACGGTCGAAACCGCTGTATTCCAGCACAGGCTGAATGGTGGAGATCACACCTGCAAGCTTCAGCCCGTCAATTTTTCCGCGTTCCAGCTGTTTATTCAGCAGCTTGGCCGCTTCGGTCATGCCCAGCGTCAGGGATTTCTCGCTGATGTCTTTCATCACTACCGGCACGCCTTTCCAGGCCGACTGGTAGGCGATGCCGCCGCCCATAATGCCGGCGCCGAGTACCGCCGCATGTTTTGGCGTCTCAACGTTTTTGGTCAGCTGTTTGGCTTTACCCTTCACGAACTGATCGTTGAGGAAGATACCGACCAGCGCGCGAGCCTCATTGGTGTGCGCCAGCGGGACGAAGCTCTGATTTTCCAGTTTCAGGGCTTCGTCACGGCCCAGACGGGCGGCCGCTTCAATGGTTTTCACTGCCGTAATCGGCGCCGGGTAGTGTTTACCCGCCGTCTGCATCACCATGCCTTTGGCGATGGTGAAGCTCATGGTGGCTTCAATTTTGCTGAGTTTTAGCGGCTCCAGCTTCGGCTGGCGTTTGGCCTTCCAGTCGAGATCGCCGTTAATGGCCTGACGCAGAATGGCGAGTGCGCCTTCAACCAGTTTCTCTGGCTTCACGACGCCGTCGACCAGGCCGATTTTCTGCGCCTGTTCTGCGCCGACATCTTTACCTGCGGCAATGATCTCCAGCGCGCTGTCGGCACCCAGCATGCGCGGCATACGCACGGAGCCGCCAAAGCCCGGCATGATGCCCAGCTTGGTTTCCGGCAGGCCGATGCGCAGGTCCGGCGTCGCCAGGCGGTAGTCGGTCGCGAGTACACATTCGCAGCCGCCGCCCAGCGCGTAGCCGTTAACGGCGGAAATGGTTGGGACAGGCAGATCTTCCAGACGATTAAAGACGCTGTTGGCAAAGTGCAGCCACTGGCTCAGCTGCTCTTCAGGCACCAGAAACAGCGAAAGGAACTCGGTGATATCGGCACCGACGATAAAGGCCGCTTTGTTCGAACGCAGCAGCAGCCCTTTTAATTCAGGTTGTTTTTCAAGAACATCCAGCGCCTGGCCAAGACTGGCCACCGTCGCGGTATCAAGCTTGTTCACTGAGCCGGGGGCATCGAACACCAGTTCGGCAATGCCATCTTCCAGCCAGTTGAGGTACAGGGTGTCGCCTTTGTAGAGCATGTCAGTCTCCTGAATCCAGCAAGTGGATCTGGTCATACCAGATGAGTCGGAGTGTGGGATTTATGTTAATAAAATGCAAACTACTCATTAAGAAATTGCTGCATTGATCACGGTCGGTGGAAATCACGCAGGCGGAGTGAGGTGTGCTAAGATGCGATGACTTGAGGTCAAAAAACGAAAGGAAGAATGATGGACTCACTGGCTTCGCTTTATAAAAATCATATCGTTACCCTACAGGAACGTACCCGCGATGTACTCGCCCGCTTTAAGCTGGATGCGCTGCTGATCCACTCCGGCGAGCTGATAAATACCTTTCTGGATGACCACGCTTATCCGTTTAAGGTGAACCCGCAGTTTAAGGCCTGGGTGCCGGTAACCCAGGTTCCCAACTGCTGGCTGCTGGTAGACGGCGTGAACAAGCCGAAACTGTGGTTTTACCTGCCGGTCGATTACTGGCACAACGTAGAGCCGCTGCCGACCTCTTTCTGGACGGAAGAAATTGACGTGATTGCACTGCCGAAAGCGGACGGCATTGGCAGCCAGCTGCCTGCCGCGCGTGGCAACATCGCCTATATTGGCCCTGTTCCGGAGCGTGCGCTGGGCCTGGATATTGCGGCAGACAAGCTCAACCCGAAAGGGGTGCTGGATTACCTCCACTATTACCGCGCGTACAAAACCGACTACGAACTTTACTGCATGCGTGAAGCGCAAAAAACGGCGGTGAATGGCCACCGTGCCGCGCATGAAGCCTTCCAGTCCGGCATGAGCGAGTTCGACATCAATCAGGCGTACCTGACCGCCACCGGTCATCGCGATACCGACGTTCCGTACAGCAATATTGTTGCGCTAAACGAGCATGCTTCCGTCCTGCATTACACCAAACTCGATCACCATGTACCGTCTGAGATGCGCAGCTTCCTGCTTGACGCAGGCGCCGAGTACAACGGTTACGCGGCTGACCTGACCCGTACCTGGGCGGCGAATGCGGATACCGATTTCGCGCAGCTGATTAAAGACGTGAACGATGAACAGCTGGCGCTGATTGGCACCATGAAGGCGGGAACCAGCTATGTGGATTACCACATCCAGTTCCATCAGCGCATCGCAAAACTGCTGCGTAAGCATCAAATTGTGAAAGACATGAGCGAAGAGGCGATGGTCGAGAACGATCTGACCGGGCCATTCATGCCGCACGGTATTGGCCACCCGCTGGGCCTGCAGGTTCACGACGTTGCGGGCTTTATGCAGGATGACACCGGCACGCACCTGGCGGCACCGTCTAAATACCCCTACCTGCGCTGCACCCGTATTCTGGAGCCGCGTATGGTGCTGACGATTGAGCCGGGGATCTACTTTATCGAATCCCTGCTGGCGCCGTGGCGTGAAGGCCAGTTCAGCAAACACTTCAACTGGGAAAAAATTGACGCGCTGAAGCCGTTTGGCGGTATTCGCATCGAAGATAACGTAGTGGTTCACGAAAACGGTATCGAGAACATGACGCGAGACCTGAAGCTGGCCTGATGGAGAGCTGGCTGATACCGGCTGAACCGGTCACCTTTGTTGAGGAAATCAAGAAAAGCCGCTTTATTACGCTGCTGGCGCATACCGACGGCGTAGAGGCGGCAAAGGCGTTTGTCGAGTCCGTTCGGGCTGAGCATCCTGACGCTCGTCACCACTGTGTGGCGTGGGTGGCAGGGCCGCCGGACGATTCACTACAGCTGGGGTTTTCCGACGACGGTGAACCGGCGGGCACGGCCGGTAAACCCATGCTTTCGCAGCTGATGGGCAGCGGCGTGGGTGAAATTACCGCCGTGGTGCTGCGCTACTATGGCGGCATCCTGTTAGGTACGGGTGGGCTGGTAAAAGCCTATGGCGGCGGCGTCCAGCAGGCACTGAATATGCTCAAAACTATCCGCAAAACGCCGCTCACTGAATATACTTTGTTGTGCGATTACGCTCAGCTATCGGGCATTGAAACGCTGCTCAAACAGTTTAACGGCGTGATTGCGCACAGTGATTACCAGGCAATGGTGCAATTACGCGTGGCGCTTCCTCAGGCGGAGCTGGCTGCTTTTTCAGCAAAACTGGCTGATTTTAGTCGTGGTTCGTTGCAATTGCTGCCGATTGAAGAATAATCCCCACCTCACTTTTTTGAATACCAAAGGAAGCGGCAGAGATGCATTTTCGTGCCATAACCCGAATCGTTGGACTGCTGGTTATACTTTTTTCCGGGACGATGATTCTCCCAGGACTGGTGGCGCTTATCTACCGGGACGGCGCGGGGCGTGCATTTACCCAGACTTTTTTTGTCGCGCTGGTGATAGGCTCGCTGCTGTGGTGGCCAAACCGTCGTCAGAAAGGTGAGCTGAAATCTCGTGAAGGGTTTCTGATTGTGGTCCTGTTCTGGACGGTGCTGGGAAGCGTCGGTTCGCTGCCCTTTATCTTCTCTGAACAGCCTAACCTGAGTATCACGGATGCCTTTTTTGAATCGTTCTCCGGTTTAACAACCACCGGGGCGACGACGCTGGTTGGGCTGGATTCGCTACCGCACGCCATTCTCTTTTATCGCCAGATGCTGCAGTGGTTCGGCGGTATGGGGATCATCGTCCTGGCAGTGGCTATTCTGCCTATTCTGGGCGTCGGGGGCATGCAGCTCTATCGCGCCGAAATGCCCGGGCCGCTGAAAGACAATAAGATGCGCCCGCGTATTGCCGAGACGGCGAAGACCCTGTGGCTTATTTATGTCTTGCTGACGGTGGCCTGTGCGCTGGCGCTATGGTTTGCCGGGATGCCCGCTTTCGACGCCATCGGACACAGCTTTGCGACGATTGCTATCGGCGGGTTTTCCACCCACGATGCCAGCGTCGGCTACTTCGACAGCCCAACCATTAACACCATCATTGCCATTTTCTTGCTGATTTCAGGTTGTAACTACGGTCTGCACTTCTCTTTATTAAGTGGACGTAGCCTGAAAGTGTACTGGCGTGACCCAGAGTTCCGCATGTTCATTGGCGTCCAGCTTACGCTGGTGATCATCTGTACCCTGGTGCTGTGGTTCCATGATGTCTACAACTCCGCGCTGACCACGCTAAATCAGGCGTTCTTCCAGGTAGTATCGATGGCGACGACCGCCGGCTTTACCACGGACAGCATCGCGCGCTGGCCGCTGTTCCTGCCGGTGCTGCTGTTATGCTCTGCATTTATCGGGGGCTGTGCGGGGTCTACGGGCGGTGGCCTGAAGGTGATTCGTATTCTGCTGCTGTTTAAGCAGGGGAACCGTGAGCTGAAGCGTCTGGTCCATCCGAATGCGGTTTACAGCATTAAGCTGGGTAACCGCGCGCTGCCGGAACGTATCCTCGAAGCGGTGTGGGGGTTCTTCTCGGCGTATGCGCTGGTCTTTATCGTCAGTATGCTGGCGATTATCGCGACGGGGGTGGATGATTTTTCCGCCTTTGCGTCCGTCGTAGCAACCTTGAATAACCTCGGGCCCGGCCTGGGGGTTGTGGCGGATAACTTTGCCAGCATGAACCCGGTCGCGAAATGGATCCTCATCGCCAATATGCTGTTTGGTCGTCTTGAGGTCTTTACGCTGCTGGTGCTGTTCACCTCTACATTCTGGCGCGAGTAAGGAGCCGTTGATGAAAACATTGATTCTTTTCTCTACGCGAGACGGGCAAACGCGTGAGATTGCTGCCTATCTGGCGTCTGAATTAAAAGAGCTGGGTATTTACTCGGATGTTGTGAACCTGAACCGTGCGGAGCAGATAGCCTGGCAGGAGTACGATCGCGTGGTAATTGGCGCGTCAATTCGTTACGGGCATTTCCATCCGGCGCTGGATCGCTTTGTGAAAAAGCACACGGCGGTGCTCAACCAATTGCCCGGTGCGTTTTACTCGGTCAACCTTGTCGCACGTAAAGCCGAGAAGCGCACGCCGCAGACCAACAGCTACACGCGCAAGTTTCTACTCAGTTCACCGTGGCAACCAGACCTGTGCGCCGTCTTTGCCGGCGCGCTGCGCTACCCTCGCTACCGCTGGTATGACCGCTTTATGATCCGCCTGATTATGAAGATGACCGGGGGGGAAACCGATACGCGTAAAGAAGTGGTTTATACCGACTGGTCGCAGGTGGCCAGTTTTGCACGGGAAATCGCACATTTAACGGGCGATTCGCGACATAAATAAGCGTTAAGTTTGAAAAGTGAGCGAACGAAAAGTTTTTTGTATTTTGTGCTTGTCACGTCGGAATAACTCCCTATAATGCGCCTCCACTGACACGGAACAACGGCACACACGCCGCCGGGTCAGCAGAGAAAAGCGAAAATAAACGCTTGACTCTGAAGCGGGAAAGCGTAATATGCACACCCCGCGCCGCTGCGAAAAGCGAAGCGGCACTGCTCTTTAACAATTTATCAGACAATCTGTGTGGGCACTCAAAGTGACATGGATTCTTAACGTCGCAAGACGAAAAATGAATACCAAGTCTCTGAGTGAACATACGTAATTCATTACGAAGTTTAATTCACGAGCATCAAACTTAAATTGAAGAGTTTGATCATGGCTCAGATTGAACGCTGGCGGCAGGCCTAACACATGCAAGTCGAGCGGTAGCACAGGAGAGCTTGCTCTCCGGGTGACGAGCGGCGGACGGGTGAGTAATGTCTGGGAAACTGCCTGATGGAGGGGGATAACTACTGGAAACGGTAGCTAATACCGCATAACGTCGCAAGACCAAAGAGGGGGACCTTCGGGCCTCTTGCCATCAGATGTGCCCAGATGGGATTAGCTAGTAGGTGGGGTAACGGCTCACCTAGGCGACGATCCCTAGCTGGTCTGAGAGGATGACCAGCCACACTGGAACTGAGACACGGTCCAGACTCCTACGGGAGGCAGCAGTGGGGAATATTGCACAATGGGCGCAAGCCTGATGCAGCCATGCCGCGTGTATGAAGAAGGCCTTCGGGTTGTAAAGTACTTTCAGCGGGGAGGAAGGTGTTGAGGTTAATAACCTCAGCAATTGACGTTACCCGCAGAAGAAGCACCGGCTAACTCCGTGCCAGCAGCCGCGGTAATACGGAGGGTGCAAGCGTTAATCGGAATTACTGGGCGTAAAGCGCACGCAGGCGGTCTGTCAAGTCGGATGTGAAATCCCCGGGCTCAACCTGGGAACTGCATTCGAAACTGGCAGGCTAGAGTCTTGTAGAGGGGGGTAGAATTCCAGGTGTAGCGGTGAAATGCGTAGAGATCTGGAGGAATACCGGTGGCGAAGGCGGCCCCCTGGACAAAGACTGACGCTCAGGTGCGAAAGCGTGGGGAGCAAACAGGATTAGATACCCTGGTAGTCCACGCCGTAAACGATGTCGACTTGGAGGTTGTGCCCTTGAGGCGTGGCTTCCGGAGCTAACGCGTTAAGTCGACCGCCTGGGGAGTACGGCCGCAAGGTTAAAACTCAAATGAATTGACGGGGGCCCGCACAAGCGGTGGAGCATGTGGTTTAATTCGATGCAACGCGAAGAACCTTACCTACTCTTGACATCCAGAGAACTTTCCAGAGATGGATTGGTGCCTTCGGGAACTCTGAGACAGGTGCTGCATGGCTGTCGTCAGCTCGTGTTGTGAAATGTTGGGTTAAGTCCCGCAACGAGCGCAACCCTTATCCTTTGTTGCCAGCGGTTAGGCCGGGAACTCAAAGGAGACTGCCAGTGATAAACTGGAGGAAGGTGGGGATGACGTCAAGTCATCATGGCCCTTACGAGTAGGGCTACACACGTGCTACAATGGCGCATACAAAGAGAAGCGACCTCGCGAGAGCAAGCGGACCTCATAAAGTGCGTCGTAGTCCGGATTGGAGTCTGCAACTCGACTCCATGAAGTCGGAATCGCTAGTAATCGTAGATCAGAATGCTACGGTGAATACGTTCCCGGGCCTTGTACACACCGCCCGTCACACCATGGGAGTGGGTTGCAAAAGAAGTAGGTAGCTTAACCTTCGGGAGGGCGCTTACCACTTTGTGATTCATGACTGGGGTGAAGTCGTAACAAGGTAACCGTAGGGGAACCTGCGGTTGGATCACCTCCTTACCTTAAAGAACCTGCCTTTGTAGTGCTCACACAGATTGTCTGATGAAAAACAGCAGTAAAAATCTCTGCAGGCTTGTAGCTCAGGTGGTTAGAGCGCACCCCTGATAAGGGTGAGGTCGGTGGTTCAAGTCCACTCAGGCCTACCAAACTCCTTTTAAAGGATGAGCGGTACAGAGATTATAAACGATGGGGCTATAGCTCAGCTGGGAGAGCGCCTGCTTTGCACGCAGGAGGTCTGCGGTTCGATCCCGCATAGCTCCACCATCTTTTACTGCAAACACAAGAAAACTTCAGAGTGAACCTGAAAAGGTGCACTGCGAAGTTTTGCTCTTTAAAAATCTGGATCAAGCTGAAAATTGAAACGACACACATGTTATGTGTGTTCGAGTCTCTCAAATTTTCGCAAGTCGATGATGAATCGAAAGAAACATCTTCGGGTTGTGAGGTTAAGCGACTAAGCGTACACGGTGGATGCCCTGGCAGTCAGAGGCGATGAAGGACGTGCTAATCTGCGAAAAGCGCCGGCGAGGTGATATGAACCTTTGACCCGGCGATGTCCGAATGGGGAAACCCAGTGCAATTCGTTGCACTATCGTTAACTGAATACATAGGTTAACGAGGCGAACCGGGGGAACTGAAACATCTAAGTACCCCGAGGAAAAGAAATCAACCGAGATTCCCCCAGTAGCGGCGAGCGAACGGGGAGCAGCCCAGAGTCTGAATCAGCTTGTGTGTTAGTGGAAGCGTCTGGAAAGTCGCACGGTACAGGGTGACAGTCCCGTACACGAAAGCACACAGGTTGTGAACTCGAAGAGTAGGGCGGGACACGTGGTATCCTGTCTGAATATGGGGGGACCATCCTCCAAGGCTAAATACTCCTGACTGACCGATAGTGAACCAGTACCGTGAGGGAAAGGCGAAAAGAACCCCGGCGAGGGGAGTGAAAAAGAACCTGAAACCGTGTACGTACAAGCAGTGGGAGCACCTTTGTGGTGTGACTGCGTACCTTTTGTATAATGGGTCAGCGACTTATATTCTGTAGCAAGGTTAACCGTATAGGGGAGCCGAAGGGAAACCGAGTCTTAACTGGGCGTTAAGTTGCAGGGTATAGACCCGAAACCCGGTGATCTAGCCATGGGCAGGTTGAAGGTTGGGTAACACTAACTGGAGGACCGAACCGACTAATGTTGAAAAATTAGCGGATGACTTGTGGCTGGGGGTGAAAGGCCAATCAAACCGGGAGATAGCTGGTTCTCCCCGAAAGCTATTTAGGTAGCGCCTCGTGAACTCATCTTCGGGGGTAGAGCACTGTTTCGGCTAGGGGGCCATCCCGGCTTACCAACCCGATGCAAACTACGAATACCGAAGAATGTTATCACGGGAGACACACGGCGGGTGCTAACGTCCGTCGTGAAGAGGGAAACAACCCAGACCGCCAGCTAAGGTCCCAAAGTCATGGTTAAGTGGGAAACGATGTGGGAAGGCACAGACAGCCAGGATGTTGGCTTAGAAGCAGCCATCATTTAAAGAAAGCGTAATAGCTCACTGGTCGAGTCGGCCTGCGCGGAAGATGTAACGGGGCTAAACCATGCACCGAAGCTGCGGCAGCGACGCTTATGCGTTGTTGGGTAGGGGAGCGTTCTGTAAGCCGTTGAAGGTGTGCTGTGAGGCATGCTGGAGGTATCAGAAGTGCGAATGCTGACATAAGTAACGATAAAGCGGGTGAAAAGCCCGCTCGCCGGAAGACCAAGGGTTCCTGTCCAACGTTAATCGGGGCAGGGTGAGTCGACCCCTAAGGCGAGGCCGAAAGGCGTAGTCGATGGGAAACAGGTTAATATTCCTGTACTTGGTGTTACTGCGAAGGGGGGACGGAGAAGGCTATGTTAGCCGGGCGACGGTTGTCCCGGTTTAAGCATGTAGGCGGAACGATTAGGTAAATCCGGTCGTTTATTAACGCTGAGGTGTGATGACGAGGCACTACGGTGCTGAAGTAACAAATGCCCTGCTTCCAGGAAAAGCCTCTAAGCATCAGGTAACACGAAATCGTACCCCAAACCGACACAGGTGGTCAGGTAGAGAATACCAAGGCGCTTGAGAGAACTCGGGTGAAGGAACTAGGCAAAATGGTGCCGTAACTTCGGGAGAAGGCACGCTGATATGTAGGTGAAGCCCCTGCGGGTGGAGCTGAAATCAGTCGAAGATACCAGCTGGCTGCAACTGTTTATTAAAAACACAGCACTGTGCAAACACGAAAGTGGACGTATACGGTGTGACGCCTGCCCGGTGCCGGAAGGTTAATTGATGGGGTTAGCGGCAACGCGAAGCTCTTGATCGAAGCCCCGGTAAACGGCGGCCGTAACTATAACGGTCCTAAGGTAGCGAAATTCCTTGTCGGGTAAGTTCCGACCTGCACGAATGGCGTAATGATGGCCAGGCTGTCTCCACCCGAGACTCAGTGAAATTGAACTCGCTGTGAAGATGCAGTGTACCCGCGGCAAGACGGAAAGACCCCGTGAACCTTTACTATAGCTTGACACTGAACACTGGTCCTTGATGTGTAGGATAGGTGGGAGGCTTTGAAGCGTGGACGCCAGTCTGCGTGGAGCCATCCTTGAAATACCACCCTTTAATGGCTGGTGTTCTAACGTAGACCCGTGATCCGGGTTGCGGACAGTGTCTGGTGGGTAGTTTGACTGGGGCGGTCTCCTCCCAAAGAGTAACGGAGGAGCACGAAGGTTAGCTAATCCTGGTCGGACATCAGGAGGTTAGTGCAATGGCATAAGCTAGCTTGACTGCGAGAGTGACGGCTCGAGCAGGTGCGAAAGCAGGTCATAGTGATCCGGTGGTTCTGAATGGAAGGGCCATCGCTCAACGGATAAAAGGTACTCCGGGGATAACAGGCTGATACCGCCCAAGAGTTCATATCGACGGCGGTGTTTGGCACCTCGATGTCGGCTCATCACATCCTGGGGCTGAAGTAGGTCCCAAGGGTATGGCTGTTCGCCATTTAAAGTGGTACGCGAGCTGGGTTTAGAACGTCGTGAGACAGTTCGGTCCCTATCTGCCGTGGGCGCTGGAGAATTGAGGGGGGCTGCTCCTAGTACGAGAGGACCGGAGTGGACGCATCACTGGTGTTCGGGTTGTCATGCCAATGGCACTGCCCGGTAGCTAAATGCGGAAAAGATAAGTGCTGAAAGCATCTAAGCACGAAACTTGCCCCGAGATGAGTTCTCCCTGACTCCCTGAGAGTCCTGAAGGAACGTTGAAGACTACGACGTTGATAGGTCGGGTGTGTAAGCGCAGCGATGCGTTGAGCTAACCGATACTAATGAACCGTGAGGCTTAACCTTACAACGCCGAAGGTGTTTTGGCGGTGAGAGAGACAGGATTTTCAGCCTGATACAGATTAACAGAATTTGCCTGGCGGCTTTAGCGCGGTGGTCCCACCTGACCCCATGCCGAACTCAGAAGTGAAACGCCGTAGCGCCGATGGTAGTGTGGGGTCTCCCCATGCGAGAGTAGGGAACTGCCAGACATCAATTAAGTAGAAAGGCCATCCGCAAGGATGGCCTTTTTGCGTTTATACGCTGCACAAACTAATCCCCCAATCCCCTGCTTATACGGTAAACTACCTGCGTTTTTGCATCAGGATAGCGTCTATGAACCACTCCCTTAAGCCCTGGAATACCTTTGGCATTCAACGCAATGCTAATCAAATTGTACGTGCCGATACTGCACAGCAACTGCTGGAAGCATGGCAAAGCGCAACAGAAAATAACGAACCCGTACTGATTCTGGGCGAAGGAAGTAATGTCCTGTTTCTTGATGATTTTGCGGGAACGGTGATCGTTAACCGCATCATGGGAATGGATGTTGAAGAGCGTGCCGATAGCTGGCACCTGCACGTTGGAGCCGGAGAAAACTGGCATCATCTGGTGCAATTTACTCTCGAAAAAGGGATGCCGGGCCTGGAAAACCTTGCGCTCATTCCAGGCTGCGCCGGATCGTCACCTATTCAAAACATCGGCGCCTACGGCATCGAACTGAAACATGTCTGTGAATATGTCGACTGCATCGAACTGGCGACCGGAACGGCTAAGCGTTTAACGACAGAGCAGTGCCGATTTGGCTATCGTGACAGTATCTTCAAACATGAATATCAGGATCGCTACGTGATTGTTGCCGTGGGTCTGCGCCTGTCGAAGAACTGGCAGCCTGTATTGACCTACGGGGATTTAACGCGTCTCGATCCTGCTACCGTAACTGCCCGCGATGTTTTTGATTCGGTTTGCCATATGCGGATGACCAAACTTCCCGACCCAAAAGTAAACGGAAACGCAGGAAGCTTCTTTAAAAACCCGGTTATCAGCAGCGAAAATGCAAAAGTCTTTCTTGAAGGATGGCCAGCCGCGCCACATTACCCTCAGGCGGATGGCAGCGTGAAGCTTGCCGCGGGATGGCTTATCGATCAATGCCAGCTAAAAGGCACTTCAGTAGGCGGTGCTGCCGTGCACCAGCAGCAGGCTCTGGTGCTGATTAATCAACGCGATGCGACCAGCGATGATGTTGTACAGCTGGCTCATTATATTCGTCAGCGCGTAGGCGAAAAATTTAACGTCTGGCTGGAGCCAGAAGTTCGCTTCATTGGCCGCACAGGTGAAGTCAATGCCGTGGAGGCCATCGCGTGAAAGACAACACCATCCCTTTAACCCTGATTAGCATCCTCGCTGACGGTGAGTTTCATTCTGGCGAGCAGCTGGGTGAGCAGCTAGGCATGAGCCGTGCCGGCATCAATAAACATATCCAGACGCTTCGCGACTGGGGTGTCGATGTGTTCACGGTACCCGGGAAAGGGTACAGCCTGCCGGAGCCGATTCAATTGCTGAATGAAGAAGCGATCCGCAGCCAGATTGGACACGGCAATGTTGCGGTGCTGCCTGTAATTGATTCGACGAACCAGTATCTGCTGGATCGTCTGCCTGAGCTCAAATCGGGCGATGCCTGCGTTGCTGAATATCAGCAGGCCGGTCGTGGCCGTCGCGGCCGCAAGTGGTTTTCGCCATTTGGCGCCAACCTCTATCTTTCCATGTACTGGCGACTCGATCAGGGGCCGGCCGCTGCCATTGGCCTTAGTCTGGTCATCGGGATCGTCATGGCGGAAGTGTTGCACGATCTGGGGGCGGATAAAGTACGTGTTAAATGGCCTAACGACCTGTACCTCAACGATCGTAAACTTGCCGGCATTCTGGTCGAACTGACGGGGAAAACGGGCGATGCGGCGCAAATCGTCATTGGCGCAGGCCTCAATATGGTGATGCGCAATGTACAAAATGATGTGGTAAATCAGGCATGGACTAACCTCCAGGAGGCGGGGATCGTCATCGATCGTAACACCCTTGCCGTGCGTATGATTAAAGAGTTGCGTAGTTCACTCACGCTTTTTGAGCAGGAAGGGCTGGCACCGTTCCTGTCTCGTTGGGAAAAGCTGGATAACTTCATCAACCGCCCGGTGAAATTGCTGATTGGTGATAAAGAGATCTACGGGACTTCCCGCGGTATTGATGCACAGGGCGCGCTGCTCCTGGATCAGGATGGCGTGATCAAACCCTGGATGGGCGGTGAGATTTCCCTGCGGAGTGCCGAATAACCGGATGGAGTGAATGATGCGAAAACCCGTCTGCGCGACGCTGGCCGTCATGATGAGTCTGCTGTTCTCGCCCCTTTCTCAGGCGGATCGGGCCTGGGAGAGTTATAAGGCCCGCTTTTTCAAACCGGAAGGCCGCATTGTTGATACCGGCAATGGCGGCGTGTCGCATACGGAAGGCCAGGGTTTTGCCATGCTGATGGCGGTAGCCAACGACGATAAAGCCACGTTCGATAAGCTCTGGCAATGGACAGACAGTCATCTGAAGAACAAAGAGAATGGTCTGTTTTACTGGCGCTATAACCCCGCAGAGTCCAACCCGGTCGCCGACAAAAACAATGCTGCAGATGGCGATGTGCTAATTGCCTGGGCGTTACTGAAGGCCGATGCGCGCTGGCATGACAAACGCTACAGCGCCGCATCGGATGCAATTACAAAAGCACTGATTGACCACAGCGTGACCCGCTACGCGGGTTACCGCGTGATGCTGCCTGGCGCCCAGGGATTTAAGCCTGAAGGTGAAGTTGTCCTTAATCCTTCCTATTTCGTGTTTCCGGCCTGGCAGGCCTTCGCCAGACGCAGTCATTTGCCGGTCTGGCGCGATTTGATTAAGGACGGAAAACGCCTGCTGGGGAAAATGGGCTCGGGTAAAGCGAATCTTCCCACTGACTGGGTTTCACTGGCATCAGGTGACAAGCTGGCTCCAGCCAAAGGCTGGCCACCGCGGATGAGCTACGACGCGATTCGTATTCCGCTGTACGTTGCCTGGGCTGATAAAAAAAGCCCGCTCCTGACGCCGTGGAAGGCCTGGTTCGGCCAGTTCCCCCGGGAACACACTCCCGCCTGGGTTAACGTCACAACCAACGAATATGCCCCTTATATGATGGAGGGCGGTCTGCTGGCGGTCAGGGATTTTACGATGGGACAGGCTTCCGGCGAACCCGAAATTACCTCTCAAGACGACTACTACTCGGCAAGTCTGAAAATGCTGGTGTGGATCGCCCAGCAATAATGTTGGCATTGTCCCTCTCCCCGATGGGGAGAGGGACGTCTTAGCGTGTTACTGCGGATACGGTACCCAATCCCCGCCGTTCAGGCGAACGTACGGTTTGTTCTGATACTGAATCACCACCGCGTTGGCGTTCTCGGAGACTTCTGCCGTTTGCGGCAGGTTGCTGGTGAGCTGATCCCAGTTCACGCTATCTTCCACAAACAGCTTCCCGTCAACGGCACGGGCAACCAGTTCAGAGATCGCCAGATAGCTGGTCGGCTGGGTGATTTCAATCGGTGCGCCCTGATGGGGTGCTTTCATACCAAAGAACTTAATGCCTGCAGGCACGTTGGTGATGGACGGGCTTGGGATATCACGCAGACCCGAGACCTGCATTCTGTCGCCTTTCAGCGCGCCGCCGTGCTCAGGTACCACAACCACCATGACTTTACGGCCCGATTTTTCCAGCTCCGTAAAGAATGCGTCCAGCTCGTCAAAGAATTTCTGCGCACGCACTTTATAATCCGCCGTTTTGCTCACGCCCGGGAAGTGGTTACCGTCGTGAAGCGGCAGGGTATTAAAGAACGTCGCGCTGCGTGGATTATTGTCTTTTTCGATGGTCTGCAGCCAGCGCTGCAGGACAGCGGAATCGTCATAGACAGGCGAGCCGTCGAAGCCCAGCAGAGAGACAGGAAGACCGGTTTGATCCATCAGCGGTGCCTGCATGCCACCCTGTTCGCGCACCTCTTTCAGGAAGTTGCCGAACTGGCCGTTATGCCCCAGCATCAGATGCTGCGTAAAGCCCAGTTTCGAGAGGTTATCGAACAGATAACATTGGTTGCCGGCGGGTTGATACAGGTTTTTATGCGATGTTTGACCGCAGCTTGCACGCAGCAGGCGGATCGCCGCCGGGCCGCTGTACGAGGTGGCTGAGTTGAAATCTTTAAACTGAATGTCGAAATGTGACCACAGCGGATGAGACATCAAACCGGCTGCATCCACGTCGGCCCAGGAGAGAGAGCAGATGTTGATCACCAGCAGTTCAAACGGCTGAGCATCCGCCGGCAGCGCATCCGGGAATTTAGTCTGTCGCTTGTCTTCCGCGGTATAGAAACTGGAGAGCCAGGCATTCAGGTTGGTAGAGGTCGGCGGTGCGGTCTGGGTTGGGATATCACCCACCACAGGCGTATCGCCTGCCGTTGTGACGGTTGCCGCTGCGCTTCCCCCTGTGGTGGTTACCGTGGTGGTCGGTTGACCGGCAGGCCACAGCGAAAAGTTTGGTCCAGCCAGCGTCAGCACGTTAAGCCAGATCATAATCGCGACGACAAACACCGTGACGCGGATCCACTGTGACAGGAACAGCCAGGCAACCAGTAGCACAAATACCGCGCCAATCATCTGCCAGTTAATAAAGCGCTCGGTCAGATCGAGGACATAGCTGGCGCTAAAGCCCGCCACCTGCGAGCCCTGGCTCATAATGCTGTCCGGCCCCGGTAGCCAGGTATCATGCCAGAACAGCGCAAAGCCGACAGGGATAGCGACCCAGTGGCGTAAGCGGTGCAGCCTGATATTCGGCAGCGGCATCAGCAGGAAGGCCATAAATACCAGGTTGAGAAGGGGATGGAAATTCAGATAGCCTGCCCACAGCAGGCCAAACTTCACCAGAAAGTAGAAGTTCCAGCCGGAAAGGCCGCGCCAGTATTGCCAGAGCGGCGAGGGTGACGAAGCGGTATAGGTAGAATTAGTCATGTTTTCGGTCTGCCTTGACGTGTGATGCCCGTGTCAGTGTTCCGGCTGGTTTTACATAGCGAGGTTTTATAAACAGCACTCTGGCCGTATCACGGATACGGCGTACGGAATGGCGCGCATAGTAGCCAAGCGGGAAAAAGATCAGCGCACAGAATATAACCAGTTGAATGATATCGCTGATATTCATGATGATGCGTTCTCCGCGTTGTCTGCTAATAAGCGAAGGGGTTCCGGAACCCGACGCCAGACGTGTCCATCATGCCTGGCATTGAGGACTGGTTTGGCATCGCTGGTGATAGCGAGCGGTTTAGCCCATTGTTCAGGCTGGAGCGCACGCATCTGCACCAGCTCCGCGCCGATCGTATTATCTTCGAACCAAATCATACGGTTCGAGAAAATATCCCCGGTAGGCAGGGGGAAGATGTGGTTAAGTGCCGTATCGAGATCGTTAACCCGGCAGAAGGACAAAAACAGCACCAGGCGATTGTCGCCGATGGTCATGATGTCTCCTGTACGGTTCGGGCGACATAGGGTGAGGGCCTGTTCAACGCGAATACCCGGTACAGGACGCAGGGCAACCATAACCCCTTTTCCGTCAGCGGGAAGGAGCGTGTTGCTCATCATGTTGCCGACGGCGTCGCAGAAGGTATCCCATTTTTGGAATCCGCGCAGCTTCATCGGCTGCGTCATGGAGAGCAGCGTGGAAATATCTTCCGGCACATGGCGGCTAAACTGCTGGCCCTGAACGCTTTCGATAAGCGTCAGGCAACGGGACAATGGCGCATTCCATGGAATAACCATATTAGCGCCGCAGCCCAGAAGCAGGCGCTCGTCGGTGGCGCGCAGGCTGGTATTATTTTCGCGCACAATAATTTTTAACGCACTGCCGCGCTGGCGGCGTAAGGTGTGGATTTGCCGTGCCAGCGTCTCAATCTGGTTATTCTGCATCAGCGAAAAAATAAGGGTCGCCGCCTGTGTAGTGCGGGCTTCATGGAAAAGCGCTTCGTTAGATTCAAACAGCGTCCAGTTTTCCGACAGGGCAGGTGCCCCCTCCAAAACCGCAATATGGCTCAGGATGCGTTTTTCGTCACTGCGCGGTTGTACCACGGTTTCTTCCTGCTGTGCCAGGTGCCACTTACCTTCGATATGTTTCAGCGTAAGTTGTTGCCTGGCACTTACGCCTTTTTCATTACACCAGAATGCAATATCGTAGAGATAGCTGCCCACCTGGTCACGCACGCTTGCCAGACCGAACAGGGAGCGATATTCGCCCATTAAAAGTGAGAACAGCTTGTCATTATTACTGCCGGGATTGACTACAAGAAGCGTGCAATTTTGAAATTTTGCCCATTTATTGATATTTTCCAGCCACGAAAGCAGTTTTTCCGTAGGGATATTTTGCAGAACGTTATTGGCGCATTTAAGAATCACTAAATAGCGATCCGGATCAATAGAGCACTGAACGTCGCGGGTCAAAAAGTATAGACTATCGGCTTCCGATGTCATGGAAAATAATCGCACCGTCTTGGGGCCACAGTCACTTTCAAGCGTGACAATGTTCTTCGGCTCTTCGCCCATGCTAATGACGGCCACGCGGGAATCCTTATCCTGAGCAGCAATTGTCTGGTTTACCAGACTGATAGCATCTTCATTACGGTCCGTATTAATCCACCAGACTCCTCCGACTGGCATGTGGCTCAATTCGTCCCATAATGACTGGATGCCAATAGAAAATATGGAGTCCACGGTGTCCCTCTTTTCGTCTAATTTATCTGTATCTCAGTTTACTAGCGAAAGCGTAGAAATAAACCTAACATTGAAATTAAAGAACATCAGATTTAGCATGTAAATGAAATTTGTCAGGGCAGGAAGCCCCGCAACTTCTTTAGCGTGCGATTTTCCTTAAAGGGATGAAAAAAAAATGGATAATAACGAACCTGGAACCCCAGTCGACTCGACTCTGGGTTACACATTCCAAAACGATTTTCTGGCGCTGACGCAGGCCTTTTCTTTACCTGAAATAGATTACACCGATATTTCCCAGAGGGAACAGTTGGCTGCGGCTATTAAACGCTGGCCGTTATTAGCTGAATTCGCCCATCAACAATAAGGGAGCCATTGATGGCCATACTCGGATTACAGGGTGTACGTGGCGGTGTGGGTACCACATCAGTTACCGCGGCGCTGGCGTGGTCATTACAGCTTTTAGGTGAATCGGTGCTGGTTATTGACGCCTGCGCCGATAATTTATTGCGCATGTTGTTTAACATCGATTTTACTCGCGAAGAGGGCTGGGCCCGCGCGCTGCTTGATGATAAAGACTGGCGGGATGCAGGGATGCGCTATACCTCCCAGCTTGATCTGCTGCCGTTTGGGCAACTGACCACCACGGAACGCGAGAATGAAGCAGCGTATCAGCGCCTGTTTTCGCAGTTCACGCTTGCTCTGCAGAGTCTGAAAGAAAAGGGGCACTACAAGTGGATCCTGCTGGATCTGCCGCACGGCGCCGGCACGCTGACCCGACAGCTTATCGCCCAGTGCGATCATGTACTGTCGATCGTTAACGTCGATGCGAACTGCCATATCCGCCTGCATCAGCAGGGGCTGCCTCAGAACGCTCATATTCTGATTAACGATTTGCGCATTGGTAGCCAGATCCAGGACGACCTGTATCAGGTGTGGCTGCAAAGCCAGCGCCGTCTGCTTCCTATTGTCATCCATCGTGATGAGGGAATGGCGGAATGCCTTGCGTCGAAGCAACCGCTCGGTGAATACCGCAGCGATTCACTGGCGGCAGAAGAGATCCTGACGCTGGCTAACTGGTGTCTGCTGAACTTTGCCAACAGGGCGGAGCATGCAGGGAGTGCTGTATGAGTCGTCTCACCAGCTGGTTACTCATCCCTCCGGTCAGTTCGCGTTTGAGCGAACATTACCGGAATTTCCGCCGGCACGGTGCTTCGGCATTTAGCGCCTCGCTCGGCTGTTTCTGGATGATTCTGGCCTGGATGTTTATTCCACTCGAACATCCACGCTGGCAGCGCATACGTGCCCGGCACAGTGAGTTATATCCGCACATTAATCCCAACCGACCGCGTCCTTTGGATCCGGCACGTTATCTCATTCAGGCCATCTGGCTGGTGGTCACGTCATCCCGCTCAGAGAAAATAACGCCGCACTGGCGCAGCTTCTCCCGCGTTCAGCAGTTACGTGAGCGCTACCACCAGTGGCTGGACAGACTGCCCAACAGCGTAAGCGATAAAACCAGCCATCTGGATAACCATAAAGAGCTCGGGCATCTCCATCCGGGCCTGCGGCGTTTTATCCTCGGCGTGATCGTCGTGTTCTCGCTCATTCTTGCGCTGGTCTGTATTACGCAACCTTTCAACCCTCTGGCGCAGTTCACCTTCCTGATCCTGCTGTGGGGCGTGGCGCTGCTGGTCCGCCGTATTCCGGGGCGTTTCTCGGCGCTGATGCTGATTGTGCTGTCGTTGACCGTCTCCTGTCGCTACATCTGGTGGCGTTATACCTCAACCCTGAACTGGGACGACCCGGTCAGCCTGGTGTGCGGTCTGGTGCTGCTATTTGCAGAAACCTACGCCTGGATTGTGCTGGTGCTGGGCTATTTCCAGGTAATTTGGCCGCTTAACCGCCAGCCGGTTCCGCTGCCTAAAGACACTGCGCAGTGGCCGTCTGTTGATCTCTTTGTACCGACCTACAACGAAGATCTGAGCGTGGTGAAAAACACCATTTATGCCGCGCTGGGCATCGACTGGCCGAAAGACAAGCTCAAGGTCTGGATCCTGGATGACGGCAACCGTCCGGCGTTCCGCCAGTTCGCAGAGGAGGTCGGCGTCGAGTATATCGCCCGTCCGACTCACGAGCATGCGAAAGCCGGGAACATCAACAACGCGTTGAAGTATGCCACCGGGGAGTTTGTCTCGATCTTTGACTGCGACCACGTGCCGACGCGCTCGTTCCTGCAGATGACCATGGGCTGGTTCCTGAAGGAGAAAGAGCTGGCGATGATGCAGACGCCGCACCACTTCTTCTCGCCGGATCCGTTTGAACGTAACCTTGGCCGCTTCCGCAAAACCCCGAACGAAGGCACCCTGTTCTATGGCCTGGTGCAGGACGGAAACGACATGTGGGATGCCACCTTCTTCTGCGGCTCCTGTGCGGTTATCCGCCGTAAACCGCTGGATGAAATTGGCGGTATCGCCGTCGAAACGGTCACTGAAGATGCGCACACCTCTCTGCGCCTGCACCGTCGTGGCTATACCTCCGCGTATATGCGTATTCCGCAGGCCGCCGGTCTGGCAACGGAGTCACTGTCGGCGCACATTGGTCAGCGTATTCGCTGGGCTCGCGGGATGGTGCAGATTTTCCGTCTCGATAACCCACTGATGGGTAAAGGGCTCAAGCTGGCGCAACGTCTCTGCTACGTCAACGCCATGTTCCACTTCTTATCCGGTATCCCGCGGCTGATCTTCCTGACCGCGCCGCTGGCGTTCCTGCTTCTTCATGCTTATATCATTTACGCCCCGGCGCTGATGATTGCGCTGTTTGTTCTGCCGCACATGATCCACGCGAGCCTGACAAACTCGAAGATACAGGGTAAATATCGTCATTCCTTCTGGAGTGAAATCTACGAAACGGTGCTGGCCTGGTATATCGCGCCGCCGACGATGGTGGCGCTGATTAATCCGCACAAAGGTAAATTCAACGTCACCGCCAAGGGCGGCCTGGTAGAAGAAGAGTACGTCGACTGGGTGATTTCCCGTCCGTACATCTTCCTGGTATTGCTGAATATCGTTGGC
This sequence comes from Enterobacter sp. JBIWA008, assembly GCF_019968765.1. Lineage (NCBI taxonomy): Bacteria > Pseudomonadati > Pseudomonadota > Gammaproteobacteria > Enterobacterales > Enterobacteriaceae > Enterobacter > Enterobacter sp. JBIWA008. The sequence continues at coordinate 4,559,969 of NZ_CP074149.1, read as the reverse complement.
GTCATCGCCGGTATCTGGCGCTACTTCTACGGCCCGGAAAACGAAATCCTGACCGTCTTCGTCAGTATGGCCTGGGTCTTCTACAACCTGATTATCCTCGGCGGCGCGGTAGCGGTGTCGGTGGAGAGCAAACAGGTTCGTCGTGCGCATCGCGTTGAAATCTGCATGCCTGCGGCGATCGCCCGTGAAGATGGCCACCTCTTCTCCTGTACCGTGCACGACTTCTCTGACGGTGGTCTGGGGATCAAAATCAACGGCCAGGCGAAGGTACTGGAAGGGCAGAAAGTTAACCTGCTGCTTAAGCGCGGTCAGCAGGAGTATGTCTTCCCGACGCAGGTTGTTCGCGTGGCGGACAATGAAGTCGGTTTGCAGCTGATGCCGTTGACCAAAAAGCAACATATCGATTTTGTGCAGTGTACGTTTGCCCGCGCGGATACGTGGGCTCTCTGGCAGGACAGCTTCCCGGAAGATAAACCTCTGGAAAGCCTGCTGGATATTCTGAAGCTGGGGTTCCGTGGCTATCGTCACCTTGCAGAATTTGCCCCGTCGTCGGTGAAATTAATTTTCCGGTCACTTATTTCGCTGGTTTCCTGGGTCGTGTCGTTCATTCCTCGCCGTCCTGAGCGGGATGAGGCGAAGCAGGCGGACCCGGTTATGGCTCAACAATGATGATAACGCGATGAAAACAAAACTTTCCTGGTTATGTGCAGTGGCAATGGGGATGAATGTTATCCCCGCAACAATGGCTAACGCAGCTCCTGGTAACGCAGCGGCAACGCCTGCACCAACGGTACCTGTCGTCGCGCAAGCAACCGATCCGGTTGTCACCGCGGCACCAGGTCAAACAGAAAATATCACGCCGAACCAGCCAACGGAGGGGAACACCCTACCGGCAGACGGCCAGGTCATCGGGCAGGTAATGCCGGGCGTCCGGGGGGCGAATGCGCCCATCGTCGCGGACAATGCGCCGTCACGGGACGTGAAGCTGACCTTCGCGCAAATTGCACCGCCTCCGGGCAGTATGGTGCTGAGCGGTATCAACCCTAACGGCGGCATTGAGTTTGGCATGCGCAGCGATGAGGTCGTCTCTAATGCGGTGCTGAACCTTGAATACACGCCGTCACCGTCGCTGCTGCCGACAGAGTCTCAACTTAAGGTCTACCTGAATGACGAGCTGATGGACGTTCTGCCGGTCACAAAAGAGCAGCTGGGCAAGAAAACCAAGGCGCAGGTGCCGATCAACCCGCTGTTCATCACCGACTTTAACCGTATCCGTCTGGAGTTTATTGGTCACTACCGTGATGTCTGTGGAAATCCTAACAGAAGCACGCTGTGGATGGACGTTGGGCGTAACTCCTCGCTGCAGCTGACCTACCAGTCGCTGGCCCTGAAAAACGATCTCTCGGCCTTCCCGGTTCCGTTCTTTGATCCGCGTGATAACCGTCCGCTCACGTTGCCGATGGTGTTTGCATCATCTCCGGACGTGACCGAGCAGCTGGCGGCCACCATTGTGGCGTCCTGGTTTGGTTCACGTGCGGGCTGGCGTGGCCAGAGCTTCCCGGCGATGTATGACAAACTGCCGGACAGAAATGCCATTGTGTTTGCGACCAACGCGAAACGCCCGGCCTTCCTGCGCGATCGTCCGGACGTCAAAGCGCCGACCATTGAGATGATAAATCACCCGGAAAACCCGTACGTGAAGCTGCTGGTGGTCTTTGGCCGTGATGATAAAGATCTGGTGCAGGCAGCAAAAGCCATTGCCCAGGGCAACGTCCTTTTCCGTGGCAACAGCGTTGTGGTGGATGAGGTCAAACCGCTGCTGGCGCGTAAACCTTACGATGCGCCAAACTGGGTGCGTACCGACCGTGCGGTGACATTTGGCGAGCTGAAAACCTATGAAGAACAGCTGCAGGCGACGGGGCTTGAACCAGCGCCGATTAGCCTGTCGCTGAATCTGCCGCCGGATTTGTACCTGCTGCGTACCAACGGCATTGATATCAATCTGAACTATCGTTATACCGCGCCAGCGACCAAAGACAGCTCGCGCATGGATATCAGCCTCAACAACCAGTTCCTGCAATCGTTCAGTCTGCAAAGCACGCAGGATAGTAACCGCCTGATGCTTCGCCTGCCGGTGTTGCAGGGGCTGCTGGACGGTAAAACGGATGTCTCCATCCCGGCACTGAAGCTAGGTGCGATAAACCAGCTGCGCTTTGACTTCCAGTACATGAACCCGGTGCCTGGTGGCTCGGTTGAAAACTGCATCACATTCCAGCCCGTACAGAACCACGTCGTGATTGGCGATGAGTCGACCATCGACTTCTCGAAGTACTATCACTTCCTGGCGATGCCGGATCTGCGCGCCTTTGCTAACGCGGGCTTCCCGTTCAGCCGCATGGCCGATCTTTCTGACTCCATTGTGGTGATGCCAAAAGCACCAAGCGAAGAGCAGGTAACGACCCTGCTGGACACCATGGCGACCGTTGGGGGACAAACGGGATTACCGGCGATTAACGTCACGTTGACGGATGATGGCAGCCAGATTCAGAACAAAGACGCTGACATCATGGTGATCGGTACCATCCCGGATAAGCTGAAGGATGACAAACGTATCGATCTGCTGGTGAAAGCGGCCCAGTCCTGGGTTAACACGCCGCTACGCCAGACCGAGTTCCCGAGCATTATGCCGGATATGAACGATCGTCAGGCCAGCGCGCAGACGGCGGTAACGTCTCAGGGGGCAATGGCCGCGGTGGTGGGCTTCCAGTCACCTTATAACGAACAGCGTAGCGTGGTGGCTCTCCTGGCGGACAGCCCGCGCGGGTATGAACTGCTCAATACGGCCATGAACGACAGCGGTAAACGTGCCGCGATGTTTGGTTCCGTGTCGGTGATCCGTGAGTCCGGCGTCAATAGCCTGCGCGTGGGGGATGTGTACTACGTGGGCCATCTGCCGTGGTTCGAACGCCTGTGGTATGCGCTGGCTAACCATCCGGTTCTGCTCGCCATCCTGGCTGCGGTCAGCGTGGTCTTGCTGGCATGGGTGCTGTGGCGTCTGCTGCGAATCATCAGCCGTCGTCGACTGAACCCGGATGAGTAAGATGTGATGAAAGCCTTTCGCTGGTGTGCATTAGCAGCGGTGATGCTGGCGGCGCTTCCTCTTCGCGCCGCCTGTACCTGGCCTGCCTGGGAGCAGTTTAAAAAGGATTACATCAGTGAGGGCGGGCGCGTTATCGATCCCAGCGACACGCGCAAAATAACGACCTCGGAAGGGCAAAGTTACGCCCTGTTCTTTGCCCTGGCGGCGAACGATCGCCGCGCGTTTGACCAGCTGCTGGCCTGGACGCGCGATAATCTTGCCAGCGGTAATCTCAACGACCATCTGCCAGCCTGGCTATGGGGCCAGAAAGATAAAGAGACATGGGCGGTGATTGATACCAACTCCGCCTCTGACGCCGATGTCTGGATCGCCTGGTCTCTGCTCGAAGCGGGTCGGTTGTGGAAACATCCGGACTATACCCACACGGGTAAGGCGCTGCTGAAACGCATTGTCAGTGAGGAAGTGGTTAAAGTCCCGGGGCTCGGCGCAATGCTGCTTCCCGGTAAAGTCGGTTTTGCCGATGAAAACGCCTGGCGTTTTAACCCCAGCTATCTTCCGCCGCAGTTAGCGAGTTATTTCACGCGTTTTGGTACCCCGTGGACCCAGCTTCGTGAAACCAATCAGCGTCTGCTGCTGGAGAGCGCGCCGAAAGGCTTTTCGCCGGACTGGGTGCAGTATCAGAAAAATAAAGGCTGGCGGTTACAGCAGGATAAATCGCTGGTGGGCGGCTATGACGCCATTCGCGTTTATCTCTGGGTGGGAATGATGAGTGATAAAGATCCTCAGAAAGCCCGGCTTCTGACGCGCTTCCAGCCGATGGCGGCAAAGACAATGAAACGGGGTGTGCCGCCGGAGAAAGTGGATGTGGTCACGGGTAAACGCACCGGGAATGGTCCGGTCGGGTTCTCTGCCGCCATGCTGCCGTTTTTACAACAACGTGATTCCCAGGCGGTTCAGCGCCAGCGCGTTGCAGACCATTTTCCCGATAATAATGCCTATTACAGCTACGTGCTGACTCTCTTTGGGCAAGGATGGGATCAGCATCGTTTTCGCTTCACCGCAAAAGGTGAATTAATACCGGATTGGGGCCAGGAATGCGCAAGTTCACAGTAAATCTACTCACTTTATCGCTTGGCCTGGCGCTTATGCCGATGGTTGAGGCCGCCAACTCTCCGCAGCAGAAACAGCTGCTGGAACAGGTTCGGCTGGGCGAATCGACACAGCGTGAGGATTTGGTTCGTCAGTCGCTTTATCGTCTTGAGCTGATTGACCCGAACAACCCTGACGTCATTGCCGCACGCTTTCGCTACCTGCTGCGCCAGGGCGATAACGCCGGCGCGCAAAAAGAGCTGGATCGTCTGAAAGGGATCGCGCCCGGCTCGAGTGCGTACCAGTCATCCCGCAATACGATGCTGCTTTCCACCCCGGATGGCCGCCAGCAGCTCCAGCAGGCGCGATTGCTCGCCACCACGGGACACACGCAGGAGGCGATTGCCGCCTACGACAAGCTGTTTGACGGCAACCCGCCGGGCGGCGACGTGGCGACAGAATACTGGAATGTGGTCGCGAAAGACCCTGCTCGCCGGAATGCGGCCATTAACCAGCTCAAGAAAATAAATACCAGCAGCCCCGGAAATACGCAGCTGCAGGCGACGCTGTCCCAGCTTTTGTTCCAGAGCGGACGCCGTGATGAAGGTTTTGCGGTATTGCAGGAGATGGCTAAATCGACCAACGGGCGCAGCCAGGCGTCTGATATGTGGTATGACCAAATCAAAGGCCAGCCTGCCAGCAGCGCCAGCGTTAGCGCGCTGCAAAAATACCTGAGCGTATTCAGCAGTGGTGATAGCGTCACGGCGGCGCGTGCCCAGCTTGAAGCGCAGCAAAAACAGCTCGCTGACCCGGCGTTCCGCGCGAAAGCGGAAGGGCTGGCGGCAGTGGATGCCGGGCAGGGGAGTAAGGCGGTCGCGGAACTGCAAAAAGCCGTCAGCGCCAACCATGCCGACAGTGAAGCGGTGGGCGCCCTTGGCCAGGCGTACTCCCAGAAAGGCGACCGCGCACGCGCGGTGGCGCAGTTTGAAAAGGCGATTGCTCTCGATCCCCAGAGCGATAACCGGGGTAAATGGGACAGTTTGCTGAAGGTCAACCGTTACTGGCTGCTGATCCAGCAGGGCGATACGGCGCTGAAGGCGAATAACCCTGCGCAGGCGGAGCGTTACTATCAGCAGGCACGCGGTATCGACAATACCGACAGTTATGCCGTGCTGGGGCTGGGAGATGCCGCCGCGGCGCGTAAAGATAACGACGCGGCGGAACGTTATTATCGCCAGGCCCTGCGTATGGACAGCGGCAACAGCAATGCGGTCCGCGGCCTGGCCAATATTTACCGCGCGCAGTCCCCGGAGAAGGCCTCGCAGTTTATCCAGTCTCTCTCCGCCAGCCAGCGCCGGAGCATTGATGATATTGAACGCAGCCTGACCAACGAGCAGCTTTCCGCTCAGGCAGAACAGCTGGAAAATCAGGGGAAATACGGCCAGGCGGCAGAGATTCAGCGTCGTCGTCTGGCGCTCTCTCCCGGCGACGTGTGGATAACCTATCGTCTCTCGCGCGATCTCTACAGCGCGGGTCAGCGCAGCCAGGCGGATACCCTGATGCGTCAGCTTGCCAGCCAGAAACCGTCCGACCCGGATCAGGTCTACGCCAACGGGCTCTATCTTTCCGGAAACGATCAGGATCGCGCCGCGCTGGCGCATCTGGACACGCTGCCGCGCAGCCAGTGGAACGGCAATATTCAGGAGCTTGCCGACCGCCTGCAAAGCAACCAGGTGCTGGAAACCGCCAACCGTCTGCGCGACAGCGGCAAAGAGCAGGAGGCGGAAAACCTTCTGCGTCAGCAGCCGACCTCCACCCGCATCGACCTTACGCTGGCGGACTGGGCGCAGCAGCGTGGCGATCTGGCGTCGGCGAAAGCGGCGTACAGCGCCGTTCTGCAGCGTGAGCCGCAGAACGAAGACGCGATCCTCGGCCTGACCGAGATTTATAGCGCTCAGGGTGACAAAGATGCCGCGCGCGCAGAGCTGGCGAAATTGCCCGCATCGCAAAACGGCCAGCCGCTGTCGCTCAACATGCAGCGCAGGATCGCGATGGCGCAGGCAGGTCTGGGCGATTCCGCTGCCGCAGAACAGACCTTCAACAACATCATTCCGCAGGCTAAATCGCAGCCCGGCTCCATGGAAAACGCGCTGGTGTTACGTGATGCCGCGCGTTTCCAGGCGCAAAACGGGCAGCCTCAGCAGGCGCTGGAAACCTATAAAGATGCGATGGTGTCGTCCGGCATCACGACGACCCGTCCTGCCGACAACGATAGTTTCACCCGTCTGACGCGTAACGATGAAAAAGACGACTGGCTGAAGCGCGGCGTGCGCAGTGATGCCGGTGACTTGTACCGTCAGCAGGATGTTAACGTCACGCTGCAGCACGACTACTGGGGCTCCAGCGGCACGGGCGGCTATTCCGACCTGAAGGCGCATACCACCATGCTGCAGGTGGATGCCCCGCTCTCTGACGGGCGCATGTTCTTCAGAAGCGATCTGGTCAACATGGACGCCGGTTCATTTGATAACAATAACGGGACTTACGATCCAAAATGGGGGACCTGCTACGAAACACCGTGTAGCGGCAACACCCATCAGTCCGACAATGGCGCAAGCGTCGCCGTCGGCTGGCAGAATAAAACCTGGGCGATGGATATTGGCACCACGCCAATGGGCTTTGACGTCGTCGACGTGGTGGGCGGCATCAGCTACAGCAGCGATCTGGGCCCTGTCGGCTATACCGTTAACGCCCATCGCCGCCCCATCTCCAGCTCTCTGCTGGCCTTCGCCGGGCAAAAAGATACCAACACCGGCACCACCTGGGGCGGCGTACGTGCCACCGGTGGCGGCGTAAGCGTGAGCTATGACAAAGGGGAAGCGAACGGCGTCTGGTCAAGCCTGAACGCGGAAACGCTAACGGGTAAAAATGTGGAGGATAACTGGCGCGTCCGCTGGATGACAGGTTACTACTACAAGCTCATTAATAAAAACAACGAGCGCCTGACCGTCGGCGTCTCCAATATGCTCTGGCACTACGATAAAGACCTGAGCGGTTATACCCTGGGTCAGGGCGGCTACTACAGCCCGCAGGAGTATGTCTCCTTCGCACTGCCGGTGACCTGGCGTAAACGTACGGAGAACTGGTCCTGGGAGCTGGGTGGCTCGGTGTCCTGGTCTCACTCCAAAACCAAAGACGAACTGCGCTACCCGATCCAGAATCTGATCCCGACCGATGAGCCAGACCGCTATACCGACCGGGGCGCGATGGAAACCGGCAGCAGTTCCTCAGGCACGGGTTATACCGCGCGGGCCATTATCGAACGCCGCGTAACGTCCAACTGGTTTGTGGGCATGGGCGTGGATATTCAGGAAGCGAAAGACTATACCCCAAGCCATGCGCTGATCTATGTGCGCTACTCTGCTGCAGGCTGGCAGGGCGATATGGACTTACCGCCGCAGCCGCTCATCCCTTATGCGGACTGGTAATCGGATTTTCCTTAATCCATTTGTAAGTCTCTCTTAATAGCGCGGCAATCGGGTATACTCAGGCGCGCCAGGTTTACACCCTGGCGCGCCCTGCGCTTCGAGTTTTGTGGAGAGTCATTTTGCGTGTCAGCCGTTCCTTAACAATCAAACAGATGGCGATGGTCTCTGCCGTCACCATGCTGTTTGTACTGCTTTTCTGCGTAATTCTGCTGTTTCATTCCGTACAGCAGAATCGCTACAACACGGCTTCGCAGTTAGAAAGTATCGCTCGCTCGGTGCGCGGCCCGCTCTCCGCCTCGATCCTGAAAGGGGATATTCCCGAAGCGGAAACCATTTTAAAACGCATTCAGCCTGCCGGCGTCGTTAGCCGCGCCGACGTCGTCTTGCCTAACCAGTTTCAGGCGCTGCGGATGAGCTTTATCCCGGAGCGTCCCGTCCCGATGATGGTGATGCGCCTGTTTGAGCTTCCGGTGCAAATTTCGCTGCCCGTTTATTCACTCGAACGCCCTGCCAATCCGCAGCCGCTGGCGTACCTGGTATTACAGGCGGACTCCTACCGCATGTATAAATTCGTCATGAGCTGGGTGGTTACGTTAGTGACCACTTGCTTACTTATGACGCTTATTCTCAGCGTGGCGCTCACCTGGTGCATTAACCGGCTGATTGTTCATCCGCTGCGCCGTATCGCCCGCGAGCTGAATACGCTTGCGCCGCAGGATCAAATGGGACATCAGCTTGAGCTGCCGCGTCTGCATCATGACGATGAGATAGGTATGCTGGTGCGCAGCTACAACCTCAACCAGCAGCGCATCCAGCGTCAGCAGGATGAGTTAAACAGCAGCGCCACGCGCTTCCCGGTGTCGGAGCTTCCCAATAAAGCCTTCCTGATGGCGATGCTGGAGCAGACCGTTGCCCGTCAGCAAACCACGGCGCTGATGGTTATCGCCTGTGAAACCCTGCAGGACACGGCTGGCGTGCTTCAGGAGAGCCAGCGCGAAATGCTTCTGCTCACCCTGGTGGAAAAGATCAAATCTGTCCTTGCCCCGCGCATGGTACTGACCCAGGTTAGCGGTTACGACCTGGTGGTGATTGCCAACGGCGTAAAAGAGCCCTGGCATGCAATCACGTTAGGTCAGCAAGTACTCACTGTCATTAATGAGCGGTTGCCCATTCAGGGGATCCAGCTTCGTCCAAGCGCCAGTATCGGGATTGCCATGTTCTATGGCGATCTGACCGCGGAACAGCTTTATCGCCGTGCCTTCTCGGCGGCCTTTACCGCCCGGCGCAAAGGGAAAAATCAGATCCAGTTCTTTGACCCGGAGCAGATGGAAAAGGCGCAGCAGCGCCTGACGGAAGAGAGTGACATTCTGACCGCGCTGGATAACCGCCAGTTTGCCCTCTGGCTTCAGCCGCAGGTGGATCTGTTGACGGGAGAGGTAAAAAGCGCCGAGGCCTTGCTGCGTGTGCATCAGCCGGATGGTTCATGGGAGCTGCCGGAAGGGCTGATTGAGCGCATTGAGTCCTGCGGCCTGATGGTTACCGTCGGCTATTGGGTGCTGGAGGAATCCTGCCGTCAGCTTGCCGCCTGGCAGGAGCGCGGCGTGACGCTGCCGCTGTCGGTCAATTTGTCCGCTCTGCAGCTGATGCACCCGACCATGGTTTCAGAGATGCTGGAGCTGATCCATCGTTATCGAATCAAGCCTGATACGTTAACTCTGGAAGTGACGGAAAGCCGACGCATTGACGATCCTAACGACGCAGTCGCCATTCTGAAGCCGCTGCGTAATGCCGGCATTCGCATTGCGCTGGATGATTTTGGCATGGGCTACGCCGGGCTGCGCCAGCTTCAGCACATGAAAACCCTTCCGGTGGATGTGCTCAAAATTGACAAAGCGTTTGTCGACGGTCTGCCGGGCGACAGCAGCATGGTGCAGGCGATTATCCAGGTGGCGCGCAGTCTCAACCTCCGTCTTATTGCCGAAGGGATTGAAACCGAAGCGCAACGCGCCTGGCTGGCAGAGGCGGGCGTGGAGAGCGGGCAGGGCTTCCTTTTTGCCCCTGCTGTACCTTCGGATGTCTTTGAAGAACGATACCTTTCTGGTGCTGACAATAACGCAAAAGTGTAATTTTGTTGCTGGCTTGTGCGAGCCAGCTCAAAGTTCTTAACATTTGTGTTTCAAATTTGAACTGAGTTTATTTCTGTCCTGTTATGTGGGTGTTATTTTAAAGCCGCAGGTTAACCATAACCTTACAAAGCCTGTGGTTTTTCTTTCCAAGGACACCTTATGAAAACCTCACTCTTCAAAAGTCTTTATTTCCAGGTCCTGACAGCCATCGCCATCGGTATTCTGCTGGGTCACTATTACCCTGAACTGGGCGCGCAAATGAAACCGCTTGGCGACGCGTTCGTTAAGCTCATCAAAATGGTCATCGCTCCGGTGATCTTCTGTACCGTCGTGACGGGCATCGCTGGCATGGAAAGCATGAAGGCGGTAGGTCGTACCGGTGCAGTGGCGCTTCTCTATTTTGAAGTGGTCAGTACCCTTGCGCTGATTATCGGTCTGATCATCGTCAACGTGGTGCAGCCGGGCGCGGGGATGAACGTAGACCCGTCAACGCTGGATGCCAAAGCGGTCGCGGTGTATGCCGAGCAGGCGAAGGATCAGGGCGTGGTGGCCTTCCTGCTGGACGTGATACCGGGCAGCGTCATTGGCGCGTTCGCCAGCGGAAACATCCTGCAGGTGCTGCTGTTTGCCGTGATGTTTGGTTTTGCCCTGCACCGTCTGGGCAGCAAAGGCCAGCTTATCTTTAATGTGATCGAAAGCTTCTCGCAGGTGATCTTCGGCATCATCAATATGATCATGCGCCTGGCGCCGATCGGTGCCTTCGGCGCGATGGCCTTCACCATCGGTAAGTATGGCGTCGGTACGCTGGTGCAGCTGGGTCAGCTGATTATCTGCTTCTATATCACCTGTATCCTTTTCGTGGTCGTGGTGCTGGGGTCCATCGCCCGCGCGACAGGTTTCAATATCTTCAAATTTATCCGTTACATCCGCGAAGAGCTGCTGATTGTTCTGGGGACCTCCTCGTCAGAATCGGCGCTGCCGCGTATGCTCGACAAAATGGAAAAGCTGGGCTGCCGTAAATCGGTGGTCGGACTGGTGATCCCGACGGGCTACTCCTTCAACCTGGACGGCACCTCGATATACCTGACGATGGCAGCCGTGTTTATTGCTCAGGCGACCAACAGCCATATGGATATTTTCCATCAGATTACCCTGCTGGTGGTGCTCCTGCTCTCCTCTAAAGGTGCGGCAGGCGTAACGGGCAGCGGCTTTATCGTGCTGGCAGCCACCATTTCCGCAGTAGGTCACCTGCCGGTGGCGGGTCTGGCGTTGATTCTGGGTATTGACCGCTTCATGTCTGAGGCCCGTGCGTTAACCAACCTGGTGGGTAACGGCGTGGCAACGGTAGTGGTGGCGAAATGGGTGAAAGAGCTGGATCACAAAAAGCTCGACGATACTCTGAATAATCGTCCAACTGACAGCAAAAATCCTGGCTTATCCTCTTAATCTTGTCACAAATGCCCGTATTCCCTTGTCGGGATACGGGCTCCTGCGCATAATAACTGTTCGTACCTGTCATAATTCGACAAGATTTTTTTTGGGTATATTTCACTTCTGACCGTGACGTTTTGCCGAACGCGCGGTCTAATCGACGTGTTTTCATCGTCATCTTTAAGAGTGAAGCGCGTCGCGAGGCACTCTTCTTTAACCAGGAATGTTGATCAGGGGTTCACATGCAGGGCACAAAAATTCGACTCTTAACCGGCGGTTTGCTGATGATGGCAGCAGCCAGTTATGTGCAGGCAGATGCGCTCCAGCCAGACCCGGCCTGGCAACAAGGGACATTAGCGAACGGTTTTCAGTGGCAGGTTTTAGCCACTCCGCAACGTCCCAGTGACCGTATAGAAATCCGTCTGTCTATTAATACCGGTTCCCTCACGGAAAGCACTCAGCAAACCGGTTTTAGCCATTTTATTCCCCGGCTGGCGCTCACGCAGAGCGGCAGCCTGCAAGCGGTTCAGGTGCGTTCCCTATGGCAGCAGGCCATCGATCCGAAACGCCCACTCCCTCCGGCTGTGGTCTCGTATGACTACACCATGTTTAACCTGAGCCTGCCTAATAACCGTAACGACCTGCTAAAAGAAGCGCTTACGTATCTCTCTGATGCCTCTGGCAATCTGGCAATTACGCCGGACACCGTCAACTATGCGTTGAGCAACAGTGACATGGTGGCGACCTGGCCTGGGGATACCAAAGAGGGCTGGTGGCGTTACCGCCTGAAGGGCTCAACGTTATTGGGACATGACCCGGCCGAACCGCTGAAACAGCCGGTGGACGCCGAACAGGTAAAATCGTTCTACCAGAAGTGGTACACCCCGGACGCGATGACGCTGATTGTGGTGGGTAACGTGGACAGCCGCGCGGTGGTTGAGCAGATCAACAAAGCGTTTGGTGATTTGAAAGGCAAGCGTGAAACGCCTGCCCCTGTCCCGACGCTCTCTCCGCTGCGTGCTGAGCCTGTCAGCATTATGACGGACACCGTGCGTCAGGATCGCCTCTCCGTCATGTGGGATAACGCCTGGCAGCCAATCCGTGAGTCCGCGGCGATGTTGCGCTACTGGCGTGCCGATCTGGCGCGTGAAGCGCTGTTCTGGCACGTTCAGCAGACGCTGAGCAAGAACAACGTCAAGAATATCGGTCTTGGTTTTGACTGCCGCGTCCTGTTCCAGCGTGCACAATGTGCCATTAACGTTGAATCACCTGGCGATAAGCTGAATGCCAACCTGGGCGTGGTCGCGAAAGAGCTGGCGAAAGTGCGCAAAGAGGGGCTTTCCGAAGAGGAATTCAATGCTCTCGTGGCGCAGAAAAAACTCGAGCTGCAGAAGCTGTTTGCGACCTACGCTCGCGCCGATACCGACATTCTGATAAGCCAGCGTATTCGCTCTCTGCAAAACCAGGTTGTCGACATTGCGCCTGAGCAATATCAGAAGTTGCGCCAGGATTTCCTGAACGGTCTGACCGTCGATATGCTCAATCAGGACCTCCGTCAGCAGCTGTCGCAGGAGATGGCGTTGATCCTTCTGCAGCCGAAGGGCGAGCCGGAATATGACATGAAGGAACTTCAGACGACCTGGGATTCCATTATGGCTACCGCGCCGCAGCCAGCGCAGGCCGCCACGGCTGATGATTTACATCCGGACGCGACGGATATTCCGCAGGGGCAGTAATGCCTAAACATTTCCCTCTCCCTTTGGGAGAGGGTTAGGGTGAGGGCATCAGCCCGCACCTTAATTAAACAGGCATCGCCTCGCGCGGAATAATCGCCCCGCGATACTGAATCACGGTGCTGGCCGTCAGGTGCCCGCGCTGTGCCGCCGCTTCCGGCGTTCCACCCGTCAGACGTACCGCCAGATACCCCGCGCTGAATGAATCACCTGCCGCCGTGGTATCAATCACTTTCTCTTTAGCAAGCTTCACCGCCGGAACGTCAACCAGCGCTTCGCCCGCCACCGCGACCAGGCACGAATCCGCACCGCGCTTAATGACCACTTCGCTCACGCCAGCCGCCTGCGTGCGTGCAATCACCTCTTCAACCGGTTTCTGACCCCATAGGGCGTCTTCATCGTCGAGCGTCAGGAAGGCGATGTCGGTGCACTGCAGCATCTGCTGATAGACCTGCTGCGTCTCTTCGCGGCTGGCCCACAGGCGCGGGCGATAGTTGTTATCGAAAATAACCTTACCGCCGTTGGTACGGCATTTGCGCAGCAGCGAGAGCAGCTTTTCACGGCTGGTGGGGCTTAAAATCGCCAGGCTGATCCCGCTCAGATAGAGATAGTCAAATGTCGCCAGTTCTTCGCAGATTGCCGCGGCCGCGTCGCTCTCCAGCCAGAATTTGGCCGCGGCTTCGTTACGCCAGTAATAAAACGTGCGTTCGCCGGTGCTGTCGGTTTCGATGTAGTAAAGCCCCGGGAGGCGGTTTTCCATACGCTGAATCAGCGACGTTCCAACATGTTCACTCTGCCAGGCCTCCAGCATTTGCTGGCTGAAGCTGTCCGTACCCAGGGCGGTAACGTAGTTCACGGTAAGCGCGTCAGGTGCGACCTGACGGGCAATATAAACGGACGTGTTTAACGTATCGCCACCAAATCCGCGGCTGACTTCAGCGCCTTTTTGTGACAGTTCAATCATGCATTCGCCAATCACGGCAATTTTTTTGGACATAGTCGTGAACCTGAACAGAAGAATTATCAGCAGTGTGCGCTGAGTGAATTAACCGGTCAACTATATTAAAACAACGTTCCATTATTTTATTTGAGCCAGCGCGTGTTCCCGCGCATTTCTGTCATCTTAATTTCATTTTCCCGGTGAATTGAACATAAAGTTCTCAATTGTCGCGCCGATAATCCTGTGACGAGTCCAGAAAGGCTATCCCAACAACAGGACATCTGAAATGAAGTCAGAGCAGGTTATCCAGCGGCTGAGCACTACGCCTGAGGCAAGTATCGAGAACTTGCAGGAGCATCGCTACTGGCTGCAATGCGAGCGTGCGTACACCTATCAGCCGATCTACCGAACAGATGGTCGACTGATGGCAATTGAAATTTTGACCGTCGTTACGCACCCCTCAAACCCTACTCAGCGCATCGCGCCGGATCGCTATTTTGCCGAAGTTGCCGTTCGCCAGCGTCTGGACGTGCTGGAAGAGCAGCTTCGTATGCTGGCGACGAAGCAGCCCTTTTTCGAACAGCACGATATCCTCGCCTCGGTGAACGTCGATGGCCCAACCCTGCTGGCGCTGCGCCAGAACGCGAAATTGCAGGAGCTGATCGCCACCCTGCCGTGGATGCGCTTTGAGCTGGTGGAGCATGTCCGTCTGCCGCAGGATTCCTCGTTTGCTTCGATATGCGAATACGGCCCGCTGTGGCTGGATGACTTTGGCACCGGCATGGCGAACTTCTCCGCCCTGAGTGAAGTACGCTACGACTACATTAAAGTGGCCCGCGACCTGTTCATTATGCTGCGTCAGACCCCGGAAGGACGGAATCTGTTTACGCTGTTATTACAGCTGATGAACCGCTATTGCCAGGGCGTGATTGTTGAAGGCGTGGAAACGCTGGAAGAGTGGCGTGATGTGCAAAACTCTCCCGCAGCGGCGGCGCAAGGCTATTATCTCTCTCGCCCGGTGCCCATGGATCGCCTCGATAGCGTTATAACGACCCTCTGATAAGCCCGCTTCCCTTTGTCTGGACTATAGTTTTACAGAACAGGTCATCAGGAAAGGGGATAAAAATGACAAGAACAACCAGGGTAATCTCCTGGACAGCAGGGATTTTCTTGTTGTTGATCGTGGTCGTCGCCATCATTATTGCGACGTTTGACTGGAACCGTCTCAAGCCGACCATCAACCAGAAAGTCTCAACCGAACTGAACCGCCCCTTCGCCATACGCGGTGATTTAGGGGTGGTATGGGAGCGTCAGAAAGAGGAGCCCGGCTGGCGAAGCTGGATCCCCTGGCCTCACGTCCATGCCGACGACATCATTCTCGGCAACCCGCCGGATATCCCGGACGTCACCATGATCCACCTGCCGCGCGTGGAAGCCACGCTAGCGCCGTTAGCGCTTCTGACCAAAACAGTTTATCTGCCGTGGATCAAA
Source organism: Enterobacter sp. JBIWA008 (assembly GCF_019968765.1). NCBI lineage: Bacteria > Pseudomonadati > Pseudomonadota > Gammaproteobacteria > Enterobacterales > Enterobacteriaceae > Enterobacter > Enterobacter sp. JBIWA008. The sequence continues at coordinate 4,544,571 of NZ_CP074149.1, read as the reverse complement.
CTTCAGCAGCCCGATGCGCGTCTGATCCGACTCTCAGAAAAAAACAACAACTGGACCTTTAACCTTGCCAGCGATGGCGAAAAAGATCCGAATGCCCAGCCTTCTTCCTGGTCATTCCGTCTCGACAATATTCTTTTCGATCGTGGACGGATCGCCATCGACGATAAGGTCAGCAGGGCGGATGTGGAGATCCTGGTCGATCCGCTGGGCAAACCGCTGCCGTTTAGCGAGGTCACGGGCACGAAAGCGAAAGGTGACGCGGCAAGCGTGGGTAACTATGTCTTCGGCCTGACGGCAAAAGGACGCTACAACGGCCAGCCGCTGAGCGGAAAAGGGAAAATAGGCGGTATGCTGGCACTACGGAGCGAAGGTACGCCGTTCCCGGTGCAGGCGGACTTCCGTTCCGGTAACACCCGAGTGGCGTTCGTGGGCACGGTCAACGACCCGATGAATATGGGGGGCGTCGACCTTCAGCTTAAATTTGCCGGCGATTCGCTGGGCGAGCTGTATGACCTGACCGGCGTACTGCTGCCGGATACCCCGCCGTTCGAAACGGACGGGCATCTGGTTGCCAAAATTGATACCGAAAAATCATCCGTTTTTGACTACCGGGATTTTAACGGCCGCATCGGCGACAGCGACATCCACGGCACGCTGACCTACACCACCGGAAAACCGAGGCCGAAGCTGGAAGGGGATGTTGAGTCCCGTCAGCTGCGTCTGGCCGATCTTGGTCCGCTGATTGGCGTGGATTCGGGCAAAGGAACCAAGTCGAAAGAGGTCAAAAAGGACGTTCAGCCTGCGGGCAAAGTACTGCCTTACGATCGCTTCGAAACCGACAAATGGGACGTGATGGATGCGGATGTACGCTTCAAAGGCGGAAAAATTGAGCATGGCAGTACGCTGCCGATCAACAATCTTTCGACCCATATCCTTCTCAAAAACGCCGACCTGCGCCTGCAGCCGCTGAAGTTTGGCATGGCGGGGGGGACGATTTCCTCGAACATTCACCTGGAAGGCGATAAGAAGCCGATGCAGGGACGGGCGGAGATCCAGGCGCGTCGATTGAAGCTTAAAGAGCTGATGCCGAACGTAGAGTTGATGCAGAAAACCCTCGGTGAAATGAACGGTGATGCCGACATTCGCGGCGTGGGGAACTCGGTGGCGGCGCTGCTGGGCAGCGGCAACGGGAACCTGAAACTGCTGATGAACGACGGGCTGGTGAGCCGAAACCTGATGGAGATCCTGGGGCTGAACGTCGGTAACTACGTCATCGGGCAAATATTCGGTGATGACGAGGTGAGGGTGAACTGCGCGGCGGCCAATCTGGATCTGGTTAACGGCGTGGCGCGACCGCAGATTTTTGCCTTCGACACGGAAAACGCGGTGATTAACGTGACCGGGACCGCCAGCATGGCCTCAGAGCAGCTTGATCTGACGATTGACCCGGAAAGTAAGGGGCTCCGTATCATCACCCTGCGCTCGCCGCTTTACGTGCGCGGGACCTTCAAAAACCCGCAGGCGGGCGTGAAGCCCGGACCGCTGATTGCGCGCGGTGCAGTGGCTGCGGCGCTTGCGACGCTGGTCACCCCAGCCGCAGCCCTGCTGGCGTTGATTTCGCCGTCAGAAGGCGAGGCGAATCAGTGCCGGACTATTTTGTCGCAGATGAAGAAGTAGCTCCCGTTCTCCCTCTCCCTGTGGGAGAGGGCCGGGTGAGGGCATCTGGCCGCAGTGAATTACAGAGCCTGGTGCTTCGTCTCGTGCGTCAGCAGCAGCGCAATCAGCGTCAGCGCCGCCATGGCCGCCAGATAGACGCCCACATAGAACAGACCATAGTTCGCCTGCAGCCAGGTGGCGATATACGGCGCAACGGACGCGCCCAGAATAGACGAGACGTTGTAGGAGAACGACGCACCGGTATAGCGCACTTCCGTCGGGAACAGCTCAGGCAGCAGCGCGCCCATCGGGCCGAAGGTCAGCCCCATCAGGCTCAGGCCAATCAGCAGATAGGCCATCACCAGCGCCGGGCTACCTGAACCCAGCAGCGGCGGGAAGACGAACAGGGCAAACAGAATGATCAGCGTGGTGATCGTAATCATGCTCGCACGACGACCGAATTTATCCGCCAGCAGGCCCGCAATAGGAACCATCACGCCAAACCCGATCACCGCCATCATCAGCATCCACAGCACTTCGTTTCGCGGCAGCCCCAGGCCAACCGGCGCGGCGGCGGTACTGAACGTCATGGAGTAAACGGTCATGATGTAGAACAGCGTATAGGTTGCCAGCATGATAAACGTGCCCAGCACGGTCACGCGGACGTGTTTGGTCAGCAGCGTACCCAGCGGCACTTTCACCTGCTTGTTCGCCGCGGCCACTTTCGCAAAAACTGGGGTCTCATGCAGCGAAACGCGCACATACAGGCCAATCAGTACCAGCACGGCTGAGAAGATAAACGGAATACGCCAGCCCCAGCTCATGAACTGTTCATCCGTCAGCAGCCAGGAGAGCAGCAGGAACGTCCCGTTGGCAAAGAAGAAGCCAATCGGTGCGCCCAGCTGCGGGAATGAACCGTACAGCGCGCGCTTGCGCGCCGGGGCGTTCTCGGTGGCCAGCAGCGCCGCGCCGCCCCATTCACCGCCCAGCCCCAGACCCTGACCAAAACGCGCCAGCGCCAGCAGGACCGGCGCCAGAATGCCGATGGTTTCATAGGTTGGCAGCAGACCGATGGCCACGGTGGAGATGCCCATCGTCAGCAGCGAGGCCACAAGCGTCACTTTACGGCCAATGCGATCGCCAAAGTGTCCAAACAGCGCAGAGCCAATCGGACGCGCAACAAACGCGATAGCAAAGGTCGCCAGAGACTGCAGCGTGGCCGCCGTCGGATCGCCCTGCGGGAAGAAAATGTGCGGGAAGACGATGACCGCCGCGGTGGCATAAATATAAAAGTCGAAGAACTCAATGGCGGTGCCAATCAGCGAGGCGACGACAACTTTATTGCGTGAATTTACCGGAACGTTTTCCGTTTCTGAGTCGAGTGTGGTGGTGGTTGCTTGCATAATATTTTCTTATTTTTGTCGAACGAAAGGCCATATTACGCACAGCAAAAGCGACATTTCAATCTGTAACAAAGCCGTGTGCTGGTGATAAAAGCAACAAAAAGCGAATAATTTTCAGGCCAGCGAAAAGACGTCTATGAAATGCTTCACAAATTTTAAATATCAGTCAATTAAACTGGTTTTTGGTTAAATAAAAGTTACTAACTGGATTTATATGCTGAAATGATGAATCGGGCTGAAATTTCAGCCCGAGAGCGGGGCTAGCGGTGTGTTTTACCGGGCATTCGCGTGTCGCCTTTGTACTCGGCGGTGGCAATCCATGCCGCGCAGAACAGGGTCAGGCGGGCGAAGAAGTAGAAGAAGGCCATCAGTCCCAGCACCGAGCCAAACGCCGCGCCAGAAGGAGATTTAACCAGTGACGGTAAGGTGTAAGTCATCACGATTTTGATCGCCTCAAAGCCGATCGCCGCAATCAACGTGCCGCGGATCAGCGCCTTCTTGTGCGGACGATGGCGGGGCAAGCGCCAGAAGATCCAGAAGAACAGCAGGTAGTTGGCGAAGATGGAAATGGCTAGCCCAATGCCGCGCCAGGCGGGCTTGAGCCACTCGATGTAATCAAGATAGAGCGCGGAGATGATCATCTGCTGCGCCGAGCCCGCCACGGAGGTAATGGAAAGCGTCACGATGAGCGCGACGAGCAGCCCAATAAGCGAAACAAAATCGCGGAGATACTTCACCCAGATTTTCTCCTGGTCCTGCGGCTTACGCTCCCAGACGTCGCGCGACTGGGCGCGAATGGCCTCGCGCAGGTTGCCCATCCAGTTAATGCCGGAGTAAAGGGCAATCAGCAAACCGACGATACCGACGGTGGTACGCTGCTGAACGGCGGTATTGATGGTGCTCTTGAGCGTGCTGGCAAGGGTCGGGTCACTGACGTTATTCAGGATCTTATTGAAGATATCCTGCAGGAGCGTCGGGTGCGACGCGAGCACAAAACCGGCTGCCGCAAACGACACCATCAGGATAGGGATCATCGACAGGAAGGAAAAATAGGTGATGGCGGCACCAAACTGGTTTCCCATGCGGTCATTAAAGCGCTCGGTCGCGCGTATCAGATGCGCAACCATGGGAAACTGCTGAATTCTCGCGGCGATGCCGGTGACGGTCCCCAGCGCTTTGCTGGCGGTGCCTGGCGTTTTGGCTTCTTCGGGCCCCGTTTCCATCTTTTTGACGGGCTCATACTCTAAATGTTGGGTGGGTCGTTGCGGATTGTTTTCCGGCGTCACGCGTCTTTTCCTTTTCGTTTGGCTGGATGTGTTTTTGAATTATAGCTTGCGACTAGTCCACGTAGGCTTTTGTGAGTTCGGTAAGCCACTCCATGAACAGATGGACCCGTCGGGAGAGGTTGCGGCGGTGGGGGTAAATCAGGGAGACAGGCATCGGTTCGGCCCGATATTGCGGGAGGATCTCAATCAGTTTCTTCGCGCGCAGTAAATCGCGCACCCCAACCCGCGGAACCTGAATAATACCCAGCCCGGCGAGACAGGCAGCCTGGTAAGTTTCCGTGCTGTTGACGGTTAATACCCCACCCGTTTTTATCCACTGCGTCGCACTGCCGTTATAAAACTCAAAGCCCTGCGGGCGGGCTCCCAGCATCGCGGCGTAGTGGATCACGGCGTGTGAGCCTAAATCGTCGAGGGTTTCCGGGTAGCCAAATCGCGTCAGATAGTCCGGGCTGGCGCAGTTAATCACCGACAGCTTGCCCAGCGGACGGGCAATCAGCCCTGAATCCTTCAGCGTGCCGACGCGTACCACGCAATCAAACCCTTCGCGGATCACATCCACCAGACGATCGCTGCTGCTGAGTTCCAGCTCAATGCCTGGATAGTGCTGCAGAAAAGCAGGCAGTTTAGGGATGACTAAATTTCGAGCAACGCCGACGGGCATATCCACGCGGAGCCGACCGCTGATGCTGGAGGGATCGTGCTGAAACATACCGTCGAGTTCATCAAGGTTTGCCAGCAGATCTTTTGCCCGCTCGTAATAGACCATGCCGTCCTGCGTCAGGCTGACGCGGCGCGTGGTGCGGTGCAATAGCTGGGTGCCAAGCCGGTTTTCCAGGGCCTGAATTTGCCGTGAAACGCTGCCTTTCGGCAGGGTTAGTGTTTCGGCCGCGCGGGAAAAACTCTCCAGTTCCGCGACGCGAACGAACAGCTGCATTGCGTGAATTTTATCCATAGAGGAAGCTCATTGTTGTTGCTGCTGAAACAGTGAAGCGTTTTAACCCATCTTTATTGATTTTCTATCACCTAATAAGCTCTTTCTCAATCTCCTTAACAGCCAAAACGAGGTTTATGATGAGTGAACGTATCGCATTAGTGACGGGTGGTAGCCGTGGTCTGGGCAAAAACGCTGCGTTAAAGCTGGCGGCAGACGGCACGGGAGTCATCCTGACATACAACCGTAGCCAGCAGGAAGCGCTGGATGTTGTGCATGACATTCAGCAAAAAGGCGTCAACGCGGCGGCATTACAGCTCAACGTCGGGGATTTCACGGCTTTTGATAATTTTGCTCAACAGCTACAGGAAACCCTTAGGACCGTCTGGCAGCGCGAAACCTTTGACTATTTATTGAACAATGCCGGAACGGGTTTATATGCGCCCTTTACCGACACAACGGAAGCCCAGTTTGATGAAGCGCTGAACATTCATTTCAAAGGACCTTTCTTCCTGACCCAGCGCCTGCTGCCGCTGCTTAACGACGGGGGACGGATCCTCAACGTCTCCAGCGGGCTGGTCCGTTTTACCCAGCCGGGCTCAGGGACCTACGCGGCCATGAAGGGGGCGATGGAAGTGCTGACGCGTTATCAGGCGAAAGAGCTGGGCGCGCGCGGAATTTCCGTCAATATCATTGCGCCAGGCGCGATAGAAACTGACTTTGGCGGCGGACGCGTGCGTGACAACGCTGAGCTGAATCAGATGCTGGCGACGCAGACGGCGCTGGGACGGGTGGGGCTGCCGGACGATATTGGCGATGCCATTGCGGCACTGCTCAGCGATAGGCTGGGCTGGATGAATGCGCAACGTATTGAAGTGTCCGGCGGTATGTTCCTGTGATGCACGGGCTTAAGGGGAAGGAACCTCTTAAGGAGACCCTTAATTACGATATTTCTTCAGAGAAAGACCCTGATGTTTTTTATTAACGCAATGGCCGCAGAAAATATTTTCAGCGCAAGACGTTTGATATTCGTTTCCTCTTAATAGCGACCCTGAAGAGGAAACGACATTCGGGAAATATCTGCTAAAAAGCTGTTGGTCAGGAATTATTATTCAGATATTCCTGCTGTAATAAACCAAATAGCCAGTCATTTTGCCAGCGCCCCGCAAGGTAATAGCTCTCGCGTAATTCACCTTCCAGGAGAAAGCGGGTTTTTTCCAGCAGGCGTCTTGACGCGACATTCCCCGCGGTGACGGTAGCGGTGAGTCGACGTATACCGCCCTGATGAAAAGCGTAATCACAAAGCGCTTTCAGGGATTCAAAGCCGTAACCTTTCCCCTGCGCCTCGGGTGCGAAAAGGAAGCCCACTTCGGCGCAGTCCTCCTCCCGATGAATATACCCGGTGACGCCCAGCGGGGCCCGCGAGGCGGTGTCACGAACGACGAGACAAAGCCAGTGCGCGCTGCCCGGCGCCCATGGGGTCAGGCGCGAATCAAACGCCTCGCGGATCGCCGCGACGGGGCGGTCTTCCGCCACGAAGCGCATAACGTCCGGGTGCTGCTGTAGCGCCAGAAAAAAGGGCCAGTCTTGTTCCTGCAGTGGCGAACAGGTAAGGCGAGAGGTAATTAAAACCGGCATTCAGATTCTCCTGAAACATTTTAAATCATTTTAGGGTTGTCACTTTATTTCAACAGAAAGTCAGGTATGGTTAACCGCGTATAAATAAAAAGAAAAAAGGGCGTCTCGTACCCATTTCGGATGTCTTCGTTGTCGCTTAAGGAAAACAATGACTCTCAGCACATCACATCATATTCGCGAACAGTTTGAACACTGTCTGGCGGTCATTCGCCATGCGTCGGTGGAAATTTTGCTTCTTCTGAATGTACATGCTTCTGAGGGCAAAGATCCACGCTGGTTCCTGGAACAACTCGACAGCGCGCGATTAGCTCTGGGCGGCTGGGGAGCCGTTGCGAAAAAACTCAACCTGAATGATGCCGAGATGTCGGAATTTACGCTCCAGCTGCGCCTGCTGCAGCAGCGCGTTCCGCAGTATGAAAGTGGACAGGATGTAAGTGAAAACCAGCTTATTGCGGCAATGCGGTTTGTGACCGCACTGGAACACCTTCGCCTGCAGCAGCCGCTGTTGACCTACAGCACAGAGCTGGCACCGGGAAGCGAACTCCAGCAGCAGCAGGCGCACAAGCAGGTACGCGCGATTGAGCTGATGATTAAAGGGCTCATCCAGCAGGCCTGGCCCGATCAGGTGCGGTTGAACAATCATCTGAAGACCCTGTTTAACGCCGATCGCGTACGGCGCTGGCTGAAGCTTGGCGAGATCAACGATGTCCTGAGCGGCATGATGTTTAGTGAACTGGCGCAGATGCTGGTGGATAAAAAAGAGTTCAGCCGCTATTACGCTTCGCTGTTCAGCGACCCGTCCATGCTGACGCTGCTGGTTGAACCGCGCAAAACGCTGCAAACTTTTCTCGATGACATTCGGCAAATCCGCAACAACATCACCGTTCAGAAAACGTTAAGCTCGGCGCAAATCCAGCTGCTGGATAATTACTACGCGCAGATCGCGCGGCCAGTTCAACGCGCGTTTGAAGAGGGGAGAACGCGCGTCAATCCGGCCGGTTTCATGGCGGTAGATGCCAGCGAATTGCATACCTTCTGGGAAAAGGCGCAGAAAATGGATCGGGTCACCGGTGGGGATCTGTTTGAAGTCCGTGACACCATTGAAAAGCCGACCCAGCGCGCGCCGCGCACCCCCGAACAACGCGAGCAGCTCATTTCCGGTGCGCTATGGGGGGCGGTTGGCGTCATGGTGATTGCCATCGTGGCGGGGGGCTTCTGGCTGGTGACCAGCAGTAAACCGCAGCCAGCCAGCGCCAGAGCGGCTGAAGCGGCGCCTCCACAGGAAATGCGCGAGGCGCCTTCCTCGCGCGAAACCCTCACGCGCATGGGCGTGACCTGGGACGAGAATAATTTCCGCTCGGCCATAAACCGCAACGATACCCGCGTGACCCAGCTCTTTTTGCAGGGCGGTATGGACTGGAAGCTCTCCTGGACCGAAGAGGCGATGTCGGCAGGCTATGACGATGTGCTGGAGCTGATGTTACGCTACCGGCAGAACATGGTGGAAGAGAAGCCGTGCCGTCGCTTCATCAACACGCTTAGTCACGCCATGTCGAACGGCGAGTCTCTGACCTCGATACGTAAAGAGTATCTCAAAGCGTTCTGCACCGTGCCTGCCGTGGTGAAACGCCAGCAGCACGATCTCGACATGGCCGCGCGTCGCGCGCAGTCACAGCCGGATGCCACCACCAAAAAATGGCAGTCCATTCAGACTGCCATTTATGAGGTGATTCGCTGATTTCTTCTTCCTCTCCCTGTGGGAGAGGGCCGGGGTGAGGGCATCAGACCGCACCCCACTTAAGGTTCCCCATACAACCCAATCAGCCGCCGCACCACGCCGTTCGTCCAGCCGAAACCATCCTGCAAAGGATACTCACCACCGCCACCTTCTCGCGGCGTGCTGCTGGAAATGTGGTACTTCTCAATCAGCTTATGATGCGTCTTATAAAAATGGTTCACCGTATGCAGCCAGCTCCAGGCGATCTCATCGCCAAGCGAGTCGTTGCCGTACTGCTTGAACCCCTGAATCGCCATCCACTGCAGTGGCGCCCAGCCGTTGGGTTTATCCCACTGCTCGCCGGTTTCGTACTCGGTCGCCAGAATTCCGCCCGGCGTCAGCAGACGAGCCTTAACCGCATCCGACAAACGTTCTGCCTGCTCATGCGTCGCCATGCCAACGTACAGCGGCACGATGCTGGCGGCAGAAAACAGCGCCAGCTCTTCGCGTCGCCAGTCGTAATCGCGGTAACAGCCGCTCTCCTCGTCCCACAGATAGCGGTTCACCGCCGCGCGTCGATCGTTGGCTTTCTGGCGGAATTCCTCTGCCGTCTCTTTATCCCCTTTCGACGCCGAGATGTTGGCGATAGCACTTTCCAGCTTGAACAGGAAGGCGTTCAGATCGATAGGAATAAACTGCGTCGTGCGGATGCTGGCGAGCCGCGACGGATCGCGCAGCCAGCGGGACGAATAATCCCAGCCGGATGCTGCACCCGCGCGCAGGTCGCGATAAACCTCATTGGGCGGACGACCCGAGTGGCGGGCGGTTTCCACGTCCTCAACCCACGATTCGTCGCGCGGGGTATCTCGGTCGTCCCAGTAGCGGTTGAGCAGTGAACCGTCCGGCATGCGTACGGCGCTGCGGTAGGCCTGGTTAAGCAGCAGCGACTCCGCGCCGTCCATCCAGAAGGCGTACTCCATTTTGAGGTGGTCCAGATAGCGTTTCGCACCGCGAACGCCGTCCTCCTCGAACAGCTCCACCATCAGCGCAAAAACCGGCGGCTGCGAGCGGCTGAGATAATAGGTGCGGTTGCCGTTGGGGATATGCCCGTAGCGTTCAATCAGCCAGGCGAAGTTGTCCGCCATGCATTTGAGCAGATCGTTACGACCGCTCTCCGCCAGCCCCAGCATGGAGAAATAGGAATCCCAGTAGTAGGTCTCGCTGAATCGCCCGCCGGGGACGATATAGGCCTGCGGCAGCGCCAGCAGGGAAGACCAGGGAATATGATCCTGCGGCTCGCGCGTCAGCACCGGCCAAAGGTTATCAATGTGCTCTTTCAGGGAGAGCCCCGGGTCGGAGACATATTCTGTGCCGTACGTTTCTGGCATCCAGAAGTGGTTTTCCACAAACTGGCGCAGGTCGAAATCCCGGTGGCGTCTGACCTTGCGGTAGCGGATCAGGATATCCAGCGGATCCATCTTCGGCGCGCAGTCGGGAAAGGTTTTACTGTCCGCAAACAGCCGTGTCGACTGCACGTGCTCGAAAAGTTCAAGATAGCGGTCTGCGGGCGTCAACGCATCGGAGGCGGGTAGCCCCTCGATCATTTCGGGTTCCGGCTCCGCCTCAATCATTTCATCCAGTTTCAACTCGCAGGGATCGGTCTCGTAGCGCAGCTCTTCTGCAATCTCGAACTCGATGTTCTCGGTAGCCTGTAGTTTCTGGTTGAACATGGTGATAGGGACCTCCGGTTGTGTGTTCAAAAGACAGGTTTATCCGGGCGTCTTATAAGCGTAGACATTCGCTTCGGTAGATGGGGAGGGATATGTGCGGTAGATCACTATTTTCGGAGCATTCGTTTTGCAACGATTTATGAATGTTAAAAAAAATGCCCCTCCGGGGAGGGGCATCAGGATTAACGCATGGTCACAAATTCTTCGGCCGCAGTCGGGTGGATCGCCACGGTGTTGTCGAAGTCTTTCTTCGTTGCGCCCATCTTCAGCGCCACCGCAAAGCCCTGCAGGATCTCGTCCATGCCGAAGCCGATGCCGTGGATGCCGACAATCTTCTCTTCCGGGCCTACGCAGACCAGCTTCATGCGGCACGGCTGGCGGTGAGAGGTGACGGCGGTGTACATCGCGGTGAAGGCCGATTTATACACTTTCACCAGGTCGTCGCCATACTGCTCGCGCGCCTGCGGCTCGGTTAAGCCGACGGTGCCGATTGGCGGGTGGCTGAAGACCACGGTTGGAATATTGCTGTAGTCCAGATGCTCGTCCGGCTTGTTGTTAAACAGGCGCTCGGAGAGACGACGGCCCGCCGCAACGGCCACCGGCGTCAGCTCAACCGCACCGGTATTGTCGCCGACCGCATAAATGCCCGGTACGCTGGTGTTCTGGAATTTATCGACGACGATATAGCCTTTTTCGTCGGTTTTCACGCCGGTCACGCCCAGGTTGAAGTTATCGTTCGCCGGTTCACGGCCAATCGCCCAGATCAGGCAATCGACGGTCTGGCTGCGGCCATCTTCCAGCTCCAGGGTCAGGCTGCCGTCTGCATTTTTGACGACCGCTTTTGGCACGGCGTTGGTGTGCAGGGTCGGGCCTTCGGCGTTCATCACTTCAACCAGCGTGTCGACGATCAGCGGGTCAAAGCTGCGCAACGGCGCGTGTTTACGCACGAACAGGTGCGTTTCCGCCCCCAGGCCGTTAATCACGCCGGCCAGCTCTACCGCGATGTAACCCGCGCCAACAACGGCAACGCGTTTTGGCAGGGCAGGCAGCTCGAAGAAACCATCGGAGTCGATGCCGTATTCCACGCCCGGGATATTCGGGTGGCTCGGACGGCCGCCGGTGGCGATCAGGATGTGATCGGCGGTGATCGTCTCGCCGTTCACTTCGATCGTTTTCGCGTCCACAAAGCGGGCGAAACCGTGGATAACGTCGACGTTATTTTTACCCAGCACGTTGTCGTATGAGGTGTGAATACGGTCGATGTAGGCGGTACGGCTGGCGATCAGTTTGTCCCAGTCGAAGTGGTTGATGGTGGTGTCAAAGCCGTAGTCCGGGCCATACATATGGATAGCTTCACGGATCTGCGCCGCATGCCACATAACCTTCTTCGGTACACAACCTACGTTCACGCAGGTGCCGCCCAGCGCTTTCGCTTCAATCAGCGCGCACTTCTGGCCGTACATGGCCGCGCGGTTGATGGAGGCGATGCCGCCGCTGCCGCCGCCGATGGCGATGTAGTCATAATGCTTAGTCATAGCTGTTATCCTTAATCGTGAATTGCCGCGATTGTATACCTGAAATCAATAGTTTCCACCGATGGCTGCGATTACTCCGGCACGATCCAACTGACGGTGGCGTGGCCTGTACCGGCGGGCACCAGCGTTTTGTGCAGCCACGGCAGCACGTTGTTCATCTGCGCTTCGAGCTTCCATGGCGGGTTAATGACGATCATGCCCGAGGCGGTCATGCCGCGCTGGTCGCTGTCAGGACGTACCGCCAGCTCGATCTGCAGAATTTTGCGGATGCCGGTGGCTTCGAGGTCTTTGATCATGCGCTTGATTTGCGCGCGCAGCACCACCGGATACCACAGGGCGTAAGTGCCGGTGGCAAAACGTTTGTAGCCTTCGTGGATGCCGGTTACCACCGCCTGATAGTCGGTTTTAATTTCGTACGGCGGGTCGATCAGCACCAGGCCGCGACGGGAAACCGGCGGCAGCTTGGCTTTCAGCTGCTGGTAACCGTCGGCTTTTTCCACGCGGGCGCGGCTGTCTTTCTGGAATTCAGAACGTAGCAGCGGGAAGTCGCTCGGATGCAGCTCGGTCAGCTGGAGGCTGTCCTGCTCGCGCAGCAGCTGGCGTGCAATCAGCGGTGAGCCCGGGTAGTAGCGCAGCTGGCCGTTGCGGTTGAAGTGGTTCACCACGCCGATGTACGGCTCCAGCTCGGCAGGCAGGTCGTCCTTCTGCCAGATGCGGGCAATCCCTTCCAGATATTCACCGGTACGCTCGGCATGCTCTCCGCTCAGCTGATAACGGCCCGCGCCCGCGTGCGTGTCCAGATAGAGAAACGGCTTCTCTTTCTCTTTGAGCGATTCGATGATCAGGCTCTGAACGGTGTGTTTAAGGACGTCGGCGTGGTTGCCTGCGTGGAAGCTGTGGCGATAACTGAGCATGGATGAATGTGTTCCAGGTAGTAAACGTAGGCCCGATAGCTTAGCGCCATCGGGCAAAAATAGAGCGTATCGCCACAGTATACAGAAAAGTTTCCACGGCCGCGAAAGCGCAACGTCCGGCATTGAAATCCTCTACACTTAACCCCATTCTAGATCGCATATGCACAGCGCCGGATGCGCGCTTCATTCACCTATTTCAACAGGACAGCGTTTATGACCAATCCATTACTGACGCCTTTTTCGTTGCCGCCGTTTTCTAAAATCCTCCCCGAGCATGTGGTTCCAGCCGTTACGCAATCGCTGGACAACTGCCGCGCGGCGGTAGAAAGCGTGGTAGCGCAGGGCGCGCCGTACACCTGGGAAAATCTGTGTCAGCCGCTGGCCGAAGTGGACGACGTGCTGGGGCGTATCTTCTCCCCGGTGAGCCACCTGAACTCGGTAAAAAACAGCCCGGAACTGCGCGAAGCCTACGAGCAAACCCTGCCGCTGCTCTCGGAGTACAGCACCTGGGTTGGGCAGCACGAAGGGCTGTACAAAGCCTACCGCGACCTGCGCGATGGCGACCATTATGCCGAACTGAACACGGCGCAGAAAAAATCGGTCGATAACGCCCTGCGTGATTTTGAGCTGTCCGGGATTGGCCTGCCAAAAGAGAAACAGACCCGCTACGGTGAAATCGCCGCGCGTCTGTCCGAGCTGGGCAACCAGTACAGCAACAACGTACTCGACGCCACAATGGGCTGGACGAAGCTGATTACCGACGAAGCGGAGCTTGCGGGTATGCCGGAAAGCGCGCTGGCGGCGGCAAAAGCCCAGGCCGAGGCGAAAGAGCAGGAAGGCTTCCTGTTGACGCTGGATATCCCGAGCTATCTGCCGGTGATGACCTACTGCGACAACCAGGCCCTGCGCGAAGAGATGTACCGCGCGTACAGCACCCGCGCCTCCGATCAGGGGCCGAACGCCGGTAAGTGGGACAACAGCCCGGTAATGGCGGAGATCCTCGCCCTGCGTCACGAGCTGGCGCAGCTGCTGGGCTTCGAAAACTACGCCGATAAATCCCTCGCCACCAAAATGGCGGAAAACCCGCAGCAGGTGCTCGACTTCCTGACGGATCTGGCGAAACGCGCCCGTCCGCAGGGTGAGAAAGAGCTGGCCCAGCTGCGCGCCTTCGCGAAAGCGGAGTTCGGCGTGGACGAGCTGCAGCCGTGGGATATCGCGTACTACAGCGAAAAACAGAAGCAGCACCTCTACAGCATTAGCGACGAGCAGCTGCGCCCGTACTTCCCGGAAAACAAAGCCGTAAACGGCCTGTTCGAAGTGGTAAAACGCATCTATGGCATCACCGCCAAAGAGCGTACCGATATCGACGTCTGGCACTCGGACGTGCGCTTCTTCGAGCTGTATGACGAGAAAAACGAACTGCGCGGCAGCTTCTACCTCGATCTCTACGCGCGTGAGAACAAGCGCGGCGGGGCGTGGATGGACGACTGCGTGGGCCAGATGCGTAAAGCCGACGGTTCTCTGCAGAAGCCGGTCGCCTACCTGACCTGTAACTTCAACCGTCCGGTAAGCGGCAAACCGGCGCTGTTCACCCACGACGAAGTGATTACCCTGTTCCACGAGTTCGGTCACGGTCTGCACCACATGCTGACCCGCATCGAAACCGCAGGCGTGGCCGGTATCAGCGGCGTGCCGTGGGATGCTGTCGAGCTGCCAAGCCAGTTTATGGAAAACTGGTGCTGGGAGCCGGACGCGCTGGCGTTTATCTCCGGTCACTATGAGACCGGCGAGCCGCTGCCGAAGGAACTACTGGATAAAATGCTGGCGGCGAAAAACTACCAGGCGGCGATGTTCATCCTGCGTCAGCTGGAGTTCGGCCTGTTCGACTTCCGCCTGCACGCCGAGTTTAGTCCGGAGCAGGGCGCGAAAATCCTTGAAACCCTGGCCGAGATTAAAAAGCAGGTTGCCGTTATTCCTGGGCCAACCTGGGGCCGCTTCCCGCACGCCTTCAGCCATATTTTTGCAGGCGGCTACGCGGCGGGTTACTACAGCTACCTGTGGGCCGACGTGCTGGCGGCGGATGCCTTCTCTCGCTTCGAAGAAGAGGGGATCTTCAACCGCGAAACCGGCCAGTCTTTCCTCGATAACATCCTGACCCGCGGCGGGTCTGAAGAGCCAATGGTGCTGTTCAAACGCTTCCGTGGCCGCGAGCCGCAGCTGGATGCGATGCTTGAGCATTACGGGATCAAAGGCTGATTGTTACGTGAAGATCTGCTTAGTGGATGAAACAGGCGCCGGAGACGGCGCCTTATCTGTTCTGGCGGCCCGCTGGGGGCTGGAGCACGATGAAGAAAACCTGATGGCACTGGTGATGACGCCGGAACATCTCGAATTACGCAAGCGCGACGAACCGAAGCTCGGCGGGATTTTCGTCGACTTTGTCGGCGGCGCGATGGCGCACCGGCGCAAGTTCGGCGGCGGTCGCGGCGAAGCGGTGGCTAAAGCGGTCGGCATTAAAGGAAGCTATCTGCCGGACGTGGTCGATGCTACGGCGGGGCTGGGGCGCGATGCGTTTGTGCTGGCGTCTGTCGGCTGTCGGGTGCGGATGCTGGAACGTAATCCGGTGGTGGCGGCCCTGCTCGACGACGGGCTGGCGCGAGGCTACGCGGACCCGGAAATCGGCCCCTGGCTGCAGGAACGTTTGCAGCTGATCCACGCCTCCAGCCTGACGGCGCTGACCGATATCACCCCCCGTCCGCAGGTGGTCTATCTTGACCCCATGTTTCCACATAAGCAGAAAAGCGCGCTGGTGAAGAAAGAGATGCGGGTATTTCAGTCGCTGGTGGGGCCGGATCTGGACGCGGATGGGCTGCTGGAGCCCGCTCGCCAGCTAGCGACGAAGAGGGTGGTGGTGAAGCGTCCTGACTATGCACCGCCGCTGGCGGACGTTGCGACCACTAACGCGGTGACCACGAAAGGGCACCGGTTTGATATTTATCCGGGTACGCCGGAATAAAAAAGCCGGGTGGCGGCTTCGCCTTACCCGGCCTATGTACTCGATCTATCCCCTCTTCCTTTGGGAGAGGGTTAGGGTGAGGGTGATTTAATGCACTTACTCGTCTTCTTCATCACGCAGTGGAACGATCAGCATATCCACGTGAACGGTGTTAATCAGCTGGCGCGCTGAAGACATCAGCTTGCTCCAGAAGTCCTGATGGTGACCGCAAACCACCAGGTCCATATCGTATTTCTTGATCGCATCGACCAGCACCTGGCCCAGATCGCCGCTGCCGCTCAGGGTTTCGGTAATCGGATAGCCCGCGTTGGTGGAGAGTTCGCTCAGGGCATGGTGAGTCTCTTCGGAGATGCGTTTTTGCATATCGCCAAGATTCACGTCGATCAGACCGGTGTAGAGGTCGGAGTAATTCACGTCAACGTGAATCAGGGAAACTTTCGCGTTGTAGGGACGTGCCATGGATACCGCTTTATCAACCAGCACTTTACTCTCCGGAGAGAGGTCAACCGCGATGAGAATGTGTTTGTAAGCCATAGTGTTACTCCTTCCTTAAGTTATCGATGACTAAATGAGAATGCCGTCGTCTGATACTTTCATTACGGCCCAGTTAAACATATTTTTCAAGCTTTGGTGTTGATAACGATTAACCTTGTGGCAAAAAAATTAACGGATCTCCTACACTATTAAATGAACCGTTCGGATATTAAAACGCGAACCGGATCGACTTTTGGTCATTCTTTCACTGAACTGTCTGTCAGGGCATTGGGGTGCGGTAGCTCAGGAGCCTTGCTTCGTGGGCGTACGCCGGGGAGGATGTATGATTAGCACCGTCGCATTGTTTTGGGCGTTATGCGTGGTTTGCATAGTGAATATGGCGCGCTACTTCTCATCGTTACGTGCGCTGTTAGTAGTACTTCGTGGTTGCGATCCGTTGCTTTATCAGTATGTGGACGGTGGAGGGTTCTTCACCTCGCATGGACAGCCCAGCAAGCAGATGCGTCTGGTGGGATACATCTATTACCAGCGCTACCGCGATCATCACGATGAAGAGTTTATTCGTCGCTGCGAGCGCCTGCGTCGTCAGTTCATTTTGACCAGCGCCCTGTGCGGGCTGGTCGTAGTCAGTATGATTGCATTGATGATTTGGCACTGAGCATAAAAAAAGCGGGTCAGTTTCCTGACCCGCTTTTTTGTCGCCTTCAACCGATTAAATCAGCTTCAGCGAAATCCAGTACAAACCGCCAGACAGCAGGATAGAGGCCGGAAGGGTGAACACCCAGGCCATCAGAATGTTGGTCACGGTTTTGCGCTGCAGACCGCCACCGTCAACAATCATGGTACCTGCCACGGACGAAGAAAGTACGTGGGTAGTGGATACCGGCATACCGGTGTAGCTCGCCAGACCGATAGACACTGCCGCCGTCATCTGCGCGGACATACCCTGCGCATAGGTCATGCCTTTCTTACCGATCTTCTCGCCGATGGTGGTCGCCACACGACGCCAGCCAATCATCGTACCGATACCGAGCGCCAGCGCGACGGCCATGATGATCCAGATTGGCGCGTACTCGATGGTATTGAGCATATCGCCTTTCAGTTTCTTCAGCAGACGTTTGTCGTCACCATTCACCTCTGGCAGCTTCGCGACTTTATCGGTTACGTCAGAGATGCAGAGCATGATACGACGCAGCTGACCACGCTGTTCAACGGCCAGTTTGTCATAGCTTTCGATATCGCCCAGCATGGCTTTGGCACGTTCCAGCGCGTTAATCGCATTAGCCGGATGGCAGTGGAACTCACCGGGTGCGGTAGTCGCACCTGCTTCCGGAGATGGGATCAACTGATCAACGCCGGTCGCTTTTTTCAGCAGGTCAGGATGTTGCTGGAAATAGGTTTCAACGTTGTTGACCGCATCACGGGTACGGGTGATTTCGTAGCCGGAGGCGTTCATGTTGACCACGAAGCCTGCAGGTGCGACGCCGATCAGAACCAGCATCACCAGACCAATGCCTTTCTGCCCGTCGTTCGCGCCGTGAGAGAAGGCCACGCCGATAGCGGAAATGATCAGGGCGATACGTGTCCAGAACGGCGGCTTTTTCTTGCCGTCTTTCTTCTCACGTTCTGCTGGCGTCAGGTGGATACGCGCACGTTTTTTCGTGTTGCTCCAGTAGCGACGCAGGATAAAAATCAACCCGCCCGCCACCACCAGACCCACGATAGGGGAGATGATGAGCGAGCCGAAAATGCCCAATACTTTAGGCAGGTTCAGCGCATCAACAACCGATGTCCCGGTCATCAGGGCGTTGGTTAGCCCGATACCGATAATCGCGCCGATAAGGGTGTGAGAGCTGGATGCAGGCAGGCCAAAATACCAGGTACCGAGGTTCCAGATAATTGCAGCAAGCAGCATTGAGAACACCATAGCGAGGCCATGGCCAGAACTAACGTTAAGCAGCAGATCCGTTGGCAGCATATGCACAATGGCATACGCAACGCTCAGTCCGCCCAGGAGGACACCAAAAAAGTTAAATACCGCCGCCATGACAACCGCAAGTTGCGATCGCATTGCGCGAGTGTAGATAACCGTCGCTACTGCGTTTGCAGTGTCGTGGAAGCCGTTGATCGCTTCGTAAAACAGTACAAAAACCAGAGCAAGCAATAATAAAAGCCCGGTATGTAAATCCAGGCCGGCAAACAAATGTAGCATAGGACGTTACGCCATTTTGAGGACATGAACGCGGCGCATTATCCAGGACAAATGCGCGGCGGGCAAAGTGAAATATAGACTTTTTTTGACATACCACCTGATTTGAGAAAAGCACCAGAAAGGATATTCTTTAAATTTCAATGGAATGGCTTTGTAATATCTTTTTACGCTGGTGTGACCACAGAGGAAACTTTACAATCCGCGGCAGTTAACAAAGAGGGTTTTGACGTGGAAAGGTTTGATGCCGTGGTAATTGGCGCCGGTGCGGCGGGTATGTTTTGTGCGGCAATGGCCGGACAGGCGGGTCGTCGCGTGCTGCTGCTGGATAACGGTAAAAAGCCCGGCCGTAAGATCCTGATGTCCGGCGGCGGGCGCTGCAACTTTACTAATCTGTATGTTGAACCCGCAGCCTATTTGAGCCAAAACCGTCATTTTTGTAAATCTGCGCTCGCGCGCTACACCCAATGGGATTTTATCGATCTCGTGGGTAAGCACGGCATCGCGTGGCATGAAAAGACGCTGGGACAGCTTTTCTGCGACGACTCCGCGCAGCAGATTGTCGATATGCTGGTAACCGAGTGCGAGAAGGGCGGCGTCGTCATGCGCCTGCGCACGGAAGTGCTGGAGGTCGCCCGCGACGACCAGGGCTACACGCTGCAGCTGAACGGTGAAACCGTCAGCGCGGACAGCCTGGTGATCGCCAGCGGCGGCCTGTCCATGCCGGGGCTGGGCGCTTCCCCGTTCGGCTATAAGATTGCCGAACAGTTTGGCCTGAAAGTCTTGCCCACGCGCGCCGGGCTGGTGCCGTTTACGCTGCATAAACCGCTTCTGGAACAGCTTCAGACGCTGTCTGGCGTGTCCGTTCCCTCCGTCATTACCGCCGAAGACGGCACGGTGTTCCGTGAAAATCTGCTCTTTACCCATCGCGGCCTCTCCGGCCCGGCGGTACTGCAAATCTCCAGCTACTGGCAGCCGGGAGAATTCGTCACGGTTAACCTGCTCCCGGACTGCGATCCCGACGCGTTCCTTAACGAGCAGCGTACCGCGCACCCGAATCAAAGCCTGAAAAACACCCTGGCAATGCAGCTGCCAAAACGTCTGGTGGAATGTTTGCAGGCGCTGGGGCAGATCCCCGACGTGTCGCTGAAGCAGCTTAACAGCCGCGAGCAGGAGGTGCTGGTGGAAACCCTGACAAACTGGCGCGTTCAGCCAAACGGCACCGAAGGCTACCGTACGGCAGAGGTCACGCTGGGCGGGGTCGATACGAATGAGCTCTCGTCCCGCACCATGGAAGCGCGCAACGTGCCGGGGCTCTATTTTATTGGCGAAGTGATGGATGTGACCGGCTGGCTCGGCGGGTATAACTTCCAGTGGGCATGGGCAAGTGCCTGGGCCTGCGCGCAGGCGCTGGCAGAAGACAAGTGACATAAGAGCACTGCCACTCGTCGCGGTTGGCTTTACGAGCTGACGGTGGTGACGTCCGTCACGGCCAGAATATTGCTCGCGGCCACGGTCCCCATCCTGATATATGACGCTGCGGTAACGCCGCCAATATGCGGTGAAATGACCACGTTTTCTACGGACTGCCAGAGGTGCGGCGCCGTCAGCGGCTCGTGGGGAAAGCTGTCCAGCGCTGCGCTGTGCAGCGTGCCATCCCGGAGCGCTGCCAGTAACGATTCACTGTGGATCAGTCCGCCGCGTGCCGTATTGACCAGAATGGCGTTCCGCTTGCAGTGTGCGAGCGTCTCGCTATCGATCATCCCCCGATTCTCATCGGTCAGCGGACAGTGCAAAGAGATGACATCGGAACGGGAAAGCAGTCCGGTCAGCGTCTCTGCGCGTTCGCACAGGGCAGGCATGGACTTAGCATAGGGATCGTAAGCCAGCACCTTCATGCCGAAAGCGTGACCAATATTTGCCACGCGCGAGCCGATAGCACCCAACCCGATTAGCCCCAGCGTTAATCCCTCCAGTTCAATGGATTTATGCGTCGCCTTATCCCAGTGCCCGTCTCGCAGCCGCTTGTCCAGAGGCACCACGGACTTTGCGCAGGCGAGGATCAGCGCCCAGGTATGTTCAGCCACTGCCGCTGCGTTTGCGCCTGGCGCAGCGCGGACGGCGATATTGCGCTCGGCCGCTGCCTCTTGGTCTATCACATCGATTCCGCTTCCGTGCTTGGAAATAACCTGCAGAGCCGGGGCGGCATCCATGACTTTCGCGGTGATCCGGCCGTAACGAACCAGAATCGCCACGGGATTGTGTCGTTCACACAGCGCGATCAGGTCATCTTCTGTCGGCTGGCGGCCCGCAAACACCACCTCAAAGCCCTGCAACATCACCATGGCCTGCTCGGCCAGGTCGCTTCCGGTAACCAGAACTACGTCTTTGCCTCCCATCACAGCGTCTCCCCGTCGGTCAGCATACCTGCCTTACGAAGCGCGTCATCAAGCCAGTGTGGACGTAAATCGCCTTCACGGATGGCGGCAAGACGCCGGGTCTCCATCTCCAGCTTTTCTTTTGCCAGAGCGATAACCTCCTGAACCTCATCGCGCGGGATGACGACCACGCCGTCGATATCCGCGACAACCAGATCCCCGGCCTGAACCGTCGCCCCGGCGACTGAAATGGGATGATTAACCCGGCCAGAAATTAACTTTGTCGGGCCGCAGGGATTCAGGCCGGCAGAAAAGACGGGATAGTGACCTTTGCTCAGGGAATCGGCGTCACGTACAGCGCCGTCAATAATGATGCCCGCAATGCCGCTCGCCTGAGCCTGAGTGGCCATGATTTCGCCAAGCAGCGCGCAGCTCAGGTCGCCTTGGCCATCGACGATCAGGACATCGCCGGGCTGCGCCACCGCCATCGCGGCATGAATCGCCAGATTATCACCCGGACGGACTTCAACGGTGATGGCTGGACCCGCAACCGACATGTGTGGGGCCAGCGGTTTGATGCGGCCATGAAGCGTACCGCGGCGACCGGCCACGTCGGCCAGAATAGCTGCCTGATACTCGGCAGCCCGACGAACGTCCTCGGCAGAAACGCGCTCGAAATGGCGATTAATCGGTTTTTTTTCAGTAACGGACATAAATGCCTCCATATTGTTTTACTTAGTACAATGCAGGTGTACAGAACAAAACAACTATAGCGGTGTTGCTTTCCTTTTAGCCAGACCCGAGGTGGCGTTTGTGATGTAAACACGAAGTGACTCACAAAATTTGAGGTACACTCACTGCCGGGCTAACAAGGAGATAATGATGGGGAATGAAGGCGTTGTAGCGGTTGAAAAAGCGCTGGCTTTACTGGATTGCTTCCGTCCTGGGGATGAGAGCCTGACGCTGACCGCGCTGGCACAGCTGTCGGGTTATCACAAAACCACGGTTTACCGCTTGATGAATTCTCTTGAACGGATGAATTACGTCGTCAGGCATGAAGACGGCAATTATGCGCTGGGCCCACGTCTGCTTTACCTCGGCAAGCTGTATGAACAATCTTTCCATCTTTCCCGGGTGGTTCAGCCCGAGCTTCAGGCGCTATCCCTGGCGTCTCAGGAGAGTGCCAGCTGGTATGTGCTGGAGGGCGGGCAGCGCCTTTGCCTGTTTCGCGCTGAAGCGTCGCATGGCCTGCGACACAGCAATCTTCCCGGCAGCCAGTTCCCGCTCGATAATTCGGCCATCAGTAAGGTATTACGCCATTGGGGGCTCAATGAGAGCCTGCCGGAGGGAGAAGCTGAACTCCCTTTCTACACGTCAGGCGCACGCGATCCCCACACCGCTGCGTTTGCGATGCCCGTCTTCGGCGTTCACGACAAGCTGGTTGCGGCATTAGCCCTGACCGGCCCCATTTCACGGTTGACGGAAGATCGCCGTGAGAAGGAGATAGGCCAGTTGATGAAGGCGGCGGCCAGCCGCCTGTCGCAGAAAATGGGAGCCAGTAAGCTCTTCTGTCAGCAGTTCTTTGGTGAAACGAGCGACGCGGCGGAAGAAAATCTTTAAAGGCAGAAGCGGGACACGTGTCCCGCTTCTGTCATCACTAATGCGTGACCTGTTTTTCGTGTAGCCCAGCGCTGCGGGCCTGTCGGCCCATAATGAGCACTGCGATACCCCCGGCCACGCACAGCGCGGCCAGCGGAAGCATAGCCAGCGTGTAGCTACCCGTCCGCTCATTGATAATGCCGTACGCGTTTACCATCACCGCCCCGCCTATCAGGTTTGCGATGGCGCCAATCGCGGCGAGTCCCGCCGCAGCTGAGGTACTGCTCATCCAACCGGACGCCAGCGCCCAGAAAGGCCCTTTCATTGAATAAGCGCCTATCAGCATAATGCTGAGGATAACGATCGTGGCAGACAGCGAGACGCTTACAAAGGCGGCGAACACGCCTGCGGCAATCATGAATAGCGTTAGTGCGGTATGCCAGCGGCGTTCGTTGGTGCGATCGGAATTCCGTCCCCATACAATCATGAGAACAGATGCCAGACCGTAAGGAATAGCGTTAAGCAGACCTGTCTCAAGATTATCGAGATGGAAGGATTTCAGCAGTTGAGGAGACCAGACGCTGATGGTGGTGCCCGCGGACGATGCACCCGCGTAAATCAGCGCCATCAGCCAGATCTGACGATGCTTCAGCAACTGCCACGTGGTCTGGTGTCCAATGTTCTTTTGCTGGCTACGCTCGGTTTCCAGCGTGGTTTCCAGCCATTGTTTCTGTTCTCTGCTAAGCCAGCTCGCCTGATGAGGGCGATCCCGGAGAATAAACCAGGCTGCAATACCCAGCAGCACCGCCGGCAATCCTTCAATAATGAACAGCAGATGCCAGCCCCGAAGACCCAGCCAGCCATCCAGCGACAGTATCAACCCGGAAAGCGGGGAGCCGATAAAGTTAGCGAGCGGGATGGCGACCATAAAGGACGCAATAATGCGTGCGCGGTAGCGGGACGGGATCCACCAGGTCAGATACAGCACGACGCCCGGGAAGAAGCCCGCCTCTGCAGCACCGAGAAGAAAACGGACGATATAGAGCGACGTGGTGTTCTGCACCAGGGACATACACATGGAGACGATGCCCCAGCTGATCATAATGCGCGGGATCCACAGCCGGGCGCCGACTTTCTGCATGGCCAGGTTGCTGGGTACTTCAAACAAAAAATAGGCCACGAAATAAAGACTGCTGGCGAAGCCAAACGCCGCTTTGCTGAGGCCAAGGTCCTCATTCATCTGCAGCGAAGCCATGCCGATATTCCCGCGATCGATAATGGAGACCAGGTAACTGACAATCAGAAACGGGAGAATACGCCAGATCACCTTCCGCATCGTCTCTCTTTCTATGTCCTCGGTGGCGGTAGCGCCGTTACGTAAATGTTCTGTCATTGTGTCCTCGCAGGGTTTGTTCTTTGTTTTATTAGGTACAACTTAGTTTTATTAAACAAAACCACTATAGCGACGGCGCGTTCTTTTTATCCAGTTAATGGAAGGTTTAAATGATGTAAATAAGAGGTGACTCACAGATAGTGCGCTGCGGATATCGCTTACGGCTGCTGAACAGCCGCAAGCAGGACGCGCTGGCAAAGAAATAATCACGTAACGCAATTATTGCACCAACTTTTCATCTCCCTTCTACTAAGCTTCGACCAGATGCCCCGCCGCGCTAGCGGGGCCATATTCCCTTTGGTCGAGCACGCATCATGCAGCTACTCAGTATTATTATTTTGCTTACCCTAACCGTGGTGATCCATTCGCTGTGGATGTTTGGCGTTTTAAAATTCATCAAACTAGATGTCGATTCTGCGGTACGCATCGTGTTACGCAACGTCGGTATCGTGATCTCCATGATCTTCGCCCACCTCCTTGAGGCCGGACTGTTTGCTGCGTTTTATTTTGTCATCGACGCGTTTAATGACTGGAACACCAGCTTCTATTTTTCACTGGTCAGCTACGCCACCGTGGGATACGGCGACGTCACGTTACCCCAGCACTGGCGGCTCATCGGCGGAGTGGAAGGGCTGGTGGGCGCGTTGATGGTGGGCTGGTCTGTCGCGGTGCTGGTGGCGGTGCTGCAGCGTTTGCGGGGCATGAGCGGCTAGACAAAGGGTGTGCTAAAGTAACCATCCTTTTCTGTTACTGGCTTATGTCAGTTTGTATGGTGTTTTTGTATGTCTGCTGCTCATCTCGGTTTCCCGACGGAAACCGTTGTTGTCTTTGTGGTGATGGCCGTTGGGGCGATGTTTATCGACCTCTTTATGCACCGTCACGATAAACCTGTCTCGCTGAAAAGCGCGGCGATGTGGTCCATTTTCTGGGTCATGATGGCGATGGCCTTCGCCGGATTCCTGTATGTTCACCACGGCGCCGAGATGGCGAGCCTTTTCCTCACCGGCTATGCGCTGGAAGAGGTGCTCTCCGTCGATAACCTGTTCGTGATGATGGCGATCTTCGCCTGGTTCGGCGTGCCGGATAAGTACCGTCACCGCGTGCTCTACTGGGGCGTGCTGGGGGCGATTGTCTTCCGCGGTATCT
The DNA here is from genome assembly GCF_019968765.1 of Enterobacter sp. JBIWA008. Lineage (NCBI taxonomy): Bacteria > Pseudomonadati > Pseudomonadota > Gammaproteobacteria > Enterobacterales > Enterobacteriaceae > Enterobacter > Enterobacter sp. JBIWA008. The sequence continues at coordinate 4,519,525 of NZ_CP074149.1, read as the reverse complement.
TTGTGGCTATCGGCACCAGCCTGCTAAGCCTGGGGCCGTACGTTGAGGTGATCTTCGCGCTGGTTGTCGGCTGGACGGCGGTGATGATGCTCAGGCGCAATGAAGAGAGTGACGAAGTGGAAGATTACTCGGGTCATCTCGCCTATCGCCTGGTGAAACGCTTCTATCCTGTCTGGCCGAAAATCAGCAGCAATGCCTTTATTCTGACGCAGAAAGAGGTTGATGCGGAGCTGGAAAAGCCGGAAAACCAGGACGTGATGGTCGGCCGCGTGAAAAAGGCGAAGCGCTATGCGACGCCGCTGTTGCTTTGCGTGGCCGTCGTCGAGCTCTCTGACGTGATGTTCGCGTTTGACTCCGTGCCGGCCATTATTGCCGTGAGCCGTGAACCGCTGATTATCTACAGCGCCATGATGTTCGCCATTCTCGGCCTGCGTACGCTTTACTTCGTGCTGGAAGCGCTGAAGCAGTATCTGGTGCACCTCGAGAAAGCCGTGGTGCTGCTGCTGTTCTTCGTGGCGTTCAAGCTGGGGTTAAATGCCACCGATCACTTCTGGCACCACGGTTACAGCATTGGCGCTACGGCCAGCCTGTTTGTGGTATTAGGCGTGCTGGCGCTGGGGATTATTGCGAGCGTGGTGTTCCCGGGAAAACGTGAGGCCTGATGTACCGCTTTTCTCCCTCTCCCTGTGGGAGAGGGCCGGGGTGAGGGCACAGACCGCACCTAACCCTTAATCGGTGAATTCCGGCGCTTGCGCGGGTGATGGAAGTGCCGCCAGTGCGGATCCTGCGCCGCCGCCAGCAGCTCGTGGTCGCCGCGGGTGTCTCCCCAGGCGCGCAGGTGATAGGCGTTCAGATCGCCATACACTTTTTCCAGCCTTGCCACCTTCTGGGCGCAGCGGCAGTTATTGCCCGTGATGCGCCCCGTCAGCTTGCCGTCTTTCACTTCCAGCTGCGTGCCAATCAGCTTAATGCCCAGTTTGTCAGCCCACGGCTGGAGCACCAGCGCCGGGGACGCGGAACAGATGGTCACTTCCGCACCGGAATTCACCTCAGCCGCTACCGCCAGAACCCCTTCGGGGCGCATCAGCTTGTTCCAGTATTTTTCGCAAAAGGCTTCCGCCTGCTGGCGCAGCCAGTGTTCATCCACGCCCGTCAGGAACGTTTTAATCAGCACTTCCTTCAGCTCATCGCGCGTCAGCTTGCGACGCACGCAGTGGAGCGTGGGCAGCGCCATGCGCACCAGACGGCCCGCGAAGTAGCGTTTACCGAAGGCAAAACGCAGGAAAGGGATAAAGCTGTCGTGGTGCGTTAATGTCCCGTCAAAGTCAAAGACAGAGAGCACGTTGGACTTTGCCACCGTCTCGTCGGCAATCATATTGGTCATAAATACGTCTTAGCTGAAATACACATTCTGCGGATCAGTTTACCTGCTTTAGCTGGACAGTCTTTATATCACCACTCTTTTTTTCTCGATCTTGCGATCGCAAAGTGAGTCCATTTTTGGCCTCGATAAGGATTGGTGAAAAAATGAACTGCCTATATTATCGCCACATCGCAAGATATTTCGGGGAACCATTGGGCCCCACAGGTAAGGAAAAACTCACTCACTACTTCTTTCTTGATATGACTCTTAGATCGCTTATTTCAATCCTCACGTTAAGTTTTGCTTCGTTTTCTGCAATGAGTTTTCAACTTCCAGCGTCGATGTTATCGATGAACAGTGAACTGGCAGTTTCGCCGGCGAAATCTGCGCTGGTGCATCAGGAAGCAGGCCCACTGCGCTCGCGTATTCTCGATCAATACCAGAAGTGGAAAGGCACCCAGTACCAGTGGGGCGGAACCACGCATCGCGGGGTGGATTGTTCCGCGCTGATGCAGCACCTGTTCAGCGAAGCGGCACACCTTACTTTACCGCGCACGACGCGCGAGCAAATCCATCGCGGCGTGCAGGTGGCACAATACCGCCTGAGGCCCGGAGACCTGGTATTCTTCCAGACGGGTCCGAACCGCAAGCACGTTGGTGTTTATATTGGCGATAGCCAGTTTATTCATGCCTCAAGCAGCCAGGGCGTAACGGTTTCAACCCTGACGGATGATTACTGGCAAGCACATTATATTACCGCCCGTCGGGTCGCAGGCAGTGCGGCCTGACAGCATCAGATGATGTCATCCACGACGCCACCATCGACGCGAAGCGCCGCGCCTGAGGTGGCGGAGGCCTGGGGCGAACAGACATAAATCACCATGTTGGCCACCTCTTCAACCGTGGCCGCGCGCTGGATAACCGAGCTGGGGCGGTTGGCCATCACAAACTCTTTCGCCAGCTGCTCCAGCGATTTGCCGGTTTTTTCGATTTCATCTTTCATCATCTCTGCGAAACCGTCTGACATCGTCGGGCCCGGCAGCACGCTGTTGACCGTCACGCCGCTCCCCGCCACGAACTTCGCCAGCCCGCGCGCCAGTGAGAGCTGCGCCGTTTTGGTCACGCCGTAGTGGATCATATCCGCCGGAATATTGCAGGCCGACTCGGAAGAGATAAACACCACGCGTCCCCAGCCTTTCTGTACCATGCCCGGCAGCAGAGCGCGGGACAGACGCACGCCGGACATCACGTTGGTCTGCCAGTAACGCTCCCAGGTTTCATCGTCGGTGGAATAGAAATCCTGCGGACCGTAAATCCCGGCGTTGTTAACCAGGATATCGACGTTATTCGCTACCTTCAGAAGCGACTCGACCCCTTCCGCCGTGCTGAGATCGGCAATCGCGGCACGCACCTGTACGCCCGGCACTACCTGCTGGAGCTGCTGAATGCCTTTATTCACCGATTCCGTGCTCCGGCCATTGACGATCACCTCCGCACCGCTTTCTGCCAGACCTCTGGCAATGGCAAATCCGATCCCGCCGGTTGAGGCGGTCACCAGCGCTACTTTCCCCGCAAAGTCGATTTTCATCATCTGCTCCTTATCGTTTTGACGTTCGAACCTTAAAGCGTAGCAGGTGAGGATGACGGCTCCTGGCTAAAAAGGCGCAACAGCGTCTCAACCTGCTCATCAAGCGGGGCGAGGGAGCGCTTTACAATCAGGTGTAGCGGCGTTGCTCTGCGTGCACCGTGACTCAGCGGCAGGCGTTTCAGTACGCCCTGATCCAGCTGGGTCTGGATGCGTTCCTCTGGCAGCCAGCCGTAGCCGACCTGAGAGACGACGGCCTCTATGGCGGCATCGATGGTGGAGAAGGTCCAGGACTCGCCTGCAGCACGCGCGGCGGGCTGGCTGTCCGCAATCTGGATAAGCGGCCACGGGCGAAGCATCTCATCATTTAGCGGCGCATCGAGGTGAAACAGGGGATGCCGGGAATGGGCCACGGCAACAAAGTCGATATTCATCAGCCATTCGCCGAGCCCGGTAATGTCCTGGCGACGGGTTAAGACCATCACATCGGCTTCGTCGTTAATGGCATCGGCTCGGGTATTTTCCAGCACCTCGGTCAGACGTATCTGAGTCTGCGGATACTGCTGCTGGAACTGACGAAGAATAGCGAACAGGCGGCGGCGCGGGAAAATGGAGTCCACCACCAGATCCAACCGCGTGCGCATCCCGTTGCGAAGGGTCGCTGCGCGCGTCTCAACATACGAAAACGCTTTCAGCAGCGGTTTAACCTGGTTAAGCAGAAGTTCTCCGGCAGGGGTTAACACCGCCCGTCGCCCCTCCGGAACCAGGAGCGCTACGCCCAGCCGCTCCTGCAGCAGCGACAGGTTATAGCTCACCGAGGACTGGCTGCGGTGGGTCTCCTCCGCTGCTTTGGCAAAGCTGCCCGCTTCCACTACCCTTTCCAGTAAAGACCATTGTTCCAGCGTCGTCTTATGCATAATTTATCTAAAATTTGGATGAATTTGATTAAAACATAGCGTTATTCATTCATTTTTTGAAGGGGTAAGATCCTCTCATCAAAACAAAGGAGACACATTATGAGCAACTTCGACAAACACGACTTAAGCGGCTTCGTTGGTAAACATCTTGTATATACCTACGATAACGGCTGGAACTACGAGATTTATGTAAAAAACGAGACCACGCTTGATTACCGTATTCACAGCGGTCTGGTGGCCAACCGTTGGGTGAAAGATCAGCAGGCTTACATCGTACGGGTTGGGGAGAGCATCTATAAAATTTCCTGGACCGAGCCAACCGGTACCGACGTCAGCCTGATCGTGAACCTGGGCGACAAACTGTTCCACGGCACCATCTTCTTCCCACGCTGGATCATGAACAACCCGGAAAAAACCGTTTGCTTCCAGAATGACCATATTCCGCTGATGAACAGCTATCGCGATGCGGGCCCGGCGTATCCAACTGAAGTGATTGATGAATTTGCCACGATCACCTTTGTACGCGACTGCGGTGCAAATAATGAAAGCGTCATCGCCTGCGCAGCCAGTGAGTTACCAAAAAACTTCCCAGATAACTTAAAATAAGCGCGACAATTAACTAAAAAGAAAAGTTCCCGGCTATTTCATATTATTTTGAAATGGCCGGGATTTTTTTTGTTTGTTGATGATTGGTTTAAATGAATCCATTTCAAAATGTTGCGGAAGATCACATTAAAAATATTTAATATTAATTTAACTTGTTGTTTTTCAAATGCCTGCTAGTTGTCTTATAACGATGCAAACGTTGTCTTAATTTTTCCCTAAGGAAAGAGAGCTACTTTGATATAAGTTTATGGTTCGTTGAAATAAACGGGCTGGCATTTGGTTAATATCAAAAACATGCCGTTTTTATTACAAGGAAATTAATAATGAGTGATTTTCTGCCTTTTTCGCGACCGTCGATGGGCGCTGAGGAAATTGCGGCGCTTCAGGACGTTTTGATGTCGGGCTGGATCACCACTGGGCCTAAGAATCAGGAACTCGAAGAGGCATTCTGTCAACTTACCGGGAATCAGCATGCGATTGCCGTCTGTTCAGCCACCGCAGGAATGCACGTCACGCTGATGGCGCTGGATATTGGCCCGGGTGATGAAGTCATTACCCCTTCCCAGACCTGGGTCTCCACGCTGAATATGATCGTGTTGCTGGGTGCCACACCGGTCATGATTGATGTGGACAAAGACACATTAATGGTGACGCCAGAAGCCGTTGAAGCCGCCATTACCCCGCGTACCAAAGCCATTATTCCCGTGCATTATGCCGGCGCGCCGTGTGACATCGACGCTATTCATGCCATTGGTGAACGTCACGGTATTCCGGTTATTGAAGATGCTGCCCACGTAGCCGGAACGTACTACAAGAACCACCATGTGGGCTGGAAAGGAACGGCGATTTTTTCCTTCCACGCCATTAAAAATATGACCTGCGCGGAAGGCGGCTTAGTCGTCACGGATAATGCCCAGCTGGCACAGCGGATCCGCAGCCTGAAATTCCATGGCCTGGGCGTAGATGCCTATGACCGCCAGACGCACGGCCGCGCGCCGCAGGCGGAAGTGATCGCGCCGGGCTATAAATACAATCTGGCGGACATCAACGCCGCGCTGGCGCTGGTGCAGTTAGGCAAGCTGAAAGAGGCTAACAGGCGTCGCCAGGAAATTGCTGAACGCTACCTGCGTGAGCTTGCCGATACGCCGTTCCAGCCGCTCACCATTCCGTCATGGCCGCACGTGCACGCCTGGCACCTGTTTATTATTCGCGTTGACGAAGCGCGCTGCGGGATCTCACGCGACAACCTGATGGCGGAGCTGAAAGAGAAAGGCATCGGTACCGGCCTCCACTTCCGCGCGGCACACACCCAAAAATACTACCGCGAGCGTTTTCCTGATGTATCGCTCCCGAATTCTGAATGGAATAGCGCGCGTATTTGTTCTCTCCCTCTTTTCCCGGATATGACTCATGACGACACAACCCGCGTCATTACCGCACTCCATCAGCTTGCAGGACATTGATATGTTCAGTGCACCGCCTGTACAAAAAGTTTCCGTGGTAATCCCGGTTTATAACGAGCAGGAGAGCCTGCCCGAACTGATCCGCCGTACAACCGCCGCCTGTGACACGATGGGCAAGGCTTATGAAATTCTGCTGGTAGATGATGGCAGTAGCGATCATTCCGCGCTGATGCTGACCGAGGCCGCGCAGGCCGAAGGCAGCCATATTGTTGCCGTGCTGCTCAACCGCAACTACGGCCAGCACTCGGCGATTATGGCGGGGTTTAGCCACGTCACGGGCGATCTGATCATCACCCTGGACGCTGACCTGCAAAACCCGCCGGAAGAGATCCCGCGCCTGGTTGCCAAAGCCGATGAAGGCTATGACGTGGTCGGCACGGTTCGCCAGAACCGTCAGGACAGTCTGTTCCGAAAGCTAGCCTCACGCACGATTAACCGTCTGATTCAGCGCACTACCGGTAAAGCGATGGGAGATTACGGCTGCATGCTGCGCGCCTACCGCCGCCATATTGTCGACGCCATGCTGCATTGCCATGAGCGCAGCACCTTTATTCCGATCCTCGCCAACACCTTTGCCCGTAAGGCAACGGAAATTCCGGTTCTGCACGCCGAGCGCGAGCACGGGGAATCGAAGTACAGCTTTATGCGTCTCATCAACCTGATGTATGACCTCATCACCTGCCTGACCACCACACCGCTGCGTCTGCTGAGCGTGTTCGGCAGCATCATCGCCTTGGCCGGGTTTACGCTGTCCGTCCTGCTGGTGGTGCTGCGGCTGGTCTTTGGCCCGCAGTGGGCGGCGGAAGGGGTCTTCATGCTCTTTGCCGTGCTGTTTATGTTCATCGGTGCCCAGTTTGTCGGGATGGGCCTTCTCGGTGAATACATTGGCCGTATCTATAACGATGTTCGCGCGCGTCCGCGCTACTTTATTCAACGTGTTGTCCGTCAGGAACACAAAGCGTCTCAAGAGGAAATTCACCCATGAAAGCTGTTGTATTTGCCTATCACGATATGGGGTGCACGGGCACGTTGGCCCTGCTGGAAGCAGGCTATGATATTGCTGCAATTTTTACCCATCCGGACACGGCCGGAGAGAATAACTTTTTTGGCTCCGTGGCGCGTATCGCCGCCGAGCGCGGGATCCCGGTTTATGCACCGGACGACGTAAACCATCCGCTGTGGGTGGAGCGCATCCGCGCGCTCGCGCCTGACGCGATCTTCTCGTTCTACTATCGCAACCTGCTTTCCGACGAGATCTTAGGTCTGGCCGCAAAAGGGGCCTTTAATCTTCATGGCTCTCTGCTGCCAGCCTACCGTGGACGCGCTCCGCTGAACTGGGTGCTGGTGAACGGTGAAACGGAAACGGGCGTGACGCTGCACCGCATGGTGCGTCGCGCGGATGCGGGCGCTATCGTGGCACAGCAGAAGGTCGCTATTGATGCGGACGAAACTGCGCTGCAGCTGCATCAAAAGCTGAATGCGACGGCGCAGACGCTGCTGCGTGATGCACTTCCAGGCATCCTTAACGGCACCTTCAGCGAAACCGCGCAGGATGAGAGCAAGGCAAGCTGCTTTGGCCGCCGCGCGCCGGAAGATGGCCGTCTGGACTGGAACAAGCCCGCTCGCCAGCTGCACAACCTGGTGCGCGCCGTGACCGATCCGTGGCCGGGCGCATACAGCTTTGCGGGCGTCAGCAAGTTTATCGTCTGGAAATCCCGCGTGCGTGATGATATCCCGACCGCTAAACCGGGCACCGTCGTTTCGGTCTCTCCGCTGATTGTGAGCTGCGGCGAGCAGGCGCTGGAGATCGTCACCGGGCAAACCGACAACGGCCTGTACGTTCAGGGCACGCAGCTGGCACAGTCTCTGGGCCTGGTGGCCGGGGCGCTGATCACCAGCGCACCGGTTGTTGCCATCAAGCGCCGCACCCGCGTGCTGATCCTGGGCGTGAACGGCTTTATCGGTAACCACCTGACCGAACGTCTGCTTAAGGATGATAACTACGAGATTTACGGTCTGGATATTGGCGCGGATGCCATCAGCCGTTTCCTCGACAACCCGCGCTTCCACTTCGTGGAAGGGGACATCAGCATCCATTCCGAGTGGATTGAATACCACATTAAGAAATGTGACGTAGTGCTGCCGCTGGTCGCCATTGCCACGCCAATCGAGTACACCCGTAACCCGCTGCGCGTGTTCGAGCTGGACTTCGAGGAGAACCTGAAGATCATCCGCGACTGCGTGAAATACGACAAGCGCATCATCTTCCCGTCCACCTCTGAAGTGTACGGCATGTGTACCGATAAGAACTTCGATGAAGACACCTCCAACCTGGTGGTCGGGCCGATCAACAAACAGCGCTGGATTTACTCCGTCTCCAAACAGCTGCTGGACCGCGTGATTTGGGCCTACGGTGAGAAAGAAGGCCTGCGCTTTACCCTGTTCCGTCCGTTCAACTGGATGGGGCCACGTCTGGATAACCTGAACGCGGCGCGTATCGGTAGCTCCCGTGCGATCACCCAGCTGATCCTGAACCTGGTAGAAGGCTCACCGATTAAGCTTATCGAAGGCGGTAAGCAGAAACGCTGCTTTACGGATATCAGCGACGGTATCGAAGCGCTGTTCCGCATCATCGAAAACAAGGATAACCGCTGCAACGGTCAAATCATCAACATTGGTAACCCGGACAACGAAGCGAGCATTCGCGAGCTGGCCGAGATGCTGCTGGCCAGCTTTGAGCGCCATCCGCTGCGCGATAAATTCCCGCCGTTTGCCGGTTTCCGCGAAGTGGAAAGCAGCAGCTACTACGGTAAAGGCTATCAGGACGTTGAGCACCGTAAGCCAAGCATTCGCAACGCGAAGCGCTGCCTGAGCTGGACGCCGACGGTGAAGATGGAGCAGACCATTGATGAAACGCTCGATTTCTTCCTGCGCACCGTGGAGCTGTCGGAACAGGACTCATGAAAAAAGTCGGTTTACGCATTGATGTCGACACCTTCAGGGGAACGCGTGACGGCGTACCCAAACTGCTGGAACTGCTGAACAAGCACGGCGTGCGTTCAAGCATTTTCTTCAGCGTTGGGCCTGACAACATGGGACGCCATTTATGGCGCCTGGTTAAACCGGCATTTCTGTTCAAAATGCTGCGCTCGCGCGCAGCATCCCTCTACGGCTGGGATATTTTGCTGGCCGGCACCGCCTGGCCCGGCAGACGCATCGGCGCGGGTAATGAAGCGGTTATCCGTGAGGCGGCGCGCCATCATGAGGTTGGTCTGCACGCATGGGACCACCATGCCTGGCAAGCCTGGGCGGGCGTCTGGGATATCCCGCGCCTGTCCCGTGAGGTCGAGCGTGGGATGCTGGAGCTTGAGGCCATTACCGGCCAGCCCGTACGCTGCTCCGCCGTGGCGGGATGGCGTGCGGATCAGCGCGTCGTGAAAGCCAAAGAAGCCTTCGCGTTTCGCTACAACAGCGACTGCCGCGGAACCGGGCCATTTTTGCCGCTGTTAGGCGAAAATCGCTACGGTACGGTGCAAATTCCGGTCACGCTTCCCACCTGGGATGAAGTGGTCGGGCGCGAGGTGAAGGCTGATGAGTTTAATCGCTACATCCTGGACCGCATCCATCGTGACGCCGGCACGCCGGTGTATACCATCCATGCCGAAGTGGAAGGGATTGCGTATCAGCATGATTTCGATGAGCTGCTGACGATGGCCGCTCAGGAGGGCATTATGTTCTGCCCGTTGAGCGAGCTGCTGCCGGACGATCTCAGCACCCTGCCTTTGGGTAAAGTCGTACGTAATGAAATGGCTGGCCGGGAAGGCTGGCTTGGCTACCAACAAACCGTGAGTCCGGTCCCATGAAAACAGCCCGTTATGGCGTAGCGCTTCTCGCACTGTTTATCGTTTACTACCTCATTCCGGTCGATATCCGCCTGCTCTGGCAGCCTGATGAAACGCGCTATGCGGAAATCAGCCGCGAAATGCTGGCCTCCGGAGACTGGATTGTCCCGCATTTTTTGGGGCTGCGTTACTTTGAAAAGCCGATTGCCGGCTACTGGATCAACAGCATCGGGCAGATGCTGTTCGGGCACACGAACCTCGCCGTGCGCGCCGGGTCCATCTTCTCCACTGGTTTAGCCGCGCTGCTGGTCATCTGGATGGCCTGGCGTCTCTGGCGGGATAAACGTGTTGCCATTTTCTCCGGCCTGATCTTCCTGACCCTGTTCCTGGTGTATGGCATCGGCACGTATGCGGTGCTGGATCCAATCATCACCCTGTGGCTGGTGGCGGCCATGTGCAGCTTCTGGCTGGCCTCACAGGCCCAAACCGTTGCCGGAAAAGCGGGGGGCTATGTGCTGCTTGGGCTGGCCTGCGGGATGGGGGTGATGACCAAAGGCTTTCTGGCGCTGGCCGTTCCGGTGATTGGCGTGCTGCCGTGGGTGATCGCCCAGAAGCGCTGGAAAGAGGTGCTGATTTTTGGCTGGCTTGCGATCCTGAGCTGCGTGCTGATCGTTCTGCCCTGGGCGCTGGCCATTGCGCAGCGTGAGCCTGACTTCTGGCGTTACTTCTTCTGGGTTGAGCATATTCAGCGCTTTGCCCAGAGCGACGCGCAGCACAAAGCTCCGTTCTGGTACTACGTGCCGTTCCTGATTGCGGGCAGCCTGCCGTGGCTGGCTCTGCTGCCCGGTGCGTTTCGTCTCGGCTGGAATGACAGACAAAACGCGGGTGGCGGGTTCTATCTGCTGGGTTGGGTGGTGATGCCGCTGCTGTTCTTCAGCATCGCCAAAGGCAAGCTTCCGACCTATATTCTGCCGTGCTTTGCCCCGCTGGCTATCCTGATGGCGCGCTATGCCTGCCTCGCGGCGGAAAAAGGTGCCAGAGCGTTACGCATTAACAGCGGGATTAACCTGGCGTTTGGCGTTATCGGCGTGGTGGCGGCGCTGGTGGTCTCGCCGTGGGGACTGTCTAAGCATCCGGTCTGGACGTCGGTCGAACTGTATAAAGTCTTCTGTGCGGTAGTGGCGTTCCTCATCTGGGCGGCGGTAGGCTGGTTTACGTTCAGACAGAGCCAGCAGCGCTGGTGGCTGGCGGCACTGTGCCCTGCAGGGGTGGCGCTGCTGATTGGTTTTGCCATTCCTAACCTGGTGGTGGATTCCAAACAGCCGCAGTCGCTGGTCGATACCGTGCGCGAACCGCTGCAGGAAAGCCGGTTCGTGCTGGCCAATAACGTTGGCGTGGCCGCGGGCCTGGCGTGGGAGCTGAAGCGCAATGACATCACGATGTTCGATCAGAGTGGCGAACTGCGCTACGGACTGGATTATCCCGATGCGAAAGATCGTTATGTTGATAAAGACGACTTCGCGCAGTGGTTGACGGAGCATCGTCAGCAGGGGCGCATCTCGCTGGTGATGCTGCTCTCAAAACGCGACGATATTTCACAGGCGAATTTACCGCAGCCGGACAATCTCTATATTCAGGGACGTCTGGCCTTGCTGGAGTATCTGCCGAAGTGATGACCTGGATCTGGCTGATACTGGCAAGCTTGCTCAGCTGCGCGGGGCAGCTGTGTCAGAAACAAGCTACCCGTCCGGCGAAAGCCGGGCGGCGTGGGGCGCATATCGCGCTGTGGCTGGGTCTGGCACTGCTGGCGCTGGGGAGTGGGATGCTGGTCTGGCTGGTGGTGCTGCAACGTCTGCCTGTCGGCATTGCCTATCCTATGCTGAGCCTCAATTTTGTCTGGGTGACGCTGGCGGCGAAGGTTTTCTGGCGTGAGCACGTTGCAGCGCACCACTGGCTGGGTGTGGGATTGATCATCATTGGGATTGTTATCCTGGGAGGGAGCCTGTGAAAGGTGCATTCTGGGCCTTATGCAGCGTGCTGTTAGTCAGCGCGGCGCAGCTGTTACTGCGCGATGCCATGCAGGCATTGCCACCGGTCAGCGATGTTAAGGCGCTTATTTCCGCGCTGTGGCACTTCTCATCCGGCACGGGGGCGCTGCTGCTGGGGCTGATGGGGTACGTGGCCTCTATGGGCTGCTGGTATCTGGCGCTGCATCGTATGGCGCTCAGCAAAGCCTATGCCTTGCTGAGCCTCAGCTATATTCTGGTGTGGGGTGCCGCGATCCTGCTGCCGGGCTGGGAGGAGCGTTTCTCCTGGCAAGGACTGGTGGGCGTCGGGTTTATTATTCTGGGTGTGCTGACAATTTTTCGGCCAGCACGTCGTCAGCAGAATGGATCAACCCAGCCCTGAGCTCAAAGGGCGTCTCGGTACAGACCGCAAGGCTCAGCGAGTCTATCCGGCACTGGCTTACTGAGTGAAATGCGCGGGCGGTACTGTCAATACTAACCATTTGCCAGGCGTGACCGCCGCTCTGTTTAACGATCGCTTCCTTCTGCGTCCAGATGCGCCAGAATGCCGTAAGCTGGCTCTCTGGCGTTTCCTTTTCCAGCTCTTCATGCTCGGCGCAGCTGAAGACGGCATTGGCGAGCGTGTGCCAGTTATCCTTCGGGCGAATACGTTCCAGTGAACAACCCACGTTACCTTCGTCACTGATAATTAACGCAATGTCATCATCCGAGTGGCTAAGGCTGAACCACAGCGGATAGTTACCGGCAAAAAGGGGTTTCCCCTGTTCGTTGTGGATAATCTCCGGGAGTGACTTCGGAGCCAGCAGACGCGAAAGCAACCCGCGACCCGCCAGCCAGCGTGCGCGCTGGGCACCTTCGGGCGCGTGTCGGGAGAGTGCTTCAGCCCAGCGATTGGTGCTCAGCGAGGAGATTTTTCCCAGAATAACCTGGTACATATTACGTCTGGCCTTCAGTCAAAACAGAGAGAGTCGCAAAGTTGCGCGGCGAAACCATTACTATAATCTATTGTCCCCGGTAATGGCTAACCAGACGAGAATGCTTACCCGGGCAACCTGCTTTTCGGCCTCCCCGGCCCGAGGAGGATCGCCAGCTTGCTGCCGCCTTTGGTGGTCTCCATCCAGATTTTACATACGCTGGTCAGGGGGACCGACAGCAGCATACCGACCGGGCCCAGCAGCCATCCCCAAATCAGTAAGGATAAAAATACCACCAGCGTCGACATGCCCAGACGGTGTCCCATCATGCGCGGCTCAAGAATATTGCCCAGCACCATATGCACGACGAGAAACAGTGCGCCGACCAGCATGCATTCGTAGAAACCGTTAAACAGAAACGCCTGAATCATCGGCGGCACGGCGGAAAGCACCGCGCCAATATTGGGCACGTAGTTTAGCAGAAAGGCCAGCACGCCCCACATCAGCGCAAACTGTACGTCCATCAGCATCAGCCCCAGCCAGACAATCACCCCGGTCCAGACGCTCAGGAGCGTTTTCAGCGCCAGATATTTGGAGACGCCCTTCAGTGCCCGGTGTAATCCGGCAATGTGAATTTGGGGATTATTCAGTGCAAAGCGCAGCTTATAGGGGACGTGGCGGACTTCGAACAGCATGAACACCACCGTCATGACCAGCAGCAGAATGCTGGCCATCGCGCCGGAAAGCCCCGTCATAAAGGTGGTGGCGTAGGTCATGACCTTCTCGGAGTCCATTCTGCGCAGCATCCGTTCGGGTGAGATATGCAGATTAAGAAAGGGGACCATCTCCTGCAGCGCGACAATCTTACGCGTCAGCTCTTTGTTGTACTGCGGCAGCATGGTGGAGAATTCGCTCAGTGAGGCCGCCAGCACGCCGACGAGCGCCGTCAGGGCAATCAGCATTACGAAAACTACGATGGTGATCGCTACCGGACGGCTCACGCCCCGGCGTAAAAACCAGGTGACCAGAGGATTAAGCACAATGGCAAAAAAGAGCGCCAGCAGGAGCTGAACAATAATGTCAGCGGCAGCATGAATACCCGCAAGGATAACCACCAGACAGGCGAGTTTTAATAAGATGTGGAGTCCTGCTTTGTCGGACGGGTTAGCGATCATGCGTGTTCCTTAATATGATGACCCGGTAAGTGTAGTGCCCGGGCTTCGCTTCGTCTGGCACCGTTAATCTGAAAGTCGCTGCTGATTTTCTTATTGCGTCGTGGTAATAGTGAAACACTGTTGTAAAAAATCCAGGTAGAACCCCATGCCCGAACCTGCCGCTGAACCGGCACTGAGCGGACTGCGCCTCAATCTGCGCATCGTTTCCGTTGTGATTTTCAACTTTGCCAGCTATCTGACCATTGGCCTGCCGCTGGCGGTCCTGCCGGGCTATGTCCATGACGTAATGGGCTTCAGCGCCTTCTGGGCGGGGCTGGTGATTAGCCTGCAATATTTCGCCACGCTCCTCAGCCGCCCGCATGCCGGGCGCTATGCGGACACGTTCGGTCCAAAAAGCATCGTGGTGGTGGGACTGTGCGGCTGTTTTCTCAGCGGCTTGAGCTACCTGCTGGCAGCCATCACCAGCCAGTGGCCGCTGGTCAGCCTGGCGCTGCTCTGCCTAGGCCGCGTCATTCTTGGCATCGGGCAAAGCCTGGCGGGAACTGGCTCAACGCTGTGGGGCGTAGGGGTGGTAGGCGCGCCGCACATCGGCCGGGTGATCTCCTGGAACGGGATTGTTACCTACGGTGCGATGGCGCTCGGGGCGCCGCTCGGCGTGGCCTGCTATGCGCTTGGCGGGCTGTATGGGCTGGCCATCACCATTATGGCGGTCGCGCTGCTGGCGATCCTCTTTGCGCTGCCGCGCCCGAAAGTGAAGGCCAGCAAAGGCAAGCCACTGCCGTTTCGGGCTGTGCTGGGGCGCGTCTGGCCGTACGGCATGGCCCTGGCGCTGGCGACTACCGGCTTCGGCGTGATAGCGACCTTCATTACTCTGTTCTATGACGCCAAAGGCTGGGACGGCGCGGCCTTTGCGTTAACCCTGTTTAGCTGTGCGTTTGTTGGTGCGCGTCTGCTGTTCCCTAACGGCATTAACCGTCTGGGCGGGCTTAATGTGGCGATGATCTGCTTTGCGATAGAGATTGCCGGGCTGCTGCTGACCGGAATTGCGATGGTGCCATGGGTCGCGAAAGTGGGCGTGTTCCTCGCGGGGGCGGGCTTTTCCCTGGTCTTCCCGGCGCTGGGCGTGGTGGCGGTAAAAGCCGTGCCGCAGCAGAATCAGGGGGCGGCGCTGGCGACCTATACGGTATTTATGGATATGTCCTTAGGCATTACCGGCCCGCTGGCGGGGCTGGTGATGGCCTGGGCAGGGGTTCCGGTAATCTATCTTGCCGCGGCGGGGCTGGTGGTGATTGCGCTGCTGCTGACGTGGCGGCTAAAAAAATGGCCCCCGGTGCAGGCACCGGGGGCCACGTCATCGTCGTGAAGCGTTACTGAATCACGATGGTGTTAATGATGTTTTCAGCAGCCGTCTGCGCTTTCTGCTGATCTTCCGCTGGCAGGGTGATCTGCAGGGTCAGCAGTTTGTTATCAACCTTGCCCAGCACCACAGAAGAGTATGCGGTCTGGCCTTTTGCAGAGATGATGCTGTCGAGCTGTTGCAGCGTGTGGCCTTTCAGATCGATGGATTTATTGGTCACGACCTGCAGCTGAGGATCGCGACCGCGCTGCTGATCTTCCAGACGTTTGGACAGGATGGCCAGATCTTCGCTGGTGTCGTCGCCCACAATCACAATGACCGCTTTCTGCCCGGTTGCGTCGGAGTAAACGTGCATGTTGTTCGCCTGGGTGCCCAGCTTGCCGCTCTGGTCAGTCATATCGGCTGGCAGAGAGAAACTGAGTTTGCCATCCATCAGATTCACCGGCTGGCCGGTCGCGTTGCTCTCTGCGGATGCGCCCTGAGCAGGCGTTTTCGTGTCGCTGTTATCACAGGCTGCAAGACCCACAACCAGCAGGCCAATCCCGACATATTTAACCAGATTGCGCATTGACTTCTTCCTTTCGATAAACGGCCATAACGGCTCATTCGCTCATCTTATCACAACTGATAAAGCGAACCCTTAACCAGCCTGCAATGCTGTGATTTCAGATTTATCTGCCAGCCTTTTCAGCAGCATATTCAGCAGCACGCCGTACATTGGCAGGAAGAAGACAATGCTGATGAGGACCTTGAAACAGTAGTCCACCAGCGCGATTTCCATCCAGTGTTCAGCCATGAACGCATCCGGGCTGCGCCAGAAGGCGATGAAGAAGAAGGCCAGCGTATCGCTCACGTTACCGAACAGCGTGGAGGCGGTTGGCGCCATCCACCAGCGATGATTCTGACGCAGGCGGTTAAACACATGCACGTCGAGGATCTGCCCCAGCGCGTAAGCCATAAAGCTTGCTGCGGCGATACGGGCAACAAACAGGTTGAAGTGGGTTAATGCCTCAAAGCCCTGCCAGCTTCCCATATAAAACAGAGACGAAACCACGTACGAGATGAACAGCGCCGGGAGCATGACGGCAAAGATAATGCGTCGAGCCAGCGGTGCGCCAAAGATACGCACGGTTAAATCCGTCGCGAGGAAAATAAACGGGAAGCTGAATGCGCCCCAGGTGGTATGGAAACCGAAGATGGAGATCGGGAGCTGCACCAGATAGTTGCTGGAGGTGATCACCAGCAAATGGAAAAGCGAAAGCCAGAACAACGCTTTTACGCGCTGTGATTCAGAAAACGACGTCATATTGTGACCTTTTTATACGTTGGGGTGAGGGAACCCAATAAAAACCGCAGCATGATACTGCTTTGGCAGGACATTGCAATGGTTAGTTTTTGCGCAATCGTTAACCTGGTTTGCATTGATCGCAACCGGGCGTAAACTACAGCCGTTTTTACCAGACCGAGAAGACCATGACCGACCTGTTTTCCAGCCCAGACCATACTCTTGATGCCCAGGGCCTTCGCTGCCCGGAACCGGTAATGATGGTGCGTAAAACCGTGCGCAACATGCAGACCGGTGAAACGCTGCTGATTATTGCCGACGATCCGGCCACGACCCGCGATATTCCCGGTTTTTGTACCTTTATGGAGCATGAGCTGGTGGCACAGCAGACCGAAGCGCTGCCGTACCGGTATTTGATTCGTAAGGGGTAGGTGGACTGCCTCTGCGGCCTGATGCCCTCACCCCGACCCTCTCCCACGGGGAGAGGGAGAAACTCATCCCTTCATCCACGCCCGAATGCCGTCAAGGAACATCTGCGTCGCCATCATCACCAGAATCAGCCCCATCAGACGCTCC
This sequence comes from Enterobacter sp. JBIWA008, assembly GCF_019968765.1. NCBI lineage: Bacteria > Pseudomonadati > Pseudomonadota > Gammaproteobacteria > Enterobacterales > Enterobacteriaceae > Enterobacter > Enterobacter sp. JBIWA008. Next base: position 4,502,415 of record NZ_CP074149.1, on the reverse strand, counting down.
AGCGCGTTCACCCCTTTCTCTCCCAGCAGGCGCAGGAACAGCGACGACTGCAGCAGGATAATAAACGTCCCGCCCCAGGCGATCAGAAGGGCAATCACCAGATGGCTCATCTGATTCGGATACTGATGCGACAGCAGCATCAGCGTGGCCAGAATGGTCGGCCCGGCAACGAGGGGAATTGCCAGCGGTACGATAAACGGCTCTTCACCCGCTGGCAGGCCGCTGCTGCTGCCTTCCGCGCTCGGGAAAATCATCTTAATGGCAATCAGGAACAGAATAATCCCCCCGGAAATCGACACGGTTTCGGCGCGCAGGTTCAGGAACGCGAGAATTTTTTCACCCGCAAACAGGAAGATAAACATCACCAGCAGAGCGATGAGCAGCTCGCGGATCATGATCGCCCGGCGGCGCTTCGGCTCGGTGTGCTTGAGCACCGACATGAAGATCGGCAGGTTGCCCAGCGGATCCATTATCAGAATCAATAAAACCGCTGCGGAAATGATTTCACTCATGTAAATGATCCCTGAAATTCTCTATGGTTATTATGATAATTAGCTGTATTTCTGATTGCCGGGCAATCATCGATTAATTTCGCTTGCGACTTTGGCAGCATTTTGTAATGTGAAGCATATCCCAGTTCAATACTGGCTTGCACAAACAGCACACACCCTCAGCAGGAAAAAAATGCTATGAAAAACGTTGGTTTTATCGGCTGGCGCGGTATGGTCGGCTCTGTACTCATGCAACGCATGGTTGAAGAGCGCGATTTCGACGCTATCCGCCCGGTCTTCTTCTCCACTTCCCAGCTCGGCCAGGCTGCTCCGTCCTTTGGTGGTACCACAGGCACGTTGCAGGATGCTTACGATCTGGAAGCGCTGAAGGCACTCGACATTATTGTGACGTGCCAGGGCGGCGATTATACCAACGAAATCTATCCAAAGCTGCGTGAAAGCGGCTGGCAGGGCTACTGGATTGACGCGGCCTCTTCCCTGCGTATGAAAGACGATGCCATCATCATTCTTGACCCGGTCAACCAGGGCGTGATCACCGACGGCCTGAACAACGGCGTGAAAACCTTTGTCGGCGGTAACTGCACCGTCAGCCTGATGCTGATGTCCCTCGGCGGCCTGTTCGCCCAGGATCTGGTGGAGTGGGTCTCCGTGGCGACCTATCAGGCCGCATCCGGCGGCGGCGCGCGTCACATGCGCGAGCTGCTGACCCAGATGGGCCAGCTGCACCAGAGCGTCGCGACCGAGCTGGCAAACCCGGCATCCGCTATTCTGGATATCGAGCGTAAAGTGACCCAGCTGACCCGCAGCGGCGAGCTGCCGGTGGATAACTTCGGCGTACCGCTGGCCGGTGGCCTGATCCCGTGGATCGACAAACAGCTGGATAACGGCCAGACCCGCGAAGAGTGGAAGGGCCAGGCCGAAACCAACAAAATCCTTAACACCGCGAACACCATTCCGGTTGACGGTCTGTGCGTGCGTATCGGCGCGCTGCGCTGCCACAGCCAGGCCTTCACCATTAAACTGAAAAAAGATGTGTCTATTCCGACCGTGGAAGAGCTGCTGGCCGCGCACAATCCGTGGGCGAAAGTGGTGCCAAACGATCGCGATATCACCATGCGCGAGCTGACTCCGGCTGCCGTTACCGGCACGCTGACCACGCCGGTTGGCCGTCTGCGCAAGCTGAACATGGGGCCGGAGTATCTCTCCGCGTTCACCGTCGGCGACCAGCTCCTGTGGGGCGCAGCCGAGCCGCTGCGCCGCATGCTGCGGCAGCTGGCGTAATAATTTGTTAACGACCGGGGGTGATTTTCACCCCCTTTTTTTTGCGTACTACATGGAGTAACACGCGTATGTCTTATTTTTTATCAGGAGTCATCTAGAGCGTTGGCTATGCTTTAAGGAAGAGTCATTTCTTACCTGAGGTTCGAACGGAGCAGAATGGATGCACATTTTTGTGCTGTCCCGTTCAGGTCACATTAAAAGTCGTCCCGGAGCGCTTAAAAAGGACGACATAAAAAACAGGATGAATACCATGTCCGATCGTGTGGATAGAGACGTGATTAATGCGCTTATTGCGGGTCATTTTGCTGACCCCTTTTCTGTGCTTGGGATGCATCAAACTGAGGATGGCCTTGAAGTTAGGGCACTGTTACCGGATGCCACAGAAGTCTGGGTGATTGAACCCAAAACCGGCCGCAAGGTTGGTAATCTTGAATGCCTCGATTCCCGTGGCTTCTTCTCGGGCGTAATGCCCCGTCGTAAAAACCCTTTTCGCTATCAACTCGCCGTTCTCTGGCACGGTCAGCAAAACCTGATTGACGATCCTTACAGCTTTGGCCCTCTGCTGAAAGAGATGGACGCCTGGCTGCTCTCCGAAGGAACGCATCTTCGCCCTTATGAAACGCTGGGTGCCCATGCCGATACCATGGACGGCATTACCGGCACGCGGTTCTCCGTGTGGGCGCCTAACGCCCAGCGCGTCTCCGTTGTTGGCCAGTTCAACTACTGGGACGGTCGCCGCCACCCGATGCGCCTGCGCCGGGAAACCGGCATCTGGGAGCTGTTTATCCCCGGAGCGCACCCCGGGCAGCTTTATAAATTTGAGATGATCGACGCCCACGGCAAGCTGCGCATTAAAGCCGATCCGTATGCCTTCGAAGCGCAGATGCGCCCGGATACCGCGTCGCTGATTTGCGGCCTGCCGGAGAAGGTCGTCCAGACGGAGGAGCGTAAACAGGCCAACCGTTTTGACGCGCCCATCTCCGTCTATGAGGTACACCTTGGCTCCTGGCGTCGCCACACCGATAACAACTTCTGGCTGAGCTACCGTGAGCTGGCCGACCAGCTGGTGCCGTATGCCAAATGGATGGGCTTTACCCATCTTGAGCTGCTGCCGGTCAACGAGCATCCGTTCGACGGCAGCTGGGGCTATCAGCCCACCGGGCTGTATGCGCCCACGCGCCGCTTCGGCACGCGCGATGACTTCCGCTATTTCATTGATGCCGCGCACGCCGCCGGGCTGAACGTCATCCTCGACTGGGTGCCGGGCCATTTCCCGTCGGATGATTTTGCGTTGGCAGAGTTTGACGGCACGAAGCTGTACGAGCACAGCGACCCGCGCGAAGGCTATCACCAGGACTGGAATACGCTGATCTACAACTACGGTCGCCGTGAGGTCTCGAACTACCTCGTCGGGAATGCCCTGTACTGGATCGAGCGGTTTGGTATTGATGCCCTGCGCGTCGATGCGGTGGCGTCGATGATCTACCGTGACTACAGCCGCAAAGAGGGCGAGTGGATCCCGAACGAGTTTGGCGGCCGTGAAAACCTGGAAGCGATTGAATTCCTGCGCAATACCAACCGTATCATCGGCGAACAGGTGGACGGTGCCGTAACCATGGCGGAAGAGTCGACCGACTTTGCGGGCGTCTCCCGTCCGCCGTCATCAGGTGGTCTGGGGTTCTGGTATAAGTGGAACCTGGGCTGGATGCACGACACGCTCGACTACATGAAGCTGGATCCGGTTCATCGTAAGTACCATCACGATAAGCTGACGTTCGGGATGCTCTACAACTACACCGAAAACTTCATGCTGCCGCTGTCGCACGATGAAGTGGTGCACGGCAAAAAATCCATTCTCGACCGCATGCCGGGCGACGCGTGGCAGAAGTTTGCCAACCTGCGCGCCTACTACGGCTGGATGTTTGCCTTCCCGGGCAAAAAACTGCTGTTTATGGGCAATGAGTTCGCCCAGGGACGCGAGTGGAACCACGACGCCAGCCTTGACTGGCACCTGCTGGAAGGCGGCGACAACTGGCACCACGGGGTGCAGCGTCTGGTGCGAGATCTCAACCTGACCTACCGCCACCACAAAGCGCTGCACGAGCTCGACTTCGATCCGTACGGCTTTGAGTGGCTGGTGGTGGATGACCACGAGCGCTCGGTGTTTGTCTTTGTGCGTCGTGATAAAGCGGGAAACGAGATCATCGTCGCCAGCAACTTCACGCCGGTGCCGCGCCAGCACTACCGCTTCGGCATTAACCAGCCGGGCAAATGGCGCGAAATTCTGAATACCGACTCCATGCACTACCACGGCAGCAACGCCGGTAACGGCGGGCTGGTACAGAGCGACGCCATCGAAAGCCACGGGCGACCAAACTCCCTGAGCCTGACGCTGCCGCCGCTTGGCACCATCTGGCTGATGCGGGAGGGCGAATGACGCAGCTTACGGCAGGTAAATCCGAACCGCTCGGGGCGCGTTTTGACGGAAAGGGTGTCAATTTCACTCTTTTTTCCGCTCACGCTGAGCGGATAGAACTGTGCGTGTTTGATGGAGAAGGTAACGAGCACCGTTACGATTTACCCGCGCGCACGGGGGATACCTGGCACGGCTACCTGGCCGGAGGACGGCCCGGCATGCACTATGGCTTTCGCGTTCACGGCCCGTGGGAGCCCGCGCAGGGGCACTGGTTTAACCCGGCGAAGCTGCTAATTGACCCGTGCGCGCACCGCGTGGACGGCGAATTTAAAGATGACCCGCTCTTCCACGTGGGCTACGGCGAGCCCGACCACCGCGACAGCGCGTCCGTCGCGCCAAAAAGCGTGGTGGTGAACGATCTTTATGACTGGGAAGATGACGCTCCGCCGTACACGCCGTGGGGCAATACCGTCATTTATGAAGCCCACGTTAAAGGGCTGACGTACCTGCACCCGTCGATCCCCAAAGAGATGCGCGGCACCTATAAGGCGCTCGGGCATCCCACCATGATTGCCTACCTGAAACACCTCGGTATCACCGCTCTGGAACTGCTCCCCGTCGCTCATTTTGCCAGCGAACCGCGCCTGCAGCGGCTCGGGCTGAGCAACTACTGGGGCTATAACCCGCTGGCCATGTTTGCGCTTGAACCGCGCTATGCCGTCCATCCGGAAAAGGCGCGAGACGAGTTCCGCGATGCGGTGAAGGCGCTCCACGCGGCGGGCATTGAGGTCATTCTGGACGTGGTGCTGAACCACAGCGCTGAAAGCGATCTCGACGGCCCGACGCTCTCCATGCGCGGAATTGATAACCGTAGCTATTATTGGATCAGGCAGGATGGCGATTATGAGAACTGGACCGGCTGCGGTAACACGCTCAACCTCAGCCATCCGGCGGTCACGCATTTTGCTTATGAATGCCTGAAATACTGGGTTGAGACGTTCCACGTCGACGGCTTTCGTTTCGACCTGGCGCCCGTGATGGGGCGCACGCCGGCATTCAGCCAGCAGGCGCCGCTGTTTGAGGCGATAAAAAACTGTCCGGTGCTCTCGCAGGTGAAGCTCATTGCCGAGCCGTGGGACATCGGTGAAGGCGGTTATCAGGTCGGGAATTTCCCGCCGCTGTTTGCCGAGTGGAACGACCACTACCGCGATGCCGCACGCCGCTTCTGGCTGGAACGGAATCTCTCGCTGGGGGAATTTGCCGGGCGCTTTGCCGCTTCAAGCGATCTCTTTAAGCGCGACGGCAAACGCCCGTCGGCCACCGTTAATCTGTTGACGGCGCACGATGGTTTTACGCTCAGGGACTGCGTTTGTTTCAATCAGAAACACAATGAGGCAAACGGCGAAGAGAATCGCGATGGGACTAACAATAACCATAGCTTTAACCATGGTATAGAAGGGTTAGGCGGAAGCCTTGACGTTATCGAGCGGCGACGCGCCAGCGTTCATGCGCTGCTGACCACGCTTTTATTGTCGCAGGGCACGCCGATGCTGCTGGCGGGCGATGAGCACGGTCACAGCCAGCACGGCAACAACAACGCCTATTGCCAGGATAACACGTTAACCTGGCTCGACTGGGGCGAAGCCAACAGCGGGCTGATTCATTTTACCGCCGCGCTGATCCATCTTCGCCAGCAGATCCCCGCGCTGACCGCTGACCGCTGGTGGGAAGAGGGTGACGGCAACGTTCGCTGGTTAAATCAAGACGCGCAACCGTTAAGCGCGCAAGAGTGGCAACACGGCGTACCACGCCTGCAAATCCTGCTGTCGGATAAGTGGCTGGTGACGCTGAACGCGACGGATGACGTCGCAGAGATTGTTTTACCTGACGGGGAGTGGCGCGCCGTTCCCCCCTTTGCCGGAGCGGATAATCCGGTAGTAATGGCTGTCTGGCACGGGCCTGCGCACGGAGTGTGCGTATTCCAAAGATGATAAAAAAGGAGTTAGTCATGGTTAGATTAGAGAAGAACGATCCCTTAATGTTGGCACGCCAGCTACCATTAAAAACGGTTGCCCTGATACTTGCGGGCGGGCGTGGTACCCGTCTGAAAGATTTGACCATCAAGCGCGCCAAACCGGCTGTTCACTTTGGTGGTAAGTTCCGCATCATCGACTTTGCGCTCTCCAACTGCCTGAACTCGGGCATTCGCCGCATTGGCGTCATTACGCAGTATCAGTCGCACACGCTGGTTCAGCATATTCAGCGCGGCTGGTCATTCTTCAGCGAAGAGATGAACGAGTTTGTCGATCTCCTGCCTGCCCAGCAGCGCGTTCACGGCGAGAACTGGTACCGCGGAACGGCGGATGCGGTGACGCAAAACCTCGACATCATTCGTCGCTACAGCGCGGAATACATCGTGATCCTCGCCGGGGACCATATCTACAAGCAAGATTACTCCCACATGCTCATCGACCACGTCGAAAAAGGGGCGCGCTGCACCGTAGCGTGTCTGCCCGTGCCCGTAGCTGAAGCGACGGCGTTTGGCGTGATGCACGTGGATGCCGACGACAAAATTATCGACTTCGTTGAAAAACCGGCGAACCCGCCAACCATGCCGGGTGATGACACCAAATCGCTCGCCAGCATGGGGATTTATGTCTTTGATGCAGATTATCTTTATGAGCTGCTGGAAGACGACGACAAAGACGAAAACTCCAGCCACGACTTCGGTAAAGACATCATTCCGAAAATCACGAAAGCTGGCATGGCGTATGCACATCCTTTCCCGCTGTCCTGCGTGCAGTCCGATCCCAATGCGGAACCTTACTGGCGCGATGTGGGAACCCTGGAAGCGTACTGGAAAGCCAACCTCGACCTGGCGTCGGTCACGCCTGAGCTGGATATGTACGACCAGAACTGGCCGATTCGTACCCATATGGAATCGCTGCCGCCGGCCAAATTCGTGCAGGACCGCTCCGGCAGCCACGGTATGACGCTGAACTCTCTGGTGTCTGGCGGGTGCATTATCTCCGGTTCAGTAGTGGTGCAGTCGGTGCTGTTCCCGCGCGTGCGGATAAATTCATTCTGTAATATCGATTCGGCAGTCTTACTGCCGGATGTCTGGGTAGGGCGCTCGTGTCGTCTGCGTCGTTGCGTGATCGACCGTGCCTGCGTCATCCCTGAAGGGATGGTTATTGGGGAGAATGCGGAAGAAGACGCGCGTCGTTTCTACCGTTCGGAAGAGGGGATCGTGTTAGTCACACGGGAAATGTTGCGGAAGCTGCAGATCAAACAGGAGCGATGATGCAGGTTTTACACGTATGTTCTGAGATGTTCCCGTTGTTAAAAACGGGCGGTCTGGCAGATGTTCTGGGTGCATTACCGGCAGCGCAAATCGCCGGAGGCGTGGATACCCGAGTCCTGCTGCCCGCCTTTCCGGATATCCGGCGTGGTATTCCCGATGCAAAAGTGGTGACCCGCCGTGAGACCTTCGCCGGACGCATCACCCTGCTGTTTGGACATTACAATGGCGTAGGGATTTACCTGATCGACGCGCCGCACTTATACGATCGACCGGGCAGCCCGTATCACGATACGAACCTGTTCGCTTATACCGATAACGTGCTGCGCTTTGCGCTGCTCGGCTGGGTCGGGGCAGAAATGGCGACGGGGCTGGATCCGTTCTGGCGCCCGGATGTGGTGCACGCGCACGACTGGCACGCCGGGCTTGCCCCGGCGTATCTCGCGGCGCGCGGCCATCCGGCCAAATCGGTCTTTACCGTGCACAACCTGGCGTATCAGGGGATGTACTATGCCCATCACATGAGTGAAATCGATCTGCCATTATCGTTCTATAACATGCACGGGCTGGAATTTAACGGGCAGATCTCGTTCCTGAAAGCCGGGCTGTACTACGCCGATCACATCACGGCGGTGAGCCCAACCTACGCGCGTGAGATCACCCAGCCGGAGTTTGGCTACGGCATGGAAGGTTTGCTGCAACAGCGCCATCGCGAAGGCCGCCTGTCGGGCATTCTGAACGGCGTGGATGAACAGATCTGGAGCCCGGAAACCGATCTCCTGCTGGCGGCGCGCTATGGCCGTGATTCCGTGGAAGAAAAAGCGGAAAACAAACGCCAGCTGCAGATTGCGATGGGCCTGAAGGTTAACGACAAGGTGCCGCTGTTCGCGGTGGTCAGCCGCCTGACCAGCCAGAAAGGGCTGGATCTGGTGCTGGAGGCGCTGCCAGGTTTACTGGAGCAGGGCGGACAGCTGGCCCTGCTCGGCGCGGGCGACCCGGTGCTGCAGGAAGGTTTTCTTGCCGCAGCGGCGGAACATCCGGGTCAGGTGGGCGTGCAGATTGGCTACCACGAGGCGTTCTCGCACCGCATCATGGGCGGCGCGGACGTCATCCTGGTGCCGAGCCGTTTCGAACCCTGCGGCCTGACGCAGCTTTACGGCCTGAAATACGGCACGCTGCCGCTGGTACGCCGCACGGGCGGACTGGCGGATACCGTATCCGATAGCTCTCTGGAAAACCTGGCGGACGGTATCGCCAGCGGGTTTGTCTTTGAGGACAGTAATGCCTGGTCGCTGCTTCGGGCGATTCGGCGTGCTTTCGTCTTGTGGTCCCGTCCATCGCTCTGGCGTTACGTTCAGCGTCAGGCGATGTCCATGGACTTTAGCTGGCATGTCGCGGCGCAGTCATACCGCGATCTCTATCAACGCTTGATGTAACGAGGCGAAGTTACTGATATGAACGCTCCATTTAGCTACTCTTCACCCACGCTCAGCGTTGAGGCGTTAAAGCACTCAATCGCCTACAAGCTGATGTTCACCATCGGGAAAGATCCGGTTATAGCCAATAAGCACGAGTGGCTGAACGCCACCCTGTTTGCGGTGCGTGACCGCTTAGTTGAACGCTGGCTGCGCTCAAACCGTGCCCAGCTCTCTCAGGAAACGCGTCAGGTTTACTACCTGTCGATGGAATTTTTGATTGGCCGCACGCTTTCCAATGCGCTGTTGTCGCTCGGTATTTATGACGACGTCAAAACCGCCCTGGAAGAGATGGGGTTAGATTTAGAAGAACTGATCGACGAAGAGAACGACCCGGGCCTCGGCAACGGCGGTCTGGGGCGTCTCGCCGCCTGCTTCCTCGACTCGCTGGCGACGCTGGCGCTGCCTGGTCGCGGGTACGGTATCCGCTACGACTACGGTATGTTCAAACAGAACATCGTCGACGGGCGCCAGAAAGAGTCGCCGGACTACTGGCTGGAGTACGGCAATCCCTGGGAGTTCAAGCGTCACAATACGCGCTACAAGGTGCGCTTTGGCGGGCGTATCCAGCAGGAGGGCAAAAAATCCCGCTGGGTAGAAACGGAAGAGATCCTGGCCGTGGCCTACGACCAGATTATCCCCGGCTATGACACCGATGCCACCAACACGCTGCGCCTGTGGAGTGCCCAGGCCAGTAGCGAAATTAACCTCGGTAAATTCAACCAGGGTGACTACTTTGCGGCAGTGGAAGACAAAAACCACTCCGAGAACGTGTCCCGCGTGCTGTACCCGGATGACTCGACCTACTCCGGCCGCGAGCTGCGACTGCGCCAGGAGTATTTCCTCGTCTCCTCGACGATTCAGGATATCCTCAGCCGCCACCATCAGCTCCACAGAACCTACGCCAATCTGGCGGAGAAAACCGCGATTCACCTCAATGACACCCACCCGGTGCTATCCATTCCGGAACTGATGCGCCTGCTCATCGACGAGCATAAGTTCAGCTGGGACGATGCCTTCGAGGTGACCTGTCAGGTATTCTCGTACACCAACCACACGCTGATGAGCGAAGCGCTGGAGACCTGGCCGGTGGATATGCTGGGCAAGATCCTGCCGCGCCATCTGCAGATTATCTTTGAGATTAACGACTACTTCCTCAAGACGCTGCAGGAGCAGTACCCGAACGATACCGGGCTGCTGAGCCGGGCGTCCATCATTGATGAATCGAACGGTCGCCGCGTGCGCATGGCCTGGCTGGCGGTGGTCATCAGCCATAAGGTCAACGGCGTATCTGAGCTGCACTCAAACCTGATGGTGCAGTCGCTGTTTGCAGACTTCGCGAAGATCTTCCCGACGCGCTTCTGCAACGTGACCAACGGCGTCACGCCGCGCCGCTGGCTGGCGCTGGCCAACCAGCCGCTCTCTGAGGTGCTGGACGAGAATATCGGCCGCACCTGGCGTACCGATTTAAGCCAGCTGAGCGAGCTGGAACAGCATATTGATTTCCCGACGGTGAACAAAGCCGTGCGCGAAGCCAAGCTGCTGAACAAAAAACGGCTGGCGGTCTGGCTGGCGCTGCACCTCAACGTGGTGGCAAACCCGAAAGCGCTGTTCGACGTGCAGATTAAACGAATCCATGAATACAAGCGTCAGCTGATGAACGTGCTGCACGTTATCACCCATTACAACCGCATCAAGGCCGATCCAACGGCCGACTGGGTGCCGCGCGTGAAGATCTTCGCCGGTAAGGCGGCTTCTGCCTACTACATGGCGAAGCACATCATTCATCTCATCAACGATGTGGCGAAGGTGGTCAACCAGGATCCGGACATTGGCGACAAGCTGAAGGTGGTGTTCATTCCGAACTACAGCGTAAGCCTGGCGCAGCTGATCATCCCGGCGGCGGATCTCTCTGAGCAGATTTCCACTGCGGGGACGGAGGCATCCGGCACCAGTAACATGAAGTTTGCCCTTAACGGCGCGCTGACCATCGGCACGCTGGACGGGGCGAACGTCGAGATGCTGGAGCACGTGGGCGAAGAAAATATCTTTATCTTCGGTAATACGACGGAAGAGGTGGAGGCGCTGCGCAGGGAAGGCTACTCGCCGCGTCAATATTACGAAGAGGATGAAGAGTTACGTCAGGTGCTGACGCAGATCGCGACCGGCGTGTTTAGCCCTGACGAACCGAGCCGCTACCGCGATCTGGTGGACTCGCTGATTAACTTTGGCGATCACTACCAGGTGCTGGCGGATTATCGCAGCTACGTGGACTGTCAGGATAAGGTGGATGAACTCTATCGTCAGCAGGAGAAGTGGACCAGTGTTGCGATGCATAACATCGCCAATATGGGGTATTTCTCGTCTGACAGGACCATCAAGGAGTATGCCGACACGATCTGGCATATTGATCCGGTGAGGTTGTAAAAGCAAAACGGCAACCTCGGTTGCCGTTTTAGTGTTTGTTCCCTCTCCCTGTGGGAGAGGGTGAGGGCATCAGCCGCACCGATCGCATCAAGACGCTAGCGACAGCTCACGCTTCCCCGAATTTTGCAGTAACCACTGCGCCACGCGTGACTGCTGTTCGGCGTTGAGCCACATCCCTTCTTTGGTACGACGCCAGATAGCATCGTCCAGACGACGAACCCACTCGTGTTCAACCAGGTAGCGCAGCTCGGCTTCGTACAGCTCGTGGCCGAAATGCTCGCCCAGATCCGCAATCTCCTTTGCATCGCCCAGGAACAGCTCGGTATTGCTGCCGTAGGTGCGGGCATAGTGGCGCGCCATCCCTTCGGTAATGAACGGGAAGCGACGGCGCAGCTTCGCGGCGTAATCATCGCGGTTGTCGCCGATATCACCGCCGGGCAGTACCGCGCCTTTGGTCCATGCCGGGCCAATGCCTTTATAGTACGGCGCCAGTTTTTCCAGCGCGTGCTCGGCCAGCTTGCGGTAGGTGGTCAGCTTGCCGCCAAACACGGAAAGCAGCGGCGCCTGACCGTCAACGTCGTGAATATCGAGCGTATAGTCGCGGGTAATCGCCTGCGGCGAGTCAGACTCGTCATCGCACAGCGGACGCACGCCGGAGTAGGTCCAGACCACGTCATCGCGTGACAGTTGTTTCCTGAAGTGGGCGTTATAGACTTTGAGCAGGTAGTTCACTTCGCTCTCGTCGATCTCGACGTTCTTCGGATCGCCTTTGTACTCCACGTCGGTGGTACCGATGATCGAGAATTCGTCCATCCACGGAATCACAAACACGATGCGCTTGTCTTCGTTCTGCAGGATGTAGGCCTGCTTCTGCGTATGCACGCGCGGCACCACAATGTGGCTGCCCTTGATCAGGCGAATGCCGTACGGCGAAGGCAGATGCATGCCGTCGTCGAAGAACTGCTTCACCCACGGGCCGGTAGCGTTCACCAGGCCGCGCGCTTTCCAGCTGAATTTCTCGCCGGTATCGATGTCTTCCGCTTCCACAATCCACAGGCCGTTTTCACGACGGGCAGAGGTTGCGCGGGTACGGGTTTTCACCTCACCACCTTTTTTCTCAACCATCTGGGCATTCGCCAGCACCAGACGTGCATCGTCCACCCAGCAGTCGGAATATTCGAAACCGCGCACGATTTCAGGCTTAAGGACCGATTCTGAGCCAAAACGCAAACCCTTCGAACCCGGCAGGCTGGTGCGTTTACCCAGATGATCGTACATAAACAGACCAATTCGGATCATCCACGCCGGACGCAGATGCGGGCGATGGGGCAGGCGGAAGCGCATCGGAATCGCCAGATGCGGTGCCATTTTCAGCAGCACTTCACGTTCGGCCAGTGCTTCACTGACCAGGCGGAATTCGTAGTGTTCCAGGTAGCGCAGGCCACCGTGAATCAGTTTGGAGCTGGCGGACGACGTCGCGCAGGCGAGATCGTTAGCTTCCAGCATCAGTACGGATAAACTGCGTCCTGCGGCGTCGACCGCAATACCGGCACCGTTGATGCCACCGCCTATCACAATCAGATCTTTGGTTTCCATAACACCCTCATGCACTTTCGTTAAAGCTCAGAAATGTTCGATATCGCTCATAATAGCAAAGGAACGCGCTTTTGGTAACATCAAAAAAACAATTTAGAGTGATATGGATAACATAATGGCGTTTACCCGCCGCCAGGACGTACACTACGGGGTAAAATAGTGCCGTTGACCAATGTAAAGAGAACACCATGGATCAGTTTGAATGTATTAACGTAGAAGAAGCCCACCAGAAGATGCACCAGGGAAAAGCGGTGCTGGTGGACATCCGCGATCCGCAGAGTTTTGCGATGGGCCATACGCCGGGCGCGTTCCATCTCACCAACGACACGCTGGGCGCGTTTATGCGCGATAACGACTTCGACACGCCGGTGATGGTCATGTGCTATCACGGCAACAGCAGCAAAGGCGCGGCGCAGTATCTGCTTCAGCAGGGTTACGACGCGGTTTACAGCGTCGACGGCGGTTTTGATGCCTGGCATCGTCATTTCCCGGCAGAAGTGGAATACGCTTTTGAGCGCTGATCCCGCTATACTGTCCCCTTTTGTGTGGAAATAAGCGACCGCTGCCCATGTTGATGATCACCTCTTTTACCAACCCGCGCGTCGCCCAGGCGTTTGTCGACTATATGGCGACGCAGGGCGTTATTCTGACTATTCAGCAACATACGCAGACCGACGTCTGGCTGGCCGATGAAAGCCAGGCCGGGCGGGTAAACGAGGAGCTGGCGCGTTTTCTTGAGAACCCTGGCGACCCGCGCTATCTGGCGGCCAGCTGGCAGTCAGGCCAGACCGACAGCGGATTGCACTACAGCCGTTTTCCCTTCCTTGCCACTATCCGGGAACGCGCGGGCCCGTTTACGCTGCTGCTGATGGCGGCCTGCATTATTGTCTTCATTATCATGAACGTGGTCGGCGATCAGAGCGTTATGATTGCCCTGGCGTGGCCCTATGACCCGTCTCTTGAGCTTGACGTCTGGCGCTACTTTACCCACGCGCTGATGCACTTCTCGGTGATGCATATCCTCTTTAACCTGCTCTGGTGGTGGTATCTCGGCGGTGCTGTTGAAAAGCGTCTGGGCAGCGGCAAGCTGATCGTTATCACCCTTATCAGCGCCCTGCTGAGCGGCTATGTTCAGCACAAGTTCAGCGGGCCGTGGTTCGGCGGGCTGTCGGGCGTCGTGTATGCACTGATGGGCTATGTCTGGCTCCGCGGGGAGCGCGATCCGGAGAGCGGCATCTATCTGCAACGCGGATTAATAACCTTTGCGTTAATATGGCTAATTGCCGGATGGTTTGATCTGTTTGGTATGTCTATCGCCAACGGTGCACACGTCGCCGGGCTGGCCGTGGGGCTGGCGATGGCGTTTGCCGACACGCTCCATGCGCGAAAACGAACATAATTCTCAGGGATAATTGATGAAACAAACACAACGTCATGACGCCATTATCGAACTGGTAAAAAAACAGGGATACGTCAGCACCGAAGAGCTGGTGGAGCAGTTTGCCGTCAGCCCACAAACCATCCGTCGTGACCTGAACGACCTGGCCGATCAGAACCGCATTCTTCGCCACCACGGCGGCGCGGCGCTGCCGTCCAGTTCGGTCAACACCTCCTGGCATGACCGTAAAGCCACGCAGACGGCAGAGAAAGAGCGCATTGCCCGCAAGGTCGCCAGCCAGATCCCGAACGGGGCGACGCTGTTTATTGATATCGGCACCACGCCGGAAGCGGTCGCCCATGCGCTGCTGGATCACGAGAACCTGCGCGTGGTCACCAACAACCTGAACGTGGCCAATACCCTGATGCAGAAAGACGATTTCCGCATCATCCTCGCGGGCGGTGAACTGCGCAGCCGCGACGGTGGGATTATCGGCGAAGCGACCCTCGATTTTATCTCTCAGTTCCGCCTCGACTTTGGCATTCTCGGGATCAGCGGCATCGACAGCGACGGCTCGCTGCTGGAGTTTGATTATCACGAGGTGCGCACCAAGCGCGCGATTATTGAAAACTCACGCCACGTGATGCTGGTGGTGGACCATTCGAAGTTTGGCCGTAACGCGATGGTGAACATGGGCAGCATCAGCATGGTGGATGCGGTCTATACCGACGTGATGCCGCCGGCGGGCGTGATGCAGGTGATTAAGGATAATAATTTGCAGTTAGAGTTGTGTTGAAAAGCCTTTCTCCCTCTCCCTGTGGGAGAGGGCCGGGGTGAGGGCATCAGGCCGCACCAAACCTAAACACCATAACCCATCATCTTCAACAGCTGCTGCGCATGCTGCACCGCATCCTGACGATGCGCCACACCCAGCTTCTGATACAGATTTCGGATATGCGTTTTGATAGTGGTTGCTGCCACCGCAAGCTCACCGGCGATCTGCTCGTTGCTGTAGCCGGAATAAATCAGCCCCAGAACCTGCCATTCGCGCTGCGTGAGTGGGCTGGTGCGGATAAGCTCCGGTACTTCCGGGTGGTTCAGCAGACGTTCAACAAAGTTCTCATCAAAATGCGCGAACTTGTGCCGATGATGCTGGTTAATCTCGCGCAGGATGCGCTGGGCGCGATGCTGATCCAGCTCCGGCAGCGTGTTGAGCTGAATAAGCTGACGCAGCTGCTGCGCCATCACTTCACCTTCAATCACAAAGTGGCTGATAAAGCCGGTGCGGTTAGCCAGCTGCAGCGCTTCCAGCAGCACGCGCTGGGCATCGTTTTTACGACCCGCCTGCCAGTAAAGCTGGTTCAGCAGCAGCAGGTTGCGGTTCAGGTCGCTCATCAGACGCAGGCTGCGCGCGTTCTCGTTCAGCTCTTCCAGCACAATCTCTGCGGGCTCTAATTCACCGAGCAGGATCTGCGCGCGGGCAATGTTGCGCCACTGGCTCTGCAGGAAGTGATTATTAGCAAATTCCGGTTTTGGCGTCTGACGCAGCCAGTTGGCGGCGGATTTTTTATCGCCGGTCATCTGCCAGTAAATCACCCGGACCTTATCGGCGTTAGAGACCCAGTCGCTATGATACTGACCGTTGCCGAGCAGGTTCTCCAGGCGGTTAAGATGGTTGCGGGCGTTATCGAGATCGCCGCGTGCCAGCGAGCACTGCACCAGCAGCGCCAGACACTGCAGCTGCTGCTGAGGCTGGAAGCTGGAAAGGACATCCACACCCTGGCGGGCGCAGCTTTCCGCTTCATCCAGACGCGACCATGCCCACAGCAGCTGAGCGCGAATACGCAACAGGAACTCGTGCATCGGCAGCTGTTCCAGATGCTGTTCACGAATCAGCTGGAACGCTTTTTCCTGGTTTTCCCAGGCGGCCTGCAGGAACCCCTGTGCGAATAAAATCTCGCTCTGCTGGATCAGGCTCCACAGCGCGTAATGCCAGACATCATGACGACGCGCCATCTGTTCGGTTTGTTGCATCAATGAAAGCGAACGCGTAAGGTCGCCTTTGCAGTGCAGCACTTCGCCGTGCACCGAGGTCGCCACGATGCGGCTGTAGAAGTTAGCCAGCGGCAGTTCATCCAGCGCGACCATCGCCAGCCGTTCAGCTTCGTCCGGGTCGCCGTCGTTAATGGCCACCTGAGCGCGCAGCGCGTTAAATTCGCCGTGCAGGGTGGTATCCATCTCGCTTTCCATCTCCTGCTCGGCGCGCGCCAGCAGGGTGTTAACTTCGCTGTAGCGATGCTGGCTCTGCATCAGCCAGGCCTGCAGCAGCACCAGACGCGGGTTCTCCAGCAGGCTTTCCCACGGCAGCGCTTTTAACGACTCTTCCAGCAGCGTCAGTTCGCTGTGGTTAAACAGGCCCCACGCATGATTGAGAAGGATATCGCGCAGCATGCTGGCATCACCGGCGGCCAGCGCGTGGTGGATGGCCTCGCTCGGAAAGCCCTGTGCCATCCAGCTTTCGGCAGCGGCGCGGTGAATTTCCGGTAGTTCAACCGCCAGTTCCCACTGGCAGCGCTGGCGAAGGAAGCTGCCAAACAGCGGATGATAGCTAAACCACTCGCCGGGATCGTCCATGCGCGTCAGGAAAAGGCCCTGACGTTCAATCTCTTCGAGCTGTAGCTGGCCGTTTTCACAGCCCGTCACCCGCACGATGAGCGCATCGTTCATGGAACGCAGCAGAGAGCTTTTCAGCAGGAAATTACGCGTCGAGGGATCGACGCTATCCAGCACCTCATCCACCAGGTAGTCAGAAAGGTGGCTGGCGTTAATGCCTGCCAGACGCCGCGCGGACTGATGCGCCGGACTGTTGTTTTGCCGGGCAGAGAGGGCGATAAGCTGCAGCGCCGTGGCCCAGCCGGCAACGTCATCACACAGACGGCTGCTTTCGGCGGCCTCAATCGGTGACGTCAGGCGGCAGTCAAAGAACTGTTTCGCTTCCTGGTGGGTAAAGGCCAACTGCTGGCTGCCCACTTCCAGAAGCTGATCGCGCACGCGCAGGTTGGCAATACCCAGCTGCGGCAGGTTGCGTGACAACACGACTAAGGTCAGGTTTTCCGGCTGATGGCGCAGGAAGAAACGCATCGATTCATGAATCACCGGGTTAGTGATGAGATGATAATCATCAATCACCACGTAAAGCGGGCGATGCCATTCGGCCAGTTCGATAAACAGCTGAGAGAAAAGGGAGGACAGGCTGGCGTACTGGCGCTTTTGCACCATCACCTCACTGGCGACGCAGTGTCCATGGGTTGCTTGCTGTATGGCGGCAATCAGATAGCTGGCAAAACGCTCTTGCTGGTTATCACCCTCATCAAGGGAGTACCAGCCGAGATCGCTCTTACCCGCGGCCCATTGCGAAATGAGCGTTGTTTTTCCATAACCTGCAGGGCTCGTAACCAGCGCCAGTCGGAAATTATGCGCGCCGGAAAGTTTAGCCAACAGACGCTCGCGGACCACTGTATGGTCAAGGCGAACCGGGCGACTTAATTTAGACGGAATCAACATAGGTTTCACTTCACTGTGGGGAACGAGAGATTTTATTTTTTTTGCGCTTCGTAATTAATACGATATAAGGTCGGCCAGAAAGAGAACTATTGCAAGTTATGTCTGGATTTGGTGGCTCTGAATTTGCACTCTGTCACAAAACATTCAGACAGATGATGGAACTTTCTGAAAAGGGCTTCAGCGCCGCGTCAATGCTGGCTTGTATGCTTCTGTTGCGGCTGCGCTGAAACTGGTTTCAGAAAGGTATGGTGACGTCAAAATTAATAAATTATGGGTAAAGTTGAGTGGGGGTAATAATCTCGTTAGATTTGACCCAATTACAAAATTATTATTCTACGTAAGTAATCATTTCAGAACGGATTAATTTCACCCGAAACTGCATTTCATTTCTTTGACATTCTCCCCGGTTACTTTTTTATCTTCCGGGCACACTCGAACTATGCTCTGAGAGTGGCCTCGATCACACTTTTATGCTCATCCCCGCTACTCCTCCCTGTCTAATCCCCCACAGGAGGAGGAAGAGGGGAAATGAGCCAGGCACACTAGCGCCAACTTGTGTTTTCTTTCTAAAGGATGCCGATCCCCTATGTCACAGCCTACCTTCAACAAAGCTCAATTCCAGGCTGCCCTGACGCGTCAGTGGCAGCGTTTTGGCCTTCATGCTGCAAACGAAATGACGCCTCACCAGTGGTGGCAGGCAGTGAGCGGTGCGCTCGCAGAACAGCTGGATGCTCAGCCTTTGGCAAAGCCGGTGAAGAACCAGCGCCATGTAAACTACATTTCAATGGAATTCCTGATTGGCCGTCTGACGGGCAACAACCTGTTGAACCTCGGCTGGTATCAGGACGTCGGTGACGTCCTCAAAGAACACGACATTAACCTGACCGACCTGCTGGAAGAAGAGATTGACCCGGCGCTGGGCAACGGCGGCCTGGGACGTCTGGCGGCCTGTTTCCTGGACTCCATGGCGACCGTCGGCCAGTCGGCGATTGGCTACGGTCTGAACTACCAGTACGGCCTGTTCCGTCAGTCGTTTGCCGATGGTCATCAGATGGAAGCGCCGGATGACTGGCATCGCAATACTTATCCGTGGTTCCGCCACAACGCGCAGCTGGACGTGCAGGTTGGCATTGGCGGAAAAGTCACAAAGCAGGGGCTCTGGGAACCGGCGTTCACCATTACCGGTGAAGCCTGGGATCTGCCGGTGCTCGGCTACCGTAACGGCGTGGCGCAGCCGCTGCGTCTGTGGCAGGCGAAGCACGCGCATCCGTTTAACCTGACCAAATTTAACGACGGCGATTTCCTGCGCGCCGAGCAGCAGGGCATCGACGCCGAGAAGCTGACCAAAGTCCTCTACCCGAACGACAACCACCTGGCCGGTAAAAAGCTGCGCCTGATGCAGCAGTACTTCCAGTGCGCCTGCTCCGTGGCGGATATTCTGCGTCGCCATCACCTGGCGGGCCGCAAGCTGGCGCAGCTGCCGGACTTCGAGGTGATTCAGCTCAACGACACGCACCCGACGATTGCGATCCCGGAACTGCTGCGCGTGCTGATCGACGAGCATCAGCTGGGCTGGGATGACGCCTGGGCCATCACCAGCCGTACCTTTGCCTACACCAACCACACTCTGATGCCAGAAGCGCTCGAGTGCTGGGATGAGAAGCTGGTGAAAACGCTCCTGCCGCGCCACATGCAGATCATCAACAAGATTAACGACCAGTTTAAAACCCTGGTGGATAAAACCTGGCCGGGCAACAAAGCGGTCTGGGCGAAGCTGGCGGTGGTTCACGATAAGCAGGTGCGCATGGCGAACATGTGCGTGGTCAGCGGCTTTGCGGTGAACGGCGTGGCGGCGCTTCACTCGGATCTGGTAGTCAAAGATCTCTTCCCGGAATACCACCAGCTGTGGCCGACCAAATTCCACAACGTGACCAACGGCATTACGCCGCGTCGCTGGATCAAGCAGTGCAACCCGCTGCTTGCCGGCCTGCTGGACAAGACCCTGAAGAAAGAGTGGGCCAACGATCTGGACCAGCTCATCAACCTGGAAAAATACGCTGACGACGCGAAGTTCCGCGAGCAGTACCGGGCGATCAAGCTGGAGAACAAGGTTCGCCTGGCGGAGTTCGTGAAAATGCGTACCGGGATTGAGATCAACCCGAATGCCATTTTCGATATCCAGATCAAGCGTCTGCACGAGTACAAACGTCAGCACCTGAACCTGCTGCACATTCTGGCGCTGTACAAAGAGATCCGCGAGAACCCGCAGGCCGACCGCGTGCCGCGCGTGTTCCTGTTCGGTGCGAAAGCGGCACCGGGCTACTATCTGGCGAAAAACATTATTCTCGCCATCAATAAAGTGGCGGCGGCGATCAACAGCGATCCGAAAGTGGGCGACAAGCTGAAGGTGGTGTTCCTGCCGGACTACTGCGTCTCGGCGGCTGAAATGTTAATCCCGGCGGCGGATATTTCCGAGCAGATCTCGACGGCAGGGAAAGAGGCGTCCGGTACCGGCAACATGAAGCTGGCGCTGAACGGCGCGCTGACCGTCGGTACGCTCGACGGGGCAAACGTCGAAATCGCCGAGAAGGTGGGTGAAGAGAACATCTTTATCTTTGGCCATACCGTGGAAGAGGTGAAAGCCATCAAGGCCAAAGGCTATGACCCGGTGAAATGGCGTAAGAAAGACAAAGTGCTCGATGCGGTGCTGAAGGAGCTGGAAAGCGGTAAATACAGCGACGGCGACAAGCATGCGTTTGACCAGATGCTGCACAGCATGGACAAACACGGCGGTGACCCGTATCTGGTGATGGCGGACTTTACGGCCTACGTTGAAGCGCAAAAGCAGGTCGACGTGCTGTATCGCGACCAGGAAGCCTGGACCCGCGCGTGCATTCTGAACACCGCCCGCTGCGGTATGTTCAGCTCTGACCGTTCAATCCGTGATTATCAGGCCCGTATCTGGCAGGCAAAACGCTAAGGAAGCGCGATGGAGAGTAAACGTCTGGACAGCGCCGCGCAGGCGGCGGGAATCAGCCTCAGTTACATTAATGCTCACGGCAAACCGCAGTCTATTGGCGCCGACACCAAAAGACGTTTGCTGGATGCCATGCACAAAACCGACGCGAAAGCGTCGGTTGCGCCGGTGCCGAACGTGAAGGTATTCACCGCAGGCAAAAAGATGCCGCTGGCGGTGGAGGGGCGCGGCGAGTTTAGCTGGCTGCTGACCACCGAAGAGGGGCATCAGCACAAAGGCCACGCCACCGGCGGCAAAACGTTAAACCTTCCGGCGAAGCTGCCGGAGGGGTATCACACCCTAACGCTCACCCAGGATGACCAGCGCTTCCACTGCCGGGTAATCGTCGCGCCAAAACGCTGCTACGAGCCACAGGCGCTGCTTGAAGGTAAAAAGCTGTGGGGCGCCTGCGTGCAGCTCTACACCCTGCGCTCCGACAGCAACTGGGGCATCGGTGATTTTGGCGATCTGAAAAAGATGCTGGTGGATGTGGGCGAGCGCGGCGGCGCGTTTATTGGCCTCAACCCGATCCACGCGCTCTATCCGGCCAACCCGGAGAGCGCCAGCCCGTATAGCCCGTCTTCCCGCCGCTGGCTGAACGTGATTTATATCGACGTTAACGCGTTAGATGACTTCAAAAACAGCAAAGAGGCGCAGGCGTGGTGGAAACTCAGTACCACGCAGCAGGCTCTCAAGCAGGCGCGCGACGCAGACTGGGTGGACTATTCCACCGTCACGGCGCTGAAAATGGCCGCGCTGCGTCTGGCGTGGAAAGGCTTTTCACAGCGCGATGACGAGCAGATGGCAGCTTTCCGCCAGTTTGTGACGCTGGAGGGTGAGAGCCTGTACTGGCAGGCGGCGTTTGATGCGCTGCACGCATATCAGGTGAAAGAGGATGAAATGCGCTGGGGCTGGCCGGTCTGGCCGGAAGCGTATCAGTCCGTCGACACGCCTGAAGTCAAAGCGTTCTGTAAAAATCATGCCGACGAGGTGGACTTCTACCTGTGGCTGCAGTGGCTGGCGTACAGCCAGTTTGCCGCCTGCTGGCAGGTGAGCCAGGGCTATAAGATGCCGATCGGCCTGTATCGCGATCTGGCCGTCGGCGTGGCGGAAGGCGGCGCGGAAACCTGGTGCGACCGTGAGCTTTACTGTCTGAAAGCCTCCGTCGGCGCGCCGCCGGATATTCTCGGCCCGCTTGGTCAGAACTGGGGATTACCGCCGATGGATCCGCACGTCATGGCGGCGCGCGCCTACGAGCCGTTTATCGACCTGCTGCGCGCTAACATGCAGAACTGCGGGGCGCTGCGTATCGACCACGTGATGTCCGTGCTGCGTCTGTGGTGGATCCCGTACGGTGAAACGGCCGATCACGGGGCGTACGTGCAGTATCCGGTTGACGATCTGCTGTCGATCCTTGCGCTGGAGAGTAAACGCCATCAGTGCATGGTGATCGGTGAAGATCTCGGTACCGTGCCGGTAGAAATTGTCAGCAAGCTCCGCGACAGCGGCGTCTACTCCTATAAAGTGCTCTATTTTGAAAACGACCATGAGAAAACCTTCCGCGCGCCGAAAGCGTACCCTGAACAGTCAATGGCAGTCGCGACGACGCATGACCTTCCTACGCTTCGTGGCTATTGGGAAAGCGGCGATCTGACGCTCGGCAAAACGCTGGGCCTGTATCCTGATGAAGAGGTTTTGCGCGGCCTGTATCAGGATCGCGAGCTCTCCAAACAGGGGCTGCTGGATGCGCTGCACAAGCAGGGCTGTCTGCCGAAACGTGCCGGACATAAGGCGTCATTGATGTCGATGACCGCTACCCTCAATCGCGGTTTGCAGCGCTATATTGCCGACAGCAACAGCGCCCTGCTGGGCCTGCAGCCGGAAGACTGGATTGATATGGCGGAGCCGGTGAACATCCCGGGGACCAGCTATCAGTACAAGAACTGGCGTCGCAAGTTGTCCACAACCCTTGAGAAGATGTTTGCCGATGATGGGGTGAACAAGCTGATTAAGGATTTGGATAAGCGTAGAAGGGCGGTAGTGAAGAAGAAATAAAAAAGAACCCGCCTGTTGGCGGGTTCTTTTTTTACATCAGATAACCATATTCAACAGCAGCACCCCGACCAGACCGCACACCGAAATAATAGTTTCCAGCGCGGACCAGGACTTGATGGTTTCACCGATGGTCAGGTTGAAGTACTCCTTGAACAGCCAGAAGCCAGGGTCGTTAACGTGAGAGAAAATTACGCTACCGGAACCGACGGCGATAACCATCAGCTCAGGGCTAACACCCGTGGTTGCGATCAGCGGGGCAACGATACCGCCTGCGGTGATCGCCGCAACGGTCGCAGAACCCAGCGCAATACGCAGAACTGCAGCAATAGACCAGGCCATGAGAAGCGGCGATACGTTGGTTTCATGCATCATGGCCGCGATGTATTTGTCCACGCCGCTGTCGACCAGAACCTGCTTGAACGCACCGCCACCGCCGATGATCAGGAGCATCATGGCAATGATTTTGATGGAAGAGGTCAGCGTGTCGTTGATCTGATCCATTGAACGGCCACGGTTAAGACCGAAGGTGAACATCGCGATCAGCACCGCAATCAGCGTGGCCATTACCGGGTCACCCAGGAATTCCGCAACGGCCAGGAATGCATGTCCTTTTGGCAGCACCATCTCCGCAACCGCACGCATCGCCATCAGGATCACCGGTACCAGTGAGGTCCAGACGCTGACGCCAAAGCCAGGCATCTCTTCTTCGGTGAAGGTTTTGGCGCTGTACAGACCTTCCGGGATCGGCTTATCAATGCCTTTCAGGAAGCGGGCATAAACCGGTCCTGCCAGAATCACCGTCGGGATCGCCAGAATCGTACCGAACAGCAGGGTTTTACCCATATCCGCGTGGAAGATGGTTGCGATGGCGGTTGGACCCGGGTGCGGCGGCAGGAAGCCGTGGGTCACGGACAGCGCCGCAGCCATTGGCACACCGACATACAGCAGCGGGATGTTTGCCGCAGCCGCGATGGTGAACACCAGCGGCAGCATCAGCACGAAGCCCACTTCATAGAACAGCGCGAAACCGACGGTAAAACCGGTTAAAACCACTGCCCACTGAATGTGTTGCTTACCAAATTTAGCAATCAGCGTGGTGGCGATACGCTGCGCGCCCCCGCAGTCCGCCAGCATTTTACCGAGCATGGCGCCGAAGCCCATGATCAATGCCAGGCTGCCGAGCGTGCCGCCGACACCGGCTTTAATCGAGCTGATGACTTTCACCAGCGGCATACCCTGCATCAGACCGACTGCAAGTGCCACCAGAACCAGAGCGATAAATCCGTTCATTTTGAAACGGATCATCAAGAGCAGTAATAACACAACACCGATAGCAACGATGACTAATGGCATGATTTACCTGGCCTTTGAATTGTTATGGGTAACGTCATTGTTTCAACGACAAATTCCGATTGTCCCAACTGGGAACAGAGCGTTAACGGCACTCATACTGATGCCTTCAAAACTATTAAGTTTAGTCGGCTGTTATAAGGATGCTGAGTGCCCACGAGAATGATACGGGTAACATGATGTGATTGAGAATCACCCTGGGAGGCTAAATTTGAATTATGAGACGCAGGTCAACATATGGGGGGAGAGGCAATGGAAGGTAGGCCCGGTAAGCGCAGCGCCACCGGGCGATACAGACGGATACTGAATTAGTAGTAAGAGTGCTCGCCGCGCTGGTGCTCGGTCAGGTCACGCACGCCTTTCAGTTCCGGGAACTCGTTCAGCAGCTGCTTCTCGATCCCTTCTTTCAGCGTCACATCGACCATTGAACAGCCGTTACAGCCGCCGCCGAACTGCAGAATCGCAAAACCTTCATCGGTGATTTCCATCAGGGAAACACGACCACCGTGGCCCGCCAGCTGTGGGTTAATCTGGGATTGCAGCAGATACTCAACGCGCTCCATCAGAGGGGCATCGTCAGACACTTTACGCATTTTCGCGTTCGGCGCTTTCAGGGTCAGCTGAGAACCCAGCTGATCGGTGACGAAGTCGATCTCCGCATCTTCAAGATACGGTGCGCTCAGCTCATCAACGTAGGCGGTGAGCTGTTCAAATTTAAGGGCAGTGTCAGTAGCTTCCACAGCGTCCGGAGGACAATAAGAAACACCACATTCTGCATTCGGAGTGCCTGGATTAATCACAAACACGCGGATCTGCGTCCCTTCTTCCTGATTTGCCAGCAGTTTGGCAAAGTGCGCTTGTGCAGAATCGGAAATACGGATCATAGCTTTGGCCTAATAGTTGACTAAATTACCTGGGTATAATCATACGCCCATTGAAGAAGGGCTACAAGGTACGGCACAGACACCATACCTGAACCGACGCGGCGCCGCTTCGCAAAAGCAGTCGGGAAAGTTCAGCAACGGTACTGCCCGTGGTGACGACATCATCCACAATCGCGATATGGAGACCGTCGACCGGCAATTCAAGGCGAAAGGCATTTTTGAGGTTTCTTTTGCGAAGCCGGGCGCTGAGCTGATGCTGGATGGCGGTGGCATGAACGCGTGTCAGCGCGCTGGCCTCATACCGACAGCCGAGCCACCGTGCGAGGGGACGGCAGATCAGATCACTCTGGTTATAGCCGCGCCGCCAGTGCCGACGTCGGTATAAAGGGACATTCACCACCATGTCGATTTTTGGCAGTGCCCGGTGACGTCGCGCCTGCAAAACCGCCAGCAATAGCAGGCGGGCAAGGGGCTGTGCCAGCGAGATCTGCCCGGAAAACTTCAGCGCGTGGATCAGCCTGTTCAGCGGCGGAACATAATCATCGACGGCCACCAGCGCGCTCCACGGTGGGCATTTTTTCAGGCAACGACCACAGGGCAACGAGGGGTTTGTGGCCGGTAAACCACATTCTGGACAGATCCCGATACGCCATTGCAGCGATCGCGTGCAGACGGAGCAGACGCCCCACCCGCTGAGCGCCAGCGGCATTTGGCATAGCCAGCACAAACCAGGTACTGTTAGCATGTGCAACCTCCATGTGAAAAAAAGAGAACAGTAACTGATGAAGACGCTGTGGTGGCAGACCGTAGGGACAGGAAATTGCCATCTTGTGCTGCTGCACGGATGGGGCCTGAATGCAGAAGTGTGGCATTGCATACGTGAGGAACTTGCCTCGCATTTCACACTGCATCTGGTGGATTTACCCGGCTTTGGCCGCAGCCGCGGGTATGGCGCCTTGTCGCTCGATGAAATGGCGCAGCAGGTTCTGGACGCTGCGCCGCAAAACGCCGTCTGGCTGGGCTGGAGCCTGGGCGGGCTGGTGGCGAGCCAGATTGCGCTGTCGCGGCCTGAACGCGTAAAAGCGCTGGTGACGGTGGCGTCATCGCCCTGTTTTAGCGCGCAGGATGAATGGCCGGGGATCAAGCCTGAGGTGCTTGCAGGCTTCCAGCAGCAGCTGAGCGACGATTTCCAGCGGACCGTAGAGCGGTTCCTTGCATTGCAGACAATGGGCACTGACACCGCGCGTAAGGATGCCCGAACGCTGAAGCAGACCGTGCTTTCGCTGCCGATGCCGGAGGTTGAGGTGCTTAACGGCGGCCTTGAGCTCCTGAAAACGGTTGACCTGCGTGAGCCGCTG
Source organism: Enterobacter sp. JBIWA008 (assembly GCF_019968765.1). Classification (NCBI taxonomy): domain Bacteria; kingdom Pseudomonadati; phylum Pseudomonadota; class Gammaproteobacteria; order Enterobacterales; family Enterobacteriaceae; genus Enterobacter; species Enterobacter sp. JBIWA008. The sequence continues at coordinate 4,475,802 of NZ_CP074149.1, read as the reverse complement.
GCTGAGCTGACGGTGCCACACCTGCGTATCTACGGTTACCTCGACGGGATTGTGCCGCGCAAAGTGGTTCCGCTGCTGGATTCACTCTGGCCGGACAGTGAATCGCAGATCGTTGCCAAAGCCGCACATGCCCCGTTTATCTCTCATCCGACGGAATTTTGTTCAGCGCTGATTGCGTTAAGTCAACGTTTCGACTGATTATTTTCTATCCAGTCTGGAAAAAGTAACACACCGCAACCATAATCCAAATGTCGTTGCGGTTGTTCTGCCTACGATAATCAAAACAACAATCCTATGGAGAGTCAGGCTATGAAACTTGTTACAGGTATTGTCACTTCTCTGGTTATTGGGTCACTGTCATTTGGCGTCTTTGCGGCAAAAGAGCTGGAAAAAGATAAAGTTGCCGGCATGAATCTGACGAAAATTGGTGAGATTTCTACGTCTGACACCACCGCGCCGATGGATGCGAGAAGAGAGCTGTCGAAGAAAGCGGATGAGCTGGGCGGAACGTACTACGTCGTCACCAGCGCAGAAAAACAGACCAAAAACGTACGCGCAACGGCGGACGTCTATAAGTAATACGGTAAAGCCGGGCAGCAATGCCCGGCTTTGTTAACGCAGCGCCCACCACTCCCTGAGGCAGACCTTTCCTTCCGGACAGCTTTTACAACTGCCGGAGAGACAGCCGTCAGCTTCTTCCTGAATCCGTTCGGCTTTCCCCATGGCTTCAAGTCTTTCCAGCATGGCATCAATCATCGGTTGCGGCGTATGCAGGCTGAGGCTCAGCTGTTTCGCCTCCATTCGCCCTTGCAGTGCCAGCAGGTCACGAACCTGAATCAACGATGCCATGGTTTTGCTCCTTAGTGACAGTCGCCCGCCGGGCTGCTGCAGCAGGTCGCGGCGGTTTTACGGTTTGCCAGCAGGTCGATGTCGACGCGGCTACGTGCCCGCCGCATCAGGCCGAGAACGATCGCGTTAAACAGCACAACCGAGAGAATACAGACCAGGCTGTAGCGCGGATGCTGGCTGAAGTTAACGGTTTGATAAAAGAGCGTCGCTAGCGAGTACGCAATGTTTAGCCCCCACAGGATGGAGAAGCCCATCCAGCCGCGGCTGGACTCGCGGGCAATCGCCCCCATCACGGAGATGCACGGAATGTAGAGCAGAACAAAGATGAGGTAGCTATAGGCCGCGGACGCGCTGCCAAATTTCTCGCCCATCACGCCCATGGCACCCGTCGCCATTTCGCCGTCGCCTTTGCTCGCCTCGATAGGGTTCGCCAGCACGCTCAGGCTGAAGGTATCTTTAAGGCTCTGCCAGGTTTCTTCTACGGCACCCAGCAGTTCATGACCGAGATGAAACTCTGCAGGATTAAACTCCTGTTCCTGGATGTTCTCTGCGGTGTAAAGCGTGTTCAGGGTGCCGACAACTACCTCTTTCGCCATCGCGCCGGTGAATAGCCCGACGGTCGCCTGCCAGTTATCCTCATGCACGCCAATCGGTTTGAAGACCGGCGTGATGACGCGGCTGACGGAGGCGAGGGCGGAGTCGTTGATGTTATCTGCCGCCTGCCCGCTGAGGGTGAAGCTGTTCAGCGCGCTCAGAAAAATGCTGACGATGACAATCACCTTACCGGCGCGCAGCACAAAGCCTTTCAGGCGCTGCCAGGTCTGGATCGCCAGGCTTTTCAGATGCGGCACGTGATAAACCGGCAGCTCCATCACAAACGGCGACGCTTCACCGCGCATGATGGTGTGCTTCAGCATTAAACCGGTGAGAATAGCCATCACGATGCCCAGTATATAGAGCGAGAAGACCGCCAGCGCACCCTGCTGACCAAAGAAGGCTGCGGCAAAGACCGCAAAAATGGCCAGACGGGCACCGCAGGACATAAACGGTGCCATCATGATGGTCATCAGACGTTCACGCGGGGCATCCAGGGTGCGCGCGCCCATCACCGACGGCACGTTACAGCCGAAGCCGACAATCAGCGGGACGAAGGATTTACCCGGCAGGCCCAGCGCCTGCATCAGACGATCCATCACGAACGCGGCGCGGGCCATGTAGCCGGAATCTTCCAGGAACGAGAGGAACAGATACATCATGCCGATCTGCGGCACCAGAGGCAGAACGGTGTTGATACCGCCGCCGATCCCCTGTGCGAGGAAGATGGTTAACCATTCCGGGAAGTGCAGGGTGTAACCCACCCACTGAATACCGTGTACGAAGACCGCGACGGAACCGGCGTCGAAAATGGGCTGGAGTGCGCCACCGATGTTAATGGCGAGCAGGAACATCACGTACATGACCAGCAGGAAGATGGGCAAACCGAGGAAGCGGTTAAGCACAACTTTATCCACCGCCGCCGTAAAGCGGCTGGGTTCTGCCGTCAGGGCGTTACTGACAACGTCGCAAATCGAGGCGATGGCCTGGTAACGCGCATCGGCGATGTGCAGCGCCGGGTCGTCCAGCTCGTCGTGAAGCCGGGCCACCGTCGCGTCCAGCTTATCTGCCGCATGCCCGGCGTAGGCGCGGCTGTAGATATCCCCTTCCAGCATCTGCAGGCCAAGCCACAGACGCTGTTTCGCAGGCATGCTTTTGTCCATCTCCTGCGTTAGCAAATTGGCTTCGCGCAGGAGAGGCTGCGCGTAATGCACCAGCTCAATGTCATGATTTCCCTGGTGACGGTCAATGGCCAGCTTCAGCGCGTCAATACCGCGAGCGCGCGTTGAGACCAGCGGAACAACCGGGCATCCGAGGCGCGTCGAGAGGGCATCTACGTCGATGCGCAGCTTTTGTTTCTCCGCGATGTCGAGCATGTTGAGCGCCACAATGCAGGGGATCCCCAGCTCCAGCAGCTGCAGCGTCAGATAAAGGTTACGCTCGAGATTGGAGGCGTCGACCACGTTGATCAGCAGGTCCGCGTCGCCGCCAAGAATATAGTGGCAGGCAATCTGCTCATCGAGCGAGGTTTGCGACGAAATGGTGGTTAAGGAGTAGGTGCCGGGAAGGTCAACCAGCGTCACCTGGTTGTCTGTCGTCGTGAACTGGCCTTCTTTACGCTCAACCGTCACGCCCGCCCAGTTGCCCACGCGCTGGCGTGCTCCGGTCAGCTGGTTAAAAAGCGTGGTCTTGCCGGAATTAGGATTGCCAATTAAGCCAATAGTTAACTTTTTCATTTTTTAGACTCACTGAAACCGCTGGCTTGTTATCGGGATAAGGCTTCAACTTCTATTAATGCGAGGTCTTTCTTACGCAGGACCAGATTCACGCGGCGGGTTTCGATGTGAACCGGGTCACCTAGCGGCGCCACGCGCACGACCTGGAATGACGAGCCGGGCAGCATGCCCAGCGACAGCAGCTTTTGCCGATAGGCCGGGCTAATTTCGCGGGTAAAACCGGTAATCTTCCATGCACTGTCTGGAGTGAATTGCATAACGCCTGATTCCACGAAAGGTTAAATTATCTACTATGCGATGATAATGAGAATAGTTTTTATCAGCAATATTAAAACTGTGACGGAATATTGTTTGCGGTATTAATTTACGGCCTGTTTGACCTTGCTCAATATTTGCTGAATTGTCTGGAAAACGAAAAGGGGAGCATTTGTTAACGGGTTGATAATTCGCGGTTTAAATATGGCTATGCAATCGGTTTCATATATCTCGATATGATTTTATTCCTCTCAACCTCTCCCCTTTAGGGAGAGGTTGAGGTGAGGGGCATTGACAACCTTAGCGTTTCTTACCCATCGCTGCCGCAAGCGCATCCATCATCGCGCTGTTGCCTGCAGGCTGAGCATCACGTCCGCGCGGTTTTGCGGCTTTCGCGGCCGGGCGCTGCTGCTCGCGGCCACCGCCATTGCCGCCACGGCGCGCGTTGGTTTCGCCCGGCTGCTCGTCCAGACGCATTGTCAGGGCGATACGCTTGCGCTGCAGATCCACTTCCAGCACTTTCACCTTCACGATGTCGCCCGCTTTGACCACGGTGTGCGGGTCTTCAACGAACTTGTCGGCGAGGGATGAGATATGCACCAGACCGTCCTGATGTACGCCGATATCCACAAATGCACCAAAGTTGGTGACGTTGGTCACCGCGCCTTCCAGCACCATGCCGGGCAGCAGGTCGTTCATGGTTTCCACACCGTCGGCAAAGGTCGCCGTTTTGAACTCAGGACGCGGATCGCGGCCCGGCTTTTCCAGCTCTTTGATGATGTCGGTGACGGTTGGGACACCAAATTTGTCGTCGGTGAAATCAACGGCTTTCAGGTTGCGCAGAGCGCTGCTGTCACCCATGAGATCTTTCAGTGCCTGCTGGGTGGCGGCCAGAATGCGTTCCACCACAGGGTACGCTTCCGGGTGAACGGTGGAGGCATCCAGCGGGTTATCGCCGTGGTTGATGCGCAGGAAGCCCGCACACTGTTCAAAGGCTTTTGGCCCCAGACGGCTCACCTTCAGCAGCTGCTGACGGTTCTGGAACTGACCGTTCTCATCACGCCAGGCGACGATGTTCTGCGCCATCATGCGGGTTAAGCCCGCCACGCGGGTCAGCAGGGGAACGGAGGCAGTGTTCAGGTCAACGCCGACGGCGTTTACGCAGTCTTCCACCACCGCATCCAGCTTGCGCGCCAGCTGAGTCTGGCTCACGTCGTGCTGATACTGGCCTACGCCGATGGATTTCGGATCGATCTTCACCAGCTCCGCCAGCGGATCCTGCAGGCGGCGAGCGATAGAGACCGCACCGCGCAGGGAAACGTCCAGGTCCGGGAACTCCTGGGCCGCCAGCTCGGACGCGGAATAGACGGATGCCCCCGCTTCGCTGACGATCACTTTCTGTGCCGTCACTTTCGGGAACTGCTTCTGCACGTCGAGGTAGAAACGCTCGGTTTCGCGTGAAGCCGTACCGTTGCCGATGGCAACCAGCTCCACGTTGTATTTTTCGCACAGCGCCGCTACCACGGCGGCCGCTTTCGCTGCCTGGCCGGTGTGCGGATAGATGGTGTCGGTTGCCACCAGCTTGCCGGTGCCGTCAACTACCGCCACTTTTACGCCCGTACGCAGACCCGGATCGAGACCCATGGTCGCGCGCAGGCCGGCAGGGGCGGCCATCAGCAGGTCGTGCAGGTTACGGGCGAAGACGTTGATTGCTTCATCTTCGGCGCGCTCGCGCACGGTACCCATCAGCTCGGTTTCGAGGTGCATCAGCACCTTTATGCGCCAGGTCCAGCTCACCACGCCTTTGCGCCAGCTGTCCGCCGGGGCGTTGTTCAGGCGCAGGCCGAGATGGTCGATGATGATCTGCTCGCAGTGGCTCTCTTTCGGCGGCTCGTCAAACTGCGGGTCAGCGTTCAGGGAGAGCTGCAGCACGCCTTCATTGCGGCCGCGGAACATTGCCAGCGCGCGGTGTGAAGGGGTGGTAGAAATCGGTTCGTGGTGATCGAAGTAGTCGCGGAATTTCGCGCCTTCTTCCTCTTTCCCCGCCACGACGGTAGAGACGATGTGGGCATTCTTCCACAGGTAATCACGCACTTTAGCCAGCAGGGCGGCGTCTTCGGCGAAGCGCTCCATCAGAATGTAACGCGCGCCGTCGAGGGCGGCCTTGGTGTCCGCGACGCCTTTGTCTGCGTCGATGAATTTCGCCGCTTCGGTATCGGGATCGTGGGACGGCTCATTCCACAGCAGGTCTGCCAGCGGCTCAAGGCCTGCTTCAATCGCAATCTGCCCGCGCGTGCGGCGCTTCGGCTTGTACGGCAGATAAAGGTCTTCGAGTTCGGTTTTGCTCAGGGTGCCATTGATGGCGCTTTCCAGTTCGCTGGTCAGCTTGCCCTGTTCGCCGATGGATTTGAGGATCGCCTGACGACGTTCTTCCAGCTCGCGCAGATAGCCCAGACGGGTTTCCAGGTTACGCAGCTGCGTGTCATCCAGACCGCCGGTGACTTCCTTACGATAGCGTGCAATAAACGGCACGGTGTTCCCTTCATCAAGCAGGCGAACGGCAGCTTCTACCTGTTCGGCTCTGGCCTGAATATCACCCGCAATAATGCGGCAGAGCGAATCTTTCATCATGGCTTTATCATCTGTTGAGTCGAAAAAATCAGGGGATAGTTATACGGGCTGACACGGCAAAATGCCAGCCGGGGAGGGCGCTCTCAGACTATTTTACGTAGACGATCTCATTGACGTACCAGCTGGCTTCACCGGCTGGGGTCTGCACGACGGCCAGATCGCCCACTTCCTTTTTCAGCAGCGCGCGGGCCATCGGGGAGTCGATGGAGATGTAATCCTTACGACCAAAAATTTCATCGTAGCCGACAATGCGAAAACGCAGGGTGTTGCCGTCGTCGTTTTCAATCTCCACCCACGCGCCGAAGAACACTTTGCCCTCCTGCTGCGGGGAGTAATCGACAATTTTCAGGTTCTCAAGGCACTTGGTCAGGTAGCGAACCCGACGGTCGATCTCACGCAGGCGCTTTTTGTTGTACTGGTAATCCGCGTTTTCGCTGCGATCCCCCAGGCTTGCCGCCCAGGTCACCTTTTTGGTTACTTCAGGGCGCTCTTCACGCCACAGGTAATCCATCTCTTTTTTCAGTTTTTCGTACCCTTCGCGGGTGATCAGGGGCGTTTTCATGGTAAAGCCTTTGCTGCCGGTTTTCTGTCTGGCGCACAATACGTACCACACAGTGTAACAGACAGGATTAATAATGATTTATGTGATGAAATGAGCAGATAAGCTGCTGTTAAATATGCTTTGTAACAATTTCGACTAGAATTTATACCAGATTTCGCTGGTCGAATACGTGCACTTTTTTAGAATACGCTGTCACAAAGACTATCCGAACCTTTGGGAGTACACACAATGCAAGAGAACTACAAAATTCTGGTCGTGGATGACGACATGCGCCTGCGTGCGCTGCTGGAGCGTTATCTGACCGAGCAGGGCTTCCAGGTTCGTAGCGTCGCGAACGCTGAGCAGATGGACCGTCTGCTGACCCGTGAATCTTTCCACCTGATGGTTCTCGACCTGATGCTGCCTGGCGAAGACGGGCTTTCTATCTGCCGCCGTCTGCGCAGCCAGAGTAACCCTATGCCGATCATCATGGTGACGGCGAAGGGCGAGGAAGTTGACCGTATCGTGGGCCTCGAAATCGGCGCGGACGACTACATTCCAAAACCGTTTAACCCGCGTGAACTGCTGGCGCGTATTCGCGCCGTACTGCGCCGTCAGGCGAACGAGCTGCCTGGCGCACCGTCGCAGGAAGAGGCCGTCATCGCCTTCGGCAAGTTCAAGCTGAACCTCGGCACGCGCGAGATGTTCCGTGAAGATGAGCCAATGCCGCTCACCAGCGGCGAGTTTGCGGTACTGAAAGCGCTGGTCAGCCACCCGCGCGAGCCGCTCTCCCGTGACAAGCTGATGAACCTGGCGCGCGGTCGCGAATACTCCGCAATGGAGCGCTCCATTGACGTGCAGATCTCCCGCCTGCGCCGCATGGTGGAAGAAGATCCTGCGCATCCTCGTTATATTCAGACCGTATGGGGTCTGGGCTACGTGTTCGTCCCGGACGGCTCTAAAGCATGAGGCGAATGCGCTTCTCGCCGCGTAGCTCGTTTGCCCGCACCCTGTTACTGATCGTCACCCTGCTGTTCGTCAGCCTGGTGACGACCTATCTGGTGGTGCTGAACTTTGCGATCCTGCCGAGCCTCCAGCAGTTTAATAAGGTCCTGGCCTACGAAGTTCGTATGCTGATGACCGACAAACTGCAGCTGGAGGACGGTACGCAGCTCGTCGTTCCCCCGGCGTTTCGTCGTGAAATCTACCGTGAGCTGGGCATTTCGCTCTACTCCAACGAAGCGGCGGAAGACGCTGGCCTGCGCTGGGCGCAGCACTACGAATTCCTCAGCCAGCAGATGGCGCAGCAGCTGGGCGGCCCAACGGAAGTGCGCGTTGAGGTCAACAAAAGCTCGCCCGTCGTCTGGCTGAAAACCTGGCTGTCACCCAATATCTGGGTGCGCGTCCCGCTGACCGAAATCCATCAGGGCGATTTCTCGCCGCTGTTCCGCTACACCCTGGCGATTATGCTGCTGGCGATAGGCGGCGCGTGGCTATTTATCCGTATACAGAACCGACCGCTGGTCGACCTGGAGCACGCTGCGCTGCAGGTCGGTAAAGGGATTATTCCTCCTCCGCTTCGCGAGTATGGTGCCTCGGAAGTCCGCTCGGTGACGCGCGCGTTTAACCATATGGCGGCAGGCGTGAAGCAGCTGGCGGATGACCGTACGCTGCTGATGGCGGGCGTCAGCCACGACCTGCGCACGCCGCTAACGCGAATCCGTCTGGCGACGGAGATGATGGGGGAAGAGGACGGTTATCTCGCCGAGTCCATTAATAAGGACATCGAAGAGTGTAACGCCATCATCGAGCAGTTTATTGACTACCTGCGCACCGGACAGGAGATGCCGATGGAGATGGCGGATCTGAACGCGGTGCTGGGCGAGGTGGTAGCGGCGGAAAGCGGCTATGAGCGCGAGATTGATACCGACCTGCAGGCAGGTGAAATCCAGGTACGCATGCACCCGCTCTCCATCAAACGTGCGGTCGCTAACATGGTGGTCAACGCGGCGCGCTACGGTAATGGCTGGATTAAGGTCAGCAGCGGGTCTGAACTCAACCGCGCCTGGTTCCAGGTGGAAGACGACGGTCCGGGCATCAAGCCCGAGCAGCGTAAGCATCTGTTCCAGCCGTTTGTCCGCGGCGACAGCGCGCGCAGCACCAGCGGTACAGGCTTAGGCCTGGCGATTGTTCAGCGTATTATCGATAACCACAACGGACTGCTGGAGATTGGCACCAGCGAGCGGGGGGGGTTGAGCATTCGCGCCTGGCTGCCGGTTCCGGTGACGCGGGGGCTGGTGAAAGAGGGATAGTCGGTCTGATGCCCGCACCCCGGCTCTCTCCCACGGGGAGAGGAAGAAAACATTAAAAAAGGCAACTTTCGTTGCCTTTTTGCTTTTACCTACAGCTTCGGTCCTGCGCTCACCAGCGCAGCACCAGCCGGAGTATCGGTATACTTCTCGAAGTTCTCGATAAACAGCTTCGCCAGCGATTCCGCCTTCTCACGCCACTGTTCCGGAGACCCGTACGTATTGCGCGGGTCGAGGATATGCGTATCCACACCCGGCAGCGACGTTGGGATCGCCAGGTCAAACATCGGCAGCGTGAAGGTTTCGGCGTCGTCCAGAGAACCATCCAGAATGGCGTCGATAATGGCGCGGGTATCTTTGATGGAGATACGTTTGCCGGTACCGTTCCAGCCGGTGTTCACAAGGTATGCCTGCGCGCCGGATGCCTGCATGCGTTTCACCAGAACTTCAGCGTACTGCGTCGGGTGCAGCGACAGGAAGGCCGCGCCGAAGCAGGCGGAGAAGGTTGGAGTTGGCTCCGTCACGCCGCGCTCGGTACCCGCCAGCTTGGCGGTGAAGCCGGAGAGGAAGTGGTACTGCGTCTGGCTGGCAGTCAGGCGAGACACCGGAGGCAGTACGCCGAACGCGTCCGCCGTCAGGAAAATGACCTTCGTGGCATGACCCGCTTTTGATACCGGCTTCACGATATTGTCGATGTGGTAGATCGGGTAAGAAACGCGGGTGTTTTCCGTTTTCGACGCATCGTCGAAGTCGATGGAGCCGTCGGCACGCACGGTGACGTTTTCCAGCAGCGCATCGCGACGGATCGCGTGGAAGATATCCGGCTCGGCCTCTTCAGACAGGCGAATGGTCTTCGCGTAGCAGCCGCCTTCAAAGTTGAATACGCCGTCGTCATCCCAGCCGTGTTCGTCATCGCCAATCAGGCGACGTTTTGGATCGGTGGACAGAGTGGTTTTTCCGGTGCCGGACAGGCCAAAGAACACCGCCACGTCGCCTTTTTCACCGACGTTCGCCGAGCAATGCATGGAGGCGATGCCCCGCAGCGGCAGCAGGTAGTTCATAACCGAGAACATCCCTTTCTTCATTTCGCCGCCGTACCAGGTACCGCCGATCAGCTGGATACGCTCGGTCAGATTGAAGGCCACAAAGTTTTCGGAGTTCAGACCCTGCTCTTTCCACTGTGGGTTCGTGCATTTTGCGCCGTTCATCACGATGAAATCAGGGGTGAAATCCTGCAGTTCTTCGTCGGTTGGACGAATGAACATGTTCTTCACGAAATGCGCCTGCCAGGCCACTTCGGTAATAAAGCGTACGGAAAGACGGGTGTCGGCGTTAGCGCCGCAGAAAGCGTCGACAATGAACAGACGCTTGCCGGAAAGTTGATGGGTGACGAGCCCTTTCAGGTGCTGCCAGGTTTCCGGGGAGAGCGGTTTGTTGTCGTTCTTCCCTTTGCCCTTGTCAGCCCACCACAGCGTATCGCGGGTGGTTTCGTCTCGGACGATATACTTATCTTTCGGCGAACGACCGGTAAAGATACCGGTATCGACGGCGATAGCACCAAGATTCGTCAACACACCACGCTCGTATCCTTCCAGTGCTGGATTGAGCTCTTCCTGATACAGCGTATCGTAGTCGGGGTTGTAGACGATTTCCTGGACGTCGTGAATACCATAAGCCTTGAGATCTTGCGGGGTTAAACCAGTAACACGCATATCACTGCTCCTTAGCCAATATGTACTGCCTGAAATTGTAGGGTTTTTCTGAGGTTGTTAACCGCGACGGGGCTCATAGATTTACGCATCTGGACAAAACCCTTACTAACGGAAAACGCTGCGACTCCAGTCACAGCGCAGGCGGATTATCGCAGGAATCGCTTTTTGGTTGGGGAAAATGTTCCGAAAAGGTTAAAGAGTGGTGATTTTATCGGAAAGAATGTGAATGTAATCGCATACACGTAAGAAAATTACGTAAGAGTTACATTAGGAAAACGATTCAGCTTGAGGCGGTTGTTTTACCCTCTCCCTAACCCTCTCCTGGAGGGAGAGGGAACTGGATAAGGGTAACGGTAAGACGGGATTAGTGAACCTGCGGATCCGCCGGGGAGGCGTTGTTGCGGATCTCAGCGATATCCATCGAATTGAACACGTAGTGCGTACCGCAGTAGTCACAGTGCATATCAATTTCACCGTCTTCCGCCATGATGCTGTCGATCTCTTCATCCGGCAGGGTTTTCAGCGCGCCAGCGCAGCGCTCGCGGGAGCAGGTGCACTTAAATTCCACCGCCTGCGGGTCGTAGACCGTCACTTCTTCTTCGTGGTACAGACGCCACAGCACGTCGGTCGCTGACAGGTTGAACAGCTCTTCCGCTTTGATGGTTTCGGTCAGCGTCGCCAGGTGCTCAAAGTCATTGGTCTGTGCGTCCTGCGCAGGCAGAACCTGTAGCAGCATACCGCCCGCAGCAGGCTGACCGTCCACTTCACCGGTGCGGATGAAGAGACGCGTCGGCAGCTGTTCTGAGCGCATGAAGTAATCTTCCAGGCAGGCAGCCAGGGTATCGCCTTCCAGACCCACCACGCCCTGATAGCGCTCGCCTTCCTCAGGGGAGATGGTGATCACCAGGTAGCCATTACCTACCAGCGTTTTGAGATCTGCATTTTCAGGCACGTCGCCCTGAACGCGCGCCACGCCGCGCATCTGCTGTTGGTTATTGCCGTTGATAACCGCCAGCGTCATCGGGCCGTCACCCTGCAGCTGCACGGTAATATCACCGGCAAACTTCAGCGTCGCTGTCAGCAGGCTGGTGGCAACCAGCAGTTCGCCCAACAGGGTTTTCACCGGCAGCGGGTAGTTGTGGTTTTCCAGAATCTGTTTCCAGGTTTCGGATACGGTGACCAGCTCGCCGCGCACGGCGAATTGTTCAAACAGATAGCGGTGTAATTGGTCGTGTTGGGCCATTTTCATCTCTCGTGCGGGTGAGGTTAATCAGTCTCACCGTGTTTAAATTTCATCAGATCGCGGCGCTCTTTTTTATCCGGTCGCCGGTCCGGATGAGGCATCGTCAGCGCGTTCATTTTGCGCGCCAGCGCGGTCTTCTCGCGCTTTTCAACGCTCTCCGCCGTCTCTTCATAAAGCAGTACAGCTTCCGCTGCGGGTCGACGCTGTTCGGTAATAGCTTTAATCACCACAGTACGTTCATCGTTGCCCTGACGCAGCGTTAAGGTGGCATTCAGTTCAACCAGCTTGCTCGGTTTGCTGCGCTGGCCGTTGTAATGCACTTTTCCGCCATCAACCATCTCTCGGGCAAGGGCGCGTGTTTTATAAAAACGCGCCGCCCACAGCCATTTATCCAGTCTTACCCCGTCAGCGGGTTTTTCTTTCATGGCGTCTCCTTCACGGTCAGTGAGGGGATCATCTGGCGGTAGTCGTTCAGTCCAGGGTGGCGCTGATAGCTTTTTTCAGCCAGGCCAGAGTCAGGATTGGTAACGCCCAGACAGTAGCGAATGCCAAACCTTGCCGCAGAATCCAGAATGGGCTCGCTGTCATCAATGAACAACGTACGTTCTGGCTGCAAACCCGTCTCTTCCTTCACCGCGTGCCACAACCGCTGATCCTCTTTCGGATAACCAAATGTGTGGGTGGAAAGTAATAAATCAAGGTGCGATGCCAGACCCGTATGTTCCAGCTTCACCGCCAGATTGTGTGGGTGCGCGTTGGTCAGCAAAATACGGCGCTTGCCGCTTGCTTTCAGCGCATCCAGGAAGGGCACGGTATCCTCGCGCAGAACGGCGCGTGGGCCCTGGGCGGTGGTCATGGCACAAATATCCAAACCGAGGCGTTCGCTCCAGTAGTCAAGACAGTACCAGTTTAGCGTATGTTGTACCGCGCTATATTGCGAACGAATGAATGCCTGCGCTTCTGCCGGGGAGATCCCCTGCTGCTCGCCATAGGTTTCAGGAACCAGCGTTTGCCAGAAATAGTTATCAAAGGCGAGATCGAGCAGCGTGCCGTCCATATCCAGCAGAACGGTATCTACCTCCTGCCAGGCGATATCAAGATGCATTAGGGGGAACTCCAGCCAGAAGAAACGTGCGCGACAGGGTAGCACATCTTGTCGCGCAACGACGTTATCAGATCAGGCTCTCAGACGAGGGGATCAGCTTAGGATTGAGGCAGTTTTCATAATACTGCTGGATGTCGGCAAGCCGGGTTCGCGAGCGCTGGTAGCGGCGCAGGGCCATAAAGCCGTTCCAGAAAATGGCGATCAGCATCGCGGTCATCAGCAGAGAGGTGCCGATGTAACGCCACAAACCTGCGCTGTCCGGCATCCGGTGCAGGCCGATATGGCGAGTGCCGTTGGCATCGGTATAAATACTCGTGACAATCCCTTCGGCGCTGAACGGCGTTTGCATCAGCATCTGCGCCAGGCGCTGGAACTGGCTCCACTGCTCCTGCGCCGGGTAGTCATAAAGCGCAACCTGCGGGTAGGGCTGATCGACCAGGTCGCTGCCTTCATCGCTTGCAATCACAAAGCCGCCCGGCGCCGGGCTGTTCAGCGCCTGAGCCGCACGGGTAGTCTCGCGCATCATGAACGGCGAGGTCGAGGTGGCGACCAGGTTATCCAGCGATTCAGCGCTAACCGGACGCAGCAGCACGTTAACGCCGTCCAGTCGTCCCGCTTCGGCGCGTTTCACCAGCGAGTCCCAGTCTTTACTGTTCCCCAGGTTTACCAGGGCGTTTTTAAGACGTATGCACTCATCCTGAGAGGAGCATAAATCCTGCGTTTTCAGGACGATGTCACCAAAATCATCCAGCAGAACCATGCCTGATTTCTGAATGGCCGAGCGCAGCGCAGGGCTGACGCGCGAATCATCGTCCGGTTTTGGGTGCAGCTGGCGGTTAACCGTCTGGGTGAGAGCCGTGGCTTTATTCACCACTTCGGATTCCGGCAGCGGCAGCGGCGGCGCGTCGTTCCAGATAATTTGCGAACAATCGAACGGCATGAACGGCGAGCTCTGACGCGTATTCCACGCCCCCGGGGTATGAATATTACACATCCCGGTACCCTTCAGGCGCAGCGTGTCTCCCACGCGTACACCGGCTTCATCCAGTTTGTTGACGCTGGTCGCTTCAATGGTTTGTGCGCCTTTGATCCACGACAGGGTGAATTTAATGGGCATATCCAGCGGCACGAAAAGCAGCAGCATGGCTAAGACCAGCGCGGCGCCGCCGGCAATGACCGCGCTGCGCAGCCAGTGCTGAAGCGGGAAATTTTTCACTTCATCATGCAGAGACAGGAAGCGCCCCTGACGCACAACGTGGCGGTCAAGGTAGATATCAATATCGGTTTTCTGCCCTAAGTCCTGCGCGATCCACGGCTGCCAGTGACGCGGGTAGATCAGGTCGATAATACCGAGCGAGATATTGTTGAGATGTTCCTGATCGTTTTCACCGAACAGGCCCCAGCGCTTTGGCGTACCGCGCAGGCAGTGGATCTCTCGCAACGAGGTTTTGGCCGGTGGGGCAAAGAGACCCCAAAGCCCGCCGGCCAGCAGCAGCACCGCGCCGCCAGCCAGCCAGGGGACAAACACATCCGGCGTGAGCAGGCAGATAAAAAAGAGCAGGAAGGCAGCAACGATCAGAATGGCTTCACGGATGCCGTCCGGGCGGCTCAGGGCGTACTCTTCATGCGTCTCCTGGCGAATGTTCAGCAGTTCGATCTGCTCTGTCTCTTCGCCACGGATGGAAGCCTGCGTTGAACTCGCGCGCTCCAGCGCAAAACGCGGGGCTTCCTGAAGATATTCATTCAGCGTATGGCCGTTAAGCGAGATAACCAGGGGCAACGAATCGGTGTGAATCAGCTCAACGCTGTTTTCGTCATTAATGTATTGCTCCCAGGACGGGGGCAGATGCACTTCTACTGAATCAAGATAATAGCGCCATTTGTTGGGGTCATCAGTGGTGATGCCGTAGCGCGTGATGGAGCGCGTCACGCAGAGCACGGTGTCACTTTGCGCATTAAGCTTGAGCGCGACGGGCGCAGCGGTGGCTCCCGTTGGCGCAGGCGTTAACTGAGTACGGTTCAGGATTTCGAGATAGTTTTCAACCGCATCGCGTTCGTCTTGCGTGAGTTTACGCGTGCTTGCACCCGCAAATGCATTTAAAAAGGGCAGGCGATAACGGCGCTGTGCACGGCGCCTGTACAACCACCCTGCAACCGACGCGCCGGCCAGCATAGCAGCGAGAACAATCAAAATGGTGCTCATGCTTTCCCCATCTTACTTATCTTCTTACAGGTGTAGTCAGTAGCACCTTTACATTGAATGAGAGTCTGTGGCTGGCTATCGGCAAGTATGGAGTCGAACTTGAGCATTCTGAAGCGCATCCCAGTGATCGGTGATGATAGCAAAGCCTGTTATGGCGCGATATCAGCAAATTCCTGGAAACATTTCAACCTCTTGACATTTGTTTTGAAATGAGGATTGATCCCTGCTACGTTGCATAAATGTAAATAAAGAGCGATTGACATTGCCGAAACCGTGCGGCATATCGCACAATAACGCCTGTTCTCACTGCTAAGACCCATCACGATGAGCAAACCACTACAAAAACCCACCATTCTGAATGTTGAAACTGTCGCCAAATCGCGCCTGTTTAATATCGAAAGTGTGGACCTGGAGTTCAGCAACGGTGTGCGTCGCGTTTATGAACGTATGCGCCCTTCTTCGCGCGAAGCGGTGATGATTATTCCTATTGTCGACGATCATCTGATTTTGATCCGCGAATACGCTGTGGGAACGGAATCTTACGAGCTTGGGTTCTCGAAAGGGCTTATCGACCCGGGTGAAACCGTCTTTGAAGCAGCAAACCGCGAGCTGAAAGAAGAGGTGGGGTTCGGGGCGAATGAGCTTTTATTCCTGAAAAAGTTGAGTATGGCACCGTCCTATTTTTCCAGCAAAATGAATATTGTGGTGGCCGAAGATCTCTATCCTGAATCGCTCGAAGGGGATGAGCCGGAGCCGCTGCCGCAGGTGCGCTGGCCGCTGGCGCATCTGATGGATCTGCTGGAAGACCCGGACTTTAACGAGGCTCGCAACGTGAGCGCGCTGTTCCTGGTACGGGAGTGGTTGAAGGGGCAGGGGCGACTGTAGGCCATAAAAAAGCCGGGTGGCGGCTTCGCCTTACCCGGCCTGGAATTCTTTGCCCGGTTTTTACCGGGCATTTTTATGCTTAAAACAGCTCGTGCGTTTCGCCGTTATCAATAATCTCGGTACCCACCTCATGCACAGCCTGTGTGGTTGGCTGCGTACCTTCGATGAAATACTCTTCGCGACTATTACCGCCGTTAGCGAGCTGACCCGTGCTGCGGTCGATATTGACCGTCACCACGCCTGGTGGCGGCGTCAGCGGCTGCTCCGGTACGCCTTCAAGAACGGATTTCATGTAGGCGTCCCAGGCCGGCTGCGCGCTTTTCGCGCCGCCTTCGTAGCCGGAAATTTGATCCTTAATCGCACCAGACGCCGTTGTACGGCCTAAATCACGGCGGTGATCGTCGAAGCCGATCCAGACCGATGTCACCACGCCCGGACCGTAGCCGGAGAACCACGCATCTTTCGAGCTGTTGGTTGTCCCCGTTTTACCGCCGATATCATGTCGCTGCAAATCACGCCCTGCACGCCAGCCTGTACCCTGCCAGCCCGGTTCACCGAAGATGTTAGTGTTCAGCGCGCTTTTGATCAGGAACGACAGCGGCGTGTTGATCACATGCGGGGCATACTCTGGCGCACCGGTCTGCGCCACCAGCGCCTGGTTCGCCTGCTCGAGCTGCGGCTGCGGCACCACACCGTTCTGCTGCTCCTGCGACACGGCAGGGTCTTCCATGTCCTTATTCTCAAGCACCTCGGATTTCGGCGTATTGCCATAAATGACCGGAATATCGCAGTCAGGACAGGCAATTTTCGGCTTCGCTTCGAACAGTACGCCGCCCTGATCGTTTTCAATCTTGCTGATGAAGTACGGGTCAATCAGGAAGCCACCGTTGGCCATCACCGAGTATCCGCGTGCGACCTGAAGCGGAGTAAAGGAGGCGGAGCCTAACGCCAGTGACTCGGTGCGAACGATGTTCTGCGCCGGGAAACCGAAGCGCTGCAGATACTCTGCGGCATAGTCGACGCCCATCGCGCGCATGGCGCGCACCATCACCACGTTTTTAGACTGTCCCAGGCCCTGACGGAGGCGTATAGGGCCGGCATACTCCGCAGGGGAGTTCTTCGGCTGCCAGTCGGAACCCGCCCCGGCATCCCAGCGGGAGATTGGCACGTCGTTAAGGATGCTGGCGAGGGTCAAGCCTTTATCCATCGCGGCCGTGTAGAGGAACGGTTTGATATTGGAACCGACCTGACGCAGCGCCTGGGTGGCGCGGTTAAATTTGCTCTGGTTGAAATCAAACCCGCCGACCAGGGCCAGGATGGCACCGTTCTGTGGATTGATAGAGACCAGGGCCGAGTTGACGTCCGGCACCTGCGCCAGCCACCAGGCTTCGCCTACCTTGCGCACCCAGATTTGCTGTCCGGTCTGGACTGCATCGGTCACTTTACGCGGCGTTGCGCCCTGCAGCGTATCCGAGCGGTAAGGACGCGCCCAGCGGATACCGTCCATACGCAGGGAAACGGAGGTGCCGTCCGCGAGCGTCGCAACGGCCTCCTGAGGATCGGCCTGCGTTACCACGGCAGGAAGGAGCGGACCATAGGTTGGCAGCGCCTTCAGCGTACTGGTGATTTTTTTGCTATCCCACGCGCTTTCGCCCACTTTCCAGAGCACGTTTGACGGGCCGCGATAGCCGTGACGCATATCGTAGTCCATCACGTTATTCCGCACCGCTTGCTGAGCCGCCTGCTGGACTTTGCGGGTGACGGTGGTGTACACGCGATAGCCATCTTCATAGGCCTTGTCACCATAACGATTCACCATCTCCTGGCGAACCATTTCCGTCAGGTAAGGAGACGCGAAGGCGATCTCAGGGGCATGGTAGTTAGCGTCGATAATATCGTTACGCGCCTGCTCGTACTCGCTTTGGCTGATATAGCCTTCGCTCAGCATACGTGACAGGACGACGTTACGACGTGCGGTGGCGCGATCGAGCGAGTAAAGCGGGTTAAAGGTGGACGGCGCTTTCGGCAGACCGGCAATGGTTGCCATTTCGCTTAAGGTGAGTTGCTCAACAGGCTTACCGAAGTACACCTGCGCGGCAGCCCCCACGCCATAGGCGCGGTAGCCCAGGTAGATTTTGTTGAGATACAGCTCAAGAATTTCGTCTTTGCTCAGCAGCTGCTCAATACGGATAGCAAGGAACACCTCTTTGATCTTACGTATCAGCGTCTTTTCCGGGCTGAGGAAGAAGTTACGCGCCAGCTGTTGCGTAATGGTACTCGCCCCCTGGGAGGCGTGACCAGAGAACAACGCAATGCTCGCGGCACGGAAAATCCCCACCGGATCGACACCATGGTGCTCGTAAAAACGGCTGTCCTCCGTGGCGATAAAGGCTTTTACCATCACGGGTGGAATTTGGTTTAAGGTCAGCGGAATACGACGCTTCTCGCCATACTGCGCCATTAGCTCGCCATCGGCGCTATAGACTTGCATCGGGATCTGGAGTCGCACATCGCGAAGCGTGGCGACATCAGGTAGCTGTGGCTCAATATATTTGTACAAACCGTAAATCGAGCCTGCTCCCAGCAGAATGCAACAGACTGCAAGGATGAATAAATACTTTACGAACTTCACCGGAGATTTCCCATTTGGTTTCACTTGGGCAGTTTCTAAACAATCGCGCGGTAGTATAAAGGCAAGCCTGATTCATTGATATAGCCGTCAAGATGACGGGCGATAAGGAGATCGTGAAGCATGGCTTTCAAAACATGGCAAACGGGCGTTCATATTCAACAGGATAGGGTGTTGATCGTCGCCCTGGCCCGGGAGAAGTCCGGCTGGTGCTTGCGCCACTGGTGGGCAATTCCTCTGGCCGAAGGCATCATTCGTGACGGCAAAATTTATCAGCCAGAACAGCTGGTTGATGCGTTACTCGACTGGCGTAAAACGCTGCCGCACTACCACCGGGTGTTCCTCTCTTTCCCGGCAGCACGCACCCTGCAACGGTCGCTCCCCCGCCCGACCGTTGTGCTGCGCGACAGCGAGCAGCTCTCATGGCTTGGCGCGGCGCTCGCGCGCGAACTGGAGATGTCTGCCGATACGCTCTGTTTCGATTACGCACAGGATACCTTCAGCAATACCTTTCACGTGACTGCCGCGCAAAACAACGAGGTAGACGCCCTTCTCGCGCTGGCGAAAACGCTGCGTTTGCGTCTGGTGGCCATTACTCCGGATGCCAGCGCGCTGGCGAATCTTCTTCCCGCGGTGGCGCCAGCGACGTGCATCGCCTGGCGGGACGACCGGCAGTGGCTTTGGGCGATGCGCCATCAGTGGGGACGCCGCTTTACCACAGAAGCCGAAAACGTGGCTGAACTGTCGGCGCTGCTGGCGCTTGGTCCGGATGACATCGCGCTGTTTGATAGCCGACGTGACCCGTGGGAAATCCTGGAACGCTGGCATGCCCCGCTACCGGACTGCGGCGCTGATTATACCGTTGCGCTGGCGTTGGCCATGAGCGAGGTGCCCGGATGAGCATCATGAACTTTCTGCCCTGGCGACAGCAGCGGCGCGCACGATGCCTGCGTTTCTGGAGCGCAATGTGTGTCGGCACCGTGCTGTTGATGTTCGTGGTCATTTTCTGTCTGCGGATGAACCATCTTACGGTGCTGCACGCGCTGCAAACGGAACTGACGGGAATGCAGACCGTGCAGCATGGGCTTCTCTCCCGGCAGAAACTCGCCTCACAGGCGCAGAAGCCAGCGCAGACCCTTCAACGACGCGCATGGCAACCGGTGCTGGAATCCCTTTCCCGCGCCATTCCTGCACAGGTCTGGCTGACGGAACTGCGCTCTCAGCCGCCTGCGCTGACGTTGACCGGGTATGCCACAACCCTGCCAGCCCTGTCTGCTCTGCGCGATGCGCTTGGCCAAATAGCGGGTTTCACGCCCGGGACGGCGGGTGAGCTTCGGCAGGATAGCCAGGGGCGCTGGATGTTCACCCTCCACCTTAAAAGCGAGGGATAACGCATGGATATCCTTTTAGAACGCTGGTGCGAAAGCCGTCCCTGGTATCGGGTGCTTTTCTGGTGTCTGGGGAGCCTCCTGGCAGGACTGGCCGCGTGGGGCACCTTGCTCAGACCGCTAGAAAGGCAGTGTGCTGAACGACAACGCCAGCTGATTCAGGACGCGAGGACGAACGCGGCGTTATGGCCTGTCGTCAGAAAGGCGCCGTTTCGACCGAAAACAACGGAAGCAAGTGAGCTGACGCCATTTTACCCGCTCGATTTTCAGGGCGATGGCGCGACGCTGGTTCACTGGAAGCCGCTGCAGAACGGAGGGGAACTGATGCTGGAGATGGAGTGGCAGGCTCTCCCGGCGCTTTTTTCCCGGATGGCGCAGCGGAATGTGCAGATCGCCGCTTTCACGATTTCGCCAGAAGGTTCGGCATTACGCCTGCAGCTGGAGCTGGAACATGCGAAATAGCGCGCGATTTTTGCTGGTTTGCTCAGTGCTGCTATTGACCGGCATGCGCGATCCGTTTCGTCCGCCGGACGATCCTTGCGCCATTGGCGAGCTGGCGCAGTGGCGCTATCGCGGCATGGTGGGTGGGCAGGAGACTATCGGCATTTTACAGGATGGGCAAAAGCGCTGGTACCGGCTGAAAACGCGTGAGCGCTTTCCGGCAGGTTGGATGATAACAGCCATCAATGAAACGGAACTGGTTGTTGATGTGGGTGACACATGCGAACCAGAAAAATGGACGTGGCAACGAGAAGGAACGGATAAGAATGAATTTACGGATAATGCTGTGGCTGCTGGCGTTCAGTCATCCGCTGTGGGCCGCCGCGCCAAAACCGGTCACGCTGGTAGTAGATGACGTGCCTGTAGCCCAGCTGCTGCAGAGCCTGGTCGCACAGGAGAACCGAAATCTGGTGATATCGCCTGATGTCGGCGGCACGCTTTCTCTCAACCTGACGCGCGTCCCCTGGCGGCAAGCGTTACAGACGGTTGTCGCCAGCGCCGGCCTCGTTTTGCGCGAGGAGGGCGGCATTTTTTATGTATATACCGCGGCCTGGCAGCGTGAACAGCAGGAACGATCGGAACAGGAGCGGACCCGTCGACAGCTTGATGCGCCGCTTGTGTCTCACAGCATCGCTTTTTCCTATGCCGATGCCGGAGAGCTGCAAAAAGCCGCGGAAAAATTCCTGAGTTCAAAGGGGAGTTTATCTCTCGACAAACGCACCAACCGGCTGCTGATTCGGGATAACCAGACGGTGGTGGAGACGCTGCTGCGCTGGGCCGCTCAGATGGATATTCCTGTCGAACAGGTCGAGCTGGCGGCGCATATTGTGACCATTAATGAAAAAAGCCTGCGTGAGCTGGGAGTGAAGTGGAATCTCGCCGACGCCACCGACGCGGGCAAGGTTGGACAGCTCACCACGCTTGGCAGCGATCTTTCCGTTGCCAGTGCCACCAGCCACGTGGGTTTTAATATCGGACGGATCAATGGTCGGCTGCTGGATCTGGAACTCTCTGCGCTGGAGCAAAAACAGCAGGTCGATATTATCGCCAGCCCGAGGCTGCTGGCCTCGCATATGCAACCGGCCAGCATCAAGCAGGGGAGTGAGATCCCGTATCAGGTCTCAAGCGGTGAAAGCGGGGCGACCTCAGTTGAGTTTAAGGAGGCGGTATTAGGCATGGAGGTCACGCCGGTGGTATTACCGGGGGGGCGCGTGCGCCTGAAATTGCATATCAGTGAAAATATGCCGGGACAGGTCCTGCAGCAGGCTGACGGCGAAACGCTGGCGATCGACAAACAGGAGATAGAAACCCAGGTGGAGGTAAAAAGTGGAGAAACGCTGGCGTTGGGCGGAATTTTTTCGCAGAAGAACAAAACCGGCAGTGACAGCGTGCCGGGGCTGGGAAAAATCCCCTGGCTTGGGCAGCTTTTTCGCCACGATGGTAAGAATAATGAACGGCGCGAGTTAGTGGTGTTTATTACACCGCGTCTGGTTGGCATTCGCTGACGGGTAACGATCCCCGCAATGATTTTGCATTCAGTTTGTTGCAGATGTTTGACGTGGGGCATGAATTAGCATACAAGGAGTACCGATTTGAGTTGGACTTACGTCTTATTACCTTATGCGCCCGGCGCGGTGATTTAATCAGTTGCCAAACAAGCCGGAGTATTGAGATAATTTTTAGTCTGACTCTCGCTCTATTGCATATGAGGTTTCAGTTCATGTCCTGCTACGCTGGGTGTCTGCGAAGCGGGGATTACCATTAACGAATAGTCTTAGTAGTACCGATAAAATGGCAGAGAAACGCAATATCTTTCTGGTTGGGCCTATGGGTGCCGGCAAAAGCACTATTGGGCGTCAGTTAGCTCAACAACTCAATATGGAATTTTACGATTCTGATCAAGAGATTGAGAAACGAACCGGAGCTGATGTGGGCTGGGTTTTCGATGTAGAAGGCGAAGAAGGTTTCCGTGACCGAGAAGAAAAAGTGATCAACGAACTCACGGAAAAACAGGGCATCGTACTGGCAACAGGCGGCGGCTCTGTGAAATCTCGCGAAACCCGTAACCGTCTCTCCGCCCGTGGCGTAGTGGTCTATCTTGAGACGACCATCGAGAAACAGCTGGCACGTACGCAGCGCGATAAAAAGCGCCCGCTGCTGCAGGTTGAAACGCCACCACGCGAAGTTCTGGAAGCATTGGCCGATGAACGCAATCCGCTGTATGAAGAGATTGCCGATGTGACCATTCGCACTGACGACCAGAGCGCTAAAGTGGTTGCAAACCAGATTATTCATATGCTGGAAAGCAACTGATTCTGGCTTTATATACACTCGCCTGCGGGTAAAAGCATTAAAGGTGGATGTCGCGTCATGGAGAGGATTACAGTTACTCTCGGGGAACGTAGTTACCCTATCACCATCGCGGCTGGTTTGTTTAACGACCCAGCTTCCTTTTTACCACTGAAAGCGGGTGATCAGGCGATGCTGGTCACCAATGAGACGCTGGCTCCGCTTTATCTCGACCGCGTACGCCACCTGCTTGAGCAGGCGGGCGTAAAAGTCGACAGCGTGATTCTCCCCGATGGCGAGCAGTATAAAAGCCTGACGGTACTGGATACCGTCTTTACCGCATTGCTGCAAAAACCGCACGGTCGCGATACAACACTGCTTGCCCTGGGCGGCGGTGTTGTGGGCGATCTGACCGGCTTTGCGGCTGCAAGCTATCAACGTGGCGTACGTTTTATTCAAATCCCGACCACGTTGCTGTCTCAGGTCGACTCCTCTGTGGGCGGCAAAACGGCAGTCAACCATCCGCTCGGCAAAAACATGATTGGCGCGTTCTACCAGCCTGCATCGGTGGTGGTGGATCTCGACTGTCTGAAAACGCTGCCTAAGCGCGAACTGGCTTCTGGTCTGGCGGAAGTGATCAAATACGGCATTATTCTGGATGGCGAGTTCTTTAGCTGGCTTGAAGAGAATATGGATGCGCTGCTGTGCCTGGATGAGGCTAAACTGGCATACTGCATTCGTCGTTGTTGTGAACTGAAAGCAGAAGTTGTTGCAGCAGACGAGCGTGAAACGGGCTTACGTGCTTTACTGAATCTTGGGCATACGTTTGGCCATGCCATTGAAGCCGAGATGGGTTACGGCAACTGGCTGCACGGTGAAGCCGTTGCGGCCGGTATGGTCATGGCAGCCCGCACCTCTGAACGTCTCGGGCAGTTCAAACCGGAAGAGACAGCACGTATCATTGCGCTGCTTGAACGTGCAGGTTTGCCGGTGACTGGGCCGCAGCAGATGTCGGCGCAAGCGTATTTACCCCACATGATGCGCGATAAAAAAGTATTGGCAGGTGAGATGCGTCTTGTACTCCCGCTTGCAATAGGGAAGAGTGAAGTGCGCGGCGGAGTGCCGCACGATGTCGTTCTTGGCGCTATCGCTGATTGTCAGCAGGCGTAACAATTAGAAAGGTCAGGCCACTGTTGCAGGTGGTCGTTTAGCTTCAGGTGAAATGCAAAGTCGTTAGCATAAGCCTTTGAGTGGGGTGTTAAATGGATGAATTCAAACCAGAAGACGAGCTGAAACCCGATCCCAGCGATCGTCGTACTGGTCGTTCTCGTCAATCTTCAGAACGTGATAACGAGCCGCAGATCAACTTTGACGATGTTGATCTGGATGCAGACGATCGCCGCCCTTCGCGCAGCCGCAACGCGCACGAAGAGCGAGCAGAAGAGGATTATGAGTCCGAAGAAGATTCAATGGACGAACAGCCTGTAGAGCGTCGCCCGCGTAAACGTAAAAAAGCCGCGGCGCCAAAACCGGCTTCCCGCCAGTATATTATGATGGGCCTTGGCGTTCTGGTGCTTGTGCTGCTGATTGTCGGCATTGGCTCCGCGCTTAAAGCACCGTCAACAAACTCAACCGAGCAAACGGCTTCCGCTGAGAAGAGCATCAACCTGTCCGGTAACGATGCGACCAATCAGGCGAATGGCGCACAGCCAGCTCCGGGTGCCACTTCGGCAGAACAGACCGCAGGTAACACCACAGCGCCGCAGGATGTTTCTCTGCCGCCCGTTTCTTCAACCCCTGCTCAGGGCCAGGCACCTGCTACGCCTGAAGGCCAGCAGCGCGTAGAAGTTCAGGGAGACCTGAACAATGCGCTAACGCAGCCGCAAAACCAGCAGCAGGTTGATAACGTCGTAGTTAACTCTACGCTGCCAACTGAGCCGGCAACCGTTGCCCCGATTCGCGGTGGTAACGCTCAGCCACAAACGGCAGCGACGGAAACCAAACCTCGCCAGACGCAAACTGCGACGCGTCCTGAACGTAAGCAGGCGGTGATTGAGCCTAAGCGTGAAACCAAACCTCAGGCAGTAGTCAAAGCGCCTGAAGTGAAAGCCGTACCGGCACAGCCGAAACACACCGAAACGGCTGCGGTGAGCGAGACTGCTAAAGCGCCAGTTACGCAGACTGCGCCTAAGACACCGGCTGCCACAGCTACACCAGCAGCAACGGCTCCAGCAGCCACGGCAACAGCCTCCAGCAGTGCGGCAGGTAAAACGGCAGGTAATGTTGGCTCGCTGAAGTCTGCGCCATCCAGCAACTACACGCTGCAGCTGAGCAGTTCGTCTAACTATGACAATCTCAACAGCTGGGCGAAGAAATCAAATCTAAAAAACTATGTTGTTTATCAGACGACCCGTAACGGTCAACCGTGGTATGTGCTGGTCAGCGGCGTTTATTCGTCCAAAGATGAAGCAAAACGTGCCGTAGCGGCCCTGCCAGCTGATGTTCAGGCGAAAAACCCATGGGCGAAGCCGATTCATCAGGTTCAGGCCGATCTGAAGTAATGTTTAAAGCGCAGGATGCTGTCGGAGCTTTCTCCACAGCCGGAGAAGGTGTAATCAGTTAGTCAGCATGAAAAAAAATCGCGCTTTTCTGAAATGGGCAGGGGGGAAATACCCCCTGCTCGATGATATTAAAAAGCACCTGCCAAAAGGCGAGTGTCTTATCGAGCCTTTCGTGGGTGCGGGATCGGTGTTTCTCAACACCGATTTTTCTCGTTATATCCTGGCGGATATAAACAACGACCTTATCAGCCTCTATAACATCGTTAAGCTGCGTACCGAAGAGTATGTCGCAGAGGCGCGCAAACTGTTTACGCCGGAGAATAATCAGCCGGAAGTTTACTACCAGTTCCGCACTGAGTTTAATCAGAGTCAGGATCCGTTCCGTCGGGCGCTGCTGTTCCTCTATCTCAACCGTCATGGTTACAACGGCCTGTGCCGCTATAACCTGCGCGGGGAATTTAACGTGCCGTTTGGTCGCTATAAGCGCCCGTATTTCCCGCAGGACGAGCTGTATCACTTTGCCGAAAAAGCGCAGAATGCAGAGTTTCATTGCCTCTCCTATGAAGAGTGTATGGAACTGGCAGGCGTAAACTCGGTGGTTTACTGTGACCCCCCTTACGCACCATTGTCTGCAACGGCGAATTTCACCGCTTATCACACCAACAGCTTCAGCCCGGCCGAACAGGCTCGTCTGGCGGAGATGGCGGAAAAGCTGGTCAGCAAAAGAATTCCGGTGTTAATTTCGAATCACGACACGCCTGATACGCGCGAATGGTACAAAGCCGCGAAGCATTTTCAGGTCAAAGTACGGCGTAGCATTAGCAGCAACGGCGGCACACGTAAAAAGGTGGACGAACTTCTGGCTCTGTATCGCCCCTGAGCCGTTTTGCCCGCCGGTAAACACATTTCAAGGAGAAGCGGATGAAACAGTTTTTGATTGCTCCCTCAATTCTGTCGGCCGATTTTGCCCGCCTGGGTGAAGACACCGCCAAAGCTCTCGCGGCTGGCGCAGATGTTGTCCATTTCGACGTTATGGACAACCACTACGTCCCTAACCTGACCATTGGCCCAATGGTGCTCAAGGCATTACGTAAGTATGGCATTACCGCGCCGATCGACGTTCACCTGATGGTGAAGCCTGTTGATCGCATCGTGCCAGACTTCGCCGCAGCGGGTGCCAGCATCATCACTTTCCATCCGGAAGCCTCTGAACACGTGGACCGCACGCTGCAGCTGATCAAAGAGAACGGCTGTAAGGCGGGCCTGGTGTTTAACCCGGCCACGCCGTTGAGCTATCTCGACTATGTCATGGACAAGCTGGACGTGATCCTGCTGATGTCTGTTAACCCGGGCTTTGGCGGTCAGTCGTTTATCCCCCACACGCTCGATAAGCTGCGTGAAGTGCGCCGTCGTATTGATGAGTCAGGTTACGATATTCGTCTGGAAGTGGACGGCGGTGTGAAGGTGAATAACATTGGTGAAATTGCGGCAGCGGGCGCGGATATGTTCGTTGCAGGTTCGGCAATTTTCGACCAACCGGATTACAAAAAAGTCATTGATGAAATGCGCCGTGAGCTGGCGAAGGTAAGTCATGGATAAATTGCAGGCAATTCGGGGTGTGGCATTCGACCTCGACGGTACGCTGGTCGACAGCGCGCCGGGCTTAACGAGCGCCGTCGATCAGGCGCTGTACGCGCTTGAACTCCCCGTTGCGGGTGAAGAGAGAGTGGTAACGTGGATTGGCAACGGTGCCGATGTCCTGATGGAACGCGCGCTGACCTGGGCTCGCCAGGAGCGCGCGTCGCAGCGTTCCGCGCAGGGTAAACCGAGCGTCGATCATGCTGACATTCCTAAGGATGAGCAGCTGCGGATTCTGCGCAAACTGTTCGATCGTTTTTATGAAGAGACCGTCGAGGAGGGCAGTTTCCTGTTCCCGGACGTTCAGGAAACGCTGAGCGCGCTGCACGCGAAGGGTATCCCGCTGGGACTGGTGACCAACAAGCCAACCCCGTTCGTTGCGCCTCTGCTGGAAGCGCTGGATATCGCGAAGTATTTCTCCGTGATTGTGGGCGGCGATGACGTGCAGAACAAAAAGCCACATCCGGAACCGCTGTTGCTGGTGGCAGGAAAATTATCCTTAACGCCTGCGGAGCTTCTCTTTGTCGGGGATTCGCGCAATGATATTCTGGCTGCCCGAGCGGCAGGATGTCCTTCCGTCGGATTAACCTATGGTTATAACTATGGTGAAGCCATCACGCTAAGTGAGCCGGATGTGGTCTTCGACCACTTCAAAGATTTGTTGCCCGCACTCGGGCTTTCGCACAGTGAACATCAGGAATTGAATAATGACTAAGCCCATCGTTTTTAGTGGCGCACAGCCTTCAGGTGAATTGACCATTGGTAACTACATGGGTGCGTTACGTCAGTGGGTCAGCATGCAGGATGAGTACCATTGCATTTACTGCATCGTCGATCTGCATGCGATTACCGCGCGTCAGGATCCTGAGAAGCTGCGTAAAGCTACCCTGGACACCCTGGCACTGTACCTGGCCTGCGGCATCGATCCTGAGAAGAGCACCATTTTCGTTCAGTCTCACGTGCCAGAGCACGCGCAGCTGGGCTGGGCGCTGAACTGCTACACCTATTTCGGCGAGCTGAGCCGCATGACCCAGTTCAAGGATAAATCCGCGCGCTACTCTGAAAACATCAACGCCGGTCTGTTCGACTATCCGGTGCTGATGGCGGCGGACATCCTGCTGTATCAAACCAACCAGGTGCCGGTGGGTGAAGACCAGAAACAGCACCTGGAGCTGAGCCGCGATATCGCCCAGCGCTTTAACGCGATTTACGGCGATGTGTTCAAAGTGCCAGAGCCGTTTATTCCAAAATCTGGCGCGCGCGTAATGTCGCTGCTGGAGCCGACCAAGAAGATGTCCAAGTCTGACGATAACCGCAACAACGTTATCGGCCTGCTGGAAGATCCGAAATCCGTCGTCAAAAAGCTCAAGCGCGCGGTCACCGACTCCGACGAGCCGCCTGTTGTGCGCTACGACGTGCAGAACAAAGCGGGCGTCTCCAACCTTCTGGATATCCTCTCCGGCGTGACCGGCCAGAGCATTCCTGAGCTGGAGCAGCACTTCGAAGGCAAGATGTACGGCCACCTGAAAGGTGAAGTGGCAGATGCCGTTTCCGGCATGTTGACCGAGCTGCAGGAGCGCTATCACCGATACCGTAACGACGAAGCTTTCCTGCAGAAGGTAATGAAAGACGGCGCGGAAAAAGCCAGCGCGCGCGCGTCCGAAACCCTGAAAGCGGTGTATGAAGCGATTGGGTTTGTGGCGAAACCGTAGATAAAAGCAAAACGGTAACGGCGTTACCGTTTTTAGGGTTTGTACCCTCTCCCTGTGGGAGAGGATCAGGGTGAGGGCTTCAGGCCGCACTTCCCTAAAACAAAAAACCGGGAAATTCCCGGTTTTTTTACGCCTGAAAAACGCTTACTGCTGTGCTGCCGGGCCGCAACCACCGATGATCTTCGAAATGGAGATCGCCGGGTGCAGCAGGTAATCGTAGCTGCAATTATTTTTGGTGTTCTGTACGTGACCGGTGCAGGCCGTCAGAGTCGATAACAGGCCAACCAGAACGGCGGCCTTTGCCAGTTTGAACATACGCATTCCTTGTCTTTAAAACGAAAATTGGATGTAACTCGATGGAATAATGGGAAAAGTTCCACTTCGGAGCGGTATGTTATCGGTAGCCGTAAGAGGGGAGTAGTCCGCTTAAGGACTACTCCAGGAAGGGATAATATGCGTTAGTGGCTTGAGAACCAGTTCAGCTTATCGCGCAGCTCAACCACGCGACCCACCACAATCAGCGCCGGGCTTTCGACCTGCTGCGCCAGCTCGCCTAACTGCGTTAGCACGCCATCCACCACGCGCTGCGTAATGGCGGTGCCGTTTTCGACCAGCGCGACGGGCATATCCGCTTCCATGCCGTGCTCCAGCAGCTTCGCCTGAATCGTGGCGGCCTGATTGAGTCCCATGTAGAAGACCAGCGTCTGCTTTTCGGCGGCCAGGTTATGCCAGTCCAGCTCGCTGCCGGTTTTCAGGTGCCCCGTCACCAGACGCACGCTCTGAGCATAGTCGCGGTGGGTCAGCGGAATGCCAGAGTACGCTGAACAACCGGATGCTGCCGTAATACCGGGCACGACAGAGAACGGAATGCCCGCATCACACAGGGTTTCCAGCTCCTCGCCGCCGCGACCAAAGATAAACGGATCGCCACCCTTAAGGCGCACCACGCGTTTACCTTTCTGCGCCTCGCGCAGCAGGATCTGGTTAATCTCCTCCTGCGGTACGCAGTGATAGCCCGCCCGCTTTCCAACGAAGACGCGATCGGCATCGCGGCGTACCAGGTTCATGATGTCATCGGAGACAAGGCGATCGTAAACCACGATATCGGCCTGCTGGATCTGTTGCAGGCCTTTTAGCGTCAGCAAGCCCGCATCGCCGGGGCCTGCGCCCACCAGCACCACTTCGCCGCGATGATCCAGCGGCTCGCTCAGCAGCCGTTCAGTCGTCTCTTCAACGGCTTTGGTGTCCTGGTTCGCCAGCGACTGCGCCAGCCTGTCGTTCACAAAGAATTTTTCCCAGAAGCGACGACGCTCGCCCACGGTCGAGAAGGTTTGCTTCACGCGGGAGCGGAGTTGCCCGGCGTAATGCGCAATCTGACCAAGATGCTGGGGCAGCACGGCTTCCAGCTTTTCCCGCAGCAGGCGGGCGAGAACCGGCGAGCGTCCTCCGGACGACACCGCGATCATCAGCGGCGAGCGGTCGATAATCGACGGCATGATGAAACTAGCCTCTTTCGGCGCATCCACCACGTTACAGAAGATACGGCGCGCTTCGCAGGCGTCGCTCACGCGCTGGTTCACTTCATCGTCGTCCGTTGCGGCAATCGTCAGCCAGCAGGTATCGAGCAGGGATTCATCAAACTCTCCCTGCACCAGCGCGAGCATCCCTTCCTGGGCCCAGACCTCAAACTGTGGGGCGAAGGCGAGGGCGTTGACGGTCAGTCGGGCGCCAGCCTCTAACAGCAGGCGCGCTTTGCGCTCGGCCACGTCGCCGCCGCCCACGAGCAGGCAGTCGCGGTTGCGTAATTGACAAAAAATCGGCAGGTGATCCACGACGTTACCTCGCAGCATTCATGGAGGGGGTAAGAATTGACGTCAGGATAACAGCAGGAATCGTACGGAACATACGAATTTCCTGCTGCTATCCCTAAAAGGGCAGAGGTTAGCCTTTCAGCTGCACCATGCCGTCCTTCACGCGGGCGTCGTAGTGCTTCACAGAGCGGCTCTCATCTTCCATGCAATACCCGTCGCTTAAGCGGAAACGCTGCTTTTTCAGCGGACTGGCAACCCACAGTTCGCCCTGATGCTCGGCAATCAAGCCGCGGGAGAGCACGCTGGCCTCGAAGAACGGGTCGATATTGCTGATGGCAAAAACCTGCTCATCGTGGCGAGGGCGGAAAATCGCAACCTGCTCGCTGCCCAGCAGCGCGCACACGCCGGTGGCCGGGATGATGTCGTTAATATCGCAAATGTTTATCCACTGGCTCATGCGTTTTCCTCCACCAGCGTGACCGGAATTCGTTCATACGGTGTCGCCGGGCGATGCTGTTCGCGCTCCGGTACAACCTGTACGTTCGGGTCGCGCCGGGTGCTGTTGATGAAGTGTTTGAAGCGCGTTTGTGCCGCCGGGGTGTTGACGGTTTCCGTCCACTCGCAGATAACCGCCTCGCGCAGGCGCGCCATCTCCGCTTCCAGATGCTCGTTCAGGCCCAGCTTGTCGTCGATGATGACCGATTTCAGGTAGTCGATGCCGCCTTCCAGGTTATCGAGCCAGGAAGCGGTACGGGTCAGCTTATCGGCGGTACGAATGTAGAACATCATGAAGCGGTCGAGGTACTGAATCAGCGTGTCGCGATCGAGATCCGCCGCCAGCAGGTCCGCGTGGCGCGGTTTCATCCCGCCGTTGCCGCAGACGTACAGGTTCCAGCCTTTTTCGGTGGCGATAATACCCACGTCTTTACCCTGCGCTTCCGCACATTCACGGGTACATCCGGAGACGCCGAACTTCATTTTGTGCGGGGTGCGGATGCCTTTGTAGCGGTTTTCCAGCTCTACGCCGAAGCCCACGCTGTCGCCGACGCCGTAGCGGCACCAGGTGCTGCCCACGCAGGTTTTCGCCATACGCAGCGCTTTGGCGTACGCGTGGCCGGTTTCGAAGCCCGCTTCAATCAGCTGACGCCAGATTTCCGGCAGGTCGTCTTTCTGCGCACCAAACAGGCCGATACGCTGGGAGCCGGTGATTTTGGTGTAGAGATTAAATTCACGTGCAATACGGCCCACGGCCACCAGCCCTTCCGGCGTGATTTCGCCACCGGCAGAGCGCGGAATGACGGAGTAGGTACCGTCTTTCTGGATGTTCGCCAGGAAGTTGTCGTTGGTGTCCTGTAGCGGCGTATGCTCGGGCTTGAGCACGTACTCGTTCCAGCAGGAGGCCAGCAGGGAGCCGACGGTCGGTTTACACACTTCGCAGCCGTAGCCGTGGCCGTGCTTCGCCAGCAGTTCGTCGAAGGATTTGATGCCTTCCACGCGGATCAGGTGATACAGCTCCTGGCGAGAATACGCGAAGTGCTCGCACAGGTTGTTGTTCACTTCGATGCCCTGTTTCGCCAGCTCGGCGTTCAGCACCTGGGTGACCAGCGGAATACAGCCGCCGCAGCCGGTACCGGCTTTGGTTTCGGCTTTCAGCGCCGCAACGGTGTGGCAGCCTTTGTTGATGGCGGAGATCAGCATGCCTTTAGTGACGTCGAAGCAGGAGCAAATCTGCGCGCTGTCCGGCAGTTTATCCACGCCGATAGACGGCTTGCCGCTGGAGGCGTGCGCGGGGAGGATCAGCGCGTCCGGGTTTTCCGGCAGCTCGATGGCATTAAGCACCAGCTGGAGCAGGTTGCCGAAGTCGCTGGTGTCCCCCACCAGCACTGCGCCAAGCAGGGTTTTGTTGTCCTGACTGACGATGAGGCGTTTGTAGACTTCTTTGCTTTCGTCGAGATAGACATAGCTGCGGGAGTTCGGGGTGCGGCCGTGCGCATCGCCAATACCGCCTACATCTACGCCCAGCAGCTTCAGCTTGGCGCTCATGTCTGCGCCGGTGAAGGCGTTTTCGCTGCCGAGGATATGATCTACGGCGACCTGCGCCATTTTGTAGCCCGGCGCCACCAGACCGTATACGCGGTTGTTCCAGCTGGCGCACTCGCCGATGGCGTAGATATCCGGATCGGAGGTCTGGCAGGTGTCGTTAATCATGATCCCGCCGCGCTGCGCCACGGCCAGACCGCACTGGGTCGCCAGCTTGTCGCGCGGACGAATACCGGTGGAGAAGACGATGAAGTCCACCTCCAGCTCGCTGCCGTCGGCAAAGCGCATGGTTTTACGCGCTTCAGTCCCTTCCTGCACGATCTCTTTGGTGTTCTTGCTGGTGTGAACCTTCACGCCCATGCTTTCGATTTTACGACGCAGCTGGTCACCGCCCATGTGGTCCAGCTGTTCGGCCATCAGCATCGGGGCAAATTCGATGACGTGGGTTTCAACGCCGAGGTTTTTCAGCGCGCCAGCCGCTTCCAGGCCCAGCAAACCGCCGCCGACCACCGCACCGCGACGGCTTCGACGCGCGCATGACTCAATGGCGTTGAGGTCTTCAATGGTACGGTAGACGAAGCAATCCTGAGTTTCCGAGCCTTTGATAGGGGGGATCCACGGATAGGAGCCCGTCGCCATGATCAGCTTGTCGTAAAAAACCGTACGCCCGGCGCTGGAGTGGATCACTTTTTCCTGACGGTTGATGGTGATAGCGCGTTCGCCCACCAGCACTTTTACGCCATGCTTCTCGTAGAAACCTTCGCGCACCAGAGAGAGCTCTTCGGCGGTATGATGGGAGAAGTAGGAAGACAGGTGCACACGGTCGTACGCCTTGCGGGGTTCTTCACAGAACACGGTAATATCGAACTGCTCAGCATCGGCCTTATCGAGAAGATCCTCGATAAAGCGGTGGCCGACCATGCCGTTACCGATGATAGCGAGTCTGACTTTGCTCATTATTGCCTCGATTTCTTTTCTATTATTGCCTACCTTAACGATTCAGCAGGGGCACTTATTGATGCAAATCAAATACGTCTTAGCCTACTCCTTAGGTGGTATGCGACTGATTTGTCAGGATTTTTATAAGTAGCGGAAATCGCAGGCTTTTCGTGCTCGTTGAATTTGTGTACAAATCAGGGGCGGTTTTGCCAAAATCGATACGCCTGAATATCAGCGGCGTTTTTTAGGGGAAGGGTATGTCTACAACACCGTTATGGCTTGTTCAGAATGTTCGTTTACCGGGTCGGGAAGGGCTGTGGCAGCTCGCCATTGAGAACGGGCGATTTGGTGACATCACCCCGATGGACGACACCCACGCCGAAAGTTATGAAGTATTGAACGCGCGCGGTGGGCTTGCTATCCCGCCGTTCATTGAGCCGCATATCCATCTTGATACGACCCAGACTGCGGGTGAGCCGAGCTGGAACCAGTCCGGCACGCTGTTCGAAGGCATTGAGCGCTGGGCGGAGCGCAAGGCGTTGCTCAGCCATGAGGATGTTAAAGCGCGCGCCTGGAAAACGCTGAAGTGGCAAATTGCCAACGGCATCCAGTTTGTCCGTACTCATGTGGATGTCTCCGACCCGACGCTTACCGCCCTTAAGGCGATGCTGGAGGTGAAGCAGGAGGTTGCCCCGTGGGTGACGCTGCAAATCGTCGCGTTCCCGCAGGAAGGTATTCTCTCTTACCCGAACGGCGCGGCGCTGCTGGAAGAGTCGTTAAAGCTGGGGGCCGACGTGGTGGGGGCGATCCCACACTTCGAGTTCACCCGCGAATATGGCGTGCAGTCGCTGCATATCGCTTTCGAACTGGCGAAGAAGTATGACCGTCCGCTGGATATCCACTGCGACGAAATCGACGACGAGCAGTCGCGGTTTGTCGAGACGGTCGCTACGCTGGCATATGAAGCAGGTATCGGCCCGCGCGTGACGGCCAGCCACACCACCGCGATGCACTCCTACAACGGCGCTTACACCTCGCGGCTCTTCCGCCTGCTGAAGATGTCGGGAATTAACTTTGTCGCTAACCCGCTGGTCAATATCCACCTGCAGGGGCGCTTTGATGACTATCCGAAGCGCCGCGGCATCACGCGCGTGAAAGAGCTGCAGGAGGCGGGCATTAACGTCTGCTTTGGTCACGACGACGTCTTCGACCCGTGGTACCCGCTCGGTACCGGCAACATGCTGCAGGTACTGCATATGGGGCTGCACGTCTGTCAGATGATGGGCTATCCGCAAATCGACAGCGGCCTGAATCTCATCACCCATAACAGCGCCCGTACCTTCGGCCTGAGCGATTACGGTATTGCCACGGGAAACCCGGCGAACCTGATTATTTTGCCTGCGGAGAGTGGGTTTGAAGCGGTGCGCTGTCAGGTGCCGGTGCGCTGGTCGATTCGTCAGGGACGGATTATTGCCACCACGCAGTTGGCGCAGACCTGGATCCAGACGGATGTCGGAGGAGAAGAGGTGAGTTTCGCCAGAAGCAGCCCCTCTGCGTAATGCAAAGGGGCGGAGGGTTTAGTGAGAAGCTGCCGCCGCGTTGTGCTGGCGGTGGCGGGTCACAAAGCCCAGGATAAAGCACATGATGAACACCACGGCATACAGGCCATTAGCGGTGTGCAGCGCCGCCAGCGGACCGCTGTGGGCCACGATCGGGCCCGTCACCACGAAGGTGAGCATGGTGCCGATGGTGCCGCAGGTCAGGACGAAGTTAACCAGCTTCGGCGAGGCCACTTTGGTCTGCAGGGAGCCCAGGGTGATGATCGAGGTATAAATGGCGCTGGAGAAGAAGCCCAGGGTCAGAATGAACCACGGCATATGCTCCGGTGAACCATTGATGAACAGGTACATCAGCACGGTCGCCAGCCCGGCCAGCACGGTCAGAATGCGCTGCAGGTCGAAGAAGCGCAGGATGAAGCTAAACGCCCACATGCCGAACATGTAAGACATCCAGAAATCGCTCACCAGTTTACCCGCATCGTTCAGGCTCATGCCCAGACCTTTGGCGTACTCCGGTACCCAGGAAATAAAGCCCAGCTGGCCCAGGATGTAGCACAGCGCGGCGATGGAGAGGAACAGCACGCCGATGCCCCACTTTTCTTTCGCAACAGGCTCTGCGGTGGTTTGCGCTTTCTTGCCCAGCACCGGGAACTCACAGCCGAAGGTCAGAATAAAGATCGCCACGTAGACCAGGCCGATGCAGGCATAGACCCAGTACCACTCAATGCTGCGCGCCAGCAGAACGGCGGCGACCATCGGGAAAATCATTCCGGCCATGCTGAAGAAGGAGTCGGTAAACAGCAGGCGCGCGCCGCGCTGGCGGCCTTCATACATATGGGTAATGAGGAACGTACCGATCGACATGGTGATCCCGCTGACCAGACCGAGCACGAACATGGCGGCGGAGAACAGGGCGATGCTGTGGCTCAGCATCAGCCCCGCCACGGCGGCGACCATCAGCACAAAGCCAAAGCGCAGCTGGGTTTTCAGTGGGACAATTTCCATCAGCCAGGCATTCAGGAAGATAGAAATGAGGATCCCTGCGTTGAGGAAGGTGAAGGTGTTACTCATGCTGGAAACGGGCAGCTGGAAGTAGTCTGCGATATTTCCCATCACCATCCCGGTGACGATCACCAACGCGCCGGTCAGGGCGTAGGAGAAGAAGCTGATCCATGTGAGCTTGATGCGATTGCTGTTAGTCATGTCTGGCCTGTTCAGAAAAAGAAAAGCGCCCAGGGGGCGCTGAGAGCGGGCAGATTTTAGACATTAAAGTGATCTATTCATATCTTTTAAGAGAAATTCGAACTTAATTGCATGTTTTTGTGTGATCCTGATCACACAAGGTGACGCTAAAGCCAACCGTTTGCGTGGTTACAACTGTTTCAATTTCGTAAAATTAGGTAAAAGGCTGGTCTCCGTTCATACTGCTCTTTAGAATCAAGCCATTCGCTTTTTATACTGCGCTTTGTTAAGGAATTCTCATGCTCAAATCAACACTGGCGGCTGTCGCAGCTGTGTTTGCTCTTTCTGCCGTTTCCCCTGCTGCGCTGGCAGCAAAAGGGGACCCTCACGTTCTGCTGACCACCTCCGCCGGGAACATTGAGCTGGAACTGAATAGCCAGAAAGCTCCGGTTTCTGTGAAAAACTTCCTCGACTATGTGAACAGTGGTTTCTATAACAACACCACTTTCCACCGCGTGATCCCAGGCTTCATGATTCAGGGTGGCGGCTTCAACGAGCAAATGCAGCAGAAACAGCCGAACCCGCCTATTAAAAACGAAGCGGACAATGGCCTGCTGAACAAGCGCGGCACCATTTCCATGGCGCGTACCGCAGACAAAGATAGCGCGACCAGCCAGTTTTTCCTGAACGTGGCGGATAACGCCTTCCTCGACCACGGTCAACGCGACTTTGGCTATGCGGTCTTCGGTAAAATCGTGAAAGGGATGGACGTGGCCGATAAGATTTCTCAGGTGCCTACCCACGACGTCGGGCCGTATCAGAATGTGCCGTCAAAACCGGTGGTTATTCTCTCCGCAAAAGTTCTGCCGTAATTCTTCTGAACGCGGGCTTCTTCTGCCCGCGTTACGTGACCCTCCCTGCGAAAGCGCGTTTTGCTGCTTATACTTGTGGCAAACGGACTATTCAGGGAGGCGTTAAGTGAAAAAGCTCACCGACAAGCAAAAATCCCGTCTCTGGGAACAGCAGCGTAACGTCAATTTACAGGCCAGTTGTCTCCTTGAAAAAGGTAATGGTCCCTCAGAACCCCATATTGAGACGCTGGAGCTTGGGCCTTCCGCGCCCGGGTTGCCCCATCTGTGTCTTATTCATCGTCATTTGTACCGCAGCGAGATGAAGCGGGCTGGCGAGTTCCGCACCGACGATATTTTTAAAGGTGACATTCCCTTCTGCCATTTTGAGTACATCGAAAAGATGGGTAATGAGCTGATGGCGGCGCTGGAAAGTGAAAAGTATCTCGTGGGCTTTGAGAAAGCGGCTTTTGTTGACAGAATTAGTCACTATTACTGCGAAATCAACATGCTGCATCCGTTTATGCGCGGTAACGGTATTGCCCAACGCGTTTTCTTCGAGCAGCTGGCGCTCCACGCGGGCTATGCGCTGGACTGGCGCGATATCGATCCCGAGCTGTGGGTGGAGGCTAACCGAAGTGGCGCAACGGGAGATTTAACCGCGTTAAACGCTATCTTTGCCAAAGTAGTGAGCGAAGCGCGGGAATCTGAGTAGAATAGGGCGGCATTTTTTTCGGGGGCCGCCATGATTCTGCTGATTGATAACTACGATTCCTTCACCTGGAACCTTTACCAGTATTTTTGTGAACTGGGTGCAGAGGTGGTTGTCCGCCGCAACGACGAGATCGATCTCGCCGATATTGAGATGCTGGCTCCGCAGAAAATCGTGATTTCTCCGGGGCCATGTACGCCGTCGGAGTCGGGTATTTCTCTGGATATTATCCAGCACTATGCCGGCAAGCTGCCGATCCTGGGCGTCTGTCTGGGCCATCAGGCGATTGCCCAGGCGTTTGGCGCTACCATCGTGCGCGCCGCCAAAGTGATGCACGGTAAAACCTCTCCGGTCACCCACACCGGCACCGGGGTATTCACGGGGCTCAATAATCCGTTAACCGTGACGCGCTACCATTCCCTGGTCATTGACCCGCCGACGCTGCCCGCCTGCTTTGAGGTGACCGCCTGGAGCGATACGCAGGAGATTATGGGGATTCGTCACCGCGAATGGGACCTCGAAGGCGTGCAGTTCCACCCGGAAAGCATCCTCAGCGAGCAGGGCCACGCGCTGCTGGCAAATTTCCTCCATCGCTGAATAACTGTTGCCTTGTTGTGATTTTTTATGCATATTTTGTGATTATATTTTCACAATCACTGTGACATAAAATGGACGGTCATGACATGGCAACTGAACAACCAGCAATTACCCGCGCGACATTTGATGAAGTGATCCTGCCGATTTATGCACCGGCTGAGTTTATCCCGGTGAAGGGAAAAGGCAGCCGCGTCTGGGATCAGCAGGGTAAAGAGTATGTGGATTTCGCGGGCGGTATTGCGGTCACGGCGCTGGGTCATTGCCATCCCGCGCTGGTGGAGGCGCTGAAAACCCAGGGCGAAACCCTGTGGCACACCAGCAACGTGTTCACCAACGAACCGGCGCTGCGCCTGGGCCGCAAGATCATTGAGGCGACCTTTGCCGAGCGCGTGCTGTTTATGAACTCCGGCACCGAAGCCAACGAAACCGCCTTTAAGCTGGCGCGCTACTACGCGACAACGCGCCACAGCCCGTACAAAACCAAAATCATCGCCTTCCACAATGCCTTCCACGGACGCTCCTTCTTTACCGTCTCCGTTGGCGGCCAGCCGAAATATTCCGACGGGTTTGGCCCGAAGCCGGCCGACATCGTCCACGTGCCGTTTAACGATCTGCATGCGGTAAAAGCGGTAATGGACGACCACACCTGCGCCGTTGTCGTCGAGCCGATCCAGGGTGAAGGCGGCGTGACGGCGGCAACACCGGAATTTCTGAAAGGGCTGCGCGAGCTGTGCGACGAGCATCAGGCGCTGCTGGTCTTTGATGAAGTACAGTGTGGGATGGGGCGTACCGGCGATCTGTTTGCCTACATGCACTACGGCGTGACGCCGGATATTCTGACCAGCGCCAAAGCGCTCGGCGGTGGTTTCCCGGTGAGTGCGGTCCTGACGACCCAGGAGATCGCCTCCGCTTTCCACGTCGGTTCTCACGGCTCCACCTACGGCGGTAACCCGCTGGCGAGCGCCGTGGCGGGTGCTGCGTTCGACATTATCAATACGCCGGAGGTGTTGAACGGCGTTAGCGCGAAGCGCGAGCTGTTCGTAAAACACCTGCAAAAGATTGATGAGCAGTACGACGTGTTTAGCGAAATCCGTGGGATGGGGCTGTTGATTGGTGCCGAGCTGAAACCTCAGTACAAAGGCCGCGCGCGTGATTTCCTCCACGCCGCCGCGCGTGAAGGAGTGATGGTGCTGAATGCCGGGCCGGACGTAATGCGCTTTGCGCCGTCGCTGGTGGTTGAAGATAAGGATATTGAAGACGGGTTAACCCGCTTTGCCGCAGCGGTTGCGAAGATCGTTAAAGGCTAATATTCGGTTCGTTTCAACCGACGGATTAACCAAACCCCGTGATGTGGACGCTGACGCCATGCCACCGACGAAATGGTGTGCATGGTGTTCAGATGCCCCAGTACGCGCTGCAAATGCTGCTCCAGGGTGCTCATTGGGCCGTGGGTCAACGTCTCCGGCGCTTCCAGAATATTCGAATCTCCCGACTCACCCGGCGCGTCATACTCCAGACGCTGTTGACACCTCTGCAACGCAATTTCACAAGACTGCAAATAGCGCTGCGCCAGATCCGGCGTCAGCATCGTGTGCTCGCGCGCCAGCGTGGTCATGGCGTTGATGTGTTCGACGATAAACTGGCTGTGCGTCACCCAGAGCTTCATATCTGCCAGATAGTGCGAGTTAAAGCCCGGCTCCTGCATCGCCTGGTTGAGCGAGTTAAACAGGGCGTTGTGCGCCTGGTTGACCTTCATTCGCTGCCAGGCCAGCGGCGTCGGTTGAGGATTGTCGC
Source organism: Enterobacter sp. JBIWA008 (assembly GCF_019968765.1). Lineage (NCBI taxonomy): Bacteria > Pseudomonadati > Pseudomonadota > Gammaproteobacteria > Enterobacterales > Enterobacteriaceae > Enterobacter > Enterobacter sp. JBIWA008. Next base: position 4,435,539 of record NZ_CP074149.1, on the reverse strand, counting down.
TGAGGATCAGCCTGATGGCCTCCTGATCCGCTTCCAGCGCGTCGTGGGCATTCTGGCGCAGCAGCCCGCTTTGCCACTGCGGCCACAGCCAGACCATGCCGCCAAAGGCAATCAGGCAGCCGATCAGGGTATCAATCAGCCTGGCGACAATAAACTGTTCGCCATTGAGCGTGAGTAGCTGCAGGGTGTATACCGCCGTTACCGTAAAGCCTACCATCGCCCAGCCGTAGTTTTTGCGGATAATCAGGTAGCTCACCAGCGTGATCGCCAGCATCCCTGCCAGGGTATAGCCTTCCGGCACGTGGAAGTGTAGCGTCACGCCCGCAATGATCAGCCCGGCCATCGTTCCCCCAGCTCGATGCAGAATGCGCACCCGCGTGGCGCCGTAGCCGTTCTGGGTGACAAACAGCACGGTCATTAAGATCCAGTACGGTTTCGGCAGATGCAGCGCCATGCCCATCAGGCTGGCGGTACTGAGCATAACGCTAATCCTGGCGGCGTTGCGCAGGGCGGACGATTTAAGAGACAGATAGCTTCTGAGCGCGGGCAATAACGGAAGACGTTTCTGCTTATCCGCCATCAGGTCGCGGGGATAAAGCGGGCGTTGCGTGCGCAGCACGCGAGCGATGCGGCTGAAGTGCCAGGCGGCAAAATGGCCGACCGGGTTATCCGGATGCTGACGGGCGATTTTCTCCAGCGCGCCCAGCTGCTTATCCATGTTAAAGCGCGTCGGGTAGCGGTGATAGAGAATATCATCGGCCAGCACGCGCAGGCGTGCGGACACGGTCTGGGCGTTCCAGCGGATCACCGCTTCGGCATGGCTGCGCTCGACCAGCTTTTGCACCTCCTGCGGGTGGTGCAGGCTAACGGAGATATGCTCCTGCAGATCCAGCCCGACCTGGAAGGTGCGCAGCAGCCGTTTGTACTCGTGGTTCTTGTTGGCGGCAAGCATATGCAGCTGTTGATAGCACTGGCTTATCAGATCCACCACCTTCTGCTGGCGCGTCAGCAGGGGCGGTAAGGATTTTTCCGGATCGGTATGCTGGGTGAGCAGGGTGTATTTGGCCTCGCAGTAATCCGCAAGCTGCACATAGAGCAGGCTCAGGGATTCACGCAGCGGCTGTTCGCGCCACAGCCAGAACCAGAACCAGTTGAACAGCCCGTACCACAGTGTCCCCAGGGCGTAGATCAGCAGCGGCTCCCACACCGGCATGTTCCCGGCGAGGCTCAACGTGAAGATGGCCGCAATCAGCGAAGCGGGAAGCAGGCGGGCGTGCAGCGAACTGATTTCTGCCGTGACGCCGAGGGTCATTGCCAGCACGGTCAGGATCAGCGGCAGCGGGATATCCCGGGCCAGTAAAAGCTGTACGGCGAGGCTGCAGCCGGCAAACAGGCAGCCACCGATAATCAGTCGTTTGAAAAAGCGCTTATGCGGCGTGTCCAGACCGGCGATGTTGCAGCAGGCGGGCACGAGGGAAAACAGCAGGCCTTGCTGAAGATGTCCGAGGATCAGGCCTATGGCCACAGGAAGACACAACACCAGCGTTTGTCGCAGTGCGTAGTTAACTTCCGGGTGATAGATCAGCCTGCGCCACATGGGGAGTAGAGACAAAAACGGCGTGACACCTTGCGATGGCACGCCGTTTAAGCGGAATTAACGCGTTCCGTAGACCACGATGGTTTTACCGTGGGCGGAGATCAGGTTTTGATCTTCCAGCATTTTCAGGATACGGCCCACTGTTTCGCGGGAGCAACCGACGATCTGACCAATTTCCTGACGGGTAATTTTAATTTGCATGCCGTCCGGGTGGGTCATTGCGTCTGGCTGTTTCGCCAGGTTCAGCAGGGTTTGTGCGATGCGGCCAGTCACGTCCAGGAAGGCGAGGTTGCCCACTTTCTCTGAGGTGACCTGGAGACGGCGCGCCATCTGGGAAGAAAGACGCATCAGGATATCAGGGTTAACCTGAATCAGCTGACGGAACTTCTTGTAAGAAATTTCAGCCACTTCACATGCTGTCTTTGCTCGAACCCAGGCGCTACGTTCCTGGCCTTCTTCAAACAGGCCCAGTTCACCGATGAAATCGCCCTGGTTCAGATAAGAAAGGATCATCTCTTTCCCTTCTTCATCTTTGATCAGCACTGCCACCGAGCCTTTAACGATGTAATACAACGTTTCCGCTTTTTCACCCTGGTGAATCAGCGTGCTCTTTGATGGGTACTTATGAATGTGGCAATGAGACAAGAACCATTCGAGAGTCGGGTCTGTTTGCGGTTTGCCAAGCACCATGCGCTGTTATCCTCTGTTATAAGCTGTCACCAGAGTCATCAGATGCATCCGGACTCTGGGGTTGCAATCGAATTCTTACCCATACCCTGGGAAGTCGGCTACCGTAACGTTTCGCAGCCAGTAAAGTTTGATGTCCTCTGCATACATGTGTAACGTCAATGTATTACTGTAGCATCCAGAGTGTTTTAGCATAGCTTTCGCCGCGTGTCTCCTGGTGTCTCGCTTCAGCATGATGCAGGTCGCCTTCCATTGCGAGAAATGTAACGCACGCGTAATCTGTCACCAAAAATGCAACGTTGGAGTTTAAGAATATGCAAGCGCGCGTGAAATGGGTTGAAGGTTTAACGTTCCTGGGCTAGTCCGCGTCAGGACACCAGATTTTGATGGACGGCAACTCCGGCGATAAAGCGCCAAGCCCAATGGAAATGGTGCTGATGGCGGCAGGTGGATGCAGCGCCATTGACGTGGTGTCGATTCTGCAAAAAGGTCGTCATGACGTGACGGATTGTGAGGTCAAACTCACGTCAGAGCGTCGCGAAGAGGCGCCACGCCTGTTCACCCATATTAACCTGCACTTTGTGGTCACCGGTAAAGAGCTGAAAGACGCGGCGGTCTCGCGTGCGGTGGACCTGTCTGCGGAGAAGTACTGCTCTGTGGCGTTAATGCTGGAGAAAGCGGTAAAAATCACGCATTCGTATGAAGTGATCGAGGGCTAATTAATGGGGCATCGTGCGTGTTGATGCCCTCACTCTAACCCTCTCCCACTGGGAGAGGGAACATGTTCACGCTATCTGCTTCCCTTCCATCAGTCGCTCCACCAGCGGCGTCATGATGAGCTCCATCGCCAGCCCCATTTTACCGCCCGGCACCACTAACGTATTCATGTGCGAAATAAACGAGCCCTGCAGCATGGCCAGCAGCCAGGGGTAATCAATACCGTCGAGGTTGCGGAAATGGATCACCACAAAGCTCTCATCCAGCGACGGGATGCTTTTGGCGGCAAACGGGTTGGAGGTGTCCACCGTCGGCACGCGCTGGAAGTTGATATGGGTGCGGGAGAACTGCGGCGTCAGGAAGTTAATGTAATCCTCCATGGAGCGCACCACTGAGTCCATCACCGCCTCTCGCGAATGGCCGCGCTCGCTCATGTCGCGCGTCAGCTTCTGGATCCACTCCAGGTTAACGATAGGAACCACGCCGACCAGCAGATCCACGTGACGCGCCACGTCGTGTTGAGGGGTGACCACGCCACCGTGCAATCCTTCGTAAAAAAGGACGTCGGTGGGTTCCGGCAGCGGCTGCCACGGGGTAAAGGTGCCCGGCACCTGATTCCAGGGTACGGCTTCGTCATAGGTATGCAGATACTTGCGGGACTGCCCTTTGCCGCTCTGACCGTACTCTATAAAGGTTTGTTCCAGCAGGCCGAAGTCATTGGCTTCCGGGCCGAAGTAGCTGATGTGTTTACCCAGATCGCGCGCCTTACGGATGGCCATGTCCATCTCCGGACGCGTGTAGCGGTGAAAACTGTCGCCTTCGACCTCCGCCGCACGGAGATTCAGCTGGGCGAAAATCTTGCGAAATGCGAGGCTGGTGGTGGTGGTTCCCGCACCACTCGACCCCGTAACGGCAATAACCGGATGTCTGGCAGACATAGCAACTCCCTGACTGAAAAGGGTGGAAGATCAGCCGTGAAACGCGTTGCGGGGCATGATATTGACCGTCTCATGCAGTTCTGACCACACCAGCACCACGTCGCCGCTTTTCAGCTGGCGCTTAACATCGTTGACCTTTTGCTCAAGCGAGCGTTCCTGTTCACCATAATCGGTGCCTTCGCGTAATACAAAGCTTTCAATAAGATTATCGAGCGTAATGGGCGCCAGATCCTGCCAGGGAATAATCATTTTGCACCGTCCAGATAAGGGGTTAGCCAGTCAGGAATACGCGCCTCAAGCCACATTTTCGGGCGGCGCAGCGTGCCGCCGATAAACCCGACGTGGCCGCCGTGCTCGGTCAACTGATAGTGAACGTTGTCGGGCAGGAATTCCTGAGCGGGGATCGAGTGATGATCCATAAACGGGTCATCTTTGGCATGAATAATCAGCGTTGGCTGCGTGATTTTGCTGAGCAGCGGCATAGCGCTGCACTGACGATAATAGTCAATCGCATCGGCGAAGCCGTGGATTTTCGCGGTGATCAGGTCGTCGAACTCGCGGATACGGCGCACCTTTTTCAGCTGGCGCAGGCTTACCGGCAGGGTATCCGGGTAGGCCTTCAGCTTGCGCGCCGCGTTGGCCTTCAGCAGGTTGAGCAGGTAGCGCTGATAGACGCGGGAAAAGCCTTTATCCATGTGGTAACTGCACTGCTCCAGCATAAACGGCGCGGAGACAATGACGGCGGCATCCAGCGGTACGCTTTCGCCCTCTTTAGCCAGCAGACAGGCCAGCATGTTTCCACCCAGCGAGTAGCCCACGGCGGCGGTTGGCACGGTGCCATGATTTTCCCGCAGCCAGTGTAAAAACCACGTCCCGTCTTCGGTTTCACCCGAGTGATAAATGCGTTTCTGACGATTCGGTTCGCCGCTGCAGCCGCGAAAATGCATCACCACGCCGAGCCAGCCGCGCGCTTTTGCCGCTTCAATTAACCCATGCGCATACGGGCTGTGCAGGCTGCCTTCCAGACCGTGAAAGACCACCAGACGCGGCTTATGGCGAGCCTGTTCAGGCGCTTCGCTCCAGGCGAGATCCAGAAAATCACCGTCTGGCAGGTCAAGCCGTTGCCAGTGCGGGGTGAACTGAACCTTGCGGCGGATCAGTCGCGGCAGCATGGTCTGCAAATGGGGATTGGCCACGCCGCGCATAGGCACGAACTCAGTGCTGTCTTCGGCCGCAATGTCGAAGTCTGATGGAATGATTTGGGTCATAAGCGCGATGCTGATTCTTGTCGGAAATTTACGGTACTTTCCGAATTGTACCCCGTTTAGCCTGGTTTTCCGAAACATGAACTGATCCCGATCACAAATCTTTACCTTGATTATTACTCTCAGGCTAATGATTTAGCTCTACGCTTAATTGATGCCTTTCTCACCAGAGCGCACACTTTACTCAACGTTAAGCAAATCAAAATGATTAGCTGAATCAGGAGGTTAATAATGTTATCTGGGCAAACACCCACCCGGCAATGGAACACGCGACGCAGTGAAAAAGCGCGTCGTCTGGCCTCCGTACCGGTGCAGGGCAAGGTACTGCCAACCGGCGATCTTGTCGCCATGCTGGAAAAATTAATCGCGCCTGGCGATAAGGTCGTTCTGGAAGGTAACAACCAGAAGCAGGCGGATTTTCTTTCCCGCTCGCTGGCCGAAGTGAACCCGCAAATTGTCCACGACCTGCATATGATCATGCCGAGCGTCGGGCGCAGCGAGCATCTTGATATCTTCGAGAAAGGCATCGCCCGCAAGCTGGACTTCTCCTTCTCCGGGACGCAAAGCCTGCGTATTTCGCAGCTGCTGGAAGACGGTCAGCTCGAAATCGGTGCGATTCACACCTACATCGAACTTTACTCACGCCTCTACGTCGACCTTTCGCCCAACGTGGCGCTGATTGCCGGGTTTAAAGCGGACCGCAAAGGCAACCTCTACACCGGGGCGAGCACCGAAGATACCCCGGCGCTGGTGGAAGCCGCCGCGTTCCACGACGGCATCGTCATCGCGCAGGTGAACGAGCTGGTGGACGACGAGTGTGACCTGCCGCGCGTGGATATCCCTGGCTCGTGGATCGACTTCGTGGTGGTTGCCGATAAGCCGTTCTTTATCGAACCGCTGTTTACCCGCGACCCGCGCCTGATTAAGCAGGAACACATCCTGATGGCGATGATGGCGATCAAAGGCATCTACGCGGAGCACCAGGTGCAGTCCCTGAACCACGGTATTGGCTTTAACACCGCGGCGATTGAGCTGCTGCTGCCCACCTACGGCGAACAGCTCGGCCTGAAGGGTAAAATCTGTAAACACTGGACGCTGAACCCGCATCCGACGCTGATCCCCGCCATTGAAAGCGGCTGGGTGGAAAGCGTGCACTGCTTCGGCGGCGAGCTGGGGATGGAAGAGTACATCCGCGCCCGTCCGGACGTGTTCTTTACCGGTGCCGACGGCTCCATGCGTTCCAACCGCGCCTTCTGCCAGCTGGCAGGCCAGTATGCGGTCGATATGTTTATCGGCTCGACCCTGCAGGTTGACGGTTATGCCAACTCCTCAACGGTGACCCGCGGTCGTCTTTCCGGCTTCGGCGGTGCGCCAAACATGGGGCACGACCCACACGGTCGTCGCCACGCCACACCGGCCTGGCTGAACATGATCACCGAACCTGACCCAATGCAGCGCGGTAAAAAACTCGTCGTGCAGATGGTGGAAACTTTCCAGGCAGGCGTGAAGCCGACCTTCGTGGAAAAACTTGATGCCATTGACGTGGCGAAAGCCTCGGGTATGCCGCTGGCGCCGGTCATGATTTACGGCGATGACGTGACGCATGTGCTGACGGAAGAGGGGATTGCCTACCTCTACCGGGCGAAAGATCTGGAAGAGCGTCGTGCCATGGTCGCCGCTGTTGCGGGGATCACCGATATCGGCCTGGGCGTGGATGCTAAACGCGTGGCGGAACTGCGCCAGAGCGGCAAGGTTGTCTATCCGGAAGATTTGGGCATTCGCCGCACCGACGCCACCCGCTCTCTGCTGGCGGCAGGCAGCGTGTCAGACCTCGTTGAGTGGTCCGGCGGTCTCTACAACCCACCTGCGAAATTCCGGAGCTGGTAATGAAACTTCTGCCCCAGATTCAGGTTGAAGGCGGTGCCGAATGGCTGGCGCGAACCGCCACGCAGTGTCTGATTGACGAAGCACGTTTAAGCCCGAAGCCCGGTCTGGTGGACAGTCGGGGGAGTGGCGCGCACCACGATTTATCCCTTGCGCTGATGGAGCGCTCCGCGCACAGCCTGACCCCGACGTTTCAGGCGCTGGCGCTGCAAAGCTGGCAGCGCCCGGCAGATATCGCACTTCGGCAAACCGTCGGGCGACTTGGTCGCGAAGGCGAGCAGCAGATGATGACTGCAACCTGTGGCGTAAACACCCATCGCGGCGCGATTTGGGCGCTGGGGTTGCTGGTCAGCGCGGTGGCGATGCTGGGTGGCGATGCCAGGGCGCAAGACGTCGCCAGCACCGCCGCGCAGCTGGCGAAGCTGCCGGATGACGCGGCGCCGAAAGTGTTCAGTAAGGGTTTACGCGTCACGCACCGCTACCGCGTGCCGGGCGCGCGTGAAGAAGCGCAGCAGGCGTTCCCGCACGTTATGCAGCGCGCATTGCCGCAGCTTCGCCTCAGCCGCCTCAACGGCAGCAGCGAAACGCAGGCCAGGCTCGACGCGCTGATGGCGATCATGACCTCACTCACCGACACCTGCGTGCTGTCGCGCGCCGGGCTGAAGGGACTGGACGCCATGCAGGACGGCGCCCGTGCGGTACTGAACGCCGGAGGTTGTGCAACGCCCGAAGGCCAGCAGGCGCTGGCGAACTTAGACCGTCAGATGCTGGCGCTAAACGCCTCCCCAGGCGGTGCTGCCGACCTGCTTGCCGCCACGCTGTTTCTTGACCGCGTCGAATCGCCTTATTCAAAGCATTAAGAGGATGTTATGGAAAAAATCACATTGACCGTGCCAGCCAGCCGCGCGTTAAGCGGCAGGGCGCTGGCGGGGGTAGTCGGCTCCGGGGATATGGAGGTGCTCTTCACCGCCGAACCGGGCCAGACGTTAACCATTGATATCACCACCTCAGTCGACAACAGCCGTGGTCGCTGGGAGGCGCTGTTCAACCGCCTGCAAACCGTCAGCAGCCTGCCTGCAGGCAAACTGACTATTCATGACTTCGGCGCGACGCCGGGCGTGGCCCGCATTCGCATCGAACAGGTTTTTGAGGGGGTGAGCCATGCGTGATGACAGCAGCTTTATCGAATTAAAAGCGCGCCAGCGCGCGCAGGCCCTGCTGGATGACGGCAGCTACCGCGAACTGCTGGATCCGTTTGAAGGTATTATCTCTCCGTGGCTTGGGCCACAGGGCATTGTTCCGCAGGCCGATGACGGCATGGTGGTGGCGAAAGGCACCATCAACGGTCAGCCTGCGGTCGTGGTCGCGATTGAAGGCGCGTTCCAGGGCGGCAGCATGGGCGAGGTGTCCGGTGCCAAAATGGCAGCAGCGCTGGAGCTGGCGGCGGAAGATAACCGCAACGGCATTCCGACTCAGGCCGTGCTGTGCCTCGAAACCGGCGGCGTGCGTCTGCAGGAAGCTAACCTCGGTCTGGCGGCGATTGCCGATATCCACGCGGCGATTGTAGACCTGCGTCGCTACACGCCCGTCATCGGGATTGTGGCCGGGACCGTGGGCTGCTTCGGCGGGATGTCCATTGCGGCAGCGCTGTGCAGCTACCTGATTGTGACCCGCGAAGCGCGTCTTGGCCTCAACGGCCCGCAGGTTATCGAGCAGGAGGCGGGCATCGAAGAGTACGACTCCCGCGACCGTCCGTTTATCTGGAGCATGACCGGCGGCGAAGTGCGCTATCAAAGCGGCCTGGTGGATGCGCTGGTGGGCGACGGCGTGAATGCGGTTAAGGCAGCGATGAATGAGGCGATTGCGAAAGGCGTGCCGGCGAAACACCGCACCGATAACTACGACGATTACCTGAACCGCCTGACGAATTTCGACACCCGCAAACAGGCCGATGCCGAACAGATTAACGCGCTTTTTGCCCGGGAGGTGAAATGATGAGTAATTCAATGAGCCGTGGCGAACTCTGGCTGGAAACTCTGGCCCCGAACGCCAAACGTATCGAAGGGCTGTGCCCATCCGTGCAGGCGGCAGACGGCGAGCTGAACGGTGAGGCGGTGCGCTTTGTGGCCGTGGTGCCGGATGCCAACAACCACTTCCCGCGCGCGGCGAAAGGTGAAGTCGGCCTGCTGGAAGGATGGACGCTGGCGAAAGTGGTCAGCGAAACCGTCGCCGCTGACGCAGATAAGCCGGTTAAACGTCCGATTGTGGCGGTGATTGACGTCCCAAGCCAGGCCTATGGCCGTCGCGAAGAGGCGTTTGGTATTCATCAGGCGCTGGCAGGAGCCGCTGCTGCCTATGCTAACGCGCGCCTGGCAGGCCACCCGGTGATTGGCCTGATCGTCGGTAAGGCGATGTCCGGTGCGTTCCTGGCGCACGGCTACCAGGCCAACCGTCTGATCGCCTTTAACGACAAAGGCGTGCTGATCCACGCGATGGGCAAAGAGTCCGCCGCGCGCATCACGCTGCGTACCGTCGAGGCGCTGGAAAAACTGGCGGCGACCATTCCGCCAATGGCGTATGACATCAGCAACTACGCCACGCTGGGGCTGCTCTCCAGCCTGCTGGATATCAGCAATCCGGATGCCCCATCCGATAACGATCTGGCTCAGGTGAAAACCTCGCTGCAACAGGCCATCAGTGACGCTCGTCAGGACACCACGCTGAAAAATCGTCTGGGTGCTGACAACCGCCGCAGCTCGGCGCTCGTGCGCGAACGTATGCGAGCCAGCTGGTAAGTAAAAAAAAGACCTGCCAGAGATGCAAACCCCCGTGGGCGCGCCCGCTGCGCCCGCGTGGGAGCCTGCATCCTGAAAAATAATAAACATCGCACCAGTGCTAAAACTTTTTTTACTACAGGTGATTTATGACTTACGTAATTGTTCATGCTCTTGCACCGATTTTCGTCATCATGCTGCTGGGATTCTGGGCCGGTAAGGCAAAGATGGTCGATAACAAAAACGTTTCCCTGCTGAATATCTTCGTGATGGATTTTGCACTCCCTGCCGCGCTGTTCAGCGCCACCGTGCAAACCCCGTGGACCGGCATCGTGGCGCAATCGCCGCTGATTCTGGTGCTGACGCTGGCGATGTGGATTACCTATGCGGTCATCTACTTCCTCGCCACGAAAGTCTTTAAAAAATCCCCGCAGGACGCGGCCGTGCTGACCCTGACGGTAGCATTACCGAACTACGCGGCGCTTGGACTGCCGATTCTGGGCAGCGTGCTGGGTGAAGGCTCGTCCACGTCGCTTTCCGTGGCGGTCTCTATTGCCTGTGGCTCAGTGCTGATGACGCCGTTCTGCCTTCTGATCCTGGAGCGTGAGAAAGCGCGTACCGAGGGGGATAATTCCGGCTCAACGCTCTCCATGCTGCCGGTGCTGATGTGGCGTTCCATTAAAAAACCGATCGTGATGGGCCCGCTGCTGGGGGTGATTCTCTCCGCCATCGGGATCAAAATGCCGGAACTGGTGCTTGCCGCGATTAAACCGCTGGGACTGTCCGCGACCGCTGCCGCGCTGTTCCTGACCGGGGTGATCCTCTCTGCCCGTAAGCTGCAGATCAACACCATGGTGATCACCTCCACCATCGCCAAGCTGCTGATTCAGCCAGCGATTGCCTGGGGTATTGTGCTGATCTTCGGCCTGCATGGCTCCGTGGCGATCACCGCTATCCTGATGATTGCGCTTTCTGCGGGTTTCTTCGGTGTGGTGTTCGGTAACCGCTTTGGCGTGCAGTCGCCAGATGCTGAAGCCGTGCTGCTGTTAAGCTCCGTACTGTGTATCCTGTCGCTGCCGCTGTTTATCTCGCTGACTTCAGGAATGTAATCATGACCCCAACATTACGCCCGCACGACCTCATCTGGCTTACCGCGCGCGACGCGCTGGAAGGTATCACCGAATCCTGGGTGGAGGCGGCCTGGCATATTGGCCTGCCGGTGGTGGTGCGGCGTGATGTTGATAGTGAAGGCCGTATTCCCGTTGGCGTGCGCGGATTGCGCCGCGACCAGCGGGCGGCCGGATGGGTGAAGCCCGAAAACGTGCTGCGCGTGGTATCGCCTGAAGACCTGTGCGCCACAGCCGATCTGCTGCGTTCGCCGTTTGTAACTCAGCCACCGGTTCAGGTGGCGCTTCAGCTTACTCAGCAGGCGTGGCCGTGGACGTGGGGCATTACCGGCAGTACCGGCTATGCGCTGGCGACCGGCATTCCGGTGATCCATGCCGACAGCGATCTTGACCTGCTGATCCGCGCGCCTGAGCCGATTTCTCCCGATGCTTTTAGCGCATGGCAGTCGCAGCTGAGCCGCGCATTGTGCCGGGTTGATACGCAGGTCGATACGCCCGAGGGGGGCTTTGCGCTGACGGAGTGGTTACGCGACGGCAAAACGCTGCTGAAAACCCGCCGCGGACCGTGCCTGGTCGCGGATCCGTGGCGCAGGGAGGAGTGATGAAAATACTGTTTACCTTTCCGGGACAGGGCACGCAGCATGAAGGCATGCTGCAAAACCTGCCGGGAACGACGCTTGCTCAGGCACGCGAGGTGCTGGGTAGCGAAGTCGATACGCTGGATAGTGCAGCCTCACTCACTCACACCCGCGCGGTTCAGCTGTGCCTGCTGATTTCTGGCGTGGCCTGGGCGCGCGAGCTCGAACGGCGCGGCGTGTCGCCTGACATTGTGAGCGGTTTATCGATTGGCGCCTATCCCGCAGCGGTTATCGCGGGCGCGCTGGAATTTACGGACGCGCTGAGGCTGGTAGCACTGCGCGGTGATTTGATGGAGCAAGCCTGGCCGCACGGCTATGGTTTGACGGCGATTATGGGCTTAACTCTGCCGCAGGTGGAAACGCTGATTGAAGGCACTGGAACCTATATTGCCAACCTGAACGCTGAAACGCAGATCGTGATTGCCGGAAGCGATGGCGGGATGGCGCAGGTGGCTGCACGCGCGCTGGCAAAAGGGGCGAGCAAGGCCAAACGGCTGGCAGTAAGCGTGCCGTCCCACTGTGTACTGCTGGCGGAACCGGCACAAAAGCTGGCGGCGGCGTTTGAGTCCGTCACGCTGGCTCGTCCACGCTGCGCATACCTGAGCGGCAGTACCGGCCGCGTGCTCTGGCAGCCGGAAAAGATCGCCGACGATCTGGCGATGAACATGGCGCGTACGGTGCGCTGGCAGGAGGCGATGATTTCAGCGAATGAACGCGAAGCCCGACTGGCGATCGAGATGCCGCCCGGCGGCGTACTGACCTGCCTGACGCGACAGGCTGCGTGGGAAGGAGAGACCATTTCGCTGGAGCGCAGCGGGGTGGACGTGGCGGTACACCTGGCAAAGCGACTTCGTGCGTGAGTTTTTTTGCCGGGTGGCGCATCGCCACCCGGCAAGGCATCACGCACTCTCCTGCAAGCTGCGCGCATACATCCGCCCTTCGGCGGCCAGCGCGCGCAGGCTAGGGTCCTGCTCGCGGTTGCGGGCAAAGACAATCGCGATCAGCTGCTGCATCTGGTACGGCTCCGCCAGCTTCAACAGCTGCACCGAATTCTCGTAGACCTTCTTCATCCTGCCCGGCATCAGCGTAAAACCAACGCCTGCCTGAACCAGGCTGAGCATCGAGAAAATGTCATTCACCCGGGTAACAATCTCCGGTTCGAATCCGGCGATATGAAACGCTTCCTGAAACCCTGCATACGTGGCGAACCCTTCTGCCAGAGCGACAAATTTTTGGTCTTTGTAATCACGCAGATCCGCGGGTCCGCGGGTATTCAGCGTGGCGGAAGCCGGTGCGGCAAGGAAGATGTCGTCATGAAACAGCGGCAGAACCTCAAGGCTATTGCGGTCGATATCGCTTTCGGAGATGGAGATAAGAATCGCGTCCAGCGAGCCTTCATCCAGCATGTGCAGCAGGGTGTCGTTGGAGCCCATCGTCAGATCCATCTCCAGATCCGGACGACGCAGCTTCATGCCCATAATCAGGCGCGGCACGGTTTCCAGCGTCAGGGAGTAGAGCGTGCCCACGCGCAGCCGCCCCTGGCCGATTCCGGCAATTTTGCGGGACTCTTCCAGCCCGCGCTCCATCACCTGCATCACCTCCTGGCAATACTCCAGCAGCGTCCAGGCGGAAGGCAGGGCAATCAGGTTGCGCCCCTTGTGGGTAAAGAGCGGGCAGCGCACGTTCTCTTCCAGCGTGTGCAGCGCACGGTGCACGCTCACGCCGCTCAGGCCCAGAGTTTCGGCGGTACGCGCGATATTCCCTTTCTCCATAAACGTCATGAAGATGCTGAGCTTGCGGAATGTAATCTCGCTCGTGATATCGAAACTCATAACCCTCCCGGCGTGTTATTCAGCCTGCAGCATCGCTTCCAGCTGTTCCTGTGCGTCGAGCCACGCCATCTCGCACTCTTCGAGACTGGATTTGGTCTTCGCCTGGGTTTGCAGGCAGTCCGTTAGCTCAGCCTTGCGGCTCTGATCATACAGGCCGCTATCGCCGAGCTTCTCTTCAACGATAGCAAGCGTGGCGTTGAGTTTTTCCATCTCTTTTTCGAGACGGGTAATCTCTTTACGCAGCGGCTGCGTCTGGGTGCGCAGCTCCGCTTCACGGCGCTTCTGGTCTTTACGCGCCTGCGCGCTGTTAGCGTTGTCTTTTGCTGACTCTTCCGGCTGGTTTTCCTGCTTCTGCACGTCCGTCAGCCACTGCTGGTAGTCTTCCAGATCGCCGTCGAACGGTTCGACTTTGCCGCCGTGCACCAAATACAGATCGTCCGTGGTGGAGCGGATCAGGTGACGGTCGTGCGAAACCACCACCAGCGCGCCTTCGAATTCAATCAGCGCTTCGGTCAGCGCCTGGCGCATGTCGAGATCCAGGTGGTTGGTCGGTTCATCGAGCAGCAGCAGGTTCGGGCGCTGCCAGACGATCAGCGCCAGCACCAGACGGGCCTTTTCGCCGCCGGAGAAACGCTCAGTGTTTTCAGTCACCTTATCGCCCTGGAAGCCGAAGCCGCCGAGATAGTCGCGCAGCTTCTGCTCCATCTCCTGCGGCGCCAGACGCGCGAGGTGCTGAATCGGGGATTCATCCGCGCGTAAAAATTCCAGCTGGTGCTGGGCGAAGTAGCCCAGCTTGATCCCTTTCGCCAGGCCGATTTCACCGCTGACCGGGTTAAGCTCGCCCGCCAGCAGTTTGATCAGCGTTGATTTACCGGCGCCGTTACGCCCCAGCAGGCCAATGCGTGAACCCGGCACCAGGTTGAGCTTGATGGAGTCGAGAATAATGCGATCGGCATAGCCCGCGCTGACCTTCTCCATCTTGAGCAGCGGGTTCGGCAGGCTTTCCGGCGCGCGGAAGCTGAAGTGGAACGGGTTATCCACGTGCGCCGGGGCAATCATCTCCATGCGTTCCAGCATCTTGATGCGGCTCTGGGCCTGCTTGGCTTTTGAGGCTTTGGCCTTAAAGCGATCCACAAAGCTCTGCAGGTGCGCCACGCGCTGCTGCTGGCTTTCGTACATGGACTGCTGCTGGGCGAGACGCGTCGCGCGCTGGCGCTCGAAGGAGCTGTAGTTGCCGGTGTACTCGAACATCGTTTGCTGTTCGATATGAATGATTTTATCCACTACCGGATCAAGGAAGTCGCGGTCGTGGGAGATAAGAATCAGAGTGCCCTGATAGCTCTTGAGCCACTTCTCCAGCCAAATAACCGCATCGAGATCGAGGTGGTTGGTCGGTTCGTCGAGCAACAGCAGGTCAGAGCGGCAGATCAGCGCCTGCGCCAGGTTAAGTCGCATACGCCAGCCGCCGGAGAAGTCGCTGACCGGGCGCTCCAGCTGTTCGTTGCTGAAGCCCAGGCCGTGCAGCAGGCTGGAGGCGCGGGAGCGAATGGTCCACGCGTCGATAGCGTCCAGCTTGCCGTGAACGGTGGCGATGGCATGACCGTCGTTGCGCTCGTTAGCAGAATGAAGTTCCGCTTCGAGCTTGCGGTATTCACGGTCGCCGTCGATAACATAGTCGAGTGCCGGTTCGCTCAGGGCCGGCGTCTCCTGGTTTACCCAGGCGAGCTGCCAGTTTCCCGGGAAGGTAAAGTTACCGCCATCCGCGCTAATCTCGTTTTTCAGCAGCGCCAGCAGGGTGGATTTACCGCAGCCGTTTTTGCCGACCAGGCCCACTTTTTGGCCCGGGTTGATGGTAGCAGTGGCGTTATCCAGCAGGACGCGCACGCCGCGACGAATTTGTAACGAGGAGAAAACAATCATAGAAGCGCCGTATGTTCCGACTATGTTAATTTGTCATTATGATAATGTAAGGTGTGGGCCATTTTCCGCACCGGGCCGCCATGGTAGCCCAAAACAACGACGATACACAAAAACAGAAACAAGACCGGGAGGGGAATGATGTCTCAGACAGCAAAAGTGCTGCTGCTGTATGCCCATCCGGAATCTCAGGACTCGGTGGCAAACCGGGTGCTGCTTAAGCCGGCCACACAGCTTAGTAACGTCACGGTGCACGATCTCTACGCGCACTACCCTGATTTCTTTATTGATATCCCTTACGAGCAGGAGCTGCTGCGTCAGCATGACGTTATTGTGTTCCAGCATCCGCTTTATACCTATAGCTGTCCGGCGCTGCTGAAAGAGTGGCTGGACCGCGTGCTGAGCCGGGGCTTCTCCAGCGGGGTGGGGGGCAACCAGCTGGCGGGAAAGTACTGGCGTAGTGTGATCACGACCGGTGAACCCGAAAGCGCTTACCGTCACGACGGGCTGAACCGCTATCCGATGAGCGATATCCTCAGGCCATTCGAGCTGACGGCGGCCATGTGCCGTATGCACTGGATGAGCCCGATTATTGTCTACTGGGCGCGGCGTCAGGATCCGAAAGAACTGGCAAGTCACGCCAGAGCCTATGGTGAATGGCTGGCCTCACCGATTCCTGTAGGAGGTCGCTGATGGAAGGATCGAATTTGCTCCTCGCCGGGGTGCTGTTTTTATTTGCGGCCGTCGTCGCGGTGCCGCTTGCAGCACGTATTGGTATCGGTGCGGTACTGGGGTACCTGCTGGCGGGGATCGCGATTGGCCCCTGGGGGCTGGGATTCATCAGCGATGTGGATGAAATACTCCATTTCTCCGAGCTGGGCGTGGTGTTCCTGATGTTCATCATCGGCCTGGAGCTGAATCCTTCGAAATTGTGGCAGCTCAGACGCTCTATCTTTGGCGTGGGCGCCGCGCAGGTGTTGTTCAGCGCCGCTATCCTGGGTGGCCTGTTAATGCTGACCCACTTTTCATGGCAGGCGGCGGTGATTGGCGGGATAGGCCTTGCGATGTCGTCGACGGCGATGGCGCTGCAGCTGATGCGCGATAAAGGGATGAATCGTAACGAAGCCGGTCAGCTGGGCTTTTCGGTGCTGCTGTTCCAGGATTTGGCGGTGATCCCGGCGCTGGCGCTGGTGCCGCTGCTGGCGGGGTCCGGGGACGATCACTTCGACTGGGCTAAAATCGCCATGAAGGTGCTGGCCTTCGCGGGCATGCTGATTGGCGGTCGTTTCCTGTTACGTCCCGTGTTCCGCTTTATAGCCGCGTCGGGCGTTCGCGAGGTGTTTACCGCCGCGACGCTGCTGCTGGTGCTGGGATCGGCGTTATTCATGGACGCGCTGGGGCTGTCGATGGCGCTTGGGACCTTTATCGCCGGGGTGCTGCTGGCGGAGAGCGAGTATCGGCACGAGCTGGAAATTGCCATCGATCCCTTTAAAGGACTGCTGCTAGGCCTGTTCTTTATTTCGGTGGGGATGGCGCTTAACCTTGGCGTGCTCTATACCCATCTGCTGTGGGTGATAGTGAGCGTCGCCATCCTGGTCGCGGTGAAGATGCTGGTGCTGTACGTCATGTCACGTATCTACGGGCTGCGCAGTTCGGAACGTATGCAGTTTGCCAGCGTGTTAAGTCAGGGAGGCGAGTTCGCGTTTGTGCTGTTCTCCACCGCCTCCTCCCAGAAGCTGTTTAAAGACGATCAGATGGCGCTTTTGCTGGTGACGGTCACGCTGTCTATGATGACCACGCCGCTGCTGATGAAGCTGGTGGATAAACTACTGTCGCGCCGCCTGAATCCAGCTGACGATGAAGACGAAGCGCCGTGGGTGGAAGACGACAAGCCGCAGGTGATTGTGGTGGGTTTTGGCCGTTTCGGACAGGTTATCGGGCGTTTGCTGATGGCGAACAAAATGCGCATTACGGTACTGGAGCGTGATATCAGCGCGGTCAACCTGATGCGTAAATATGGCTATAAGGTTTACTACGGCGATGCGACCCAGCTAGAGCTGCTGCGCTCGGCGGGGGCCGAAGCGGCAGAGTCCATTGTGATTACCTGTAACGATCCGGAAGACACGATGAAGCTGGTGGATCTGTGCCAGCAGCATTTCCCGCATCTGCATATTCTGGCGCGTGCGCGGGGACGTGTTGAAGCTCACGAATTATTGCAGGCGGGTGTGAAACACTTCTCCCGTGAGACGTTTTCCAGTGCGCTGGAGCTAGGCCGTAAGGCGCTGATCTCGCTCGGCATGCATCCGCACCAGGCGCAGCGCGCTCAGATGCACTTTCGCCGGCTGGATATGCGGATGTTGCGCGAGCTGATGCCGGTACATACCGATACGGCGCAGATCTCCCGCGTGCGGGAAGCGCGTCGCGAGCTGGAGGAGATCTTCCAGCGAGAGATGCAACAGGAACGACGCCAGCTTGATGGCTGGGATGAATTTGAATAAAGGGTAACAAGATGGCTGTACGTAAACGCTTTATTGCGGGTGCAAAATGCCCGACCTGCCAGGCGCAAGATACCCTTGCGATGTGGCGGGAAAATAATATTGATGTTGTTGAGTGTGTTAAGTGCGGTCACCAGATGCGTGAGGCCGATAAAGAGGCCCGCGATCACGTTCGCAAAGAAGAGCAAGTTATCGGGATTTTTCATCCGGACTAGCGATATGCCCTGAGTTTTTTTAAGCTAAAGGGTACACGGGTGCAGATTTCCGCTACAATCGGCGCCAGCAATTTTCCCACGCTCAGGAGATATCATGAAAGTAGCAAAAGACCTGGTGGTCAGCCTGGCCTATCAGGTACGTACAGAAGACGGTGTGTTGGTTGATGAGTCTCCGGTGAGTGCGCCGCTTGACTACCTGCATGGTCACGGTTCCCTGATTTCCGGCCTGGAAAACGCGCTGGAAGGTCATGAAGTTGGCGACAAATTTGACGTTGCTGTAGGCGCGAACGACGCTTACGGTCAGTATGACGACAACCTGGTTCAGCGCGTTCCTAAAGACGTGTTCATGGGCGTTGACGAACTGCAGGTTGGCATGCGCTTCCTGGCTGAAACTGACCAGGGTCCTGTTCCTGTTGAAATCACCGAAGTGGAAGATGACCACGTCGTGGTTGACGGCAACCACATGCTGGCTGGCCAGAACCTGAAGTTCAACGTAGAAGTTGTTGCGATCCGTGAAGCGACCGAAGAAGAGCTGGCTCATGGCCACGTTCACGGTGCGCACGGTCACGACCATGACCACGATCACGGCCACGACGGCTGCTGCGGTGGTCACGGCCACGACCATGGTCATGACCACGGTAAAGGTGGTTGCGGTAACGGCGGCTGCGGCTGTCACTAATTCCGTCATGCGGAAAATAAAAAAGCGGGATAGTCCCGCTTTTTTTACGCCTCAATAATGAGGAGGTGGCGTCTCTTCTGACTGAGAGGCAATGTTTGACGGCTGCGTGGCCTTTAGCTTTTCCGTCAGCAGGCGCATATGATCCCGCAGTTTCGCCATTTCGAGCTCATGTGCGGTTACGGTCTGGTTTAGCTCTTCGATGGTGATGTCCTGAAAAGCCAGGCGGCTTTCCAGCTCAGCCATTCTCGCTTCTATTGCTGTATCCTTCATCATTCACCTCGTTATTTCAGATTCGCCATAATGGCTCTGCGGCGGCGCAGTTTAACTGAGTTTATCCTTAAGTACAGTCCGCATCCCCTTGGCAGGAAACTTATTTAAACAAAAATAGTCTGAAAAGTGGCGAGAATTGGAAGTGTCTGTCTGTAGATTTCTTCCGCAACGTTTTATAGTACGTAACTCATTTACGTTTAACGCTGGGGTGAGAGTCCCCAAGCCCTGGAGATATGGATGAAATCACTGTTTAAAGTAACGCTGCTGGCGACGACGATGGCTGTTGCGCTGAACGCGCCGCTGTCATTCGCTGCTGATACTGCTGCGAAGCCTGCTGCCACTGCAGACAGCAAAGCGGCGTTCAAAAATGACGACCAAAAATCCGCCTACGCACTGGGCGCATCTCTGGGTCGTTACATGGAAAACTCTCTGAAAGAACAAGAGAAACTGGGCATCAAACTGGATAAAGCTCAGCTGATCGCAGGCGTTCAGGATGCATTTGCAGATAAGAGCAAGCTGTCTGACCAGGAAATTGAACAGACTCTCCAGGCGTTCGAAGCGCGCGTGAAGGGTGCCGCGCAGACTAAGATGGACGCGGACGCTAAAGACAACGAAGCGAAAGGCAAAGCCTACCGCGATACCTTTGCTAAAGAGAAGGGTGTGAAAACCTCTTCTACTGGCCTGGTGTACAAAGTTGAGAAAGAAGGCACCGGCGATGCGCCTAAAGACAGCGACACCGTTGTTGTGAATTACAAAGGTACGCTGATCGACGGTAAAGAGTTCGATAACTCTTACACCCGCGGTGAGCCACTCTCCTTCCGTCTGGATGGCGTTATCCCTGGCTGGACTGAAGGTCTGAAAAACATCAAGAAAGGCGGCAAGATCAAGATGGTTATCCCACCGGATCTGGCCTATGGAAAAACCGGCGTTCCAGGTATTCCTGCCAACTCTACGCTGGTCTTTGACGTAGAGCTGCTGGACATCAAACCGGCACCGAAAGCGGATGCCAAGGCAGACGCGCCGGCTGACGATAAAGCCGCTGCTGCTAAGAAGTAATGCTGAAAAAAAACCGCCGCCTTTAAGGCGGCGGTTTTTTATTGTGGGGCAGATATAATTAACACTGGAAAGCGTTAGGCACGCTGTATTAATTTAGTTGTCCGTGTAGATAATGAGCCTGCCCTGAAAACCTAACGACAGGCTCCTGAAAAGGAGTGTTTTTTTCATGTCCAGGTCGCTTTTAACCAACGAAACCAGTGAACTTGATTTGCTGGATCAACGTCCTTTCGATCAGACCGACTTCGATATTCTGAAATCCTATGAAGCGGTAGTGGACGGGTTAGCGATGCTCATTGGCTCCCACTGCGAAATCGTATTGCACTCCCTGCAAGATCTGAAGTGTTCCGCCATCCGCATTGCGAATGGTGAGCATACTGGCCGTAAAATTGGTTCGCCAATTACCGACCTTGCATTGCGTATGCTGCATGACATGACCGGCGCGGACAGCAGCGTCTCCAAATGCTATTTCACCCGCGCCAAAAGCGGCGTGCTGATGAAATCAGAAACCATCGCGATTCGAAACCGCGAGCATCGTGTTATTGGGCTGCTGTGCATCAACATGAACCTTGATGTGCCATTCTCGCAAATCATGAGTACCTTTATTCCACCAGAAACGCCGGACGTTGGCTCTTCTGTTAACTTTGCCTCCTCCGTTGAAGATCTGGTCACGCAGACGCTTGAGTTTACGATTGAAGAGGTGAATGCCGATCGTAACGTCTCGAACAACGCCAAGAATCGTCAGATCGTGCTCAATCTCTATGAAAAAGGGATTTTTGATATTAAAGATGCCATCAACCAGGTGGCCGATCGTCTGAACATCTCCAAGCACACGGTCTACCTCTATATTCGCCAGTTCAAAAGCGGCGATTTCCTGGGACAAGACAAGTAATGCGTTTTGCGTTAATGGTGACAGGCCCGGCGTACGGTACTCAGCAGGCCAGCAGCGCGCTGCAGTTTGCGCATGCGCTACTGGCGGCCGGACATGAGCTGGCGAGCGTCTTCTTCTATCGGGAAGGGGTGTATAACGCGAATCAGCTTACGTCACCGGCGAGCGATGAGTTCGATCTGGTGCGCGCCTGGCAGGCATTAAACGAAAAGCAGGGCGTAGAACTGCATATCTGCGTGGCGGCGGCACTGCGCCGCGGCGTAACCGATGCAACCGAAGCCGCGCGTCTTGGTTTATCGGGTTCTAACCTGCAGCCCGGTTTTTCGTTAAGTGGTCTGGGCGCGCTGGCACAGGCGGCATTGACCTGCGACAGAGTGGTGCAATTCTGATGAAGCGTATCGCGTTTGTTTTTTCCTCTGCGCCGCACGGCAGCGCTTCTGGCCGAGAAGGGCTGGATGCGCTGCTCGCGACATCAGCTTTGACCGAAGATATCGGTGTCTTCTTTTTGGGCGACGGCGTATTTCAGCTTCTGGCGGGGCAACAGCCTCAGGCCATTCTGGCGCGTGACTACATTGCGACGTTCAAAGTGTTACCGCTTTACGATATCGAAACCTTCTATGTTTGTGCTGACTCTTTGGTCGTGCGCGGTTTACACGAGGCAACACCTTTCGTGCTGGATGTGACAGTCCTGCCTTCTGCTGCATTACGCGAACACCTTTCCCACTACGACACCGTTCTGACTTTCTGAGGCCGCCATGCTCCATACTCTGAGCCATTCACCGTGGCAGTGTGATATCGACGCGTTACTGAGTATGCTGCGCGAAGGTGATGACCTGCTGCTGATTCAGGATGGCGTGCTTGCCGCACTGGAAGGCAGTCGTTTCGTTGAAATTCTCACGAATGCCCCCATTACAGTCTTTGCGCTGAAAGACGATCTGGATGCGCGGGGTCTTTCTGGTCAAATTTCAGCCAAAATTGACGTGGTTGGCTATACTGATTTCGTCAATCTTACTGTGACGCACACCAGTCAAATGAACTGGTGATCTGAGATCGCTGTATATTTCTTGACACCTTTTCGACGTAGCCCTAAAATTTCGCGTCCTCATATTGTATGAGGTCGATTTATTACGTGTTTACGAAGCAAAAGCTAAAACCAGGAGCTATTTAATGGCAACAGTTAACCAGCTGGTACGCAAACCACGCGCACGCAAAGTTGCAAAGAGCAACGTGCCTGCGCTGGAAGCCTGCCCGCAGAAACGTGGTGTATGTACTCGTGTATATACCACCACTCCTAAAAAACCAAACTCCGCACTGCGTAAAGTATGCCGTGTGCGTTTGACTAACGGTTTCGAAGTGACTTCCTACATCGGTGGTGAAGGTCACAACCTGCAGGAGCACTCCGTGATCCTGATCCGTGGCGGTCGTGTTAAAGACCTTCCGGGTGTTCGTTACCACACCGTTCGTGGTGCGCTCGACTGCTCAGGTGTTAAAGACCGTAAGCAGGCTCGCTCCAAGTACGGCGTGAAGCGTCCTAAGGCTTAATGGTTCTCCGTTAAGTAAGGCCAAACTGATTTATCTTAATGTCACACTAAACTCTTTGAGTTTTGGACAATCCTGAATTAACAACGGAGTATTCCCATGCCACGTCGTCGCGTCATTGGTCAGCGTAAAATTCTTCCAGATCCGAAATTCGGATCAGAACTGCTGGCAAAATTTGTAAATATCCTGATGGTAGATGGTAAAAAATCTACTGCAGAAGCAATCGTATACAGCGCGCTTGAGACCCTGGCTCAGCGTTCTGGTAAAAATGAACTGGAAGCTTTCGAAGTCGCTCTCGACAACGTTCGCCCAACTGTAGAAGTTAAGTCCCGCCGCGTTGGTGGTTCTACTTATCAGGTTCCAGTTGAAGTTCGTCCGGTTCGTCGTAATGCTCTGGCAATGCGTTGGATCGTTGAAGCTGCTCGTAAACGCGGTGATAAATCCATGGCTCTGCGTCTGGCGAACGAACTTTCTGATGCTGCAGACAACAAAGGTACTGCAGTTAAGAAACGTGAAGACGTTCACCGTATGGCAGAAGCCAACAAGGCGTTCGCACACTACCGTTGGTAATCCCTTCGGAGTATTAGTCACCAGGCGGGCGCTTCAGAGAAGCCGCCCGCTCTGGGTAACTTAACTGAACGCCTAAAGATATAAACGAGGAATCAAATGGCTCGTACAACACCCATCGCACGCTACCGTAACATCGGTATCAGTGCGCACATCGACGCCGGTAAAACCACTACTACCGAACGTATTCTGTTCTACACCGGTGTAAACCACAAAATCGGTGAAGTTCATGACGGCGCAGCCACCATGGACTGGATGGAACAGGAGCAGGAGCGTGGTATTACTATCACCTCCGCAGCGACTACTGCATTCTGGTCAGGTATGGCTAAGCAGTACGAACCGCATCGCGTAAACATCATCGACACCCCAGGGCACGTTGACTTCACCATCGAAGTAGAACGTTCCATGCGTGTTCTTGACGGCGCGGTAATGGTTTATTGCGCAGTTGGTGGTGTTCAGCCACAGTCTGAAACCGTATGGCGTCAGGCGAACAAATATAAAGTTCCACGCATCGCGTTCGTTAACAAAATGGACCGTATGGGTGCTAACTTCCTGAAAGTTGTTGGTCAGATCAAAACCCGTCTGGGCGCGAACCCTGTTCCGCTGCAGCTGGCAATTGGTGCTGAAGAAGGCTTCACCGGTGTTATCGACCTGGTGAAAATGAAAGCCATCAACTGGAACGATGCGGACCAGGGCGTTACCTTCGAATACGAAGATATCCCAGCTGCAATGCAGGACCTGGCTGACGAATGGCACCAGAACCTGATCGAATCCGCTGCTGAAGCTTCTGAAGAGCTGATGGAGAAATACCTGGGTGGTGAAGAACTGACTGAAGAAGAGATCAAAAAAGCTCTGCGTCAGCGCGTTCTGAACAACGAAATCATCCTGGTAACCTGTGGTTCTGCGTTCAAGAACAAAGGTGTTCAGGCGATGCTGGATGCGGTAGTTGACTACCTGCCATCCCCGGTTGACGTTCCTGCGATCAACGGCATCCTGGACGACGGTAAAGATACTCCGGCTGAGCGTCACGCAAGCGACGAAGAGCCATTCTCTGCACTGGCGTTCAAAATTGCTACCGACCCATTTGTGGGTAACCTGACCTTCTTCCGCGTATACTCTGGTGTGGTTAACTCCGGTGACACCATCCTGAACTCCGTGAAAGCGGCGCGTGAGCGTTTTGGCCGTATCGTACAGATGCACGCTAACAAACGTGAAGAGATCAAAGAAGTTCGTGCGGGCGACATCGCTGCAGCTATCGGTCTGAAAGACGTGACCACTGGTGACACCCTGTGTGACCCGGATCATCCGATCATTCTGGAGCGTATGGAATTCCCTGAGCCGGTAATCTCCATCGCAGTTGAACCAAAAACCAAAGCTGACCAGGAAAAAATGGGTCTGGCTCTGGGCCGTCTGGCGAAAGAAGACCCATCATTCCGCGTATGGACTGATGAAGAATCTAACCAGACCATCATCGCTGGTATGGGTGAACTGCACCTGGACATCATCGTTGACCGTATGAAGCGTGAATTCAACGTTGAAGCGAACGTGGGTAAACCTCAGGTTGCTTACCGCGAAGCGATTCGCGCGAAAGTTACCGACATTGAAGGTAAACACGCTAAGCAGTCTGGTGGTCGCGGTCAGTACGGTCACGTTGTGATCGACATGTACCCACTGGAGCCGGGCTCTAACCCGAAAGGTTACGAGTTCATCAACGACATCAAAGGTGGTGTAATTCCTGGCGAATACATCCCAGCCGTTGATAAAGGTATCCAGGAACAGCTGAAAGCAGGCCCTCTGGCTGGTTATCCGGTTGTTGACATGGGTGTTCGTCTGCACTTCGGTTCTTACCACGACGTTGACTCCTCTGAACTGGCGTTTAAACTGGCTGCGTCTATTGCCTTTAAAGAAGGCTTTAAGAAAGCAAAACCAGTTCTGCTTGAGCCAATCATGAAGGTTGAAGTAGAAACTCCTGAAGAGAACACCGGTGACGTTATCGGTGACTTGAGCCGTCGTCGCGGTATGCTGCGTGGTCAGGAATCCGAAGTAACTGGCGTTAAGATCCACGCTGAAGTTCCGCTGTCTGAAATGTTCGGATATGCAACTCAGCTGCGTTCTCTGACCAAAGGTCGTGCATCATACACCATGGAATTCCTGAAGTATGATGATGCGCCTAACAACGTTGCTCAGGCCGTTATTGAAGCCCGTGGTAAGTAATCCACAGGATTAAAACCTAAGTCCCGTGCTCTCTCCACAGGGGAGAGCACTATAGTAAGGAATATAGCCGTGTCTAAAGAAAAATTTGAACGTACAAAACCGCACGTCAACGTTGGTACTATCGGCCACGTTGACCATGGTAAAACTACCCTGACTGCTGCAATCACTACCGTTCTGGCAAAAACCTACGGTGGTTCTGCTCGCGCATTCGACCAGATCGATAACGCACCAGAAGAAAAAGCACGTGGTATCACCATCAACACCTCTCACGTTGAATATGACACCCCGACTCGCCACTACGCACACGTAGACTGCCCAGGCCACGCCGACTATGTTAAAAACATGATCACCGGTGCTGCGCAGATGGACGGCGCGATCCTGGTTGTTGCTGCGACTGATGGCCCAATGCCTCAGACTCGTGAGCACATCCTGCTGGGTCGTCAGGTAGGCGTTCCTTTCATCATCGTGTTCCTGAACAAATGCGACATGGTTGATGACGAAGAGCTGCTGGAACTGGTAGAGATGGAAGTTCGTGAACTGCTGTCTCAGTACGATTTCCCAGGCGACGATACCCCAATCGTTCGTGGTTCTGCTCTGAAAGCGCTGGAAGGCGAAGCTGAGTGGGAAGCGAAAATCATCGAACTGGCTGGCTTCCTGGATTCTTACATCCCAGAACCAGAGCGTGCGATTGACAAGCCATTCCTGCTGCCAATCGAAGACGTATTCTCCATCTCCGGTCGTGGTACCGTTGTTACCGGTCGTGTAGAGCGCGGTATCATCAAAGTTGGCGAAGAAGTTGAAATCGTTGGTATCAAAGAGACTGCGAAGTCTACCTGTACTGGCGTTGAAATGTTCCGCAAACTGCTGGACGAAGGCCGTGCTGGTGAGAACGTTGGTGTTCTGCTGCGTGGTATCAAACGTGAAGAAATCGAACGTGGTCAGGTTCTGGCGAAGCCAGGCTCAATCAAGCCACACACCAAGTTCGAATCTGAAGTGTACATTCTGTCCAAAGACGAAGGCGGCCGTCATACTCCGTTCTTCAAAGGCTACCGTCCACAGTTCTACTTCCGTACAACTGACGTGACCGGTACCATCGAACTGCCAGAAGGCGTAGAGATGGTAATGCCAGGCGACAACATCAAGATGGTTGTGACTCTGATCCACCCAATCGCGATGGACGACGGTCTGCGTTTCGCAATCCGTGAAGGCGGCCGTACCGTTGGCGCGGGCGTTGTTGCTAAAGTTCTGGGCTAATTAATTATCCCTGAATAAAAAAAGGACGCTTCGGCGTCCTTTTTTGTTTTCTGCTGTTCAGGCACTGTCACAAAATTTCGCATTTTTTGCCTGCCCCCGCCCCGTAATGCGGCGCCTGTGCTATTGTAATCATAACCATTCTCACTTACACTTTGCGCATAATTTGAACGGGAGTCTCTATGTACGTTTGTTTATGTAATGGTGTAAGCGACAAGAAAATACGTCAGGCCGTTCGCCAGTTTCAGCCTCAGTCATTTCAGCAGCTACGCAAATTTGTTCCGGTGGGAAATCAATGCGGTAAATGTGTACGTGCTGCGCGAGAGATCATGCAGGACGAATTGATGCAGATCCCGGAATACAAAGAGATCGCGTAAGCTTCCATCTTTTTTTTGACATCCCTGTAGCCCGATCTACGCTTCAATGAGTGGAAGCGGAGGGACTATGTAATGAAAGGTGATGTTAAAATCATAAGTTATCTCAATAAATTATTGGGAAATGAGCTTGTCGCAATTAACCAGTACTTTCTTCACGCGAGAATGTTCAAAAACTGGGGGCTTAAACGTCTGAACGACGTTGAGTACCATGAATCGATCGATGAAATGAAGCACGCCGATAAATATATCGAGCGTATTTTATTCCTTGAAGGCATTCCAAACCTGCAGGATCTCGGAAAGCTGGGCATCGGCGAAGATGTCGAAGAGATGCTGCGTTCCGACCTCAGGCTGGAGCTTGAAGGCGCCAAAGATCTCCGTGAAGCCATAGCCTACGCAGACAGCGTACATGACTACGTCAGTCGCGATATGATGATCCAGATCCTGGCCGATGAAGAAGGCCATATTGACTGGCTGGAAACGGAGCTGGATCTGATTGCTAAAATCGGCCTGCAGAACTATCTTCAGTCGCAGATTAAAGTGGAAGAGTAACCACCGTCTTCCAACCTAAGCATAAACCCGCTGCTGCCAGAAATGGCCCAAAAGGCAGTGGGTTTTTTAATGCCCCCTTATCAGGGGTGAGTAACGAAAACACAAGAATGCTAAGTAGCGCCATAAGCGCAGCGAGTAACGCCAGCGAAGGCAGCGTGCACCAGCCATGCCACGCACCAAGCGCCGCCAGGTATTTTACATCGCCATATCCCATCCCTTCACGCCGGCAGATAAACCGATATACCCAGTAGATAACGGCAAAGCCGATATATCCAGCCATCGCACCCGCCACCGCACTTGGCAGAAAATCAGGTTGTATACAGAGCTGAAAGAGCAGTCCCGCCCATAGCAGCGGGCAGAGAAATTTATCGGGAAGCAGACCGTAGCGAATATCGGCATGTACAAGTAAGGCAGTCAGTGAAAGATAGATCAGCAGAAAGGGGAGGGTGGTTAGCATGAAAAAGGCCTCAAACGGGTTTGAGCGCATACTCGTTATAATCGGCCTTTCCGGCAATGAACAAAAAACGTTGATGCGTAGCGACTCGAAAGAAAGAATCGACGCAGAATACATTGCATAAAATGTTGCGCGCTCTTACGCATCCAGCTCCTTTGGCGCTTAATTTCTAAACGGCACTTGCGTCTTGCCCAGATTTACGTATAATGCGCGGGCTTGTCGTAATTGACGGCGGGTTCAATCAGAACCAGAGTAGCTCATTTTGTTACTCAACAATGCTCCCAATTGGGGAGCTACGTAAGAACGGTTACACTCTCCCATCAATCGTAATGGGTTTGAGGAGTAATCATTTTCGTTTATAAAATAATTGGAGCTCTGGTCTCATGCAGAACCAAAGAATCCGTATCCGCCTTAAAGCGTTTGATCATCGTCTGATCGATCAATCAACCGCGGAAATCGTCGAGACTGCTAAGCGCACTGGTGCGCAAGTCCGTGGTCCGATCCCGCTGCCGACCCGCAAAGAGCGCTTCACCGTTCTGATCTCCCCGCACGTCAACAAAGACGCGCGCGATCAGTACGAAATCCGCACTCACAAGCGTCTGGTTGACATCGTTGAGCCAACTGAGAAAACCGTTGATGCTCTGATGCGTCTGGATCTGGCTGCCGGTGTAGACGTGCAGATCAGCCTGGGTTAATCAGGTCATCGAGCGATTGAGAGGTTGATACAATGATTGGTTTAGTCGGTAAAAAAGTGGGCATGACCCGCATCTTCACTGAAGATGGCGTTTCAATCCCAGTAACCGTAATCGAAGTTGAAGCAAACCGCGTTACCCAGGTTAAAGATCTGGCTAACGATGGCTACCGCGCTGTTCAGGTGACCACTGGTGCTAAAAAAGCTAACCGTGTAACCAAACCAGAAGCGGGTCACTTCGCTAAAGCTGGCGTAGAAGCTGGCCGTGGTCTGTGGGAATTCCGTCTTGCTGAAGGCGAAGAGTTCACCGTAGGTCAGGACATTAGCGTTGAGCTGTTTGCTGACGTTAAAAAAGTTGACGTAACCGGTACCTCTAAAGGTAAAGGTTTTGCTGGTACCGTTAAGCGCTGGAACTTCCGTACCCAGGACGCTACCCACGGTAACTCCTTGTCTCACCGCGTTCCGGGTTCTATCGGTCAGAACCAGACTCCGGGCAAAGTGTTCAAAGGCAAGAAAATGGCAGGTCAGCTGGGTAACGAACGTGTGACCGTTCAGAGCCTGGACGTAGTACGTGTTGACGCTGAGCGCAACCTGCTGCTGGTTAAAGGTGCAGTTCCGGGTGCAACCGGTAGCGACCTGATCGTTAAACCAGCTGTGAAGGCGTAAGGGGATAGCAATGGAATTAGTATTGAAAGACGCGCAGAGCGCGCTGACTGTTTCCGAAACTACCTTCGGTCGTGATTTCAACGAAGCGCTGGTTCACCAGGTTGTTGTTGCTTATGCAGCTGGTGCTCGTCAGGGTACTCGTGCTCAGAAGACTCGTGCTGAAGTAACTGGTTCTGGCAAAAAGCCATGGCGCCAGAAAGGTACCGGCCGTGCGCGTTCAGGTTCTATCAAGAGCCCGATCTGGCGTTCAGGTGGCGTGACCTTCGCTGCGCGTCCACAGGACCACAGTCAAAAAGTTAACAAAAAGATGTACCGCGGCGCGCTGAAAAGCATCCTGTCCGAACTGGTACGTCAGGATCGTCTGATCGTTGTCGAGAAGTTCTCTGTTGAAGCGCCTAAAACTAAGCTGCTGGCACAGAAACTGAAAGACATGGCTCTGGAAGATGTGCTGATCATCACCGGTGAGCTGGACGAGAACCTGTTCCTGGCCGCACGTAACCTGCACAAGGTTGACGTACGCGATGCGACTGGTATCGACCCGGTTAGCCTGATCGCCTTCGACAAAGTCGTAATGACTGCTGATGCTGTTAAGCAAGTTGAGGAGATGCTGGCATGATTCGTGAAGAACGTCTGCTGAAGGTGCTTCGCGCACCGCACGTTTCTGAAAAAGCGTCTACTGCGATGGAAAAAACAAATACCATCGTTCTCAAAGTTGCTAAAGACGCGACCAAAGCAGAGATCAAAGCTGCTGTGCAGAAACTGTTTGAAGTCGAAGTCGAAGTCGTTAACACCCTGGTTGTTAAAGGGAAAGTTAAACGTCACGGACAGCGTATCGGTCGTCGTAGCGACTGGAAAAAAGCTTACGTCACCCTGAAAGAAGGCCAGAATCTGGACTTCGTTGGCGGCGCTGAGTAAGTCGGAGGAGTAATACAATGGCAGTTGTTAAATGTAAACCGACATCTCCGGGTCGTCGCCACGTAGTTAAAGTGGTTAACCCTGAGCTGCACAAGGGCAAACCTTTTGCTCCGTTGCTGGAAAAAAACAGCAAATCCGGTGGTCGTAACAACAATGGCCGTATCACCACTCGTCACATCGGTGGTGGCCACAAGCAGGCTTATCGTATTGTTGACTTCAAACGCAACAAAGACGGTATCCCAGCAGTTGTTGAACGTCTTGAGTACGATCCGAACCGTTCCGCGAACATCGCGCTGGTTCTGTACAAAGATGGCGAACGCCGTTACATTCTGGCCCCTAAAGGCCTGAAAGCTGGCGACCAGATTCAGTCTGGCGTTGATGCTGCAATCAAAGCAGGTAACACCCTGCCGATGCGTAATATCCCGGTTGGTTCTACCGTTCATAACGTAGAAATGAAACCAGGTAAAGGCGGTCAGCTGGCACGTTCCGCTGGTACTTACGTTCAGATCGTTGCGCGTGATGGTGCTTATGTCACCCTGCGTCTGCGTTCTGGTGAAATGCGTAAAGTCGAAGCAGACTGCCGCGCTACTCTGGGCGAAGTTGGCAATGCTGAGCATATGCTGCGCGTTCTGGGTAAAGCAGGTGCTGCACGCTGGCGTGGTGTTCGTCCTACCGTTCGCGGTACTGCGATGAACCCAGTCGACCACCCACATGGTGGTGGTGAAGGTCGTAACTTTGGTAAGCACCCGGTAACTCCGTGGGGCGTTCAGACCAAAGGTAAGAAGACCCGCAGCAACAAGCGTACTGATAAATTTATCGTACGTCGCCGTAGCAAATAATTTTAGAGGATAAGCCATGCCACGTTCTCTCAAGAAAGGTCCTTTTATTGACCTGCACTTGCTGAAGAAGGTAGAGAAAGCGGTGGAAAGCGGAGACAAGAAGCCCCTGCGCACTTGGTCCCGTCGTTCAACGATCTTTCCTAACATGATCGGTTTGACCATCGCTGTCCATAATGGTCGTCAGCACGTTCCAGTCTTTGTTACCGACGAAATGGTTGGTCACAAACTGGGTGAATTCGCACCGACTCGTACTTATCGCGGCCACGCTGCTGATAAAAAAGCGAAGAAGAAATAAGGTAGGAGGAAGAGATGGAAACTTTAGCTCAACATCGCCATGCTCGTTCTTCTGCTCAGAAGGTTCGCCTTGTTGCTGACCTGATTCGCGGTAAGAAAGTGTCGCAGGCCCTGGACATCCTGACCTATACCAACAAGAAAGCTGCGGTATTGGTCAAGAAAGTACTGGAATCTGCCATTGCTAACGCTGAACACAACGATGGCGCTGACATCGACGATCTGAAAGTCGCGAAAATTTTCGTAGATGAAGGCCCAAGCATGAAGCGCATTATGCCGCGTGCGAAAGGTCGTGCAGATCGCATCCTGAAGCGCACCAGCCACATTACTGTGGTTGTGTCCGATCGCTGAGACTCTGGAGACTAGCAATGGGTCAGAAAGTACATCCTAATGGTATTCGCCTGGGTATTGTAAAACCATGGAACTCTACCTGGTTTGCGAACACCAAAGAATTCGCTGACAACCTGGACAGCGATTTTAAAGTACGTCAGTACCTGACTAAGGAACTGGCTAAAGCGTCTGTATCTCGTATCGTTATCGAGCGTCCAGCGAAGAGCATCCGTGTGACTATTCACACTGCTCGTCCTGGCATCGTTATCGGTAAGAAAGGCGAAGACGTGGAAAAACTGCGCAAGGTCGTAGCGGATATCGCTGGCGTTCCTGCACAGATCAATATCGCTGAAGTTCGTAAGCCTGAACTGGACGCTAAATTGGTTGCTGATAGCATCACTTCACAGCTGGAACGTCGTGTTATGTTCCGTCGTGCTATGAAGCGTGCTGTACAGAACGCAATGCGTCTGGGCGCTAAAGGTATTAAAGTTGAAGTTAGCGGCCGTCTGGGCGGCGCGGAAATCGCACGTACCGAATGGTACCGTGAAGGTCGCGTACCGCTGCACACTCTGCGTGCTGACATCGACTACAACACCTCTGAAGCGCACACCACTTACGGTGTAATCGGCGTTAAGGTATGGATCTTCAAAGGTGAGATCCTGGGTGGTATGGCTGCTGTTGAACAACCGGAAAAACCGGCTGCTCAACCTAAAAAGCAGCAGCGTAAAGGCCGTAAATAAGGAGCGTCGCTGATGTTACAACCAAAGCGTACAAAATTCCGTAAAGTGCACAAAGGCCGCAACCGTGGTCTGGCGCAGGGTACGGATGTTAGCTTCGGCACTTTCGGTCTGAAAGCTGTTGGCCGTGGTCGTCTGACTGCACGTCAGATCGAAGCAGCACGTCGTGCAATGACCCGTGCAGTTAAGCGTCAAGGTAAGATTTGGATCCGTGTATTCCCGGACAAACCGATCACCGAGAAGCCGCTGGAAGTTCGTATGGGTAAAGGTAAAGGTAACGTGGAGTACTGGGTTGCCTTGATCCAACCGGGCAAAGTCCTTTATGAAATGGACGGTGTTCCGGAAGAGCTGGCCCGTGAAGCCTTCGGCCTGGCAGCAGCGAAACTGCCTATCAAAACCACCTTTGTAACTAAGACGGTGATGTAATGAAAGCAAAAGAGCTGCGTGAAAAAAGCGTTGAAGAGCTGAACGCTGAGCTGCTGAACCTGCTGCGTGAGCAGTTCAACCTGCGTATGCAGGCTGCAAGTGGCCAGCTGCAACAGACTCACCTGCTGAAGCAAGTGCGTCGCAATGTTGCACGCGTTAAGACTTTACTGACTCAGAAGGCGGGTGCGTAATGACCGATAAAATCCGTACTCTGCAAGGTCGTGTTGTTAGCGACAAAATGGAGAAATCCATTGTTGTAGCTATCGAACGTATTGTGAAACACCCGATCTACGGTAAATTCATCAAGCGTACGACCAAACTGCACGTACATGACGAGAACAACGAATGTGGTATCGGCGACAAGGTTGAAATCCGTGAATGCCGCCCACTGTCTAAGACTAAGTCCTGGACGCTGGTTCGCGTTGTAGAGAAAGCGGTTCTGTAATACAGTACGCCTTCTCAATACGAATAAACGGCTCAGCGATGAGCCGTTTATTTTTTCTACCCATATTGCAGAAGCGGTGTTATAATGCCGCGCCCTCGATATGGGGCTTTTTAACGGCTCTGATTTTAGAGTCTCAGGTAGTAGTTGACATTAGCGGAGCACTAAAATGATCCAAGAACAGACTATGCTGAACGTCGCCGACAACTCCGGTGCACGTCGCGTAATGTGTATCAAGGTTCTGGGTGGCTCGCACCGTCGCTACGCAGGCGTAGGCGACATCATCAAGATCACCATCAAGGAAGCAATTCCACGTGGTAAGGTCAAAAAAGGTGATGTGCTGAAGGCGGTAGTGGTGCGCACCAAGAAGGGTGTTCGTCGCCCTGACGGTTCTGTCATTCGCTTCGATGGTAATGCATGCGTTATTTTAAACAATAACAGCGAGCAGCCTATCGGCACGCGTATCTTTGGGCCGGTAACTCGTGAACTTCGTACTGAGAAGTTCATGAAAATTATCTCTCTGGCACCAGAAGTACTCTAAGGAGCGAATCATGGCAGCGAAAATCCGTCGTGATGACGAAGTTATCGTGTTAACCGGTAAAGATAAAGGTAAACGCGGTAAAGTAAAAAATGTTCTGTCTTCCGGCAAACTTGTCGTTGAAGGTATCAACCTGGTTAAGAAACATCAGAAGCCGGTTCCGGCCCTGAACCAACCAGGTGGCATCGTTGAAAAAGAAGCTGCTATTCAGGTTTCTAACGTTGCAATCTTCAATGCGGCTACCGGCAAGGCTGACCGTGTAGGCTTTAGATTCGAAGACGGCAAAAAAGTCCGTTTCTTCAAGTCTAACAGCGAAACTATCAAGTAATTTGGAGTAGTACGATGGCGAAACTGCATGATTACTACAAAGACGAAGTAGTTAACAAACTCATGACTGAGTTTAACTACAATTCTGTCATGCAAGTCCCTCGGGTCGAGAAGATCACCCTGAACATGGGTGTTGGTGAAGCGATCGCTGACAAGAAACTGCTGGATAACGCAGCAGCTGACCTGACAGCAATCTCCGGTCAAAAACCGTTGATCACCAAAGCACGCAAATCTGTTGCAGGCTTCAAAATCCGTCAGGGCTATCCGATCGGCTGTAAAGTAACTCTGCGTGGCGAACGCATGTGGGAGTTCTTTGAGCGCCTGATCACTATTGCTGTTCCACGTATCCGTGACTTCCGTGGCTTGTCCGCTAAGTCTTTCGACGGTCGTGGTAACTACAGCATGGGTGTCCGTGAGCAGATCATCTTCCCAGAAATCGACTACGATAAAGTCGACCGCGTGCGTGGTTTGGATATTACCATTACCACTACTGCGAAATCTGACGAAGAAGGCCGTGCTCTGCTGGCTGCCTTTGACTTCCCGTTCCGCAAGTAAGGTAGGGTTACTGAATGGCTAAGCAATCAATGAAAGCACGCGAAGTAAAGCGCGTAGCTTTAGCTGATAAATTCTTCGCTAAACGCGCTGAACTGAAAGCGATCATTTCTGATGTGAACGCTTCCGACGAAGATCGTTGGAATGCGGTTCTCAAGCTGCAGTCTCTGCCGCGTGATTCCAGCCCGTCTCGTCAGCGTAACCGCTGTCGTCAAACAGGTCGTCCACATGGTTATGTGGGCAAGTTTGGGTTGAGCCGTATCAAACTGCGTGAAGCCGCTATGCGCGGTGAAGTGCCAGGCTTGAAAAAGGCTAGCTGGTAATTACCAATTGAATCACGGGAGTAAAGACAGATGAGCATGCAAGATCCGATCGCGGATATGCTGACCCGTATCCGTAACGGTCAGGCCGCGAACAAAGTTGCGGTCACCATGCCTTCCGCCAAGCTGAAAGTGGCAATTGCCAACGTGCTGAAGGAAGAAGGTTTTATCGAAGATTTTAAAGTTGAAGGCGACACCAAGCCGGAACTGGAACTTACTCTCAAGTATTTCCAGGGTAAAGCTGTTGTAGAAAGCATTCAGCGTGTCAGCCGCCCAGGCCTGCGCATCTATAAGAAAAAAGATGAGCTGCCAAAAGTTATGGCTGGTCTTGGTATCGCAGTTGTTTCTACCTCTAAAGGTGTTATGACTGATCGTGCAGCGCGCCAGGCTGGTCTTGGTGGCGAAATTATCTGCTACGTAGCCTAATCGGAGGAAAGAATGTCTCGTGTTGCTAAAGCACCGGTCGTTATTCCTGCCGGCGTTGATGTAAAAATCGACGGTCAGGTTATTACGATCAAAGGTAAAAACGGCGAGCTGACTCGTACCCTCAACAAAGCTGTTGAAGTTAAACATGCAGATAACGCTCTGACCTTCGGTCCACGTGATGGTTTCGTGGATGGATGGGCTCAGGCTGGTACCGCGCGTGCCCTGCTGAACTCAATGGTTGTTGGTGTTACCGAAGGCTTCACTAAAAAGCTTCAGCTGGTTGGTGTAGGTTATCGTGCAGCTATCAAAGGGAATGCAGTAGGCCTGTCTCTGGGCTTCTCACACCCTGTTGAGCATCCGCTGCCGGCCGGTATCACTGCAGAATGTCCGACTCAAACTGAAATCGTGCTGAAAGGCGCTGATAAACAGCTGATCGGTCAGGTTGCAGCAGATCTGCGCGCCTACCGTCGTCCTGAGCCTTACAAAGGCAAGGGTGTTCGTTACGCCGACGAAGTCGTGCGTACCAAAGAGGCTAAGAAGAAGTAAGGTAACACTATGGATAAGAAATCTGCTCGTATCCGTCGTGCGACCCGCGCACGCCGCAAGCTCAAAGAGCTGGGTGCAACTCGCCTGGTGGTACATCGTACCCCGCGTCATATTTACGCACAGGTAATTGCACCGAACGGTTCTGAAGTTCTGGTAGCTGCTTCTACTGTAGAAAAAGCTATCTCAGAACAATTGAAGTACACCGGTAACAAAGACGCCGCTGCAGCTGTAGGTAAAGCTGTTGCTGAACGCGCTCTGGAAAAAGGTATCAGCAATGTTTCCTTTGACCGTTCCGGGTTCCAATATCATGGTCGTGTCCAGGCACTGGCAGATGCTGCCCGTGAAGCTGGCCTTCAGTTCTAAGGTAGAGGTGTAAGATGGCTCACATCGAAAAACAGGCTGGCGAACTGCAGGAAAAGCTGATCGCGGTAAACCGCGTATCTAAAACCGTCAAAGGTGGTCGTATTTTCTCCTTCACAGCTCTGACTGTAGTAGGCGATGGTAACGGTCGCGTTGGTTTTGGTTACGGTAAAGCGCGTGAAGTTCCAGCAGCGATCCAGAAAGCGATGGAAAAAGCCCGTCGCAATATGATTAACGTCGCGCTGAACAACGGCACCCTGCAGCACCCAGTTAAAGGTGTTCACACGGGTTCTCGTGTATTCATGCAGCCAGCTTCAGAAGGTACCGGTATCATCGCCGGTGGTGCAATGCGCGCCGTTCTGGAAGTTGCTGGGGTTCATAACGTTCTGGCCAAAGCATATGGTTCCACCAACCCGATTAACGTGGTTCGTGCAACTATTGATGGCCTGGAAAATATGAATTCTCCAGAAA
Organism: Enterobacter sp. JBIWA008; assembly: GCF_019968765.1. Taxonomy (NCBI): domain Bacteria; kingdom Pseudomonadati; phylum Pseudomonadota; class Gammaproteobacteria; order Enterobacterales; family Enterobacteriaceae; genus Enterobacter; species Enterobacter sp. JBIWA008. Next base: position 4,398,734 of record NZ_CP074149.1, on the reverse strand, counting down.
TGGTCGCTGCCAAGCGTGGTAAATCCGTTGAAGAAATTCTGGGGTAATTGACCATGGCAAAGACTATTAAAATCACTCAAACCCGCAGTGCAATCGGTCGTCTGCCGAAACACAAGGCAACGCTGCTTGGCCTGGGTCTGCGTCGTATTGGTCATACCGTTGAGCGCGAGGATACTCCTGCTGTTCGTGGTATGGTCAACGCGGTTTACTTCATGGTTAAAGTTGAGGAGTAAGAGATGCGTTTAAATACTCTGTCTCCGGCCGAAGGCTCTAAAAAGGCGGGTAAACGCCTGGGTCGTGGTATCGGTTCTGGCCTCGGCAAAACCGGTGGTCGTGGTCACAAAGGTCAGAACTCTCGTTCTGGCGGTGGCGTACGTCGCGGTTTCGAGGGTGGCCAGATGCCACTGTACCGTCGTCTGCCGAAGTTCGGCTTCACCTCTCGCAAAGCAGCGATCACAGCGGAAATCCGTCTGTCTGACCTGGCGAAAGTTGAAGGCGGCGTTGTAGACCTGAACACGCTGAAAGCAGCAAACATTATCGGTATCCAGATTGAGTTCGCGAAAGTGATCCTGGCTGGTGAAGTTTCTACTCCGGTAACTGTTCGTGGCCTGCGTGTTACTAAAGGTGCTCGTGCTGCTATCGAAGCTGCTGGCGGTAAAATTGAGGAATAAGTAGCAGATGGCTAAGCAACCGGGATTAGATTTTCAAAGTGCCAAAGGTGGATTTGGCGAGCTGAAACGCAGACTGCTGTTTGTTATCGGCGCGCTGATTGTGTTCCGTATTGGCTCTTTTATTCCGATCCCTGGTATCGATGCCGCTGTACTTGCCAAACTGCTTGAGCAACAGCGAGGCACCATCATTGAAATGTTCAACATGTTCTCTGGTGGTGCTCTCAGCCGTGCTTCTATCTTCGCATTGGGTATTATGCCGTACATTTCGGCATCAATTATCATCCAGCTGCTGACGGTCGTTCATCCGGCCCTGGCAGAGTTGAAGAAAGAAGGGGAGTCTGGACGTCGTAAGATTAGTCAGTACACCCGTTACGGTACTCTGGTGCTGGCAATATTCCAGTCGATCGGTATTGCTACCGGTTTGCCGAATATGCCTGGTATGCAGGGCCTGGTGTTAAACCCGGGCTTTGCATTCTACTTCACCGCTGTTGTAAGTCTGGTCACAGGGACTATGTTCCTGATGTGGCTCGGCGAACAGATTACTGAGCGTGGTATCGGTAACGGTATCTCAATCATTATCTTCGCCGGTATTGTTGCGGGCCTCCCGCCAGCCATCGCCCATACTATCGAGCAAGCGCGTCAAGGCGACCTGCACTTCCTCCTGTTGCTGTTGGTTGCAGTATTAGTATTTGCAGTGACGTTCTTTGTTGTCTTCGTTGAACGTGGTCAACGCCGCATTGTGGTGAACTACGCTAAACGTCAGCAGGGTCGTCGTGTCTATGCTGCACAGAGCACACATTTACCGCTGAAAGTGAACATGGCGGGGGTTATCCCGGCTATCTTCGCTTCCAGTATTATTCTGTTCCCGGCGACCATCGCGTCATGGTTCGGGGGCGGTACTGGTTGGAACTGGCTGACAACAATTTCGCTGTATTTGCAGCCTGGGCAACCACTTTATGTGTTACTCTATGCGTCTGCGATCATCTTCTTCTGTTTCTTCTACACGGCGTTGGTTTTCAACCCGCGTGAAACAGCAGATAACCTGAAGAAGTCCGGTGCATTTGTACCAGGAATTCGTCCGGGAGAGCAAACGGCGAAGTATATCGATAAAGTAATGACTCGCCTGACTTTGGTTGGTGCGCTTTATATTACTTTTATCTGCCTGATCCCGGAGTTCATGCGTGATGCAATGAAAGTACCGTTCTACTTCGGTGGGACCTCACTGCTTATCGTTGTTGTCGTGATTATGGACTTTATGGCTCAAGTGCAAACTCTGATGATGTCCAGTCAGTACGAGTCTGCATTGAAGAAGGCGAACCTGAAAGGCTACGGCCGCTAAATGGTCGCCTGAGAAGTTACGGAGAGTAAAAATGAAAGTTCGTGCTTCCGTCAAGAAATTATGCCGTAACTGCAAAATCGTTAAGCGTGATGGTGTCATCCGTGTGATTTGCAGTGCCGAGCCGAAGCATAAACAGCGCCAAGGCTGATTATTTCGCATATTTTTCTTGCAAAGTTGGGTTGAGCTGGCTAGATTAGCCAGCCAATCTTTTGTATGTCTGTACGTTTCCATTTGAGTATCCTGAAAACGGGCTTTTCAGCATGGTGCGTACATATTAAATAGTAGGAGTGCATAGTGGCCCGTATAGCAGGCATTAACATTCCTGATCAGAAACATGCTGTGATCGCATTAACTTCGATCTACGGCGTCGGCAAGACCCGTTCTAAAGCCATTCTGGCTGCAGCGGGTATCGCTGAAGATGTTAAGATCAGTGAGCTGTCTGAAGAACAAATCGACACGCTGCGTGACGAAGTTGCCAAATTTGTCGTTGAAGGTGATCTGCGCCGTGAAATCAGCATGAGCATCAAGCGCCTGATGGATCTTGGTTGCTATCGCGGTTTGCGTCATCGTCGTGGTCTGCCAGTGCGCGGTCAGCGTACTAAGACCAACGCACGTACCCGTAAGGGTCCGCGCAAACCGATCAAGAAATAATCGGGGTGATTGAATAATGGCAAAGGCACCAGTTCGTGCACGTAAACGTGTAAGAAAACAAGTCTCTGACGGCGTGGCTCATATCCATGCTTCTTTCAACAACACCATCGTTACTATTACTGATCGTCAGGGTAACGCATTGGGTTGGGCAACAGCCGGTGGTTCCGGTTTCCGTGGTTCTCGCAAATCCACTCCGTTCGCAGCTCAGGTTGCAGCAGAGCGTTGTGCAGAAGCCGTAAAAGAATACGGCATCAAGAATCTGGAAGTTATGGTTAAAGGTCCGGGTCCGGGTCGTGAATCTACTGTTCGCGCTCTGAACGCCGCTGGTTTCCGCATCACGAATATTACTGATGTGACTCCGATCCCTCATAACGGTTGTCGTCCGCCGAAAAAACGTCGCGTATAACGCTCCGTTTTTTAGGTTAGTTGGAGATAGAAAATGGCAAGATATTTGGGTCCTAAGCTCAAGCTGAGCCGTCGTGAGGGCACCGACTTATTCCTTAAGTCTGGCGTTCGCGCGATCGATACCAAGTGTAAAATTGAACAAGCTCCTGGCCAGCACGGTGCGCGTAAACCGCGTCTGTCTGACTATGGTGTGCAGCTGCGTGAAAAGCAAAAAGTTCGCCGTATGTACGGTGTGCTGGAGCGTCAGTTCCGTAACTACTATAAAGAAGCAGCACGTCTGAAAGGCAACACAGGTGAAAACCTGCTGGCTCTGCTGGAAGGTCGTCTGGACAACGTTGTATACCGTATGGGCTTCGGCGCTACTCGTGCTGAATCACGTCAGCTGGTTAGCCACAAAGCAATCATGGTAAACGGTCGTGTTGTTAACATCGCTTCTTATCAGGTTAAAGCGAATGACGTTGTTAGCATTCGTGAGAAAGCGAAAAAGCAATCTCGCGTGAAGGCCGCTCTGGAGCTGGCTGAGCAGCGTGAAAAGCCAACCTGGCTGGAAGTTGATGCTGGCAAGATGGAAGGTACGTTCAAGCGTCAGCCAGAACGTTCTGATCTGTCTGCGGACATTAACGAACACCTGATCGTCGAGCTTTACTCCAAGTAAAGCTTAGTACCAAAGAGAGGACACAATGCAGGGTTCTGTGACAGAGTTTCTAAAACCGCGCCTGGTAGATATCGAGCAAGTGAGTTCGACGCACGCCAAGGTGACCCTTGAGCCTTTAGAGCGTGGCTTTGGCCATACTCTGGGTAACGCACTGCGCCGTATTCTGCTCTCATCGATGCCGGGTTGCGCGGTGACCGAGGTTGAGATTGATGGTGTACTTCATGAGTACAGCACCAAAGAAGGCGTTCAGGAAGATATCCTTGAAATCCTGCTCAACCTGAAAGGGCTGGCGGTGAGAGTTCAGGGTAAAGATGAAGTTATTCTTACTCTGAATAAATCTGGCATTGGCCCTGTGACTGCAGCCGACATCACCCACGACGGTGATGTTGAAATCGTCAAGCCGCAGCACGTGATCTGCCACCTGACCGATGAGAACGCAGCGATTAGCATGCGTATCAAAGTTCAGCGCGGTCGTGGTTATGTGCCGGCTTCTGCCCGAATTCATTCGGAAGAAGATGAGCGCCCAATCGGCCGTCTGCTGGTCGACGCATGCTATAGCCCTGTAGAGCGTATTGCCTACAATGTTGAAGCAGCGCGTGTAGAACAGCGTACCGACCTGGACAAGCTGGTCATCGAAATGGAAACCAATGGCACAATCGATCCTGAAGAGGCGATTCGTCGTGCGGCAACCATCCTGGCAGAACAACTGGAAGCTTTCGTTGACTTACGTGATGTACGTCAGCCGGAAGTGAAAGAAGAGAAACCAGAATTCGATCCGATCCTGCTGCGCCCTGTTGACGATCTCGAATTGACTGTCCGCTCTGCTAACTGCCTCAAGGCAGAAGCTATCCACTATATCGGTGATCTGGTACAGCGTACCGAGGTTGAGTTGCTGAAAACGCCGAACCTGGGTAAAAAATCTCTTACTGAGATTAAAGACGTGCTGGCTTCACGTGGTCTGTCTCTGGGCATGCGCCTGGAAAACTGGCCACCGGCAAGCATTGCTGACGAGTAACCGGATCACAGGTTAAGGTTTTACTGAGAAGGATAAGGTCATGCGCCATCGTAAGAGTGGTCGTCAACTGAACCGCAACAGCAGCCATCGCCAGGCTATGTTCCGCAACATGGCAGGTTCACTGGTTCGTCATGAGATCATCAAGACGACCCTGCCTAAAGCGAAAGAGCTGCGTCGCGTAGTTGAGCCGCTGATTACTCTTGCCAAGACTGACAGCGTTGCTAATCGTCGTCTGGCATTCGCCCGTACTCGTGATAACGAGATCGTGGCAAAACTGTTTAACGAACTGGGCCCGCGTTTCGCGAGCCGTGCCGGTGGTTACACTCGCATTCTGAAGTGTGGTTTCCGTGCAGGCGACAACGCGCCGATGGCTTACATCGAGCTGGTTGATCGTTCAGAGAAAGCAGAAGCTGCTGCAGAGTAATCTGCAGTAACGTAAAAAAACCCGCTTCGGCGGGTTTTTTTATATCCGCGATATCCCCACTTCTCTACAATGTCTGTATCAATTCTGTTCATCCCCAGGAGCCGGTAATGTGGTTGCTCGACCAGTGGGCAGAACGCCATATTCGCGATGCCCAAAAAAAAGGTGAATTCGACGATCTCCCGGGAAGCGGCGAGCCCCTTGTGCTTGACGATGATTCGCATATAGCGCCTGAGCTACGGGCTGGATACCGTTTACTGAAAAATGCCGGCTGTCTCCCTCCGGAGCTCGAACAGCGCAGAGAGGCTGTAGCACTGGCCGATCTTCTCAAAGGGATCCGTAATGACGATCCACGATACGCTGAACTTAGCCGCCACCTCACCCTGCTTGAACTCAAGCTGCGCCAGGCAGGGATTAACACTGATTTTCTGCGCGGTGAATACGGCCAAAGATTGATGCAGAAAATAAACGAGGAGTAGTTATGTACCGTATTGGTGAACTTGCGAAGCTTGCGAACGTCACGCCGGATACCATCCGGTATTACGAAAAGCAGCAGATGATCGATCATGAAGTTCGTACAGAAGGAGGCTTTCGCCTTTATACCGATAACGACCTACAGCGACTACGGTTTATTCGTTATGCGCGTCAGCTCGGCTTCACGCTGGATTCGATCCGTGAGTTATTATCGATCCGCATCGATCCGGAGCATCACACCTGTCAGGAATCTAAAAGCATTGTGCAGGCCCGGCTGGATGAAGTTGAAGCACGCATTCAGGAATTGCAAACCATGCAGCGCTCTCTGCAAAGGCTGAATGATGCCTGCTGCGGGACGGCCCACAGCAGTATTTACTGTTCAATTCTCGAAACCCTTGAACAGGGAGCGAGTGGAGAAAAACAGGGCTGTTGATTTTTAGTTCATCCGGGTCTAGACTCCCGTCGTCATAAACCCTGCTCTGGAGACATTATGAGCCGCTATCAGCATACGAAAGGACAAATAAAGGACAATGCCATTGAGGCGTTACTTCACGACCCGTTATTCAGGCAGCGCGTTGAGAAGAACAAAAAAGGGAAAGGAAGTTATCTGCGTAAAGACAAACATGAAAAACGGGGTAACTGGGAGGCCAGTGGCAAGCAAGCGAATCGCTTATTTACCACTGGCCTTCCTGCTTTTATCTATTGATTAGACGCGGTTATTCTGTTCTTTTAACAGATCGCGGATCTCACTCAGCAGCACTTCCTCTTTAGTTGGCGCAGGTGTTGCAGCTGGCTCTTCTTTTTTACGGTTGAGCCTGTTGATTAGCTTGATGGCCATAAAAATGGCAAACGCGACAATCACAAAATCAAATACGTTCTGAATAAATACGCCATAGTGCATTACTACTGCTGGAACATCACCCTGCGCTTCACGCAGCGTGAACGCGAACTGTTTGAAATCTATGCCGCCGATTAACAACCCTAAAGGTGGCATGATAATGTCGGCCACCAATGATGAAACAATCTTGCCGAATGCTGCACCAATAATGACACCCACTGCCAAATCCACCACGTTTCCGCGCATCGCAAATTCGCGAAATTCTTTAATAAAACTCATTGTTCTCTCCTTGTGCCAGCTGACGAGTTTAAGTTTAACAAATGATTAGCCAATTGCCATTCGGGATAATTAAACATTATGAAAAATAGAAGGCACAGAAATGGAAAGGATAAAGTAAGGGTGCTCTTACTCGAGCACCCAATCCTTTAAAGGAAGAATGGACTTGGCTGGAATAAACGTTCGACGTCGGTAATAAATTTTTTATCGGTAAGGAACATAATAACGTGATCGCCTTGCTCAATCCGTAAATTATCATTGGCAATCATGACATCATTCCCGCGCACAACGGCGCCGATAATCGTGCCTGGCGGCAGTTTAATTTCGTCGATCGAACGGCCGACGACTCGAGACGTCGTTTCATCTCCATGAGCTACGGCTTCGATGGCTTCCGCTACGCCACGGCGGAGCGATGACACACCGACAATATCCGCTTTACGAACATGGCTCAGGAGCGCGGAAATTGTCGCCTGCTGAGGGGAAATGGCAATGTCAATAACGCTGCCCTGAACCAGATCGACATATGCCTTGCGCTGAATAAGCACCATGACTTTTTTGGCCCCCATGCGCTTCGCTAGCATGGCGGACATTATATTCGCCTCGTCGTCGTTGGTGACGGCAATAAAGAGATCAACCTGATCAATATGCTCTTCAGCCAGCAACTCCTGATCAGATGCATCACCATAAAATACGATCGTATTTTGCAGTTTTTCCGCCAGTTCAGCAGCACGCTGTTGATCGCGCTCGATCAACTTCACGCTGTAATCTTTTTCCAGCCTATGTGCCAGACCGGCACCGATATTGCCGCCGCCGACCAGCATAATGCGTTTATAGGGTTTTTCGAGGCGCTGAAGTTCACTCATTACCGCACGAATATGCTGTGAGGCCGCAATAAAGAAGACCTCATCACCGGCTTCGACAATCGTGGAACCTTGCGGGCGAATTGGCCTGTCGTGACGGAAAATAGCTGCGACGCGCGTATCGATATGCGGCATGTGCTCGCGCATGGTGGAAAGCGCATTGCCGATCAATGGTCCGCCGTAATAGGCCTTAACCACTGCCAGACTCACTTTGCCCTCGGCAAAGTTCACTACCTGCAGTGCTCCCGGATATTCGATCAGGCGATAGATATTGTCGATAACCAGCTGTTCTGGCGCGATGAGGTGGTCAATGGGGACCGCTTCGGAATTAAACAGTTTTTCAGCATCGCGAACATAGTCCGGAGAACGAATACGCGCAATTCGGTTTGGCGTGTTGAAAAGCGAGTAGGCCACCTGACAGGCCACCATATTGGTTTCGTCAGAACTGGTTACCGCAACCAGCATGTCGGCATCGTCGGCGCCCGCCTCACGAAGAACGCGTGGGTGCGAACCATGACCCTGCACCACGCGCAGGTCAAATTTGTCCTGCAAGACGCGCAGACGATCGCCATTGGTATCAACAATCGTGATGTCGTTGTTTTCGCCAACAAGGTTTTCCGCCAGCGTTCCGCCCACCTGTCCTGCACCCAGAATGATAATCTTCATATCTCGTGACCTGTTCTCAACATCACTCTTTGATTAGCTTAGCGTAAAAGAAGCCATCACCTTCTTCTGCACCCGGCAGGTTCTGCAGACCTGGGGATTCAGGCGTCCCCGTATCGCGCAGCGCGGCGTCCGGAGTACGTTTAAGGAAGGCCGCGATTTGCTGGCTGTTTTCTTCCGGCAGTACGGAGCAAGTCGCATAGACCAGCGTTCCGCCAGGTTTCAGATGCGGCCAAATGGCGTCGAGAATGTCGGATTGCAGTTGGGCAAGTTCCTTAATATCACGATCGCGGCGTAGCCACTTGATGTCCGGATGACGACGAATAACACCGGTTGCAGAGCACGGGGCATCCAGCAAGATGCGATCGAACTGGGTTTCACCACACCATTCTACGGGCTTGCGTCCATCGCCTTGCTTAACCTGAGCCTTCATGCCCAGACGCTTAAGGTTGTCGTAGACGCGTGAGAGGCGCTGTTCATCGACGTCCACTGCCATCACGATGGCCTGCGGAGCCACTTCAAGAATATGCGTCGTTTTGCCCCCAGGCGCGGCGCACAGATCGAGGATCTGCTCACCATTTTTGGGTTCAAGCCAGGTCATGCAACCCTGAGCCGAGGCATCCTGTACGGTTACCCAGCCTTCATCAAAACCGGGTAATGCATGTACCGGTGCCGGTGATGCCATGCGTACTGCATCCGGATAGGCTTCATGCGGGAATCCACTCATTCCAGCTTCTTCAAGTAATGCCAGCCATTCGTCACGAGTGTGGTGATTACGATTCACGCGTAACCACATTGGCGGACGCTGGTTGTTTGCATCGGCAATCTCCTGCCACTGCTGTGGATAAGCTTTTTTCAGGCGCTTCAACAGCCAATCCGGGTGCAGGAAACGCGCTTCGCTTTGGGCAAATTCAGCAAGAAGCTCTTCCTGCTGTCTCTGGAACTGACGCAGTACGCCGTTGATCAGTCCTTTCAGCTGAGGACGTTTAATCGCAACGGCGCCTTCCACCGTCTCAGCCAGCGCGGCATGAGGTGGGATGCGGGTATGAATAAGCTGATAAAAACCCACCATAATCAAATAGTGTACGCTGCGCTGCTTGCCTGTCATTGGGCGTGACATCAGCTTGTTTATCAACCACTCAAGCTGAGAAAGTGTGCGCAGAACGCCAAAGCAGAGCTCCTGAAGCAGGGCTTTGTCTTTATCAGATACTTTTTGTTGCAGGGAAGGCAGGACGTTACTTAAGGACTGGCCCTGCTCGATAACCTGCTCAACGGCCTGAGCCGCCATGCTGCGTAGATTTTGTTTTTTCATAACCGTAAAAATAAAAATGCCCGGAAACACCGGGCCTTATGAATAAATTTGCTCAGGCGAGACGATTGCCCGGAATAAACCATTCGCGACGGGAATTTAACAGATCCTGAACGCTCATGGCCTTCTTACCGGCCGGTTGTAGCGATTCAAGATTCAGGATCCCTTGCGCGGTCGCCACCTGGATCCCGTTCTTGTTGGCGTCAATAATCGTACCGGGTTCAGCTGTGGTAGTACCGCTAATGACGGAGGCTTTCCAGACTTTCACTGGCTGCTCATCAATCTCCATCCAGCTCATTGGCCACGGATTAAAAGCGCGAATGCAGCGTTCAAGTTGAGCGGCTGACAGGGACCAGTCGATCCGCGCTTCTTCTTTGCTCAGTTTTTCGGCATAAGTCACCAGCGCGTCATCTTGAACTTCCGGTTTCGCCGTATTGTCAGCAAGCTGCTGGAGCGTCTCGATAAGCCCTTGTGGACCAAGGTCTGCCAGTTTGTCATACAGCGTGGCGCTGGTATCGTCTGACGTAATGGGGCAGGCCAGTTTATACAGCATATCGCCGGTGTCTAAACCTACGTCCATCTTCATGATGGTAACGCCCGTTTCGGCATCACCCGCCCACAGCGAGCGCTGGATTGGTGCAGCACCACGCCAGCGTGGGAGCAGAGATCCATGCACGTTAATGCACCCCAGGCGAGGCATATCAAGCACCGTTTTCGGCAGAATTAAACCGTAAGCCACCACCACCATTACGTCAGCATTCAGGTCAGCAACCAACTGCTGATTTTCCTGTGGGCGCAACGATGCGGGCTGGAAAACCGGTAGCCCATTCTCTTCTGCCAGCACTTTTACTGGGCTCGGCATCAGTTTTTTGCCGCGACCAGCAGGACGGTCTGGCTGGGTAAAGACGCCAACAACCTGGTGACCAGACGATAACAGCGCGTCAAGATGACGCGCTGCAAAATCAGGGGTTCCCGCGAAGATAATACGTAGTGTTTTAGACACGATGATCCTTGTATCCGGGGGGACGTTATGCGCGAGAACGCAAACGATCCAGTTTTTCTACTTTTTGACGAATACGCTGCTGTTTCAGCGGCGAGAGGTAATCGATAAACAGTTTACCGACCAGGTGATCCATCTCATGCTGAATACAAATCGCCAGCAGGTCGTCTGCTTCCAGTTCGAACGGATTACCGTCACGATCCAGCGCGCGAATTTTCACTTTTTCGGCACGCGGAACTAAAGCACGCTGTTCAGGAATGGACAGACAGCCTTCCTCAATACCGGTTTCGCCACTCTTTTCGAGCAGCTCAGGGTTGATCAGCACCAGACGCTCATCGCGATTTTCGGAAACATCAATCACGATAATACGCTTGTGAATGTCCACCTGCGTCGCCGCCAGGCCAATGCCTTCTTCGGCGTACATGGTATCGAACATATCATCAACGATACGCTGGATTTCTGCATTCACTTCTTTGACCGGTTCAGCGACGATGCGAAGGCGCTCGTCCGGAATATGTAACACTTGCAAAACTGCCATAAATTTCCAGAGTCGTGTTCAGTAGTTGATAAGAATACTCTCTCTATTCTAGACAAATCCCCCATCGATTGACAGCATCAGTGACCAATCGCAATGATTGCACAGGCCGCTTATGGCAGGGGAAAGGATGACGTCTAACGAGATATGGCTACGGCTAGTTCACACTGGGTCGCTGTGTGGTGATGTAATGCTGGAAGCGGCTGCGCGACTGCAGAAGCAGGAACACCTCAACGTGCTCGTGGCCAGAAACGCCGGGCTGACAGCAAAGCAGACTGAACGCTTCTTTGCACTTGATGAGAGCGAGCTGGAACGTAGCCTTATGTGGCTTGAGCAGCCGGGACATCATTTATTAACGGCCAACCATCCCCTTTATCCCCCTTTGCTCCGCACGATCCCTGATTATCCCGGGGCATTATTCGTAAAAGGTAACCCTGAGACGCTTAATACGGTTCAACTGGCGGTGGTAGGTAGCCGTGCGCCGTCGTGGTACGGCGAGCGATGGGGGAAAATCCTGTGCGAACAACTGTCACAAAGCGGTTTCACGATCACCAGCGGGCTGGCCTGTGGTATTGACGGCGTAGCCCACAGCGCGGCGCTGTCAGTTAAAGGACGAAGTGTAGCGGTGCTGGGGAACGGTCTTTTTAGCATTTATCCACGCAGGCATCAGGCACTGGCGATGCGGCTTATCGAATCTGACGGCGCGATAGTGTCTGAGTTTCCGCTTTCCGCACAGCCCAGGCCGGCAAACTTTCCGCGTCGTAATCGAATTATCAGTGGGCTTAGCAAAGGCGTGCTGGTGGTTGAAGCGGCGCGCCGAAGCGGTTCGCTGGTCACGGCGCGATGCGCGCTCGAACAGGGGAGAGAAGTCTTCGCCTTGCCTGGTCCGATAGGTAATCCCGGATGCGAGGGGCCCCACTGGCTGATTAAGCAAGGGGCAACGCCGGTAACGGAAGTAGGAGATATTCTTGAAAATTTGCAATATGGGTTGCAATGGCTGCAGGAAGATCCCGAAAAGCGACAATATTCATCAGATCAGGGAAAGGTGGCATTGCCATTTCCCAAGCTCCTGGCTAACGTAGGAGATGAGGTAACACCTGTTGACGTTGTCGCTGAACGTGCCGGCCAACCTGTGCCAGTAACGGTAGCACAGCTACTCGAACTGGAGTTAGCAGGGTGGATCGCAGCTGTACCCGGCGGCTATGTCCGATTAAGGAGGGCATGCCATGTTCGACGTACTGATGTATTTGTTTGAGACTTACATCCATAACGAAGCAGAAATGCGAGTGGATCAGGACAAATTGACACAGGATCTTACCGATGCGGGGTTTGAGCGGGAAGATATCTATAATGCGTTGATGTGGCTGGAAAAACTGGCTGATTATCAGGAAGGCCTCGCCGAACCGATGCAGCTTGCTTCTGACCCATTGTCAGTACGCATTTATACAGCGGAAGAGTGTGAAAGGCTGGACGCCAGCTGCCGGGGGTTCATCTTATTCCTTGAGCAGATTCAGGTGCTGAACCTCGAAACGAGAGAAATGGTGATAGAGCGCGTCATGGCGCTGGATACAGCAGAATTTGAACTGGAAGATCTCAAGTGGGTGATCCTGATGGTTCTGTTTAATATCCCGGGCTGTGAAAACGCCTATCAGCAAATGGAAGAATTACTCTTTGAAGTGAATGAAGGTATGCTGCACTAATTCAATGTGCAGCACCAAGAGTTGTTATGGCCAAATCAGCACTATTCACGGTGCATAAAAACGAGCCCTGCCCGCAGTGCGGGGCTGAACTTGTTATTCGGTCCGGGAAACACGGCCCGTTTCTCGGTTGTTCACACTATCCGGAATGTGATTATGTCCGTCCCCTGAAAAACCAGGCGGATGGACATATCGTTAAAATTCTGGAGGGGCAGTATTGCCCACTCTGCGGTGGTGAATTAGCCCTGCGGCAGGGGCGTTTCGGCATGTTTATTGGATGTAGCCGCTACCCGGAATGTGAGCATACGGAACAAATTGATAAGCCTGATGAAACGGCAATTGCGTGCCCTCAGTGTCAGCGCGGGCAGTTGGTACAGCGCCGCTCCCGTTATGGTAAGACTTTCCATTCGTGCGATCGCTACCCTGAATGCCAGTTCGTTATCAATTTTAAACCGGTAGCGGGAACCTGCCCTCATTGCAATTATCCGCTACTTATAGAGAAGAAAACCGCGCAAGGCATGAAACGCTTCTGCGCCAGTAAACAATGTGGAAAGCCGGTTACGGCGGATCAAAATAGTGAATAATAACCTGCCATCAGGCTCCATTGCGCATGCAGTGGACGTACTGAAAAATGAAGAAGTCATCGCCTATCCAACTGAAGCTGTTTTTGGGGTCGGTTGCGATCCTGACAGCGAGACGGCTGTGAGCCGTTTGCTTGCCTTAAAACAAAGACCCGTCGAGAAAGGGCTGATTTTGATCGCTGCGAATTATGAGCAGCTTAAACCCTATATCGATGACTCCATGCTGACGCCGGCGCAGCGCGAGACTATCTTCTCCGCGTGGCCTGGACCGGTGACCTTCGTCTTCCCGGCGCAGCCGACAACGCCTCGCTGGTTAACCGGACGTTTTGATTCCCTCGCCGTTCGCGTAACTGACCATCCGCTGGTGGTTGAGCTTTGCCTGGCATTTGGTAAACCGCTAGTCTCAACCAGCGCCAACCTGACCGGATTGCCACCTTGTCGGACAACCGAAGAAGTACTGGCGCAGTTCGGGAATGACTTCCCTGTTGTTGTCGGTGAAACGGGGGGGCGCCTGAATCCGTCTGAAATTCGCGACGCTTTGACCGGCGAACGTTTTCGCCAGGGGTAATCTCATGGAAACCTATGCTGTTTTTGGTAATCCGATTGCGCACAGCAAGTCACCGCTGATCCATCAGCAATTTGCGAAGCAGCTGCAGATAAATCATCCCTATGGCCGCGTACTGGCACCGGTGGATGCATTTATTCCAACGCTGGAGGCTTTTTTCGCCGCGGGCGGTAAAGGCGCTAATGTGACGGTTCCTTTTAAAGAAGAAGCCTTCGAACGTGCGAATGAGCTTACTGAGCGCGCTTCACTGGCTGGTGCAGTCAATACCCTAAAACGGCTTGAGGATGGACGCCTTTTGGGTGACAACACCGACGGAATTGGTTTACTTAGCGATCTGGAACGACTGTCGTTTATTAAGCCCGGATTCAGGATCCTGCTGATTGGTGCGGGTGGCGCATCGCGGGGAGTTCTGTTGCCTCTGCTTTCTCTGGACTGTGCGGTGACCATAACCAACAGAACCTTTTCCCGCGCAGAAGCGCTGGCGGCGTTGTTTGCGCATACCGGCAGCGTGAGCGCGGCAGCGCTTGACGATCTTGACGATCGTGAGTTCGATCTTGTCATCAATGCCACGTCCAGCGGCATCAATGGCGAGATCCCGGCAATTCCCGCTTCTCTGGTCAGCGCGCATATGTACTTCTATGACATGTTTTATCAGAAAGGGAAGACGCCTTTCCTTAACTGGTGTGAACAACACGGCGCGAAACATTTAGCCGATGGACTGGGAATGCTGGTGGGTCAGGCCGCGCATGCGGTGCTGCTCTGGCATGGCGTGTTGCCTGCGGTCGAACCTGTCATTGAAAAGTTAAAGCAGGAGCTTTCGGCGTGAACCAGGCTATTCATTTCCCGGACAGAGAGAACTGGGATGAGAGTAAACAAGCGGTCAGTTTTCCGGTGCTGGTGCAGGGTATGCAACTTACCTGTGCCATTCATGGAGAAACGCTGTTGCATCGTTTTGGCGGTTCAGACCCGATAGCGGTATTTTGCGAAAATCGCTGGGATCTGGAAGAGGAAGCCAGCGATTTAATCCGCGAACAGCAGGAAGACGATCAGGGCTGGGTTTGGTTGTCCTGTTCCAAATAGTCATTCTTCCAGTTAACGTAGTTGTTCGCAGAGTATTTTAACCCTTCGAGCTCTGCCTCCTTCAGGGGGCGGATCTGTTTTACCGGGCTTCCCAGATAGAGATAGCCACTCTCCAGCCGTTTGTTCTGCGGGACCAGGCTACCGGCACCAATCATTACGTCATCTTCTACTATGACGCCATCCAGCAAAATCGACCCCATGCCAACAAGTACGCGATTTCCGACAGTGCAGCCGTGAAGCATCACTTTATGGCCGACGGTAACCTCTTCTCCAATGATGAGGGGATTGCCCTCCGGGTTATAGGAGGATTTGTGTGTGACATGCAGAACGCTACCGTCCTGAATATTGGTACGTGCACCAATCGACACATAGTTAACATCTCCCCTGATGGCGACGAGCGGCCAGATGCTGACGTCATCGGCCATTCGGACATCACCAATCACCACGCTGCTGGCATCGATCATCACGCGATCGCCTTTTTTGGGGAACAGATCTTTATAAGGACGTAATACTGCGGGCATATCTACCTCTAACAATGAGCGCTATACAGAAGACTTTGATCATATTAATGGATCGAGGCAAGGCAAAATACGTCAATATTTAAGCAGATCGGGCGGGATTTCAGCGAAAAGCGCGGAAAATCAGCAGTCGAAAAAAAAGATCTAAAAAATACTTGTGCTAAAAAATGGGATCCCTATAATGCGCCTCCATCGACACGGCGGATGTGAATCACTTCACACAACAAGCGGTTCGGTTGAAGAGAAAAAATCCTGAAATAACGGGTTGACTCTGAAAGAGGAAAGCGTAATATACGCCACCTCGCAACGGTGAGCGAAAGCCGCGTTGCACTGCTCTTTAACAATTTATCAGACAATCTGTGTGGGCACTCAAAGTGACATGGATTCTTAACGTCGCAAGACGAAAAATGAATACCAAGTCTCTGAGTGAACATGCGTAATTCATTACGAAGTTTAATTCACGAGCATCAAACTTAAATTGAAGAGTTTGATCATGGCTCAGATTGAACGCTGGCGGCAGGCCTAACACATGCAAGTCGAGCGGTAACACAGGGAGCTTGCTCCCGGGTGACGAGCGGCGGACGGGTGAGTAATGTCTGGGAAACTGCCTGATGGAGGGGGATAACTACTGGAAACGGTAGCTAATACCGCATAACGTCGCAAGACCAAAGAGGGGGACCTTCGGGCCTCTTGCCATCAGATGTGCCCAGATGGGATTAGCTAGTAGGTGGGGTAACGGCTCACCTAGGCGACGATCCCTAGCTGGTCTGAGAGGATGACCAGCCACACTGGAACTGAGACACGGTCCAGACTCCTACGGGAGGCAGCAGTGGGGAATATTGCACAATGGGCGCAAGCCTGATGCAGCCATGCCGCGTGTATGAAGAAGGCCTTCGGGTTGTAAAGTACTTTCAGCGGGGAGGAAGGTGCTGAGGTTAATAACCTCAGCAATTGACGTTACCCGCAGAAGAAGCACCGGCTAACTCCGTGCCAGCAGCCGCGGTAATACGGAGGGTGCAAGCGTTAATCGGAATTACTGGGCGTAAAGCGCACGCAGGCGGTCTGTCAAGTCGGATGTGAAATCCCCGGGCTCAACCTGGGAACTGCATTCGAAACTGGCAGGCTAGAGTCTTGTAGAGGGGGGTAGAATTCCAGGTGTAGCGGTGAAATGCGTAGAGATCTGGAGGAATACCGGTGGCGAAGGCGGCCCCCTGGACAAAGACTGACGCTCAGGTGCGAAAGCGTGGGGAGCAAACAGGATTAGATACCCTGGTAGTCCACGCCGTAAACGATGTCGACTTGGAGGTTGTGCCCTTGAGGCGTGGCTTCCGGAGCTAACGCGTTAAGTCGACCGCCTGGGGAGTACGGCCGCAAGGTTAAAACTCAAATGAATTGACGGGGGCCCGCACAAGCGGTGGAGCATGTGGTTTAATTCGATGCAACGCGAAGAACCTTACCTACTCTTGACATCCAGAGAACTTTCCAGAGATGGATTGGTGCCTTCGGGAACTCTGAGACAGGTGCTGCATGGCTGTCGTCAGCTCGTGTTGTGAAATGTTGGGTTAAGTCCCGCAACGAGCGCAACCCTTATCCTTTGTTGCCAGCGGTTAGGCCGGGAACTCAAAGGAGACTGCCAGTGATAAACTGGAGGAAGGTGGGGATGACGTCAAGTCATCATGGCCCTTACGAGTAGGGCTACACACGTGCTACAATGGCGCATACAAAGAGAAGCGACCTCGCGAGAGCAAGCGGACCTCATAAAGTGCGTCGTAGTCCGGATTGGAGTCTGCAACTCGACTCCATGAAGTCGGAATCGCTAGTAATCGTAGATCAGAATGCTACGGTGAATACGTTCCCGGGCCTTGTACACACCGCCCGTCACACCATGGGAGTGGGTTGCAAAAGAAGTAGGTAGCTTAACCTTCGGGAGGGCGCTTACCACTTTGTGATTCATGACTGGGGTGAAGTCGTAACAAGGTAACCGTAGGGGAACCTGCGGTTGGATCACCTCCTTACCTTAAAGAACCTGCCTTTGTAGTGCTCACACAGATTGTCTGATGAAAAGTAAATAGCAAGGCGTCTTGCGATTGAGACTTCAGTGTCCCCTTCGTCTAGAGGCCCAGGACACCGCCCTTTCACGGCGGTAACAGGGGTTCGAATCCCCTAGGGGACGCCACTTGCTGGTTCGTGAGTGAAAGTCACCTGCCTCATATCTCAAAACTGACTTGCGAGTCATGTTTGAGATATTTGCTCTTTAAAAATCTGGATCAAGCTGAAAATTGAAACGACACACATGTTATGTGTGTTCGAGTCTCTCAAATTTTCGCAAGTCGATGATGAATCGAAAGAAACATCTTCGGGTTGTGAGGTTAAGCGACTAAGCGTACACGGTGGATGCCCTGGCAGTCAGAGGCGATGAAGGACGTGCTAATCTGCGAAAAGCGCCGGCGAGGTGATATGAACCTTTGACCCGGCGATGTCCGAATGGGGAAACCCAGTGCAATTCGTTGCACTATCGTTAACTGAATACATAGGTTAACGAGGCGAACCGGGGGAACTGAAACATCTAAGTACCCCGAGGAAAAGAAATCAACCGAGATTCCCCCAGTAGCGGCGAGCGAACGGGGAGCAGCCCAGAGTCTGAATCAGCTTGTGTGTTAGTGGAAGCGTCTGGAAAGTCGCACGGTACAGGGTGACAGTCCCGTACACGAAAGCACACAGGTTGTGAACTCGAAGAGTAGGGCGGGACACGTGGTATCCTGTCTGAATATGGGGGGACCATCCTCCAAGGCTAAATACTCCTGACTGACCGATAGTGAACCAGTACCGTGAGGGAAAGGCGAAAAGAACCCCGGCGAGGGGAGTGAAAAAGAACCTGAAACCGTGTACGTACAAGCAGTGGGAGCACCTTTGTGGTGTGACTGCGTACCTTTTGTATAATGGGTCAGCGACTTATATTCTGTAGCAAGGTTAACCGTATAGGGGAGCCGAAGGGAAACCGAGTCTTAACTGGGCGTTAAGTTGCAGGGTATAGACCCGAAACCCGGTGATCTAGCCATGGGCAGGTTGAAGGTTGGGTAACACTAACTGGAGGACCGAACCGACTAATGTTGAAAAATTAGCGGATGACTTGTGGCTGGGGGTGAAAGGCCAATCAAACCGGGAGATAGCTGGTTCTCCCCGAAAGCTATTTAGGTAGCGCCTCGTGAACTCATCTTCGGGGGTAGAGCACTGTTTCGGCTAGGGGGCCATCCCGGCTTACCAACCCGATGCAAACTACGAATACCGAAGAATGTTATCACGGGAGACACACGGCGGGTGCTAACGTCCGTCGTGAAGAGGGAAACAACCCAGACCGCCAGCTAAGGTCCCAAAGTCATGGTTAAGTGGGAAACGATGTGGGAAGGCACAGACAGCCAGGATGTTGGCTTAGAAGCAGCCATCATTTAAAGAAAGCGTAATAGCTCACTGGTCGAGTCGGCCTGCGCGGAAGATGTAACGGGGCTAAACCATGCACCGAAGCTGCGGCAGCGACGCTTATGCGTTGTTGGGTAGGGGAGCGTTCTGTAAGCCGTTGAAGGTGTGCTGTGAGGCATGCTGGAGGTATCAGAAGTGCGAATGCTGACATAAGTAACGATAAAGCGGGTGAAAAGCCCGCTCGCCGGAAGACCAAGGGTTCCTGTCCAACGTTAATCGGGGCAGGGTGAGTCGACCCCTAAGGCGAGGCCGAAAGGCGTAGTCGATGGGAAACAGGTTAATATTCCTGTACTTGGTGTTACTGCGAAGGGGGGACGGAGAAGGCTATGTTAGCCGGGCGACGGTTGTCCCGGTTTAAGCATGTAGGCGGAACGATTAGGTAAATCCGGTCGTTTATTAACGCTGAGGTGTGATGACGAGGCACTACGGTGCTGAAGTAACAAATGCCCTGCTTCCAGGAAAAGCCTCTAAGCATCAGGTAACACGAAATCGTACCCCAAACCGACACAGGTGGTCAGGTAGAGAATACCAAGGCGCTTGAGAGAACTCGGGTGAAGGAACTAGGCAAAATGGTGCCGTAACTTCGGGAGAAGGCACGCTGATATGTAGGTGAAGCCCCTGCGGGTGGAGCTGAAATCAGTCGAAGATACCAGCTGGCTGCAACTGTTTATTAAAAACACAGCACTGTGCAAACACGAAAGTGGACGTATACGGTGTGACGCCTGCCCGGTGCCGGAAGGTTAATTGATGGGGTTAGCGGCAACGCGAAGCTCTTGATCGAAGCCCCGGTAAACGGCGGCCGTAACTATAACGGTCCTAAGGTAGCGAAATTCCTTGTCGGGTAAGTTCCGACCTGCACGAATGGCGTAATGATGGCCAGGCTGTCTCCACCCGAGACTCAGTGAAATTGAACTCGCTGTGAAGATGCAGTGTACCCGCGGCAAGACGGAAAGACCCCGTGAACCTTTACTATAGCTTGACACTGAACACTGGTCCTTGATGTGTAGGATAGGTGGGAGGCTTTGAAGCGTGGACGCCAGTCTGCGTGGAGCCATCCTTGAAATACCACCCTTTAATGGCTGGTGTTCTAACGTAGACCCGTGATCCGGGTTGCGGACAGTGTCTGGTGGGTAGTTTGACTGGGGCGGTCTCCTCCCAAAGAGTAACGGAGGAGCACGAAGGTTAGCTAATCCTGGTCGGACATCAGGAGGTTAGTGCAATGGCATAAGCTAGCTTGACTGCGAGAGTGACGGCTCGAGCAGGTGCGAAAGCAGGTCATAGTGATCCGGTGGTTCTGAATGGAAGGGCCATCGCTCAACGGATAAAAGGTACTCCGGGGATAACAGGCTGATACCGCCCAAGAGTTCATATCGACGGCGGTGTTTGGCACCTCGATGTCGGCTCATCACATCCTGGGGCTGAAGTAGGTCCCAAGGGTATGGCTGTTCGCCATTTAAAGTGGTACGCGAGCTGGGTTTAGAACGTCGTGAGACAGTTCGGTCCCTATCTGCCGTGGGCGCTGGAGAATTGAGGGGGGCTGCTCCTAGTACGAGAGGACCGGAGTGGACGCATCACTGGTGTTCGGGTTGTCATGCCAATGGCACTGCCCGGTAGCTAAATGCGGAAAAGATAAGTGCTGAAAGCATCTAAGCACGAAACTTGCCCCGAGATGAGTTCTCCCTGACTCCCTGAGAGTCCTGAAGGAACGTTGAAGACTACGACGTTGATAGGTCGGGTGTGTAAGCGCAGCGATGCGTTGAGCTAACCGATACTAATGAACCGTGAGGCTTAACCTTACAACGCCGAAGGTGTTTTGGCGGTGAGAGAGACACGATTTTCAGCCTGATACAGATTAACAGAATTTGCCTGGCGGCTTTAGCGCGGTGGTCCCACCTGACCCCATGCCGAACTCAGAAGTGAAACGCCGTAGCGCCGATGGTAGTGTGGGGTCTCCCCATGCGAGAGTAGGGAACTGCCAGGCATCAAATTTAGCGTGCTGATATGGCTCAGTTGGTAGAGCGCACCCTTGGTAAGGGTGAGGTCCCCAGTTCGACTCTGGGTATCAGCACCACTTTATACTTAGGTTAAAGTTCGGCAAGAAGTAAAAGAATTTGTCTGGCGGCTTTAGCGCGGTGGTCCCACCTGACCCCATGCCGAACTCAGAAGTGAAACGCCGTAGCGCCGATGGTAGTGTGGGGTCTCCCCATGTGAGAGTAGGGAACTGCCAGACATCAATTAAGTAGAAAGGCCATCCGCAAGGATGGCCTTTTTGCGTTTATGCGCAGAAAAAACGGTAGGCCGGGTAAGGCGAAGCCGCTACCCGGCAGAGCAAACGACTAATGAATCACCTGCGACAGGAATGCTCGCGTGCGTTCTGACTTCGGATGCGCAAAGAACTCATCCGGCGGTGCCTGCTCAACAATCTCCCCGCGGTCCATAAAGATCACCCGGTCGGCCACGGTTCGCGCAAACCCCATCTCATGCGTCACACACAGCATGGTCATGCCGGATTGAGCCAGCCCAATCATGGTGTCCAGAACCTCTTTCACCATTTCCGGATCGAGGGCAGATGTCGGTTCATCAAAAAGCATAATTTTGGGTTTCATACACAGCGAACGGGCGATAGCTACACGCTGCTGTTGGCCACCCGATATCTGGCCAGGGAATTTATTGGCATGCTCTGCGATACGTACGCGCTCCAGGTAGTGCATTGCCAACGCCTCAGCTTCCTTTTTCGGCATCTTTCGTACCCAAATCGGGGCAAGCGTACAGTTCTGCAGAACGGTCAGGTGCGGAAACAGATTAAAGTGCTGAAAGACCATTCCCACTTCCTGACGTACGCGTTCGATATTGCGGATATCTTCATTCAGCTCGATACCATCAACCACAATGCGTCCTTGCTGGTGCTCTTCAAGATGATTAATACAGCGAATGGTTGTGGATTTCCCGGAGCCAGAAGGGCCGCAAAGGACGATGCGTTCTCCCTGCTTTACCTTGAGATTAATGTCCCTCAGGACATGAAATTGTCCGTACCATTTATTCACATTTTCCAGCGTAATCATCGCGTCGGCGGGTGTCATAGTTATTTGGCTCATAATTTCCTCAGTGCGGCGTACGCCCGGTGTTAAAGCGCTTTTCCAGATGCTGGCTGTAGCGCGACATGCTAAAACAAAAGATCCAGTAGATCAGGGCAGCAAAGACATATCCTTCGGTGGACATACCCAGCCAGACAGGGTCAACGGTTGCCTGTTGCACGCTGCTAAAGAGATCGAACAATCCAATGATGATTACCAGGCTGGTATCCTTGAAGAGGGCAATGATCGTGTTGACCAGACCCGGGATGACCAGCTTGAGTGCTTGTGGAAGAATGACCAGCCCCTGCGTTTTCCAGTAACCGAGCGCCAGTGATTCTGCCGCTTCGTACTGGCCTTTAGGCAACGCCTGCAGACCACCGCGCACAACTTCAGCGACATAGGCGGACTGGAAGAGAATGACCCCGACCAGGGCACGGATCAGTTTGTCGATCGTTGTACCTTCTGCCATAAATAGCGGCAGCATGACCGACGACATAAAGAGAACGGTAATAAGCGGCACGCCGCGCCAGAACTCAATGAAGATAACGGAGAGCACGCGTACGATCGGCATTTTTGAACGCCGCCCCAGGGCCAGTAAAATCCCCCACGGTAGAGCGCCGGCTATCCCCACTGAAGCGATGATCAACGTCAGCGTCAGCCCGCCCCATTGACGTGTTTCCACGCGTTCCAGCCCAAGGAAACCGCCATATAACAGCGTCCAGACAATAATCGGATAAACCACCGCCCAGACGGCAATATAGCGTCCACGGTGAGGCAGCTTTTTCCAGAACATGGCCGCGACAGAGAGCAGACCGATAATCAGCGCCAGATTAATCCGCCAGCGCTGTTCGTGGGGATACAACCCATACATGAACTGACCGAAACGTTCATGAATAAACACCCAGCAGGCGCCGGCTTTTGTACAGTCAGCTCGGGTTGAACCGACCCAGTTGGCCTGTAAAAACGCCCAGTTCAGCAGGGGAGGAATCAATTCCCACATGAGCCACAGGCAGACAATCGTCAGCAGGCTGTTACTCCAGCTAGAGAACAGATTCTTACGCGCCCAGATAATGAAACGTCCACCTGTCGAGTTGGCAGGGCGCGAGGAGTGCGACAGTATCGCTTTTGTCATCATAGATCCTTAGCGCTCGACCAGTGCTATACGACGGTTATAAAGGTTCATCAGCAATGAAATCACCAGGCTGATGATCAGATAGACAGACATCGTGATGGCGATGGTTTCAATGGCTTGTCCGGTCTGGTTAAGCACGGTTCCGGCGAAGAGTGACACCATATCCGGATAACCAATGGCAGCGGCCAGCGACGAGTTTTTGACAATATTGAGATACTGGCTTGTCAGAGGTGGAATGATCACCCGTAAAGCCTGAGGAATGATGACCTGACGAAGCGTCACGGTATGGGGTAATCCCAGCGAGCGTGCCGCCTCGTGCTGCCCATAAGGAACGGCCTGGATCCCTGCACGGATAATCTCTGCGATAAACGCGGACGTATAAATCGACAGCGCCAGCGTCAGGGCTGCCAGCTCGGGAATTAATACCATCCCACCCTGAAAGTTAAAGCCACGCAGATGTGGAATATCCCAGTGCAAAGCGGCCCCAAACAGCCAGTGTGCGATTAGCGGAAGGCTAACGATCAGGGCAACTGCCGTGGGCCAGGTTCTACGAAGCTGACCGGTTTTGATCTGATGCTTGCGGTTAAAACGGAATACTCCAGCAGAGAGAGCAAGCGCTATCACAATCGCACCAATGAAAGCATACAGTCCTTCACCCGGCTGAGGAGAAGGAATGGACAACCCTCGGTTACTGAGGAAAAACAGCTCAAACGCGTCGACGGCCTGACGGGGACCGGGAAGGTTACGCAGTACGGCGAAATACCAGAAGAAGATCTGCAGGAGCGGGGGGATATTGCGGAACGTCTCGATATAAACAGTCGACAGTTTCCGCAAGAGCCAGTTTTCAGAAAGACGCGCCAGGCCAATAAAGAAGCCCAGTATCGACGCGAAGACGATACAAAGCGCCGATACCAACAGCGTATTCAGTAAACCGACCACGAACACGCGTCCGTAGGTGTCACCTTCCTGGTAATCAATAAGGTGCTGAACAATGCCAAACCCCGCGCTGCGATCCAAAAACGCAAAACCGGAGGTAATGCCACGATTATTTAGGTTGGTGATGGTGTTATGGATGAGATACACGGCGATAAGAACAACCGCAACAATAGCAATAATCTGGAATAGCCAGGCGCGGACCGCGGGATGAGAAAAGGATAGCGATCCTTTTACGGCTGAGCGGCGATGGGACATAAAGAAACCTCAGTAACCATGACTCTGGAGTGGGCACTGCCGGAGCAGTGCCCGTTACAGCTATGACTTAACGTACTGGTGGTGCGTACTGAATACCGCCGTTGTTCCAGAGATTGTTCTGGCCGCGTTTGATCTTCAGTGGGCTTTCCGATCCCACGTTGCGCTCAAAGATCTCAGAGTAGTTGCCCACCTGTTTGATGATGTTGTAAGCCCACTTGTTATCCAGCTTCAGATCCTTGCCGAAATCACCTTCTTTACCGAGCAGGTGTGCCATATCCGGGGTGGATGGCTTAGCGGCTTTCTCATCGACGTTTTTAGAGTTGATGCCCATCTCTTCTGCGTTCAGCATGGCAAACAGCGTCCAGCGAACAATGGAGAACCAGTCTTCATCACCACGACGAACGACGGGGCCGAGAGGTTCTTTGGAGATTACTTCAGGCAGGACAATCCACTCTGTCGGGTTGCTCAGCTTAATACGTAAGGCATACAGCTGTGACTGGTCAGAGGCCAGCGTGTCGCAACGGCCGGATTCCAGCGCTTTGGCCGATTCATCCGAACGGTCGAATGTCACTGGGGTATATTTCATGTTGTTTGCTTTGAAATAATCCGCGACGTTCAGCTCGGTATCGGTGCCCGCCTGGATACAAACGGTGGCGCCATCCAGTTCCTTAGCGCTTTTCAGGCCAGCTTTATTGTGGGTCAGGAACCCGATACCGTCATAATAGGTTACGCCCGTAAATGACATCCCCATGCCTGCATCACGGGAGGAGGTCCAGGTGGTATTACGGGAGAGCATGTCAACCTCACCGGACTGAAGTGCTGTGAAGCGTTCTTTCGCCGTCAGCGGGGTATATTTTACTTTGCTGTCATCGCCAAAAACGGCGGCGGCAACGCCACGGCAGACATCCACATCAATACCGGTAAATTTGCCGTTCGCATCGGCATAAGAGAAGCCAGGCAAACCGTCACTGATACCGCATTGAACAAAACCTTTCTTTTTAACGGCATCCAGTGTCGTTCCCGCATGGGCTTGACCGGCTACGGCAAACATCATGCCTGCAGCGGCCAGGCTGGCTATCATCGTCTTTTTCATAATGCATCCTGTGTGGCGAAATTTATCGTTATAGAGGCGTTTTTAAACGCTTTACCTGTCTGTGGCTTTGGCCAACGTTTATAAAGCAAACGTAATGCCAGTTTTGCGTTCGACAAAATAAGAGACGAGTGAACGCTTAATGCTGAGTGTAGACAGGCTTAAATAAAACGAACGCCCCGAAACGGTGCGAAATTACAACCTGTGCCACAAATCGGAGCAAAAGTTTCGAGTCGCGTCAGGAAAAAGAAGAGATAGTTTCCAGCGTGAATATTGGCAGGGTATTCAATAATATTAATGTGTGAAAATCATCACAATAGAACAGGTAATTTAAATGAGTATACGAAAAAGATGTGACTGGCATCAGCCTGAAAAGAACGGCGCGAATAAATTCGGGGCTATTTTTTTACTTATTTGAAAATATTGCACTCATTAAAAGCAAAAGCGCAGCCAGAGCCGCGCTTTCTCAACAGCTGTTACTTCGTCAGGGCAACAATACCCAGCGTCAAACCCGCCACTGCGGCAGCACCGCCGGCGATAGCACCCGCAGTTTCCCAGTTATCCTGGGTGGTGCCTTTCATACAGGTATTGGTATGAACCAGTCGGCCCTGGTCGTCGTAAACCGGTACACATGGAGAGTCGTGCGCGCAACCAGCAAGCAGCGCAGCGAGTAGTGCAACGGGAATGAATCTTTTCATGATGTTACCTCAGTATTATTTCTCATCCGCCATAAAGCCAGGAGGGCTATTAACGAACTGGAGGTTATTTTACCACCCAGGTAAGTCCTCGTTACACGAGGAATAATCTCAAATTATGTAGTTTGTAAAATTTGTGGAGAAAAGTCGGTTTCAGGAGGAATTAATTAAGACATTATGAAGATGCAAGAGACTGTTTTTACTTAATGCAAATCATCATATTTTTAACACTGCCTTTATGTAAAGCCTAATTTATTGTTTATGTTAAAAATAAAAAAGGCACCAGAGGTGCCTTTTCAGGGAAACATTACTCTTTATGATTAGTAAACCGTCGCCGAACAACCACAAAGAAGACGGGCACGAAGAAAATCGCCAGAAGCGTTGCGGAAAGCATTCCCCCCATAACGCCCGTACCGACGGCGTTTTGCGCGCCGCTCCCGGCCCCGGAGCTGATCACCAGCGGCATGACGCCAAGGATAAAGGCCAGGGAAGTCATCAGGATCGGTCGAAGGCGCATCCTGGATGCTTCCAGCGTGGCTTCAATAATGCCTTTGCCTTCTTTATCCATCAGGTCTTTAGCAAATTCGACGATCAGGATGGCGTTTTTCGCCGATAAACCAATCGTCGTCAGCAGGCCGACCTGGAAATAGACGTCATTATTTAACCCGCGCAGCGACGCTGCGAGAAGAGCCCCAATGACCCCCAGCGGCACAACCAGCATGACGGAGAACGGAATGGACCAGCTTTCATACAGCGCTGCCAGACACAGGAACACCACGATCAGTGAAATGGCGTACAGGGCAGGCGCCTGGTTACCCGAGAGCCGCTCCTGATAAGACATTCCCGTCCAGTCATAGCCGATGCCGGAAGGCAGTTTTGCCGCGAGACTTTCCATCATAACCATGGCCTCACCGGTACTTTTACCCGGGGCTGATTCACCCAGGATCTCCATAGAGGGCATCCCGTTATAGCGCTCCAGGCGAGGTGAACCATAGACCCAGTGAGCGGTGCTAAAGGCTGAGAACGGAACCATTTCCCCATTCGCACTGCGCACGTAAAGGCTGTTAATATCTCCTGGCAACATACGGAATTTTGCGTCGGCCTGTACGTAGACCTTTTTCACTCGTCCATGATCGATAAAGTCGTTCACATAGGTGCTACCTAAGGCCGTCGAAATCGTCTGGTTGACGTCAGAAAGACTGACGCCCAGCGCCTGTGCTTTCTCCTGATCGACATCCAGCTTGAACTGTGGCGTATCTTCAAGGCCGTTAGGACGCACGTTAACCAGCAGGTCAGGGTGCTCTTTCACCATGTTAAGTAGTTGGTTACGCGCCTGCGTCAGCTGGGTATGCCCCATGTTAGCCTGATCGATCAATTCAAAGTCGAAGCCCGTGGCGGTACCCAGCTCAAGAATTGCAGGCAGGTTAAACGGAAACACAAGGCCATCTTTAATATGACTGAAGGCTTTCGTCGCGCGACCCACAATGGCTTCGACGCCATTTTCCGACCCCTGGCGCTCCTCCCAGGGCTTCAGGCTGACAAATGCAATACCGGAGTTCTGACCCTGGCCGCTAAAGCTAAAGCCGTTTACGGTAAAGACGGATTCAACGTTCGCCTTCTCTTTGTTTAGATAGTAGTCCTGAACCTGGTCGAGGACCTGCTGAGTACGCGTCTGGGTAGCACCTGCCGGGAGTTGGACCATCGTCATAAACACCCCCTGATCCTCTTCGGGCAGGAAGGAGGTGGGCAAACGCAAGAAGAGCACCGCCATCCCACCAACAATAATGACGTACACCACCAGATAGCGGCCTGTCTTACGCAAAATACCGCTCACGCTGTTGCTGTAGTGCTCTACGCTTTTATCAAAGAGCGCATTAAACCAGCCGAAGAAGCCACCTTTTTTCTCATGATGGTCTACGGGCTTAAGCAACGTTGCGCAGAGTGCAGGCGTCAGGATGAGCGCAACCAGTACGGACAACGCCATCGCGGAAACGATAGTTAGCGAGAACTGGCGATAGATCGCCCCCGTCGAGCCGCCAAAAAAGGCCATCGGGATAAAGACCGCCGAGAGAACCATAGCGATCCCCACCAGTGCGCCCTGGATCTGCTCCATCGACTTCTGCGTGGCCTCTTTCGGCGGCAGCTTGTCCTCGACCATGACACGTTCAACGTTCTCTACGACCACGATAGCGTCATCAACCAGCAGACCTATCGCCAGCACCATGCCGAACATCGTCAGGGTATTGATGGAGAAACCAAATGCCGCCAGAACCGCGAAGGTACCCAGCAGAACGACCGGCACCGCGATTGTTGGGATGAGGGTCGCGCGCAGGTTTTGCAGGAACAGGTACATGACCAGGAAGACGAGAATGATCGCTTCAAACAGGGTCTTCACCACTTCGTGAATGGAGATTTTTACAAAAGGCGTGGTGTCATAGGGGTAGACAACTTTCAGCCCCTGTGGGAAGAACTGCTGCAGTTGCGCCAGCTTGCTCTTAATGGCTGCTGCGGTGTCCAGCGCATTTGCCCCGGTTGCCAGCTTAATCCCTAGGCCGGTTGCCGCCTGCCCGTTGATTTTAGTGACCATGTTGTAGTTTTCGCCACCCAGCTCAATACGAGCCACGTCCTTCAGATAAACCATCGAGCCGTCCTGGTTCACCTTAAGCGTCACGCGGCCAAACTCCTCCGGTGATTTCAGGCGGGTTTGCGCGATGATTGAGGCATTCAGCTGTTGTCCTGGAATGGACGGCGTTCCGCCCAGCTGGCCTGCCGCTATCTGATCGTTCTGCGTTTTCAGCTGGTTGATAATATCCAGCGGCGTCAGCTGGTATTTGTTCATCGCGTTGCTGTCGAGCCAGATGCGCATCGCATACTGAGCGCCAAACAGCTGAACGTCACCGACACCAGACGTTCGGCTGATGGCATCTTTGACGTTTGAGGCGACATAGTCAGAGATGTCATCCTGCGTGAGACTTTTGTTGTCTGAAACAAAACCGGCGACAAGCAGGAAGCTACTGCTGGATTTCTCCACGGCAATCCCTTGCTGCTGAACCTCTTGCGGCAGCAGCGGCATGGCGAGCTGCAGCTTGTTCTGTACCTGCACCTGGGCTATGTCCGGGTCGGTTCCTGACTCGAAGGTCAGTGTGATGGTGACGTTACCCGCTGAATCGCTGGTGGATGACATATACATCAGGTTATCGATACCGTTCATATTCTGTTCGATAACCTGGGTCACGGTGTCCTGCACCGTTTGAGCATCCGCTCCCGGGTAGGTCGCGGAAATCGCCACGGCGGGAGGGGCAATGGTTGGATACTGTGCTACGGGGAGTTTGAGAATGGCCAGCCCGCCTGCAATCATCAAAATGATGGCAAGTACCCAGGCGAAAACCGGTCTCTGAATAAAGAAATTAGCCATGTCGTCGTCCCTTAACCGGTTGGAGTCGTGGTGGTATCCGGCGTGGCGACGACGGTTACCCCTGGTCCGACTTTCTGTAGCCCGCTGACAATCACGCGGTCACCGTTTTTCAGCCCTTCCGTCACCAGCCAGCGATCGCCAATTGCCTGAGGGGCTACGACGGTTCTCGACTCAACCTGGTTTTTATCGTTCACCACCAGAACGGTTGCATCGCCTCGCGGTGTACGGGTCACGCCTTGCTGTGGAACCAGAATCGCGTCCGGCTGGGTGCCTTCATCAATACGGGCGCGAACAAACATGCCGGGTAATAACAGATGCTGAGGGTTCGGGAAAATGGCGCGCAGGGTAATCGAGCCGGTGCTTTCATCGACCGTTACGTCAGAGAACTGCAATGTGCCTTTCAGCGGATAGGGCTGTCCGTTCTCCATCAGCAGTTCAACGCTGCTGGCGGTATCGCCTTTTTGCAGGCTGGTCTGTTTCAGGCGCATAAAATCATTACTGGACTGGGTGACATCGACATAAATCGGATCGAGCTGTTGGACCGTTGCCAGTGCTGCGGCTTGCCCGTTCGTCACCAGCGCCCCTTCGGTCACGCTGGATTTCCCGATGCGGCCATCAACAGGAGAGGTCACTTTGGTGTAGGCAAGATTGATACGTGCGCTTTCAACGCCGGCTTTTGCAGCAACAACGCTGGCATCTGCCTGCTGAGCCGTCGCCACGGCCTGGTCATACTCCTGCTTACTGACATATTGGGTGCCTACCAGCGGGAGATAGCGTTTCACGGTCAGGTGCGCAATATTGGCCGCTGCCTGAGCCTTCGCCAGCTCGCCTTTCGCGCTGTCATAGGCTGCCTGATAGGTCGCAGGATCAATCTGGTACAGTGATTCACCTGCTTTTACATCGCTACCTTCCGCGAAGTTGCGGCGCAGGATGATGCCGCTAACCTGAGGACGAACCTCCGCAACGCGAAATGCATCTGTTCTGCCCGGCAGTTCAGTGGTGACAGCCAGAGGCGCGCTTTTCACAATATGCACGCTGACCTGAGGCGCCTGCTGGTGTTGTTGATTTTCCTGACCATCGCATCCAGTAAGCAGTACCGCGCAGACAATGAAACCGGATAAGGGCAAACGTCTGAAATGATTCGTCATTACTGTTCCTTTAAATACCCATTAACCGATATATACCGCGAATCGGTGGTGGGGTAGAGGGATAAAAATAAAATGTGGCTGCATATAATAATGAGTATGTTTAATCTTTTTTAATTTATAAGTGCGAATGACCATGCTTGTAGAAAAATCAGAATCAAACCATGTCCATTCAGAGATATACTTCATGTATATTAATCAGGTAAGTAAACTTAATGCTTCTTATTATTCATCGTGTCAATTTAATTGATTTGATATATTTGTATTAATTATGGATTAATGGCGGTGACTTTTTTTGTGCAAAATTAAAACGGGTTTTAGTGAATACTTACATTTGTATGAAAGCGATATTACCTTTAAACCTTTTGAGTCACGAGTAGTTGCCTATGGCGCGTAAAAAGAAAGAAGAAGCTCAACAAACTCGGCAGAAACTGATTGAGGCAGCTATCGGACAGTTTGCGACGCGTGGCGTAGCCAGCACGACACTGACGGATATCGCTGATGCTGCTAAAGTGACGCGCGGTGCGATCTACTGGCACTTCACCAGTAAATCTGAAATATTTAATGCCATCTGGGAACAGCAATTACCCCTTCGCGACATGATTCGCGACAGGCTTTCCCTTTCCGATAGTGACGATCCCTTGTTAAAACTTCGTGAGCAATTTATTACTGCGCTGCAGTATATTGCCCATGACCCCCGGCAATGTGCGCTTTTACAAATTTTGTATCATAAGTGTGAATTTAGCAGTGATATGATTTCAGAGCGTGAAATCAGAAAGCGTATTGGATTCAATGATGACACGCTACGTGCCACGCTGGAGACCTGTATTTCGCGGAATATCATTTCGCCAGAGGTGAGTGTTGATCTTACCTTGATTGTATTCCACGGTTTTTTTAGCGGAATAATTAAAAACTGGTTAATGAATAACGACAGTTTTAATCTTTATCAGCAGGCTCCCGCCCTGGTCGATAGCATACTGGCGACACTTCCTGTCATTCGCATGTCGCCTGATGAGGGGGCTTACAGCTCAGCGCCAGGTAACATTTCCCCTCGGGCACAGAGTGCTTCTATGGTCTGCGCGCTGGCGGGTTTACCTAACAGATAACCCTGAAGGGTGTTACAGCCCAGCTCGGTTAAAAAGGCTTGCTGTGCTTCGGTTTCCACTCCTTCAGCCACGACCTTCAGGTTAAGTGTTTTAGCGAGGGCCACAATTGCGGAGACAATAGTGGCATCATCGCTTTTGCCACTGAGCTCTTTCACAAACGCCCTGTCTATTTTCAATTCACAGGCCGGTAAACGCTTGAGATACAGCAGGCTCGAATATCCGGTGCCAAAATCATCAATAGAGGCCTTCACGCCCGCATCCGTCAGCTCTGTCAGTACCCGAACGCTCTCATCAGGGTTGCTCATTGCCGTGGTCTCCGTCACTTCGAGGATCAACATTTCCGGTGGAACATGGTGAAGTGCCAGGCAGTCGAGAACCGTTTTAACCAGCGAGGGTTGTTCAAACTGCAGTGTCGACAGGTTTACCGCCATTGACCAGCTTTGATGCCCCTGAAGATGCCATTTCCGCAGTTGGCGACAAGCTTCATTAATCACCCAGTTGCCAATCGGGACGATCAGCCCCGTTTTTTCTGCCAGCGGCAGGAAAAGGTCGGGAGTCAGTAGCCCCTGCTTAGGATGCTGCCAGCGCAATAACGCCTCGAATCCAAGGACAGGACCCGCGGGGGCGTGAAATTTTGGCTGATAAAGTAGGCACAGCTCATTGCGATCGATCGCCATCCACAGATCGTTCATTAACTGGAGATGGGTCTGCGCCAGGGTGTTCATGGAGGGCTGAAAAAAGTGGTAACCGTTACGGCCCATGTGCTTCGTGTGATACATCGCCGCGTCGGCGTTAAACATCAGCTCACGCTCGGTTTTGCCGTCGTGAGGATACAGCGCGATACCAATGCTGAGGGTTACCATCAGTTCATAGGGGCTGAGATTGAACGGACTATCGATCGCGCGCACCAGCGAATTCGCCAGCGATGCCGCGTCGTCCGGACCTTCTCCCTCTGCCAGCAGAACAAACTCATCACCGCCGATACGTGCAAGGGTGAACTGGCCTTTCAGGAGCAGCAGCAGACGCTGCGTAACGGCGACCAGCAGCCTGTCACCGACATCATGGCCGTAGGCATCATTGATGGCTTTAAAGCCGTCAAGATCCATGAACATCAGGGCAAAATGGGTTCTTTCACGATCGGCTTTGCTGATGGCCTGATCGAGTCTGTCTTCCAGCAGGATACGGTTGGGGAGACGCGTCAGGGTATCGTGCAGCGCCAGTTGAGCGAGTTCCCGGTTAGCTTCTGCCAGCGAAGAGGCCAGAAGGGCAGTACGTGCCTGAAGGCGGGCATCCAGCATCGACACCAGCAGGGTGATCCCAAGAATAGAGAGCGCGACGACGCTGACCAGCACCGCCAGCCAGCTCCCGTCAATCCCCTCATGATGAACCATTGTGGACATTGGAAACTGGGCCGCTTTCATCCCGGCATAGTGCATACCGGCAATGGCAATTCCCATCGTGATGGCGGCACCCATGCGCATCAGCACGACCTGCGCGGCTTCGCGACGCAGGCGGAAGGTCAGCCATAATGCCGCGAGCGAAGCGGCAAGCGCAATCGCGACCGAAATGGCCACCCAGACCTTGTCCCAGATAATCCCGGGCATCACTTCCAGCGCTGCCATGCCGGTGTAATGCATAGCAACAATACCGCTGCCCATCACCAGCGCGCCGGGCAGCAGTCGGCGCAGACGTAATTGCTCGCAGCTAACGAGCCATAGCGCAAACAGCGACGATCCCACGGCGATGACCATGGATAATACCGTCAGGGTGGCGTTGTAGCTCATGCTCATGGAGAGGTCCATCGCCAGCATGCCGATAAAATGCATGGCCCACACGCCAATGCCCATTGCAATACCACCGCCAGCCAGCCAGGCGCGGGCAGCACCGCCCTCACTCCCGGCGACGCGTGCAGCCATGTTCAGCGCGGTATACGCAGCAAGGATAGCTACAACAAAGGAGAGGACGACAAGGATATGGTTGTATTGGCTGACCAGCATGGACGGTTCTACTCGAGTGTGGGGTTACGCTAGAGCGGTTGTGAAGGGCGAGACATTATCACCGCCGGGTAATGGCTCAAAGGGATTTAAATCCCCGTTTTTAGTGGGTAATAACGGGGTGGTTTGCGCAATCGGGCGTTTAGTCAAGCTCTGCGCAGTTCACGAGTTTCAGCGGATTAACGGAGTTCATATTGCGACACTTATCGGTTTCGGTGCTCATCAGTTCAATCCACTGCATCAGGAGTGCATCGAAAATGAGAACGGAGATTGCAAAAACAACCAGCCACCAGTATTTACGAATCATTGTGTCATTCCGCGAGAAGAGCGCCAGTAAGGTGGTGGAAATATACACGAAAAACCGTGGTTGAAAAGCGGGAGAAGCGAAGGTTTACAATGCGTTGACGGAGAGCGCAGGTCATAAAAAAGGCGCTTCCCCATGCCGAAGAGCGCCTTTTTAAACAAGCATTTAACTGATTAGTATCAGTTCATGCCGTATTTTTTCAGTTTCTTACGCAGAGTACCACGGTTGATACCCATCATCAGCGCAGCGCGGGTTTGGTTACCGCGGGTGTATTGCATCACCATGTCCAACAGTGGCTGTTCAACTTCAGCCAGTACCAGCTCATACAGGTCATTAACATCCTGACCGTTCAGTTGAGCAAAATAGTTCTTCAGTGCCTGTTTAACCGAGTCACGCAGGGGCTTTTGAGTTACCTGGTCCTGAGAGTTAACGGTAGAAACGGTCAGTACGTCAGAATTTACGCGTTGTTCGAACATAGTTCTGTCAGCTCTTTATTTCATTACGCAAGATTTTCGAAGTATGCCTCCAACGCCTCCAGCTGTACGCTGGCATCCTCTATGGCGTTGAATGTGCGCCGAAACTGGTCATCTGGAGCGTGCTCCTGGAGATACCAGGAGACGTGTTTACGCGCAATTCGGTACCCTTTTGCCTGACCGTAGTGGTCATGCAGTTCCCGAACATGCGAACAAAGCAAGCGCTTAACCTCTGCCAGAGGCAGCGGGGCAAGCAGCTCCCCAGTGTCCAGATAATGCTGGATTTCCCGGAAGATCCAGGGTCTTCCCTGAGCTGCACGTCCTATCATCAGAGCATCAGCTCCCGTATAGTCGAGTACAGCCCTGGCTTTAAGCGGGTCAGTTATGTCGCCATTCGCGATAATCGGAATGGAAACTTTCTGCTTAACTGCCCGAATGCTGTCGTATTCAGCTTCACCGTTGAACAAACAGGCGCGAGTGCGTCCATGGATGGTCAGGGCCTGAATGCCACAGTCTTCGGCCAGTTGGGCAATCTCTACACAGTTACGGTGTTCCGGCGACCAACCCGTGCGAATCTTCAACGTAACAGGAACGTCCACCGCGCTGACAACCGCCGTCAGGATAGCTTTCACCTGGTCGGGGTATTGCAGAAGGGCTGAACCTGCAAGCTTGCGATTCACCTTTTTGGCCGGGCACCCCATATTGATATCAATAATCTGGGCACCACTTTCCACGTTAATCCGCGCGGCATCTGCCATCTCTTCAGGCACGCTTCCGGCAATTTGCACGGTGCGAATACCTGGTTCATCAACGTGCACCATCCGAAGGCGGGATTTATCGCTTTCCCAAACCTGCGGGTTAGACGACATCATCTCGGATACGGTTAAACCGGCTCCCATCTCATAGCACAGCGTCCTGAACGGCCGGTCTGTAATACCTGCCATAGGGGCTGCGATCAGGCGATTTCTAAGCTGGTGGTGTCCGATGCGCATGAGTTAAGAAATGACCATACTGTGACTGCAAGGCGGCGTATATTACGCATTTTTTGCACGAGATGAAAGGCCAAACTTTGAACAATCCACTGTTGTAGATCAAGGAATCGCCGCCCCATCTTTCCGTTAAAAATTATTCATTATTTAAATCATTAAGTTATATGATAATGGTTATTTTATGGGCGCTTACAATTTCCCGTAACTTCTCATCATTTCTGAATAAATGCTTCGCTGAAGCGGGATAATCTGCTGTTTTTAGCAGCAGATTTTCCTACTTCTTTGCGATCTGCGTCGCATTTTAGAACATGATCATCATGCAAAAAATGCGTGTTACTCGACCACAACACGCCCATGCAGCGACTGTATCGGACGGTTATTATCGTGGTGCATGGTATGGGTGAATTTATCGAGCTGTTGTGCAGAAACCGTCATGGGGTGCTTAAGTACAATCCATATGACGCCTTCTGAGCACGGTGGGGTGGTCAGTGAACCGCTAAAGCGCCAGTACGTTTTATCTTTCGGCAGTAGTGTGTTCAGGTTGAGATTATCTTTGATGGAGACGTTCTGCTCGGCCAGCTGAGGCATAACGCTCCACAGTTTTTCAAGCTCCGGGTTTGCGGCCCCTTTATCAAACATGACCGCCACCACCGTCAGTTCTCCACTGGCATTTTTATGAACCAGATGCATTTCCATCGCGTATTTCTTGCCATGCACGGTGTTTTCGCTCGGCGCGTGGAAATGGAACTGTTGTAACGTCCAGGTTTGCTTATCCAGAGTAAGGGTATCGCGGGTGTTAGCCGGTTCATTGGCCTGAATGGTATGGCCGTTGTTTGTCAGCGTCACGGGGCCGTCAATATAGTGCGTTTGTAGCGGGGAGAGATGGGCTTGGATGGTCGAATCAATATTAATGGGAGACTGGTTCAGGCCGTTTTGACAGGTCTTGTACGCCTCGTCCAGTTCGCCCCAGTGTTCCGGTGAACTATTTCCTTCGTAGCCCCAGTGTGATGCGAATGCTGAAGCCGAGATCATGCTCAGCGTCAGCAGCGCTGCCTTGCCTGTAATGTGTTTCATCATATTCTTCCGGTGAATTTTTGTAATACAAATCAGCATGATTTGTAGGGTTATCTTACCGAAGAATGACCGGGGGAGAGAAAATTATCGGAGGAGAAAGGCGTGGTCAGATGACCACGCCAGATTCTTATTTTTTACGGCCGGTGATGCGGCACCACTCTTCTTTTTCCACCACCGGATCGAGATCAAAGAGATCGGCATAGGCTTCACACACGCTGTCAGCCTGGCTTGCCAGGATGCCGGAAAGCCCCAGCAGACCGCCCTCAACGGGTAGCACGCTGATTAACGGGGCAAGCTCGCGCAGCGGGCCCGCCAGAATGTTTGCGACCACCACATCGGCTTTCATGGCTTCTGGCTGCGCATCCGGCAGATACAGCTCCAGACGATCGGAGACGCCGTTGCGTTCTGCATTATCGCGGCTGGCCTGAATCGCCTGCGGATCGATATCGATCCCGATGGCTTTTGCCGCACCCAGCTTCAGGGCGGCAATCGCGAGGATCCCGGATCCGCAGCCGAAGTCGATCACTGTCTTACCATCCAGATCCAGGCCATCCAGCCACTGAAGGCACAGGGATGTGGTTGGGTGAGTCCCGGTACCAAACGCCAGGCCCGGGTCGAGCATCACGTTGACGGCGTTCTCATCAGGAAC
This sequence comes from Enterobacter sp. JBIWA008, assembly GCF_019968765.1. NCBI lineage: Bacteria > Pseudomonadati > Pseudomonadota > Gammaproteobacteria > Enterobacterales > Enterobacteriaceae > Enterobacter > Enterobacter sp. JBIWA008. Next base: position 4,361,373 of record NZ_CP074149.1, on the reverse strand, counting down.
CTCTCGCCAGCTTGGGCAGATCCACAGACGTTTGCCGAACTGCATCGGGTGGAAGTTATCCATCCACTCGCGTTCCCAGTCTTTGTCTTCCAGCTGTTCGATTTTGTGTGCAAAACCCGCGCCCAGCAAAGGATGATTCTCCAGAATCGCGACAACCTCTTTCATGTCGGTTTCGGCATCAAACAGGCCAATAACGTCGGTATCACCCCACAGACGGGTTTCTCCCGGCAGCGGCTCAAAAACCGGCGTGTCATGCGTGTCCTGGAAGGTGATTGAAACCGAACCGGCCTCCATCAGCGCATCGCTCAGTTCCTCGGCGTTAGCGCCGGTTGTGTTCAGTTTTAGTTGGATCCACGGCATGGCAAAACTCTTTATTTATCAGTAGAAATCATAGCGGGTTGTGGGACGGGCTGACCGAAACGGTTCCCCACCACAAACGCCAGTAAACTCAGCAGTAACGAAGGCACAATTGGATGGAAGCCCAGGTACTGAATCTTAAACGTTGCGAGGACGGCATAAAGCACGCCGCCGACAATCATAGCGCTCAGCGCACCGGCGGCATTCGCGCGCTCCCAGTAAAGCCCTAACACCAGCGGCCACAGGAATACCGCTTCAAGCCCACCAAATGCCAGCAGGTTCAGCCAGATGATCATCTCCGGTGGGCGCCACGCGGCTAACAGCAGCAATGCTCCTAACGCCAGAGTAATAACGGCCGACATGCGCTTCAGACGCCGTTCATTCTCTGCCTGCTCAGGACGCAGGTTCAGATAGAGATCTTTAATGATCGTAGCGGAACTTTGCAGCAGCTGAGCGTTGATTGTCGACATAATGGCGGCCATCGGTGCGGCGAGAAAGATCCCGGCGGCAAATGGCGGCAGCACTTTAACCATCAGGGTTGGGATAACCAGATCGGGTACGGTAAGGTCAGGAATAACTGCCCGACCTAACGCGCCCGCCAGGTGCATACCAAACATCAGGATTGCGACAACGATAGTGCCGATAATGATACCTCTGTGCACGGCTTTGCTGTCTTTGTAAGAGATACAGCGCACGGCGGTATGCGGCAGGCCAATCACCCCAAAGCACACCAACACCCAGAACGAGGTCATAAAGGTTGGCGAAAGGATGTCATCCGCGCCCTGCGGAGAGACCAGTTTCGGGTCGATGGCTTCCAGTGTTTCGACGGCGTGGCTCAGGCCACCAGCAGCATGCACAATGCCCACCAGCAGAACAAGGGTGCCAACAAGCATCACCAATCCCTGCATCGTATCGTTCAGCACGCTGGCGCGGAATCCGCCAAACGCGGTATACAGCGCAATGCTGACTCCGAAGATGATCAAGCCTGTCTCGTAGGGGATCCCGGCCGCCGTTTCCAGCAGGCGTGCCCCGCCGATAAATTGCACCGTCATTGCGCCAATAAAGGCCACCAGCAGGCTTAAGCTGGCCAGCCACACCAGTAAACGGCTCTGATAGCGGGCAAACAGCATATCGTTGAGCGTCACGGCATTGTAACGGCGCGCCAGAATGGCAAATTTTTTACCCAGTATGCCCAGCGAGAGCCAGACGGCTGGAAGCTGGATCATCGCCAGCAGCACCCAGCCTAACCCGTATTTATAGGCTGCACCGGGCCCGCCGATAAACGAACTGGCGCTGATGTAGGTCGCGGTCAGCGTCATGGCCAGCACGACGCCGCCCATCGAGCGGCTACCAAGAAAATATTCGTTCAGGAAGGTGCCCGTCGTTCTTTTACGCATGGCGTAAACGGATAAACCAAACACCACTAACAAGTAAGCGATAAGCGGCAGAATGACTTCAAGCTGCATCATCGTCCTCCAGCGGGATATCGCGATAAATGAATTTCACCATTGCCCAGCACAGCAGGATGAAGACCAGCGGGACCAGCAGACACGCCATTTCGAACCAGTGCGGCAGGCCGGTGATGCCAATAGCGGAGTCAGGTAAGTAAGCAGTTACCAACCATGCTGCGAGATAGAGAAGGGTCAGCCACAGCGCCCAGCGCGCTTCTTTATGGGCCTGAACAAATCGTTTGTCCATTTTTTGTCCCTTGTGGATGAAGAAAGCGGGGATTGTACATGATGAGGCTTTCCAGGCCCCAGAAATAAAAAAGGCCGGATTATCCGGCCTTTTAGCAACACTGGTCTATTACTTCTCGTTCAGACCGAGTTTTTTCTCCAGATAGTGGATGTTAGTTCCACCATTCTGGAAGTGCTCGTCGCTCATGATACGCATCTGCAGATCAACGTTGGTTTTGATACCATCAATGATCAGCTCCTGCAGGGCGTTCTTCATGCGGGCAATCGCCACGTCACGGTTTTCGCCGTAGCAGATGAGCTTGCCGATCATAGAGTCATAGTACGGCGGTACGGTGTAACCGGCGTAGATATGAGACTCCCAGCGCACACCAAAGCCGCCCGGCGCGTGGAAACGCGTGATTTTACCCGGGCTTGGCAGGAAGGTGTTCGGGTCTTCGGCGTTGATACGGCACTCTACCGCATGGCCTTTCACCACAACTTCTTCCTGCTTGATGGACAGCGGCTGGCCTGCAGCGATACGCAGCTGTTCTTTGATCAGGTCAACGCCGGTGATCATTTCGGTAACCGGGTGTTCAACCTGAATACGGGTGTTCATTTCGATGAAATAGAACTCGCCGTTTTCGAACAGGAACTCAAAGGTACCAGCACCGCGATAGCCGATATCGACACACGCTTTGGCGCAACGCTCGCCGATGTAGCGACGCAGCTCTGGGGTAATGCCCGGTGCTGGTGCTTCTTCGACCACTTTCTGGTGACGACGCTGCATGGAGCAGTCACGTTCTGCCAGATAGATAGCGTTACCCTGACCGTCAGCCAGCACCTGAATTTCGATGTGGCGTGGGTTTTCCAGGTATTTTTCCATGTACACCATGTCATTGCTGAAAGCGGCTTTCGCTTCTGCTTTGGTCATGGAGATGGACTGCGCCAGTTCAGCATCGCTACGCACAACGCGCATACCGCGACCGCCGCCGCCGCCGGACGCTTTGATGATAACCGGGTAGCCAATGCGTTTAGCATGAGCACGGTTAGCATCCATGTCGTCGGTCAGAGGGCCGTCAGAGCCTGGTACTGTTGGTACACCGGCTTTTTTCATCGCGGTGATAGCAGACACTTTGTCACCCATCAGGCGTATAGTGTCGGCTTTCGGGCCGATAAAGATAAAGCCAGAGCGTTCAACCTGCTCAGCAAAGTTGGCGTTCTCAGAGAGGAAGCCATAACCCGGATGAATTGCCACCGCGCCGGTGATTTCAGCGGCGCTGATGATAGCCGGGATGTTCAGATAGCTTTTTACGGACGGAGCCGGGCCAATACAGACCGTCTCATCCGCCAGCAATACGTGTTTTAAATCGCGATCCGCGCTTGAGTGCACAGCGACGGTCTTGATGCCCAGTTCTTTACAGGCACGAAGAATACGCAGTGCGATCTCGCCGCGGTTGGCGATAACAATTTTATCCAGCATGTACGCCTCGTTACTCGATGACGACCAGCGGCTCGTCAAATTCAACCGGCTGACCACTTTCGACCAGAATCGCTTTCACAGTACCTGATTTGTCTGCTTCGATCTGGTTCATCATTTTCATCGCTTCAACGATGCACAGGGTATCGCCTACGTTGACTTTCTGACCCACTTCGATGAACGCCTTCGCGTCCGGGCTCGGGGTGCGGTAGAAAGTACCAACCATTGGGGAACGTACGATGTGACCACTGATTTCTGCTGCAGCGGCAGGTGCGGCTTCAGCTGCTGGTGCAACGGCTGCGGAGAGCGCAGGCTGCTGCACTGGCGCAGCATAAGCTTGCTGCATTACCGGGAAGCTAGCGGCTGGGGCTGCACGGCTGATGCGTACAGACTCTTCGCCTTCAGAAATTTCCAGTTCGGAGATGCCTGATTCTTCAACCAGCTCGATCAGTTTTTTAATCTTACGAATATCCATGAGTGGGTTCCGTACTCTTGTTTAGTGTGATTGTGACAAGCGTTTTACCGCTGTCTGTAAAGCGTATGAATAGCCGTCTGCGCCCAGTCCACAGATAACGCCAGCAGCGATATCCGACAGATACGAATGGTGACGGAACGGCTCTCGGGCGTGCACATTACTCAGGTGGATCTCGATAAACGGGATACTCACCGCGAGCAGTGCGTCGCGGATAGCAACACTGGTGTGCGTAAACGCGGCCGGATTGATCAGGATATAGTCCACAGTGTCTTTAGCCTGATGAATACGGTCGATGAGTGCGTACTCCGCATTCGACTGAAAATGATCCAAATCTACATTCAGTGACGCTGCTTCCGTTCCCAGACGGTTAACAATTTCACTCAATGTTAGCGTGCCGTACTTCTCTGGCTCACGGGTTCCGAGCATGTTCAGGTTCGGTCCGTTCAAAACTAAGATATGGAACTTATCAGTCATTATGCCGCTATCTCCTGCGATTTTCGGGTAAAAAACAAAATATACCTTCGAAGCGCAAATGTCACCTTTTCAGAGGCTTAAAACCGCTGTCAGGCGAACCAAGGTCGCACATTATAACGATTTCGTAGCATTTAGCAGCTAAATACTGGTCTTATCAGGGAAGATTATCAACCGCTATCCGAAAAAGATTTGCGGTTGACGGGGAATCTGAGGGAAAACGCACACTTTCGCGAACTATCGCCACCACTGGCGGAACTTCTTGTAACGCCATGCTAAAAGCGCCACGGCCGCCAGTGCATAAAGGACCGGCTGCGGGGAGAGAATCTTCACCGACCACAGGTAATGAATGGGGGCGAGGATCGCGACAAGATAGACGAAGTTGTGCAGCAGCTGCCAGCGCCTGCCCAGTTTCCGCTGCGCATATTGCGTGGAGGTAAGCGCTAACGCCAGTAAAACCACCCAGCTCACGATACCCAGCGTCAGATAAGGACGCGTCACCAGTTCGCGGCCAAGCAGTGCCAGATTGTTAATTCCCAGTTCCAGCAGGGCGTAGCTGGTGAGGTGCAGCGTGGCCCAGGCAAAACACCATAGCCCTAACAGCCGACGGGTGCGTATCAATAAGGGCTGTTTAGCGTAGCGCGCCAGCGGCGAGACGAGCAAGGTGGCCAGCAAAAATTTCAGAGCCATCCGACCGGTAAAATGCTGGATATCCTTTGCAGGGTCTGCGCTAAAGAGCCCCTGGCTGGCGGCCCAGAACAGCCATATAAAAGGAAGTAACCCGGCCAGGTGCAGAAGCACTTTCAGCCAGGTGATCTGTTTTGCCGTTAAACGCACTCAGAAGTTCTCCCGTAAATTGAGACCACGGTAAAGCGAGGCCACTTCATCCGCATAGCCGTTAAACAGCAGCGTCGGCTGGCGCTTGACGTCCAGCGCGCCGCCGGAACCGATAAACCGCTCGGTTGCCTGCGACCAGCGCGGATGATCCACGTGCGGGTTCACGTTGGCGAAGAAACCGTATTCGTCCGGGGCTGCCAGATTCCAGGTGGTTGGCGGACGTTCGCGGGTAAGCTTAATGCTGACAATAGATTTAATCCCTTTGAAGCCATATTTCCACGGTACGGTTAAACGGATGGGGGCACCGTTCTGCGGTGGAAGCGCTTTGCCATAAACGCCGACGGTCAGCAGGGTAAGGGGGTGCATAGCTTCATCGAGACGTAACCCTTCCACATACGGATAATCAAGCCCGCCGCCAATAAACCGATCTTTCTGCCCGGGCATCTCGTCCGGCGCATAGCGCGTCTGGAAAGCGACATATTTTGCGTTGCTGGTGGGCTCAACCATCGCCAGTAGTTTATGCAGCGGGAAGCCGACCCACGGCACCACCATCGACCAGGCTTCCACACAGCGCATGCGATAGATACGCTCTTCGAGCGGGAAACGGGTGGTGAGATCGTGGTGGTCCAGCGTCAGGGGTTTCGCCACTTCGCCATCAATCTTTAGCGTCCAAGGGTCGGTTTTAAGGCTTCCCGCGTTGGCGGCAGGATCGGCCTTATCGAGACCAAATTCGTAGAAGTTGTTGTAGCCGGTGACTTTATCTTCCGGCGTGAGCGTCAGTTTTTTTTGCCATTCAGCCGGTTTAGTAAAGGTGAGCGGGGCGCCGGAAGGAGCCTTCGGTCGATCGTTGCCTTTAAACCAGTCGAGCAGGTCGGCGTGTGCCGCCGGAGAGAGCGTCAGGGCTGTGGCACTGATGCCAAGCATTTTCAGGATCTGGCGGCGCTGTAGCATAAAGACAGACTCAGACGTTACGTCGGCTTCCGTCAGTTTTCGGTTTTTCATGGCATCCTCCGTCATGCGTTTTTCTAAGCATGACGGAGGAGAGGGATTCGCGCGAATATGTCACGAAAATTTGAAGATTAGGCGATTTTCACCAGCGCGCGGCCGTGGAACTGGTTGTCCATGATCTTACTGGCGTATTCCGGCGCCTGGCTTAGGTTAATCTCCGTCGCGCTCTGGGTATAGAAAGATTCCGGCAGATCGCGCACCAGCCGTTCCCAGGCTTCATGGCGACGAGACGGCGGGGTCATCACGGAATCCACACCCTGCAGGCGGACGTTACGCAGAATAAATGGCATCACGGTGGTTGGCAGGGCAAATCCGCCCGCCAGACCGCAGGCTGCCACGCAGCCGCCGTAGTTCATCTGCGCCAGGACTTTTGCCAGCACCTTATCACCGACGGTATCCACAGCCCCTGCCCAGACCTGTTTTTCCAGCGGGCGGGTTTCAGCGAATTCGTCACGGCTGAGAATGCGGTTTGCACCGAGCTGGCGCAGATAGTCATGGGTACTTTCACGCCCAGACACCGCAGCGACCTGATAGCCCAGCTTGTGGAGCAGCGTGACAGCCGTGCTGCCCACGCCGCCGCTGGCGCCGGTGACGACAATTTCACCCGACTCAGGGCGGATACCCGCATCTTCCAGCGCCATCACGCACAGCATGGCGGTAAATCCTGCCGTGCCGACGATCATCGCCTTACGGCCATCCATGCCTTTCGGCATCGGCACCAGCCAGTCGCCCTTCACGCGCGCCTGCGTTGCCAGCCCACCCCAGTGATTTTCACCCACGCCCCAGCCGGTGAGCAGTACCTGCTGGCCCGGATGGAAGCGCGGATCCTCGCTGGTATGAACCCGGCCCGCGAAATCAATACCTGGCACCATAGGGAAATTTCGGATGATTTTACCCTTACCGGTAATCGCCAGCGCATCTTTATAATTTAAGCTGGACCAGTCGATGTCGACGGTTACTTCGCCTTCCGGCAGGCGACTCTCTTCTACCGCCTGCACTGAGGCAAGCGTTTTGCCGTCCTGCTGTTCTAAGATCAAAGCCTGCATACGGGGTCCTCTCGACTCATGTGATTGGAAAATAATTTCTGAAGACTATACTCGCTCAGGGAAACGCAGTGCCGATTTAACGCAATGAATTGCCAGATACACCTGATTTGGTAGTATGCCGCATTTGAAATGCAAGTTAGCGCTTACTCGCTACCCCATCAACCCACGGAGTAATCTCAAGGATGCGATTAACGACGAAGTTCTCAGCTTTTATCACCTTGCTGACGGGGCTTACCATTTTTGTCACCCTTCTCGGCTGCTCTCTAAGCTTCTACAACGCCATTCAGGATAAACTGGTCAACCGGGTACAGTCTGTCGCGTCGGTGATTGATACGCGTCTGCTGACGACGCCGCTACCGGCGCTCTCCAGTGAGCTTGATGAGTTGATGGTACCTGTTGATATTGTTCAGATCGACATTCAGCAGGGAAAGCATCGTGTTTTAAGCCATGAACGGTCGGGAAGTTATCGTCCTGCGGGCGTGGTGAGCCAGTATCGGGAAGTGACGGTGCATTCCCTCAAAAATCCGGGGATGACCATACGCATGGTCTATCTCGATCCGATGGCCAGCTATTTCCGTTCCATGATGACCACCGCGCCGCTCACCGTCGCGGTGGCGTTTATCGTTCTGCTGATCTTTCTCGCGGTCCGCTGGCTGCGCCGCCAGCTCTCCGGCCAGGAGCTGCTGGAGATGCGCTCCGTACGTATCCTGAACGGTGAACGCGGCCCGCAGGTGCGTGGCTCTGTCCATGAGTGGCCGTCACGCGCCAGTAGCGCGCTGGATACCTTGCTCTCCGAAGTCCAGTTTGCCAGCGACCAGCGCAGCCGTATGGATACACTGATCCGCTCTTATGCAGCGCAGGATAATAAAACCGGTCTTAATAACCGTCTTTTCTTTGATAATCAGCTCGCCACGCTGCTTGACGATTCAGAAAAAGTGGGGACACATGGGGTGGTGATGATGATTCGCCTGCCCGATTTCGATCTCCTGCGCGACACCTGGGGACAGCGGGACGCGGAAGAAAATCTCTTTACGCTGATCAACCTGCTCTCCACCTTTATTATGCGCTACCCGGGCGCATTACTGGCCCGCTATCACCGCAGCGACTTTGCCGTGTTGCTGCCGCACCGTACGCTGAAAGAGTCGGAAAGCATCGCCAGCCAGCTGCTGAAGGCGGTGGATGCGTTGCCGCAGAGCAAAATGCTCGACAGGGACGATATGGTCCACATAGGGATCTGCGCCTGGCGTGGCGGACAATCAACAGAACAGGTGATGGAGCATGCGGAAGCCGCTACCCGCAACGCCGTCCTGCAGGGGGCGAACGGCTGGGCGATTTATGATGACTCGCTGCCGGAAAAAGGGCGTGGCAACGTGCGCTGGCGAACGCTGATTGAGCAAATGCTTAGCCGCGGCGGGCCACGTATTTATCAAAAACCCGCGGTAATGAAAAATGGCAACGTTCATCACCGTGAACTGATGTGCCGTATTTTTGACGGTTCGGAAGAGGTTATCTCGGCGGAATATCTGCCGATGGTCATGCAATTCGGCCTGTCCGAAGAGTATGACCGCCAGCAAATTACCCGGCTGATTCCGTTTTTATCTTTCTGGCCGGAAGAAAACCTGGCGCTGCAGGTCACCGTGGAGTCGTTAATACGTCCACGTTTTCAGCGCTGGCTACGTGATACATTAATGCAATGCGAAAAATCGCAACGCAAACACATTATTTTTGAACTTGCTGAGGCCGATGTAGGTCAACACATCAGCCGGTTACGTCCGGTGGTACGTTTGATCAATGCGCTCGGTGCGCGTGTCGCGGTGACGCAGGCAGGTTTAACGCTGGTCAGTACCGACTGGATTAAGGAGCTGGATGTGGAGTTATTAAAGCTACATCCAGGGCTGGTAAGGAATATTGAGAAGCGTACGGAAAACCAGCTGCTGGTACAGAGTCTGGTAGAAGCATGCAAGGGAACGCGAACACAAGTATTTGCTACGGGCGTACGATCCAGAGGGGAATGGCAGATGTTAACAGAGCGCGGTGTAATGGGTGGTCAGGGGGATTTTTTTGCTGCCTCTCAACCGCTTGACACCAACGTGAAAAAATATTTGCAAAGATACTCTGTTTGACCTGCCGTTTACGCTGTTTTCACGTAGAATATCGCGCCTGTAGCTTTGAGTATGTCGAGCAAAAAGCCAGTGAACGACCTTTAACGGGTTACAAACGTCAGTGGGGAACGCTACTGTTTACTCAGCCCTGAGGGAGTCAGGGGATGATTTTGTAACATCAGGAAACGTACTGCACAAATTTTCACCGTTGCAGATGATTTTTGCGCCTTGTCGCTGCTGCGTGTGGTTGGTAAAGTAAGCGGATTTTGTTTTCCGCCCCAGCTTTCAGGATTATCCCTTAGTATGTTGAAAAAATTTCGTGGCATGTTTTCCAATGACCTGTCCATTGACCTGGGTACCGCGAATACCCTTATTTATGTAAAAGGACAAGGCATCGTATTGAATGAGCCTTCCGTTGTGGCCATTCGTCAGGATCGTGCAGGCTCGCCGAAAAGCGTGGCCGCAGTGGGTCATGACGCGAAGCAGATGCTGGGTCGTACCCCGGGCAACATCGCCGCTATTCGCCCAATGAAAGACGGCGTTATCGCTGACTTCTTTGTTACTGAAAAAATGCTTCAGCACTTCATCAAGCAGGTTCACAGCAACAGCTTCATGCGTCCAAGCCCGCGTGTTCTGGTGTGTGTGCCGGTTGGGGCAACCCAGGTAGAGCGTCGCGCAATCCGTGAATCTGCCCAGGGTGCAGGTGCGCGTGAAGTGTTCCTGATTGAAGAGCCAATGGCGGCGGCAATCGGTGCAGGTCTGCCTGTGTCTGAAGCGACCGGTTCCATGGTGGTGGATATCGGTGGTGGTACCACTGAAGTGGCCGTTATCTCTCTGAACGGCGTGGTGTACTCCTCTTCCGTACGTATCGGTGGTGACCGCTTCGACGAAGCCATCATTAATTATGTACGCCGTAACTACGGCTCTCTGATCGGTGAAGCCACCGCAGAGCGTATCAAACACGAAATCGGCTCTGCGTATCCGGGCGATGAAGTGCGTGAGATCGAAGTACGTGGCCGTAACCTGGCTGAAGGTGTTCCACGCGGTTTCACCCTGAACTCCAACGAAATTCTGGAAGCGCTGCAGGAACCACTGACGGGCATCGTAAGCGCGGTAATGGTTGCGCTGGAACAGTGCCCACCAGAGCTGGCGTCCGATATCTCCGAGCGCGGTATGGTTCTGACCGGTGGTGGTGCGCTGCTGCGTAACCTCGACCGCCTGTTGATGGAAGAGACAGGTATTCCTGTCGTAGTTGCAGAAGATCCACTGACTTGCGTCGCCCGTGGTGGTGGCAAGGCGCTGGAAATGATCGACATGCACGGCGGCGATTTGTTCAGCGAAGAGTAGTCGAGTTTGAGAGGGTAGCAATTTGCTACCCTTTCTCTCTGACGCGAGAATACGCATAGCCTATGAAGCCAATTTTTAGCCGTGGCCCATCGCTACAGTTTCGCCTTATTCTGGCGGTTCTGGTTGCGCTTGGGGTCATCATTGCCGATAGCCGCCTCGGTACGTTCAGCCAGATCAGAACGTACATGGATACCGCCGTCAGTCCTTTCTACTTTGTTTCAAATGGTCCCCGTGAACTGCTCGACTCCGTTTCTCAAACGTTGTCTTCGCGCGACCAACTCGAACTCGAAAACCGGGCATTACGTCAGGAATTACTGCTGAAAAACAGCGAACTGCTGATGCTGGGGCAATACAAGCAGGAAAACGCGCGTCTGCGTGAACTGCTCGGCTCCCCGCTGCGTCAGGATGAGCAGAAAATGGTTACGCAGGTGATCTCCACCGTGAACGACCCCTACAGCGATCAGGTTGTGATCGACAAAGGGAGCGTGAACGGGGTGTATGAAGGTCAGCCAGTTATTAGTGATAAAGGCGTAGTGGGCCAGGTTGTTGCCGTGGCTAAACTGACCAGCCGCGTGCTGCTGATTTGCGATGCCACGCATGCGTTACCGATCCAGGTCCTGCGCAACGACATCCGCGTGATTGCGGCCGGTAACGGCTGTACGGACGACCTGCAGCTGGAACACCTGCCGGCTAACACGGATATCCGCGTGGGCGACGTGCTGGTAACGTCCGGCCTGGGTGGACGCTTCCCTGAAGGCTATCCGGTTGCGGTGGTCTCTTCGGTCAAGCTGGATACTCAGCGTGCCTACACCGTGATTCAGGCTCGTCCAACCGCCGGTTTGCAGCGTCTGCGCTATCTGCTGCTGCTGTGGGGCGCCGATCGTAACGGTGCTAATCCGATGACGCCTGAAGAGGTGCATCGTGTAGCAAACGAGCGCCTGATGCAGATGATGCCGCAGGTTCTTCCTCCTGCGGATTCCATGGGGCCGCCTGCGCCAGTACCGGCACCGGCAACCGGATTAACGCAGCCGCTGCCGGATGCGCCGCCACCGCCTAAACTCTCTTCGGGAGGGCAGTAGTGGCAAGCTATCGTAGCCAGGGACGCTGGGTCATCTGGCTCTCGTTTCTCATTGCACTGTTACTGCAAGTGATGCCCTGGCCGGATGACATTCTCGTTTTCCGGCCAAACTGGGTATTACTCATTTTACTCTACTGGATCCTTGCCCTGCCGCATCGCGTAAATGTCGGCACAGGTTTTGTGATGGGTGCCATACTGGATCTCATTAGCGGCTCTACGCTTGGCGTGCGCGCCTTGTCCATGAGCATTATTGCGTACCTCGTCGCACTCAAATTCCAGCTCTTTCGCAACCTTGCGCTCTGGCAACAGGCCCTGGTGGTGATGCTATTGTCGCTCGCTGCGGATATCGTTGTTTTCTGGGCAGAGTTTTTAGTGATCAACGTCTCTTTCCGACCGGAAGTGTTCTGGAGTAGTGTAGTAAACGGTGTGCTCTGGCCATGGTTATTCCTGCTGATGCGTAAGGTTCGCCAGCAGTTTGCTGTGCAATAAAAGGTTTCTATGACGTCTTTGTATCTCGCTTCCGGCTCCCCGCGCCGTCAGGAACTCCTGACGCAGCTAGGGGTCTCTTTTGAACGCATCGTTACCGGCATTGAAGAAAAACGTGCTGAGGGCGAAAGCGCTCAACAGTACGTGTCTCGCCTGGCGCGCGAGAAAGCGCAGGCGGGCGTGGCGAGTGTGCCGCGCGATCTTCCCGTGCTGGGAGCAGATACCATCGTTATTCTGAACGGTGAAGTGCTTGAGAAACCGCGCGATGCCGATCATGCGGCGCGCATGCTGCACAAAATGTCCGGACAAACGCATCAGGTGATGACGGCCGTCGCGCTGGCTGACCGCCAGCACGTGCTGGATTGCCTGGTAGTGACAGAAGTGACCTTCAGAGTACTTACCGACGACGACATCGCCGCTTATATTGCCAGCGGTGAACCGATGGATAAAGCAGGTGCATACGGTATTCAGGGGCTGGGTGGCTGTTTTGTCAGGAAGATTAATGGCAGCTATCACGCCGTAGTCGGCTTACCGCTGGTGGAAACGTATGAGTTGCTGAGCAATTTTAACTCACTGCGTGAGGGAAGGGATAATTATGACGGCTGAATTGTTGGTAAACGTAACGCCATCGGAAACCCGTGTGGCCTATATTGATGGTGGCATTCTTCAGGAAATTCATATTGAGCGTGAAGCGCGGCGCGGAATAGTAGGCAATATCTACAAAGGTCGTGTCAGTCGTGTACTACCGGGTATGCAGGCGGCTTTTGTAGATATTGGACTGGATAAGGCGGCATTTTTACATGCCTCCGATATCATGCCGCACACCGAGTGCGTCGCGGGCGAAGAGCAAAAGCAGTTTGCCGTGCGCGATATTTCTGAACTGGTGCGTCAGGGACAGGATCTGATGGTGCAGGTGGTGAAAGACCCCCTCGGTACCAAAGGCGCCCGTCTGACCACCGACATCACCTTACCTTCCCGCTATCTGGTCTTTATGCCCGGTGCGTCGCACGTGGGCGTTTCGCAGCGTATTGAGAGCGAAACCGAGCGCGAGCGTCTGAAGAAAGTGGTCAGCGCCTACTGCGATGAACAGGGTGGATTTATCATCCGTACCGCTGCGGAAGGGATCAGCGAAGAAGACCTCGCGTCAGATGCGGCTTACCTGAAGCGCGTCTGGACCAAGGTAATGGAGCGTAAAAAACGCAACCAGACCCGCTACCAGCTTTACGGTGAACTGGCCCTTGCTCAGCGCGTTCTGCGCGACTTTGCTGATGCCCAGCTCGACCGCATTCGCGTGGACTCGCGCCTGACCTATGAAGCCCTGCTGGAGTTTACCGCCGAATATATCCCGGAGATGCCTGGCCTGCTGGAGCATTATTCAGGGCGTCAGCCGATCTTCGATCTCTATGATGTCGAAAACGAGATCCAGCGTGCGCTGGAGCGTAAGGTCGAGCTGAAGTCAGGCGGCTATCTGATCATCGATCAGACCGAAGCGATGACCACCGTCGATATCAACACCGGCGCGTTTGTCGGCCATCGCAACCTGGATGACACCATCTTCAACACCAACATCGAAGCCACGCAGGCGATTGCGCGCCAGCTTCGTCTGCGCAATCTGGGCGGCATTATCATCATCGACTTCATCGATATGAGTAATGAAGACCATCGCCGCCGCGTGCTGCACTCGCTTGAGCAGGCGCTGAGCAAAGATCGCGTGAAAACCAGCATCAACGGCTTCTCGCAGCTGGGGCTGGTGGAAATGACGCGTAAGCGTACTCGTGAAAGCGTTGAGCATGTGCTGTGTAATGAATGCCCAACCTGCCATGGACGCGGAACGGTAAAGACGGTTGAGACCGTCTGCTACGAAATTATGCGCGAAATCGTCCGTGTTCATCATGCCTACGACTCCGATCGTTTTCTGGTCTATGCTTCCCCTGCGGTGGCTGAAGCGCTGAAAGGCGAAGAGTCACACGCGCTGGCGGAAGTGGAAATCTTTGTCGGCAAACAGGTAAAAGTACAAATTGAACCGCTCTATAACCAGGAGCAGTTTGACGTCGTGATGATGTAAGACGCAGTACGCTGCGTGACGAAAGCTGACAAGGAGAGATGCGTGAGGCGATTGCCGGGGATTTTATTGCTTACAGGGGCAACGCTGGTCGTGATTGTCGCGTTGCTCGTGAGCGGGCTACGCCTCGTATTACCGCATCTGGACAGCTGGCGTCCGCAGCTGCTGGCTAAAATCGAATCCACCACCGGCGTGCCGGTGAACGTAAGCCAGATTAGCGCTAACTGGCAGAATTTTGGCCCGACGCTCGATGTCCGGGATATCAACGCCAGCCTGAAAGATGGCGGCTACCTGAAAATCAAACGCGTAACCCTGGCGCTTGACGTCTGGCAAAGCCTGCTGCATCTGCGCTGGCAGTTTCGCGATCTCACCTTTTATCAACTCCAGTTCCTGACCAATACGCCGCTGTCTGGCGGCGATAGCGGTCAGGGTCTTGAAGCCAACCGCTTCAGCGATCTTTTCCTCCGCCAGTTCGATCATTTCGATCTGCGCGACAGCGAAGTGAGCTTTATTACCCTTTCCGGCCAGCGCGCCGAACTGGCGATCCCTCAGCTGACCTGGCTCAACGGTAAAGAACGTCACCGCGCCGAGGGGCAGGTTAATCTCTCAAGCCTCAACGGCCAGCACGGCGTGATGCAGGTGCGCATGGATCTGCGCGACGATGACGGCCTGTTAAATAACGGCAAAGTCTGGCTGCAGGCCGACGATGTGGACGTTAAGCCATGGCTGGGCGACTGGCTCCAGCAAAATATGCAGCTGGAAACGGCCCGCTTCAGTCTTGAAGGCTGGCTGACCCTGACAAAAGGGAAATTTGCCAGCGGCGATATATGGCTCAAGCAGGGGGGCGCAAGTTGGAAAGGCGAAAAACAGCAGCATCAGCTTTCCGTCGATAGCCTCACTGCGCACGTGACGCAGGAGAAAGAGGGCTGGCAGTTTGCCATTCCCGATACCCGCATCACAATGGACGGCAAGCCGTGGCCGCGCGGTGCGCTAACGCTGGCCTGGATGCCGGAGCAGGACGTCGGCGGCACGGCCAGTAAACGCAGCGACGAGCTGCGCATCCGCGCCAGCAACCTCGATTTGGCTGCCATTGAAGGCCTGCGCTCGATGGCGGCAAAGATATCTCCTGACCTGGGTGAGATCTGGCTGGCTACGCAGCCGAGCGGAAAGATTGATTCTCTGGCGCTGGATATCCCGCTGCAGGCGACGGAAAAAACCCGCTTCCAGGCAACATGGAAAGATCTGGCCTGGAAGCAGTGGAAGCTGCTGCCGGGAGCTGAGCACTTTAGCGGCAAGCTGGAAGGCAGCGTGGAAAACGGCAGGCTGACGGTTGATATGCACGACGCCAAAATGCCTTACGAGACGGTCTTCCGCGCGCCGCTGGAAATCGAACAGGGCAGCGCGGTACTTAACTGGCTCCGTAACGACAAGGGTTTTCAGCTCGATGGCCGGCATATCGATGTGAAAGCCAAAGCGGTACACGCGCGCGGCGATTTCCGCTATCTGCAGCCTGAAGGTGATGAGCCGTGGCTGGGCATTCTGGCGGGGATTAGCACTGATGACGGTTCTCAGGCCTGGCGCTACTTCCCGGAAAACCTGATGGGAAAAGCCCTGGTCGACTATCTGAGCGGCGCAATTCAGGGCGGTCAGGCGGACAATGCCACGCTGGTCTACGGCGGCAATCCGCATCTTTTCCCGTACAAACATAATGAAGGTCAGTTCCAGGTGCTGGTGCCGCTGCATGACGCCACCTTCGCGTTCCAGCCCGGCTGGCCCGCGCTGAAAAACCTGGATATCGAACTCAACTTCCTCAATGACGGACTATGGATGAAATCCGACAGCGTGGCGCTGGGCGGCGTGACGGCCAGCAACCTGACGGCCAACATTCCGGACTACTCAAAAGAGAAGCTGCTGATTGATGCCGATATCAACGGTCCTGGCAAGGCGGTGGGACCGTACTTTGAGGACACCCCCTTGAAAGAGTCGCTGGCCGCGACGCTTCAGCAGCTGCAGCTTGATGGCGATGTGAATGCTCGCTTACATCTTGATATTCCTCTGGACGGAGAGATGACCACCGCCAAAGGTGATGTCCGCCTTAAGAACAACAGCCTGTTCATCAAACCCCTTGAGAGCACGCTGAAAAATCTCAGCGGGCAGTTCAGCTTTGAGAACGGTAACCTTAAGAGCGAGCCGCTTACGGCCAGCTGGTTTAATCAGCCCGTTAATATCGACTTCACGACTACCGAGGGTGAAAAGGCCTATCAGGTGGCCGTCAATCTGGACGGCAACTGGCAGCCAGCGCGAATGGACGTCCTGCCGAAGCCCATTGAGGCGTCAGTGGAGGGGGCGGTCGCCTGGCAGGGTAAAGTGGCAATCGACCTGCCTTATCACGCTGGTGCCCGGTATAAGGTCGACATCACGGGCGATCTGAAAAACCTTCAGAGCCAGCTGCCTGCGCCGCTGGATAAACAGGCCGGACAGCCGCTGCCGGTGAAGCTGAACGTTGATGGCAACCTGAACAGCTTCGAGCTGACCGGCAGCGCGGGCGGGACGAACCACTTCAACAGCCGCTGGCTGCTTAACCGCAAGCTCACCCTCGACAAAGCCATCTGGACAACGGATAGCCGCTCCACCCCGCCGCTGCCGGAGCAGCCGGGCATTGAGCTGAATCTCCCACCGATGGACGGTGCAGAGTGGCTGGCGCTGTTCCAGAAAGGCGTTGGGCAAAACGTTGATGAAACCGCCCAGTTCCCGCAAGCCATTACCGTACGCACGCCGTCGCTGATGCTGGGCGGACAGCAGTGGAACAACCTGAGCATTGTCTCGCAGCCTGGCGCCAACGGCACGAAGGTGGAGGCCCAGGGAAGGGAGATCAACGGCACGCTGACCATGCGCAATCACGCGCCGTGGCAGGCGGCGATCCGCTATCTCTACTACAACCCGACAAGTGCCGCGAGCGTGAAAGACAAACCGGCAGAGACGTCGCCGCTGAGTAAGACATCCCGCATCGATTTTAGCGGCTGGCCCGATCTTCAGCTGCGCTGTGCAGAGTGTTGGCTGTGGGGGCAGAAATATGGCCGCATCGACGGTGATTTTGCCATTCAGGGAAATACGCTTACGCTCTCCGGCGGATTGATCGACACCGGCTTTGGCCGCATGACGGCGGGCGGGGAATGGGTGAATAACCCGGGCGAGCAGCGAACTTCCCTTAAAGGCGACATTAAAGGCAACAAACTGGATGCGGCAACCAATTTCTTTGGTATCACCACTCCGCTGCGCGGCTCGTCATTTGACGTTGATTACGATCTTCACTGGCGTGATGCCCCGTGGAGGCCGGATGAAGCCTCGCTGAACGGCATTCTGAAAACCCGCTTTGGCAAAGGTGAAATTGCCGACGTGAGCACGGGGCGCGCCGGGCAGATCCTGCGCCTGCTGAGTTTTGATGCGCTGCTGCGCAAGCTGCGCTTTGATTTCAGCGATACCTTCAGCGAAGGTTTCTACTACGATTCAATCCGCAGCACGGCGTGGATCAAGGACGGCGTTCTGCATACGGACGATACGCTGGTGGATGGCCTGGAAGCGGATATTGCCATGAAAGGCTCAGTCAACCTCGTGCGCCGCGAGCTGGATATGGAAGCCGTGGTGGCACCGGAAATTTCCGCGAGCGTGGGCGTTGCGGCGGCCTTCGTGGTTAACCCGATTGTCGGTGCGGCGGTGTTTGCCGCCAGCAAAGTGCTGGGGCCGCTGTGGAGCAAGGTCTCCATTCTGCGCTACCGCATCACCGGTCCGATCGATAAACCGCAGATTAACGAGGTGCTGCGCCAGCCGCGCAAAGATGCACAGCAATGATTTGACGTGGGCAGGTAATTGCCTCACTCTCAATAAATACGATCTTTATACCGCCACAGGCGGCAACGAACGAGTAGCAATACGATGAGTCTGAACCTGGTAAGTGAACATTTGCTCGCAGCGAACGGCCTGAACCATCAGGACCTGTTCTCCATTCTTGGTCAACTGACCGAACGCCGTCTCGACTACGGCGATCTTTATTTCCAGTCGAGCTATCACGAATCCTGGGTTTTAGAAGACAGCATCATCAAAGATGGCTCTTACAATATCGACCAGGGCGTCGGCGTCCGCGCCGTCAGCGGCGAGAAAACCGGTTTTGCCTATGCCGATCAGATTAGCCTCGCCGCACTTGAGCAGAGCGCTCAGGCCGCGCGCACCATTGTGCGTGATACCGGCGATGGTCGTGTGAAAACGCTGGGAGAAGTGCAGCACTCTGCGCTCTATACCAGCATCGATCCGCTGCAGAGCATGAGCCGTGAAGAGAAGCTGGATATCCTGCGTCGCGTGGACAAAGTGGCGCGCGCGGCGGACAAACGCGTGCAGGAAGTTTCTGCCAGCCTGAGCGGTGTGTATGAGTTGATTCTGGTTGCGGCAACGGACGGTACCCTGGCGGCAGATGTTCGCCCGCTGGTGCGTCTCTCCATCAGCGTGCAGGTCGATGACGACGGCAAACGCGAGCGCGGCTCAAGCGGCGGTGGCGGTCGTTTCGGCTATGACTGGTTCCTGGGTGACGTTGACGGTGAAGCCCGCGCCGACGCGTGGGCAAAAGAAGCGGTGCGCATGGCGCTGGTGAATCTGAATGCCGTCGCGGCGCCAGCGGGCTCATTCCCGGTGGTGCTGGGTGCCGGCTGGCCGGGCGTGCTGTTGCACGAAGCGGTGGGCCACGGCCTGGAAGGCGACTTTAACCGTCGCGGGACGTCGGTGTTCAGCGGTCAGATCGGGCAACTCGTCTCCTCGGAGCTGTGCACCGTTGTGGATGATGGAACCATGCGCGATCGTCGCGGCTCGGTGGCTATCGACGATGAAGGAACGCCAGGCCAGTACAATGTGCTGATCGAAAACGGCGTGCTGAAAGGCTATATGCAGGACAAACTCAACGCGCGCCTGATGGGCGTCGCGCCGACGGGCAACGGACGCCGTGAATCTTACGCGCATCTGCCGATGCCGCGCATGACCAACACGTACATGCTGCCGGGTAAATCGACGCCGCAGGAGATTATCGAATCCGTCGATTACGGTATCTTTGCGCCTAACTTTGGCGGCGGCCAGGTGGACATTACCTCCGGTAAGTTTGTTTTCTCCACGTCAGAAGCGTATCTGATCGAGAAAGGCAAAGTGACCAAAGCGGTGAAGGGTGCGACGCTGATTGGCTCCGGTATTGAAGCCATGCAGCAGATCTCGATGGTCGGTAACGATCTGAAGCTGGATAACGGCGTGGGCGTCTGCGGTAAAGAGGGCCAGAGCCTGCCGGTTGGCGTGGGCCAGCCAACGCTGAAAGTGGACAACCTGACGGTGGGCGGCACGGCGTAATTTCCTGACCCTCTTCCCAAAGGGGAGAGGGAACTGCTCCGCGCTGTCTTTTCTCACTAGTCCTTTTGGAAAAAGGCCTACTCTTTCCTTCTTCCCCGCATCCCCTGAAACAGCTCCGCCACGTCCACAAAATACTCGGTCAGATAGTTAATACACACCTGTACCTTGAGCGGGAGTTTGTCTTTTTCGGTATACAGGGCGTATACCGGACGCGGATCGGACTGGTAGCGCGGGAAGAGGATCTCCAGCACGCCGCTGTTAATCTCGTTGATCACCCACATTAACGGCACATAGGCGATCCCGGCGCCGGCCACCAGCCAGCGCGAAATGGTCATCGGATCGTTGGTGATAAACCGCCCTTCCGGCAGCAGTTTGGTGGAGATCCCTTCCGGGGCAATCAGCTCAAATTCATTATCGGGCCGCACGCTGTACTCCAGCCACGAGTGGTTGGTTAGATCGGCGGGTTTCTCCGGAACGCCGTACTGCGCCAGATAGCTTTTCGAGGCGCAGACGACCATCGGCATGCTGCCAAGCCGCCGAGAGAAGAGGCTGGAATCCTGCAATGCGCCGACGCGGATCACCACGTCCAGCCCGTCGGCAATCAGATCAGGCGCCGGGATACCCGTCACCAGATTGACGGTAAGCCCGGGATACTCTCTCAGCATATCCGCCGTCATGGCAGCGAGAACATTTTGTGCCATAGTTGAAGAACACCCGATGCGCAGCGTGCCGATGGGGGTGTTGTTGAATGCATAGAGCTGTTCGTGAACATCCTGCACTTCAAGCAGCATGCGGCGACAGCCCTGATAGTAAATTTTACCCGCTTCCGTCAGCCCAATACTGCGGGTGCTACGGTTGAGCAGCTTAACCTGAAGCTCATCTTCCAGTTTGGACACCGTCTGGCTGATGGATGAGACGCTCATCTGAAGCTGGCGTGCAGCGGCGGTAAAAGAGCCCAGTTCAACCACTTTGGCGAAGACCGACATGCGTTTTAAACGTTCCATTGTTCACTCTGGCTTAAAAGTGATTTAGATCACATATTATAGATAACAGCATAACTGTTACGTTAATATATTATTAATTACATAACGGCTGCGCCATTCTCGCCCGGCGTTTCTTGCTCTCCTGCGGTGGCGTGCGCTAAAAAATTCTGAAGCCTGCACTCTCTCTTATCAAGGTCAACATGAGTCTGTTTCCCGTTATCGTGGTGTTCGGTCTGTCGTTCCCACCGATATTTTTCGAGCTTCTTTTATCACTGGCGATTTTCTGGCTGGTGCGCAAGGTGCTGGTCCCTACCGGGATCTACGATTTCGTCTGGCACCCTGCATTGTTCAATACCGCGCTATATTGCTGCCTGTTTTACCTGATATCGCGCATGTTTGTCTGAGGTTGATGTGAAAACGCTAACAAGAAAAATCTCCCGCACCGCCATCACGATGGCACTGGTTATCCTTGCCTTCATCGCTATTTTCCGCGCCTGGGTTTATTACACCGAATCACCGTGGACGCGTGATGCACGGTTCACCGCCGATGTGGTGGCAATAGCCCCTGACGTGGCCGGTCTTATCACGGCGGTCAACGTACACGATAACCAGTTGGTGAAGAAAGATCAGGTTCTGTTCACCATCGACCAGCCTCGTTACCAGAAAGCGCTGGAAGAGGCGGAGGCGGACGTGGCCTATTATCAGGCACTTGCTGCGGAGAAACGCCGCGAGGCAGGGCGCCGTAATCAGCTGGGCGTTCAGGCAATGTCCCGCGAAGAGATTGACCAGTCCAATAACGTGCTGCAAACCGTGCTGCACCAGCTGGCGAAAGCGCAGGCAACGCGCGATCTGGCGAAGCTCGATCTGGAACGCACCGTGATCCGCGCGCCGTCCGATGGCTGGGTGACCAACCTGAACGTCTATGCCGGGGAATTCATTACCCGTGGCTCAACCGCCGTGGCGCTGGTTAAACAGAACTCCTTCTACGTGCTCGCCTATATGGAAGAGACCAAGCTGGAAGGCGTGCGTCCGGGGTTCCGGGCGGAAATCACGCCGCTCGGCAGTAACCGTGTCTTTAAAGGCACGGTCGACAGCGTTGCCGCAGGGGTGACTAACTCCAGCAGTTCTAACGATGCCAAAGGGATGGCGACGGTCGATTCCAACCTGGAGTGGGTGCGTCTTGCCCAGCGCGTGCCGGTGCGCATCCACCTGGATGAACAGCATGGCAATCTGTGGCCTGCGGGTACCACGGCGACGGTGGTGATCACCGGTGAAAAGGACCGGGATGCCAGCCAGGACTCGTTCTTCCGTAAAATAGCCCACCGCCTGCGCGAGTTTGGTTAATCGCCATGGGGATCTTTTCCATCGCCAGCCAGCATATTCGCTTCGCCGTGAAGCTGGCGTGCGCCATTGTGTTGGCGCTGTTTGTCGGCTTCCACTTCCAGCTTGAAACCCCTCGCTGGGCGGTGTTGACGGCCGCTATTGTCGCGGCGGGCCCTGCCTTTGCCGCGGGTGGGGAGCCCTATTCTGGCGCGATCCGCTATCGCGGGATGCTGCGTATCATCGGGACGTTTATCGGCTGTTTCGCGGCGCTGACCATTATTATTTTGATGATCCGCACCCCGCTGCTGATGCTGATGGTCTGCTGTATCTGGGCGGGTTTCTGCACCTGGATCTCGTCGCTGGTGAAAGTGGAGAATTCTTACGCCTGGGGGCTGGCGGGCTATACCGCGCTGATTATTGTCATCACTATCCAAAGCGAACCACTGCTCGCTCCTCAGTTTGCGGTTGAGCGCTGCAGCGAGATTGTGATTGGTATTGTCTGTGCGATCGTCGCTGACCTGCTTTTCTCCCCACGCTCAATCAAGCAGGAAGTCGATATTGAGCTTGACGCGCTGATTGTTGCCCAGTACCAGCTGATGCAGCTGTGTATTAAGCATGGCGATAGCGAAGAGGTCGATAAAGCCTGGAGCGGGCTGGTACGCCGTACGCAGGCGCTGGAAGGAATGCGTAGCAACCTTAATATGGAGTCCTCGCGCTGGGCTCGCGCGAATCGTCGGCTTAAAGCCCTCAACACCCTCTCTCTGACGCTGATCACCCAGGCATGTGAAACCTATCTGATTCAGAACACCCGGCCGGAAGTGGTCACCGACACGTTCCGTGAACTGTTTGCCGAGCCGGTGGAAACCGTGCAGGACGTGCATAAGCAGCTTAAGCGCATGCGCCGGGTGATTGCCTGGACCGGGGAGCGCGACACGCCGGTGACCATCTACACCTGGGTCGGTGCCGCGACGCGCTATCTGCTGCTGAAACGCGGCGTGATCGGCAACACTAAAATCAGCGCGGCGGAAGAGGAGGTGCTGCAGGGAGAAGTGGTGATCAAGGCGGAATCCGCCGAGCGCCATCACGCCATGGTCAACTTCTGGCGTACGACGCTTGCCTGCATGCTCGGCACGCTGTTCTGGCTCTGGACGGGCTGGACCTCCGGCAGCGGCGCGATGGTGATGATTGCCGTCGTGACCGCACTGGCGATGCGTCTGCCTAACCCGCGTATGGTCGCCATTGATTTCCTCTACGGCACCATTGCCGCCCTGCCGATAGGCGCGCTCTATTTCCTGGTCATCATCCCGTCGACGCAACAGAGCATGCTGCTACTCTGTATTAGCCTGGCGATAATGGCGTTCTTTATCGGTATTGAAGTGCAAAAGCGGCGCCTGGGATCGCTGGGGGCGCTGGCGAGTACGATTAACATCATCGTGCTCGATAACCCGATGACCTTCCATTTCAGCCAGTTCCTCGATAGCGCGTTAGGTCAGCTGGTGGGCTGTTTCCTGGCAATGATGGTGATACTGCTGGTGCGGGATAATTCGCAGGCAAGAACGGGCCGCGTGCTGCTGAACCAGTTCGTGTCGGCTGCCGTGTCGTCTTTGACAACCAATACCGCGCGCCGTAAAGAGAACCACCTGCCCGCGCTCTACCAGCAGCTGTTTTTACTGCTGAACAAGTTCCCGGGCGATATCGCGAAGTTCCGCCTGGCGTTAACCATGATCATTGCGCACCAGCGTTTGCGTAACGCGCCCGTGCCGATCAACGACGATCTGTCGGCCTGGCACCGCCAGCTGCGTCGTACCGCCGACCACGTGCTTTCCGCCAGCAGCGACGACAAACGGCGTCGTTACTTTACGCAGCTGCTTGAGGAGCTCGATATCTATCAGGAAAAGCTCAAGCACTGGGAAGCACCTCCTCAGGTGACCGAGCCGGTAGGACGGCTGGTGTTTATGCTGCATCGCTACCAGAATGCCCTCACGGTTAACTGACTGAAGTAAAAAACCGACGCCAAAAGCGTCGGTTTTTTTGTGGCTATACTTATTCCAGCACGTTCTTACATTTCAGAAAGGGAGAACACATGACGACCCAGGCGCTTCAGGACCACATCCTTTTTCAGACCGGTTATCTGGTCAACGGAATCTGGAAAACGCTGGACACGACGTTCGATGTGCTTAACCCCGCTACCGGGGAAGTCATCGCTAAAGTTGCGAAAGCGGGTAAAGCACAAACCGAAGACGCTATCGCAGCGGCCACTAAAGCCCTTCCGGCCTGGCGTGCCAAAACCGCGAAAGAGCGTTCGGAGATTCTCTACCGCTGGTACGAACTCATTATTGAGAATAAAAGCTGGCTCGGGCGGTTAATGACCACCGAGCAGGGTAAGCCCCTGAAAGAAGCCGAAGGAGAGGTGGAATACGCTGCCAGCTTTATCCAGTGGTTTGCCGAAGAGGCCAAACGTGCGAACGGTGAAATTATTCCGCCGATTAAACCTGGCTCGCGCATTCTGGCAACCCGCGAACCCATTGGCGTGGTCGCGGCGATAACGCCGTGGAACTTCCCGATGGCCATGCTCACTCGCAAGTTAGGCCCGGCGCTGGCTGCAGGGTGCACCGGGGTGATCAAACCAGCCAATAACACGCCGCTCAGCGCCTTTGCGCTGCTTACCCTGGCGAAACAGGCCGGTGTGCCAGACGGTGTTCTCAACGCCGTTGCCGGGAATACCCATGAAATCAGCGATGCGATTATGGCCAGCCGTGACGTGCGTAAAATCTCCTTTACCGGCTCAACCTCCGTCGGCAAAACGCTGGTGCGTAATGCCGCAGAAACCATGAAGAAAGTCTCGATGGAGCTGGGGGGGAATGCCCCGTATATCGTTTTTGAGGATGCGGACATCGATGCAGCGGTTAAGGGCGCGATCGCCAACAAGTTCCGCAATGCCGGGCAGGTCTGCGTCAGCGTGAACCGCTTTTATATTCAGGAAACCGTCTACGACAAATTTGTGAATAAACTTGCCGATGCGGTGAGGGCGCTCAAGGTAGGTAATGGCCTTGACGAGGGGGTTGTTGTCGGGCCGCTGATTGAACCTTCTGCGGTGAACAAAGTGCGTGAGCACGTTGACGATGCCGTTGCCCGAGGCGCAACCGTACTGGCAGGGGGGAAGCCTCATCCGCTTGGCGGGAATTTCTGGATGCCAACCGTGCTGGGCGACTGCCATGAAGGCATGAAGCTGGCAGAAGAAGAGACGTTTGGCCCGGTGGCTGCGTGCTTCCGTTTCACCTCGGAAGATGAAGTCATCCAGCGCGCCAACAACACGCCTTATGGGCTGGCGGCTTACTTCTACACCCAGAATCTCTCACGGGTTTTCCGCGTTTCACAGGCAATCGAGAGCGGGATGATCGGCATTAACGAGTGCGCCGTCTCCACGGAGCTTGGGCCCTTTGGCGGTGTAAAAGAGTCAGGCCTTGGACGAGAGGGCTCCGTGCTGGGGCTGGAAGAATATCTGGAAGTTAAAACCCTGCATATTGGGGGATTATAATCGACAGGGCGGCATCTGCCGCTCGCCTGGACTGGGTGGCTGGCAATGAAAACCTATACGTTTGATTTTGACGAGATCGACAGTCAGGAAGACTTCTACCGTGAATTTATCCGGGCGTTTGATCTTGAACGGGAAAGCGTGACGAATCTGGATACGCTGTGGGACGTGGTAACCGGCAGTCTGTTGCCCCTACCGCTGGAAATTGAGTTCATCCATTTGCCCGATAAGCTTCGCAGACGTTTTGGCGCGCTGATATTGCTGTTCGATGAAGCGGAAGAAGAGCTTGAAGGGCAGCTGTGCTTTAACGCGCGGCATTGAACGAAAAAAAGCCCCTGACCATGAGGCCAGGGGCAAGTCGTATGATGAGATACGACGAGGGTTTATTTATACAGTTCTGCCGTTGCGTGCCAGTGGTCACCCTGATTCAGTTCGGTGACGCGATAGCTGCTGGCACCTGCTTTTTCAGCTTTGGCGGCAAGTTCGTGACGAATATCCATCGGTGAACCGGTGACAGACGTTACGGAGATGCTGCCCATACGCTGTAGATTTTGTGCCTGGTCGGCATTCACCTGCTGTACGGCTGCGCTAGCGCCGAAAGAGAGAACGGATGCCAGACCGAGGGTTGCGATGATCAATTTGGTTTTCATAGCCTTTACTCCTGCATAGGGTTTTTACTCAACGGCGAGAAGGGTTGAACCGCTATTTTTATGCCTGGTGCCGTTGAGTGGAGATTTACGTCTTCAGTTATCACTAAAACTTATTTGTACAGCTCAGCGGTAGCGTGCCAGTGGTCACCAGATCGCGCTTCGATAATGCGATAGGATGATGCACCCTGTTCTTCCGCTTTTTTGTTCAGCATCTCACGCATATCCATTGGCGATGTGGCGACCGCGCCGACAGAAACCGTACCGATGGCCTGGCGGGATTGCGCCTGGTCAGCATTGATAGAGTCTGCTGCGAAAGCACCAAATGACAGGACAGACAGGACGCTCAGCGCCGCTACAGTTGATTTGATTTTCATGATTCTTACCTCGTCGAATTTTTTAGTGGGGTCTTGTTTCGTGACCCTCATCACAAAATCAAGTATACACTAATAACGGCAAAAATTAATACCATGCTAATGGTTTCCTTGGTTATTACGTGTTAAACCGCCAATTTTTTATAACCAAATTGCATAATATTGAGTATTTTTTGCTCTTTTTTGATGGGTATATCTAATTAAATCATATGGATATCAGATTTTGATTTTTTGTGCGATTTTTTGATTAGCATTCACCAGGTGAATGACGATGGGTGGTAAAAAGCACTATTTGTCAAAGTAAAGGGAAATAGAAAAGAGGGGAAAAAGCAGCGGAAGCAGAACGATCCCCGCAGCGGCGCTACGGGGAGAGGAGATTAGAGTTCCTGTTCGAACAGTACCAGAATCGCTTCGTGGAGATCTTTCACGGAGAAACCGCTAGCCGGTGTGGTAAAGATGGTGTCATCGCCAGCTATAGTCCCGAGGATACCTTCCGTTTTACCCAACGAGTCCAGCATGCGGGCAATCAGCTGTGCTGCACCTGGGCTTGTGTGGATCACTACAACGGCGTCGTTATGATCGATATCCAGAACCAGATTCTTGAGCGGGCTGGAGGTAGTCGGCACGCCAAGTTCTGCTGGCAGGCAATAGACCATCTCCATCTTGGCGTTGCGGGTACGCACCGCGCCAAATTTCGTTAACATGCGGGAGACTTTCGACTGATTGATGTTATCGAAGCCTTGTTCCTGCAGCGCCTGAACAATTTCTCCCTGAGAACTGAATTTCTCTTCTTTGAGTAGCGCCTTAAACGCCTTTACTAATTCTTCTTGCTTAGACGAGCTTCGCATAAGTCACCCGGAATATGACGATAGAAACAACATTATTATGCATGTGGATGAATTTTTATGCAAATTATCTACTCAGCGCAAGGCTGAAATAATGTTATGAAAGGGAGTGATTTTATCAGATTTCGTTATCAGAAAACATGCCTGGGTCACGCCGCGCAAATAAGCTTAAAAGTAAATTAAATGTTATCAAAATGATGTTGTTTTGGTGGCGGGGCAGGGTGTATTGTAACCACCTCTTAATGCGTTGCCGTCTGTCGTCAGATAGTCTTCTGAAGAGAGATTAAAGTCGCGTGACCTCAAATTCTTTAGCTACGAAAATTGTAATTATTTACTTGCTGAATTATGGTCGCCGCAACGGATTTACAGATACTTAAGTTAACCATAATAAGGAGTTTAGGATGAAAGTCGCAGTCCTCGGCGCTGCTGGTGGTATCGGCCAGGCGCTTGCCCTACTACTGAAAACCCAACTGCCTTCAGGCTCAGAACTCTCCCTGTACGATATTGCCCCGGTAACCCCAGGTGTGGCGGTTGACCTGA
The DNA here is from genome assembly GCF_019968765.1 of Enterobacter sp. JBIWA008. NCBI lineage: Bacteria > Pseudomonadati > Pseudomonadota > Gammaproteobacteria > Enterobacterales > Enterobacteriaceae > Enterobacter > Enterobacter sp. JBIWA008. The sequence goes on along the minus strand of NZ_CP074149.1, from coordinate 4,333,325 downwards.
GCCACATCCCGACTGCTGTAAAAATCAAAGGCTTCTCCGGTGAAGATGCGCGTCCTGCACTGCAGGGTGCCGACGTGGTGCTGATTTCTGCAGGCGTGGCGCGTAAGCCTGGCATGGATCGTTCAGACCTGTTCAACGTCAACGCGGGCATCGTGAAAAACCTGGTGCAGCAGATTGCAGAAATCTGCCCGAAAGCATGCATCGGCATCATCACTAACCCGGTGAACACCACCGTTGCTATCGCGGCAGAAGTGCTGAAGAAAGCAGGTGTTTACGACAAAAACAAACTGTTCGGTGTGACCACGCTGGATATCATCCGTTCCAACACCTTTGTTGCTGAGCTGAAAAGCAAACAGCCAACAGAAGTGGAAGTTCCGGTCATCGGCGGTCACTCTGGCGTCACCATTCTGCCTCTGCTGTCGCAGATCCCAGGCGTGAGCTTCACCGAGCAGGAAGTGGCTGACCTGACTAAACGCATCCAGAACGCGGGCACCGAAGTAGTGGAAGCGAAGGCGGGTGGCGGTTCTGCAACCCTGTCTATGGGCCAGGCAGCTGCGCGTTTCGGTCTGTCGCTGGTTCGCGCTCTGCAGGGCGAGAAAGGCGTTGTTGAATGCGCTTACGTTGAAGGCGATGGCGAACACGCCCGCTTCTTCTCTCAGCCGCTGCTGCTGGGTAAAAACGGTATCGAAGAGCGTAAATCCATTGGTACGCTGAGCGCGTTTGAACAACACGCGATGGAAGGCATGCTGGATACGCTGAAGAAAGATATCACCCTGGGCGAAGAGTTCGTTAACAAGTAATACGAACCGTCTCCCGCAGGCCGGGTAAGCGTCAGCGCCACCCGGCAAAAAAAACCGAAGCACTTGCTGGCTTCGGTTTTTTTATGGCTGTCAGTTTGTTGCCGGGTATTCCTGAATCGTCACCTGCAGCGTCAGTTTCTTATCGTTGCGCATGACCTCAACAGGGATGATAGAGCCCGGGCGAATTTCTGCTACCTGATCCATCGTCTCCAGCGCAGAGACCGCTGGCGTGCCGTTGACCGACACGATGACATCATTTACCTGAATCCCCGCGTTGGCCGCCGGACCACCCGGCGCAACCTCGTTAACTACGATGCCCTGAATCTGATCGATACCGCCGCCCTGGGTGTGCATCGGTGCAATTTCACGCCCGCCGATACCGATATAGCCGCGGATCACGCGTCCGTCGCGGATCAGTTTATCCATAATTTTTGTCGCCAGCTGGAACGGAATGGCAAAGCCGATCCCTTCCGGCGTCTCACCGTCGTTACTCTTATCAAACGAGAGGGTGTTGATGCCCATCAGCTCGCCCAGCGAGTTGACCAGCGCACCGCCGGAGTTACCGTGGTTGATGGAGGCATCGGTTTGCAGGAAATTCTGCCGCCCGGAGGGGTTCAAACCGATACGACCGGTCGCGCTGATAATCCCCTGGGTGATGGTCTGGCCCAGGTTATAAGGGTTACCGATAGCCAGTACGACGTCACCAATATGCGGGGTACGTTTACGGTTGATCGGGATGACCGGCAAGCCGCCCGTGGCGTTAATTTTCAGAACGGCCAGGTCGGTCAGGCTGTCAGAGCCAACGAGCAACGCCTCAAACACGCGGCCATCCTGCAGGGCTACGATGATCTGGTCGGCATCGTTAATCACGTGCTTGTTGGTAATAATGTAGCCGCGTTCGTCCATGATCACGCCGGAGCCGAGGGTACGGATCTCCAGCTGGTTATGGGCTGAGGTATTCAGGCCACGGTTATAAACGTTAACCACGGCAGGTGCGGCACGGCGAACGGCCTGGTTATAGGTGGCCGGCGTTTCATCCGCGCTATCGAACTGGGGAGCCGACAGTTTATTAAACTGACGTAAAGACGGCAACGCCAGCAGCAGCAGGCCAGCGACAATCAAACCGATGACAGTAGAACGTAAGAGCTTTAAAAGCATGATGCGCGTGTCGTTAAAAAAGGAACGATTTGCAGCATAACATGAGTTATCCGGACATCACACGCAGCGGTGATGTCCGGGTCGCAAATGCTTAGCGCAACAGAATATAGATGGACTCATTACCACGCATGACCTGCAGGGCAATAACCGCCGGTTTACTTTCCAGCACCTTGCGCAGTTCGGCAATGGATTGCACTCGATTGCGGTTTACACCGATGATCACGTCATCCTGATGCAGTCCGGCCTGTGCGGCAGGGCTGCTCTTCTCGACGGTGTCGATGCTAATGCCTTTCGTACCATCCTTCAGCTGCCCGTCGCTCAACGTAGCCCCTTGCAGCGCCGGGGCGATAAGCTCCGCACTGGCCGAGGATGAGGTGCTCTTATCCAGCGTCACTTCAACGTCAAGCGGCTTACCGTCACGTATCAGGCCCAGCTTCACTTTGGCGCCAGGTTCCGTCGTGGCAATCCGTGAACGCAGTTCTGCAAAGCTGCTCAGCGGTTTGTCGTTCAGGCTGACGATCACATCCCCCGATTTCACGCCCGCTTTTGCCGAGCCGGAGTTTGGCAGCACTTCACTGACAAATGCCCCGCGCTGTACGTTGATATTGAACGCTTTTGCGATGTCCGCGCTCATCTCCATACCTTTAATACCCAGCAGCCCGCGTTTGATTTCACCGAACTGGATCAGCTGCTGCGCCAGGGTTTTGGCCATATTGCTGGGGATAGCAAAACCGATCCCGATGCTGCCGCCGCCCGGTGCCAGAATAGCCGTGTTAATCCCAATCAGCTCGCCGTTAAGGTTGAGTAATGCCCCGCCGGAGTTACCACGGTTGATTGAGGCATCGGTCTGGATAAAGTTTTCCAGCCCCTCAAGATTTAGGCCGCTGCGTCCCAGCGCGGAGACGATCCCGGAGGTAGCGGTTTGCCCTAATCCGAAGGGGTTGCCCACGGCGACGGCAAAATCGCCGACGCGCAGTTTGTCGGAGTCCGCGATCGCAATCTGGGTCAGGTTGCTTGGGTTTTGCACCTGCAACAGCGCGATGTCGCTCTGGTCATCGCCGCCAATCAGTTTGGCATCAAATTCACGGCCATCGTTCAGCTGGACGCTGATTTTATCGGCCTGGCTGATGACATGATTGTTGGTCAGAATATAGCCTTTTGCCGCATCAATAATGACGCCAGAACCCAGGCCTTCAAAAGGCTGAGCCTGCTGGTCGGGAGACTCATCGCCAAAATATTTTTTCAGTTCTTCAGGGACGCGTTGGCTTTGTACTGCGGTGCCCTCAACCTGAACGCTGACGACCGCAGGCAACACTTTTTCCAGCATTGGCGCGAGGCTTGGAATGGCTGCCTGGCCAGGCACCTGGGAGGGAATGGCGGCGAATACAGGGACGGACGCCGAGAGAGATAACCCGACACTTAACGCGATAGCGCTCAACAGCTGGTTTTTTTTCTTCATCGATGTTGACTCTCGTAACCTGGAATAAAGGAAAAACGGCCCCAAAAACACGTTGATGTTATTGAATTTTAAACCGCTGAACAATGAGGTGTTTAACTAAATGATAGCTGGGGTCATGAAGAAAGGACGGGCGCAATCGCTGCGCCCGTAAAATAAATTCAGGTTGTGCGATTAATCGCGTTTTACACCGCCGCGCAGCAGGCCGGACGCGCCATCGGAATAGTCGCGAGGCATCTGAACTGGCGCCTGATCGTTACCGGCTTCAGAGTCAGCCAGACGGTTGCGGAATGGGTTGGTTTCCGCGGTCATTTCCGGCAGCAGGCTGCTGGAGCTTTTTGCCATATGTTGATACAGCTGACGATAGTCGGTCGCCATGTTGTCCAGCAGCTCGGCGCTACGGGCAAAGTGGCTGACCAACTCTTCACGATACTCTTCCAGTTCGGCTTTGTTCTTTTCCAGTTCGTATTGCAGTGACTGCTGCTGACGCAATTTGCGATTACCGAAACGCATGGCCACGGCACCGATGACGATGCCGACGACTAAACCGATTAGCGCATATTCCCAGGTCATGAACTTCTCCCGTTGTATTGTTGTTCCGTAGGGTGTTGGCTCGGCTCCTGCCTGTGCCTGATAATGCCACTATAACCGCTATTTCTGTAGAAGTGGAATCCTGACGTATCATCGCGTAGTGTAGAACGGCCTTTTTTTCATCAGTCACGTCTGCTGGTGAGCGTTAATTGAAGGAATAACAATAAGATTATGCAAAACCTGTCCCCTGCATCGCGATATCAACTGGCCCTTAATGAGGGTACTCATCAGCCTGATGACGTTCAACGTGAGGCGGTAAACCGTCTGGAGATGATTTATCAGGAGCTCACGGTAAAACCCGCTGAAGTCGAACAAAACGGTGGGCTAAAGGCTGCGTTTGGGCGGTTGCTCGGTAAAAAAGCGCCGCAGGCTCACGCGCCGGTGCGCGGTTTATATATGTGGGGCGGGGTCGGTCGCGGAAAAACCTGGCTGATGGACCTGTTTTATCTGAGCTTGCCGGGCGCACGTAAACAGCGTCTGCACTTCCACCGTTTTATGCTGCGGGTGCATGAAGAGCTTACTGCGCTGCAGGGCGAAAGCGATCCGCTGGAGATTGTGGCCGACAGGTTCAAGGCGGAAACGGACGTGCTTTGCTTCGATGAGTTTTTTGTCTCTGACATCACCGATGCCATGCTGTTAGGCGGCCTGATGAAAGCGCTATTTGCCCGTGGGATCACGCTGGTGGCCACATCGAACATCCCGCCGGACGAGCTCTATCGTAACGGCCTGCAGCGGGCTCGCTTCCTGCCCGCCATCGATGCCCTCAAGCAGCACTGCGACATTATGAACGTCGATGCTGGTGTCGATTATCGTCTGCGCACGCTGACCCAGGCGCACCTGTGGCTTTCGCCGTTAAATGCCGAGACCACTCGCGAGATGGATACACTTTGGCTGGCGCTGGCGGGGGCAAAACGCGAGCACGCCCCGGAACTCGAGATCAACCATCGTCCGCTCCCCACCCTTGGCGTCGAAAACCAAACGCTGGCGGTCTCCTTTACGACGCTCTGCGTGGATGCTCGCAGCCAGCACGATTACATTGCGCTTTCGCGTCTGTTCCACACCGTGATGGTGCTGGATGTGCCGGTGATGACGCGGCTGATGGAGAGCGAGGCGCGGCGCTTCATTGCGCTGGTAGACGAGTTTTATGAGCGCCACGTCAAGCTGGTGGTCAGCGCCGAGGTACCTTTATATGAGATTTACCAGGGCGAGCGGCTGAAGTTTGAGTTTCAGCGCTGCCTGTCGCGCCTGCAGGAGATGCAAAGCGAGGAATACCTGAAGCTTGAGCATATGCCGTAAATGCCACCCTCTCCCACAGGGAGAGGGGCTGGGGGTGAGGGCACCAGGCCGCATAATACCCGCCCCCGAAAAACCCATTCCAAATCACATTTAAGGGTCGATCTTTGACCTCAACTTCTCTATAATCTTGCGACCCCACGTTACGAGAAGGTTTTTTTCCCGAAACTTTCTATGTGTCGGCATGTGCTATTCGAAGGGGTAGGTTTGCCGGACTTTGTCGTGTGAACCTCAACTGACTAAACGTTTGGGTGTTCACCAACGTGTAACTTATTATTTGGGTAAGCTTTTAATGAAAACTTTTACAGCTAAACCAGAAACCGTACAGCGCGACTGGTATGTTGTTGACGCGACCGGTAAAACTCTGGGCCGTCTGGCTACTGAACTGGCTCGTCGCCTGCGCGGTAAGCATAAAGCGGAATACACTCCGCACGTTGATACCGGTGATTACATCATCGTTCTGAACGCTGATAAAGTTGCTGTAACCGGCAACAAGCGTACTGACAAAATGTACTACCACCACACCGGCCACATCGGTGGTATCAAAGAAGCGACCTTTGAAGAGATGATTGCCCGCCGTCCTGAGCGTGTGATTGAAATCGCGGTTAAAGGCATGCTGCCAAAAGGCCCGCTGGGTCGTGCTATGTTCCGTAAACTGAAAGTTTACGCAGGCAACGAGCACAACCACGCGGCACAGCAACCGCAAGTTCTTGACATCTAATCGGGATTATAGGCAATGGCTGAAAATCAATACTACGGCACTGGTCGCCGCAAAAGTTCCGCAGCTCGCGTTTTCATCAAACCGGGCAGTGGTAAAATCGTAATCAACCAGCGTTCTCTGGAACAATACTTCGGTCGCGAAACTGCCCGCATGGTAGTTCGCCAGCCGCTGGAACTGGTTGACATGGTAGAAAAACTGGATCTGTACATCACCGTTAAAGGTGGTGGTATCTCCGGTCAGGCAGGTGCGATCCGTCACGGTATCACCCGCGCTCTGATGGAGTACGACGAATCCCTGCGTTCTGAACTGCGTAAAGCTGGCTTCGTTACTCGTGACGCGCGTCAGGTTGAACGTAAGAAAGTGGGTCTGCGTAAAGCACGTCGTCGTCCACAGTTCTCCAAACGTTAATCCATTCTGCTTACGCAGAACGATTGGCGAAAAACCCGCTTCGGCGGGTTTTTTTATGGATAATGTGCAGGTTATCCACAATCTCCATGCATATATCTTCTCTTTTTCCACATTTCCAGAATCCCCTCACCACAAAGCCATCAAAATCTGGTAAACTATCATCCAATTTTCTGCCCAAATATCGGTGAATACTCGATTTTTGTTCGTTTCTTGAACAATGTGTTTTCTCTGGGATGGGCGATACAACATCTGGCTGGCCCCTGTTGGGCTGGTAGCAGTAAAAATTCTGAATATACCTGGAGGTTTTCATGGCTGTCGCTGCCAACAAACGTTCGGTAATGACGCTGTTTTCTGGTCCTACTGACATTTATAGCCATCAGGTTCGTATCGTGCTGGCCGAGAAGGGTGTCAGTTTTGAGATCGAGCATGTGGAAAAGGATAACCCGCCTCAGGATCTGATCGATCTCAACCCGAGCCAAAGCGTACCGACGCTGGTGGATCGCGAGCTGACCCTGTGGGAATCCCGTATCATTATGGAATATCTAGATGAGCGTTTCCCGCATCCGCCACTGATGCCTGTTTACCCTGTCGCGCGTGGTGAAAGCCGCCTGTACATGCAGCGTATCGAAAAAGACTGGTACTCGCTGATGAACGTGATTACCAGCGGTTCCGCTTCTGAAGCTGACGCTGCACGTAAGCAACTGCGTGAAGAGCTATTGGCAATTGCCCCTGTGTTTGGTCAGAAACCATTCTTCCTGAGCGATGAGTTCAGCCTGGTGGATTGCTACCTGGCACCGCTGCTGTGGCGTCTGCCAACCCTGGGCGTAGAGTTCAGCGGTCCTGGCGCGAAAGAGCTGAAGGGCTATATGACTCGCGTATTTGAACGCGACTCTTTCCTGGCATCTTTAACTGAACCGGAACGTGAAATGCGTCTCGGCCGAGGCTAATGACTGTGGAAATGTCACAACTTACCCCACGCCGTCCTTATCTGCTGCGCGCCTTCTATGAATGGCTGCTGGATAACCAGCTCACGCCGCACCTGGTTGTGGATGTGACGTTGCCGGGCGTGCTGGTTCCAATGGAATACGCGCGTGACGGACAGATCGTACTGAACATTGCGCCGCGCGCGGTGGGAAATCTGGAGCTGGCAAACGATGAAGTGCGCTTCAACGCGCGTTTCGGTGGCGTGCCGCGTCAGGTTTCCGTGCCGTTGGCAGCTGTGCTGGCTATCTACGCGCGTGAAAACGGTGCGGGTACGATGTTCGAGCCGGAAGCGGCGTATGATGAAGATGTTGCCAGCCTGAATGATGACAACGTATCCGATGAACGCGAAAGCGACACGGTGATGTCACTTATCGATGGCGATAAACCCGATCATCACGACGACAATGATCCTGATGACGATCCGCCTCCGCGCGGTGGTCGTCCGGCACTTCGCGTCGTGAAATAAAAAACAGGCCCAATCGGGCCTGTTTTTTTACACTTCCAGGTAGTTCAGGATCCCGTCAGCCGCTTTACGACCTTCGGCAATCGCCGTTACCACCAGGTCAGAACCACGAACGATATCGCCGCCGGCGAAGATTTTCGGGTTGCTGGTCTGGAATGCGTTGTCGCTGCCTTCCGGCGCAATCACGCGGCCCTGTGAATCCAGCTCAACGCTGTGCTTCGCCAGCCACTCCATGCTGTGAGGACGGAAACCGAACGCCATCACCACGGCATCGGCCGGGATCACGTGCTCAGAACCGGCTACGATCTCGGCGCGACGACGGCCTTTTACATCCGGTGCGCCCATCTCAGTGCGCGCCATCTTCACGCCGCTCACTTTACCGTTGGCATTCACTTCAATACCCAGAGGCTGGATGTTGAACTGGAACTCCACGCCCTCTTCACGCGCGTTTTTCACTTCACGTTTAGAGCCCGGCATGTTCTCTTCGTCACGACGATAGGCGCAGATCACGTGTGCCGCATTCTGACGAATGGAGGTACGTACGCAGTCCATCGCGGTATCACCGCCGCCCAGCACCACCACGCGTTTGCCTTCCATGCTGACGAAAGGTTCTTCGGCCGTTTCGCCATAACCCATAATCTGCTTGGTATTGGCAATCAGGAACGGCAGCGCATCGTACACGCCCGGCGCGTCTTCATTCTCCAGACCACCGCGCATGGACTGATAGGTGCCCACGCCGAGGAACACGGCATCGTAATCTTTCAGCAGGTCGTCAAGCTGCACGTCGCGGCCCACTTCCACGTTCAGTTTGAACTCAATGCCCATGCCGGTGAAGATTTCACGGCGACGGGTCATGACCTCTTTTTCCAGCTTGAAGGCAGGGATCCCGAAGGTCAGCAGACCGCCGATTTCCGGATGACGGTCAAAGACCACCGCCTTCACGCCGTTGCGGGTCAGCACGTCCGCACAGGCCAGGCCCGCCGGGCCCGCGCCGATGATTGCCACACGCTTGTCGGTTTGCTTCACGCCGGTCATATCCGGACGCCAGCCCATCTCGAACGCTTTATCGTTGATATAGCGCTCAATGTTGCCGATGGTCACCGCGCCAAACTCGTCGTTCAGCGTACAGGAGCCTTCGCACAGGCGGTCCTGAGGGCACACGCGGCCGCACACTTCCGGCAGGGTGTTGGTCTGGTGAGACAGCTCGGCGGCTTCAAAAATACGCCCTTCGTTGGCCAGCTTCAGCCAGTTCGGGATGTAGTTGTGTACCGGACATTTCCATTCGCAGTAAGGGTTACCGCAGGACAGGCAGCGGTCTGCCTGTGCCTTGGCCTGGCCTTCTGAAAACGGCTCGTAGATTTCAACAAATTCAATTTTGCGGATCTTCAGCGGTTTCTTTGGCGGATCAACACGCTGCAGGTCGATAAACTGGTATACGTTCTGGCTCATCTGAATTCCTTACTGCGCCTGCACGCGCAGCTCTGCTGCGCTACGACTACGGTGACCCAACAGGGCTTTAACATCGCTGGACTTCGGCTTAACCAGCGCGAATTTCGCAGAGAAAGCCGGCCAGTTCGCCAGGATCTCTTCGCCGCGTGAAGAACCGGTATGCTGCACGTGTTCGGTAATCAAACCGCGCAGGTGTTCTTCATGGATAGCCAGCGTATCAACGTCCAGCACTTCCACCAGCTCCGGGTTCACGCGTTTGCGGAACTCACCGTCTTCATCCAGGACGTAGGCAAAACCGCCCGTCATGCCTGCGCCGAAGTTCACGCCGGTTTTACCCAGAACGCAAACAATCCCGCCCGTCATGTATTCACAACCGTTATCGCCAATGCCTTCCACCACGGTGATAGCACCGGAGTTACGCACTGCAAAACGCTCGCCCGCACGGCCTGCTGCAAACAGACGACCGCCGGTCGCGCCGTACAGGCAGGTGTTACCGATGATGCTGGCCTCATGGCTGCGGAAGGCTGAGCCGACCGGAGGACGCACCGCCAGCAGACCGCCTGCCATGCCTTTGCCAACGTAGTCGTTGGCATCGCCGGTCAGGTATAGCTCAACGCCACCAGCGTTCCATACGCCGAAGCTCTGACCCGCGGTACCGCTGAAGTGCGCGGTAATCGGATCCGCCGCCAGCCCCTGGTCACCGTGCGTTTGCGCGATGTAGCCGGAAAGGGAGGCGCCCACGGAGCGGTCGGTGTTGCGGATATCAAACCAGAACGTTTTGCTCTGCTTGTCGTCCACGTACGGTTTCGCCTGCTGCAACAGCTGTGCGTTCAACACGCCGTTGTCGAATGGCGGGTTGTTCTCGGTGCAGTAGACAGCTTTGCCAGGGTGCGGCTGCGCGGTTTCCAGCAGTTTAGACAGCTCAAGCTTCTGTTGCTTAGCGGTAAAGCCTTCCAGCTCTTTCAGCAGGTCGGTACGGCCAATCAGATCTACCAGGCGCTTCACGCCCAGCTGCGCCATCAGCTCGCGGGTTTCGCGGGCGATGAAGTCAAAGTAGTTAGTTACTTTGAACGGTAGACCGTGATAGTGGTTCTTACGCAGCTTCTCGTCCTGGGTAGCAACGCCGGTTGCGCAGTTGTTCAGGTGGCAAATACGCAGGTATTTACAGCCGAGCGCAACCATTGGGCCGGTACCGAAGCCAAAGCTTTCCGCGCCGAGGATCGCCGCTTTAATGATGTCGAGGCCCGTTTTCAGGCCTCCGTCCACCTGGAGACGGATCTTGTGACGCAGACCGTTAGCCACCAGCGCCTGCTGGGTTTCCACCAGGCCAAGCTCCCACGGACAGCCCGCATATTTTACGGAGGAGAGCGGGCTTGCGCCGGTACCGCCGTCGTAGCCGGCGATGGTTATGAGGTCCGCATAGGCTTTTGCCACGCCGGTAGCGATGGTGCCGACGCCCGGTTCGGAAACCAGCTTCACGGAGATCATCGCCTTCGGGTTGACCTGTTTCAGGTCGAAAATCAGCTGCGCCAGATCCTCGATAGAGTAGATATCGTGGTGCGGCGGCGGGGAGATCAGCGTCACGCCCGGTACCGAGTAGCGCAGTTTGGCGATGTACGGGGTAACTTTATCACCCGGCAACTGGCCGCCTTCGCCCGGTTTAGCGCCCTGAGCGACTTTAATCTGAATCACGTCGGCGTTGACCAGGTACGCAGGCGTCACGCCAAAGCGACCGGATGCCACCTGCTTGATACGGGACACTTTGTTGGTGCCGTAACGCGCCGGATCTTCACCGCCTTCGCCGGAGTTAGAGTTACCGCCGATGCTGTTCATGGCTTCCGCCAGCGCTTCGTGGGCTTCCGGGCTCAGCGCGCCGATGGACATCGCCGCGGTATCGAAGCGTTTGAACAGTTCGGATGCAGGCTCAACGTCGTCAATGTTGACCGCTTCATCACCCGGATTGAGGGCAATGAGGTCGCGCAGCGTTGCCGCCGGACGGTTGTTTACCAGCTCAGCGTACTGCTGGTAATCGCTGTATTCGCCGCTCTGAACCGCCTGCTGCAGCGTGCGCACCACGTCCGGGTTGTAGGCGTGATACTCGCCGCCGTGAACGTATTTCAGCAGACCGCCCTGATCCAGCGGCTTACGTGCCAACCAGGCGCGCTTGGACAGGTTCACCAGATCCTGCTGGAAGTCAGCAAAACCGGCGCCGCCGATGCGGCTGACTACGCCCTGGAAGCAGAGGCTGGAGACTTCGTCATGCAGGCCGACCGCTTCAAACAGCTTCGAACAGCGGTAGGAGGCAATGGTCGAGATGCCCATTTTGGACATGATCTTGTACAGGCCTTTGTTGATGCCGTTACGGTAGTTCAGCATCACCGCGCGGTAATCTTTGTCGATCGCGCGGGTATCCACCAGACGGGCCAGCGTTTCGTAGGCCAGGTATGGATAGATCGCCGTCGCGCCAAAGCCTAACAGCACGGCAAAGTGGTGCGGGTCGCGGGCGCTGGCGGTTTCCACAATGATGTTGGCGTCGCAGCGCAGGCTCTTGTCGACCAGACGCGTCTGGATAGCGCCAACCGCCATCGGGGCAGGCACCGGCAGACGGTTTTTCGCGATATTGCGGTCGGACAGCACCAGCAGAACGGTACCGTTACGCACCATCTGTTCGGCTTTGTCACACAGCGCATTCACCGTCTCTTCGAGGCTCGCTTCGGCCACGTCGAAAGTAATATCGAGCGTGTCGGCGCGGTAGTGCTCCTCTTTCATGGTGGTGAGCTGTTTGAAATCGGAGTACAGCAGGATCGGCGATTTAAAGGTCAGACGATGCGCCTGGCCTTCGGCCTCGCAGAAGACGTTCATCTCGCGACCGATGCTGGTGGCCAGCGACATCACGTGCGCTTCGCGCAGCGGATCGATCGGCGGGTTGGTGACCTGCGCGAACTGCTGACGGAAGTAGTCATAAATGATGCGCGGCTGGCTTGAGAGCACGGCAAACGGGGTATCGTCCCCCATGGAGCCGACCGCTTCCTGGCCGTTTTCACCGAGCACGCGAATAACAGAGTCCAGCTCTTCTGCGCTGTAGTTAAACTGCTTCTGGAAGCTCGCAAGCGTATCGTCGTCCAGTTCGCGACGACCCACTTCTTCATCCGATAAATCTTCGAACGGCACGAGGCGACGCACGTTCTTCTCCATCCACTCTTTGTACGGATGTCGGCTTTTCAGATCGTGATCGGTTTCGGCTGAGTGCAGAATGCGCCCACCGCGGGTGTCGATAACCATCAGCTCGCCCGGGCCGACGCGGCCTTTCTCGACCACTTCGTCAGGCTGATAATCCCAGATACCGACTTCAGAGGCGCAGGTGATGAGTTTGTCTTTGGTGATGACGTAGCGTGCCGGACGCAGACCGTTACGGTCCAAGTTACAGGCGGCGAAGCGACCGTCGGACATAACGATGCCCGCCGGGCCGTCCCACGGCTCCATGTGCATGGAGTTAAAGTCGAAGAAGGCGCGCAGCTCGGGGTCCATATCCGGGTTGTTTTGCCAGGCCGGTGGCACGAGCAGACGCATGGCGCGTACGATGTCCATCCCGCCAGCCAGCAGCAGTTCCAGCATGTTATCCATTGAGCTGGAGTCAGAGCCGGTTTCGTTCACGAACGGCGCGGCATCGTGCAGGTCAGGGATCAGCGGGGTCTGGAACTTATAGGTGCGGGCGCGGGCCCACTGGCGGTTACCGGTGATGGTGTTGATCTCGCCGTTGTGCGCCAGATAGCGGAACGGCTGAGCCAGCGGCCAGTGTGGAACGGTGTTGGTGGAGAAGCGCTGGTGGAACAGGCAAATGGCCGATTCCAGACGCAGGTCCGCCAGGTCCAGGTAGAAGCGCGGCAGGTCAGCCGGCATACACAGACCTTTATAGATGTTCACCAGGTTAGAGAGGCTACAGACGTAGAACTCTTTATCTTCCTGGAGACGTTTTTCAATGCGACGGCGGGCGATAAACAGACGGCGTTCCATATCGCGCGGACGCCAGCCCGCAGGCGCGTTGACGAAAATCTGTTCAATACGAGGCAGCGAGGAGAGGGCGATTTCACCGAGCACCCCTTCGTTGGTTGGCACATCGCGCCAGCCGACAATCGACAGGGTTTCACGCTGAAGCTCTTCTTCGACGATGCGGCGTGAGGCGGCAGCCTTTTCGGGATCCTGGTTAAGGAACAGCATACCGACAGCGTAGTTTTTGGCTAAACGCCAGCCGCGCTCTTCCGCCACGATGCGGAAGAAACGATCCGGTTTTTGCAGCAGCAGGCCGCAACCGTCGCCGGTTTTACCATCGGCAAGAATAGCGCCACGGTGCTGCATTCGGGCCAGTGCGTGAATAGCAGTACGCACTACCTTGTGGCTAGGTTCGCCTTCTATGTGGGCGATCAGGCCGAAACCACAGTTATCCTTCTCAAGGGATTTATCGTACAACATATCAGTGAACCTCCCCAGGCTCGTCGGGCTTCCCACTGAACTTTACCGTGGCGCACAGGCACAGAAAGAGCACGGCGACGGGGTTTGCGTTTCATACGCGGACCTCGCATTCGCCCTCTTTATCATCCTTTCGCGCAGGTAAACAAGTTTGAGGACTTGCTTCAGAGGGAATCTCAATTACTGCATAAATATGATGAGCAGGCCGCTCATCCAGAAAGCTTCCAGCGGATTTCCAACTTATCGGGAATTGGTACACAGGTCAAATGGCAATCTTATTTATACAAAAATGTGCTAAGGAGAGTTTAAGTGTTTGTAATTTAATGATGTTTAACTATTTTTACAATGATTGTATGCCCTGGCGGGATGCAGCGGAGTGTGATCTGACTCACTATATGAAAGCGGTATTATCAATGTAGCGTGCTGAATAGCAGTTTTATAGCAGAATAATAATCTGGTATTGTCTGCAAACCCGCATAAACCCACTGTTTTTAAGTGGTGGCGCTATAAATGAAAAAAACAATAAGAACATAAGGAAAAGTAATCACGAATGGCGTGAATGAAATTGCAGTAATCCTGAGTATTTATTCATATAGATAAAGGCCGTCCAGGGCGATTGATCCAGGTCATCGCCGACAGAGGCTAAAAGTGGCAGGCTTGTCCCCTTTCTCCGGGACGGTCTATCAGATTATGCAGTTACAGAAATTAGTCAATATGTTTGGTGGGGATCTTTTGCAGCGGTACGGGCAAAAGGTTCATAAGCTGACGCTGCACGGCGGGTTTAGCTGCCCGAATCGCGATGGCACCATCGGGCGCGGCGGCTGCACCTTCTGTAACGTTGCGTCATTTGCTGACGAAGCCCAGCAGCATAAATCTATCGCTGAACAGCTTGCCCATCAGGCCAGCCTGGTTGACCGCGCGAAGCAATATCTGGCCTATTTTCAGGCCTACACCAGCACGTGGGCGGAGGTGCAGGTGCTGCGCTCTATGTATCAGCAGGCCGTCAGCCAGGCTAACATCGTTGGGCTGTGCGTGGGGACGCGTCCGGACTGCGTGCCGGACGCGGTGCTGGACCTGCTCTGCGAGTACAAAGAACAAGGCTACGAGATCTGGCTGGAGCTGGGCTTGCAGACCGCACATGACAAAACGCTGCACCGTATTAATCGTGGCCATGATTTCGCCTGCTACCAGCGCACCACGCGGCAGGCCCGCGAGCGTGGGCTGAAGGTCTGCTCGCATCTGATTGTCGGCTTGCCGGGTGAAGGGCAGCAGCACGGCCTGGAGACGCTGGAAAAGGTGGTTGAGACTGGCGTGGATGGTATTAAGCTTCACCCGCTGCATATCGTGAAGGGCAGCATAATGGCGAAAGCGTGGGAAGCGGGGCGGTTAAGCGGTATTGAGCTTGAGGAATATACGGTGACGGCGGGGGAGATGATTCGCCACACCCCACCGGAAATTGTCTACCACCGCATCTCGGCCAGTGCCCGCCGTCCAACGCTTCTGGCACCGCTATGGTGCGAGAACCGCTGGACGGGGATGGTGGAAATCGACCGCTATCTGCAGGAGTACGGCGTACAGGGCTCAGCACTTGGCCGTCGGTGGGTTCCCCGTCTACCGGCGACGCCCGCCTAACAGACTTCCCAGCATGCCGCGCACTATCTGATTGGTGACCTGCCGCGCCGCGCTTTTCGCCATGGTCTGTACCACGCCGTCGCGCTTGCCGCCGCGCGGCCCGGTGCTGCCGAACAGGATGTCTTTGAGCCCTCCGAGAATACCGTCATCCACGCCGACAGACTGCCCTTTAGCGGCTGGCGCATCCTGCGATTCGGTTGTCGCCTGCACCCCTTTTTGCAGCATCTCGAACGCGGACTCGCGATCCACCTCGTCTTCGTACTTCCCGTAAACCGGAGAGTGGTTAATCAGTTCGTTACGTTCATCGTCGGTAACAGGCCCCA
Organism: Enterobacter sp. JBIWA008; assembly: GCF_019968765.1. Lineage (NCBI taxonomy): Bacteria > Pseudomonadati > Pseudomonadota > Gammaproteobacteria > Enterobacterales > Enterobacteriaceae > Enterobacter > Enterobacter sp. JBIWA008. Next base: position 4,317,580 of record NZ_CP074149.1, on the reverse strand, counting down.
TGCGCGAGCAGGGCGCGATCACCATGGCGCGTTCCACAACGGAAGGGCTGCCCTTCGTATCAAGGAACGAGATCAGCGCTTCACCGGTGCCTAACGCCTGAATCGCCGCTTCGGTATCAAAGGCAGGATTGGCGCGCATGGTTTGTGCGGCGGCTTTTACCGCTTTTTGATCCTTCGGCGTAAAGGCGCGCAGAGCGTGCTGCACGCGGTTACCGAGCTGGCCGAGCACGTTATCCGGGATATCCGACGGGTTTTGCGAGACAAACCAGACGCCAACGCCTTTGGAGCGGATCAGGCGAATGACCTGTTCAATCTTATCCAGTAATACCTGCGGCGCGTCGTTAAACAGCAGGTGCGCTTCGTCAAAGAAAAAGACCAGCTTCGGTTTTTCCAGATCGCCCGCTTCGGGTAATTGTTCGTAGAGCTCAGAGAGCATCCACAGCAGGCTGGCGGCGTAGAGCTTTGGCATCTGGTAGAGCTTCTCGGAGCTCAGAATATTGATGATGCCTTTGCCGCTGCTGTCGGTGCGCATCCAGTCTTTGATATCCAGCATCGGCTCGCCGAAGAAGTGCTCGGCGCCCTGTTGCTCCAGGGTCAGCAACCCACGCTGGATGGCACCCACCGAGGCGCTGCTGATATTGCCGTACTGGTTCTGGAAGGATTTGGCGTTATCGCCGATGTACTGCGTAATGGCGCGCAGATCTTTGAAATCAAGCAGCAGCAGTCCCTGATCGTCGGCAATGCGGAAGATAATATTCAGCACGCCGGACTGCACGTCGTTGAGGTTAAGCAGACGGGCCAGCAGCAGCGGGCCGAGATCGGAGACGGTGGCGCGCACCGGGTGGCCTTTCTCACCAAAGATATCCCACACGACCACCGGATTACCGTGCGGCGTCCAGTCCGTGATGCCAATATTCTTCAGCCGTTCGAGCAATTTTTCTGAGGCCGTCCCTTCCTGAGCCACACCGGTTAAATCCCCTTTCACGTCAGCCATAAAGACCGGTACGCCAATCGCTGAAAGCGACTCAGCCAGCTTCTGCAGGGTGACGGTTTTCCCCGTTCCTGTCGCTCCGGTGATCAGACCGTGGCGGTTCGCCATCGCGGGCAGTAAATACAGCTCTTTTTCCAGCGTCCGGGCAATTAACAATGGTGTACTCATGATGCGCTTCCTCTCTTTGTCCTGGGTGGAGTATAGGCAACCTGATAGCAATTTGGTTGAGTAAATTCCTGACTTTGCGGCGCATTATCCAGCGCGGACTATGCTTTTGCATACGGTTCACAAAATAGTGGGAAACTATGTCCAGATTCTTCTTTAACGATCGCAAACAGCTGGTCAACGATGCCATTGAAGGCATACTGCTTTCTGCACCACACGCAAATCTCGTCAAGCTTGATATCGATCCGGCCATCAGGATCGTCGCACGCGGCGACTGGGACAAAAGCCGCGTGGCGGTGATCTCCGGCGGCGGCTCAGGCCACGAGCCCGCACACGCCGGGTTTGTCGGCAAAGGGATGCTGACGGCGGCAGTGTGTGGCGATCTGTTCGCCTCGCCGAGCGTGGATGCGGTGCTGAATGCCATTGTGGCGGTCACGGGCGATCGCGGCTGTCTGCTGATCGTCAAAAACTACACCGGCGATCGCCTGAACTTTGGTCTGGCGGCAGAAAAGGCCAAACGCTACGGCCTGAAGGTGGAGATGGTGATCGTGGCGGACGATATCGCGCTGCCGGATAACAAACAGCCGCGCGGTATTGCCGGTACGGCACTGGTACATAAGATTGCGGGCTATGCGGCGGAGCACGGGAAATCGTTGAGTGAGGTGCGGGATATTGCGCAACAGGCCTGCGATAACCTCTGGAGCCTGGGCGTGGCGATGCAAACGTGCAACCTGCCGGGCAGCGACGAGGAAGAGGGGCGCATTAAGCAGGGTCATGTCGAGCTGGGCCTCGGCATTCACGGCGAGCCCGGTGCTTCCGTCGTGGATACGCAGAATAGCAAAGCCATTATCGACACGCTGGTGACGCCGTTACGCGCGCAGGCGGGAGAAGGGCGCTTTGCAGTATTGATTAACAATCTCGGCGGCGTATCGGCGCTGGAGATGGCGCTGCTGACCAAAGAGCTGGCGCATTCGGCGCTGAAAGAGGAGATCGCGTACCTGATAGGCCCCGCGCCGCTGGTGAGCGCGCTGGACATGAAGGGCTTTTCTCTGACGCTGCTGAAGCTCAATGATTTCTTCGAAAAAGCGATTCACGCCGAGGTCGAAACGCTGGGCTGGCAGAAGCCCGTGGCGTTTGCGCCGCTGCGCACCGTGGCGCATAGCGCCATTCACGATCGCGTGGAATACACCCCGTCGGACAATCTGCGGGTGGGCGAGTACGTCTCCTCGGTGACGAACACGCTACTCCAGCTGGAAAACCGACTGAACGCGCTGGATGCCAAAGTGGGCGATGGCGATACCGGCTCAACCTTTGCGCAAGGCGCGCGGGATATTGCGCAGCGTCTGGAAGAACACAAACTCCCGCTTGATAACGTATCGACGCTGCTGTTGCTGGTGGGCGAGCGGCTGGCCACGGTAATGGGCGGATCGAGCGGGGTGCTGATGTCGATCTTCTTTACCGCGGCCGGTCAAAAGCTTCACGATGGTCAGCCGCTACCCGAGGCATTGCTCAGCGGACTTGCGCAGATGAAGCAGTACGGTGGGGCAGATCTCGGCGATCGCACGCTGATCGACGCGCTGCAGCCGGCGTTGGAGGCGTTGCAGAAAAAAGATCTTCAGTCAGCGGCGCAGGCGGCACTGCAGGGGGCAGAGGCAACGGCGAAAATGGAGAGAGCCGGTGCGGGGCGCTCATCGTATGTGAATAAAGAGAATCTGGATGGAGTAATGGACCCGGGTGCGGTCGCGGTGGCTGAGGTGTTTAAAGCCATGGAAGAAGCAAAACGGTAACACCCGTTACCGTTTTTAGTGTTTGCGCCCTCTCCCGGTGGGAGAGGGTTGGGGAGAGGGCATCAGGCCGCACATTCCCCGGCAATGTCACATCAAAAATCCGCTTTCAATACCACGCGGTAGCGGGCTTTGCCGTCGCGCACGTGCTGGATCGCTTCGTTGATTTTCGACATTGGATAGAGTTCGGTGGTCGGCGCCACTTTGGTGCGTCCGGCAAACTTCATCAGCTTGCGCAACTCATACGGCGTACCGGTCGCGGAGCCTGAGATGCTGCGAGCGCCGCCGATCAGGGTAAACGCCGGAACCGGCAGCGGTTTCATCACGGCACCTACGGTGTGGAAGTTACCGCCGTAGGCCAGCGCCTCAAAGTACGGCTGCCAGTCGAGATCCACGTTGACGGTGTTGATGATCAGATCAAACTGCCCAGCCAGCGCTTTCAGCGCGTCAGGATCGCGGCTGTTCACCACCTTGTCCGCACCCATCGCCAGCACTTCTTTCTCTTTCGCCGGGTTCGAGCTGAACGCAGTGACTTCACAGCCCATTGCGTGCAGCAGCTTGATGGCGATATGCCCCAGGCCGCCAATACCAATGACGCCCACGCGGCTGGTGGCGGTGACATGGTGCATCAGCAGGGGTTTGAAGACGGTGATACCGCCGCACAGCAGCGGACCGGCTGATTCGATATCAATGCTCTCCGGCAGCGGGATCACCCATTGCCAGTCGGCGCGAAGTTTGTCGGCAAAACCGCCTTTGTTCAGAATGGTGGGAACGGCGCCTTCGAGGCAGTTGATCTGATTACCGCTGATACAGGCGTCGCAGTGGCCACAGCTGCGTGCCGTCCAGCCAATGCCCACGCGCTGGCCCACTTTCAGCCCTTTGTCCTGCGCGGCGCTACCGAGCGCTACGACGCGGCCAATAACTTCGTGCCCGGCAACCAGCGGATAGCTCGAGAAGCCCCATTCGTTGTCGATCATCGAGAGATCCGAGTGACAGATCCCACAGTAATCAACCTGTACTTCGACGTCTTCTGCTTTTAGTTCGCCCGCATCGTACTCGTACAGCTCAAGTTCTGCACCCGCCTGCGGTGCGGCGTAGCTTTTTATCTTCGACATCGTGTTTCCCCCGTTGTGGTGTGAACTGAGAGTGTAGAGCATTCAGTTTACAGCCGCTTAACAGAAGAGGGCAGGAACAAAACTTACAGACTTTTCAGCATTCTGACTTCGCAATCAACGTGGCCGGTACAGCCCAGCGGTGCATCAATATGCTCAAAGCCCAGATGTTCATACAGGCCGATGGCCTCTTTGAGGAAAGCGGTGGTTTCGAGGTAACAGCGTTTAAAACCCTGAGTGCGCGCGTGGTCCAGAGCAATTAGCGCCAGCTTTTTCGCCAGGCCTTGCCCGCGCGCTGTTGGCAGAAAATACATTTTCTGAAGTTCGCAGATATCCGGCTCGCTGCAGCTGAGGGGAGCCACGCCGCCACCGCCCACAACCTGGTCATTCTGTTCGATTACCCAGTAGGCATGCCCTGGCTGGCTGTAGAGCTGGTAAAGCTCGTCCAGATTCGGGTCAGCAACCGTGTAGCCTTTGTCAGCCGTCAGGCCATATTCGGCAGAAACGGTGCGGATAACGGCGGCGATAGCCGGGTTATCCTGCACAGCGATCCGACGCATCGTCGTCGCGACGGGGGTAATCACGCTCATAGCATTACTCATTACAAAAATTGACACATAGCTGCTGTTAATAGCACCGCAGAAAGGGGAGTGCAAGCGAGGAGTTTTCAGGAAGGTTACCCCTTACGCCCTGAAGCGCAAGGGGTAAAAGCATTACAGGGCTGCGATAACCGCCTGCTGCTCGATCAGTTTGGTCTTCGCATCGGCGAAAGCAACCAGACGCTCACGCTCTTTCGCGATGACCGCTTCCGGCGCGCGGGCCACAAAGCCTTCGTTCGCCAGCTTGCTTTCGATTTTGCCAATTTCCACGTCGACTTTCGCCACTTCTTTCGCCAGACGAGCCAGCTCGGCGTCTTTGTCGATCAGGCCCGCCATTGGTATCAGCAGCTCGGCACCGTCGATGATTTTGGTCACGGAAACCGGACCTTTGTCATCCGCAGGCAGCACGGTGATGCTTTCCAGACGCGCCATGGTTTTCAGGAAAGTGTTGTTCTCGGTGACGCGACGAACGGCCGCTTCGCTGCAGCCACGCAGCAGCAGCTCCAGCGGTTTGCCAGGAGCGATGTTCATTTCAGCACGGATGTTACGTACCGCAACGATCGCCTGTTTCAGCCACTCGGTATCCGCGGACGCCGCTTCATCAACCTTGGCCGCATCGAATTCCGGGAACGGCTGCAGCATGATGGTATCGGCGTTGATGCCTGCAATCACCTTCACGCGCTGCCAGATGGTTTCGGTAATGAATGGAATAACCGGATGCGCCAGGCGCAGCAGGCCTTCCAGAACGGTAATCAGCGTGTTGCGCGTGCCGCGCAGTTCCGCCTCAGTACCGCCGTTCATCACCGGCTTCGCCAGCTCCAGATACCAGTCGCAGAACTGGTTCCAGGTGAATTCATACAGAATGCCCGCCGCGATATCGAAGCGGTAGCTGTCCAGCGCCTCGCGGAACGCTTTAACCGTCTGGTTGAATTCCGCCAGGATCCAGCGGTCTGCCAGAGACAGCGTCATTTCGCCGCCGTTGAAGCCGCAATCCTGATCTTCGGTGTTCATCAGCACGAAGCGGCTGGCGTTCCACAGCTTGTTACAGAAGTTACGGTAACCTTCCAGACGCTTCATGTCCCAGTTGATGTCACGGCCTGTAGAAGCGAGTGCTGCCAGGGTGAAGCGCAGGGCGTCGGTACCGTGAGACTCAATCCCGTTCGGGAACTGCTTCTCGGTGCGCTTGCGGATTTTCTCAGCCAGCTGCGGCTGCATCATGTTGCCGGTACGTTTTTCCAGCAGATCTTCCAGAGAGATACCGTCAACCATATCCAGCGGGTCAATAACGTTCCCCTTGGACTTGGACATCTTCTGGCCTTCGTCGTCGCGGATCAGACCGGTCATGTAGACGGTATGGAACGGAACCTGCGGCTTGCCGTCTTCGTCTTTGATGAAGTGCATGGTCATCATGATCATGCGGGCAATCCAGAAGAAGATAATGTCGAAGCCGGACACCATCACGCTGGTTGGGTGGAACTGACGCAGCGCGTCGGTGTTTTCTGGCCAGCCGAGGGTGGAGAAGGTCCACAGCGCGGAGGAGAACCAGGTATCCAGCACGTCTTCGTCCTGACGCAGCGCAACGTCCGCACTCAGGTTGTTTTCCTGACGGACTTCGTCTTCCGTACGGCCAACGTAGACGTTGCCTTCGTTGTCGTACCAGGCCGGGATACGGTGACCCCACCACAGCTGACGGGAGATACACCAGTCCTGAATGTCGCGCATCCAGGAGAAGTACATGTTTTCGTACTGTTTCGGCACGAACTGAATGCTGCCGTTTTCAACCGCTTCAACAGCCGGTTTCGCCAGCACGTCGGCACGCACGTACCACTGGTCGGTCAGCATGGGCTCGATAACCACGCCGCCACGGTCGCCGTACGGCACGGTCAGATCGTGAGGTTTGATCTCTTCCAGCAGGCCAAGCGCATCAACGGCTGCCACGATGGCTTTACGCGCAGCAAAACGCTCCAGCTTCTGGAACTCAGCCGGGATGTCGCTGGAATAAACGTCGGATTCGTTGCCTTTGGTATCGTACACCTCTGCGCTTTCGCGGATATCGCCGTCGAAGGTCAGAATGTTGATCATTGGCAGGGCGTGGCGACGACCCACTTCATAGTCGTTGAAGTCGTGTGCCGGGGTGATTTTTACGCAGCCGGTGCCTTTTTCCATGTCGGCGTGCTCGTCGCCCACAATTGGAATACGGCGGTTTACAAGCGGCAGCACCACGAATTTGCCGATCAGGTCTTTATAACGCGGATCTTCCGGGTTAACGGCCACGCCGGTATCGCCCAGGAGGGTTTCCGGACGGGTGGTCGCGACCACCAGGTAATCTTTACCGTCGGCAGTTTTTGCACCGTCGGCCAGCGGATAGCGGATGTGCCACATGGAGCCTTTAGACTCGCGGTTTTCCACTTCCAGGTCGGAGATGGCGGTACGCAGTTTCGGGTCCCAGTTTACCAGGCGCTTGCCACGGTAAATCAGGTCTTCTTTGTACAGGCGAACGAAGACTTCTTTCACGGCGTTAGAGAGGCCTTCATCCATGGTGAAGCGCTCGCGCTCCCAGTCCACGGAGTTGCCGAGACGACGCATCTGACGGGTAATGGTGCCGCCAGATTCCGCTTTCCACTGCCAGATTTTGTCGATAAAAGCGTCGCGACCGTAGTCGTGGCGGGTTTTTCCTTCTTCAGCGGCAATTTTACGCTCAACCACCATCTGGGTCGCGATACCCGCGTGGTCAGTCCCCGCCTGCCACAGGGTGTTTTTGCCCTGCATGCGCTGGTAGCGGATCATGGTGTCCATGATGGTCTGCTGGAAAGCATGACCCATATGCAAACTGCCGGTGACGTTCGGCGGCGGGATCATGATGCAGAATGACTCTTTGCTTTCGTCGCCGTTAGGCTTGAAATAGCCCTGCTGTTCCCAGTGCTCGTAAAGCGGCTGTTCGATATCGCGTGGGTTATATGTCTTTTCCATTATTTCCAGGTTGCCGTATTCAGGTTAAAACCAGCCAGGCGGTACGCTTTATAGCGTTCGCGCGCCAGTTGTTTCAAAGATTCTTCGTTAGGGACAAAGTCTACCACTTCTGTGAAAGCGGTGGCAAAATCTGCAAAATCTATCCGCAGGCTAATCAGAATATCGCGCGCGCTGCTGTTGCGCTTTTGCGGCCAGGCTATTTCAACTGGTGCACCGCCGCGTGGGCCTTCGCCCGACAGATTATGCGGCACAAAACTCTCCGGCGGGCGAGCCCACAGCGCTTCATCCAGGCGAATCGCCTGCTGTTCATCTTCACAGGCAATCAGTACGCGTTTACCTGCGCGCCAACGTTCTGCGGCAATTTCACACACCAGCTGTTCGACGGCGCTAAGGCCATCCTGATGGGTGTCGTTGTCCAGAAGGTAGAACGTTGCATTCTTCATATATGGGGGTTCTTGTTTTGGATTCAAAGCAAAGCCGGGTAAGGCGAAGCCGCCACCCGGCGTTGTACATTACTCGTCGCCGTTAAATCCGGCGCGATTGAGCAGGAACTGCGACAGCAGGGCCACCGGACGACCGGTTGCGCCTTTGGCCTTACCGGAGCGCCATGCGGTGCCTGCGATATCCAGGTGCGCCCAGTTGTACTTGCGGGTGAAACGTGCCAGGAAGCAGCCCGCGGTGATTGCACCGCCAGGACGCCCGCCAATGTTCGCCATATCCGCGAAGTTAGACTCCAGCTGCTCCTGATACTCGTCACCCAGCGGCAGACGCCATGCGCGGTCCCCGGCCTGCTCTGAGGCACCAATCAGCTCGTGCGCCAGCGGATTGTGGTTCGACATCAGGCCGGTAATGTGGTGGCCCAGCGCAATCACACAGGCGCCGGTGAGCGTGGCGACGTCAATCACTGCTTCAGGCTCGAAGCGCTCAACGTAGGTCAGCACGTCACACAGTACCAGACGACCTTCGGCGTCGGTGTTCAGCACTTCAACGGTCTGGCCGGACATGGTGGTCAGAACGTCACCCGGACGATAGGCGCGTCCGCCAGGCATGTTTTCACAGCCCGCCAGAACGCCGATCACGTTGATGGGCAACTGAAGTTCCGCGACCATGCGCATCACGCCGTAAACCGCCGCCGCACCGCACATGTCGTACTTCATCTCATCCATGCCCTCGGCAGGCTTGATGGAGATACCGCCGGAGTCGAAGGTCAGGCCTTTACCGACCAGTACGATGGGACGCGCGTCTTCGGACGGATTGCCTTTGTACTCGATGACGGACATCAGGGATTCGTTCTGCGAGCCGTTACCGACCGCCAGGTAAGAGTGCATCCCCAGCTCTTTCATCTGCTGTTCGCCGATGACGCGGGTAATGACGTTTTTGCTGTAGGCGTCGGCCAACTGACGCGCCTGAGAGGCCAGGTATGCCGCGTTACAGATGTTAGGCGGCATGTTGCCGAGATCTTTGGCCGCTTTAATGCCGGCTGCGATCGCCAGACCGTGCTGGATCGCGCGTTCGCCGCTGGTCAGCTCGCGACGTGTTGGCACGTTAAAGACCATTTTACGCAGCGGACGACGCGGCTCGCTTTTATTAGTCTTCAACTGATCGAAGCTGTACAGGCTCTCTTTTGCCGTTTCAACCGCCTGACGCACTTTCCAGTAGGTGTTACGTCCTTTGACGTGCAGCTCGGTCAGGAAGCAGACGGCTTCCATTGAGCCGGTATCATTCAGCGTATTGATTGTTTTCTGAATCACCTGCTTATACTGACGTTCATCCAGCTCGCGTTCTTTGCCGCAGCCAATCAGCAGAATACGCTCTGATAGTACGTTCGGAACATGGTGCAGTAACAGCGTCTGCCCAGGTTTGCCTTCCAGTTCGCCACGGCGCAGCAGGGCGCTAATATAGCCGTCACTGATTTTATCGAGTTGCTCGGCGATCGGGGAGAGTCGGCGTGGTTCAAAGACGCCCACAACGATGCAGGCACTCCGCTGTTTCTCCGGGCTACCGCTTTTTACACTGAACTCCATGCACTACGCTCCTGAATCTTAAAGACAACGGCGGCAGCTACGGATAGAATTGAAACCTTTCGTAACTCATGTCCGCTGTTGTGGTGACTTCGTGTTAATCTTACGTTACTACGGTTTCGACACGTCAGAAAAAGTCCTGAAGCGTGAATCCGCCGGATGTTTTAATCTTAGCGATGATTTCGACGACTCAAGAGAATAAATGACGTTTAAGCCATGAAACAAGCGAAATTCCTGCAAAGAGACGGGTTTTTACGGGCGTATTTAAAGTGATAATCATAAGATATCTGGTGCGGGAGACGCTCAAAAGCCAACTGGCGATCCTCTTCATCCTGCTGCTGATTTTTTTCTGTCAGAAGCTGGTTAAGATCCTCGGTGCGGCCGTTGACGGCGAAATTCCAACAAATCTGGTGCTTTCCCTGCTTGGTTTAGGGATCCCGGAAATGGCGCAGCTCATCCTGCCGCTAAGTCTTTTCCTTGGTCTGCTTATGACGCTTGGGAAACTCTACACCGAGAGTGAAATCACGGTGATGCATGCCTGTGGCCTGAGCAAAGCGGTACTGGTGAAAGCGGCCATGATACTGGCGCTGTTCACGGGTATTGTTGCGGCGGTGAATGTGATGTGGGCGGGCCCCATGTCTTCCCGTCATCAGGACGAAGTGCTGGCCGAAGCGAAAGCAAACCCTGGCATGGCGGCCTTAGCCCAGGGACAGTTCCAGCAGGCGACCGACGGCAACTCCGTGCTGTTTATTGAGAGCGTTGACGGCAGTAAATTCAACGACGTATTCCTGGCGCAATTACGTCCCAAAGGTAACGCGCGTCCGTCAGTGGTGGTTGCAGACTCCGGTCAGCTTGCTCAGCGCAAAGATGGTTCTCAGATCGTGACGCTGAACAAAGGCACCCGTTTCGAAGGCACCGCGATGCTGCGCGACTTCCGTATTACGGATTTCCAGAATTATCAGGCTATTATCGGCCATCAGACTGTGGCGCTTGATCCAACGGATACCGAGCAAATGGACATGCGAACCCTCTGGAATACCGATACCGACAGAGCGCGTGCTGAGTTCCACTGGCGTATTACGCTTGTATTCACCGTGTTTATGATGGCGCTGATTGTCGTTCCGCTGAGCGTGGTTAACCCGCGGCAGGGACGCGTGCTCTCTATGCTGCCGGCGATGCTGCTTTACCTGATCTATTTCCTGCTGCAAACCTCGATTCGTTCTAACGGCGCGAAGGGTAAGCTGGACCCTATGGTCTGGACATGGTTCGTCAACAGCCTGTACATCTTACTGGCGCTGGGATTAAACCTGTGGGATACGGTGCCTGTGCGCCGCATACGTGCCCGACTCTCGCGTAAAGGAGCCATCTAATGCAGGCGTTTGGCGTTCTTGATCGCTATATCGGTAAAACGATTTTTACCACCATCATGATGACGTTGTTCATGCTGGTGTCGCTCTCCGGCATTATCAAATTTGTCGATCAGCTGAAAAAAGCCGGGCAGGGAAGCTATGACGCGCTGGGCGCGGGGATGTATACCTTGCTCAGCGTACCGAAAGATGTGCAGATTTTCTTCCCAATGGCGGCCCTGCTGGGGGCGCTGCTGGGGCTGGGAATGCTGGCGCAGCGCAGTGAGCTGGTCGTTATGCAGGCCTCGGGTTTTACCCGCATGCAGGTCGCGCTGTCGGTGATGAAAACCGCGATCCCACTGGTGCTGTTAACCATGGCGATTGGCGAGTGGGTCGCGCCGCAGGGCGAACAGATGGCGCGTAACTACCGTGCTCAGGCAATGTACGGTGGCTCACTGCTTTCGACTCAACAAGGTTTATGGGCGAAAGACGGTAAAAACTTCGTCTACATCGAACGGGTGAAGGGGAATGATGAACTGGGTGGGGTGAGCATCTATGCTTTCGATGACCAGCGTCGTCTGGAGTCTGTCCGCCACGCCTCTTCGGCGAAATTTGACGCCGAACATAAACAGTGGCGTTTGTCCCAGGTCGATGAGTCTGACCTGACGGATCCGAAACAGATCACCGGTTCTCAGACGGTGACCGGTACGTGGAAGACCAAGCTCACGCCCGATAAGCTCGGGGTCGTGGCGCTGGATCCTGATGCGCTCTCCATCAGTGGTTTACACAACTATGTGAAATACCTGAAGTCGAGCGGGCAGGATGCCGGGCGTTATCAGCTCAACATGTGGAGCAAAATCTTCCAGCCGATGTCCGTGGCGGTGATGATGCTGATGGCGCTGTCGTTTATCTTCGGCCCGTTGCGCAGCGTGCCGATGGGGGTACGCGTCGTGACCGGTATCAGTTTCGGCTTTGTGTTCTACGTGCTCGATCAGATCTTCGGTCCGCTGACGCTGGTTTATGGCATTCCGCCGATTATCGGTGCGCTTCTGTCAAGCGCCAGCTTCCTCCTGATCAGCCTCTGGCTGCTGTTGAAGCGCTCCTGATTCACCTCTCCTCGCTTCCGGTTATCCGGGAGCGAGGCTAATCTCCTGTTTCACCCCGCACTTTTTCTCACAACCTTCAACGCCTCGCCCTGAATTTGAGTATTATTGAGCGATAACGTCGTGAAGGGATCCCCTATGAAGCAAATTCGAATGCTTGCTCAGTATTACGTCGACCTGATGATGAAGCTTGGGCTGGTGCGTTTCTCCATGCTGCTTGCGCTGGCGCTGGTCGTTCTGGCCATTGTTGTGCAAATGGCCGTCACCATGGTTCTGCATGGTCAGGTCGAGAGTATCGACGTCATCCGCTCCATCTTCTTTGGCTTGCTCATTACTCCCTGGGCGGTCTATTTCCTTTCCGTGGTGGTTGAACAGCTGGAAGAGTCCCGTCAGCGTTTGTCAAAACTAGTCGATAAACTGGAAGAGATGCGCGAGCGCGACCTGAAGCTTAACGTCCAGCTCAAAGACAACATTGCGCAGTTGAACCAGGAGATTTCAGATCGTGAAAAGGCGGAAGCCGAGCGTCAGGCCACGCTGGAGCAGCTGAAAATCGAAATGAAAGAGCGCGAGGTCACGCAGATCCAGCTTGAGCAGCAATCCTCTTTCCTGCGGTCGTTCCTCGATGCTTCGCCGGATCTGGTGTTTTACCGTAATGAAGATAAAGAGTTTTCCGGCTGTAACCGGGCAATGGAGTTGCTCACCGGGAAAAGCGAGAAGCAACTAATTAACCTGAAGCCGCAGGACGTTTACTCTGAAGAGGCTGCGGCCAAGGTCATGGAGACGGACGAAAAAGTATTCCGCCATAACGTCTCGCTGACCTATGAACAGTGGCTGGATTATCCGGACGGACGCAAAGCCTGCTTTGAGATCCGTAAGGTTCCCTACTATGACCGCGTGGGGAAACGCCACGGCCTGATGGGCTTTGGCCGCGATATCACCGAGCGTAAGCGCTATCAGGACGCCCTGGAGCGCGCCAGCCGCGACAAGACTACCTTTATCTCCACCATCAGCCACGAGCTGCGTACGCCGCTTAATGGCATTGTCGGGCTGAGCCGTATTCTGCTGGATACCGACCTGACCGCAGAGCAGGAAAAATACCTCAAGACTATCCATGTCTCAGCGGTCACGCTGGGTAATATCTTCAACGATATTATTGATATGGATAAGATGGAGCGCCGTAAAGTTCAGCTTGATAATCAGCCTGTTGATTTCACCAGCTTCCTTGCCGATCTCGAAAACCTGTCCGGCTTGCAGGCGCAGCAGAAGGGACTGCGTTTTGTCATGGAGCCAGCCCTGCCGCTGCCGCATAAAGTGGTGACTGACGGCACGCGTCTGCGCCAGATCCTGTGGAACCTTATCAGCAACGCGGTGAAATTTACCCAGAAGGGGCAGGTAGCGGTGCGCATCCGGTATGACGACGGCGATATGCTGCACTTCGAGGTGGAGGACTCCGGGATGGGTATTCCGCTGGAGGAGCAGGACAAAATTTTCGCGATGTACTACCAGGTTAAGGACAGCAACGGCGGGAAACCGGCAACCGGAACGGGCATTGGCCTGGCGGTCTCTAAACGGCTGGCGAAAAGCATGGGGGGCGATATCACCGTTGCCAGTCAGCCGGGTAAAGGGTCAACCTTCACGCTGACGGTCCATGCGCCGGCGGTGGCGGAGGAGGTTGAGGATACCTTTGAAAACGACGACATGCCGCTGCCTGCGCTGCACGTTCTGCTAGTGGAAGACATTGAACTGAACGTGATTGTGGCGCGCTCCGTGCTTGAAAAACTGGGCAACAGCGTGGATGTCGCGATGACCGGTAAGGCCGCGCTGGAGATGTTTAAACCGGGCGAATACGATCTTGTCCTGCTGGATATTCAGTTACCGGATATGACCGGGCTGGATATCTCGCGTGAGCTGACGCGTCAGTACGCGGCCGACGAACTGCCGCCGCTGGTGGCGCTGACGGCGAACGTGCTGAAAGATAAAAAAGAGTATCTCGATGCCGGTATGGACGATGTACTCAGCAAGCCGCTGGCGGTGCCTGCTCTGACCGCCATGATTAAGAAGTTCTGGGATACCCGTGATGAAGAGGAGAGCACCATGACGTCTGTTGATAGCGCAAAAGCCCAAACGATACTCGATACCGCGATGCTGGAGCAGTACATCGATCTGGTAGGCCCGAAACTGATTACTGATGGTCTGGCGGTGTTCGAAAAAATGATGCCGGGTTATCTGAGCGTGCTGGAATCAAACCTGACGGCTCGTGACCAGAAGGGCATCGTGGAAGAAGGACATAAAATTAAAGGTGCAGCCGGCTCGGTTGGCCTACGCCACCTGCAGCAGTTGGGGCAGCAGATTCAGTCGCCTGATTTACCTGCATGGGAAGATAACGTGAGTGATTGGGTTGAAGAGATGAAACAAGAGTGGCAAAACGATGTGGCGGTGCTTAAAGCCTGGGTTGACGCCAGAAAAAAATGACCCCGGATTAACCGGGGTGCGCGAATACTGCGCCAACACCAGGGAAATCGTGGCTGCGCCTGTTTTTAAACGTTATTTTCGAAAGGGCGCTGCCTGAAAAATTTAGGCCGCACGCAGATAAGATAGCAAATCTTAAATGGTTTGTTACATGAATCAGTGAAATGTGTGAAGCATAGCGTTTTAATCAAAATTATTAATGTGCTTCAGCAAGTTGCAGAAAAGGATTGTCATGATGAAAAAGATTGGTGTCGTGCTGAGCGGATGCGGTGTTTACGATGGTTCTGAGATACACGAAGCCGTAATCACGCTGCTGGCCCTGGCTAAGCAGGGCGCAGAGGTTATTTGTTTTGCGCCAGACAAAAATCAGGCGGATGTGATTAATCACCTGACCGGTGAGCCGATGGCGGAAACCCGAAATGTACTGATTGAAGCCGCGCGTATTGCGCGAGGTGATATCCATCCTCTTATTCAGGCAGACCCTACAGAGCTTGATGCGCTCATTGTGCCGGGTGGGTTTGGCGCGGCCAAAAATCTCAGTACCTTTGCTGCGCAGGGGGCGGAGTGTCAGATAGATCCTCATCTTAAAGCGCTGTCGCAGGCCATGCATGCGTCAGGAAAACCGCAGGGCTTTATCTGCATCGCGCCGGCAATGCTGCCCAGGATTTTTGATTTCCCGCTGCGCCTGACTATCGGGACGGATATTGATACCGCAGAGATCGTCGAGGAAATGGGGGGCGAACACGTTCCGTGCCCGGTTGATGACATTGTGGTTGATGAAGAGAACAAAATTGTTACTACGCCAGCATATATGCTGGCGCAGAATATTGCAGAAGCGGCTATGGGGATCGAAAAACTGGTCGCCCGCGTGCTGGTGCTGGCTGAATGAGTCGTAAATCCGGTGCTGGCGTGTGGGTAAAACGTACCCTGTTACGCATCGTTCTGGTGCTGGCGGTGTTTTGGGGCGGTGGACTCGCCCTGTTCAGCATTATGCCGGTCCCGTTCTCCGCCGTGATGGTTGAGCGTCAGTTCGGCGCGTGGCTCAGCGGCGATTTCGGCTATGTTGCCCATTCCGACTGGGTAAGCATGGATGAGATCTCTCCGTTCATGGGGCTGGCGGTCATCGCGGCGGAGGATCAGAAATTCCCGGAGCACTGGGGGTTCGATGTGGCCGCGATTGAGAAGGCGCTGGCGCATAACGAACGTCATGAAAACCGCGTGCGTGGTGCGTCGACCTTGTCGCAGCAGACGGCCAAAAATCTGTTTCTGTGGGATGGTCGAAGCTGGGTGCGAAAAGGGCTGGAAGCGGGGTTAACTCTGGGGATGGAAACGGTCTGGAGCAAAAAACGTATTCTGACCGTCTATCTCAATGTGGCTGAGTTTGGCGACGGTATTTTTGGCGTGGAAGCTGCCGCACAGCGGTATTTCAATAAGCCGGCCAGCCGTCTGAGCATGTCAGAAGCAGCGCTATTGGCCGCTGTTTTACCGAATCCTATCCGCTTTAAAGCCAGTGCTCCATCAGGTTACGTGCGAAGCCGTCAGGCGTGGATTTTGCGCCAGATGAATCAGCTCGGCGGAGAGGGGTTTATGCAGCGTAATAATCTTATGTAGGGCGGGTAAGCGCAGCGCCACCCGCCGAATGGGTGAACGTTAGTCTTCGTCAAAGCCAGCGTTAAACAGGGCAATCACCGCCGCCAGCGCTTCCTCTTCCTGAGGACCGGTGGCTTCTACTTCAATCTGGCGCCCTTTGGCGGAATCCAGCATCAGCAGAGCGATCACGCTGTTGGCCTCCGCTTCGGTACCTTCGTCATTCCGCAGCAGAACTTCCGCATCGAAACCCTGCATCAGCTCAAACAGTTTCATCGCCGGGCGTGCATGCATACCCAGCTTATTGGTGATCTCAACGGTCTGTTTTACGGTCATGTTTTACGTTTTTCCAGCGTGCGATGACGGGACTGAACGTTCTTCCCGCGCGAGCGGAAATAGTCGGCCAGCTGTTCGGCGATATAAACCGAACGATGTTTACCGCCGGTACAGCCAATCGCCACCGTCAGGTAGCTACGATTGTTTGTCTCCAGCATAGGTAACCATAGCTCAAGGTAGCTTCGCGTCTGGTAGATAAAATTGTGAACTTCTGTGTGCCTGTCGAGGAAGGCCGCGACGGGTTTATCCAGACCGGTCATTGGACGCAGTTTCGGATCCCAGTGCGGGTTCGGCAGGAAGCGCACGTCGAAAACATAATCCGCATCAATCGGGATACCGTGCTTGAAGCCAAAGGATTCGAACACAATCGTCAGTTCGCGCTCGCGTTTACCCAACAGCCGGGTACGTAGCATTTCCGCCAGCTCGTGAACGGACATCTCAGAGGTATCGACAATCAGGTCGGCACGAGAACGCAGCGGCTCCAGCAGATCGCTCTCTTCATCGATAGCACTCTCCAGAGAGAGGTTCTTACTGGAAAGCGGGTGCAAACGACGGGTATCGCTGTAGCGGCGGATCAGGGTATTACGGTCTGCATCGAGGAACAGCAGCTGAGGCGAGAACGCGTCAGGCAGGTTGCTCATGGCCTGTTCGAAGATCTCTGGCGATTCCGGCATGTTACGGACGTCGATACTGACGGCGGCAGAGGTTTGTCTCTCTGCAAGCGTGCGGGCCAGGTCAGGCAATAACACGACCGGCAGGTTATCGACGCAATAAAAACCCATGTCTTCCAGCGCGCGCAGAGCAACGGATTTCCCCGACCCTGAACGGCCACTGACAATCATCAGCACCATGTTCCGTTTCTCCTCAGGACAACAGATGTGAAGGCCATCTCCTGGTTATGCATCATCCTGATTGCCTTCTGCTTCAGTGATAATTTGATAGAGCTCTTCATCACTTTGGGCCGAGCGCAGTCGACGGCAAATAGTTTTATCGGCCAGACGTTTTGCGACCAGCGACAGCGTATGCAGATGGGTTTTCGTCTGATCGGCAGGTACCAGCAGCGCGAAGAGGAGATCGACGGGCTGGTTATCAATGGCATCAAAAGCGATGGGTGTTTCAAGCTGCACAAACACACCCACGGCACGCAGGGTATCCTCTTCCAGTTTGCCGTGCGGGATCGCGATGCCGTTGCCGATACCGGTACTGCCCATTTTTTCACGGGTCAGAATCGCTTCGAACACCACCTGCGGCGGCAGACCCAGCTGTTTTGCAGCCAGTTCACTGATGATCTCCAGCGCACGTTTTTTGCTCTGGCAGTGAACCGCACTGCGGGTACATTCCTGGTTAAGGACATTGCTCAGTTGAAGAGCGGAATCGTTGTTCATCATAATTTCACCTAAGCGCTAACTGTACAAATGGCCTGTTGTGTTTCACAACAGGCCTTCCTGCACCCGTTAACTGCCCGGACAATTAGTGTTGTTTCAGTTTATCTTTATGTTTATTGAGCTGTCGTGCAAGCTTATCAATTAAGCCGTCGATAGCCGCGTACATGTCTTGCCCTTCCGCACTGGCATGCAGTTCACCCCCGTTAACATGCAGGGTGGCATCCGAGATATGAGTCACTTTCTCCACTTTCAACACAATATAGACCTGATTGATCCTTTCGAAATACTGCTCGAGTTTTGCAAACTTCGCGTTCACGAAGTCGCGTAAAGCCTCAGTAATTTCGACGTTTTGTCCAGTGATGTTGAGCTGCATAGTGTCTTCCTTATCGGTTGTGTCAGACCAGCTGTTTACGCTGGTTGGACGGCGGAATGGATAAAGACTCTCGATACTTCGCAACAGTACGTCGTGCCACCATAATACCCTGATCGGACAGCATGGTGGTTAACTTACTGTCGCTTAGTGGCTTCGCGGGGTTCTCCGCGGCGATCAACTTCTTCACCAGGGCACGAATGGCCGTTGACGACGCTTCACCGCCGCCCTCGGTATTCACATGGCTGGAGAAAAAATACTTAAGCTCAAAAATACCGCGTGGACTGTGCAGATACTTCTGCGTGGTGACACGGGAAATGGTTGATTCATGCATTTCGACGGCCTGGGCGATATCCGCCAGCACCATCGGTTTCATATACTCTTCGCCCTGCTCAAAGAAAGCCTGCTGCTGTTCGACAATACAGCGGCTGACGCGTAGCAGCGTATCATTTCGGCTCTCCAGACTTTTGATCAGCCATCGCGCTTCCTGAAGATTGCTACGAATATATTGATTGTCGGAGT
Organism: Enterobacter sp. JBIWA008; assembly: GCF_019968765.1. Taxonomy (NCBI): domain Bacteria; kingdom Pseudomonadati; phylum Pseudomonadota; class Gammaproteobacteria; order Enterobacterales; family Enterobacteriaceae; genus Enterobacter; species Enterobacter sp. JBIWA008. The sequence continues at coordinate 4,298,820 of NZ_CP074149.1, read as the reverse complement.
CGTTACGCGCGCTGGTGCACATGGAGGCATACTGCTGATTGATTTGCAGGCGAGGGATGCTGTCTGAGTTCAGTTCAACGACCCAGCGGTCATTATGTTTTCTGACCAGTACGTCCGGAATGACGTATTCGGGCTCGCTGGTCTGGATCGACTGTCCCGGGCGCGGATCGAGCGACTGGATCAGATTCACCGCTTCTTTCAGCACCTCTTCTTTCAGGCGCGTGACGCGCATCAGGGAGCGGAAATCGTGGTTGGCCAACAGATCCAGATGATCGCTGATGATTAAGCGCGCCTCGTCGAGCCATGGCGTCTCTTTGCTGAATTGAGAAAGCTGGATCAGCAGGCAGTCACGCAGATCTTTTGCGGCCACGCCTATCGGATCGAAACGCTGGATGCGCTTCAGTACGGCTTCAACTTCCTCAAGCTCAATCTCGTCGTCGCCCATGCTTTCCAGAATATCGTCCAGCGTGACGGTCAAATAGCCGGTGTCGTCAACGGCATCGACAATTGACGTGGCAATCGCGCGGTCGGTATCGGAGAAGGGAGTCAGCTCCACCTGCCACATCAGGTAATCCTGCAGCGACTGGGTGGTTTCGCCCTGATAGACCGGTAGCTCATCATCCTGGTAGTCTGCACGCGTACCGGAAGGGGTTCCGGCGGTGTAAATTTCATCCCAGCTTGCATCCAGCGGTAGCTCGTCGGGCATCTCTTTTTGTTCGAGTGCATCCGCGGTGTCGAGCGCTTCTGTATCCTGAGATTGCTGGGTATCTACCTCGTCATGAAGATCGGTTTGTTCCAGCAGGGGGTTGCTGTCCAGCGCCTGCTGGAGCTCCTGCTGAAGTTCTAACGTGGACAGTTGCAACAGGCGAATTGCCTGCTGTAGCTGCGGCGTCATCGCCAGTTGTTGGCTGAGCCTTAATTGCAAACCTTGCTTCATGTTCAGAGCATTTTTCTCCGGTTCGGCGTTACGTTACCTCTACCCTATCAGAGTCGGAAGTCTTCCCCAAGATAGACGCGCTTAACATGATCGTCTTCGAGGATCTGCTGCGGCGTACCGTGGGCGATCAGATTGCCCTGGCTCACAATATACGCGCGTTCACATACGGCCAGCGTTTCACGGACGTTATGGTCGGTGATCAGTACGCCAAGACCGCTGTCACGCAGGTGCTCAATGATACGTTTAATGTCGATAACCGAGATCGGGTCAACGCCAGCAAACGGTTCATCCAGAAGGATAAATTTCGGGTTTGCGGCCAGCGCACGCGCAATCTCAACGCGACGGCGTTCACCCCCGGAGAGTGCCTGACCAAGGCTGTCGCGCAGATGCTCAATGTGGAACTCTTCCATCAGCTCGTTGGCACGATCCTGACGCTGTTCGCTGGTCAGATCGTTACGAATTTGCAGGACCGCCATCAGGTTGTCGTAAACGCTGAGACGACGGAAAATGGAGGCTTCCTGCGGCAGATAGCCGATCCCGCGACGCGCGCGCGCGTGCAGAGGCAGAAGGCTAATATCTTCATCATCAATGATAATGTTGCCGGCATCGCGCGGCACAATGCCAACGACCATGTAGAAGGTGGTGGTTTTACCCGCACCGTTAGGGCCAAGCAGCCCTACAATTTCGCCGGAGTTGACGGTCAGACTGACATCTTCTACGACACGGCGGCCCTTATAGGCCTTAGCGAGATTCTTTGCAGTTAATGTTGCCATAACGAATTAGTTACTCTTCTTCTGTGCCGGGGCCTGGCCTTTGCCTTTGTCCTGCAGCTGCGACGGAACCAGTACGGTCGTGACGCGTTTGCCTTTCTCGCTGGAGGCCTGCATTTTTTGCTCTTTCACCAGATAGGTAATCTGGTCGCCGGTAATGTTGCTATCCAACTGTTCCAGATACGCGTTTCCGGTCAGGATGACCAGGTCCTTCGCCAGCTCATAATGCATGTGCGTGGCGCGGCCTTTCACCGGCTTGCCGTTGTCCTGCATTTGATAGAAGGTCGCCGGATTACCATAGCCATCGATAATCTCTTTGCCCTGCTCGCCACCCGGACGGGTCACGACCACTTTGTCGGCGTTAATTTTGATGGTGCCCTGGGTCATGACGACGTTACCCGTGAAGGTGACGACGTTGCCCTGCATATCGAGAGACTGGGTATCGGACTCGATATGGATCGGTTGGTCGGTATCGCCCGTTACAGCAAGCGCGGGGAGACTGGTCGCCAGCATCGCGCTGGCGATAATTACTTTAAGGCTGAGTTTGTTTGTTTTGAATTTCATAGGAGGTTCTAACCTTTTCAATCAGCTCGGCGTTCTTGCTGCGTAAGTTCCCGCGCATTCTCAAACCGCTGGAATTAAATGTTGTGCCATACAGTGTGACCAGATCCTGCGAGGTCACGTCCTGGGTTACCAGGTTAATCTGGGCATTATCCGTCGTAATTTTTCGCAGTTGCGAGTCAGCGGTCAGGGCGTTGACTTCAACATGGCCATACAGATAAAGCATACGGTCATTTGTCAGTTTTGCCCGATCTGACTTAATTGACCACGTCGGCACTTTATCCTTATCAAATGTGGTCATGACAGGCTGGGTAAACCACGAAATACCATCATCTGAAAAATATTCAACATGCTGAGCAATCAGGCGATAGTTCAGCGCACCTTCCGGGCTGTAGACCACAGTCTCGCTGTGATCGCTTTTATAGGTTGGATCGTTATTGTTGACCACTTCCGTTTGCGTATCGTCGCGATCGGCAAGGTTCACGCCAATCAAGACCAGTGCGACAAGCGACAGCAAAATGATAATCCAGCGTCTGGTTTTACTCATATCGATTGCCCTTTGGCCTCATCTAGCATGCCCTGCGCCAGCAGAAGCAGATCGCAGACTTCACGTACGGCACCACGGCCCCCGTTGATATGGGTAACGTAGTCAGCGCGCGGGATCAGCAGCGGATGCGCATCGGCAACGGCAATGCTTAGCCCGACTTGAGCCATCACGTGCCAGTCAATCAGATCGTCCCCGACGTAGGCCACGTTTTCAGGTGCGATAGCCAGTTTACCCAGTAAATCATTAAACGCCGCCATCTTATCGGATTGACCCTGATACAGATGGGTAATTCCTAAGGTTTCACAGCGGTCTTCTACCAGTTTAGCTTTTCGTCCGGTGATGATAGCCACCTCGATACCTGAAGTGAGCGCACAGCGGATACCATAGCCGTCGCGAACGTTAAACGCTTTCAGCTCTTCACCATTATTGCCCATGTAAATCAGGCCATCGGAGAGTACTCCATCCACATCCAGGATGAGCAGACGAATGTTTTCCGCCTTTGCCATCATCTGGGTACTGACCGGACCATAACAGGTTGCAAGGGATGCACCCGCATTACTCATTGTCTTATCCTTCATTACACTACGCCTGCGCGCAGCAGATCATGCATATGTACCACACCCAGCAACTGGTCGCCATCGGCAACCATAACGGAGGTGATATGGCGGGACTGCATCAGGTTCAATACATCCACGGCCAGCGTACCCGGACGCACGCGGATGCCGCCCGGCGTCATCACATCGGCAATGCCGAGCGTGCGGACATCAACACCCATATCGAACACGCGGCGCAGGTCGCCATCGGTGAAGATCCCCTGAATTTTCATCAGATCGTCGCACACGACCGTCATACCCAGATTTTTGCGGGTGATTTCCAACAGCGCATCACGCAGGGAGGCTTCTTTACTGACGTGAGGGATCTCATCCCCGGTGTGCATAATATCGTTTACCCGAAGCAGCAGCTTGCGCCCCAGCGCGCCCCCCGGATGAGAAAGCGCGAAATCTTCCGGCGTAAAACCGCGGGCTTCGAGTAGCGCGACGGCAAGCGCATCACCCATAACCAGCGCGGCGGTGGTGCTGGACGTCGGCGCCAGGCCGAGCGGGCAGGCCTCCTTGGGCACTTTCACGCACAGGTGAATATCGGCTGCCCGCGCCATGCTACTTTCCGGACGGCTGGTCATGCAAATAAGCGGCACCTGCAGTCGCTTCAGTACCGGGATCAGAGCCAGAATTTCATTAGACTCACCGGAGTTGGACAGCGCGATGACGATATCCTGCGGCGTGACCATCCCCAGGTCACCGTGCGCGGCTTCCCCCGGATGTACAAAGAAGGACGGGGTTCCGGTGCTGGCATACGTTGCCGCCATTTTGCGTCCAATGTGGCCGGACTTACCCATCCCCATCACTACGACTTTGCCGGCACAGTAGAACATCTTTTCACATGCCAGACTAAAATCCTGATTAATGTACCGATCTAACTGCGCCAGACCTTCACGTTCAATCTCCAGAACCTTTTTGCCTGCTTTCTGAAAGTCAAAACCCGGCTGCAATTCTATTTGCGACATAATGCGTTTCCGTTTACCCAGAGAGAAGAGGCGAGAGCCAGTACAGCATCGCCATCCATACGATAAATCCACCCGTCAGCAGCGCGCCTGCGCCTTTGCCGATCTGTCGTTGCCGCCGCCAGCAGAGCAGGGCAAATATCACGCTGACCAATAACATCACGCCGTAGTCGCGTGAGAACGCCAGGGGATTAAAGGGCCCTGGCGTAATCAGGGCCGGCAGGCCCATCACAATGGCGATATTAAAAATGTTAGAACCGATGATATTCCCAATGGCAATGTCATCCTCACCTTTACGAGCCCCCGCAATGGCCGTGGCCAGCTCCGGCAGGCTGGTGCCGATGGCAATCACAGTCAGACCGATGGTCAGTTCACTGATGGCGAAATAGTTCGCCAGCACCGTCGCGTTATCCACGACCATGCGCGTTGCCATCGGCATGATGATCAGCGCAACGCCAAGCCAGAGCAGGGCAACAGGCAGCGTGCCTTCTCGCGGCAGTTCGGCGACCTGCTCCCGCGTGAGGCTATCCTGACCCTGCTTCTCAGCCAGGAGGGCGATTTTAACACTATACAGCAGCCAGATGACGGCCAGCGCCAGCAGGAAAATGCCGTCGCTGTAGCTCAATACACCATCGTAAAATGCGCAGCCTGCCAGCAGGCTTACGATTAACATTAGCGGCAATTCACGGCGCAGAACATCAGAATGCACGCGAAATGGATGGAGTAGTGCGGCCAGGCCTAAGATCAAGAGTATATTGACGATGTTAGAGCCAATCGCTGTACCTACTGCCAGGTCTAACTGACCATGCAGCGATGCCGAGACAGAGACGATGATTTCAGGAAGTGACGTTCCAACACTGACAACGGTCATCCCGATAACGACAGGCGGTACGCCCGTCAGGCGACACAGAATAGATGCAGCAAATACTAAACGGTCAGCACTGTAGACTACCAACAGTAAACCAATTATTAACAGTGCTGTTGCTAAAAGCATCAAAAGTCCTTTCTTCAGGTATACTCATCGGTCCATCACACGGGAATGGCTGGATTGCATACAGTCTGAGGCGTAACGAATTCCTAATTTTGACTTTATGCGCCGGAAAAGTAAAACAAATGCCAGCTTTCGCTAACCTCAACGGCTATTATTCTGTAAAAATGCGCAGTTGAGGGCTGATTCAGGCGGCATGACTTAACGTGAGCAGGGTAATAAAGGAACCATAAATGAGCCAAACGATGGCGAATTTAGTCGATGTTCGCGGTGTGAGTTTTTCTCGCGCCAACAGATTAATATTTGATGATATTTCGTTGACCGTACCGCGTGGCAAAATTACTGCCATCATGGGGCCATCCGGGATCGGTAAAACGACCCTGTTGCGCCTCATTGGTGGGCAGATCCCACCCGATCGCGGTGAAATCCTCTTTGATGGCGAAAACATCCCGGAGATGTCGCGCTCGCGCCTGTATACTGTCCGCAAACGCATGAGCATGCTCTTTCAGTCGGGAGCCTTATTCACCGACATGAATGTCTTTGATAACGTGGCCTATCCGCTGCGTGAGCATACCAGCCTGCCGCCGGAACTGCTGAAAAGCACGGTGATGATGAAGCTCGAAGCCGTCGGTTTGCGGGGCGCCGCAAAGCTGATGCCTTCGGAGCTGTCCGGCGGGATGGCGCGCCGCGCCGCGCTGGCGCGAGCCATTGCATTAGAACCTGATTTAATCATGTTCGACGAACCGTTTGTTGGACAGGACCCCATTACGATGGGCGTGCTGGTGAAGCTCATCTCTGAACTGAACAGCGCGCTTGGCGTCACCTGCATTGTGGTATCTCACGATGTACCGGAAGTATTGAGCATTGCCGATTACGCCTATATTGTGGCGGACAAAAAGATCGTCGCACACGGTAGCGCTCAGGCGCTGCAGGAAAATTGCGATCCGCGCGTGCGGCAGTTCCTCGACGGTATTGCCGATGGCCCTGTGCCGTTCCGCTACCCGGCGGGCGACTATCGTGACGATTTACTGGGAATAGGGAGTTAAGCCACTCATGCTGTTAAATGCGTTGGCCGCTCTCGGACACCGTGGCATAAAAACCATCAGGACGTTCGGGCGTGCCGGATTGATGTTATTCAACGCGCTGGTCGGCAAGCCGGAATTCCGCAAGCACGCACCGCTGCTGGTGCGGCAGCTTTATAATGTCGCCGTGCTGTCAATGCTCATCATCATTGTCTCCGGTCTGTTTATCGGTATGGTGCTTGGGCTGCAGGGCTATCTTGTTCTGACAACCTACAGCGCGGAAACCAGCCTCGGGATGCTGGTGGCGCTCTCGCTGCTGCGCGAGCTGGGCCCGGTTGTGGCGGCGCTGTTGTTCGCCGGGCGCGCCGGGTCAGCATTAACGGCTGAAATTGGCCTGATGCGTGCGACCGAGCAGCTTTCCAGCATGGAGATGATGGCAGTCGATCCGCTGCGTCGCGTCATCTCGCCGCGTTTCTGGGCTGGGGTAATCTCTTTGCCGTTACTAACTATTCTGTTTGTCGCCGTGGGTATCTGGGGCGGATCGCTGGTTGGCGTGCACTGGAAAGGCATTGATGCCGGTTTCTTCTGGTCCGCGATGCAGGACGCCATAGACCTGCGAATGGATCTGGTTAACTGCCTGATTAAAAGCGTGGTATTTGCCATTACGGTCACCTGGATTGCATTGTTCAATGGTTACGATGCCATCCCGACGTCGGCGGGCATTAGCCGCGCAACTACACGTACAGTCGTACATTCGTCGCTGGCCGTACTGGGTCTGGATTTTGTGCTCACCGCACTGATGTTTGGGAATTGAGTTCATGCAAACGAGAAAAAATGAAATTTGGGTCGGTGTATTCCTGCTGCTGGCGCTGCTGGCCGCGCTGTTTATCTGCCTGAGAGCGGCAGATATCACGTCTGTGCGCACCGAGCCGACGTATCGCATCTATGCCACCTTCGATAACATCGGCGGGCTGAAGGCGCGTTCACCGGTCCGCATCGGCGGCGTAGTGATCGGACGCGTATCTGACATTACGCTTGATGAAAAAACCTATCTGCCACGCGTCGCGATGGATATCGAAGAGCGTTACAACCATATCCCGGACACCAGTTCCCTTTCTATCCGTACTTCCGGCCTGCTGGGCGAACAATATCTGGCGCTTAACGTTGGTTTTGAAGACCCCGAGCTGGGAACGACTATCCTTAAAGACGGTAGCGTCATTCAGGATACGAAATCCGCGATGGTTCTGGAGGATATGATTGGTCAGTTCCTTTACAACAGTAAAGGGGATGAGAAAAAATCCGACGCTGCCCCTGCGCAGAGCGAAGATCATACCGACGTCGCACCGACACCTGGCGCGACGAATTAATTTCAGGAGAAGTCATTCATGTTTAAACGACTGTTAATGGTTGCCATGCTGGTCATCGCCCCTCTTACCGCCGCCCACGCCGCGGATCAGAGTAACCCGTACAAACTGATGGACGAAGCGGCGAAGAAGACATTCGACCGTCTTAAAAACGAACAGCCTAAAATTCGTGCTAATCCTGATTATCTGCGTGATGTCGTTGACCAGGAGCTGCTGCCTTACGTGCAGATTAAATATGCTGGCGCGCTGGTGCTGGGACGTTATTACAAAGACGCTACCCCTGCGCAGCGTGATGCCTACTTTGCCGCGTTCCGTGAATACCTGAAACAGGCTTATGGCCAGGCGCTGGCGATGTACCACGGTCAGACCTATCAGATTGCGCCAGAGCAGCCTCTGGGCGATGCGACCATTGTCCCTATCCGTGTGACGATCAACGATCCTAACGGTCGTCCGCCGGTTCGCCTGGATTTCCAGTGGCGCAAAAACAGCCAGACCGGTCACTGGCAGGCGTATGACATGATCGCCGAAGGCGTAAGCATGATCACCACCAAACAGAACGAATGGAGCGACCTGCTGCGCACCAAAGGCATTGATGGCCTGACCGCGCAGCTGCAGTCTATCTCTCGCCAGAAAATTACCCTGGATGAGAAGAAGTAATGTCACAGCAACTCAGCTGGTCGCGTGAAGGCGAAACATTAATGCTGTCCGGTGAACTGGATCAGGACCTGCTGAACCCACTGTGGGACAAGCGCCATGAAGCGATGCAGGGCGTGACGCTTATCGACTTAACCAACATCACGCGGGTCGATACGGCGGGAGTTGCGCTGCTTGCCCATCTGGTTGCCGTGGGGAAAAAGCAGGGGACAAGCGTCAAACTTCACGGCGCGAGCGATAATGTCGTTACCCTTGAGCAGCTCTACAATCTCCCTCAGGACGTACTGCCTCGTTAATATTTTCAGTGCGTTACTTCCTAAAGCCCTGACAGTTTCATCGTCGGGGCTTTTTGCTTGTTTAAGACAACGCCACTTTGCTCTAAGATGTTTGGCTTGTTTTCACTATCAGATGATTAAGAGCCCATGGAAAATCATGAAATCCAGACAGTGCTGATGGATGCACTCTCCCTTCAGGAAGCCCACGTCACTGGCGATGGCAGTCACTTCCAGGTTATTGCTGTGGGTGAGATGTTCGACGGTATGAGCCGTGTGAAGAAACAGCAGGCTGTGTACGCGCCGCTGATGGAATATATTGCGGATAACCGCATCCATGCCCTGTCGATTAAAGCGTTCACCCCGCAAGAATGGGCACGCGATCGCAAACTAAACGGTTTTTGAGCTGAGGGCGACAGGCCCGCAGCACGGTTGAATTTATAAGAGAGCACACAATGGATAAATTTCGTGTACAGGGGCCAACGCGTCTCCAGGGCGAAGTCACAATTTCTGGCGCAAAAAACGCCGCGCTGCCAATCCTCTTTGCTGCGCTGCTGGCTGAAGAGCCGGTAGAAATTCAGAACGTACCGAAGCTGAAAGATATCGACACCACCATGAAGCTGCTCACCCAGCTGGGCACGAAAGTCGAGCGTAACGGTTCCGTCTGGCTCGACGCCAGCAAGGTGAACAACTTCTCAGCCCCTTACGATCTGGTGAAAACCATGCGTGCATCCATCTGGGCGCTTGGCCCGCTGGTGGCGCGCTTTGGTCAGGGTCAGGTCTCTCTGCCGGGCGGCTGCGCCATCGGTGCGCGTCCGGTTGACCTGCACATCTTTGGTCTGGAGAAACTGGGCGCAGAGATCAAGCTGGAAGAAGGCTACGTTAAAGCATCCGTCAATGGTCGTCTGAAAGGCGCGCATATTGTCATGGACAAAGTGAGCGTGGGCGCAACGGTTACCATTATGTCTGCGGCAACGCTGGCAGAAGGTACCACCATCATCGAAAACGCCGCGCGTGAACCGGAAATTGTGGATACCGCCAACTTCCTCGTGGCGCTGGGTGCGAAGATCTCCGGTCAGGGTACCGATCGTATCACCATCGAAGGCGTTGAGCGTCTGGGCGGCGGTGTGTATCGCGTTCTGCCGGACCGTATCGAAACCGGTACCTTCCTGGTCGCTGCGGCGATTTCTGGCGGTAAGATTGTTTGTCGTAACGCGCAGCCAGATACTCTGGATGCGGTGCTGGCAAAACTGCGTGATGCGGGTGCGGATATCGAAATCGGTGAAGACTGGATCAGCCTCGATATGCACGGCCAGCGTCCAAAAGCGGTCAATGTGCGTACGGCGCCGCATCCGGCGTTCCCTACGGACATGCAGGCGCAGTTTACCCTGTTGAACCTGGTCGCCGAAGGCACTGGCTTCATCACGGAAACCATTTTCGAGAACCGCTTTATGCACGTACCGGAGCTTATCCGTATGGGTGCGCATGCTGAGATCGAAAGTAATACCGTGATTTGCCATGGCGTTGAGAAACTCTCAGGTGCTCAGGTGATGGCAACCGATCTGCGTGCATCTGCAAGCCTGGTGCTGGCGGGATGTATTGCGGAAGGCACAACGATCGTGGATCGTATCTATCACATCGATCGTGGTTATGAGCGTATTGAAGATAAACTGCGCGCGCTGGGTGCTAACATCGAGCGTGTGAAGGGCGAGTAATCGTTCCGGCAGCCCCCTGCCAGCAATGACCGGGGGGTTGCTGTTCCTGTCAAAAACGCATTATTCCTGCGGTTCACTTTTTGCCTTTTTCTGGCGAATCATGCGCGATCTGTCGATAAATTCATGGGTAATGGGATCGTGGTAACGCGAAGGCCAAATCACCCAAGGATGTATATCCAGCGCCGTCGCGATAATTAACTCTCCCTTGGGCCAGGGGCGAGTGAGGGCGTTTGCCAGAGTTGAAGAACTCAGTCCATGGCGGCGAGACTCTGCTGCCAGTGAAGTGCCTCTTTTGCGCAGTGCGGCAATAATATCAGCCGTGTGCCAGTCGATAAATTTCGTATCCATAACGCCGTCCTTAAGTTCGGATTCACCTACGCCGTTTCTTCTGAAACGACGGGGTTACTATACCCATTTCAACCTCTTGTTCTAAAAAGTTCGCGTTACTTGAAGGGATATTCAGAATAAGACACGGCTTTATTCATGCGGTCTCTAAACCGATGAATTTACATGAACGCGGAATTTTCATGAGTGTACTGGAATCTCCCCGCTATCGCTGCGGGGAGAAACAAGGGGATTAACGGTCGCGCTGAACGGCGATGTGGGCAAGACCAATGAGTGCCTCGCGCCATGGGCTGTCCGGAATGACCTGAAGCGCTTCGATGGCTTTGTCTGCTTCTTCTTCCGCACGCTGACGCGTCCATTCAAGCGATCCGCAGATAGCCATGGTTTCCAGTACAGGTTCCAGAAGATGTCGGCCATTTCCCTGCTCAATTGCTTCACGGATCATTTTCGCCTGGTCAGCTGTTCCGTTGCGCATAGCATGTAGCAGCGGCAGGGTCGGTTTACCTTCGTTCAGGTCATCGCCCACGTTTTTGCCGAGCGTTTCGCCGTCTGCACTGTAGTCCAGCAAATCATCGATCAGCTGGAATGCCGTACCCAGATAGCGGCCATAGTCCTGCAGGCCTTTTTCCTGTGCTTCAGTACAGTCAGCCAGAATGCCGGAACACTGGGCAGCCGCTTCAAACAGGCGTGCGGTTTTGCTGTAGATAACGCGCATGTAGTTTTCTTCGGTGATGTCAGGGTCGTTGACGTTCATCAGCTGCAGAACTTCGCCTTCAGCGATGACGTTTACGGCTTCGGACATCACTTCCAGCACTTTCAGGGAGCCCAGACTGGTCATCATCTGGAAGGCGCGGGTATAGATAAAATCGCCCACCAGGACGCTGGCTGCGTTCCCGAAAGCGGCGTTTGCTGTGGCTTTGCCACGACGCATATCCGATTCATCCACAACGTCATCGTGGAGAAGCGTCGCCGTGTGGATAAATTCGATGAGTGCGGCGATCGTGACGTGGGCATTTCCCTGATAACCAACGGCTCTGGCAGCCAGAATGGCAATCATCGGGCGAATGCGCTTACCGCCGCCGCTGACAATGTAATAGCCCAACTGATTGATCAGCTGAACGTCAGAGTTGAGTTGCTCCAGGATTGCTGCATTCACACCCGCCATATCTTGCGCGGTTAACTCGTTGATTTTTTCTAAATTCATCGCAAAAGCCGGGCTTTTTATCCTGTTGATCCCATCTTCAATGGGGTAACGAAGAGTTTTGGTTTATCAATAGTAGTGCTGATTGTACTGAAAAAACGGCACAGATAAACGTTACCGTACGTGTTGTGTTTTTTTTCTTCATGTATTGACGGTAGCACTTGTCAAAGGCTCGCGTTTTGCGTAATATTCGCGCCCTATTGTGAATATTTATAGCGCACTCTGATTCATACGAGGACGTGCGCGGAAGCGGAGTTTATATGTACGCGGTTTTCCAAAGTGGTGGTAAACAACACCGAGTAAGCGAAGGTCAGACCATTCGCCTGGAAAAGCTGGACATCGCAACTGGCGAATCTGTTGAGTTCGCAGAAGTTCTGATGATCGCAAACGGTGAAGAAGTCAAAATCGGCGTTCCTTTCGTTGATGGCGGCGTTATCAAAGCTGAAGTTGTTGCACACGGTCGTGGCGAGAAAGTTAAAATCGTTAAGTTTCGTCGTCGTAAGCACTACCGTAAGCAGCAGGGCCATCGTCAGTGGTTCACTGATGTGAAAATTACTGGCATCAGCGCCTAAGACCTGAGGAGAGATTTAAATGGCACATAAAAAGGCTGGCGGCTCCACACGTAACGGTCGCGATTCAGAAGCTAAACGCCTTGGCGTTAAGCGTTTCGGTGGCGAATCCGTTCTGGCGGGTAGCATCATCGTTCGTCAACGTGGCACCAAATTCCACGCTGGCAACAACGTAGGTTGCGGTCGTGACCACACTCTGTTTGCTAAAGCAGACGGTAAAGTGAAATTTGAAGTTAAAGGCCCGAACAACCGTAAATACATCAGCATCGTTGCTGAGTAAGGTTTTCTCGGTCCGGTAACGGATTAAAGCCCCGCACCCTGTTGCGGGGCTTTTTACATTGGAAACCCGGTAATTTTTTCTGTAGGGAAAACGGGCATGAAGCAGCAGGCCGGCATGGGTATTCTTTTGGCGCTCACCACCGCAATGTGCTGGGGTGCGCTGCCAATTGCAATGAAGCAGGTACTGGAAGTGATGGAGCCGCCTACGGTGGTCTTTTATCGCTTTCTGATGGCAAGCATCGGCCTCGGGGCCATTCTGGCTATCAAAGGTAAGCTTCCACCCTTGCGCCTCTTCCGTAAACCGCGCTGGCTGGTGTTGCTGGCTATCGCGACGGGTGGTCTGTTCGGTAACTTCATCCTGTTCAGCTCTTCCCTGCAGTATCTCAGCCCCACGGCGTCGCAGGTGATAGGTCAGCTTTCACCGGTGGGCATGATGGTCGCCAGCGTCTTTATCCTCAAGGAGAAGATGCGAGGTACGCAGATTATCGGGGCGAGCATGCTGCTGTGCGGTCTGGTGATGTTCTTCAACACCAGTCTGATAGAGATTTTCACCCGCCTGACAGATTACACATGGGGTGTCATTTTCGGTGTGGGGGCAGCAACGGTCTGGGTGAGCTATGGTGTCGCACAAAAGGTGTTATTGCGTCGACTTGCCTCACAGCAGATCCTCTTTTTGCTGTACACTTTATGTACAGTAGCATTGCTGCCATTAGCTAAGCCGGGTGTGATTACCCAGCTTAGCGACTGGCAACTGGCGTGCCTTATTTTTTGTGGGCTGAACACGCTGGTAGGTTATGGCGCGCTGGCCGAAGCGATGGCGCGCTGGCAGGCAGCACAGGTGAGCGCGTTAATTACGCTTACTCCGCTGTTTACGCTGTTATTTTCAGATTTGTTATCAATGGCCTGGCCCGATGTCTTCGTCAGACCGATGCTTAACCTGTTGGGTTATCTCGGTGCGTTTGTCGTGGTTGCGGGCGCGATGTATTCCGCCATTGGTCATCGTCTTTGGGGACGTTGGCGCAAAAATGAAGCGGTTGTAGTAGTCCCCCGCTCAGGCGAATGAGTTACGGAGAGTAAAATGAAGTTTGTTGATGAAGCGACGATCCTGGTCGTGGCTGGTGATGGCGGCAATGGTTGCGTGAGCTTCCGCCGTGAAAAGTATATCCCACGTGGCGGTCCTGATGGCGGAGACGGCGGGGATGGTGGTGACGTGTGGCTGGAGGCGGATGAGAACCTCAACACGCTGATCGACTACCGTTTCGAAAAATCCTTCCGCGCTGAACGTGGCCAGAACGGTCAGAGCCGTGACTGTACCGGGAAACGCGGTAAAGACGTCACCATTAAAGTTCCGGTCGGTACGCGTGTGATTGACCAGGGAACCGGTGAAACCATGGGTGACATGACCAAACACGGTCAGCGCCTGATGGTGGCTAAAGGCGGTTGGCACGGTCTGGGTAACAGCCGTTTCAAATCCTCCGTTAACCGTACGCCGCGTCAGAAAACGATGGGTACGCCGGGTGATAAGCGTGACCTGCAGCTGGAGCTGATGCTTCTGGCAGACGTGGGCATGCTGGGTATGCCAAACGCCGGTAAATCGACGTTCATTCGCGCCGTTTCTGCGGCGAAACCAAAAGTGGCGGACTATCCGTTTACCACGCTGGTACCAAGCCTGGGCGTTGTCCGTATGGATAACGAGAAGAGCTTTGTGGTTGCCGATATTCCGGGCCTGATTGAAGGCGCTGCGGAAGGGGCGGGTCTGGGTATTCGCTTCCTGAAACACCTTGAGCGCTGCCGCGTGCTGCTGCACCTCATTGATATCGATCCTATCGACGGTTCCGATCCGGTTGAAAACGCCCGCATCATCATCGGTGAGCTGGAAAAATACAGCGAAAAACTGGCGAACAAACCACGCTGGCTGGTCTTCAACAAGATCGACCTGATGGATAAAGCCGAAGCGGAAGCGAAAGCCAAAGCGATTGCTGAAGCGATGGGTTGGGAAGATAAATACTACCTGATCTCTGCGGCAAGCCAGGTTGGCGTGAAAGATCTGTGCTGGGATGTGATGACCTTCATCATTGAGAACCCAGTTGTTCAGGCGGAAGAAGCGAAGCAGCCTGAAAAAGTCGAATTCATGTGGGATGACTACCACCGCCAGCAGCTCGAAGAGCTGGAAGCGGAAGACGATGATGAAGACTGGGACGATGACTGGGATGAAGACGACGAAGAAGGCGTCGAGTTCATCTACAAGCACTAATATCTGTCCAAAGCCCCCTTATGGGGGCTTTTTTTATTCCAGCGTTGAAGGCAGCCAGCAGCTGGCGATTAAGCCGCCTTCATCACCATTCTCAAGCGTCAGCCTGCCGTGATGAAGCTGGACGATGCGCTGTACGATACTCAGTCCCAGACCGCTGCCACCGTAGCGCTGGTCAAGACGGCGGAATGGCTCGGTAATTGACTGTCGGTGCGCTTCATCAATCCCTGGCCCCTGATCGATAACGCTGATCTGTGTGCCCCCGTCGACCTCGGTTAATGTCACGGTAATCGTTGTCCCTGTCGGGCTGTAGCGCCCGGCATTCTCAAGCAGGTTGCGCAGCATCAGGCGCAGGAGCACGGCGTCTCCCTGCACCGTGAGCGCGCTTTTAGCGGGCCAAATCACCGTATGCTCTTTGGCTTCATGGCCAAGGCCGAGAGGTTCAATGATATTTTCCGTCCAGCTCACGGTTTCGTAGTGGCCGCTCGCCATTGCCTGTCCGGCACGGGCAAGCATCAGCAGTTGCTCAACGGTATGCATGAGCTGATCGATACGGCTGATTAACGTCGCGGCCTGTGGCGCGCCTGACTGCGCCATGAGCTCCAGATGGAGCCGTATACCGGCAAGGGGCGTTCGAAGCTCGTGTGCGGCGTCAGCGGTGAAGAGGCGCTCCTGCTGAATGGTATTGTCCAGCCGGGCGAGCAGCTGGTTCAGGGAGGTTGTCACTGCGCCGATTTCTTCCATGTCGGAATACATCGGAAGCGGAGTTAAGTTATCCGCCGAACGGTTAGCCAGGCTGTCACGCAGTTTATTCAGCGGTCGGGTTATCCAGGTGACCGCCCAGAATGAAAACAGCAGCGTGAAACCGACCATCACCAGAGAAGGGACGAGAAGGGAAGCAATCGCCTCGCGGATCTCTTTTTCGACATGGTTATTGCGCGCTTTTGCCGACAGCGTTTCATTCACCAGGAAACCAATCTGCTCACGGCTTTCATGCCACAGCCAGATGACGCTTATCAATTGGAAAAATAAGAGAATAACCGCCAGCAGCACCATCAAACGCCGACGCATGCTGTTCATTTCTGGCTCTCAAGGCGATAGCCAACGCCACGGACGGTTTTGATTCTGTCCTTGCCGAGCTTGCGACGCAGGTTGTGAATGTGAACTTCAAGGGTATTTGACCCCGGATCGTCTTGCCAGGAGTAGATATCCTGCTGGAGCGTTTCTCTGTGCACCGTCTGCCCGCTGCGCATGATCAGACGCGTAAGCAAGGCGAACTCTTTTGGCGTCACCTCTACCGCCTGATCCTGGCGCAATACCTGCTGGGTTTGCAGATTCAGCGTAATATCGCCGTCGGTCAGTAAGTTATCACTATGGCCCTGATAGCGGCGAATCAACGCTCGCACCCGAGCCTGCAGTTCCGCCAGCGCAAAAGGCTTCACCAGGTAATCATCTGCACCAGCATCAAGGCCGGTGATACGATCCTCAATGGCATCGCGTGCCGTCAGGATCAATACCGGGTTGGCGATGCCGCGGCGTCGCCACTGGCTGAGCAGCGTGGCGCCGTCTTTATCTGGCAAGCCCAAATCGAGGATCACCAGACTGTATTCGCCGCTCTGAATCAGGGAGTCCGCCTCCGCTGCGGTGCCGGCACAGTCGAGGGCATACCCTTCATTGGCCAGCCCGAGCGCCAGCCCTTCCTGCAATAACAGATCGTCTTCAACTATGAGTAGTTTCATCGCTAGTTATTCTGGTAGATGTCCTTATAAAGCCTGCTTTCGAAGCGAACCAGCGGAATACGACGATTGCGCTGGTCGGTCGGTTCGACGGCATAGCCGGAAAGATACTGCACGAATGCCATGCGTTGTCCACTGGCAGTTGTGATGAAACCTGCAAGGTTGTAAACCCCCTGCAGCGAGCCTGTCTTAGCGGATACTTTACCATCCACGCCGGCAGCGTGAAGTCCGGCACGGTATTGCAGTGAACCGTCATGTCCGGCCAGCGGCAGCATTGAAATAAAGTTTAGCTCAGTGTCATGCTGTGCAATGTACTGAAGCACCTGCATCATCGTGGCCGGAGAGATCAAATTATGACGCGATAACCCGGAGCCATCGACGGCGATGGTATTACCCAGCTCGATCCCGGCCTGCTGGCGCAGGATCTGACGAACGGCGTCTGAACCCGCGCGCCAGGTTCCCGGCACGCCGAAACGCGCGTGACCAATCATGCGAAATACGGTGTCGGCAATCATATTGTCCGACTTTTTCAGCATGATTCGCAGTAAATCGTGCAGCGGAGGAGATTGTTTGCTGGCGATGACCGTGCCGGGCTGGTTGACCTGCGTCTGGCGAAGCAGCGTCCCGGTGTAAGTTATGCCCGCTTGTTTCAGTTCATCTTTCAGAATGGCACCCGCATAGCTTGCACCATCCTGTATCGCAAAGGCCAGCGGCAGCGGATCGGCGCGCTGCGTCAGGCAGCCGGTAAGCGTGAAGCGGTTAAGATCGCCTGGCACGACGTCCAGCTCACAATATTGCGCATCCGGGGAACCTTTCGCGAGCGTGCGGACCTGGCTAAACATTGTGACCGGGTAATAGGACGCTATGCGGATAAACGCTAAATCATCTGGCTTTGGCGCGCTGTAAAGCGAAACCGAGAAGCAGTTACGGTCAACAATAGCGGCGGCGGGTGGGGCGCTAAAACATTGGGTCATGTCGTTCCACGGCCAGCCAGGGGCTTTATCGTGGCTGGCAAAAATAGACGTGTCGATCAGCACATTACCATCAATTTTTTGCACGCCAGATTTTTTCAGTACCGCAACCATATTGCGGATATCCTGGCGCTTAAAGGTCGGATCGCCGCCAAAACGGGCGATAAGATCGCCTTTCAGTTCGCCACCTTCGACGTTACCTTTGGTCTCGAGTGTGGTCGTAAAACGGAAGTCAGGACCGAGCTGGAGCAGAGCGGCGAGGGCAGTAATCACCTTTTGGGTACTGGCAGGCAGCGCCATCTGTTGACTATGATAGTCAATCTCGGGAGCCTGTGCGCCAACCTTCTGCACCATCAGGGCAAGGTTCGCGCCTGCGGGGAGCTGATTAATGTACTCATCAACATTCGCGGCCTGAGCGGTGAACGTTATACTGGTAGTCAATCCGATGATAAATCTGGAAAATCGCATAATCTCGCGCTAACAACCCGAAAACAAACCGTCATACTACGGTGCATGGCACTGCAAAGTAAACGATGACCCATAGTGAACTTCGCGGTAAAATGCATATCAAATTGAAAATTGCTGCTGACCTGGGGCATTGCTCCCGGGTCGGTTTTCTTTTTGCTTCTTGCCCGCTTAGGGGGGCAGGAGCAGGGAACACTGCTCCCACAGGAATGTTTAAGAGGTATAACAAATGCAAGCTATTCCGATGACCTTACGTGGTGCCGAAAAACTGCGCGAAGAGCTGGATTTCCTGAAATCCGTGCGTCGCCCTGAAATCATCGCCGCTATCGCGGATGCACGCGAGCATGGCGACCTGAAAGAGAATGCTGAATACCACGCCGCGCGTGAGCAGCAGGGCTTCTGTGAAGGGCGTATTAAAGATATCGAAGCAAAACTGTCCAATGCGCAGGTTATTGATATCACCAAAATGCCTAACAATGGGCGTGTGATCTTTGGTTCTACCGTGACCGTGCTGAACCTGGACAACGACGAAGAGCAGACCTATCGCATCGTGGGTGATGATGAAGCTGACTTTAAACAGAACCTGATTTCAGTGAACTCTCCGATTGCTCGCGGCCTGATTGGCAAAGAGCAGGACGATGTTGTCACCATCCGCACCCCTGGCGGTGAAGTGGAATACGAAATTATTAAGGTTGAATACCTGTAATTCGCTTCTCTACTAAGATGTTGATACATTGTAAAGAAAAGAAAAAGGCCGCATAGCGGCCTTTTATCAACTCAAGGAGCATGGCATTTTGCTCGCCTGCTGACAGAAATCCCTCGTTTCACACAGAAAATGTGTTTGATTCAGGATATCCTTAGCGTGGCAGCGAGATTTTACGCTCTTTAGATGGGCGGTAGAGCACCAGCGTTTTACCGATGACCTGTACATTACAGGCGCCGGTTTCGCGCACGATGGCTTCCACGATCAGGTTTTTAGTGTCTCTGTCTTCAGAGGCGATTTTCACCTTGATCAGCTCGTGGTGTTCCAGCGCTTGTTCAATCTCGGCAAGCACCCCTTCGGTCAAACCATTGTTGCCAAGCATCACTACAGGCTTGAGCGGATGTGCCAGACCTTTAAGGTGCTGTTTTTGTTTAGTACTCAGATTCATCGTATATTTTTGCTTACGTTGGGATTGAAAACGGTTCATTCTACCGCCATCTCCCTTATATCGCCAAATAGCTGCGTAGAAATTTACGTCACAGGCAGGTAACGATGAACCAGGACGGAAATGTTAAATGACAGGTAAAAAGCGTTCTGCCAGCTCCAGCCGCTGGCTTCAGGAACACTTTAGCGATAAATATGTTCAACAGGCACAGAAAAAGGGGTTGCGTTCCCGTGCCTGGTTTAAACTTGATGAAATACAGCAAAGTGACAAACTTTTTAAGCCGGGGATGACGGTTGTTGACCTCGGTGCGGCACCTGGCGGTTGGTCCCAGTATGCGGTAACGCAGATCGGCGGAACGGGCCGAATCATCGCGTGCGATCTTTTACCAATGGATCCCATCGTTGGTGTCGACTTCCTTCAGGGCGACTTTCGTGATGAATTAGTGCTGAAAGCGTTACTTGATCGTGTAGGTGACAGTAAGGTCCAGGTTGTCATGTCAGATATGGCACCAAATATGTGCGGAACACCGGCGGTGGATATCCCCCGCGCCATGTATCTGGTGGAGCTAGCGTTAGAAATGTGTCGTGATGTACTAGCGCCTGGTGGTAGTTTTGTTGTGAAGGTGTTTCAGGGCGAAGGTTTCGAGGAGTATCTTAAGGAAATTCGCTCCCTGTTTGCGAAGGTGAAAGTTCGTAAGCCGGACTCTTCCCGGGCCCGCTCCCGAGAAGTGTATATTGTAGCGACCGGGCGAAAATGATAACTGGTAGATTTCAGGCGAAAGTTTGAATGAAACTGGATATAGAGTATCCTGACGCTGTTTTTAACACAGTTGTAATATGAGGTTAATCCCTTGAGTGACATGGCGAAAAACCTAATACTCTGGCTGGTCATTGCCGTTGTGCTGATGTCAGTATTCCAGAGCTTTGGGCCCAGCGAGTCGAATGGCCGCAAGGTGGATTATTCTACCTTCCTGCAGGAGGTCAATCAGGACCAGGTTCGCGAAGCGCGTATCAACGGACGTGAGATCAACGTTACCAAGAAAGATAGTAACCGTTACACGACTTACATCCCGGTGAACGATCCTAAGCTGCTTGATAACCTTCTGACCAAAAACGTCAAGGTAGTTGGCGAGCCGCCAGAAGAACCAAGCCTGCTGGCTTCTATCTTCATTTCCTGGTTCCCGATGCTGCTTCTTATTGGCGTCTGGATCTTCTTTATGCGTCAGATGCAGGGCGGCGGTGGCAAAGGTGCCATGTCGTTCGGTAAGAGCAAGGCGCGTATGCTGACGGAAGACCAGATCAAGACCACCTTCGCTGACGTCGCCGGTTGTGACGAAGCGAAAGAAGAGGTGGGTGAACTGGTTGAATACCTGCGTGAACCGAGCCGTTTCCAGAAACTGGGCGGTAAGATCCCGAAAGGCGTGCTGATGGTTGGCCCTCCGGGTACCGGTAAAACCCTGCTGGCGAAAGCCATCGCAGGTGAAGCGAAGGTGCCATTCTTTACTATTTCAGGTTCTGACTTCGTCGAAATGTTCGTGGGTGTCGGTGCATCTCGTGTGCGTGACATGTTCGAGCAGGCCAAGAAGGCAGCACCGTGCATTATCTTCATCGATGAAATCGACGCCGTGGGCCGCCAGCGTGGCGCAGGCCTGGGCGGTGGTCACGATGAACGTGAACAGACGCTGAACCAGATGCTGGTTGAAATGGACGGCTTCGAAGGTAACGAAGGTATCATCGTTATCGCGGCAACTAACCGTCCGGACGTACTTGACCCTGCGCTGCTGCGCCCAGGCCGTTTCGACCGTCAGGTTGTTGTGGGTCTGCCGGACGTTCGCGGTCGTGAACAGATTCTGAAAGTTCACATGCGTCGCGTACCGCTGGCGCCGGATATCGATGCGGCAATCATTGCGCGCGGTACCCCGGGCTTCTCCGGCGCGGACTTGGCGAACCTGGTCAACGAAGCTGCACTGTTTGCCGCTCGCGGTAACAAGCGCGTCGTATCGATGGTGGAGTTCGAGAAAGCTAAAGACAAAATCATGATGGGTGCGGAACGTCGCTCCATGGTGATGACGGAAGCGCAGAAAGAGTCCACGGCATATCACGAAGCGGGTCACGCGATTATCGGTCGCCTTGTGCCGGAACACGATCCGGTACATAAAGTGACGATTATTCCGCGCGGTCGTGCGCTGGGTGTGACCTTCTTCCTGCCTGAAGGCGACGCGATTAGCGCCAGCCGTCAGAAACTGGAAAGCCAGATTTCTACCCTGTACGGTGGTCGCCTGGCAGAAGAGATTATCTACGGTGTGGAACATGTTTCTACCGGTGCGTCCAACGACATTAAAGTTGCGACAAACCTGGCGCGTAACATGGTGACGCAGTGGGGCTTCTCTGACAAACTCGGTCCGCTGCTGTATGCAGAGGAAGAGGGTGAAGTATTCCTGGGCCGTTCTGTGGCTAAAGCGAAACATATGTCCGATGAGACGGCTCGTATCATCGACCAGGAAGTAAAATCTCTGGTAGAGCGTAACTATGCGCGTGCTCGCCAGATCCTGAACGACAATATGGACATCCTGCATTCGATGAAAGATGCGCTCATGAAATATGAGACCATCGATGCACCGCAGATTGACGACCTGATGGCGCGCCGTGAAGTGCGTCCGCCAGCAGGCTGGGAAGACCCAGGCGCTTCCAATAATTCTGACAACAATGGCACCCCGCGTGCGCCGCGTCCGGTTGATGAACCGCGTACGCCAAACCCGGGCAACACCATGTCAGAACAGTTGGGCGATAAGTAAGTCACTGCTGTTGAAGCGTTTGTCTGTACCTCAAACCCTGGAGCTTGCTCCGGGGTTTTTCATTTCTGTTTAACGATATAGATACCAGGGATTTCGCCATGAAACTATTCGCTCAGGACTCGCATCTCGATCTTTCACACCCCCATGTGATGGGGATCCTGAATGTTACCCCTGACTCCTTCTCTGATGGCGGCACGCATAACACGCTTATCGAGGCGGTTAAGCACGCGAATTTAATGATTAATGCGGGTGCCACCATCATTGACGTTGGCGGAGAATCGACGCGTCCAGGTGCGGCGGAAGTGTCAGTGGAAGAAGAGCTGGCGCGCGTGGTGCCGGTGGTTGAAGCCATCGCACAGCGGTTTGAAGTATGGATCTCCGTAGATACCTCTAAACCCGAAGTGATTCGTGAAGTTGCGAGAGTGGGCGCTCACATTATTAATGATATTCGCTCACTCACCGAGCCTGGCGCACTTGAAGCCTCGGCAGAGACGGGGTTACCGGTATGCCTGATGCACATGCAGGGTCAACCAAAAACCATGCAGGAAGCACCGAAGTATGACGATGTCTTCGCCGACGTGAATCGCTTCTTTATTGAGCATATCGCGCGCTGTGAACGTGCAGGTATCCCAAAAGAGAAATTGCTGCTCGACCCGGGGTTCGGTTTCGGTAAAAATCTCTCACACAATTATGCGTTGCTTGCGCGCTTATCGGAATTCCATCACTTTGACCTGCCGCTGCTGGTGGGGATGTCAAGAAAATCGATGATTGGGCAGTTGCTGAACGTGGGGCCGAGCGAACGCCTGAGCGGCAGCCTGGCCTGCGCGGTGATTGCGGCGATGCAGGGCGCGCACATAATTCGTGTCCATGACGTCAAAGAAACAGTAGAAGCTATGCGTGTGGTGGAAGCCACACTGGCAGCGAAGGAAAACAAACGCTATGAGTAATCGTAAATATTTTGGTACCGATGGTATCCGTGGGCGTGTAGGCGATGCTCCCATCACCCCTGATTTTGTCCTGAAGCTCGGCTGGGCTGCTGGCAAAGTGCTGGCGCGTCATGGTTCACGTAAGATCATTATCGGTAAAGACACCCGTATTTCGGGCTATATGCTGGAATCAGCGCTGGAAGCGGGGCTGGCGGCTGCTGGACTTTCCGCCTCCTTTACGGGCCCAATGCCAACGCCTGCAGTCGCGTATCTGACGCGCACCTTCCGTGCGGAAGCGGGGATTGTCATCTCGGCTTCTCACAACCCGTTCTACGACAACGGCATTAAATTCTTCTCCATTGACGGCACCAAGCTCCCGGATGACGTGGAAGAGGCTATTGAAGCCGAAATGGAAAAAGAGATCACCTGTGTTGATTCCGCAGAGCTGGGTAAAGCGAACCGTATCGTTGATGCGGCGGGTCGTTATATCGAATTCTGTAAAGGCACCTTCCCGAATGAGCTGAGCCTCGCTCACCTCAAAATTGTGGTGGACTGTGCTAATGGCGCGACCTATCACATCGCCCCGAATGTCTTCCGCGAACTGGGGGCGAAAGTGATCACCATTGGCTGTGAGCCGGATGGTCTGAACATTAACGAGCAGGTGGGGGCAACTGACGTTCGCGCCCTGCAGGCGCGTGTTCTGGCGGAGAAAGCCGATCTGGGTATTGCCCTTGACGGCGACGGTGACCGCGTGATCATGGTCGACCACGAAGGTAACAAGGTCGACGGCGATCAGATCCTCTACATCATTGCACGTGAAGGTCTGCGTCAGGGCCAGCTACGCGGTGGTGCGGTGGGCACGCTGATGAGCAACATGGGCCTGGAACTGGCGCTGAAACAGCTAGGTATTCCGTTTGTCCGCGCGAAAGTGGGTGACCGCTATGTGCTGGAAAAATTGCAGGAGAAGGGCTGGCGTATCGGTGCAGAAAACTCGGGTCACGTGATCCTGCTCGACAAAACCACCACCGGTGACGGTATCGTGGCCGCCCTGCAGGTGGTTGCTGCTATGGCGCGCAACCATATGAGCCTGCACGATCTGTGCAGCGGCATGAAAATGTTCCCACAGATCCTGGTGAACGTACGTTTCACTGCCGGTAAAGGCGATCCGCTGGAAAATGAGCACGTGAAAGCGGTAATGGCTGACGTTGAAGCGGCCCTGGGCAATCGTGGACGCGTGCTGCTGCGTAAGTCCGGTACCGAACCGCTGATCCGCGTGATGGTGGAAGGTGAAGACGAAGCGCAGGTAACCGAATTTGCACACCGTATTGCGGATGCTGTGAAAGCTGCATAATTGTGCGCGCTAAATGTATAAAAAGGCGGCTTTTGTCGCCTTTGTTTTAAGCAACTAATGGCTTTTTGCTGTTTTTTTCCGCAGTTGATACAATGCGTCAAAAATGCCCTTGCGAAGGTCATTCGCTTTGGTTAGTATTCACACCCGCTTCAGTGGGAAACAAAAATCCTGCTAATTGGTCGAAGCATTGGTATGCGGCAAATCCGCAAGGAACAGGTTGATTATGTACGAAGCTCTTTTAGTTGTTTTCCTTATTGTAGCCATCGCTCTCGTAGCGCTGATTATGCTGCAGCAAGGTAAAGGCGCTGATATGGGAGCCTCCTTCGGAGCAGGCGCTTCCGGTACGCTGTTTGGTTCAAGTGGTTCTGCGAACTTCATGACCCGCACAACGGCGATTCTGGCTACGCTGTTCTTCATCATCAGCCTTGTGCTTGGCAATATCAACAGCAACAAGACCAGTAAAGGAAGCGAGTGGGAAAACCTGAGCGCGCCAGCAAAAACTGAGCAGACTCAGCCAGCTGCACCGGCTAAGCCAACCAGCGATATCCCGCACTAAGTATTCTGTACCGAGGTGGTGGAATTGGTAGACACGCTACCTTGAGGTGGTAGTGCCCTAACGGGCTTGTGGGTTCGAGTCCCATCCTCGGTACCAATATTCCAGAAGAAAGACGTCGAAAGACGTCTTTTTTTCGTCTGTATATTCTTGTGATGGTTTTCGTAGGGCGGGTAAGCGCAGCGCCACCCGCCCTACGAAAACCATGAAAAAGGCACCCTTAGGGTGCCTTCTGCATTTCTGAATAGCGATTACTTCTTATCGCTATGCTCCAGGTTTTCAACCTGCGGCAGACCGTTACCGGAATTCGCGGAGAGCAGGCCATTCTCAATATAGTTGAACAGCTTCTCGCGGGTATCGGTGATGTCCAGGTTACGCATGGTCAACTGACCAATACGATCGTCCGGTGAGAACACGGATTCACCTTTCTCCATGGTCAGACGCTCTGCTTTATAGGTCAGATTGTCAGACACGGTGTTCAGGATGGAGTAGTCGTTACCGCGACGCAGTTCCAGCGTCACTTCACCGGTGATCGCGCTTGCCACCCAACGCTGCAGCGCATCACGCAGCATCAGCGCCTGTGGATCGAACCAGCGGCCCTGATACAGCAGTTTACCCAGTTGACGGCCATGTGAGTGATAATGCTCAATGGTGTCTTCGTTGTGAATGCCGGTCAGCAGACGCTCGTAAGCGATGTGCAGCAGTGCCATTCCCGGGGCTTCATAGATGCCACGGCTTTTCGCTTCGATAATACGGTTTTCAATCTGGTCGCTCATACCCAGACCGTGACGGCCACCAATACGGTTAGCCTCCAGCATCAGCTCAACATCATCAGAGAAAGTTTTACCGTTCAGCGCAACCGGATGGCCGCGTTCGAAACGCACGGTCACTTCTTCAGCCTGGATTTTGACGTTCTCGTCCCAGAACTTCACGCCCATGATCGGGTTAACGATCTTCACGCTGGAGTTCAGGAATTCCAGGTCTTTCGCTTCGTGCGTCGCACCCAGCATGTTGGAGTCGGTGGAATAGGCTTTCTCGACTGACATCTTATAATCGAAACCGCAGGCGATCATAAACTCGGACATCTCATGGCGGCCACCCAGCTCGTCGATGAAGTCGGTGTCCAGCCACGGCTTGTAGATCTGCAGTTCGGCGTTGGTCAGCAGGCCATAGCGATAGAAACGTTCAATATCGTTACCTTTATAGGTGCTACCGTCACCCCAGATGTTGACGCCGTCTTCTTTCATCGCCGCAACCAGCATGGTGCCGGTGACTGCACGGCCCAGCGGGGTAGTGTTGAAATAGGTCAGGCCGCCGGTGGTATTATGGAACGCACCACACTGAATAGCCGCGATGCCTTCAGCGACCAGTTGCTTACGGCAGTCAATCAGGCGCGCGTTCTCCGCACCATACTCTTTAGCGCGACGAGGAATGGCATCGTAGTCGTCCTCATCCGGCTGACCCAGGTTCGCAGTGTAGGCATACGGAACCGCTCCCTTCTGGCGCATCCACAGCAGTGCAGCGCTGGTATCCAGGCCGCCTGAGAAAGCGATGCCAATACGTTGTCCTACCGGAAGATGCTTGAGAATCGTCGTCATAGAATAAAACCCTGCTTGATTGACTGATTAGAGACCGCTTTCGCTCTCTTGTGCATTTTTATGCAAAATAAGTGAGTATTCATTTAATCATCTTTTGGCGAAGACCGGAAGAGAGTCGCGCGTTTTTTGTAAAAAATTTGGTCTAATTGATCTGGCGGAAGTTAGGTTGACAGGTGGGGGCAACTATCAATATACTAAACGCCGATTTTACGTCCCGTCTTCGGTACCAAATCCCAGCATTATTTGCAAATTCTGTCCAAAACGCGTAGAATTTGCCACGTTTCAGGCGCGGGGTGGAGCAGCCTGGTAGCTCGTCGGGCTCATAACCCGAAGGTCGTCGGTTCAAATCCGGCCCCCGCAACCACTTTCCCATAAAGTTCTTTTTCAAATATACTGTGAAGACTTAGAGCCTTCGTAGCTGGATTTGAAAAAATTCTTTCGGAAAGTGCTCCAGGCCACAGTTGTGGCTATAGGGTTCAGTTATCTAAAGCCCCGATTTATCGGGGTTTTTTGTTATCTGACTACAGAATAACTGGGCTTTACGCCCTTTTTTTATGTCTTGGGGGTGGGCTTGTCCACATTAGAGCAAAAATTAACAGAGATGATTACTGCACCGGTCGAAGCACTGGGCTACGAACTGGTCGGCATCGAATTCGTTCGCGGCCGTACATCGACGCTGCGCATCTATATTGATAGTGAAGATGGCATCAATGTTGATGATTGTGCTGATGTCAGCCACCAGGTGAGTGCGGTTCTTGATGTTGAAGACCCAATTACCGTTGCGTATAACCTGGAAGTTTCCTCACCTGGCCTCGATCGCCCGATGTTCACGGCCGAGCACTATGTGCGCTTTACCGGTGAAGAAGTGGCTCTCGTTCTGCGTATGGCCGTACAGAACCGCCGTAAATGGCAGGGAATTATCAAAGCCGTTGATGGTGAAATGATCACGGTGACAGTCGAAGGCAAAGATGAAGTGTTCGCGCTGAGTAATATCCAGAAGGCGAACCTGGTTCCCCACTTTTAACAGTCTGGATTGAGGTGAAAAGCCCGCGATGAACAAAGAAATTTTGGCTGTTGTTGAAGCCGTCTCCAACGAGAAATCACTGCCGCGTGAGAAGATTTTCGAAGCGCTGGAAAGTGCACTGGCTACAGCAACCAAGAAAAAATACGAACAAGAGATCGATGTTCGCGTAGAAATCGATCGTAAAAGCGGTGACTTCGATACATTCCGTCGTTGGGTAATCGTTGAAGAAGTGACCCAGCCGACCAAAGAGATCACGCTGGAAGCTGCCCGTTTTGAAGACGAAAGTCTGAACGTGGGTGAGTACGTTGAAGATCAGATTGAATCTGTTACCTTCGACCGTATCACGACTCAGACCGCTAAACAGGTTATCGTGCAGAAAGTGCGCGAAGCCGAGCGCGCGCTGGTTGTCGATCAGTTCCGCGATCAGGAAGGCGAGATCATCACTGGCGTGGTGAAGAAAGTGAACCGCGACAACATCTCCCTGGAGATCAAATCCGAAGGGTTGCCGGGTAACGCTGAAGCCGTGATCCTGCGTGAAGATATGCTGCCGCGTGAAAACTTCCGTCCGGGCGACCGTATTCGCGGTGTTCTGTACGCCGTTCGCCCTGAAGCACGTGGTGCACAGCTGTTCGTGACCCGTTCTAAACCAGAAATGCTGGTAGAACTGTTCCGTATCGAAGTACCGGAAATCGGTGAAGAAGTTATCGAAATTAAAGCGGCGGCTCGCGATCCGGGCTCCCGTGCGAAAATTGCGGTGAAAACCAACGACAAGCGTATCGATCCGGTCGGTGCTTGCGTCGGTATGCGCGGTGCGCGTGTCCAGGCCGTTTCTACTGAGCTGGGCGGCGAACGTATTGATATCGTTCTGTGGGATGACAACCCGGCGCAGTTCGTCATCAACGCAATGGCTCCAGCTGATGTGGCGTCTATCGTTGTTGACGAAGACAAACACACCATGGATATCGCCGTTGAAGCGGGCAACCTGGCGCAGGCAATCGGCCGTAACGGTCAGAACGTACGCCTGGCGTCACAGCTGAGCGGCTGGGAACTCAACGTAATGACCGTTGATGACCTGCAGGCTAAGCATCAGGCTGAAGCCCATGCGGCGATCGATACCTTCACCAAATACCTGGATATTGACGAAGACTTCGCCACTGTTCTGGTTGAAGAAGGTTTCTCTACGCTGGAAGAACTGGCCTATGTGCCAATGAAAGAGCTGCTGGAAATTGACGGTCTGGATGAACCAACCGTTGAAGCCCTGCGTGAACGCGCTAAAAACGCACTGACCACCCTGGCGCTGGCTCAGGAAGAAAGCCTTGGCGATAAAAAGCCGGCTGATGACCTGCTGAATCTGGAAGGTCTTGATCGTGCGATTGCGTTCAAGCTGGCTGCCCGTGGTGTTTGTACGCTGGAAGATCTCGCTGAGCAAGGCGTTGATGACTTGGCTGATATCGAAGGTTTAACCGACGAGAAAGCCGGCGAGCTCATCATGGCCGCACGTAATATTTGCTGGTTCGGCGACGAAGCGTAATAAACTGTAGCAGGAAGGAACAGCATGACTGATGTAACTGTAAAATCGCTGGCTGCTGAGATTCAGACCTCCGTGGACCGCCTGGTACAGCAATTTGCTGATGCAGGGATCCCGAAGTCCGCTGATGACTCGGTGACCGCGCAAGAAAAACAAACCTTGTTAACGCACCTGAACCGTGAACACGGTTCTACGCCTGACAAGTTAACGCTGCAGCGCAAAACGCGTAGCACGTTAAACATCCCTGGGACCGGTGGCAAAAGCAAATCGGTACAAATTGAAGTCCGCAAGACGCGCACCTTTGTAAAACGTGATCCGCAAGAGGCAGAACGCCTTGCCGCGGAAGAGCAGGCACAGCGTGAAGCGGAAGAACAAGCTCAGCGTGAGGCGGAAGCAACCGCCAAACGTGAAGCAGAATTAAAAGCTGAACGTGAGGCCGCAGAAAAAGCGAAACGCGACGCAAGTGATAAAGTGAAGCGTGACGCTGCGGAAAAAGACAAAGTGAGCAATCAACAGACAGACGAAATGACCAAAACCGCCCAGGCTGAAAAAGCCCGCCGTGAAAATGAAGCTGCCGAGCTGAAGCGTAAAGCGGAAGAAGAAGCCCGCCGTAAGCTGGAAGAAGAAGCTCGCCGCGTCGCCGAAGAAGCGCGCCGTATGGCAGAAGAAAACGAGAAGAATGGTGTGAATACCGTTGAGCCGACTGAAGACACCAGCGACTATCACGTGACCACTTCTCAGCATGCGCGTCAGGCTGAAGATGATAACGACCGTGAAGTTGAAGGCGGTCGTGGCCGTGGCCGTAATGCAAAAGCTGCGCGTCCGGCGAAAAAAGGCAACAAGCACGCTGAATCCAAAGCTGACCGTGAAGAAGCACGTGCTGCTGTTCGCGGCGGTAAAGGCGGTAAGCGTAAAGGTTCCGCTCTGCAGCAGAGCTTCCAGAAGCCTGCTCAGGCCGTTAACCGCGACGTCGTGATTGGCGAAACCATCACCGTTGGCGATCTGGCGAACAAGATGGCGGTTAAAGGCTCTCAGGTCATCAAAGCGATGATGAAGCTGGGCGCCATGGCGACCATCAACCAGGTGATCGATCAGGAAACCGCACAGCTGGTTGCTGAAGAGATGGGCCACAAAGTTATCCTGCGTCGTGAAAACGAGCTGGAAGAAGCGGTAATGAGCGACCGTGATACTGGCGCTGCGGCTGAACCGCGTGCACCAGTTGTGACCATCATGGGTCACGTTGACCACGGTAAAACCTCTCTGCTTGACTACATTCGTTCTACTAAGGTTGCCTCTGGTGAAGCGGGTGGTATTACCCAGCACATCGGTGCTTACCACGTAGAAACCGAAAACGGCATGATCACCTTCCTGGATACCCCAGGTCACGCGGCGTTTACCTCAATGCGTGCTCGTGGTGCTCAGGCAACGGATATCGTTGTACTGGTTGTTGCAGCGGACGACGGCGTGATGCCACAGACCATCGAAGCTATTCAGCACGCGAAAGCGGCGCAGGTGCCTCTGGTTGTTGCAGTCAACAAAATCGATAAGCCAGAAGCCGATCTGGACCGCGTGAAGAACGAACTGTCTCAGTACGGCGTTATGCCGGAAGAGTGGGGCGGTGAAGCGCAGTTC
Source organism: Enterobacter sp. JBIWA008 (assembly GCF_019968765.1). NCBI lineage: Bacteria > Pseudomonadati > Pseudomonadota > Gammaproteobacteria > Enterobacterales > Enterobacteriaceae > Enterobacter > Enterobacter sp. JBIWA008. Next base: position 4,268,058 of record NZ_CP074149.1, on the reverse strand, counting down.
ATCCCAGTATCTGCTAAAGCGGGTACCGGTATCGACGACCTGCTGAACGCGATTCTGCTGCAGGCTGAAGTACTGGAGCTGAAAGCGATCCGTAATGGTATGGCGAGCGGCGCGGTGATCGAATCCTTCCTGGATAAAGGTCGTGGCCCGGTTGCAACCGTTCTGGTACGCGAAGGTACGCTGAACAAGGGCGACATCGTTCTGTGTGGCTTCGAATATGGCCGCGTTCGTGCGATGCGTAACGAACTGGGTCAGGAAGTCCTGGAAGCGGGTCCGTCCATTCCAGTGGAAATCCTGGGTCTGTCCGGTGTTCCGGCTGCTGGTGACGAAGTGACCGTTGTGCGTGACGAGAAGAAAGCGCGTGAAGTGGCACTGTATCGTCAGGGCAAATTCCGTGAAGTTAAACTGGCTCGTCAGCAGAAATCTAAACTCGAGAACATGTTTGCCAACATGACCGAGGGCGAAGTTCACGAAGTGAACATCGTTCTGAAAGCTGACGTTCAGGGTTCTGTGGAAGCGATCTCCGACTCCTTGTTGAAACTGTCTACCGACGAAGTGAAAGTGAAGATCATCGGTTCTGGCGTAGGTGGTATCACCGAAACCGACGCAACCCTGGCTGCTGCCTCCAACGCTATCCTGGTTGGCTTCAACGTTCGTGCGGATGCATCTGCGCGTAAAGTGATTGAAGCCGAAAGTCTGGATCTGCGCTACTACTCCGTCATCTATAATCTGATCGACGAAGTGAAAGCAGCGATGAGCGGCATGCTGTCTCCTGAGCTGAAACAGCAGATCATCGGTCTGGCTGAAGTACGTGACGTGTTTAAATCACCGAAATTCGGTGCGATCGCGGGCTGTATGGTTACCGAAGGTAACATCAAGCGTCATAACCCAATCCGCGTACTGCGTGACAACGTGGTTATCTACGAAGGCGAGCTGGAATCCCTGCGCCGCTTCAAAGATGACGTTAACGAAGTCCGTAACGGCATGGAATGTGGTATCGGCGTGAAGAACTACAACGACGTTCGCGTTGGCGATATGATCGAAGTGTTCGAGATCATCGAAATTCAGCGTACCATCGCTTAATTACCGATTGTAAGCCGGGATCGCCTCGCGCCACCCGGCAATAATTTTAAAAGGGGCTTTTAGCCCCTTTTTTGTCTGGAGAATTTATTATGGCGAAAGAATTTGGTCGCCCTCAGCGCGTAGCGCAGGAAATGCAGAAAGAGATCGCACTCATTCTGCAACGTGAAATTAAAGACCCGCGCGTCGGCATGATGACCACCGTTTCCGGTGTCGAAATGTCCCGCGATTTGGCCTATGCAAAAGTGTTCGTCACTTTCCTGAACGATCAGGACGAAGCGGCAGTGAAAAACGGCATTAAAGCGCTGCAGGAAGCCTCTGGTTTCATCCGCTCCCTGCTCGGCAAAGCGATGCGCCTGCGTATCGTGCCTGAACTGACCTTCTTCTACGACAACTCGCTGGTCGAAGGTATGCGTATGTCCAACCTGGTGACCAGCGTGGTTAAACATGACGACGAGCGTCGTGTTAACCCGGCGGACGACAGCAAGGAGGACTAATGAGTCGTCCTCGTCGTCGTGGTCGCGACGTGCATGGTGTGCTGCTGCTGGATAAACCCCAGAGCGCTTCCAGCAACGACGTGCTGCAAAAAGTTAAGCGCATTTATAACGCCAACCGCGCGGGCCACACTGGTGCACTCGATCCGCTGGCGACCGGCATGCTGCCGGTCTGCCTGGGAGAGGCAACAAAGTTTTCCCAGTACCTGCTTGACTCCGATAAACGTTACCGCGTTATCGCTAAGCTGGGCCAGCGCACGGACACCTCCGACGCGGATGGCCAGGTCGTGGAAGAGCGTCCGGTGACGTTCAGCGCAGAACAGCTTGATGCTGCGCTGGATAGCTTCCGTGGGGACACGATGCAGGTGCCTTCAATGTATTCGGCGCTGAAATATCAGGGAAAGAAGCTCTACGAATATGCGCGCCAGGGTATTGAAGTCCCGCGTGAAGCCCGTCCGATAACCGTGTATGAGCTGCTGTTTATTCGCCACGAAGGTGATGAGCTGGAGCTGGAAGTGCACTGTTCGAAAGGGACCTATATTCGCACCATCATCGACGACCTCGGTGAAAAGCTGGGCTGCGGCGCGCATGTGATTTACCTGCGTCGTCTGGCGGTGAGTAAGTATCCGGTGGAGCGGATGGTGACCCTGGAATATCTGCGCGAGCTGGTAGAACAGGCGGAAGCGCAGGGGAGCGCGCCGGCAGATTTACTGGATCCATTGCTGATGCCGATGGACAGTCCGGCAGCGGACTTCCCGGTTGTTAATCTTCCTTTAACATCGTCTATTTACTTTAAGAACGGCAACCCGGTTCGTACGGCACAAGCGCCGCTGGAAGGACTGGTACGCGTGACCGAAGGTGACGAAGGGAAATTCATTGGTATGGGCGAAATGGATGGCGAAGGGCGCGTTGCGCCCCGTCGTCTGGTCGTCGAATATCCGGTCGACGCGTGACGGTGATAACGGCTCACCTTGCGATAAGCAGGGGAGACGAGTAGAATATCGCCGCTTAACGCCTGGTAAATTGTTTAACAATCTGCGGGGCGTACATGGGATTGCTGAATTAGAGATCGGCATCCTTATATTCTTTATACTTTGGAGTTTGAAAATGTCTCTAAGCGTTGAAGCTAAAGCTAAAATCGTTTCTGAGTTTGGTCGTGGTACTAACGACAGCGGTTCTACCGAAGTTCAGGTTGCACTGCTGACTGCACAGATTAACCACCTGCAGGGTCACTTTGCAGAGCACAAAAAAGATCACCACAGCCGTCGTGGTCTGCTGCGTATGGTTTCTCAGCGTCGTAAACTGCTCGACTACCTGAAACGTAAAGATGTTGCACGCTACACCGCGCTGATCGAGCGTCTGGGTCTGCGTCGCTAATTCTTGCGAGTTTCAGAAAAGGGGGCCTGATGGCCCCTTTTTTCAACCAGACGGCAGCAATTCACTGGAAACTATTGTATTGTTGCTATAAATGATCTTCATTGCAGAGGTTCGCGCGGCTAATGAGAGGCTTCACCCATGGGGGTGTTGGTTGTCATTAGTCGCGAGGATGCGAAGAAGGTCGGGTTAAATCGACAGCACACCGGTGGTGTGCTGTCAAACATTTAAGAAAGGACAGAACTTTGCTGAATCCGATCGTTCGTAAATTCCAGTATGGTCAACATACCGTCACGCTGGAAACCGGCATGATGGCTCGTCAGGCTACTGCTGCCGTTATGGTAAGCATGGATGACACTGCGGTATTCGTTACCGTTGTTGGCCAGAAAAAAGCTAAACCAGGTCAGGACTTCTTCCCGCTGACCGTTAACTACCAGGAGCGTACCTACGCTGCCGGTAAAATCCCGGGTGGTTTCTTCCGTCGTGAAGGCCGTCCAAGCGAAGGCGAAACCCTGATCGCGCGTCTGATTGACCGCCCGGTTCGTCCGCTGTTCCCTGAAGGCTTCGTTAACGAAGTACAGGTTATCGCGACCGTTGTTTCCGTTAACCCACAGGTTAACCCGGACATCGTTGCCATGATCGGCGCATCCGCTGCCCTGTCACTGTCTGGTATTCCATTCAATGGCCCAATCGGTGCCGCGCGCGTTGGTTACATCAACGACCAGTACGTGCTGAACCCAACTCAGGAAGAGCTGAAAGAAAGTAAGCTGGACCTGGTGGTTGCGGGTACTGAAGCCGCTGTGCTGATGGTTGAATCCGAAGCTGAACTGCTGAGCGAAGACCAGATGCTGGGTGCTGTGGTATTTGGTCACGACCAGCAGCAGATCGTTATCCAGAACATCAACGATCTGGTTAAAGAAGCCGGTAAACCACGTTGGGACTGGCAGCCAGAAGCGGCAAACGATGCGCTGAACGCACGCGTTGCAGCCCTGGCAGAATCTCGTCTGAGCGATGCATACCGCATTACTGACAAACAGGAGCGTTACGCTCAGGTTGACGTGATCAAGTCTGAAACTATCGCGACCCTGGTTGCTGAAGACGAAACGCTGGACGCTAACGAACTGAGCGACATCCTGCACGCAATCGAGAAAAACGTTGTTCGTAGCCGCGTACTCGCAGGTGAGCCGCGTATCGATGGCCGCGAAAAAGACATGATCCGTGGTCTGGATGTGCGTACTGGCGTTCTGCCACGTACTCACGGCTCCGCGCTGTTCACCCGTGGCGAAACGCAGGCGCTGGTTACCGCGACCCTGGGTACTGCACGTGACGCACAGATCATCGACGAACTGATGGGCGAGCGTACTGACAGCTTCCTGTTCCACTATAACTTCCCTCCGTACTCCGTAGGCGAAACCGGTATGGTTGGCTCGCCGAAGCGTCGTGAAATTGGTCACGGTCGTCTGGCGAAGCGCGGCGTACTGGCAGTCATGCCAGAAGCAGACAAATTCCCGTACACCGTACGTGTGGTGTCTGAAATCACCGAATCCAACGGTTCCTCTTCTATGGCTTCCGTGTGTGGTGCCTCTCTGGCGCTGATGGATGCAGGCGTGCCAATCAAAGCCGCCGTTGCGGGTATCGCAATGGGCCTGGTGAAAGAAGGTGACAACTTCGTTGTTCTGTCTGACATTCTGGGTGACGAAGACCACCTGGGTGATATGGACTTCAAAGTAGCGGGTTCCCGCGAAGGTATCTCTGCGCTGCAGATGGATATCAAAATTGAAGGTATCACCAAAGAGATCATGCAGGTTGCTCTGAACCAGGCTAAAGGTGCGCGTCTGCACATCCTGGGCGTGATGGAACAGGCGATTAACGCGCCGCGTGGCGACATTTCTCAGTTCGCTCCACGTATCCACACCATCAAGATCAATCCAGACAAGATCAAAGATGTTATCGGTAAAGGCGGTTCTGTTATCCGTGCTCTGACCGAAGAGACTGGCACCACGATCGAAATCGAAGATGACGGTACTGTGAAGATCGCAGCAACCGACGGCGAGAAAGCGAAATTCGCGATCCGTCGCATCGAAGAAATCACTGCAGAGATCGAAGTGGGCCGCGTCTACGCAGGGAAAGTGACCCGTATCGTTGACTTTGGCGCGTTCGTTGCCATCGGTGGCGGTAAAGAAGGTCTGGTTCACATCTCTCAGATCGCTGACAAGCGCGTTGAGAAAGTGACCGATTACCTGCAGATGGGTCAGGAAGTACCGGTGAAAGTTCTGGAAGTTGATCGCCAGGGCCGTATCCGTCTGAGCATTAAAGAAGCAACCGAGCAGTCTCAGCCAGCCGCTGCGCCAGAAGCACAGGCAGCAGAACAGCAAGGCGAGTAAGTTGCCATTTGCCCTCCGCTTTGCGGAGGGCCTATTATCAGGCAGGACGCCTTGTTAAGCCGCCGGGGGACAGGACGTTCATCCAATAGTTGTCTTCGGGAGTGGGAAATGAAGCCTTTTTTGCGCTGGTGTTTCGTTGCGACAGCTTTAACGCTGGCAGGATGCAGCAACTCTGCCTGGCGTAAGAGCGAAGTCCTCGCAGTGCCATTGCAACCGACTTTGCAGCAGGAAGTGATTCTGGCACGCATGGAACAAATACTTGCCAGTCGGGCTTTAACCGATGAAGAACGCGCGCAGCTTTTATATGAGCGCGGAGTGTTGTATGATAGTCTCGGTCTGAGGGCATTGGCGCGAAATGATTTTTCACAAGCGCTGGCTATCCGACCTGATATGCCTGAAGTATTCAATTACTTAGGCATTTATTTAACGCAGGCAGGCAATTTTGATGCTGCCTATGAAGCGTTTGATTCTGTACTTGAGCTTGATCCAACTTACAACTACGCGCACTTGAATCGCGGTATCGCATTGTATTACGGCGGTCGTGATAAGTTAGCGCAAGATGATCTGCTGGCGTTTTATCAAGACGATCCTAATGATCCTTTCCGTAGCCTGTGGCTTTACATCGTTGAGCGGAAGCTCGATGAGAAGCAGGCAAAAGAGGCGCTGAAACAGCGTTTCGATAAATCGGACAAGGAACAGTGGGGATGGAACATTGTCGAGTTCTACCTGGGCAACATTAGCGAAGCAACGCTGATGGAACGCCTCAAGGCGGACGCAACGGATAACACCTCGCTCGCTGAGCATCTCAGTGAAACCAACTTCTATTTAGGTAAGTACTACCTAAGTCTGGGGGATATGGACAGCGCTACGGCACTGTTCAAATTAGCGGTTGCTAACAACGTACACAACTTCGTTGAGCACCGTTATGCATTGTTGGAATTATCGCTCTTGGGCCAGGAGCAAGACGACCTGGCAGAATCGGACCAGCAATAGCTGACGACATAAACATCAGCCCGTAATCTTTTGATTGCCATCACCTTGACTGGTGAGGGCGTTGTTGTTCGTCAATACACCTACTTTGAGCCGGTTCACACTTTTCAATGAAAATTGCTAATCATTTTCACGATGAGCTAAGTAGACTGGCCGCCATTAATATCGAGGCACTTGTACTACATGGCTGAATTCGAAACCACTTTTGCAGATCTGGGCCTGAAGGCTCCTATCCTTGAAGCCCTTAACGATCTGGGTTACGAAAAACCATCTCCGATCCAGGCTGAGTGTATCCCACACCTGCTTTCTGGTCGTGACGTGCTGGGCATGGCCCAGACTGGTAGCGGTAAAACTGCAGCATTTTCGCTGCCGCTGCTGAACAACATTGATCCGGACCTGCGTGCACCGCAGATCCTCGTCCTGGCTCCAACCCGTGAACTGGCTGTTCAGGTTGCAGAAGCAATGACGGAATTCTCTAAACATATGCGCGGCGTAAACGTGGTAGCCCTGTACGGCGGCCAGCGTTATGACGTGCAGTTACGCGCCCTGCGCCAGGGCCCACAGATTGTTGTCGGTACGCCGGGCCGTCTGCTGGATCACCTGAAGCGCGGTACTCTGGACCTCTCTAAGCTGAGCGGCCTGGTACTGGATGAAGCAGATGAAATGCTGCGTATGGGCTTCATCGAAGACGTCGAAACCATCATGGCGCAGATCCCGGACGGTCATCAGACCGCGCTGTTCTCTGCCACCATGCCAGAAGCGATTCGTCGTATCACCAAGCGCTTCATGAAAGATCCTCAGGAAGTGCGTATTCAGTCCAGCGTAACCACTCGCCCGGACATCAGTCAGAGCTACTGGTCTGTGTACGGCATGCGCAAAAACGAAGCGCTGGTACGTTTCCTGGAAGCGGAAGATTTTGATGCGGCGATTATCTTCGTTCGTACCAAAAACGCGACCCTGGAAGTGGCTGAAGCCCTGGAGCGTAGCGGCTACAACAGCGCAGCGCTGAACGGCGACATGAACCAGGCCCTGCGTGAGCAGACTCTGGAGCGTCTGAAAGACGGTCGTCTGGATATCCTGATTGCAACCGACGTGGCAGCACGTGGTCTGGACGTTGAGCGTATCAGCCTGGTTGTAAACTACGACATCCCGATGGATTCCGAGTCTTACGTTCACCGTATCGGTCGTACCGGTCGTGCGGGTCGTGCTGGCCGCGCGCTGCTGTTCGTTGAGAACCGCGAGCGTCGTCTGCTGCGCAACATCGAACGCACCATGAAGCTGACCATTCCAGAAGCTGACCTGCCAAACGCAGATCTGCTGGGCAAACGCCGCCTGGAAAAATTCGCCGCGAAAGTACAGCAGCAGCTGGAAAGCAGCGATCTGGATCAGTACCGTGCGCTGCTGTCGCAGATTCAGCCTACCGCTGAAGGCGAAGAGCTGGACATGGAAACCCTGGCTGCAGCACTGCTGAAAATGGCTCAGGGCGAACGTAGCCTGATCGTGCCACCAGATGCGCCTATGCGTCCTAAGCGTGAATTCCGTGACCGTGACGATCGCTTCGAACGTCGTGGCGACCGTAATGACCGTGGCCCACGTGGTGACCGTCCAGAGCGTGGTGGTGAAGACCGTCCACGTCGTGAACGTCGTGACGCGGGTGATATGGAACTGTACCGCATTGAAGTGGGCCGTGATGATGGCGTTGAAGTTCGTCACATCGTTGGCGCGATTGCTAACGAAGGCGACATCAGCAGCCGTTACATCGGTAACATCAAGCTGTTCGCATCCCACTCTACCATCGAGCTGCCAAAAGGCATGCCGGGCGAAGTGCTGCAGCACTTTACGCGCACCCGCATCCTGAACAAGCCGATGAACATGCAGCTGATGGGCGATGCACAGCCACGTCCTGACCGCGGTGGTGAACGTCGTGGCGGTGGTCGCAGTTTCGGTGGCGAGCGTCGTGAAGGCGGCCGCAGCGAAGGTCGCGGTGAACCACGTCGTTTCTCCGGTGAGCGTCGCGAAAGCCGTGGCCCACGTCGTGATGAAGGCACCAGCCGTCGCCGTGACGCGTAAGCCTTACGCAACTGACGTAAAGTAAAATATACAGCCCCGATACACGCTATCGGGGCTTTTTTTATTCCTTTTGTACTCTTGTACTGGTACAGTGCGTCACATTAAAATGCAGAACCGCATGATTGACTGGAGAAAAGGCTGTATGGCGACACTTACCACCACCCAAACGTCACCTTCGCTGCTTGGCGGCGTGGTGATCATCGGCGGAACCATCATTGGAGCCGGGATGTTTTCCCTGCCTGTGGTCATGTCCGGTGCGTGGTTCTTCTGGTCGCTGGCCGCGCTGGTCTTTACCTGGTTCTGCATGCTCCATTCCGGGCTGATGATCCTTGAGGCAAACCTGAACTACCGGATTGGCTCCAGCTTCGACACCATCACCAAAGATCTGCTGGGCAAAGGCTGGAACCTGGTGAACGGTCTGTCCATCGCGTTTGTGCTCTATATCCTGACCTACGCGTATATTTCGGCGAGCGGCTCGATTCTGCATCACACCTTCTCGGAGATGTCGCTGAACATTCCGCCGCGTCTGGCGGGGCTATGTTTTGCGCTGGCTGTGGCGTTTATCGTCTGGATGAGTACCAAAGCGGTGAGCCGCATGACGGCGATCGTATTAGGCGCTAAGGTCATCACCTTCTTCCTGACCTTCGGCAGCCTGCTGGGGCACGTGACGCCCGCCACGCTGTTTAACGTCGCCGAGGTGAACACCTCCTATACGCCGTACCTGCTGATGACGCTGCCGTTCTGTCTGGCGTCGTTCGGCTACCACGGTAACGTGCCGAGCCTCATGAAGTACTACGGCAAAGATCCGCGCACCATTGTGAAGTGTCTGGTCTATGGCACGCTGCTGGCGCTGGGGCTTTATGTGATTTGGCTGCTGGGGACGATGGGCAACATCCCGCGTCCGGAATTTATCGGCATTGCGCAGAAGGGCGGTAACATTGACGTGCTGGTGCAGGCGCTGAGCGGCGTGCTGAACAGCCGCAGCCTGGATCTGCTGCTGGTTATCTTCTCTAACTTTGCCGTGGCGAGCTCTTTCCTGGGTGTAACCCTGGGCCTGTTTGACTACCTGGCAGATCTGTTCGGCTTTGATGATTCTGCGATGGGGCGCTTCAAGACGGCGCTGCTGACTTTCCTGCCGCCGATTGTGGGCGGCCTGCTGTGGCCGAACGGCTTCCTGTACGCCATCGGCTATGCAGGGCTGGCGGCAACCATCTGGGCGGCGATAGTGCCGGCGCTGCTGGCGCGCAAATCACGTCAACGCTTCGGCAGCCCGAAATTCCGCGTCTGGGGCGGCAAACCGATGATTGCACTGATTCTGGTATTCGGCGTTGGTAACGCTCTGGTACACGTGCTGTCGAGTTTTAATCTGTTGCCTGTGTATCAGTAAAACGTGCGGTTTGAATCCCTCACCCCGGCCCTCTCCCACAGGGAGAGGGAGGAAAGAGTGTAGGCCCGGTATGCGAAGCGCCACCGGGCAAAAAACTACCCCACCAGCTCTTCTTTCACCTGCATGGCCAAATCAAACGAATGCAAACGCGCCTGGCGATCGAATATCTGGCCGTTAACCATAATTTCATCCGCCTGCGTTTCGCGTAGCACCGCGTCCAGCCCGTGACGCACTTTTGCCTTATCGCCTACCAGCGACATGCTCAGCGCCTGCTGCACGCCATACTGCTCGGAGGCGGACCACAGCTGATGCATATTCTCCACCGGCGGTGGAAGCTGGCCTGTCTCACCGCGACGCAGCTTCACAAACGCCTGCTGCATGGAGGTAAACAGGAATTCCGCATCGCGATTGCTGTCGGCGGCAATGATGTTGATACACACCATCGCGTACGGTTTCTCAAGACGCTCGGACGGTTTAAAGTTCGTGCGGTAAAGATGCAGCGCCTGATGCAGCATATCCGGCGCAAAGTGCGAGGCAAACGCAAACGGCAGCCCCAGCTGCGCGGCAAGCTGTGCGCTGTAGAGGCTTGAGCCTAACAGCCATACCGGGATCTTCTCACCGTAGCCCGGTACCGGGCGCACGTGCGGATTTGGATCGCGCGCGTCGAACCAGTCCACCAGCTCGGCCACGTCGCGCGGGAAGTTATCTATATCGCCGCTCATATGGCGACGCAGGGCACGCATCGTTGGCTGGTCGCTGCCGGGCGCACGACCAAGCCCTAAATCTATACGGCCCGGATATAGCGTATTCAGCGTGCCAAATTGCTCGGCAATCACCAGCGGGGCGTGGTTCGGCAGCATTACGCCACCGGAGCCCAGGTGCAGGGTGGTGGTGTTTGCCGCCAGATAACCAATCAGTACCGAGGTGGCTGCGCTGGCGATGCCTACCATATTGTGGTGCTCGGCCAGCCAGTAGCGGTGATAGCCACGCTTTTCGGCCAGCTGAGCAAGAGCGAGAGAATGCGAAAAGGCTTCTCTTGCCGAGGAGCCTTGTGGGATCGGCGCCAGATCCAGCACCGAAAACGGAATGGTTTTGTCAGTCATAACAGCTCACTTTGTCGACGGTGAATCTTTAATACTGCATTAAAAAATGATAACCGTTGTTAACAAAGTGAGCCTTTTTTACGCCTGCAGCTCCAGCCCGGCGAGCCGTCTCCAGTAGCCGTTGCAGTCGCTGTTTGCCGTCAGCGGCAGCGGTGAGGCACCGTTTTCGTTGGCGCGGAAGGCGTCAAGCATCGCGAACACGCCGGTATTCAGCGGCGACAGCCGAACCATATCCACCAGACCGTCCATCGACGCCAGCTCGTTGCCGAGGTTATAGACATAGCCGCTCATGGTCTGAATGCCGTTCAGGACAAACACCTGCTGATTCTCCTGTGACAGCATGCTGCGTCCGTTCGGGTACTTGATGCAGCAGGTTTCGCACTCGTCTTTCGGGCGGTCTTCCGAGCGTGCGGTGAAGCAGCGGGCGGAGTAGGCCAGCGGCAGATGACCGTAGCTCAGCACTTCCACTTCAAACTGATTGCGAATGCCCAGCGCTTCGCACTGGTTAAGCAGGTTAGCCAGCCAGTCGCGCGAAAGTTCCACCGGCATGCACCAGCGCGTCATCCCCTGTTTGAGCAATAGGCGCAGGGTTACGGCGTTGTAGCAGTTCAGGGCATGACCCGCAACAAACGGCAGCCTGCGTTCAGCGCACATGTTCACCACGCCCAGATCGCTCGCTTCCAGCAGGAACTCGCCGTTTTCAACGTAGCGCTTCAGCTCGCCCAGTTCGGAAGACGCCTGCACCAGCGCGAGCGTGGAGAGCACCACCTGCTTGCCGCTGCCGGCCAGGCCTTTTGCCATCTCCAGCCAGTCGCCCACTTTGGTGGCGCGGCGCTTGCTGCACACCGCTTCGCCGAGGTAAATCACATCGGCGCTGCTGGTCGCCGCCTGTTGGTAAAAATCTTCCAGCGTCTCTTTTGGCCAGTAGTAGAGCACCGGTCCTAATGAATATTTCATGATTTTCTCACTGCCATTTACGGTGATACGCGCCAAGCGTAGTTTGCGTGCCTTCGGACATCGATCCGAGCGTCTCCATCCAGGCCTGCTGTGGGGCGTAGTTCTGCGGGTCCGCCATGCAGCGGTCGATGGCCTGACGCCATACTTTCGCGACCTGGCTCACATAGGCCGGGCTGCGCTGGCGTCCTTCGATTTTCACCGAGGCAATATTGGCCGCCAGCAGTTCCGGCAGCAGCTCCAGCGTGTTGAGGCTGGTCGGCTCTTCCAGCGCGTGATAGCGCTCGCCGTCGACCAGATAGCGGCCTTTACACAGGGTTGGATAACCGGCGTTTTCCCCGTCCTGGTAGCGGTCAATCAGCACCTCATTCAGGCGAGACTCCAGCCCCTGAGGGGTCTGCTGCCAGCGAACAAAGCGGGCAGGGGAGCAGGCCCCGACGGTATTCGGCGATTCACCGGTTAAATAAGAGGAAAGATAGCAACGGCCTTCGGCCATGATGCACAGGCTGCCAAAGGCAAAAACTTCCAGCGGTACTGGCGTGACGCGCGCGAGTTGCTTAACCTGATGAATAGAGAGCACGCGCGGCAGCACCACGCGGGCAACGTCAAAGTGTTGATGGTAAAAACGCACCGCCTCTTCGTTGGTGGCTGATGCCTGAACAGAGACGTGGCGCTCAATATGGGGATAGCGTTCTGCCGCATACTCAAGCATGGCGAGGTCGGCCAGGATCAGCGCATCGGCACCCAGCTGTGCCGCCATGTCCACCGCGCGCTGCCAGCGGGCGTAGCCGTCAGGATGAGCAAAGGTATTGATGGCGATATGCAGCTTGCGGCGGTGCTGATGAACGAAGTTAACGGCTTCCTGAAGCTTTTTCTCCGTAAAGTTAAGGCCAGCAAAATGGCGGGCGTTGGTGTCATCTTTCAGCCCGATATAGACCGCATCGGCCCCATTTTCGATGGCCGCCTTAAGCGCCGGAAGGTTTCCGGCTGGGCAGAGCAGCTCCATAATTTATCCTGATGTAGTCGATCGCAAAATTGTTAACGAGCTGGGATTTTAATTAACCCATACGCGACAATTTTTGATTTAAGGCAGCTAATGGCGTATTGATGGCACCAATAATGAGGTGCGGCGGACGACGGTTTGTTGATTTACGCCGCTATGTTGCGCTTCGGATATGGCAAAATAGCAGGACTATAGATATCAGGGAGTAAAGCTCGTGCTGGATAAACTGCGTTCACGTCTCGTACAATTTGGTCCATCAATGCTGAGCGTGCCGGTCAAGCTGGCGCCGTTCGCGCTAAAACGCCAGGTGCTGGAGCAGGTCCTGAGCTGGCAGTTCCGCCATGCGCTGCAGGACGGCGAGCTGGAGTTCCTGGAAGGCCGCTGGTTAAGCATTGAAGTGCGTGACATTGGGCTGCGCTGGTTTACCTCCGTTGAGAATGGCCAGCTGATCGTACGTGAAACCGCCGACGCGGATGTGAGCTTTAGCGCCAACGCCAGCGATCTGCTGATGATCGCCGCGCGTAAGCAGGATCCGGATACGCTCTTCTTCCAGCGCCGTCTGGTGATTGAAGGCGACACGGAGCTGGGCCTGTACGTGAAGAATTTAATGGATGCCATTGAGCTGGAGCAGATGCCGAAAGCGCTGCGCGTGATGTTAATGCAAATGGCAGATTTCGTTGAGGCCGGGCTGAAAACCCCGCCGGACGGTAAACACACTTCAGTAGGTGAGCCATGCTGATTCGAGTCGAAATTGGGATTGATGCGCCGGGGATCGATGCGTTGTTACGCCGCGCCTTTGCGAGCGATGCCGAAGCCCAACTGGTCCACGACCTTCGCGAAGACGGCCTGATTACGCTGGGGCTGGTTGCCACCGATGACGAAGGTCAGGTGGTCGGCTATGTGGCCTTCAGTCCGGTCATCGTTCAGGGCGAAGATCTTCAGTGGGTGGGAATGGCTCCACTGGCGGTAGATGAAAACTATCGCGGGCAAGGGCTGGCACGTCAGCTGGTCTATGAAGGGCTGGACTCGCTCAATGAGTTTGGCTATGCCGCCGTGGTCACGCTGGGCGATCCGGCGTTCTATGGTCGATTAGGCTTTGAGCAGGCCGCGCATTACGATCTGCGCTGCCGCTGGCCGGGTACGGAATCCGCTTTCCAGGTTCATCGTCTGGCGGACGACGCGCTCAACGGCGTCAATGGGCTGGTCGAGTACCACGACCATTTTAATCGCTTTTAATCAGGCTCTCGCGTAGCGCCTCAAAGGAGCCGTCTCCGGTCACGAGGCGCTCTTTCTGGCGCTTTGTCAGCTGCTTGATGCGGTATTCCAGCCTGAGCGCCAGCGAACGGTCGCCGACGGCCGCTGAGAAGGCGAGCTGTAATTCCCCTTTCCCCCGCAGCGCTTTTGCCCCTTTCCCCGTTTGATGTTGTAAAAAACGCCGCGCCACATCGGTGGTGATCCCGGTGTAGAGTGCGTTATCAGCGGTTCGGACAAGATAGAGAAACCAGCACACGGTAAACGGATTCAGTATGTTAAGGTGAACGCACCATAGCATGAGAGAGAACGAAAATGGAAACACTGGCAGCCATCAACCGCTGGCTGGCGAAGCAGCACGTCGTCACCTGGTGCGTCTACAGCGAGGGTGAGATGTGGTGCGCAAACGCGTTTTACTACTACGATCCGGAGCGCGTGGCGTTTTATGTCATGAGCGAAGACAAAACGCGTCATGCGCAGATGACCGGCCAGCAGGCTAAGGTCGCGGGCACGGTAAACGGCCAGCCGAAAACGGTCGCGCTGATCCGCGGCGTGCAGTTTAAAGGGGAGATCCGTCGTCTGGACGGAGAAGAGAGCGACGCGCGTCGTAAGCTCTACACGCGCCGCTTTCCCGTTGCCGCTGCGCTAAAAGCCCCGGTGTGGGAAATCCGCCTCGATGAGCTGAAATTTACCGACAACACCCTGGGCTTTGGCAAGAAGTTGCACTGGTTACGCGCCGAGCAGGCGTAGCGCTTCGCGGTTAAACGCCGGGAGATCGTCCGGGGTTCGGCTGGTGATCAGCTGATCTTTGTCGTTGACCACCTCCTGATCGTAAAACTCGGCCCCCGCATTTTTCAGATCGATAACGATCGGTTTCACGGCGGTAAGCTTACGCCCGCGGACCACTTCTGCGCTGATGAGCAGCTGCGGGCCGTGGCAGATGGCAAAGACCGGTTTGCCGGTAGAGACAAAGTCCCGGGTGAAGGTCACGAAGCGCTCGTCCCCGCGCAGGGAATCCGGGGAATGGCCGCCGGGTAACAGCAGGGCGTCGAAATCTGAGGGGCTAACGTTATCGATGGTCTCATCAATGGTCACGGTCGCCTCGCCCTTATGGCCCGTCACCGTTTTGCCCGCCTCTTTCTCAATGGTGATGACCTCATGTCCCGCCTTGCGGAACGCCTCTGCTGGAGAGGTGAATTCTGAATCTTCAAACTCGTCGGTAATCAAGACTGCGATTTTCTTGCCCATGCTTCCTCCGTTGTTTTGGCTTCAGACTGATTTTTCTCCGCTTGTGGTAAATACTTACCTGTAACAGACTTCTAAGTGTGGTCGACGACGCTGAGTTCGCAAACGGACAATTCTGTAAAGGGGAAAAGATGAGTCAGGTATTGATTACGGGTGCCACCGGGTTAGTGGGCGATCATCTGCTGCGGCTGCTGATTCAGGATCGCCGCGTGAACTATATCGCCGCCCCGACGCGTCGACCGCTGGCGGACTTATCCGGCGTCTTTAATCCGCACGATCCTCAGCTGACGGACGCGCTGGCGCAGGTGCAGGACCCGATTGATATCGCCTTTTGCTGTCTGGGCACCACGCGGCGGGAGGCGGGCAGCAAAGAGGCATTTATCCACGCCGACTATACGCTGGTGGTGGATACCGCACTTACGGCGAAAAAGCTGGGGGCCAAACATTTTCTGGTGGTCAGCGCGCTGGGCGCCAGTGCCGGATCGCCTTTCTTCTACAACAAGGTGAAGGGCAAGATGGAGGAGGCGCTGATTGCGCAGAAGTGGGAGCAGCTGACGATTGTGCGCCCTTCGATGCTGATCGGCCACCGGGACGAACGCCGGTTTAACGAGTCGATACTGGCTCCGCTGTTTCGCATCCTTCCCGGCAACTGGAAATCCATCGAGGCACGGGACGTCGCGCGCGCGATGTTAAAAGAGGGGCTGGCCCCGTCGAAAGCGGGTGTTAACATTATTCCTTCGGCAAAACTGCGTGAAATAGCGCAGGGCGAGGCGTAAACTCCCCCGGCTAATAACCTAATACTCTCCGGGGAATGCTATGACTGGTCAGTCTTCATCTCAGGCGGCAACACCTGTTCAGTGGTGGAAGCCCGCACTCTTCTTTCTCGTGGTCATTGTTGGCCTCTGGTATGTGAAATGGCAGCCGTACTACGGCAAAGCCTTCACTGCCGCCGAAACGCACAGCATCGGTAAATCTATTCTCGCACAGGCTGAATCCAGCCCGCTGCAGGCGGCGTGGGACTATGCCATGGTCTACTTCCTTGCCGTCTGGAAGGCCGCCGTCTTAGGCGTCATTCTTGGCTCGCTGATTCAGGTGCTTATCCCGCGCAACTGGCTGGTGAAAACGCTCGGGCAGCCGCGCTTTCAGGGTACGCTGCTGGGGACGATTTTCTCCCTGCCGGGGATGATGTGTTCCTGCTGCGCCGCGCCCGTGGCCGCAGGGATGCGCCGTCAGCGCGTGTCGATGGGCGGTGCGCTGGCGTTCTGGATGGGGAACCCGCTGCTCAACCCGGCAACGCTGGTGTTTATGGGCTTTGTGCTGGGCTGGCATTTCGCGTTCATCCGTCTGGTCGCCGGGCTGCTGACCGTGCTGGTGGTGGCGACGCTGGTGCAAAATCTGGTGAAGGATAAGACGCCAGAGTCCGCGTCTGTTGAGCTGGACGTCAGCGAACCGCAGGGTGGCTTCTTTGCGCGCTGGGGCAGGGCGCTATGGCAGCTTTTCTGGAGCACCATCCCGGTCTATATCCTGGCGGTACTGGTTTTGGGGGCGGCGCGCGTCTGGCTCTTCCCGCATGCGGATGGCGCTATCGACAACACGCTGATGTGGGTCATTGCAATGGCCGTTGCAGGCTGCCTGTTTGTGATCCCAACGGCGGCGGAGATCCCGATTGTTCAGACCATGATGCTTGCAGGTATGGGCACCGCGCCGGCGCTGGCGCTGTTGATTACGCTGCCGGCGATCAGCCTGCCGTCGCTTATCATGCTGCGTAAGTCGTTCCCAGCGAAAGCGCTGTGGCTGACCGCAGGGCTGGTGGCGTTGAGCGGGGTGATGGTGGGGAGTATTGCGCTTGTGTGAAAAAAGCCCGGTGACGCTACGCTTACCGGGCCTACAAAAAAATCCCCTCAAGCGAGGGGATTTTTTTTATTTGATGTAAGTAAACGCGGTGGTGACGTGCTTCACGCCGCTCACCCGGCTGGCGATATCGGCCGCCGCTTTTCCTTCACGGTCGGTCACCAGACCCAGCAGGAACACTTCACCGTTTTCAGTCGTCACTTTCACGTTGGAGGATTTCACCTGGTCCGAGCCCAGCAGCTGGGAACGCACCTTGGTGGTGATCCAGGTATCGGAAGAGGCGTCACCCAGGCCAATTGGCTTGCCCTGACGCACTTCGTTAAACACCTCTGTGGTGCCTTCGACGCCCATCGCAATCTGTTTCGCGCGAGAGGCGAGCTCCAGATTCGGCGCCTGGCCTGCCAGCAGCACTTTGCCCTGATAAGCCGTCACGTTGATACGCGCTTCTTTCTTAATTTGTTCGTCTTTCGACAGCGCACTGTTGACGCGCAGCTCCAGCGTACCGTCATCCACCTGCGTCCCCACGGTGCGTGGATCGGTTGCCGCTTTGGTGCCTACCGCGGCGGTACCCACAACGGCCGCAGCGATACATCCCTGAAGCAGTAATGCAGACATAAGGACTGCGAGGGTCGATAAAGCCTTCATAAGAACTCCTTAATCATCCTGGTGAGGGAAAAGCGTGTTATCGATCAAATCGCATAAGCAGTTCACCGTGAGCATATGCATCTCCTGAATACGCGCGCTCCGGTGAGAAGGAATGCGGATTTCCACATCCTGCGGCCCAAGCAGACCCGCCAGCTCACCACCGTCATAGCCGGTTAAGGCCACGATTGTCATGTCGCGTGTGACGGCGGCTTCAACGGCTTTGACAATATCCCGGCTATTGCCGCGCGTGGAGATGGCCAACAGCACATCTCCGGCGTGACCCAGGGCTCGCACCTGCTTTGCGTAAATTTCGTCATGCAGACGATCGTTAGCAATCGCCGTTAAGACCACATTATCGGTATTAAGTGCAATGGCGGGTAAACTCGGGCGTTCTGTTTCAAAGCGATTGATCATGCTGGCAGCAAAATGCTGTGCGTTGGCGGCTGACGTGCCGTTGCCACAACAGAGGATTTTGTTGCCGTTTAGCAGGGATTGCACCAGCGTCATGGCGGCACGCGAGATAGCATCCGGAAGGGCTTCCGCCGCGGCAATCTGAGTCTGGATGCTTTCTGTGAAGCACACTTTAATTCTTTCGAGCACGTTATCCCTTTTAAATCTTAATTATGCGTCTTCGCCAAAAGCGTTTTTAAGCCATTCGATCTCATTTCCGGTGAAGGCTATCACATCGAACCGGCAATCCACAGTATCAAAGCTCCCATTATGGCGGGCAAGCCACAAGTGGGCAGTCTGTAATAATTTATGTTGTTTGGCGAGCGTCACGCTGGCGGCAGCACCGCCAAAACGGGAGGACTGTCGAAAGCGAACTTCTACAAACACGATGACCTGACCGTCTTTCATGATCAGATCAATTTCGCCGCCGCGCCCGCGGACGTTAGCGGCGATAAAGCGCAGTCCATTGCCTTCAAGCCAGCGACGCGCCTTTAATTCCCACGCATCGCCGGTCTCTTTAAGGCTTAACTGGCCGGGACGATTTGCCCCTGCTGGTATTTGAGCCATGATAACTTCCTGTTGATCACGCAGTCCTGAGTCGCAGTCAGATCGCCGGTGTTGCCGTTAAGCTCAAAGCCCGGCACCTGACGCATCTGGGTAAAGTGGTTCGCCAGCGCCCATGCATCGACACCCATCGCATACAGACGCGCCAGCGAATAATCGTTACGTACGGTACTCAGCGCCTGCTGCATCAGCGCCGGATTGCTGCCTGCCAGCATCGGGATTTCGCTGTACTGCAGGCCGTCCATTTCCAGACGGAAATCCGGGCCTGCAGTGCCCTGCGCGCTGCGCGAGCTGGCGTAAAGGGTTGCGCCGCTCTGGCTGCCGTTACGCATCGCGATCATCGGTTTGATAAAGGCGATCTCCTGCGGCGTGGCAACGATATAGGCCGCGTCCACTTTACCGCCACCGCTAATCTGCGCGTCGGTAGGCGGGGCAGGGATCGTCAGGCCACCAATCGTCACGCCCTGCTGCTGCGGCAGGCTCGCGGTGACAGGGCTGCCGTTAAGCGCGATACCCGCTCCACCGTTTACGCCAGCGCGCAGTTCAGAGACGGAACCGAATTTCTGCTGCAGCACCACGCCGCCGCCGAGCTTCTGCCACTCATCGGCAAAGGCAGTGGCCACGCGATCGCCCAGCGCGCTGCGTGGGATGAGCAGCAGCGGAGCCTGCTTACCCTGCTCGTGAATATGACGCGCCGCATCGCGGGCTTCATCTTCAGGGGAAAGTGCGAAATAGCAAATATTGGCCCGGTTCTGAACCTGCTCAGGCTGGTTGAGCGCCAGTACGTTCAGCGTGGTATTGCTCTTCATCAGCTCTTCCACGTTGTTTTTCAGCAGCGGACCGACAACGATGCTCGCCCCGTCCTGTTGAACCTGCGCCAGAACCTGGTCAAGCGGCTGCGAGCTGGTGTCGTAAATTTTCACCTCAGCGCCCGGGTTGGCGCTGGTGGCTGCCACGGCCTGCGGCTGCGCAGCAGGTTGAGCCGCGGGTTGTGCAGTCTGCTGTTGAGGCTGTTCTGCTGTTGCGTCAGGCGCTGGCGCCGCTTGCGTCTCGGCCGGAGCCTGAGTAGCAGGTGCTGTAGTAGCCGGGGCTGCCGCAGCCGGTGCAGCTGTAGCCGGAGGCGTCGTCGGGGCCGTCACCGGGTTTTGCATCGTACCCTGCGCCGGCGCTTGCGCCGTGGTCAGGTCGCTGGTCTCTGCGGCGGACGGGCTGACCACGTCATTCACGTTAGCCGCCTGTGCCGCCTGCGCGGGAACCGCACTTCCGGTTACCGACGTCGTGCCGTTTTTCGCGGCTTCGAAGCCCTGCTGAATGGTGCGCCCAAACACCGCCGCCTGGCCGTTGAGCGGCAGAAGCAGAGCGATTTTGCTGGTGGACGCTGGCTTAAAGTTCTGCACGTTCACCAGCTGGGTTGGCAGCATTTTCGCACCCGGGTTTTGCGGGTAGCGCGTCTGCCAGTCCGTAATACCGGCCTTCAGCATCTTTGGATCGCTGCGGTTGTTAAACCACATCTGCTGCAGATCCAGCCAGCCCTGCAGGACGTTTTCATCGGCGTTGATGACCAGCGCCTGCGCCTGTTCCTGGGTCATCGAGGCAAGCGCTTGCCAGGTGGCATCGATATTTTTCTGCTTATCGGCACCGCCGAGCAGCGGCTCTTGCGCGACGAGGGCGCGGAGCAGCGTCAGGGAAGGGCGCCCCTGCTCAGCGGTAATGCCCGCCTGCCAGAAGCGAGCCTGCTGATTTTTATCCAGCGCGCTCACGTCAATGTCACCGAGGATCTTCTTCGCGGCGGCATAATCTTTCAGCGCGACTTTCAGCTCGGCAGAGAGCAGACTCTGCTCACGACGCTGGGCGTCGTTAAGATCTTTCGGCAACTGGTTAAACAGTTCGGCAGCCTGCTGGGTTTTACCCTCTTTCAGCAGTGCACGAATGGCGAGTAATTGCCAGTTGGTCTTGGTATCATTTGAACTCTGCGACATTTGTTGCAGATAAAAGCCAGAATCAGCCTGAGCAGAACCCTGGAGATGGGCGGTGCTCTGGTCAGGTGCCTGGGTGCCACAGCCTGCAAAGATCAGGGCTGCCAGCAGAAGCGGCACGCTGCGCGTGGCTTTTTTTCGAAGAAACGTTAACGGTACCATACTGTATCCAGTGATTTTTTTTACGCAATGCTCAATATTAAATCGGCAATACGGACGAAACAATGAAACAACACGAAACGGCAGATAATTCTCAAGGCCAGCTTTATATTGTACCTACTCCTATCGGGAATTTGTCTGATATTACCCAACGTGCGCTCACCGTACTGCAAGCTGTTGATTTAATTGCCGCTGAAGATACCCGCCACACCGGCCTGTTGCTGCAACACTTCGCGATTAACGCCCGTTTGTTTGCCCTACACGATCACAATGAGCAACAAAAAGCCGAAACGCTGGTGGCGAAGCTGAAGGCGGGGCAGAACATTGCGCTGGTCTCCGACGCCGGTACGCCGCTGATCAACGATCCTGGCTATCACCTGGTGCGTACCTGTCGTGAAGCCGGTATTCGCGTTGTGCCGCTGCCGGGACCGTGCGCCGCAATTGCTGCGCTGAGTGCGGCGGGTCTACCATCCGATCGTTTCTGCTATGAAGGCTTCCTGCCAGCCAAATCCAAAGGCCGTCGCGACGTGTTAAAAGACCTGGAGGCGGAACCGCGCACCCTGATTTTCTACGAATCCACGCACCGCCTGCTGGAGAGCCTGGAAGATATGGTGACCGTGTGGGGAGAGGCCCGCTACGTGGTGCTGGCGCGCGAGCTGACCAAAACATGGGAAACCATTCACGGTGCGCCGGTGGGTGAACTGCTGGCGTGGGTGAAGGAAGATGAAAACCGCCGCAAGGGTGAAATGGTGCTGATTGTCGAAGGACATAAAGCGCAGGAAGACGCGCTGCCTGCCGACGCGCTGCGCACGCTGGCGCTGCTGCAGGCGGAACTGCCGCTAAAGAAAGCGGCGGCACTAGCGGCGGAGATCCACGGCGTGAAGAAAAATGCGCTGTATAAGCATGCGCTGGAGCAGCAGGGGGAGTAAGCCCCTGCCGCCTGTTTTGCCGGGTGGCGGCTGCACCTTACCCGGCCTGCAGATCGTTATGCGCCTTTTAGTTAACTGGCAACGCCTCAAACACCAGCGTTTCCAGCGGCTGGAGCGTAATCACCACCGCGTTTTTATACTCCTCCGGTACGGTTGAATTACTGCCGTACACCGCTTTCAGACTAAACTGCGCCGCGTTTCCTGTCGGGATTTCGAAATCTTTCGTTAAATCGAGGTAATAGCTTTGCGGCTTATCCGACGGGTTACGTAAGCCGAGAATCGCTTTGTCCTTGCTCCAGGATGCCCAGCCGTAAACCTGCAGCGCGGTTGGATCGCCACCAATCCAGTGCGTGTCTACCAGCACGCTGGCGTTATCCCGCGACCATTTCGCCGCCTGCGCCAGGGTATCCCACTTCGCCTTGTTCAGCATTGAAGGGGTGATATACAGTTCCTGCAGCTGTGTGCCGGTCGCGAAGTAGCTCCAGACCTGATCGGCAAAATCACTGTCCGTTTGTACTTTCTCCAGCCCGTAATAGGCGTTTTCCGCGCTGACGATCCCGTGATACATCAGCGAGTTCAGCGGGAACAGCGGGCCTTTGCGCACAATGGAGCGGTACGTTTCCGCATCGCGGTAGGTCATCCACTGCTGCACCGGCGTGCCGGGACCGTACAGGTTGATGTCGTCACCCTGGCGCCAGATCGAGTCGGCGTAGAACAGCCAGGACGGGCTGGCGTTGGTACCTGTCGTCAGGTTGATAAACAGATTCGGGTTAGCGCTGCGCATGTTGTGCAGCAGGGCGATTGACGCGTCGAAATCCGAGGCGAACTGGCTACCCTTGATATGCGAGTTAGCATTGCCCATTCCGTCGAGCTTGAACGAGGTAATGTGCTCGTTTTTAATCAGTTTGATAATCTGTTCATTGAAGTTTTTAAAGTAGTTCGGGCCTGATAATGCCAGCTTCCCGTCTACCGTTTCGAAATCGTACTCTTTTGCATGCGAGACGCGAGTATCGCGCGGTTTGTTATATCCGCCCCACGGCGAGAGCCACAGGCCCACGGAGCTATGCAGGCTGTCAGCTTTCTCCCGTACCTTGCCAAAACCGTTGCTGAATGCCGGGCCAAACAGCCAGCGTCCGGTCAGGTCATCCCAGCCATCGTCCAACAGGAAGGCGTCCAGCGCCACGCCGCGCCCGGTGATAAATTCCTTATTCCATTCATCCATCCGCCCCAGCACGTCCTGCTCGGAGTACGGCGTAAAAAAGCCGATATCCATCCAGCTGTTGTAGTGCAGATAAGGCTTGTACGGACGCGGACGCACGGCATCAATAAACTGATTCACGCTGCGACGCAGCTGGCTGGTTTCCGGGAAGGTGCCGAACCAGGTGGTAAAGCTGACCGGCGTTTCCGGCTGAATCGGCGTTTTCAATTCTACGTTGAGATTGGTGGTCGCTTCATAGGCGTAAGTGTTAACGATGGGCTTGTCCGGCAAAATAAAGAACGAATCAGCAACGATCGGTGAGCTGTTGATAGCCCCGTCGACATAGGGTGCCTGAGACTGCTTTTTGGTCGGGAAGAAGGTGATTTTCGCCACGTCTCGCGGCTGCCCGACTGCGGCAACGGTGTAGTCGATGCTGGCGTATTTCCCCTTCACCAGGTTCAGCTTTACCGTTACGTTGAAGTCCGGATGGGTGAAATTAATGACAATCCCGCTGTCCTGCTTTTCGACATGCTTGATTTTAAAATCAGCGGTGTGGATTTTCGTCTCATCCGGCAGCGTCAAAAAGAACAGCTCCTGCGGCGTGAGCGGATGGTTAGCCCTGGTGTCCTTAACCACTACCGTTGAGTTTGCGTCATCAAACGACAGAGCAATATTGTCGTTATTGAGCGCGTAGCTAGCGGCCAGAGCGCTATGGGAAACGCACAGGGCCAGCACTGAGAGTGCGAGGATTTTTTTCATCAGCGTAAGCTCCTTTTTAATCAGGCTTCTGCAGTAAGCAGCAATCGATTTGCCGAGCCGCAAACGGCGATTTTGCTTCTGACCACCTCTTTCATGGCGTCCATGCCGACCCGCATGTAGAAGCGCGGATCGTTGCCCTGCGGGTTTTTGGCAAACCAGGCTTTCACCGCGTCAGAGAAGGCAATTTTCAGCTCGGTCGCCACGTTGACTTTGCACACGCCCAGCTCGATGGTGCGGCGAACAAATTCATCTGGCACATCGCTCGCGCCGTGCAGCACCAGCGGTACGGTGACCACTTCGCGGATTTCCGCCAGCCGCTGGAAGTCGATTTTCGGGCGTTTGGTATACAGGCCGTGCGCGGTGCCGATGGCGACGGCAAGGCTATCGACGCCGGTCAGTTCGACGAAGCGTTTCGCCTCCTGCGGATCGGTGAGGAACGTGCTTTCGGCGTCCACGCTCATGTCATCTTCCACGCCGCCCAGGCGGCCCAGCTCGGCTTCGACGCTGCAGTCGTTGAGGTGGCAGAAATCGACCACCGACTTCACCAGCTTCACGTTTTGTTCAAATGGAAAATGGCTGCCGTCGATCATCGCGCTGCGTACGCCCGCGTTCACCTTGCGGCGAATATCGTCCAGCGATTCGTGGTGATCGAGGTGCAGCGCCAGCGGCATGTCGTAGGTGTGGGAGTACGCGCTGCACAGGGCGTAGATCTCTTCCAGCGCTATATGCTTAAAGGTGCCCGGCGTGCCCGCGAGGATCACCGGCGATCGCATTTCGCTGCACGCTTCGAGGATCGCCTGGATCGTCTCCGCGTTGTGGATGTTGAATGCCGGCACCGCGTAGCCTTTTGCCTGCGCGTCCTGCAGAAGATATTTCGTTGAGATAATGCTCATAGTGCGATCCTCTTAAGCCTGCCACGGATGAATAACAACGCCCTGCACCACGCGGTTGACCGTCCCGCTGGCGGATGGCGTATCGGGCGTATTGCCCACGCTGAGGGACTGGGACAGCGCAAAGACCTGGGCGTACATCAGGAAGCAGAACGCCTGTTCCATATCGATAAACGGGCGGGAAGGCGGCAGCAGGATGTGCGGACCTGCTTCGATGACCGGATCGTTTTCAGCGGCGATGGCGACGACGCGCAGGGCCTGGCGATCGCGGCGCAGCTCGGCCAGCAGATCCAGATCGTACTGACGCGTATACGGATGGCTGGAGATAAACACCACCACCAGCGTTTCGCTATCAACCAGAGACTTAGGTCCGTGACGGAAGCCCGTCGGGGAATCGTAAAACGCCGCCAGCTTGCCCGCCGTCAGCTCCAGCACCTTCAGCGCCGATTCGCGCGCCGCGCCCTGCAGGCCGCCGCTCCCCAGATAGACAACGCGTTTCCACGCTTCATTGCCAAAGACGCCGTGGCTGAAATCACCGAGCGTAGTGAGGATCGCCTGACAGCGATCGGCCACGTCGCGGAAGGTGTGGCTATTGATCGTTTCCGGAGCGAACACCGCCAGACAGCTTGCCATCATGGTGGTGATGCTGCTGGTCATC
Source organism: Enterobacter sp. JBIWA008 (assembly GCF_019968765.1). NCBI lineage: Bacteria > Pseudomonadati > Pseudomonadota > Gammaproteobacteria > Enterobacterales > Enterobacteriaceae > Enterobacter > Enterobacter sp. JBIWA008. The sequence goes on along the minus strand of NZ_CP074149.1, from coordinate 4,242,644 downwards.
GCGAACCCGCGATCGTGCGTTTCGGCAGGCATCAGCAGGGCACAGGCGTTATCGCTGTCGATGGCGTTCTGGTACAGGCTCCCCGCCTCGTTGCAGGTAATCGACAGGTGGTAGCATTCCGGCACGAACTGGTTTGCCAGCTCAACGGCCGCGACGCTTTCCGGACTGTTGCCGGAGCGGGCAAACGAAACCAGCAGCAGCGGATGCGCAGGGCTGAAGTAATCCATCGGGTTCGTGACCAGATCGGTTGTCGGGACGGCGGTGAAGTTTTTCCCTGTGTGGCTCGAAAGCCATGGCGCAATGATATCGCCGATAAAGGCGGACGTGCCCGCGCCGGTCAGGACGATCCGCAGATCGCGCTTGCGCAGCAGCGGCGTCAGGAAACCGTCGATCGAAGCGCGCAGGTTATCGATGTTGTTGAGCGAGCGGATCCAGCTGGCAGGCTGCTGGCGGATCTCTTCCTCGGTCCAGGTGCCGGTTGTAGTGGTGGTAGTGGTTTGTGGCATAACTCAGTCCTTAGTCGTGTGAATTCCACATCAGACGCTGGCAATCTTGTCGCTATCTTTCGTTTCGTTTCACTTGTTCACTTAAGCAGTTAAATAAAATCTATAGAAAAGAAATCGAAACTTCAATGGATGAAAAGAAATAAAACGAAAAGTGTGATCGTGAAAAGAAAGGAGGAATTTAAGGAAAGGAAAAGAAAGGCCTTACGGTTTCAGGCCGTAAAGCCAAAAGGAGACACAGTGAAAGGGCTAAAAGGGGAGAGCCTGGCCCTGAATCCAGATCCGCTGGAGATGTAAATCACCGTCCAGCGCAATGATATTGGCGCGTTTGCCCGGGGCTAAGGATCCAAGCTGACCGTCAATGCCCAGCAGCCGGGCAGGGTGCAGCGAGGCCATATGGATCGCCTCTTCGGCGGTTACGCCTGCATACTCCACCATATTTCTGACCGCGGCATCCAGCGACAGCGTGCTCCCGGCCAGCCCGCCGGAGCCGGTTCGAACCACGCCGTTTTGCATCGTGACCACTTCACCGCACAGGGTATACCGACCGTCCGGCATACCTGCCGCCTGCATGGCATCGGTAATCAGCACCACGCGATCCTGCGCGCAGCAGCAGCATAAGCGCATCGCCCCCGGATGGACGTGGTGGCCGTCGGCAATCAGCTCCAGCCACGCCCGTTTGTCCGTAAGCCCGGCGCCGACCATGCCGGGCTCTCGGTGGTGCAGCCCCGTCATGCCGTTGTAGCAGTGAACCAGCCCGTCGGCACCCGCATCAAACGCGTCGAGAGTTTGCCGGTACGTGGCGGCGCTATGGCCCAGCATTACGCGTATGCCGCGCTGTTTAAGATGATGAATCGCCTGCAGCGCGCCGGGCTTTTCCGGTGCGAGCGCCACTACCCGCAGCGTGCCCTGTGAAACGTCTACCAGCCTGTCCAGCTCGGCGATATCCAGCACCCGGAACAGCTCCGGCGGATGCGCCCCTTTGTTCTGCGGCGTAAAGTACGGTCCTTCCAGATAGCTGCCCAGGATCTGCGCGCCGGGACCGTCGGACTGACTGCGCCGGGCGATACGCATCAGCGCGGCGTGGATGGCCTCCAGCGGCGCGGTGACGGTGGTGGGCAGAAATGCGCCCACACCTTCGCGCGCTTTATGCATCGCCAGAGTGTCCAGCACGTCGGGCGCATCATCCATGACGTCCACGCCCGCGCCGCCGTGGACGTGCGTATCGATATAGGCCGGGCAAAGCAGCTCCGCATCGCGCGTCGTAACGCCCGCCGGAATGGGTTCAATCGCCGCAACCCCGCCGCTTTCAATGCGCAGCTGGTGGTCGTCCAGCCAGCCCTGTTCGGTAAGGATCCGCCGCGCGCGCAGCAGCTGGCTCATATCCCTTCCTCGGCAGGGGCTTCCTCGCGACAGCGCCCCAGCTCGTCCACCAGGCTCGTCAGGCCGCGGTGTCCGCACTCCAGCGCCTGCAGACGAAACGCCTCGCTGCTTAATCCGTCGCGCTCCAGCACCATCTCCAGCAGCAGCTGCAGGTTGGTGCCGGTTATCACTTCGCTGCCCGATCTTTGCATCGCGAGCGTTGACGCCACGCGGAACGGCGTGCCGCCGAGCAGATCGGTGAGAAACACAACATCGTGCTCTGCGTCGAGTTCGCTCACCGCCTGCTCAAGCTGAGCGGTCAGCCGCGCGGTGGTGGAGGTTTCCGGAAAATCGATGGCGATAAACTGCGGCTGCTCGCCGAGGATCTGCTTCATCGCCTGCTCAAGCCCGCTGGCAAAACCGCCGTGACCCGTCAAAATAATGCCTAACATCGCAACCTCTTTGCTTTTACAGGAAGTGACAGAATTTACCGACAACGCCCAGCAGCACGGTGATACCGATCAGCCGCAGCGGGCTCCAGCCGCGGCGCACCAGCCAGAACATGGTCAGGGTGTAGACCAGCGGCAGAAATGCAGGCATCAGCTTGTCGATAACGTCGGCCTGCAGCTTGACGACCGCATCCCCGGCTTTGATCTCGAGCGTGGTATTGAGGCGGACGTAGGTTGCCACCAGCGCGCCGATCACCGTCATCCCCACGATAGACGCCGCGTGGCCGACCTTTTTGGTGTTGGCTTTAATCAGCGGAATGGCCGCGACGCCCATCCGGTAAGCGTAGTGCGCCAGGCCAAAGCGCAGGCCGAGGTGTACCACGTTAAATAAGACGATAAAGACCACTGCGCCCAGAATCGAACCCTGCAGCGCCAGGCTGGCGCCAATACCGCCGCAGATGGGCAGCAGGGTTAGCCAGAACATGGCGTCGCCAATGCCGCCGAGCGGTGCGCCGACGGCAATTTTGGTGCTCTGGATGCTGTTCACATCCTGCTTGGATCGCTCCATCGCCAGAATGATGCCGATAACAAAGGTCACCAGGAACGGGTGGGTGTTAAAGAAGCCCATATGGCCTTTCATCGCCCGCGCCAGGTCCCGCTTGTTGGTGTGGATCTTTTTCAACGCGGGCAGCAGCCCGTATAGCCAGCCGGAGGCCTGCATACGCTCGTAGTTAAACGAGGCCTGCAGCAGCATGGAACGCCAGGCCACGCGGTTAATATCCTTTTTCGTCAGTTCGGCACCGATGCTCTGGTCTTCGTAGACGTTTTCATTCACGCCGGTCAGCAGCGTCTCTTCGCTTTCAGACACGCCCGGCAGGGTGGTGTGGTTAGATGCCATCTTCGAATTCCTCTTTCTGGGCTGCGGGAGCCGTCGGTTCAGGTGATTTACGCATCAGGTCGATCAGCGCCATCGCCAGCGCGGCGGCCGCAATCGCCAGTACCGGAAGCTTGAGCCAGGCGGCGGCGACAAAGCCGATAATGAAGTAAGGGATGTAGACGTTTTTCATCATGATCTTCAGCAGCACGGCGAAGCCGATAGCCGGCATGATGCCGCCCGCGACGCCGAGGCCGTCAATCAACCGTGCTGGCAGAACGTCAATCGCGGTTTTCGCATGTTCCGCGCCGAAGTAGATCGGCAGGAACGCGCACAGAAAATAGAAGATGCCGAGCGCCAGCAGCGCAAGATAGTTAACCCGCTCAATACCGTTTGTATCTGCATTGGCCGCCATGCGATCGCAGCGCGACATCACGCCGGACATTACCGAGAAGAGGAACGTAATCCCCATCTGTACCGCAACGGCAAACGGCACGGCGACGCCAACCGCGACTTCTGGCTTCACGCCGGTGCTGATGGCAAATGCGGTACCCACGATGGTGCCAATAATGACGTTAGGCGGCTGGGCACCGGCGAGCGGGGCCAGCCCCATCCAGACCAGCTCTAACGTACCGCCGGTCAAAATGCCGGTGTGCAAATCGCCCAGAATCAGGCCGACCAGCGGCCCGAGTACCACCGGGCGGTGCATGTGCGTTAACCCGTTAAACATATCCAGACCGGCGATAAAGGCGAGTATGCCCAACCCCAGCGCCTGCAACAGACTGATTTCCATTGTGAATCCCTCAGAGCAGTTTAAAGAGATCCAAAGCAGTTTCTGTTGGAACGCCCTGAACGAAGCATTCCACACCGGCCGCTTTCAGGCCGTTGAACGCGGCGATATCGTTCGCGTCGACAGAGACCGTTTTGGCAATTTGTTGTTTGCCACTGGCGTAGTGCATGTTTCCGACGTTGATACGGGTGATGGGCACGCCGCCCTCGACCAGCTTCAGAAAATCGGCGGGGGATTTGCAGACCAGCAGGATTTTCTGGCGGTCAGCGGCGCGGTGAATGTTGTCGATGACCTTTTGCAGCGACCAGAAGCGCACGGCGATCCCTTCCGCGAGCACCATTTCCATCAGGTTCTGTTGAACCGGATCCTCAGCGACCTCATCGTTAGCGACCAGCACCAGGTTTGCCCCCGCAAACCCCACCCACTGCACGCCCACCTGACCGTGGATCAGGCGTTCGTCGATGCGGCATAAGACAATGTTTGGCATAGCGTTTTCCTCTTTTTTAATTATGCGTTTTGAGTCGTTACGCCTTCGCAGGCGGCGTGGTACTGCTGGAGTATGTCCTGAATGTGGTCGATGATGAGTTCCCGTGGCGTTGACTTGAGAGCGCCCTCGCGAACTTTGCCGTACTGCAGCGGCAGGTACTGGCTGATCAGCGGCAGAGGAACAGGCTCGTCTGCCAGGTTACGCACCAGCCGTTCAAAGGCGTCGTCAATTTGGCTGTCAGGCCAGTAGTAGCGCACGCGGTCAGAGTAGCTGTAGCCGCGCGCCAGGCGACGCGCGTTGCCGTCACCGTGGTAATGGCTTTGCCAGTATTCCGGGCGATCGAGCATGACGTTTTCCAGAACGTGACGCAGTCCGGAGCTGGCTTTTGCCGGCAGCAGCTCCTCTTCTATGGCGGCCAGCGAGAAGAGCGCTTCGCGCAGGGCGAAGGTCAGGGCGGGGCCAACTTTCAGAATCGCAAAGTGATCGTTAACCAGCTGGCGCAGCGCCTGCGGCGTCTGGTAGTCGGTGGAGTGGGCTTCAAACACCAGCGTATCGTAGGCTTCAACCATTTTGCTCAGGGCTACGGCTTTCTGCGGCTGATAGTCACAGACGTGCGCGTGGTCGAACTCCACGCCAGGCTGGACCACCAGGCCAATAATGCGCGGCCAGATGTCGGTTAAGCCTTCCTTTTCGAATGCATGACGATGCGCTTCAAGCGTGGCACGAGCCGCGTCCGGCGTGGTCACGGCAAGTTCGGTGAGCGTTTCGTGCGCGCCGCCGGGAACCGGCACTTCCGTGCCGATAACGTAGACCAGATCGGATTCACCAAACTGCTCGCGGCAGGTCGCTTCGGCAATCCTGGCCAGACGTGCGGCGCGTCCGGCGACGATAGCGTCGGTTAGTGGAACCGGATCGCCCTCGCAGGACATGCTGCAGTCGAGGTGGATCTTTTTGAATCCTGCAGAAACATAGCTTTTGATCAGATCGTCGGCATTGGCCATCGCCTGTTCCGCAGGAAGATTTTGCCAGCGGTTAGGGCCCAGATGATCGCCGCCGAGGATCAGCCGTGACGTCGGGAAACCAAGCGATTCGGCCAGCCGGTAGACAAACCCGTGAAAATCAGCGGGCGTCATGCCGGTATAGCCGCCAAACTGATCCACCTGGTTGGAGGTGGCCTCGATCAGCAGCGGGGACCGATGCGAATGCGCATAACGAATTGCAGCTTCCAGTACCAGCGGATGTGCGGAGCAGACGGCGTAAATCCCGTTTGAATTCCCCCGTTTATGGTGTTCCACCATTTCTGTCAGATGTTTCACTTTCCTCTCCATTTCGGATGGTAATGATATTTATCTTTCGTTTTGTTTCATTTAATCCTGCATTATGGTGATATAAAAATAAAACGAAAGATAATAGTTTTCCGATCTGTTTCACAAAAGAAGCATAATGAAAGGTTTCAGCGCGGTGTCAGCTTGCGTATCGTCACTATGCAGGGCTTGCATTCCCGCAAAGGAAAGGCCTTAATAGGCAAAACGAAATGAAACGAAAGAATATTGATTAAGGAACTCGTATGAGCAGCACCGATTCATCCGCGGAAAAACGCATCACCGGCACCAGTGAAAGGCGGGAGCAGATCATTCAGCGGTTGCGGGCGCAGGGAAGCGTGCAGGTTAACGATCTGTCTCATCTGTACGGCGTATCGACGGTGACGATCCGCAACGATCTGGCGTTCCTGGAGAAGCAGGGCATCGCCGTTCGCGCTTACGGCGGGGCATTGATTTGCGAGGGCAATGCGCCGGGCGCCGAGCCTTCCGTGGAGGATAAAAGCTCGCTGAATACGGCGGTGAAGCGCAGCATCGCGCAGGCCGCTGCCGAGCTGGTCAAACCCGGGCACCGTATTATTCTGGACTCCGGCACCACGACGTTTGAAATCGCCCGCATGCTGCGCCAGCACACGGACGTGATTGCGATGACTAACGGCATGAACGTGGCGAATGCGCTGCTGGAAGCGGAAGGGGTGGAATTGCTGATGACCGGCGGGCATCTGCGCCGTCAGTCGCAATCCTTCTACGGTGACCAGGCAGAACAGTCGCTACAGAATTACCATTTTGACCTGCTGTTCCTCGGCGTTGACGCCATCGATCTCGATCGCGGCGTGAGCACGCACAACGAGGATGAAGCCCGTCTGAACCGCAAAATGTGCGAGGTGGCGGAGCGTATTATCGTTGTCACGGACTCCAGCAAATTTAACCGCTCAAGCCTTCATAAAATCATTGATACACAAAGGATTGATATGATTATTGTTGATGAAGGCATTCCGGCGGAGAGCCTGGACGGGCTGCGGAAAAGCGGGATTGAGGTGGTGTTGGTTTAAGGGGGCTTTCCCCTCACCCTGCCCTCACCCCTATGGGGAGAGGGCAGGGTGAGGGGAAGTCACGTCACCGGTGCCGGGTTAAACACCGCCAGCTGGTTATGCAGCCCCCACTGGTCAGAAAAGGTTTTCTTCCGCCCGCTCGCCACGTCCAGAATGAAGTGGAACAGCTTCCAGCCCACGTCCTCAATGCTCTCTTCTCCGGTGGCGATAGTGCCCGCGTTGATGTCCATTAAGTCATACCAGCGGTTTGCCAGCTCGGTGCGGGTCGCCATCTTGATCACCGGCACCGCCATCAGGCCGTACGGCGTGCCGCGCCCGGTGGTAAAGACCTGCACCGTAATGCCGGATGCCACCTGCTGCGTGCCGCAGACGAAATCGCTGGCGGGCGTAGCCGCGTAAATCAGGCCGCGTTTCGTCGGGCGCTGGCCCGGAGAGAGTACTTCTGCAATGGCGCTCTGACCTGATTTGGCAATGGAGCCGAGGGCTTTTTCCACCACGTTTGCCAGGCCGCCTTTTTTGTTGCCCGGAGACGGGTTTGCGCTGCGGTCGGTTTTGCCCATATCGAGATAGCTATCGTACCAGGCCATCTCCTCAAGCAGGCGCTTGCCGACCTCTTCATTAACGGCGCGTGGCGTGAGCAGATGGATGGCGTCACGCACTTCGGTTACCTCGGAGAACATCACCGTGGCGCCGCAGCGTACAAGCAGATCGGACGCATAGCCCACCGCCGGGTTGGCCGTCACGCCGGAGAAGGCATCGCTGCCGCCGCACTGGGTGCCCACTACAAGTTCCGAGGCCGGGCACGTTTCACGCTGGCGGCGGTTGAGTTTGTCCAGATGACGCTCTGCCACCTGCAGGATATCGTCAACCATTGAGCCGAAACCCACGTGGCGTTCGTCCTGCAGGCGCACGATGCTGGCCTCGTCTGCCGGAATGGCTTTGACATCTTCGGTGCCCTGCAGCAGGCGCTCTGGCTGCAATTTTTCACATCCCAGACCGATTACCATCACCTCGCCGCCAAAGTTCGGGTTCAGGGCGATATTGTGGATGGTACGAATAGGCACCACGGCAGCGGGGGCGTTAATCGCCACGCCGCAGCCGTAGAGATGGTTCAGGCCAACTACGCCGTCGACGTTCGGGTATTTTGGCAGCAGATCGCGTTCGATGATTTTCACCACGTAATCCACTACGCCCGCCACGCAGTGCACGCTGGTGGTAATACCGAGCAGATTCTTGGTGCCGACGCTGCCGTCCGCGTTGCGGTAGCCTTCGAAGGTATACCCCTCCAGCGGAGGAAGCGGTTCCGGCACGCGGGTCGCCAGCGGAAGCGTGTTCAGCGGCGGCGCTTCCGGCAGCGCTACCAGCGACTCCTCAACCCAGCTACCCTGTGGTATAGAACGAACGGCATAACCGATGACCTCACCATAACGAATGATTTCGCTATTCGCAGGGATATCCACCAGGGCGACCTTATGTCCCTGCGGAATATGCTCAATCAGCTCCAGCCCGTCCGGGAAGCGGGTACCCGCTTTTAAGCCGTTGTCGTTGACAATAATCGCCACATTATCGGTGTCGTGGACTTTTATATAAAACGCCGTCGGCGGTGTCTGTCGAATTTCAATGTCGGCCATTGTTCAGTATTCTCCAGCAAAGTGTCTGATAATAAATTCAGCCAATTTTCTAATGGTAGAAATAAATACGCGGCTTTCAGAAATAAAGCATGTCAGCATAGGGAATACGAAAATGTGATCTCGATCGCTCCAGGACCAGTAATCCCTGATTCTGTGCATTAGCGCCCAGCGCCTTGTGCATATGCAAAAAATTTTATCAAAATGTACCGCAATGCTTGAGCATTACAACAATGTGCGGTCGTGGATTGCGTCTTATACTGAATGACGATTTTATAACGCCAGAATACGTCAGAATACGTCAGAATAATAAATATAATGCTGGCGCGGCGTCTGAATAAATAAAATGATGCTGAAAAAGGCTGCGGAATTAAAAAGGTAATTACGATGAATAACGCTATCTTCCCGAATAAATTTAAAGCGGCCCTCGCGGCGCACCAGATTCAGATTGGCTGCTGGTCCGCGCTGGCAAACCCTATCAGCACCGAAGTGCTGGGTCTGGCCGGTTTCGACTGGCTGGTGCTGGACGGCGAACATGCGCCGAACGATATCAGCACCTTTATTCCGCAGCTGATGGCGCTGAAAGGCAGCCCCAGCGCCCCGGTAGTGCGCGTGCCAACTAACGAGCCGGTGATTATCAAGCGCCTGCTGGATATCGGTTTCTACAACTTCCTGATCCCGTTTGTGGAGACGGAAGAACAAGCGGCACTGGCCGTAGCCTCAACGCGCTATCCGCCAGAAGGGATCCGCGGCGTTTCGGTTTCGCATCGCGCCAATATGTTTGGCACCGTGCCGGACTACTTCGCGCAGTCCAATAGCAACATCACCATTCTGGTTCAGATTGAGAGCCAACAGGGCGTTGATAACGTCGACGCGATTGCAGCCACAAACGGCGTGGACGGTATCTTCGTCGGCCCGAGCGATCTGGCGGCCGCGTTTGGACACCTGGGGAATGCCGGTCATCCGGACGTGCAGCGCGCGATCCAGCACATCTTTGCCCGCGCCAAAGCGCACGGCAAACCCTGCGGCATTCTGGCGCCGGTTGAAGCTGACGCCCGGCGCTATCTGGAGTGGGGAGCCACGTTTGTTGCCGTCGGTAGCGACCTCGGCGTATTCCGCTCAGCCACGCAGAAATTAGCGGACGCTTTTAAAAAATAACCATCATTGAGGAAACATATTATGACGCTGAAAGTGGGTTTTATTGGCCTGGGCATCATGGGTAAACCAATGAGTAAGAACCTCATCAAAGCGGGTTACTCACTGGTGGTGTCCGATCACAATCCGCAGGCCGTGGCAGAGGTGATAGCGGCTGGCGCTGAAGCTGCCACCACTGCGAAAGCCATTGCCGAGCAGTGCGACGTTATCATCACCATGCTGCCAAACTCCCCGCATGTTAAAGAGGTCGCGCTGGGTGAGAACGGCATTATCGACGGTGCGAAGCCGGGCCTGGTGCTGATTGATATGAGCTCTATTGCGCCGCTCGCAAGCCGTGAAATCAGCGAGGCGTTAAAAGCGAAGGGCGTCGATATGCTGGATGCGCCGGTCAGCGGCGGAGAGCCGAAAGCGATCGACGGCACGCTGTCGGTGATGGTCGGCGGCGATAAAGCCGTTTTCGACAGATACTACGACCTGATGAAAGCCATGGCGGGCTCCGTGGTGCATACCGGGGACATCGGGGCGGGTAACGTGACCAAGCTGGCAAACCAGGTGATTGTGGCGCTGAACATTGCCGCCATGTCCGAAGCGCTGACGCTGGCAACCAAGGCGGGCGTTAGCCCGGACCTGGTCTATCAGGCCATTCGCGGTGGTCTGGCGGGCAGTACCGTGCTGGATGCCAAAGCGCCGATGGTCATGGATCGTAATTTCAAACCCGGTTTCCGCATCGACCTGCATATCAAAGATCTGGCGAACGCGCTGGATACGTCTCACGGCGTCGGCGCGCAGCTGCCACTGACCGCGGCGGTCATGGAGATGATGCAGGCGCTGCGTGCCGATGGTCTGGGCACGGCCGACCACAGCGCGATTGCATGCTACTACGAAAAGCTGGCGAAGGTGGAAGTGGCGCGTTAATCACGCCTTGCCTTCACCTTAGGGTGACAGCGGCGCGCAAACCCTCTATACTGCGCGCCGAAGCTGACCAGACAGTCGCCGCTTCGTCGTCGTCCCTTTCGGGGGAGACGGGCGGAGGGGAGGAAAGTCCGGGCTCCATAGGGCAGGGTGCCAGGTAACGCCTGGGGGGGAAACCCACGACCAGTGCAACAGAGAGCAAACCGCCGATGGCCCGCGCAAGCGGGATCAGGTAAGGGTGAAAGGGTGCGGTAAGAGCGCACCGCGCGGCTGGTAACAGTCCGTGGCACGGTAAACTCCACCCGGAGCAAGGCCAAATAGGGGTTCACAAGGTACGGCCCGTACTGAACCCGGGTAGGCTGCTTGAGCCAGTGAGCGATTGCTGGCCTAGATGAATGACTGTCCACGACAGAACCCGGCTTATCGGTCAGCTTCAACTTCTTAAAAAACCCCGCTTCGGCGGGGTTTTTGCTTTCCGGGTGTTGCAGGTCGGGTAAGCGCAGCGCCACGCGGCAACGGGACAAACGACATCAATTCTCATATTTGCGACATTAAGCACATTTCACTGTTTTTATCCCTTCAGTGTCGTTTCTGTATCTGTAGACGATCGTCATCACAAAATTTCACGCTAAAAAACACACGGTTTTTAGTATTGATAATTTGTTATGTTTGTTACCTTAATGATCCCGAAACTTTTCGCGTTTGATATGCATATATTGAAATCAAATACATTTCTCCCGTGAATATGTGACGCATTCCACTCTTTTTCGCAAACCTGACAATTCGCATCGAAAAAATTTAATAATCTGAAAGAATGTTTCAAACAAATAGCGGTTATTTATTGGTCTTTAATTGCCTGAAAGATCGTCTTTATTGATTTTTTTAAAGCTGGAAAATTTATCAGGGTTATCGCCATAAAATAAATTTATTACTACTGATTTTGTTGATCGATATCAGCGTAATGGTGTGGCTGTATTTATCTATGCCATTGATAATAAATGTATTTTCAGATTGTTGTTGTTCAAGTAAAGCGTGCTAAAAAGCAAATTGTGAGTGACAGCACATACCCTCTGAAACACTATTAGGTAGAATTCGCTCCGTCATAGGGAAATAAGCGCAGAATATTATGAACACTATTATTCTACCGAAAACACAGCACCTCGTGGTATTTCAGGAAGTCATTAAAAGTGGCTCCATAGGTTCTGCAGCAAGACAGCTGGGCCTGACGCAACCCGCCGTTAGTAAAATCATCAGCGATATTGAGTCCTACTTCGGCGTGGAAGTGATGGTGCGTAAAAACACCGGCGTAAAACTCACTGCCGCAGGCCAGGTTCTGCTCTCGTACTCAGAGTCGATCACCCGCGAAATGAAAAATATGGTGAGTGAGATTAACAGTCTGAGTTTCAGTACCGTTATGGACGTTTCCTTTGGCTACCCGTCGCTGATCGGCTTTACCTTCCTGTCAGAGATGATCAAAAAATTTAAGGAAGTGTTCCCAAAAGCACGCGTCTCGATGTATGAAGCCCAGCTCTCCTCTTTCCTTCCGGCCATTCGCGACGGTCGTCTGGATTTCGCTATCGGCACCCTGAGTGATGAAATGCTGCTGCAGGATCTGCACGTCGAACCGCTGTTTGAGTCCGAGTTTGTGCTGGTCGCCAGCAAAACGCGAACGTGCACCGGCCCGACGACACTGGCATCGCTCACGCACGAGCAGTGGGTGATGCCGCAAACCGATATGGGCTACTACAAAGAACTTCTGACCACTCTGCAAGACAATCACATCAGCATCGAAAACATCGTCCAGACCGATTCCGTCGTCACCATTTATAACCTTGTGCTGAATGCCGATTATCTGACGGTTATTCCCCGCGACATGATTGCGCCGTTCGGTTCTGACCAGTTTATTGTGTTGCCCGTGGAAGATGAATTACCCGTGGCGCGTTATGCCGCCGTGTGGTCAAAAAATTACAGGATTAAAAAATCGGCGTCAGTATTAGTTGAGCTGGCAAAACAATATTCGTCGATGAATATCGAAAGACGACGATGAATAATTAGTATTCATTTTAAAAATACCCAGAGCTTATCTCTGTAACGCTCTGATACCCTGACTTTGCCTGAAAAGAATGAATTATTATAACGAGGATATTATGCACATTACCTACGATCTCCCGGTAACGATTGAAGATATTCAGGACGCCAGAAAACGACTGGCAGGAAAAGTATATAAAACCGGCATGCCGCGCTCGAATTATCTCAGCGAACGCTGCAAGGGCGAAATATTCCTGAAGTTTGAGAACATGCAGCGTACCGGCTCGTTTAAGATCCGCGGCGCGTTTAACAAATTAAGCTCGCTGACCGATGCCGAGAAACGCAAAGGCGTTGTCGCCTGCTCCGCGGGAAACCACGCGCAGGGTGTGTCCCTCTCCTGCGCCATGCTTGGCATCGACGGCAAAGTGGTGATGCCGATGGGTGCGCCTAAGTCTAAGGTTGCCGCGACGCGCGACTACTCCGCAGAAGTCGTGCTGCACGGCGAGAACTTCAACGACACCATTGCCAAAGTTAGCGAAATCGTCGAGATGGAAGGGCGTATTTTTATTCCACCGTACGATGATGCCAAAGTGATCGCCGGGCAGGGCACCATCGGTCTGGAAATTCTTGAAGATTTATATGACGTGGATAACGTCATTGTGCCAATCGGCGGCGGCGGCTTAATTGCCGGGATCGCGACGGCAATTAAATCCATCAACCCCACCATTAATATCATTGGCGTGCAGTCAGAAAATGTTCACGGTATGGCAGCCTCCTGGCAGGCAGGAGAAATAACCAACCACCGCGTTACCGGCACGTTAGCCGACGGCTGCGACGTCTCTCGTCCGGGGAAATTAACCTTCGAAATCGTTCGTGAACTGGTCGATGACATTGTGCTGGTCAGCGAAGACAACATTCGCGACAGCATGATTGCCCTTATTCAGCGAAATAAAGTGGTGACGGAAGGTGCCGGCGCGCTGGCGTGCGCCGCGTTATTAAGCGGCAAACTTGACCACTATATTCAGGGCCGTAAAACCGTCTGCATTATTTCCGGCGGCAATATCGACCTCTCCCGCGTTTCCCAAATTACCGGCTTCGTTGACGCATAAAGGTGACCTATGAGCAACACAGAAAGCATTATCGTTGGTCAGACAAAAACGTCCTCCTGGCGTAAGTCTGATACCACCTGGACACTTGGCCTGTTTGGTACCGCCATTGGCGCAGGCGTGCTGTTCTTCCCCATTCGCGCAGGCTTTGGCGGATTGATCCCTATCCTGCTGATGCTGGTTCTCGCGTTTCCCATTGCGTTTTACTGCCACCGCGCGCTGGCGCGTTTGTGTCTCTCCGGCAGCAACGTCTCCGGCAACATCACCGAAACGGTGGAAGAGCACTTTGGTAAGACAGGTGGGGTGGTCATCACGTTCCTCTACTTCTTCGCCATTTGCCCGCTGCTGTGGATTTATGGCGTCACCATTACCAACACCTTTATGACCTTCTGGGAAAACCAGCTCCAGCTGCCCGCGCTGAATCGCGGCGTCGTGGCGCTGTTCCTGCTGCTGCTGATGGCCTTTGTTATCTGGTTTGGTAAAGACCTGATGGTGAAGGTCATGAGCTTCCTGGTATTTCCGTTTATCGCCAGCCTGGTGCTGATTTCCCTGTCGCTGATCCCTTACTGGAACTCGGCGGTGATCGACCAGGTCAACCTGAGCGATATCGCCTTTACCGGTCATGACGGCATTCTGGTCACCGTATGGCTGGGTATCTCCATCATGGTCTTCTCCTTTAACTTCTCGCCTATCGTCTCCTCGTTTGTGGTCTCCAAGCGCGAAGAGTATGAGCCGGAGTTCGGGAAAGAGTTTACCGAGCAGAAATGTTCCAAAATCATCGGTCGCGCCAGCCTGCTGATGGTGGCCGTAGTAATGTTCTTCGCCTTTAGCTGCCTGTTTACGCTCTCTCCGCAGAACATGGCGGACGCCAAGGCGCAGAACATTCCGGTGCTCTCCTACCTGGCGAACCACTTTGCATCAATGTCTGGCACCAAATCGACGTTCGCAACGGTACTGGAATACGGTGCCTCCATCATCGCGCTGGTCGCTATCTTCAAATCCTTCTTCGGGCACTACCTGGGCACGCTTGAAGGGCTGAACGGTCTGATCCTTAAGTTCGGCTACAAGGGCGATAAGAAGAAAGTCTCTGTCGGCAAACTGAACACCATCAGCATGGTGTTCATCATGGGTTCCACCTGGGTTGTGGCCTACGCCAACCCGAACATTCTGGACCTTATTGAAGCCATGGGCGCACCAATCATCGCCTCTCTGCTGTGCCTGCTGCCGATGTATGCCATCCGCAAAGCGCCTGCGCTGGCGAAATACAAAGGGCGTACCGAGAACATCTTCGTTACCGCGGTCGGCCTGCTGACCATTCTGAATATCGTTTACAAACTGTTCTAACCCATTGCTCAGGAAGAGCGGAGTCACATGATGATTGAGTATCCGGTTGTACTGGTAATTAACTGCGGTTCGTCCTCCGTTAAGTTTTCGGTGCTCGACGCCAGCAGCTGCGATGCCCTGATGACGGGCATTGCAGATGGGATCAACACCGAGAAGGCCTTTATTTCCGTGAACGGGGGTGAGCCAGCCGGACTTGCTCACCAGGACTACGAAGGGGCGCTGGCTGCCATCGCCCTGGAGCTGGAGAAGCGTAACCTGATGAGCAGCGTGGCCTTAATTGGCCACCGCATTGCGCACGGCGGCGACCTCTTCAGCGAGTCGACCCTTATCTCGGAAGAGGTGATCGCGCAGATCCGTCAGGTCTCCCCGCTGGCGCCACTGCATAACTACGCCAACCTGAGCGGCGTGGAAGCGGCAGAGCGCCTGTTCCCGGGCGTGCAGCAGGTCGCGGTATTTGATACCAGCTTCCACCAGACGCTGCCGCCAAAGGCGTATCTGTACGGCTTGCCGTACCGCTATTTTGAAGAGCTGGGCGTGCGCCGCTACGGCTTCCACGGCACCTCTCACCGTTACGTTGCCACGCAGGCGCATACGCTTCTCGGGCTGTCCCCCGATGACAGCGGCCTGGTGATTGCCCATCTTGGCAACGGGGCGTCCATCTGCGCGGTGCGCAACGGCGAAAGCGTTGATACCTCCATGGGGATGACGCCGCTGGAAGGGCTGGTTATGGGCACGCGCTGCGGCGACGTGGACTTCGGTGCGATGGCGTGGATTGCCCACCAGACCGGGCAATCGTTTGAGGACCTGGAGCGCGTGGTCAATAAAGAGTCCGGGTTGCTGGGGATCTCCGGTATCTCGTCCGATTTACGCACGCTGGAGAAAGCCTGGCACGAAGGCAACGAGCGGGCGCAGCTGGCTATCCATACCTTCGTTCACCGCATTGCGCGGCATATCGCCGGCCACGCGGCGTCGCTGCACCGTCTGGATGGGGTGGTCTTTACCGGCGGCATTGGCGAAAACTCGAAGCTTGTCCGCGCGCTGGTGGCGGAACATCTGAAGGTCTTCGGCATCATCCTCGACGACGCCAAAAATGCCCTGCCGGGCAGCGCGGGCGAGCGCGTGATCTCCACCGGGTCGTCCCGCGTGGCCTGCGCGGTGGTCCCTACCAACGAAGAAAAAATGATCGCGCTGGACGCCCTCCGTCTTGGGAAGGTTACCCCGGCTGCGGCTTACGCCTGATAAAGCGAGAAACACATGAAAGTAACAATCGATACGGGCGTCGCGCCCTACAGCGACGCGTGGGCCGGGTTTCGCGGTGAAGAATGGAAAAACACCGTCAACGTCCGCGATTTTATTCAGCATAACTACACCCCTTATGAAGGCGATGAAGCTTTCCTCGCGCAGGCGACGCCAGCAACGACGGCGCTGTGGCAGAAGGTAATGGTCGGCATTCGCCAGGAGAATGCCACCCACGCTCCGGTGGATTTTGACACCAACATTGCCACCACCATTACCGCCCACGGGCCGGGCTATATCGACCAGGATCTGGAGACGATCGTCGGCCTGCAAACCGATAAGCCGCTCAAGCGCGCGCTGCATCCTTATGGCGGGATCAACATGATCCGCAGCTCGTTCGAAGCCTATGGCCGGGAGATGGATCCGCAGTTCGAATACCTTTTTACCGACCTGCGCAAAACCCACAACCAGGGCGTGTTTGACGTCTACTCCCCGGAGATGATGCGCTGTCGTAAATCCGGCGTGCTGACCGGCTTGCCGGACGGCTACGGGCGCGGACGCATCATCGGTGACTATCGCCGCGTGGCGCTGTACGGGATCGCTTATCTGGTGCGCGAGCGTGAACTTCAGTTTGCGGATCTGCAGGGCAGGCTGGAGCGCGGAGAAGATCTGGAGGCGACGATCCGCCTGCGTGAAGAGCTGGCGGAGCACAGGCGTGCGCTGCTGCAGATCCAGCAGATGGCGGCGAACTATGGGTTTGATATCGCACGCCCGGCGATGAACGCCCAGGAAGCGGTGCAGTGGGTCTATTTTGCCTACCTTGCAGCGGTGAAATCCCAGAACGGCGGGGCGATGTCGCTGGGGCGCACGGCCTCGTTCCTCGATATCTACATTGAACGCGACATGCGGGCAGGACGGCTGAACGAAGTCCAGGCGCAGGAGCTGATCGATCACTTCATCATGAAGATCCGCATGGTGCGCTTCCTGCGCACGCCGGAGTTCGACACGCTCTTCTCCGGCGAGCCTATCTGGGCGACGGAAGTGATCGGCGGCATGGGGCTGGACGGGCGCACGCTGGTGACCAAAAACAGCTTCCGCTATCTACATACCCTACACACCATGGGGCCTGCGCCGGAGCCGAACCTGACGATCCTCTGGTCTGAACAGCTGCCGATCGCGTTCAAGAAATACGCCGCGCAGGTGTCGATCGTCACCTCTTCTCTGCAGTACGAGAACGACGATCTGATGCGTGCGGACTTCAACAGCGACGACTACGCCATTGCCTGCTGCGTCAGCCCGATGGTGATCGGCAAGCAGATGCAGTTCTTTGGCGCGCGTGCCAACCTCGCCAAAACGCTGCTGTACGCGATCAACGGCGGGGTGGATGAGAAGCTGAAGATCCAGGTCGGTCCGAAAACCGAGCCGCTGCTGGACGACGTGCTGGATTACGACACCGTGATGGCGAGCCTCGATCACTTTATGGACTGGCTGGCGGTGCAGTACATCAGCGCCCTGAACCTCATTCACTACATGCATGATAAGTACAGCTACGAAGCCTCGCTGATGGCGCTGCACGACCGGGACGTATACCGCACCATGGCCTGCGGCATTGCCGGGCTGTCGGTAGCCGCGGATTCCCTGTCGGCCATTAAATACGCCACGGTGAAGCCGGTGCGTGACCATACCGGTCTGGCGGTCGATTTCGTGATTGAAGGGGACTATCCGCAGTACGGCAACAACGACGATCGCGTGGACAGCATCGCCTGCGACCTGGTGGAGCGCTTTATGAAGAAAATTCAGGCGCTGCCAACCTACCGCAACGCGGTACCGACCCAGTCGATTCTGACCATCACCTCCAACGTGGTTTACGGCCAGAAGACCGGGAACACGCCGGACGGACGCCGCGGCGGTACGCCGTTTGCGCCTGGCGCCAACCCGATGCACGGGCGCGACAGAAAAGGGGCGGTGGCGTCGTTAACCTCGGTCGCCAAGCTGCCGTTCACCTATGCCAAAGACGGGATCTCCTACACCTTCTCCATCGTGCCGCAGGCACTGGGCAAGGACGAGCCGGTGCGCAAAACCAACCTTGTCGGGCTGCTGGACGGATACTTCCACCACGAAGCGACCATTGAGGGCGGGCAACACCTGAACGTCAACGTGATGAACCGGGAGATGCTGCTGGATGCCGTCGCCCATCCGGAGAACTATCCGAACCTGACGATCCGCGTTTCTGGTTATGCGGTGCGGTTTAACGCCCTGACGCGCGAGCAGCAGCAGGACGTGATTTCGAGGACGTTTACCCAATCCATCTAAACGCGAGTGCTCATGCCCCCTCAACGCAGGGGGCATTTTTTTGCCCGCTAAACATACAAAATTGTTTGTATAATTACTCACACATATTCATCCGCTCTTGAAAAACAATACGCCTGCTTTTCCCTATAACAGCATGTAAGGACAGTAAGATGATGAAAATGACCCGTATTGCGCTGGTTGCCGCCTCGCTGGCAGTGTGCAGTTTTACGGCACAGGCCGCGAACGTTGAGGCTGCCCCGTCTCCATCGCAGGATCCGCTGGTACAGCACCTGAAGCTCAGCAATGAGCAGGTTAAGAAAATTGCAGATCTGCATAAGCAGCTGGAACAAAATGTCAGCAAGATCCCGATGACAGGGGTGAAGGACGGCGCGCTGATCGACATGTTCCAGGCGGGTAAATGGGACGAAAGCACGGTGAAAAGCCAGCTTGTCGCCTTTAGCAAAATTGAAGAGCAGGCCCGCTATTACCGCGTGAAATATTACTTCGATGTCAGCCAGGTGTTGACGCCGGAACAGCGTAAGCAGATTAGAACCGATATGGCTAACGCGCTGGCAGAGTGATTCCGTACGTCGCGTAAGGCGCCGGATGATTCTGCCGTGGCTCGATCGGTTCCCTCTCCCATTGGGAGAGGGTTAGGGTGAGGGTATTCTCTAAACCGGCAAATCAATCAGCAGCGCGCGCAGCGGCGTATCCGCCACCAGGGTGATGTTCGCCTCATCGCGAATAAACGCCCCGTCGCCGCAGGTGAGCGCTTCTTTCTCTTCCGCGTGCGTCACCGCATGCATCGTACCGTGAATAGACTGTAAATAGGCGCGCGGACCATGAAGCTGGAAGCTCGCCTGTTCACCTTTCTTCAGCTCGATATGATGCAGCCACACCTGCTGGCGCAGCTGCAGACTACCTTTACTGCCGTCCGGCGATGCAATCAGCTGCTGCTTATCGCCCGTTAAATCTAACTTCTGTACCAGCGGGTTTTCCCGCTCGGGGCAGGCGTCCAGCCACAGCTGCATGCGGGTCAGCGTTTTGTCTTTGCTGAGGTTATGCTCGCTGTAGCTGATGCCCGGCTGCGTGGAAATTAACAACGCTTCGCCAGCCTTTGCCTGGACATGATTGCCCTCGCTATCGCGGTATTCTGCCTCGCCTTCCAGGATCAGGTTCAGGATATCGACTTTCGGGTACGTACGCGGCTGGAAGGAAGCGCCCGGGGCGAGCACTTCCTGGTTCAACACGCGCAGTGAAGCGTAACCGAGGAGTTTAGGGTCAAAGTAGTGTCCAAAGGAAAAGGTGTAGCGGGCCTGCAGCCAACCGAAATCGGCTTGTCCGCACTGTTTAGCTGTTCTTGTCGTAATCATAAACTTGACCTCTCTTTACACTAAAACAATGGTAAAGGTATGGACGCTGCATTGTTAGCCAGATATTCTGCCCGGTATGTTCAAATTTCCTGAATGAGAACGAGATGGCTAAAGAGAGAGCATTGACGCTTGAGGCGCTTCGCGTCATGGACGCGATTGACCGGCGCGGCAGTTTTGCGGCGGCGGCAGATGAGCTGGGGCGCGTTCCGTCTGCCCTAAGCTACACTATGCAGAAGCTGGAGGAAGAGCTGGACGTGGTGCTGTTTGACCGCTCCGGTCATCGAACAAAATTCACCAACGTGGGGCGAATGCTGCTGGAGCGCGGCCGCGTGCTGCTGGAAGCGGCGGACAAGCTCACGACGGACGCCGAAGCGCTGGCGCGCGGCTGGGAAACCCATCTGACGTTAGTTACCGAAGCGCTGGTGCCGACAGAAGCGCTGTTCCCACTGGTGGACCGCCTGGCGGCTAAGGCCAATACGCAGCTGTCAATCATCACCGAGGTGCTGGCAGGCGCGTGGGAACGTCTGGAAACGGGCAGGGCGGATATTGTGATTGCGCCGGACATGCACTTCCGTTCCTCATCGGAAATCAACTCGCGCAAGCTCTACAGCGTGATGAACGTCTATGTTGCTGCTCCCAATCACCCGATTCACCAGGAGCCGGAGCCGCTATCTGAAGTGACGCGCGTGAAGTATCGCGGCGTGGCGGTTGCGGATACCGCGCGCGAGCGTCCGGTGCTGACGGTGCAGCTGCTGGATAAACAGCCTCGTCTGACGGTCACGTCACTGGAAGACAAACGGCAGGCGCTATTGGCCGGTTTGGGCGTGGCGACCATGCCGTACCCGTTTGTCGAAAAAGACATTGCTGAAGGCCGGCTGCGCGTTGTCAGCCCGGAATATAGCCACGAGGTGGATATCATTATGGCGTGGCGTCGTGACAGCATGGGCGAAGCCAAATCATGGTGTTTACGCGAAATTCCGAAGCTTTTCGCGCAATATAATAAATAGGTCTGTAAGCCCGGATCGCTGTGCGTCACCGGGCTTTTTTTATGCGCCGATCTTAGGATCCGGACCAAAGCGGTTTTCGCCCGGTGTCCCGCTCTGGCAGTTGAAAATCAAAATTACGATCCAGCCCACGATCGGGATCAACAGCAGCAGTAACCACCACGCAGAACGATCGGTGTCGTGCAGTCGACGGAACAGCACCGCCCATGATGGCAGCAGGACTAACAGGCCATAAATGGTGGTCAGCACGCCTTCACCGCCAGCCCGCTCCCAGCCAAGAATTTTATCCACAATCCCCAGCACCATGATGAGGATGAAGTTCACCAGAACGAACATCCAGTACTCTTTGCGGCGGGCACGGCCACCAAATCCGATGTAGTTGCGTAGTACTTTTAAATACCAGTCCATTTTTCCTTGCCTCAATAATCGGTCAATCACTTGTTTTTTAAGTAATCAAAGTAAGGATAGATGGAGATTGTGAATTAAAAAAGGGCATCTATTGATGCCCTTAATATTTATCCAAAACGGACGTCGCGCCCGTGAGGTTCATCCAGGTTCTGCCACGGGCCGATAGAGATAATGCCCGTCGGGTTGATGGTCTTGTGGCTGCGGAAATAGTGGGTGCGAATATGGTCGAAGTTAACCGTCTCCGCGATGCCCGGCATCTGGTAGATGTCGCGCAGGAAACCATGCAGGTTCAGGTAATCGCTAATGCGGTGCTTGTCGCACTTAAAGTGGGTGACATAGACCGGATCGAAGCGAATCAGCGTGGTCCACAGGCGAATGTCCGCTTCCGTCAGGCGATCGCCCGTCAGGTAGCGACGCTGGCCCAGGATCTGCTCCAGGCGCTCCAGGGATTCAAATACCTTTCCGACCGCTTCGTCATACGCTTCCTGGCTGGTGGCGAAACCGGCCTTGTAGACACCGTTGTTGACGTTGTCGTAAATCCAGCCGTTCAGCTCATCAATTTTCTCGCGCAGCTCAACCGGATAGTAATCTCCGGCACGTGCGCCGTGCGCATCAAACGCGGTATTGAACATGCGGATGATTTCCGCAGATTCATTGCTGACAATCGTCTGGTTTTTCTTGTCCCACAGCACCGGCACGGTAACGCGCCCGGTGTAGTGAGGATCGGCGCGCAAATAGAGCTGGTAAAGGAAATCATGGTGGTAAAGATCGTCGCCGGTCGCCGCAGGGAAATCATCGTCAAACGTCCAGCCGTTTTCCAGCATCAGCGGGTTGACGACTGAAACCGGAATTAAGGATTCGAGACCTTTAAGCTTGCGCACAATCAGCGTGCGGTGGGCCCACGGGCAGGCAAGCGAAACATAAAGATGGTAACGATCTTTCTCAGCCGCAAAGCCGCCTTCGCCGCTTGGGCCCGGCGCACCGTCGGCGGTCAGCCAGTTACGGAAGGCCGAAACTGAGCGCTTGAAGCGACCTCCGGTGGATTTGGTGTCATACCAGACATCCTGCCATACGCCGTCTACGAGTTGTCCCATTTTTTCTCCTCCGTCAGATAGCAAAAGCGAGGAGATGTCTCCTCGCTTTAAGTTCATTCAGTATAGCGTGCTTACCACTTCTTATTCAGAACGCGGTCGATGCTGTATGCGCCCGGGCCAGTGACGGCCAGCAGCAGGAAGCCACCCGCGATGGTCAGGTTTTTCATGAACATCAGAGAGTTGACGCCTTCCGCAAAGTTGCTGTGGAAGATGAACGCTGTCAGCACGGTGAAGCCTGCGGTAAACAGCGCGGTGGTACGGGTCAGGAAGCCGAACAGTACCGCCAGGCCGCCGCCGAACTCAAGCAGAATGGTCAGTGGCAGCAGGAACCCCGGAACGCCCATGGCTTCCATATACTGCTGGGTACCCGCATAACCGGTGATTTTTCCCCAACCTGCCACGATGAACAGAATTGGCATCAAAATACGCGCGACCAGTACACCAACATCTTCTAATTTTTTCATTTTACTCTCCAGGAAACCACATGAGCGGCTGAACATTATTTGTCTGCAATTACGGGTAGATACCGCGTCGTTGCTGTCGATGGAGAGGATAATAAACGGGGCGGGTAGCAATTGTTAGCAAGGAAAACTGTCAATCTCTTTCAAAGATATTGAGTAAGGGATCGTGCGCGCGGGTGCCCTTACCCAACCCTCTTCCACGGGGAGAAGGCGCAAAAAAAACGGTAACCAGGGTTACCGTTTTGCTTTTATCACCGAAGCTGCTGCTGCCGCAACGTTGCTTTCACCAGACGCCAGGCGCTCCAGGCGCCAAATCCACGGCGTGCCCAGCGGATCAGCATATTCGGATGACGAACGGACCAGATAGCCATCACGCTGCTGCCGACCAGGGCCCATGAACGCAGGCTCAGGACGGTATTCCAGCCCCGGTCAAACCGTCGCGTCGCGTCAATCCAGTCGCGACGACTGGCTGACAGATCCAGTCGTTGCTGCTGGATCTGGCTTAACAGGCTCGCTTTTCGCTTTTGACGTTCGGCTTTACCGCTCACGGCTAGTCATCCTCCAGCAGGGCGCGATCGTTCGCCAGCTCCTGACGCGTATGGCGCAGGAAAGTGGACTTGCGCGCCTTACGCAGCGTCCAGATACCGCCTATCAACGCTGCGACCAGCAGAACGACGGTGGTCGCAATCATCGCGTTAAGACGATACTGCGGGTCAATGGCCCAGATGATTAACACCATCAGGCTCATCAGACCAAACGCGGCGAAAAGCATGGTCAGCCCGAGCATCAGCAGCATCTGGAAGAGGTTCGCTTTCTCCTCTTCCAGCTCGACCACTGCAAGCCGGACGCGCGTTTCGGCAATCCCGACCAGCGTCGTTAAAATACGCTGGCCGATGCCGAGGACGTTGTTAGCAGGCCCTTGTGCGTGACGAGGATCTTCCATATCAACGACGCGTCAGAAGGACACCCAGTACCACACCCACTGCGGCACCAATCCCAACACCCGTCCATGGATTATCACGCACGTATTCGTCGGCGCGCGCAGCCGCTTCGCGGGTCTGTTTCGCCAGTGCATCACCGGTTTCACCCAGGCGATAGCGGCTCTCTTTCAGCGCCTGCTCCGCCTTGCTGCGCAGCTTGCTGACCTCTTCTTTTGACTTATCAGCAGAGGAGTTCAGCACCTCTTCAAGGGTATCGGCCAGGGATTTCAGCTCAGCGCGCAGATGTTCAGACGTCGTATCTTTTGACATGATTCTCTCTCCTGTTGAGATTTCCGTTAACTCAATAATCGCGAGCTTCCAGCGCTTTCAGATCATCCTGCGCTTCTTTCAACTTCTTCTCGCGCTTAGCAATTTTTTCCGCATCCCCTTTCTCTTTCGCTTCCTGCAGGTCGCGACGGCGCTCGGCTATCTCGTCCTTCTGTTCAGCGATTTTCTTCTGGTGGTCGGCACGAAGCTTGCTGTCTGAACAGTTCGCTTTCACTTCGCTCAGCGCTTTTTTAAGACCATCAACTCGGTGCTGATTGTTATGCTTCTCGGCATAACCGATCTCACGCTGAATATCCTGTTCTTTCTCCTGACAGAGAGAGTTTGCGAAGGATGCTGTGCTTAAAGAAAAAAGGGCCAGAGCCAGAGTCATGCGGAATTTCATTATCGAAACCTTCCATTGTGTGGCGGCATAAGCCGCTATCCAAAGTTATGCGGAGTACATTGAGGGGTGCTCCGCGTACTTAAGCATAGTAAGTAAACGGGGGATTCACCAAAGTGAGTGAAAAGATTCGGAATCCTGGAAGTTATCCAAACCGATGCGACGTATCGCGAATCAATGACAGCCAGGCCGCAGGCTGGCTGTCATCCTCCTGCTGGGCAATGATATACCCGTGCGGCAGCGTACGGTCGAGAACCACTTTCGCGGCGGCACTTTGCGCACGAGAATCAAACTTGATCAGTAAAACGTCGTCCTGCGGAGTGATGCTCTTAAAGCTGATCCCGTTCGCATCCAGATGATGCCAGACAGAAAAACCGTCAGGCACGCTGGCGCCCTGGTTTACCGGGCGGATGGCCAGGGTCGATTCCTGATGCGAAAGCGCGCTCCATGCCAGCAGCAGGGCGCTGAGCCCCACCAGCGTAATCACGGCAAAAGCGAAACGGCGCAGGGCGAGCGGTGAGATAACCATCGTTAGCCTCTGGCTCCGTATTTCTTTTTCCACAAGACAACCAGTGAGCCAATCAGGCCGAATACCAGCAGAACCACAGGCAGCAGCATCAGGCAGGACATCAGTTGGTCTTCATATTTCATAAAGACCGGCGTTTTACCCAGCGCATAGCCGAGCGTCGTCAGAATAAGCACCCATAGCAGGCCGCTCATCCAGTTAAAGAACTGGAAGCGCGTGCTGCTCAAACCCGACAGACCGGCAATGGTGGGCAACAGGGTGCGAACAAAGGCGATAAAGCGGCCAATCAGCAGCGCGGAAAGCCCGTGCTTATGAAAAAGGTGGTGCGCCCGCTGGTGATAATGCGCAGGAAGATGAGAGAGCCAGTTCTGGACGATCCGGGTATTGCCCAGCCATCGTCCCTGGATATAGCTCACCCAGCAGCCGAGGCTGGCCGCGACGGTCAGTAATAAAACGGTGTGTGGAAACGCCATCGCCCCTTTGGCACACAGCACGCCGACAAGCACCAGCAAACTGTCACCGGGCAGGAAGGCAGCAGGCAACAAACCGTTCTCAAGGAACAGGATCATAAACAAGACGAAATAGAGCATGCCAATCATGGAAGGGTTGGCCAGCGTTTCAAAATCCTGCGCCCAGAGGGCATGCAGTAGTTGGGTCAAAAGTTCCATTCAGTGTTCCTGGAAATCGGTTAACGTCACGCCTGTTATCCGGGACAAACAGCACGGCGACATTGTTGTGATTTCATTATGGTCGCTCGCGGACACATTGCGGTGTGGCCAACACTGTTCCCTGTTAATTGGCTGGTTAGCAAGCACTAACTTACAAAATAAGGAATTGAATCCAATTGTAACAAAGCCCAACGTTCTGCGTCACAGAATTTGCAGGGGTGAGTTGATTTTGGCGTAAGCCCAGGAAGTGAGCGAGGGGATTTACAAAGGCTGACACTATATATGTTTTGCTTACCCATGTAAGCCGGAAGGCGCAACGTAGCGCCTGCCAGCAGAAAGGTCATCTATTTTGCGGCACTGGAAGCCGTATCGAGATGAACAACCGGATTATCGGCAAAAAGATAGCGGTCAGCGTTAAATTCGAAGTCATCACTGGTTTCGTTGAACAGCATCTGCTTGGTGTTTTCCAGGTGCTGCCACATCGCCAGCTTAGCGGCATGCGGATCTTTACGAATCAGCGCTTTAAGGATTTGGTCGTGATCGTCGCACCAGTTGTCGACGGTGCGGGAATCGATATGGTCGTGCAGTTTTTTCCAGTACGGGTTGTGAACGCGCTGAGTCCACATTTTTTCAACGATTGCCGCCAGCGCCGTGTTTTGGGTTGCCAGGGCGACCTGAACGTGGAACTGAAGATCCCACTCTGAATCGCGGAAACATTTCTCCTTACGGGCATTCTCCTGGATCTCCATCAGCTTCATGATGTCCTGCTTGGTCACCTGCGTCGCCGCAAACTCAGCAATATTGCTTTCGATCAGCTGGCGAGCCTGGAGCAGCTCAAAGGGGCCATAGCTGGCGAATTCCAGACTTTCGTCCGCGACGGGAGAGTGTTTCGGCAGATTAGAAATCACGTGAATGCCGGAACCTTTGCGTACCTCAACGTAGCCTTCCACTTCCAGCATGATAATTGCTTCACGCACCACGGTGCGGCTCACGCTTTTTTCATCTGCGATAAAGCGCTCGGCGGGAAGTTTATCACCGACAAGGTAGACCCCTTGCTCGATGCGATCTTTCAGCTCCGCAGCAAGTTGTTGATATAAACGACGTGGTTCGGTGATTTCCATATGCGCTCCAGGCAGGGTACGGCAGATGATTTGTTATACCACTTTTGCGTGCCACTCTCCAGATTTTGCCATTAAAAAAGCCGCCCGGAGGCGGCTTCGACGAAACGCATTTTCGCTAACTCTGCGTCGCCGGTTTCCCGAGGGACTCTTTCGCCAGCTCCTCTGCGGATTTGCTTTTCAGCACCGTCCAGATAACCACCGCCCCCATCAGGTCGAAGATCGCCAGCACCGCGAACAGCGGGCTAAAGCCGATGGTATCCGCCAGCGCGCCGACCACCAGCGCAAACATGGTGCTCGCGGTCCAGGCGGCCATGCCGGTCAGACCGTTGGCGGTTGCCACTTCGTTACGACCGAAAACGTCAGACGAGAGCGTAATCAGCGCGCCGGACAGGGACTGGTGCGCAAAACCACCGATGCACAGCAGGGCAATGGCGACGTACGGGCTGGTGAACAGGCCGATCATGCCTGGGCCAATCATCAGCAGCGCGCCCATGGTGACGACCAACTTACGGGAAACAATCAGGTTCACCCCAAACCAGCGCTGGAACAGCGGTGGCAGGTAGCCGCCCACGATACAGCCCAGGTCAGCGAACAGCATTGGCATCCAGGCGAACATCGCGATCTCTTTCAGGTTAAAGCCGTAGACTTTAAACATGAACAAGGGGATCCACGCGTTAAAGGTACCCCAGGCCGGTTCAGCCAGGAAACGAGGCAGGGCGATCCCCCAGAACTGACGGGTGCCCAGGATCTGCCAGACGGTCATTTTTTTGCCGTTGTTGGTCTGATGCTGCGCTTCCTGACCGCCAATGATGTATTCGCGTTCTTCTTCGGAGAGCTTTTTCTGATCGCGCGGGTGCTTATAGAAAACCAGCCACGCCATCGCCCAGGCAAAGCTCAGCACGCCAGAAATGATGAACGCCATCTGCCAGCTGTGCATCACGATCGCCCACACCACCAGCGGCGGCGCTATCATCGCCCCGATGGACGAGCCCACGTTGAAGTAGCCGACCGCAATGGAACGCTCTTTCGCCGGGAACCACTCGGAGCTGGCCTTGAGGCCCGCCGGAATCATCGCGGCTTCAGCCGCACCGACCGCACCGCGCGCCAGCGCCAGCCCACCCCAGCTGCCTGCCAGCGCGGTTGCGCCGCAGAACACCGCCCAGGCGATGGCGAAGAAGGCATAACCGATTTTGGTACCGAGAATATCCAGCACATAGCCAGCAACAGGCTGCATGATGGTGTAAGCCGCGGAATAGGCGGCAATGATGTAGGAGTATTGCTGTGTGGAGATATGCAGCTCTTCCATCAACGTTGGCGCTGCTGCTGCCACGGTGTTACGCGTCAGGTAGCCCAGCACGGTGCCTAACGTCACCAGTGCGATCATATACCAACGTAACCCTTTAATTTTACGCATCTAAAACCTCATCGTTATGTTATTTCCGCGCCAGAGCACGGCAACCTCTCAACCGTTTCCGGGAGCAGTTGTGTAACGGGAGGGGCGTAGCCGGAAGCATGTCCCGGAACGGCCCGAACCTTGCCATAAGTAAGCGTGCATAAGTCGGTATCCGTACCGTTAAACCCGATGTCTCTCACACCGGTAATGCATTCCGTCGGCTGAGTGTTTGCGACGGCGAAAAGATAACTTGTCATACAACTTTAAAAGGTGAGTGACATCACAAATGTATGATTCTTTGTGGGGACATTAATCGTTGCGCGCAAAGCCAGTGCTGGCGGGGGTTGCAGAAGGGTTTACCCCATTAAGGGTAATTTATTTGTTGACGTTTATTGATCTCACTCACGAAAAAAGCTTCGGTGGGTGGAAATTGGTGTGATAACTTTGCAGCATATGAACATACGCTTTCTGCGCTCCCGTAATGAGGAAGACGATAATGACGCCGTTTATGACCGAAGATTTTCTGTTAGATACCGAATTTGCTCGCCGCCTGTACCACGACTACGCAAAAGACCAGCCGATTTTCGACTACCACTGCCATTTACCGCCGCAGCAGGTTGCCGAAAATTATCGCTTCAAAAACCTGTATGACATCTGGCTGAAGGGTGACCACTACAAATGGCGAGCCATGCGCACCAACGGCGTGGCTGAGCGCCTGTGTACCGGCGATGCGACCGACCGCGAGAAGTTTGACGCCTGGGCGGCGACCGTTCCGCACACCATCGGCAACCCGCTCTATCACTGGACCCATCTTGAGCTCCGCCGTCCGTTTGGCATCACCGGCAAGCTGCTCTCCCCAACGACCGCGGATGAAATCTGGGATCGCTGCAATGCGCTGCTGGCGCAGGATAACTTCTCCGCGCGCGGCATCATGAAGCAGATGAACGTGAAGATGGTGGGCACCACCGACGATCCGATCGACTCCCTGGAGCATCATGCCGTTGTCGCGAAAGACACCTCTTTTGATATCAAAGTGCTGCCAAGCTGGCGCCCGGACAAAGCCTTCAACATTGAGCAGGCCACCTTCACCGACTACATGGCGAAGCTGGCGGAAGTGTCGGATACCGACATCCGTCGTTTCGCCGATCTACAAACCGCGCTGACCAAACGTCTGGATCACTTCGCGGCGCACGGCTGTAAAGTCTCAGACCACGCGCTAGACGTAGTGCTGTTTGCGGAATCAAACGAAGCAGAGCTGGACAGCATTCTGGCGCGTCGTCTCTCTGGCGAAGGCCTGAGCGAGCACGAAGTGGCGCAGTTTAAAACGGCGGTACTGGTGTTCCTCGGTGCGGAATACGCGCGTCGCGGCTGGGTACAGCAGTACCATATCGGCGCGCTGCGCAATAACAACCAGCGCCAGTTTAAGCTACTGGGCGCGGATGTGGGCTTCGACTCCATCAACGACCGTCCGCTGGCAGAAGAGCTGTCTAAGCTGCTGAGCAAACAGAACGAACAAAACCTGCTGCCAAAAACCATCCTGTACTGCCTGAACCCGCGCGATAACGAAGTGCTGGGTACCATGGTCGGCAACTTCCAGGGCGAAGGGATGCCGGGCAAGATGCAGTTCGGTTCCGGCTGGTGGTTCAACGATCAGAAAGACGGCATGGAGCGTCAAATGACGCAGCTGGCGCAGCTGGGTCTGCTGAGCCGCTTTGTCGGCATGCTGACCGACAGCCGCAGCTTCCTCTCTTACACTCGCCACGAATACTTCCGCCGCATTCTGTGCCAGATGATTGGCCGCTGGGTACACGCAGGCGAAGCGCCAGCGGATATCCAACTGTTGGGCGAAATGGTGAAAAACATCTGCTTTAACAATGCGCGTGACTACTTCGCCATTGAACTGAACTAAGGCCGTCTGAGGTTGGTATGCAATACATCAAAATCCATTC
This sequence comes from Enterobacter sp. JBIWA008, assembly GCF_019968765.1. NCBI lineage: Bacteria > Pseudomonadati > Pseudomonadota > Gammaproteobacteria > Enterobacterales > Enterobacteriaceae > Enterobacter > Enterobacter sp. JBIWA008. Next base: position 4,212,463 of record NZ_CP074149.1, on the reverse strand, counting down.
GCTGGATAACGTGGCCGTCGCGCTGACGGATCTCGGTGAAGGCGACGTGGTGACCCTGGATAACCAGAGTGTCACCCTGCGTCAGGCGATCGTTCGTGGACACAAGTTTGCTCTGATCCCCATAGCGAAAGGGGAGAACGTGGTGAAGTACGGTTTGCCCATCGGCCATGCGCTGGCGGATATTGCGCCGGGTGAATACATCCACTCCCACAATACCCGCACTAATCTGAGCGATCTGGACGAGTACAGCTATCAACCTGATATACCCGCGGAAGAGCGTCAGGCGGCGGATCGTGAGGTGCAGATCTACCGTCGCGCCAACGGTGAGGTGGGGATCCGCAACGAGCTGTGGATCCTCCCGACCGTCGGCTGCGTGAACGGGATTGCGCGTCAGATCCAGACGCGCTTCCTGAAAGAGACCAACAATGCTGAAGGCACTGACGGGGTGCATCTGTTCAGCCACACCTACGGCTGTTCCCAGCTCGGTGACGACCACATTAACACCCGCACCATGCTGCAAAACATGGTGCGCCACCCGAACGCGGGGGCGGTGCTGGTGATTGGCCTGGGCTGCGAGAACAATCAGGTGGACGCCTTCCGCGAGACGCTGGGTAAGTTTGACCCTGAGCGCGTGCACTTCATGGTGTGTCAGCATCAGGATGACGAAGTGGAAGCGGGCGTTGAACAGCTTCATCAGCTGTATGAGGTGATGCGTCACGACAGGCGCGAGCCGGGCAAGCTGAGCGAGCTGAAGTTTGGCCTGGAGTGCGGCGGGTCTGACGGCCTGTCCGGGATCACCGCCAACCCGATGCTGGGCCGCTTCTCGGATTACGTCATTGCCAACGGCGGCACGACGGTGCTGACCGAGGTGCCGGAGATGTTCGGCGCGGAACGTATTCTGATGAGCCACTGCCGCGACGAAGAGACGTTTGAGAAAACCGTCACCATGGTGAACGACTTCAAGCAGTACTTCATCGCCCACAACCAGCCGATTTATGAGAACCCGTCGCCGGGTAACAAAGCGGGCGGGATCACGACGCTGGAAGAGAAGTCCCTCGGCTGCACCCAGAAAGCGGGTGCCAGCCAGGTGGTGGACGTTCTGCGCTACGGCGAGCGGCTGAAAACCCACGGCCTGAACCTGCTGAGCGCACCGGGCAACGATGCGGTCGCCACCAGCGCGCTGGCGGGTGCCGGCTGCCATATGGTGCTGTTCAGCACCGGTCGCGGTACGCCGTACGGCGGTTTTGTGCCGACGGTGAAAATCGCCACCAACAGCGAGCTGGCGGCAAAGAAAAAGCACTGGATCGACTTTGATGCGGGCCAGCTGATTCACGGCAAAGCCATGCCGCAGCTGCTGACGGAGTTCGTGGACACTATCGTGGAATTTGCCAACGGCAAGCAGACCTGCAACGAGAAGAACGACTTCCGCGAGCTGGCGATCTTTAAGAGTGGTGTGACGCTTTAATCGGTGCGGCCTGATGCCCTCACCTTGACCCTCTCCAACAGGGAGAGGGTACAAACGCTAAAAACGGCAACCTCAGGGTTGCCGTTTTGCTGTTAACCCCGCAGGGCGTTCTTCGCTAAACGCGCATCTTCCGCCTGACAGGCCGCGGCGGTGAACAGCACGTCGGTAGAGGAGTTCAGCGCGGTTTCGCAGGAGTCCTGCAGCACGCCGATGATAAAGCCGACGGCCACCACCTGCATGGCGATTTCATTCGGGATGCCGAACATATTACACGCCAGCGGGATCAGCAGCAGCGAACCGCCCGCCACGCCGGATGCGCCACAGGCACACAGCGACGCCACGACGCTCAGCAGCAATGCGGTTGGCAGATCCACCGGAATGCCCAACGTATGCACCGCCGCCAGGGTCAGGACGGTAATGGTGATTGCCGCGCCCGCCATGTTCACGGTTGCACCCAGCGGGATCGACACGGAATAGGTGTCACGGTCCAGATTAAGCTTCTCCGCCAGCGCCATATTAACCGGAATGTTCGCCGCAGAGCTGCGGGTGAAGAAAGCATACACGCCGCTCTCACGCAGGCAGGTCAGCACCAGCGGATACGGGTTGCGGCGGATCTGCCAGAACACCAGCAGCGGGTTGATCACCAGCGCCACCAGCAGCATACAGCCGACCAGTACAACCAGCAGCTGCGCGTATCCCCACAGCGCGTCGAAACCGGTGGTTGCCAGCGTGGAGGAGACTAGCCCGAAAATACCGATTGGCGCAAAGCGAATCACCAGCTTCACCATAAAGGTGACGGCGTTCGACAAATCATTCACCAGGTGTTTCGTGGTGTCGTTACCGTGACGCAGTGCGAAGCCCAGACCAATCGCCCAGACCAGGATGCCGATGTAGTTTCCGCTCATCAGCGCGGTGATGGGGTTAGAGACCATGCTCATCAGCAGGCCGCGAAGTACTTCGACAATGCCGGATGGCGGCGTGATGTCGCCGGCCGCGCTGGTCAGGTGCAGCGTGGAAGGGAACAGGAAGCTAAACACCACGGCCGTTAAGGCAGCCGAGAAGGTTCCCAGCAGATACAGGAACAGAATGGGGCGAATGTTGGTTTTTTGTCCGTGCTGATGGTTGGCAATCGACGCCATGACCAGCATCAGAACCAGTACCGGTGCGACGGCCTTCAGGGCGCCCACGAAAAGGGTGCCGAGCAGCCCCGTTGCCTCCGCAGCAGGTTTTGACACCATGGCCAGCAGAATACCCAGCACCAGTCCTACCAGAATTTGTTTAACCAGGCTTCCCTGCGCCAGGCGCGCAAAAAGACCCGTCGATTGTGTGCTCATACATTATTCCTGAGTGAAATTGCGTTCCATTCCGAATGTGCTCTTAGTCACATTTATGTCCGGATGTAAGTAAATGTTTGCCTGGTCGAGTATAGAGAATGCGCGAAAGGAGGGAAGCGTAAAATGCTGGATTTTACGTGTTGCATCATATTTTTTAACTACTACGTTACAGAAGTGTGTTCACCCTCTCCCTGTGGGAGAGGGCGGGGTGAGGGCATCAGCCCGCACCGAACGTTTTACTCCACCTGCTGCTTCTTATCGTGCTGGCGGTTAACCCAGGTATTGATAATCAGCGTCACGATCAGAATGCCAAACACCACGCCAAGCGAAATGGCGATTGGGATATGGTAGAAATCGACGATCAGCATCTTGATACCGATAAACACCAGAATCACCGACAGACCGTACTTCAGCATCGAGAAGCGCTCCGCCGCACCCGCCAGCAGGAAGTACATCGCACGCAGGCCGAGGATGGCGAACAGGTTTGAGGTCAGGACGATGAACGGGTCGGTGGTCACCGCGAAGATCGCCGGAATACTGTCTACCGCGAAAATCACGTCGCTCAGCTCAACCAGAATCAACACCAGCAGCAGCGGCGTGGCAAACAGCAGACCGTTCTGGCGCACGAAGAAGTGCTCGCTCTCGATCTTGTCGGTCATGCGCAGATGGCCGCGGATCCACTTCACCAGCGGGCGATCGCCAATCGCGGAGCCGTCCTCTTTCGCCAGCGCCATTTTGACCCCGGTAAACAGCAGGAACGCGCCGAAGACGTACAGCAGCCATTCGAACTGGGTAATCAGCCAGCTGCCGGCGAAGATCATGATGGTACGCAGGATAATCGCGCCCAGCACGCCGTAGACCAGCACGCGGCGCTGCAGGGCCGCAGGCACGGCGAAGTAGCTGAACAGCATCAGCCAGACGAAGACGTTATCGACCGCCAGGGCTTTTTCAATCAGATAGCCGGTGAGGAAGGCGAGCGCCTGAGGATCGGCCACCGCGCGGCCTTCGGTCGAGGCCAGATACCACCAGAAGGCGGCGCAAAAGAGCAGGGAGAGGGTGACCCAGACCAGCGACCAGGCCGCAGCCTGTTTCATGGTCATGCCGTGCGCGCCGCGACGCCCCTGCAAAAAGAGGTCGATCGCCAGCATGATGAGCACGACAACCGCGAATCCGCCCCACAACATGGGAGTGCCGACAGAATGCATACTATTTTCCTTACACATAAAAAAACAAAAACGGCCATAGTCAGAAGACGATAGCCGTTAGCTTTTTATGCATAGACCTCGCCTTCCGGCAAGGTCTCACTTACAACCACGAAGGTTGCCCGGCGACCGGATGCGGTATTGCACGCATCGTAATGACGATCCACCGACGAAGAAGTTACTCCCCTTTGCGGGTAACAAAATATGTCGGACCATCGGTTTCGTCAATGGTCTGCGCCATTTCATTACACAGATTTACGCGATAGCTTCCGCGCTCACGCCGTCTGCCGGGAATACCACGCCGGTCTGACGGCGGATCTCCGTTTGCAGTTTCGCCGTGGTGCGGCTTACCGCGAGGCCAGGGTGATTCACTTCGTTGTCTTCCACCAGGCGGGCGAAGACCTCTGCCTCATAGAGCATAGTGTTAATATGCTGAGGCTGCGTCAGCTCCTGCGCTTTGCCGCCGCGCGGTACAAAGCTCACTTTCTGACACTCGGAGATCTTCTCGATAACCAGCGAGCCCGCTTCGCCCTGAATTTCGCTCGGCAGCACCGAATCGCTTACCTTGGAGTGCTGCAGCGTGACGCTGAAATCACCGTAATCCAGCACCGCTACACCGTGCGCATCCACGCCGCTCTCCAGCAGGCTGGCAGTGGCCGTCACGCCGTGTGGTTCGCCCCAAAGGGCCACGGCAGAGGCCAGGCAATAGAAACCGATATCCATAATCGAGCCGTTCGAGAAGGCCGGGTTAAAGGTGTTCGGGTTCTCGCCGTCCAGATAGCGCTGATAGCGCGACGAGTACTGGCAGTAATTGATAAAGGCTTTACGCACTTTGCCAATTTTCGGCAGGGACTGCTGCAGCAGCAGGAAATTCGGCAGGCTGGCGGTTTTGAACGCTTCGAACAGTACCACCTGGTTTTCGCGGGCAAGCGCGATGGCCGCTTCCACTTCTGCAATATTTGACGCCAGCGGCTTCTCGCAAATCACATGCTTTTTATGGCTGAGGAACAGCTTCGTTTGCGGGAAGTGCAGTGAGTTCGGACTGGCGATATACACCGCGTCAATGGCGTCGCTTTGCGCCATGTCATCAAGCGAAGTGAAGAGATGCTCAACGAGGTAATCATTAGCAAAACTCTGCGCCTGCTCAAGGCTGCGGGAATAGACTGCGGTAAGTTTAAGTTTGCCGGTTTCGTGGGCGGCGTCGACGAACTGGCGCGTGATCCAGTTCGTACCAATGACTGCGAAACGTATCATAAACGTTTACGTACTCCGTTGCGGGGAACCTTTAGCCACTGTAGCACGTCATCATGACAATTCGCGTGCGCTACTGCGCATTACTATTTAACGATAAATGCGTAAGCCACAGGCGGGTATCAAACTCCAGCTGGTGGTACTGTGGCTCCATGTGGCAGCACAGGGAATAGAATGCTTTATCGTGCTCTTTCTCTTTCAGATGTGCCAGTTCATGGACGACGATCATCCGCAGAAACGCTTCCGGCGCGTTACGGAAAACCGTCGCGACGCGGATTTCGGCCTTCGCTTTCAGCTTGCCGCCCTGTACGCGGGAGATGGCGGTGTGCAGGCCGAGCGCGTTTTTCAGCACGTGGATCTTGTTGTCGTACATCACCTTGTTGATCGGCGGCGCGCTCTTCAGATACCGGCTTTTCAGATCCTGCGTATACTGCCAGAGGGCCTTATCGGTCGCGAAATCGTGCGTACCGGGATAGCGTTTTTCCAGCACCGCGCCGAGCTTCTGCTCGGCAATCAGGCTGCGAACCTGAGTCAGTAAATGCTCCGGGTAGCCCTGGAGATAAGTAAGTTGGTTCATCAACGCCCCAAATCGACAATAAAACGGGTATACTCACGCACCCTTTTCAGGGATACGCCAAATTTTACCATTCAGGAGGGCCGATGAGCCACTTAGACAACGGTTTCCGTTCACTCAACCTTAAACGTTTTCCGGAAACGGACGACGTTAACCCGCTTCAGGCGTGGGAAGCGGCGGATGAATATCTGCTGCAGCAGTTGGATGAGACTGAAATCCGCGGCCCGGTTTTGATCCTGAATGACGCCTTTGGCGCCCTGGGCTGCGCCCTGGCGGAGCACACGCCTTACAGCATCGGTGATTCCTACCTGAGCGAGCTGGCGACGCGTGAAAACCTGCGTCATAACGACATCGAAGAGTCCAGCGTGAAGTTCCTCGACAGCACCGCGGAGTACCCGCAGGCGCCGGGCGTGGTGCTGATCAAAGTGCCAAAAACCATGGCGCTGCTGGAGCAACAGCTTCGCGCCCTGCGTAAGGTCGTCACGCCGGAAACACGCATCATCGCGGGCGCCAAAGCGCGCGATATCCACACCTCGACGCTGGAGCTGTTCGAGAAAGTTCTCGGCCCGACCACCACGACGCTGGCGTGGAAAAAAGCGCGCCTGATCAACTGCACCTTCAGCGCGCCGGAGCTGGCCGACGCGCCAGAGACCCTGAGCTGGAAGCTGGAAGGGACCGACTGGACCATCCACAACCATGCGAACGTCTTCTCCCGCACCGGTCTGGATATCGGGGCGCGTTTCTTTATGGAACATCTGCCGGAAAATCTGGAAGGTGAAATTGTCGATCTGGGCTGCGGTAACGGCGTGATTGGCCTGACGCTGCTGGCGAAGAACCCGGAGGCCAGCGTGGTGTTCAGCGACGAGTCGCCGATGGCGGTGGCTTCCAGCCGTCTGAACGTGGAAACCAATATGCCGGAAGCGCTGGATCGCTGCGAGTTTATGATCAACAACGCGCTGTCCGGCGTAGAGCCGTTCCGCTTCAACGCCGTATTCTGCAACCCGCCGTTCCACCAGAAGCACGCCCTGACGGATAACGTCGCGTGGGAGATGTTCCACCACGCGCGCCGCTGCCTGAAAATCAACGGCGAGCTGTACATCGTGGCGAACCGCCACCTGGACTACTTCCACAAGCTGAAGAAGATTTTCGGTAACTGCACCACGATTGCCACCAACAACAAATTCGTGGTGCTGAAATCCGTGAAGCTGGGTCGTCGTCGCTAAATCTTCAGTGCCAGCTGGGTGCCCTGCGCAATTGCGCGCCGTGCATCCAGCTCCATCGCCACGTCGCACCCGCCGATCAAATGCACCGTTTTACCGGCTTCGCGCAGCGGATCGGCAAGATCGCGCTTCGGCTCCTGCCCGGCACATAAAATGACATGATCCACGCGCAGCAGCTGCGATTCGCCGCCGATCGTGACGTGCAGACCCTCGTCGTCGATCTTCTGGTAGCTAACCGCCGGGATCATCTTCACCCCGCGTGAGAGCAGGGTGGCGCGGTGGATCCAGCCGGTGGTTTTGCCCAGCCCTTCGCCCGGCTTGCTGGCTTTACGCTGCAGCATCACGATCTGGCGCGGGCTTTTCGGCAGCTGCGGCCCTTCCGGGCGTAGTCCGCCGGACTGATTCAGGCTGGTGTCGATACCCCATTCCACGCAAAACTCGGCAATGTTCTGGCTGGTGGCCTCGCCCGGCTGGCTTAAATACATGGCGGTATCAAAGCCGATTCCGCCGCAGCCGATAATCGCCACCTTCTCGCCGACCGGCGTTTTGTCTCGCAATACATCCAGATAGCTCAATACCTTCGGATGATCGATACCCTCGATCGCAGGCGTGCGCGGTACGATCCCGCTCGCCAGGATCACTTCGTCGAAATCGATCAGATCCAATGCATTCACAACCTGGCTAAGCCGCAGCTCGACGCCCGTCAGTTCGATCATCCGGCGGTAGTAGCGCAGGGTTTCATAGAACTCCTCTTTGCCGGGGATCTGTTTGGCGATATTAAACTGCCCGCCAATCTCCGCCAGCGCATCAAACAGCTTCACGCTGTGCCCGCGCGAGGCGGCGTTCACCGCAAACGCCAGCCCCGCGGGGCCAGCGCCCACGACGGCCAGGCGTTTTTTATTGACCGCCGGAACGACCGGCATTTTGGTTTCATGGCATGCGCGCGGATTAACCAGACAGGAGGTGACCTTGCCGACGAAAATCTGATCCAGACAGGCCTGGTTACAGCCGATGCAGGTGTTGATCTCATCCGCACGGCCGCTTTGCGCTTTGGAGAGCAGTTCGGCATCCGCAAGGAACGGACGCGCCATCGAAACCATATCGGCATCGCCGCGTGAAATCACATCGTCCGCCACCTGCGGATCGTTGATGCGGTTAGTGGTGACCAGCGGAACAGAGACTTTGCCCTTCAGCCTGCGCGTTACCCAGCTGAACGCCGCTCTCGGTACCGGCGTGGCGATGGTCGGAATGCGCGCCTCGTGCCAGCCGATACCGGTGTTGATAATGGTGGCACCTGCGGCTTCAATCGCCTGCGCCAGCTGCACGGTTTCGTCGAACGTGCCGCCGCCTTCCACCAGGTCGAGCATCGACAGACGGAAGACGATAATAAAGTCCACGCCCGCACGTTCGCGCACCGCGCGCACCACCTCCACGGCAAAGCGCATCCGGCGGGCATAGTCGCCGCCCCATTCGTCGTCGCGCTGGTTGGTGCGGGCGGCGAGGAACTCGTTAATCAGATAGCCTTCTGAGCCCATCACCTCAACGCCGTCGTAGCCCGCCTCACGCGCCAGCGCCGCGCAGCGGGCAAAGTCGTCGATCAGCGCCAGGATCTCATCGTGGGTCAGGGCGTGAGGTTTAAAGCGGTTGATTGGGGCCTGAATGGCCGATGGCGCGACCAGGTTTGGCTGGTAGCTGTAGCGTCCGGTGTGCAGGATTTGCAGGGCGATTTTACCGCCCTCGCGGTGTACCGCGTCGGTCACAATGCGGTGGTGCGGCAGCTGTGACGCATCGTTCAGGACCGCGCCGCCCTCCATGCCCACGCCGGAAGGCGCAGGGGCCACGCCGCCGGTGACAATCAGCGCCACCCCGTGTCGGGCGCGCTCGGCATAGAAGGCCGCCAGACGCTCGGCCCCGTCCGGATGCTCCTCCAGCCCGGTATGCATTGAGCCCATCAATACGCGGTTTTTGAGTGTGGTGAACCCCAGATCGAGGGGGGCGAATAACGACGGGTAGCGGCTCATAGTCTCTTCCAGTGTAAAATTATTGTTATGTGGTCGGATGAGTTACTAATTTAGCCAGCGGGGAGTAAAAGGGAAAAGGGGAATGCAGTGATTGTGATGGGATTCAAATATTGGTGTGGCCTGATGCCCTCACCCTCTCCCTAAGGGAGAGGGGACTTAATCTCACACTTCCTTAGGGAGAGGGCCGGGGTGAGGGGGAACGTACTAACCCCGGAGCCTGCCACATCGATGTCGTCAGCCCGCTGTCCACCAGCCCGAGCTGATCGGCGTACACCGCCTGCCATTTCTGCATCATGCCGTCGTACAGCTCGCGGTGCTGCGGGTTCGGCGTGAACTCGCGGCTCCACTTCACCAGCCGCTCGCCCGTCGAGGCCATATCCGCAAACAGCCCCGCGCCCGCGCCTGCCGCAATCGCGCAGCCGAGCGCCGTCGCCTCTTTCACTTCGGGCACGCGCACCGGCAGCCCGGTGACGTCGCTTAAGATCTGGCTCCACAGGGCGCCTTTGGCCCCGCCGCCCGCAAACACCAGGCTCTCAAACGTTACGCCGGAGAAGCGCGAAATCTGCGCCAGGTTGCAGGCCGAGACTATCGCCGCATTCTCCTCCAGGGCGCGGAACAGCGTCGCTTTGTTGCACTTTTCCGGGTCGATGGAGAGGTTAATAAACGACGGCGCGGCGTGGTACCACTGCTTGAAATGCATCGCGTCGGAGAAGATCGGCATCACCCCGTGGGAGCCCGCCGGCACGCGGCTCGCCATCTCTTCAAGCAGGGAATAGGTGTCCATCCCCATCCGTTCGGCAATCAGTTTTTCCTCGGCGCAGAAGGCGTCGCGGAACCAGCGCATGGTCAGCCCGGTAAAGAAGCTGATCGACTCCGCCTGCGCCATGCCGGGAATAACGTGCGGGTTCACGCGGATGTTCATCTCGGGATCGGTGCGCACCTGCGGCAGGTTCACGACCTGCTGCCAGAAGGTACCGCCCAGCACCGCGGTTTGCCCGGCGCGAACCACGCCCAGCCCCAGACAGCCCAGCTGCACGTCGCCGCCGCCCATCACCACCGGCGTGCCCTCGCGCAGGCCGCTCTGCTGTGCGGCCTCTTTGGTGATAGCGCCCAGCACGGTGCCGGTCTCTTTTACCGGGGAGAGAATATCGGCGCGCAGCCCGGCCATGTCGAGCAGCGCCGGACGCCAGTCGCGGGAGAAGAGATCCAGCATGCCGGTGGTACCCGCGTTAGACGGGTCGACCGCCAGCTCGCCGGAGAGCTTCGCCGCCAGCCAGTCGCTGATCATGGTGATGGTCGCGGCCTTGCGGTAAATATCCGGACGATGGTGCGCCAGCCACAGGAGGCGAGGCATGGCGCTCAGGGCCAGCGTCTGGCCGGAAACTTCATACACTTCGGATTCAAAACGGTCGTCATGGATCTCTTTGAGTTCGGCTACCTCGCGGCTGGCGCGGGCGTCGACGTTGGCGCAGGCCCAGATGGCCTCGCCGTTGCGGTCGTACAGCACGATCCCTTCGCGCATCGAGCAGCAGGCGACGGACTGAATATCCGCCGCGCTCAGGCGCGCACGCTCCAGCGCCTGATGAATGCACCGGCAGGCCAGCTGCCAGTTGGTCTCGAGGTCAAACTCCATCGACCCCGGCACGTTCTCCACGCTCAGGTGCTTCCACTCGGCCTGGCCGACGGCAATCTGGTTGCCCTGTAAATCGAAAATAACGGCGCGAACGCTGCCTGTCCCTGCATCTAACGCTAAAAGGTAACTCATGAGCTTGCCTCGTTGTTAGCGCAGGGCGGCTCTTAGTCGGCCAGAGCCAGCACCGCGCGGGCTGTCGTCTCCTCCGTCACCAGGCCATTGATACGGCGACCCTTCAGTGCGGCATAAATCGCATCGGCTTTCTCTTCCCCTCCGGCCACGCCAACGATGGTGGGCAGCTGCGCCAGTTCATCGAGCGTGACGCCGAGTAATTCTTTGTGGATCTCCAGCTCCTCGACGCACTCCCCTTCGGCATTGAGGAAATAGCCGAGAATGTCGCCGACCGCACCTTTGCGGGCATACATCAGCTGCTCGCCTTCGCTGATATAGCCGGAGCGCAGTATCGTTGCGTCACGGCGCTGGTTCACCGAACCAATGCCGACTACCGCCACGTCGGCAGCGGTGGCGGCGAGGATCACGTCCCGCACGCTGGTTTCGCGCTTTAAGATCCCGGCCACCTCGGCGGATGACACGCGAAGCGGGGCGGGGATCATGCTCACGCTGCAGGCCGCGTCCAGCTGGCCGATACCGGTCATATACGGCCCGACGCCGCCGGAGAGCGTCACCAGGCGGATCTGCTGCGAGCTGATAAACCCGCTCAGGTGCTGCAGGCTGCTCATGGTGGTCTCACCAAAGCCCACCGCCAGCAGCTGGCCGGGCTCCAGTACGCCCATCAGCGACTGCGCGGCGCCTATGCCTAACCGCACGTTCATCGGCGGCGTATTTAACGCGGGCATCACGCGCACCAGCTTCAGGCCAAAGCGCTGCTGCAGCTCGGTCTCCAGCGCCAGGCAGCCCTCGTAGCGGGAGTTGATCTGCACCCGGATCACCCCGGACTGACGGCCCTTCTCCAGCAGGCGGGAGATCTTCAGGCGCGGCAGCCCGAGCCGCTCGCCGATGTCGTTCTGGGTTAATCCGTCGTGGTAGTAGCACCAGGCCACGCGCGCCACCAGCTCCTCTTCCGCCAGCGCCAGCCCGGCAAACCGTCCTTCTTCCGCAGTGCGTTTATCGCTCATAGTTGAACTCTTATAAAAATTTAGATCATATGTTCGTGATGGCGCGGAGGGAAAGTGTGAGCCACGCGACAAAACGGATCTTTTAGATCGTTTCTGGTTTATCTGAATCTCAATCGATAAAACTGTGATCCCTGCACGGTTGTAAATATAGTTCACCGTCTACGCTTTTGAACATTATTAAATCTAAAAATCATTTGTTCAATAGCGGAGCGATGATGACACCACTTCTCGACGCGCGGAATATCAGCAAGCAGTTCTCAGGCGTGCCGGTTCTAAAAGGCATAGATTTCACGCTGCTTGCGGGCCAGGTGCACGCGCTGATGGGCGGAAACGGCGCGGGAAAATCGACGCTGATGAAGATCATCGCCGGGGTGGAAACGCCGGACGGCGGTGAACTTTCCGTCGAGGGGCAGTCATATGCGCGGCTCACGCCCGTGCAGGCGCACAGGCTCGGCATTTATCTGGTGCCGCAGGAGCCGCAGCTGTTCCCCAACCTGACGGTGCGGGAAAACATCCTGTTTCGCCTGCCGCGCGAGCGCGATTTGGAAAAGCGCCTGGCGGAAAAACTCCAGCAGCTGCAGTGCCCGCTTAATCTCGACGCCACCGCCAGCACCCTGGAAGTGGCGGATCAGCAGATGGTGGAGATCCTGCGCGGGCTGATGCGCAACGCCAGGATCCTGATCCTCGACGAACCTACAGCTTCACTCACGCCGGGCGAAACCGAGCGGCTGTTCCGCCAGATCTGCGCCCTGCAGGCACTCGGCGTCGGGATCGTCTTTATCTCGCACAAGCTGCCGGAAATCCGCGTGCTTTCGAGCCACGTCTCGGTGATGCGCGACGGCGCGGTGGTGCTGAGCGGCGAAACCGCGCAGTTTGACGACAGCGCCCTGATCGCCGCCATGACGCCGGTGAGCCGGGAGAAATCACTCAGCGATACGCAAAAGCTGTGGCTGGCGCTGCCGGGCAACCGCCGCACCCAGGCGCAGGATTTCCCGGTGCTGCGGGTGGACGATCTCACCGGAGAAGGTTTTATCGATCTCAGCCTTGAGATCTACGCCGGAGAGATCGTCGGCCTGGCCGGGCTGGTGGGATCCGGGCGCACCGAGTTTGCGGAAACGCTCTACGGCCTGCGGCCCGTGCGCGGGGGCCGCGTCTGGCTGGAGAATCAGGAGATCACCGCCGAGCCGGTAAGTTCACGCCTGGAAAAAGGGCTGGTCTACCTGCCGGAGGACAGGCAGGTGTCCGGCCTGTTCCTCGACGCGCCGATCCGCTGGAACACCGTGGCGCTGAACGAGCCGTCGATTTGGCAGCAGCGCAAGCGGGAGTCTGCGGTGGTGGAGCGCTATCACCGGGCGCTGGGGATCAAGCTCAACCATGCGGATCAAACCGTGCGCACGCTCTCCGGCGGCAACCAGCAGAAGGTGCTGCTGGCGCGCTGTCTCGAGGCCAACCCTTTACTGCTGATCGTCGATGAACCGACGCGCGGCGTGGACGTCTCGGCGCGCGCAGACATCTATCAGCTGATAAAAAGCGTGGCGGCGCAGAACGTGGCGGTGCTGATGATCTCAAGCGATCTCGACGAGTTCCCGGGCCTTGCGGACCGGGTGCTGGTGATGCATCAGGGCGTGCTCAGCGGCGAGCTGCCGCGCCACGCCGTCAGCCTCGACAGGATGATGGCGCTGGCATTCGGAGGGCAATCATGAAGACCTTACTGAAAAACCGCGAGCTGAGCGCGTTTCTCGCCATTCTGGCGCTGTTCGCCGTGCTGGTGGCGCTGAACCCGTCCTACTTCAGCCTGCAGACGCTGGGGATGATCTTCGCCAGCTCGCAGATCCTGATCCTGCTGGCCATCGGTGCCGCGCTGGTGATGCTGACCCGCAATATCGACGTGTCCGTCGGCTCCATCGTCGGGCTGTCCGCCATCGCCGTCGGCGTGGCGCTTAATAGCGGCTACAGCCTGCCCCTTTCCATTCTCTTCGCGCTGTCGACTGGCGCGCTGGCCGGGGCGTTCAACGGGTTTCTGGTGGTGGGGCTGCGCATCCCGGCGATTGTCGCCACCCTCGGCACGCTGGGGCTGTACCGCGGCGCGATGCTGCTCTGGACGGGCGGAAAGTGGATTGAGGGGCTGCCGCCGGGGCTGAAATCCCTCTCCGAGCCTGCCGCCATCGGCATTTCGCCGCTAGGCATGCTGGTGTTGATTATCGCGGTCACGGGCGCGTGGACGCTGTCGCGCACCGCGTTCGGGCGTGATTTTTACGCGGTAGGGGATAACCTTGCCGCCGCGCGCCAGCTGGGCGTGGCGGTAAACCGCACCCGCATGCTTGCCTTTACCCTGAACGGCATGCTGGCGGCCTGCGCCGGGGTGGTCTTTGCCGCGCAGATTGGCTTTGTACCCAACCAGACCGGCAGCGGGCTGGAGATGAAGGCCATCGCCGCCTGCGTGCTCGGCGGCATTTCGCTGCTGGGCGGCACCGGCACGCTGGTTGGCGCATTGCTCGGCGCCTTCTTCCTGACGCAAATCGACACCGTGCTGGTGCTGTTCAGACTCCCGGCGTGGTGGAACGACTTTATCGCCGGGCTGGTCCTGCTGGGCGTACTGGTGCTCGACGGGCGCCTGCGCCAGGCGCTGGCGCGCCATCAGCGGGCGCTGAAGTACGGTCGCTTCCAGCCGGGCAACAAAGGGGGAAAGCACGTCACCCCGTTTCCCAAACGCAAAAAAGAGGTGGCGTAAATGAGGCTTAACTGGGAAAGCGCGCTGCTGATTTTGCTGGTGCTGGAGATCCTGCTCTTTGGCGCCATCAACCCGCGCATGCTCGATATCAATATGCTGCTGTTCAGCACCAGCGACTTCATCTGCATCGGCATCGTGGCGCTGCCGCTCACGCTTGTGATCGTCAGCGGCGGGATCGACATCTCCCTCGGCTCAACCATTGGACTGTGCGCCATCGCGCTGGGCTTGATGATGCAGGCGGGATGGCCGATGGCGGTAGCCATTCCATTAACCCTGCTGCTCGGCCTGCTGTGCGGGCTGCTGAATGCGGCGCTTATCCACTACACCGGCATTAGTCCTCTGGTGATTACCCTCGGCACCCTCTACCTCTACGGAGGCGGGGCGCTGCTGCTCTCCGGCATGGCGGGGGCGACGGGCTATGAGGGCATCGGCGGCTTCCCGGACGGCTTCACGGCGTTCGCTAACCTCACTGTGTTGGGCCTGCCGATCCCGCTGGTGCTGTTCGCGGTGATTACTGCCTTTTTCTGGCTGATTACCCACCGCGGGCGCTTTGGTCGTCACCTGTTTTTGATCGGGCAAAACCCGCGCGCGGCGCGCTATGCGGCGCTGTCGGTGAACGGCATGCCCTACGCGCTCTACGGCCTGGTGGGCGTGGCCTCGGCGGTTGCCGCGCTGGTGATGGTCTCCTATTTCGGCTCCGCGCGTTCGGATCTGGGGCGCGATTTGCTGATGCCAGCGCTCACCGCCGCCGTGCTCGGCGGAGCGAATATCTACGGCGGTTCAGGTTCGGTTGTTGGTACGGCGCTGGCGGCGCTGCTGGTGGGCTACCTGCAGCAGGGTTTACAGATGGTCGGCATCCCTAACCAGGTGTCGAGCGCGCTGTCAGGGGCGCTGCTGGTTGTGGTGGTGATGGGGCGTTCGCTGAGTCTGCACCGCGAATGGGTGCGATCTCTCTTTAGAAAACTATCCGGAGCGTAAGATGAAAACAAAACTGATAGTTCTGGCAATGGCCCTCAGCTTCGCTTCGGCGCAGGCGGCGGATCGCATTGCCTTTATCCCGAAGCTGGTGGGCGTGGGCTTCTTCACCAGCGGCGGCAACGGCGCGAAAGAGGCGGGGAAAGATCTCGGCGTGGACGTGACCTACGACGGCCCAACCGAACCGAGCGTCTCCGGGCAGGTGCAGCTCATCAATAACTTCGTCAACCAGGGCTATAACGCCATCATCGTCTCCGCCGTGTCGCCGGACGGCCTCTGCCCGGCGCTCAAGCGCGCGATGCAGCGCGGCGTCAAGGTCCTGACCTGGGACTCCGACACCAAACCGGAGTGCCGCAGCATCTACATCAATCAGGGAACGCCGGAGCAGCTGGGCGGCCTGCTGGTGGAGATGGCGGGCAAGCAGGTCACCAAACCAAATGCCAAAGTGGCTTTCTTCTACTCCAGCCCGACCGTTACCGACCAGAACCAGTGGGTGAAGGAGGCGAAGGCCAAAATCGAGAAAGATCACCCCCAGTGGCAGGTCGTGACGACCCAGTTTGGCTATAACGACGCCACCAAATCGTTGCAAACCGCCGAAGGGATCTTAAAAGCGTATCCGGATCTGGATGCCATCATTGCCCCGGACGCCAACGCGCTGCCTGCGGCGGCGCAGGCGGCGGAAAACCTGAAGCGCGAAGGGGTGGCGATTGTCGGCTTCAGCACGCCGAACGTGATGCGCCCGTACGTTGAGCGCGGCACGGTGAAAGCCTTCGGCCTGTGGGACGTCGTGCAACAGGGCAAAATTGCGGTCAATGTCGCCGATCGCCTGCTGAAAAAAAGCGATCTTAACGTCGGCGACAGCGTGGACGTGAAAAACATCGGCGCGCTGAAGGTCGAGCCGAACAGCGTGCAGGGCTACCAGTATGAGGCGAAGGGCAACGGCATCGTGCTGCTGCCGGAGCGCGTGGTGTTCACCAAAGAGAACATCAATAAATACGATTTCTGACGGGGGAGCAAATGGCTGATTTAGACGACATCAAAGACGGCAAGGATTTTGGCATCGGCACGCCGCAGCAGAACGTGCTTTACACCCTGAAGGGCTGCGGCTCGCTGGACTGGGGCATGCAGTCCAGGCTTTCGCGCATCTTCAACCCGCAGAGCAACCGCACGGTGATGCTGGCCTTTGACCACGGCTACTTTCAGGGGCCGACCACCGGCCTTGAGCGTATCGATCTCTCCATCGCGCCGCTGTTTGGTGAAACCGACGTGCTGATGTGCACCCGCGGCATCCTCAGGAGCCAGGTGCCAGCCGCGACGAACAAACCGGTGGTGCTGCGCGCCTCCGGCGGTAACTCGATTCTGGGCGAGCTGTCGAACGAGTGCGTGGCGGTGGCAATGGAGGACGCGCTGCGCCTGAACGTCTGCGCGGTGGCGGCGCAGGTGTATATCGGAAGCCCGTTTGAGCACCAGTCGATCAACAACATCATCAAGCTTGTCGATGCGGGCGCGCGCTACGGCATGCCGACGCTGGCGGTGACGGGCGTCGGCAAAGAGATGGCGCGCGACGCGCGGTATTTCTCGCTGGCCAGCCGCATTGCGGCCGAAATGGGGGCACAGTTCGTCAAAACCTACTACGTGGACGAGGGCTTCGAAAAAGTGACCGCCAGCTGCCCGGTGCCGATCGTTATCGCCGGGGGCAAAAAGCTGCCGGAGCACGAGGCGCTGGAGATGTGCTGGCGCGCGATTGACCAGGGCGCGTCGGGCGTGGATATGGGGCGCAATATCTTCCAGTCCAGCGCGCCGCTCGCCATGCTGAAGGCGGTGAAGAAAGTGGTTCACGAGAACTGGAATGCCCGCGATGCGTTCCAGTTCTGGCAGGAAGAGAAACAGGGAGAAGCAAAATGAACGTGACGCTGGTAGAGATCAACATCAAGCCCGAGCGGGTGGACGAGTTTCTGGAGGTGTTCCGCGCCAACCATGAGGGGGCAATCCAGGAGCCGGGAAACCTGCGTTTTGACGTCCTGCAGGACCCGAGGGTGAAAACCCGGTTCTTTATCTACGAGGCCTATAAAGACGAAGAGGCGGTGCTGGCGCACAAGCAAACCCCGCACTATCTGGCGTGCGTGGATAAGCTTGAGGAGCTGATGTCGGAGCCGCGCAAGAAACGCAGTTTTGTGGGGTTGTTGCCGGAGTAGCGTTTTGCCCGGTGGCGCTACGCTTCCCGGGCCTGCATAGCAGTTTTTTGCAGGCCGGGTAAGCGTAGCGCCACCCGGCGTTGTTTACGCTTCTTCCACGCTCACCCGCAGCGCTGCCAGCGCCTTACGCGCCGCTTTCAGCACCTGCTCACACTGCTCAATGGTCAGCGTGAGCGGCGGTTCTATGCGGATGGTTTTCGAGTTGTTGAGCGTTCCGGCCACCAGCACCCGCTGGCGGAACATCTCGCTCGCGAAGCTGTAGCCGGTTTCGTTATCGACAAACTCAATCGCCATCAGCATCCCTTTCCCACGCGCGTCCTGCACCAGGTCCGGATACTCCCGGCCCAGCTGACGGAAGCCGTCCAGCAGCATGTCGCCTTTCTGCTCCGCCTGCGCGGGCAGGTTTTGCTCCAGCAGCACGTTGATGGTGGCCAGCGCCGCCGCACAGGCCAGCGGATTGCCGCCAAAGGTGGTGGTATGCAGGAACGGGTTATCGAACAGCACCGAGAAGACCTCTTCTGTCGCCACCGTTGCGCCAATCGGCATAACGCCGCCGCCGAGCGCCTTCGCCAGGCACAGAATGTCCGGCTGAACGTTTTCGTGCTCGCAGGCAAACATCTTGCCGGTGCGCCCCATCCCGGTCTGGACTTCGTCGAGGATCAGCAGGGCGCCAAACTCATCGCACAGCTGACGCACGGCGGGCAGATAGCCCTGCGGAGGGAGGATCACGCCGCCTTCACCCTGAATCGGCTCCAGGATCACCGCCGCCACGTCGTCGCCGGTTTTACGGCATTCGCTCAGCGCGGTTCGCATGGCGTTGATGTCGCCAAACGGCACGTGGCGGAAGCCCGGCAGCAGCGGCATAAACGGTTTGCGGAAGGTGGATTTGGCGGTAGCAGACAGTGCGCCCAGGGATTTACCGTGGAACGCGCCGCTGGTGGCGATAAAGGTGAATTTCCCGCGCGGCGACTGGTACGCTTTGGCGAGTTTAATCGCCGCTTCGACCGATTCCGTGCCGCTATTGCTAAAGAAGCTGTACTTCAGTTTGCCGGGCGTTAAGGCCGCCAGCGTTTTCGCGAGCATGGCGCGAAGCGGGTCGAGCAGTTCCTGGCTATGGAGAGGTTGTTTCGCAAGTTGATTCTGTACGGCGGAAACCACAACTGGATTACGGTGCCCCACGTTGAAGATACCAAAACCACCAAGGCAATCGATAAACTCCTGTCCCTGGGTGTCGACAAGCGTGTTAAGACTTCCCGCTTGCCACTCTACGGCTCCGTAATCCCCGCCGGCGGTAACAGATTTGCGATACTCCAGAAACCCTGGATTGACGTGCTCTTTAAAGTAATCAATGACCTCTCGGTTAAGTTGTTTCATCTCCTCATGATCGAGCGTTCGCTTCTCAATGAGATTCAGTGCGTGCGCGGTACAGGCAAGAGCCGAGGCGCTGGAAGGTAACCTGTTCAAAATGTGCTCCCGGGGATCGCGTATCACATGATACTGAATTAAGTATTGCAGGGATTACGCCACTTCAGAGGACTTAACGAAAATCGGGATAAACGCCAGGTTAAAATAATGTTGCACAATATTTAATCATGCCGGAGCAACCGAAACGGGATTTAGCGGTACAGGACTGAGAGGACAAAGGAGAGCGGAAAAGCGCCACTGCACTAAAGAAGTGCATTCCCTGCTACTTAAGTGGGCATTAACTGGTCATGCTTTACAGGTAATTTCTTATCGAAAGTATTTGAAATCAATGAATTATAAAATCATACAAAAAGTATGGTTTAAGTCAAATTTGCGATCTTCATCAAGTTTAACAACTAAAGATAAATTGTTTACCGCCGAAAAAACATTGACCCACAAAATTAACATTCAAATAACCTGCAAGGGATGCCCACGATGTCCTCTCCAACTTATGTCACCCAGAATGAATATCCTCTGGACGATGACACCACCTTAATGTCTACCACAGACGTCCACAGCTATATTACCCACGCCAACGACACCTTTGTGAAGGTGAGCGGCTACCAGCTCGATGAGCTGACGGGCCAGCCGCACAATATGGTGCGCCACCCCGATATGCCAAAAGCCGCGTTTGCCGATATGTGGTACACGCTGCAGCAGGGCGAGCCGTGGAGCGGAATTGTCAAAAACCGGCGCAAAAACGGCGATCACTACTGGGTACGTGCGAATGCGGTGCCGATGGTGCGCCGCGGGCAGGTGACGGGCTATATGTCCATTCGCACCAAAGCTACAGCGGAAGAGATTGCCGCCGTGGAGCCGCTCTACCGGGCGCTAAACGACGGGAGCTGTAAAAAACGTGTGCACAAGGGGCTGGTCGTTGGAAAAGGCTGGCTGGGAAAACTGCCGGCAATGCCGCTGCGCTGGCGCGTGCGCAGCGTGATGGCGGTGCTCTTTGTTCTCCTCGCCGCCACGCTGGTCGCGACCTCCGCCGGGTGGATGCCGCTCGTTGCAGCAGCGGTGGTGATGCTGCTGGGGACACTGCTGTTTGAGCAACAGCTTGTCCGCCCGATAGAGAATGTGGCGCGTCAGGCGCTGAAGGTCGCCACCGGGGAGCGCAACAGCGTGCAGCACCTTAACCGCAGCGACGAGCTGGGGCTGACGCTGCGCGCGGTTGGGCAACTTGGCCTGATGTGCCGCTGGTTAATCAATGACGTGTCGAGCCAGGTGGTGAGCGTCCGTGACGGCAGCGACAGGCTGGCGCAGGGAAATGAAGATCTGAACGATCGGACGCGTCAGACCGTGGCGAACGTGCAGCAGACCGTCGCGACAATGAACCAGATGGCCGCTTCGGTTCAGAGTAACTCTGAAACCGCTGCCGAGGTGGATAAACTCTCCGTGGCCGCGAGCAGCGCGGCGACGAAAGGGGGCAACGCGATGCAGACCGTCGTCAAAACCATGGATGACATTGCCGACAGCACGCAGCGAATTGGCTCGATTACCTCCCTGATTAACGATATCGCTTTCCAGACCAATATTCTGGCGCTGAACGCGGCGGTTGAAGCGGCAAGGGCAGGGGAGCAGGGCAAAGGATTTGCCGTGGTCGCGGGCGAAGTCCGCCATCTCGCCAGCCGCAGCGCCAGTGCCGCGAATGATATTCGTAAACTGATTGATGCCAGCGCCAGCAAGGTGCAGTCCGGCTCCGAGCAGGTTCACGCCGCAGGCCGCACGATGGATGATATCGTGGTGCAGGTGAAAAACGTGACGCAGCTTATCGCCCAGATCAGCCACGCGACCTCCGAGCAGGCCACCGGACTGTCAGAGTTGACCCGCGCGGTTGCCGAACTCGACAGCATCACGCAGAAAAACGCCGACCTGGTCGAGGAGAGCGCCCACATTTCTGCGATGGTGAAGCACCGCGCCGGACGCCTCAAGGATGCGGTGACCGTGCTCCATTGAGTCTGTAATGTTCCTAAAAAAGCCGCTTATTCCGTAAGAAATAAGCGGCTTTTTATTTGCTGGATGTGACTATTAATGTATTTTATTGTTAAGTTAATATTAAATAACTAAAGAAATCGCCTCAGTTATTTATCCCTGCCTAAGTCAGTTCTTCAGAATGCTATTTCGAAAATACCCGGTTTGACGGTATGGTAACGATCGATGAGGCAATATTAATAGCCTCTACCTATCCATTGTGTGGGTTATGAAATAAAAAAACGATCAAACTCATAAAGTTAGCGTAATCGTTACCGATAACAGCGATCGTCTGAGAAATAATCACATCGATGGAGAAAATATGTTCTTACATGACGTAAAGATCGGCACGAAATTATTTCTGGCGTTTGGGTTCTTTATTGTCCTGATGGCGATCAGCGCGAGCCTGTCTCTGATGAGTCTGAACCGGGCAAATAACGGGATGCAATCCATTATTACCAGTGATTATCCGACCACGGTAAAAGCGAACCAGTTAATTGATAATTTCCAGGAATTTATTAGCACTCAACAGCTGATGCTGCTCGACGAGCAGGGCACCTACACGGGGCAATCTCAGCAGCGCCTGAAAGAGATCAGCGAGCACATCACGGTGATCCTGGGCGAGCTTAACAACGCGCTGCAGGATCAAAAGTCTCAGCAGGTGCTGGCGGATATCCGCAGCGTGCGTCAGCAGTATCTGGACTCGCGCTACCGCATTTTGCAGGCAGTGCAAAACAACAATCGTGCGGGCGCTATTCAGGAGATGATGACCACCACCCTCGCCGTGCAGCAGGCTTATAAAGCGAAGGTGAAAGAGCTGATTACCATTCAAAACAGCGAGATGCAGAGTGCTGGCGCGCAGGTGGAAGGGGATTTCAGGTCTAACCGCCTGCTGCTGATCCTGCTCACGCTCTTTAGCGTCGGGGCAGGCAGCCTGATCGGCTGGTTTATCGTGCGCGCTATCACTCGTCCGCTCGGCGAGGCGGTGCATTTCGCTAAAGCCATTTCCGAGGGCGATCTGACGGGCAGCATCACGCCACACGGCAAAGACGAAACGGGTCTTCTGCTGCATGCGCTGATGGAGATGAAAACGCGACTGCTGGACATTGTGCAGCAGGTGCAAACCGGCTCGGAGAATATCTCCAGCGCAGCCGCGCAGATTGTCGCCGGGAATCAGGATCTGGCCGCGCGCACGGAAGAGCAGGCAAGCTCCGTTGAACAGACCGCCGCCTCGATGGAGCAGATCACCGCGACGGTGAAAAATACCGCCTCGCATACCGGGGAAGCCACCAACCTCTCGGCGGATGCCGCCACGGTGGTCAAAAACAACGGCGAGATGATGAAGCAGGTGACCAGCAAAATGCGCCTGATTAACGAAACGTCGAACCGGATGTCCGACATTATCGACCTGATCGACGCCATTGCGTTCCAGACCAACATTCTGGCGCTGAACGCGGCGGTGGAAGCGGCGCGTGCCGGTGAGCACGGTCGCGGCTTCGCGGTGGTGGCCGGTGAGGTACGTCAGCTTGCCCAGAAGAGCGCATCGTCTGCCAGCGAAATCCGCGAGCTGATTGAGAGCTCTACCAGCCAGACCCAGGACGGGATGAACCTGGTTGAAAAAGCGAGTGCGTTGATCAACGGGATGGTCGGCAACGTGGAAGAGATGGATGCGATCCTGCGCGAAATCCGCCAGGCCAGCCACGAACAGACGGAAGGTATCTCGCAGATTAACAGCGCGATTGGCCTGATTGACGCCACCACCCAGCAGAACTCCGCGCTGGTGGAGGAGTCCGTCGCGGCGGCGGCATCGCTTAACGAACAGGCGATGCACCTGAAAGAGCTGGTACGCGTCTTCCGCGTGAGCGAGCACGCACCGGCTTAATCCAGCTGGGAGATCTCGAGCGCCGCGCGGTCAATGACGCCGATAATCTGCTTGAGCTGCGCGTCGCTGAGCTCTCCCTGATTTACCTTCAGGTCTAACACCGCTTTGAAGTTATCCAGCGCCCGCTTCATCTGCGGGTTTTTGCGCAGCTGAAAACCGACGGAACGCGCTTTGATACGCACCTGGATCTGTTCCAGCTGTTCCCGGTTTTCGTCCAGCCAGCGTTGTCCTTCAGCGGTAATCGCAATCTTCTTACGACCGCTCTCTTCTTCCGTAATGGTGATAAAGGTCTGATCCTGAAGATAATCCAGGGTTGGATAGATCACGCCCGGGCTCGGAGTGTAGTTTCCCTGCGTCAGGTTCTCGATCTCTTTGATCAGCTCGTAGCCGTGGCTTGCGCTGCGGGTCAGGATATCCAGAATCACCAGCCGCAGATCGCCGTGGCCGAAAAAGCGCGGTCGGCGCCCGCCGCTGTCGTGTTCGTGTCGCATAACAGATCCTTTAATTTGATATATCTAAACTATATCTAAGATATATTCAGATGCAATCTAAAAGATCTTGCATTTTTACTTATTAGTAATCATTATCATTTGAAAATTGATTTAGATATATCGTATTCACCAGAGAAGGGGCTAAAAATGGCATCTACCCGTTACCCACAGCGTGTTCGAAATGATCTGCGTTTTCGCGAGCTGACGGTGCTCCGCGTTGAGCGCGCCAGTGCGGGTTTCCAGCGTATTGTTTTAGGCGGCGAGGCGCTGGAGGGCTTTAGCTCCCGGGGTTTCGACGACCATACCAAAGTCTTTTTCCCGGCCCCTGGAACGGTGTTTGTACCGCCGGTGGTCACCGATGAAGGCATCGACTGGGGCGACGGTGTGCGTCCTCAGACGCGCGACTATACGCCGCTGTACGACGAGGCAAATCATGAGCTGGTACTCGATTTCTTCGTTCACGACGGCGGCGTTGCCAGCCGCTGGGCGGTCGAGGCGAAAGCGGGAGACAGGCTGACCATCGGCGGCCCGCGAGGTTCGCTGGTGGTGCCGGAGGATTACGCCTGGCAGCTGTACGTGTGCGACGAATCCGGCATGCCCGCGCTGCGTCGACGCTTAGAGAGCATTGCTAAACTGCCGGTTCGCCCGGAAATTCATGCGGTAGTGACGGTCGGGGACGAATCTTATAAAGACTATCTGGCGCACCTGAGCGAATTCAACATCACATGGGTGGTGGGCCACAGCGAGCAGGCGGTAGCGGACCATCTGGCGGCGCTGACCGTTCCGGGGGAAGACTACTTCATCTGGCTGACCGGGGAAGGGAAGGTGGTGAAAACGCTGAGCCGTCAGTTTGAAACCGACGCGATTGACCCACAGCTGGTGCGTGCCAGCGCATACTGGCACGCCAAATAATCAGGCGGCGGAATCCAGCTGCGCTTCGCTCACCTGATGTTCGAGCGAGGCGCGGACCTCGTGCAGCGCTTTCTCCTGCTGAGCGAAGTACGCTTCCATATTGTTCAGCGACGAGACCAGCAGCCAGGACTCCTCTTTCTCCAGCTCCGCCAGCTCGTTCACTAAGATGTCGATCTGCTCGCGGACCTGCGCCATTTTCTTGCGGATGCGTTCCAGATCGTTCAGCCTGTCGCTTGCCATCAATGGCTCAAAGCCCTGCTGCAGGCGGGCCACCAGTGAGCGAATGGTTTTAACGTCACCACGCTGCTTCGCCTGGTTGAGCTGCACCATCATCGCGTTGGCTTCCTCTTTCAGGTCGTCTGCCACCAGGTCCGGATGGCAGAGCTTGCTCGCCTGACGCCAGAGACGCTTGAGCTCGTTGCGATCCTCTTCCGAAAGATCTTTGCCCTTGCGCAGCCGCACTTCGGCATCGTGATGCTGCTCGCGATACTTCTCGTACTCTTCGTTAGCGTCGTCGCGCGCCTGACGCGCAGGCTCCTCTTCGCGCGTTAAGCCGCTCTCAAGCTCCAGCGCTTCGGCCAGCAGGTTGGCAATCAGATTGCTTTGCTGCTCAAGATGCTTACGCGCCTCAACGGCCTGCACGGAGTCGGCCGGGAGATCGCGCCAGCGCTGGGTGAGCGTCGCCAGTACCTCTACCGCCTGCGCCATATAGCGCTGGCAGCGACGGTAATCTTCCTCGCGACGACGCGCTTCCGCCTGCTGACGACGCAGGTTGAGTTCGGCCAGCGTTTTGCGCAGGGCGAGGATCTGCTGCATCAGCGGTCCGAGTCGAGAGAAATAGAGATCGTTGAACTCATCGAGCTGCTGCACCCGGGCGTTGCGGCGGTCAATCAGATCGCGCAGACGCTCTTCCAGCGCCTTCAGCTCCAGCTTGCTGGCGGCCACCTGCGGATCGCGCCACTGGGTCACGGCGCGCTGGCCCTGCAGCCAGGCGGTGATGGCCCGGATGGCCGCGGTATAGTTCTTCTGCTCAAACGCCACGACGATTGCCTGTAGCTCATCGTCAAACGCTTCATTTTTCAGGCGTGTCAGCTGGCTCTGGATGATGTCGTCATCTTCCAGTTCAATGGCATTTTTAATGATTTCTAGCCGTTTGATCGGTGTGCTCATGATGCCTTTCGCTTTGGCGCTTAAGTATTTGAGTTAAGGTTAGTTGTTGTAAAAGCTACAGGAAATAATACACACGGATGATGATCGGCGCGACGGGGGATTTCTTTAATGAGTTGATGTGTGGTGCTCTCATTATGGGGTAAACGCGATAGAGCGACATGCCACACGTTCACCAGCCCTGTTAATGTGCGTCGATCCTCTTTTTCCTCTGCCACGGGTTTTACCGTGCCCTACCCAAAAGCGAGCGCCCTGCCTTTAGTGGCGAATGCTTCCGAGCTGTCCTCAGCTCACCTCGCTGTAAATCCCCACTACGCGACCCACCGTTTTTATCTCGTCGATACCGCACTCAAACGGAATTTTGCCGCCCGCCACGTGGAGTTTTTTACCCGGCAGCAGCGTCAGGTCGCGGATGCTGGCGGTGCCTTCAATCTCAACCAGCCACAGGCCGTCGGTTAACGATGCGTCTTTTTCAATAAAGTGCAGCTTTCCCTCCGCCCGGACGGCGATGCCGCGCGCCAGCGGTTTGCTAAAGACAGCAGAGTCGATACTCAAAATAGTATTTTCTTCGAGTCTTCCATCACTAAGGGTGTATGAGGTAACCGAAACGGGATCGCCCGGCGCGGGGTTACCTTCAAACTGCGCACCTTGCCCGGTCATCAGCCAGCGAAGGCTGGCGCCGGTGTCCAGCGCACACTGAACCGCAAAGTCGTAAGAGATGGTACCGCGCGCGTAGCGGTTCTGAAGCGAGCTGGCGGCGATATTAAAGTGCCGGGCCAGCTGGATTTTCTGCGTGAAACCATATACCTGACAGATTCTATCGAGTAACTCTTCATTATTCACTTGAGAATCTAAAATCAAAATATATTCCTTTGGGTGTTTACTAATGCTCATTTGGGTATTAATATCATTACAAATTCGGGCAATCAGCGGCAGACGTTGGCAAACAGAGGCTAATGATTGCAGACATTATCAAAATGGGAATCATGCAGCATGGCTTCTGAAATCGCAATCCTCAAACGGTGGAAAAAAGCCGTGCTGTGCCCGTTTTCAGCACATTAGCGTGCGTGAATTTATGCGAGGGGAGATATGGCGATAGAAGCTGCCCGTGCAAGGGTTCCACTTAGCGTGGGAGCTCGTCTTAACGGGCTTAACCACGTCGCTGAACTGCGCGCCCGATACGGGAGCGATAGCGCAAAAGAGCTGGCGCGGTTTATGGCCGAGCTGCGCGATAAGCGCGATCCCTGTTTTGAGGAGAACAGCAGGGCGCTGGCCGCCATCTTTTTCCTGGCGAGATTGCCCGTCGCCCGTCATGAGTGCGATATCGGCGAGCTGACGACCGAAGAGAAACGGGCGCTGATTAACGCCATGAACCATTTTCGTGCTGTTGTGAGTTTATTTCCTGAACGGCTGACCATGCCGATATAACCCAACCAAAAACCTAATGGCGTAAACCCGCCGGGCACCCTATTGCCTGAAATTAAGGAGAACGCGTGATGCGAAACAGTGAAAACCGCCCTTATCCGATCGGAAGTGAAGAACTGAAGCGCCTGCTGATGGAGGCAAAAACGGAGGAACGATGCGCGCGAGCCCTCGCGGTCTCCCTGCGCCTGGAGGCGCTGGCGAGCCATATCTACAAAACCGGCATGAGCGGAGAGGACGTTGCCGAACTGCTGTGCCACGAGGCGGCCCGCTACGAGCGTGAATCTCAGGAGCTGCACTGATGGCCGATTTTATCGATCTTGCGCAGGCGCGCGAGCAGGAGGACAGAGAGCTGTACATTAATCGCGCCCGCAGACGACCCGCATCGCCTTCGCGTTTCCTCTGCGAGGACTGCGAGACCCCGATACCTGAGGCGCGCCGAATGGCGGTGCCCGGCGTGGCCCTTTGCGTAACCTGCCAGGAGATCGCGGAGATGAAAAATAAGCACGTCCGGGGAGGATAAGTTGGCTACGTCATTTGCGTATCCGTGGAATGCCCCGCGGTCGGCCATTGCCAGCCCTTATCTCACCCATGCCCAACAGCAGCGCCGCGATCGCCTTTTCGCGGCGCTGCAGCAGGCAAGAATTGCCCTCTCACAGCAGCCCGACTGCGTACGCTTCGAAATCTGGCGCACGGTTGACGCCCTCGAACAGCATCGGGGCAGCCCGCAGGCCAACGCCTTTTTGATCCGCTTCTGCAAAAGGATGTTACCCCGCCTGCGGCGGGTCTCTGAACGCTATGCCTGCGCAGGCCTGCACGACGAGCTCTCCAGGGCCGTGTTTGACGGCCATTTCGACACTCAGCTTTTGCAATACCTCGCCTCGCGGATGGTCGAACTGGTTGCCCGCTATAACCGCCTTCCGGATATGTCCCGCGCGGACATCGACCTGCTGGCCGCAGATATCGCCAGCTTTATTCGCGGCGAGCTGGCGAATATTAACGATGCTGAGATGGGCGAATACCAGACGCTGTACGTCTGGTATCAGCGCGCCGGGCTGATCGCCCGGCAGTTCAACGTGTCGCCTCCGCACTGGGAGCGGGTGTCGAAGACGTTTTTCGACAAAGATGACGTTGCTGCGGCGGTGATCCGCATGTTCTCCGAGGCGTGGTGGCGCGGGCGCCTGCGTCGGGTCGCGGCTGCCTGGCGCGAGCATCTGCAGATTGCCCTCGGCAACGTCAGCAAACGGAGAGCGGCGTATGCGAGCAAACGCTGCGTGACCGAGTGGCGCGAGCAGAAGCGCCGCACCCGCGAATTTCTCAAGGGCATGGAGCTGGAGGATGAAGAGGGTAACCGCATCAGCCTGATTGAAAAATACGATACCTCGGTGGCCAACCCGGCGATACGCCGCTGTGAACTGATGACCCGCATTCGCGGGTTTGAAAATATCTGCGAGGCGCTGGGCTACGTGGGCGAGTTCTATACCTTAACCGCGCCCGCGCAGTATCACGCGACGCTGAAATCAGGCTTCCCCAACGCGAAGTGGAACGGGGCCAGCCCGGCGGATACGCAAATCTACTTTACCCGTCTCTGGGCGCGTATCCGGGCAAAGCTCCACCGGGACGGGCGCCGTATCTTTGGTATCCGCGTTGCGGAACCCCATCACGACGGTACACCCCACTGGCACATGCTGATGTTTATGCTGCCGGAAGACGTCGAATGCGTTCGCCGGATTATCGGGGACTACGCGCGGCAGGAGGAGAACGCTGAGCTGCAGATCGAAAGCGCCAGACAGGCTCGCTTTCACGCGGACGCGATCGATCCGCAGAAAGGCAGCGCTACCGGCTATATCGCCAAATACATCTCAAAGAATATCGACGGCTATGCGCTCGATGGCGAGACCGATAGCGAAAGCGGTGGGCTGCTGAAGGAGACGGCGTCCGCCGTGTCGGCCTGGGCGGGGCGCTGGCACATTCGCCAGTTTCAGTTCATCGGCGGCGCGCCGGTAACGGTCTACCGCGAGCTGCGACGTCTGGTGGATACCGAGGCCGCGAGCGGTCTGAGCGTTGAGTTTACCGCCGTCCATGAGGCTGCCGACGCCGGAGACTGGGCGGGTTACGTTACCGCGCAGGGCGGGCCGTTTGTGCGTCGCGATGATTTACAGGTGCGCACGCTGTATGAGCCGCGCGCCGGGTTTAACCAGTACGGCGAGGAAACGGTCCGCATCCGCGGCGTGTACGATTCTGCCGTTGGCGCGGGCAGCCCAATTTTAACCCGACTCACGCAGTGGAAAGTTGTGCCGAAGCGGGCCGCGGATCTTAAGGACGCGCCCGTATCCCCTCGGAGTTCTGTCAATAACTGTACGCAGACCGATCTTTCTCAACCCCTCAGCCGGCGTGCGAGGCGGGCGTTAACCGAACGCATCAAATTCATCCGCCCTGGCGCTACATCGCCCGTCGTCTTCGCGAACGACCCGCAGAACGGGGTACCGGAGAAGGTGATCGATGAGATACGGCTCGCCACCGGGATAGCCATCAGCCGGGCAGAAGCCCTGCATCTTATGGCGGGAGGCATCAGCCGCTTTAACGATAAATGGTGCAGGGGCGCAGCTGACGGATCGCTATTTCCTGCACCGTGCTCTTACCAGCAAAAGGCGCGGAAAATCCTTGAACGTATTGGGTATTTAACGGATCTCTTCGCTCAGAGAGCACGCTAATCTCCATCCATATCATGTACATACCGTGAAGAGTTCTGATTTTTCGCTTCACTCTTTTTATGAATACGTGCTACTGTATGTTTATACAGTATCTCGTGGTGGAGGTTGTGTGGACAGAGAGTTGAACGAGCAGGTCATGATTGAACGAGTCGAGATGATTGCGCGACTGACGACGGAAGGAACGTGTCAGGAAAGAGATCGTGAGATTGCCCTGAATTTGATTGCTGAGATTGCACGGGGAAATTTAATCAAGAACAACGCATTTACCGTTGTGTTCTCAGCATCGCCTGTTCCGGAACGAATCAAAAAAGAGGGCAACGTTCGGGTGAACATTACTCTCGATAAAGATCAGCAGATTGGCCATGCCGTCGTTGAAGCCTTTCAGTGCGAACTGACCCGCAGAATACGATCCCTGTTTCCGTCATCGCGGGTGACCGTAAAAATAGGATCGGTGACGGGGGTCGAGCTCCAGGGGCTTGAAAAAGAAGCCGATCGCGAGGCGCTGGACGCTATTCTCCGGGAAGTCTGGGAAGACGAGAGCTGGCGCTAGCCCCGGCGTCATCACCCGTACCAACACCCTCATTCCTGTTTTGCGCTTCCGTTGAACCACGCTTCGCCGCTCGCGGACGATCTGTTGTGCCTGCGATTGTCCACCCGTCAGCGATAGCGAAAAGCCTGCTGGCCCGGGAAACTCTACGTTACCTGGAAACCGGATGTTGGGAGCGTCTGATGAAAATCTATGCAATGCAGGGGGACACGCTTGATGCCGTTTGCGCCCGCTTTTATGGGCGCACGGCTGGCGTCGTTGAAGCCGTTCTGAAGGCCAATCCTGGCCTCGCGGAGTTAGGCGTTATCTTGCCTCACGGCACGCCGGTAGAGATGCCGGAGGTGAATAGCGCCCCCACAAAAGAATCCGTAAACCTATGGGACTGAGCCTGGAGAAAATCACCACGGTTATCGCCTACTGGCTGGCCGTGGCGCTGGCCTGGTTCGGGGCGATGTCTCCTGAAAAAGTCGCGCTGTACGTGGGGAGTCTTTGCGCCATTTTTACCGCGCTGACGAATTACTGGTTTAAGCGAAAAACCTGGCGCTATCTCCAGTCTCTTGGCCTCGATAAGAAGAGCATTCGTGAACTCAATCATTAAACGTTGCAGCGTCGCCGGCGTGCTGGCCCTTGCGGTGCTGATGCCTGACTTTCGATTACTGAAAACGTCCCCGGAAGGACTGGCGTTGATTGCCGATCTCGAAGGATGTCGCCTTTCGCCCTACCGGTGTAGCGCCGGCGTATGGACGTCCGGCATTGGCCACACGGCAAACGTTGTGCCGACGCGGGACATTACCGAGCGTGAGGCTGCGGTAAACCTGGTCGCTGATGTGCTCAACGTTGAGCGGCGTCTGGCGGCGTGTGCACCGGTGGAGATGCCGCCCCGTGTCTACGACGCGCTGGTAAGTTTTACGTTTAATGTCGGCGCAGGCGCCGCCTGCCGTTCGACGCTGGTGTCCTTTATCAAACGTAAACAGTGGCCGCAGGCATGCGGACAGCTTACCCGCTGGGTGTACGTCAACGGCGTCAAAAATGCCGGGCTGGAAAACCGTCGTGTCCGCGAGAAGGCCTGGTGCATGACGGGGCTGCCGTGAGAACCCTCATGCTGGCGCTGGCCGGGCTGCTGGCCATCACGCTGTGGCTTCGCCATGAGAACCTGAACCTGTCCCGTTCCTTAGCCGCGGCCAACCGGGTCGCCAGCGAGCAAAAAGCGGCCCTCGCCACGCTTAACCAGCAGCTGTCCCTGTCGCAGCGGATGGCCAGAGCAAATGAAAACGCCCAGGTCAGGCTCCGTGAGGAGCTTGTGGCTGCGGGCGAGGAGAGAGCAAGACGGGAAGCGACTATCGGGAGATTACTCAATGAAAATGAAGCGTTACGCCGCTGGTATACCGCTCAGCTGCCTGATGCTGTCCGCAGGCTGCACACCCGCTCCGCCTGCGCCTCCGCAGCACATTGTTTACAACGCCTGCCCGAAGGTGAGCCGCTGCCCGATGCCGGGAAGCGAACCCGCCACTAACGGCGATCTCAGCACGGATATTCGCAGGCTGGAATACGCCCTTATTGCCTGCGCGCTGCAGGTTGAAACCATCAAAGACTGTCAGGATAAACTCGATGCACAAACTCAAGAGCCTGCGTCAGGCATTAATTGACGCGATCCCTCAACTCAATACCAACCCGGAGCGCCTGCAGATGTCGGTCGGAAGCGGCAATATTGACGCCCGGCTGGCCACCTCGCTCTCCTTTGAAAAGCGGTATGCGCTAAACGCGAAGGTCAGCGGTTTCACCGGCGACAGCGAGGGATTTTTCGTCCCGGTGCTGGCCTGGCTTCGGGAAAACCAGCCGGACATTTTTACCCTCGATGAAGGACGCAAAAACGGTTACACCTTCGCGATTGTCCTGAACGATGACGATACGATGGATATCACCATCAGCGTGCAATTAACCGAGCGCATTCTTGTTTCCGAGGAACAGGGGGTTCTGCACGCAACGTATTCCCCCGAGCCGCCGCTGCCGGAGCCCGTCACGCGTCCGAAGGCGTTGTATATTAACGGCGAGCTGGTCAGCCAGTGGGAGGACTAACTTCCCCACGCTGAAGGCCGCCTGGCACCTACCGTCTGGACCGCTTGTTGTATCATCCCGCAGAAAACCCCGTCTCGTTGCTGCCGTTCTTCCTGAACGGCATTCTCTTCTCATGAATACATTAACTTCCATGAACGGCATCGCTCGCGCGATCCGCAATCTTATTCGTATCGGTGTTGTGACCGATGTTGACCTCAACAGAGGGCTTTGTCGTGTCCAGACCGGCGGGATGAAAACCACCTGGCTGAACTGGCTAACCTGTCGTGCGGGACGTTCGCGCGTCTGGTGGGCTCCTTCCGAGGGAGAGCAGGTGCTGCTGCTGGCCATCGGCGGCGAGCTTGATACCGCCTTTGTGCTGCCCGGCATTTTCTCTGACGACCATCCGGCACCGTCCGGGTCACCTGACGCATTCCACGTCTCGTTCCCTGACGGCGCGGTGATCGAGTACGAACCCGGGCGCGGGGCGCTGACGGTTGCAGGCATTAAAACGGCCGATATTACCGCCTCCGAATCGCTGACCGCCACCGTGCCGGAGGTGCGGGTGACGTCAACCTCCCGCATCACGCTGGATACGCCTGAAGTGGTGTGTACCAACAAGTTAATTACTGCCTCTCTTGAGGTGCAGAAGGGCGGCGTGATGGCCGGAAATATTGAGCATTCCGGCGGTAAATTCACCTCCAACGGGGTGCAGGTGGACAACCACGCGCACGGCAGTGTGCAAAGCGGCGGAAGCTGGACTAAGGGGACACAATGACGGTGCGTTACAGGGGGATGAACAGGCAGACCGGGCTGAGCATTTCAGAGGCTGAACATATCCGGCAAAGCGTGCGCGACATTCTGGTTACGCCGATCGGCTCGCGGGTCATGCGGCGGGATTACGGCTCGCTGCTGGCGGCGATGATCGACAGGCCGCAGAGTCCGGCGCTGCGTCTGCAAATCATGGCCGCCTGTTATTCCGCCATCCAGAAATGGGAGCCGCGGATAAGCCTGACGGCCATCACATTCGAGCGTTCGGAGAACGACGGGACGTTGTATGTCGATATCACCGGCACGCGCCCGACCTCCGGACAATCCTTTTCTATCACCATTTCACTGAGTTAAACGCTATGGCTATTGTTGATCTGAGCCAGCTCGCCGCGCCTGATGTCGTGGAGGAGGTGGATTATGAAACGCTGTTGGCAGAACGAAAGGCCACCTTTGTCTCCCTCTATCCGGAAGAGGAGCAAGAGGCGATTGCACGGACGCTGACCCTGGAATCCGAGCCGATTGTGAAGCTGCTGCAGGAGAACGCCTACCGGGAAGTTATCTGGCGCCAGCGGGTTAATGAGGCCGCCCGTGCGGTTATGTTGGCCTATGCAGCGGGCCGCGATCTGGACCAGATTGGGGCAAACGCTAACCTTGCGCGTCTGGTCATTACCCCTGCCGATGACGCCACGTTCCCGCCCAAGCCGGCTGTGATGGAGTCCGATACCGATTTTCGTTTGCGCATCCAGCAGGCACCGGAAGGATTGAGCGTGGCCGGTTCGACGGGCGCGTATCAGTTCCATGGACGCAGTGCAGATGGCCGGGTGGCGGATATCTCCGTAATCAGCCCACAGCCGGCGAACGTCACGATCTCAGTCCTTTCTCGGGAGAATAACGGCGTGGCCTCTGAGGAACTGCTCGCCGTTGTTCGCAATGCGCTGAACGATGAGGACGTCAGGCCCGTCGCCGACCGCGTCACCGTCCAGTCGGCCAATATTGTCGACTACAGCATTGCCGCCTCGCTATTTCTCTTCCCCGGCCCTGAAAGTGAACCCGTGCTTAGCGCGGCAAGGGCCAGGCTACAGGCCTATATCACGGCCCAGCATCGGCTTGGACGCGATATCCGCAAGTCCGCCATTTACGCAGCCCTTCACGTTGAAGGGGTGCAGAGGGTGGAGCTAACCGCACCTGCGGCGGACATCGTGCTTGATGAAACTCAGGCCTCATGGTGCAGCCACTACAGCGTAACCGTGGGGGGAAACGATGAGTAATATGCGTCTTCTACCGGTTGGCTCGTCGCCGCTTGAGGTGGCAGCGGCGCGCGCATGCGCGGACATCGAAAATACGCCCGTTCCGCTGCGCCATCTCTGGAATGCGGACACCTGCCCGGCGAATCTGCTGCCCTGGCTGGCGTGGGCGTTTTCGGTTGACCGCTGGGATGAGAACTGGCCGGAGGCCACCAAGCGGGATGTCATCCGCGCGGCGTGGTTTATTCATGCCCACAAGGGAACGATTGGCGCCGTGCGCCGCGTGGTGGAGCCGCTCGGCTATCTGATTAACGTTACCGAGTGGTGGCAAACCAACGATCCGCCCGGCACCTTCCGCCTTGATATCGGCGTGTTGGACACGGGCATCACCGAGGAAATGTATTACGAAATGGAGAGGCTTATCGCCGATGCGAAGCCTGCCAGCCGCCACCTTATTGGCCTGAATATCATCCAGGACATTCCGGGTTATCTCTATACCGGTGCCCTGAGCTATGACGGCGACATCATCACGGTTTATCCCGGATAAGTGAGAGCACAATGACAGTGAAATATAAAACGGTTATCACCAAAGCCGGTGCCGAAAAACTGGCTGCCGCGACCGTCCCGAACGGCAAGAAAGTCAATTTTACGGCGATGGCGGTGGGTGACGGTGGGGGCACATTGCCGGTTCCTGATGCCGGGCAGACGAAGCTGGTTAATGAAGTCTGGCGCCACGCGCTGAATAAAATCAGCCAGGACAACAAGAATCAAAATTATGTGATCGCGGAGTTGCTCATTCCACCAGAAACCGGCGGTTTCTGGATGCGAGAAATGGGGCTTTACGATGATGCCGGCACGCTGATTGCCGTCGGTAACATGGCGGAAAGCTATAAGCCGCTGCTGGCCGAAGGGTCAGGCCGAGCACAGACCGTACGTATGGTGGTTATGGTGAGCAACATCGACTCAATCGAGCTTTCGATAGATACCTCACTGATCATGGCAACACAGGATTATGTCGACGATAAGCTCGCAGAGCATGAGGAGTCACGCAGGCATCCTGATGCAACGCTAACGGCTAAAGGATTTACTCAGCTTAGTAGTGCGGCTGACAGCACCTCTGAGACGCTTGCTGCCACACCAAAGGCCGTGAAGGCGGTCAGCGATGAGGTTAAAACGCTGGAAAGCAGTCTCGGCGATGCTGCTTTCAGGAATGTGGCTGGCCAATCCAAGGCTGAATTAATTCCTGTTGGATATAAAGGGATATTCACATCCGAAACGTATCACGGTCCAATTGATTTTTCGACGTATGCATTCGTCGTAGGTGAATCATTATTTATTGATACACGCTATTCATTCAATAATCCACCGTTTCTGAACCAGGATTTTTATTTCATTACTGTTATCAATGCTACTGGTCCTGCACAGGGTGGAAGGGTAAATAGACCATTAATTCAGTTTGTAAGCTATTCGAACTCAGCGGCGATTTATGCTATTCGTGAAGATGATGGAACAACTATTAGCTGGCGGTATTTCCAGACTCTTAAATTTGATGAAGGTACCCAGAACGTTACCATTCCAGGTAATGTAAAAGCGCTTAATGGTGGGGTTCAGTTAAGCCAAAATGCAATAGGCATTCGCGGGATTGGTAATAAACACCTCTCGTTTTTTGACCAAGGTGGGAAAGAAATGGGTTTGGTGTATGCCTCAGACGATAAAGTGCTACACCTGAGGGCGGGAGGAGGTCCAGCGATTAATATTAATTCAAATGGGACTCTGGAAGTATCTGGTCCGGTGGGTGGTGCTGACTACTATCAGACAAACCCGTCTGGCGCTTCGGGATGGTATGGTGCCGGGGGTTTTGCTGGTCAGTATTCAAATTCTGCTCCTTTTCTGATTCCCTTACGATATTCAACGCCAAAGGGTATATCTATATATCTTCCCTTGATTAAAGGGCTGTCACAAACAGATTATCATGGCTACGGTTCAGCTGTAAGTTTCGGGATTTTACGCTCAGGAGTGGGCGATTTTGGTTCCGCAATAATACAGGTTATTGGGGATAACGGTAGCGGTGCCATATTAGCATTTAATGCAAATGGTAGATTAGATGTGCCATCACAAGTCTATAGTGGCGGTCGAGTCGATGCTGCTGGGGATATTAATTCTGCCGCAAATATATATGCCTCAGGCCAGCTTAATTCTGGTGGGAATATAGTTGCTGGTCAGGGGGTTTTTGAATCTGGCGGACAGGTAAGAGTTTACTCATCAAATAACCCGCCCCCAAATCAGTCGGGGTCAACAAATACCGGGAATTATTCCGCCTATTACCGTCACGGTAATGGACAGGTTTTTATGCAGTGTATTGGTGGTGTGTATTCCAATTCACGAACAAACCCGGACGTCACCGTATATTTACCAGCGTCATTCCCGAATGGGATTCTTGCGATTTCAGGTTCATACAGCGGAAATGGTGGTAATGATTCGGATTCATGGTGGTCAGCTTCTGCTATAAGCGCTAGCGCTTTCAACCTGCACACACGTAACACGGATGGCACATTCTCTTTTGTGGTAACAGGATATTAGTTATGCATAGTCAATTATTCAGCAATAAAACGCGCGGCTTTTATCCGATAAAAAGTCTGCGCTATTACAAGTCTGTTAACGCTCTGCCGGATGATCTTGTTCGGGTCAGTGATTCAGATCATGAAAAATTTGTCGGTGCTGCCCCCGTTAACTGCGCTCCCGGTTACAACGTCGAGAGCAAACAGATGGAGTGGGTCGCTGTAACCGCACCGGTCAGAACACCAGAAGAAATCCTCGCGGTTAATCGCAGAGAGCTATTGAGCAGGAAACGCGAGGCGGCGATTAGCGCATTTCCGCTGCAGTCTGCAGTTGATTTGGGGGTTGCCTCCGAGGAAGAAAAAGTACAACTGGAAGAACTGAAAAAATACGTTGTAGAACTGACGGGGGTTGACCTCAGTACACCTGACTGGCCTAAAACTCCTGAGTGGATATCTGTTTAAGTAGTTGGTTATTTTAAAGAAATAGCCCGCATCATGCGGGCTATTTCTTATTCATAGGGACATTCCTCATATTCTACTGTTTCATCACCGACAATGAATTTCAGCCAGTAATAGCCAAAAATCCACCATGCAGTCCGACCATCTTTTAACCAGAGTAAAATCGTCATAACCTCGTTAATGGCGCAACGATATCGATAATATTCAATCATTAATCATGGTGATCGATGATCAATGACTCATGATTGATCTCTCAAAACGATCGGTCACCTTTCCCGCGCGGGTCAACCACTCCCACTCACTGTGCGTTGTGCTGTCTTACCTCCAACGGCATTACGTTTCATAACTCCCCCGCCCAAGAGAAACTAGCCTCACCACTAAACGAAGGAGTTAACCGGATGGGCGATTATCACCACGGCGTGGAAGTTATCGAAATCAACGATGGCACCCGCACCATTTCCACCGTCTCGACGGCAATCATCGGCATGGTCTGTACGGCCAGCGATGCTGACGACAAGACATTTCCTTTAAACGAGCCCGTGCTCATTACCAACGTGCAAAACGCGATTGCGAAAGCCGGCAAGGCGGGGACGCTGTCCGCTTCTCTGCAGGCGATCGCCGACCAGTGCAAACCGGTTGTCGTGGTTGTTCGCGTGGCCGAAGGCACCGCTGAAACCCCGGAAGAGGCGCGCAAGCAGACCGTTTCCAACATCATCGGTACCACCGATGAAAACGGTAAATACACCGGCCTGAAGGCGCTTCTGACCGCGAAAACGGTAACCGGCGTTAAGCCGCGTATTCTCGGCGTGCCGGGGCTGGATTCTCAGGAAGTGGCGACCGCACTGGCCGCTATGTGCCAGAGCCTGCGCGCGTTCGGCTATGTCAGCGCATGGGGATGTAAAACCATCTCTGAGGCGATCGACTACCGCAAAAACTTCAGCCAGCGCGAGCTGATGGTTATCCATCCTGATTTTCTGGCATGGGATACCACCACGAACGCAACGACAACGGCCTGGGCAACCGCCCGCGCGCTTGGGCTGCGCGCCAAAATCGATCAGACCATGGGCTGGCATAAAACCCTGTCAAACGTTGGCGTCAACGGCGTTACGGGCGTAAGCGCCTCTGTCTCCTGGGATCTGCAGGAACAGGCTACCGATGCGAACCTGCTCAACCAGGCTGGCGTCACTACGTTGATTCGCAACGACGGCTTCAAATTCTGGGGTAACCGTACCTGCTCTGACGATCCGTTATTCGTCTTTGAAAACTACACCCGTACCGCACAGGTGCTGGCCGATACCATGGCGGAAGCGCACGCGTGGGCGATGGATAAACCCATCACGCCAACGCTTATCCGCGACATCGTTTCCGGTATTAACGCCAAGTTCCGCGAGCTGAAAACCAACGGCTATATCGTCGACGGCTCCTGCTGGTATGACCCTGAGTCGAACGATGCCTCCACCCTGAAAGCGGGGAAACTGTATATCGATTACGACTACACCCCCGTCCCGCCGCTGGAAAATCTGACCCTGCGCCAGCGCATCACCGATACCTATCTGGCAGACCTGTCAGATTCGGTTAATAGCTAAGGAGCTGAAGCATGGCGTTACCACGCAAACTTAAATACCTGAATATGTTCAACGACGGCCTGAGCTATATGGGCGTTGTTGAGTCTGTCACCTTACCGAAGCTCACCCGCAAGCTGGAGAAGTATCGCGGTGGCGGTATGCCGGGCTCGGTCTCTATCGACCTCGGCCTGGACGATGATGCCCTGGCGCTGGAGTGGACCATTGGCGGCCTGCCGGACGTGGCACTGTGGGCGCAGTATGCCTCTCCGGGCGCGGACAGCGTGCCGCTGCGCTTTACCGGCTCTTATCAGCGCGATGATACCGGCGAAATCTCCGCCGTCGAAATCGTCATGCGCGGCCGTCATAAAGAGTTTGATGGCGGTGAAAACAAGCAGGGCGAGAGCGGCACCACCAAGATGTCCACCGAGTGCGCTTACTACCAGCTGACCATTGATGGCAAAGAGATCATCGAAATCGACATCATCAACATGGTGCTCAAAGTCGATGGCGTCGATCGCCTGGCAGAACACCGTAAGGCCATCGGCCTGTAACCCTTTAACCGGCCGGGATTACCGGCCGGTGAGTTAACTTTCTAAAGAGTAACGAAATGGAAAATATCAACGAGACCGCCATGAACGAAAGTGAAAACCCACATATCGTCACCCTTGATAGCCCCGTTCAGCGCGGTGAGCAAAAAATTGAAAAGGTGACGGTCTCCAAACCGAATGCCGGGACTCTGCGTGGGATCTCGCTGGCTTCGCTGGCGCAATCCGACGTCGATGCGCTGATTAAGGTGCTGCCGCGAATGACCTCGCCCGCGCTGACCGAGCATGAGGTTGCGCGCCTGGATGCCTGCGATCTGCTCTCTTTTGCAGGTAAGGTGATCGGTTTTTTGTCACCGGCTTCGGCTCGCTGAAATTTCCTGAAAATGTGTCGGTCGACGATCTGATGGCGGATATCGCGGTGATTTTTCACTGGCCGCCGTCAGAACTGTACTCCCTGAGCGTGACCGAACTCCTCTTATGGCGCGAAAAAGCGCTGCAGCGAAGCGGAAACCACCATGAGTAATAATGTCAGTCTTAAGGAGCTGCTTAAGGCAGTCGACCGGGCAACACGACCGCTTAACGCTCTCCAGAACGCCAGCCTCACTCTCGCGAGC
Organism: Enterobacter sp. JBIWA008; assembly: GCF_019968765.1. Taxonomy (NCBI): domain Bacteria; kingdom Pseudomonadati; phylum Pseudomonadota; class Gammaproteobacteria; order Enterobacterales; family Enterobacteriaceae; genus Enterobacter; species Enterobacter sp. JBIWA008. The sequence goes on along the minus strand of NZ_CP074149.1, from coordinate 4,172,348 downwards.
GATATCCGCGATGCGCAGACGGCGCTGGGGGCGCTCGATGAGCAGGCGGGGCGTATTAACGGCTTCAGAAAAGCAAATGCCCGGCTCGCCACGACGGAGCAGTCGCTTGCACAGGCGAAACAGCAGGCGGCGGCGCTGGCTGTGCAGTTTAAAAACACGCAAAACCCTACCCAGGCACAGGCTGATGCGCTGTCTGTAGCCCGAAAATCGGCGGCCGACCTTAAGCATGAGTACAACAGCTTACGCTACTCGGTACAGCGTCAGCGCGCTGAACTCGCTCAGGCGGGAGTCAACACGCGCACGCTCTCGTCTGATGAGCGTCGTTTACGAACTCACATCAGCGAAAAAACGCAGCAGCTTAACCGACAGCGTGATGCGCTGGCCCGCGTCAATCAGCAGCAGGAGCGGCTGAGTACCGTTCAGAATCGCTACGAGTCAGGCAAACGCGTTACCGCGCGGGTGCGTCAGCTTGCGAATGCGGGTGTGGGCATAGCAAAAGCGGGCTTTGACCAGACGTCCCGGTTTATGGCGCCTGGCATCAGCTTTGAAAAGCAGATGTCGGCCATTCAGGCAAACCTTGGTCTGGCGAAGGGGGATCCCCGGCTTGAGGCGATTCGCCAGCACGCGCGGGATGTCAGCGCCAGGACCGGAGTACCTGCAGATACGGTCCTCCGGGCACAATCCGAGCTAACTCGTTCAGGCTATGGCGCCGATGGGCTACTTGCGGCCACCGCGCCAACGGTCAACCTCAGCCTGGCGGGTAATGTCGACGCGGCTAAAGCGGCCGATATGATCGCCAGCACGCAGGCCGCGTACAGCCAGGCCGATGCGGACGCGGGACGCATCGCAGATGTGCTTACGCGCGGTTCTACCTCTTCAAATACCAGCCTCGCTGAGATGGTGGCGGCCGTCACCTCCGCTGCGCCAGCTGCGGATGCCGCCGGTATGGGGCTTGAAGAGACCACCGCGCTGCTTGGCGTTCTGGCGGAAAAAGGAATGAAAGGCGCCGCCGCCGGGGACGCGCTCAGCGCGATGTTGCGCCATGTTCAGACTCCGGATGCCATAAAAGCCGCGGGGGCGCTGGCTTCCGCTGCGGGTGATGGATCGCTTGATGAAAAACGCCAGCAGTTGCAGGGGGCAAAAGGCAGTACCGCGATTGCGGCGTCCGTGCAGACCGATAATCTTGACGGCGATATCAACCGATTCCAGGCCGCGTGGAACGGGTTGAAGATTGATGTATTTGATAAAGCGGATGGCGCTCTGCGCAACCTGATAACAACCGCAACCGGCTGGCTTAGCACGGCCTCCCTTTGGGTGAATGCCAACCCTGAGCTGACGCAGACCCTCGCCAGCATCGCTGTCGGCGCACAGGCGTTTGCTGGCGTACTGGGTGGCGTAGGCACGGTTATCGGCCCGGTTTTGACGGGCGTCAATATGGTTATTACAGCGGCCGGGATGTTGGGAACGGTATTCAGCGTGGTGGGCGGCGCCATCATGACGGTGCTGGGTGCCCTTAGCTGGCCGGTAATTGCCCTTGGCGCGGCGATTGCTGCCGGTGCCTTACTGATTTTTAAATACTGGGAGCCCATCAGCGCCTTCTTTAGCGGGGTGATGGAAGGGCTTTCAACGGCTTTCGCACCGCTGGGGGCGCTGTTCTCACCGGTGATGACGGTATTTGACGCTATTTCGGAGAAGCTGGGCGGTATCTGGCAATGGTTCACCGACTTGATCACGCCGATCAAGGCGACGCAGGAAACGCTGGATGGCTGTAAAAACGCTGGCGTGATTTTTGGTCAGGCGCTGGGCGATGCGTTAATGGCACCGCTCGATCTCTTTAACAGCCTGAGCGGCAAGGCCAGCTGGCTGCTGGAGAAGCTAGGTATTATCAAAAACGAGTCGGGCGATCTCGACGCCGCAGCGGCAAAAGCAGAAGCGGCATCCTCACCGGCGGGCAGCGCTTATATTCCGGGCGCGGGGAGCTCTGGCGGCAGCCTGGAGTATCAGCCGACCATCGCTACAGGAGGACGCTCTTACGTCGATCAGAGTAAAAGCGAATATCACATCACGCTGCAGGGGGGCACGGCCTCCGGAACGGATCTGACCCGTCAAATCCGGGAGGAAATAGAGAACAGTGAACGTGATAAAGCGAGACGGCAGCAATCCAGCTTTATGTATGGTTGAGGAGAGAGAAAATGTTAATGGTGCTGGGTCTGTTTGTCTTTGAACGACGAACCTTACCGTATCAGTCAATGATATTCACAAAAGACTACCGCTGGGCATCCAGCGCTCGTATCGGGAAACCCAAAGCCTGGCAGTACCTTGGCGAAGGTGAGACATCCTTTAGCCTCTCCGGCTTACTTTACCCGGAACTCACGGGAGGGCGGCTTTCCCTCAAGGCGGTTGAGCTGATGGCAAATGAGGGGCGGGCATGGCCGTTGATAGACGGTACCGGCATCATTCACGGCATGTTTATCATTGATAAAGTCACGCACACGCATTCGGATTTTTACAGTGACGGTACCGCTCGAAAAATTAATTTTACTCTGGAGCTTAAACGCGTGGATGAATCGCTGATGACGACGTTTGGCGACCTGCGAACGCAGGCCTCAGAGCTGGTGGAAAGCGCACGGAATAGCATTGGAGGGCTGGTGGGATGATCGCCGAAATGAATATCCGGGCGGGTGGAAAAATCGCCCCTGATTTTATGCTTAAGCTTGACGATCGTGATATCACGCAAAATTTCAGCCATCGTCTTATCAGCCTGACCATGACCGACAAACGAGGGCTGGAAGCCGATCAGCTGGATATTCAACTGGATGATTCGGACGGGCTGCTGGACCTGCCTGCCCGGGGGGCAAGGCTGTCCTTATGGCTGGGATGGGAGGGAGCCCCGCTCGAGGAGAAAGGGGACTTTACGATAGATGAGATTGCATTTCGGGGCGCGCCGGATACGCTGACCATCCGGGGATTCAGCGCAGATTTTCGTGGAAAGCTAAACGTGCGGCGCGAACAGTCGTGGCATGACACGACGATTGGCGCGATAGTCGATACCATCGCTCAGCGTAACCAGTTGACCGCCAGCGTTACGTCGGGGCTTGCATCCATCGCCATCTCTCATATTGACCAGTCTCAGGAGACTGACGCGGCGTTTCTCACCCGTCTGGCCGAACGTAATGGAGCATTTGTTTCAATCAAAGCCGGAAAGATTATCTTTATGAAAGCGGGTCAGGCCGTGACGGCCAGCGGCGCTCCGCTTCCATTAATGATGATTGAACGTGGGGATGGCGATAAGCACCTTTTTTCCGTCGCTGACCGTGAAAATTATTCCGGCGTAACGGCCAAATGGCTGCAAACGCGTGACCCCAAACAACAAAATCCTCAATTGAGTATTAATCGTCAGCCCGGTGTGCAGCATACAGGAGCACTGCAGCACCCGAATGCCGCCGCACCGGTAGCGGGAGCAGCAGGCAAGGAGCAGAAACCGCAAGAGAGGCTGGTGGGTTCGGCGGAGAACGTATTTGAGCTCACCACGGTTTATGCCTCTGAAGAGCAGGCGCTCAGGGCCGCAGAGGCGAAGTGGCGCGCGCTTCAGCGGGGAACCGTGAAGTTCTCCATCCAGCTCGCCCTGGGACGCGCCGATCTGTTCCCCGAAACGCCGGTGCTGGTAAACGGTTTTAAACGCGTCATTGACGAGCAGGCGTGGATCATCAGCGAGGTGGTGCATACCCTTAACGACAGCGGATTTACCACGCAGCTTAAGCTTGAGCTGAACGTCACCGACGAAAAATTCACTGTTGATAGTGAGTAATGTAGTTGCTATTGGTTTTATTTTGGGTATTATTTATTCACAAAATGTGAACTAAGTGGAGGGGTACATGTTTCATTGTCCTAAGTGCAAGCACTCTGCGCATGCGCGTACCAGTCGCTATCTAAGTGAAAATACCAAAGAACGGTATCACCAGTGCACCAATGTGGACTGCAGCTGTACGTTCGTGACGATGGAGTCCGTGGAGCGCCTGATTGCGACCCCCGGCGCCTCTGAACGTGTCCGAGCGTCTTCGCTGAACCACGGCTAGGGGCTCAAAAAAACCTATAAAAAAGCCACTCAATCGAGTGGCTTTTTTATAGGTTTCTAAAGCTAAAATTTGGTGGCCCCTGCTGGACTTGAACCAGCGACCAAGCGATTATGAGTCCCAAACTTAAAACTTATAAAACAATAAGTTACTTTGTTTTCAACATCTTGTCGTTTCGAATAGTTATCAATATTGCGGTATAGTAAATAGCTCTGCTGCCATTTTGCTGCCATTTGTTGTTGGTTCGGGCGTTATTGCCATAACTTGACTGCGAGTGACAAGGTTGGTCAGTTCACAGCCATATTGGCAATGTTTTCAAGTGATTTGGATAAGATTTCTTCTTTGCCAAATAAAAAATCTATCTCCAATTTATATTTTTTAGTGTCAGATTTGCTTTTCTTCATATCGCACTCATAATCTATGGTGATTTTTTTAATACTATCCTCGTAATCTTTTTTTGTTCTGTTGTTTTGACATTCTGTTTCGATCGCTATAATCTCAGACTTTATTGATTGCATAGATGTATCAAACTGTTGCTTTATTTTATAATAGTTATTCATCAACTTTGGAGCTTCTATTTGAATGCTTCTTTTCAGCTTTGTCATATCCAATGCGTTAAGTTCTTTGAGGTCTGCTGAATTAGCTATATTGTTAAAGCATTCAGTGATTTTATTTTTTTCCATTTTTCCATCTGAGCACTGTTGGCGAGCTAAAGACATAAACTGCGAGAAAAGATGGATTCTTAATTCTGAATATTGCTTTGAATATTTCCCTTGCATTGTTTTGAGGTTTTGTTTGGCGGAATTAGCCTCAGCTTTTGCCTTACTAGCATCATCAGATAATTTTTTCAGTTCCGCGCCTCTTTCAGCAAGTATTTTATTAAACTCACTTATTTGCTTATCTTTTTTTTCTAGTTCGAGTGTTTTTTTCGCGATTTCTTCATCAAGAAGTGATTTTTGATATACTGGGAGTACAGTGTAAAAGTAACCGAAAGCGGCTAATGCAAGAACACCTATCTGAGAGAAGTTAGCCGCCCTAGCGGACCAAATATCAATTTTTGACATTACCATTATCCCAAAGTTGAATTGTAAGTATCTAAGCCTGTTAAAGGATTTAATGCTATAGCTTCAAATAAATGATCAGGAGCTAAATGAGCATAGCGCATCGTCACCTTAATATCAGTGTGTCCAAGGATGCGCTGCAGTACAAGAATATTACCCCCGCGCATCATAAAGTGGCTTGCAAATGTATGCCGTAGAACGTGTGACAGCTGCCCGTCAGGTAGTTCAATCCCCGCTCGCTTAATTGCCCCACGAAACGCAGAATAGCACCCCGTAAAGACTGGTTTTGATGTTCTTACTTTTGGGAGTATTTCGTAAAGCTCATCACTTATTGGAACGGCGCGGTTTTTCTTGCCCTTGGTTTTGATATAAGTGATTTTGCCGGGGCTTATTTGCTTGCCTGTCAGTGACTCTGCCTCGCCCCATCGTGCGCCGGTTGCAAGGCATATCTTTACTATAGTCACTAAATCTTTCGCCTTGCTTTTCTCGCACTCAGCCAGAAGCTGCTTAACTTCTTCAACTGTCAGCCAGGCTAGCTCTGCCTCATCAATTTTAAATTCCCGGACGTTTTCGAGCGGATTGGGCGCACTCCAGTCATCCAGTCTTTTCAGTTCGTTGAACATGGCGCGGAAATACGCCAGCTCAAGATTAACGGTACGGGGAGTCACTGCTTTTACCCGATCAGAACGTGTTATTTTTCCGCTTAACCGCTGTTCTCTATACGTAGAAAATAATTTAGCGTTGAATTCGGTTGCTAGGGGATCGCCCATGGCTAGACAGGCAAACTCCATGGCACTTTTACGCTTTTCGCCATCGGCTAGTGTTACGCCATGTGCGTTGTACCAGGCCGTGACTAAATCTCTTACCCGTCGTTTGTCTGCCTTTTCACCAAGCCAAGGCTTGTCTTGTGCCTTTTCTTTTTCATGGCGCTCAAATGCCAGGGCTTCACCCTTAGTGGCAAACTGGCGGCGAATGCGCCGCCCATTTCTGCCGTTTGGGAAGACTTGCGCCTGCCATTTTCCATTGCTTAATTTGCTGACAGCCATCATTTAACCCTGGCTTACTGAACGCATTAAGCTTTGCCAATGTTCTTCACTGAGGATTTTAAGAGAAGCACCTTTGTTATCTCGGTACTCTATTGCCTGTTCAATTTTTCTACCAAAACTCTGGAATTTCCAGTCTTTAGAGCTAAGCGCTCCGATGATGAGATAATCCAGATCTTGAGTGATGCGATCAGATATTTTGCACCCTAATTTTATTAAGTCGGCTTCACACTGGCGGCGGGAACCGCATAGAAATTTCCCTGTAAGACATACTTTGCTATTTTCAGGGGTAAATGTGTCTATGAGATCTACTGGTGAAGTTGTGGAATATCCGTCAACTATTCCCTCAGAAATATTAGAACCAGTTAAAGCGGTAATCTCTTGCAATAACGAAATGCGCTCGTCTTCAGTGATGACCCCATCACTGAGAATTTCCCTGATCAATTCATATAAATGTTTTCCGGGGTAGTTATTTTTAAGAGAGGCATTCGTGGAGAGAAACCAATTAAGATAGCTAATTTCTTCATTGCTAAGATGATAATCAGAAGCCAGTCCTTTGCATAACCCTTCCAGTAAATGCTTGTCAGAGTCAACTGAATACAGGTCAATGTTTGGTGTGTCTATCAGTCCGCGCTGCATCTCAAGTAGCAATTCTTTTAAATCATCTAGTTCGTTTTGTTCCACGATACCATCAGAAAGAATGTCTGCAATCCTATCTCTAATGCAACCCACATAATAATTTTGCGAAATTATTTCAGATTCTAATAACCATGTATCAAGAAAAATCATTTCCTTTTCACTGACTTTTCCATCGCATGTCATACCCTCGATAATATTTATAAGGTTTGCAATGGCCTTATCTCTATTATGCGAGTAGTTTAATGCGCTGAACTGACTCATTTTCAATCTCCTTATTCCATAAACTCAGTTTTGCTGATGACTTTACCTTGAACCTTTATTTCAGATACTGAACATTCAAATGATGCTGGGCCATTTTCTACTCGCAAGCGCCCGCCTGGGAGGCGGTACACCTGTTTGATACTCAAAAGCCCATCTAGCTCAATGAGCCATATTCCATCGGTGATCTCGCCTGTAAATTCTTCTGCTAGATAGTATGTGCTTTCGAACTTTACAAAGAACGGATCTGCGGCGTTTTGAGGCACGAGGTTGGAATCATAGGCAACCTGCGTGATGGAAGCGTAAACCCCATTTGTGATTTCCTTTAGTTGCAAAAGCAATGTTGCGTCAGAGCTTGACTCTGTAGTGAGTTTTCCTTGTCCCGTGGTAAGCCACAGCATAGACACACCTGTATCGAGATGGCAGGCAATTAGCCAGTCATGCGGGAAAGTATCGCGCATCCAGCGGTTCGCCATGGTGCTTTGGGACACACCCAAATGATCACATAGAGCCTGTCTTGTACTGAATCCGTAGGCCTGAAGTATGCGTGTTATTGCATCTTTCCCACCATTTTGAGATGAAAAGTTATAGGGTGAGATCGCCTGTGGGGTTTCTTTTGTGTTTGACATATTTAAAATGCGATCCTATCATCGGTTTTGTGGTTTTCGGAATAACTGCGAATAGTTCCGAATAGTGAAGTTTAAAACACAAACTGAGGAATAGTGCATCATGAAAAGCAATTTTTCAATGCGCCCCAGCATCAACCTTGTGGTGTCTGAACCATTCATCACACTGGATGAGTTCTGCCGCCGTACTGGTTACAAGCTTAGCTATGCCCGCCAGATGGTCCGCGAAGGTCGTTTACCTATCCGTAAAAAAGAAGGGGTAAACAGCCTTGTGGAAGTAAACATGTTTGCGTTGACGATGGAAGCAGCTCAAGGCTGTGAAATCGCAATGCAAGCCTGATAGTTCCATTTTGGGATATAGAGAGGTGCTTTACATGTTTGATTATAAGATTTCCAAACATCCGCACTTTGACGAAGCCTGCCGGGCATTTGCGCTGCGTCACAACATGGCTAAGCTGGCAGATCGCGCAGGAATAAAAGTTCAGACGCTGCGCAATAAGCTTAATCCTGAGCAGCCCCATCAGCTCACGCCGCCGGAAATCTGGCTGCTGACGGATATCACTGAGGACTCCACGCTGGTTGATGGGTTCCTGGCTCAAATTCATTGCCTGCCATGCGTACCTACGAACGAAGTGGCAAAAGAAAAACTTCCGCATTACGTAATGAGCGCGACAGCTGAAATTGGCCGTGTGGCTGCAGGTGCTGTGTCCGGTGAAGTCGGGACTACAGCTGGGCGCCGTGATGTGATCAGCAGCATCAATTCTGTCACCCGTCTTATGGCGTTGGCAGCGATATCCATGCAGGCGCGTCTGCAGGCTAACCCAGCAATGGCTAGCACTATTGATACGGTTACAGGTATCAGTGCGACTTTCGGATTTATGTGAGGTGGTCATGCTGAAGAACGAACCTTCTTTCGCCTCGCTCCTGATAAAGCAAAGCCCGGCAATGCACTACGGCCACGGCTGGATTGCAGGAGATAACGGCAAGCGCTGGCACCCGTGCCGCGATCAGTCCGAATTATTAAACGGGCTGAAAACAAAAACGGCAAAGCCGTCAGCTTTTTTAATTATTCGCATTGCTCGTTTGATTATTAAAGGAGTGAAACATGTCTCGCAATGAGCTGAGAATTATTCTGGGCGTGATCATTCCAAATATGGCGGAAGGTTTTGAAATTAAAACCCGTGACGGCGCTGTTTTGCGTGTCGATCCTGAATGGGAATGCTGCAAAGAATTTAAAGAAGGTTTGCAGGCTGAAATTATCAACCAAATTAAAAGTAAGCCTGTTCCGGTTGCCGGTTATATCTAATTGACGCCTGCCTAATGCTCATAACGTGGGCATTGTGAAGACAGTCAACTAAAAATGAGGAAATAACAATGTTTGGAATCTTTAAAAAGAAAGCTCGTAAAGCTGTTGTTGAAGTTAAAAAGATGGAAAACCGCGACGCGGTAGAGGCCACTGTCTGGGGTGCCTATTCCATCGCGTACGCTGACGGAACCTGTGATGCGAAAGAAATCGGCGTGCTGGAAAAAACAATTTCAGCCCTGCCAGCCTTTGCGCCTTTTGCCGGTGAAATTGCACAGATGAGCAGTAATATCCGCGCCCGTTATGAAGCATCACCGCGTAGCGCTAATGCTCAGGCTCTGCGTGAACTGGCGGATGTTGCGGGTACTGACGACGCGGTGAACGTGCTGTGCCTGTGTCTTGATATTGCTGACCAGGACGGCATCGGCAGCGAGGAGGAAGCGCAGCTTAAGAAAATTGCGCAGGCTCTCCAGTTGCCACTGGACCAGTACCTGTAATGGGAAAGCTGCGTTGTCTCATTATCTGTGTGCTGCTGTTCCTGGTTGTTGCAGTAGATTTCACGGGCCGTCTTATGTCGATGTTGGCTGATGGTGTTTTGGTAGCGGGGATTATTGCAGTAGCGCTTCCAATGTTTAAGAAAGCCTGATTCTTACAGCCCGCGTTACGCGGGCTATATCCGAGTAAATAACCCGTTTTTTTGGCGTAAACCCGCCGGGCATTTTTTTGCCCGAATTCTGAGGAAATGAATATGAAAAATACTAAAACCCACTCAACGAAAACAGGCCCAGACGATGCTGGTCTGTTCGCTTTGTTAAATGAAACGCGCCTGGATGAGCGCCGTTGCCGCGCTGATGCAATGGCGGCTCGTCTGGATAGTCTGGCAGTGCGCATCGTTTCCAGTCAGTTGAGCCATATCGAGGCGGCCGAACTGCTTCGCGTTGAAGCGGTACGCATCCAGAACGAAGCGCAGGAGCTGCATTAATGGCTGATTCAATGGACCTCGCCCAGCTGCGCGAACAGGAAGATCGTGAGCGCCATATCAACAATGCCCGCGCCAAAGTGCCGGGCGTTTCCCGTGTTCTCTGTGCGGAGTGTGATGCTCCGATCCCGCCAGCTCGCCGCCGCGCTATTCCGGGCGTGCAGTGCTGTGTGACCTGTCAGGAAATCGCAGAGTTAAAAGGCAAGCACTACAACGGAGGCGTTGTATGAGCACTATCCTGAAATGGGCGGGAAACAAAACCGCCATTATGTCCGAACTGAAAAAGTATCTCCCAGCTGGCCCGCGATTGGTTGAACCTTTCGCGGGTTCCTGCGCTGTGATGATGGCAACAGACTATCCTCATTATCTTGTCGCAGATATCAATCCAGATTTAATTAATCTGTACCGTACTATTGCAGAAGATACAGAAAACTTTATTAATCTTGCTAAGGCGGTTTTTGAAAGTTTTATTGTCGCTGAAAATTATTATCGTGTGCGTGAAGCGTTTAACCACGATCCGCAATTAGACCGAATGCACCGCGCTGTATATTTTCTTTATCTAAACCGCCATTGTTATCGTGGGTTATGCCGCTACAACCTAAGCGGTGTATTCAACGTCCCTTTCGGTAATTATAAAAAACCGTATTTTCCTGAGAGTGAAATCCGCGCATTTGCTGAGAAAGCGAAGCGAGCCACCTTTGTTTGCGCTAACTACGAAGAAACGTTGTCTTTGTTGCAGGCGGGCGATGTGATTTATTGCGACCCTCCTTATGACGGGACTTTTAGTAATTACCACACTGCCGGTTTTACAGAGGACGATCAGTATCGCCTGGCGTCTATTCTTGAGCGCCGCTCGTCAGAAGGCCATCCGGTCATCGTTTCAAACAGTGACACCTCACTTACTCGCTCCCTTTATCGGAATTTCACCCATCACCGCCTTACTGCAAACCGCAGTATGGGCGTTGCGGCTGGTGACGGTAAGTCTGCCGTGGAAATTATTGCTACCTCAAAATCATGTCACTGGCTTGGATTTGATCCTGCAACCGGCCCTGACTGCAGCGTGAAGTATGAGGTGCAGGCGTGAGCGCAACGGCGTTTATTCGTGCTTACATTATGGGGTGTCAGAGTGTCTGACACCGTTTTCCCCTACGCATGGAATGCCCCGCGTCCTGCAATCGGCGGATTTAAGCAAGCCGATGCGGCGCCGGGGATCATGTATCTGACGCCGGACGGTAATCGCAAGCGTTTGTCGATTGCCGAACTGGCAGAAGCGGATGAAGCACCAGACCGGGGCCGGGCGGTTCGTCGTCGTCTGGCTTCGCTGCCTCATTTTGTCCGCCGTATGTATGCTCAAAAACTTGAACAGGTAGACCGTAAAGGCAAGCAAGCGGCTGATGCCTGGCTTATCAATACCTTTGAGCGATTCGTTCTGAGTCGTATAGATCAGGTCAATGAGCAGTATCTGCCGCAGGGGGTGATGCCTGCGGCTTTGTTGCCTTTGCGTGAACAATTCTGGCGCCTGCTTTGGGCTGGAAAAAAAGAGCTGAAACGGCTGGCGCATAACCTTGCTGACCTGTTGGGTAGCGAGTTTAACCGCGAGTTTGATTTCCAGATGGCCCGCACGTCCGATCCTCATTTCGCCACCCTGTCAGGTTATGGCCGCATGGGGTTTCTAGCCAATCACCTCAAAACACCGGTTCCGTGCTGGACGGCCTACTGCAAAGAAGAGCTGGAGGCGGAAGACGCACTGAAAGCAGTGGCCCGCCTGCAGTCTCCGCAGTGGTGGCTTAATCGTCTGCGCCGTATGCACGCTCGCTGGCGTGAGCATCTGATGGTTGCGGCCGGGTATGTACACAAAAAATCCGCACCGTACTGCAGTGACCCATGTTTACAGGAATGGACGGCGCAAAAGAAAGCCAACCGCGAATTTCTGAAAGCGATGGAGCTGGAAGATGAGGACACCGGAGAACGTGTATCGCTGATTGATAAAGTGGCCGGCAGCGTTGCCAACCCAGCTAACCGTCGTCGTGAGCTGATGGCGCGTATGCGTGGGTTCGAAGATTTAGCGAATGAGGCCGGGCTGGCCGGGGCGTTCTTCACACTTACCGCTCCATCCAAATATCACTCAATGCAGTACGACGGGCGCCGGAACAACAAATACAGCGGCGCGTCACCGCGTGAAACGCAGAAATATCTTTGCAAAGTATGGGCGCGCACGCGTGCGGCCTGGCTGCGCAATGGTATTCGCGTGTTTGGCTTTCGCGTTGTTGAGCCTCACCACGACGAAACCCCGCACTGGCACCTCCTGCTTTTCATGCGCCCGGAGCATATCGAACCGGCAACAACAATCTTTCGTAAGCACGCCATGCGTGAGGATGGGAATGAGCCTGGCGCCGCTGAAAACCGTTTCGAAATGAAACCCATCGAGAAAGAGAAGGGCAGCGCTACGGGCTATATCGCCAAATACATTTCAAAAAATATTGATGGCTATCAGCTTGATGACGATCTGGATGATGAAACCGGCAAGCCTCTGAAAGAGATGGCGCGCCGCGTAAGTGCCTGGGCGTCTCGCTGGGCGATCCGTCAGTTCCAGCAGATAGGCGGCGCACCGGTAACAGTGTGGCGTGAATTGCGCCGCCTCGGTGATCGTGAGCTGGTCCTGCACCCCGAAATTGAGCCAGTGCGTCAGGCCGCCGACAGCAGCGCGTGGGATCTGTACGTGAGTGCTCAGGGTGGCCCGCTGGTTCCCCGTGATCTCCTGCGCGTGCGCCTCAGCTATGAAGTCACCGAAAACGGCAACCTTTACGGGGATGACGTCTCCAAAATTTCCGGCGTTTACTCTCCGATCCGTGGGCCGGAATCGCTGATTCATACGCGCACTACCAAATACAAAATTGTGCCGAAACGTCAGGCCGACGGCGTTTCCGGTTTTGACCTTGATTTTTCAGGCGGCCCCGCCGCCCCTCGGAGTTCTGTCAATAACTGTACGCGGGAGGTTGAAAAACGCGCCGATCCTGGCGACACGGTCATTAATGACTGTGCCAGCTGGGCGGATATTGGCTCTTTATCCCGGAAAGAAAAACGGGTGATAGCGCAGCGGCTGAGCGACGCGGCAAGGGTAACTAACAAGCGCGTCAAAGTGAGGCCAAAAGCCAGCCCTATGACGGAGCAGGAAAAGCAAATTAGTGAGCTGCTGTCTCTGCGTGGTGTGGGTGCCAGTGCCGGAATGGTCCGTTCGTTGATTTCTGGCGCGGTGGTTGCCTTTGGCGATCAGGTGTTAACGGTTGAAGAAGGGCGCCTTACTGTCCGAAACCGTACTGCGGCAGGTGTTCAACGTCTGCCGTCCCAGATTGTGGAAATTAAACAGCAGGCGGATGACCTTTTGAACCGAATGAAGCGTGCATTTTCAGCGCGTGAATAGCCCGTGATCAACATAGTCAGGTCTGACGGTGTGGTACCGCGTTCCGTCATTCACCGTCAGAAATGACAGTGCTGGCCATTCATCGAGTAACGTCATTTTCGACTGTGCTGCAGGTGAATTAAAACGAAATCAGGAGTTGAGGAAAACAGAAATGACCTATCTGGGAAGCAAGGCCGCAAGCGGTGTTTTTCAAAAGATTATTGCGGAAATGCCGCCGCATGATACCTACATTGAGACGCACCTGGGCGGTGGTGCTGTCATGTTGCGTAAGCCACCGGCCCGTCGCAATTGGGGCATTGATATTGATCCCCTGACGGTTGAGGCGTTCTGCCAAGGCAATGCTGATTTCCTTGATACCGTGGGCGATAGCCTTTTTATCGATGTTGCCGATGCGGTGCAGTTTTTAAGGGACTTCGATTTTTCCTCCGCCGGTCGTGTGCTGGTTTACGCAGACCCTCCCTATCTGCATGAAACGCGCACCAGTGCCGCGCGTTATCGCAATGAATATACGGTTGCCGATCATGAGCGGCTGCTGGCCTGCCTTAAATGCCTGCCAAAAAATGCCAGTGTGATTTTGTCCGGCTACCCATCAGCGCTTTATGACGAACTGTTAACGGGCTGGCGCCAGAAAGAATTTCAGGCCATGACACGCGGCGGCGTGCGCACAGAGAAAATCTGGATGAATTACCCGGAGGGGAGAGCCTACTCGCACACTTTTGCGGGTAAGGATTACAACGACAGGGAGCGCATCAAACGCAAGGCGAAGCGCTGGCGCGAAAAGTTCGCAGCTCTGCCCTATGCTGAGCGACTGGCAATAATGACGGCGCTGAGTGAAGTTAATGATTAACATCAGCAAACAGACTCATCTGATTGATTGATAAAAAATATTTTACAACCCCGAAATCCTCATATACTGTATATATAAACAGTGGATATGCATACAGTTTCCAGTGTCTCTTCCTGGGGATGCTGGCTGGTTTATCCCGTAGTGAGGATAGGAGGGAAAATGCAGGACTATCTTTTGGAGTCGTTGAAACTCCAGCGTATTGATTTCTTTATCAAGCTTGTAGCGGCTAGTGAGTGTAGCGAAGAAGAGAAACGCCTTGCGATCCAGTGGGTGTCGGAACTGACGGACGAGCTGATGGCGAAAATTCGTAACCATGATTACGGCCAGGCAATGGACGTTATCAACTAAAGGGGGCTTTATGCGCATTGAAATAATGATCGATAAAGAGCAGAAGATAAGCCAGGCAACACTGGAAGCCCTTGAATCCGAGCTTTACCGAAATTTGCGCCCTCTCTATCCAAAAACGTCAATCCGCATACGTAAGGGAAGCGCTAACGGCCTGGAGCTGAGCGGCTTAAAACTGGACGAAGATAAAAAGCGGGTGATGGAAATTATGCAACAGGTCTGGGAGGACGACAGCTGGTTACACTAGCGAACGTTGCGGACGATAAAACTGGATTTTACCGTCCGCAAGGTTGAACAACGAGCCACGCGAGGCGTTAGAAATTGTCTTGGTTAGTGCCTACTTCTCATAAGAGGCACTATATATGCTAAATGCAGTGGGTTAAGGCAGAAACATCTTGCGCGATTAGGGGCAATGAACTTAAGTTAAGTAACGCAACCAACAGTTAAAACGGTTGTCTTAGTTATAAGGAATTTGCTGTTGTGGTTGCTGGTGACGAAGTGTACACTTCCGCGCCATATAAGAAGGAGGGGTTATGTCAAGTATCGCCGCATTGAGGCTGGGTAATCCAGTTGAACGTTTGGCACGGGTTCTGAAAGAGAACCAGGACAAGCTCAATCTGAGTAAAGATGGTTTTGTGTCCGTAGATTTGTCCAACGAAGAAGCTATGAAAGCCATCAGAGATCAGATGGATAAGCTTGAAGGCATCAAAACGAGCACTGTCAAAGCAAAACATTATTACAGAACCCGATAATGGCAACATTACTTTTAGCAGTGATTTTGGTTAGTGGTTTTATATATGTAAACCTATCACTTTCAACACGTTACAGATATAAGCGTTCCAATGGCTGGGACGCTTATTTTTTTGTCGCCGCCTGGGGAATTGTGTTCTTTCTGCTCGGTGGCTTTTTAACCTTCGTCCTGAATATTACAGGCGGGTTCCGCTGGCTATCCAATGAGCTTAATCTTACGCCGGATAGCTTCAACGGCATGTTGTCTACTTCATCAGACAAAGCCCAGCGTATCAATGAAATCAAGCAGATTGCATGGGTTGTTATTTCAATTGTGCTTTCTGCAATTTCTGGCCTGGGTAATAAGTTGCGTACAAAGAGCGGTGATCGCCGCTGGGATGCGCTGGCTAAGGCTGTGGGGAATAACTCTTTTGAGTCATTGCTGATGGAAGCATCAGCACGACAATTTCCAATCATTGCGACACTCTCATCGCGAAAAATCTATGTTGGCCTGGTGACGTGTCCGGCGCTGGAGAATGGGCTGTCGGAACACCTGGAAATACTCCCTATGTTAAGTGGCTATCGTGATAAAGACGATCTCACGATAAGCATCACGACGAACTATCATCAGCACTATCTTGAAAGCGGCGTTATCGGTGGGATGTCGCGCCTGAATATCCAGGATTTCCGTGTGCTGATCCCTAAAGATGAAGTTGAAACCATCTCGTTTTTTGACACTGAAACGTATAACAAATTTAAAGAAGACGAAGCGCGCGACCGGAAAGACTGTCGCAAGTTGGGTGGTAAAA
Organism: Enterobacter sp. JBIWA008; assembly: GCF_019968765.1. Taxonomy (NCBI): domain Bacteria; kingdom Pseudomonadati; phylum Pseudomonadota; class Gammaproteobacteria; order Enterobacterales; family Enterobacteriaceae; genus Enterobacter; species Enterobacter sp. JBIWA008. The sequence goes on along the minus strand of NZ_CP074149.1, from coordinate 4,156,215 downwards.
AGCCATCAACACGTAGGAGAAGGACTGCTGGCGATGCAGAGCAGGGTAGTGCATGACTATGCTGCATGAATCCGCATGATCGTTTGAGGATCGTTTTTGCTGAGGCCCGCCAGGAATGGCGGGCTTTTGCTTATGTCATGCAGGTGCATGAAAACCATTATACAAAGCGGGCAGGCGTGGCGGGGCTACGAGCGCGCGGTTTTGGTGTTAATCGTGGTTTTGGCGCTTCAATGTCGGGCGGGCATGGTCATTTTTGGGGCTGGTCGTGCGCGCCTGCGCCGTGGTGAGGCGCTGCGTTTCATCGTGAGGCGTCGTGTGAATGAAGGGCAGGAGCGCGCAGCGAGGCGCTGAGGCGCTCTGGTAGTGTGATAGGCGCAAGGGAATAAAAAAACCGCCCGGAGAAGGGCGGTTGATATCAAAGGCTGGCCGGGAGAGCGTCAGTCTTCATCGGTGAGATATGGGTTAAAACGTATCACTTCTTCACCCAGCCACTCGTTAATTTCTGTGATGCGGCCCTGCAGCGGCGTCAGTTCGTTGCGAACGAAAACGCGCGCTGCTTTTTCCACATCGCCAAACCCGCCGGTATTGGTTGGAATAATCCCCATCAGCTGCGGCGGCACGCGGTGAGCGGCCAGCATGTCATCACGACTCACGTTTTTGATGTTAAGAAATTCATCTTTCGCGGCGACTTCTGATAGTGGGATGATCTGAATGCCGTCCTTCTTCCCGTTTGGGCTGTACATAAACAGGTTGCGGAAGTTGCCAGGCCCTTTAGATTTTTTCAGTGCTTCGCGTATGCTGTCCACTTCATTCTGATTGGCTGCGGGGTCGCTCATGTACATGATAAAACCAGCATGGCTACCATTTTGATAATACTTGCGGCGAAACAGCGTGGCTGATTCATTCAGCAGGGCGGATGGAATGGCGGAGAGGTATTCCGGCATCCCGTAAAGCTCCTGGTTAACGTCCGGTTCCATCAGGTGAAACACGCTCCCCTCATCGAACTGATAGGGCTGCGAATTGTAGCCATACTGCGCAAACCAGTATGTGTCCGGTTCAATGCCGCGACGGGTGTATTTGGCAAGCGAGGCGCGCAGTTCCATGATCTGCCCTAAGCGGTTCATGCGTTTTTCAAGGTAGGCATTGCCGAATACCAGAAAGTCCTGGGCGAACCGGGAAAAGGCCTGCTTCGAGAGCAACCGGTGTGGGATGTAGGTACTGGTAAGAATATTGCGTTTAACCTGTATGGCGCTTGAATGATGAACCGCTGACCGGTAGGTTCGCGCCAGACCATCCATGCTGATTGGCGGTTCATACCAGCGGTCCAGCTCTACACACTCCAGGTAATCAAATAACTCCCGTCGGTCCATTACGGGGATCGGATCGCCAAACGCAAACGCTTCGGCATTTGCATTGCTGACCATGTTGGCCGTTTCGGTGGCGGTCTGGCCGCGCGGTGCCTTGCTGCGGTTTTTGCGGTTAGCCATTAAAAAATCTCCACGATGTTGCTGGTACTGGCGGAAGCTCCTGCCAGTGGTTCGTTATAAAGTGCGTGCATGGTTGCCCAGGCTAAATCCGCGTGGCTGGCTTCCTCTGTGCGGGCTGCTTCGTAGGTTGGCCGGTTGCCGCTGGCGGTGGTTGAACGTCGAATGGACATAAAGGACTGCGCGATATCCAGCATCCCCGCGTCAAACTCCAGACGGCGCCCGCTGATGATGTCGTAGGCTTTAAGTACCAGGGCATTTTTAACGGTCGGGTTGTAGACAAACTCACGCGCGGCAGGGAAGAACTGCTTAACCGTTTTGTAAACGCCATCGCCAACGCCGGTCGAATCAATGCCGATGTAGGTCACGTTGTAGCGTCTGGTGATTTCCTCAATCGCTGAGGCCTGGGCGCGAAAGTCCATCCCGCGCCATTGGTGACGCTCAAGGATGCGGAATTTACCGCCGGGGACGACGGGAGGCGCAATGACAACGCAACCGGCGCTGTCACCGTTCTGCGTTCCTTTTGCCGGGTCATAGCCGATCCAGACCGGGTGGTATGCAAACGGACGCAGTAAAAGCGGTTCGAAATCGTCCCATACATCCCAGCTGTCAACCATGCAGGACTGCAGCAACGCCAGCGGGAACACGGACGCCAGGTCGTCAACAAACTGACACATCAGCAGGTTGTTGTATTCGTCCGGGCTGTACTCCAGGCGCAGCTGGTCCAGGTCGAAAAGGTTACACCCGCCGTTTACGGCATCCTCAATGGTGACTATCTGGCGGTACTGGCCGTCAGGGCATAAAACGCCGTGCGCCAGGCTACTGTGAGAAAGGTCAAATTCTACCCTGTCGGCTTTCGGGCGCCCTTTATTGAACAGGGCGCCGGACCAGAACGGGTAGGCGCTGTGCGTCAGGCTGGAAGGTGTAGAGAAATAGGTCTGGCGCCATTTTTTGTGCAGCGCCATACCCGAGGCCACCTTGCGCAGCTCCTGGAATTTCGGTATCCAGAAATACTCATCAAGATACAGATTGCCGTGATAGCTCTGCGCGGTACGGGCATTTGTACCGAGGAAGTAAAGACAGGCGCCGTTAGGCAGCACCATCGGATCGCCTTTCAGCTCAACATCCACCTCTTTTGCGAAGTCGATGATGTACTGTTTAAAAACGTGTGCCTGGGCTTTACTCGCTGACAGAAAGATTTGATTTCGGCCCGTGGTCAGGGCGTCTATCAACGCTTCACGGGCGAAATAGTAGGTTGCACCGATCTGGCGTGACTTTAAGAGGTTGCGGATACGGTGTTTGATACCAGCGTCCCACCAGTGGCGCTGGTATTCGAACATACCGGCGCGGAAAATCTCTTCCAGCTTTTCGATCTGTTCGTCGGTAAACAGGTTTTTTTCCGGCGGCTTGCGCGGGCCTTTATTGCGGTTGGCCACGTTGGGGTTCAGGTCTGCTTCATTCCCGCCATTGTTAAATTTGCCGATCCTGGCCTGTCGTTCGGACTGACGCGCCAGCAGGTCAATTTCTTTAAAATCCTTTCCTTCCTTCTGCTCCTTCATGACGAGCTGGCAGTAACGTGCGGCGGTGGTGAGCTGCATCTGATCCAGTGGGCCATATTCGCCCCACTTATCGCGTTTTTTCCAGCTGTGAACGGTTGCAACTTTCTCGCCCAGCATTTCAGCAATGCGGGCTACACGGTATCCCTGAAAGTACATCAGCATTGCCTGACGACGGGGATCGAGGTCTGCGGGGGTCAGTGTTGTCATGGCACAAACATACGGCCTCAAATCAGCACTTTCCCCGGCTTCGCATTGTGTGGGAGTTCGCACAAGCCCAACGCGTTGTTTACACGCGCCTATCACCGCAAACATAAGGCTCTGAACGTGTTACGAACTAACTAACCGGAGCCGGACCGATGGCAAAAAAATCTAAGCGTTTTCGTATTGGGGTCGAAGGGGCCACCACTGACGGGCGCGTTATTGAACGTGACTGGATCACCCAGATGGCGGCGAGCTATAACCCGCAGGTATACACCGCGCTGATCAATATGGAACACATCAAGGGTTTTACCCCTGATGGGCCTTTCCGTCGTTTTGGCATGGTGGAAAAACTGGAAGCGGAAGAAATCACCGAAGGGGCCTTGTCCGGGAAGATGGCGCTGTATGGCTGGATTGCCCCGACGGACGATCTGGTCACCATGACCGGTAACTGGCAGAAGCTTTTCACCTCAATGGAAGTTAACACCAGCTTTGCCGATACCGGCTCCGCTTATCTGGTTGGTCTGGCGGTTACTGACGATCCGGCAAGCCTCGGCACTGAAATGCTGCAGTTCAGCGCCAGCGCAGAACATAACCCCCTGGCGCGCCGCAAGCTGGACAAAGACAACCTGTTTACCGCTGCTCTTGAAACGCTAATCGAGTTTGAGGACGTGCCGGAAAAAACCAGCCTGTTTACCCGCGTGAAAGAGCTGCTGTCCCGCAAAGGCGCCGATGATAACGCCCGCTTTGCTGATGTGAATCAGGCTGTTGAAACCATCGCGCGTGAGCATCAGGTGCTGGCGGAGCAGGTCGGCACCCATCAGACCGATTTCAGCAACAAGCTGAGCGATATGCAAAAGGTTGTTGATGAGACAACCAGCGCACTCTCCACCCTGCGTGAGCAGCTTTCCACCCAGGACAGCCGCAGCGAACGCCGCCCTAATGCGACCGGCAATAACGGCGCAGAACAAACCACCGATTGCTGACGGAGCAAAAGCACAATGAAAAAAGAGACACGTTTTAAATTCAACGGCTATCTGACGCAGCTCGCCAAACTCAACGGCGTATCTGTGAGCGATATCGCCTCGAAATATACGGCTGAGCCGTCAGTGGCGCAGACGCTGGAAACGAAAATCCAGGAGTCTTCCTCGTTCCTGCAGAAAATCAACATTATCCCGGTTGATGAACAGTCCGGCGAGCGTCTGGGGCTGGGTATCGGTTCCAGTATTGCCGGAAATACTGATACCACTCAAAAAGACCGTGAACCCGTTGATCCGACTTACATCGACGGTGAAGGGTACAAGTGTACCCAGACTAACTCTGATACGGCGCTGCCTTATGCGAAGCTGGATTTATGGGCCAAATTCCAGGACTTCCAGACGCGCATCCGTGACGCCATCATTACCCGCCAGGCGCTTGACCGCATCATGATCGGCTTCAACGGCGTGAAGCGTGAGAAAACGTCAGACCGCGCGACCTATCCACTGCTGCAGGATGTGAATATCGGCTGGCTGGAGAAAATCCGCCAGGAGAAACCCGTCCAGGTAATGGATAAGATCGTGTCCGAAGGCGAGGTGATTTCTCAGACTATCCGTGTTGGTAAAGGCGGTGATTTCCTGAATCTGGACGCGCTGGTTATGGGCGCCGTGAATGAGAAAATCGCGCCGTGGTATCAGGAAGATACGGAGCTTGTGGTTATCGTCGGGCGCCAGTTACTGGCGGATAAATATTTCCCGATCGTCAACCGTGACCAGCCAAACAGCGAAGCGCTGGCGGCAGATCTTATCGTCAGCCAGAAGCGTATCGGCAACCTCCCGGCCGTTCGCGCGCCGTTCTTCCCGGCGAATGCTATGCTGATCACCCGCCTGGATAACCTGTCTATTTACTGGCAATCAGGCTCCCGCCGCCGTTCGGTCATCGACAATCCGAAGCGTGACCGCGTGGAGAACTTCGAGTCCGTTAACGAGGCGTATGTTGTCGAAGATTACGACGGCGTTTGCCTGGTTGAGAACATCGAGCTGTTGCCCGTGCAGGCAGGTGGCAATGCCAGCCCAGCGCTGACAACTGAAACCATCCAGGAAATCGTCACGGCAGCGGTGAAAGGCGCGCTTGATGCGCAGGCAGCTGGCGGTGCTGGCGCCGGAGCGTGATAAATGAATCCGTTCCGTGCTCACACTCAGTATGTACAGGCACAGGATGCCGCCCGGCAGGGCGGCAGTAATGCCAGCCTGACGGGCTACAACCAGATGCTGTTACAGCTGACAGAACACCGCAGGCGCCTTAAAACCGTCCAGTCAAATGAGCGCAAGGCTCAGCTCAAACGTGAGTTTCTTCCCGCTTATGCCTCATGGATTGCCGGTTTACTGGATGCTGACGCGTCAGGCCAGGACGACGTGGCGATGTACGTCATGATCTGGCGCATTGATGCCGGAGACTATACCGGCGCGCTGGACATTGCCCGCCATGCCATTAAATACGGCTGGGTCCTGCCGCAGCGATTCAACCGGACCTGCGGGACCGCTGTTGCGGAAGAGTTTGCCGACGCGGCAATGCGCGCATTTTCTGCCGGTGAATCATTCAGTGCCGCCATTCTTACCCAGGTGCTCGATATCGTTGAAGGTCAGGATATGCCGGATCAGTCCCGCGCCCGGCTTCATAAGGCGATGGGCTACGCGCTGCGGGATAACGATCAGGCAGTGGCGGCACTTAACCATCTGAAGCGTGCCCTGCAGCTGGATAACAGTTCTGGCGTCAAAACCGAAATCAACAAGCTTGAAAGCCGATTGCGACAGGCAATGTCGGCTTAACGAATCGTGCCAACGCGCGGGGCGGCACGGGGTGGCGACAGGCTTTATGCCGCGTCAAAACCCCGTCCACCGCCCAACTATTTGGGAGTGCCAGAAATATGCAATTCGTTTCGCCGGAACAGGCCGGGGAAAGTACCCAGGACGTTATTAAAAACACCAGTTTCTGGCCTGATGTCAGGGTTTCAGAGTTCCGCCGTGATATGCGCATGGATGGGAGTGTCACCGATCCACGCCTGCGTCTGGCGTTGCTGACAGCGATTGCTGAAGTTAACGCCGATCTTTATGAGTTCCGCGAGAAACAACGGGCGCAGGGGTATGCGAGCCTGGCCGACGTCCCTGCTGATGTGATCGACGGCGAAAGCCAGCGGCTCATGCTGTATCGCCGTGCGGTGTTTTGCTGGGCAAAAGCAAATCTGGTTGAGCGCTATCGCGATTTTGACGCAACAGGCGACGGAAGCAAGAAAGCCGAAGATATCGAAACAACCTTAGGCGAGCTGTGGCGCGATGTGCGCTGGGCGGAGTCCCGCCTGCGCGATATGCCGCATATGACGGTGGAGCTGATTTGATGAAAGTGCGTGCGCATCAGTATGACACGGTGGACGCACTTTGCTGGCGCCATTACGGGCGCACGCAGGGAGTCACTGAGCAGGTGCTGCAGGCGAATCCGGGGCTGGCTGAATATGGCCCCTTTTTACCGCACGGGCTGCAGGTGGAGCTGCCGGATATCACGGTGTCAACCACTGCGCAGACTGTCCAGTTATGGGACTGAACTATGACGCTTGAACGAATCAGCGCCTTTATCACTTACTGCGTTGCCCTGCTTCTGGCATGGCTCGGCGATTTGTCTCTTAAAGATGTATCGACCATTACCGGTCTTGCGCTGGGGATTATTACTGCAGCGGTGACCTGTTATTTACGCTGGAAAGCCTACCAGCTGTTGCGGGACGGCAGAATATCCAGGGGGGAATATGAGTCCTTCAATCGTTAAGCGTTGCCTGGTCGGCGCGGTGCTGGCGATTGCCGCCACGCTGCCGGGCTTTCAGTCGCTTCATACCTCCGTCGAGGGGCTGAAACTGATTGCTGACTTCGAAGGGTGCCGCCTGCAGCCATACCAGTGCAGCGCCGGGGTCTGGACTGACGGGATCGGCAATACGTCCGGGGTAGTGCCGGGCAAAAACATAACGGAGCGACAGGCCGCGCAGGGGCTGATTAATAACGTGTTGCTGACGGAAAAAAGGATTGAAGCCTGCCTGCAGGTTAAGCCACCTCAGCATGTTTACGATGCCCTGATCAGTATCGGCTTTAATGTCGGAACGGGGGCAATCTGCCGGTCAACAATGGTTTCTTACATCAATCGCCAGCAATGGTGGCAGGCGTGCAACCAGCTCCCCCGCTGGATTTATGTAAATGGTCAAAGGAGTAAAGGGCTGGAAAACAGGCGCGCCCGTGAGCTTGCCTGGTGTCTTAAAGGGGCAGGGGCATGACGCGCGCGCTGGCGGTGGTCCTGGCTCTGGTGCTGGCATTGCTGGGCTGGCAGTCATGGCGGCTTAACAATGCCGGTCACACCATCGGGACGCAGGCTGAGGCGCTTAAAAAGAACAAGCAGGAGCTGGCGAAGAAAAACAGCCAGCTCATCAGCCTGTCCATTCTTACCGAAACCAACAGCCGGGCGCAGATGCAACTTTATGCTGCTGCGGAGGAGACTTCCGCGCTGTTGCGGAGCCGCCAGCGCCGGATCGAGGAGCTAAAACGTGAAAACGAGGATTTACGCCGCTGGGCTGACACTCCTTTGCCTGCTGACATTATCCGGCTGCGGGACCGCCCGGCCCTCGCCGGAGGTGCAGCTTACCGTGAGTGGTTGTCCAAAAGTGACGCAATGCCGTCTGGACAGGTCAGCGCCGCGCAGTAATGGGGATTTGAACCAGGTGCTGGATGAGACTGAGGCCGCCTGGGCGGTATGTGCCGACAAAGTGGACACGATCATAGCGTGTCAGGAGCGAGACAGTGAACAAGCCGCAGTCCTTACGCAACGCCCTGAATAAATCGGTGGCGTATGTCCGTGACAACCCGGACAAACTGCACCTTTTTGTTGATAACGGTTCGCTGGTCGCAACCGGCGCCCGTTCAATGTCATGGGAATATCGCTACACCCTGAACGTGGTGATTGAAGACTTTAGCGGCGACCAGAATTTAGTTATGGCGCCCGTGCTGCTCTGGTTAATGACCAATCAACCGGACGCTATTAACAACCCGGAGCTGCGCGAAAAACTTTTTACCTTTGACGTCGATATCCTGAGCAACGATCTGTGTGATATCAGCCTCAATCTGCAGCTCACGGAGCGCGTGATTGTCAGCACAGGCGGCACTGTATCGAGCGTAGAAGCGGTGCCGGAACCCGACGTACCCGACGAAATGTGGACGGTGAAACGTGGATGACCTGCAGAGGGTGGATGACTGGCTGGCGGCCCTGCTGGCGAATCTGGAACCGGCAGCCCGCAACCGTATGATGCGACAACTGGCGCAGGAGCTGCGCCGGTCGCAACAGCAAAACATCAGGCTGCAGCGCAATCCAGACGGCACCGCCTTTGAGGCGCGTCGGGTGACGGCCAGAAGTAAAAAGGGGCGCATCAAGCGCCAGATGTTCGCCAAATTGCGCACCACTAAATACCTGAAAACCGCAGCCACTGCGGACTCTGCCAGCGTGCAGTTTGATGGGAAAGTCCAGCGCATCGCCCGTGTTCACCATTATGGTCTGCGTGATCGAGTCAGACGCAACGGCCCGGAGGCCCGGTACCCGGCACGCCGTCTTTTGGGCGTGAATGATGAGGTGGAAACCATCACCCGTGACACGCTGTTGCGCTGGCTGTCCGAGTCAGAGCGTTAAGATAGGCATTGATGTATTGCTTCATTAATCGGCAATTTGTTAAAGGTCCACTCTGAGGCATCGAAGCCACATACATAAATTTTACAGTGAGGCAGCACAGCATTTATTTCATCACGCTTTTGGATTAAATAATTTTTGACAAAAGAGTTTCTAAATCCTAAATAAATTTCCTTGATGCTTGATTTGTCTATCTCTTGGATTTCTGTATTAAGCCTGTGAACATTTCTTACAACTCTCACCTCTTCTTCATAAGACCAGTATGCAGGTTTGTAGAGAAATGTTCTTTGCAAAGCCTCAAGTAATTCTGGTTTATATATATGTTGAAGACCTTGATAAAAATAGGTGTTGGTGGAGTCGATGAATGGGGATTTTGGTTTTGTTGAAGTGTAAATAACGCTTCCAAATTTTGCAGGGATCACATTAGAACCATGGTCATTTAATCCTGCTGCGTCTGCATCAATTCCAAAAACAAAACCTGCATGAGAACTATTTCCCCTGTCTAGAGATATGCCTCTCGCTCCTTCTATTTTTTCACCCTTGGCATAATGCGCCCACATCAGAGGATTTAAGGGGTTTCGGGTGAGCGAGAGAATGCCATATGAATCAGAGGTTGCAATAAATCTGATGGCTTGTTCTGCATCTTCTGATTCAGAATCATAATGTAAGCTTGTTAACTCAAAAGGATCATTCAATGAAAATGCCTTTGAAAATTTCAAGGTTGAATTGCTCAGTATTAAATCCGCTGTGTTCGAGTCGACATATTTATATAAAATCATATTTAAATAACTCAATTGGTAGATGTTTTATATTTAATAAAGCAATTAATGTTCTTAATGCTCCATTGTAAGAGACTCCATACAAACACGATAGGTTTTTTGATTTGTTTTGTTGATGCACTCTCATGAAATGAATGCACAACTTACCGAAATCATGCGCCTTATCACCAACCTGATCCGCACCGGCACCGTAACCGAAGTGGACCGGGAAAACTGGCTGTGTCGTGTGAAAGTGGGCGAGCTTGAAACCAACTGGATTAACTGGCTGACACTGCGCGCAGGCGGTGCCCGTACATGGTGGTGTCCGTCGCCGGATGAGCAGGTGGTGGTGCTGAGTATGGGCGGCAATCTGGAAACCGCTTTTGCCTTACCTGCGATCTATTCCAACCAGTTCGCGCCGCCGTCGGACTCCGTGGACGGATGCGTAACGGAATACCCGGACGGTGGCTGGTTTGAATATGAACCCGCGACCGGCCGCTGGCATGTGCGGGGTATCAAATCCATGGTGATCGAGGCGGCAGATAACATAACCCTGAAAACGGGGGAGTTTGTGGTGGAAGCAAATAACACGCGCATAAACAGCGAGGTGGTGATCAATGGTGGCGTCACCCAGGGCGGCGGCGCCATGAGTTCTAACGGGATCGTAGTCGATAAACACGGTCATACCGGCGTTAAGTCCGGCGGCGATACATCGGGAGGTCCTGTATGACGCTGTATATCGGTATGAATCAGGACAATGGCAAAGCCATTTCTGATGCAGACCATTTGCGGCAGTCGGTAAGGGATATTCTGCTGACTCCCCAGGGAAGCCGTATAGCCCGCCGGGAATATGGTTCCCTGCTGTCGGCATTGATTGACCAGCCCCAGAACCCGGCGCTGCGCCTGCAGATTATGGCGGCTGTTTACGTATCGCTGAGTCGCTGGGAGCCTCGGCTTACGCTGGATTCCATCACCATCAACAGCAGCTTTGACGGCTCCATGGTGGTTGAGCTAACCGGGAAGCGCAATAACGGCGCGCCTGTTTCTCTTTCGGTATCAACAGGAGCAGACAATGGCAGTCATTGACCTTTCCCAGCTCCCCGCGCCGCAAATCGTTGACGTGCCGGACTTTGAATCCCTTCTGGCTGAGCGTAAGGCCGCCTTTGTGGCCCTGTATCCGGCAGATGAACAGGACGCGGTGCGGCGCACGCTTGAGCTGGAATCTGAACCCATCACCAAACAACTGCAGGAAAACACGTACCGGGAAATCCTGCTGCGCCAGCGTATCAACGAGGCGGCGCAGGCGGTCATGGTGGCTTATGCCATGGGCGGCGATCTCGATCAGATGGCGGCCAACTACAACGTGAAGCGGCTGACGGTTACACCTGCCGATAACGACGCGGTGCCGCCGGTCGCAGCGGTAATGGAAAGTGACGAGGCGTTGCGCCTGCGTGTTCCTGCTGCATTTGAGGGGCTGTCCGTTGCGGGGCCAACGGCGGCTTATGAGTTTCACGCTAAAAGCACGGACGGGCGAGTCGCTGACGCCAGCGCAACCAGCCCGGCACCGGCAGAGGTGGTGCTTACCGTACTGAGTCGTGAGGGCGACGGAACGGCAGCGGCGGACCTGCTGGCGGTGGTTGAACAGGCGCTTAACAGTGAGAACGTGCGGCCGGTTGCTGACCGTCTGACGGTGCGCAGCGCTGAAATTATTCCGTACAGCGTGGATGCAACGATCTTTCTTTACCCGGGGCCAGAAGCTGAGCCGGTGATGGAGGCGGCAAAGGCCAGCCTGCAGAAATATATCGCCAGCCAGACGAGGCTGGGGCGCGATATTCGCCGCAGTGCTATTTATGCCGCGCTGCATGTTGAAGGTGTGCAGCGTGTTGAGCTGACCTCGCCGCTCGCTGATGTGGTGCTGGATAAGACACAAGCCGCTTCATGTACGGAATGGAGCGTAACCAACGGGGGAACGGATGAATAGTCTGCTTCCTCCTGGTTCATCGCCGCTTGAGCGCCGCCTGGCGCAGACCTGCAGCGGAATTTCCGATCTGCAGGTGCCGCTGCGCGATTTATGGAATCCGGCAACATGCCCGGTCAAGTTTCTGCCGTATCTGGCGTGGGCCTTTTCGGTTGATCGCTGGGACGAAGGATGGGCGGAGAGCGTGAAGCGCCGCGTGGTGCAGGATGCGTTCTATATCCATCAGCACAAGGGCACAACCAGCGCAGTGCGGCGTGTGGTGGAGCCGTTCGGCTTTCTGATCCGCATCATTGAATGGTGGCAGACCGGTGAGGCTCCGGGCACGTTTCGCCTGGATATTGGGGTGCAGGACCAGGGCATAACAGAGGAAACCTATCTGGAGCTGGAGCGCCTGATCGGTGACGCCAAACCCTGCAGCCGGCATCTGATAGGCATGTCCATAAATCTGCAGACGAGCGGACCATGTTTTGTGGGGGCTGCCACTTACACCGGCGAAGAAATCACGATTTACCCGTATATCAACGAAACCATCCTTTCCGGTGGTTCTGCCTATGAGGGCGGCGCCGTCCATGTTATTGACACAATGAGAGTGAACCCATGAGCGCAAAATTTTATACCCTGCTGACTGATATGGGCGCGGCGAAACTGGCAAATGCCGCCGCGCTCGGTGTTCCGCTGAAAATTACACAGATGGCAGTGGGTGATGGCGGCGGCGTGCTGCCAACGCCAAATGCCCAACAGACAAAGCTGGTCGGTGAAAAACGCCGTGCAGCTCTGAATATGCTGTATATCGATCCGCAGAACAGCAGCCAGGTCATAGCTGAGCAGGTGATACCTGAAACAGAGGGCGGTTGGTGGATTCGTGAAGTTGGGTTGTTTGATGAAACCGGCGCGCTGATTGCTGTCGGTAACTGCCCGGAGAGCTACAAGCCGCAGCTGGCAGAAGGAAGTGGACGCACGCAGACAGTGCGCATGGTACTGATTACCAGCAGCACCGATAACATTACGCTTAAAATTGATCCGTCCGTGGTGCTCGCTACCCGTAAATACGTGGATGATAAGGTGCTGGAGCTTAAGGTGTATGTGGATGAGCTGATGGCGGCACATCTTGCGGCCGCTGATCCGCATTCGCAATATGCACCAAAAGCCAGCCCGACGTTTACCGGGACCCCAAAAGCCCCGACGGCGGCGGCTGGTAACAATTCCACTCAGCTTGCCAATACTGCTTTTGTGCAGGCCGCTATTGCAGGGCTTGTTGGTTCCTCACCTGCAGCGCTTGATACATTGAACGAACTGGCGGCGGCGTTAGGTAACGATCCTAACTTTGCGGTCACTATGACTAATGCCCTGGCGAACAAGCAACCGCTTGATTCTACGTTGAGCAATCTTAGTGGAAAGACCGTCGCTGAGATTATTCAATATCTTGGCTTAGGTGAGGCGGCTAAAAGAGGAGTAGGTATTGGACAAAACCAGATACCTGATATGTCCTTTTGGACGGGAACGGAGCTAAGCGGGGCCGTAACCAGCGGTTGGAGGAAAACACCTGATGGTTATATTGAGCAATGGGGGGTTGGTGCTATAACTACAGATAGCTCACAAGTTGCATTCCCGATTCCTTTTCCGACTAAAGTTTTATGGCTGGCTGAGCAAGACAACTCAGGCGGAGCCAGAAGAACTTTTTGGCAGTTAAATGAAATTACAAACACGGGATTCACGGCAGTCAATTTAGCGACAATAACCAAGGGGTCAACAACGGTGAATGCCTCGGTTGGTGCTCGCGTAACATGGTTTGCAAGAGGAGTCTGAAATGACATATTTATATTCTCCAAAAAACAATAAATTCTATCCCTTTTCGCTCAAGGAGAGCTATATTTTGCGCGGGGTGTGGCCCTCTGAGGGTGTTGAAATTAATGAGGGCGATTTTCAATTATTTATTAACCCTCCAGATGGTAAGTGCCTTGTGGCAGATAGTAATGGTTACCCTGTATTGATTGATATTCCTCCCATTACGAGAGAAGAAAAGGTTTTACAGTTTGAGAGAGAGAGAAGTGCTCTTTTAGATAATGCCAAAAATGCTATATCCTCATGGCAGACCAAACTAATCTTGGGGCGTATTAGTGATGATGAAAGGGATAAGCTGAATATGTGGTTGGATTATATTGATGCAGTACTGGCCGTTAAGACCAATACTGCATGTGATGTTGAATGGCCTACTATACCAAAATCAATCTGACTCGACAGTCGAAGTTTTTACTCGTTTATAGTTCATAATGAAGGATTTGATTTTCTTATTATCTTCGACTAAGTGATAGCAGGCTGATGCCATAATCAGGTTGATCGCAGCAAGGATGCTCCAGATTAGCCATGTTGGGAGTGAGGAAAATGTATCATGATACATAGTGATATAAATCATGATAGGAAGTTGCATTAGGTAGAATGAATAACTTATTTTTCCAAGGTATATAAAAGGAAGTGTTAAAATATTTTTATTAATATTGGCGCTTGCCAGGCAGTAAACAATGATACATGTGGCCGGTAAAGTAACGTAATTGTTCTGCATCCAACCATTGTTTCCTGTAGGAGATACAAATAGTAATAATATTAATGCAAGAGCAATGAGGCTGATTTTTAATTTTTTAAATCTGAAGCCTTGGGCAAAGATGCAGCCAATCGCTACGCCAGAAACAAACTCAGGTAAGCGATGGATGGGACTGACATAGTAATGTGGAAATGCTGCGTTGTTTATTAAAATCATCGATATTGGGATGATTAATGATGAAATTATAATAGCTGTAATCAGAGAGGTGATTGGTCTTTTTTGTATCAAGGGTAAAATGAAAGGGAAAGTTAAATAGAAAAACATTTCTGTTGAAACTGACCACGAACCACCGAAATTCCATTGACTGAAACTTTCTGGGAACCATGATTGGGTAGTTGTGATAAATAATAATAGGTATGTTATGGAATGGGTGAGGTCATATTCAGAGATGAATGGGAGTGTTATTGCTCCCATAACTAAATATGCTGGAATTATTCTTGCGATTCTTGAACGGTAATAATTTTCTTTTATGCCATTTCTTGATGCCCAAGCCATAACAAAGCCAGAAAGAACAAAGAAAAAAGACATGCCGATGGCCCCATTACCTATGATGGATTGCCACCAGGCTGAAACATCAGCCTTATATCTAAGGTTGCAATGAAACAAAAACACATAAAACGCAGTAATAAAACGGAATATTGTTAGGCCGTGAAGGTCGTTTCTGAGATTCATAATCACATTCTAGTAAGGTTTTTGCCAGCAGAGCTGGTAGCGGAAGCTTCTATCATTCACTGATTTTAAGGCAAAACACATTTTATTGCCCGTTCATTGTGCCATGTATTACACAAAGCCAGACGCGTGCGCCGCATGTGCAACCACCAGAACATAGACGCACACCTGTAAACCGGAGAAATGCCTTATGGCTCAGGATTACCACCACGGGGTGCGCGTTGTTGAAATCAACGAGGGCACCCGATCCATTACCACGGTGAGCACCGCCATCGTGGGCATGGTCTGCACCGGCGATGATGCTGATGCGTCCATGTTTCCCCTCAATAAGCCGGTCCTGCTTACCGACGTGCTGACAGCCAGCGGTAAAGCAGGCGAGTCCGGCACTCTCGCCCGCTCTCTGGATGCAATTGCCGACCAGGCTAAACCCGTGACCGTCGTTGTGCGCGTTGCACAGGGTGAAACCGAAGCGGAAACAACCTCCAACATTATCGGCGGCGTGACAGCTGACGGTAAAAAAACGGGCATGAAAGCGCTGTTATCTGCGCAGTCCCAGCTCGGCGTTAAGCCGCGCATTCTGGGCGTGCCGGGGCACGACACACAGGAGGTTGCTACTGAGCTGCTGAGCGTGGCGCAGAGTCTGCGCGGGTTTGCTTATCTGTCCGCCTACGGCTGCAAAACTGTGGAAGAGGTCATTGCCTACCGAGCTAATTTCAGCCAGCGCGAGGGGATGCTGATCTGGCCTGATTTCATCAGTTTTGACACCGTGATGAATGCTGACGCAACGGCTTACGCCTCAGCCCGTGCGCTTGGCCTGCGTGCCAAAATTGACGAACAAACCGGCTGGCACAAATCCCTTTCCAACGTGGGCGTGAACGGCGTCACCGGCATTTCTGCGGATGTGTTCTGGGATCTGCAGGACCCGGCAACCGATGCGGGGCTGCTGAACCAGAACGATGTCACCACGCTGATCCGCAAAGACGGTTTCCGCTTCTGGGGTTCCCGCTGCCTCAGTGACGATCCTCTGTTTGCCTTTGAAAACTACACCCGCACCGCGCAGGTGCTGGCTGACACCATCGCAGAAGCGCATATGTGGGCGGTGGATGGCGTGCTTAACCCGTCGCTGGCACGCGACATTATCGAAGGTATTCGCGCCAAACTGCGCAACCTGAAAACGCAAGGCTTCATCATCGGCGCCGACTGCTGGCTGGATGAGTCAGTCAATGATAAAGATTCCCTGAAAGCCGGGAAGCTCACCATAGATTATGACTATACGCCGGTACCGCCTCTGGAAAACCTGATGCTGCGCCAGCGCATCACCGATCAGTATCTGCTGGATTTCTCCAGCCAGGTCAGCGCGTAAGGGGACAATATGGCTTTACCACGCAAGTTAAAACACCTGAACCTGTTTAACGACGGGAACAACTATCAGGGGATCGTTGAATCTCTGACCCTGCCTAAATTCGGCCGCAAGTTTGAAAAGTATCGCGGCGGCGGAATGCCGGGTTCGGCGGATGTTGATCTGGGGCTGGATGATGGCGCGCTGGACACTGAGTTTTCAATCGGTGGCACCGAGCTGCTGTTATTCAAGCAGATGGGTAAAGCCACGGTTGACGGCATCCAGCTGCGTTTCACCGGCTCCATTCAGCGTGACGATACCGGCGAAGTGCAGGCCGTTGAGCTGGTTGTGCGCGGGCGACATAAAGAAGTCGATTCCGGCGAATGGAAAACCGGCGAGAGCAACACCACAAAAGTGAGCAGCACCAACAGTTACGCGAAGCTGACCATCAACGGCGAGGTGCTCTATGAGGTTGATGTGATCAACATGATTGAAATCGTTGATGGCGTCGACCTGATGGAAGAGCACCGCAACGCCCTGGGCCTCTGATCTACTTTAAAGGCGCGGGCCGCCGCGCCAGTACCTTAATAAC
Source organism: Enterobacter sp. JBIWA008 (assembly GCF_019968765.1). NCBI lineage: Bacteria > Pseudomonadati > Pseudomonadota > Gammaproteobacteria > Enterobacterales > Enterobacteriaceae > Enterobacter > Enterobacter sp. JBIWA008. The sequence goes on along the minus strand of NZ_CP074149.1, from coordinate 4,139,351 downwards.
AGGATATGACGATGAGCGAACAACTGACTGAAAAAACCGTACAGCTGGATACCCCAATCAAGCGCGGTAAAACCGAAATTACCGAAATTGTGCTGCGCAAGCCGCAGTCCGGCGCGCTGCGTGGCACCCGTCTGCAGGCGATCATGGATATGGACGTCGGCGCGATGATGACGATTATTCCCCGCATTTCCACCCCGGCGCTGACCGCCCAGGAAATGGCAGAGCTGGACCCTGCCGATCTCACCGCGCTGTCGGTTGAGGTGGTCACTTTTTTGTTGAAGAAATCGGTGCTTGCCGGTTTGCCGGCAGCCTGACGGTAGAAGACCTGGTGGCTGATATCGCCACCATTTTTCACTGGCCGCCGTCCGTCACTGACGTTATGCCGCTGACCGAAGTGCTGGAGTGGCGGCATAAAGCGATTCAGAGAAGCGGGGCCAGCGATGAGTGACACTAACCTGCGTTTGCAGGTAATTCTAAATGCGGTTGATAAGCTCACCCGCCCATTCCGATCCGCGCAGGCCAGTTCTAAAGAGCTGGCTACCGCCATTCAGCAAAGCCGCGCAAGATTAAAAGAACTGGACGCCCAGGCGGGCCGCATTGACGGTTTCCGCAAGGCAAGCGCGCAGCTGGCCGTCACCGGCAACAGTCTTAAAGCCGCACGCGAAGAAGCGGCGAAGCTTGCCACGCAGTTCTCGGCCACTAACCGCCCGACGGCGGCGCAGGCACGTCTGCTTGAGCAGGCAAAAAACCGCGTTAACGAGCTGCAGAGCAAATACAACGGTCTGCGTCAGTCTGTGCAGCGTCAGCGTCTTGCGCTCAATGAGGCCGGGCTGGACACCAAAAAGCTGAGTAGTGCGCAGCGGGAGCTGCGGCAGAACGCCGACGAAACCCGGCAGGCTCTGGACCGTCAGCAAAAATCTCTTAAACGTCTGGGCGCGCAACAGGCGCGAATGCATGCTGTCCGCGAACAGTATTCACGGCGACTTGAGATGAGAGATCGTATTGCGGGCGCCGGAGCAACTACCTCTGCAGCCGGGCTGGCTATGGGGGCGCCGGTCATGGCCGCCGTGAAAAGCTATGCCAGCATGGAAGATGCCATGAAAGGGGTGGCAAAGCAGGTGAACGGTCTGCGGGACGACAACGGCAACCGGACAAAACAGTATTACGACATGCAGGATGCCATCAAGGCCGCCAGTGAGCAGCTGCCGATGGAGAATGGCGCTATTGACTATGCCGCACTGGTTGAAGGTGGCGCGCGTATGGGGGTGACAAATCAGAATGATCCTTACGAAGACCAGAAGCGTGACCTGCTGGCCTTTGCATCCACGGCAGCAAAAGCCGCAACCGCCTTTGAGCTGCCCGCTGATGAGCTGGCGGAAGGTCTGGGTAAAATCGCACAGCTGTATAAAGTGCCCACCCGAAATATTGAACAGCTTGGCGATGCCCTGAACTACCTGGACGATAACGCCATGTCAAAGGGTGGCGATATTATCAACGTGCTGCAGCGTATGGGGGGCGTGGCTGACAGGCTTGATTTCCGCAAGGCGGCCGCGCTGGGTTCAACGTTCCTGTCTCTTGGCGCTGCGCCAGAAATTGCTGCCAGTGCATCGAATGCCATGGTGCGCGAACTGTCGATTGCGACCATGCAGAGCAAGCGGTTTATGGAAGGAATGGATCTGCTGAAACTCAATCCAGAAGAGATTGAAAAGCAGATGACAAAGGACGCAATGGGGACCATTCAGCGCGTGCTGGAGAAGGTCAACAAGCTGCCGCAGGATAAACGCCTGTCCGCCATGACGATGATATTCGGCAAGGAGTTTGGCGATGATGCTGCGAAGCTTGCAAACAACCTGCCGGAGCTGCAGCGACAGCTGAAACTCACCTCAGGATCTGAGGCTAACGGCTCCATGCAGAAAGAATCCGATATCAATAAGGATTCACTTTCCGCGCAGTGGTTGCTTGTGAAAACTGGCGCGCAGAACGCGTTCAGTAGCCTGGGTGAAACCCTTCGCCAGCCGCTGATGGATATCATGAATTACGTGAAAAAGGTCACGGGGACGCTGCGCCGCTGGGTGGAGGAAAACCCGAAGCTGGCTGGCTCATTGCTGAAAGTTATGGCGGCACTTGCGGCAATTACAGCGGTTCTGGGTACGGTCATGCTGGCAGTGTCGGTTGTGCTTGGCCCGCTGGCGCTGATGCGCCTGCAGTTTTCTATTCTGGGTATCAAAGGCGGTGGTGCCTTTGGGCTTATCACCAAAGCCCTAAAGGGGGTAGGTAGCGGGATATTGTGGCTGGGTCGCCTGATGTTTGCCAATCCCATACTGGCCGTTATTGCTCTGATAGCCGCAGGAGCGATTTACATCTGGCAAAACTGGGACACGCTTGGGCCGAAGTTTAAAGCCATTTGGGATGAGGTTTGCGCTGCCACCACGGCGGCGTGGGAATGGATTAAACAGGCTGTAAGCTATGCCTGGGAAAGTATTAAATACCTGTTTTTCAATTACACACTTCCGGGCCTTATAGCAAAAAACTGGGAAACTATTAAAGCCGGTGTGTCTGAGGCGTGGGCCAGCGTCCGGAAGACGATCAGTGACAAGTGGAATGCCATTATTTCAGATGTCAGTGCGCTACCGGCTAAATTCAAGGATATGGGCAGCGCCATTATTGACAACATCCTGAATGGTATAGATGCGAAGTGGGAAGCGCTCAAGAGCAAACTGGCTTCCGTTACCGATTATCTGCCTGACTGGATGACAGGGAAAAATAAAGCGCCGGGTAATTCTCAGGTTCAGATTGTTGGTGGTGCCGCAGCTTCTTCTGTTCCGTTTGCAGGGCTGTATGACAGAGGTGGTGTTATTCCGCGCGGTCAGTTTGGCATAGTCGGGGAGAATGGCCCGGAGATTGTGAACGGTCCGGCTAATGTGACCAGCAGGCGCCGGACTGCTGCGCTGGCTTCCGTTGTTGCGGGCGTCATGGGTGTGGCAGCGGCTCCTGCTGAAGCCTCGCCGATGCATCCATATAGCCTGCCAGCTAAAGAGTACAAACAAAGCCAGTCAGCAAAATCCGCCAGTGCGCCGCAGGCAATTCGTTATGAAATTAACGCGCCTATTCATATCACCGCTCAGCCGGGGCAGAGCGCAAAGGATATTGCCCGCGAAGTGGCGAGGCAGCTTGATGAGCGTGAGCGCAGGGCCAGGGCAAAAGCGCGAAGTAATTTCAGTGATCGAGGGGGGTATGAATCATGATGATGGTGCTGGGGTTGTACGTATTCATGCTGCGCACCGTGCCGTATCAGGAGCTGCAGTATCAGCGCAGCTGGCGGCATGCCACTAACAGCCGGGTAAACCGGCGTCCGTCTACACAGTTTCTTGGGCCGGATAACGATTCGTTGACGCTGTCCGGCGTCCTGCTACCGGAAATCACAGGCGGCAGGCTGTCATTGCTGGCCCTTGAGCAGATGGCGGAGCTGGGTAAATCGTGGCCCTTGATTGAGGGGAGCGGGACGATTTACGGCATGTTTGTGATCGAGAGCCTGAGTCAGACCAAAACTGAATTTTTTGAAAGCGGGATGCCGCGGCGTATTGAATTCACGCTGACGCTGAAAAGGGTGGATGAGTCGCTGTCTGATATGTTCGGCAGCCTCAGCGATCAGCTCAGCAATTTGCAGGACACCGCCACCTCAGCGATAGGGAATATTAAAAATACGGTGGGAGGGTTACTGCAGTGAATTTCACCTCTGATCTCACGAACCTGAACAGTAAAACGCCGGGTTTCAGCGTCATTATTGAAGGCAAGGATGTCACAACCGTACTGGATTCGCGCCTGATGAGTCTGACGCTTACGGATAACAGGGGCTTTGAAGCTGACCAGCTTGATCTGGAGCTGGACGACTCGGACGGGCAAATCGTTCTGCCGCGTCGTGGAGCCATTATTCAGTTTGCGCTGGGGTGGAAAGGCCAGCCGCTTTTTCCGAAAGGGGGATTTACTGTCGATGAGATTGAGCACAGCGGCGCGCCTGACCGTCTCACAATTCGAGCACGTAGCGCAGATTTCCGTGAAACCCTGAACACGCGGCGTGAAAAATCATGGCACCAGACGACGGTGGGTGAAGTGGTGAAGGAAATAGCTGCCAGGCATAAATTAAAGATGGCGCTGGGGCAGGACTTGATGGACAAGCCTGTGGATCATCTTGACCAGACCAACGAGAGCGATGCGAGTTTCCTGATGAAGCTGGCGCGGCAGTATGGTGCGATAGCCTCCGTTAAGGACGGCAATCTGTTGTTTATCCGTCAGGGGCGGGGCAGAACGGCAAGCGGTAAGCCGCTGCCGGTTATCACCATAACCCGCCAGGCCGGTGACGGTCATCGTTTTACCCTGGCCGATCGCGATGCCTATACGGGGGTAATTGCCAGCTGGCTTCATACCCGTGAGCCAAAGAAAAAAGAGGCAGCAAAGGTTAAGCGCCGTCGAAAGAAAACCACCACGGCAAAGGAGCCGGAAGCAAAACAGGGAGATTACCTGGTTGGGACGGATGAAAACGTGCTGGTACTCAACAGAACTTATGCAAACCGCAGCAATGCAGAGCGAGCGGCAAAGATGCAGTGGGAGCGCCTGCAGCGCGGGGTTGCAACGTTCTCCCTGCAGCTCGCAGAGGGAAGGGCTGATCTGTATACCGAAATGCCTGTGAAGGTGAGCGGCTTTAAACAGCCCATTGATGAGGCCGAATGGACCATTACCATGCTGACACACAGTGTCAGTGCAGATAGCGGTTTCACGACCACTCTAGAGCTTGAGGTGAGGATTGATGATTTAGAAATGGAATGATTACTTCACAAAATGGAATTATGTTGTATCATTATTGCGATTACAGCAAAAGTGGGGAAAAGACTAAAATGATGAATTGTCCGTTGTGTGGTCAGGCCGCACATACACGCAGCAGCTTTGAAGTTTCCCGCCAAACCAAAGAGCGTTATAACCAATGCACAAATATTGAATGCGGGCACACTTTTGTTACTCATGAAACGTTCGTGAGGTCTGTTTGTCGCCCTCAAAAAATCAGTTCTGCACCTCCGCATCCGAAGGGTTTGCAGCAACAACTTTCCTACTAACCCGCCGCTGGCGGGTTTTTTAATAAAACTACTGCTGCCATTTTGCTGCCAATGGGGTTTGAATAAACAAAAAGGCCACTCGTGAGAGTGGCCTAAGTTTATGTATTTGCTGCTAAAATTTGGTGGCCCCTGCTGGACTTGAACCAGCGACCAAGCGATTATGAGTCGCCTGCTCTAACCACTGAGCTAAGGGGCCGTGGCGGTGAATTATAAAGTAACTCCCCGCAGCAATCCAGCCATTCACACCTGCCTGCTGTTTTTATAAACAATGCATAATCAATCCTTTATACTTCCCTCACGATGTATCGAGCGGGAGTAAAGATGATCAACGATATTCTGGCCCCAGGCCTGCGGGTGGTGTTCTGCGGAATCAACCCGGGCAAGTCCTCGGCGCACACCGGTTTTCACTTTGCCCATCCGGGCAATCGCTTCTGGAAGGTTATCCACCAGGCCGGGTTTACCGACAGGCTACTCAAGCCTGAAGAGGAACAGCACCTTTTGGATACGCGGTGTGGGATCACCATGCTGGTCGAGCGGCCGACGGTCCAGGCAAGCGAGGTTAACCTGCATGAGCTGCGCAGCGGCGGGCGGGAGCTGGTGAAGAAGATTGAAGACTACCAGCCGGCCGCGCTGGCAATCCTCGGCAAGCAGGCCTACGAGCAGGCGTTTAGCCAGCGTGGAACGCAGTGGGGCAAGCAAAACATCATGATTGGCGTTACGCAGGTGTGGGTACTGCCGAACCCGAGCGGGCTCAACAGGGCAACCCTGGATAAGCTGGTAGAGGGGTATCGGGAGCTGGATGAAGCGCTGATGGTGCGGGGGCTTTAGGGGCCTCTGCGGCCTGATGCCCTCACCAACAGGGAGAGGGAATAACAAAAAAAAAGCTCCCGATTGGGAGCTTTTTCACTATCAGGACAGATTAGTCGTCCAGGAAGCTACGCAGCACTTCAGAGCGGCTTGGATGACGCAGCTTACGCAGCGCCTTCGCTTCGATCTGACGGATACGTTCGCGGGTAACGTCGAACTGTTTACCCACTTCTTCCAGCGTGTGGTCGGTGTTCATGTCGATACCGAAACGCATACGCAGGACTTTCGCTTCACGGGCGGTCAGGCCGGCCAGAACGTCGTGCGTTGCAGCACGCAGGCTCTCGGTGGTCGCAGAGTCCAGCGGCAGCTCGAGGGTGGTATCCTCGATGAAATCACCCAGATGCGAATCTTCATCATCACCGATTGGTGTTTCCATGGAGATTGGCTCTTTGGCGATCTTCAGCACTTTACGGATCTTGTCTTCCGGCATCAGCATGCGCTCGGCCAGCTCTTCCGGCGTCGGCTCGCGGCCCATCTCCTGCAGCATCTGGCGGGAGATACGGTTGAGCTTGTTGATGGTCTCAATCATATGCACCGGAATACGGATGGTGCGCGCCTGATCCGCGATAGAGCGGGTGATAGCCTGACGGATCCACCAGGTTGCGTAGGTGGAGAACTTGTAACCACGACGGTATTCAAACTTATCTACCGCTTTCATCAGACCGATGTTGCCTTCCTGAATCAGATCCAGGAACTGCAGACCACGGTTGGTGTATTTCTTGGCGATAGAGATAACCAGACGCAAGTTCGCTTCAACCATCTCTTTCTTCGCACGGCGGGCTTTCGCTTCACCGATGGACATACGACGGTTGATGTCTTTAACCTGCTCGATGGTCAGGCCGGTCTCTTCTTCAATCTGCTGCAGCTTCTGCAGACCGCGATAGACATCGTCCTTTACGTCGTGCAGTTTTTCAGACCACGGCTTGTTCATCGCGATAGCCGCGTTGAACCAGGTTTCGCTGGTTTCGTTGCCGGTGAAGAGGGTGATGAAGTTCTTCTTCGGCATTTTGCACTGCTCAACGCACAGCTTCATGATGATGCGTTCCTGGGTGCGTACGCGATCCATCATCACGCGCATGCTGTTTACCAGGTAGTCGAACTGTTTTGGCACCAGGCGGAACTGTTTGAAGACTTCAGACAGTTTCAGGATCTCTTCCTGTGCGGCGGCATGACTGCGGCCTTTCGCTTTGATGGTGTCACGCGTCACTTCGTACTGGGTACGCAGCTCGGCAAACTTCTCACGCGCCAGCTCCGGATCGATGCTGTTGTCATCGTCCGCAGTGTCGTCGTCGCTCTCTTCCTCATCTTCGTCTTCGTCATCATCCATCTCTTCCTGAGACAGTTCAGAACCGACGTGAGTGGCGGTAGGTGCCATATCTTCTTCAGCGTTCGGGTCGACAAAACCGGTGATCAGGTCAGACAGGCGCGCTTCTTCCGCTTCAACGCGATCGTACTGCTCCAGCAGATAGGTGATCGCTTCCGGGTACTCGGCAACGGAGCACTGAACCTGGTTGATCCCGTCTTCGATGCGTTTTGCGATGTCAATTTCGCCTTCGCGGGTCAACAGTTCAACGGTACCCATTTCGCGCATGTACATGCGGACCGGGTCAGTGGTACGCCCGATTTCAGATTCCACGCTGGACAGTACCTGTGCAGCAGCTTCTTCCGCATCTTCGTCAGTGTTGTTGGAGGTTTCAGCCAGCAACAGATCATCGGCATCCGGTGCTTCTTCCATCACCTGAATGCCCATGTCATTGATCATTTGGATGATGTCTTCGATTTGATCTGAATCGACGATATCTTCCGGCAGATGGTCATTGACCTCGGCATAGGTCAGATAGCCTTGCTCCTTACCACGTTGGACAAGAAGTTTCAGCTGTGACTGCGGGTTTTGCTCCATAAGACGGTATCCACACTTAATTCGTTTGATTGGTGTCGGCGATGGGGCTGCCAACCTTTAAAGCGAGGGCGTACTTATATTTTTGCCGCTGCCTCTCAGTGCGGCTGCCGGGGGCTTCCCGATCGATATTCGGCACTTAAGCCGTTAAATTTCTTTATTTCTTCGCCAGTTCCTGGTTAATCATCCAGAGCTCCCGGCGTTCTTCGCTGCTTAAACCGTGAGTGCGCTCGCGAGCTATCAACTCTTCCTGGCGCAGCTCAAGCATCGAATCAAACATATGGTTGAGAGAGTCGGTGAACGTTTTTTCTGCAATGTCCTTATCTGCTATATCGTCCCACATCGACAATTTTTCAAGGGTAGCGGCCTCTTTTGTGCCGCGATAATGCTCTAAAAGTTGTCCGGTGGTCAGACCTGGCTGAGACAAACACGTGTTGACCAGTTCTGAAAATAAGCCAAGTCCGGGCAATTTTTCGTGGTTTAAACCCGCCAGCGACGGCACCTGAGGTGCAAGCTCGGGGTTTTGGACCAGCAACCCTATCAGTATACGCATGGTTGTGCGTTTTAGCTGAGGCGCGGGGCGAACCGCACCGTTTTCAGCCTGTTTAGGCATTAAACGTTCAAGCTGGCTGTCATCCAGAATGCCGAGCTTGTTGCCTAACTCCTGACGCAGATAGATGCGCAGCGTTTCGCCGGGCACCTGGCTGATTAACGGCAGCGCCAGCGTACTGAGCTGCGCGCGCCCGTCAGGGGTACTCAAATCGACCTGCGGCATCAGGCTGTTAAACAAAAACGTGGAGAGCGGCTGAGCCTGCTCCATCCGCGCTTCAAACGCCGCTTTGCCCTCTTTACGCACCAGCGTATCCGGGTCTTCACCGTCGGGCAGGAACATAAAGCGTAGCTGACGCCCGTCGGTCATGTAGGGTAGCGCGGTTTCCAGCGCGCGCCAGGCGGCTTCGCGTCCTGCGCGGTCACCGTCGTAACAGCAAATGACGTTGTTGGTCACTCTGAACAGCAGTTGAATATGATCGGCGGTGGTAGACGTGCCTAACGACGCAACCGCGTAGTTGATGTCGTACTGCGCCAGTGCCACGACGTCCATATAGCCTTCGACGACCAGAAGACGCGGAGGTTCCGCATTATTCTGCTGCGCCTCATAAAGACCGTACAGCTGGCGGCCCTTATGGAAAATATCGGTTTCCGGGGAGTTGAGGTATTTCGGCAGGGCATCACCCAGCACGCGACCACCAAAACCAATGACCCGGCCACGCTTGTCGCGGATTGGGAACATGACCCGTTCGCGGAAGCGGTCGTAGCTTCGTCCCTGGTCGTTGGTGACCAGCATGCCTGCATCGATGAGAGACTTACGATCTTCGCTATTGCCGCCAAAACGCTTTAACACGTTGTCCCAGCCGGGCGGGGCGTAACCAATAGCGAAACGCGCAATGACATCGTCGCTCAGTCCGCGCTTGTTCAAATACTGACGCGCAGGCTCAGCCGCAGAGTGCTTAAGAGACTGTTGGTAAAACGAATTCAGGCCATCCATCAGTTGATACAGCGTTTGCCGTTGATGACGCTCGATCTGACTTGGCCCACTGCCTGCTTCATACGGCACTTCAAGGTTATGCATCGCCGCCAGCTCTTCGACGGTTTCAACGAACTCGAGCTTGTCGTAATTCATTAAAAAATCGACGGCATTACCGTGTGCGCCACAGCCGAAGCAATGGTAGAACTGTTTTTCACCGTTTACGGTGAAGGAGGGGGTTTTTTCGTTATGGAACGGACAGCACGCATGGTAGTTCTTGCCCTGCTTTTTTAGCTTTACCCGCGCGTCGATGAGATCGACGATGTCGGTTCTGGCAAGCAGGTCATTGATGAAAACGCGTGGGATTCTTCCGGCCATATGCCCCAAAATTTTAAGCGACTTATAAACGAAAACAAGCCGCGCATTCCTTCCGGAAGCACGGCCTTACGACTATTACTCTGTCTGTCAATTGAGGGCTGAGGCCCTCAACCAATTAGTACAGACGAGTACGGCGTGCGTTTTCGCGAGCCAGTTTCTTCGCGTGACGTTTCACAGCGGAAGCTTTAGCGCGCTTACGTTCGGTCGTTGGTTTTTCATAAAACTCACGACGACGAACTTCAGCCAGAACACCTGCTTTCTCGCATGAACGTTTGAAGCGACGCAGTGCTACGTCGAACGGCTCGTTTTCACGTACTTTAATTACCGGCATGTAACTCTCACCTTTAATAAATTCGGTTTGCCGCTGGCATCAACGCCAGCTTATTTCAAAATGGTGCGGAATTTTACTGCAAATGCTGCTGCTTTGTAAAGCACCGATGCGATTTTGAAAGGGACTTTAATAAGGGTGAGGAGTATACACGAGCCTTCTTCCTGGGGCGAACAAAGTTTTACATCAACCCGCCCAGGCTCTACACTGCGCGGTATTGAAACGAGGTAAAACAAGTCATGCGTGTACTGGGTATTGAAACATCCTGCGATGAAACCGGCATCGCCATTTACGACGACGAAAAAGGGCTTCTGGCCAACCAGCTGTATAGTCAGGTGAAATTGCACGCTGACTACGGCGGCGTCGTGCCGGAACTGGCCTCTCGTGACCACGTGCGTAAAACGGTTCCCCTGATCCAGGCGGCGCTGAAAGAAGCGGGATTAACGGCAAAAGAGATTGATGCAGTGGCGTATACCGCAGGCCCGGGGCTGGTCGGCGCGCTGCTGGTTGGCGCGACGGTTGGTCGTTCGCTGGCGTTTGCGTGGGATGTTCCGGCCATTCCGGTTCACCATATGGAAGGACACCTTCTGGCGCCGATGCTGGAAGAGAATCCGCCTGAATTTCCGTTTGTGGCGCTGCTGGTTTCCGGCGGTCATACGCAGCTGATTAGCGTCACGGGGATTGGCAAATACGAGCTGCTGGGCGAGTCGATCGACGACGCCGCCGGTGAAGCGTTCGATAAAACCGCCAAGCTGCTGGGTCTGGATTACCCGGGCGGCCCGATGCTGTCAAAAATGGCGTCACAGGGAACGGAAGGGCGCTTTGTCTTCCCGCGTCCGATGACCGACCGTCCGGGTCTGGATTTCAGCTTCTCCGGCCTGAAAACCTTCGCGGCGAATACGATCCGTACTAACGATGACAGCGAGCAGACCCGGGCCGATATCGCCCGTGCGTTCGAAGATGCGGTGGTTGATACGCTGATGATCAAGTGCAAGCGCGCGCTGGATCAGACCGGCTTCAAGCGTCTGGTGATGGCTGGCGGCGTGAGCGCTAACCGCACGCTGCGCGCGAAGCTCGCCGAAATGATGCAAAAGCGCCGCGGGGAAGTGTTCTATGCCCGTCCGGAATTCTGTACCGATAACGGCGCGATGATCGCCTACGCCGGAATGGTGCGCCTGAATGCCGGGGCAACGTCTGACCTGAGCGTGTCCGTGCGTCCGCGCTGGCCGCTGGCGGAACTGCCGGAGGCGTAATCCCTCATCCTAACCCTCTCCCACAGGGAGAGGGGATCGTTTGACTACACCCGCAACATCCCTTTCTCTTCCAGAAACGCAATAATCGTCGCTAAACCGTCACCCGCCTTCAGGTTGGTAAATGTCCACGGACGCTCGCCGCGCATGCGGTTGGTATCGCGCTCCATTACCTCCAGCGAGGCACCCACGTACGGCGCGAGATCGGTTTTGTTGATCACCAGAAAATCGGATTTGGTGATCCCCGGTCCGCCCTTGCGGGGGATTTTTTCCCCTTCGGCCACGTCGATGACGTAGATGGTCAGATCCGCCAGCTCCGGGCTGAACGTCGCGCTCAGGTTGTCCCCGCCGCTTTCCACGAAGATCAGATCCAGATTGCCGAACTTCTCGCTTAACGCTTCCACCGCCGCCAGGTTCATCGAGGCATCTTCGCGGATGGCGGTATGCGGGCAGCCGCCCGTCTCCACGCCCACGATGCGCTCCGGCTCCAGCGCGCCCGCCTCGGTCAGGATGCGCTGATCCTCTTTGGTGTAGATATCGTTGGTCACCACCGCAAGATGGTACGTATCGCGCATTGCCTTGCAGAGCGCTTCCAGCAGCGCGGTTTTGCCCGACCCTACCGGGCCGCCCACGCCCACGCGCAGGGGATGTTTGTAATCAGCCATGTTGACTCCTCAGGAACGGAATAGTCGTGAATATTGGGTTTCGTGGCGCGCGGAGGCGATGGCGGACAGCGGCGTTGCGGCCCCCAGCGCGTCGTCGCGTCGTAAAAATGCCTGTTCAAACCCGGCGGCAAAATGGTCGCTCAGTTCGATAATCAGCTGCTGCGCGGCCTGTTGCCCAAACGGCACCAGCTTGACGCCCGCCATGACCGCGCTCTCCATCCAGCTGTAGCCGAGGCTCAGCGCCAGCTCGCGCGCGCTAATGCCCCAGCGCACGCCGAGCCAGGCCATGCCGCAGAGCTGGCTTTGCATAAACAGCGGCAGCCATTCGGGCGGACAATCAGGTTCCCAGCTCTTAATCAGTCGCGTAAACGCCGCCCCACGGTTGCGCTCCTCTTCGCGCAGCTCGCGCGTTTCCCGGCAGGCGAGCAGCCAGGACGTCCAGCGTTTTGCATTTGTAAGATCGCCTTGCTCACAGGCCTGATAAAGACGGATAAACAGCGGCAGATCGACGCAGAAAAAGCTCTGCTCCATCTGCTGAATTTGCCAGCGTTTGAACGCGTCGGCGTCCGTGACCCAGCCTGCCTCAACGGCCCACTCCAGCCCCTGCGACCAGGTAAATGACCCGACCGGCAGGCTGCTGCTGGAGAGCTGCATCAGGCGCAGCCTCTGGCGGGCGTGTTCCATCAGCTCATCAGCGCCAGCAGGGCGGAGACGATCAGCCCGCCGCCGAAGGTTTTACGCAGGCCGTCGTGACGGCGCAGCAGTAGCCCCGCAGCAAAGCTGGCGCACAGCACCGTGGCGCTGGCGAGCATAAACCCGCTGGTGAAGAGCCAGAAGCTGTGGCCGGACATCTCCACGCCGTGCGCCCAGCCGTGGAACATCGCCAGGGCAGGCACCGCCAGCAGAAGACGATTTTCGGTTTTAAACATCATCACGCCGGATACCGCCAGCGAGGCGATAATCAGCATCTCCATGCCGCTGAAGCCGCCGAGCAGGCTGCCCGCAATGGCGCCGACAAGCATCATCCCGAGGGTGGCAAACGGCAGCAGGAGTTTGCGACCGCTCAGCGCCGAGAGCACGCCTGCGCCCGCCAGCATCAGCAGGTGATCGATCCCGGTCAGCGGATGAAGAAATCCGGCCTGGAAGCTGTCGGTACCGTGGCCGGGATGCGCGAGCGCGGGAACGGAAAAAGCCAGCAGTAACAGAGGGAGTAACTTGCGCATGATTAATCCTTAATGTGAATGAGCGTGAGAATGGCTGTGGCTGTGGGCATCGCTGGTGTAAGCGCCTGCTTCCGGCTCAAACGGCAGGCTGGCGTAGGCCACTTCCAGCCCGAACTGGCGCAGCATGTCGTCGAGAACGTGGTCGTGGTGATAGCGCAGCTCGCCGGGCATGATTTGCAGCGGCACGTGGCGGTTGCCCAGGTGGTAGCAGGCGCGGGCGAGCAGGAAAGGATCCGTACAGCGCACCACGGAAACCGACTCCGGGGCGGCGATCACCTCGACAACCTCGCTGCCGTCGTCGGTAGTCAGCAGATCGCCCCCGCGCAGCAGCAGGCCGCGCGGCAGCATCAGCCCGGCTTCGCGGCCGTCGTTCAGCGATACGCGAGCGCGGCTTTTCACCCGCACGTCAATCGGCAGCGTGACGCTGGCGGTAATCGGATGCGCATGGTCCAGGCGTTGGGTTAAATAGATCATCATCACTCCTCAAAACAGGAAATAGCGTTGCGCCATCGGCAGAACGTCAGCCGGTTCGCTGGTTATCAGTTCACCGTCGACGCGCACCTCGTAGGTTTGTGAGTCGACGGTGATATTCGGCTGCAGGCCGTTGTGGATCATGTCCGCCTTTTTCACCGTCCGGCAGCCTTTCACCACCGCGGTGGAGCTCTGCAGGTTGAGCTGCTGCGGAATGCCGTTCGCACTGGCGGCCTGCGAGATAAACGTCAGTCGGGTGGCGTGGCGCGCGGCGCCCAGCGATCCAAACATCGGACGGTAATGCACCGGCTGCGGCATGGGGATCGAGGCGTTGATATCGCCCATTGGCGCGCAGGCGATCATCCCGCCCTTGACGATGGTGGCGGGCTTGACGCCGAAGAACGCCGGAGACCAGACCACGAGATCCGCCAGCTTGCCCGCCTCAATCGAACCGACCTCGTGGGCGATGCCGTGGGTGAGCGCCGGGTTAATGGTGTATTTGGCGACATAGCGCTTCACGCGGAAGTTATCGTTATCGCCGGTCTCTTCCGGCAGCGCGCCGCGCTGGACCTTCATGCGGTGCGCCACCTGCCAGGTGCGGATAATCACTTCCCCGACGCGGCCCATGGCCTGCGAATCTGACGACGTGAGCGAGAACGCGCCGATGTCGTGCAGCACGTCTTCAGCGGCGATGGTTTCACGACGAATGCGGGATTCGGCAAACGCCACGTCCTCGGCGATATCCGGGTCGAGGTGATGACAAACCATCAGCATGTCGAGATGCTCGTCGATAGTATTGACCGTGTAGGGCAGGGTCGGGTTGGTGGAAGAGGGCAGAATATTCGGGTGCGCGCAGGCGGTGATGATATCCGGCGCGTGACCGCCGCCCGCGCCCTCGGTGTGGAAGGTGTGGATGGTGCGCCCGCCGATGGCCGCCAGCGTGTCTTCGACAAACCCGGACTCGTTCAGCGTGTCGCTGTGCAGCGCCACCTGAATATCCATCTCGTCAGCGACTTCCAGCGAGCAGTTGATCGCCGCAGGCGTCGCGCCCCAGTCTTCGTGGATCTTCAGCCCGATGGCGCCCGCGGCAATCTGCTCGCGCAGGGCGTCCGGATTGGAGCCGTTACCTTTGCCGAGCAGGCCGATATTCACCGGCAGCGTATCGGCAGCCTGCAGCATGCGGGCGATATACCACGGCCCCGGCGTGCAGGTGGTGGCGTTGGTGCCCGCCGCCGGTCCGGTGCCGCCGCCGATCATGGTGGTGACGCCGGAGACCAGCGCCTCTTCCGCCTGCTGCGGGCAGATCCAGTGGATGTGGGTGTCGATCCCACCGGCGGTGACGATCTTCCCCTCGGCGGCAATCACTTCCGTTGCCGCGCCAATCGGGATCGTCACGCCGGGCTGAATGTCCGGGTTTCCGGCTTTGCCGACGGCGAAGATCCGCCCGTTCTTGACGCCGATATCGGCTTTTACGATCCCCCAGTGATCGACAATCAGCGCGTTGGTGAGAACCAGATCCACGCAGCCGTCTGCGGTCATCTGCCCCTGACCCATGCCGTCACGGATCACCTTCCCGCCGCCGAATTTGACCTCTTCGCCGTAGACCGTGAGATCGTCTTCCACTTCGATCCACAGCTCGCTGTCGGCCAGCCGCACTTTATCTCCGGTAGTGGGGCCGAACATATCGGCATACGCCCGGCGCGAAATCTCAGCCATGTTTCACCTCGCCCATCACCCTGCCGCGAAAACCGAAAATGCGCTGCGCGCCCGTGACCTGAACCAGCGTCACTTCCCGCTTCTGGCCGGGCTCAAAGCGCACGGCGGTGCCCGCCGGGATGTTCAGCCGATAGCCTTTGGTGGTTTCCCGATCGAACTTCAGCGCCGGGTTGACCTCGTAAAAGTGGTAGTGCGATCCGACCTGGATCGGCCTGTCGCCGTGGTTTTCGACAACCACGCTTTGGGTTTCACGCCCGACGTTGAGGGCAATATTTCCGGACTGGATCCGGTATTCGCCTGGGATCATCACGCGCTCCTTAGACGATCGGGTTATGGACGGTGACGAGCTTGGATCCGTCCGGGAAGGTGGCTTCGACCTGAATATCCGGGATCATCTCCGGGACGCCCTCCATAACCTGGTCGCGCCTCAGGACGTGGCGGCCCGCTTCCATCAGCGAGGCGACGGTTTCGCCATCGCGCGCGCCTTCCATAATGAAGGCGCTGATCAGCGCGACCGATTCCGGGTAATTGAGCTTTACCCCGCGCGCAAGGCGGCGTTCGGCAACCAGCGCGGCGGTGAACAGCAACAGCTTGTCTTTTTCTCTGGGGGTCAGTTCCATAACGTTTCTCTTATGTCTGCCAGATACGCGGCGAACAGGCGGGTTTGGTGGTGAGAAGCGGGCGAAGCGACTGCCAGACGTCGCGCATCACCCGCTGGCAAATCAGGTTGTCGTGGGAGAGAAAACGCACCGACAGCAGGTCATCGGTGAGCGTTGCACCCGCATAATTTTCCAGCGGGGCGAGCCGTTCGCGCACCGCGTCGAGATGTTCTTCTTTGGCCGGATAGAACAGCAGCGTGCCGAGCCACGGACGTCCGGCGACGGGCGTGAGATCGCCGTCGCTAAGATGCTGGCGCTCAATCAGGCGCGGTTCGTCTTCAACCCAGATTTCAAGGCGGCTCTCCAGCGTGCCGTGGCTGAAGGTCTCACCGATCACCGGGCGGCCCAGACAGTACAGCTCCCACGCCAGCAGCGTGCTGGAGGCCTTCAGATGAAAAACAGAGCGCAGCGCGGCATTCGCGCCGGGAAAAATAATCGTGTCCTGCGGCAGCCACTCCAGGATGGAATCTTCATCGAGATAAAAATGCTGGTTCAGACGAGCCTGCGGGCCGCTGCTGCGATAGAACTTGCTGGCGCCGGGCATGGTGATAAGCACATGGCTTTTGGCGTCCAGCCGAACGGAAATGTCCAGCGTATCGCCGCCCACAATCCCGCCGGGCGGGTGCAGCAGGTAAAGGTGACAGGTTTCCCCTTCGGGGTAAAACGGACGTTGAACGGTGAGCGGCCCGACGTGGTGGGCGGAGTGCAGGAGGGTTTTCTCAGGGGTGTGACAAAACTGCAGGGCAAGCGACGCCTGCCAGCCTTTATACGTATTATCAGTGACCTGAGCTGCTAACATGCTGCATCCATTTCCACACCATCGGGATACGTTTCAGTATGCCCTGGCGGAAATGAAGGCTGTCATATGAGTCGCTTATGGATAAAAAAACCGGCTTCTGTGAGCCGGTTTGCTAGACTACCGATAATCCTCCGCATCCACATCGTACCCGGACGGCTCCCAGCGGATCGCCAGCAGCGAGGCCAGGCCGATAAACGGCGCCAGGGCAATCACCCAGAACACGGCGGTGTCGAGAGACGCAACAAGCAGCGGGAACAGGAACAGCGACAGCGTGGAACTGCTGCGCATCAGCGTCTGGTTGAGACCCACGCCGACGCCGCGCAGCGAGGTCGGGTAGCTCAGCGAGGCAAACGTCATGGTATGCGCGCCCGGGCCAAAGCCCTGACCGAACAGGAATAGGGCCAGCATCGCGACGGCAAGCACCCCTTCAGAGGCGCCTTCCGGTCGGCCAATCAGCGCCAGGCCCAGCAGCGCGACAAGCTGGCAGGCATAACCCGCAAGCGACATCCGCCAGGCGCCGAAGCGCGGTACGTAGCGGACCGCCAGCAGTCCGCCGACGAAGGCAAACAGCAGGTTAAGCACCAGAGAAATGAGAATGGTGGTGAGCATCGACTGAACAAAGAAGCTTGAGATGATCACCGGCAGGCCAAACGCCACGGCGTTATAGGCAAACGACGAGACGACGGAAAGCAGCGTGGCGAGCGTAGTGCGGCGTAAGTAGATGCCGCGAAACAGGTTCAGATAGTTTGACCATTTCGCTTTATTCACGACAGGTGCTGGCTGGCCGAGCGCGTCCTGCGGCACGTGGGCATTGATGTTATACGACTGGCGTAAAATGGACGCCGCCTCTTTCAGGTTGCCCTGATTCGCCGCCCAGACCGGAGATTCGCTCATATAGCGGCTGCGGATGGCGATAATCACCAGCGCGGGCACTGCACCAAAGCCGAGGATCAAACGCCACAGCCAGTCGCTGTGGCTTTCCGGCAGCACGGCGTAGAAGAAAAGCACCAGCAGGTAGGAGATGCTGATGGCGGCATACCAGGTGGGGCACCACATCGCGACGCTGGAGGCTTTGTTTCCCGGACCTTTCAGCCTGGCGAACTCGCTTAAAAACGCCATCGCCACGGGAAGATCGATCCCGACCCCAAGCCCCATCACAAAGCTGGCACCCGCGAGCACATATTCGTTCGGGGCCAGCGCACAGGCGATAGCAGCCACCACGAAGAACACCATATCAGCCATAAAAACACGGTAGCGCCCGATTTTATCCGTGAGGTAACCGCCGAGCAGCGCCCCGATAATGGCACCAAAGGTAATCGCCGAAGCCACCATACCGGTACCGGCGGGCGTCAGGTTAAATTCGCGGGTGATGTCTTTAATGCCGAACGCCAGCGCGCCCAGATCGTAGGCATCGAGGAAAATTCCGCCCAGAGCGATACCGACTACGATACGGGCGTTTGCCCGGCCCTGAGAACCGTCATTTACGAGGCGTGATACGTCCGATGCACTGCGCACCCACTGGATGTCGCCATCAGGAGGAATACCTGCCGTTGAAAGGGGAGTTGTTTCTGTGATTTCAGCCATTTTCTTCTTATGTGGTTGTGTTGTGTCTCTAACAGTTACCACAGGCAGAAGGTGACCAAAATCACATTTGGCTATAAGGCATAACTAACCTTTCGAAGCGTCTTTTTTCTTCCTCTTGAGCTTCGTCCAGATTTTGGTCTCCTGACGACGCCACAGGCGCTGAATATTGTCGTGATGACGCAGCAGGATAAGACAGGAGAGCATCGACACCGGGAAGGTGAACTGGGGTTTGAACCACCAGACGTAGAACGGGGCGATCAGCGCGCTGACGATAGCGCCCAGCGACGAATAGCCGCTCAGAAGAATGGTCAAAAGCCAGGTTCCGGCCATGACGCCGGTTAAGTCCCAGCCGATGGGGGCAATGGCACCAAAGGCGGTCGCCACACCTTTGCCGCCTTTAAAGCCGAAGAATACGGGCCAGATGTGGCCGACGCAGGCAGCAATAGCAATGAGCCCCAGCCAGAACGGCGTGACGCCCAGCGCATACGCGCCCCAGACGGGCAGCATCCCTTTCAGAACATCAAAAATCAAAACCGCTACGGCTGCTCCCTTGCCGCCAATTCGTAGTACGTTGGTCGCCCCCGGATTCCCGGAACCATTTTCACGCGGGTCGGGTAACCCGGCAATGCGGCAGACCAGAATGGCGCTGGAGATTGAGCCGCAAAGATAGGCGAGGAGGATCATTCCAGGCGCGATTGCACTCATAACGCTGTTCCGTTTTGAAAATGTATCTGTATTCTCAGCATCTGTGGATAATACGCATAATTCGCCGGAAGTGGTATCCGGTTTAGCCAAAAAGCAGGCAGGTCATGATGGATATTGTATTTATAGAGCAACTTTCGGTAATCACCACTATTGGTGTTTACGACTGGGAACAGACCATCGAGCAGAAGCTGGTGTTCGATATCGAAATGGGATGGGATAACCGCAAATCAGCAAAAAGCGATGACGTGAACGACTGTCTGAGCTATGCCGACATCAGTGAAACGGTCATCGCCCACGTTGAAGGACAACGTTTTGCGCTGGTCGAACGGGTGGCTGAAGAAGTCGCAGAATTGCTGCTGACCAAATTCAATTCACCGTGGGTGCGCATCAAGCTGAGCAAGCCGGGAGCGGTGGCGCGCGCCGCCAATGTCGGCGTCATTATTGAGCGTGGCACAAATCTGAAAGGCAAGAATTAACGTCATAATTGCTAAACCATTTTAGGTTATACCGGTCTTAACACTGTATCTTTCACGGTAGCCGTTGGGGCGACCGTTTTTTTATATCTTTTTAGGGGTTTATAGATGAGCGATATGCACTCGCTGCTGGTGGCGGCAATACTGGGTGTGGTCGAAGGATTGACGGAGTTTTTGCCGGTCTCCAGTACGGGCCATATGATTATAGTTGGCCATCTGCTGGGCTTTGAAGGCGATACCGCAAAAACGTTTGAAGTGGTGATCCAGCTGGGGTCGATTCTGGCGGTGGTGGTGATGTTCTGGCGTCGCCTGTTTGGCCTGATCGGCATCCATTTTGGTCGCCCGCTTCAGCACGAAGGAATGAGTAAAGGTCGCCTGTCGCTGATCCATATTCTGCTCGGCATGATCCCGGCGGTGGTGCTGGGCCTGGTTTTCCACGACGCCATCAAATCGCTGTTTAACCCGATTAACGTCATGTACGCGCTGGTGGTGGGGGGCTTCCTGCTGATTGCCGCCGAAGTGCTGAAGCCAAAAACGCCGCGGGCGGAAGGGCTGGACGATATGACCTATCGTCAGGCGTTTATCATTGGCTGCTTCCAGTGTCTGGCGCTGTGGCCGGGCTTCTCGCGTTCAGGCGCAACCATCTCCGGCGGGATGCTGATGGGCGTAAGCCGTTATGCCGCGTCCGAGTTCTCGTTCCTGCTGGCGGTGCCGATGATGATGGGCGCCACCGCACTCGACCTTTATAAAAGCATCGGTTTTCTCACCTCGGGCGACATTCCAATGTTCGCCGTCGGCTTTATCACCGCATTTATCGTGGCGCTGATTGCCATCAAAACCTTCCTGCAGCTGATTAAGCGCATCTCGTTCATTCCGTTCGCGATCTATCGCTTTATCGTTGCCGCTGCGGTATACGTGGTCTTCTTCTGACCGATGGCCCTCAGTCTTTTGGCTGAGGGCAATGCTTTTCCTTCCAGTCAGACACCGCCTGAATTCGCCGTTTCGTGAGTTCTTCGCGAATTTCCGGCCCTTTAAATCCCGCTTCGACAACGTCCTTCGTGGGCACCGCTTTCGCCACGTCCCAGGCTTTACGCAGTAAACGTCCCTGCGGGTAATCGCACGCTTCAAACCCGGTACGACCGCGCACGTCAGCTTCGCTGGTGAGCGCGATTTGCTCCACGCGCTGGGGTTTGCGCCAGGCGTCGATGTTGTCGAAAAGCTTAACGATGGTGGCCGGTTTCAGGATCGGGAAGGTGTGGATCAGGTCGTGGAACTCGGCCACCAGTTTCGCCAGATCGCGGATCTCATTCGGCACGCGCAGACGCTGGCACAGCCCCTCGACCAGCTTCACCCCTGCCGGGCCGTGCCCGTGGTGGCGAGGCCAGAATTCTCTCGGCGTTAAACCTTTGCCGAGATCGTGGCACAGGGTGGAAAAACGCACGTCCACGTCAGGACTGAGCATGGCCGCCATGCTCAGGGTCATCAGCGTGTGTACGCCGGTATCAATTTCCGGGTGCCATTTTGCCGGGGCAGGCACGCCAAACAGCGCGTCTATTTCCGGGAAAAGCACCTTTAGCGCGCCGCAGTCGCGCAGGACCTGAAAAAAGACCTGCGGGTTGCGCGTAGTGAGGGCATTTTCCGTCTCTTTCCAGACGCGCTCCGGCGTCAGGTGTTCAAGCTCGCCCGCCTCTGTCATGGCGGTCATCAGCGCCATTGTCTCATCGGCAATACGGAAGCTGAGATGGGCGTAACGCGCGGCAAAACGCGCCACGCGGAGCACGCGGAGCGGATCTTCAGAAAACGCCGGGGAAACGTGACGTAAAAGACGGTTGCGTAGATCGTCCTGACCGCCATAAGCGTCAACGATCTGCCCGTTCTCGTCCTGAGCCAGCGCGTTGATGGTGAGATCGCGACGCAGCAGATCTTGCTCCAGCGTGACGTCCGGCGCCGCATAGCAGGTGAAGCCCGTATAGCCCGAGCCCGATTTCCGCTCGGTACGCGCCAGGGCATACTCTTCGCGGCTTTGCGGATGGAGGAATACGGGGAAATCGCGGCCTACCTGCTGGTAGCCCGCGTCGAGCATCTCTTCAGGGGTGGCGCCAACCACCACCCAGTCTTTATCTTTGACCGGCAGACCTAACAACGCATCACGTACCGCACCACCGACCAAATAACTTTTCACGCCCAACTCTCCCGTTTTCTCTTTTCCAGAATGATACGTAAGTCTGGCAGAGAAGACGAATTAGTTCATCCAGCGGTCTTTACGCTTACGGCTTGGGATCAGATGCGGCAGGACCAGACCCAGCACCAGACCCACGCCCAGCACGCCGCCGCCATACATAAACCACTGCATGATGATGGTGCGCTGTTTGTCGTCGAGCTGCAGATTAGCGGCATTCACTTTCTTTTGCGCGACAATCAGCTCGTTTTTCAGTTTCTGGTTCTCTTCTTTCAGACCGTTAATCACACCGTCGCTTTGTGCCACTTTCTGCTGCATTTCAGCGGTGCGCTGGTTCCAGGTTCCGTCGATGTTGTTCAGTTTGTCGGTCAGGGTCTTCACCTGGTTTTCCAGGTCCGGCACGCGCGTGCGCAGGCTTGGCACGGTGCTTAGCTCTTTCAGCGGGATCCAGGAAGTACGACCGGTACTGTCGCGAACCTGACCGTAATTGGTGTCCGCGTTGGTCTGTAAAAGGATAACTTCCTCGCCGGCATTCACCGTGCCCACGAGGCGATAATTATCTCCAGGGCCACTGCGCACCCAGGTGTTCAGTTCGTCAGAAACGTAACGCTTCTCTTCAGCGTGCACTGCGGTTGCGGCGCTAAAAGCGAGTAAAGTAAGTCCAATCAGGCGTAATTTAAGCATCATTAGTCGTTATTTTCATAAATAGTGGAACGATAGTAGTGGCAACAGTGTCTCTACGCAAAGCATTCGTCAGCAATCAGAATCATCTGTGTCACGACTCTACACATTTACGCCCGACAAATTGCTCATTGCATGGCAATTTGGCGCAAAATACTATGTACTGACAAACAAATGGCGAGGAAGTTCGCCCTCATTGACGCGTCTGTGACGCTCGCAAAAGTACAAGGCTATGGCACAAGAAATCGAATTAAAGTTTATCGTCGAAAAAGACAGCGTTGACGCACTCCGCCAGCATCTGCATACGCTTTCCGGCGAACACCATGCACCGGTACAACTGCTTAATATCTATTACGAAACGCCAGACAGCTGGCTGCGCCGCCACGATATGGGGCTGCGCATCCGCGGCGCGAGCGGGTGCTACGAGATGACGATGAAAATTGCCGGCCGCGTGGTCGGAGGTTTACATCAGCGCCCGGAATACAATATCGACATCAGCAAGCCGGAACTTGAGCTGGAACGTTTCCCGGCGGAAGTCTGGCCGGAAGGCGAGCTGCCTTCCACGCTGGCGGAACAGGTACAGCCGCTGTTCAGCACCGATTTCTGGCGCGAGAAATGGCTGGTGACGGAAGGCAAAAGCCGCATCGAAATCGCCCTCGATCTGGGGGACGTGAAGGCGGGTGAGTTCAAGGAACCGATTTGCGAACTCGAGCTTGAGCTACTGGAAGGGGACGCAAATGACGTGCTGAAGCTGGCGCGCAGGCTGGTGAACCAGTCCGGACTGCGTCAGGGAAGCCTGAGTAAAGCCGCGCGGGGTTACCATCTGGCCGCCGGAAATGCGCCGCGCGTGCTGAAAGAGACGACCATTTTGCATGTTGCGCCGAAAGCCAGCGTTGAGCAGGGTCTGGAAGCCGCGCTGGAGCTGGCGCTTTCACAGTGGCAGTACCATGAAGAGCTGTGGGTGCGAAATGTGAAAAACGCGAAATCCCACGTGCTGGCGGCCATTGCCCTGGTGCGCCATACCCTGACGCTGTTCGGCGGTATTGTTCCTCGCAAAGCGAGCGCTCACTTACGTGACCTGCTGACGCAAACCGAAACGCTGATGCTCTCCGACGTATCGGCGCAAACGGCGATCTACAGCCCGCAAGCCGCTTCGGCAAAACTGGCGCTGACCGAGTTTCTGGTGACGCGCGGCTGGCGCGCCTTCCTGGATGCGAAAGCCGAGACCAAAATCGCGGAAAACTTTAAGCGTTTCGCGGATATTCATCTTTCCCGTCATGCCGCCGAACTGAAGAGCACCTTTGCTTATCCGCTCGGCGACCAGTATGGCGATCAGCTTCCCCGTCTGTCGCGCAACATCGACAGCATGCTGCTGCTTTCCGGCGCTTATGACGGCGTTAAGGCCCAGGCCTGGCTGGAGAACTGGCAGGGGCTGAAGCATGCCATTGAAACCCGTCAGCATATTGAGATTGAGCATTTCCGTAACGAGGCCATTTCGCAGGAGCCGTTCTGGCTGCACAGCGGAAAACGTTAACTCTGGCAAGGAACCCCTATAATGCCGCTTTCTTCACCGTTACAGCAGCAGTGGCAGACCGTTTGCGAACGTCTGCCTGAGTCATTACCGGCGTCATCGTTAAGCGAGCAGGCGAAGAGCGTGCTCGCCTTCAGTGATTTTGTGCAGGAAAGCATCACCGCCAACCCGGACTGGCTGGCGGAGCTTGAGAACGCACAGCCGCAGGCGGACGAGTGGCGGCACTATGCCGGCTGGCTGCAAGCTGCGCTCGAAGACGTTGCGGATGAAGCGACGCTGATGCGCGTCCTTCGCCAGTTCCGCCGTCGGGTGATGGTGCGCATTGCCTGGGCTCAGGCGCTGGAGCTGGTGAGCGAAGAGAGCACGCTGCAGCAGTTAAGCGAGCTGGCGCAAACGCTGATTGTCGCCGCGCGCGACTGGCTCTACGCCGCCTGCTGTAAAGAGTGGGGCACGCCGTGCAGCGAGGAAGGGGTTCCTCAGCCGCTGTTGATTCTGGGTATGGGCAAGCTGGGCGGCTGCGAGCTGAACTTCTCCTCCGACATCGACCTGATTTTTGCGTGGCCCGAGAACGGCTCCACGCGCGGCGGCCGTCGCGAGCTGGACAACGCCCAGTTCTTTACCCGCCTCGGCCAGCGTCTGATTAAGGCGCTGGATCAGCCGACGCAGGACGGTTTTGTTTACCGCGTGGACATGCGCCTGCGCCCGTTTGGCGACAGCGGACCGCTGGTGCTGAGCTTTGCCGCGCTGGAGGATTACTACCAGGAACAGGGGCGCGACTGGGAGCGCTATGCGATGGTTAAAGCGCGGATCATGGGCGACAGCGACGACGCTTACGCCAACGAGCTGCGCGCCATGCTGCGCCCGTTCGTGTTCCGCCGCTACATCGACTTCAGCGTGATCCAGTCCCTGCGAAATATGAAAGGGATGATCGCCCGTGAGGTGCGCCGTCGTGGTCTGAAGGACAACATCAAGCTCGGCGCGGGCGGCATTCGCGAAATCGAATTTATCGTTCAGGTCTTCCAGCTTATTCGCGGCGGGCGTGAGCCTTCGCTGCAGTCCCGCTCGCTGCTGCCGACGCTGAGCGCCATCGAGCAGCTGCACCTGCTGCCGGACGGCGACGCGCAAACCCTGCGCGAGGCCTATCTGTTCCTGCGCCGTCTGGAAAACCTGCTGCAAAGCATCAACGACGAACAGACCCAAACCCTGCCGGGCGATGACCTTAACCGGGCGCGTCTGTCCTGGGGCATGCGCGTGGACGACTGGGCGGCGTTAACCGAACGGCTGGATGCCCATATGGCAGGCGTGCGCCGCATCTTTAACGAGCTGATCGGTGATGACGAAAGCGAATCGCAGGACGATGCGCTTTCCGAGCACTGGCGCGAGCTGTGGCAGGACGCGCTCCAGGAAGATGACACCACGCCCGTGCTGGCGCACCTGAGCGACGACGCCCGGCATCGCGTGGTGGCGCTGATCGCTGATTTCCGTCTTGAGCTGAACAAACGCGCCATCGGCCCGCGCGGTCGTCAGGTGCTGGATCACCTGATGCCGCACCTGCTGAGCGAGGTCTGCTCGCGGGCGGACGCGCCGGTGCCGCTGTCACGTATGATGCCGCTGTTAAGCGGGATCATCACGCGTACCACCTACCTTGAACTACTGAGCGAATTTCCCGGCGCGCTCAAGCACCTGATTTCCCTCTGCGCCGCGTCGCCGATGGTGGCCAACAAGCTGGCGCGTTACCCGCTGCTGCTGGATGAACTGCTCGACCCGAACACGCTGTATCAGCCAACGGCGACGGATGCCTATCGGGACGAGCTGCGTCAGTATCTTCTGCGCGTGCCTGAAGAGGACGAAGAGCAACAGCTGGAGGCGCTGCGTCAGTTTAAGCAGGCGCAGATGCTGCGCGTGGCGGCGGCGGACATCGCCGGAACGCTGCCGGTGATGAAAGTTAGCGATCACTTAACCTGGCTTGCGGAAGCGATCATCGACGCTGTGGTCCATCAGGCGTGGGTGCAGATGGTGGCGCGCTACGGCCAGCCGAAACACCTTGCTGACCGTGAGGGACGAGGGTTTGCCGTGGTTGGTTACGGCAAGCTCGGCGGCTGGGAGCTGGGATACAGCTCCGATCTGGATTTAATCTTCCTGCACGACTGCCCGGTTGATGTGATGACCGACGGCGAGCGTGAGATTGACGGGCGCCAGTTCTACCTGCGTCTTGCCCAGCGCATCATGCACCTGTTCAGCACCCGCACCTCGTCGGGCATTTTGTATGAAGTGGATGCCCGTCTGCGTCCGTCCGGCGCGGCGGGCATGCTGGTGACCTCGACGGAGTCCTTCGCGGATTACCAGCGGAATGAAGCCTGGACGTGGGAGCATCAGGCGCTGGTGCGCGCTCGCGTGGTGTATGGCGATCCGCAGCTCAAAACGCAGTTTGACGTCATCCGTAAGGAGGTTATGACCACCGTGCGTGATGGCAGCACGCTGCAAACGGAAGTGCGGGAGATGCGCGAGAAAATGCGGGCGCATCTCGGCAATAAACATCGCGATCGCTTTGATATTAAAGCCGACGAGGGCGGTATTACCGATATTGAATTCATTACCCAGTATCTGGTGCTGCTGCACGCCCACGACAAGCCGAAGCTGACTCGCTGGTCCGATAACGTGCGCATTCTGGAGCTGCTGGCGCAAAACGACATCATGGACGAGCAGGAGGCGCAGGCCCTAACCCGCGCCTACACGACGCTGCGCGATGAGCTTCATCACCTGGCGCTGCAGGAGCAGCCGGGGCACGTGGCGCTGGACTGTTTTGCTCATGAACGTGCTCAGGTAACGGCCAGCTGGCAGAAGTGGCTGGTGGAACCGTGCGTAACAAATCAAGTGTGATATTATCGCGCGCAAATTGTGAATCTTTCTGGAGTCAGGAATGAAAGTAACACTGCCAGAGTTTGAACG
Source organism: Enterobacter sp. JBIWA008 (assembly GCF_019968765.1). Classification (NCBI taxonomy): domain Bacteria; kingdom Pseudomonadati; phylum Pseudomonadota; class Gammaproteobacteria; order Enterobacterales; family Enterobacteriaceae; genus Enterobacter; species Enterobacter sp. JBIWA008. The sequence continues at coordinate 4,112,363 of NZ_CP074149.1, read as the reverse complement.
TGCTGGGGTAATGGTTGTTGGGGATGTAATGCTGGATCGCTACTGGTATGGGCCTACCAGCCGCATCTCTCCGGAAGCACCGGTACCGGTGGTTAAGGTCGACACCATTGAAGAGCGTCCCGGCGGCGCGGCAAACGTGGCGATGAACATTGCCTCTCTGGGCGCGCAGTCGCGTCTGGTGGGCTTGACCGGCATCGACGATGCGGCGCGCGCGCTGAGCAAGTCTCTGGCGGACGTGAACGTGAAGTGCGACTTCGTTTCTGTTCCGACCCACCCAACGATTACGAAGCTGCGCGTGCTGTCGCGCAACCAGCAGCTGATCCGCCTCGACTTTGAAGAAGGTTTCGAGGGCGTTGATCCTGAGCCGTTGCACGAGCGTATCAACCAGGCGCTAGGCAATATCGGCGCGCTGGTGCTGTCCGACTACGCTAAAGGCGCGCTGGCGAGCGTACAGACGATGATTCAGCTGGCGCGTAAAGCCAACGTGCCGGTTCTGATCGACCCGAAAGGGACCGATTTTGAGCGCTATCGCGGCGCAACCCTGCTGACGCCAAACCTCTCCGAGTTTGAAGCGGTGGCGGGCAAGTGCAAAACCGAGGACGAACTGGTTGAGCGCGGCATGAAGATCATTGCTGACTTTGAGCTGTCCGCGCTGCTGGTGACCCGCTCCGAGCAGGGAATGACGCTGCTGCAGCCGGGCAAAGCGCCGCTGCATATGCCAACCCAGGCGCAGGAAGTGTACGACGTGACCGGTGCCGGTGATACGGTGATCGGCGTGCTGGCGGCGACGCTGGCAGCAGGAAACTCGCTGGAAGAGGCGTGCTACTTTGCTAACGCCGCGGCGGGCGTGGTCGTCGGTAAACTCGGTACCTCAACCGTTTCCCCTATCGAGCTGGAAAACGCGGTGCGCGGTCGTGCGGATACCGGTTTTGGCGTTATGACCGAAGACGAGCTTAAAGTGGCCGTCGCCGCCGCGCGCAAGCGTGGTGAAAAAGTGGTGATGACCAACGGCGTGTTTGACATCCTGCACGCGGGTCACGTTTCGTATCTGGCGAACGCGCGCAAACTCGGCGATCGCCTGATTGTGGCGGTTAACAGCGATGCGTCGACAAAACGCCTGAAGGGTGAAACGCGTCCGGTGAACCCGCTCGAGCAGCGTATGATTGTGCTCGGCGCGCTGGAAGCGGTGGACTGGGTCGTGTCGTTTGAAGAAGACACGCCGCAGCGCCTGATTGCCGGTATTCTGCCGGATCTGCTGGTGAAGGGTGGCGATTATAAGCCGGAGCAAATCGCGGGTAGCGAAGAGGTCTGGGCCAACGGCGGCGAGGTGATGGTGCTTAATTTTGAGGACGGGTGTTCAACCACCAACATCATCAAGAAGATCCAGAAAGACAGTCAGTAGTCCGTGCGGGCTGATGCCCTCATCCCAACCCTCTCCCACAGGGAGAGGGAGCAAACCAAAAAAAAACGGCAACTGAGGTTGCCGTTTTGCATTCATTTTATGCCTGGTCATTCACCGGAGGAATCGCCGGGGCAGGCTTCACTTCTTCCGGTGTATTACGGTTTTCCAGCTCGGTCAGACGCTGTTCCAGAAGCGCTAGCTTTTCGCGGGTGCGCAGCAGAACCTGAGTCTGCACGTCAAACTCTTCGCGGCTGACTAAATCAAGGCGAACCAATTGCGCCTGCAGCGTCTGGCGGATTTTCTTCTCTACGTCATCACCAAATTCACGAATGCCTTTTGGCATAGATTCATGAACCTGACGCGCGATCTGCTCAATTTTTTTCGGGTCAATCATTGTCGTTTCCCTTTATGGAAAGGTGTTAGTGTCCATTGTAGCGCGTCATGCCCGGGGTAAACAAAATTGTTTGATGCTTATGCATTGCCCAGGATAATCAATAGCGTTATAGTTATCTCGCTTATTCTCAGGGCGGGGCGAAATTCCCCACCGGCGGTAAATCAGCGTGACGCTGAAAGCCCGCGAGCGCTTTGGGTGACTACTCAAAGGTCAGCAGATCCGGTGTAATTCCGGGGCCGACGGTTAGAGTCCGGATGGGAGAGAGTAACGATCAAGTCGGGCAAGCGCCCGCTCACGTTATCTTTTTGCCGCTTATACGGCGCTCCTAAGACTGCCCTGATTCTGGTAACCATAATTTTAATGAGGTTTTTTTACCATGAATCAGACGCTACTTTCCTCTTTTGGCACTTCAACTCAACGTGTTGAACATGCACTGGATGCACTGCGCGAAGGCCGCGGTGTGATGGTGCTTGACGATGAAAACCGTGAAAACGAAGGCGACATGATTTTCGCCGCCGAAAACATGACCGTTGAACAGATGGCGCTGACCATCCGTCACGGCAGCGGCATCGTATGCCTGTGTATTAATGAAGATCGTCGTAAGCAGCTCGATCTGCCGATGATGGTCGAAAACAACACCAGCGCCTTCGGGACCGGTTTTACCGTGACCATTGAAGCAGCGCATGGCGTGACCACCGGCGTGTCTGCGGCTGACCGTCTGACCACCGTTCGTGCAGCGATTGCCGATGGCGCTAAGCCATCCGATCTGCATCGTCCAGGTCACGTCTTCCCACTGCGTGCGCAGGCAGGCGGCGTGTTGACCCGCGGTGGTCACACCGAAGCGACGATCGACCTGGTGACGCTGGCTGGCTTCAAACCTGCTGGTGTGCTGTGTGAACTGACCAACGATGACGGCACCATGGCGCGCGCACCGGAGTGCATCACCTTTGCCCGCCTGCACAACATGCCGGTGGTAACGATTGAAGATCTGGTTGAGTATCGCCAGGCGCACGAGCGCAAAGCCAGCTGATAATAACAACGCCGGGATGTCCCGGCGTTTTTTTACCCGATTCCTGCGGCCTGCAGCAGAACCAGACTTAATCCCATCACCGACATTCCACACAGCACGCCATAGCTGGGGTTGTTGTTAGGATCGATCTCCTTCGCCAGCGGCATCAGTTCATCCACCGAAAGCGCAACCATAATCCCGGCTACCGCTGCCATAATCGCCGCCATCACTACCGGAGAGACTAGGCTACCAAGGATCAGCCAGGCCAGCACGCCGCCCAGGATTTCGGCCATCCCGGAAATACCCGCCCAGAACACCGCGGTGCGTTTTGATCCCGTGGCGGCATACACTGGTCCAGCGACGGCCAGTCCTTCAGGGATATTGTGTAAGGCGACCGCCAGCGCGATACCAAAGCCCATCTCAAGATTGCTGCTGGCCGTCACGTAGGTCGCTACCCCTTCCGGGAAGTTATGCAGGCTGATGCCAAGCGTTAACAGCACGGCGGTACGCTTGATATTGCGCGGCATGTGCGTCACGTTTTTCTGCATTAAATCCTGCGGATGGGCGTGCGGTAGCATTCGATCGAGGGCAAAGTATCCCAGCAGGCCAAAGACAAACATACCGTAGCCCAGCAGCGGAGACATGCCTTCCGTGCCCAGCGCGGCAGGCAGCATCTCCATCAGAGAGATGAGCAGCATGATCCCGGCAGCAAAGCCCAGTGAGAAGGCCAGTACGCGGTTAGAGGGCTTTTGGCCGAGCACGCCGAGGATCGCACCAATAAACGTCGCGGCGCCCGCCAGTATGGTCAGGATCAAGGGGACTGACATGTATTGCTCCTTGTGATAATGATTCTCATTAATATAATTGATTCATTTCTGGCAAAGCGAGGGGCGAACCTCGGCTTTACACATTCCTTACATTCAAAATTCCTGATGATGATCTTCACGCTTATCTGCGTTCATCTTTGCCCGATTGCACGTAATGTATCACCATTAAATTGACACCTTCTGTAAGGATATCATCATGACTTCTTCCCGTATGCCAGCCCTGTTTTTAGGCCACGGCAGCCCAATGAACGTTCTGGAAGACAACGTCTATACCCGCACATGGCGTAGCCTGGGCGAGACGCTGCCGCGTCCAAAAGCGATCGTGGTGGTATCTGCGCACTGGTTTACCCGTGGGACAGGCGTAACCGCTATGGAAGCGCCAAAAACCATTCATGATTTTGGCGGCTTCCCGCAGGCGCTGTACGACACACATTATCCGGCCCCCGGCTCGCCCGAGCTGGCACAAAGGCTGGTGGATCTGCTGGCGCCTGTTCCGGTTGCTCTGGATAAAGAAGCCTGGGGCTTTGACCATGGCTCCTGGGGCGTGCTGATTAAAATGTATCCTGATGCGGATATCCCGATGGTGCAGTTGAGCATCGACAGCACCAAACCGACAGCCTGGCATCTGGAGACGGGCCGCAAGCTGGCAACCCTGCGTGATGAAGGCATCATGCTGGTGGCGAGCGGTAACGTTGTACATAACCTGCGTACGGCGCGCTGGCACGGTGAGAACACGCCGTACCCGTGGGCGACTTCTTTTAACGACTACGTCAAAGCGAACCTGACCTGGCAAGGCCCGGCTGAGGAGCATCCTCTGGTGAACTATCTGGATCACGAAGGCGGTTCGCTCTCTAACCCGACGCCGGAACACTTCCTGCCGCTGCTGTACGTTCTTGGCGCGTGGGATGGTCAGGAGCCGGTTACGATCCCGGTCGACGGTATAGAGATGGGAAGTCTGAGTATGTTGTCGGTACAGGTGGGGTAATAAAAGCAAAACGGCAACCTCAGGTTGCCGTTTTTAGTGTTTGCACTCTCTCCCTGTGGGAGATGGCATCAGGCCGCGACCTATTCAACAAAAATATGCGGATAGAAGCGTGACAGATCCTGGGTGATCAGCGCGCGATCTTCGCGAATGCCAATCCCGGCCGGCAGATCGTTGATGAGCCAGCTGCCAATCAGCGTATAGCTGTCGCCAAACTTCGGCAGTTGCCAGAACTCCTGGACGATCATCCCTTCTTCGCCGTACGGCCCTTCAACCGCTTCCAGCGTTTTACCGTTTTCGATAATCGACACGTTCGCGCCTTCCCGGGAGAAGATCGGCTTAACGACGTATTTCTCCATTTGCGGGTAATCATCTTCCGCAAAATACGCCGGCAGCAGGTTCGGGTGGTTCGGGAACATCTCCCACAGCATCGGCAGCAGGGCCTTGTTAGAGATAATGCTCTTCCAGGCCGGCTCCAGCCAGCGCACGCCGGCGTCTTCCAGCTTGGTGGAAAACATCTCGCGCAGCATGTACTCCCACGGGTAGAGCTTGAACAGGTTGCTGATCACCTGGTCCTGCATATCCGTAAACTGACCTTTTTCACCCAGGCCGATATCCTCGATATAGAGGAATTCGGTCGCCACTTCCGCTTCGGCGGCGCAGTCCTGCAGATACTGAACCGTGCCCCGGTCTTCTTCCGTATCGCGGCAGCAGGCGAGATGCAGCAGGTTAAAGCCATGCTGTTCACGCAGCTCGGCAAAACGCTCGATCAACTTTTCCTGAAGGCTATTAAACTGGTCGCTACCTTCCGGCAGGTTTCCTGCATTGGCCTGGTCTTCCAGCCAGATCCACTGGAAGAACGCCGCTTCGTACAGAGAGGTTGGCGTATCGGCGTTGTTTTCCAGAAGCTTAGGCTCGCCTTTGCCGTCCCACGCCAGATCCAGGCGAGAGTAAAGCGAAGGCTGATTCGTTTTCCACGACTGGCGTACAAAGCTCCAGGTGTGCTTCGGAATGCGGAACTTTGCCATCAGCTCGTCGCTGTCGATGACTTTTTCCACCACCTTGAGGCACATCTGGTGCAGCTCGGCCGTCACCTCTTCCAGTTTTTCAACCTGGGCCAGCGTGAGCTTATAGTAAGCGTCTTCACACCAGTACGGCTCGCCGTACATGGTGTGGAAGTTAAAACCGTATTCGGTGGCTTTTTCGCGCCAGTCCGGGCGCTCGGTGATACTGACTCGTTCCATGATCAGCCGCCCATTGAGCGGGTAGAAGAGGAGCCTGTCGCGCTGCGCTGCATGCTGGTCTGTTTCGCCACAGACTCACCGAACCCGCCGCGGGTGATGGTGCTGGTGGTCGCAGGCTTCGGCGCCATCGCCGTTTTCGGTACCGTCACGGTGCGGCCAGGGGTGGCTGCGCCGTAGCCTTTGCCGCTGGCATCGGTGTATTGACCGTAAGCCGGGCTGGCCGGGTTTTTCGAGCTAAATAGCGGCTGCTGCTGGTAGCCTGCACCGCCGCCCATCAGACGGCCCATCATGTAACCGGCCATCAGAGGCATCCAGAAGCTGCCGCTGGACTGCGCCTGCGCCTGATTTTCTGGCGCAGTGCCTGCCTGCGCCGGGGCCTGCTGGCACTGACCTTCACCAAACTCCGCCACGCAGTCTTCGCGTGAGGCATATTTCGGCGCGGTGCGTTCCGCTTCTTTCAGCGCGCTGGTGTAGGCCGTTTTACATTCGGCCGCTTTACCGGTGGCGGCAGAGCAGTCGTCCGCGTTTTGATACAGCGAAACCGTTTCGTCGTTTTTCTCACAGCCTGCCAGCATAAAGACAGCCGTAACCGCCAGCGCAACAGGTGTGAGGTGACGTGCATTCCAGCTCTTGCGGAACGACGCGTGATTGATCGTTTTTGTCCGTTTCATGTTTGTCTTCCAGGACCCAGTGGTAATAACGCTCAGGATAGAGGATGAGTGGTTGAAAATGAAGCGAAGAGGGGAGGAATCAGGGGGATCTTTACGTTGGCTTACGTTCGGATGTGATTCAGATGCGCCCTCTCCCTGTGGGAGAGGGCCAGGGTGAGGGCATCAGGCCGCGGTGGGCCTGATGACGACACTCTTAGTTACGGAACGGATTGTTGCCCTTGCTAGCAGGCGCTGTGGTGCGCGCGGCAGCAGGCTGTGCAGCAGGGGTAGAGCCGTTAGCGTTGAAGTTATCAACCGCGGCAACCTGCTCCGGGTTCTCCGGCGCAACGCTGTCCGGAGAGGTGGAGACCGGTTTGCCCAGCGCGCTGTTCAGCATCTGCAGGTCTTGCTCGTTCAGCGTACCCAGAGCCTGTTTGATGTTCAGCTGGTTAATCAGGTACTGGTAACGCGCGCTGGAGAGCTGCTGTTTCGCGTTGTACAGCGTGGTGGTCGCGTCGAGCACGTCCACGATAGTACGTGTACCGACCGAATAGCCCGCTTCCATCGCATCCAGAGAGCTCTGTGCAGACACAACGGCCTGTTTATAGGCGTTGATGCTGCTGATCGAGGCGTTCACGTTGTTGAAGGACGAACGTACGGTCTGCACCACGTTACGGTGGGCGCTTTCCAGCTGCTCGCTCGCGCCAACAAAGTTGTACTGCGCCTGTTTCACCTGAGAGTTGACCTGACCGCCCTGGTACAGCGGCAGGGAGAAGCTCAGACCCACTTTGTTCTGACCCATGTTGCTGTCGTCATACTGGGACGTATTGGTTTTAGAGCCGCTGTAGGTCGTATCAGAGACACCAGTAGAAGCGCTCAGGCTCAGGGTTGGCAGATGGCCGTCCTGCGCCTGACGAATTTGCTCGCGGGCCAGATCCTGGCTCAGACGCGCCTGCAGCAAACTCAGGTTGCGGTTTTCCGCCTCTTTCAGCAGGGCGTTAACGGCCTGCGGCTTATCCGTTTTAAAGCTGTCCACGTTCAGCGACGCCAGCTCAGGATAGTAATTCCCGGTGACCTGACGCAGGGATTCCAGCGCGTTGTCGAGGTTGTTACGCGCGGTAACTTCGTTAGCCAGCACGGTATCGTACTGTGAACGGGCGTTCTGCACGTCGGTGATCGCCACCAGGCCAACGTTGAAGCGCTGGGTGGTTTGATCTAACTGGCGGTAAATCGCCTGTTTCTGCGCTTCGGTGTAGGAGAGTGCGTCAATCGCGCTCAGCACGTTGAAGTATGCCGTGGCCGTGTTCAGGATCAGCGTCTGCTGGTCGGTCTGATAGGTCACATCCTGGATGCCTGCGCTTTTTTCCTGCAGGGTTAGGGCGCGCCATTTGGACATATCAAACAGCGTCTGTGTCAATTGCAGTGAGGCGCTGGTAGCATTGGAGTTTACGCCGTTAGCGTCGCGGAAACCGTTGCTGTAGGTATAATCTGCACCTAAACCTAACTGTGGCAGCAAGGGGCTACGCGCTTCGTTAATCTTTTCAAACGCAGCATCACGATCGGCCGCTGATTTACGTAAATCAGGGTTGCCCAGACGTGCCTGCTGGTAGACCTGTAACAGGTTTTCCGCCTGGCTCATTGCACTGAAGCCCGTCAGGCTCAGGCCGATAAGGATGGGGAGCAATTTCTTCATTTGCATTCCTTGTTGTGAAGCAGTATTAGCGCTGATCTAATTAAAAAATAATTGCCGATTCTAACAGAATCTTCCATACCAAAAGGTTGGCGTTACGTGCCATCTGGCGGTAATTTGCACCAATCTACCATATAGCCTTACAAACGGCAGCCAAACAGCCTTGAAATTCACAATTTCATCACCATTGCTACCAGGACTCGACTCATGCAAAAACCAGAAAAGTTGCCCGTGACATTCGCCAAAAACGATGTAGAAATTATTGCACGAGAAACGCTTTATAGCGGTTTTTTTTCAATGGATCTTTACCGTTTCAGGCATCGCCTGTTTAACGGGGAAATGAGCGGCGAAATCAGACGCGAAATTTTTGAGCGCGGGCATGCGGCAGTCTTGCTACCCTTTGACCCAGTGCGCGACGAAGTTGTGCTGGTGGAGCAGATCCGCATCGCCGCTTATGACGTCAGTGAGAGCCCGTGGCTACTGGAGATGGTGGCCGGGATGATCGAAGAAGGCGAGTCGGTCGAGGACGTCGCCCGGCGCGAGGCGCTGGAAGAGGCCGGTCTGGTGGTCGGCCGCACAAAACCGGTGCTGAGCTATCTGGCAAGCCCGGGCGGTACCAGCGAGCGCTTGTCCATTATGGTGGGCGAAGTGGACGCCACGACGGCGGAAGGGATCCACGGTCTGGCAGATGAAAACGAAGATATTCGGGTTCATGTGGTGAGTCGGGAACAGGCTTATCAGTGGGTAGAAGAGGGGAAAATCGACAACGCAGCGTCTGTCATCGCCCTGCAATGGCTACAGCTGCACTATCAGACATTACGAAACGAGTGGAAAAAATGAAGCGCTATACACCTGACTTCCCAGAAATGATGCGCCTGTGCGAAACCAATTTCGCACAGTTGCGCCGCCTGCTGCCGCGAAACGACGCACCCGGCGAAACGGTAAGCTATCAGGTGAGCAACGCGCAGTATCGGTTAACGATAACAGAATCAACGCGCTACACTACGCTGGTGGAAATTGAGCAAACGGCACCCAGCATTAGCTACTGGAGCCTGCCGTCGATGACGGTGCGCCTCTATCACGACGCGATGGTCGCTGAAGTGTGTTCAAGCCAGCAGATCTTTCGCTTCAAGGCGCGGTATGATTACCCGAATAAAAAGTTGCATCAACGCGACGAAAAGCATCAAATTAACCAGTTTTTAGCCGACTGGCTAAGATATTGTTTAGCACATGGAGCAATGGCGATTCCGGTTTGTTAGCGTCATAAACCTACCTAAGGACACCATTTGGAAAGCCTGTTGAACCTGACTGTTGCTGGTGGGGCGCCAGTCAGGATATTACAAATCACCGATACCCACCTTTTTGCCGAAAAGCATGAGACGCTACTGGGGGTCAACACCTGGGAGAGTTATCAGGCGGTGCTTAGCGCCATTCACGCTGAAAACCGTGCATGCGATCTGATTGTCGCAACGGGCGATCTGGCGCAGGACCAGTCCTCCGCGGCCTACCAGCATTTTGCTGAAGGCATCGCGAGCTTTAGCGTGCCTTGCGTCTGGCTGCCAGGAAACCATGATTTCCAGCCCGCCATGTACAGTTCTCTTCAGGATGCGGGGATTTCCCCGGCGAAATGTGTATTTGCGGGCGAACAGTGGCAGATCCTGCTGCTGGACAGCCAGGTGTTTGGCGTCCCGCACGGTGAGTTAAGCGAGTTTCAGCTCGACTGGCTTGAGACCAAACTGGCTGCAGAACCTGAACGCCACACGCTGCTGTTGCTTCACCATCATCCTCTGCCGGCGGGCTGCAGCTGGCTCGATCAGCACAGCCTGCGCAACTCCGCGGCGCTGGATCGCGTGCTGACGAAGTTCCCGCGGGTGAAAAATCTGCTGTGTGGACATATACACCAGGAACAGGATCTCGACTGGAACGGGCGCCGCATGCTGGCGACGCCGTCGACCTGCGTTCAGTTTAAGCCGCACTGCGCCAACTTTACGCTGGATACCATCGCGCCAGGCTGGCGCTGGCTGGAACTGCATGCCGACGGTACGCTGACCACGGAAGTCTGCCGTTTGACCGGTGCAAAATTCCGCCCGGATACCGCTTCAGAAGGCTATTGATGTCTACGCTCCTTTATCTGCACGGATTCAACAGCTCGCCACGCTCCGCAAAAGCGACACAGTTTCGCCAGTGGCTGAGCGAGCATCATCCCGACGTTGAGATGATTATCCCGCAGCTGCCGCCTTACCCGGCAGAGGCCGCGGAGATGCTGGAATCTATTGTGCTTGCGCACGGCGGCGAAAACTTTGGTGTGGTCGGTTCATCGCTGGGCGGGTATTACGCCACCTGGCTCTCACAATGCTTCATGCTGCCCGCCGTTGTGGTTAATCCGGCGGTACGGCCATTTGAGCTGCTGAGGGACTTTCTTGGCGAAAACGAGAACCCCTACACCGGGCAGCAATATGTGCTAGAGTCACGCCATATTTACGATCTCAAAGTTATGCAGGTCGACCCGCTTGAGGCGCCGGATCTCATCTGGCTGCTGCAACAGACGGGTGATGAAGTGCTGGATTACCGCCAGGCAGTGGCGTATTACGCCTCCTGCCGCCAGACTATAGAAGAGGGCGGAAACCATGCTTTCACGGGCTTTGAGAATCATTTCACCCAGATTGTCGATTTTCTTGGACTGCACAGCCACTGACAATCAATGCGAATTGCTAGTTTAAATCATGACGCAAACCTATAACGCTGATGCCATTGAGGTCCTCACCGGGCTTGAGCCGGTTCGCCGCCGCCCGGGGATGTACACCGATACGACGCGCCCAAACCATCTGGGCCAGGAAGTTATTGATAACAGTGTGGACGAAGCGCTGGCGGGCCATGCCAAACGCGTCGACGTTATCCTGCATGCCGATCAGTCGCTGGAAGTCATCGACGACGGGCGCGGCATGCCGGTGGATATCCACCCGGAAGAGGGCGTGCCTGCCGTTGAGCTGATCCTCTGTCGTCTGCATGCGGGCGGTAAGTTCTCCAACAAGAACTACCAGTTCTCCGGCGGTCTGCACGGCGTGGGTATTTCCGTGGTGAACGCCCTGTCCAAACGCGTGGAAGTGAACGTCCGTCGTGATGGTCAGGTGTACAACATCGCGTTTGAAAACGGCGATAAGGTGCAGGATCTGCAGGTTGTCGGCACGTGCGGCAAACGCAACACCGGCACCAGCGTCCACTTCTGGCCTGACGAAAGCTTCTTCGACAGCCCGCGCTTTTCCGTTTCTCGCCTGACGCACCTGCTGAAAGCCAAAGCGGTGCTGTGCCCCGGCGTAGAAATCACCTTTACCGATCACGTTAACAATACCGCACAAACCTGGTGCTACGCCGACGGTCTGAACGACTACCTGTGCGAAGCGGTAAACGGCCTGCCGACGCTGCCGGAAAAACCGTTTGTCGGTAACTTTAGCGGCGATACCGAAGCCGTGGACTGGGCGCTGCTGTGGCTGCCGGAAGGCGGCGAGCTGCTGACCGAAAGCTACGTTAACCTGATCCCGACCATGCTGGGCGGTACGCACGTCAACGGCCTGCGTCAGGGGCTGCTGGACGCGATGCGTGAGTTCTGCGAATACCGCAATATCCTGCCGCGCGGCGTGAAGCTGTCGGCGGAGGATATCTGGGATCGCTGTGCCTACGTACTCTCCGTGAAGATGCAGGATCCGCAGTTTGCCGGTCAGACCAAAGAGCGCCTGTCGTCACGTCAGTGCGCGGCGTTCGTCTCCGGCGTGGTGAAAGATGCGTTTACCCTGTGGCTGAACCAGAACGTGCAGGCGGCAGAAATGCTGGCCGAAATGGCGATTTCCAGCGCCCAGCGTCGTCTGCGCGCCGCGAAGAAAGTGGTGCGTAAAAAGCTGACCAGCGGCCCTGCGCTGCCGGGCAAGCTGGCGGACTGTACCGCGCAGGATCTCAACCGTACCGAGCTTTTCCTCGTGGAAGGGGACTCGGCGGGTGGATCGGCCAAGCAGGCGCGCGATCGTGAATATCAGGCGATCATGCCGCTCAAGGGTAAGATCCTGAATACCTGGGAAGTCTCTTCAGATGAAGTGCTGGCCTCGCAGGAAGTGCACGATATCTCGGTGGCGATCGGCATCGATCCGGACAGCGACGATCTGAGCCAGCTGCGCTACGGCAAGATCTGTATCCTCGCGGATGCGGACTCCGATGGTCTGCACATCGCCACGCTGCTGTGCGCGCTGTTCGTGAAGCACTTCAAAACGCTGGTGAAAAACGGTCACGTCCACGTGGCGCTGCCGCCGCTGTACCGTATCGACCTCGGCAAAGAGGTTTACTACGCGCTGACGGAAGAAGAGAAAGCGGGCGTGCTGGAACAGCTGAAGCGCAAGAAGGGTAAACCGAACGTGCAGCGCTTTAAAGGGCTGGGCGAGATGAACCCGATGCAGCTGCGCGAAACGACGCTGGATCCGAACACGCGCCGTCTGGTGCAGCTGACGATCAGCGACGAAGACGAGCAGCAAACCAACGCCATGATGGATATGCTCCTTGCCAAGAAACGCTCGGAAGACCGACGTAACTGGCTGCAGGAGAAGGGCGATATGGCGGATATCGAGGCCTGATGCCCTCACCCTAACCCTCTCCCGCCGGGAGAGGGAATGGATCGTAGGCCCGGTAAGCGTTAGCGCCACCGGGCTTTTTTACGTCAAAAATCCATCTTCACCGTAAACTGCACTTCGCGCGGATCGCCAATCTGGTTGCCCAGGTTGTTGGTCGCAATGGACGACGTGTAGTAGGTCTTATCAAACAGGTTTTTCACGTTCACCTGCAGCGTCACCGGATACTGTAGCTTCATCTTGTACGCCGCAAACGCATCCGCAACGAAATAGCCCGGCAGATAATAATCCGCACCGTTAGTTGCGGAACGGCGGCTTACGCCGTGCCCGCCGCCGCCCAGCGTCAGGGTATTTCCGGCAAACGCATTGTGAATATCGTAGGTCAGGAACAGGGAGCCGGTATGACGCGGCACGTTCGGCAGCGGTTTGCCCGCATAGTCCGGGTCTTCCAGCACCTTCGCGTCGGTATAGCCGTAGCTGGCGATAATGTTGGTGTTCTCGGTTAGCGATCCGGCAAGATCCACTTCAACGCCCTGAGAGCGCACGCGGCCCGCGGTTTTGGCGACGGTTTCACCACCAATACTTTCGGTGTACAGCACGTTGCGCTTGTGGATATCAAACAGCGCGATATTGGCGGTAATGCCTTCGAAAAGGTCGAATTTAGCGCCTATTTCGTACGCATTCGACGTTTCCGGCGGCAGGTCGCCGATGTAACTCGCAATGGACGACTGCGGCATAAACGTCTGGGAGTAGTTGGCAAACAGCGAGACCGCCGGGGTGAGCTTATAAACAAGACCCAGCTTCGGCGTCCACTGGTCGTCGCGACTGTCGGTATTCACGTTAAACGGACGGCCCTTCCCCGCATACTGGGTGAAATACTGATAGCGCAGACCGGCAACGGCGATCCACTTATCGGTCAGGTACAGCGCGTCCTGCGCGTAGGCGGAGTAGCTCTCCTGCTTAATGGTTTGATCGCTGTCGGATGCCGAGACGGTGGTGCACTTGCCGAGATTGCCGTAGCTCGGGTTGTAAATATTGAAGTCCTTCACGTTTTTACAGCGGATCATGTCCGTACGCAGCAGATCGTAATTCTCATACGACACGCCGGTCAGGATCTCATTATAAAAGCCGGCGATATCCACGTTCCCCTGCAGATCCGCGCGCGTCGTGTGCATGCGCTGGGTCGAGCCCTGGGTCGCATCCACGCGGCGGGTCAGGTTGCCGGTTTTTGAATCGTAGGCCATCACGCGGGCCTGGTTATCGCTGTATTTATCCTGGCTGTAGCTGTAGTCGAACCGCGCGGTCCACTGGCTGCTGAGGCGATATTCCGCGTTGAGCTGGGCGAGATCGGACTGCCCGTCGGTGACGTTAAACGGCTCGTCGAAGCGGGTTTTGCGATCGACGTCGACGGCCTTTTTAGTGTTGAGATCGAAGATCGTTCCGCGATCGAACGGCGTTTTATAGTCGCGATGCGAATAGAGGACGGTCACGGTGGCATCATCGCCAAACCAGGTGAGCGACGGGGCGATAAAGGTGCTGCGTTCGTTGCCAAAATTACGCCAGTAATCCTCGTCCTGATATTCGCCCGTCAGGCGATACGCCAGGCGCGTGCCGTCAATCGGGCCGGTAACATCGACCTGTCCGGTGCCGCCGCCAAAGCTGGAGGAGGTGGCGGAAACGGAACCGCCGAAGGTCTTCTCCGGGCGTTTGGTGACGACGTTGATCAGGCCACCCGGATCGAGAATGCCGTAAAGCGTCGAGGCCGGGCCTTTCAGCACCTCCACGCGCTCGGTTGCGGCATTAAAGCTGCGCGGCAGGACGGTGCGCAGGCCGTTGGTCATGATCGAGCCGTCGCGGTTCGCGCCAAACCCGCGGCGCACGAAGGCATCCTGCGTACCGCCCAGGGTGTTGGTCTGCACCACGTTGCTGACGTTATAGAGCGCTTCATCCAGCGTGGTCGCATGCTGATCCTCCAGCACTTTATCGCTGACGGTATTGACCACCTGCGGGATATCCAGCATCGGCATGTTGGTTAGCGTGGCGGTGGAGGTATTCAACGGCTGATAGCCATTCGTGGCCTCCGCCGCCGTATTTGGATCGGCGGTGACGGTAAGGGTTTCGCCGTCTTTAGCCGCGGTGTTATCTGCTGCCTGCACCAGCGGCGCCATAAACAGCAGTGAAAAGAGCGCGCGCCCTTTTACACCAGAGAGTGAAGGTGTGAACGTAGCCATTACATCTGTTATCCCGAAATATTCCGCGAATGACGTTTCGCGGAAAAATGTGTGAGTCATTGCCCTTTACGCTCTGTCCGTTAGCCACAGCGGGCATCGGACATGTAATTGAGAATCATTCAATCATGCGAGAATGTAGTAGTAAATGAAAAAAAGAAAAAATCGGCTACAGCGTTTAACCGTGCGGATAAACGCAGCGGAGTAATGATTAACTTGTTGAAATTAAAGTTTTAGTAAGACAATTCGTATTCTTTTTTCATCAGGCTTACACCTGGTCTTTTCAGGGTATTTCTTCTCTTGACTACTACACAGCGCAGCGTCAAACTCTCAAAAGAGAATGATTTTTATTTATATTTATTGCGCTTTTTTATTACGTTGGCATTCACGTGGCTCACAACACAAAACAACCGGGACTGGTTCTGGAGAACCTCTCTGCGGGCTATCAGAAAAAAATCATCGTTGATGATATCTCCCTTGCGATCCCACAGCAGAAAATGACGGTGCTGGTAGGGGCCAACGGCTGCGGAAAATCCACGCTGCTGAGCACCATTGCACGTTTGCTTCTGCCGCTTGGCGGCGCTGCAGTTCTCGACGGCAAGGCGATCCACGAGCAGCCGACCAAAGCCGTCGCCCGTCAGCTTGGCATTCTCCCGCAGTCTCCGCTGCTGCCGGAAGGATTAACCGCTTTTGAACTGGTCTCGCGCGGGCGTTTTCCCTGGCAGAACTTTATGCGTCAGTGGAGCGACGAGGACGAACTGGCGGTAGAAGAGGCCCTGCGCCTGACCGGCACTACAGACTTTGCCCATATGCCGGTGGAAAGCTTATCCGGCGGCCAGCGCCAGCGCTGCTGGATCGCCATGGCGCTGGCGCAGCAAACGCCTTATATCCTGCTTGACGAGCCCACGACGTTTCTCGATCTCCGCTATCAGGTGGAGATCCTGGAACTACTGCACGCCCTGACCCGCCAGCACGGACGTACCGTGGTGGTGGTGCTGCACGATCTCAACTTCGCCGTGAACTACGGCGATTCGCTGGTCTTTTTACGCCAGGGAAAAGTTGAAGGCGTATTGCATGAGGGCGATGCCTGCACGCCGGAGCTGATCAAAGCGGTGTTTGATGTGGACGTGCATATGTCCATTAACCCCTTGACCGGCAAACCGTTCTTTATGCCGTTTCGCCAGGGTACCGTTCAGCCATGATGCGCTCCACTCTGGCCTTCCCGATCTTTCTGTTGCTGCTGGCGCTGGGCGCGATTATGCACCTGGGCATCGGCGCACGCTTTATCGCCCCGCAGACGGTGGTGGAGGCATTCTTTCATTTCGACCCGCGCAATTTCGACCATAACGTCATTATCAAATTACGACTGCTGCGCCTCTGCGCCGCGATGGTAACGGGCGCCTCGCTCGGGGTGGCGGGCGTGCTGCTGCAGTCCGTTATCCGCAACCCGCTCGGCGAGCCGCATATTCTGGGGCTCAACGCCGGGGCAGCGCTGGCGGTGGTGATCGCCAGCGCGCTTGGGCTGTCGCTGCCGTTTGGTCGCCCGCTCGTTGCCACCGCCGGTGCCGCCGCGCTGTTTTTGCTGGTGCTGATGTTCTCCTCGTCCGGCCGCACCGGGCTTACGCCGATGAAGGTCACGCTGTGCGGCGTGGCGATGTCGGCGTTTGCCTCGTCGATTACCGCCGCGGTGTTAATCCTCGATGAACAGACGCTGCTCGCCATGCGCACCTGGCTGGCAGGGGATCTGGCCGGGATCAACGTGCAGACGCTCCGGAGCGCCCTTTGGGCGGCAACAGCCGGTTTTGTTCTCGCTATCGGACTGTCGCCCTCGCTCAACATGCTGGCGCTGGGAGACCGGATGGCGCAGGGGCTTGGCGTGTCGCTGCTGAAAACCCGCCTGCTTGCACTGCTGGCCATCGCGCTGCTCTGCGGCGCGGCCGTCTCTATCGCCGGGCCGATTGGTTTTATCGGCCTGGTCGTGCCGCAGCTCATTCGCCGTCTGGTGTCGGTCGATTTACGCGTGATGGTGCCGCTGTCTGCCCTGTGCGGCGCACTGGTTCTGCTGCTGGCGGATATCGCCGCCCGCACGCTGTTTACGCCCTGGGAGCTGGCAACCGGCATTATGACTGCCCTGGTCGGCGCGCCCGTGTTCATCTTTATGGCATCGAGGATGTTCAAATGAACCGGGCCGGATTCCGCGCGATCCGCATTGGCCGTTTATCGGCGCGGGTTCGCCCGAGGGCGCTGGCGTGCCTGACCCTTTTAGCGCTGGTGGCGCTAAGCCTTCTGGGCTTTGGCCTGACGCACGGTTCTCTGCCCATTCCCACCTCCGCCATCGGGCGCGCGCTGTTTTCTCCTGAGAGTCTGACGGCGGAGACGCGCTACATCGTGATGGATATCCGCCTGCCGCGCCTGCTTATGGCGGTGCTGTGCGGCGCGATGCTCGGTATGGCAGGGGCGGCAATGCAGTCCATCACCCGCAACGGTCTGGCTGACCCCGGGCTAATCGGCGTGAAGGAGGGCTGTAGCGCGGCGGTACTGCTGCTGATTTTTCAGTTCCCGGCGCTGGGCCTGGCCTGGCGTCCGCTGGTCGGCATGACCGGTGGGCTGCTTACCGCGCTGCTGGTTATCGCCCTGGCGCGCGATATCTCGCGCCCGCGATTCATCCTGATCGGCATCGGCGTGTCGTGGGCATTTGCCGCGGCAATGGGCGTCTTTATCACCACCGCCGACGTGCGGGACGTGCAGACGGCGATGCTGTGGCTGGCGGGAAGCCTGCATGCGGCAAACTGGACGCTGGTGGGGTTAGCCGCGCTCTGGGCTGCCCCCGCTTTTGCGCTGCTGCTGTTTACCGCACGGGCAGCGGACGTGGCGTTGCTCGGCAATCAGGCCGCTGCGGGCCTTGGCGTGCGCATAACCCGGCTGGCGCTGCTGCGGGTTCTCGCCCCGGTGGTGCTGACGGCGGTCTGCGTCTCGTGCGTGGGCAGTATAGGCTTCGTGGGGCTGATTGCCCCGCATATGGCGCGCCTGCTGCTGCGCGGTGGGCAAACGGCACTCCTGACGGGAAGCGCCGTGCTGGGCGCGCTGCTGGTGCTGCTGGCGGATAACGTCGGACGTCTGGCATTCCTCCCGCTGCAGCTGCCGGCGGGAATTGTGATTTCATTGATTGGCGGACCGTTTTTCCTGCTGCTGCTCTGGCAGCGTCGGGACAGATTTTAGGGGACTATGATGCGCGTAATGTTTTCGATGCTGTTGCTGGTGGGGTTCGCGGTAGGTGCGGCGGAGCCGACGCAGACGTTTACTGACGATCTGAACCGAAAAGTGGTGGTGCCGGTTCATCCGAAACGAATTGTCTCCTTGCACGATCTGGATATCACCATTCCGCTGATTGAGCTTGGCGTGCCGCCGGTGGCAAGCCATGGCCGCACCCGGCCGGACGGCAGCCACTTTCTGCGCTCCAGCGGCATGTTGACCGGCGTCGACTTCGATAATTCCGACATTAAATTTATCGGTACGGCCGATATCGACATTGAAGCCATCGCCGCCGCAAAGCCTGACCTGATCGTTACCGAGCCGACCCGCAACACCCCGGTGGAACAGCTGGCGAAAATTGCCCCGACGGTAAGCATCGATCATCTCGACGGCGGCGCGCCGGAGATCTACCGCAAGCTGGCTCAGCTGACGGGAACGCAGGCGCGGCTCAAGGTTCTGGAGCGGCGCTATCAGGAGCAGATTAAGGCGCTGAAGGCGACTGTTGATACCAGCAGGGTGACCGTGTCCGTGATTCAGGCGAATCAGGGAAAGATAAACGCCATGCACAGCTACCACTCGCTGGGCCGCGTGCTGCGCGACGCAGGATTCAAATTCCCGCCGCTGATTGAGAACATCCCGGACGGAGGGCGCATCGACGTCAGCGCCGAGCGCCTGCCGGAGCTGGATGCCGATTTCGTCTTCGCCACCTGGCGCGGGGATACGGGCGGTAAACCGCAGGACGAGATGGCGGCGATGGATGCGGTCATGCCGGGCTGGTGTCAGTTCCTGAATGCCTGCCGAACCGGGCATTACGTGCTGATCTCGCGTGAAGAGGCCATCTCGAATTCGTTCGCCTCGTTAGGGCTGATGGCCGCGCAGGTGCAGTCGCAGATTGCCGGGCGTCCGCTGCCGGAGGCGACACGGTGATCCGCAAAGAGAAAGGGCGCGTGGATGTCTATGGCGACCGCTTTCGCGCGCGAGCGCATCAGCTGACGCCGCGTCTGCTGCAGGTTGCACGCTATATCCATGACAACCGCGAAGCGGTGATGGAGCAGACCGCAATGGAGATTGCTGCGGAACTGAAAACCTCGGATGCCACGGTGGTCCGCGCCATTCAGGCACTGGGTTTCGCCGGGCTGCGCGATCTCAAGCAAACGCTGGAGCAGTGGTTTGGTCCGGTGGTCACCTCCAGCGAAAAGATGTCCACCACGGTGAATACGCTCGCCAGCGACGTCAACGCGAGCATTGATTTCGTGCTGGAGGGGCATCAACACACCTGTGAGGTGTTATCCGAGCCCCACAATCGCTACGCGATGGCCCAGGCGGTCTCTCTGCTGGCGCAGGCGAGGCAGGTCGCCATATTTGGCATTGGCGCATCAGGCATTCTGGCCGAGTACACCGCCAGGCTGTTCAGTCGTATGGGGTTACCCGCCACGCCGCTTAACCGCACCGGGATAGGGCTTGCGGAACAGCTGATTGCGCTTCAGCGCGGTGACGTGCTGGTGATGATGGCGCAGAAATCCGCGCATCGGGAAGGGCAAACCACACTGCGCGAAGCAAAACGTCTGGGGATCCCCACCATCCTGCTGACCAACGCCCTTGATTCGTGTTTCAGCAAGGAGGCCAGCGTGGTGATCCACGTTCCGCGCGGCGGAGAAAAAGGCAAAATCCCGCTCCACGGCACGGTGCTGCTGTGTCTGGAGATGATCATTTTATCCGTGGCCGCCACCGAGCCGCAGCGCACCATCAGGTCGATGAAGCGCATCAACGAACTACATCGCGGGTTAAAGCCTGGGAAGAAAAGCAGCTAAAAACAAAGCCCGATGGCGCTGACGCTCACCGGGCCTGGATCTGTCTTCCCTCTCCCTGTGGGTGAGGACTGGGGTGAGGGGAAACTTAAACCCCTTGCTCCAGAATACGGATGTGGGTTTCCAGCACGTCACCCTTCACCGCGTCACTCCACGCTTTCATGTGCGGGGTTTGCAGGTGCGCTTCAAGATGCGCGACGGTTTCCCACTGCTCAACCATGATGATCGAGTCTGGCGCGGTCGCCTGGAAGCTGGCGTCAGTGGCAGCATCCACCATCGGCGCATAGCCGTGGCAGCCTTCTTCCTTCAGTACGGTCGGGATAATTTTCGCGAACTGATCCAGCACCGCCTGACGGTGATGTTGACCTGGACGAGTACGGATTTCTGCGATAACGGTAAGCATGTTTACTACTCCTTTAATTCCAGGCTACCAGTTAAGCAAAAATTTCCGCGAGATGCTTGCGATATTCTGCGATATAGCGCGGGACGTCAGGCATTTTAATCACGTCGTTGACGATAAACGTCGGCAGCGGATCCATGCCCAGGAACTGATTCGCCTTGTGGAACGGCAGGTACGCACCGTCTACGCCCACGCCTTCGAAGAACTGATCTTTCTCGGTGAAGGCTTCCAGGGGGGCGTTCCAGGTCAGCGAGAGCATATATTTTTTGCCCTGAATCAGGCCGCCCGAGCCGTATTTTTTGGAGGCGTCAGAGCGGGTGCGGCCATCGCTGGCATACAGTGAGCCGTGACCTTCAGTGAACACGTCGTCCATGTATTTTTTTACGGTCCACGGCGCGCCCATCCACCAGCCTGGCATCTGCCAGATCACCACGTCAGCCCACAGAAAGTTCTGCACTTCGGCTTTCACGTCGTAGCTGCTGTCTGCACGCACGACCTTAACATCATGCCCGGCGTCGCGCAGGTAACCGTCCGCGACCTCGGTCAGGGTGTCATTCAGCTGGCCTTTAGAGTGCGCAAATTCTTTTGCGCCGTTGATAATCAGAATGTTGCTCATTAGTTGTCCTCGATGATGAGAGTATGGCGAGTATTCTACGCGCGAGGACGGTGCGGTAAAATGAGCAAAATGTGCAAAGTCTTTTGCATTAAACGCAATAATCCCTTACCAGCTGACCTTTGCTTCAAAACCGCCTTCAGGGGCATTGTTCAGCGAAACGCGCATTCCGTGCAGGGCGGCGATGCGTTTTACGATGGATAATCCCAGCCCGCTTCCTCTGGCTTCCTGACCCGGTGGACGATAAAAACGCTCGCCGATGCGCACCAGCGCGTCAGGTGAAATGCCTGGGCCGTTGTCGCGCACGGTAAAGCTTCGCGCGTCCAGCGTCACGTCCACCACGCTGCCGCGCGGGCTGTAACGAATTGCGTTATCCAGCAGGTTACGCACCAGCAGGCTCAGAAGCAGCTGCTGGCCCGTGCGTGTAACCTCTGGTGCATGGATGTTCAGGCGAATATCAATGCCCGCCTGCTGCGCCGGGGGGTAGATGTCCATTACCGCGGACTGTAACAAATCGGCTATCGCGATCGGTTCTACGCCGTCCAGGCTATCCAGCGAGTCCAGACGCGACAGCGTGAGGAGCTGATCCACCAGCCGGGAAGCGCGGTCGATGCCCGCATGCAGCTGCATCAGCGCCTTTTCCCGCGCCAGCGGATCGTCATGAGAGAGCTGCGCCACGTCAGTTTGCACCTTCAGGGCAGCCAGCGGGCTGCGCAGCTCGTGGGCGGCGTCGGACGTAAAGCAGCGCTCGCGGGTCATCATCTCCTGGGTGCGCGCGAAGAGATGATTCAGCGCGTCGAGCAGGGGGCGCACTTCCGTAGGAACACCCTCCGTCGGCAGTTTATCGGTGGCATCCGGCGAGCGGGAGCGCAGGGTCTGCGCCAGCTTTTTCAGCGGCTTTAGCTCCCGGCTCAGGAGGAAAACCAGCAGCAGCAACATCACGGGCAGCGCCACCAGCCAGGGGGTTAGCTGCGAGCTGACCACGTCCAGCGCCATATCCTGCCGATACTCCCACTCCTGACCGACCACCACGCGGTACTTCCCGTCGGGTGAGGTCAGCCACAGGAAGCGCCACTCGTCGTTGTCGCCCTGCAGTTGCCCGTTATCGAACCCGTCGCGGCGATAGTGGTACGGGATATCGCGCCCGTTTTCACCGTCGTTCAGGAGCATTTTGCCGTCGACGGCGTAAATGGCAAAAGCCAGCGCGTCGTCATCCAGACGACCGTGCTTTACTTTTTTCGGGATGTCACGCATGCGTTCGGGGGCGCGGATCTCGTCCAGATCCATCGTCAGCAGCCGTTTGGCAAACAGCATCTGCTGCGTGTCAAAGAGCTTATCGAGCTTGTGGGTGGTCTGCTGCCAGGCCACCAGGCTGGCGGCAAACCATGCCGTCAGAGAGAGCAGCAGGAAGAGAAGCGTCAGGCGGAGTTTCAGGCTCAGTTTCATGCGTCACCCAGGGTGTAGCCGATACCGTGCACGGTGCGGATAAATTCGCTGCCAAGCTTGCGGCGCAAATGATGGACGTGAACCTCAATGGCGTTGCTGGAGACGTCGTCGTCCCAGGTATAGAGTTTTTCCTCGATCAGCTTTCGCGGCAGCACGCGGCCTGCGTTACGCATTAACAGTTCCAGCAGCGCGAACTCTTTCGGCTTGAGCGTCAGCGGCTCGCCGTCCAGCGTGGCGACGAGACGGGTCGGATCGAGCGTGACCTTCCCGTGACGTAGCTCGCTACGCGCCTGGCCGTGGCTGCGGCGGACCAGCGCCTCGAGGCGGGCACCCACTTCGATCAGCGCGAACGGCTTACAGAGATAATCATCCGCGCCCAGACGCAGCCCCTCGACGCGCTGGTTCAGCGCATCCCGCGCCGTCAGAATTAATACTGGCTCGCCGTGCCCGCTTTCGCGCCACGCGCGCAGGATGTCCAGACCGTCAATTTCCGGCAGCGTCAGATCCAGCACCACGGCATCATAGGGCGCAGAGGAGAGCGCGGCCTGGCCGGTTTTTCCGTCGGTAAACCAGTCCACGCTAAAGCCCATTTTGCTTAATCCCGCCTTGATACCATCGCCGATTAATTTGTCATCTTCTACCAGTAAAATGCGCATGTTCCCTCCTTGATGCCGCCAGTAAACCCTCTGTGAGCGTCTGCTGTACAGAAAAAATAAATAAATTTTCCCCTTAAGAAGTTGTTAAGGATTACCCTGTTAAATGGATTGCGAAACGACATTAAAGGGAGAGATGAAGATGAAAAAATTCGCTGCAATTGCTGCCATCATGATGATGACCACCGCGCCGGTCTTTGCTGCTCAGGGCGGTTTTACTGGCCCATCGGCCACACAGACCCAGACGCAAACTCAGCAGGGCGGTTTTGTCGATAACAACGCCAACCTCACCACCGCGGCAAAAGTGAAAGACCTGAAGGACGATGCCTGGGTGAAGCTGCGCGGGAACATTACCGAGCGCCTGTCAGATGACCGCTACACCTTCCGCGATGAGTCCGGCACGGTGGTCGTTGAGATTGACCACAAGCGCTGGAACGGCGTGACCGTCACTCCGCAGGATAAAGTTGAACTGCAGGGTAAAGTCGATAAAGACTGGAACGAGTTTGAAATCGACGTGAAGCAGGTTATTAAGCTGAACAAATAACCCGAAAAGGGCCGCATACGCGGCCCTTTTTCTTTGTGACTCAATTCATCAGATGAGGTAGTATCTGCGGCAATATTGCCTGAAACCCTTCGGTTTCTGAGTTGAGGAATCACACGTAATGAGCGATATGGCAGAGCGCCTCGCGCTACATGAATTCACGGAAAACGCCTACCTGAACTACTCCATGTACGTCATCATGGACAGGGCGTTGCCGTTTATCGGGGATGGCCTGAAGCCCGTTCAGCGCCGCATCGTGTATGCGATGTCCGAACTGGGGCTGAACGCCACCGCCAAGTTCAAGAAATCCGCCCGTACCGTCGGTGACGTACTGGGTAAATACCATCCGCACGGCGACAGCGCCTGTTACGAAGCGATGGTGCTGATGGCCCAGCCGTTCTCTTACCGCTATCCGCTGGTGGACGGTCAGGGGAACTGGGGGGCGCCGGACGATCCGAAATCCTTCGCGGCGATGCGTTATACCGAATCCCGTCTCTCTAAATATGCCGAAGTGCTGCTGGGCGAGCTGGGCCAGGGAACCGTCGACTGGGTGCCAAACTTCGACGGTACGATGCAGGAGCCGAAGATGCTGCCTGCGCGTCTGCCGAACATCCTGCTGAACGGCACTACCGGTATTGCGGTCGGCATGGCGACGGACATTCCGCCGCACAACCTGCGTGAAGTGGCGAAAGCCGCCATCACTCTGATCGAGCAGCCAAAAGCCACGCTCGACGAGCTGCTGGATATCGTGCAGGGGCCAGATTTCCCAACCGAAGCTGAGATCATCACCTCGCGCGCGGAAATCCGCAAAATCTACCAGAACGGTCGCGGCTCCGTGCGCATGCGCGCGGTGTGGAATAAAGAGGACGGCGCCGTGGTGATCACCGCGCTGCCGCATCAGGTTTCCGGTGCCAAAGTGCTGGAGCAGATCGCCTCCCAGATGCGCAATAAAAAGCTGCCGATGGTGGACGACCTGCGTGACGAATCTGACCATGAAAACCCGACCCGTCTGGTGATCGTGCCGCGCTCTAACCGCGTGGACATGGAGCAGGTGATGAACCACCTGTTCGCCACCACCGATCTGGAAAAAAGCTACCGCATCAACCTGAACATGATTGGCCTCGACGGACGCCCGGCGGTGAAAAACCTGCTGGAGATCCTGACCGAATGGCTAACGTTCCGCCGCGATACGGTGCGCCGTCGTCTGAACCATCGTCTGGAGAAAGTGCTTAAGCGCCTGCATATCCTTGAAGGTTTGCTGGTGGCGTTCCTCAATATCGACGAAGTGATTGAGATCATCCGTACCGAGGACGAGCCGAAGCCGGCGCTGATGTCGCGCTTTGGCATCAGCGAAACCCAGGCTGAAGCCATCCTCGAACTGAAGCTGCGCCATCTCGCCAAACTGGAAGAGATGAAAATCCGCGGCGAGCAGAACGAGCTGGAAAAAGAGCGCGATCAGCTGCAGGCGATCCTCGCGTCCGAGCGCAAGATGAATACCCTGCTGAAGAAAGAGCTGCAGGCCGATGCCGATGCCTTCGGCGACGACCGTCGTTCTCCGCTGCACGAGCGCGAAGAAGCGAAGGCGATGAACGAGCACGACATGCAGCCGTCCGAGCCGGTGACCATTGTTCTGTCGCAGAGCGGCTGGGTGCGTAGCGCCAAAGGCCACGATATCGACGCGCCGGGGCTGAGCTACAAAGCGGGCGACAGCTTCAAAGCGGCGGTGAAAGGTAAGAGCAACCAGCCGGTGGCGTTTATCGACTCCACTGGCCGCAGCTATGCCATCGACCCGATTACGCTACCTTCCGCGCGCGGGCAGGGCGAGCCGCTAACCGGCAAGCTGACGCTGCCGCCGGGGGCGACGGTTGACCATATGCTGATGGAGGCCGATGACCAGAAACTGCTGCTGGCGTCCGATGCGGGCTATGGCTTTATCTGTACCTTCAACGATCTTGTCTCCCGTAACCGTGCCGGTAAGGCGCTGATCAGCCTGCCGGACAACGCCCACGTGATGGCGCCGCTGGTGATTGAGAACGAAAGCGACATGCTGCTGGCGATCACTACCGCCGGACGTATGCTGATGTTCCCGGTCAGCGATCTGCCGGAGCTGTCAAAAGGCAAGGGCAACAAGATCATCAACATCCCGTCGGCGGAGGCCGCGAAAGGCGAAGATGGCCTGGCGCACCTCTTCCTTCTGCCGCCGCAGAGCACGCTGACCATTCACGTCGGCAAGCGTAAGATTAAACTGCGTCCGGAAGAGCTGCAGAAAGTGGTGGGTGAGCGCGGTCGCCGCGGCTCGCTGATGCGCGGCCTGCAGCGCATCGACCGCGTGGAGATTGACTCTCCTGCACGAAGCACCGCGGGTGACAGCGAAGAGTAATGCCGTGATATCCCCCTCTGTCCGGAGGGGGAATTTCAATAAAATTTCCCGTAAAATCGTTGTTAATTCATGCGTTGCGATTAACAATACGCGCTCGTAATAAAGTCCTTACCTGGCCACAGGTGAAGTATAATTGTCAGCTGTTGGGGCTTCAGAGGTCGCTATGCTATATATTGTTCGTCTTATTCTTACCGTTATCTACTGCATTCTGGTCTGTATTTTCGGTTCTATTTATTGCCTGTTCAGCCCGCGTAATCCGAAGCATGTTGCCACCTTTGGCCATATGTTCGGGCGTCTTGCGCCGCTATTTGGTCTGAAGGTTGAAAAACGTCTGCCTGAAGGGGCGGAGAATTTCGGTAACGCCATCTATATCGCTAACCATCAGAACAATTACGATATGGTAACGGCCTCGAATATCGTGCTTCCACCGACCGTGACGGTGGGGAAAAAAAGCCTGCTGTGGATCCCGTTTTTTGGTCAGCTGTACTGGCTTACCGGTAACCTGCTGATCGACCGTAACAACCGTGCTAAAGCGCACAGCACCATTGCGGAAGTGGTGAATCATTTTAAAAAGCGCAGAATCTCAATCTGGATGTTCCCGGAAGGAACGCGCAGCCGTGGCCGTGGCCTGCTGCCGTTTAAAACCGGTGCGTTTCATGCCGCAATTGCGGCAGGTGTTCCAATTATTCCTGTGTGCGTTTCCAATACTTCGAATAAGATTAATCTTAACCGCCTGAATAATGGGCTGGTGATTGTCGAAATGCTGCCACCCGTCGATACCAGCAAATACGGTAAAGACCAGGTGCGCGAGCTGGCTGCGCACTGCCGTGAGCTGATGGCTCAGCATATTGCGCAGCTCGACAAAGAAGTCGCAGAGAGAGAAGCCGCCGGTAAGATTTAATCCGGCGTTGAAGGGAAAACGAATTCCCGCGTTGTTAGTCGTTTCAGATGGAGCTTATATGTCACTCAGTCGGCGTCAGTTTATTCAGGCTTCGGGGATCGCCCTTTGTGCGGGTGCGATGCCGCTGACAGCCAGCGCCGCCGGGCAGCAACAGCCGCTGCCTATTCCACCATTAATTGAATCCCGTCGCGGTCAGCCGCTTTTCCTGACGCTGCAGCGTAGCCACTGGTCCTTTACCCAGGGAACGCGCGCGCCGGTCTGGGGCATTAACGGACGTTACCTTGGGCCGACCATACGCGTGTGGAGTGGCGATGACGTAAAGCTCATCTACAGCAACCGTACCCCTGAAAATGTCGCCATGACCATCAGCGGCTTACAGGTGCCTGGTCCGTTAATTGGCGGCGCGGCGCGAATGATGTCACCCAGCGCCGATTGGGCGCCCGTTCTGCCGATTCGCCAGAGCGCGGCAACCCTGTGGTATCACGCCAACACGCCTAACCGCACGGCTCAGCAGGTCTATAACGGCCTGGCCGGCATGTGGCTTGTGGAAGATGAGGTCAGCAAATCTCTGCCGATCCCGAATCACTACGGCGTGGATGACTTCCCCATTATCATCCAGGACAAACGTCTGGATAATTTCGGTACGCCGGAATACAGCGAGCCGGGCAGCGGGGGCTTCGTCGGCGATACGCTGCTGGTCAACGGCGCGCAAAGCCCGTATGTCGAAGTCTCGCGCGGCTGGGTGCGTCTGCGTCTGCTCAACGCCTCCAACTCGCGCCGCTATCAGCTGCAAATGAGCGATGGCCGTCCGCTGCACGTGATCTCCGGCGACCAGGGCTTTTTACCGGCGCCGGTTTCCGTTAAACAGCTGGCGCTCTCGCCGGGTGAACGTCGCGAAATTCTTGTGGATATGACCAACGGGGATGAAGTGTCGCTGACCTGCGGTGAAGCGGCGAGCATTGTTGACCGTATTCGCGGGTTCTTTGAACCGTCGAGCATACTTGTCTCGACCCTGGTGCTGACCCTGCGTCCAACCGGTCTGCTGCCGCTGGTGACCGATAGCCTGCCAATGCGTCTGCTGCCGCAGGAGATCATGAGCGGCTCGCCGGTGCGCAGCCGTGATATCAGCCTGGGCGATGACCCGGGGATCAACGGCGCGCTGTGGGACGTCAACCGCATCGACATTACCGCGCAGCAGGGCACCTGGGAGCGCTGGACGGTCCGTTCAGATATGCCGCAGTCGTTCCATATTGAAGGTGTGGCATTCCTGATCCGCAACGTCAACGGTGCGATGCCGTTCCCGGAAGATCGCGGCTGGAAAGATACCGTCTGGGTGGACGGTCAGGTTGAACTGCTTGTCTACTATGGTCAGCCTTCGTGGCCGCACTTCCCGTTCCTGTTCCACAGCCAGACGCTGGAGATGATGGACAGGGGCTCCGTAGGGCAAATGCTGATCAACCCTGCACCTTAATCCTCACATTCCCGGTTCGCCGGGAATGTTTTATGCCCGCCAGAAAAAGCGCGAGAACAGAATCAGCACCGGGTAAATTTCCAGACGCCCTAAGATCATCGCCGCGCACATCAGCAGTTTTGCCCCCTCTGTTAACGTGCCGAACGTCGACGCCGTCTCGCCAAACCCCAGCCCCATGTTGTTGATGCAGGCGGCAACCGTTGCGAAAGAGGTAAACAGGTCGTAGCCCATCAGATTGAGCGACCAGACAAAAAAGCCCGTGATCATTACGTAGAGAAAAAAGAAGCTCCATACCGAGCGCAGGACGCGTTCGTTCACCACGCTTTTGCCCACCTTAATGCTCAGCAGCGCTCTCGGATGCGCCAGCTGGTTCAGCTCCTGAATACTCTGCTTGAACATAATGAGAAAACGCAGGGCTTTGATCCCGCCGCAGGTCGAGCCTACGCAGCCGCCAAAAAAGCTGGCGCTCAACAGCAGGAAGATGGTGTGTGCGGGCCATTGGGCATAGTCGGCTGTCGAAAGGCCGTTATCGGTCATCATCGAACTGGCAAGGAAGAAGGCGTGCACCAGGCTATCCGTGGCGTTGTACATCCCGGCATGCCAGACCTGCCAGGCGGTGATGACAATAATCACCGCGGCGGCGCTTAGAAAGAATTTAACCTCCGGGCTGCGGCGAATCGGTTTCAGGGTGCGTCTGACAATGGCGACGTACCAGAGGGTGAAGTTAAACGCGGAGAGCAGTGAAAACGCCCCGGCAACCAGCTCAATCGCGTGGCTGTCATAAAACCCAATGCTCTCGGTGCGGGTGGAAAACCCACCCAACGACACGGTCGACAGCCCGTGACAGAGAGCGTCAAAAAATGACATTCCCGCCAGCCAGTAGGCCAGGGTGCAGGCCACGCCCAGCGCGAAGTAGGTCACCCACAGCGTGCGCGCGGTATCGGCAAGGCGGGGAGTCAGACGCTCCTCCTTGAACGGCCCCGGCATCTCTGACTGATAGAGCTTCATGCCACCGATGCCCAGCAGCGGCAGGACCGCGACGGCCAGCACGATGACGCCTAACCCGCCAATGAAATTCAGCTGTGCGCGGTAATAAAGGTACGACTTGGGCAGGGCGCTGACGTCCCCGATCACCGTTGCCCCGGTGGTGGTGATCCCGGAAACCCCTTCAAAGAGCGCGTCAGCAAAGGAGAGCTGTAGACCGTCATCCATCCATAGCGGCATGGCGCTAATCAATGAAAACAGCAGCCAGAACAGCACGATAATCACAAAACCGTCGCGGGTGCGCAGCTGTATGCCGGCGTGACGGGTTGCCCGCCAGGCTAGCCCTCCGAGAGTAAAAAAGGTTAAAAAGGTGGTCAGAAAGGCAAAGTAGGTCCGCTCTTTATTCAGCAGGGCGATAACCATCGGCGGCAGCATGGAAAGGCTGTAGAGTAGAACCAGAAAACCGCAGAGGTGAAGGACAACCCGCAGCTGGGATACATGTAACGAATCGTTGGGCTTCACGACAGAACTCCGCGCAATAACACGTTCCGGAGCAAATCACCGGAAAATATAGTGAATATTATGATTCAAAATTATCAGGGCACTGTATTTTAACGGCTTCCACGAATATCTGTCTGTCTGCTGCATCCTTTTCTTCAATTCTGGCGGATGAACAGCGTATAATCCCGCTCCTTTTGTCTATTTTTTCTTCGGAAGCATTATGAGCGCAATTTCCCTGATCCAGCCGGATCGTGACCTCTTCTCCTGGCCCCAGTACTGGGCGGCCTGCTTTGGACCGGCGCCGTTCCTGCCGATGTCCCGGGAAGAGATGGACCAACTGGGCTGGGACAGCTGCGACATTATTCTGGTCACGGGCGATGCCTACGTTGACCATCCGAGCTTCGGTATGGCCATCTGTGGCCGTATGCTTGAAGCGCAGGGCTTCCGCGTGGGGATCATCTCCCAGCCTGACTGGAACAGCAAAGACGACTTTATGCGTCTGGGTAAACCCAACCTGTTCTTCGGCGTGACCGCTGGCAACATGGACTCGATGATCAACCGCTATACCGCCGACCGCAAGCTGCGTCATGACGACGCCTACACCCCGGATAACGTGGCGGGTAAACGCCCCGACCGCGCAACCCTGGTCTATACCCAGCGCTGTAAAGAAGCCTGGAAAGACGTGCCGGTGATCCTGGGCGGCATCGAGGCTAGCCTGCGCCGCACCGCGCACTACGACTACTGGTCAGATACCGTACGCCGCTCGGTGCTGGTGGATTCCAAAGCCGACATGCTGATTTACGGTAACGGTGAGCGTCCGCTGGTGGAAGTGGCGCACCGTCTGTCGCAGGGTGAACCGGTGAGCAGCATTCGCGACGTGCGCAATACCGCCATTATGGTGAAAGAAGCGCTGCCGGGCTGGAGCGGGGTGGATTCCCGCATCATTGATATGCCGGGCAAAATCGACCCGATCCCGCACCCGTACGGCGAAGATCTACCTTGTGCCGATAACAAGCCGGTTGAGCCGAAAAAAGCGGAAGCGAAGGCTATCGTCGTGCAGCCGCCGCGCCCGAAACCGTGGGAAAAGACCTATGTGCTGCTGCCGTCCTACGAGAAGGTGAAGGCCGACAAGGTACTCTATGCGCACGCGTCCCGTATTCTGCACCATGAAACCAACCCTGGCTGCGCCCGCGCGCTGATGCAGAAGCACGGCGAGCGCTTTATCTGGATCAACCCGCCGGCGATCCCGCTCTCCACCGAAGAGATGGACAGCGTCTTTGCGCTGCCTTACAAGCGCGTGCCGCACCCGGCGTACGGCAACGCCCGTATCCCGGCGTATGAGATGATCCGCTTCTCGATCAACATCATGCGCGGCTGTTTCGGCGGCTGTTCCTTCTGCTCCATTACCGAGCACGAAGGCCGTATTATCCAGAGCCGCTCTGAAGATTCGATCATCAATGAGATCGAAGCGATTCGCGACTCGGTGCCGGGCTTTACCGGCGTGATTTCCGACCTTGGCGGCCCAACCGCAAACATGTATATGCTGCGCTGCAAGTCACCGCGCGCGGAGCAAACCTGTCGTCGCCTTTCCTGCGTCTATCCGAGCATTTGCGAGCATATGGACACCAACCATGAGCCGACGATCAACCTCTATCGCCGCGCGCGCGACCTGAAGGGCATCAAGAAGATCCTGATCGCCTCCGGGGTGCGTTATGACATCGCCGTAGAGGATCCGCGCTACATCAAAGAGCTGGCGACGCACCACGTAGGCGGCTATCTGAAGATTGCGCCGGAACACACCGAGGAAGGCCCGCTGTCGAAAATGATGAAGCCGGGCATGGGCAGCTACGATCGCTTTAAAGAGCTGTTCGACACCTACTCGAAGCAGGCGGGCAAAGAGCAGTATCTGATCCCGTACTTCATCTCCGCGCACCCGGGCACGCGCGATGAGGACATGGTCAATCTGGCGCTGTGGCTGAAGCAGCGTCGCTTCCGTCTGGATCAGGTGCAGAACTTCTATCCGTCGCCGCTCGCCAACTCGACGACCATGTATTACACCGGCAAGAACCCGCTGAGTAAGATTGGCTACAAGAGTGAAGAGGTGGTGGTGCCGAAAGGAGATAAACAGCGTCGTCTGCACAAGGCGCTGCTGCGTTACCACGATCCGAAAAACTGGCCGCTGATCCGCCAGGCGCTGGAAGAAATGGGTAAAAAACACCTGATCGGCTCGCGTCGCGACTGCCTGGTTCCGGCCCCGACGCTGGAGGAGATGCGCGAAGCGCGTCGCCAGAATCGCAATACGCGCCCGGCGCTAACCAGGCACACGCCGATTGTGCATCAGCGTTCGAACGGTGGGGCGACGATGAAGAAGCCAGCCAAACGTAAAGCGTAAAATAAAAAACCCCGGCAAGCCGGGGTTTTTTATTTATCCGCCAAACTGATCCGGGTCCGGCCCAAGCCGCTTGCCCTTATCCAGCTTCGCAATCTCACCCAGCTCGTCTTTGTCGAGACGGAAATCCCAGACGTCGAAGTTCTCGGCGACGCGCGATGGCGTGACCGATTTCGGGATCACCACCAGGCCGTTGTCCAGATGCCAGCGAATGACGATCTGCGCCGGGGTTTTGCCGTATTTATCCGCCAGCTCGCGGATAATTTTCTGATCGAATACCCCTTCACCACCCTGCGCCAGCGGGCTCCAGGACTCGGTCTGGATTTTATGCGTGGCGTTCCAGGCGTGAAGCTGACGCTGCTGCATCAGCGGGTGCAGCTCGATCTGGTTAATCACTGGCGCGACGCCCGTCTCGTCAATCAGCCGCTGCAGATGATGAACCTGGAAATTACAGACGCCGATGCTTTTCACCAGCCCCTGTTTCTGCAGCTCAATCATCCCTTTCCAGGCATCAACGTAATGGTCGATGGCCGGAACCGGCCAGTGCATCAGATACAGGTCGACGAAATCGAGCTGGAGCTTTTCCAGGCTCTCCTGCAGGGCTTCGCGGGGACGCTTTTGATCGTCGTTCCACAGTTTCGTGGTGATGAATAACTCATCGCGGGGGACACCGGCGCTGGCCAGTGCGGTACCTACGCCGTCCTCATTTTTGTACGCGGCGGCGGTGTCAATCGACCGATAGCCGACTTCCAGGGCTTTATGAATGGCGGAGACGACCTCGTCGTTACCGGCTTTCCATACACCTAGCCCCAGCTGGGGCATCACGTTGCCGTCCTGCAGCTTGATTACGGTTTGGTTTGCCATTTTTCCTCCTTCAGGTGCGCATCGCCGGAGGGAGACTCCGGCGATGGGGTGTGCATTAAGTCTGGACGAAATGTCAAAAAACGAAAGTCGGGAGGACAAAAACGCTTAGCGTGCCGCTTCGTAGATACGACGGCTCACGTCCAGCGTAATGTCGCCGTGCTCGCCCAGGTGGGTCATGCCGTGTTCTTCGAGTTTCGCCAGCAGGGCAGGGATGGAGCTGCCGTCCAGGCCGTAGCCGGACAGACGCGTTGGCACACCCAGACCTTCAAAGAAGCTGCGGGTCGCTTCGATGGCGGCATCAATCCGCGCATCGTCAGAACCCTCGGTGATGTTCCACACGCGTTCTGCGTACTGCAGCAGTTTGGCACGCTTGGTATCCCGTTTTTCGTTCCACAGGGCAGGCAGCACAACGGCCAGCGTCTGAGCGTGGTCCAGACCGTGCATTGCCGTCAGCTCGTGGCCCAGCATATGGGTTGCCCAGTCCTGCGGTACGCCAGCACCGATCAGGCCGTTCAACGCCTGCGTTGCGGCCCACATGACGTTGGCACGCACGTCGTAGTTTTCCGGCTCTTTCAGCGCTTTCGGACCTTCTTCGACGAGCGTCAGCAGAATGCCTTCCGCGAAACGATCCTGAATTTTGGCATCTACCGGATACGTTACGTACTGCTCAACGGTATGAACAAAGGCATCGACCACGCCGTTCGCCACCTGACGCGCAGGCAGGGTGTAGGTGTAAACCGGATCCAGGATCGCGAATACAGGCTGAACGTGTTCGTTCATGAAGGCCTGCTTATCACCGGTGGTTTTACGGGAGATCACCGCGCCCTTGTTGGATTCAGAACCGGTCGCTGGCAGTGTCAGCACGGAGCCCATCGGAATGGCGCTTTTAATGTCGCTGCCGCGGGTTTCCAGGATGTGCCACGGATCGATGCCGTCAGCGTAGTGCGCTGCCGCCGCGATGAATTTGGTGCCGTCCAGCACGGAGCCGCCGCCGACGGCCAGCAGGAAGGTGATGTTTTCTTCGCGGGCGATTTTCACCGCGTTCATCAGCGTTTCGTAGGACGGGTTTGGCTCGATGCCGCCGAACTCACGCACGTCCAGACCGTCGAGCGCGCTGTAAACCTGATCCAGCACGCCGGTTTTTTTCACGCTGCCGCCACCGTAGGTGATCAGTACGCGGGCGTCAGCAGGGATCTGCGCGCGCAGATCGGCGATAGCGTCTTTACCAAACAGGATGCGGGTTGGGGTGTGAAGATTAAAGTTGTTCATTGCTCGTTCCCTTTAGTGGGTGAAAAACCGTGGTGGCGCAGAGGGCTACCTGATGCTGCTCATTGTGGCCGTCCGGGGCTATCCTCTCAATGCACATTTCTGCCGATGTCTTGCCCATTTCTACAGAGCGCTGGAGAAAGCGCGGAAAAGCACGCACACTGTTAACGTCGGAAACCGTACCCGGAGTAACGTAATATGAACCGTGAGGCTATCTGCCGTCAGCTCACTGCGCAGATTAAAAGACTGATAGATAAAGAAAATGGCGTCAGTGACCTGCTTCCTGACATTCGCCTGCTTTATGGCACGCAGCCCGGTACGCGCACGCCGGTTATGTACCAGCCTGGCATCGTTTTTCTCTTCTCGGGCCATAAAATTGGCTATATCAACGAGCGCGTGTTCCGCTACGACACCAATGAATATCTGCTTCTGACGGTTCCTTTACCCTTCGAATGTGAAACCTTCGCGACAGAGGCCGTTCCGCTAGCCGGTATTCGCGTCAACGTCGATATTCTTCAGCTGCAGGAGCTGCTGATGGAGATTGGTGAAGATGAACTCTTCCAGCCATCGATGGCATCGAGCGGGATTAACTCGGCGACGCTGTCGGAAGAGATCCTCTGCGCCATTGAGCGTCTGCTGGACGTGATGGAGAGGCCGCTGGACGCGCGTATTCTCGGCAAACAGATTATCCGCGAAATTCTCTACCATGTGCTGCTGGGCCCGGGGGGCGGGGCGTTACTGGCCCTGGTGAGCCGACAGACCCACTTCAGCCTGATAAGCCGCGTGCTCAAGCGCATCGAAAGCCAGTACACGGAAAACCTCAGCGTCGACCAGCTGGCGGCGGAAGCAAACATGAGCGTTTCGGCGTTTCACCATAATTTTAAATCGGTGACCAGCACCTCGCCGCTGCAGTACCTCAAAACCTACCGTTTGCATAAGGCGCGGATGCTGATGATCCACGACGGCATGAAGGCCAGCGCGGCGGCGATGCGCGTGGGCTACGAAAGTGCGTCGCAGTTTAGTCGGGAGTTTAAGCGCTATTTTGGCGTCACGCCGGGAGAGGATGCGTCACGTATTAGAACGATGCAGGGAGCTTAGGCTTTTTCCCCTCTCCCCTGTGGGAAGAGGGTGAGGGGGTTACGCGCTGCAGTACTTCTTCTTAATCACCACCGCGATGGTCC
This sequence comes from Enterobacter sp. JBIWA008, assembly GCF_019968765.1. Lineage (NCBI taxonomy): Bacteria > Pseudomonadati > Pseudomonadota > Gammaproteobacteria > Enterobacterales > Enterobacteriaceae > Enterobacter > Enterobacter sp. JBIWA008. The sequence continues at coordinate 4,076,677 of NZ_CP074149.1, read as the reverse complement.
CCACCAGCCCTGCCACCAGCAGGAACATCGGCAGCACCATCAGGAATGTCATCACCTGATCTTCGTGGTGTTTCACAAAGGGGATCATATTTAGCGCATATCCGAGCGTGGTAACTACACCCACCCACAGCAGGGCGCTCAGCCAGTTGAAGAACTGGAAGCGGCGGTTTGACAGACCGGAAATGCCCGCCATCGTAGGCAGAAGCGTGCGAACAAACGCGAGGAAACGCCCCGCCAGCAGCGCCAGCAGGCCGTGCCGGTCAAACATGCAGGTCGCACGCTGATGATATTTATGCGGTAACTGCGCCAGCCAGCCTTTCACGACGCGAGTATTGCCCAGCCAGCGGCCCTGCAGATAGCTCAGCCAGCAGCCCAGGCTGGCGGCGGAGGTGAGAATAACCATCGTGGGCGTGAAGTCCATAACGCCTTTGCCGATTAACGCCCCGGCCAGTAAAAGCAGGCTGTCACCGGGTAAAAAAGAGGCTGGCAGTAATCCATTTTCCAGAAACAGAGTTGCGAACATCACGAGATAAACGATACCGACGACGTGAGGGTCCGACAGCGCGGCAAAGTCGTGTTGCCAGAGCGCTGCGATAATATCTTGAATAACAGCCATGGACTTTCCTGTGGAACAGCAGATATAGCGCTATTGTACTCCCTTATTCGCCCGTCGGGTTTGATCCCGGGCGCAACTCATGCAGACTTTTCTACTTGCGGTGTCCACAAAAGCGTCCAGGAAGTACATTTTCAGCCAGCACTCTACACGATACGCTCGAACCCTGCTGCTAAATCGGCAATCAGATCGTCAACATTTTCTAAACCGATATGCAGTCGAATCAGGGTACCGCTGAAGTCCACTTCTCCGCCGGGGCGCAGAGCCGCAACCTGTTCCGGCTGGTTAGGCAGGATCAGGGATTCAAAACCGCCCCAGGAGTAGGCCATGCTGAAGAGGGTAAAATGATCCAGATAGCTCGCCAGCTCGTCGTTATTCAGCCGCTTTTTCAGTACGAACGAGAACAAACCGCTGCTGCCCGTAAAGTCACGCTGCCAGAATTCGTGGCCTTTACTGCCCGGGAACGCGGGATGATTCACGCGCTCAACCTGCGGATGCTGCGCCAGCCATTCGGCCACCTTCAGGCTGCTTTCATGGTGCTGGCGCAGACGAACGCCCAGCGTGCGGATACCGCGGCTGGTCATGTAGGCTGTATCCGCGTCCACCATCTGGCCCATCAGGTAGGCATTTTCACGCAGCTGATCCCAGCAGCGCGCGTTGGAGACCGCAGTGCCAATCATGCCGTCAGAGTGGCCTATCAGGTATTTCGTTGCCGCCTGAATCGAGATATCAATGTCGAATTCCAGGGCTTTAAACAGCACGCCTGCCGCCCAGGTGTTATCGATCATCACGATCGCCTCTGGCGCTTTGCTGCGCACGGCTTTCACGATAGCCGGCACGTCGTGAACTTCCATGGTGAGCGATCCCGGAGATTCCAGGAACACAATTCGCGTGTTTGGCTGAATAAGTTCGGCAATGCCTTCACCAATCAGCGGGTCGAACCAGCCGGTCGTTACTCCGAGCTTGCTGAGGATTTTGGTGCAGAAATCCTGGCTGGGTTCATAGGCGGTGTTGGTCATCAGGATATGGTCGCCCTGTTCCACAAACGCCAGAATGGTGTTGGCGACCGCCGCCGCCCCGCACGGGAACAGCGCGCAGCCCGCGCCGCCTTCCAGCTCGCACATCGCTTCCTGCAGGGAAAAATGGGTTAGCGTGCCGCGACGGCCATAAAATAGCCCGCCTTTCGCGCGGTTGCGCGTGGCGATTTTTTTCTCCTCAACGGTGTCAAACACCAGCGAGGAGGCGCGTTGAATCACGCTGTTGACCGATCCCTGGGTATATTTTTTGCTGCGTCCTGCCTGTACCAGCGTGGTATCAAGATGCTTCTTTGTCATGTTCGCCAACCCTGTTTTATACGTCTGGACGTCCAGACTACCACGATTGGAAAAAACTGCACCCCGAGGCTTATCGAATAAGCAGAAAATATTAGCAAAAATACGCATAAGAAATTTTTACTGCGTAAGCGCAAGGAAAGTGAGCGAAAATTACGGCACCATGTAAATACTAATGAGAACGACTATCAATTCGGCGACGTTTTGATATGATTACGCTCAGATTTTGTGATTTGCGTCCTGGAGATACAGAGTGGGTAATAATTTGATGCAGACGGATCTCTCCGTTTGGGGCATGTATCAGCATGCTGACATCGTGGTTAAGATTGTCATGGTCGGCCTGATTCTGGCGTCCGTTGTCACCTGGGCTATTTTCTTCAGCAAAAGCGCCGAGCTGCTTTCGCAGAAGCGTCGCCTTAAGCGGGAACAGCAGCAGCTGGCCGAAGCCCGCTCTCTCGATCAGGCTTCAGATATGACCTCATCCTTCCACGCGAAAAGCCTGACCACCCTGTTAGTGAATGAAGCACAGAACGAGCTGGAACTCTCCGCTGGCAGTGAAGATAACGAAGGCATCAAAGAACGTACCGGTTTCCGCCTGGAGCGTCGCGTTGCGGCCGTTGGCCGACACATGGGACGCGGCAATGGTTATCTGGCGACCATCGGCGCGATCTCACCGTTCATTGGTCTTTTCGGTACGGTCTGGGGCATCATGAACAGCTTTATCGGTATCGCACAGACCCAAACCACCAACCTGGCGGTCGTGGCGCCGGGTATCGCGGAAGCGCTGCTGGCGACGGCAATTGGTCTGGTTGCCGCTATCCCGGCGGTGGTTATCTACAACATCTTCGCGCGTATGATTGGCAGCTACAAAGCCACGCTGGGTGACGTTGCTGCGCAGGTTCTGCTGCTGCAAAGTCGCGATCTCGACCTGAATGCCAGCTCGGTTAAGCCGGTGCATGCGGCGTCTAAACTGCGCGCAGGTTAATAGTATGGCGATGCGTCTAAACGAAAATCTGGACGATAACGGCGAAATGCATGAAATCAACGTGACGCCGTTTATCGACGTTATGCTGGTTCTGCTGATTATCTTCATGGTGGCTGCGCCGCTGGCGACGGTGGATGTGAAGGTGAATCTGCCTGCCTCTTCCAGCCAGCCACAGCCGCGCCCGGAGAAACCTGTCTACCTGTCGGTGAAGGCGGATAAATCCATGTTCCTCGGCAACGACCCCGTGACGGCTGACTCAGTCATCCCGGCGCTGGAGCAGCTTACCGGCGGTAAGAAAGACACCACGGTCTTCTTCCGTGCGGATAAAACCGTTGATTATGAAACCATGATGAAGGTAATGGACACGCTGCATCAGGCGGGTTACCTGAAGATTGGACTGGTCGGCGAAGAGAAAGCGGCCTCGAAATGAAAAGAAGCTGGCGGAAGCCGGCTTTTTTTATGCCTGTCGGTTTATGCGTTTTTGTTATCCGTCGGGGCGGTAGAAGGGGGGGCCAGAGCGTTCTCATCAAGCGCCACACAGGTGACGTTAGAAGTACGGTACTCACCGTCTGACAGCTTGCGCGTCAGGCGAAGGGTGGCGATTTCTCTGGCAAGCAGATACTGATAATTGGCCTCAAGACGCCCGAGAAGCTTCTCTTTCAGCTCTGGCCGCTCTTCAATGATGGCGTTCATCACGGCACCATAAATTTCTTCTTTGACCTGCAGCGGATAAATTTCACGGCGATTCTGCCATTTCAGACGAACCAGCGTCGCCGGGATCGATACCAGGTCTTGTGTAATACGCGTCATCTCGTTATTTTTTGTGTTTCTCAGCGCATCGAGATTTTGCTTTAAGATAAATTCATCACTTTTTTTATCATCTAAAGTCAAATAAACGTCGTTGTTTTTAACTTCTTCCACGTTAATCTTCCCCCAGACTATAAAAAATTGGGTTGTTTTTTTCGCGTGTAATTAAATTAAGCCAAATTTCATTGCCCGCTTCATTAATTTCTTCGGTTTTCTCGGCCATTATTTGACTGAGTTTCTGGGCATCTATTTCACCCTCGGCCTGCAGGTCATTAAGCAGGTGGACAAAGGCTTCAATTTTTATGGCGCGAAATAAGCGGTCTTTTATATGGCGATCGTGCTCTTCCAGCAACATATTTCGGGATTTGCCAGTTCGGGAAACACCAATTAATATATCGGGCTCAAAATCAGAGAGCTTTCTTTTCCCCTGAGTGAAACTGGCCTCTTTTTCTGCTTCCGTCGGTTGCTGTTCCACAGGCGTGATGTGGTACTTAGCCGGGACGAGATAGTCGGGCAGCATTTTTAATTTCCTTTAATTTCAACAGGGTGGGGTTGGTAAAGGCGTGAGATTCGTTGACAATATCATGAGGCAAATTTAAAATCAAAAAAAATGGAGCCTACCCATGAACAGCATCTTTTTTACGGTCATCACATTACTATTACTGACCGCTGGTGTGCTTTTATTGATGCAGGAGTTCAATAAAACCAAAGTGTCGAAAGACACCAGTGAACCCCCGCAACCTGAACTGATGACAAAAGAGGAAGGTGAAGACCATTTCTCTGTATTGATGAACTCCATTACGCCTGTCTGGTACTGGCGGGTGAACCACGAATATATCGACTTTTTACATGCGACAATTAAGCGCATGAAAATGTCGGAAATTAATGACACGCCCGGACTGTTTGAGGCGCAGCGTCGCTGTAGCGATCTGAATTCAGCAGTCTATAAATATTATGACAATATCAAAAAACGCTGTCTTAACGGCGAAAAGGTCTCTTATTCCGATCTGGACGTATTAAATTTGCGGCAGTGTTTTCGTGAGTTCAGTCTGGAAGCCTATCCTGAGCTGGTGGCGCTTGTCTGGCCGGAGTACGCACGTCCCGAGGTTAACCCGGATAACGTCTGAGTGACGTACTGTTGAGTATTGCAAACAGTCAGCGCCGTTGAGATATACTGGGCGCTCGTTTCTTTTGCAAACAGGACTCTATGGAACGCTTTTTTGAAAATGCCATGTACGCCTCTCGCTGGATACTGGCCCCCGTCTATTTTGGCCTTTCGCTGGCACTTGTCGCGCTGACGATTAAGTTCTTTCAGGAAATCTGGCATGTTCTGCCGAACATTTTTTCCATTGCCGAAGCGGATTTGATTCTGGTTCTGCTTTCGCTGGTGGATATGACCCTGGTGGGCGGGCTGCTGGTGATGGTGATGTTCTCCGGCTACGAGAATTTTGTCTCCCAGCTTGATATCGACGAGCGTAAAGAGAAGCTCAGCTGGCTGGGCAAAATGGATGCTTCGTCGCTGAAGAATAAAGTGGCCGCGTCGATTGTGGCAATCTCCTCTATCCACCTGTTACGCGTGTTTATGGACGCGAAGAACGTGCCGGATAATAAACTGATGTGGTACGTCATCATCCACCTTACGTTTGTGCTGTCTGCGTTTGTGATGGGGTATCTGGATAAGATCAGTAAGAAATAAAGTACACCTTACCCCTCACCCCGCCCTCTTCCCCAAAGGGGATAAGGTGAGGGGAGAGGGCATCAGACCGCACTATTTATCCGACGACGCCTGCCACAGATTCAACTCCCCGTCCGCAACATGCTGGTCAATTCGCTTGAGTTCGTCCTCCGTAAAGCGCAGGTTTTCCAGCGCCTGAACGTTCTCTTCCAGCTGTTCCGGGCGGCTCGCGCCAATCAGCACGGAGGTTACGCGTTCATCCTTGAGCAGCCAGCTTAGCGCCATCTGCGCCATGGTTTGTCCGCGCGCCTGCGCCATCTCATTCAGCAGGCGAAGGCTGCTCAGGTTGGCGTCGGTGAGCATCTTCTGCGTCAGGCCGCGCACTTTATTTCCTTCGCGCTGCATGCGTGAACCTTCAGGAATACCGTTCAGGTATTTTCCGGTCAGCAGCCCCTGCGCCAGCGGGGTAAAGGCGATACACCCCGTACCCTTTGCTTCCAGCGCATCCAGCAAGCCGGTCTTATCGACCCAGCGGTTAAGCAGGTTATAGGACGGCTGGTGGATCAGCAGCGGGAGCTTCCACTCGCGCAGCAGCTCGGCCATTTTTAGCGTGCGCTCGGTCGAGTAGGAGGAAATACCCACATACAGCGCTTTACCACTCTGCACGGCGTGGGCCAGCGCAGAGGCCGTCTCTTCCATCGGCGTGTTTTCATCCACGCGGTGGGAGTAGAAAATATCCACGTATTCGACGCCCAGACGCTTCAGGCTCTGGTCGAGGCTGGCGAGCAAATATTTGCGTGAACCGCCCGAACCGTACGGCCCCGGCCACATGTCGTATCCCGCCTTGGTGGAGATAATCAGCTCGTCGCGGTACGCGGCAAAGTCCTCACGCAGCAGGCGGCCAAAATTCTCTTCCGCGCTACCCGCCGGAGGTCCGTAGTTATTGGCGAGATCGAAATGGGTGATGCCGAGATCGAAGGCTTTTCGCAGCAGCGCGCGCTGGGCATCAAGAGGCTGGACGTGGCCGAAGCTATGCCACAGTCCCAGCGACAGCGCGGGCAGGCGCAGGCCACTTTTGCCGCAATAACGGTATTGCATATTCTCATAGCGGCCGGGGTAAGGGTGCCAGGACATGATGTCTCCTTTCTTATCGATGAATTTTTTCGAAACAACGTTTTCATTCTGAACTTATCACATCACAAATTACATCACTAAGCGCGGGCATAATGGTTAACGGTAGCTGTGCGACCAGTGAAGCCACGCTAATTAAAAATGATCACAAAACGTTATAATTTCCCTCGTTCCTGCCGATAACGAGAGTAGTACTCGCCTCTGGGCGAACTCACCCTCACGGCAAGGAAGACTTATGAATATGCTCCGTAATTTCACGATCCGCTTCGTCATGCTGACGATTCTCGGGATCTTTTGTTTAATGTGGGCGGGCGTTGGGTTGTACAGCACCTGGTCCCTTTCTCGCGTTTCAGATGGTAATGAAGTCGATCGCCAGCTGGTTAAACAGATGACGGTACTCAGCCAGGGTAACGATCAATATTTCCGCTTCGTGACCCGACTGAGCCGCGCTATGGAAGTCAAAGCCGCAGGCGGCACGCCCGATTTGGCTCCTGCCCAACAGGCGCTGGATAACATGGGTAAAAAACTGTCCGAGATGAAAGCGATCTCCCCCGGTCCGATGGATGAGCAGGTTTCTTCCCGGGTGATCGGCTCCTGGCAGGCGCTGCTCGAGCAGGGCGTAACGCCGCAAATGCAGCAGGCGAAGCAGGGCGTTCTGGAGGCGTATCGCCAGCAGGCCAACAACGTCACGCCGCCGCTGAGCCGGGCGTTTGGTGCGGCCGCTGAGGAGTTCAACAATGCCGCAGCGAAGTCGCTCGACAGCACCCGCGTGGTAGTGGATGGCCTGACAAGCATGACCCGCACGGTGATTATCGTCGCTACGATTATCGGCCTGCTGATCCTGCTTTTCACCGACCGTTACCTGGTCGCGATGCTGGTCAAACCGCTTGCTCGCATTCGCCAGCAGTTCCGCCAGATAGCCCAGGGCGATCTCAGCCAGCCGATTGAGCCGTTCGGCCGCAACTGTGTGGGACAGCTGGTACCGCTGCTGAGCGCTATGCAGGACAGCCTGCGCGAAGCGGTCAGTACGATTCGCTCCGGCAGTGAAAATATCTGGCGCGGCGCGACGGAAATCTCCAGCGGTAACAACGATCTCTCTTCCCGTACCGAAGAGCAGGCGGCTGCGCTGGAAGAGACGGCAGCCAGCATGGAACAGTTGACCGCCACGGTGAAGCTGAACGCGGAAAGCGCGCGTCAGGCCAGCCAGCTGGCCGATGTGGCCTCAACCACGGCCAGCCGCGGCGGCTCGCTGGTGGAAGAGGTGGTAACCACCATGAGCGGCATTTCGGAAAGCTCGAAGAAAATTGCTGAAATCACTAACGTTATCAACAGCATTGCCTTCCAGACCAATATTCTGGCACTTAATGCGGCGGTTGAAGCGGCGCGCGCGGGCGAACAGGGTCGTGGTTTCGCCGTGGTGGCAGGTGAAGTCCGCAACCTGGCAAGCCGCAGCGCCAACGCGGCCAAAGAGATTGAGGGGCTGATTACCGACTCCGTTTCCCGCGTTGAGCAGGGGGCGCAGCTGGTGAGCGACACCGGCACCACCATGGATGCGATTTTGCGCGACGTGACGGAAGTGACGACCATTATGAAGCAAATTGCCTCGGCCTCTGAGGAGCAGAGTAAGGGCATTTCGCAGGTCGGAATTGCCATTACCCAGATGGACGGCGTTACGCAGCAAAACGCCTCGCTGGTGGAGGAGGTTTCTGCAGCAGCGGCGGCGCTGGAGCGTCAGACCGAAGAGCTTCAGCGCTCGGTGCAGAAGTTCCGCCTGACGGCATAACGCAACGTTGCAAGGCCGCCTTGTGCGGCCTTGCATTATTAACGCCTTCCTCATTCAGCGCGCGCTGAAACTGCTATTCTTTTGCTAACCCCCCTGACGTTCTGGGCTCTCTTCTATGAGGTGTTGCTATGAACAGATCGTTGTCCGTCATCCCTGTACTATCTTTCATGTTTCTTGTGCTGTTTTCGGTATCTGTCAGCGCCACCCAGCAGGCGCAGGAGCGGCGTGTGTCGCGTGATGTCAGGCAGGAAACCCGCGACGCGTCACGGCAGGTGAAGCAGACCTGCGTGGCGAACAATAACCAGAGTAATCACGACTGCCGTCAGGACAAGCGTCAGATGAAACAGGCCGGACGGCAAAAAGCGCGGGATATTAAGTATTAATCAGATTTGCGAGACGGCTTCCGGGAATGCCCCTTGTCGGCTCGGGCAATACTGCAAGGTCTTAACCCAGTTGCTCCTCGGCCGCGCCCTGCCAGAGGAGATGGCGCGCGTGATAGAGGATTTGCTGTGTGAGCTGGTGGGATATTACGCCGATACGCTGAAAGCGCCGCGCTGGATAAATACGCCGGAAGGTCATATCGCGATTAATTAAGATTGTTTTATGTTGCCGGGCGGCGGCTGCGCCTTGCCCGGCCTACGTTATTATTTTCATATGTTAATGTAACAATATATTTGGCATTTTCTGCACTGTAACGGCGATGGGAATTAATATAGCCTTAAGCTCCTCCCGAAATTATTAATTTTCTTATTTTACCGGAAATAATACAGTCTATGAAAAAGTCCTATATTGTATTGGCCGTCATGGCAGGCTTGTCTATGGGTAATTCAGCAATGGCGCAAAGCGTCACCGTGGATGTCCCGAGCGGTTATAAAGTGGTGATTGTCCCGTCATCCACCACGGTTCCGCAGGCGGTAACCGTCGCGCCTGCACCGTCACAAACTGTCTATGCCGCGCCAGCGCCTGCTCCGGTTTATCACCCGCGTGCGCGGCATGTGGCGAGCGTGGCGGAAGGGATGGTGATTGAGCATCAGTACGACGATCATCATTGATGCTTCGCACTCAGCAATGCGGCAGCAGGCTAAGCGCTTGCTTAACCGCCGCCTGCAAACGAGATTCCGGAACACCGTCCCTGGCCTGCACCGACAAACCATGTAAAAAGACGGCAAAATAGTCTCCCAGACTCTCTGCATCGGTCGTATCCGGCAGTTCACCGTTATGCACTGCCTGGTGAAGACGATCGATGATCTGCTGCGTACGCTGCAGGCGATGCTGTGCCAGCCAGGTTTTGAGCGTTTCATTTTCCGCACTGACGCTGGCTGCAGAGGCCACCACCATACATCCTTGCGGCAAATCCGGATGGCAGTACAGGTGAACCGCATCCATTAACAGCGTCTGGATGGTATCCCGCACGTTGCCCCCTGCAGATAAGGCCCGATCCGCAAAACCGCCTTCCTGTTTTTCGTAATCGGCAATCGCTTCCCGAAAGAGCTGTTCTTTTGAACCGAACGCCTTGTAAATCCGTGCCGATGCAATCCCCAGCTCTGCCACCAGATCCGACATTGAGGTTCCTTCATAACCCTGTCGCCAGAACAGGTTGCGCGCTTTGATAAGCGCCTGGTCACGATCGAACTGGCGCGGTCTGCCTGCCATTTTGTTGCTCCGGTTGGTCCTGAATTCAGTGAAACAGGATCGCCTAAATCATCTGGATTACCAATGAATTTATAATTTTTGCTTGAGGTTATCCGGCTTTAATCCTATTGTTTGTCAGTCGACAAACAATAGGATTATACGATGAAAACCCTCAAAGGTCCCTCTCTCCATCTGGCTCAGTTCAGCGATGATGCGGCCCCATTCAATAATTTGCCTGCGATAGCCCGGTGGGCAGCGGAAACCGGTTTTAAGGCATTACAAATCCCGGCCTGGGACCGTCGGCTGTTCGACGTCGCGACGGCGGCGGAAAGCCAGACCTATTGTGACGATCTTACCGGTATGCTGGCGGAGCATGGCCTGGTCGTGAGTGAGCTGACCAGCCACATCTTCGGCCAGCTAATGGCGGTACATCCTGCTTACGACAGCTTATGCGACAGCTTTGCGCCGCCGGAAGTACACGGCAACCCACAGGCCCGCGGCGAGTGGGCACGGCAACAGCTGCTGATGGCGGTTAAGGCTTCCGCGCGGCTTGGCCTCAGCGATCTGGGTACCTTCTCTGGCTCGCTGGCGTGGCCCTATCTGTTCCCGTTTCCGCAGCGCCCGGAAGGGTTAATTGAAACCGCCTTTGACGAGCTGGCCAGGCGCTGGATGCCGGTGCTCAACGCCTGTGACGAGCAGGGCATTAACCTCTGCTATGAGATCCACCCGAGTGAAGATCTGCATGATGGGGTAACGTTTGAAATGTTCTATCAAAGGGTGAAAGAGCATCCTCGCTGCCGGATACTTTTTGACCCAAGCCATATGGTGCTTCAGCAGCTTAACTATCTGGAATTTATTGATATCTATAAGGACGTTATCAGCATGTTCCACGTGAAAGACGCTGAATTTAATCCGACCGGTCGTCAGGGTATTTATGGTGGCTATCAGTCATGGGTGGATCGTGCAGGACGTTTCCGGTCACTGGGCGACGGCCAGGTTGATTTCAGGGCCATTTTCTCGAAGCTGACCCAATACGATTATGACGGCTGGGCAACCCTGGAGTGGGAGTGCTGTCTGAAAAATCCGCTGGATGGTGCCAGAGAAGGGGCAGCGTTCATCCGCGACCACATTATTCACATCACCGATAAAGTCTTCGATGATTTCGCCGTTGCGCCAGTTAACCCTCAGCAAATCAACGCATTACTCGGCATTCGCTAAACCGTCACATTACAGGGAATTCTTATGGAACAACAATATGATGGGATCCTGAACCAGGATCTCAGGGCGGAACATGTCTATACGAAAGTGGAAGGACAACGAATTCATTGCGTCGTGGCGGGCAAAGGCCAACCGGTTCTGCTGATACCCGGTTGGCCTCAAACCTGGTATACGTGGCGTTACGTCATGCAGGCGCTGGCGGCGGCGGGGTTTCAGGCGATAGCGGTTGATCCACCCGGCATCGGGGATTCCGATAAACCGCGCGACGGCTATGACACCGGACGCGTTGGCGCCATCCTGCATACCATGATGGCGCAACTGGGGCATTCACAGTACCGCATAGTGGGCCACGATATTGGCATGTGGATTGGTTACGCCATGGCAAGCGATTTTCCGGATGCGGTGGAGCGTCTTGTGCTGACCGAAGCGGTTATCCCAGGCCTGGCTCCGCCGCCGACGATTTTCGTCGCACCGGAAGAGAACATTTTTCTTTGGCACTTCATGTTTAACCAGCTGGCGGATTTACCCGAAACCCTAACCCACGGGCGTGAATCACAATATCTCAGCTTTATTTTCGACCGCTGGGCACATCGCCGCGAGCGGGTGGCTGCAAAGGTGTATATCGACGCCTATTCGACACCTGGAGGACTGCGCGCAGGCTTTGACTATTATCGAGCGATCCCGGAAACCATCCGGCAGAACCAGCGCCGCGCGCAAACGCCTTTAACCATGCCGGTGCTGACGGTGGGAGCCGAGCATGCGACGCGCGATGCGCCGCTGATAACCCTCCAGGGCAATGCCCTGGATCTGCGGGGTGAGACGGTGGCCGACTGCGGGCATTTTATTACCGAAGAGTGCCATGAGGCGTTTATTGGGCTAATCGTACCCTTTCTCTCAGAGGACACCGATCGTGCCGCTTGATAAACACATTGCTGACTTTCTGGCTGCATCATCGGGCACGCCGCAACCGGCGTCGTTAGCCGACCTGCGTGCCGCCACCGACGTGGATTTGTTGCGGCTGCAGGGCGAGCAAGAAACCGGTGGCACCATTCAACATTACGTTGTGATCGCCGATGATGGCTACGCTATCGGCCTTCGCGCCTATACGCCTGCTGCCTCAGACGCTGAAATTGCGCAGCCTGCAATGCTGTTTGCTCACGGCGGTGGATGGTGTCTGGGATCGCTGTCGTTGTACGATCGCCCCTGTCAGGCATTGGCTAATGCTACTGGCCGGAAAATACTCTCCGTAGATTACCGTCTGGCGCCGGAGTTCCCCTTCCCAAGGCCGTTAGAAGATGTTTATCAGGCACTGTGCTGGGCCAGTGAACAGGCCGCGCCTCTGGGGATAGATGCGACCCGTCTGGCGGTGGGCGGCGACAGTGCAGGCGGCAATCTTGCTGCCGCGACAACGCTGCTGGCACGGGAGCGCGGCGGGCCTCATATAGAGCATCAGTTGCTGCTCTACCCGGCGTTAAGTCGCGATATGTCGACCGAAAGCTATTGTGAATTTGCTGAAGGTTATTTTTTAACGCGTGATGCGATGGCGTTTTGCTGGGAAAACTATCTGGGAAACCGTCGTCATCCCTATGCCGAACCGCTGCATATGGCTTCGCTGAGGGGGTTACCGCCAGCAACCATCCTGAGTTGTGAATACGATCCCCTGCGCGATGAGGCTGAAGCCTATGCTCTGCGGCTTGAGGAGGCGGGGGTGCCAGTACGCTGTGAACGGTTGCCGGGAATGGTGCATGCCTGCATTCATATGTCAGGGTTAACGCCAGCCGCGCGTCGGTTGTTCGAACATGCGCGTATCTGATTCAGAAAACACAAAAAACCCAGCGCGATCGCTGGGTTTTTTATTCATACCGGTTCGGAAGGTGGCACATCGCCTCAGTGGGTCGCTTCACCAATCAGCGCACCCGTGCCCGCACCAACGGCCGCACCTTTCAGCACGCTCTTGCCGGTAACCGCTGCTGCACCTGCGCCTACGGCAGCCCCTACCGCGCCGCCCTTACGCGCGGCTTTACCTTTGTCGCCGTTTTTGAACATGGCACCTGTGCCTGCGCCCACGACGGCGCCGCCAACGGTCGATTTCAGATCTTTGCCCGTGGCCGCGCCAATTGCCGCACCTGCTACCGCGCCAGCGGCGGTTTTGTCGATGGCCATTCCCGAGGTGGAAAAAATGAGGGCGCTGATAACCAGCGTTGTTTTAATAAGTTTCATAACAGATCCTTTGTGACTGCTGTCGGTTGAGACGTCGTTTCTCACGCGAGAAAAACGTCCAGATAGTGCCAGCAATACCGGCTCAACCTTTAAGCTAATCATGCCCTGGGCAGGGATCTCAGTTGCCGGGCGGGAACCCGCCCAGCTGAACATTACGCCTGACGTTTATCTTCGGTATTGGTATCGAAGTCGCTCGCCGCGTGGCGCTCGTGGAGCTGCTCGTTCAGCTCGCCGCTGGTGCGGTTAACGATACGTCCGCGCTTAACGGCATGACGATTCGCCACGTCATTCGCCCAGCGCTGGACGTTGGTGTACTTCCCGGCGTCCAGGAACTCGGCGGCGTTGTATACGCTGCCCAGCGCCACGCAGCCGAACCACGGCCAGATGGCGATATCCGCGATGGTGTACTCCTCGCCCGCCACGTAGCGACCGCGCGCCAGCTGTTTATCCAGCACGTCGAACAGGCGTTTGGCTTCCATGGTGAAGCGGTCAATCGCGTACTCAATCTTCACCGGCGCATAGTTATAGAAGTGACCAAAACCGCCGCCGAGGAACGGCGCCGCACCCTGCAGCCAGAACAGCCAGTTCAGCGTCTCGGTGCGTCCCGCCGGATCTTTCGGCAGGAAGTGACCGAATTTCTCTGCCAGGTAGAGCAGGATATTGCCGGATTCAAATACGCGCGTTGGCGGGTTCGTGGAGTGGTCGCGAAGTGCCGGTATTTTCGAGTTCGGGTTCACCTCAACAAACCCGCTGGAGAACTGATCGCCCTCGCCGATGCGAATTAACCAGGCGTCATATTCCGCGCCCGTCACGCCCAGCGCCAGCAGCTCTTCGAGCATGATCGTCACTTTCTGGCCGTTCGGTGTCCCGAGAGAGTAAAGCTGCAGCGGGTGGGAGCCCACGGGCAGATCTTTCTCATGGGTCGCGCCGGAAATCGGGCGGTTGATGTTGGCGAACGCGCCGCCGCCGTTCTTTTTCCATTCCCACACTTTTGGTGGCTGATACGTGTTGTCTGACATGCTGGCCTGCCTTTTGAGTGATGTGTTGAGGCAGTGTAGCAGGAGATTTGTGAACCGTTTAACGTTGCGAGCGCAATCAATTAACCGCTATTCCTTATGGCGCTTATATATAACAAATCCGGCATAAGCTTAATCGAAAATCGCATTTTCATAATTAATGCGTAAACCGATAAAGCTGAATATGATGCTTCAACATAAATAAAAGATGCAGTAATAAACGCTTTATAAGGCAAGGAGTTAGTGAGATGCGCAAGCTTCTGTTATCGGCGGTGGTCGTTTTGCTCGCGTTAGGCCTGGCTGGCTGTGATGATGCGAAAAATAAAGAGACAAATACGCCCTCAGCGGCAAAAAACGACGCGCCAAAAGAGGGTGGTTCGCTAATTATTGGAATTACCTCCGGCGACCCGTTAGCCGTTAATCCACTCTATGCCAGCGACCGCACAACGTTAACCATCATGCAGGCGCTGTATGCTCCCCTCTATAGCTTCAACAACGGTAAGATCGAATGGGGCCTGGCGGAAAGCCTGACGCCCTCCGCCGACAACCTGAGCTATACCCTGAAGTTAAAACCCAACCTGAAATGGCAGGACGGCCAGCCGCTGACGGCAGACGACGTGGTCTTTACGTTCAATAAGCTGCTGGATGCCAAGCAGCACAGCTTTTTCCGCAGCATGTTCACCTACGGCGGCAAGCCTGTTGAGGTGAGCAAGGTTGATGACCGTACCCTTAAGTTCACCTTACCGCAGGTCAGCGCGGCCTTTACCGGCACTCTGGTACAGATCTACCCGATCCCGCAGCACGTGTTCGCCGGTGAAGGCGACCTGGAAAAGAGCACCAAAAACGATGCGCCGGTAGGCTCAGGGCCGTTTAAATTCAAAGAGTACCGCGCCGGGCAATATTACGCCCTGACCCGTTTTGACGATTACTGGAACGGAAAAGCGAAGCTTGATTCGGTCACCTACCGTTTCGCCAAAGACAGCAACGCCGCCAACCTTGCGCTGCAAAACGGTGAAATCAACCTCAAGATGGTTGACCCGCAGGACGTGAACCGCCTGAAAAATACCGGTAAGTTTGACTTCGTGGTCTATCCGGAAGGTCGTCTGGCCTATATGACGTTCAACCAGAACGTGCCGGTGATGAAGAGCAAAGCGCTGCGTCAGGCCATCGCGTATGCCATCAACAAAGACGAGCTCACCCAGACCGCGTTTACCTCGCTGGACTACGCCAAACCGGCAACCTCGTTCCTGACGCCCGATACGCTTTACAAGACGGATGACGTCGAGCAGTACAAATTTGACCTGCAAAAAGCCAAAGAGCTGCTTAAAGCGTCCGGCGCGCCGGAAAATCTGAAGCTGCGCCTGGCGTATGTGAACACCAACAAAACCCAGGAGAGCATGGCGCTCTATATTCAGCAGGCTCTGAAGGGGATTGGGGTGAACGTGGAGTTGATGCCGCTGGACTCCAACGCGATGTCCCAGCGCAGCCTCGATATGAACAATACCGCGTGGGAGCTAAACCTGGGCGGCTACATCATGGGCTCAGAGCCAGACGGCTATAAATCGCTGTTCATGAGCAACGAAGCCTATAACTACGCGCACTACAAAAATCCGCAGTTTGATGCCCTGTGGGATAAAGGCGCAGTGGAAACCGACGCCGCGAAACGCGCCGATATCTACAAGCAAATTCAGCAGACCGTGGCAAACGACATGACGTACTACCCGATCGCCTACACCAATGCGACCGTCGCGGTGGACAAGCGATTCGGCGGCACCCAGGAGGCAGAGCCGAAACCGGTCTATCTGTTCCAGGATCTGTCAAAAATCTATCAGAAATAAGTGATTGCCCCGGCCGACAGGTCGGGGCTTTGGTAAGGGCATGTCGTGAACACACTCCTCACGCGTCGGCTGCTGCAGCTGCTGCCGATGCTGTTCTTTATTTCACTGGTTGCGTTTCTGCTGGTCAAGCTCGCGCCCGGCGATCCGGTAGCGGCGTACATTACGCCGCGTATGGCCCCGGAAGATATCGAACGTATTCGCCAGAGCCTGGGGCTGGATAAGCCGCTGGTCACGCAGTACGTCCTGTGGCTGAAAAACGTCCTGCAGGGCGATCTCGGCTATTCGCTGATTTACCATCGCCCGGTGCTGGAGATGATCGGCGAACGCATTCCGGCCACGCTGGGGCTGATGGGCGCGTCGCTGCTGCTGGCGATCGTGCTGGCGATCCCGCTGGGCCTGCTGGCGGGAGCATTTAAGCACCGCTGGCTGGATCACCTCCTGAACCTGTTCGCCTATATCGGCATCTCGGTGCCGATTTTCTGGTTCGGCATTTTGCTCATCACCGTTTTTGCCGTGCAGCTTAACTGGTTCCCCAGCATGGGGATGCGCACCATCGGCATGGAGGACAACGGGCTGGATCTGCTGCGTCACGGCGTACTGCCGTGTATTGCCCTCACGTTCTACAACCTCTCCAGCTACGTGCGCTACATCCGCTCCAACACCATCTCGCAGCTCTCGGCCGACTACGTGCAGACCCAGCTTGCCTACGGCGCCACGCGTTCCAGCATTCTGTTCCGCCACGTGCTGAAAAACGTGCTGCTGCCGGTGATTACCCTGTTCGGCCTGTCGTTCGGAGAGCTGATTGTGGGGGCCTATGTGACGGAAAGCGTCTTCTCCTGGCCGGGGATGGGGCTGCTCGGGATCCAGTCGATCGCCTCGCTGGACTACCCGCTGATCATGGCGATCATCATGCTCTCGTCGATGATGCTGATCGTCGGAAACCTGATCGCCGACGTGCTTTATCGCTTCGCCGATCCCCGCATTCGTACGCTGAGGTAGCCCGGATGAGCAGACGCTGGCAGCAGGTTCGTCACCAGCTGCGCCGCAATCGTCCGGCGCAGTTCTCTCTGTTTGTGCTTTTTATTTTCGTTGTCGCCGCGCTCTGTGCGGGCTTGAGTCCGTACGATCCGGATCGAATGGCGCTCGGCGCACGCACGCTACCGCCGGATGCCGCGCACTGGTTCGGCACCGACGAATACGGCCGCGACTACTTTACCCGCGCGCTGTATGGCGGCCAGATCTCCCTGATGGTCGGTTTTCTCGCCATGCTCTTTTCCACGCTTATCGGCACGGTGGTGGGAACGGTGAGCGGCTATTTTGGCGGCTGGCTGGATAACCTGATGATGCGCGCCGTGGATATCCTGATGGCCATTCCGGCCTTCTTCCTGCTGCTGGTGGTGAATGCGTACCTCAAGCCGGGCGTGGATAACATCATTCTAATCATCAGCCTGCTGACGTGGATGAACATGTCGCGGCTGGTGCGTGCAGAAACCCTGTCCGTGAAAGAGCGTGAGTACGTGCTTTATGCCCGCGCGTCGGGAGAGCATCCGCTGCGCATTATCGCGCGCCACATCATTCCCGGCGTGCTGCCGACCATTATCGTGGCGGCCACGCTCAATATCGCCTCGGCCATTCTGATGGAGTCAACGCTCAGCTTCTTAGGGCTGGGCGTGCAGGCGCCTGCGGCGTCGTGGGGAAGCATGCTTAACAATGCGCAGTCATATATTGGTGAAGCCTCGTGGCTGGCGATGTTCCCCGGCATTCTGATCCTGCTGACGGTGTTCAGCTTTAACGTGCTGGGCGATGTGTTCCGTACCGCCTTTGAGCCAGGAGCGAATCGCGATGAGTAACTTATTAGCCCTTGAGAACCTGCAAACCACGTTCCGCACCCGCGAGGGCGAGGTTCACGCGGTGCGCGGCGTGAGCTTTCAGGTTCAGCCGGGCGAACTCGTCGGCATCGTCGGCGAGTCGGGCTGCGGGAAAAGCGTCACCTGCAAGTCGATTATCCAGCTTCTGGGGAGCAACGGACGGATAACCGGCGGCAGCATTCGCTTCCAGAATGAGGATCTGGCGCAGAAAACCCCCGCGCAGATGCGCGCCATTCGCGGCAACGAGATCGCGATGATTTTCCAGGATCCGATGACAGCCCTGAACCCGGTGCTGACCATCGGCAAGCAGATGGCTGAGATCCTGATGCGCAACAAAGGACTCACCAAAAAAGCGGCCAAAGCGGCGGCGATCGCCATGCTGGAACAGGTAGGGATTGCCGAGGCGGAACGCCGATACGACCAGTATCCCCACGAGTTTAGCGGCGGGATGCGCCAGCGGGTGATGATCGCGATTGCGCTCTCCTGCAACCCGAAGCTTCTCATTGCCGATGAACCGACCACCGCGCTGGACGTGACCATTCAGGCACAGATCCTGCGCCTGCTGAAAAGCCTGCAACAGCAGACCCGGACCGCGATTCTGCTGATCACCCACGATCTCGGCGTGGTAGCGCAGGTCTGCAGCCGCGTGGTGGTGATGTACGGCGGGCTGGTGATGGAGGAGGGGAGCGTGGAGGACATTTTTTATCGCCCTGCGCATCCTTACACCCAGGGGCTGCTGGCCTCGCTGCCGCGCCCGGATGAGGTGAATCAACGTTTATCGCCCATTGAAGGTTCGCCGCCTGGCCTGCTTAACCCGCCGCCGGGCTGTCCGTTCGCGGAACGCTGCCCGAAACGCATGCCCCAGTGTGAACGGCAGCCCGCATTTTACACCGCCGGAGAGAGCCATCGCGCCGCCTGCTGGCTATGGGCCGACAAGGAGATTCAGGCATGAGTGAACAACAGGCGCCATTAGTGAGCGTGCGCGATCTGCGTAAGCACTATCCGCTCAACGGCGGTTTGCTGCGTAAAGGCATGGCCGTGAAGGCGGTTGATGGCGTGAGCTTTGATATCCAGCCCGGCGAGACGTTTGGCCTGGTGGGGGAGTCCGGCTGCGGAAAATCCACCCTCGGGCGCGCCATCCTGCGCCTTTTCGATATCACCTCAGGCGAGATCCACTTCGCCGGGCAGGCGATCGCCCACGCCCGTGAAAAAGAGCTTAAGCCGCTGCGTAAGCGGATGCAGGCGATTTTTCAGGATCCTTACTCGTCGCTCAACCCCGGTATGACGGTGCGACAGCTGGTGGCCGAACCGATGCAGATCCACGGCTACAGCCGGGAAGAACAGCGGGAACGTACGGAAACGCTGCTCTACAAGGTGGGGCTGAAGCACGAACACCTTGAACGGTTCCCGCATGAGTTCAGCGGCGGGCAGCGTCAGCGCATCAGTATTGCCCGCGCGTTGTCCGTGGATCCTGAATTTGTGCTGTGTGATGAGCCGCTCTCGGCGCTGGACGTATCGGTGCAGGCCCAGGTGGTGAATATTCTGCAGGACCTGCAGCAGGAGCTGGGGCTGACCTATCTGTTCATCGCCCACGATCTCTCCATGGTGCGCCATATCTCCAGCCGCATTGGGGTGATGTATCTCGGTAAACTGGTGGAGGTGGCCCCGGCGAATGAACTGTATCAGCGTCCGGCGCACCCTTACACCCGCGCGCTGCTGGCGGCGGTTCCACGGCCCGATCCGCGCATTCGCAATCTTGAAGACGCCACCCTGCGCGGCGACATTCCTGGCCCCGCGTCCGCGCTGCCGGGCTGTAAGTTTTGCAGCCGCTGCCCGCACGCCATGCCGGTTTGCCAGACGCAGGAGCCTGCGATGCAGGAGATTGCGCCCGGGCATTTTGCGGCATGCTGGTTGTTTAACATGTAATTAATGCGCCGCGCAGGTGTATGATAAACGTTCCTCTGTCAGGTTAATTACAACGTGCAGACGACGACAACCCTTAAAAAATTGCCGCCTGCCTGTTTTAGGTTGGATACATGCGTAAAGGAAAGTTAAGCAGTGATGCGCCATTCGGGACATTGTTAGGCTATGCGCCCGGTGGTGTGGCGATTTACTCTTCAAATTACGGCAGTCTGGACCCGCGAAAGTACCCGGAAGACGCGGATTTTCGCAGCTATATCGGCAACGAATACATGGGCCACAAGTGGCAGTGCGTTGAGTTCGCCCGCCGTTTTCTGTTCCTCAACTATGGCTTCGTGTTTACCGACGTCGGCATGGCGTGGGAGATCTTCTCCCTGCGCTTTTTGCGTCAGGTGGTGAACGATAACATTCTGCCCCTTCAGGCTTTTGCCAACGGCTCAAAACGCGCGCCGCGCGCCGGAGCGCTGCTGATCTGGCAAAAGGGCGGCGAGTTTCATGAGACCGGCCACGTGGCGGTGATCACCCAGCTTCTGGACGATAAGGTGCGTATCGCGGAGCAGAACGTGATTCACTCTCCGCTGCCGCTCGGGCAGCAGTGGACGCGCGAGCTGCGTCTGAGCGTGGAGAACGGGCGTTATACAATCCATGACACCTTCAACGACACGGAAATTCTCGGCTGGATGATCCAGACCGACGACACGGAACACAGCGTTCCCCAGCCGGAAATCGACGGCGAACGGCTGAAAATCAGCGGCGCGCGGCTGAAAAACACGCGTCAGTTCGACGGAAAATGGCTTAACGAGAATGATGCATTGCAGCAGGCGTATATCCGCGCCAACGGTCATGTGATCAACAAAGATCCCTGCCAGTACTTCACCATTACCGAAAGCGCCGAGCAGGAGCTAATCAAGGCCACCAACGAACTGCATCTGATGTACCTGCACGCGACGGACAAGGTGCTGAAAGACGACAGCCTGCTGGCGCTTTTCGACATCCCGAAAATCCTCTGGCCGCGCCTGCGCCTCTCCTGGCAGTGGCGTCGTCACCATATGATCACCGGTCGTATGGATTTTTGCATGGATGAGCGCGGCATTAAGGTCTACGAGTACAACGCCGACTCCGCTTCCTGCCATACCGAGGGCGGGCTGATTCTCGAAGAGTGGGTGAAAAACGGCTATCGCGGCAACGGGCATAACCCGGCAGAAGGGCTGCTGGAAGAGCTGACCGGCGCCTGGAAGCACAGCCACGCGCGGCCGTTCGTCCACATCATGCAGGACAACGATGTCGAAGAGGACTATCACGCGCTCTTTATTCAGCGTTCGCTGATGCAGGCCGGTTTCGAAACCAAAATCCTGCACGGGCTGGAGGCGCTCAGCTGGGATGCCGCCGGACAGCTGATTGACGACGAAGGTCGCCACGTCAACTGCGTGTGGAAAACCTGGGCGTGGGAAACGGCGATTGAGCAGATCCGCGAGGTCAGCGAAACCGAATACGCCGCCGTGCCGATCCGCACCGGACATCCCGAGGGCGAGGTGCGCCTGATTGACGTTCTGCTGCGCCCGGAGGTGCTGGTCTTCGAACCGCTGTGGACGGTGATTCCCGGCAACAAGGCGATCTTGCCCGTGCTGTGGCAGCTGTTCCCGAATCACCGCTACCTGCTCGACACCGATTTTGAGGTTAACGAGCTGCTGAAGCAGACCGGCTATGCCGTCAAGCCGATCGCCGGACGCTGCGGCAGCAATATCGACCTGATTAGCGCCCAGGACGAGCTGCTGGATAAATCCAGCGGCAAGTTTGTCGACCGTAAAAACATCTACCAGCAGCTGTGGTGCCTGCCGAAGGTCGACGGTAAGTACATACAGGTCTGCACCTTCACCGTGGGCGGCAACTACGGCGGGACCTGTCTGCGCGGCGATGACTCGCTGGTGGTGAAGAAAGAGAGCGATATTGAGCCGCTGATCGTGGTTAAAGATAAGTAGTTCACACCCGCTATAAAAAAGCCCCCGCTGGGTATCCTGCGGGGGCTTTTTGTTACTGTTCTTCCTCTTCCAGCTGCTCGCTGATCTTCAGATCGATGATGCGGCCAATCTGGTCATGATAGACCGTCAGCAGGTTGTACTGGCTCATCTCGGAGATGATTTGCGGTGAGACATTAAAGCTGCGGGCCAGCTCCTCCTGGTGAAAATAACCCGGCTGGCGCCTTCTCACGTGGGCGCGGCGGCGATTGTACTGATACCATAAAATCAGCAGCCAGCCGTTGAGCGCGGCGAACAGTAAATAGATCAACACCGTATTAAAGGAGGCAATAATCACGCTCCAGCGGTGGTCACTCTCATCGGTTAACTGCATCCAGAGCCTGGCATACAGGAAAAACAGAAAGCCTCCCCACGCCACCAGCGTTAACGCGGCATCGAAAAGACGTGGCAATAGCCGATGTTCGGTCAGAATTAAGGTATTTTCGTTCATTAAATGCGTCCTTTTCCCCGGTCCGGGCTGATCCAGCGCGCGCGGGCGCGCTGACGTTTAAGCATGACTTTTGGAAATGCGACAAGGGTGGTGAACAGGCCAATCATCCAGTACACCATCGGGAACCAGATCACCCAGAAAAGCGAGCTGGCCACCTTCCGTTCATAGCGCCGCTCGATGAACAGGCTGACCAGGAACTGCAGCAGGCACATCACGCCCAGCAGTAGCCCGGTAAACTCCGGTGGGAAGAGGCTCTCCACGGTCAGCCTGGCGGGAATCGGCGTGATATGGCTGAGGATAAATAACAGCACCGTCATCGCGTACGCGAAGGCCCACAGCGTTGACAGGGCGTACTCCATAAACAGGGGCCACATGCGGTGATGCTCCCAGCGCACAATCCTGCGCAGGTTAACCAGAAACACCTCCGCACCGCCCTGGGCCCAGCGCAGACGCTGTTTCCACAGGCCCTTCAGCGTCTCCGGCATCAGGATCCAGCACAGCGCCCGCGGCTCGAAAAAGATATCCCAGTGGCGCAGCTGCAGCTTCCAGCTGATGTCGATGTCTTCGGTGATCATGTCCGGGCTCCAGTACCCGACGTCCGCCAGCGCCTGTCGGCGAAAGGCGGCGATGACGCCGGAGACGGTAAAGACCCGGCCATAGATCCGCTGCGTCCGCTTGATGAGCCCAATAATGGATGAGAACTCACCCACCTGGATGCGGCCAATCAGCGTGGAGCGCGTGCGAATGCGCGGATTCCCGGTGACCGCCCCGACGTGGGGGTACTGAATCAGCGGCGCCACCAGATACGCTGCCGTATCGCGATCGAGCAGGGCGTCGCCGTCAATGCAGACCAGCAGATCGCCCCGCGCCGCCGCCGCGCCGGCTTTGAGCGCCAGCGCTTTCCCCTGGTTTTCCGCGAGATTAATCACCCGCAGGCGCGGCTGTTCCTGTGCAAGCTCCTGCAGCACCTGCGCGGTGTTGTCAGACGAGCCGTCGTTGATGGCGATAACTTCTATATTTTCATACCGCTGATCCAGCGCGGCGCTGATGGTCTCCCGGGCATTCCTTCCCTCGTTGAAGCAGGGGATAAGAATGGAGATGAGCGGCTCACCCGCGAGCGTCGGGGCGGGCGTGTCTTTATCCCACGACCAGTGGCGTTCAAGCTGAAACCAGAAATAGAGGCCGCCGGTTATCCAGAGCACCGACATGAACAGCGGCCAGAAGAACACAAAATCCAGAATCAGTTCGCCGGTAAAAAGAGCGGCCACGCCTAATGGCAACCCGAATACCAGACATAAAATAGAGAAGGCGATAATGCGATCAGTCATTGTCAGGGTACCAGTACGAAGAAAATTCAGGCCTGATGCGTGAGATATCAGGTTGGTTGTTGAGGAAGTCGTCGGGGTAGTAACCGTAGTTTTTGATGCCGTTCAGCTGGAGCACGCGCATCCACTGCGCAAGCTGGCTATCAGAAACGGCGCGCTGCGGCTTCTTATCCCAGTCCCTGGCCTGCAGCTCGAAAATAGTTTTATCGAGCGCGCCGGGGCGGGTGGCGACGGCTTTAACCAGACGCGTCAGCCAGGCATTGCTCTCGTCTGCCGGAACGGACTCCATCAGCGGCATGGCCATGGGCACCGTCCAGTCATACTCCGCCAGAAAATCATCAAGATTCTGCGCAAACCACGCTTCGCTTTCGGGCTGCAGAATGGGTAAGGCGAACATATTGCGCGCGGTTTTTATCTGCGGGCCACGGATATGCTTCACCGCCAGGGTCAGGGCGTGGGTAAATCCGATAAGCGTCTGGCTTTTCTGACGAGTGGTGTTCCGATCGGCATCGTCCACGTCCGTCAGCACCGCGTCGTCATGGAACAAAATCCCGTTGAAGCTCGCATAGCGGGCCAGATCTTCATAGATGTCCGTTACCTGCCGGCGAACCTGCGGGTCCCAAGGGGAGAGCCGGATATAGGGCTCGGAGGCTTCGCGCAGCTGGCCGGTTTGACGATCCCGGCGCTGCACGTGCGGCAGGGAAGGATCGAGATCGAACGAGAGCACCGGCATCCACGCGAAGACTTTCACGCCCGCGCGGGTTTGCAGCTGCCAGGCGACAAAATTAAAGAGATCGGCCCGGACCGGCAGCCGACGATTGGGGAAATAGAGCGCCTTGATCCTGCCGTCGCCCTGCGGGTCGGCAAACGCCTGCAGGAAAACGTGGCTGATCTTCATGTCATAGACCCGCTGGATCAGCCTGTTGATGTTTTGGGTCTGCTGGGCCGGATCGGGATCGTAAACGTAGTCGAGATCGACGTGCATGACGCGAACGGGATCGTGCTCCTGAACCTGGCTTACCGCACTGGCAAAAGCCTTGAGCGAGGGATTTCCGGCGATCAGCAGACGGGGAATGTTGCCGAGATCCTGCACGTTCCCCAGCCCGTCCTCAAGGGTAAAGGCCAACTGATAACCTTGCTGTCTGGCGATTGCGAGCGACGTGCCGTTGGCGGCACCATAGGGCCAGACCCAGGCGCGCGGTGCCTTGCCCGTCACCTGCGTGATTTTTTCAGTCACTTTGCGAACGTCATCGCCGATCCGCTGGTTGAACTGCTGGTCCGTTTCATAGCTGCCCGTGGCTTTGTCATAAAAGCGGTTGGCGATGGCAGGTTCGCGGCTGCCCTGCGGGTTGGCCGGAATGCCGTAATGCGAGGCCCAGGTATGCGATCCGATCTCAATTAACGGAGACCGGCTGAGCTCGCGCACCATGTCCCACGTCGCGAAGCGATCCCGGGGCGTCATCAGGCCGCCGAAGTTAACTTTTTGATTTTCCGGCGTATCCACCCAGCTGCCCACCGGCGCCCACAGCGCAGGGACGTTCCATGCCTGAAGCAGCGGCCAGACGCGGGTGTAGAAGCTGCTGTAGCCGTCGTCAAAGCTGAGCAGAACGGCTTTCGGCGGCAGCGTTTTTTTCCCGTCATGGGCATCCAGAATGTCCTGCACGCTGATGGCGTGATAGCCGTTGTGCAGAAGCCAGCTTATCTGCTCGTTTAATGCGCTGGTGCGCACGGAGAGGTAGCGCTGATCGGCGGCGTCGTCTTCGACGTCGTGGTAGGCCAGCACCAGAAACTGGTTCTGCGGCCAGGGTTTGCTCGCCTCCAGCTGCGGCCGCGCTTTGGGCGCAATGAACGAGATCGCCTGCGCGCAGACATTCGCGCTGAGGCAGAGCCAGCCGATAAGTATCAGGCTCACGGAAAAACGTGTGTTCAGCATATTCATCCTTAAAAGCGTAAAGTCGCGTCAAACGCGACGGAGAGATTGCTCTCGCGTTTGCCGTCGTAAGGGCGTTTATCCCAGTTCAGCATCACGCCGGTATCAATGACGTTGTTCCACTGAACGCGCTGTCCGTAACCCAGCAGGGCGATGGCGCCAGCGGACTGATTTTTCTGCCAGTAGCTGCCGCCGCCCGCCACGAACTGCTGGCTCCAGAGGGTGTCGTAATGGCGGACCATCTCATGGTCAACGGCCAGGGCCGCCGTCACGGACAGATCGCGCGACGGGTTGTAATAGAGCGTGTTCCGCTGGCTGTTTTTGCTGGCGGCGATCCCCGGTTCGAGATCCAGCGTCAGGGACGGGGTCTGCCAGAGACGCTCCTTGCCCGTGAGGCTGTATTCCTGACGACGGTTATGATCGGAGAAACGGCTGAGGGCGGCGTTGAACTGGTATTCCCGCCGTTCGTTTTGATACCAGCGCACCCCGCCTTCACCCCGGTTGGCGCTAATTCCGTTGCGTAAGGCCCGCAGGGGCGTGGTGCGCGACAGGCGTTCAAGGCTGCCGCTGACCTGCCAGCTATCGGTCACGAAGTACGTTGTTGAGAGACGAGCGCCCGGCTTGTTTGCCCCGTGATAGCGGTTGCTGGAGAGTTCGGCTTCGAGCTGGAGGTCGCGTGGCCGCCACTCGACGCCGCCCAAAAGGTGACGGCTGGTGCCTTTACCTTCTTCGAAATTACCCTCGGCAAAGCGGGTGCCGGCAAACAGCCGCCAGTTATCCGCTACGGGCGGGCCATAGAGCGTGGCGTCCCAGTTGAGGTCGTGCGTCCCGCTGACGGGGCTATCGGAGTGCAAGCCCTTGCTCGCGTTGAGGCGCAGCTCGGACATGTGGTGGACCGTTCTGAGCCTGTCGAGACGCCTGGCGCTGCGATCGGCTGGCGCGCGAGCCAGCACGTCGTCGGCCAGTAAATCCATCTGTCGCCACTCCTGCAGATCCATCGCGACGTAGGCCTGCTGCTGTTCGAGTTCCAGATTCGATGGCTCCAGCGCCTCTGCTCTTTTCAGCTTTTGCTCGGCCGCGCGCGGCAGGCCCCGCGCCTGCAGAAGCGTGGCATAGTCAATCTGTAATCCCTGATTGCCCGGCGCCGTTGTCGCCAGATGGTGCGCCAGCTTTTCGGCTTCCGGCAGGGCATTCGTCGCCAGCAAATAGTTAAAACGGAGCGACTGTCCGGTAAGCCACCGATCGTTCGGCTGAGGGGTAGGGGAACCGAAATCGTAACGGGTCCAGGGGACGTTGCGGGTCTGGCTCTCTGCATACTGGCGGGCGGACTGATACTGTCCCGTATCCAGCCAGGCGTAGAAAAGCGCGTGCTCCTCGTCCTGCGGATCGGAAGCGTATTGCGGATAGCGTTGCAGGAGCGCGAAGGCGGCGGCCGCGTTTTTCTCCTGCAGATACGCGGAGATGACCCAGCCGATGGCCCAGCCCGGCACCGGATGCTGGGCTGCCGTAAGATCCTGATATTCGCTAATCACCTGCGGGTAATCGGCATGGGCGTACAGCGCGCCGAGACGGTCGATACGCGCAAGTATGATATCTTCGGCTGCCTGCGGCTCGCTTTGCCAGCGAGAAAGCAGAATGTCGTAACGATTCAGCGCAGTTTGCGCAAGCTGCAGGCGCTCTTTTTCTGTTCTGCCAGGCACATCGGCAAGGCGAACGCTTTCGGCTGCGGCATTCAGCTCAAGACGGCGACGCTCCGCGGGGGACAGCGTTACGCTTTGTGAAAGCTGGAGTGCGGGGGTGTTCACCCGGCTATCCGTTAGCGCGTCGATAAGCTCCCTGAGGAGCGCTTTATTCTCAGGTGTGACATTCAGCGCGCGCGTGTCGGCTAAGAGCCGATCCCAGCTTTTTCCCTGGCGTAACCAGACATACGAGAGCGTCTCAAGATGTGCCTGAGAGGGATTTTCCTCCACCAGCCGTCGGGCTTCCTGTAGGGCAAGCGTGTCCATGCGGGCATCGGCGAGGGTTTTGATATAGCCGATACGATAATCGTCGTTATCCGGCGCAAGGCTTAGCGCCTCTTTCCAGCGCGCCAGGGCCTGCTGCCACGCTTTTTGATTTCGCCTGGATTGCGCGACGGCAGCAACGGCACGGGCGGGCAGCGGCATATAAATGCTGTAGCGCTGCCAGACCTGAATAACCTCGTCATCATGACCTGCCCAGGCCGCCACCTGTAACCAGTCCGCAACGTGTTCAGGCGTCAGGGCATGCTGCTGCTGATAACGCTGAAGATAATCGAGAAACGACGTGTAATAACCGTTACGCGCCTGTTGAATCTGTTGCTCATAAACGGACTCCGTAGCCTGAGCCAGAACAGGAAAGAGGAATAACAGAAACAATAATGTTGGGGTGCGATAAAAGAATAACGTATTGAAGCGAAGCGATCTTTCCATATCTATTTGCCATTTGTTTATCATGAATCCATTGCATAGCACGGCCGCCTTTAAACTCAGCGTTAAAGGCCATAAATGAGAACATTAAATCTGAATGCAGTAACGTTATGGGGTACTTACTTAAAGGTAATTATGGAACCTCATCTCAGTGGACTGAATGGGAGGTAATGTACACCTGATATGTTGCCGGATAAATATGCTGAATAGCGGCCTTTCAGTTTTGAGATAATTCTGTAACGGACGACTTTTTGTGTTTATTTTAAATTCATTGTTTAATTGTAAATCATTGAAATTAATTGATTTTATTTTTATTGTGACAGATTTGTATATATTTTAAATCACGTTTATCTGCTTCAATTAAAGTACTTTCTGGTGCATGTTTGGGAAGTTTCATGACAAAAATTCTTAATGTTTAAGGAAGTGACTTTTCTGCGATTGTTTTTTATTTATAATTAATGGCAGCCATTGAATGATAGTCTACAGGAAGTCTTACTCATCAATGTCTGTATTGAGGGATATCCAAAGCCAGAATACATTTATCGTTAATATAACAGCGCTATAAAACGAAGGCGGCCTTCTTTCCGGGGGATCGTTCTTGCTTTAATCTAAAAGGGATGGTTAGTGGCAACTTCAATAGTGTTAGTGACTCAGGATCGCTACCTTGTCAGGGGAATGCGGATATTTTTTCCGGATATTATCCTGCTCGATTCGGTTGACAGAAACATATTTGATAACGGTGCAGATGAATATTCTGTATTGATTGATAGTCGTTCTCCGCTCCGTTTATATGATTACCTGATACGCCATCCGGCCAGAGCGAAAAAAACCATCTGCTGCGTTATGCTTGATATGCGACACCGTGAGGAGAATCTTCTCAGTATGAAGTTATTTATGAACACGTCGCTCACAGCACCGGATATGGCGTCGTTATTTAACCTGGTGCTCAATATGAAGGGCAGGCGTCTGACGACCAAATGGCTGCTTAACTTACGGCTTAGCACGCACGAAGCGATCATGCTGCGGTTGCTGAGGGCAGGGATGTCGATAGAAGTCATTGCCGATGAGCTGAATACGTCGGTGAAAAGCCTTTATCGCAAACGCACGGCGCTCTCGGAACGTCTGGGGGCGGAAAACTTTAACGAGGCGTGTTTGTTTATCTTTAAAAACAAACTGCTGGACGCAGGTGGGAACGATCCCTAGGGTGGGGAGAGACCGAAAGCAAAAAACCCGCCAGAGGCGGGTTCTTCTAAATAGTGGTGCCCGGACTCGGAATCGAACCAAGGACACGGGGATTTTCAATCCCCTGCTCTACCGACTGAGCTATCCGGGCAACGGGGCGCATTAAACCCGATCTGCCCCGTGGCGTCAACGAAAAATGTTGTTTTCGTTACAGACTGCGCAATCTCTCACCATTTCGCCGCATCCTTAAGCGAAAAAGTGCGTCCAGAGCGCGGAGAGCGGCATGGCGAGCAGCAGTGCGGGCAGCATGTTCACCACGGCAAACATCTTGATCCCACAAATGCGCAACCCGGTAGCCAGCAGCAGCAGGCCGCCGACGGCGGTGAAGTCTGCCATCATCGCCGGCGTGGTGAGCGGGAGAATCAACGTGGCGCAGGTGGCGAGCGCGAGCTGGATAACCAGCATCGGGACGCAAATCGCCGCCACGGCAATACCAAGGGTGGTGGCGAAAATGGTGGCGGTGAAGAAATCAAGAAACGCTTTTGCAATCAAAATGCTCGGGTCGCCCGTCATCCCTTCCTGCATTGAACCGAAAATCCCGGTGCCGCTGGCGCAAAACAGAATAATGATGGCGACATAGTTCTGAATAAACGTCTCGTGCGTGCCGTGTTTCGCCTTGCCCGGTCTGGCTATCAAATTTTTGGCTTTGCTCACCGCACTGTTAATGCCTTTTTCCAGATAGCAAAATTCGCCAATCAGCGCGCCGAGTAGCGTGGCCAGCACCATCACGGGCAGATTTGCGCATTTGATCACTAACAGAATACCGATCCCTAACGATGCCAGGCCGAATATTGAGGGCATGGAGGTGCGAATACGCTCCGGCAGCCGCTGGCTCAACACGGCGCCGAGTACGCCGCCCAGCAATACGGCGCCTGCGTTAATAAATGGCCCGATAACCAAAGTTAGCTCCTGTTATTTAATCATTGATCTTGCATTATTATGGCACGGCAGGGCTGCGCGGGCCGTAGTTTTGGTTGGTTTTTTGCATACTGATTCCTTCTTGCACCTCAAAATAAAAGGTGACATTATTGCGCGAATTTTCTCCTCCCTGTCTCACCGCCCGGTGAGGGTAACTGCGCCTATGAAAACCATGAAAATTGCCGTCAGCCGCGAGCTGCTCTCCATTGTGTCTACGCACCGCGAAAAGGTGACGCTGGACAACACTGATTTTACCGATGTGGCGGCCGTCGTCATCACAACAGCTGAAAGTCGCAGCGGCATTCTTGCACTGTTGAAACGCACGGGCTTTCAGCTACCGGTGTTTATTTTCTCGCAGGAGCCAGCGGACGTACCCGACGGCGCCACGGCGGTCATCTCGGGTAAAGCACAGGAGCTTCTGGAACTGGAGACCGCTGCCAGCCGTTACGAAGAGAACCTGCTGCCGCCCTTTTTCGACACCCTGAGCCAGTATGTGGAGATGGGCAACAGCACTTTTGCCTGTCCGGGCCACCAGCACGGGGCCTTTTTCAAAAAACACCCGGCAGGGCGACAGTTCTATGATTTCTTCGGTGAGAACGTGTTTCGCGCCGATATGTGCAATGCCGACGTGAAGCTGGGCGATCTGCTGATCCATGAAGGGTCCGCCAAGCACGCGCAAAAGTTCGCGGCAAAAGTGTTCAACGCGGACAAAACCTACTTTGTGCTAAACGGCACGTCAGCGGCCAACAAGGTGGTGACCAACGCGCTGCTGACCCGCGGTGACCTGGTGCTTTTCGACCGCAATAACCACAAATCTAATCATCACGGGGCGCTGATCCAGGCGGGCGCCACGCCGGTTTATCTTGAGGCCGCGCGTAACCCGTTTGGCTTTATTGGCGGGATTGACGACCACTGCTTTGACGAGGCCTATCTGCGGGATCTTATCCGTGAGGCGGCGCCGGAGAAGGCCGACGAGCCGCGTCCGTTCCGCCTGGCGATCATTCAGCTTGGCACCTACGACGGGACGATCTACAACGCCCGCCAGGTGATCGACAAGATCGGCCATCTGTGTGACTACATCCTCTTTGATTCCGCATGGGTGGGCTACGAGCAGTTTATTCCGATGATGGCGGAAACGTCCCCGCTCTTGCTGGAATTGAACGAGAACGATCCGGGAATTTTCGTGACCCAGTCGGTGCATAAACAGCAGGCCGGGTTCTCGCAAACGTCGCAGATCCATAAAAAGGATAACCACATCCGCGGTCAGGCGCGTTTCTGCCCGCACAAGCGGCTGAACAACGCGTTTATGCTGCACGCTTCCACCAGCCCGTTTTATCCGCTGTTCGCAGCGCTGGATGTGAATGCCAAGATCCACGAAGGGGAGAGCGGACGACGGCTGTGGGCGGAGTGCGTCGAACTGGGGATTGAAGCGCGCAAGGCGATCGTTGCGAATTGCCATATGATCAAACCGTTTATCCCACCGGTGGTGGCGGGGCGGCCGTGGCAGGATCATCCGACGCACGCCATCGCCAGCGAGCTGCGTTTCTTCAGCTTTGAGCCGGGGGCCAAATGGCACGGGTTTGAGGGCTATGCCCGCGAGCAGTACTTTGTCGACCCGTGCAAGCTCCTGCTGACCACGCCGGGTATCGATGCTGAAACCGGGGAATACACGGATTTCGGGATCCCGGCGACGATTCTGGCGCACTACCTGCGCGAAAACGGCATCGTGCCGGAGAAATGCGATCTTAACTCGATCCTGTTCCTGCTGACGCCTGCCGAAAGCAGCGAGAAGCTGTCGCAGCTGGTGGCGATGCTGGGACAGTTTGAACAGCATATTGAAGACGACACGCCGCTGGAGGACGTGCTGCCGACGATCTTCCAGAAATATCCGGTGCGCTACCGGGATTACACCCTCCGCCAGCTGTGTCAGGAGATGCACGATCTCTACGTCAGCTTTGACGTGAAAGATCTGCAGAAGGCGATGTTCCGCAAGGAGAGCCTGCCTGAGGTAGTGATGAACCCGCAGGATGCGAATCGGGCCTATATTCGCGGTGACGTGGAGCTGGTTCGCATACGGGATGCCGCAGGGCGCATTGCTGCTGAAGGGGCGCTTCCCTATCCGCCAGGCGTGCTGTGCGTGGTGCCGGGTGAGGTCTGGGGCGGGGCGGTACAGCGTTACTTCCTGGCGCTGGAGGAGGGCATCAACCTGCTGCCGGGCTTCTCGCCGGAGCTGCAGGGGGTTTACAGCGAGAAGGATGCCGACGGGATTAAGCGGCTTTATGGGTATGTGTTGAGATAGTGCGGGCTGTTGCCCTCACCCTGCCCTCTCCCACCGGGAGAGGGGACGTTTCATCAGACCGCACTACGCTTGTACATCCTCCTTGGATGCCCAATCTTGCCGTACAGCATCTCCACCGTCAGAAAACCCGCCTCCACGCAGTGTTCCAGATAGCGCCGGGTGGTGGTTTTGCTTAACCCCGTCTCACTCACCACCTCATCCACGCTAAAACAGTGCGTTGCCTTGTCGTTAAACAGCGACTGCACCCGCGCCAGCGTATTTTCCTCAATGCCTTTACTGCCGTTGTCCTGGCGGTAGTTTTTCGCCTGAAGCTGATACAGCGAATCGACGTTTTGCTGGTCGACAATCTTCCATACGCGCTGCTGTTCCGCAAACTGCACAAACCGCTCCAGCGACTGGCTGAGGCGCTTCCAGGAGACGGGTTTGAGGATGTAGTCGAAAGCGCCGTTGCGAATCGCCTGGCTGCAGGTGTCCATATCGCTGGCGGCAGTAATAAAAATCACCGAGCAGTTGGCGCGGGCCAGCATGGGGTTATTGATAAGCGTGATACCTTTGCCGTCCGGCAGATAGTTATCCAGCAGCATCAGCTGCGGCTGTTTGCTTTCAAGCTCTGCCAGGGCCGCAGCCAGCGACGAGGCAATGCCCACCAGCCTCAGACGCGGATGTTTGCTTATCAGCTCCGCGTGCAGTTGCGCCAGTTCGTTCTCGTCTTCAACAATCAGTACGTCGATAAGTTCATGTTGCATAGTCGGTGTCTTCCAGTTGCCGGGCAATTCCCGTGGCCGGGATAAACAAGGAGAAAATGGCGCCGCGTGGCGTATTATCGGCAACTTCTATCGCGCCACCAGCCTGTGTGACATAGCTTTCGATTAGATACAGGCCAATCCCATGATCGCCGCGTGTTTTGGTGGTGATGCCGCGTTCAAAGATCCGGTCACGGATCTCCGGTGTAATGCCAACGCCCTGGTCAGCGACTTCAATAATCAGCTCCTGGTCGCTGAGTTTTATCAGCACTTCTACCGGCGCATGGGGAAGCGGTAACCGCTGTGTCGCTTCGATGGCGTTATCCAGCAGGTTGCCAATAATCGAAATCAGCTCTTGCTCCCCAAGGGGCAGGAACGGTCTGTCCAGCTGACAGGCCGGGTCGAAACACAGCTCGACGCCTTTCTCCCGGGCGCGGGCGGCTTTCCCCAGCAGCAGGCCGCACAGGGTGGGGGAGCTGAAGCGCGAAGAGATAAAGTCCAGCAGCTCCTGGGCATGTTCCGACTGCGCCTGAATGTAGCCAATGGCTTCCTCATAGCGGCCCATATGCAGCAGGCCGGACAGGGTCGTCATCCGGTTTAGCTGCTCATGACGCATAATACGGAGGTTATCGACATAGCGTTTTACCTGGCTGAGCTGGGCGCTCAGGGAGTCGATCTCGTTGCGATCGCGGAAGGTGATCACCCAGCCCTGCAGCGACCCCTCAAGCATGATGTGTACCCGGCTGGCAATCACCGTGAGATCGTTAAAACGGCAAATCTCGTCATGGGTATCTTTCGCCAGCATCGTCTGCGTGTCGAAGAACGGGACCGGATCAATCACCTTGCTTATCAGCTGTCCGCGCAGTTCACGGGCCGGCTGGCTCAGCCCCAGCAGCTTGCGCGCCGCCTGATTGATCACTTCAATCCGCCGCCGATCGTCAATGGCAATTACCCCTTCATAAATAGACTCCATCATCGCCTTCTGCTGGCGAACCAGCAGGCCGATCTCTCGCGGCTCAAGGGAGAAGATCTGCTTCTTGATGCTGCGGGTAAAGAACCAGGAGAAGATAAAGAGAGCGATCAGCAGCAGCACGGCGGCAATCAGGATATTGACCACTTTACTGACGGTAATAGTATCAAGGTAGCTGGTCAGATAGCCTACCGAAACGATGCCGACCACCTGTCCGGCGGCGTTGAAGATGGGGGCTTTACTGCGCAGCGAAATGCCCAGCCCGCCTTTGCGGATGGTGGTGGTGCTTTTACCCTGCAATACGGCTTCATTGTCTCCGCCAACCAGGGTTGTGCCCACTCTGTCGGCAAAGACGGAGTGAAAAAGATGCCGACCTTTATTATCACCAATCACAATAAAGCTGGCGTCACTGTGCGCAGAAATCTTCTGCATAAAATCATGGATGGCGTTGATATTCTTTTGTTCAACTTCATTTCGCAGTGTCGGAATAAGTGCAATCTCTTCAGCCTGTATTTTTGCTCGCGTACTCATTTCCTGATAAAGCTGTTTCCCGACATCAGCATAATAATATCTGCCCAGCAGCGCAAAAAGTACCGAGAAAAAGACAACCAGCGAAATAAACAGCTTGATCTGGAAAGAGACTTTCATAACTATCACGCGAGGTAGCAGCATAGGTCGCCAATATATCATTTTTTTTCGCGCGGACGCCCGCTTTGCCGAAAACTTGTGATCCCTTGCACAGCGGGCGCTGTAAAAGAGTTATCCTGGAGGGTAACGCGCTCCGGACTGAACGAATAAATGTTATTTGTTTGTTCGATTTAGAAAAGAAACCATAAAAACCACGGCAATAAATAAGGCATAAATCACATTAAATAAAAGAAACCATTAAAACCATAGTGGCCATTAAAACTTCGCTTTTAATATGTCATTCCTCACATAAAGTAAGCCTTTGTGACTCTAAGCTGAACGCACAAAATAACTAAGGGGCTTATTATGAGCACGACTGACGATTCTTTCTCTGTTACCCACGACCCGATTGAAATTCAGCGACCTTCGCTCAAAGAGCGGTGGTGGCATATTATGGATACCTGGAAAATTGGGATTATTCCTCTGCCGCTGTTCGTTCTGGCGGGCGTGCTGATTGCGATTGATTGCCTGGGCGGAAAACTGCCGAGCGATATCGTGGTCATGGTGGCAACGCTGGCCTTCTTCGGCTTTGCCTGCGGCGAGTTTGGCAAACGCCTGCCGATTGTCGGCAAGCTCGGCGCGGCGGCGATTTGCGCCACCTTTATCCCTTCCGCGCTGGTCTATTATGGCCTGCTTCCGGACGTGGTGGTCGAGTCCACCACTAAGTTCTACAAATCCACCAACATTCTCTATCTCTACATCTGCTGCATTATCGTCGGCAGCATCATGAGCATGAACCGCACGGTGCTGATTCAGGGCTTCCTGCGCATTTTTTTCCCGATGTTATGCGGTGAAATCGTTGGCATGCTGGTAGGGATGGGCGTCGGCCTGGCGCTGGGTCTTGAGCCATTCCAGATCTTCTTCTTTATCATTCTGCCGATTATGGCGGGCGGCGTCGGGGAAGGGGCAATCCCGCTTTCCATCGGCTATGCCACCCTGCTGCACATGGATCAGGGCGTGGCGCTTGGCCGCGTGCTGCCGATGGTGATGCTCGGCGGTCTGACGGCAATCATTATCTCCGGCTGTCTGAACCAGCTCGGTAAACGCTACCCGCACCTGACCGGTGAAGGCCAGCTGATGCCTAACCGCGCGAATGCCGATACCACCGTCTCTCAGCCTGCGTTTTCCGGCAAAGCGGACGTCACCACTATCGCCTCCGGCGCGCTGCTGGCAGTGCTGCTCTACATGCTGGGCATGCTTGGCCACAAGCTGATTGGCCTACCTGCCCCAGTCGGCATGCTGTTTATGGCGGTACTGGTGAAGCTCTGCAACGGCGCCTCTCCGCGCCTGCTGGAAGGCTCTCAGGTGGTGTACAAATTCTTCCAGACCTCCGTGACCTACCCAATTCTGTTTGCCGTTGGCGTGGCGATCACCCCGTGGCAGGAGCTGATGAATGCCTTTACCGTGAGCAACCTGCTGGTGATTGTCAGCACCGTCTCCGCGCTGGTGGCGACCGGCTTCTTCGTCGGTAAAAAAATTGGTATGCACCCGATTGATGTCGCCATCGTCTCCTGCTGTCAGAGCGGGCAAGGCGGTACCGGCGACGTGGCGATCCTGACCGCAGGCAACCGTATGAGCCTGATGCCGTTCGCCCAAATTGCTACCCGAATTGGCGGCGCGATTAACGTCTCCGTCTCGCTGCTGGTTCTGGGCAACTTCCTCGTCTAAGTCTTCAGGAAAGAATAATGAAACTCGCAAGTTTTCTGTATCAGGGTAAACGCAGCTACGGCATCGTGCAGGCCGACGGCGTGGTGGATTTAGGTCGCCGTCTGGGCGATCGCTACGGCGACCTCAAGGCGCTGTTGCAGGGTAACGGCCTGGCGGATGCCACGCGTTATCTCAACGACGCCGTGGATATCCCGCTGAGCGCCATCACCTTTTTACCGGTGATTGAGCAGCCGGAAAAAATCCTCTGCGTGGGCATGAACTACGCCGACAAACGTAAAGAGTTCGACCAGCATAATCCGGCCCCGACGCTGTTCGTTCGCTTCGCGGATTCACAGACCGGACACAACGAGCCGGTGCTCAAACCGCGCCACTCCTGCGAATTTGACTACGAAGGCGAGCTGGCGGTGATCATCGGTAAAGGCGGCGAGAAC
The DNA here is from genome assembly GCF_019968765.1 of Enterobacter sp. JBIWA008. NCBI lineage: Bacteria > Pseudomonadati > Pseudomonadota > Gammaproteobacteria > Enterobacterales > Enterobacteriaceae > Enterobacter > Enterobacter sp. JBIWA008. The sequence goes on along the minus strand of NZ_CP074149.1, from coordinate 4,039,514 downwards.
ATCCGTCGTGAAGACGCCCTGAGTCACGTCGGCGGCTACAGCTGCTACATGGACGGTTCCGCCCGCGACTGGCAGCACACCTGGTTCACCGCCGGGAAAAACTGGCGGCAGACCGGGGCGTTCGGCCCGTGGATGGCGACCGCCGATGAGATCCCGGACCCGCACCAGCTGGCGATCCGCACCTGGCTCAATGGCCGCATGGTGCAGGAAGACAACACCAGCAGCATGATCCACAAGGTCGCGGAGCTGATCGAATATATCAGCACCTTCACACGCCTCAGCCCAGGCGACGTGATCATCACCGGCTCGCCGGGCGGCGTGGGCAAAAAACGTAACCCGCCGCTGTTTATGCAAGAGGGCGATCGCATTGAGGTCGAGATCGAAAACATCGGTCATCTGAGCAATGTGATCATGGAAGCACCGGCGCAAACCCTGGCGGAAGCGCACTGATTAAGGCGGCAGTATGCACTCGCAACTCCCTATCGACTTTCGTCAGACGATTGTCGCGCAACACCCGGAACGCTTGAGCCAGATTCGCTATCTGCTGGCGGACAGCGGCCTGGGGCTGGACAACGACATCACGCTGTTTGTCGAAGCCTGGTCCGGCTCGCAGCTGGTAGGTTGCGCAGGGCTTGCTGCCAACGTCATCAAATGCGTGGCGGTCAACGAGCAGCTTCGGGGCGAGAACCTCAGCGCGCGGCTGCTGGCAGAGGTGGAACATGCGGCGCTGGAGCGCGGCCATTTTCACCTCTTCCTCTGCACCCGTCCGTGCAACCGGGAGCGTTTTGCCCGTAGCGGCTTCTGGCCGATTGCCCAGAGCGGGAACAACGCGGTGCTGATGGAGAACACCCCGCAGGGGATCGAACGCTACTGCCGTTCCCTGCGCGCGAAGCGCAAGTGCGGGGAGAACATTGGCGCGATAGTGATGAACGCCAATCCGTTCACCCTCGGCCATCGCCACCTGGTGGAGCAGGCGGCGACGCGGTGCGACGCCCTGCATCTGTTCGTGGTGCGTGAAGACGCCTCGTTCTTCCCGTTCAGCGCGCGCCTCGAGATGGTGCGCGCGGGCGTGGCGCATCTGCCGAACGTGGTGGTGCACGAAGGCTCGCAGTACATCATCTCCCGCGCCACCTTCCCGGCCTACTTCCTGAAGGAGACCGGCAAAGTGCAGCAGGCGTGGAGCGAGATTGACGTGCTGATCTTCCGGGACTTCATCGCCCCGGCGCTCGGCATCACGCACCGCTTCATCGGCTCGGAGCCGTTTTGCGATATCACCCGCCAGTACAACCAGACGCTGCACGATCTGCTGGCCTCGCATATTGAGGTGGTGGAAATGCCGCGCATCAAGGCCACCGGCAACGCCATTTCGGCGTCTGAAGTGCGCCGTTTACTCAAGACACAGCAGTTTTCCCGGATCCGGGAGATTGTCCCGGACTCCACCTTCGCGCATCTCGAAGCACACTATCGTGCGAGTGCGGAAGTCGCATAACTATCAGGAATTTATCATGAAAATTGTAAGGGAGGCGCTGGCCGGAACGCAGGAGTCCAGCGACCTGATGGTGAAAATCGCCCCCGCTCACGGCGAGCTGGAGATTGTCATCCACAGTGAAGTGATTAAGCAGTTTGGCGACCAAATTCGCCAGGTCGTCAGCGACACATTGTGCGCCATGAACGTGCACCAGGGATTAATCATTATTGAAGACAAAGGGGCGCTGGACTGCGTGATCCGCGCCCGCCTGCAAAGCGCGCTTCTGCGTGCAGCAGATGAACAGGCCGTCAACGGGGGGGCGCTGAAATGAGTAAACTCCGCCGCAGTATGCTGTTCCTGCCCGGCGCTAACGCCGCCATGCTCTCCACCGCATTTATCTACCGCCCAGACTCCATCATGTTTGACCTTGAAGATGCGGTCGCCCTGCGTGAGAAAGACACTGCGCGCATGCTGGTGTTCCACGCGCTACAGCACCCGATGTATCAGGATATTGAAACCGTGGTGCGCATTAACCCGTTGAGCACGCCGTTTGGCCTGCTGGATCTGGAAGCCGCCGTGCATGCTGGCGTGGATGTGATCCGCCTGCCGAAAACCGATACGCCGGAAGATATTTACGAGCTGGAAGGCCACCTGGAGCGCATTGAACGTGAATGCGGGCGCGAGGTTGGCTCCACTCGCGTAATGGCGGCGATCGAGTCGGCCATTGGCGTCATCAACGCCGTGGCGATCGCCCGCAGCTCCCCGCGCTTAATTGGCATCGCGCTGGCGGCCTTTGACTACGTGATGGATATGCAGACCGAACGCGGCGACGGCACCGAGCTGTTCTATGCCCGCTGTGCCGTACTTCATGCTGCCCGCGCCGCAGGTATCGACGCCTTCGACGTCGTCTGGTCAGACGTTAACGACGAGGCCGGGTTCCTGCGCGAGGTCGATCTGATCCGCAAGATGGGCTTCAACGGCAAATCGCTGATTAACCCGCGCCAGATTGACCTGCTGCATAACGCCTATGCCCCGACGCAGGAAGAGGTGGATCACGCGAAACGGGTGATTGAAGCCGCAGAAGAAGGTGAGCGCAACGGCCTCGGCGTGGTGTCGCTCAACGGCAAAATGGTCGATGCCCCGATTATCAACCACGCGCAGGTGGTGCTCGAACGCGCGGCGGCCTCCGGCGTGCGTCGTTAAGGATTACACAATGAATCAGACAGAACTTCTCCATGTAAATTTTCCCCATTTACGGGATTTAAAACCCTTTGATACTGCGCACAGCGCGACGCCGTGGCTGGCAGACAGCGAGGCTAAACATAACCGAAAACTGTGTGCGACCGTTGAAGAGGCCGTATTACGCAGCGGTCTGCAGGACGGGATGACCATCTCCTTCCACCATGCGTTTCGCGAAGGCGACAGGGTGATTAACACCGTCGTGGCGCTGCTGGCGCGGATGGGTTTTAAAAACCTGACGCTGGCCTCCAGCTCGCTGATGACCTGCAACGACGCGCTGATCGAGCATATTGAAAGCGGCGTCATCACCCGGATTTACACCTCGGGCATGCGCGGCAGGCTGGCGGACGCCATCTCCCACGGGCTGATGGACGAGCCGGTACAAATTCACTCCCACGGCGGGCGCGTGAAGCTGCTCCAGGACGGCGAGCTGAATATTGACGTAGCGTTTCTCGGCGTGCCGTGCAGCGATGAGTTTGGCAACGCCAACGGGACGCACGGTAAATCGTGCTGCGGGTCCCTGGGCTACGCGATGGTGGACGCGCACTTTGCCCGCAAGGTGGTGCTGCTGACCGAAGAACTGGTGCCGTTCCCCAATATGCCCGCCAGCCTGGTGCAGGACCAGGTGGACTACATCGTGCAGGTGGAGAGCGTGGGCGATCCGGCGAAAATCAGCGTCGGCGCGGCGCGCGTCACCAGCAACCCGCGCGAGCTGATGATTGCCCGCTATGCGGCGGACGTGATTGAACACTCCGGCTACTTCAAACCGGGCTTCTCGATGCAGACTGGCTCCGGCGCGGCGGCGACCGCCTGCACCCGTTTTATGGAAGAGAAGATGGAGCGCAGCGGCGTGAAGGCGCGCTTTGCGCTCGGCGGCATCACCGGCAGCCTGGTGGATTTACACGAGAAGGGGCTCATCGAAAAGCTGCTCGACACCCAGTGCTTTGACGGCCAGGCGGCGGCTTCGCTGGCGCGCAACCCGAACCACGTGGAGATCTCCACCAACGTCTACGCCAACCCCGGCAGCAAGGCGGCAAGCTGTGACCAGCTCGACGTGGTGATCCTCAGCGCGCTGGAAATCGACGTCGATTTCAACGTCAACGTTATTACCGGCTCCGATGGGGTGATGCGCGGCGCGTCCGGCGGGCACTGCGACGTGGCCGCCGCGGCGAATCTGACCATTGTGGTCGCGCCGCTGCTGCGCAGCCGTATTCCGACGGTCGTGAAGCGGGTTACCACGCGCCTCACGCCGGGCGAAAGCATCGACGTGCTGGTCACCGACCACGGCATTGCGGTCAATCCGGCGCGCCCGGAGATCCGCGAGCGGCTGCTGGAGGCCGGGCTCAAAGTTGTGGACATCAGCGCGCTTTACGAGCGGGCGATTTCCCTGACCGGCGTACCGAAACCGATTGAATTTACCGACAAAATCGTCGGGGTGATCCGCTACCGCGACGGCAGCGTGATCGACACCGTACGACAGGTGAAGGAGGAAGTGTGACTTTAGCGACACCCGTGCGGGCGGGTGTCAGCCTGGATGAACTGCTGGCGGCGAAAGATCGCCGCGCAGCGCGCCAGGCTGACATGCTTGAGCACTATCAACAACCGGTGATTTCCCTCACGCTGGTCACGCCGGGAGAGATCAAAGACAGCCTGCGCTATCGCAATACCATGGGCGTGGCGCTGCAAATGTGCGACCAGCTGCTGTGGGAAAACCGCTGGCAGGTGCTGGACCGCCAGGTACTGTGGCTCCCGACCGGGCCAGAAGCCTTGTGGTGCGTGGCCCATCCGGCGGTGGAAATCAAAGCGCACTGTGCGGATCTGGAGCAGACGCACCCGCTCGGCAGGCTGTGGGATCTGGACGTGATCTGCCCTCAGCACGGCCACGTCGGGCGTCAGTCTCTGGGGGCGAATCTCAGACGCTGTCTGATCTGCGACGAGCCCGCTCACGCCTGTTCCCGTTCGCGGAACCATCCCGTTGAGCAGGTGGTTTCCCGCGTGGAGAAGACGATCGATGACTGGTTCGCCCGCGACTAAACCCCGCATTACGCACGTGCCCGCGCTTGCCGAAGCGGCGCTATGGCAGGAGCTGGAGCTGACGCCCAAGCCGGGGCTGGTGGACAAGCTCAATAACGGTTCCCATCGCGATATGGATCACGCGCTGTTCGTCCGCAGCATTGCGGCGATAACGCCGTGGTTCTCGCGCTTTGCCGAGCTGGGGAGTGCGCATGCGGATAAACCGGCCGCCGGGCAGCTTCGAATTATCCGCCCGATGGGGATGGCCTGCGAGCAGGCGATGTACGCCGCGACGAACGGAGTGAACACCCATAAGGGCGGGATTTTTGCCCTGGGTTTACTGTGCTTCGCTGCCGGACGTGTGAAAAATATCTCCGCAGACAGCCTCTGCTGTGAGGTGAGTAACATCTGCAGCGGGCTGGTGTCGCGTGAGCTGGCAGCACGCAGCGGGCAGGCGACGGCGGGCGAGCGGCAGTTTCAGCAGTACGGCTTAACCGGCGCGCGCGGTGAGGCGGAAAGCGGCTTTGCGACGGCGCGTAGGGCGCTGGCGCAGTGGAACGGACGGTCGCTTCACGGCCTTCTGCTGCGCCTGATGGCGGTTAATCAGGACAGTAATCTGGTTTCGCGCGGCGGCATTGAAGGGCTGCGCTACGTTCAGGGCTACGCGCGGGAATTACTGGCTAACGGCTGGGATCGCGAGGCGTTGCTTAAGATGGATAAGGCATTGATTGAACGCAATCTGAGTCCGGGCGGCTGCGCGGATTTGCTGTCTGTGGGGTGGGTGCTGTCTGAAATAAAATAGCCGGGTGGCGGCTTCGCCTTACCCGGCCTACGGTTTGGTTTTGTAGGCCCGGTAACCACAGCGCCACCGGGCACAACAATCAATGCGCGATCGGCTGCGCACCGTGCGGCTCACGCACGTGTTTGTACTTGAACAACGCGATGAACGCGAAGAACAGCACCAGCGAGTACGCCGCGAAGATCAGCCACACGGGCTGCCAGTTGGTGATGCCGTTGGTGGTGTACATCTCAACCACTTTACCGCTCACCACACCGCCCAGAATACAGCCGAAGCCGTTGGTCATCATCAGGAACATACCCTGCGCGCTGGCGCGGATTTCAGGCTTCACCTCTTTTTCCACAAACACCGAACCGGAGATGTTGAAGAAGTCGAAGGCGCAGCCATAAACGATCATCGACAGCACCAGCAGCACGGTGCCGAACGCGCTCGGGTCACCGTAGGCGAACAGGCCGAAGCGCAACATCCATGCCGCGATGCTGATCAGCATGACGTTTTTGATGCCGTAGCGGCTCAGGAAGAACGGAATGGTCAGGATGAACAGCGTCTCAGAGATCTGAGAGATGGACATCATCACCGACGCGTGCTCGACGATAAAGCTTCCGGCAAACAGCGGGTTGTTATCGAAGCTGTGCAGGAAGGTGTTGCCGAACATGTTGGTGATCTGCAGCTCCGCGCCCAGCAGCATGGAGAAGATGAAGAAGATCGCCATGCGCTTGTTTTTAAACAGCGCGAACGCGTCCAGGCCAAGCATGGTACTCCAGCTCTGGTTTTTCTGCTGGTTAGAAACCGGAATGGTTGGCAGCGTCAGGGTGAAGATCGCCAGCACCACGGAGAGCGCCGCACCGATATAGAGCTGCATATGGCTCAGTTCGAAGCCTGCGAAGCTCACGCCCCACATCGCCATGATAAAGCCGATGGTACCCCAGATACGGATTGGCGGGAAATCGGTCACGATATCCATATCCGCAGATTTCAGACGGTAATAGGAGATGGTGTTGATCAGGCCAAGCGTTGGCATATAGGCCAGCGAGTTAAGCAGGATCACCATGAACATCGCCCCCGGCGTGGTCACCTGGGCTGCCATAAACAGCGTCCCCGCGCCCACCAGATGGCAAAGCATGTACAGCCACTTCGCACTTAACCATTTATCCGCCACGATGCCCAGCAGCGTTGGCATGAAGACAGCCGCAATACCGAGCGAGCTGTATACGGCACCGATTGACGCACCGTCGAACTTGAGCGTCACAAACATATAGGAGCCGAGTGTAGTCAGCCAGCTACCCCACAGGCAGAACTGCAGAAACGACAATATTTTAAGCTGCAGCTTAAGGTTCATGTTACTTTCCTCACAAGTGAGCGGGAGATATGTTGTTATAGGAACATTCAGGGTTGTTATTTGATGCAATTCTATCAGTTGGCAACAATATGTTTTGTTACCTCCCGCAAAAAAATGCAATCCACATTAATTTGCAGTTTGTATTGTGATGCAAATAACATTTTCGTATGGGTGTTCAAGTTCCCTCTCCCTTTTGGGGAGAGGGTTAGGGTGAGGGGGAGTTTTCTAGCGACGACGATAGTTCTTCTGCGCCGTATTCACCTTATACAGATAGCGACGGGATTCCGCAGACGGGTGGCGGGTGGTGAGGGTTGAGTAGACATCCCCCGGCGCCATGCTGTTGATGATGTTTGCGGCCTGCACCTTGTCATTTGAGAAGACTCGCAGCACGCTGCCCGCGCCGCCGTTATAGGCGGTGATCACCGCATAGCGGCGCGACGTTGGGTTATCAATGCCGCCCAGGTAAACATTGTTCAGCATCGCCAGATAGGCCGTGCCGGTATCAATGTTACTCTGCGGATCGAACAGATAGCTGCGGCTCGGCGTGCCGGATTTTCCCTGCGCGCGGAAGACGTCTTTACCGGCGCTGTGCTGCACAACCTGCATCAGCCCCAGGGCGTCGGAACGGCTTACCGCGTAAGGGTTGAACGAGGATTCGGTCTGCATAATCGCCAGGATCAGCGACTCATCCACGCCGTACTTACGCGAGGCCTGACGCACCATCCCAATGTACTTATGCGCACGCTTGTCGAGGTGGTTCGGGACGAGGTTGATGGTGACGCTGTAAATAATCTTCAGACCGTTAGAGCGGCTTTTCAGGCGCGTCTGCAGCAGGTAGTCGGCAAATTTCGTGGCGCGACCTTCCCAGCGGATAGGCTGACCGGTCTGATCGACAACCTGGCCGTACAGGAACGGCTCTTTAGAGATAGTGATATCGTCGGCATCGGAGTAGAGATCGATAGATCCCGGATCGTCACCCATCAGCAGGGTTTTGATAATCGCCTGGCGGAGCCGTGCCGCAGGGTCGGTGCCTGCGATAGTCTCAATCGTGATCGTACCCTCATCAAAGTTGATGTGGCTACGGGTCTGATAGGCGTCGGTGTACTTAACGTAGTCCTTAGGTCCGGCAATAAGAACTTCGTTAAATCCCCATATATTCTCGATGTTGTGGGCAAACTGCCCCATCAAAATGTCAAAACCGTTGGTGTCCTTGATCCAGGCTTCGTTGTAATCTTCGCCTTTTTTTGACGAACACGAGACAAGCAACGGCGCAACAAGGGCTAGCGCTAAAAGTTTTTTCATCATTCCGGGAGTGCGTGTTGTGTTTGCTTTAACGGCGGGGGTTCCCCCGCACGCTGTTATTTTTCCGGTGGCGTATAGCCTTCGATGTGCACGTCTTTACCTTCGAACAGGAAGCTGACCATTTCCTGCTCCAGCAGCTTGCGGTGTTCCGGGTTCATCATGCTGAGTTTTTTTTCGTTGATCAGCATGGTCTGCTTTTTCTGCCACTGTCCCCAGGCTTCTTTGGAGATTTCATTGTAGATGCGTTTACCCAGGTCGCCCGGATAAAGCTGGAAATCCTGGCCTTCAGCGTCACGCTGCAGGAAAGTACAAAAAATCGTTCTGGCCATACTCATTCCTCTTTTTCTTGTCGATGCTAAACCATTGCACCGGCACGTAATTGCTGTAACAGGCGCTCCACGGGAGCCGCCAGCCCGACTGATGGCGGTTGCGCTAAGTTATACCAGAGAGCGGTGCCTTCATCCATGCACGAGGCAAATGACGACACGGGAAGCCACATGGGTACAATATCCAGGTGGAAATGGCTGAACGTATGGCGAAACGCGGTCAGCTGCGTCAGGTTATCGGCAGCAATCCCGCGCTGTTTAAGCCATTCACGCAGCAAGTCTTCATTTTCAAACTGTGGGAAGCAGTATAGACCACCCCACAGACCGCTCGGGGGACGCTGTGCCAGGAAGACCTCGTCGCCGTGCTGCATCAGCAGCATATAGCCGGTGCGCTCCGGCAGCGTCTGTTTGGGTTTCTTACCCGGATATTGCGCCCATGAATGGTTGGCATACGCCACGCAGAGATTATTCACCGGGCAGAGTTCGCATTTTGGTTTTGAGCGCGTGCAGACCATCGCGCCGAGATCCATCATCGCCTGATTAAAACGCTCCACGCCGTTGGCCGGGGTGACCTCTTCACTTATTTCCCAAAGACGTTTTTCGACGTCCTTCTTCCCCGGCCAGCCGTCGACGGCATAGCAGCGTGCCAGCACGCGCTTAACGTTGCCGTCGAGGATCGGGAAATGCTTGCCTAAAGACAGGGAGAGAATAGCACCTGCGGTTGAACGTCCGACGCCGGGGAGATCGGCCACCTCATCGAAGGTTTCCGGGAACGTCCCGTTGTGGCGTGTCGCAACCTGCTGTGCGGCCTTGTGAAGGTTACGCGCGCGCGCGTAATAGCCAAGGCCGGTCCACAGGTGCAGGACCTCGTCCAGCGGCGCGTTGGCCAGATCGGTCACCGTCGGGAAGCGCGCCATAAAACGCTCGAAGTAAGGGATTACCGTGGTGACCTGCGTTTGTTGCAACATCACTTCGGAGAGCCATACTTTGTAAGGCGTTTTTTCAATTTGCCAGGGCAGGGTTTTACGCCCGTATTTGTCGTACCAGTCCAGCACCTGGGCTGAAAATTGAGAGGCTTGCATGGTCTTCGATTCGCATAATCAGGGACGCAGATTGCAGCACAGCCTCAATCTGCTGTAAACCGGATCTTTCCCATGCTTGCATAGAAGCCTTAACTTTGGATAATGCCCGTTTCCCGAACATTCTCACAAGCAGACAACTCTTTTATGAAAAACGACGTCATTTCACCGGAATTTGATGAAAACGGTCGCCCGCTGCGCCGTATTCGCAGCTTTGTCCGCCGTCAGGGCCGCCTGACAAAAGGGCAGCAACATGCGCTGGACAACTACTGGCCGGTGATGGGCGTTGAGTTCAGCGAGCAGCCTCTGGACTTTACCGAACTGTTCGGCCGCGAAGCACCCGTCACGCTGGAGATCGGTTTTGGTATGGGTACCTCGCTGGTGACCATGGCGAAAGCCCGTCCGGAGCAGAACTTCCTCGGTATCGAAGTGCATTCTCCAGGCGTCGGCGCGTGTCTCGCAACGGCCCATGAAGAGGGCGTTGAGAACCTGCGCGTGATGTGTCACGACGCGGTGGAAGTGCTGCATAAAATGATTCCTGACAATTCTTTAACCATGGTTCAGCTCTTTTTCCCTGACCCGTGGCACAAAGCGCGTCATAATAAACGCCGTATCGTTCAGGCGCCGTTTGCCGAGCTGGTGAAAAGTAAGCTGAAGCTGGGCGGTGTCTTCCATATGGCGACCGACTGGGAACCGTATGCGGAACATATGCTGGAAGTGATGTCGTCGCTGGACGGGTATAAAAACCAGTCTGCGAGCAACGACTATGTACCGCGTCCGGAATCGCGTCCGGTAACGAAATTTGAACAGCGTGGCCATCGTCTTGGTCACGGTGTATGGGACTTAATGTTCGAGAGGGTGAAATAATGGCAAAGAATCGTAGCCGTCGTCTGCGTAAAAAGATGCACATCGAAGAATTCCAGGAAGTGGGCTTCTCCGTTGCGTGGCGTTTCCCGGAAGGCACCAGTGTAGAACAGATCGATCAGGACGTGGATGCGTTCATCAATGACGTGATTGAGCCAAACAAGCTGGCCTTCGACGGTAGCGGCTACCTGGCATGGGAAGGTCTGATCTGCACCCAGGAAGTGGGTAAATGCACCGAAGAACATCAGGCGCTGGTACGTAAATGGCTTGAAGACCACAAGCTCGAAGATGTCCGCGTCAGCGAACTTTTCGACGTTTGGTGGGACTAATAAAGCAAGTACGGGGCCAGCATTAGCTGGCCCATTTTGTCTGAGGGAGTGTTTAAGATGCGCAAAACGTTGCTGGCCGTTGCTTTGATGGCAACCGGATTCACCGCCCATGCGGATTATCAATGTAGCGTCACCCCGCGTGATGACGTGGTGTTAAGCCCGCAAACCGTGCAGGTTAAAGGCGAGAACGGCAATCTGGTGATTACGCCAGAAGGGAACGTCACCTATAACGGCAAGCAGTACAATTTGACTGCCGCACAGCGTGAGCAGGCGAAAGACTACCAGTCCGAATTGCGTACCGCGCTGCCGTGGATTAATGAAGGTGCCCTGACCCGCGTTGAGAAAAGCCGCGTGGCGCTGGATAAGATCATCACCAAAGAGGTGGGGGAGAGCAGTAACATGCGTACCCGCCTGACGAAGCTCGATAAGCAGCTTAAAGAGCAGATGAACCGGATTATCGAGACGCGCTCCGACGGGCTGACGTTCCACTACAAGGCGATCGATCAGGTCCGTGCTGACGGGCAGCAGCTGGTGAACCAGGCGATGGGCGGCATCCTGCAGGACAGCATCAACGAGATGGGCGCCAAAGCGGTTCTGAAAGGCGGCGGTAACCCGCTGCAGGGCGTGCTGGGCAGTCTGGGCGGTCTGCAGACCTCCATTCAGAACGAGTGGAAGAACCAGGAAGCTGATTTCCAGCAGTTCGGCAAAGACGTGTGTAAGCGCGTGGTGTCGCTGGAAGACAGCCGGAAGGCGCTGGTGGGGACGCTTAAGTAAGATCTCCGCGCGCTGGGCCCCTCACCCCGGCCCTCTCCCTGTGAGAGAGGGCCGGGGTGGGGGTTGCAGCATTTGCAGTGTTTCAAGGATCTTTTCTAACACCGCCTCTTCGTTATCCGAGAGTTCGTTATTCCAGAATCGAATGACGTGCCAACCTTTCCCTCAGTCGGCACAACGGGGTGTTCAGGATTCTTCGGCGAGGAACAGCTCAAGAAGGGAGTTTAAGAACAGCTTGCCGTGCTCGGTGATCTGCCAGTACGCATCGCACTCGGTCAGATACCCCTGCGCCAGCGCTTCGTCAATTTGTGGGCGAATCACTGACTCCGGCAGCCCGGTGTAACGCGCAAACTCCGCTCGTGGGGCGGCTTCCAGCAGGCGGAAGCGGTTCATAAAGAACTCAAACGGCTTATCCGCCGCCTCTACGTCGTGCTGACGCTCAAGATAACGGCCTTCCATATACCCGCGCGGGTGGCGGGTTTTGGCCGTGCGCAGAATGCGCCCGTCCGGGAAGGTGACTTTACCGTGCGCGCCGCAGCCAATCCCCAGATAGTCGCCAAACCGCCAGTAGTTCAGGTTGTGCTGACACTGATAGCCCGGCTTCGCATAGGCGGACGTTTCATACTGCTGATAGCCCGCAGCGGTTAAAAGCCTGTGACCCTGCTCGAAGATATCCCACAGCGCGTCGTCATCCGGCAGCACCGGCGGGCGCGAGCCAAACAGCGTGTTTGGCTCGATGGTGAGCTGGTACCACGACAGGTGCGGCGGGTTCAGTTCGATCGCCTGGCGCAGGTCGTCCAGCGCCTCTTCCAGCGACTGATCCGGCAGGCCGTGCATCAGATCGAGGTTAAAGCTGCGAAGGCCCAGCCCGGTCGCCAGGTTTGCCGCGCGCTTCGCCTCTTCCGGGCCGTGAATGCGCCCCAGACGTTTCAGCTTCGGCTCGCTAAAGCTCTGCACGCCGATGGAGATGCGGTTCACGCCCGCGCGCTGATAGTCGACAAAACGGTCGGCTTCAACGGTGCCGGGGTTGGCTTCCATCGTAATTTCAGCATCTGACGCCAGGTTCAGGCGCGCACGCACGCCGTCCAGCAGCGTCTGCATCGCCGGGCCGGACAGCAGGCTCGGCGTACCGCCACCAATGAAAATGGTCTTAACTTCACGTCCCTGTGCGTAAGCGACATCGGCGTCCAGGTCGGCCAGCAGATGCGCAACGTAGTCATCGTGCGGCACTTCGCCCTTCAGCGCGTGTGAGTTGAAATCGCAGTACGGGCATTTCTGCACGCACCACGGGATGTGAATATAAAGACTCAGAGGTGGCAAATTAGCCATTACGCAGTGCTTCCAGTAACAGTTTCAGCGCGCGTCCACGGTGGGAAATCGCGCTTTTTTCTTCGCGGGTCAGTTCCGCAGCGGTTTTGCCCTCGGACGGGACAAAGAAAATCGGGTCGTAGCCAAAGCCGCCGTTGCCAGCTGCTTCACGGGTAATCACGCCCGGCCAGCTACCGTGGCAGACGATCGGCGTAGGGTCCTGCGCGTGACGCATATAGACCAGTACGCAGTGGAACTGCGCGGTGCGCTGTTCGTCCGGTACATCTTTCAGGGCGATAAGCAGCTTTTCCAGATTCTGCTGGTCGGTGGCGTCAACGCCGGAATAGCGCGCGGAGTAAATCCCCGGCGCACCGCCGAGAAAATCCACGGCCAGGCCGGAGTCGTCGGCAATCGCAGGCAGGCCGGTAATCTGCGCGGCGTGGCGCGCTTTCAGGATCGCGTTTTCGATAAACGTCAGCCCCGTCTCTTCGGCGGACTCCACGCCAAGATCGGTCTGGGCGACCACGTCCAGACCAAAATCATTTAATAGCGAGGCCAGCTCGCGCACTTTACCGGCGTTGCCGGTCGCGAGAACAACTTTCTGCATGGTTTAGTCCTGTTCTTTCAGAGCCGCGACTTCCGTCGGGATAGATTGAGGATTAAGGATTTTTACCTGTTTATGTCGCCCAAGTTCACCTTTTTCAATGATGACCTGGCTTTTGGCGACGCGAAACTGTTTTGCCAGATATTTAGTCAGATGCGCGTTCGCCTGGCCGTCAACCGGCGGGGCGGTGATGGCGACTTTTAACTCGTCGCCATGAAGCCCAACAATACCGTCACGGCTGGCTTTTGGCTGAATATACAGCCGCAAAACCAGCCCGTCAGCGCAGGTGCTTACTGCACTCATAGCGCCATCCACAGCCCCGGCAGCAGCATATTGCCCGTGGACTGTAACAGCTCTGCGATCCCCATGTTGACCACATAGAGCAGCAGAACCAGGATCATCGGGGAAAAATCGATGCCGCCCATAGACGGAAGCAGATTACGGATTGGACGCAGCAGCGGCTCGGCCAGCTGAATCAAAGCATACTCCACCGGGCTACGCCCCTGGCTCACCCAGCTCATGATGGCCATGACCAGCAGCACCCAGAAAATAAGCAGGCCGACGGTTTTGACCAGAATCAGGACCGCAGCAATCCAGATAATCGGCTGGAAGGTAATGACCATAAACAGCACGATCGCTTTGATAACGCTCAGAATAAACGCCACCAGCAGAGACGAACTGTCGATGGGGCCCATGGCCGGGATAATACGGCGCAATGGTCCGACAACAGGCTGCGTGATTTTCACGACAAACTGCGAGAACGGATTGTAAAAATCACAGCGGGCCCACTGCATCCAGACGCGCAGCAAAAGCGCCATCGTATACAGCTCAAGCACAGTTGAGAGCAGGAAAGTCAACGTCTTCATGGCGTTCCTCAGGTTTCCTTATTATTTTGAGTAGTCGCGCGCACCGAAAATAGCCGTGCCGATGCGCACCATAGTGCTGCCTGCCGCGATGGCGGCTTCCATATCATCCGACATGCCCAGTGAAAGCGTGTCTACCGTGCTATAGCGCGCTTTTAGCGCCTCAAATGCTACAGCCATTTGCTGTGCCACGGCAAACTGCCTTTCATAACTTGACTCAGGCGCCGGAATTGCCATCAGCCCGCGCAGGGTTAAGCGCGGCAGTTTGGCCACCTCTGCGGCCAGCGCGTCCAGTTCGCTCAGCGTAATGCCGGACTTGCTGTTTTCGTCGCTGATGTTGACCTGAATAAGCACGTTAAGTGCAGGCATGTCTGCCGGGCGCTGATCGTTCAGACGGGTAGCAATACGCAGACGGTCGATGGTATGGCACCAGTCGAAGTGCTCTGCCACCAGACGGCTTTTGTTCGACTGCAGTGGGCCAATAAAGTGCCACTGCAGATCCGTCTTCCCCTGTTCCTGGAAGTAGCGAATTTTATCCACGCCTTCCTGCACGTAGTTTTCACCAAACGCCCGCTGGCCTGCATCAATGGCTTCTGCGATGGCGCTCGCAGGCTTGGTTTTGCTGACTGCAAGCAGCGTAATTTCTTCTGAAGCCCGGCCGCAACGCGTTGCGGCGGCTGAGATTTTGTCCCGGACCTGTGCCAGGTTATGCGCAATGTCGTTCATTTTCCGAGGAGTAGTCTATGGATGTGGAAGAAATTGTGGCCCTTAGTGTAAAGCATAACGTCTCCGATCTACACCTGTGCAGTGATTCACCACCGCGCTGGCGCAGATTAGGCCGGCTTGAGCCTGCTCCCTTTCCGCCTCCCGACGTTGGGGCGTTATTAAAAGCGTGGCTCAACGATGAGCAGCAGGGAACATGGTGGGCGAACGGGCAGGTGGACTTTGCCGCGACGGTGACGGGAGGCCAGCGCCTGCGCGGCAGTGCCTTTAAGCAGATGAGCGGTATCTCTGTGACGCTGCGGCTGTTGCCGCGTACCTGCCCGCAGCTCACTTCGCTGGGCGCGCCGCGGGCAATCCCGGAACTGTTGTCCAATGACGCCGGGCTGATTCTGGTGACCGGGGCAACCGGCAGCGGCAAATCCACTACGCTGGCGGCGATGGTCGATTTTCTTAACCACCATGCTGACGGCCATATCCTCACGCTTGAAGATCCGGTGGAGTTTATCTACCAGAGTGAACGTTGCCTGATCCAGCAGAGGGAGATAGGCCAGCACAGCCCGTCATTTGCCGAAGCGCTGCGTAGTGCCTTACGCCAGGATCCGGACGTTATTTTACTGGGAGAGTTGCGCGACAGCGAAACGATCCGCCTGGCGCTAACTGCAGCTGAAACCGGGCATCTGGTGCTGGCGACGCTGCATACGCGCGGGGCATCGCAGGCGATTGAACGTCTGGTCGATACGTTCCCGGCGCAGGAGAAAGATCCGGTGCGTAACCAGCTGGCTGGCAGCCTGAGGGCGGTGCTGGCGCAAAGGCTGCTTCCCGATCTACAGGGAGGGCGCGTCGCGTTGTATGAACTGCTGGTGAACACCCCAGCGGCGGCGAATCTTATTCGTGAAGGGAAAACGTGGCAACTTCCCGGCATCATCCAAACCGGTCAGCAGGCAGGAATGCAGAACTTTGACCAGAGCCTGGCAGAGAGACGGGCGCAGGGGCGGCTGTAGGCCCCTGAGTTTAAAAGCCCTGTTCGAAATAGCTTTCGAGGATGATTACTGCTGAAGCGGAGTCCACGCTGCCTTTGTTGAGCGCCCGGAAACCGCCGTGCTCAAACAGGCCCGCGCGCGCTTCGACGGTGCTGAGACGCTCGTCGTGAAGCTTAACGGAGACGCCAAAGCGGCCATGGATTTTATTGGCGAACTTACGTGCCCGGGCGGTAAGCGGCTGTTCTGTGCCGTCCATGTTTAGCGGCAGCCCAACAATCACCTCGTCTGGCTGCCACTCTTTGAGCAGTCGCTCGATCAGATTCCAGTCTGGTGTGCCGTCATTGGCCTTCAGGGCCGCGAGCGGACGCGCGGTACCGGTGATGCGCTGACCCACGGCGACGCCAATGCTTTTGGTACCAAAATCGAAGGCCAGAAGCGTTCCGCTCATCAGGCGTGCCCCGCTACGCCAGGCATGGTCAGGATATCAATGCCAATCAGCTTCGCCGCGTCACGCCAGCGATCGGCGATAGGGGTTTTAAACAGGATATTCATGTCCGCAGGCGCGGTAAGCCAGGCGTTATCGAGGATCTCTTGCTCAAGCTGGCCTTTCTCCCACGACGAATAGCCAAGCGCCACCAGCACTTCAGAGGGCTGCTCTGCGGTACCCAGCGTTTCGAGCACGTCACGCGATGTCGTGATAACGGTGTTGTCGGAGATGCGAATGCTGGAAGAGAATACCGGCGGCGTATGCAGGATAAAACCGCGATCTTCTGCAAGAGGTCCACCCAGCATCACGGGTTTATCAAGCCGGATTTCCGGTAGTCGCGCTTCAGCCGGGATTTTCAGCTTGTCCAGAATCCCTTCAACCTGCAGGTTTTCCAGTGGTTTATTGATGATAATGCCCATCGCGCCGTCTTCATTGTATTCACAAATATACACCACGGCGCGGCGAAAAATCGGGTCCTGGAGAGCAGGCATGGCAATAAGAAAGTGATGCTGTAAATTCATTGTCAGAGGTACTGTTTCCTGGTTTAAAAAGCGACAGCGCCCAGTATGGGGACAAACACAGGCGCTGTCACTAATAGTATTGTTAGGTTATTTCTCTAAACGTTTTTCGATTGCGTCCATCAGCATTCCGGTGATTGAGATCGGGAATTCCGCTTCAATTTCACGAATGCAGGTCGGGCTGGTGACGTTCACTTCGGTCAGACGATCGCCGATGATATCCAGGCCAACGAAGATCAGGCCTTTGGCTTTCAGCGTCGGACCAACGCGGCGGGCAATTTCCCAGTCGCTTTCGGTCAGCGGGCGCGGCTCACCGCGGCCACCGGCCGCCAGGTTACCGCGGGTTTCGCCACCCTGCGGGATACGCGCCAGGCAGTAAGGAACCGGTTCGCCATCCACCACCAGCACGCGCTTATCGCCGTCTTTGATCGCCGGAATATAGTTCTGTGCCATGCAGTAACGCGTGCCCAGTTCGGTCAGCGTTTCGGCAATCACGCCAATGTTCGGATCGCTCTCTTTCACGCGGAAAATCGATGCGCCGCCCATGCCGTCCAGCGGCTTCATGATGATATCGCCGTGCTTCTGCCAGAATTCTTTCAGCTGCGCTTTGCTGCGGGTCACCAGGGTTTCCGGCGTAAGGTCAGAGAACCAGGCGGTGTAGAGCTTCTCGTTGCAGTCGCGCAGGCTCTGCGGCTTGTTGACGATCAGCGTGCCTTTCTCTTCAGCACGCTCAAGGATGTAGGTGCTGTAGATGTATTCGGTGTCGAACGGCGGATCTTTACGCATCAGGATGACGTTGAGATCGGCCAGGGCAATATCCTGCTCGGTGCCGAACTCGTACCATTTGTCGTAGTTCTGCTCGACGTTAACGATGCGGGTGCGCGCGCGGGCTTCACCGTTGATCAGGTAAAGATCGTTCATCTCCATATAGTGGAGTTCATAGCCGCGACGCTGCGCTTCCAGCAGCATGGCGAAGCTGGAATCTTTCTTGATGTTAATGTTTGCGATGGGGTCCATCACGATGCCGAGCTTGATCATGTTCTTCTCCGTTAATGCTTCAACCCAGATCGCCAAACCGTACCTGTAGCGCGGTAATGGCCGTGAGTGCCGTTGTCTCAGTGCGCAGAACGCGAGGTCCCAACAGAATATCAGTAAACTGGTAACGTGCCGTCATCGCAATTTCGTCCGCCGACAGGCCGCCTTCGGGGCCAATCAACAGGCGTACGCGCTCAACGGGCAGCGGCAGCGTATTGATGCTGGCGCTGGCGCGCGGATGGAGATTGAGCTTCAGCCCACTCTCCTCTTCTGCACACCAGTCCTCCAGATCCATCGCCGGACGGATCTCCGGAATACGGTTGCGTCCACTCTGTTCGCAGGCCGCAATGGCAATTTTCTGCCACTGCTGGATCTTTTTGTTCAGACGTTCCGCATCCAGTTTAACGCCACAGCGCTCAGAAAAAAGTGGCGTAATGAGGCTTACACCCAGTTCAATGGATTTCTGAATGGTGAACTCCATTTTCTCGCCGCGCGACATCACCTGGCCCAGATGGATATGCAGCGGTGATTCCCGGTCATCCACTTCGCCACGCAGGACGTTAACGTGCACGCTTTTTTTATCAGACCGCGTAATTTCCGCGTCGAAAACCTGGTTCGAGCCGTCGAACAGCTGTATTGCCTGACCTGCGCCCATGCGCAGCACGCGGCCTACGTGGTTGGCGGCATCATCAGACAGGGAGATTTCGCGGCCTGCGGTAATCAGTTCAGGATGGTAAATGCGGGGAATGCGCATAGTCAGAAATTCCATGTGTCATGCGATATAAGCGAATTGCCGTAGTGTAGGTTAGCTCTTTTGCGCCTGGCAAGCCCGCTGGACGTAAGGGTTGTGATTCCCCTGTACTCTGGCGATACGTTCGTCGCGCCGGCATTCCCACTCCGTCACCGGGTACTGTTTGTCCCATGCGTTGAACAGCTGAGTCTGCTGGCGAGAGAGGTTGAGGTCGTAACGGTCACGCATATAGAAATAGGTGCGAGCAATGCTGCCGCGCGCGCGGGCAGGGGGCTCGGCGACTTTCTCTTTAAAATCAACCTTCATATCGCACTGGCCGTACTGGCCTTCGCCACCGTTCCACTGGCTGTACATAAAGTTGCCGCGGTCACCGTTCACTTCGCCAACCGCAGGCTGCAGGTTATGCATATCGCTTTCCATCTGGCGATAAACCGGATCTTTGGCGCAGTTTTTACGTCCCCCATCCTGCCAGCACTGGCGCTGGTGGCCAAACTGCCAGGCAGGAACGACATGCTCCCATTCAATACGGCTGGCGCGGTTTTCGTTTTTACGCACATTATAGCCGCAGGACTCAAGGTCAACGACCCCTTTTTTACCCTGCCAGTTAATTTTACAGCCGCAGTAGAAATCGCCCGGCACATCGGCGTTCACCTTCACGCCTGCTGCCTTGGCTTGGGAAAAACTGTTGATACCGTCGGCCAGAGCATGGCCTGAGAGCGCCGTCGTCAGAAAGGCGACCGCGAGAGAAAAATTACGGGACATCTTACACTCCGTGTCAAAACGAGCCCGCAACGTAACGAATGTTGTTCCCGTATGCAATCAGTCAGATCAGGAAAGTTCCTGAAAGTTCAGATGATTATTCCGCAACCAGCGGCTCGCCGCATTTGACGCAGCGGTAGGTCGCCTCGCCGCGCACCACGCGATTATGGCGGCGGACGGTAAGCTGGTGCTGCTGACACCGGCAGCGATAGGGGAAGGTATTGCGGCGCACCGATTCCAGCTCGAACTGATGGGTACGGCGTGCCGGAACGCCGAGCACCGCTTCCATCATCCACTTCCACTCTTTCCCGTGGGGCGCGACGCGTCCGAAGTGTTTCCACACCAGCAGATGCGCCAGCTCGTGCGGCACCACTTCCTCGATAAACGCCTGCTGGTTTTCCATCATGAGCACCGGGTTAAGGCGGATCTCATAATGCTCGAGCCAGGCGGTACCGGCTGCGGTTCCGCGCTGCTGATAAACGATCTTAGGTTCAGGGTAATTGCGACCGAGCTTCAGGTTCGCCTGGGCGAGTTTTTCCCGCAGGCTGCGCATAACGGCTTGCTGAAGGGCGATGGGGAGACGGGGTGCTTTCATAGGGGCAGAGCATAAAGCGCGAAGCGGGGAGGCGCAAGAGGCGCCTCCCGCAAGAGAATTAGTCGTGGGCGCCGATTTCGCGCAGCGGACGACCTTTCATCAGGTTACGTTCAATATGTTCCAGAGAAACGTGTTTGGTTTCTGGAACCAGCCAGATTGTCAGCACAATAAAGAAGATATTCAGACCGGCGTAGACCCAGAAGGTGTTCGCGTTGCCCAGGGTATTGAGCATGGTCAGGAACGTTGCGCCGACGATCATGTTGGCAATCCAGTTGGTTGCGGTAGAGCAGGTGATACCAAAATCACGCCCTTTCAGCGGCTGAATCTCAGAGCACAGCACCCAGATCAGCGGACCGGCGCTCATCGCAAACCCGACGATAAACATCAGCAGCATGCCTACGGCAAAGTACTGGGCGGTTGGTGAGTGAATGCCAACATGCATCATGGTACCGAGGACACCCATACCGGCCGCCATCACCAGGAAGCCCAGCGTCAGGGTTGGCTTACGTCCCCAGCGGTCCACCAGACCGATGGCGATAAAGGTCGCCAGCACGTTGGTCAGACCCACGATGACGGTCCCCCACATCTGCTCGGTGGTGTTGGTATAGCCCGCCAGTTCAAAGATTTTTGGCGCGTAATACATAATGACGTTCATCCCGGTGAACTGCTGCATCACCTGAAGCAGTACGCCGAGGAACACCGCGCGGCGGAAGTTGCTGTTCTCTTTAAACAGCGCCCAGCCGGACTGTTTGACCTTCAGGCTTTCGCGGATCTCTTCCAGCTCGTTTTTCGCTTCCGCGCTGGTATCGCGCAGGCGCAGTAAAACCCGTTCGGCATCGTGGAAGCGGCGTTTGGCGGCGAACCAGCGCGGGCTGTCCGGCAGGAAGAAGACGCCAATCAGCAGCAGAATGGCCGGGATGATGATGACGCCGAGCATCCAGCGCCATGCGCCGCTGTAGCTGAACGCCGTATCTGAAAGATAAGCGCCCAGAATACCGATGGTGATCATCAGCTGGTACATCGAAATCATACTGCCGCGGATTTTCTCCGGCGCGATTTCAGACAGGTAAAGCGGGGCGGTATAGGACGCGACGCCCACGGCCAGGCCGAGCAGCACGCGGGAAACCAGCAGAACCTCAACGTTAGGCGCAGCGGCAGAGAAGAGTGAACCGGCAACGAACAGGATCGCGCCGATCATCAGGCTTTTTTTACGTCCGAGTTTGAAGGAGAGCCAGCCGCTGCCGACGGCCCCGACGGCCGCGCCAAACATCATGGAGCTGACCACCCACTCCTGGGTGTGAGCGCTGATCTGGAACTCGTCAGTGATGAAAGGTAATGCACCGGCAATCACGCCGATATCCAGGCCAAAAAGTAATCCTGCCAGGGCGGCGAGGAAACAGACGAAGAATGTCATCGCCTTGTTGGACGTACGCCCCTGTTTTTTATTGTCAGGCATTATGCCCTCCAGTTGGGTTATCAGTTTTATTGATGGAAAGGGTAGGTGAGTGACCCGTAAAAATATGTGAGATTAATCACATAGGTGTAATCGGTTACACTAACGCGGAACCGTAAAAATAATTAAAGCTTTGAAAATATAGAGTTAAATGAGGTGAAGTGCATCGCGTTTGTTTAAATTTCGGACTTAACTGAAATGAAATGTAACAGCAGAAGAAAGGCGATCAGGCAAAGAGATTATTCTGAAAGCGGGATATATTCGGTATGGTGTAAGCGGTTTCAAACATTGCCGCCAGCCGACACAAAAAAGGCCAGCACAAAGGCTGGCCTGTTTTGCGCTGTCAGTCGCGATTACTTCAGACCGGCAGCTTCACGCAGCAGGGCGGCTTTGTCGGTTTTTTCCCATGGGAAATGTTCACGACCAAAGTGACCGTATGCAGCGGTTTCTTTGTAGATTGGGTGCAGCAGATCCAGCATCTGAATCAGGCCGTATGGACGCAGGTCGAAGAACTCGCGCACCAGCAGCGTCAGCTGTTCTGAAGGCACTTTCTCGGTACCAAAGGTTTCAACCATGATGGAGGTTGGCTCAGCTACGCCGATTGCGTAGGAAACCTGGATCTCACAGCGGTCAGCCAGGCCGGCAGCTACGATGTTTTTCGCCACATAACGTGCAGCGTACGCCGCAGAACGGTCAACTTTAGACGGATCTTTACCGGAGAACGCACCGCCACCGTGACGCGCCATGCCGCCGTAGGTATCAACGATGATTTTACGACCGGTCAGACCGCAGTCACCCATCGGGCCGCCGATAACGAAGCGTCCGGTTGGGTTGATGAAGAATTTGGTCGCAGAGCTCAGCCATTCGGTCGGCAGAACCGGCTTGATGATCTCTTCCATCACTGCTTCCTGCAGGGATTTCTGATCGATATCTTCGGAATGCTGGGTAGAAAGTACTACCGCGTCAATCCCAACGATTTTTCCGTCGTCATACTGGAAGGTGACCTGGCTTTTCGCATCCGGGCGCAGCCACGGCAGGGTGCCATTTTTACGCACTTCAGCCTGACGCTGCACCAGACGGTGCGCATAGGTGACAGGTGCTGGCATCAGCACGTCGGTTTCGTTGGTTGCATAGCCAAACATCAGGCCCTGGTCGCCCGCGCCCTGTTCCAGCGGATCGGCACGATCAACGCCCTGGTTGATGTCTGGAGACTGTTTGCCAATCGCGCTCAGTACCGCGCAAGAGTTGGCATCAAAGCCCATATCAGAATGCACATAGCCGATCTCACGCACCGTGTTACGGGTGATCTCTTCGATATCAACCCATGCGCTGGTGGTGATCTCACCGCCAACCAGAACCATGCCGGTTTTGACATAGGTTTCACACGCTACGCGCGCTTTTGGATCCTGCGCCAGGATCGCATCCAGCACCGCATCGGAGATTTGGTCAGCAATTTTATCAGGATGTCCTTCTGATACGGACTCGGACGTAAACAGGTGTTTTGCCATGTTTTATTTCACCTAAGAGGAATTTGGTTAGCTCAAGCTGCTGTGTGGAATAGCCAAAGGAGATAATTCTACCAAGGCCTGCAGGTTTTTGACACTGGCAGTATGAGTGTTAATCAGTATAGATGGATTAACATCTGGATGGCTATTTTAGGTCACTTCTTCGCCCGATTTCCAGTTTTTTTTGACTAACCTCTCACTCAGTTGAAATTGCGGCTGGCAATAATTCCTGACGGCACCGGCAACGCGCACATTTATCTTTTGCTTTTTACCCCTGTTCTCGGTATAAAACGCGGCGCGCGGCTCATATAAAATAAGCGCTCGATGAACTCATCGTGTCGCCACTTCCAGCCGGGTTAAGCAGTGAACTGTTAGCTTTGGCTTGGGGTCCGTTTCAGCAGAGGCGGCCGTGGAGGTGATACGAGATAATGAACCATCGTTTTCCGCTAATTCAGCGCAGCCGTTCTGGCGCGTATTTGATTCCCGCAACCCGCATTTCTAGTCTGCAAACCTGCCGATGTTATACCCATCTCGGCGCTTCTCAGGATTCCAGGGCCGGTCACGCTTTGTGAAAACTGAACAAGGGCGCTCTTGTTAATACAAGAGTTTTCTCGTGGTTTCGCCGAACCTTGTCATACAGAGTTCGGATACGTGTTTTACAATGATATGAATAAGAAACCGGTCGCACGGTCTGGTTTTCAGCATACTCTGCTGGGAAACGGAGCCGTTTATGGGTTGTTATCGCCGTATAACGCTGCGATAGTAGTCAACTGTTTTACACTTAATACAAAGAGTTGAGGTTCGCTATGTCTGACGACATGTCTTCTTTTTCGCCTTCGTCAGCGGGCGAACAGGGTGTACTACGTTCTATGCAGGAGGTTGCGATGAGCTCCGAGGAAGCCAGCAAGATGCTGCGCACTTACAATATTGCCTGGTGGGGCAATAACTACTACGACGTCAACGAACTGGGCCACATCAGCGTCTGCCCGGATCCGGACGTCCCTGAAGCGCGCGTGGATCTCGCGAAACTGGTGAAAGCCCGTGAAGCTCAGGGCCAGCGTTTACCTGCACTGTTCTGCTTCCCGCAGATCCTGCAACATCGCCTGCGTTCTATTAACGCCGCGTTCAAGCGCGCGCGTGAGTCCTACGGCTATAAAGGCGACTATTTCCTGGTTTACCCGATCAAGGTGAATCAGCACCGCCGCGTGATTGAATCCCTGATCCACTCCGGCGAACCGCTGGGCCTGGAAGCAGGCTCCAAAGCGGAGCTGATGGCGGTTCTGGCGCATGCGGGCATGACCCGTTCGGTGATCGTCTGTAACGGCTATAAAGACCGTGAATACATTCGCCTGGCGCTGATTGGCGAGAAGATGGGCCACAAGGTCTATCTGGTTATCGAAAAGATGACCGAAATCGCCATCGTGCTGGAGGAGGCAGAACGTCTGAACGTGGTGCCGCGCCTTGGCGTGCGTGCGCGTCTGGCGTCACAAGGTTCCGGTAAATGGCAGTCCTCCGGCGGCGAGAAATCCAAGTTCGGCCTGGCGGCGAACCAGGTGCTGCAGCTGGTGGAAATCCTGCGCGAGCGCGGTCGTCTGGACAGCATTCAGCTGCTGCACTTCCACCTCGGCTCGCAGATGGCCAACATTCGCGACATCGCGACCGGCGTGCGTGAATCCGCGCGGTTCTACGTGGAGCTGCACAAGCTTGGCGTGAATATTCAGTGCTTCGACGTGGGCGGCGGCCTCGGCGTGGACTACGAAGGGACCCGCTCGCAGTCTGACTGCTCGGTGAACTACGGCCTGAACGAATACGCGAACAATATCATCTGGGCGATCGGCGATGCCTGTGAAGAAAACGGCCTGCCGCACCCGACGGTGATTACCGAATCCGGTCGCGCGGTGACCGCGCACCATACTGTGCTGGTCTCTAACATTATCGGCGTTGAGCGCAGCGAAACTACCGAAGCGACGCCTCCGGCAGATGATGCCCCGCGTTCCCTGCAAAGCATGTGGGAAACCTGGCAGGAGATGCACGAGCCGGGCACGCGCCGTTCCCTGCGCGAATGGCTGCACGATAGCCAGATGGACCTGCATGATATTCACGTGGGTTATTCTTCAGGCACCTTCAGCCTGCAGGAGCGCGCGTGGGCGGAGCAGCTCTACCTGAACATGTGCCATGAAGTGCAGAAACAGCTCGACCCGAGCAACCGTGCGCACCGTCCGATTATCGACGAGCTGCAGGAGCGAATGGCGGATAAGATCTACGTCAACTTCTCGCTGTTCCAGTCGATGCCGGATGCCTGGGGTATCGACCAGCTGTTCCCGGTACTGCCGCTGGAAGGGCTGAACCATGCGCCGGAACGCCGTGCGGTGCTGCTGGACATCACCTGTGACTCCGACGGTGCCATCGACCACTACGTTGACGGCGACGGTATCGCAACGACGATGCCAATGCCGGAATACGACCCGGAGAACCCGCCGATGCTGGGCTTCTTTATGGTCGGCGCGTATCAGGAGATCCTCGGCAACATGCACAACCTGTTCGGTGACACCGAAGCGGTGGACGTGTTCGTGTTCCCTGACGGAAACGTAGAAATCGAGCTTTCCGATGAAGGGGACACCGTGGCGGACATGCTGGAATACGTTCAGCTGGATCCGAAAAAACTGCTCACCCAGTTCCGCGACCAGGTGAAAAACACCGGTCTGGACGATGCGCTCCAGCAGCAGTTCCTGGATGAGTTTGAAGCGGGTCTCTACGGGTACACCTACCTGGAAGACGAGTAGGAAACCCTCTATCTCCCTGTGGGAGAGGGAGGGGGGAGGGCATCAGACCGCACAATGCCCTATACTCACTTGAACCCGTAGGCATTACCGGCGATAATTCGCCCCAATAAGCGATTTACGAATCAATCCCTTCCTCGTCGGGTTTAACGACGCGGAGGGGATTTTTTTTCATCTGTTTTTAATGTATCGACTTTAAAAGAGGTCAGGACATGAGCACTTTAGGTCATCAGTACGACAACTCTCTGGTATCTAACGCGTTTGGTTTTTTACGCCTTCCGATGAACTTCCAGCCGTACGACAGTGACGCTGACTGGGTGATCACCGGTGTGCCGTTCGATATGGCAACATCCGGTCGTGCGGGTGGTCGTCACGGCCCGGCAGCGATTCGTCAGGTTTCCACTAACCTGGCCTGGGAGCATAACCGCTTCCCGTGGAACTTCGACATGCGCGAGCGCCTGAATGTGGTTGACTGCGGTGACCTGGTGTACGCCTTCGGCGACGCGCGTGAGATGAGCGAAAAGCTGCAGGCGCACGCCGAGAAGCTGCTGGCTGCCGGCAAGCGCATGCTCTCCTTCGGCGGCGACCACTTCGTGACCCTGCCGCTGCTGCGCGCCCATGCGAAGCACTTCGGTAAAATGGCGCTGGTGCACTTCGATGCGCATACCGACACCTACGCGAACGGCTGCGAGTTTGACCACGGCACCATGTTCTTCACCGCGCCGAACGAAGGTCTGATCGACCCGAACCACTCCGTGCAGATCGGTATTCGCACCGAGTTCGACAAAGACAACGGCTTCACCGTGCTGGATGCAGGCCAGGTTAACGATCGCGGCGTCGATGACATCATCGCTCAGGTGAAGCAGATCGTGGGTGATATGCCCGTGTATCTTACCTTCGACATCGACTGCCTGGATCCGGCATTTGCACCGGGCACCGGTACGCCGGTGATCGGCGGGCTGACCTCAGACCGCGCCATCAAACTGGTGCGCGGCCTGAAGGATCTGAACATTGTCGGGATGGACGTGGTGGAAGTGGCGCCTGCCTATGACCAGTCCGAGATCACCGCGCTGGCCGCGGCGACCCTGGCACTGGAGATGCTCTATATCCAGGCCGCGAAAAAAGGCGAATAAGCCTTACGCGCTGATTGCTGCTGCGCGACGCATGCGCAGCAGCAACATTCCGCCCGCCAGCAGGGTGATAGCCTGCGACACGACCAGCACTGAAAAACCTGAACTGACCGACCCCGCCGATTTCATCACTATCCCCATCAGCAGCGGAATAAACGCCGCGCAAATATTCCCAATCCCATTAATTATGCCGTATGCGCTACCTACCGCTTTCCGCGCGGCGTGGTGTTGGATCACAGCGGGTATCGCGGCGCCCTGTAGTCCCCAGAAAGCGTTGGCGGATAGCATAAACAGCGCCAGCCATGCGGGCTGATGGCTAAGCATCAGCGCGACCACGGACAGCGCCGTCAGCGCCCCGCCCACCACAAACAGCACCGGCGCCTGTTCCGGGCGCATTTTGTCGAGCAGCACGCCGCCCAGGAACTTGGATCCCAGACTCAGGAGAAAGGGAATAGCCGCAAGCATGCCCGTGGCGTGCAGCGAGAAGTGATGCTCGTCGCGCAGCCATGCGGGCAGCCACGCGCTGCTGCCCCACAGATAGCTCAGCGTGGCGATTTCAACCAGCAGGATCCAGCCCAGCAGCGGCGTTTGCCAGGCGAGCTTCAGGGTGCGGGCAAGCCCCGGTTTTTTCGCCGTTAAGCGGCTACGAGGAGCAGGAAGAAAATGCCAGATTAACCCACCGCCCAGCAGCAGATTGATCGCCGCCAGCGCATAGAACGACCCGGCCCAGCCCAGATGGGCCATCAGCCAGGTGACCAGCGGAAAGCCCACGGCCAGCCCGAGGGAGACGCCCAGCGCGGTCACGGCGTTGGGTTTGCCGATCTCTTGTGCGCTAAAGTTGTCGCTTATAAAACGCGTCTTCAGCGAAAAGAGCGGTCCTTCGGCAATACCCAAAATCACGCGGGCGATGAGCATGCCCATCAGCGATCCCAGCAGTGGAGAAATCGCGCAGACCGCGGCCCAAATCGCAATGCTGCTTAATAATCCCTGCCGATAATGGAGCTTGCTTTCAATAACTGGTGTTAATAGTAAAGCCGAAAAACCATAACCCAGCAGAAAGCAGGTCATGAGCATTCCCTGTAACATTCTGTTTTCATTTAGCTGAAAATGTTCGGCAAACTCCGGGTTTAAAATCATTACCGAGATATTTACCCGGTCGACGTAGGAAATAATAATGAGTAATAACAGTGCAATTGTGCCTTGCCATCTTGCCGTCATAAATCCTGCCTTGTGCGCGCGTTTACTTATATTTTTATAAGAGTGATTGTCACGGAACTAAAATGGTTCACATGTGAAACTCATTGTTTATAAAAGATAAAATAAAATTTAGTTTCACGGGTGAAACTCGACACTCTGCACCTCTTTTATTTTTAAGGAATAAAAACAAAAGAAGTCAATATCTCTTACTTTAAATTTAGATCCATTAATAATTCGTATTCATTCACGCCGTAATAATGAAAATTTCATATCGCTGCATTTTTTCGTGATCCTTTGCACACTTAGTTAATTTATTACTATCTAATTAACAAATTCGTCACATTGATGCTTGACGAAACATTCATCGCTTTTATATTGACCGTATTAAATAAGAAACAGAGTTTCATGTATGAAACAAAAGCCTGGAGGATCGTGATGAGCTGGATAGGCGTATGTGACGCAGAACAAGTACAGGAAGATTTCCCTTTTAGCGGCAGCGTAGACGGTAAAGAGATCGGCGTTTATTTGATTGACGGTGAATATTACGCGCTGGAAGACGTATGTCCGCACGCTTATGCCCTGCTGAGCCAGGGCTTTGTGGAGGACGGCAAAGTTGAATGCCCCCTGCATGAGGCGGTGTTCGACGTCAAAACCGGCCAGTGCCTGCACGGACCCGGAGGTCGCAACCTCAACCGCTACCCGGTTCGGGTCTTTGAAAACCAAATCCAGATTACCTTCGTCGAGGAGACCGTGGCATGAGCGATACCCTGAACTACAACCCGGCGCTGCCGGAAAGCCGTCAGTTTACTCCGCCGGCGGAGGGCGGCAACGGCGCGATCCATAAGCCGGGTGAGTACCAAAACCTGATCTGGCAAACCCGCAGCCGCGTGCCGGAGAGCTGGGAGGTGAACCTTATCGCCACGCTGGAAGATCTCTTCGAGCAGGGTGTTGAAACCCTGCCAGAGCTGGTAAACGGCCTGAACGCGGTGCGCATGCACGATCAGCAGGGCGAACCCTGGAGCGACGCCAGCTTCCAGGCATTCTTACAGGTTAATGGCTACTGAGGGCAACGCGATGACGACGACCGTACAAAACTATCTCGATAAAGGTCTGCGTGGCCTATGGTAT
This sequence comes from Enterobacter sp. JBIWA008, assembly GCF_019968765.1. Classification (NCBI taxonomy): domain Bacteria; kingdom Pseudomonadati; phylum Pseudomonadota; class Gammaproteobacteria; order Enterobacterales; family Enterobacteriaceae; genus Enterobacter; species Enterobacter sp. JBIWA008. The sequence goes on along the minus strand of NZ_CP074149.1, from coordinate 4,010,169 downwards.
CCGGTGCTGGCAAGCTGGGAAGTGCAGTCTGCTCCTGTGGGCATTACCCGCCTGGGCGAGCAGATTGTGGTCTGGCGCAATAAAGACGGCCAGGTGCAGGCGCTGGAAGACCGCTGCCCGCACCGCGGCGCGCGTCTGTCGATGGGCTGGAACCTCGGCGACCGCATCGCCTGCTGGTATCACGGCGTGGAAGTGGCGGGCAACGGCGAGGTGAAAGATGTGCCCGCCGTGGACAAATGTCCGCTGGTCGGCCAGCAGTGCGTGCGCAGCTATAGCGTGCAGGAAGTGCACGGCGCGATCTTCCTGTGGTTCGGCGTTACCGCTGACCAGCAGCCGGACGAGCTGACTTTCCCGGATGAGCTCGCCGACACGGAGAATTTCAGCAACTTCCTCTGCACCGCCGCGTGGAAATGCAATTACCAGTACGCGCTGGAAAACGTGATGGACCCGATGCACGGCACCTATCTGCATTCGTCGTCGCATTCGATGGCGGAAGGGGATCGCAAGGCCGACATGGTGCTTCAGCCGACCAAAACCGGCTTTATTTTCGAGAAAAAAGGGCAGAGCGGCGTCAACTTCGACTGGGTCGAGCTGGGCAATAGCGGCACCTGCTGGATGCGCCTCTCTATTCCCTATAAGAAACGCTTCGGGCCGGGCGGCCACTTCTTTATCGTCGGCATGGTGGTCCCGGAAGATAACGACAACTGCCGCGTCTTCTTCTGGCGCATCCGCCGCGTGCAGGGCTGGCAGCGCGATATGTGGCGCTTCATGTACCGCAACCGCCTTGAAAAATTGCACTGGGAAGTGCTGGAGCAGGACCGCGTGGTGCTGGAAAGCCTTGCGCCAAACGCGCGCGACCATGAATACCTGTACCAGCACGACGTCGGCCTCTCCCGACTGCGCCGCATGATGCAAAAGGCGGCGAAAGAGCAGCTGGCGATACGCGAAGAACAGCAGGGAGCCGCCTGATGAACGGGCTGTTGAGCGGCAAGCGCATCGTGGTGACCGGCGCCGCGCGCGGGCTGGGCTACCACTTTTCCCAGGCCTGCGCGGAGCAGGGCGCCGCGGTGGTGATGTGCGACATTCTTGAAGGCGAGCTGGCCGAAAGCGCACACGCTCTGCGGGCACAGGGTTTTACGATCGAATCGCACGTTATCGATCTCGCCGATCCGGCCTCTATTGAGCAGGTGTTCAACGCGATTGGCGAGCAGGGGCAGATTGATGGGCTGGTGAACAACGCGGCGATGGCGACCGGCGTGGGCGGCAAAAATATGCTCGATTACGATCCGGATCTCTGGGATCGGGTAATGCGCGTGAACGTCAAAGGCACCTGGCTGGTGACGCGCGCCGCCGTGCCGCTGCTGCGCGAAGGGGCCGGGATTGTAAACGTGGCGTCCGACACCGCGCTGTGGGGCGCGCCGCGCCTGATGGCCTACGTCGCCAGCAAGGGCGCCGTGATTGCCATGACCCGCTCGATGGCGCGCGAGCTGGGTGAAAAACGCATTCGAATCAACGCCATCGCCCCGGGATTAACCCGCGTCGAGGCAACCGAATATGTTCCGGCCGAGCGGCATCAGCTTTACGAAAACGGTCGCGCATTAACGGGCGCGCAGCAGCCGGAAGATGTCACCGGCAGCGTGGTCTGGCTGCTCAGCGATCTGTCGCGGTTCATCACCGGACAGCTGATCCCGGTCAACGGCGGTTTTGTTTTTAACTGAGGTATGGCGATGATGGCAAACGATCGGGAAGTGAAGTATCTGGTGCCGGGGCTGGAGCGCGGCCTGCAGCTGCTGTTGGCCTTCGGCGAGCAGCATCGCGAACTGACCTTTGCCGAGCTGCACCGGCTGGTGGATATGCCGAAGGCCACCGCCTACCGCGTGGTGCAGACGCTGGAGTTTATGGGCTTTCTGGAGCGCAACGCGCGCACCAATACCTTCTCGCTGGGCATGAACGTTCTGCGCCTCGGCTTTGAGTACATCGCCTCGCTGGACGTGGCGCAGGTAGGCCAGCCGGTGATTGAGCAGCTGCGCGACGTGAGCCAGTGCAGCAGCCACCTGGCGATCCGCGACGGGCGCGACATTATCTACATCGCCCGCGTCAGCGCCGCCGGGTCGCGCATCAATCAGGTCAGCATCGGCACCCGCCTGCCGGTGCACTGCACCTCGCTTGGCCGCATGCTGCTGAGCGATATTTCCCGCGCCGATTTTGAACAGCTGTTCCCGCACGAGCGCCTGCCGGGCAACACGCCGGGGCAGCTTCACGACCGTGAAGCCCTGTGGCAGATGGTGCAGCAGGACAAAGCCCGCGGGTACGTGATTGGCGAATCCTTCTTCCGCCACGGCATCTCCTCCATCGTCTACCCGGTGTATGACCGAAGCGGACGCGTGGCGGCGGTGGTCAGCATTCTGGTGCCGTCGGAGGAGATCCCGCAGGCCGACCGCGAGCGTCTGCAAAACGAGGTGTGCCTCGCGGCGGATAAAATTTCTGGCTTCTTAGGGTACCTGTCGCAGGCCAGTTAAATCAGTGAGTTAACGTCAGGCGCTTGACCGCGTCGGGCATGTTTTACGCCCAATTTGGGCCAGATGAGGCAACGAACGATGAGTGTAACCGGAATTGAAAAGCTGGAATTTGGCGTGGAAGACCTGACGCACTGCGCCAAATTTATGCGTGATTTTGGCCTGACGGGCGATGCCAGCGGCCAGCGTTTTACCACCCTGAGCGGCGCGCGCGTGGAGCTTAACCCGATCGACAGCCCCGACCTGCCGCCGGCGTTTGAAGCGGGCAACACCCTGCGACGCATGACCTGGGCGGTTGCTACCCGGAGAGACCTGGACGCGCTGCGCCCTAAGCTGGCGCAGCAGCCCGGCTTTCGTGAAGTGGGTGACGCGCTGGAGTGCCTCGACCCCAACGGCATGACGCTGCGCGTGCAGGTCAGCCTGCAGACCGACGTGGAGCTGAACGTTGAACCGATCAACCAGTGGGGCGACGTTCGCCGTATTGACACGCCCAGCCCGGTTTACGATCGCGCCCAGCCCATCAACGTGGGGCACGTGGTGTTCTTCGTGGAGGAGCTGGCGGCGGTGGAAAAATTCTACCGCGAGGTGCTCGGCTTCCAGGTCTCGGACCGCTACATCAACCGCGCCGTGTTCCTGCGCTGCGGCACCCGCGGCGGACATCACAACCTGTTCCTGCTGCAGCTGCCGAACCGCAAGCGGGGTTTGAACCACGTGGCCTTTACCGTGCGCGACATCCACGAGGTAATCGGCGGCGGAATCGCGATGAATAAAAATGAATGGAGCACCTTCATCGGCCCGGGTCGCCATCCTGTGTCGTCGGCGTACTTCTGGTACGTCAACAGCCCGACCGGCGGCGCGTTTGAGTATTACACCAACGACGACTACCTGACCGAGAACTGGCAGCCGCGCGAGCTGGAGCACTCGCTGGTTTCCTTCACCGAATGGGCTGTGGAAGGCGGCATCGACCACGATACGCGCCGCCAGCAGAAAAAGCCGGAGGCGGTATGACGTCGCGCATTGTCATTATCGGCGGCGGCCAGGCGGGCGGCTGGGCCGCTAAAACCCTGCGAGACGAGGGCTTCGACGGCGAGATTTGCGTGGTCGCGGAAGAGGAATGGGATTTCTACGAGCGCCCGCCGCTGTCAAAAGCGTCTTTGCTGGAGCCGGACGCGGCGCTCCCAAGGCTGTTTACCGACGAGGCGCAGCAGGCGCTGAACCTGAGCTGGCACCGCCCTCTGCGCGCAGAGCAGATTGACCCCGAGGCGAAAACCGTGCGTCTGAACAGCGGTGAATGTCTTGGTTACAACATTCTTTTAATTGCCACCGGAGGGCGGGCGCGCCTGCCGGGCGAGGCGTGGTCAAGGCATCCTGAGGTCTACACCCTGCGCCACTGGCAGGACGCGCAGCGCCTGAAAGGTCGACTGGCGAAAAGTCACAAACTGGCGATTGTCGGCGGCGGCTGGATTGGCCTTGAGATTGCCGCGTCCGCGCGCAAATGCGGCGTAGCGGTCACGCTGTTCGAGCAGCAGCCCGCGCTGTGCATGCGCTCGGTGAGCGGCGAGGTGTCGCAGCGCTTAGAGGCTATACATCGCGAGCAGGGCGTGGAGATCCGTACCGGCTGCGGCACGCTGGAGCTGGAGGACGATAACGGCCTTCCGGTTATCCACTGCGGCGGCCAGCGTGAAACCTTTGATGCGGTGGTGGTGGGGATCGGCGTCGATCTCAATCTGGAGCTGGCCCGTGTCGCGGGGCTGAAGACTGAACGCGGTATCGTCGTGGATGCCCAGGGGAGAACGTCGGATCCGTTCATCTTTGCCGCCGGCGATGTGGCGCAGCATCATCACTACGGCCTGTGCATCCAGTCCTGGGCCTTCGCCCAGAACCAGGCGGTGGCGACGGCGAAAGCGATGCTCAACCCCGATGCACCGGGCTATGACGACGCGCCGTGGCTATGGTCGGATCAATATCAGCACAACATCCAGATCCTCGGCATTCCGCAGCCGGGCAGCAGAACGGTAGTGCGGGAAGATTCGCTGTTCTTCTCGCTGGACGATAGCGGGCGGCTGACGCAGCTGGTGGCGTTCAACGACGCGCGCACCGTCAAGCTGGCGAAGCGCTGGATGGCAGCGGGGCGGGATTTATCGGATGTACCGCTAGGCGACCCGGCTTTTTCACTGATGTCACTGCGATAGCTAACCCGCACCCGTAGGGGGAGAGATGACCACATTAGAGAGCAACACCGCGCCCGCTGGGGCGAGCGGTGAGGGAACCCGTACGCCCGAAAAAGCGGTGCGCTGGGCCATCCCGCTGTCGCTGCTGGCCTGCGTGCTGCTGGCATTTTTCGACAAAATCAGCATTGCGGCGCTGTTTTCCGACGGCCATTTCCAGCAGGCGATGGGTATCGATTTTGATACCACGCGCCTCGGCATCCTGATGAGCGCCTTCCTGCTGAGCTACGGCTTTTCGTCGGTCTTCCTCAGTGGCCTGGGGGACAAAATCGCGCCGCTGCGCCTGCTCACCGGAATGATGGTGGTGTGGTGCGCGCTGATGGTGGCGATGGGCTTTACCCATAACTACACGCTGATGATCGTTCTGCGTATTCTGCTGGGCGTGGCGGAAGGGCCGCTGTTCCCGCTGGCCTTCGCCATCGTACGCCACAACTTCCCGCAGCATCTGCAGGCGCGGGCCACCATGCTGTGGCTGCTGGGCACTCCGGTCGGCGCGGCGATTGGCTTCCCGCTTTCCCTCTGGCTGCTGAACACCTTCGGCTGGCAGAGCACCTTCTTTGTGATGGCAATGCTGACCGTACCGGTGCTTATCTTCGTGCGCGTCGGCCTGCGCGGGATCCGGCTGGAGGCAAAACCCGGCACCTCGCAGGCGTCCCAGGATGAGCGGCGAGCGGCGCGGCGCGAGCTGTTCGTCAGCCCGCACTTCTGGATTATCTGCATCTTTAACATCGCTTTCCTGACCTACCTGTGGGGCATCAACGGCTGGCTGCCGGGCTACCTCATCAAGGGCAAAGGCATTCATCTGGAGCACGCGGGCTGGCTGTCGTCGATGCCGTTCATCGCCATGCTGGCGGGGGAAGTGATTGGCGCGTGGCTCTCTGACCGAGTTGATAAGCGCGCGGCGGCCTGCTTTATCTCCATGGCGGGGGCGGCCGTCGGGCTGGCGGCGGTGATGCACCTCGATACCCCGCTGGCCGTCATCGTGGCGATGAGCTTCAGCACCTTTATGTGGGGCACCGGCGCACCCAACATTTTCGCCCTGCTGGCAAAGGCCACCCATCCGCGGGTAAGCGCCACGGCGGGCGGCATTTTCAACGGGCTGGGAAACTTTGCGGGCGCGCTGTCGCCGGCGGTGATGGGCGCGCTTATCGCCTTCACCCACAGCATGGATTCCGGGCTGATTTTTCTGGCGGTGATGGCGGCGGTGGGCTGCGTCCTGTTACTGCCGCTGCTGAGACGTTACTGAGGAGAGTGTCATGACTGATTCAACCGTAACCAACACATCAGGCATCAAGCCTGACCACCTGACGATGGAAGAGTGGGTCGAGTCGCGCATCGCGCGCTTCGAAGGCCGTAAATACGACTGGAACGCGCTGAAGTTCCAGGCCGATTTTGACCCGAAATACCGCCGGGCGCAGATGCGCTATATCGGCACCGGCGCAACGGGCGTGGCGAACGACACCAACACCGTGCAGGCGGACCATTTCACCTTCTCCACCATGGTGCTGCCGTCGAAGTGTGAAGGGCCGCTGCACCTGCATGACGACGTGGAAGAGGTGTTCTTCATGCTTAAAGGGCAGATCACGCTGATGATTCAGGACGGTGATAACTACACCGAAACCATCCTGCGCGAGCGTGACCTGATCTCCGTCCCGCCGGGCATCTATCGTGGGCTGTTCAACCACGGGGAAGAAGAGGCGCTGATGTGCGTCATGCTGGGGACTAACAAGCCAGAAATCCCGACCTATCCATCCGATCATCCGCTTTCGAAAGTGAAGCGGAGCTAAGGGGGCATGATGACGGGTTTTCGTGAACAGGGAAGCGGCATTCCGCTGATGCTGCTGCACGGCATCAGTTCCGGCGCAGCCTCCTGGCATAAGCAGATGGCGCTGGCAGGTTTTCGCGTGCTGGCGTGGGACATGCCCGGTTATGGCGAAAGCCCGATGCTGGCAGCGGAGCGCGCGAACGCCGGGGATTACGCCGACGCGCTGGCGGCGATGCTCGACCGAGTGGGCGTCTGGCAGGCGGTACTGGTCGGCCATTCGCTCGGGGCGCTGGTTGCCAGCTCCTTTGCGGCGAAATTTCCGGAGCGTGTGCTGCATCTGGTGCTGGCAGACGCCGCCCAGGGCTACGGCCAGGCTGCGCCGGAGCAGCGCGAGCAGGTCTGGCGCAGCCGCGAGCAGCAGATAGCGCTCGGCGGCGATATTCTCGCGCAGACCCGCGCCGCGAAACTGCTGCGCACCGGCGCGCGGATGGACGATATAGCCACCGTTGCGGCGGGCATGCGCGGGCTGCGTCCTGAAGGCTACCTCGCTGCCGCGTGGATGCTGGCACATGACGACATTCACGGCTGGCTTAAGCGCTACCCGGGCAGCTTTGAAGTCTGGTGCGGCGAGCAGGATGCGATCACGCAGCCCGAGCTGGTTCAGGGGCTGGCGCTGCGCTACGGCATGCCGTTTATCGTTATTCCCCAGGCCGGGCACGCCAGCTATCTCGATAACGACGCGTTTTTTAACCAACAGCTTTTACGCATTAACGAAGAGGTGCGCGATGAATGCACAAATTGACGGGCGCGTAGCGGTCGTTACCGGCGGTTCTTCTGGTATTGGTTTTGAAACGCTGCGCCTGCTGCTGGGCGAGGGGGCAAAAGTGGCCTTCTGCGGCCGCGACCCGGACCGTCTCGCCAGTGCCCATGCGGCGCTGCACAACGAATACCCCGACGGGGATATTTTCTCTTACCGCTGCGACGTGCTGAACGCTGACGACATGCGGGCCTTCGCGGACGCCGTTCAGGCGCGCTTCGGCGCGGCGGACATGCTTATCAACAACGCCGGACAGGGCTACGTGGCGCACTTCCAGGATACTCCGCGCGAGGCGTGGCTGCACGAAGCCGAGCTCAAGCTGTTTGGGGTGATCAACCCGGTACAGGCTTTTCAGCCGCTGCTGGAGCAGTCGGATATCGCCTCTATCACCTGCGTGAACTCCCTGCTGGCGCTGCAGCCCGAGGAGCACATGATTGCCACCTCTGCCGCCCGTGCCGCGCTGCTGAACATGACGCTCACGCTCTCGAAAGAGCTGGTGGGCAAAGGCATCCGCGTCAATTCCATATTGCTTGGCATGGTGGAATCCGGGCAGTGGCAGCGCCGCTTTGAGAACAGGACGGACAAAAGCCAGAGCTGGCCGGAGTGGACGGCGGAAATCGCGCGCAAAAGAGGCATTCCGATGGCGCGCCTCGGCAAGCCGCAGGAGCCTGCGCAGGCGCTGCTGTTCCTCGCCTCGCCGCTGGCCTCGTTTACCACCGGCGCGGCGCTGGACGTTTCCGGCGGCTTCTGCCGCCATCTGTAAGGACACATCATGAAAAAGGTTATGTTGATTGGTTTTGGCGCCATGGCGCAGGCGGTGATTGAGCGTCTGCCTGCCGGCGTGGCTATCGGCTGGATTGTGGCGCGTGAAGCCCACCACGCGGCGATTCAGGCGCAGTTTGGCGATGCGGTGGTGGCGCTGGCCTCTCCGATGGATTGCGCGCAAACGCCGGACCTGGTGCTGGAGTGCGCCAGCCAGCAGGCGGTGGCGCAGTACGGCGAAGGCATTCTGCGTCGGGGCTGGCATCTGGCGGTTATCTCCACCGGCGCGCTGGCGGACAGCGCGCTGGAGCAGCGTTTGCTCGCGGCGGGCGGCAGGCTGACGCTGCTTTCGGGTGCGGTTGCCGGCATTGACGGGCTGGCGGCGGCGAAAGAGGGCGGACTTGAGCGCGTGACCTACCGGTCACGTAAAAGTCCGGCCAGCTGGCGCGGCAGCTACGCCGAACAGCTCATCGATCTCAGTTCGGTATCAGAGGCGAAGGTTTTCTTTGAGGGCAGCGCCCGCCAGGCGGCGCGCCTGTTCCCGGCCAACGCCAACGTGGCGGCGACCGTGGCGCTCGGCGGCGTGGGGATGGACGACACGCGCGTGCAGCTGATGGTCGACCCGGCCACAAAACGCAACACCCACACGCTGCACGTTGAAGGGATGTTTGGCGAGTTCCACCTGGAGCTGAGCGGGCTGCCGCTGGCCGGCAACCCGAAAACCTCCACCCTGGCGGCACTGAGCGCGGTCCGCGCCTGCCGCGAGCTGGCCCTGAGCTGAGGAGTGACGATGGACGATCTGAAGATTTTTATTGGCGGTCACTGGCGACGCGGCGGCGGCAACCCGATGCAGAGCCACTTCCCGGCTGACGGGTCGATCAACGCTGCGCTGAACGCGGCAAGTATGGACGACCTGCAGGAGGCGATTGACGCCGGAGAGCGCGCCTGGCGGGAGCCAGCCTGGCGCAACAGCCTGCCGCACGTCCGCGCGAAGATCCTGCACAAGGTGGCCGATCTGATTGAGTCCCGCGTGGACGAGCTGGCGCAGATGCAGAGCCGCGATAACGGGAAGCCGCTGGCGGAAGCGCGCGGGCTGGTGATGAGCGCGGCGGGAACGGCACGCTATTTCGCCGCCGCCTGCGAGCTGCTGGAAGGGGAGCTTCCAACCCCGCGTCAGCCTGATTTACTGACGCTGAGCCGCTATGAGCCGCTCGGCGTGGTGGCGGCCATTACGCCGTGGAACTCGCCGATTGCCAGCGAAATGCAGAAGGTCGCGCCGGCCATTGCGGCGGGTAATGCGGTGATCCTCAAGCCCGCCGAAGCCACGCCTCTGATGGCGCTGGAGCTGGCGCGTATCTTTGAGCAGGCCGGGCTGCCCGCCGGGCTTCTGAGCGTGCTGCCGGGCAAAGGTTCGGTGATTGGCGATGCGCTGGCGCGCCACCCTCGCGTGCGGAAAATTTCCTTTACCGGCGGCACCACCACGGGCCGCCATCTGGCGCACGTGGCGGCGGAAAAGCTGATCCCGGCCTCGCTGGAGCTGGGCGGGAAATCCCCGACCATCGTGCTGGAAGACGCCGACCTCGAGCGGGCCGCGCGCGGGATCTGCTACGGCATTTTCAGCTCGGCGGGGCAGGCGTGCATCGCCGGTTCTCGCCTGTTTATCCACGAAAGTCTATATGCCCCGCTGATGGCGCGGCTGCTGGAGTTAACTCGCGGCCTGCGCGTCGGGCATCCGTTCGCTGACGGAACCCACGTAGGGCCGCTGATCAACGACGGACATCGCCAGAGCGTGATCGAGTACGTCGAGCTGGCGAAGCGCGAGGGGGGCCGCGTGCTGTGCGGCGGGGAGATCCCGGCGGATCCTGCTCTGGCGAACGGCAGCTTCTTCCTGCCCACGATTATCGAGGGGCTGAGCAACAGCGCCCGCGCGTGCCGGGAGGAGATCTTCGGCCCGGTGCTGGTGGCGATGCCGTTTCGCGATGAAGCCGCGCTTATCCGCGAGGCGAACGACTCGGTTTACGGCCTGGCGGCGGGGATCTGGACGCGGGATACCGGGCGCGCGCTGCGCCTGAGCGAGCAGCTCGAAGCGGGCACGGTGTGGATCAACACCTACAAGGTCTTTGCCATTTCGACCCCGTTCGGGGGCTTTAAAGAGAGCGGTCTGGGCCGCGAAAAGGGTATTCAGGGGCTGAAAGCCTGGATGCAGCAGAAGAGCATTTATCTGGCGACGGGTAACGGCGTCAACCACTGGTGCGACTGAGAAAGGGTGAGCAATGAGCGAAATGATAACCGTCGGCGACGCCATCGCCAGAACGCTGGAGCAGTATCAGGTTGAGGCCATCTACGGCGTCATCTCCATTCACAACCTGCCGATCGCCGATGCGGTAGGGCAGCGCGGCAACATCCGCTTCGTGCCCGCGCGCGGCGAGGCGGGGTCCGTCACCATGGCCGACGCCCACGGGCGCTTTTCCGGTCTCGGCGTGGCGCTGACCAGCACCGGCGCGGGGGCGGGTAACGCGGTCGGCGCGCTGGTGGAGGCGATGAACGCCTGCACGCCGCTGCTGCACTTAACCGGGCAGGTGGAAAAGGCCTGGCTGGATGCCGACACCGGGTTTATCCACGAAACCCGCGATCAGCTGACCTTCCTGAAGGCCAGCTCAAAGCGGGCGTACCGCATCAGCAACGCCAACCAGGCGATAGCGATTCTGCATAAAGCGATTCAGGAGGCGCAGACGCCGCCGTGCGGGCCGGTCTCCGTGGAGATCCCGATTGATATTCAGGGCGCGAAAATCCCGCTGTCGCTGGTGACCTCCCCGGTCAAGCCTGCGTCGGGGGGAAACGTTGATGCAGCCGTTGTCGATACGCTGTGGGCGCAGCTGAAGCAGGCAAAACAGCCGCTGCTGTGGCTGGGCGGCGGGGCGCTGGGCAGCGCTGACGCCGTGAAAAAACTGGCGGATGCGGGCATCACCGTTATCTCAAGCACTCATGCGCGCGGCGTGCTGCCGGACGGCCATCGCGCCAGCCTGCGGGCGTTCCACAACTCGCCGTCGGTCGAGGGGCTTATCGCGCAGTGTGATTTTACGCTGGTCGCCGGTTCACGCCTGCGCAGCAACGAGACCCGTTCCTGGACGCTTGAGCTGCCGTCCCCGCGCGTGCAGATTGATATCGACCCGGCGGCGGCCAGCCGTAACTACCTGATGGACAACACCCTGGTCGCGGACTGTTCCGCGTTGCTTGGTGCGCTGGCCGGCAAGGTCCAGGGCCGCGAATGGGGCAATGCGCAGTGGGATGCGCAGGTGCAGCAGGCGGTTGAGCAAGCCGAGCAGGGGCTGCGCGAGCAGTGCGGCGCCTACGCGAAGCTCAACGACGCCATTGAGAAGGGGCTGCCGAAGGACGGCCTGCTGGTGCGTGATATTACCGTTTCCGGCAGCCTGTGGGGGAGCCGACTGTTCCGCGCCAACGGCCCGCTGATGAACATTCACTCCCTGGCCGGGGCGATAGGCATGGGCCTGCCGATGGCTATCGGCACCGCGATTGCTAACCCGCAGCGTAAGGTCGTGGGGCTGGTGGGCGACGGCGGCCTGAGCCTGAACCTTGGCGAACTGGCGACGCTGGCGCAGGAAAAAGCCAACGTGACGCTGCTTATCATGAACGATGGCGGGTACGGGGTGATGCGCGGCATTCAGGATAAATATTTCGGCGGGCGGCAGTATTACAACGAGCTGCACACCCCGGACTTCACCCTGCTGGCACAGGCGATTGGCCTGCAGGCGTGGAGCGTTGAGCGAGCAGAAGATTTTGATGCCGTGATGACGGAGGCGCTGGCGATGCCGGGGCCGTCGGTGGTGGAAGTGCGAATGGGGCAGATTGGCGCCCTGAAATTTGCCGGGCCGCCGCAGAAGACGCTTTACTAGCTTTTTCTCCCTCTCTCTGTGGGAGAGGGAGAAAACTCCAGGCCGGGTTAGGCGAAGCCGCCACCCGGCTTTTTTCATCAGAACACGTTAAACGGGTATTCCACGTAAGCGCGGATCTCGTCCCCGCCCACGTTGTACTCGCTGGCGTTGCTGGAGACGCGCAGCACGGAGTAGCGCAGTTTCAGTTTCAGATCCTTCGCCGGACCATCCTGCACCTGGTACTGGATCTGGTTAAACCACTCGTGCTCTTTGCCGTTGCTGGTTTCAGAGGTTTTGATGTTATCGCCACGCACGTAGGCGGTGGTCCAGCTCAGGCCCGGCAAGCCAAGGCCGCCAAAGTCCAGACCGTAGGATGCCTGCCAGGAACGTTCATCTTCACCGTTAAAATCAGACCAGTAGGAGTTCGCCAGCCAGATGGTGTTGCCGCCGTCACCCACGCCGCCCTTGTCGCGATAGCCGCCGTAATTGTAGCCGGTGCTGCCGCTGCTCTGCTGGTACGCCACTTTGAACGTGTGAATGTCCCTGATGTAGCTCGCCGCCAGGCTCCAGATGGTGTTGCTGCGGCCGGTGTCGAGGCTGTCCGCGTAACCCTGGTCCAGACGGGAGTTATAGCCGTTGAAGTCGAGCACCAGCTGCTGCCCGGTGCTGAACGGCTGTTTGAAGTTCATGCCCAGGTACTGCTTGTTCATCACCTCTTCATTATGAGAGGCGTACAGCGCGCCGCTGAACTGGTCGTTAAACTGATAGCTTGCGCCGCCGAAGGAGAGGCTCTTCAGTCCGCTGTCGTGGCGGTCATCGCTTTTACGCTGCTCGTCGGTGAAGTAACCGGCGTTGATTTCCAGACCGTCGATCTCTTTCGAGGTCAGCATGGTACCGGTGTAGCTTTCAAAGAGCAGACGGGAGCTGTCGGCATTGATGATAGGCAGCTCGGGACGCTGATTTCCGTAGCTCAGGACGGTGTTTGATATGCGCATTTTGGCGGTTGCGCCAAACTTTGCCAGATCGGATTTTGCCCGACCATCGTCTTCCTGCTTAAAGAAGTCGATGCCGCCTGCGCCGCTTTTGCCGCGGCCGCCGTCCAGGCGCACGCCATATTGAGCAATACCGTCCACGCCAAAGCCCACCAGCCCTTCGGTATAGCCTGATGCAAACGTGGCGATGATCCCCTGGCCCCATTCGGCTTTATCCTGCTGGCCCTGATGGTAGTCGCGGCTGATATACGCATTGCGGAAAAACAGATCCAGATGGCTGTCGTCAATGAAACCCTGGCTGTTGGATTGCTGGCTTGCAGCGGCAGGTAATGCGGCAAATAAACTTAAAGCAATTAATGATAATTCTTTTTTCACGGAGGGAACGTCTCTGTCTGCATATATTAATTTGAATAACTGCAGGATGATAATTACCGGAAAAAGTGACCTTTGCAATAATTATGTGACCAGACATTTCAATGTGATAGTGCAGGTTTGGCGGGGCTTTCAGGGGAGTTATCGATACGTGCTGTTAAGTTAACAATTCATGCGAAATAAAAAGGAGGCAAATCTGCCTCCTTCCAAAATTATTTAATTCCGTCTGCGGCCATACGATCGCGAATATGTTGTGCGCGCTCTTCTGAGGCCGGATGATCGTCAAACATTGAGCTTTGGCGTCCTGCTTCCAGCTTGGCCAGTTTTTCAAAGCTGGTGGCTAAACCTGATGGATTAATGCCGCGTTTGCGCAACAGATCGTAGGAGTAGTCATCCGCCTCGGACTCCTGACGCTGTGAGAACTGGGAGTTAACCAGCTTTTCACCCACGTCCCCAAGCTGTGACTGCGACAGGCTGCCAACGATACCGCCCGCTGAGGCCGCCGCTGCGCGGATGGCATTGGTGCCCAGGGCAACCTGCATCCCTTTCTTCACGTGGCCCAGGGCAACGTGGCCCATTTCATGGCCGATGACCGCTTCCACTTCGTTGTCGGTCATCATGTCCATCAGCCCGCTATAGACGCGGATACAGCCGTTCGCCATCGCGAAGGCGTTGACGTCTTTCGCCATGTACACCTTGTAGTTCACCGGCTGGCCGTTGATGTTGTCGCCCAGCGCGGAAGCAATCTTATTCAGACGCTGCGTATAGGTACTGTTAGCCGGCGCAAGCGTGGCTTTTCCGTCCATATCTTTACAAGCCTGGTCGCTTAGCGCTTTCACCTGCGCATCGCTCAGGGAATAGGCCTGAAAGGCCTCTGCGCCTGACGTCATCAGACCGTTAGAATCCATATTCTGACAGCCGCTCAGCAGGAGCGTTGTACCCAGGGCCAGCACTATTGCACGCATTTTCATGAGATTGCTTCCGTACTCGTTAATCTGAATAAAATCCAAAAAGTGCACCGTCAGCGAAGCCGGTGTCGGACTAAGTATAAGGAATATCTACAGGGCCGGGCGAGTAGATTGCGCAACATGCGAGCATGATCCAGAGATTTCTTAACAAGCAAAAGAATGCTCCATGTACATGACTTGCGGCTTGGGTTACATTGTTGGCACTTTTTTCCGGCGTAGCCCAAAACGCGCTGTCGTCAAGGGCATGGCCTTTAACAGTCCGATCTGGAGTTAAAATGTCCTCACGTAAAGAGCTTGCTAATGCTATTCGTGCGCTGAGCATGGACGCAGTACAGAAAGCCAAATCCGGCCACCCAGGGGCTCCTATGGGTATGGCTGATATCGCCGAAGTCCTGTGGCGTGATTTCCTGAACCACAACCCGCAGAACCCTTCATGGGCTGACCGCGACCGCTTCGTGCTGTCCAACGGCCACGGCTCTATGCTGATCTATAGCCTGCTGCACCTCACCGGCTACGATCTGCCTATCGAAGAGCTGAAAAACTTCCGTCAGCTGCACTCTAAAACTCCAGGTCACCCGGAAGTGGGTTACACCGCTGGCGTAGAAACCACCACCGGCCCACTGGGGCAGGGTATTGCTAACGCAGTGGGTATGGCGATTGCTGAGAAGACGCTGGCGGCGCAGTTCAACCGTCCTGGTCACGACATCGTAGACCACTTCACTTACGCGTTCATGGGTGACGGCTGCATGATGGAAGGCATTTCTCACGAAGTGTGCTCCCTGGCAGGTACCCTGAAGCTGGGCAAACTGGTTGCGTTCTATGACGACAACGGTATCTCCATCGACGGTCACGTTGAAGGCTGGTTCACCGACGACACCGCAGCACGTTTCGAAGCCTACGGCTGGCACGTTGTGCGTGGCGTTGATGGCCACGATGCTGACTCGATTAAACGTGCAGTGGAAGAAGCTCGCGCTGTGACGGATAAACCGTCCCTGCTGATGTGCAAAACCATCATTGGCTTCGGTTCACCGAACAAAGCGGGTACTCACGACTCCCACGGTGCGCCATTGGGCGATGCGGAAATCGCACTGACCCGTGAAGCGCTGGGCTGGAAATACCCTGCATTCGAAATCCCATCTGAGATCTATGCTCAGTGGGATGCAAAAGAAGTGGGCCAGGCGAAAGAAGCTGCCTGGAACGAGAAATTCGCTGCCTATGCGAAAGCGTTCCCGCAGGAAGCAGCTGAATTCACCCGTCGTATGAAAGGTGATATGCCGTCTGACTTCGACGCGAAAGCGAACGAATTCATTGCTAAGCTGCAGGCGAACCCGTCTAAAATCGCGAGCCGTAAAGCGTCTCAGAATGCGATTGAAGCGTTCGGTCCGTGGCTTCCAGAATTCCTGGGCGGCTCCGCTGACCTGGCACCATCTAACCTGACCCTGTGGTCTGGTTCTAAGCCAATCAACGAAGATACTGCCGGTAACTACATCCATTACGGTGTACGTGAATTCGGTATGACCGCGATTGCCAACGGTATCTCCCTGCACGGCGGTTTCCTGCCGTACACCTCTACCTTCCTGATGTTTGTCGAATATGCACGTAACGCCGTGCGTATGGCCGCGCTGATGAAACAGCGTCAGGTGATGGTCTACACCCACGACTCCATCGGTCTGGGCGAAGATGGTCCAACTCACCAGCCGGTAGAGCAGGTGGCTTCCCTGCGCGTGACCCCGAACATGAGCACATGGCGTCCATGTGACCAGGTTGAATCCGCAGTGGCGTGGAAATACGGCGTTGAGCGTCAGGACGGTCCAACCGCGCTGATCCTCTCCCGTCAGAACCTGGCACAGCAGGAGCGTACGCCTGAGCAGCTGGCGAACATCGCTCGCGGTGGTTACGTGCTGAAAGATTGCGCGGGCCAGCCTGAGCTGATCTTCATTGCCACCGGTTCTGAAGTTGAGCTGGCTGTTGCAGCGTGGGAAAAACTGACTGCCGAAGGCGTGAAAGCGCGCGTGGTCTCCATGCCGTCTACCGATGCGTTCGACAAACAGGATGCTGCTTACCGCGAATCCGTCCTGCCTAAAGCGGTTTCCGCGCGCGTGGCAGTGGAAGCGGGTATCGCTGACTACTGGTTTAAATACGTGGGCCTGAACGGCGCTATCGTCGGTATGACCACCTTCGGCGAGTCTGCTCCGGCAGAACAGCTTTTCGAAGAGTTTGGCTTCACCGTTGAGAACGTTGTCGCGAAAGCGAAAGAACTGCTGTAATCGTTTGTACTGTGCGGGCTGATGCCCTCACCCCAACCCTCTCCCATAGGGAGAGGGTGCAAACACTAAAAAACGGTAACCTTTCGGTTACCGTTTTGCTTTTGCCTCGGCGTAAATTATTCCACCTAAAATGTGACGCAAGTCATATAGCTCGCTTATTCATCTGGACAGACATTCCTTTTATTCCCCGATTCGCTTATTCTTGCTGAAGCGTTTCAGTCGATTAAATGTTCGACAATTGACCAATCAATCGCAGTTTGTGACAGCAAGGATTCCCCTTCGGGCGTAGCTGGATTACTCTTTCAGCCACCTCAAACTCAGGGATTGCTTTGCAGGAGATCTATGACCGTACGCGTAGCGATTAATGGCTTCGGTCGCATCGGACGTAACGTGGTTCGTGCTCTGTATGAATCCGGACGTCGGGCGGAAATAACCGTGGTGGCAATCAATGAACTGGCGGATGCTACGGGCATGGCGCATTTGTTGAAATATGACACCAGCCACGGACGCTTTGCCTGGGATGTTCGCCAGGAAAGAGATCGGCTTTTTGTGGGTGATGACGCTATTCGTGTGCTGCATGAGAACAGCATCTCCGGGCTACCCTGGCGTGAACTGGGTGTGGATGTGGTGCTTGACTGTACCGGTGTCTACGGCAACCGCGAACATGGTGAAGCGCATCTTGCTGCAGGCGCGAAAAAAGTCCTGTTTTCTCATCCCGGCAGTAACGACCTCGACGCGACCGTTGTGTTTGGCGTCAACCAGCATGAGCTGAAGGCCGAACACCGCATTGTCTCCAACGCCTCCTGTACCACCAACTGCATTATTCCGGTCATCAAACTGTTAGACGATGCGTATGGCATTGAATCCGGCACCGTGACCACGATTCATTCCGCCATGCACGATCAGCAGGTTATCGACGCCTACCATCCGGATTTACGACGCACTCGCGCGGCGAGCCAGTCAATCATTCCGGTGGATACGAAACTGGCGGCAGGGATCACCCGAATTTTTCCGCAGTTTAATGACCGGTTTGAAGCGATTGCCGTGCGTGTCCCGACGATTAATGTCACCGCAATCGACCTTAGCGTGACGGTGAAAAAACCGGTAAAAGCCTGTGAAGTCAACCTGTTGCTGCAAAAAGCGGCACAGGGGGCATTTCATGGTATAGTTGACTATACGGAATTACCGTTGGTCTCAGTAGATTTTAACCACGACCCGCACAGCGCCATCGTCGATGGCACGCAAACGAGAGTCAGTGGCGCACACCTTATCAAGACGCTGGTCTGGTGTGATAACGAATGGGGCTTTGCTAACCGAATGCTCGACACGACGTTAGCAATGGCTGCTCAAGGTTTCAGGTAAGACGCATCGTGCGTCTGCAAAACTTTAAGAATCAACGAGAGGATTCACCATGTCTGTAATTAAGATGACCGATCTGGATCTGGCTGGTAAACGCGTTTTCATCCGTGCCGATCTGAACGTACCGGTTAAAGATGGCAAAGTGACCAGCGACGCGCGTATTCGTGCATCTCTGCCAACCATCGAACTGGCTCTGAAGCAGGGCGCGAAAGTGATGGTCACCTCCCACCTGGGTCGTCCAACTGAAGGCGAGTACAACGAAGAGTTCTCTCTGCTGCCAGTGGTTAATTACCTGAAAGACAAACTGTCCAACCCGGTTCGCCTGGTAAAAGATTACCTGGACGGCGTTGAAGTTGCTGCCGGTGAACTGGTGGTTCTGGAAAACGTTCGCTTCAACAAAGGCGAGAAGAAAGACGACGAAACTCTGTCCAAAAAATACGCTGCACTGTGCGACGTATTCGTGATGGATGCATTCGGTACGGCTCACCGCGCTCAGGCGTCAACCCACGGTATCGGTAAATTCGCAGACGTAGCCTGTGCCGGTCCTCTGCTGGCTGACGAACTGGAAGCGCTGGGTAAAGCACTGAAAGAACCTGCTCGTCCAATGGTGGCTATCGTTGGTGGTTCTAAAGTTTCTACTAAACTGACCGTTCTGGATTCCCTGTCTAAAATCGCTGACCAGCTGATCGTTGGCGGTGGTATCGCGAACACCTTCGTTGCCGCTCAGGGCCACAACGTGGGCAAATCCCTGTACGAAGCAGACCTGGTTGACGAAGCTAAACGCCTGCTGAGCACCTGCGATATCCCGGTTCCAACTGATGTTCGCGTAGCGACCGAGTTCTCCGAAACCGCAACCGCGACCCTGAAATCTGTTAACGACATCAAAGATGAAGAGCAGATTCTGGACCTGGGCGACGTTTCTGCACAGAAACTGGCTGAAATCCTCAAAAACGCAAAAACTATCCTGTGGAACGGTCCTGTTGGCGTGTTCGAATTCCCGAACTTCCGCAAAGGTACTGAAATCGTTGCTAACGCTATCGCAGACAGCGAAGCGTTCTCTATCGCAGGCGGTGGTGACACCCTGGCAGCAATCGACCTGTTCGGTATCGCTGACAAGATCTCCTACATCTCCACTGGTGGCGGCGCATTCCTCGAATTCGTGGAAGGCAAAGTACTGCCAGCAGTAGCAATGCTCGAAGAGCGCGCTAAGAAGTAAGCCATTCAAGGGCAGGGAAACCTGCCCAATTTTCAGCGCGCTTTTAAGAGCTCGCACCTTTTCTAACGGCCGAAGATACAGGACTAAGCAACATGTCTAAAATTTTTGATTTCGTAAAACCTGGCGTTATCACTGGTGATGACGTACAGAAAGTGTTCCAGGTAGCTAAAGAAAACAACTTTGCTCTGCCAGCAGTTAACTGCGTGGGTACCGACTCCATCAACGCCGTACTGGAAGCCGCTGCAAAAGTTAAAGCACCGGTTATTGTTCAGTTCTCTAACGGCGGTGCTGCGTTCATCGCAGGTAAAGGCGTGAAAACTGACGTTCCTCAGGGTGCTGCAATCCTGGGTGCTATCTCTGGTGCGCACCACGTACACCAGATGGCTGAGCACTACGGTGTTCCAGTTATCCTGCACACTGACCACTGCGCGAAGAAACTGCTGCCGTGGATCGACGGTCTGCTGGACGCCGGTGAAAAACACTTCGCGGCTACCGGTAAGCCACTGTTCTCTTCTCACATGATCGACCTGTCTGAAGAGTCACTGCACGAAAACATCGAAATCTGCTCCAAATACCTGGCGCGCATGGCCAAAATGGACATGACTCTGGAAATCGAACTGGGTTGCACCGGTGGTGAAGAAGACGGCGTAGACAACAGCCACATGGACGCTTCTGCACTGTACACCCAGCCAGAAGACGTTGATTACGCTTACACCGAGCTGAGCAAAATCAGCCCACGCTTCACCATTGCAGCGTCCTTCGGTAACGTACACGGCGTTTACAAACCAGGTAACGTGGTTCTGACCCCGACTATCCTGCGTGATTCTCAGGAATACGTTTCCAGGAAACACAACCTGCCGCACAACAGCCTGAACTTCGTCTTCCACGGCGGTTCCGGTTCTTCTGCTCAGGAAATCAAAGACTCCGTAAGCTACGGCGTAGTGAAAATGAACATCGATACCGACACCCAGTGGGCAACATGGGACGGTATCCTGCAGTACTACAAAACCAACGAAGCTTACCTGCAGGGTCAGCTGGGCAACCCGAAAGGCGAAGACCAGCCGAACAAGAAATACTACGATCCACGCGTATGGCTGCGCGCAGCGCAGACATCCATGGTGACTCGCCTGGAGCAGGCTTTCAAAGAACTGAACGCGGTAGACGTTCTGTAATTTGAGCTGCTAACAGCATCAGAAGGCCCGCAAATGCGGGCCTTTTTTTATGCTTTTTCAACACCCTGTCAGGCCGGTTTTTGTGATCTGTTTGGCAAACCCGGCGCTTTTTGTTTACCCTTTATGGACTTGCCTGTCTCCATGGGGGATGGATTTTGTGTTTTGGTTTAACAAAAGGAAGAATAAATGGAACAACTCGATGTTGTAGACAGCATCAATAACGCCGGTAACTGGCTGGTGCGCAACCAGGCACTGTTGCTGAGCTATGCCGTGAACATCGTCGCGGCGATTGCCATTATCATCGTCGGGATGATCGTGGCGCGCATTGTATCGAACACGGTTAACCGCGTAATGCTGGCCCGTAACATTGACGCCACGGTGGCTGACTTCCTCTCCGCTCTGGTGCGCTACGGCATTATCGCCTTTACGCTGATTGCGGCGTTGGGCCGTGTGGGCGTGCAGACCGCTTCCGTCATTGCCGTTCTCGGTGCCGCTGGTCTGGCTATTGGTCTCGCGCTGCAGGGCTCGCTTTCAAACCTGGCGGCTGGCGTTCTGCTGGTTACCTTCCGTCCCTTCCGCTCCGGCGAATACGTTGACCTTGGCGGCATTGCCGGAACCGTGCTGCAGGTGCAGATTTTCTCCACAACCATGCGTACCGTCGATGGCCGCATCGTGGTCGTGCCGAACGGGAAAATTATCGCGGGCAACATCATTAACTTCTCCCGCGAACCGGTGCGTCGTAACGAGCTGATTATCAGCGTGGCGTACGACTCCGATATCGATCAGGTTAAGTCGCTGATCGCCAACATCATCTCCTCAGACGATCGTATTCTGAAAGACAAAGAGCAGACGGTTCGCCTGAACGAACTGGGCGCTTCCTCCATTAACTTCGTGGTGCGTATCTGGAGCAAAAGCAGCGATCTGCAAAACGTGTACTGGGACGTGCTGGAACGCATTAAGCGCGACTTCGATGCCAACGGCATCAGCTTCCCGTACCCGCAGATGGACGTAAACGTCAAAAAAGTCAAAGAAGCAGAATAACTTCAACCGTAGGCCC
Source organism: Enterobacter sp. JBIWA008 (assembly GCF_019968765.1). Taxonomy (NCBI): domain Bacteria; kingdom Pseudomonadati; phylum Pseudomonadota; class Gammaproteobacteria; order Enterobacterales; family Enterobacteriaceae; genus Enterobacter; species Enterobacter sp. JBIWA008. The sequence continues at coordinate 3,988,785 of NZ_CP074149.1, read as the reverse complement.
GGTAAGCGCTAGCGCCACCGGGCTTTATTTTTATAAGTGCTGCTAATCCCCAATTAATATTATCAATTTCCTCTAATGTAATTCGCGCAGTATAGTCTCCTTCCAGAACAACACTGTGAGAATTTCGTCATGTTATCCTATTACTTTCAAGGGCTTGCCTTAGGTGCGGCCATGATCCTACCCCTTGGCCCGCAAAATGCGTTTGTGATGAACCAGGGCATTCGCCGCCAGTATCACCTGATGATTGCCCTGCTATGCGCGGTTAGCGATTTACTGCTGATCTGCGCCGGGATTTTTGGCGGCAGCGCATTGCTGATGCAGTCTCCCTGGCTGCTGGCGCTGGTCACCTGGGGCGGCGTGGCGTTTCTGCTCTGGTACGGTTTTGGTGCACTGAAAACGGCGATGAGCAGCAACCTCGAACTGGCGAGCGCGGAAGTCATGAAGCAGGGCCGCTGGAAGATTATCGTCACCATGCTGGCGGTCACCTGGCTTAATCCGCATGTTTATCTGGACACCTTCGTGGTGCTGGGTAGCCTGGGCGGACAGCTGGACGTTGAGCCGAAACGCTGGTTTGCGCTGGGTACGGTTAGCGCCTCTTTCCTCTGGTTCTTCGGCCTCGCCATTCTGGCTGCATGGCTGGCACCTCGTCTGCGTACGGCCAAAGCCCAGCGCATCATCAATACGCTGGTGGGGCTGGTGATGTGGTTTATTGCTTTTCAGCTGGCAAAAGAGGGGATTCACCACGTTCAGGAATTGTTCAACTAATCCTTGTCTTATGGACAACTGAACAAGACGCGCTAAGCTTGCTGGCATGTGCCCTGTTAATGGGCGCTCTTCGCAACATGGAGGAATAACAGTGAAGTTTAAGGTGATGGCCCTGGCGGCATTAGTAAGTTTTGGTGCGGTGTCGGTGCAGGCAAGTGAACTGCCGGATGGCCCGCACATCGTCACTTCAGGCACTGCAAGCGTGGACGCGGTACCCGATGTCGCAACGCTGGCAATTGAAGTCAATGTGGCTGCGAAAGATGCGGCAACTGCCAAGAAGCAGGCTGACGATCGTGTTGCGCAATATCTCTCTTTCCTTGAGCAGAACGGTGTAGGTAAAAAAGATATCAACTCCGCGAACCTGCGTACTCAACCTGATTACGACTACCAGAATGGTAAAAGCATCCTGAAAGGCTACCGAGCCGTGCGTACCGTCGAAGTGACCGTGCGTCAGTTGGATAAGCTTAACTCGCTGCTGGATGGCGCGCTGAAGGCGGGTCTTAACGAAATTCGTTCCGTGTCGCTGGGCGTTGCGCAACCGGAGAAATACAAAGACGAAGCGCGTAAAGCGGCGATTGATGATGCCATTCACCAGGCGGAACAGCTGGCTTCTGGCTTTAAGAGCAAGCTCGGCCCGGTTTACAGCGTGCGTTACCACGTCTCTAACTACCAGCCAAGCCCGATGGTACGTATGATGAAGGCTGATGCAGCGCCTGTTTCTGCTCAGGAAACTTACGAGCAGCCAACCATTCAGTTCGACGATCAGGTGGATGTGGTCTTCCAGCTGGAGCCAACTCAAACTCAGCAAACTGAGGCGGCTAAGGCGCAGTAATTTGCCCTCACCCTAACCCTCTCCCACAGGGAGAGGGAATTCAAGCGATTAATCCTGTCTCAACACCTTATGTCCGTACGCCAGCAGCGCGTCGGTGACGTTGCGCATCATGCGGCTTTCCGGCGCAAAACGGTGCCAGTAGAGCATCCGGCGCTGATACAGCCCCGGCGTTAAGTCAATCAGCTCACCGCTTTTCAACTCTTTCTCAATCTGCAGATGCGGGATCATGCAGCAGGTGGTGCCCTGACGCGCAAGCTGCACAAAGGCTTCAGACGAGTTAACGATGTGGCACGGCACGCTGCCCGGCGGCAGATCGAAGTTTTGCTGCAGGAACGCCTGATGCATATCGTCCAGATGGTCGAACGCTACGGCAGGAGCTTTCAGCAGCGCGGCGCGGGTGACGCCGTTCGGGAAGTAGCGCTCGGCAAAGGCTTTTGAACCCACAAACAGGTAGTCCAGCGCGCCCAGCTGATCGACAAGACAGCTTGGCAGCGCCTGAGGCTGGATACTGACCGCCCCAACCACTTCGCCGCGACGCAGGCGTTCCTGGGTACGGGTTTCATCTTCAACCTGTAAATTCAGGCGGATAGGGGAATCCGCTAATACCGGCGCAAGGGCCGGCAGCAGCCAGGTTGCCAGACTGTCGGCGTTGACCGCCAGAGAGAGCAGCAGCGGCGTAGAGCCCGTTTGTTCGTCACCCAGCCACTCGTCTTCCAGCAGTTCAACCTGGCGCAGCAGGGCGAGGAGCTTTTGCCCTTGCTCGGTTGGACGTGGCGGCACGGTACGCACCAGCAGCGGCTGGCCGAACATATTTTCAAGCTGTTTGATACGCTGTGATACGGCGGACTGGGTGATGCAAAGCTTTTGCGCCGCGCGCTCAAAACCGCGTTCACGAATAACTGCATCAAGTGCCTGTAGTGTTCTGTAGTCCGGACGTTTCATTGCTCTGGCTGGCTCCTTAATTTTGCTTATTCTGCACTATGACACAATTTTCCCTTCGTGGCAGACGAATTCCATTCGACGTGTTCTATAATGCGCCCTGAGTTTTCACACCACAGGCAAAACGATCATGACGCAGGATGAACTGAAAAAAGCAGTAGGATGGGCCGCTCTCCAGTACGTGCAGCCGGGTACCATTGTCGGTGTCGGTACGGGATCAACCGCGGCACACTTTATCGATGCACTGGGCACGATGAAGGGGCAGATTGAGGGCGCGGTTTCCAGCTCTGATGCTTCCACGGAAAAGCTGAAAAGCCTCGGCATTACCGTTTTCGATCTCAACGAAGTGGATCGTCTGGGGATTTACGTTGATGGCGCGGATGAAATCAACGGCCACATGCAGATGATCAAAGGCGGCGGCGCGGCGCTGACGCGCGAAAAGATCATCGCCTCCGTTGCGGACAAGTTTATCTGTATCGCGGACGCCTCCAAGCAGGTCGACATTCTGGGGAATTTCCCGCTGCCGGTCGAAGTGATCCCAATGGCGCGTAGCGCGGTTGCCCGTCAGCTTGTGAAACTGGGCGGTCGTCCGGAATACCGTCAGGGCGTAGTCACCGATAACGGTAACGTGATCCTCGATGTTCACGGTCTGGAAATTCTTGACGCCATTGCTCTGGAAAATGCCATCAACGGCATTCCGGGCGTAGTGACCGTAGGGCTATTCGCCAACCGTGGCGCGGATGTGGCGCTGATCGGCACCGCTGACGGCGTGAAAACCATCGTAAAATGATCTGACGGGGGGAGTACTCCCCCCGCTAAAAAATTTTTGAAAAGCTAAATTCGGTGACTTGTGTCACGTTTTTACGCCTCTTTTGCCGATCCTGCCGCGTTTGTAAATTTCCATAGCATTTTCCTCTGACATTTTGCTCTGTATGACTTTTCTTCAGAGTGCCGACGCAAACGTTCATATTGCTGCAATAGTTTTTTTTGATATGTTGGCTACAGCGGATTCATATCCAGCACAACATCAGTTCAGACAAAAACAGGGTCGGGTAAATGGCAAAGGTATCACTGGAGAAAGACAAGATTAAATTCCTGCTGGTAGAGGGCGTGCATCAAAAAGCAATCGATAGCCTTCGTGCGGCAGGTTACACCAACATCGAATTTCACAAAGGCGCGCTCGATACCGAAGAGCTGAAAGCGTCCATCCGTGATGCCCACTTCATTGGCCTGCGATCCCGTACACACCTGACTGAAGATGTGATTGCCGCGGCGGAAAAGCTGGTGGCTATCGGCTGCTTCTGCATCGGTACCAACCAGGTTGACCTGAATGCTGCCGCGAAACGCGGTATTCCTGTTTTCAATGCCCCGTTCTCCAACACCCGTTCCGTGGCGGAGCTGGTGATTGGCGAACTGCTGCTGCTGCTGCGCGGCATTCCAGAAGCTAACGCCAAGGCGCACCGCGGCGTGTGGAACAAACTGGCTGCGGGCTCATACGAAGCGCGTGGTAAAAAGCTGGGGATTATCGGTTACGGACACATCGGTACGCAGTTGGGGATTCTGGCGGAATCTCTCGGTATGCATGTCTATTTTTACGATATTGAAAGCAAGCTGCCGCTGGGCAATGCCACCCAGGTTCAACACCTGTCTGACCTGCTGAACATGAGTGACGTGGTGAGCCTGCACGTGCCGGAAAATGCGTCCACCAAAAACATGATGGGCGCGGAGGAGCTGGCGCTGATGAAGCCGGGTTCACTGCTGATCAACGCCGCCCGCGGCACGGTTGTCGATATCCCGGCCCTGGCGGATGCGCTGAAGCGTAAGCACCTGGCGGGCGCGGCCATCGACGTTTTCCCGACGGAGCCAGCCACCAACAGCGATCCGTTTACCTCTCCGCTGTGCGAGTTTGACAACGTGATCCTGACGCCGCATATCGGCGGATCTACCCAGGAAGCGCAGGAGAATATCGGTCTGGAAGTGGCGGGTAAGCTGAGCAAATATTCCGACAACGGTTCTACGCTGTCTGCCGTGAACTTCCCGGAAGTGTCTCTGCCGCTGCACGGTGGTCGTCGTCTGCTGCACATTCACGAAAACCGTCCAGGCGTGCTGACCGCAATCAACCAGATCTTTGCCGAACAGGGCGTCAACATTGCCGCGCAGTATCTGCAAACGAACTCGCAGATGGGCTACGTGGTTATTGATATCGAAGCGGATGACGATGTTGCCGAGAAAGCGTTGCTGAGCATGAAGGCCATTCCGGGGACGATTCGCGCGCGTCTGCTGTACTGATAGTGCGGTCTGTGGTGTCGGGTGGCGTTTACGCTTATCCGCCCTACAGAGTCCGAGGATTGATGTAGGCCGGGTAAGGCGTAGATGCCACCCGGCTTTATCCTACCAGATCCAGGTTTTACTGGGCGTCACTACCGCCGGCAACGGCACATCCCACTTCTCTACCGGCAACGCCTCCACGCCCTGGCAATCATGCGCGTAACCCACCGGCTGCAGCCCGTACTGCTGCCAGTTTTGCAGCGTTCTGTCGTAAAAACCGCCGCCCATCCCTAAACGCTGGCCCTGTTCATCAAAAGCGACCAGCGGCGTAATCAGCACATCCAGCTTTGACAGCGGCAGCACATCGCGCACGTCGAGTTTCGGCTCTGTGATTTTCAGACGATTCACCACCAGCTCGCTGTTCGGGTGGTAGTGCAAAAACAGCAGATTGCCTTCGCTGAACGGATGCAGCACCGGCAGATAGACCTTCTTCCCGGCGCGCCAGAGCTGCTCTATCAGCGGTTGGGTGTCCAGTTCGCCATCAAACGACAGGAAAAGGGCAACCGTATGCGCCATTACGACAGGGGGATACACCATCATACGGGCGGCGGCCTGCTGGGCAAAATGCGCTTGCTGATCGGAGGTTAACGCACGGCGGCGCTGACGAATGAGCTGACGAATGTCCTGGCGTGAAGCCGAAACTTCAGGGAATTGAGTCATGGTAGTCGGTAGAAGAAAAGAGAGGGAATCTCCGAGATGCCGCCGCAGGCTGTAACCCTTGAACCCTTGGTTCAAGGTGAATGTGTCGTCATAGTTTTAAGGCTTCTCGGACGGACCGAGCATGCTCACCAACCATGGAGCGCCACATTCTTGTGGTATGAAATATCGGCTCAGGGGACTGGCCCGCTTGCGAACATCTCAGAGAAATTTTGTCTTCACAGTTACTCTACCATAGTCAACTGAGAAGTGTTATTCAAACTTTGGTCCCGGTCTTTCGGGATTGCGACCTTGATCAAGCAACGCCTGTTCTATGGTCTGCTGGAGCATTTTAATGCGCTGCTCCATGCTTGCCGCGTAGTCGCGGGTCTTCGCTTTTTCCTGAGTCAGTTCATAGCTGATGTTCAACGCGGCGATGAAAACCAGTTGCTCAGTATTTGTGACTCTAGTGCGTTCTTTTAGATCTTGCAACCGCTGATTCAAATCGTCCGCTGCCTGATTCAAAGCATCCCTTTGTTCAGGCGGACAATTCACTCGCAGTGAACGGCCAAAAATCTGGAGATCGACGGGTTGTGCAGACATGCCACCTTCCTGCTGATTGACTGCGCTGCCTTCGCTTACTGCCCCGGGGGCTGCGAAGGGGCGACACTATAGCTACCCTGATATGAAGATACAAGCCCTTTTCTGGTATCACCAGGGTCCAAAGTGGTAGCATATCATGAAACTTCCCCCCTTTGATGACGAATGCTCATGTCTATACAGAACGAAATGCCTGGTTACAAGGATTTAAACCAGTTACTTAACCAGCAGGGAGTTGGTTTAACCCCTGCCGAAATGCACGGTCTGATCAGTGGCATTCTGTGCGGTGGAAACAACGACAGCTCATGGCAGCCGCTGATCCACGACCTCACGAATGAAGGGCTGGCGTTTGGTCACGAGCTGGCGGAAGCGCTGCGTAAAATGCACGCCGCAACCAGCGATTCACTGGAAGACGATGGCTTCCTTTTTCAGCTTTATCTGCCTGAAGGCGACGACGTCAGCGTGTTCGATCGCGCCGATGCGCTGGCCGGCTGGGTAAACCACTATCTGCTGGGGCTGGGCGTGACGCAGCCTAAACTGGATAAAGTGACCGGCGAAGCGGGTGAAGCGATCGACGACCTGCGTAACATCGCCCAGCTGGGCTACGATGAAGACGAAGACCAGGAAGAGCTGGAAATGTCGCTTGAAGAGATTATCGAGTACGTGCGAGTGGCGGCATTGCTGTGTCACGACAACTTCACGCGCTCCCAGCCGACCGCGCCGGAAGTCCGCAAGCCAACCTTACATTAAGAAAAATAACGCACAGGAGGGTGTCATGGTTATCTCGAATCAAGAGTATTCACGCCGCCGTCAGGCGCTGCTGGCAACAATGCAGCCGGGCAGCGCCGCGCTGATTTTTGCAGCGCCCGAAGTCACGCGCAGCGCCGACAGCGAATATCCCTATCGACAGAGCAGCGATTTCTGGTACTTCACAGGCTTTAACGAGCCGGAAGCCGTGCTGGTGCTGATTAAGAGCAATGACACCCACAACCACAGCGTGATTTTCAACCGCGTGCGCGATCTGGCGGCCGAAATCTGGTTTGGCCGCCGCTTAGGCCAGGAGGCTGCACTGGCGAAGCTGGGCGTTGACCGCGCGCTGGCGTTTAGCGAAATCAACCAGCAGCTCTATCAGCTGCTTAACGGCCTTGACGTGCTCTATCACGCGCAGGGCGAATATGCGTACGCCGATGAGATTGTCTTCACCGCGCTGGATAAGCTGCGCAAAGGCTCGCGGCAGAACCTGTCCGCACCTGCCACGCTGACGGACTGGCGCCCGGTAGTGCATGAGATGCGCCTGTTCAAGTCTAAAGAAGAGCTGAATTTGATGCGGCGTGCAGGCGAAATCAGCGCGCTGGCGCACACCCGCGCCATGGAAAAGTGCCGTCCCGGAATGTTCGAATACCAGCTGGAAGGCGAAATTCACCACGAATTTAACCGCCACGGCGCGCGTTATCCCTCCTACAGCACGATTGTCGGCGGCGGGGAAAACGGCTGCATTCTGCACTACACCGAAAACGAAAGTGCGCTGCGCGACGGCGATCTGGTACTGATTGACGCCGGTTGCGAATATCAGGGCTACGCGGGGGATATCACCCGTACCTTCCCGGTGAACGGTAAATTCTCACCGGCACAGCGCGCCATTTACGACATCGTCCTGGAATCGCTTGAGACGGCGCTCAGGCTGTATCGTCCGGGTACCTCCATGCAGGAAGTGACTGGTGAAGTGGTGCGCATCATGATTACCGGTCTGGTCAGGCTCGGGATCCTGAAAGGGGATGTCGATACCCTGATCGCTGAAAATGCGCATCGACCGTATTTCATGCACGGCCTGAGCCACTGGCTGGGGCTGGATGTCCATGACGTTGGTGCATACGGCCCGGACCGTTCGCGCGTGCTGGAGCCGGGCATGGTGTTAACCGTGGAGCCGGGTCTGTATATCGCGTCGGATGCCGACGTGCCTGAAGAGTACCGCGGGATTGGCATTCGTATTGAAGATGACATCGTCATTACCGAAACCGGTAACGAAAACCTGACCGCGAGCGTCGTGAAAAACGCTGACGATATTGAGGCGCTGATGGCAGCGGCGCGCGCATGAGCGTGATCATCGTTGGCGGCGGCATGACCGGTGCAACGCTGGCGCTGGCCATTTCGCATTTGACGAAGGGGCAGCTTCCGGTGCACCTGGTTGAAGCTATCGCACCGCAGGCGAAGAATCATCCAGGTTTTGATTCGCGCGCTATTGCCCTGGCGCAAGGCACTTGCCAGCAGCTGTCCCGCATTGGTATCTGGCAGGCGATCGCCGATTGCGCCACGGCAATTAAAACCGTTCACGTGAGCGATCGCGGCCATGCTGGCTTTGTCACGCTGGACGCGCAGGATTACCGGATTGATGCCCTGGGTCAGGTTGTTGAACTCCACGACGTCGGCCTGCGTCTGTTCCGTCTGTTACAGGATGCGCCGGGCGTCACGCTACACTGTCCGGCGCGCGTTGCCAGTTTTAGCCGCAGCGAAGACGCGGTGAGCGTAGCGCTCGATAATGGCACCGTTCTCGACGGTCAGCTTCTGGTGGCGGCGGACGGCTCGCGTTCGGCGCTTGGCACGCAGTGCGGCGTAGAGTGGCGGCAGCAGCCTTACGGGCAGGTCGCGGTCATTGCGAACGTCGCGACCGCAGCAGAACACAACGGCCGGGCGTTTGAGCGCTTCACGCAGCACGGCCCGTTGGCAATGCTACCGATGTCGGACGGGCGCTGTTCGCTTGTCTGGTGTCATTCGCAGGATAAAGCTCAAGAGGTTCAGGCCTGGTCAGACGAACGTTTTTGTACCGAGTTGCAGAAAGCCTTTGGCTGGCGACTTGGGCGTATTACCCATGCGGGGAAACGTGCGGTCTATCCGCTGTCGTTAACCACCGCATCGCAGTCTGTTTCTCACCGCGTGGCGCTGGTCGGCAACGCCGCGCAGACATTACATCCGATTGCCGGACAAGGATTTAACCTTGGGCTGCGTGATGTCATGAGCCTGGCAGAATCGCTGGCGCTGGCATGGGGTGAGCAAAAAGATTGTGGCGCTTATTCGGTGCTAAGCCATTACCAGAAGCGACGCCAGGCCGATAAAGAGGCGACAATCGGCGTTACCGACGGCTTAGTCCATCTCTTTGCCAATCGCTGGGCACCGCTGGTTGCAGGTCGCAACCTCGGGCTGATGGCGATGGAACTGTTCATTCCGGCACGCGACGTGCTGGCGCAGCGGACCCTGGGTTGGGTCGCGCGTTAAGGAGTTATCACCGTGCAAAATGTTGATGTCGCCATCGTTGGCGGCGGTATGGTCGGACTGGCGCTGGCCTGCGGTTTACAGGGCAGCGGCCTTCGCGTGGCGGTGCTGGAGCAAAAACAGCCCCAGCCCGTTGCCCCGGATGCGCCGCCGGAACTCCGCGTCTCGGCAATTAATGCGGCCAGCGAAAAGCTGCTGACGCACCTTGGCGTCTGGGCAGATATTGTGGCGCAGCGCGCCAGCTGCTATCACGGTATGGAAGTGTGGGATAAAGACAGCTTTGGTCATATTGCTTTTGATGATGAAAGCATGGGCTATAGCCACCTTGGCCATATTATTGAGAATGCCGTTATCCATCATGCGCTGTGGCAAAAAGCGCTGTCCTGTAGCGATGTAACCATGATGGCACCCGCGCAAATCCAGCAGGTAGCGTGGGGTGAAAACGAGGCGTTTATCACCCTGCAAAGCGGCGACATGCTGACCGCGCGTCTTGTGGTCGGTGCCGATGGTGCGAACTCCTGGCTGCGCAACAAGGCCGATATCCCGCTGACCTTCTGGGATTACCGCCATCATGCGATGGTGGCAACGATCCGAACCGAAGAGCCGCACGGCGGCGTGGCGCGGCAGATTTTCCACAATGACGGCATTCTGGCCTTCCTGCCGCTGAGCGATCCGCATCTGTGCTCTATCGTCTGGTCACTGGTACCGGAAAAAGCCCAGCTGATGCAGGAGGCGACGCCGGATGCCTTTAACCAGGCGCTTTGCATGGCGTTTGATAACCGCCTTGGCCTGTGCACCCTTGAAAGCGATCGGCAGGTGTTCCCGTTAACCGGTCGCTACGCGCGTCAGTTTGCGGCCCACCGTCTGGCGCTGGTAGGTGATGCGGCCCATACCATTCATCCACTGGCCGGGCAGGGCGTTAACCTTGGCTTTATGGACGCGGCGGAGCTGGTTGAAGAGCTGCGTCGCCTGCATCGCGAAGGGAAAGATATCGGTCAGCATCTCTATCTGCGCCGCTACGAGCGTAGCCGCAAGCACAGTGCGGCGATGATGCTGGCGGGCATGCAGGGCTTCCGCGAGCTGTTTGCCGGGGCGAATCCGGCGAAAAAACTGCTGCGCGATATCGGTCTTAAACTGGCCGATACGCTTCCTGGCGTCAAACCTCAACTTCTCCGTCAGGCGATGGGTCTTAACGATCTCCCTGACTGGCTGCGCTAACTTAGATCCCTGTCACACTTTATTCTCCCGGCCTCTGCGCCGGGGAAATTCCCTCGTTTGAAATAATCTAATTCCACGTCATTTTTCGCATTAGATTAACTAATGTTATGTTTTTATCGTTACGGAAATTCGGCCCATTTTTCCGCATGAAATATCACCATGTGCTAAATCCTGTTAGATCATTGTTAATTTTGTGCGGGGATAATCGCATTTTTCCAGTGAATAACTCTGTAGGCTTTTTAGCGTTTTTTGGTCATAAGCTAATGTGATGACCCGTTTTACCTTATGGTTAACCGCCGGTTTCGGTGGTAAGTTCAGGTAAAAGAGAACGTTTGCGTCGGCGCCAGGTAAAGGGGCCGATACCGGGTTTCACGGTGAATTTTTCAACGAGGATAAGATGGCTCAACAGACTCCTTTGTACGAACAACACGTGTTATGCGGCGCCCGCATGGTGGACTTCCATGGCTGGATGATGCCGCTTCACTACGGCTCGCAGATTGATGAGCACCACGCGGTGCGCACCGATGCCGGTATGTTCGACGTGTCCCACATGACGATTGTCGATCTGCGCGGTAGCCGCACCCGGGAGTTTTTGCGTTATCTGCTGGCAAACGACGTCGCTAAACTGAAGACGCCGGGCAAAGCGCTCTATACCGGCATGCTGAATGCCTCGGGCGGCGTGATTGATGACCTTATCGTCTATTACTTCACCGAAGATTTCTTCCGCCTCGTTGTAAACTCCGCCACCCGCGAAAAAGACCTCTCCTGGATCACCCAACACGCCGAACCTTATGCCATCGACATCACCGTCCGTGACGATCTGTCGCTGATCGCCGTGCAGGGACCAAACGCGCAGGCAAAAGCCGCCTCTCTGTTTAACGACGAGCAGCGCAACGCCACCGCTGGCATGAAGCCGTTCTTCGGCGTACAGGCGGGCGATCTGTTTATCGCCACCACCGGCTACACCGGTGAAGCAGGCTACGAAATTGCGATGCCGAACGAGAAGGCCGCTGATTTCTGGCGTGCGCTGGTGGAAGCGGGCGTGAAGCCGGCGGGTCTGGGCGCGCGCGATACGCTGCGTCTGGAAGCGGGCATGAACCTCTACGGCCAGGAGATGGATGAAGGTGTTTCTCCGCTGGCCGCCAACATGGGCTGGACCATCGCATGGGAACCGGCTGACCGTGACTTTATTGGCCGCGAAGCGCTGGAGATGCAGCGCGAGAAGGGCACTGAACAACTGGTGGGTCTGGTGATGACCGAGAAGGGCGTGCTGCGCGGTGAACTGCCGGTGCGTTTTACCGATGCTGACGGCAATCCTCGCGAAGGCGTGATCACCAGCGGTACCTTCTCCCCGACGCTGGGCTACAGTATTGCACTGGCACGCGTGCCGGCGGGTATTGGCGAAACGGCTGTGGTACAAATCCGCAACCGCGAAATGCCGGTCAACGTAACCAAACCGATTTTTGTTCGCGCCGGTAAGCCGGTCGCCTAATCATTTTTATCAGGAGAACTTCAATGAGCAATGTGCCAGCAGAACTGAAATACAGCAAAGAACACGAGTGGCTGCGCAAAGAGGCGGACGGCACTTACACCGTAGGGATCACCGAGCACGCGCAGGAGCTGCTGGGCGACATGGTGTTTGTTGACCTGCCTGACGTGGGTACAACCGTTAGCGCGGGCGACGACTGCGCCGTAGCGGAGTCCGTAAAAGCGGCATCCGATATCTATGCCCCTGTGAGCGGCGAAATCGTTGCCGTCAACGACGCGCTGAGCGATTCGCCGGAACTGGTGAACAGCGAGCCTTATGAAGGCGGCTGGATCTTCAAGATCAAAGCCAGCGACGAATCTCAGGTTGCCGCGCTGCTGGATGCGACCGCGTACGAAGCACTGTTAGAAGACGAGTAAGCCATTATCCCTCTCCCCTTTGGGGAGAGGGTAGGGTGAGGGGAACAGACGACAGCCTCACCCCAGCCCTCTCCCTAAGGGAGAGGGAGAAAACACATTCACTGCACGTTTCAGGAACCATCGCTCATGACACAGACTTTAAGCCAGCTTGAAAACCGTGGCGCCTTCATTGAACGTCACATTGGGCCGGATGCTCAGCAACAGCAGGAGATGCTGAAGACGGTTGGCGCGGATTCATTAAACGCACTGATCGGCCAGATTGTGCCAAAAGACATCCAGCTTGCCACGCCGCCTCAGGTGGGGGAAGCCACGACGGAATTCGCCGCGCTGGCGGAGCTAAAGGCTATCGCAGGCCTGAACAAGCGCTATAAGTCTTACATTGGCATGGGCTACACCAACGTGCAGTTGCCGCCGGTTATCCTGCGCAACATGCTGGAAAACCCGGGCTGGTACACCGCTTATACTCCGTATCAGCCAGAAGTCTCCCAGGGGCGTCTGGAAGCGCTGCTGAACTTCCAGCAGGTGACGCTGGATCTGACCGGTATGGATATCGCCTCCGCCTCGCTGCTGGATGAAGCCACCGCTGCCGCTGAAGCAATGGCGATGGCAAAACGCGTGAGCAAGCTGAAAAATGCCAACCGCTTCTTCGTGGCGGCGGACGTGCATCCCCAGACGCTGGACGTGGTGCGCACTCGCGCAGAGACCTTCGGCTTCGACGTGATCGTTGACGACGCTGACAAAGTGCTGGATCACCAGGACGTCTTCGGCGTGCTGCTGCAGCAGATTGGTACGACGGGTGAAGTACACGACTACGGCGCGCTGATTGCCGAGCTGAAATCCCGCAAAGTGGTTGTCAGCGTTGCCGCCGATTTTATGGCGCTGGTACTCCTGACGGCCCCGGGCAAACAGGGCGCGGATATTGTCTTCGGTTCAGCGCAACGCTTCGGCGTGCCGATGGGCTACGGCGGCCCGCACGCGGCGTTCTTCGGCGCGAAAGATGAATTCAAACGCTCCATGCCTGGCCGTATTATCGGCGTCTCAAAAGATGCTGCCGGTAACACCGCGCTGCGCATGGCGATGCAGACCCGCGAGCAGCATATCCGCCGCGAGAAAGCGAACTCTAACATCTGTACCTCGCAGGTGCTGCTGGCAAACATCGCCAGCCTGTACGCCGTGTTCCACGGCCCGGCTGGACTGAAGCGTATTGCCAGCCGCATTCACCGCCTGGCCGATATTCTGGCCTGCGGCCTGCAGCAGAAAGGCCTGAAGCTGCGCCACGCTCACTACTTCGACACCCTGTGCGTGGAAGTGGCGGACAAAGCGGCCGTGCTGGCGCGCGCGAATGCAGCAGAGATCAATCTGCGCAGCGACATCCACAACGCCGTCGGCATTACGCTGGATGAAAGCACCACCCGCGACGATATCCTGAACCTGCTCAACGTGCTGCTGGGTGACGCGCACGGTCTGGACGTTGATGCGCTCGACAAAGAGGTTGCGCTCGACAGCCGCTCCATTCAGGACAGCATGCTGCGTAACGACGCAATCCTGACGCACCCGGTCTTTAATCGCTATCACAGCGAAACCGAGATGATGCGCTACATGCACTCTCTGGAGCGCAAGGATCTGGCGCTGAACCAGGCGATGATCCCGCTGGGCTCCTGCACCATGAAGCTGAACGCCGCGGCAGAGATGATCCCGATCACCTGGCCTGAATTCTCCGAGCTGCACCCGTTCTGCCCGCCAGAGCAGGCGGAAGGTTATCACATGATGATCAACCAGCTTTCCGACTGGCTGGTGAAGCTGACCGGTTATGACGCGCTCTGCATGCAGCCGAACTCCGGCGCGCAGGGCGAATACGCGGGCCTGCTGGCGATCCGTCACTATCATGAAAGCCGTAACGAAGGTCACCGCGATATCTGCCTGATTCCAAGCTCTGCCCACGGTACCAACCCGGCCTCTGCCCAGATGGCGGGCATGGAAGTAGTGGTCGTGGCGTGCGATAAGAACGGCAACATCGATCTGGCCGATCTCCGTGCGAAAGCCGAGCAGGCGGGCGACAAGCTCTCCTGCATCATGGTGACCTACCCTTCAACCCACGGCGTCTACGAAGAGACCATCCGTGCAGTGTGCGACGTGGTGCACCAGTTCGGCGGTCAGGTTTATCTCGACGGCGCGAACATGAACGCTCAGGTGGGCATTACCTCTCCGGGCTTTATCGGCGCGGACGTGTCGCACCTGAACCTGCACAAAACCTTCTGCATCCCGCACGGCGGCGGCGGCCCGGGCATGGGCCCAATCGGCGTGAAAGCGCATCTGGCACCGTTTGTTCCGGGCCACACCGTAGTGCAGATTGAAGGCATGCTGACCCGTCAGGGCGCGGTCTCTGCGGCACCGTTCGGTAGCGCCTCTATCCTGCCAATCAGCTGGATGTACATCCGCATGATGGGCGCGGAAGGGCTGAAGCAGGCAAGCCAGGTGGCGATCCTGAACGCCAACTATATTGCGACTCGCCTGAAGTCAGCCTTCCCGGTGCTCTATACCGGCCGCGACGGTCGCGTGGCGCACGAGTGCATTCTGGATATTCGTCCGCTGAAAGAAGCGACGGGCATTAGCGAACTGGATATCGCCAAGCGTCTGATCGACTACGGCTTCCACGCGCCAACCATGTCGTTCCCGGTTGCGGGAACGCTGATGGTGGAGCCGACCGAGTCCGAAAGTAAAGCCGAGCTGGACCGCTTTATCGACGCGATGCTGGCCATCCGCATGGAGATCGACCGCGTGCAGAACGGCGAGTGGACGCTGGAAGATAACCCGCTGGTTAACGCTCCGCACACCCAGCATGAGATGGTGGCAGAGTGGAATCACGGTTATTCCCGCGAGCTGGCGGTCTTCCCGGCAGGCGTGGCAAACAAATACTGGCCGACCGTGAAGCGTCTTGATGACGTCTACGGCGACCGTAACCTGTTCTGCTCCTGCGTGCCGATGAGCGAATACCAGTAATATTGCTGATGTAGTAACGTAAGCCGGGTAAGGCGAAGCCGCCTCCCGGCTTTTTTATTGGGAGAAGAAAATGGCAATAGCACTGGTCACCGGCGCCAGCCGGGGCATTGGGAAAGCCACCGCGCTGCAGCTGGCACGCGAAGGCTACACCGTGGCGGTGAACTATCATCACAACATTAAGGCCGCGACGGAGGTCATCAACCAGATCGTTGAGGCGGGCGGTAAAGCCTTTGCCGTCCGCGCGGACATCAGCGATGAAGCCCAGGTGCTGGCGATGTTTGACAGCCTCGATCGTGAAGGCGAGCCGCTGACCGCGCTGGTCAATAATGCGGGGATTCTGTTTGAGCAATCCACTATTGAGAATCTCTCCGCTGAGCGCATTAACCGCGTTCTGGCGACCAACGTTACGGGCTACTTTCTCTGCTGCCGGGAAGCGGTAAAACGCATGTCCTTCAGGCACGGCGGCAAGGGTGGGGCGATAGTGAACGTCTCTTCCGCGGCGTCGCGTCTGGGGGCACCGGGTGAATATGTGGATTATGCCGCGTCGAAGGGGGCGGTGGATTCGCTGACAACCGGGCTATCGCTGGAGGTGGCGGCGCAGGGCATTCGCGTCAACTGCGTTCGTCCGGGCCTGATCTATACCGATATCCATGCTTCCGGCGGAGAGCCGGGGCGAGTGGATCGCTTGAAATCGTTGCTGCCGATGCAGCGCGGCGGCCAGCCGGAAGAGGTGGCGCAGGCGATTGTCTGGCTGCTGAGCGAGAAGGCGTCGTACGTAACGGGTAGTTTTTTAGAGCTGGCTGGCGGGAAATAAACCCCTCACCCTAACCCTCTCCCCAAAGGGGAGAGGGGATAATCGTTGGCCGTTGCAGGCGCAGCAGAGTTAAAGTTTCTCGCCGTTGCTGGCAATCACGCCTTTATACCACTCGAAGCTCTTCTTGCGGGAACGCGACATGTCGCCCGTGCCGTCGTCGTGCTTGTTCACGTAGATAAAGCCGTAGCGCTTGCTGTACTGGCCGGTGGTGAACGACACGCAGTCGATGCAGCCCCATGGCGTATAGCCCATCAGATCCACGCCATCGTGCGTGACGGCTTTGATCATCTCTTCCACGTGGGCACGCAGGTAGTCGATACGATAGTCATCGTTGATGCTGCCGTCTTCTTCTACCTTATCGTAGGCGCCGAAACCGTTTTCAACGATAAACAGCGGCTTCTGATAACGTTCATACAGTTCGCACAGGGAATAGCGTAGGCCTACCGGATCAATCTGCCAGCCCCAGTCGGACGCCTTCACGTGCGGGTTCGGCACGCTGCCCTCGAAGCCGGAAATGGCATCGCCGGTACCGCCTTCCGCTTTCACCGCGTTGGTCATGTAGTAGCTGAAGCCTAAGTAGTCGCAGGTACCTTCACGCAGGATCTGCTCGTCGCCTGCCTCCATTTTGATGGAGAAGCCGCGGCGCTCCCACTCGTTCAGCACGTAGGACGGGTAGTATCCACGCAGCTGGACGTCGGTAAAGACATAGCGCTCGCGCATGGATTCCTGGGCGAACATCACGTCTTCCGGTTTGCAGGAGAACGGATAGAGCGCCACCATGGCCAGCATGCAGCCGACCTTCATCTCCGGGTTGATGCGACGCGCGGCTTTCACCGCCAGGGCGCTGGCCACAAACTGGTGGTGCAGGACCTGGTACATGGTCTCTTCCGGATTTTCGTATTCGGTATAGACCACGCCCGAGCAGCAGTAGCCGAACAGCGGCGCGCGCCAGTTACGCTGGTTGTTGATTTCGTTGAAGGTCATCCAGTATTTGACCTTGTTTTTGTAGCGCTCGAAGACCACTTCCGCGAAGTGCACAAAGAAATCGACCACTTTACGGTTGGTCCAGCTACCGTACTCCTTCACGAGGTGCAGCGGCATTTCGAAGTGGGAGAGGGTGATCACCGGTTCGATGTTGTACTTCAGCAGCTCATCGAACATGTCGTCGTAAAACTTCAGCCCTTCTTCGTTTGGCTGCGTTTCGTCACCGTTCGGGAAGATACGCGTCCAGGCAATAGAGGTGCGGAAACACTTGAAGCCCATTTCGGCAAACAGCTTGATGTCTTCTTTGTAATGGCCGTGGAAATCAATAGCTTCATGATTGGGATAGTATTTCCCCGGCACCACTTCCTGCGTAATTTCGCGCGGCACGCCGTGCGCGCCGCCGGTCAATACGTCGCAAATGCTTGGCCCTTTGCCGCCTTTGTTCCAGCCGCCTTCAACCTGGTGAGCCGCAACCGCGCCGCCCCATAAAAAATCTTTTGGTAAGGTCAATTTTTTCATCGCTGCTATTCTCAATAAATGGCTTATTGGCATCGAGTCTAGCAAAGCGAAATTAAATGTCACGATATAACAATTCACGGTAAATGTGATTTGTCACATCAAAAAAACAGGGTGTTTTATTCTGTGAGTTTCTTCGCCAGCTTACGGCCGAGAGACTCCAGAATATAAATAACGGGAATTTGCGTGGTGATGTCGTAGACGCCTGCAATACGCGTCTGAGGAACATGCCAGGAGAGATTAAAGTCTGCCAGTTTTGCGAGACGCGAGTGCTCGTGGCTGGTAATGGAGAGTACCTTGCAGTGATGCAGGCTGAACTGGCTGGCGAAGCGCAGGATCTCCTCGGTCTCGCCCGAGACGGAGAGCACAATCGCCAGCGCATTTTTCGCCATATCATTGGTGACCGGGAAATAAGGATCATCAATATGGTTACTGAATTTTCCGATATTAGAAAAGAAGCGCGCGCCATATTTCGCCAGCGAGCCTGATGTTCCCGCGCCGACGAATATAATTCGCTCGGAAGACAATATAATTTCCACCGCCTCATCTAATAATGTATCGAACTCTTCATTGTTAACGCTTTTAAAGAAGCTGATAATTTCGCTGGCACCGAAATTAGCCTGCTGGGGCTCATTCTGCTCTAAATAGAGCTTAAAGCGCACGCGAAACTCCGAGTAGCCTTCGCAGTTGAGTTTGCGGCAAAAGCGCAGGATAGTGGTCGTCGAGACACCCGCCGCATCCGCCAGCTCGCGGATGGTCATGTACATGACTTTGTCACGATTTTTTATGACATAGTTGTAGACCATCATCTCCAGGTTATTGAGGCTGGCAATGGCGGAATGGGAGAACATGCTCACAATGGCTACACTCACTCATCAGACTTTTCTTCAGGGAATAATAACATGCAGCCAAACGACATCACTTTTTTTCAGCGCTTTCAGGACGACATTCTGGCCGGGCGTAAAACCATCACTATCCGGGATAAAAGTGAGTCCCATTTCAAAACCGGCGATATCCTGCGGGTGGGTCGTTATGAAGATGATGGTTATTTTTGCACTATCGAAGTAACAGGGACGTCAACCGTTACGTTCGACACATTGACGCAAAAACATGCTGAACAGGAGAATATGAGCCTGGATACACTGAAAAGCGTGATCGCAGAGATTTACCCCAGGCAGAACCAGTTTTATGTGATTGATTTTAAACGTCTATAGCTGAAATTGGAACGCGCGTTCGCTGAAATTAAAGTGTAACTATCTGATTGTAATTTAGAAACGTCATGTTTAACTTTATTTTAGCTAACAGGTGTTCACTGGAATCATTCTCAGTTAGCATAGTGATGCGATGAATAATCATCTATTGTTTTCCCGGAGTTTTGTATGGTGAGCAGACCATTAATCGCACAGGGATATTCGCTGGCTGAGGAAGTAGCCAATAGCATCAGCCACGGCATTGGCCTGGTGTTTGGGATTGTCGGTTTAGTGTTGTTGCTGGTGCAGGCGGTGGACGCCAATGCCAGCGCGATGGCCATTACCAGCTATAGCCTGTATGGCGGGAGTATGATCCTGCTGTTCCTGGCGTCGACGCTGTATCACGCGATCCCGCATCAGCGGGCCAAGACGTGGCTCAAGAAATTTGACCACTGTGCTATCTATCTTCTTATTGCAGGTACCTACACACCGTTTCTTCTGGTAGGGCTCAACTCACCGCTGTCGCGTGGCCTGATGATTGTTATCTGGAGCCTGGCACTGCTGGGGATCCTGTTTAAGCTGACCATAGCGCACCGGTTTAAGGTGCTGTCACTGGTCACCTATCTGACCATGGGCTGGCTGTCGCTGATTGTGGTGTATCAGCTGGCAGTCAAACTGTCGGTTGGGGGCGTGACGCTTCTGGCCTTAGGCGGCGTGGTGTACTCGCTCGGCGTGATTTTCTACGTCTGCAAGCGCATACCGTACAACCATGCCATCTGGCACGGCTTTGTGCTGGGCGGCAGCGTGTGCCACTTTTTGGCGATTTATTTGTATGTGGGGCAGGTGTAGTTTTTACACCGTGCGGGCGGTTGCCCTCACCCCGGCCCTCTCCCGCAGGGAGAGGGAGGACACCTGTAGACGATTACTCTTCTAACGAATACGGCAGCGGCTCAATACTCAGCGTATTCGCATCGTCACGCACGCGGAACACGCTGTCGGCTTCCATGTCATTATTCATGACGGCTTGAACTAAAAGACGTCCATCATCCAGCTGTACGGCGGCTAACACGGTGCCGGTTCGGCGCCAGTTCTCACCCATCTTCAGCTCTAAGTCTTCACCCGCTTCAGGTACGCGGCTGGCATGTCCCGCCAGCGTCCACAGCGCTCGTTTGTTTGCCCCGCGGAATTTTGCACGCGCCACCATCTCCTGGCCGGTGTAACAGCCCTTTTTAAAGCTGATACCCCCCAGCGCCTGCAGGTTGGTTGCCTGAGGAATGAACTGCGCGCTGTTTGCGGCGTCAATTACCGGCAGACCCGCTTCGATGTTCAGCGCCAGCCACTGCTGGCTGTTGTTGAGCTGTGCTTCGCCTCGCAGCGCCTCGGTGACGCGTTCGGCGGTTGCCGCATCCGTGACTAACAGGAAACGCTCCGCCGGGTGTTCAAACCACAGGATGGAGGTCGCGCCTTCGCTGACCAGCTGCTTTTCTGCATCCGGCAGTTCGCTGAAGAGATTTTTCAGTGCCGCACGCGCCTGGAAACCGGCCACTCCCAGCAGGACATGTTCGTTGTCCGGGGCGATAGCGACTTTGGAAAATACCGCGTACTTTTTCAGCTCTTTGAGCTGGGCCTCTTGCAGGCTGCGGCGCTCAATAAAGGCAAAGCCGTCCTGACGGCGGAAGAGGCGCAGGTTGCTCCACATTTTGCCTTTTGGATCGCAATGCGCGGCCAGCAGGTGCTGGTGTTCGGTCATCTGGCTGACGTCGGCAGTCACCTGGCCCTGCAGATATTTTTCGGCGTCGGCACCGGTGAGCGTTGCCAGCGCCCAGTCATCAAGAGAAATAAGCGTCAGCGGCAGACGCGCAGAGGCGGCGGGCTGGCGAGGAGAAAATGGTGTAAAGGCCATAACGATATCCTGAATTGCTTAACGCTTTGATAATCCCTAATGGTAAAAGAGCCTGCAGGCAATGCAAGCGCTTTCAACAGGCCATTTGTGCCCTAAACCGGTTATGCGTAGCGCTACGCAAAATAATGTAATCCGCTGTCTTTGTAGGGATTGTTCTGGAAGCCTGCTCGCCGAACGCAATATTCCAGTAATGAAACGGTCAAAAACACGTTACACTAGCTGGTGTCCCCGTAGAGAAATAAAGAACACTGAATGGGGTACCGACCGTGCCAAACGTAATGCAGGAAACTGAACATGGATATTAACAACAAGGCCCGTATTCACTGGGCGTGCCGTCGCGGCATGCGTGAACTTGATATTTCCATCATGCCTTTCTTCGAATATGAGTATGACACCTTAAGCGACGATGATAAGCGTCTGTTTGTTCGCCTGCTTGAATCTGACGATCCGGATTTATTCAACTGGCTGATGAACCACGGCAAACCCGCCGACACCGAGTTGCAACGGATGGTGCAATTAATTCAAACACGGAATCGGGAACGTGGTCCTGTGGCAATCTGATCTTCGCGTCTCGTGGCGCTCACAGTGGATGTCTTTATTGCTCCACGGCCTGGTTGCGGCCATTGTGTTACTGATGCCATGGCCGCTGAGCTATACGCCGCTGTGGCTGCTGTTACTCTCGTTTGTCGTTTTTGACAGCGTACGCAGCCAGCGTCGCATCAATGCACGTCAGGGAGAGATTAAATTGCTGATGGATTCCCGCCTGCGCTGGCAGGGTAAAGAGTGGGATATTCTCGGTATGCCCTGGATGCTCAACTGCGGCATGATGTTACGGTTACGTAAGGTGGATGGCGGGCGTTGCCAGCATCTGTGGCTGGCGGCTGACAGTATGGATGCTGCCGAGTGGCGAGATCTGCGCCGGATGTTGTTGCAACAGACGACGCAGGGGTAATGCGCGTTAGCTAAACTTTTCTGCCATTTCGCCCAGAATCTGCTCGCACCAGCTTTGCAGGCGTTCATCGCTGAGATCGTACTGGTTGGTTTCATCCAGCGCGAGTCCAACAAACAGCTCGCCGTCGGCAATAATCGGTTTTTTACTGGTGAACTCGTAACCTTCGGTTGGCCAGTAGCCGATAAACGACACCCCTTTCGGCGCCAGCTTGTCATGCAGCATGCCGAGCGCGTCCAGGAACCATTCCCCGTAACCCAGCTGATCCCCCATGCCGTACATGGCAATGATTTTGCCGTCGAGATTGACTGAATCGAGTTGATCCCAGATAGCTTCCCAGTCTTCCTGTATCTCGCCGAAATCCCATGTCGGGATGCCGAGGATCAGCACGTCATACTGCTCCATCAGCGTAAGCGCGTCATCTTTCAGGTTATGCAACGTCACCAGTTCCGGGCCAATGATGTCGCGAATTTTCTCTGCCGCCATTTCGGTGTAGCAGGTGCTGGAACCATAGAACAGACCAATATTCATCGCGTAACTATCTCAATTCTTGCTTTGACTTTGCGCGTAGTGTACCAGAAACCGGTCGCAATCAGGCATAATGGCCTGACTGCAGAATCAAAGGGGCTGATGTGGAAAAGGATCTCGCACTGATCGAACAGTTTCTCGACGCGCTGTGGCTGGAGAAAAATCTGGCCGAAAATACCCTCAGTGCCTACCGTCGCGATCTTACCATGCTGGTGGAGTGGCTTGCGCACCGGGGGTTATCCCTTGCGAGTGCACAACGTGACGACCTCCAGGCGCTGCTTGGGGAACGGATCGCGGGAGGCTATAAAGCCACCAGTTCCGCACGTTTGCTCAGCGCCATGCGTCGGCTGTTCCAGCATCTCTACCGTGAGAAGATTCGTGAAGACGATCCCAGCGCGCTGCTGGCATCCCCTAAACTCCCGCAGCGGCTGCCTAAAGATCTCAGCGAAGCACAAGTTGAAAGATTATTACAGTCACCGGCTGTTGACCTGCCGCTGGAGTTACGCGATAAAGCCATGCTTGAGCTATTGTATGCTACCGGCTTGCGCGTTTCGGAACTGGTTGGCCTGACGATGAGCGATATCAGCCTGCGTCAGGGCGTGGTGCGCGTCATCGGTAAAGGAAACAAAGAGAGGCTGGTTCCGCTGGGTGAAGAGGCGGTTTACTGGCTGGAAACGTACCTGGAGCATGGTCGTCCGTGGTTGCTCAACGGTACGTCTATCGACGTCCTGTTTCCGAGCCAGCGCGCCCAGCAGATGACGCGGCAAACGTTCTGGCATCGCATCAAGCATTACGCCACACTGGCGGGAATCGACAGTGAAAAGCTTTCGCCGCACGTATTGCGTCACGCCTTCGCGACGCATCTGTTAAACCACGGCGCTGATTTACGCGTGGTGCAGATGCTGCTGGGCCACAGCGATCTTTCCACGACGCAAATTTACACACATGTCGCGACGGAACGCCTGCGGCAGCTACACCAACAGCACCACCCTCGTGCGTGAGTGCCGACGAATTGTAACAGGATCACATATGAAAAAGTCTTTCGCGCTGTTCACCCTGCTGGCAGCCTCATTTACCGGTTTCGCCCATGCGGACGACGCCGCCATCAAACAGTCGCTGGCTAAGCTTGGCGTCACTGGTAGCGATATTCAGCCTGCACCGGTTGCCGGCATGAAAACGGTGCTCACCAACAGCGGCGTGCTGTACGTCACCGAAGACGGCAAACACATTATTCAGGGGCCAATGTACGACGTGAGCGGCGCGCAGCCGGTGAACGTCACCAACCAGCTGCTGATGAAAAACCTGAACGCGCTCGAAAAAGAGATGATCGTCTATAAAGCGGCGCAGGAAAAACACGTCATTACCGTCTTCACCGACATCACCTGTGGCTACTGCCACAAGCTGCACGAAGAGATGAAAGACTACAACGCGCTGGGCATCACCGTGCGTTACCTGGCCTTCCCGCGCGCGGGCGTGCAGAGCCAGCCAGAGCAGGACATGAAGGCTATCTGGTGTGCGAAAGACCGCAACAAAGCGTTTGATGACGCCATGAACGGCAAAGGCGTTAAACCGGCCTCCTGCGACATTGATATTGCTAACCACTACGCGCTCGGCGTGCAGTTTGGCGTGAGCGGTACGCCAGCGATTGTCCTGAGCAACGGGTATGTCGTTCCGGGCTATCAGGGACCAAAAGAGATGAAAGAGTTCCTCGACGCGCACCAGAAACAGTTTGGTGGTAAATAATCCGCGTGAAAGCCCCAATAAAATTGCGCCGCCGCGAGGCGGTTGAACCGGTTGATTTGCCGGACGATCTCCCGGCGCTGCTTAAGCGCCTTTACGCCAGCCGCGGCGTGCGTAGCGCTGAGGATCTTGAACGCAGCGTGAAAGGGATGCTGCCCTGGCAGCAGCTGAGCGGTATCGAAAAAGCCGCTGAAATGCTCTACAACGCGCTTCGTGAGGGAACGCGGATTGTGGTTGTGGGTGATTTCGACGCCGACGGCGCAACCAGCACCGCGCTGAGCGTGCTCAGCCTGCGCGCGCTGGGCTGCGATAACGTCACGTATCTGGTGCCGAACCGTTTTGAAGACGGCTATGGCCTCAGTCCGGAAGTGGTCGAGCAGGCTCACGCCCGCGGTGCGCAGATGATCATGACCGTCGATAACGGGATCTCTTCCCATGCGGGCGTCGATCATGCTCACGCTTTGGGGATCCCGGTGCTGGTCACCGATCACCACCTGCCGGGCGAAACGCTGCCGGATGCGGAAGCGATTATTAACCCCAATCTGCGCGACTGCGATTTCCCATCGAAATCCCTCGCAGGCGTGGGCGTAGCGTTTTATCTGATGCTGGCGTTACGGACCCTGCTGCGCGATAAGGGCTGGTTCGACTCCCGGGGTATTGCCGTACCGAATCTGGCCGAATATCTCGATCTGGTGGCGCTGGGTACCGTCGCCGACGTGGTCCCGCTCGACACCAATAACCGCATTTTGACCTGGCAGGGCCTAAGCCGCATTCGGGCAGGCAAGTGCCGTCCGGGGATCAAGGCGCTGCTGGAGATTGCCAACCGCGATCCGCTCAAGCTAGCGGCAAGCGATTTGGGATTTGCCCTCGGGCCGCGTCTTAACGCAGCCGGAAGGCTGGACGATATGTCCGTCGGCGTGGCGCTGCTGCTGTGCGACAACATCGGTGAAGCACGCGTGCTGGCCAACGAGCTGGACGCGCTGAACCAGACCCGTAAAGAGATTGAGCAGGGGATGCAGGCCGAAGCGCTGACCCTGTGCGAAAAGCTTGAACGCAGCGGCGATACGCTGCCGGGCGGCCTGGCGATGTACCATCCTGAGTGGCATCAGGGCGTGGTCGGCATTCTGGCGTCGCGCATTAAAGAGCGTTTCCACCGTCCGGTGATCGCGTTCGCGCCCGCGGGTGACGGTACGCTGAAAGGCTCTGGCCGTTCGATTCAGGGGCTGCACATGCGCGATGCGCTGGAGCGTCTCGATACGCTTCACCCGGGTCTGATGATCAAGTTTGGTGGTCACGCGATGGCGGCTGGCCTGTCGCTGGAAGAGGCGAAGTTCGACGAGTTTCAGCGGCTGTTTGGTGAGCTTGTCACCGACTGGATTGACCCGGCCCTGTTGCAGGGGGAAGTGGTGTCCGATGGCGAGCTTTCACCGCTTGAGATGACGATGGACGTGGCGCAAATGCTCCGCGATGCCGGTCCGTGGGGGCAGATGTTCCCGGAACCGCTGTTCGACGGGCGTTTCCGCCTGCTGCAACAGCGTATCGTCGGCGAACGTCATCTGAAAGTGATGGTCGAGCCCGTAGGTGGAGGACCGCTTCTGGACGGCATTGCCTTCAACGTTGACACGGCGGTATGGCCGGACAACGGCGTACGCGAGGTTGAGCTGGCGTACAAACTGGACATTAACGAGTTTCGCGGTAACCGCACCCTGCAGATCATCATCGACAATATCTGGCCAATTTAGCGGCAGTAATCTCTATAAAAAAGGGCGTGGATTCGGTACAATCCCGCTCTTATCACCGCATTTTGACAAGTCCATAAAAGAAAACAGACCATGTTTGAAATTAATCCGGTAAAAAACCGTATTCAGGACCTCACGGAGCGCTCCGACGTTCTTAGGGGGTATCTTTGACTACGATGCCAAGAAAGAGCGTCTTGAAGAAGTAAACGCCGAGCTGGAACAGCCGGACGTCTGGAACGAACCTGAACGCGCACAGGCGCTGGGTAAAGAGCGTTCCTCTCTCGAAGCTATCGTAGATACGCTGGATCAAATGGCTCAGGGGCTGGAAGATGTTTCCGGTTTGCTGGAGCTGGCCGTCGAAGCCGACGACGAAGAAACCTTTAACGAAGCCGTGGCAGAACTCGACGTGCTGGAAGAGAAGCTGGCGCAGCTTGAGTTCCGCCGTATGTTCTCCGGCGAATACGACAGCGCTGACTGCTATCTCGATATCCAGGCTGGTTCTGGCGGTACCGAAGCGCAGGACTGGGCCAGCATGCTGACGCGTATGTACCTGCGTTGGGCAGAAGCGCGCGGCTTCAAAACCGAAATTATCGAAGAGTCTGAAGGTGAAGTAGCGGGTCTGAAATCCGTCACCATCAAGATCATTGGCGATTACGCCTACGGCTGGCTGCGTACCGAAACCGGCGTTCACCGCCTGGTGCGTAAGAGTCCGTTCGACTCCGGTGGCCGTCGTCATACCTCCTTCAGCTCCGCGTTCGTTTACCCGGAAGTTGACGAAGATATTGATATCGAAATTAACCCGGCGGACCTGCGTATTGACGTTTATCGCGCATCCGGCGCGGGTGGTCAGCACGTTAACCGTACGGAATCTGCGGTGCGTATTACCCATATTCCAACCGGGCTGGTAACTCAGTGCCAGAACGACCGTTCCCAGCATAAGAACAAAGACCAGGCCATGAAGCAGATGAAAGCGAAGCTTTATGAGCTGGAGATGCAGAAGAAAAATGCTGAGAAACAGGCGATGGAAGATAACAAATCCGACATCGGTTGGGGCAGCCAGATCCGTTCTTACGTCCTTGATGACTCCCGCATCAAAGACCTGCGTACCGGGGTTGAAACCCGCAACACGCAGGCGGTGCTGGACGGCAGCCTGGACCAATTTATCGAAGCAAGTTTGAAAGCAGGGTTATGAGGAACCAACATGTCTGAACAACAAGCACAGGGCGCTGACGCGGTAGTCGATCTTAACAATGAACTGAAAACCCGCCGCGAGAAGCTGGCAGCGCTGCGTGAGCAGGGCGTGCCGTTCCCGAACGATTTTCGTCGTGACCACACCTCAGACCAACTGCACGCTGACTTCGACGCTAAAGAGAACGAAGAGCTGGAAGCGCTGAACGTTGAAGTGGCCGTTGCGGGCCGCATGATGACCCGTCGTATTATGGGTAAAGCCTCCTTCGTGACCCTTCAGGACGTTGGCGGCCGTATTCAGCTGTACGTTTCCCGTGACGATCTGCCGGAAGGCATCTACAACGAGCAGTTCAAGAAGTGGGATCTGGGCGATATCCTGGGCGCGAAGGGTAAGCTGTTCAAAACCAAAACCGGTGAACTCTCTATCCACTGCACCGAGCTGCGTCTGCTGACCAAAGCTCTGCGCCCGCTGCCGGACAAATTCCACGGCCTGCAGGATCAGGAAGCGCGCTATCGCCAGCGCTACCTGGATCTCATCTCTAACGATGACTCCCGCAAGACCTTCAAAATTCGCTCGCAGATCATGGCCGGTATCCGCCAGTTCATGGTCAACCGCGACTTTATGGAAGTGGAAACCCCGATGATGCAGGTGATCCCAGGCGGCGCGTCTGCGCGTCCGTTCATCACCCATCACAACGCCCTGGACCTGGACATGTACCTGCGTATCGCGCCGGAACTGTACCTGAAGCGTCTGGTGGTCGGTGGTTTTGACCGCGTGTTCGAGATCAACCGTAACTTCCGTAACGAAGGTATCTCCGTTCGCCATAACCCAGAGTTCACCATGATGGAACTCTATATGGCGTATGCGGACTACAAAGATCTGATCGAGCTGACCGAATCCCTGTTCCGCACGCTGGCGCAGGATATTCTGGGCACCACGCAGGTCCCTTACGGTGAAGAAGTCTTCGACTTCGGCAAGCCGTTCGAAAAACTGACCATGCGCGAAGCGATCAAGAAATACCGTCCGGAAACCAACATGGCGGACCTGGATAACTTCGACTCTGCGAAAGCGATCGCCGAAAGTATCGGTATCAAGGTTGAGAAGAGCTGGGGTCTGGGCCGTATCGTGACCGAGATCTTCGAAGAAGTGGCCGAAGCGCACCTGATTCAGCCGACCTTCATCACCGAATACCCGGCTGAAGTCTCCCCGCTGGCGCGTCGTAACGACGAGAATCCGGAGATCACTGACCGCTTCGAATTCTTCATCGGCGGCCGTGAAATCGGCAACGGCTTTAGCGAGCTGAACGATGCGGAAGATCAGGCTCAGCGCTTCCAGGACCAGGTTGACGCGAAAGCGGCAGGCGACGACGAAGCGATGTTCTTCGACGAAGACTACGTGACCGCGCTGGAACACGGTCTGCCGCCAACGGCGGGTCTGGGGATTGGTATCGACCGTATGGTGATGCTGTTCACCAACAGCCACACCATCCGCGACGTGATCCTGTTCCCGGCAATGCGCCCGGTGAAATAAGGCGTTAAGATGTAAAAAAAGCCCCGAAAGGGGCTTTTTTATTGCGCCGCGAAGGCTTTGAGTTTTTCGCGGGCGGCTGTAGCTTCCATGACCATCCACGGGCTAAAGGCCCAGGGCGTCGCATCCAGCGCGCGGAATAGCGCGTCCAGCTCAACCCACTGATAATCCATCACTTCATCTTCGTTTATCGTCACGTCATTGGTGATGCGAGCGGCGAAAACCGGGCAAATTTCGTTTTCCACAATCCCGGACGGGTCGGTTTCTCGATAGCGAAATTCAGGGGCGACGGCGGTGATATCGGTCAATTCCGCGCCGACTTCGAAGCGGCAGCGGCGGATTATCGCCTGGACTGTCTCTTCGCCGGACTGCGGGTGGCCGCAGACGGAGTTGGTCCATACGCCGGGCCAGGCCTTTTTGGTTAAGGCGCGTCGGGTGATCAGACATTCGCCTTTTCCGTTAAAAAGCCAGGAAGAGAACGCCAGATGCAGCGGGGTATGTAAGGTGTGCGCGGCATATTTTTCCTGAGTGCCAATCACCATTCCCTGGTCGTTTACCAAAATAACGTGTTCTTGAATACTCATTGATGCTCCAGTGCCAAAATGCCGAGTGGTTCAGCACCATCAGCCGGAGCATTATACAGCATTCTTATACGAACGGTTTGGCTCGTAGAGCGGAAAAGGGCATGACCCTTGTTCGTTTTGGCTGTTATCATAGTGCGCCATTCACGCTGACCGAGGATCTGTTTTGTTTGCAGGAAGCCTGACGAGAAAACCCCTTATCGCTATTTTTTGCCTGACGCTGACGCTATTACTGGCGGGCTGTTCAGGGAGCAAATCTTCGGGTACGGGAAGCTATTCCGGTTCGGTCTACACCGTCAAGCGCGGGGACACCCTGTACCGGATTTCGCGCGCAACCGGGACAAGCGTGAAGGATTTGGCGCGGCTGAATAATCTCTCTCCGCCCTACACCATTGAGGTGGGGCAGCAGCTGAAGGTTAGCGGCGGAACGTCCTCGGGTAAAAAATCCACTTCGAAAGGCAAAACTGCCAAAGTGACGCCGTCCTATCAGGTGCCGCAATCGTCATGGCCGCCGGTTGGACAGCGCTGCTGGATTTGGCCTGCCAGCGGTAAAGTGGTCGCCCCTTACTCACTCTCTGAAGGTGGCAACAAGGGTATTGATATCGCCGCTGCGCGCGGTACGCCGGTTTATGCCTCTGGAGCCGGGAAGGTGGTATACGTCGGTAACCAGCTGCGCGGCTACGGTAACCTGATCATGATTAAGCATGGGGAAGACTACATCACCGCCTATGCGCACAACGACACGATGCTGGTCAACAACGGGCAGAACGTCAAAGCCGGGCAGAAGATTGCCACCATGGGCAGCACCGGTACGGATTCAGTGAAGCTGCATTTCCAGATTCGCTATAAGGCGACGGCCATCGATCCGCAGCGTTATCTGCCTGCGCCCGGCAGCAAACCGAAGTGCTAAGTGACTATTTAATCGCCGGTTAGTTGTGAAGAGGCTTGTATGAAGGTGCGTAAGGTCTATAATGCCTTACGCAACTCAAAGCGGGCGTAGTTCAATGGTAGAACGAGAGCTTCCCAAGCTCTATACGAGGGTTCGATTCCCTTCGCCCGCTCCAAACTCAAGTCTCCTGAAGTCTACCAAACTCAATTTTCCCTTGATAAATCAGCAGTTATAGCATTCTATTAGTCTATTGAACTCAATTGTACTCCCCTAGGGTCAAGCTCAATGTGGGGGTATGGATGGGGGTATAATTGTACCCCCTGCTGAGAGGTACCCCCAATGAAGCTGACAGCTCGTCAGGTTGAAACTGCAAACCTAAAGATAAGCCCTACAAACTCGCTGATGGTGGTGGTCTTTACCTGCTGGTTAATCCCAACGGTAAAAGATACTGGCGTCTCAAATACCGTTCGCTAGGAAAAGAGAAGCTGCTCGCTATTGGCGTTTACCCTGATGTTTCTTTAGCTGAAGCAAGAAATAAGCGTGAGGATGCAAAAAGGACATTAGCGGCTGGCAACGATCCTTCTCTTGAACGGAAAATTGAGAAACTTAGTCGTCAACAAGATGCAGAAAACTCTTTTGAGGCTATCACGCGGGAGTGGTATCAGCGTCGCTATGACCGCTGGTCTGTCTCCTACCGCGAAGAAATGCTGAGAACCTTTGAAAAGGATGTGTTCCCTTATATCGGTCATCGGCCAATCAAAGATATCAAGCCGATGGAGTTGCTTGCTGTTCTTTCAAAAATAGAAGCACGAGGAGCAACTGAGAAGGTCCGTAAGGTTCGCCAGCGTTGTGGAGAAGTCTGGAAGTATGCCGTTGTGACTGGCAGGGCCGAGTACAATCCAGCACCTGATCTAGCCAGCGCCGTGATTCCTCATGAGAAAGAGCACTATGCTTTTTTAATCCAGGATGAATTGCCAGAGTTTCTGCGGACTCTGAACACCTATGCCGGTAGTGTGCTTGTTAAGATTGCGATGCAATTACTTATTCTGACAGGAGTAAGACCTGGGGAGTTGAGGCAAGCGGAGTGGCAGGAATTTGATTTTGAGAAAAAGGTGTGGAATGTACCAGCGGAACGCATGAAAATGCGCCGCCCTCATTTGGTTCCGTTATCAAGCCAGGCAATTGACCTACTTAGTCAGCTTAAACCCATAACGGGAGCAGGAGCGTTGCTGTTCCCAGGACGTAATAATCCTAAGAAACCGATGAGTGATATGGCATTGACTGTGTTGGTCAGGCGTATCGGCTATGCAGGACGCGTTACAGGGCACGGATTCCGCCACACGATGAGTACCATATTGCATGAGCAGGGATTTAATTCGGCCTGGATCGAGCTACAGCTGGCTCATGTCGACAAGAACTCAATTCGTGGAACTTATAACCATGCTCAATATTTGGAAGGTCGGCGGGAGATGATGCAGTGGTATGGTGATTTCATCGGTCAAGCAGGCAAATCCGGATCGCTGCTAGCTTATGCAGCTATTAGCTTGACTGCTGAATTAGAGTGAGAAGGGACACGTTGAGCCTCTTCTCAGCGAAGAGGCTCAACGTGAACCTATTTTTTTTTGAGTTAATACTTTTTGCAAATTTTTTTGTGCCGTTGGATGTAAAGATCTGCGGGGGTTAGGGATGAAAATCATGCTATGAATCGCCACGGGGTCAGTCCAGTTCTTGTTATCTATACCACCTTAGCCATGGTAATGCAGCGACAAATCTATCCTTATTTTTGGTGTGATAGATAAACCACGCCAGTTAACGACCGTTTTCTGGCACCTCCCAATCGCACGCTTTCACACTGTTGGAAAAATAGCCTTGGCTTTTCTGACAGGCCATCCTAATGTTGGCCTCGTTTTCTGGCAGGGGTCAGATCACCTGGTCTCTTCAGACGTTTGTTTGGGAACAACTAAAAATGACCGCGCTGCAATGGAGAATTACAGGTTTTGATAAAGATGTCTGTTTTTTCTTACTAACAGTGCATTCAGGCTTTTTAACCCGGCTCGTTTTAGGGCCAGCATTTTGTATCGACTTACCGCGTTGTAGCTGATGCCCATCCTCCGGGCAACATCGCCGGGTTTTTCACCCTTCATTAAGGCATATAACACTTCACGTTCAACCATTCTGGAGCGCTGATGCCCCTCCGGACGAGTAGATCTACGGACGGGGATAGCAGACAGCAGAAGATGAAACAGACTGCGCTTTAACCTGTTTACGGGAGCCGATTTCTCAATAAAAATGATTTTCTTATCGTGCTCAAGGCTGTAAGTATCGCGAAAAATACGTTCCGTCATGACTACTATCGTCGTGTCCGTCGTAATACATGCCGACAAAATATTCAGTTTGTCCTCCCTTAGGGCGACCTCGTCGAGAATCACCATATCTGCGTTGCTTTGGGTGTGCAGGAGCGTAGTTGACGAGATTTTTGTTACGAGCAACCTACCGCATGCCTGTGCGTCTGCCGATAAAACCGTATAAAGCCCCTGCGACGTAAAATGGCATGCGGTTCCGATAAGAACGTGCTGAAGATGGTCTCTTTTAGTGTCTGGCCTAAGGGTATTATCGAAGACAGGGTTGTCATTCATCATGTTTTTTACACTGCGCCTGGGAAAGATTTCTGTCGTATATTTACGGTAACGGAAAAGAACAGGGATAAATATGAGACCGCGCCACCTTATCCTGTAGGCAGGGGACTACAGGCTCAGCCGGTTCATCACGCCTGAGCGAGCAGTAAGGTTTTGAGACCTAATGACCATCACATTCAGGGTCAGACTTCCGGCGTGTTTCGACTGAATTCACGACTAAACTTCGACGCACACGCTAATGGAGGCGTATGTCAACGTTATGGAATAAGTCAGGTTGTCTTATTGCGTTGATTTGTCTGCTGGGATCGGATTTTGCTTTTTCGGCCAAACCCGTTTCGCTAAATCTTCTGGCCCATACGCATTTTTCTGAGCCCCTTTCCGAGCCTAACCCGAACGATAAGGACTGGCTTCGACAGCACCCAGCAATCCGCGTTGGGGTGAGCGCATCCGCACATCCCCCCTATCAGGTGAGCATTGCTGATGA
The DNA here is from genome assembly GCF_019968765.1 of Enterobacter sp. JBIWA008. Lineage (NCBI taxonomy): Bacteria > Pseudomonadati > Pseudomonadota > Gammaproteobacteria > Enterobacterales > Enterobacteriaceae > Enterobacter > Enterobacter sp. JBIWA008. Next base: position 3,955,626 of record NZ_CP074149.1, on the reverse strand, counting down.
GGACTTTGAAGGGATTACGGCGGATTATCTTGAACTCTTGTCCCGCACGCTGGGGGTCGATTTCCAGGTATTCCGTTATCCCGACAGTTCTGCTGCGCTGTCGGCATTAAGTGCGTCACAGGTGGAAATGATCGTCGACGATCGTTTCCTTACCGATACAGAACGTCATCCCGATCTGCTTCTGACCGACCGTTATCTGTCCGATCGTGCTGTTCTGGTGAGCCAAAAACCGGTTCGGGAAACGGACGGATTACGTGGAAAAGTGCTGTTTTATATTGGTGGACACGCGTTACGCGAACAATTGAGAAACGCGTTTCCTAAGGCATCATTGACTGCCGCTACAGATGATTACCGCGCTATGGCCTCTGTGGCCAATGATGACAATGCCGTGTTCTGGACCAACGTTGTAACGGCTGCCGAGATTAATCGTCAGAATTTCAACAGCCAGTTAATGTTGTCCCCGAGTTCGGTTTTATCAGAACAGGGCCCCAGATTTATTACCCGCCCGGACATGAGGCCGTTAAAGGACGCCATCAACTCGGTCCTGAGAGATCGTCGCCAGAACATTTACAATGAAATAGCCCAGACATGGGATTTAATGAGCCTGCCCGAGGAAAAAAAAGACACCCTCAAACACGCTCTCACTTCTGAGGAAAGGAACTGGATTGCGCATCATCCTAAGATTGCGGTGTATGTGGTAAACACGCATGTTCCGGTAACTTACATTAATGATGGCGGTCAGCAGAGTGGGTATGCCGTCTCATTACTCCAGAATATCGCCAAAGAGACGGGATTAACGTTCAGTTGGGTTCCGCTTTCAAATGTGCCGGAGATGCGTGATGCGCTGAAAAGCGCGCCTGACTCGTTAATAGCGGCTGCAGATGCATCGGCAACTCACGAACCAGGCATTATTTACTCCCGTCCATATCAAATATCTAACTGGATGCTGGTGACTCGTAGCGCATTCCCCGCCATTCGCTCTCTGTCTGATATGAAGGGGAAACGCGTGGCGGTATTTACCGGCATTTATTATTTGCCTGAGTTGCGCGAACGCTTTCCTCAGGTGGAGTTTGTTGAGGATGATTTTTCACTGGAAACGGCGCTTTCGCTTTTTACTCATCGACTCGATGGCGTCATTGTGCCGCAGACCGCGGCCAGTTTTATACTGAAAAGCTATTTGAGCGATCGTTTCCGGATCGCCTTAACCTTGCCAATCGCCCCCCTTCGGCTTGCCATGGCGACCAGCGAAGAAAACAAAGTTCTGATTTCTATCATTAACAAAACGCTGAGTGAACAGACATCCAGTGAAATGAGCGCAGAACTCACGGGCTGGCAAATGCGCTATGCCCTTGAGCGCTTTGAAGTCTGGGGGCGCTACCGAACCGCTATTTTAATTGCCAGCGCCGTGATGTTTGTCATCGCGGTGATGCTGGCTTTTTACTTCTGGCGGAATCGCTGGCTCAAAAAGAACCTTGCCATACAGCAAGCACTGCAAAATGAACTCACCGTGGCAAAGCAACAGGTTGAAAAGGCGAGTGAATCAAAGAGCGTGTTTTTGTCGCAAATGAGCCATGAAATACGCACGCCGCTGAATGCCATTATCGGCCTGCTTGAACTTGAGCATCTCGGCCACTCCTCCCCGGCGCAACGGCGTAATAATATTGCTGTTGCCTATGAATCATCGAAATTCCTGCTCATGCTCGTGGGCGATATTCTGGATATGGCGAAAATCGAGTCCGGTACCTATGCCGTACGCTCCGTACCGGTTTCTCTCAACGCTATTGTTAATCAGGTCAGTACGTTATTTCATCATACGGCAGAAAAAAAAGGTTTGACGCTGCTGACGCAGGTGGACGTCGAGGTTGATCGGGTCATGAGCGATCCCCTGATGCTGAGCCAGATCGCCTCCAATTTACTGAGTAACGCCATCAAATTTACCGCTCACGGTGAAGTGGAGATTGTAATCTATCAGACCCCCTCACCCCCTGAACGCGGTAATAGCTATGTGCTGGAAGTGAGTGATTCAGGCCCCGGATTAACGGAAGCCCAGCAAGCCGCTATTTTCGAACCTTTTGTGCAGGTTCACAGTGCCCAGTCTGCGCGGCAGGGGACCGGGTTGGGATTGACGATTTGCCGGCAACTCGCCGAATTACTGAACGGACAGCTGGCGGTAGAGAGCGTACCGGGTGAAGGTACCACCTTTATTTTTCGTTTTTCTGCACCAGCGGTCATTGATGAAGCCGATATGCCACCGGATACGAACGTGGGGGCGATTTCCACGCCCTGTAAAATACTGGTGGTGGACGATCATGCTCCCAGCAGAATGCTACTGTCGCAGCAGCTGACGGTTGCCGGGCATACGTGCGTTGTGGCAGAAGATGGCGTTCAGGCTCTGCAGTTATGGGGTGAGGAAACACAGCCGTTTGATATGGTGATTACAGATTGCAATATGCCCGGTATGAGCGGCTTTGAACTCATCAGGCAACTACGTGAAAAGGAAAAACAGCTGAATCGAGCTCCCGGGCCGATGCTGGGATTGACTGCCATGGCCGAGCAGAAAGTCGTCGTGCTGGCTGAGGAGGCCGGGATGACGGCCTGCTTGTTTAAGCCCGTCGAACTTGCGCGGCTCCTTGAGCATATCCCCGTAACGACGCGACTGGCATCCCCCTCCGGGGAGCGTCATACTCGTCACGGTTTGAGGGAGATGGCGCAATCGCAGCCCGAAATATTCGACAGGCTGATCGACGCGGCAATATCTCAAAATGCGCAGGACTGTGCGGCATTTAAACAGGGGATCGCGGACGCTGATTTTACGGCTATTCGACGCGCGGCGCACAGCCTGACCGGAGGAGCGAGATTACTTGAAGCGCACGAACTTGCCGGAATATGCGAGAGGCTGGAAAACGCAGCGGAAGAAGAAGACTTGCCTCACATTCTGTCTCTGGTCACCGCACTAGAGGCCCATCTGCTGCAACTGAATAATCGCCTTAAAGACCAATAGTTTTCTCACCAGTGGAAGAAGGCGGATGACGAATAAACGCAGGGTATGCTTATGAGCACAATCTTTATTGTTGATGACCATCCTGTTTCTCAACTTGCCGTGCAGGTCGTGGCGAACGGGAAGGGATATGACGTTGTGGGCACCTGCGACAACGGGCACGATGCATTAGTCTATTTGCGTAACCATCGTCCTGATCTGGTGGTGATTGATATTGATATCCCTCCGCCTGACGGACTTGAGGTCATAAAACGACTGCGCGAAGAGAATTATCAAGGCGGAATTATTGTTCTGACGACGCACAGCGATCAGCATTTTGTAGACAGGGTCAGGGCCGCAGGCGCCAATGGTTTTATCAGTAAGAACAACCAGCTTGACGCCCTGGCAGATGCGTTCAGGGCCGTTTTAAACGGATACGAGTTTTTTCCCAAGCGCCAGTCATCGTCAGGCCGACCGGATAGGATACAGCCGGAGAAGGACCTGCTGAGCCGCCTGTCTAATCGGGAGCTGCAGGTTCTTGGCTATATCGCGCGGGGCGAACTGCTGGTGGAGATTGCGGAGAAACTGCATGTCAGCAGCAAATCCGTCAGTACCTATAAGCGACGTATTATGGAAAAGCTGGGCCTCAGTAAAACGCTGGAACTGGTCGAATTCGCTAAACGTAATCATCTGGCGTGACTAAGGAAATTAGCGGTACCCGTTTCGGGGGACCGCTGAGCGATTTACTGGTACGTTGTCGTAAACGTTGCCGTGGCGTTAGCCGTACCCGGCGTAAGGATGGTGCCAGTCTGATAGTAGCGTGCCGCAAGCGGGAGGGCATACAGACCGTCTGACGCGGTGGTGGTAATTTTAAGCCTTTCTCCCGGTATAACTGGCGTGTGGTTAAACAGTACCTGTATCCCCACTCCGCTGGCTGCTTCAGCCGAACCTGTTGTGTCGATATTCAAAATACCCTTACTGGCATCCGCTACGCCCGCACGTCCCGCCTCCAGCGTCAGGTAAATATTGGCTGACGCATCGCAGTTCAAATTGACGTTGAAGCTTACGTCGCGCGAGGTGCTTCCAGCCCCCAAAAACTCGGTGTTTTTTATGCTTCCCATGTTCACAAAGATGTTTGGAGTGGTCTCGGAACAGGCCACCGTCTGTACCTCTCCACCCGCGATATTCACGTTCATGACATCGATTTCACCCACAACGCCTGCCCGCGTGATAGATCCGGTTTGCAGACGGCCTGACCCCGTCAGGGGAGCAATTTTGATCAGCTGGAGCTGATAGTTCCCCCAGGTGCCGCCACAGAGCCTCCACCAGGTGGGGGAGAGGCGACACCAGATATTACTGACGCGTCTGGGCAAAGGTCCCGTTCCATAGCGTCCGGTCGTTGACCCTGCGCCGGGGGTCACAATCCTGAAGGCAAGACCCGCCACGCCTGACCGATAGAGAGTTTCAGCATTATGCTGTATTGGCTGAAAATTACCGCTACCTGGTGCCCACTGGGTGACGAACCTGGAGGTGGTGCATTCGATAAAATCGTTCCGGTTAGCAAGTGTGGCAGAACTGGCGGTTGCAACCACGCTGCCGATGGGGGTATCGCGCTGAACGATTACCTGACCAAAATTGAGGTTAATGTTGTCGCTGGCCGTAAACCGGTTGTCCATAAAACTGCAGGCACCCACCGCTATTTTAGAGGTCAGGAGCAGTACGCCGCAGAATAAAAATGGTATGTTCACTGGAGAGCGTTTTCCTTAAATTATTACTGATAAGTCATGGTAAACGTGGCATTAGCATCCGCTTTTCCCGGTGTTACCGTCGACTGTGTCTGGTAATAGCGTGCCTGCAACGGTATGAAATAGGTGCCATTCGCTGTGGTTCTGGCCACGTTTATTTGTGTGCCCAGTGAAACCGGTCTGCTGTTATAGAGCACCTGAACACCCACTCCGGTTGCGTTGTCCGCCGCCCCGGCATTGTCGAGGTTTAGCACGCCCTGTGTTGAGTCGGCCGCACCTGCACTTCCCGCTGTCAGCGTCATTTTGATATTGGTGGAGGCATCGCAGTTAAGAGCGATCGCAAAATCGGTATTGCCGCTGGTGCTTCCCGTCCCCCGGAAATCGGTGTTTTTGGCCGTTCCCATGTTGACCGTAATATTTGGATTGGTTACCGAGCAGGCCACTGTCTGAACCGTGCCGCTGGCGATGGAATAGTCAAAAATAGTGGTCTCTCCGACGATCAGCGCCCGGGTAATCGTGCCGGACGTGATGGGTCCCGATCCGGTAGTGGGGGCAATTTTGACGAGCTGAAGCTGGTAGCTTCCCCAGGTTCCCCCACATAACCGCCACCAGGTCGACGAGCTGGTGCAGGGTACATTGGAAATTTGACGGGGAAGAGGGCCAGTTCCGTACCGGCCGCTGGTCGAGCCTGCCCCTGGAGTGACGATCCTGAAAGCCAGACCCGGGACGCCGGACTGGTACAGGGTCTGGCCGCTATAGGCTACCGGCTCATACCCGGAACCTGCAGCCCACTGTGTACGGTATCCCGTGGCGTTGCATTGGATGAAATTATTTCGCCCGCCCAGAGTATTGTTCGTGGAGCTCCATACGACGGCCCCGATAGGCGTGTCGCGTTGAACGATCACTGACCCCAGATTCAGCTGAACGGCATCATTCGGTGTAAAACGACTGTCCATAAAGCTACAGGTGGCGAGTGCGCCGTTTGAAACCCCCATCAGCAAGATGGCCGAGAGCAGGCGGTTTCGAAATATGTGTTTGATTAACGTTTTCATTACTAACCTTCTATTGATGTTCGCTCAGCGACACTGTCCCTGGATGACCGAGATGCTTTCGCCCGTTTTCTGTTTACTCAGGCGATAGGTCACCCGACATTGACGCTGCGCGTCATTTCCCCACTGCACCTTCAGCGTTCCTTCAGAAGACAGGCCGGCGAGGTACACCTGTCCACCATCGCCGACAATACTGCTGCCAGCATCCGGATCGGTGTCGTTTACAACGGTTGCGCCAAAGGGCACCGGTTTGCCGTCAGCGCGGATAAGCGTCATCATCACGCGCTGCCCTACCTGTGCGCGGTATTCTGCCCGCACCAGCGCTCCCCGGGTCGGAACGACGCTACGGCTGGTTTGTTTCAGATCGACATCCTCATCCAGCGTTGACGTGTTCAGCGTGACGTCATTGCGGCGGTATGGCATCAGGTTTGGTACGAGGGCATAACCGCGATAATCCGTTTTGATACCGGTTTGATTCTGGATAGCTACGTTCGACGCGCCTGGTACTTTGACCAGCCCAAACGTTTCGCCCATGGGTTGACCGGCCGTTATGCCCCCGGCGTGGGCGACAATGCTACCCTGCAGGCCGTAGCTGAGATTGCGCTGACCGGCGCTCTGGCTGTAGGCACCATTCACCTCCCCATAAGTCCCCCGATAGTTAACGCTTCCGTAGCCGCTGTTAGACTGCTCCTGCGATGCATGGCTTTGTGTCAGGTTCCAGTTAAGGCTGTTATCCTCCAGTGCCGTACCGTTAAGTCCCACGGTATTGACTGTCCCTCGTGCGGGGCTGCTGCTGACGTTGTAGCTGGCAAATGATTTACCCAGCCACTTATCCAGAGGAATGCTCAGGTTGAGGGACAGGACATCATCGCGTTCGCTGTTTTTCCCGCCTGTGTATTGACCCCCGCCCGCAGTGTTACGATTCATGGCGTAGTTAAGGCTGTAGCTGATGCCGTTCCAGCTGTTGTTGTAACTCATATTCCACGAGGTCGTTTTACGACGGTTATCCCAGTAGTCTTCACTGATTGCCCCAACGGACAGATAACCGCGTTCGCTGCCTAAATCCTGGCTCAGGGTCAGTTCAGCGCGATTACGCTTGCGTTCGGTGCGCATGGAAGATGGTCTATCGCGATAGCTTTCCAGGACATCAGCCAGATCGTAAAACCCCTCGGTGGAATAGCGATACCCTGCAACCGCAAGGTGGGTTCCTGTTTCCGTCAGACTTTTGCTGTAACGCAGACGCCAGGATTGTCCCTGTTGTTCTTTATCGTTTTTTGGCGAACTCCACGCCTGCGTAACGTCTACCGATAACGCCCCTAGCCCCCCCAGGTTCTGACCCACGCCCGCCGCGAAAGCGCGATAAGGTTGTGCCAGCTGTGCGCCGCCATATAACGTCATCCCTTTACCCACGCCGTACAGAAGGGTTCCCTGTGAAAAGGGCGTTTTTTCAATACTGCTGTCATAGGCACGATACTGACCCGCCGTCAGGCTGAACTGCAGTCTGCCCTCACGCTGGAGGACAGGAAGAGAGGCGTAAGGCACGACCATCGACTGCTCGCTGCCGTCGGCCTCTTTAATGGTGACGTACAAATCGCCGCTGCCGCCGGTAGGGTACATATCCGTGATTTCGAATGCCCCGGCCGGTACGGTTGTCTGGTAAATGACGTAACCGTTCTGGCGAATGGTGACTTGTGCACTGTTACCGCGTGCAATGCCGCGCACGACCGGCGCGTAGCCGCGCTGACTGTCGGGGATCATTTCGTCATCGGATGCCAACTGCGCACCTCTGAAAGGCACGCTGTCAAACACGTCAGATGGGGACAGGCTGTCCCCCAGCGTTAACTGGCTTTTCAGCGGAACGATGCTGCGCTGAGCATAGGTATAGACGGTGTTCCACTTGTCGCCGCCACTATCACTGCTGGCGGGGCGGTTCCAGGTGGTGTAGTTACGAAAACGCCAGGCACCCAGATTCAGACCCGGACGCAGATTGAGATACTGACTGCTGCCCTCGCCGGTGAGAGGGCTCACGCCGCTAAAGCTGTAATGCAGAAGTGCGGCGTTAATACCGTCATCCCACTGCGTGGGTGAAACATAGCCACGAATGCGCGGGTTAACCGCCGCCTGCGGGATCGATATGTTCAGACGATGTGCGCCGAATACGAAGACAGCTGCGCTGTCTGGAATCGCTGAAAAATCCACGCACTGCTCGCCTTCAGGCTGTAATCCAGGAAATAACTCTGTACGAACGCCATATCCCGCCAGGGTTTCCGCATCCAGACACGGCTGAAGGCCGTTCTCGGAGGTCTGGAAAAAGGTGACGTCTCTGCTGTCTACCTGTTCGTCATTAAGATAGATTTCAACGGGATAACGTCCCGGTAACTGCCCGCCATTCTCAAAAGCTGACAGATCAGGTACGGTGCCGCCTGTACCTGTCTGCTGTAAAAGTGCAGGATTAAAGTAGTCCCTGGCTTCAGCGTGAACGGAAGGCAGAAGGAGGGCGACTAGCACGGCCATAAGGGATGGCCGAAACTCCGGACGTTTTTGGGCAGCGTGTGATAATGGGGACATGGTTCTTTCCAGCGGTTCGTTACAGGTGCGTTAAAGGGAGGCTTTGTGAGCAGCGCCAGTTGCGCCATAATCACTGATCACCTTCCATTCGACCTGATTGCCCTGAGCTCCAGACGGAAGGTCAAAGAAGGCCGTTGCGCGAGGGGCTACGTAGGTCACATTCTCAAGTTGACGTCCGTTCAGGCTGATTGACTGAAAGTTGATGTAGTATGGGGTCGGGTTATTTACCGACAGGCGCTGTCCCTGACGCGTCCATTTCAGGCTGTTGCTGGCCTGATCCGGTGAGGAGGCCTTCAGGGCTGACGGGCGATAAATCAACTTCAGGCGCGTATTGACGGCCAGTTGCAGGGTATTGTCCGAACGGCTGGGATCGGCTGCGGGGATGGATTTAATATTCATCCAGAACATCGTCTCCCGATCCGCAGCGAAATTTGGGGCCATTTTCAGAATACGCAGAGTATTTTTCTGGCTTCCATCCAGGCGAAAAAGCGGAGGCGTCACGATAAAGCTCTGTTTATCGCTCTGACCGCGTTCATTTTCTATCCAGGACTGAATGAGATAAGGCGTGGCGTCGGGATTGTCTACGCTGATGGACGCCTCTTTTTTGTCACCATCATAGATAATGCGCGTGCCGCCCACGACTACGCCGGCGTGAGCCATTTCGCACCCGATGAGCATGCCCGCAACCAGTAAGGATGAGAGTTTGAATGTCACTGTGGTTTCTCCTCTGGGAAAAAGCCAGCCGGTGGCTGGCTTTCGGATAACGGCAGAAAGCGCTGCCGTTGGATCAGTTGTAAACAACGCTGAAGGTGGCGGTTGCGTTCGCTGGACCGGCGGTCACTGTGGCGGCTTTTGCTACGTAAGCAGCGTTAAATTTCAGCGTATTGGTCCCCGCCTGAGAAAGCGTGACGCGCTGAGATTCGGTGAACAGAGGCAGCACGGTGTTGTCCGCATTACGGATCTGGATGCCGACACCGGTTGCGACGCCATTCACCGGCGTCAGTGCGAGCGCGCTGTTGTCTCCCTGATAAGGCGTTCCGTCGAATTTCACCGCCGCGGAGGTCACGCTTGCCGGGCAGCTCGTCAGATCAATCTGGAAAGCGGTCGCACCGGCGGTATCACCCGCGGCGGAGAAGGCGTTTTCGCTGATCTGGCCTAAAGTGACCGTCTGGTTGGCGCTGGATGCCGATACCGTACAGGCGGCATCAATGATTTCGCCGTTAAACTGAATGGTGCCGTCAGCAGCGTGGGCGGCAGTCAGTGATGCACCGCTGATGATTGACGCGATGGCGATAAAGTGAAGTTGCTTTTTCATCAGGTTTTATTCCTGTAAGTGAGTTACAATTAACACTGTGTTTACGTATTGCGCTTGGATGATGCTGATAAAACGGCAAGCAGCTTCCTGTTTGCAGGGGATAAAAACAGCGCATTTTTTGGTTTGCGAGTAAAAGTATTTTCAAAGCGATGTATTTCTCAATGACAATAGAATTTGATTTGCCCATTTTTATAAGGCTATAAATATCCATTGCGCATGAGGAATACTGTTTATGCGTTACAGTTGAGTTTTTTGAAACTTATTCCAAAAAGCATTTCTGCTTGGTCTCGCTTTGTGTAATCCACTATACCCTCGCAGTAAAATAAAACACTCAGACTGGGAGTTGATTTATGTCATCAAAGACGACATTACATGTAGTCCTTTGCCTACAAGCTGTGAAAACCTCCTGGTCATGAAAATTTTTCTTTGGTTTGTAAGTTAATTTAAATCAATGAATTAGATTTGTTTTTCTCATGATAATCGAGTCGGTAATTTAAGCGGATCTGTCAGAAAAAAGATGTCATCCCCGTAGGGCAACCGGAAAAAACAGCAGTAAATAAAAACATGTTCGTGACAATGAAATAAAAAATAGATTTTTTGATTGATTTTATCTGGGCTTTTATGACAGCCTTTAATAAAAGGAAATTAAAGAGGCTGATATGGCTAATATCCTCATTGTCGACGACCATCCTATGGTTCGTCTGGCTATACGTATGCTGCTCGAAAAAGATAACCATATCATCATTGCTGAAAGTGGTGATGGGACGGACGCATTTAAGGTGATACAGAAAATAAAGCCCGAAATCGTGGTGGTCGATCTTGATATTCCCGGTTTGAGCGGCGTGGAGTTAATAGAAAAACTGCGTAAAACAGAATTTCCTGGCAGGTTACTGGTACTGACTAGTCGGGACGATGAACATTACCTTAACCGATGTATTCAGTTTGGTGCGGATGGATTTGTCGGGAAAGGGAATAATCTGGATGAACTTCGAAATGCCGTCAACGCGGTAGAACGCGGCTACGCCTATTTTCCTCTGCGTCGTCAGGCCAACCGGTTACCCGCCAGTTTTGTCCGCGAGAGCGATGTGATCAAAACCCTGTCAAACCGCGAGCTTCAGGTTCTGCGCTATGTCGCGCGCGGTATGAAAATCAATGATATCGCCAACAAAATGTTCATCAGCAACAAAACCGTCAGCACCTATAAAACCCGGTTGATGCACAAGCTTGAGATAACGCACACCATTGGATTGGTTGATTTTGCGCGTCGCCATCATCTGGACTAACGCATTGAAAAAATTTCTTTTTACCCTTGGCTTATTGTACCTGGTGCTTGCCCCTCTGCGCAGCCTTGCGCTGGAACCAGCGGATGTGCAGATTATTAGCCGGGAGAGCTACGCGCCAAAAGAATTTACGCTCACCAATGATGACTGGCGCTGGTTAGGGAAAAAACGAGTGCTGACGATGGCGGTCTGGCAGCCTGAGATCCCTCCGCTGTCACTGTTTCCGGAAGACGGTCGGCTGGAAGGCATGATTGCAGACTATATTGCGCTTCTTGGCGAGTATCTGGCCGTGCGGATGCACGTTGTTGCATTTGAGGATCGCGATTCGGCTTATGCTGCACTGGCCCAGAAAAAGGTGGATATCGTGGTGGATCCCTCGGCAAAGGTCCGTGGGGTTAATGCTGCACTGGTGGCGTCAGCGAATTTCATTCGGGATCATCCTGTCCTTGTCCACCGAAAACAATCCCCTGAAAAACCGTTTCACTATCAACCCGGGATGCGGTTGGCCATTGCGCGCTGGTATGTTGACGACAGCTGGATAGAGGCCCATTTCCCTGGCGCCAGGCTGATCCATTTTGACACCGACGATCGGGCCATGGCCTCCGTGGCGTTCGGTGAAAACGACTTTTATATTGGTAACCTGGTGACAGGATCTTATTTACTTGAACGCCACTACCCGCATTTTCTGGTGCTTCAGCAGGTCTATCCGGAACGTGATACCGGAAGCCATTTCGTCATGCGCAAGGAAGACCATGCGTTGATACGTTCCGTGGGACGGGTGCTTGATTCGATACCCCGTACCCAGAAGGAGGTCATCCTGCAGCAGTGGAGTGAAGGCTCGTCACGCTGGCGCGTCCGGGAACAAGTGGCGTTTACCGCAGCAGAGAAAAAGTGGTTAGCAGACAATCCCACGGTGCCGGTTTCCGTTAATGCCCTCTATGCCCCCTTCACCATGATTGATGCAAAGGGGAATTTTTACGGGGTTACCGCCGATATTTTGCGTCTGGTCCGGCTGCGTACCGGCCTGCATTTTGATCCAGTTCCGGCGGATTCAATCCGTCGGATGGAGGACCAGATCGCCGGTAAAAAGGCGCTCTTCATGGGCGCGGTCAGCCAGAGCGAGGAACGAACGAAGCAGCTGCGGTTTTCCCGACCCTATTTTACGTCGCCATTTGTGTGGGTAGAGGCCTCGGACAAACATTACACCGCATCCCTGCCGCCGGGAACCCGCGTGGCAATCGTGATGAAAAATGCCCTCATCCCTGAACTCAGGCGCACCCGCCCGGGGATCGTGCTGATCGAAACCGAAAACGCAGCGATTGCGATGCAAAATGTTGCCGATGGTAAGGCAGACGTGGCGATACATACGCTGTTTGGGGCCAGCTACATGATCGATCGTTATTTTCGCGATCGGCTCAAAATTGGCGGTCATATAGGCGATCTGACAGCAAAAGTTGCGTTTGCAGTTTCGCGGGATCAGCCCGAACTTCTGAGCATCCTTAACAAGTCACTGGAGAATATCTCCCCAGCGGATATCACTCATGTGATCGATAAATGGCAGACGCGACCCGATGTCAGACTCAATACGTGGGAGCTGTACAGAACCCGCTTCTGGCTGGTTTCCGGGGTGGCCGGGATTGTCATTCTGACCTCACTTATCTGGATCTATTACCTGAGGCGCGAAATTGGCGCCCGTCAGCTGGCTCAGCAAGATCTTCAGTCTCAACTGGCCTACAACGAAACGCTAACCCGTGCGCTTTCAGAAGAAACGGAACGCGCCGAACAGGCTAACCGCGCAAAAAGTACGTTTCTGGCAACCATGAGTCATGAAATACGGACGCCAGTAAGCGCCATCATTGGGCTGCTTGAACTGACGGTCAACGCCGCAGATAAAACATGGGAAGATGACGATCCCGTCAGGGTTGCCTGTGAATCTGCTCGTTCCTTAATGGGGCTTATCGGGGATATTCTGGATATGGCCCGGATTGAATCAGGTCGACTTGAATTAACTCCGCAGTGGGTCAGAACGACGGATCTTCTGCCGCCGGTGGTGCGGGTCTTCGAGGGTCTGGCGAGGCAGAAAGCGTTACGTCTGCAATATGTGGTGCCTCCAGAGTTGCCAGAGGAGATTTTTCTCGATCCGCTGCGGTTCAGGCAGGTGCTCTCAAACCTGGTGAGTAACGCCATTAAATTCACCGAGAAAGGTTGCATCACCGTTGAAATGACCCTTTTTAACGATGAAATGGCCCCGGCTAACTATCTTCTGCACATTAGCGTTTCGGATACGGGGCGAGGGATTTCCGCGGAAGATCAAAAGAATATCTTCGATCCCTGGGTCCAGGCGAGGGATGGTGCCGTCCAAAGTGGTTCCGGGCTGGGACTGGCTATTTGCGCGCAGCTGGTCACGATGATGGGCGGCAGTATTACTATCGCGAGTGAGAAAGGTAAGGGAACGCAGGTCAGTTTTACGGTGTCAGTCCAGCAGCGGGACAACCCCGTCAGTCCAACGGAGGCAGATGTCGAACCAATAGCGGTTCTTCATCGTCCTCTGAGCATTCTGGCGGTGGACGATCATCCAGCGAACCGGATGCTGTTACGCCGCCAGCTCATGCATCTTGGTCACCATGTCAAGGAGGCACAGAATGGCCTGGAGGCCTGGGAATTGTTTCAGGAGACGCGATTTGATGTGGTAATTACCGACTGCAGTATGCCGGGAATGGATGGTCTGGCATTGACGCGTCTGCTGCGGGAACGTGCCGGTGACGCCTTGATCATCCTCGGGCTAACGGCGAATGCCTGGCCTGAAGAGCGGGCCAGATGCCTTGCGGCCGGAATGGACGACTGCCTGTTCAAACCTCTTCCGATGTCCCAGCTCAAAACGGTGTTGAATGACGTGATGAAAAACATTGCTGCGCCTTGGGGGGAGGCCGTTTCTCTCTCCCGAGTGGTGGATTACCCGAAACTGGAGGCGCTCAGCAGCTTTGATGAGCAGATGCTGGGAGAGTTGCTGCGGGTAACCGTTCAAACGAATAATGACGATCTGCGCTATGCGGCAGACCTGGTTGAGCTGCAGGACTGGCCGGAGCTGGCCGCTTGCATGCATCGTCTGTCGGGAGCCGCGAAAATTTGTGGCGCGAGACGGATTGAACGGGCGAGTCGTGAACTTGAGTTGGCCTGTCTTTGTCCGGAACAGGCTCTGGAACACCTGCATGCCCTGTGGTCAGAGCTTTGTGACGCGGTGGAGGAGTTTAACCTTGCTGTGGGAGGCTGGTTGGCTGAGGTGGAACCCTGAATATCTTCATCCTTTCCGCCCGATAAGCGAAGCGCTACCGGGCGATCGTAGGGTAAATACGCGGTTCGGGTCAATTTATAGCAGATACCTGGTAAGTTAATCAGATATCCGGTTTCCCCTTTAGGCGGTACCGCAAACGTCCTCCTGTCGTGCCATTAACGCAAACACGCCCCAGCCAAAGTATTCCCGCGCGTACGTTACGTGGCGTTTCGGCGCGATGTTTAACTCGGCCCTGACTTCGGCGGCGAAGTCGTCGTCAGGATTGGCCTCCAGCCAGCGGCGCATGGTCAGCCATTTCGCGGCTTCATATCTGTCCCAGCCTTCCTGGTCTGCCAGTACCATTTCCACCACGTTGTAGCCGAGTTCATCGAACGCGCCGACAAGCTCCGGCAGCGTCAGGAAATCGGTCGTCGAGCTGACGCCACAGGCCTGGGCTATCTCGTCCGTTGCCGGAAGCTGACGCCAGTAGGGTTCACCGATTAGCATGATTCCGCCCGGTTTCAGGCTCTGTGCCAGCAGTTCGACGGTCCCGACAAAACCACCGGCAATCCAGGTCGCGCCAACGCAGGCGGCCACATCGCATTTCTCTTCTGCCACATATCCGGCGGCGTCGTTATGAATGAACTGAACCCGGCTGCTGACACCGAGTTCTTCCGCGCGGCGTCTGGCCTGCTCGCTGAACAACTGGCTCATGTCGATGCCAGTCCCCGTAATGCCATGATCCCGGGCCCAGGTGCAGAGCATCTCGCCCGAGCCGCTGCCGAGATCAAGAATGTGGGTGCCCGGCTTCATGCGCAGCACACGGCCAAGCGTGGCGTACTTCTCTTCGGTGAACGGGTTATGGATGCGGTGCTCACTTTCGCTGATGGTAAAAATACGTGGGATATCCAATGTGGAATTCCTTTTATTGCGTTGAGTATTAAGAGGGTGTTCCTCTGAGGTATTTGCTTTTTCAGCCAGCAAAACAAACAGCTTCCTTTCAAATGTCTCGCTGACTGGCCAGTCGTGGCTTCCAGGAGGAAGAAGCAGGTTAAATCCGGCATTGTCGAGCAGGCTGACGTACTCGTCATCGCGCCATGCCGTCATCTGGCTGCCGAAACGGGTGGTGTGACCGTTTGGCTCTATGGCCCAGAACTGCGTTGAGCTGGTCTGTGCTTCCTCATCCCAGCCATGCTCCATCAGCAACAGGTGAGGGACGTCAAGAAACAATCCGTCCGGACAGCGTTGCCAGCTCGGTTCAGCCATTCCCTGACGTTTAACTTCGTCAAAAGTATGGACTTCAGTGAGTAGCCTGCCACCCGGCTCCAGCCACAGTGCGCAGCGGTTGACGAGTGAGCGCGCATCCACCGCGCTGAAAACATTCAGTTCCCCGAACGTCATCATGATGAAATCAAAAGATTTATCCGGCCAGTATGCGCGGATATCCTGCTGGACATAGTTGATATTCATTCCGGCGTTCTGCGCCTGCTGACGGGACCAACTCACGGATGCCGGTGAGAAATCAACGCCGGTGCAGTGAAATCCGCGCTCCGCTAAGTGATGGGTATAAAAGCCGGGACCGCAGCCGAGATCGAGGATATGTGCGCCAGGGGATAACTGGCTGGCAATCCACTCGACCTGCTGCTCAATAACCTCCTGCCTGCGGCTGGCCCAGTCGTGGTCCTGCGACAAATGGTTCGCGAGCATGCGCTGGCTGAAGGCCGGTTCGTCCCAGGGAATTTTACTTTCCTCCGCTGACAGCTGGATGTGTCGGGATGCGAGAATAAGGTTGCTGATATCCATTATGCTCTCCTTAGCGGTTATCAGGCTGTGAGCGAACGTTATTCAGCCCGTTGGTGTTGATGCGGTAGGGCTGACCGTTGACGGACTTGATAAGTTTTTTGGTTTTGAGTTTTTTGAAGGTGGCAAGGGTGCAGTCGGTGAGCAACAGCCCTTCGCGGGTGTAGCATTCAACGGCGGTGACGCGGCCGGACGCATCGCGGACGTGCGCAATACGGCCACCTTTGGCGAGAACGTGTAAGGTACGTTGTTCCTGACGGGATAAATTCATACTGGAAACCTGTTTAATCATCACGTGCAAAACGTGCAAACACACCGCGGTGTCCGCATTCGATTTCGGCGCATTGATAATCAGTCCGGCCTGAAAAGGTCGGGTAACTGATTATCGGATGATTACATTCTCCAGCATCAAAGCCTCGGGTAGAGTTGCAAGGTATTTACGGAGTAAATAATAACACACAGTTTTAGCAGGGATATATTTCAGTAGGAAAAGTGTGATGTACTTCGGAAATCGAGCAACAGCTCATTTACTGAAAAAAGACAGGTGACACTGACGAATGCATGTTTTAGTACCCCTTATATTGCCTCATTGGCTTTTCCCCTGGGAGGTTATTCTTCTTTTGTTAAATCCAGAACATAAATATGCTCACCCTCTTCGATGCCAGAAAAATAGAAGCCAGTTCTGATAAGTAATTTTATTGAAAGGGTATTTTCCGGAACCACACCGGCTTTGATGAGTGAGAAACCGTTCTCTTTTATCCAGTCGATCGTGGCGGTAATGGCTGAATCGCCACGGATAATCTAGACACTTCCGAGCCGTTGATAATACTGGTTTTCATATTCTGTCGGTGACATCTGATTGCTCGAACCATGCCGACGCTTACTGTTATAAAACATTTCGATGTAACCAAAAATATTGCTGCGGGCTTCTTCCCGCGTTCCGTATATCTTTTTCTTTATCCGTTCGCGTTTCAGCAACTGGAAAAAGCTTTCTGCAACCGCATTATCGTGACAGTTACCGCGACGGCTCATGCTCCCCTCCAGGCCGTGTGATTTCAGGAACGACTGACACTCATGGCTTGTGTACTGACTGCCCTGGTCCGAGTGAACCAGCACCTGTTTTTGGGGATTACGCCGCCATACAGCCATCAGCAGTGCGTTCAGGACAATGTCCTTTGTCATCCGGGATTGCATTGACCAGCCGATAATTTTGCGTGAGAACAGATCAACAACCACGGCAAGATACAGCCAGCCTTCGTGGGTCCTGATGTAGGTTATGTCCGTTACCCAACGCTCATCCGGAGCATCCGGATTGAACTGTCGCTGGAGCCTGTTGGGCGACACGATACTGGCCTCGCCTTTACGTGCCCGCGGGCTCCGGTATCCGACCTGAGCCTTTATCCCGACACGTTTCATCAGTCGCCAGACTCTGTTCACTCCGCACGGTTGCCCGCTGTCCCACAGATCCAGATGGATTTTGCGATAACCATAGACGCATCCCGATTCCAGCCAGAACTGTTTAATCTGTCCTGTCAGTCTCAGGTCTGCCTGATGGCGTTGTGAATGCTGCTGCTGAAGCCAGGCGTAAAAACCACTGGGATGAACATCCAGCACCCGACAGAGCAGGCGAACAGGCCAGCAACAGATGTTGTCACGGATAAAGGCGTACCTCAGTCGGACAGCTTTGCGAAGTACGCCGCGGCTTTTTTTAATATGTCCCGTTCGTCGGTAACCCGCTTCAGCTCTTTCTGGAGACGGCGGATCTCGGCCTGAGCATCTGACTGTTCTTTATTAGTGGATGAGTCCGGACCGTACTTCTTTATCCAGGCATAAAGGCTGTGGGTGGTGATATCGAGACGTGTTGCAACGCTGGCAACAGAATAACCGCGATCAACAACCTGTTTGACTGCTTCAATTTTAAACTCTTCGGGATAACGCTTACCGCTCATGGGCACCTCTCTTTAAGCCATCTTAAATGACTCTTAGATGTCTGTTAAACCCGTGGCGATTCACTCCTGGCAGAGAGTAATAGCTTTTCTCATATTTGCACGCTGGTGTAAGTGATGGCGGGATACTTCGACGTTATTTCCGTCGGCATGTGCCTTCGGTACATAAAAAGTTAAAGTAATGCTATTCTTATAAAAATTTGTAATTACGTTGGGATCAACGGTGATGAACCAGCAGTCAGCTAAGCGGTTTGAATGGGTCCGCGGTTTTGCATGGCTACAAATTATCATGCAGGTTCTAATTTCCTTGATCCCATCATTTTCATATTCAGCGTTCGCGCAAACATCCTCAGAATATCGATTGTCCCCTTTCTCGTCTGATCGCCCGGCCTCTCTGGCAGAAGGACCCAGCACTGACCTTCCGTATGCGGCATCAATGACCTCGATGGCCACTGCATTGAGCGGTAGCAATGCGGCTGGCATGGCAACATCTGCAGCTACAGGTTATGCCTCTTCTTCCGCAGAAAAATGGCTGAGCCAGTTCGGGACCGCCCGGGTCAACCTCAGCGTCGACGACAATGGCCGCTGGGACCAGAGCTCCCTCGACCTCCTCATCCCCCTGTACGATAACCGCCAGTCCGTCTGGTTTACACAATTCGGACTCCGCGCCCCCGATAACAGGGTCACCGGCAACCTCGGCACGGGCGTGCGCACCTACTATCTGCAGGACTGGATGTTCGGCGCTAACGTCTTCTTCGACAACGACTTCACCGGAAATAACCGTCGCGTCGGTATCGGCGGCGAAGCCTGGACCAACTACCTGAAGCTCTCTGCCAACTCCTACGTCGGCACCTCCAGCTGGCACGACTCCCGGGATTTCGACAACTACCAGGAAAAACCCGCCGACGGCTTTGACCTCCGGGCCGAGGGTTACCTCCCGGCCTACCCGCAGCTCGGTGCGAAGGTGATGTACGAGCAGTACTACGGGGAGAAGGTGGCCCTCTTTGACAAGGACACCCTGCAGCGCAACCCGTCGGCCATCACCACCGGGCTCAGCTACACCCCGGTCCCGCTGGTCACCCTTGGCGTTGATTACCGCCAGGGCCAGAACGCGCAGAGCGAGGCGAACTTCCAGCTGAGCGTCCGCTACGACATCGGCCAGAACTGGCGAGCGCAACTCGACCCCGATAACGTCCGGGCCCTGCGGACCCTTGCCGGCAGTCGCTACGACCTGGTGGAGCGTAACAACCAGATTGTCCTCCAGTACCGCAGGAAGCCCGACCAGGGTGTCAGCAACCTGACGCTCACCGCCCTCACCGACAACGCCCCGGCTGACGGCCTGACGCAGAACACCGTCCAGGTGCTGGCCACCAACCGCGACAATGAGCCCGTGCGCAATGCGCCCGTAACCTGGAGCACGTCGGGCAGTGCCCGCTTCGCCACCCAGACGGCGGTGACGAACGGGGACGGCCTCGCCACTGCCCTGCTGACCAACACCACCCCGGAAGCCGTACAGGTGACCGCCAGCAGCGGCAGTGCGACCGCCAGCCTCGCCAGCCACTTTATCGAGGTGAAGGTCAGTCACGTGGCCCTGACCCTGACGAAGGATAACAGCATCGCAGACGGCAAAACGGCGAACGCCGCCCTGGCCACCGTCACCGACATCAACAACCGGCCCGTGGCCAACAGCAAGGTCACCTGGTCGGCAGGGGCCCCGGTCACGCTGCTGAATCCGCAGGGGGTTACTGACAGCAACGGCCAGGTCAGGACGCAGCTGACGGCCACCGCCCCGGGCGCGTTCCCGCTGAACATCACCGCCGGGGAGGTGAGCGCCGCGCAGACGACGCACTTCACCGTGAATGCGGCCGCCGCGCAAATTACCGGCTTCAGCATGCTGACCAACAACAGCCCGGCCAACGGCACCACGCAGAACGTGGCGCTGGTGACGGTCCGTGACCCTGCCGGGAATTCGGTGAGCGGGGTGAACGTGACGGTATCGGCAGACAAAGGTACGGTGGCCTTCGCCAGTGCCGCGGCGCGGGCGACCGCGCAGCAGACGGACGGCAACGGGCAGCTGCGGGTGGCGTTCACGGACACGGTGGCGGAGAGTGTCATCCTGACCGCGAAGCTCGATAACGGCAGTAGTAAAACTGTTGCGTCTGTCTTCGGTCAGGATCCTGATTCAGCCAGGGTCTCAGCCTTAATAACGACGACGGGAGCGGTGGCAAACGGTAATGCAATAAATCAGGCCACTGTTACCGTGGTTGATGCGAAAAATAGCCCGATCTCCGGTGTTGATGTGACATGGGCGCAGGATGGAAGTGCTGTGTTTGGTGCTTCAGCGAAAACAGATGCCAGCGGTCAGACTACGGTGACATTCACTGACGTGAAGGCTCAAACCGTAAATATCACGGCATCGGTGAATGGTGCTGGCTTGTCGAAACCTAGTACCTTTATCGCTGACACGGCTACTGCAAAAATTGAGAGTGTGACGATCATAAAGGACAAAAGCCCGGCAGATGGTACTACGCAGAATTCCGCGACTGCGGTGGTGAGTGATGCGAACGGTAATCCCCTGTCTAATGAAACTGTTAGCTGGAGTGCAGATAAATCAACTGTGACCCTGGTACCTGGAGGGAGTACAGACAGCACAGGTAAAACAGCAGTTAGTTTTACTGATACAACGGCTGAGACGTTACAGCTTAATGCTTCGTTAAGTAACGGCTCCTCACTCAGCCAAACCAGTGAATTTGTGGTAGACGTAGCAGGTCTGAAGATCACTCAGTTTTATGCAGCAAGCGCAGCTGATATTCACGATACGACCGTTCTCCGACTTTTCGTCCAGGATAAATTCAACAAACCTGTGAATGGCGCAAACGTCAAATTAAGCGTATCAGGTTCAGCTCAACTGGAGACAACTTCAGGTGTGACATCGTATACGACAATCGGAAATGGAACATTGCTTGTTAATATTACAGATGCAGTAGTCGAAACCGTAACGGCTACAGCGACGCTGGATAATAATGTTTCTGCCACTGCACCCGTTCAATTTGTTCAGTCTAATGCGACAGCAATTACAGTCACGTTAATTCAGGACGGAAAAGGCATTGATGCACCAAATACGGCAGTGGCGAAAGCTGTAGATAAGAACGGCTATCCGGTACCGGGTTATGAAATAAGGTGGTCTCTGGGGTCAACATACACTTCGCAATTTAACTTCACCCCTATTTCTGACGTTACCGATGCGAATGGAGAAGTAAGAACAAGCGTACAATCAAAAAGTTCGTCATTTACGCCCAGAACGTTGACTTTGGAAGCTATCGGAACAACATATGCCTTTAACAATCCTACCGGGTCAACCCAAATGGTTGTTGCGAGAGGAAATTAACGATAACCCCCACCCTTTTGAGTGGGGGTTACAAATTCCGAGGCTTGCTGACGCGCTGCCAGTGCGTATAGCGATCTTTCTTCAGTGTCTCTTTGAATTTTTCAGGCTCTGAAGTATCAGGGTGACCATCTCTAAAACCCGCAATCTCTATTTACTTTCGATAGTCATTCCTGAAGTGGTTTACTGAATTTGGCCACCTGAATAGAGGCGATATGCTCACCTCAGAACAATACAGGTGCACCAATGAAAAGAAGAAATTTTAGTCCTGAATTCAAACGCGAATCCGCTCAACTGGTTGTCGATCAAAACTACCCCGTCTCTGATGCCGCTAAGGCTATGGATTGGACTGACCCCGCCCCGGTAGACGATCCTGCCCTCTATTTTGCATAAGCTAGAATTGCGTGCACTCATCATATACCAACAAAAAAGGCCGCATCCCGCAGCCTTTTCCTTTCACATTCACCCTCTCGGGAACACCCACACATGCTTCTCCGGCAGCGAAAGATGGCAGTGCTGCGGATCCCGAACCTCATGCCCATACGCGCGGATCACAAAATCATCCCCCACCGTGCGGAACAGATACTCCCAGCGGTCGCCGAGGTACATGCTGGTGAGCAGCGGCAGCTCAAGCTGATTTTCCCCTGGCCCCTCGACCACCGCGACGCGCTCGACGCGGATCACCGCCGTGGCGTCATCACCGCTCTGCACCCCTTCACCGGCCTGGCCCCACAGCACCCAGCCTTTTCCTTCGATACGCGCTTTGCCGTCGCGCACTTCGGTGACCTTGCCGTGCAGGCGGTTGTTGCTGCCCATAAACTCGGCGGTAAACAGCGTCTTCGGCGAGCCGTACATCTCCTGCGGCGTGCCCTGTTGCTCAATTTTGCCGTTGTTGAGCAGCAGGATGCGGTCGGAAATGGACATCGCTTCGTTCTGGTCGTGCGTCACCATCAGTGCCGATAGCCCGAGCTTGATAATCAGCTCGCGCAGGAACACGCGGGCCTCTTCGCGCAGCTTGGCGTCGAGGTTAGAGAGCGGTTCGTCCAGCAAGATCACCGGCGGGTTGTACACCAGCGCGCGGCCAATCGCCACGCGCTGCTGCTGCCCGCCGGAGAGCTGGTGCGGGTGACGTTTGCCAAGATGGCCCAGACCAAGCTGGTCCAGCACGTCCTGCACGCGCTGCTGGATCTCTTTGGCCGGCACTTTGCGCAGCTTGAGCGGATAGGCCACGTTCTCAAACACGGTTTTGTGCGGCCACAGGGCGTAGGACTGGAACACCAGCCCCAGGTTACGCTCTTCCGCCGGGACCTCGCTGCGAGGCGTGCCGTCGTAAACTTTATTGTTGCCAATGACAATGGACCCCTGCGTCGGTTTTTCCAGACCCGCGACGGCGCGCAGCAGGGTGGTTTTACCGCTGCCGGAGGGGCCTAACAGGGAGACCACTTCGCCGCGCTTCAGGTTCATGGAGACACCTTTTAAAACAGGATTGTCGCCGTAGGTTAAGTGCAGATCGTCAACCGCTAATTCAATCATGTATTTTCACTCCGAAACGAAGGGCAATGCCCAGACCTACCACGACCAGCAGGATGTTAATGAAAGAGAGCGCCGCCACGATATCAATGGCACCCGCGGCCCAGAGGGAAACCAGCATCGAGCCGATGGTTTCCGTGCCGGGTGAAAGCAGGTACACACCCGTTGAGTATTCGCGCTCAAAGATCAGGAACATCAGCAGCCACGAACCTATAAGACCGTAGCGGGAGAGCGGGATGGTGACGTGGCGGGTGATCTGCCCGCGCGTCGCCCCGGTGCTGCGCGCCGCTTCCTCAAGCTCCGGCCCCACCTGCAGCAGCGTGGAAGAGATAAGCCTCAGCCCGTAAGCCATCCACACCACGGTATAGGCCAGCCAGACGCTGAAAATGGTGCTGCGCAGCGAACGCAGCCAGACGATGACGTTTTCGCGCATCCAGTCGGTCCAGGCGAACCCGGAAAGCCAGCCGGATTTCAGCGAGTTATCCAGCCACATCGGCAGGAACAGGAACACCCACAGGAACGCCAGACCCGCCAGCAGGCCAGGCACGGCGCGCGGCACCAGCACGCTGTAGTCCAGAAAACGCGTGGTGTTGTCCGGCTTACGGTGCATGGCAATGCCGACAAACAGGTAGCACACCACGGCCAGCGCGCCGCCAATCACGCCAATCGCCATGGAGTTAACGATGGCGCGCAGCAGGTTGGGCTGCGCCCAGATGGTGCGGAAGGTGTTCAGAGAAAGCTCGTCCCACAGCGAAACGCCCACGCCCCAGTTGGAGATAAACGCGCGCAATACCACGCCGAGCAGCGGAACGCCGATGGTGACGGTGAGCCAGAAGGCAATCACCGCGCCAGCCACCCAGCGCCATTTACCCAGTGGCAGCGCGCGGGCCTGCGAAGCCTTACCCTTCATGGTGACGAAGCGGTTGGCGGTGCGCATCAGGCGACGCTGGAGCATCACCAGCGGGATGGTGATACAGATAAGCACCACGGCAACCGCCGCCATCAGGTTATAGGATGGGGTGCCCATCTTGTTCGTCAGCTTATAGAGATAGGTCGCCAGCACCATGTTGCCTTCCGGGTCGCCGAGGACCAGCATCAGGCCAAACACTTCCAGCCCCAGGAAGAACAGCAGCACGGTGGCGTACAGAATGGACGGGCGCACCATCGGCAGGCTGACGGAAGTCATCACCTGCCACGGCGACGCGCCCGCGGTGCGCGCGGCTTCTTCCACGTCGGAGCCCACGCTGCGCAGCGCTGACGAGATATACAGATAGGCGTGCGGGACGTGCGTCAGGCCGGCAATGACCACAATGCTCGACATGTCGTAGATATTCCACGGCACAAAGCCAATCAGCGCCTCAGCCCACTGGGAGAGAAAGCCCACAGGACCGGCGGCCACCACGTAGCCGAAGCCCAGCACCATCGGTGATACGAAAATCGGGACCAGGATCAGCGGCTCAATCAACCGGCGGCCGGGCAGATCGGTACGCACCATCAGAAACGCCAGCACGCCGCCCAGCGGGATAGAGATAAAGACCAGCCCGAAAGCAAGAATAAAGCCGCTTTTCAGAGCCTTATAAAAATCAGGGTCGGTGAAAATAAACTCAAATGATTCAAAGCTCCACTCTTTTGACGGCGAAAAGAACGGGGCGGACAGGAAGCTCTGTATCACGATAAACGACAGCGGCGTGTAGATAACCAGGGCGGTTATCAGCACGACGATGCCTCGCGGCAGGCTTTGCCACTTTCTGCGTAATGTATTCATGGGGTATCCCTGGTGTTGCAGCCCAGAAAAACGAACTCATTCGATAAGGGAGCGCGGCGGCATGCGCCGCGCTCAGACGCTTATTTGCCGGCGGCGGTACGCCACTCTTTGATGTACTCCAGGCGTTTTTTCGGCTGCAGGTATTCCAGCAGCGTTTCATCAACCGGGATCGGCTTCAGCGCGTTGCCGAGGATTTTGGTCAGGCCGTCGATATCATTTTTCCCTTCGATATCGTTACGAATGGAGGGAATATCCGCCTGATTGGCCAGAATGCTTTGCCCTTGTTCAGACAGCACGTAGTCGAGCCACAGTTTTGCCGCATTGCTGTTTTGCGATTGCTGGCTGATGAACGACACGCGCGACAGCACCAGGGTGTAATCTTTTGGATAGGAAATGCCGAGCGACGGATCGTTCTTTGCACGCGCTTCCGCATAGGAGCCGAGGATGTTGAAGCCGATCAGGTTTTCACCGGAGGAGACGCGCTCCATCATGGTGCCGGTAGACGACTGCACCGATAAGCCGCCCTTGGCGACGTCGGCCAGGGTTTTGAAGTAGTTAGGATCGGCGTTGTGATCCTGAACCGAGAGCATAAAGCCCAGACCCGATTTTTCGATGTCGTAGGTGGTCACTTTGCCCTTGAATTTGTCCGTCTGGCTGGCAATCAGCTTTGCCAGCGCGGCGTGAGAATCCGGCACGTCCCCGGCCGGGATCAGACGCTTGTTGTAGATAAAGACCACCGGCTCATAGGTAGTGCCGTAAGCCTTATCTTTCCAGACCGCCCATTTCGGCAGCTGGCTTTGCTCCGGAGATTTGTACTCCATGGCGTAGTCGGTGGCGAGCTTCAGACCCGTGTCCATCGAGGAGCTCCAGACCACGTCGCCGCTTACGCCGCCGGAGGCCTGTTCGCTGATGAAACGGTTGTACAGCTCGGTGCTGTTCATGTCGTTGTATTCAACTTTAATGCCCGGGTAGGTTTTTTCGAAGCCCTGGATCAGCGGTCCGGCGGCTTTGATGTCGGTGGTGGAGTAAATAACAACCTTGCCCTCTTTCGTGGCGGCATCAACAACTTTTTGATACTCAGCAGGATACCCCCGCGGCAGGGCAGACAGTGCAGAAGCAGAGAACAGTACGGTAGCGGTAAGCAGAGAAATTCGGAACGTGTTCGACATTATAGTTAACCTTTTAGTTACATTTGAGGAACTAATTGTCAACATAGCGTAAAGCGCGCCTCCGACAATAGGGAGGCGCGGGCAATGATTCCGAAGTGTGATTGTCGCCGTCGTTTCAGCAATTAACACCATTAAATCCGCGAACGTTAGCCTGCGAACGGTTTCGGATTACGGTTTATCGGGGAGTTTGCGGTATAACCGTCGCGGATGACCAATATTGCCATACAGCATTTCGACGCTGATTAACCCGCTCTCCACGCAGTATTCAAGGTAGCGACGGCCCGTGGTTTTGCTGATCCCCACGTTTTCAACCACCTCTTCAACCGACATCGCGCTGTCGGGATGCTCTGCGAACAGGCGTTTAATCCGTTCCAGCGTTTGGGGCTCAATGCCCTTCGTCGACGGCGTAATGGAGGCTTCCGCGGCAGGCAGATTAAACAGGCGATCCAGCGCATGCTGGTCGACTACCTTCACCTGCTGCACGGTGTGGATGAAGCGCATAAACCGCTCCAGCGAGGCGTGCAGGCGCTGGAAAAAAACGGGCTTAATCAGGTAGTCAAACGCGCCGCTGCGCATGGCGTGGCTGCAGGTCTGCATATCGCTGGCGGCGGTGATGAAGATCACCGAGCACTCATAGCTTTTCAGCAGCGGGTTATCGATGAGCTCCACGCCTTTACCGTCCGGGAGATAGTTGTCCAGCAGGATAAGCCGCGGCTGATGCTGACGAATCAGGCTGCATGCCTGCTCAATCGACGCGGCGATGCCCACCACGCGCAAATGGAAATTCTGCTCGATATACTCGCGATGCAGCTCCGCCAGGTGCGGCTCATCTTCAACGATCACAACATCAAGTGGTCGGGTCATGCTGTTGCCCATTCGGAATAAACACAGAAAAAATAGTGCCCTGCGGCGTGTTGTCGGCAATCTCAATGCTGCCGCCGGCCTTGTCGATATATCCTGCCACCAGGAACAGGCCAATACCGTGCTCGGTACCCACAATGTCGTTTTCGCTTTCCGGCTTGCTGCTGAACCCCTGACGGAAAATGTGCGGCTTCATCGCATCGTCCACTCCGCAGCCCCGGTCGGCCACCTCGATCAGCAGCTCCTGGTTACGGTCAGAAATGTAGAGTTCCACCGGTGCGGGGATCTGTGCCTTAAGGGTCGCGTCCACCGCGTTATCCAGCAGATTACCAATAATGGACATCAGCTCCGTTTCACTAAGCGCGGCAGGCATGCGGGTGAGATGGCAGGCGGGATCAAACAGCAGCTCGATGCCTTTTTCGCGCGCGCTGACGTATTTTCCGAGCAGCAGCCCACACAGCGCGGGAGATGAAAAACGAGCGGAGACAAAGTCCAGCACGCGCTGCGCGCCTTCGGACTGTACCTGGATGTATCGGATCGCCTCGTCGTAGTGTTTCATCTGCAGTAACCCCACCAGCGTGGCGGTCCAGTTCAGCTGTTCGTGGCGCATAATGCGCAGGTTATCCGCATAGCGTTTAATCTGACTGAGCTGGCTGCTGAGGGTGTTAATGTCGTTTTTGTCGCGAAAGCTGTAGACCCAGCCGCTTTCGACGCCCGGTTCGACCTCAATCGCCACCCGGTTGACGATCACCTCGCGCTGGTTCAGCACCGCAATCTGGTCGTGGCTACCGCTGCTCACCGAGGCGTAGCGCTGGGATAAAAAGCCCGGCGACGTCTGCAGAACGTCTTCCAGTGGTTTGCCGATAAGGTCTTTCTCACTTTGCCGAATATCCAGCATTTCTCGTGCCGCGCGGTTAATTAAAATCAGCTGCTTCTCTTCATTAACGGCAAATACCCCTTCATACATGGCTTCTAATAACGCTCTTTGCTGCAAAACCAGCTGAGCGATATCTTTCGGCTCCAGTCGGAACATCTGTTTTTTTAAATTGCGGGTAAACAGCCAGGAGAAAATAAACAGCAGCAGCAGAAGCGCAGCGCCGTACAGCCCGGACTGCCAGAGGATGCGGGCGTTAATATTGGCAATATAGGAGGTCAGATAGCCGACCGAGACAATGCCAATCACCTGATGCTGCGCGTTGAAGATGGGGGCTTTGCTGCGCAGCGACACGCCAATCCCACCCTGACGCACGGAAATGATGGTTTTACCCTTTAATACCTCCGCGTTATCTCCGCCGATCATCGGTAAATTAATGCGCTCAGGAGATTCCGAATGATAAAGGTGCTGCTCGCGCGTATCGCCAATCACAATATAGCTGGCATCGCTTTCGGCACGCAGCGGCTGAATTAACCGGGCTATCCCCGGAATATCTCTGGCCGCTACCATGGCCGCCAGGCCCGGCATCAGCGCGATCTGGCTGGCCTGAACCCGGGCGCGTTGGCCGAGATCGTGATGAAGCTGTCGGTCAATAAAATGAAACAGGATCGTTCCCAGCAGAACTAACAGCAGGCAGGAGAAGCACACCAGCGCTAAAAATAGCTTTACCTGAAAAGAGAGTCTGCGTTTCATTCAACCCGCGCTAGCCCTGTAAAAGTGAGATATTTGTGGAGCCTGACATGGGCCAATAGCGGACGCAATCTGGCGAGAAAAGAGTTGTGACCTGGCTTTTCGTTTTCGGCGTTATAGCCATCAGGATCCCGTAAGGCTATGCTTCATTCAGCGCGATAATAATTACAGAGGCAATGTCATGGATAAAGAACTACTGGATGCGGGTTATCGGGCCTATACCGGCGAGAAAATTGACGTTTACTTCAACACCGGGATCTGCAAACACTCCGGTAACTGCGTGCGTGGGAGCGCAAAGCTGTTTAATCTGAAACGTAAGCCGTGGATCATTCCCGATGAAGTGGACGTTGAAACGGTTGTCCGCGTGATTGATACCTGTCCGAGCGGTGCGCTGAAGTATCGCCAAAAATAAGCGAGGAACCATGGATATTCTGGAAGGCCATAACAAGTTTTACGTGAACGATGCGAACGGCAACCAGGTCGCGGAGATTGTCTTCGTGCCGACCGGCGAGCACCTGAGCATTATCGAGCACACCGACGTGGATGAGAGCCTGAAAGGGCAGGGCGTTGGCAAACAGCTGGTGGCGAAAGTGGTGGAGAAGATGCGCGGCGAGAACCGTAAAATTATCCCGCTGTGCCCGTTCGCGAAACATGAGTTTGATAAAACGCGGGAATATGACGATATTCGGGCGTAAATAACACCGGCGATGGCCGGTGTTTTTTTATCTTACCTGCTCAAACAGCAATACCATCGCGATCAGCACCATTATCCCTCCTGACGCCATGCTCACCAGACGCGCCGCCTGTGGCCGGGTTGCGAGCACCGCTTTCGAACCATACCCCACCAGCAGATAGACCAGCGTACAGGTGATAAGATGCATCATCCCAAGCGCGGACATCTGCATCGCTAACGACCAGCTCCCGGTCGGGTCCGTAAACTGCGGGAGCAGGGCCAGGAACAGCAAAAACATCTTCGGGTTAAGGCCGCTAATGCAGAGCCCTTTCACCGCCCACTGCCTCCAGTTTCCCTCATGATGTGTGGCCTTTTCCGGTGCGGCAGGGTGACGCAACAGTCCGATGCCAAGCCACAGGAGATACGCGGCCCCCGCGACGGTCAGCCCGGTTAACGCCATCGGGTGTTGAGCAATCACTACTCCCACGCCTGCCACCACAATCAGCGTGGCTAACAGATGCCCGGACATCAACCCCATCACCGCCGGCACCACGCGTCGCCCGTTAATTCCGGCGCTAATGGCGTAGGCCCAGTCGGCGCCAGGCGTCATGATAAGCAGAAAAGAAACCACCCAAAAGCCGACCACAATACTCATTTCCATCGTCCTGAAGACTCCCGCAGTGCGTCAAACGTTGAGAAAAAGAATATCGCTAACCCTGCGAAATAGGCTTTCAATGTTATGCTCATAACACCGTTAAATTGAGAAATTCTTCCACATGGATAGCATCGATCGAAAAATTCTTGCTGAGCTACAGTCTGATGGCCGCTTATCCCTTACCGAGCTGGCGGAAAGAGTGAATCTGAGCCTCTCGCCGTGCCATCGTCGCGTGAGGGCGCTGGAGCAAAGCGGGGCGATAACGGGATACCGGGCCAGCCTCGACCCCGCCAAAATGGGATTCAACTTCCTGGCGATAGTGTTTGCGACGCTGAAGGAGGGTGACCGTAAGGCGGTTAGCGCGTTTGAAGCGGCGGTGGAGGAAATTCCTCAGATCGTGCTGGCACAGCGCCTGTTTGGCGATCCCGATTATCTGATGCACGTCGTGACCCGCGACCTGCCCGCTTTCCAGAAGCTCTACGACGAGAAGCTCTCCGCCATGCCCGGCGTGCAGCATCTTCGCTCTACGCTTGTCATGAAAACGGTGGTGCAGGGCAGGCCTTTTCCGCTGTAAGCAGCAGGCCAGGACGAATGGCCTGCCCGGCAGAGCGCCGGGCAGGAAAGGGAATTAGCCGACAAACATCACCGACACGCACAGCACGCCGACGATCAGCGTCAGCAGGTTGCCAATGGAGCGGTACTGTTTCAGTGAGGGGATCAGATACGTTGACAGCGTCGGCATGATAAACAGGATCATGGCGATAAGCGGGCCGCTGATGGCGTAAATCATCGAAATGGCGTTCGGGTTAATGCAGCAGACGGCAAAGGTGATTAACGACACCCCCATAATGGAAATCGCGCGGTTAAAGGCGCGGCTCTTTTTCACGCCTACCTGATTCAGCGACGACTTCACGATCTCCGTCGCTCCTTCAATCACCCCGAAATAGGTGCCGAGAAACGATTTCGACATCGCAATAATCGCCACGACAATCCCGGAAATCCCCAGCCACGCCGGTGAAGAGGGCATCATCGACAGCGCTGACAGGATCGTCACCCCTTCCTCTTTGGCGGCTACAATGTACGACGGCGGAATTGAGAGCAGGCAGCTGAAGACAAAGAACAGCACGCTCAGGCAGATGATCAGGTACGCCACCTTCATGATTTTCTTGCATTTATCCATGGCGCCGTCGGCAAACTTCTCGCGACGGTCAACGGCAAACGTGGAGATAATCGGGGTATGGCTGAAAGCAAACACCATCACCGGAATCGAAATCCATACCTGATGCAGCGTATGGCGATCGAACGCCATCTGGCTGGTCAGCAGCGAGGGTTGCCAGCTCCCGGTCAGATAGAGCGAGACAAACAGAAAATAGGCAATCAGCGGAAACACCAGGAAGCCCATCACTTTTATTGTGATATGGCGTCCCATCAGGAAGATCAGATTCAGGACCAGCACCACGCCCAGGCTGACCAGTACGCGAACTGTGGTATCCACCGTCAGGTGTTTTGCCAGCTGTTCGGTTAACGAGTTGGTGATCGCCACCGCATAAATCTGCACCACCACAAAGAAGGCGATGAAATAGAGCGTGGTGATCAGGTTGCCGATCTTCCTGCCGTAATAGTGCGAAACGGCGCCGGTGATCCCTTCGTTGCCTTTCGTTTTCGACGACAGAATAAATTGCGCCAGCGCTTTGTGCGGCCAGTAGGTTAAGGGGTAGGCCACGAGGGCGGTAATAAACAGGACGATTGCGCCTGCGGAGCCCAGCTGAATGGGCAGGAAGAGCGTTCCTGCGCCCACGGCCGTGCCGTAGAGAGCGAAACTCCAGAGAGTCTCATCTTTTGACCAAATTTTCGACATTAGAGCAACGTATCAACTATCAAACCATCGGAATGGAGTGCAATTTACCATAATTATGCACGGAGAGCGCAGTTGCTTCGAAAGCGTTTGGCCGGAACGGGCGTCCGGCCAGACGGGGGCTAGCCTGCCAGAGCGCGTCGTTGCTGGCGGCGCTTAAGAAATTTCTCGCGAAGGCAATCGTACGCCCAGTTATAGAACATGGTGTACGGCAGGAAGAACAGGAAGAAACCTATTTCCAGTGTGAATGCCTGCAGCAGGGTGACGCCCAGCACGGCGGCGACAATCGACACGCCAATCACAATGAACCCGCATTCGAACCCCAGCGCATGCAGCGCACGCACTTTTGCCGTACGTTTGACGCGCTGAACAGGCCAGAAACGGTCGAAGCCGAAGTTATAAATAATGTTCCACAGCATGGCGGTGGTGGCCAGAACAATGGTCAACCCGCCCATCTCCACCACGGAACGCTGCATGAGCCACGCCGCCGTAGGGGCGAGGATCGCCGTTGCAATCCCTTCAAAACAGACAGCATGAAAGATCCGCTCCGGCAGTTTACGTTGGAGTGCATCCTGATGTTGCATAGTCATAGACCTCATTAATTCGCCGGTATGGGCGTTGATGCAGCCTATTTTCATCGCTAAAGCTGATATATTAAAGATAGTATCCATCGCTAAAGTAGATAGGTTATGCGCTATTCACCCGAAGCCCTTAATGCGTTTGTCGAGACCGTTGCGGCGGGCTCTTTTTCTGCTGCCGCACGCCGGCTGCGTAAAAGCCAGTCGACGATCAGCACGTCCATTGCCAATCTTGAAGCCGATCTGGGCTTTGAGCTGTTTGACCGCTCGGCGCGCCAGCCGGTGTTAACGGCCCAGGGAGAACAGGTGCTGGGCTACGTGCAGGCCATCCTGGCCGCCAGCGCGCGGCTGGATGAGCTGGCGGTGTCGCTCACGGCGCAAACGGAGGCGCGTCTGACGTTTGTCCTTTCCGATACCCTCAACCCGGACGTGCTGGAAGATATGATGAAACAGTTTGACGCGCGTTTTCCCCATACGGAATTCGAATGTCTGATTGGCGAGGAGGAGGACGTGATCGATCTTCTGCAAAAGGAGCGCGCGCAGATTGGCCTCACCGAAGCGCGAGACGGTTATCCTACGGATATAGGCGCCATCCGGCTGCCGATGCAGACCCGCATGGCGATCTATGTCGCGACCACGCATCCTCTGGCCGGACAACATGACGTTCAGCGTGACGAGCTGCACGGCTGGCGAGAGCTGCGGCTGAGCACCTATCTTGAGCGCGAGGCGGAGATCGCGCGCGGGCCCGTCTGGTCAGCCCCGAATTACCTGTTACTCTTGAGTATGGCGGTACAGGGGTTTGGCTGGTGCGTTTTGCCGTGCGCGCTGGTGGATGAATTTGCCGCCGCGAAATCCCTGGTACAGCTCAATGTTCCCGGCTGGCCGCGGGCGATCGGCATCGATCTGCTGTGGAATAAGCGATCACCTCCCGGCGTTGCCGGAAGCTGGCTGCGGCAGTATCTGCAGGATGCGCGCTGATCCTTGTGATTAAACTCACTATTTTTAAACAATTAAGATAATTGCCAGTAACAATCCTCTACTATCGTCATGTCATTTAACACAGAGGTCGTGATGAAAGATGTCGTAATAGTGGGTGCGTTGCGTACAGCTATCGGCTGTTTTCAGGGAGCGCTCGCGCGTCATTCGGCGGTTGACCTGGGCAGCGTGGTGGTAAAAGCGCTGGTGGAACGCAGCGGGATCGCAGCACATGAAGTTGATGAGGTGATCCTGGGACAGGTCCTCACGGCCGGTGCCGGGCAAAACCCTGCGCGTCAGGCGGCGCTGAAGGGCGGTCTACCCAATACCGTTTCGGCCATCACCATCAACGACGTCTGTGGTTCAGGATTAAAAGCGCTGCATCTCGCGACGCAGGCCATTCAGTGTGGTGAAGCGGATGTGATCATCGCGGGCGGGCAGGAGAATATGAGCCGCGCGCCTCACGTCTTGACCGACAGCCGGACCGGCGCACAGCTGGGCAACAGTCAGCTGCTCGACAGCCTGGTGCATGACGGGCTCTGGGATGCGTTCAATGACTATCATATGGGCGTGACGGCGGAAAACCTGGCGCGCGAGTACGGTATCAGCCGTGAGGTGCAGGATGCCTATGCGCTGAGCTCGCAGCAAAAAGCGCGTGCGGCGATTGATTCCGGCCGTTTTCGCGACGAAATTGTCCCGGTCAGCGCGCTGCGTCAGAACGGCGAGCCTGTCGTTGTGGATACCGATGAACAGCCGCGCACTGACGCCAGTGCCGAAGGGCTGGCGAGGCTGAATCCCGCGTTTGAAATGCAGGGCTCGGTGACGGCGGGAAATGCCTCTTCCATTAACGACGGCGCTGCCGCCGTCATGATGATGAGCGAAAGCAAAGCCCTTGAACTCGATCTTCCCGTGCTGGCCCGCATTAAGGCGTTCGCCAGCGTAGGGGTTGATCCTGCGTTAATGGGGATTGCACCGGTCTATGCTACACGTCGCTGTCTGGAACGCGCGGGGTGGCAGCTTTCAGATGTGGATCTGATCGAAGTGAACGAAGCCTATGCCGCGCAGGCGATCTCCGTCGGGAAAATGCTGGAGTGGGATCCCCTGCGGGTCAACGTTAACGGTGGCGCGATCGCGCTGGGTCATCCTATCGGTGCGTCCGGCTGCCGGATCCTGGTTTCGCTGGTCCACGAAATGAAAAAGCGCAATGCCCGGAAAGGGATTGCCACACTCTGTATAGGCGGCGGGCAAGGGGTGGCGCTGGCCATCGAACGCTAACCTCTCCTCATTGAAAATGACCTCCTCCGGGAGGTTTTTTTTCGTGCCCTTATTCGCCATGCGGTTTAATTGTGATCCGAACATCATTTTCGTTATAAACAAAAATAAAAATGAAACGTTGTTTTAAATATAATTGAAATGCCCACTTTATGCCGATAGTATGTACTCATTATGAAAAATGGAACGCTGTTTCGTTTCTTTCCGCCTTCGGGCATGACCACATCTGGAGGTTATAGTGGACGTCAGAGAAAGCATCCACAGTGCGCACGCCAAAACGCTGGATACTCAGGGGCTGCGCAATGCATTTTTAGTCGAGCAGGTATTCGAGGCCGACAGGTACACCATGGTTTACAGCCATATCGACCGTATTATTGTGGGCGGGATTATGCCGGTCACGAAAAGCGTCTCCGTGGGCGGTGAGGTCGGTAAACAGCTGGGCGTGAGCTACTTCCTCGAGCGTCGCGAGCTGGGGGTGATTAACATCGGCGGGCCGGGCACCATCACCGTAGACGGACAGTGCTATGAGATTGGCCATCGCGAGGCGCTGTACGTGGGTAAAGGGGCGAAAGACGTGGTCTTTGCCAGCATCGACGGCAGCAAGCCTGCGAAGTTTTACTACAACTGCGCGCCGGCTCACTCCACCTGCCCAACCAAAAAAGTGACCACGGCAGACGTCGCACCCGTGACGCTGGGCGACAACCTCACCAGCAACCGCCGCACCATCAATAAATACTTCGTGCCGGACGTGCTGGAGACCTGCCAGCTCAGCATGGGATTGACCGAGCTGGCGCCGGGCAATCTGTGGAACACCATGCCGTGCCATACCCACGAGCGCCGCATGGAAGTCTACTTCTACTTCAATATGGATGAGGACGCCTGCGTGTTCCACATGATGGGACAGCCGCAGGAAACGCGCCATATCGTGATGCACAACGAGCAGGCGGTGATTTCACCGAGCTGGTCTATTCACTCCGGCGTAGGGACGAAAGCCTACACATTTATCTGGGGAATGGTGGGTGAAAACCAGGTATTTGATGATATGGACCATGTTGCGGTCAGCGATCTGCGCTAGTCGCGGGCGGTGAAGCATAAACCTGCCTGTGAGTGACAGGCTCTGAAAGAGTAAGGAATAAACATGATTCTGGATGCATTCTCTCTGCAGGGGAAAGTGGCTGTGGTTTCCGGGTGTGACACCGGGCTGGGACAGGGAATGGCGTTAGGCCTGGCGGAAGCGGGCTGCGATATCGTCGGAATTAATATCGTTGAACCGACTGACACCATCGAACGCGTGACGGCCCTGGGCCGCCGTTTCCTGAGCCTGACCGCTGACCTGCGTAAAATCGATGCCATTCCTGAACTGCTGGACCGCGCGGTTGCTGAATTCGGTCATATCGACATTCTGGTGAACAACGCCGGGCTGATTCGCCGCGAAGACGCGATCAGCTTCAGCGAGCGCGACTGGGACGACGTGATGGATTTGAACATCAAGAGCGTTTTTTTCATGTCCCAGGCGGCGGCGAAGCATTTTATTGCGCAGGGGAAAGGGGGCAAAATCATCAATATTGCCTCTATGCTCTCTTTCCAGGGCGGTATCCGCGTGCCGTCTTACACCGCGTCCAAAAGCGCCGTGATGGGCGTGACCCGCCTGCTGGCAAACGAATGGGCGAAACATAATATCAACGTGAATGCGATTGCGCCGGGCTACATGGCGACCAACAACACGCAGCAGCTGCGTGCAGACGAAGAGCGCAGCGCGGCGATCCTGGAGCGTATCCCTGCGGGACGCTGGGGGCTGCCGAGCGATTTGATGGGACCGATTGTCTTCCTGGCCTCCTCCGCATCGGATTACATCAACGGTTACACCGTGGCAGTAGACGGTGGCTGGCTGGCGCGTTAATTCCACCTGTATTAAGAACCTCTGCCTATGGGCAGAGGTTTTTTTTTGCGCAATAATTGGCTTAGTCCATATCGATAAAGATGAAAAATCCATACTAAAAAATCACAAATGACGGCAATCACACTTTTATTGC
This sequence comes from Enterobacter sp. JBIWA008, assembly GCF_019968765.1. Classification (NCBI taxonomy): domain Bacteria; kingdom Pseudomonadati; phylum Pseudomonadota; class Gammaproteobacteria; order Enterobacterales; family Enterobacteriaceae; genus Enterobacter; species Enterobacter sp. JBIWA008. The sequence continues at coordinate 3,919,300 of NZ_CP074149.1, read as the reverse complement.
TTAGATATTAAATGATTAGTAAAAAAACGTGATTATTCGCCACGAGTTGAAATTGTAATGTCCATCACATAACCGTATGCCGTAGCGGAATAATCCATAACTTCGCGATTTCCGGCCTGACACTTTTCCTTGCTTTCTCGTAATTTCAGTTAACGAATTTTGCTGTTGAGGCAGGAAAAATATGACATCTATAAATGACTCTACCCTAATGCCCGCTGCGCTGCGTGATACTCGCCGCATGAACCAGTTTGTCTCTATTGCCGCCGCCGTAGCGGGCCTGTTATTTGGACTGGATATCGGCGTCATTGCTGGCGCATTACCCTTTATTACCGATCACTTTACCCTCAGCAGCCGCCTGCAGGAGTGGGTGGTGAGCAGCATGATGCTCGGCGCGGCTATCGGGGCGCTGTTTAACGGCTGGCTGTCGTTCCGCCTGGGGCGCAAATACAGCCTGATGGTCGGGGCGATCCTTTTCGTCGCGGGATCGATCGGCTCGGCGTTTGCCGCTAACGTTGAAATCCTGCTGTTCTCCCGCGTGCTGCTGGGCGTGGCGGTGGGGATTGCCTCTTACACGGCACCGCTTTATCTCTCCGAAATGGCGAGCGAGAACGTACGCGGCAAGATGATCAGCATGTATCAGCTGATGGTGACGCTCGGGATCGTTCTGGCGTTTCTGTCTGACACCTACTTCAGCTACAGCGGCAACTGGCGCGCGATGCTCGGCGTACTGGCCTTACCGGCGCTGGTGCTGATCGTCCTGGTGGTTTTCCTGCCAAACAGTCCGCGCTGGCTGGCGCAAAAAGGGCGCCACGTGGAGGCAGAAGAGGTGCTGCGCATGCTGCGCGATACTTCGGAAAAAGCGCGCGAAGAGCTGAACGAGATCCGCGAAAGCCTGAAGCTAAAGCAGGGCGGCTGGGCGCTATTCAAGATCAACCGCAACGTGCGCCGCGCGGTCTTCCTCGGCATGCTGCTGCAGGCGATGCAGCAGTTCACCGGCATGAACATCATCATGTACTACGCGCCACGCATTTTCAAAATGGCTGGGTTTACCACTACGGAACAGCAGATGATCGCGACCCTGGTGGTCGGGCTAACCTTTATGTTCGCCACGTTCATTGCGGTATTCACCGTGGACAAAGCAGGCCGTAAACCGGCGCTGAAAATCGGTTTTAGCGTAATGGCGATCGGCACGCTGATCCTCGGCTACTGCCTGATGCAGTTTGATAACGGCACCGCCTCAAGCGGGCTTTCCTGGCTTTCTGTCGGTATGACCATGATGTGTATCGCAGGTTACGCGATGAGCGCCGCGCCCGTGGTGTGGATCCTGTGCTCCGAAATTCAGCCGCTGAAATGCCGTGACTTTGGCATCACCTGTTCCACGACCACCAACTGGGTGTCGAACATGATCATCGGCGCGACGTTCCTGACGCTGCTGGATTCAATTGGTGCTGCCGGAACCTTCTGGCTCTACACGGTGCTGAACGTAGCGTTTATTGGCGTCACGTTCTGGCTGATCCCGGAAACCAAAGGCGTGACGCTTGAACATATTGAACGCAAGCTGATGGCAGGGGAGAAACTGCGAAATATCGGCGTGCGATCGTAATGCCTGTTTAAGCGTTCAATACAAGTCAGAGTTGGTAAGATGGTTAGTAATTACAATAATAACGTAATGAAATTCACTACCAACTCTGGCAGGATAGGATGAATAGAGGGATTTGAACTTAAGATAATTCTTAGTATAATGTATCATCGGACCACCGCTGTTATTTGCGCAACATGAAACGCATCCTAAAAAGAAGAATGTCTATGTCTGAGATGGATATCAAAAAAAGCACCGATCTTGATTTTCCCCGTTATACCTCCCCGGCAATACACGCTAAAGAAATTGATCTTTTCGGTTTATTAGCGGTCCTTTTGGCGGCCAAAAAACGCATTGTCACCATTACCCTTGCTTTTGCACTGGCGGGGCTGGCCATTTCATTTTTACTGCCGTTGAAGTGGACCAGTAAAGCAGTGATCACTCAGGCAGAATCGTCTCAGTGGAACCCGCTGCACCAGATGATGGTGGCGTTGCAGGTACTTGACGTGGATGCGAAGATTTCCCGTCCGGAAGTCTTTGACCTGTTTATTAAAAAATTTCAGTCGCAGTCATTACTCGAAGAGTACCTGAAATCCTCTCCTTACGTGATGTCACAGCTTAAAGATGCCGAGGTGGATCCGCTTGAGCTGCATCGGGCGATAGTTAACATTTCAGACAGAATGAAAGCGGTGAATGACGCTCAGGGAAAAGACGCGGATAAAGCGCCCTTTGTCTCCTGGACATTGAGCTTCACTGCGCCGACAGCTGATGATGCGCAAGCCGTCCTGAATGGATACATCGATTATATCGCGGCTATTGTAGAAAAAGAGACGGTGCAGAATATCCGCAACCAGATCGCCCTGAAAAAGAACGTCGTTGAGCAGCAGCTGGAATTGGATCGTGTCCGTCTGACCAATATTCACAATACCAACCTGCAGCGACTGAATTATTCGCTGGAAGTGGCAAATGCCGCAGACATTAAGAAACCGGTTTACAGCAACGGGCAGGCCGTAAAAGATGACCCGGATTACTCCATTGCGCTCGGCGCTGACGGTATCGCGCAAAAGCTGCAGATCGAAAAAAATCTTAAGGACGTGACCGAGCTGAATGCGGATTTCCAGAACCGGGAATACTACCTCGCACAGCTGAAAAAGCTCTCCTTTGCCGATGTTAAACTTGAGCCATTCAGTTACCAGCTTTCTCCCTCCATGCCGGTGAAAAAGGATGGCCCGGGCAAGGCTCTGATTGTCGTTCTGGCGGCGCTCCTGGGGGGCCTGTTTGCCTGCGGTAGCGTTTTACTGCGCGAGGCGATGCTCACCCGCACTTCTCCGCCAGAGCCGGTAGCGGAATAAGCTCTGCAGTTTAAAAAGGCGCTGAACACAGCGCCTTTTTTTATCGACATCGGTTGTGTTAAAAAAGAAACAAAGAAAAGGAGGGATGATGAAAACGATCGGCCTGTTAGGTGGAATGAGCTGGGAATCGACAATCCCTTATTATCGCCTGATTAACGAAGGGGTAAAGCAGCGTCTGGGTGGTCTGCACTCCGCAAGCCTGCTGCTGCACAGCGTTGACTTCCATGAAATCGAAGTCTGCCAGTCGAGCGGTGAGTGGGATAAAGCCGGAGAGATGCTGGCCCAGGCTGCACTGGGGCTGGAGCGTGCCGGCGCCGAGGGTATCGTGCTTTGTACCAATACCATGCACAAAGTGGCGTCGCATATTGAGGACCGCTGCTCGCTGCCGTTTTTGCATATCGCGGACGCGACCGGTCGTGCGATTGCGGCACCCGGGATGCGCCGCGTAGCGCTTTTGGGTACACGCTACACCATGGAGCAGGATTTTTATCGCGGGCGTTTGCGCAGTGAATTTGGGATCGAAAGCCTGATCCCGGATGAAGAAGATCGGGCGCGCATCAACCAGATTATCTTTGACGAGCTCTGTCTCGGTACCTTCAGCGAATCTTCCCGGGCGTATTACGTCAGCGTGATTGAAAAGCTGGCGCAGCAGGGGGCAGAAGGCGTGATCTTCGGCTGCACCGAGATTGGCCTGCTGGTGCCAGCCGATCGAAGCCCCGTCCCGGTATTTGATACCACCGCCATTCACGCGGCAGATGCCGTGGCGTTTATGCTGTCATAAGGGGTTTTGCAGGTCAGGTAAGCGAAGCGCCACCTGACGCGCGTGCTCCATTAAGTGTTCGGTGAAAGCGTCCACCAGCGCGGAAGCCGGACGGTGCAGCGGGCGGATCAGGCTCACGGTGAACGGGACGGACACGCTAAAGCGGCGGATGACGATCCCGCCTCCGGCATAGTCCAGCGCCGTGAGCGGATTCACCACCGCGACGCCAACGCCCGCTCGCACCATCGCGCAAATCGAAGCCGCGCTGTGCGTTTCCACCACCATCCGCCGTTTGACCTGATGCTCGGCAAACAGGGTATCCAGCAGCTGTCTGTAACTGTCGGTCTGCGACAGGCTAATGTAGTTTTCTCCGTGGAAATCCTCCGGCGTGAGCACCGCCTTACCGGCAAGCCGATGCCCGGCGGGCAGAACGCACACTTCATCTAACGAAAGTAACTCCGTGCGCGTCGTGCCCGCTGGCGTGGAGAGGGTTTCAGTTAGCCCTAAATCATGGCGCTGAGCCGAAAGCCACTCTTCAAGCAGGGGAGATTCCTGAGGCACGATGGTGAGGCTGACCTCCGGATATCGGGCCAGAAAGGGCTGCAGCAGCATCGGCAAAAAGGATTGCGAAAAGACGGGCAGGCAGACGATCGACAGCTCGCCCTGGCGAAACTCGCGCAGGCTTTCCGCAGCACTCACTATTCTGTCCAGCCCGTACCAGGAGCGCTGGACTTCCTCGAACAGGCGTAACCCCTGCACCGTCGGGTGAAGTCTGCCCCGGGTACGTTCGAACAGCTTCAGCCCCAGCACCTTCTCGAAGCGGGCCAGTTCACGGCTCACCGTCGGCTGCGAGGTATGCAGCATCTGTGCGGCTTCGGTGAGATTGCCGGTGGTCATGACGGCATGAAAAATCTCGATATGGCGTAAATTGACGGCGGGCATAGGGCACCTGAAAGTAGACGACTATCCATATCATTTTTGCATAGACTCGCGATAAAACGATATTTTTTATTCTCTTCATGCTGTGGCGTAATCATCAAAACGCATTTACCCGGAGAAGACCATGCCACGCCCGCTGAACCAGACTGAGACAGATTTGAACGCCGACAACCTGCTGCGCCTGCCCGCCGAGTTTGGCTGCCCGGTGTGGGTCTACGACGCGCAGATCGTTCGCGAGAAGATCGCCGCCCTGCATCAGTTTGACGTGGTGCGCTTTGCCCAGAAGGCCTGCTCTAATATCCATATTCTGCGCCTGATGCGTGAGCAGGGGGTGAAGGTCGACTCCGTCTCGCTCGGCGAAATCGAGCGCGCGCTGGCGGCCGGATTCGATCCGAAAGCCGACGGCGACGCGATCGTCTTCACCGCCGATGTGATCGACGATGCGACGCTTGCGCGCGTTCACGAATTGCAGATCCCGGTGAATGCCGGTTCTGTGGATATGCTGGAGCAGCTGGGTCAGGTTTCTCCCGGCCATCGCGTCTGGCTGCGCGTGAATCCGGGCTTTGGTCATGGGCACAGCCAAAAAACCAATACCGGCGGCGAAAACAGCAAGCACGGGATCTGGTATGCCGATATGCCCGCTGCGCTGGAGGTATTACAGCGCTACAGCCTGAAGCTGGTGGGTATTCATATGCACATTGGTTCGGGCGTGGATTACGGCCACCTGGAGCAGGTGTGCGGTGCGATGGTGCGCCAGGTAGCCGATTTTGGTCAGGATCTGGAGGCGATTTCTGCTGGCGGCGGTCTCTCCATCCCTTATCGCGAAGGGGAAGAGGCGATCGATACCGATCACTATTACGGTCTGTGGAGCGCCGCGCGTGACCAAATTGCCGCGCATCTTGGTCACGCGGTGAAGCTGGAAATTGAGCCGGGGCGTTTCCTGGTGGCGGAAGCCGGCGTGCTGGTTTCGCAGGTGCGCAGCGTGAAAGATATGGGGTCCCGCCACTTCGTCTTGATTGACGCAGGCTTTAACGATCTGATGCGTCCATCCATGTACGGTAGCTATCACCACATTACCGCTCTGGCTGCCGACGGCCGTGATTTAACGCAGGCGCCGCGGGTTGAGACGGTCGTTGCGGGGCCGCTGTGTGAATCGGGTGACGTATTCACTCAGCAGGAAGGTGGCAAAGTGGAGACCCGCGCGCTGCCAGAGGTCAAACCGGGTGATTATCTTGTGCTGCATGATACCGGTGCCTACGGGGCGTCGATGTCATCTAACTACAACAGCCGCCCGCTGCTGCCGGAAGTGCTGTTTGAAAACGGCAAAGCACGGCTGATCCGTCGTCGCCAGACCATTCAGGAACTGCTGGCTTTAGAACTCATCTGATGAAAGTACGGCCCCGTTGTAACCGAATCGCGTAACACCAGCGTGCCGGTAAACGGCGGGATGGCATCGACCGGCTGGTTTTTTGCCAGCCGGATCGCCTGATCGATGGCCGTGACAATCATACTGTCGATAGGCAGATAAACGGATGAGAGCGCAGGCTCCAGCCATTTCGCGCTTGGGGCATCGTCAAAGCCGAACAGTGAAACATCCTGCGGAATTTTAAGCTCCGCCTGGTGTAACGCTTTGGACGCACCCAGCGCCATATCGTCGTTACAGGCAAAGAGGGCGCTAAACGGCACACCGTCAGCAATCAACTCCTTGCACAGCTCGTATCCCCGCGTCATTCCCGCATCGCCGTACTTTATCCGACGCTCGTCCAGGCGAATGCCGTGCTTTTCCAGCGCCTTACGGTAGCCCATCAGCCGCGCTTTACCCGTGGGGGTGTGGATCGGAACGGTGATACAGGCGATCTCCCGATGGCCCTGGGCGATCAGATAATCCACGGCCTTAAACGCGGCATCCTGCTGTTCGAAAAACACGCAGCGATCCGGCGCCTGGCTTACTTCACGGTTAATGACCACCAGCGGCGTTTTCACTGTGTTCATCAGTTTGACGATCGCTTTTTCGCTCATGTAGCGCGTGTAAAGCACGATGGCATCGCACTGGCGATCGGCCAGCATCTGCACCGCCTGTTCTTCCTGTTCCGGCGCGTCGTGACCGTCGGTGACGATCAGCTGTTTCCCGTGAGTTTCCGTTTGCCGCGACGCCTGCTGGAGAAGACGACCAAAGTAAAAGCCGTCGAAGGTCGAGACGACCAGACCAATGCTGTTGCTGGTCTGGTTAGCCAGTGAACGCGCGAGAAAGTTCGGGCGATATCCCAGCTCTTCCATCGCAGCAAAGACCTGCTGACGCGTACTCTCTTTAACCTGACCCGTGCCGTTCAGCACGCGCGAGACGGTAGCCTTCGACACGCCCGCACGCAGTGAGACATCCAGCATTGTTGCCATTCTACATTCCTGCTTCCACGTAATGGTTTGCAGTTTAACACAGACCTCACGGCGTATAAGCGATGCGGGAAGCGCAAAACTTCTGCCACGATCACGCTTTTTGGTCACGATTCGTCTGGCCTGCGTGAAGTAAAACTAAATAGTCTGACTCTGGTAAAGTAATCGCCGAACCGAGCTGGGGCGACAGGCCAGCAAATAAATGAAAAAACGCAGGTGAAACGTGAAAAAGATAGCCATCCTTCCGCTTTACGAGGCACCGCACTATGCGGAGCAGGTCACCGACTGGCTCTGGCAGGCCTTTGGCGAAGGGCTTTCTCGGGAATTTTTCCACAGCATTGTTGAGCACAGCCAGACGCCGGGAGCATTACCGCTGACCTTTATCGCCGTAGAAGACGAACAGCTTCTTGGTACGGTGGGTCTCTGGCGCTGTGATTTGATCACCCGTCAGGATCTGTTTCCGTGGCTAGCGGCGCTGTACGTTGACGACACGGCGCGAGGCAAGGGGCTGGCGGGAAAACTTCAGCAGCACGTCATTGATTACGCCGCGCAATCCGGGTATGAAGAGCTCCACCTCTGGTCTGCCTGCCGCGACTTCTACGAACGTTACGGCTGGCAGTATATCGGTGATGGGCTGGAATACCCCAACACGCGGGTTCACCTCTACCGCTATTCGCTCTGCGCCTCAGAAGGCGATGTAACAGAGTGACGACGCACCAGCGTCGGACTAAACAGATGCGTAATATCCGGCGGCTGGCGCTGTTCAGCCAGCGCTAACGCCAGCTCTGCGGCCTGCGTCGCCATGGTGATAATCGGGTAGCGCACGGTAGTCAGGCGCGGGCGCACGTAGCGAGAGACCAGCACGTCATCGAAGCCAATCAGCGAAATTTCTGCCGGTACCTCGATCCCGTTGTCATTCAGCACCCCCATTGCCCCTGCGGCCATGGAGTCGTTATAGCTGGCAACCGCCGTGAAATTTCGTCCACGTCCCAGCAGCTCGGTCATGGCCTGTTCACCGCCGCTCTCATCCGGTTCACCGTAGGCCACCAGACGGTCATTACACGGCAGACCATTTTCGCGCAGGGCGTCGTAGTAGCCCTGCAGGCGGTCTTCTGCATCAGAAATCGGGTGGTTTGAACAGAGATAGCCAATTCGGGTATGGCCCTGCTGAATCAGGTGCCGCGTTGCAAGCCAGGCACCGTAGCGGTCGTCGAGAGCCACGCAGCGTTTTTCAAACCCGGGAATAATGCGGTTGATGATCACCATGCCGGGGATCTGCTTCATCAGATGTATCAGCTCGGCATCCGGGATCATTTTGGCGTGAACCACCAGCGCCGCGCAGCGGTGGCGGATCAGCTGCTCGATGGCCTGGCGTTCTTTTTGTTCATTATGATAGCCATTGCCGATCAGTAAAAAATTGCCGGTCTGATAAGAAACCTGTTCAACGGCTTTCACCATGGCGCCGAAAAAGGGATCGGAGACATCTCCCACCACCAGCCCAATGGTTTCGGTGGACTGCTGGGCGAGCGCGCGGGCATTGGCATTGGGATGATAGTTCAGGGATTCCATGGCGCTTTGTACCGCCTGGCGTGATGCGTCACTTGCTTTAGGTGAATCATTAATCACGCGCGAGACGGTTGCCACCGACACGCCTGCCAGACGGGCCACATCCTTTATTGTCGCCATTTATTACCTTCTTATTGGGGGTAAGCGTTTACACACCAAATAGTGTTGCGGAAAAGCGCCGTGTATTCAAGGGGAGCGGGTTTCCGCTCTCCACAAACGTGATGCAGCACACCCCTGGCGGTGTAATCGTTACACGCCCAGTCATGTCAGAAAAATGTGAATCTGAACCTTTGGTTACACTTTGCCTCAGCCTGTTGCGATTGTCCGATAGCCGGAACGTTAACAGGATTGATACAGTCGAGATCCCAGAGGTATTGATTGGTGAGAATTCTTAGTACGGTTTCGTACTCATCTCTTGCACCAACCTGCGCGGATGCGCAGGTTTTTTTTCGCCTCCACTTTTGCTGTCGCTCCCTTACCACTTCTCGTGTAATCTGCCACCATTTACTATCGACCCTCCACACTGGCTGGCAAAGGGAGTTGAGATGCTATTTGGGTTCTTCCGTACGCTTTTCCGTATTCTGTTTCGCATCCGCATCACCGGCGATGCCCGGGCGCTTCGCGGCGAACGCGTTCTCATCACACCAAACCATGTTTCTTTTATAGACGGCATTCTGCTGGCGCTGTTTTTACCCGTGCGCCCGGTGTTTGCGGTCTATACCTCCATCAGCCAGCAGTGGTACATGCGCTGGCTCACGCCGCTGATTGATTTTGTGCCGCTCGACCCGACAAAGCCGATGATGATTAAGCATCTGGTGCGTCTGGTTGAGCAGGGCCGTCCGGTGGTCATTTTCCCGGAAGGGCGTATTTCAGTGACCGGTTCGCTGATGAAAATCTACGATGGCGCGGGGTTTGTCGCGGCGAAGTCAAAAGCGACCGTGGTGCCGCTGCGTATTGAAGGCGCGGAGCTCACCCATTTCAGCCGTCTGAAGGGACTGGTGAAGCAGCGCCTGTTCCCCAAAATCACGCTGCATATCCTGCCGCCAACGTCGTTACCGATGCCCGACGCGCCGCGTGCCCGCGATCGCCGTAAAATCGCCGGGGAAATGCTGCACCAGATTATGATGGAAGCGCGCATGGCCGTGCGCCCGCGCGAAACGCTGTATGAATCCCTGCTTTCCGCGCAGTACCGCTATGGCGCGAAGAAAAACTGCATTGAAGACATCAACTTTACCCCTGACACCTATCGCAAACTGCTGACCAAAACGCTGTTTGTGGGCCGTATTCTGGAGAAGTACAGCAAAAAGGGCGAAAAGATTGGCCTGATGCTGCCTAACGCGGGCATCAGCGCGGCGGTGATTTTTGGCGCGGTTTCCCGGGGTCGCATCCCGGCGATGATGAACTACACGGCAGGCGTGAAGGGGCTGACCAGCGCCATTACTGCCGCGCAGATTAATACCGTTTTTACCTCCCGCCAGTTCCTGGACAAAGGCAAGCTCTGGCATCTTCCCGAGCAGCTCACTCAGGTGCGCTGGGTCTTCCTGGAGGATCTGAAAGCGGACGTGACCACCGGCGACAAGCTGTGGATTTTTGCTCACCTGCTGATGCCGCGTCTGGCCCAGGTAAAGCAGCAGCCGGAAGATGACGCGATTATCCTCTTCACGTCGGGATCGGAGGGCAACCCGAAAGGCGTCGTCCACAGCCACAAGAGCATCCTGGCGAACGTTGAGCAGATTAAAAGCATTGCCGACTTTACTGCGGATGACCGTTTTATGTCGGCGCTGCCGCTGTTCCACTCCTTTGGCCTGACGGTGGGACTGTTCACGCCGCTGCTGACCGGCGCAGAAGTGTTCCTCTATCCGAGCCCGCTGCACTACCGCATTGTGCCGGAGCTGGTGTATGACCGTAACTGTACCGTTCTGTTCGGGACCTCAACCTTCCTGGGCAACTATGCGCGTTTTGCCAATCCGTATGACTTCTATCGCGTGCGGTATGTGGTGGCCGGTGCGGAAAAACTGCAGGAGAGCACGCGCCAGATCTGGCAGGACAAGTTTGGCCTGCGCATTCTCGAAGGTTATGGCGTTACCGAGTGTGCTCCCGTTGTCTCGATTAACGTACCGATGGCGGCGAAACCGGGTACGGTGGGCCGAATTCTGCCGGGAATGGATGCGCGTCTGCTGGCCGTGCCGGGCATTGAGGACGGTGGCCGTCTGCAGCTGAAAGGGCCAAACGTGATGAACGGTTATCTGCGCGTGGAAAACCCAGGCCGGCTGGAAGCGCCAACGGCGGAAAACGTGAACGGTGAGGTCGAAACCGGTTGGTACGATACCGGTGATATCGTTCGCTTCGACGAGCAGGGTTTTGTGCAGATTCAGGGGCGTGCAAAACGCTTCGCCAAAATCGCCGGTGAAATGGTCTCTCTGGAGATGGTTGAACAGCTGGCGACGGCGGTGTCCGCTGATAAGATGCACGCGACGGTGGTTAAGAGTGATGCCAGCAAAGGCGAGGCGCTGGTGTTGTTTACCACCGACAGTGAGCTGAAGCGCGACAAGTTACTTAGCCATGCGCGTGAGCATGGCATTCCCGAGCTGGCGGTACCGCGCGATATTCGTTACCTGAAACAACTTCCGGTACTGGGTAGCGGTAAGCCCGACTTCGTGACCCTGAAAGGCATGGTTGAAGAGGCGGAACAGCAAAATGCGTGAGTCAGTGCACACTAACACGTCGCTTAGGTCTAAAGGCATGATGGCAGTGATTGCCGCGCAGTTTCTCTCTGCGTTCGGCGATAACGCGCTGTTGTTTGCCACCCTGGCACTGCTGAAGGCCGAGTTTTACCCTGACTGGAGTCAGCCGATCCTGCAGATGGTGTTTGTGGGCGCTTACATTATCTTCGCGCCGTTTGTGGGGCAGGTGGCGGACAGTTTCCCGAAAGGCCGGGTGATGATGTTTGCCAACGGACTCAAGCTGCTGGGAGCCGCCAGCATTTGCTTTGGCTTCAATCCGTTTATTGGCTACACGCTGGTGGGCATTGGCGCCGCCGCCTATTCCCCGGCGAAGTATGGCATTCTCGGAGAGCTGACCACGGGCGATAAGCTGGTGAAAGCTAACGGCCTGATGGAGTCGTCAACCATTGCCGCTATCCTGCTCGGATCCGTCGCGGGCGGCGTACTGGCCGACTGGCATGTCCTGGCGGCACTGGGCATCTGCGCGGTGGTGTATGGCGGGGCGGTAGTGGCGAATCTATTTATTCCTAAGCTGCCAGTGGCTCGCCCGGGACAATCCTGGCGTTTTAAACCGATGACCGGCAGTTTCTTTACCGCCTGTCGCGTGCTGTGGCGTAATGGTGAGACGCGTTTCTCCCTGATGGGAACCAGTATGTTCTGGGGGGCCGGCGTCACGCTGCGCTTCCTGCTGGTGCTGTGGGTGCCTGTGGCGCTGGGAATTACTGACAACGCGACACCGACTTATCTTAATGCGATGGTGGCCATCGGCATTGTGGTGGGGGCAGGTGCGGCGGCGAAGCTGGTGACGCTCGAGACGGTAGCACGCTGCATGCCCGCAGGGATCCTGATTGGCGTCGTGGTGCTTATTTTCTCTCTGCAACATGCGTTATTGCCTGCGTATGTCCTCCTTATCCTGATTGGTATTCTGGGCGGCTTCTTCGTGGTGCCGCTGAATGCGTTACTGCAGGAACGCGGCAAGCAGACCGTTGGGGCGGGGAATGCCATTGCGGTACAAAACCTGGGTGAAAACCTGGCGATGTTATTAATGCTGGGGCTCTACTCGCTGGCTGTAAAAGTGGGTGTGCCGGTGGTGGGGATTGGCGTCGGGTTTGGTGGGCTGTTCGCGCTGGCAATTGCCGGATTGTGGGTTTGGCAACGTCGGCGTTGATAAGTGCGGCCTGATACCCTCTACTACAGATAGACGGGGCACATCCTAAAAACGGCAACGCGCGTTGCCGTTTTGCTTTTATTACGGTGCCGGGTATGTGTATACCTGATGCACTGCTTCAATCTCCGCTAACACCTCTTCACTCAGATTCAGATGGAAACTCTCAATATTGGTTTTCAACTGTTCCATCGTGGTCGCGCCCAGTAGGGTGCTGGCAACAAACGGCTGGCGACGCACGAAGGCCAGCGCCATCTGCGCAGGGTCAAGACCGTGACGCTTTGCGATATCCACATAGGCTGCAACGGCTTTCTGCGTCTGCTCGCCGCTGTAGCGGGTAAAGCGGCTAAAGAGGGTATTTCGCGCCCCGGCCGGTTTCGCGCCGTTCAGGTATTTCCCCGTGAGCGTGCCAAAGCCGAGACAGGAATAGGCGAGCAGTTCCACTTCTTCATATTGCGTCACTTCGGCAAGACCCACCTCATAGCTACGGTTAAGCAGGCTGTACGGGTTCTGGATGGTGACGATACGCGGCAGATCGTGTTTATCTGCCAGGTGCAGATAGCGCATTACGCCAAAGGCCGTTTCGTTAGAGACGCCAATGTAGCGGATTTTTCCCGCGCGCTGGCATTCTGTCAGCGCTTCCAGCGTTTCCAGCAGCGTTACGGCGGGGGCGCTCTCATTCCAGCTGTAGCCGAGCTTACCAAAGCAGTTGGTTGGCCGCTGCGGCCAGTGCACCTGATAAAGATCGAGGTAGTCGGTTTGCAGGCGCTTCAGGCTGGCGTCCAGTGCGGCGCGGATATTCTTGCGATCGAGGATCTGATTCGGGCGGATCCCGGTATCGTTGTTGCGCGCGGGGCCACTGACTTTTGAGGCAATCACCAGCTTTTCACGGTTGCTCCGTTTTGCCAGCCAGTTACCGACGTAGGTTTCGGTAAGTCCCTGCGTTTCCGGACGTGGCGGAACAGGGTACATCTCTGCAACGTCAATCAGGTTAATTCCCTGACTGACGGCGTAATCGAGTTGTGCATGGGCATCGGCTTCGCTGTTTTGTTCACCAAATGTCATCGTGCCCAACCCCAGTTGGCTTATTTCCAGAGCGCTGTGGGGGATACGGTGATAATGCATAGCCGGCTTCCTCAGTAGACTTATAGACCGCGTCAGGGCGTGCCTGACAAAGGAATATAAACATGGCAGAGGGGAAGCAAAAGGGGAAGAAAAAAATCAAAAAGGCCAGCAAGCTACTGACCTCTCTCTTTTATCGCTCGATAATTTGCGACACTTCGTCGCGATTGATCTGCATTTTATTGCCTTCCTGGTCGCGGTAGCTGACCAGACCGGTATCATCGTCGACTTCGGGCTTGCCGTCGGTCAGGATCATTCGACCATCTTTTGTCGCCATGACGTAATCGCTGCTACAGCCCGATACGGCAAACGCTAAACCGACTGCTGAAACTAACACTGCCCATTTTTTCATCGTTATCGTCCTCATCTGGCGCGTATCAAATCATAATCTAGTATTAACCCGATATAGCGACTTGAGGAAGCGGTAAAATCTTAAAAAGCAGTCGATTATGTTTGAGAGCTCGCAAAATAAGTAAAAAACTATGTTTTTAACAGGAAATGACGTGCCAGAAGCGCGCCTGTGAAATTCTTTTTGAGATAAAAACCGCGCGGCAACGTCAGTATCGGCTCGCCCTGCGCGCCGATTGCCTCGGTAAGCGCTTTACTGTTGGCCGCTTTCGGGCGCAGTTGTAATACTTCTCCGTGACGGGCGGTGATGCGCTCAACCTGCCCAAGAACGATCATGTCCATCAGCTCCTCCCAGTCCAGCCGCAGCTGATGCTCTTCATCGTCGTTCGGGCTCCAGAGCAGCGGCGCGCCAACGCGACGCTCAGCCAGGGGGATCTGTCGCTCGCCTTCGACCGGTACCCACAGTACGCGCTTCAGCTTGTGGCGAACGTGGCTGGTTTCCCACGTCACGCCGGTATTGCCGGTTAATGGCGCAACGCAGACGAAGGTAGTCTCAAGTGGCTTGCCCTGGCTGTCTATTGGGATGGTTTTTAACTCCACGCCAAGCGCTGCAAAATCTTGCTCTGGTTTGCTTCCTGCGCTGGCACCCAGCCACAGTTCAAGCAGCATGCCGATCCAGCCTTTATCCCGCTTCAGATCCTTCGGGATCTGAAGCCCGGCCATTGCCGCCAGCTCGCCAAGCGAAAAGCCTGCAAGACGCTGTGCCTGTCGTAGCAACTGGCCCTCACTGGACGGCGGTGAGAGCAAGGGTGTAAGCGGATGCATGAAGGTAACCTTTTGATTAAAAAATAAACGAAGAAATTGTCCCCTGTGGATAGAGTTTAACTTTTTCTGTACCAATATTCCATGTCTATGATTTATAGGTTTTTTTTATTGCTTTGAAATCGTTTCACCTGAGGGGGAAAAGCGGTTGTTCAAATCTGGTCACTGACAATGAACAGGATCTTACACCATGTTATCCACAGAAAAATGGGATAACTGGGTATAACCCTGACTACTGTTTCAATTTACAGCCTTGACGTGCGATGAAAATCGAATTTTCAGACAAATTGTGACTAACTTATTGGCACAATCTGTGGATAAAACCTACGCTGTTCGATCTTTCATCAGCACGACGATCCCTGATGTGATGATCGTCACGCCATTCTGTTTTGTGTTCATGGAAATACATTTAACTTCATGAAAATTATTGAATTATTTAACTGGCGTGAAAGCGGTGGCAAAGTAGTGTTTGAGGTTGTTCATCGGTAATCAGACACTTCTTCACAACTATATCCACAGAAAAGGTGAATAAAATTCCCTTCACTGCCTCTCATCTGTTTATAACTCAGCACTTATTTGTGAGTTATTCAAATGTTATTAGGTTGAAGCCCTGTAAGAGAGTGGTTTACCGCCTCCCTGTAGTGTGAAACAATCGTTCATATATAAGGTTTAGTTTGGGGTAGTCCGGTGATTGATGACGATGGCTACCGCCCGAACGTAGGAATAGTAATTTGTAATCGTCAGGGCCAGGTAATGTGGGCCCGGCGATATGGTCAGCACTCCTGGCAGTTCCCGCAAGGCGGGATCAATCCGGGAGAGTCCCCAGAACAAGCGATGTACCGGGAGCTTTTTGAAGAGGTCGGTTTAAGCCGAAAAGATGTTCGCATCCTGGCTTCGACCCGCAACTGGTTGCGTTACAAGTTACCGAAACGTTTGGTGCGTTGGGACACAAAGCCGGTTTGTATCGGCCAGAAACAGAAGTGGTTTCTGTTGCAGTTGGTGGGCAACGATTCAGACATCAATATGCAGACCAGCAGTACGCCGGAGTTCGATGGCTGGCGCTGGGTGAGCTATTGGTATCCTGTTCGTCAGGTCGTGTCATTTAAACGCGATGTTTACCGTAGGGTGATGAAAGAGTTTGCAAGTGTGGTAATGCAGCTTCAGGAGATCCCGCCTAAGCCGCAGAGCGCACCTGCATGGCGACGTAAAAGAGGTTAAGCTACGCAAATCATGCTCACCCGCTTGCGAGAAATAGTCGAGAAGGTGGCCAGTGCTCCGCGTCTCAACGAGGCGCTGAATATTCTGGTCACTGACATCTGTCTTGCGATGGAGACCGAGGTCTGTTCGGTGTATCTGGCCGACCACGATCGGCGCTGCTATTACCTGATGGCGACCCGTGGTTTAAAAAAACCACGTGGACGCACCGTCACGCTCGCATTTGATGAAGGTATCGTGGGTCTGGTTGGGCGGCTGGCTGAGCCCATCAACCTTGCTGACGCGCAAAAACACCCCAGCTTTAAATACATCCCTTCCGTAAAAGAAGAGCGCTTCCGCGCTTTCCTTGGCGTACCGATTATCCAGCGTCGCCAGCTGCTCGGCGTGCTGGTTGTACAGCAGCGCGAGCTACGTCAGTACGATGAAAGCGAAGAGTCTTTCCTCGTCACGCTGGCCACGCAGATGGCGGCGATCCTCTCCCAGTCCCAGCTTGCCGCGCTCTTTGGTCAGTATCGCCATACGCGCATTCGTGCTCTTCCGGCATCGCCTGGCGTGGCGATAGCGGAAGGCTGGATGGACGCCACGCTGCCGCTGATGGAGCAGGTTTATGAAGCCTCAACGCTTGATGAGGCGCTTGAGCGCGAGCGTCTTACCGCCGCGCTGGAAGAGGCGGCGAATGAATTTCGTCGTTACAGCAAGCGCTTTGCCGCAGGCGCGCAAAAAGAAACGGCGGCCATCTTCGACCTTTATTCGCACCTGCTCTCCGATGCGCGTCTGCGTCGTGAGCTTTTTGCGGAAGTGGATAAAGGTTCGGTCGCAGAGTGGGCGGTTAAGAAGGTTATCGAAAAATTTGCCGATCAATTTGCGGCACTGACCGACGGTTACCTGAAAGAGCGGGCTGGAGATCTCCGTGCCCTGGGACAACGTCTGCTGTTCCATCTCGATGACACCATTCAGGGGCCGAATGCCTGGCCACAACGGTTTGTTCTGGTCGCCGATGAACTCTCGGCAACGACGCTGGCTGAGCTGCCCCAGGACAGGCTGGCAGGTGTGGTGGTGCGCGATGGCGCCGCCAACTCACACGCCGCCATTATGGTGCGCGCGCTAGGTATTCCAACCGTTATGGGAGCGGATATCCAGCCGTCAGTACTGCACCGCCGTACGCTGGTAGTTGACGGCTATCGCGGTGAGCTGCTGGTCGATCCTGAGCCGGTTCTGCTCCAGGAATACCAGCGTCTTATCAGCGAAGAGAATGAATTAAGCAAGCTGGCGGAAGATGACGTTAACCTGCCCGCGCAGCTTAAGAGCGGAGAGCGGATCAAAGTCATGCTTAACGCTGGTTTAAGCCCCGAGCACGAAGAAAAACTTGGCAGCCGCATCGACGGTATTGGTTTATACCGCACTGAAATCCCGTTTATGCTGCAGAGCGGCTTCCCCTCTGAAGAGGAGCAGGTGGCGCAGTATCAGGGGATGCTGCAGATGTTCAACGACAAACCTGTCACCCTGCGAACCCTGGATGTGGGAGCGGATAAACAGCTGCCCTATATGCCGATTAGTGAAGAGAATCCGTGTCTGGGCTGGCGTGGGATCCGCATTACGCTCGATCAGCCGGAGATCTTTCTGGTCCAGGTACGTGCGATGCTGCGCGCCAACGCGGCGACGGGCAATCTCAGCATCTTACTCCCGATGGTCACCAGCATTGATGAGATCGACGAGTCTCGCCGACTGATCGAACGTGCAGGCCGTGAAGTGGAAGAGATGATCGGCTATGCGATCCCGAAACCTCGGATCGGGGTGATGCTTGAAGTCCCGTCTATGGTCTTTATGCTGGCGCAGCTGGCAAACCGTGTTGATTTTATCTCTGTCGGCACGAACGACCTGACGCAATATATTCTGGCCGTCGACCGTAACAATACGCGCGTCGCCAGTATCTACGACAGCCTGCATCCTGCGATCATTCGCGCACTCGCGATGATCGCCCGTGAAGCGGAACAGTACGGCATTGATTTACGCCTCTGCGGTGAAATGGCCGGGGATTCAATGTGCGTTGCGATCCTGATTGGGTTGGGATATCGCCATCTGTCGATGAACGGTCGCGCTGTCGCACGCGTGAAATACCTGTTGCGGCATATCGACATTAATGATGCCCGCGAGCTGGCGGAACGTAGCCTTGACGCGCAGCTGGCCGCTGAGGTTCGTCATCAGGTCGCGGCCTTCATGGAACGGCGAGGTATGGGCGGCCTGATTCGCGGTGGCCGCTAATCGTCTTTCTCCCTCTTCCTCCGGAAGAGGGCTCCAGCGCGCATAAAACCCTATACACATCTTTTACATCTCTGGCGCATCCTCCGAGCCCGCCTTATGCTATGATTCGCAACTTTGGAGCCTCTGCTTACGGCAGAATCGCATTTCTACCGCTGTCCACTTTCAGCGGAATAACAACATCTTGTGGTGACAGATGAACAGTGGTTATCTGCATTTTCCGGAATTTGATCCGGTCATTTTCTCAGTAGGACCCGTTTCGCTACACTGGTACGGTCTGATGTACCTGGTGGGCTTCATTTTTGCCATGTGGCTCGCGGGTCGTCGCGCCAGTCGTCCGGGCAGCGGCTGGACGAAAAACGAAGTTGAAAACCTGCTGTATGCAGGCTTCCTCGGCGTATTTCTCGGTGGCCGTATTGGGTATGTGCTGTTCTATAACTTCCCGGTATTCCTGAACGATCCCCTCTATTTGTTCCGCGTCTGGGACGGCGGCATGTCCTTCCACGGCGGCCTGATTGGGGTGATCCTGGTAATGGTGATTTTTGCCAAACGCACCAAACGCAACTTCTTCCAGGTGTCTGATTTTATCGCACCGTTGATCCCGTTTGGTCTCGGCGCTGGCCGTCTGGGCAACTTTATCAACGGTGAGCTGTGGGGGCGCGTTGACCCAAGCGTGCCGTACACCATGCTCTTCCCGGGCTCACGCGCAGAAGATATCGCGCTACTGCCGTCACACCCGGAGTGGCAATCCATTTTCGATACCTACGGCGTGCTGCCGCGCCATATGTCTCAGCTGTACGAGCTGGCGCTGGAAGGCGTGGTGCTGTTTATCATCCTCAACCTGTTTATCCGTAAACCGCGTCCGATGGGTGCTGTCTCAGGCCTGTTCCTGATCGGCTACGGCGCATTCCGTATTATCGTCGAGTTCTTCCGTCAGCCAGACGCACAGTTTACCGGCGAGTGGGTACAGTACATCAGCATGGGGCAGATCCTCTCCATTCCGATGATTGTCGCGGGTGCCATTATGATGATTTGGGCGTATCGTCGTCGTCCACAGCAACAAATTTCCTGAGGAACCATGAAACAGTATCTTGAATTGATGAAAAAAGTGCTCGACGAGGGCACGCCGAAAAACGACCGTACCGGTACAGGTACGCTCTCCATTTTTGGCCACCAGATGCGCTTCAATCTGCAAGAAGGCTTCCCGCTGGTGACGACAAAGCGCTGCCATCTGCGCTCGATCATTCATGAACTGCTCTGGTTCCTGCAAGGCGATACCAACGTTGCGTATCTGCACGAAAATAACGTCTCAATCTGGGACGAGTGGGCAGACGAAAACGGCAACCTGGGCCCGGTTTACGGCAAGCAGTGGCGCGCATGGCCCACGCCTGATGGCCGCCATATTGACCAAATCACCACCGTGATGAACCAGCTTAAAAACGATCCAGACTCGCGCAGAATCATCGTTTCTGCCTGGAACGTCGGCGAGCTGGATAAAATGGCGCTGGCACCGTGCCACGCGTTCTTCCAGTTCTATGTGGCGGATGGAAAGCTTTCCTGTCAGCTCTACCAGCGCTCCTGTGACGTGTTCCTTGGCCTGCCGTTTAACATTGCCAGCTATGCGCTGTTAGTCCATATGATGGCGCAGCAGTGCGACCTGGAAGTGGGTGATTTTGTCTGGACCGGTGGGGATACCCATCTTTACAGCAACCATATGGAACAGACGCATCTCCAGCTGACCCGCGAACCGCGTGCGCTGCCGAAGCTGATTATCAAACGCAAACCGGCATCAATCTTCGACTATCGCTTTGATGATTTCGAGATTGAGGGTTACGACCCGCATCCGGGCATCAAAGCGCCCGTCGCAATCTGATGCGATAAAGCGTGACACAACCGGTGCTGTTTAGCGCCGGTTTTTTTTGCCTTTATCCGGTTTCCCGAAGCGTTATCCACAAAGCGTGCAACGCGCTGCAACTCTCTCAATTCTCCGGATAACGCCTCGTAAAACGAGGATCCGTCGCTCGTCATGTTCACGGCGCTTCGCCACACTCCCGGTATGAAAAAAGAGAACGGTTTTACGCTTATCGAAACGCTGGTCGCGATCTCGCTTGTCGTTATCCTCAGCGCCTCAGGTCTGTACGGCTGGGACAGCTGGCAACGGCAGCAGCGGCTGTGGCAAACCGCCAGCCAGGTGCGAGATTACCTGCTGTTTTTGCGCAACCATGCCAACCGCCACAACCGCGACCATCAAATTACCCGTCAGCGGGTGGGGAGCCGGGACTGTCTGGTGAGCTCTGCCGTGCTGGACTGTGAGAAGGGCAGTCCCTTCGTGCTGATACCACTCTGGCCTGAGATTGAGGTCAGTGAGGTAACGCCGTCGCTGGCGTTCTATGGATTAAGGAATACGGCATGGGCGGGGCGGATACGCGTTCAAAGCCCTGCCGGAGCATGGCTGATTATTGTCTCAAATGGAGGACGCATCAGGATGTGTAAAGTCTCGGAGGGAGGTTCATGTTGATGAGGCAGCGCGGTTTCTCACTGACTGAAGTTCTGATTGCCACGGCGATCGGTAGCCTTTTGCTGATAAGCGCATCGCGTTTTTTACCCGGATTGCAGCGAGCAGTTTTACTGCAATCTGGCCAGAGAGAGCTGGAGGTAGAGGTCTGGCAACACCTGTTTGCCCTGGGCAAACAGCTCCAGCGCGCCGGGTACTGCGCGGGAAACTGTAAGGGGCAGGCGCTGGTGACCGCGAGGCTTGGAGGCTGCGTCATTGTGCGGTGGGATGCCAACAGTAACGGCAACTGGGATAACAGCGCGTCAGAAAATGACAGCACCGGTTTTCGTCTGGAGTCGGGGGCGCTGGAAACCCAGCGTGGAGCGACCTCATGTGAAGGAAAAGGATGGGAAAAGCTCACGGATCCGGACAGACTTACTATCGCGCATTTTGTGGTGAGGACAGTGGAACATGCCGGTTTTGCGCCGGAGATAAATATCGAACTGGGGGCGATGCGTAAAGGCGAGAAGGGGGAGCCCTGGCTGGCGTTGTATACGGTCACGGGGTACAACCTGTGAATCGTCAACGTGGAATGTCTTCGCTGGCGCTGGTTCTGCTTTTACTGGTGCTCGGTACCCTGATCCTCACCGGTCTCAATCAGCAGCTCACAACGTTTAGCGCGCTCGTCGGCGGCGAGAGCCGCTCGCTTCAGCAGCAGGCGACGGTACAGTCCGCGCTTGAGTGGGGGCGGGTTCAGAGCTGGTCGTCAGAACCACAGGTTCAGTGCAAAAATACATCGGCGTGGCGAGTCTGTTTGCGCCAGCTGAGTGAGGCACGTTTGCTACTAATTGCCGGAGACAGCGGCCTGCTGCTCTGGCGCGCAGGAGAGATTGTCGACGGGAAAATTCGCTTTTCACCTCACGGCTGGAGTGACTTTTGTCCTCTTAAGGAGGGCGAGTTATGTCAGCTGCCGTGAGCAGAGAAAAAGGATTTAGCATGGTGGAGGTCCTGCTGGCGATGATGCTGCTGGTGATCGTCGTGACGGCTCTGTCCGGTTATCACCGGGCGCTGGCGGCGCGGTTTAGCGTGTTTAACCAGTATCGCCAGCTCTGGCACCATGCCTGGAATCAGTCTCAGCTCTCAACAAATGTTCTCCCCACAGGCTGGCAGGCCAGTCGGGGGCAGACAACACACGCAGGATGTGTCAGCATCACGGTTACACTTATTTCTCCTCTGGGGCGGCGCGGTGAGATAACGCGTCTGCATTGCCCGGTTAGCCAGTAGTCGGGAGCGTCTATGTTAAGGGTCTACCACTCAAATCGTCTGGATGTGCTGGAAGCACTGATGGAATTTATCGTTGAGCGCGAGCGGCTTGACGATCCTTTTGAGCCCGAAATGGTGCTGGTGCAGAGCACCGGTATGGCACAGTGGCTGCAAATGTCGCTTTCCCGTAAATTTGGCATAGCCGCGAACATTGATTTCCCGCTGCCCGCGAGCTTTATCTGGGACATGTTCGTTCGCGTGTTGCCGGACATCCCGGAGCAGAGCGCCTTTAACAAGCAGAGCATGAGCTGGAAGCTGATGGCGCTGCTGCCGGAAATGCTGCAGCGCGATGAATTCGCCATGCTGCGCCACTACCTCAATGACGATACCGATAAGCGCAAGCTGTTCCAGCTGGCGTCGCGCACTGCCGATCTCTACGACCAATATCTTGTTTACCGTTCTGACTGGTTAATTCGTTGGGAAGTGGGCGAGTTGATTGAAGGGCTGCCGGAGGCGCAAATATGGCAGGCACCACTGTGGAAAGCGTTGGTAGAGTTTACGGAGAAACTTGGGCAGCCTAAGTGGCACCGTGCCAACCTGTACGATCGATTTATATCAATACTTGAAAATGCGTCGGAGCGTCCAGCCCGACTGCCGTCACGCGTTTTTATCTGCGGGATATCTGCATTACCGCCTGTTTATCTAAAGGCGTTGAATGCGCTGGGTAAACATATTGATATTCATATTTTGTTCACCAACCCTTGCCGACAGTATTGGGGGGATATCCTCGACGAACGTTGGCTTGCGCGGCTGGTAACTCGCCAACGAAAGCGCCTTTTTGAAGAACGATCCGTCCCGCTGTTTAAGGACGGCGCGACTGCCGGACAGCTTTTTGATGAAGACGGTATCCAGAACCTGCCCAATCCGCTGCTTGCCTCATGGGGGAAGCTGGGGCGTGACTACATTCACATGCTTTCAGACATCACTTCATCAGGCGAAGGCGACGTGGATGCCTTTGTCGAAATTGTCCCCGATAGCCTGCTTCACCATATTCAGCTGGATATTCTGGATCTGGAAAACCGTGCCGTGATGGGCGTGACGGCGAAAGAATTCGAACGCAGCGACAGCAAGCGGAGGTTGGACGCTGACGATCGCAGCATCACGATCCATGTTTGTCATAGCCCACAGCGTGAGGTCGAAGTGCTTCACGACCAGCTGCTGGCGATGCTGCAGGACGATCCCGAACTGACGCCACGCGATATCGTGGTGATGGTGGCGGATATCGATAGCTACAGTCCCTTTATTCAGGCCGTCTTTGGCAGTGCGACGGGCGAGCGATATCTGCCTTACGCTATCTCTGACCGTCGTGCCCGCCAGTCGCATCCGGCATTGCAGGCATTTATCACCCTGCTTTCACTGCCGGATAGCCGCTTTATCTCCGAAGATGTCCTGGCGTTACTGGATGTTCCCGTGCTGGCTGCACGCTTCAACATCAATGAAGAGGGGCTGCGCTACCTTCGCCAGTGGGTGAATGAATCTGGCGTTCGCTGGGGGATCGATGACGATAACGTTCAGGAGTTCGAACTTCCCCCAACCGGGCAGCACACGTGGCGATTTGGCCTGACGCGTATGCTGCTGGGCTACGCCATGGAGAGCAGCCAGGGCGAGTGGAACGAGGTGCTGCCTTACGATGAGTCCAGCGGGTTAGTTGCTGAACTGGTAGGGCATTTAGCGTCACTCCTGATGCAGCTTAACCGCTGGCGGCACGAGCTGCTGCAGCCGCGTCCGCTTGACGCGTGGCTTCCGGTTTGCAGGGCGTTGCTTAATGATTTCTTCCTGCCAGACAGTGACACGGAAGCGGCAATGGCGCTCATTGAAACGCAGTGGCAGGCTATCATCGACGAAGGCTTGAATTCCCACTATCAGGAGGCCATTCCGCTGTCGCTGTTGAGGGATGAGCTGACGCAGCGGCTTGACCAGGAGCGAATCAGCCAGCGTTTCCTGGCTGGCCCCATCAATATCTGCACCCTGATGCCAATGCGTTCTATCCCGTTTAAAGTGGTCTGTCTGCTTGGCATGAACGACGGCGTTTATCCCCGCGCGCTGGCGCCGCTGGGATTCGATTTGATGAGTGTAAATCCAAAACGGGGCGACCGTAGCCGCCGTGATGATGACCGCTACCTCTTCCTTGAGGCGCTCATTTCTTCTCAGAATAAGCTCTATATCAGCTATATCGGCCGTTCCATTCAGGACAACAGCGAGCGTTTCCCCTCCGTTCTGGTGCAGGAACTGGTGGACTATATCGGGCAGAGCCACTATCTGCCGGGGGATGAAGAGCGCAACTGCGATGAAAGCGAGCAGAGGGTGAAAGCCCATATCACCTGTTTCCACAGCCGCATGCCGTTTGATCCGGTGAACTATACAGCCAGCGAGCGCCAGAGCTATGCACAGGAGTGGCTACCGGCGGCGAAAAAGGAGGGGAGTGCGCATACCGACTTCATACAGGAGCTTGACCCGCGCCCTATCGATACCCTTACCTTCGAACAGCTTCAGCGTTTTTGGACGCATCCGGTGCGGGCCTTCTTCCAGCAACGATTGCAGGTTAACTTCCGTTCTGAAGAGAGTGAAATTCCTGATGCAGAGCCCTTTACGCTGGAAGGGCTGGAGCGCTACCAGTTAAACCTGCAGCTGTTGAATGCGCTGGTTGAAGAGGAAGATGCGGACAAACTTTACCGCCGCTACCGTGCTGCAGGGCAATTGCCCTACGGAGCGTTTGGGGAGATCGTCTGGGAGGCGCAGTGTCAGGAGATGACCGCCCTGGCAGAGCGCGTAAGAGCGTGTCGGCAGCCAGGCAAAAGTATTGAAATCGATCTCAACTGCAACGGCGTAGAGCTCACGGGCTGGTTAACCCAGGTTCAGCCGGATGGGCTGCTGCGCTGGCGGCCCTCTATGCTGAGCGTTTCACAAGGGTTGCAACTCTGGCTGGAACATCTTGTCTACAGTGCGGGTGGTCATAAAGGTGAAAGCCGGATTTTCGTGCGCAAAGAGGGCGAATGGCGCTTCCCGCCGATGGAGTCTGAACAGGCGTTACGGTATCTGTCTTTGTACATTGAGGGCTACCGTCAGGGAATGAACAAACCGCTCCTGCTACTGCCGGAAAGTGGTGGGGCATGGATAAAAGCCTGTTATGACGCACAGAATGATGCGATGTTAACGGATGAATCTTCGCTGCAGAAAGCGCGCAGTAAATTTATGCAGGCCTACGAAGGTAACATGATGGTGCGGGGTGAAGGTGAAGATGTCTGGTATCAGCGCTTATGGCGAACCCTTGAGCCAGAGTACTTCGAGGCTATCACGGAAGAGGCGCAGCGCTACCTGCTGCCGTTGTTTAAATTTAATCAGTCCTGAGCGCTGTATAAAAATTGCGCAGTTAAGGGTGTTCATTTATGATGCACTTCTTATCACGGACTGATGTACCCAATAAAGAGATGTTGGCGTGTCCAGCACGCACTGTGTTAATGATGTAGCCGTGATAAAGAGGTCGTAATGCCAGGCAGCACCTTGTTTAAAGCGTTTGTTTTGTTTGTCGCCCTCTGGGCACCTGTCACTCAGGCAGACTCCGGTTGGCAACCCGTTCAGGAAACTATCCGTAAGAGCGAAAAAGATACCCGTCAGTATCAGGCTATTCGTCTTGATAACGGCATGACCGTGCTGCTGGTTTCCGACCCGCAGGCGGTAAAATCCCTTTCAGCATTAGTGGTGCCGGTTGGGTCACTGGAAGATCCTGACGCCCATCCAGGACTCGCACACTATCTGGAACATATGACGCTGATGGGGTCAAAAAAATATCCGCAGCCAGATAGCCTGTCCGAATTTCTCAAGATGCATGGCGGCAGCCACAATGCCAGCACGGCACCGTATCGTACGGCCTTTTATCTCGAAGTCGAAAATGATGCGCTGGAAGGGGCGGTCGATCGTCTTGCTGATTCCATCGCCGCGCCGTTGCTGGATAAAAAATACGCCGATCGTGAACGCAATGCGGTGAATGCTGAGCTGACCATGGCCCGCACGCGAGACGGTATGCGCATGGCCCAGGTCAGCGCCGAAACCATCAACCCTGCGCACCCGGGTTCGCGTTTTTCCGGCGGTAACCTGGAAACCTTGAGCGACAAACCGAACAGCCCTGTGCTTGATGCCCTGCACGCGTTTCGCGATAAATACTACTCCGCCAACCTGATGAAAGCGGTCATCTATAGCAATAAACCGTTGCCAGAACTGGCAGGCATGGCGGCCAAAACGTTTGGCAGGGTGCCGAATAAAAATATCGAACTGCCGCAGATAGACGTACCGGTTGTGACGGACGCGCAGAAAGGTATTGTGATCCACTACGTGCCGGCGCTGCCGCGCAAAGTGCTGCGCGTGGAATTCCGCATTGATAACAATACCGCACAGTTTCGCAGTAAGACCGATGAGCTGGTGACCTACCTGATAGGTAACCGCAGCCCGGGTACGCTTTCTGACTGGTTGCAAAAACAGGGGCTGGTGGAAGGTATTCGCGCCGATTCCGATCCGGTTGTGAACGGCAATAGCGGCGTGCTGGCGATCTCCGCCACCCTGACCGACAAAGGGCTGGCAAACCGTGATGAAGTCGTAGCGGCGATCTTTAGCTACCTCTCTTTACTGCGCGAGAAAGGCGTCGATAAGCGCTATTTTGATGAACTCGCGCACGTGCTGGATCTCGATTTCCGCTACCCGTCTATCACCCGCGACATGGACTATGTGGAGTGGCTGGCAGATACCATGATCCGCGTGCCGGTGGAACATACTCTCGACGCGGTGAATATTGCCGACCGGTATGATGCCGGGGCGGTAAAAGCTCGCCTGGCGATGATGACGCCGGAGAATGCCCGCATCTGGTACATCAGCCCGAATGAACCGCATAACAAGACGGCGTATTTTGTCGATGCTCCCTATCAGGTAGATAAAATCAGCGCGCAGACTTTCGCCGACTGGCAGAAGAAGGCCGGGGAGATTGCGTTGAAGCTGCCGGAGCTGAACCCTTATATTCCGGATGACTTCTCGCTGACCAAAACGACTAAAGATTACCCGCATCCCGCGCTCATCATTGATGAGCCGACGCTGCGCGTGGTGTATACGCCCAGCCGCTACTTCGCAAGCGAGCCAAAGGCCGATGTCAGCGTGGTGCTGCGTAACCCGAAAGCGATGAACAGCGCTAAAAATCAGGTGATGTTCGCGCTCAATGATTATCTCGCCGGGATTGCACTCGATCAGCTCAGCAACCAGGCGGCCGTGGGCGGCATCAGCTTCTCCACCAACGCCAACAACGGGTTGATGCTCAATGCAAACGGTTATACCCAGCGTTTGCCTCAGCTGTTCCAGGCACTGCTGGAGGGTTATTTCAGCTATACGCCGACGGAAGAGCAGCTTGAGCAGGCCAAATCGTGGTATGCGCAGATGATGGATTCTGCGGAGAAGGGCAAAGCTTACGATCTGGCGCTTATGCCAGCGCAAATGCTGTCGCAAGTTCCTTATTTCCAGCGAGAAGACCGCCGCGCGCTATTGCCTTCGATCACCTTAAAAGACGTGCTGGCTTACCGTGACGCGCTGAAAACCAACACGCGCCCGGAGTTTCTGATCGTCGGTAACATGAGTGAGGATCAGGCCAAAACGCTGGCGGAGAATGTACGCACTCAGCTCGGTTCGAAAGGCGACGAGTGGTGCCGCAACCAGGACGTTCTGGTTGAGAAAAAACAGAATGTGATTTTTGAAAAGGCGGGTAACAGCACGGATTCCGCGCTGGCCGCTGTATTTGTGCCAACGGGCTATGATGAATTCGCCAGCTCGGCGCAGAGTGCAGTGCTGGGGCAAATTATTCAGCCGTGGTTCTATAACCAGTTACGCACTGAGGAGCAGCTTGGCTACGCGGTGTTTGCCTTCTCCATGAATGTAGGCCGGCAGTGGGGGCTGGGTTTCCTGCTGCAAAGCAGCGATAAACAGCCGGCATATCTCTGGAAGCGTTACCAGGCCTTCTTCCCGCAGGTGGAAGCAAAACTGCGCGCCATGAAGCCGGAAGAATTTGCTCAGATCCAGCAGGCCGTGATCGCGCAGGTGATGCAGCCGCCGCAGACGCTGGGTGAAGAAGCCTCACAGCTGAGCAAAGATTTCGATCGCGGTAATCTGAAATTTGATTCGCGTGATAAAGTAGTGGCCGAGATAAAACAGCTGACGCCGCAGAAGGTTGCCGACTTCTTCCATCAGGCGGTCATTAAGCCGCAGGGTATTACCATTCTGTCCCAGGTTTCCGGTAGCCAGAACGGGAAAACGGAGTATGTGAACCCGAAAGGCTGGAAAGTCTGGAAAAGCGTCAGCGCGCTGCAGCAATCTATGCCCTGGAGTAAGAAAGAATGACCGATACCGCTGAGTCCCTTGATCCCTTACGTTTACCCCTGCAGGGTGAGCGATTGATTGAAGCCTCAGCGGGAACGGGAAAAACCTTCACCATTGCCGCCCTCTATCTGCGTCTGCTGCTGGGGCTTGGCGGCAATGCAGCTTTTCCACGCCCTTTGAGCGTGG
Source organism: Enterobacter sp. JBIWA008 (assembly GCF_019968765.1). NCBI lineage: Bacteria > Pseudomonadati > Pseudomonadota > Gammaproteobacteria > Enterobacterales > Enterobacteriaceae > Enterobacter > Enterobacter sp. JBIWA008. The sequence goes on along the minus strand of NZ_CP074149.1, from coordinate 3,890,708 downwards.
AAGAGCTGCTGGTGGTCACCTTCACCGAGGCTGCCACCGCTGAGCTGCGGGGCCGTATTCGTAACAATATCCACGAGCTGCGCATCGCCTGTCTGCGTCAGAGCACGGATAACCCTCTCTACGCGAGCCTTCTGGAAGAGATTGCCGATAAGCAACAGGCAGCCCAGTGGCTGCTCCTCGCCGAACGGCAGATGGATGAAGCGTCCGTCTTCACCATTCACGGTTTTTGCCAGCGTATGCTGAGCCTGAATGCGTTTGAATCCGGCATGCTGTTTGAACAGCAGCTTATTGAAGATGAGTCCGTGCTTCGCTATCAGGCCTGCGCGGATTTCTGGCGTCGCCACTGTTACCCGTTACCGCGCGATATCGCCGAAGCGGTACATGCGTTGTGGAAAGGCCCGGAGGCGCTGCTGCGCGCTATCGATCGTTATCTTCAGGGGGAAGCGCCGGTTATCAAATCCCCGCCGCCTGCGGATGAAACGCTGGCCTCACGGCATGAAAAAATCATCGCGCAGATTGCTGACATCAAGCAAAAATGGATTGAGTCCGTTGGCGAAATTGACGCAATCATCGAAAATTCCGGTATTGACCGACGCAAGTTTAACCGTGGCAACCAGGGGAAATGGATCGACAAGATCAGCGCCTGGGCGCAGGAAGAGACGCGAGGCTACCAGCTCCCGGATGCGCTGGAGAAATTCTCCCAACGTTTCCTGGCTGAGCGGACCAAAGCGGACGGCACAGTGCCTGAACATCCTCTGTTTGTGGCGATTGAATCCCTGCTGGCGGAGCCCCTCACGCTCAACGATCTGATGATCACCCGCGCCATGACCGAAATTCGTGAAGCCGTGGCGCGCGAAAAGCGCCGCCGGGGTGAACTGGGTTTCGACGATATGCTCAGCCGCCTTGATGCGGCGCTGTCCAGTGAAAATGGTGAAGCGCTTGCCGCCGCGATTCGCACCCGCTTCCCGGTTGCGATGATTGACGAATTTCAGGACACCGACCCTCAGCAGTACCGCATTTTCCGCCGTATCTGGCGCCAGCACCCCGACACCGCGCTGCTGTTAATCGGCGATCCTAAACAGGCCATCTACGCCTTCCGCGGTGCGGATATTTTCACCTATATGAAAGCTCGCAGCGAGGTTGACGCGCACTACACGCTCGATACCAACTGGCGCTCCTCTCCCGGCATGGTGGAAAGCGTCAACGCGCTATTTAGCCGCATGGATACGGCGTTTATGTTCCGGGAAATCCCGTTTCTGCCGGTCAAATTTGCCCCGAAAAACGATTCATTGCGCTTCGAATTCAACGGCGAGACGCAGCCCGCCATGCGCTTCTGGCTGCTGGACGGCGAAGGCTGTGGCGTCGCCGACTATCAAAATGCCATGGCCCAGCACTGTGCCGCGCAAATTCGTGACTGGCTCAGTGCGGGTGCGCTCGGTGAAGCGCTACTGTGGAAAGGTGATAAACCAACCCCGGTAAAGGCATCCGATATTACGGTGCTGGTGCGCAGCCGTCAGGAGGCCGCGCTTATGCGCGACGCCCTGACGTTACTGAATATTCCGTCCGTCTACCTTTCCAACCGCGACAGCGTTTTTGAGACGCTGGAAGCGCAGGAGATGCTATGGCTGCTGCAGGCCGTGCTGGCGCCGGAGCGCGAAAGCACGCTGCGCAGCGCACTGGCGAGCGCGATGCTCGGGCTGAATGCGCATGACATTGATGCGCTCAACAATGACGAGGTTGCGTGGGATGCCCTGGTAGAAGAGTTTGTTCGCTACCGCGAAAAATGGCAGAAGCGTGGCGTGATGGCAATGGTGCGCGAGCTCATGGCACAGCGCCACATTGCCGAGAATATGCTGGCGACAGCGGGCGGTGAGCGCCGGCTGACCGATATTTTACATATCAGCGAACTGTTGCAGGAAGCGGGTACGCAGCTGGAGAGCGAGCACGCCCTCGTGCGCTGGCTGGCGCAGCAGATTGCTGACCCGAACAGTAATTCCTCCAGCCAGCAGATGCGCCTTGAGAGCGATAAACATCTGGTGCAGATCGTCACCATTCATAAATCGAAAGGCCTGGAGTACCCGCTGGTCTGGCTGCCGTTTATTGCCAATTACCGCGTGCAGGATCAGGCCTTTTACCACGATCGTGAGACTTATGAGGCGGTGCTCGATCTCAGCAACGCGGAGTCCAGCGTTGAGCTGGCCGAAGCCGAGCGTCTGGCGGAAGATTTACGCCTGCTCTACGTGGCGCTAACCCGTTCGGTTTGGCACTGCAGCCTGGGCGTTGCACCTCTGTTCAGGCGTCGTGGCGAAAAGAGCGGGGAGAGCGATTTTCATCTGAGCGCGCTGGGGCGGCTTATTCAGCAGGGTGAACCCAAAGACGCGGCGGGCCTGCGCCAGTGCATCGAATCGCTTTGCACTGAGCATGTTGCCCTGCATATTCCTTCGCTGCCCGACAACAGCCGCTGGCAGATGCCGGAGCCGCGCGAGTCAGACCTCCATGCCCGTCAGGTGGTACGCACGATTGTCGACGACTGGCGCGTTACCAGCTACTCCGGCTTACAGCAGCACGGGCAGAGTATTGCGCAGGATCTGATGCCAAAACTGGACGTGGATGCCGCAGGAGCCGGTAACATACCCGTTGAGCCGGTGCTTACGCCGCACCAGTTCCCGCGCGGTGCCTCGCCGGGCACGTTTTTGCATAGCCTGTTTGAAGAGCTGGATTTTACCCAGCCGGTTTCCGAAGAGTGGGTGCTGAAGATGTTACAGAGCGGCGGCTACGACGCACAGTGGCAGCCGGTTCTCACCGACTGGATCCGCACTGTACTGCACGCGCCGCTCACGACGCAGGGGATCTCGCTGAGCCAGTTGACCGCCAATGATAAGCAGGTGGAGATGGAGTTTTATCTCCCCATCGCCAGCCCGCTCAGGGCCGAGGCGCTTGATGCGCTGATCCGCGAGTACGATCCGTTATCCGTCGGATGCCCGCCGCTGAACTTCCGCCAGGTGCAGGGGATGCTCAAAGGCTTTATCGACCTGGTTTTCCGCCACGAAGGGCGATACTACCTGCTGGATTACAAATCAAACTGGCTGGGTGAAAACAGCGAAGCCTACACGCAAGACGCGATGGCCTCTGCCATGCAAATGCATCGCTACGATCTCCAGTACCAGCTTTACACCCTGGCGCTGCACCGTTACCTGCGTCATCGCATGGCCGATTACCGCTACGACGCGCATTTCGGCGGCGTAATTTACCTGTTCCTGCGCGGAGTGGATGCTAACGACCCGCGTTCCGGCGTCTTTAGTACGCGTCCGGCTGCGGAACTGGTTGAAAAAATGGATAACCTGTTTGCTGCAGGCACGGAGGAGGTGGCATGACGATGCAGGCGCTACTGCTGGACGCGGTTGAACAACGATTACTGCGCCACCTGGATGTGCAGTTCGCCATGATGGTGGCTGGTGAGGAGCCTGCCGTCATGCTTGCCGCCGCCATTCTGAGCAAAGACGCGGGGGAGGGGCACGTGTGTCTGCCGCTGTCGCGTCTGGCGGTGGATGAGACGATGCCTCCGGCTTTACAGGCGTGTTTCGCGCTGCTGGGTGACGCTGTGGACTGGCAGGGGATATTACTCGGCTCGCCTGCCGTGAGCGGAGCCGATACCGGGACGCCGATGATCCTTGTCGGCGAGCGTTTGTATCTCAACCGGCTGTGGCGTAACGAACTGACGGTGGCGCGCTTCTTCAGCGAGACCAACGCCCCGCTTCCGTGCGATGAAGTAAAGCTCCGGCAAACGCTGGATGCGCTTTTTACCTCTGACGACGCGACAGACTGGCAGAAAGTGGCGGCAGCCGTGGCCTTAACGCGACGGATCTCGGTGATTTCTGGCGGCCCGGGTACCGGGAAAACGACCACCGTGGCAAAACTGCTTGCTGCGCTGATTCAGTTATCGGGTGAGCAAAAGTGCCGTATTCGCCTGGCGGCCCCAACCGGTAAAGCGGCGGCACGTCTGACGGAATCGTTAGGCGGCGCGCTGCAAAAACTGCCGCTAACCGGGGAGCAGCTTGCGCTTTTTCCCAATGAAGCCAGCACCCTGCACCGTTTGCTTGGGGCACAGCCGGGTAGCCAGCGTCTGCGCTATCATGCCGGTAACCCATTGCACCTTGACGTGCTGGTGGTGGATGAAGCATCGATGATTGACCTGACGATGATGTCGCGGTTGATCGATGCGCTACCGCCGCACGCGCGCGTCATTTTCCTCGGCGATCGCGACCAGCTTGCCTCCGTTGAGGCCGGGGCTGTGCTGGGCGATATCTGCACGTATGCCAGCCTGGGATATACCGCTGAACGCGCTCAGGAGCTAGCCCGTCTCACCGGATGTTCGCTCACGTCTGAAAACCATTCGCTTGCAGGGGCGCTGCGCGACAGCCTGTGTCTGCTGCAAAAAAGCTATCGTTTCGGAAGCGACTCCGGCATCGGCCAGCTTGCGGCGGCAGTGAACCGGGGCGACCGGCGCACAACCACTGCGGTATTTGACGGTACCTTCTCGGATATTGAGAAAAAATCGCTGCAAAGCGGGGAAGAGTATCAGGCGATGCTGGACGACGCCCTGCAGGGGTACCAGCACTTTCTGACGGGCGTACAACAGCAAAGTACGCCGGAGCAGGTCATTGCCGCGTTCGGCGAATACCAGCTGCTCTGTGCGTTGAGGGAAGGCCCCTTTGGCGTCCGGGGTCTGAACGACCGGCTGGAACAGCTGCTGGCGCAAAAACGCAAAATTAACCGTACCCCGCATTCGCGCTGGTATGAAGGGCGACCGGTGATGATCTCCCGCAACGACAGCGCGCTGGGGTTGTTTAACGGGGATATCGGGATTGCGCTCGATCGCGGTCAGGGCCTGCGCGTCTGGTTCCAGATGCCGGACGGCAGCGTGAAGTCTTTCCAGCCCAGCCGTTTGCCTGAGCATGAAACCGCCTGGGCGATGACGGTGCATAAATCTCAGGGCTCCGAGTTTAACCATGCGGCGCTGATCCTGCCCACGCAGCTTTCACCCGTCATTACCCGCGAGCTGATCTACACCGCCATTACGCGTGCGCGTCAGCGCCTGTCGCTGTATACCGATGAACGCGTGCTGGTACAGGCGATTGCCACCCGAACGGAACGCCGAAGCGGGCTGAGCGCGATATTTGAGTCCCTCTGAACGAAAGCCCTCGCCGGACGGTGAGGGCGTCGTATTATCCCAGATCGGCCATCAGCACTTTTGAACGACGCTGATAGTTGTACATCTCTTTCTTCGTTTCCGGCAGGGAATCGATATCCACCGGCGTGAATCCGCGCTCCTGGAACCAGTGAATGCTGCGCGTCGTCAGGACGAACAGCTTGCTCAGCCCCATCTGGCGCGCCTGCGCCGCCACGCGTTCAAGCAGCATTTCGCCGCGTGAAGAGCTACGGTAATCAGGATGCACCGCCACGCAGGCCATTTCACCGATCTTTTCTTCCGGGAACGGATAGAGCGCGGCGCAGGCAATGGTGAGGTTATCGCGCTGAATAATGGTGAATTTGTCGATCTCCATCTCCAGCTGCTCGCGTGAGCGACGTACCAGAATGCCCTGCTGTTCCAGCGGGCGGATCAGCTCCAGAATGCCGCCGATGTCATTGATGGTGGCGCGGCGGATCTGCTCCGCACTCTCCATCACAATTTGTGTACCAATACCGTCGCGCGAGAACAGCTCCTGCAGCAGGGCTCCGTCTTCCTGATAGCTGTTCAGGTGGCTGCGGCGCACGCCACTGCGGCAGGCCTTCACGGCGCCACGCAGGAAGCGGACGGTGCCGGAGTGGTAATCGCCTTCGGCTTCCAGCGCTTCCACGCGGGCCTGGGCTTCATTCGGGAAAAGTTCCGGCACTATTACCCCTTCATCGTTTACGACACCCTGGGAGGAGCAAAACCCAATCATTTTTTCCGCCTTCAGCTTGATTGCCAGCTGCGTGGCAATCTCTTCTGAGGTCAGGTTAAAGCTTTCACCGGTTACGGAGACCGCCACCGGGCCCATCAGCACGATGGCACCGCTGTCCAGCTGGCGGTGAATAGCTTCTTCATCAATACGACGAATGCGGCCACTGTGGCAGTAATCCACGCCATCGTCCACGCCGAGCGGCTGGGCAATGATAAAGTTGCCGCTCACGACGTTGATATGCGCGCCCTGCAGCGGCGTATTGTTCAGGCTCATGGAGAGACGCGCGGTAATATCCAGCTGCAGCAGACCCGCCGCCTGTTTCACCAGCTCCAGGGTTTTGGCATCGGTGACGCGGGTATGTTTGTGGTAAATCGGCTCGTGGTGGTGAGCAGCCAGGTTGGCGTCGATCTGCGGACGCGCGCCATACACCACCACCAGGCGGATACCGAGGCTGTGCAGCAGGCCAATGTCATTGACGATGCTGGAAAAATTCTCATGCTCAATGGCTTCGCCGCCAAGCATGATGACAAACGTTTTTCCCCGATGGGCGTTGATATAGGGAACAGAATGGCGGAATCCCTGGACCAGTTCGGTTCTACGTTCCTTCACCATGGCACAACCCTTAATGAATGTTTATTCGTAATTTCTGTATTTTTATTCGATTATGGACGTGTGTGCAAGCGCAAATTTTCCGCGACCCACAGAAATTGGTAAGTAATCCGTGCGTTAGCGTGTGATTGTTTACCTTTTTATAGATGACAGTTTATGCGTCATTCGTTAAAGTTTTCGGTCAATTTGGACATTTTGTATATCAGTCAGTGTTCTTGCTCGGGAGAAGCATGTCGGGATCCAATTCAGCAATAAGCCGCCGCCGTTTGTTAAAAGGGGCCGGGGCAATGTGGTTGCTTAGCGTCAGTCAGGTCGGTCTTGCCGCCACCAGTCAGGTGGTGGCAGTGCGCGTCTGGCCGTCGTCGACCTATACGCGCGTGACGGTCGAATCCAATCGCGTGCTGAAATATAAGCAATTTGCCCTCAGCAACCCGGAACGCGTGGTAGTGGATCTCGAAGGCGTTAACCTCAACTCCGTGCTGAAAGGGATGGCGGCGCAGATCCGCGGCGACGATCCGTTTATTAAATCGGCGCGCGTCGGGCAGTTTGATCCACAAACCGTGCGCATGGTGTTTGAACTGAAGCAGAACGTTAAGCCGCAGCTGTTCGCCCTGGCGCCCGTTGCGACGTTCAAAGAGCGCCTGGTGATGGATCTCTACCCGGCCAATGCGACGGATATTCAGGATCCGCTTCTCGCTCTGCTGGAGGATTACAACAAAGGCGATCTGCAGAGTCAGGTTCCACCTGCGCAAAGCGGTCCGCAGCCGGGCAAAGCAGGGCGCGATCGTCCGATTGTGATCATGCTCGATCCTGGCCACGGCGGCGAAGACTCCGGCGCGGTGGGGAAATATCATACGCGTGAAAAAGACGTGGTGCTGCAAATTGCACGTCGTCTGAAGGCGTTGATTGATAAAGAAGGGAATATGCGCGCCTATATGACGCGCAATGAAGATATTTTTATCCCGTTGAAGGTCAGGGTGGCGAAAGCGCAGAAGCAGCGCGCCGATTTGTTCGTGTCGATCCATGCGGATGCGTTTACCAGCCGCCAGCCAAGCGGCTCGTCGGTGTTTGCGCTCTCAACCAAAGGCGCGACCAGTACCGCAGCAAGATTCCTGGCTGACAGCCAGAACGCCTCTGACCTGATTGGTGGCGTGAGCAAAAGCGGCGACCGCTACGTCGACCACACTATGTTCGATATGGTGCAGTCGCTGACCATTAACGACAGCCTGAAGTTTGGTAAAGCGGTGCTGGGCAAGCTGGGCAACATCAATAAGCTGCATAAAAACAGCGTTGAACAGGCCGGGTTTGCGGTACTCAAGGCACCGGATATCCCGTCCATTCTGGTAGAAACAGCGTTTATCAGTAACGTTGAAGAGGAGCGTAAGCTCAAGACGGCAAAATTCCAGCAGGAAGTTGCGGAGTCGATTCTGGCGGGGATACGGGCGTATTTCTCTGACGGGGCGACGCTGGCGCGGCGCGGGTAAATCGTTCAGCCGGGTAAACGCCCGGCAAATTCACAAACGACAGATACAAAAAAACACCCTTAAGGGTGTTTATTGTTTTTAGAAGTATTGGTTGCGGGGGCCGGATTTGAACCGACGACCTTCGGGTTATGAGCCCGACGAGCTACCAGGCTGCTCCACCCCGCGTCCGTCTTTCTACTCGTGTAGAAACTTACTTCTTCAAATTTGATTGGTTGCGGGGGCCGGATTTGAACCGACGACCTTCGGGTTATGAGCCCGACGAGCTACCAGGCTGCTCCACCCCGCGTCCGTCTTTCTACAGTCGTAGAAGATACTTCATCAAATTTTAATTGGTTGCGGGGGCCGGATTTGAACCGACGACCTTCGGGTTATGAGCCCGACGAGCTACCAGGCTGCTCCACCCCGCGTCCGTGGATGCGCACTATACTCGGATAGGTTTGTGATGCAACCCCTTTTTCACATAAATCATGATTTTGTATGCAAATTGAACGACATGGCTTTGTTTGGACTATTTTTTGCGCAAAATTTGCCAAAGGGCATGCGATCGCATTTCATTAGCCCTGGCGGTTTGTTATCTTCATCACGCGGAAATGGGCAACTTAAAGACGAGATATAATGAAAGGACGTTGGGCGAAGTATCTGATGGCGGGCGCAATGGTAGCGATTCTTGCGGCCTGTTCTTCCAAACCGACCGATCGCGGTCAACAGTATAAAGACGGGAAGTTATCCCAGCCTTTCTCTTTAGTTAATCAGCCTGATGCTGTCGGCGCACCGATTAATGCCGGTGATTTTTCCGAGCAGGTCTACCAGATCCGCAACGCCTCGCCGCGTCTGTATAGCTCACAGAACAGTGTTTATAGCGCGGTACAGGACTGGCTGCGTGCTGGCGGCGATACGCGCAACATGCGCCAGTTTGGTATCGATGCCTGGCAGATGGAAGGAGCCGATAACTACGGCAACGTCCAGTTTACCGGCTATTACACCCCGGTTATCCAGGCGCGACACTCCCGTCAGGGCGAGTTCCAGTATCCTATCTACCGTATGCCGCCAAAACGCGGTCGTCTGCCGTCTCGCGCTGAGATCTACGCCGGTGCGCTAAGCGAAAACTACGTTCTGGCCTACAGCAACTCCCTGATGGATAACTTCATCATGGACGTTCAGGGCAGCGGCTACATTGATTTTGGCGACGGGTCGCCGCTTAACTTCTTCAGCTATTCCGGTAAAAACGGCCACGCCTATCGCAGCATCGGTAAGGTGCTGATCGACCGCGGTGAAGTGAAGAAAGAAGATATGTCGATGCAGGCTATCCGTGAGTGGGGCGAGAAACACAGCGAAGCCGAGGTGCGCGAGCTGCTTGAGCAGAACCCGTCGTTCGTCTTCTTCAAACCGCAAAACTTCGCGCCGGTGAAAGGGGCGAGTGCAGTTCCGCTGATTGGACGTGCGTCGGTCGCATCAGATCGTTCGATTATTCCTGCAGGCACCACGCTGCTGGCTGAAGTCCCTCTGCTGGACAATAACGGCAAGTTCAACGGCCAGTATGAGCTGCGTCTGATGGTGGCGCTGGACGTCGGCGGGGCGATAAAAGGCCAGCACTTCGACATCTATCAGGGTATTGGCCCTGACGCAGGCCATCGCGCGGGTTGGTATAACCACTACGGACGCGTGTGGGTACTGAAAGCGGCGCCGGGTGCTGGAAACGTATTCAGCGGCTGATTGTGGTATTCTGAGCGCAATACGGATTACTGTTCAGGGTGAGGAAAACCTCACCCTTTTTACATCTGAGGTTTTATGTCTGTGGTAATCAGCGACGCCTGGCGCCAGCGTTTTGGCGGTACGGCACGTTTATATGGTGAAAAAGCCCTGCAGCTGTTTGCGGATGCGCACGTCTGCGTCGTGGGCATTGGTGGTGTGGGGTCGTGGGCGGCAGAAGCGCTGGCGAGAACCGGTATTGGCGCAATCACGCTGATTGACATGGATGACGTTTGCGTCACTAACACCAACCGTCAAATCCACGCCCTGCGCGATAGCGTCGGTCTGGCGAAATCTGAGGTAATGGCGGAGCGTATTCGTCTCATCAACCCGGAGTGTCGCGTGACGGTGATCGACGACTTTGTGACGGCAGATAACGTCGCGGAGTACATGAGCAAAGGCTACAGCTATGTGATTGACGCCATCGACAGCGTGCGGCCAAAAGCGGCATTGATCGCATACTGCCGTCGCTACAAGGTGCCGCTGGTCACGACGGGCGGTGCGGGCGGGCAAATCGATCCGACGCAGATCCAGGTGGCCGATCTGGCGAAAACCATTCAGGATCCTCTGGCGGCCAAGCTGCGTGAGCGCCTGAAGAGCGACTTTAACGTGGTGAAGAACAGCAAAGGCAAGCTGGGCGTCGACTGCGTGTTCTCGACCGAAGCGCTGGTCTACCCGCAGGCGGATGGCTCAGTCTGTGCGATGAAAAGCACGGCGGAAGGGCCAAAGAGAATGGATTGTGCCTCCGGGTTTGGCGCGGCCACCATGGTGACCGCTTCCTTTGGCTTTGTGGCGGTGTCTCACGCCTTGAAGAAGATGATGGCGAAGGCGGAACGTCAGGCCTGAGCCTGACGGGCTGCGTCCAGTACCGCATCGCTGAGCGCGATCAACCCCTGACCGCGCGAGGCGCTGAGCTGCGCGCGCAGTCCCAGCTCATCAAATAACGCCAGCGGCGAATGTGCCAGCAGTTCCGCCGCGCTTTTCCCTTCCACAGCGGTCAACAAAACTGCCAGCAGACCCCGGACGATGCGGCCTTCGCTGTCGCCGAAGAAGTGCAGCTTCTCGCCGGCGACGCTTACACCAAGCCAGACGCGGTTCTCACAGCCAGCAATCTCTTTCGCCTGCGCTTTGAGATCCTCTGAAAGCGCAGGGAGCTGTTTACCCAGCAGGATCAGCTGTCGATATTTATCTTCCCACTGCTGGAGCGGGGCGAAGGTCTGTCTTAAGGTCTCTTCTGTGATGACCGTGCCAAACGGATGTCCGGCTAAAGCAGCGTGAGTCATTAATCCACCAGTATTTCAAGGGCGCGGTCAACGGCTGCGACCAGCGCGTCAACATCGCTTTGAGTGTTATAGGGCGCAAACGAGGCACGCAGCGTACCGCTCACGCCGAGCGCCGCCAGCAGCGGCTGGGCGCAGTGCTGTCCGGCACGCAGGGCAATGCCATACCCGGCCAGTAGCGTCACCATGTCGCTATGATGAACGCCAGCAAAATCAAAGGCCAGCAGGCTTGAATCCTGAACGCGGAACGAGCGGAAACCCGGGCGCTTTTTGAGTTCTTCCTCTGCCAGCGTCGCCAGTCCCCGGCTCCAGCTTTCAGCCTGAACACTGTCTGTTTCAGTCAGCCACTCCAGCGCCGCGCTTAGGCCAATCACCCCCGCCACGTTCGGCGTACCGGCTTCCAGACGATAGGGAACATCCTGAGTTTTGAAGCCATCGAACGATACTTCGGTAATCATTTTTCCGCCACCGAGCCACGGCGTCATTTTTGCCAGCAGTTCTGGCTTGCCGTACAGCGCCCCAATACCGGTTGGCCCGTAGAGCTTATGACCAGAGAAGGCATAAAAATCGATATCAAGCGCCTGCACGTTGGCCGGGAAGTGCACCACGCCCTGAGCGCCGTCGACCATCACCACCATGCCGCTGGCATGCGCGATGCGAATAGCCTGAGCCAGATCCGGGCAGCCACCCGTGACGTTTGACATCTGTCCGAGCGCCAGAATGCGGCTGCGGGGAGTAATCAGCTCGGGGAGACGGGCCACGTCGGGCAGAAGGTCTGCACCCAGTGGGAGCTTCACCACGCGTGCGCCCGTTTGCTCAGCCACCATCAGCCATGGCACCAGGTTGGCGTGATGTTCCGCTTCGCTGACGACGATCTCATCGCCCGGCTGAAGCAGCGGGCGCGCGTAGCACTGGGCCACCATATTGATGGCCTCTGTCGTGCCGCGCGTCCAGACGATGTTTTTCCCGCTTTCGGCATTGATCAGGCGCGCGACCTGATCGCGTGCGGCTTCGTAGCGCGCGGTTAATCGCTGCGCTTCGGCAAACTGGCTGCGATGAACGTTCCCGGCGCTCAGGCTGTAGAACTGCTGCGTGGCCTCAATCACCGCCTGTGGCTTAAGGGCGGTGGCGGCGCTATCCAGGTAAATACCGGCATCGGCCAGCGCCGGAAACTGTGCGCGGAACTGCGCAGGACTGAAAGCGTTCATGGGATTCCTCATTTCAATATAGCGATCGTCGCGCAATTTCAGCGGCAGGGCAAGGAGGTTGATATCTATCAGAATTGTCTGCTTATCCTTACGGCCTCAAAAAAGCAGGTTATGCTAAATAGTGTTAGGCGGATGTTTTAGCCTGTTATAAATCGAGGTTTGAATAGCATTAATTGCTAAAGGAGAATAATCATGAATAAGACAGCTGCAATCATTTCTGCCTGTGCGTTTACTTTTGCCCTGAGCGCCTGTTCTGGTAACAACTACGTGATGCACACCAACGATGGTCGTTCTATCGTTTCGGAAGGGAAACCAACTACCGATAATGATACCGGGATGATTTCGTACAAAGATGCTAACGGGAACAAGCAGCAGATCAACCGCACGGACGTGAAAGAGATGAAAGAGATCGAGCACTAACAGATCGCAGGCGAAAAAAAAGCACCGCAAATTGGCGGTGCTACATTAATCACTATGGACAGACAGGGTAAATGTACAGGAAGTGAAAAATTGGTAGCGTTGCTACCGTGGTCTGAATCGCAGACCAATTGCAAACACAACAACACAACATCACAACCGTAAGCCAAAAGCCCTTCAGAACACGCATTCCGAAAAAAGCTCTTCGTTCCGGCTCAGGAAGTGCCGCCACTATAGGTATTTGCTGGTAGTTCCTCAACGGACAAATTATAATGGCTCAGATAAAAAAAACTAATAGGTTAAACGTTGTTTCCTGTTTGTTAAAATCCGTTAACATCTAAGCCAGATAACCATGTCAAAGCGATTGCCACCCCTCAATGCATTACGTGTTTTTGATGCAGCAGCACGTCACCTGAGCTTTACCCGCGCGGCAGATGAGCTTTTTGTGACACAGGCCGCAGTAAGTCACCAAATCAAGTCTCTGGAGGATTTTCTGGGCCTTAAGCTGTTTCGTCGACGCAACCGTTCGTTGCTGTTGACCGAAGAGGGGCAGAGCTATTTTCAGGATATTAAAGAGATTTTTTCCCAGCTTACGGAAGCCACGCGTAAGCTGCAGGCTCGCAGTGCAAAAGGTGCCCTGACCGTCAGTTTATTGCCCAGTTTTGCCATTCATTGGCTGGTGCCCAGACTCTCAAGCTTTAACTCAGCTTATCCGGGGATCGACGTTCGAATCCAGGCGGTAGATCGCCAGGAGGACAAACTGGCCGATGACGTGGATGTCGCCATTTTTTATGGTCGCGGCAACTGGCCGGGCTTGCGTGTTGAGAAATTATACGCAGAATATCTCTTGCCGGTCTGTTCTCCCCTGCTGTTAACAGGTGAAAAGGCGCTGAAGTCACCCGCTGACCTGGCTCAGCATACGCTTTTGCATGATGCCTCTCGCCGTGACTGGCAAACTTATACCCGTCAATTAGGTCTTACTCATATAAACGTGCAGCAGGGACCCATCTTTAGCCACAGTGCGATGGTGTTACAGGCTGCGATTCACGGACAGGGCGTGGCGTTGGCGAACAACGTCATGGCGCAGTCCGAAATTGAGGCAGGCCGCCTGGTCTGCCCTTTTAATGATGTACTGGTCAGCAAGAATGCGTTTTATCTGGTTTGTCATGACAGTCAGGCAGAACTGGGTAAAATAGCCGCCTTCCGGCAGTGGATACTGGCGAAAGCGGCAACCGAGCAAGAAAAATTCCGCTTCAGGTATGAGCAATAACGTTTGTGTGCCGGGCACGCATCAACTCAGGACTTAAACATGACCAGCCGATTCATGCTGATTTTTGCCGCGGTAAGTGGCTTTATTTTTGTTGCACTGGGCGCCTTCGGCGCACATGTATTAAGCAAGTCTTTGGGTGCAGTAGAGATGGGCTGGATCCAGACCGGCCTTGAATATCAGGCGTTCCACACGCTGGCTATTTTTGGTCTGGCGGTGGCGATGCAGCGTCGTATCAGTATCTGGTTTTACTGGAGCAGCGTGTTTATGGCGTTGGGTACCGTGTTGTTCAGCGGTAGCCTGTACTGCCTTGCGCTCTCACATTTGCGCCTGTGGGCGTTCGTTACACCTGTCGGCGGCTTCAGCTTCCTGGCGGGTTGGGTATTAATGTTTATCGGAGCTATCCGTCTGAAACGCAAGGGCGTTGTTCATGAATAAGGTTGTTTTATATTGTCGCCCGGGGTTTGAGAAAGAGTGCGCCGCGGAAATTACCGATAAAGCGGCGAAGCGCGAAGTCTTCGGCTTTGCCCGGGTAAAAGAAAACGCGGGTTATGTAGTATTCGAGTGCTATCAGCCTGAGGACGCAGACAGGCTGGCACAAGAGCTGCCGTTCAGCTCGCTGATCTTTGCTCGCCAGATGTTTGTCGCGGGTGAGCTGCTGAAGGATCTTCCGCCGGAAGACCGCATCACGCCTATTGTCGGCATGCTGCAGGGCGTGGTTGAGAAGGGCGGCGATCTGCGCGTTGAAGTGGCGGATACCAACGAAAGTAAAGAGTTGATGAAGTTCTGCCGTAAGTTCACCGTGCCGCTGCGCGCGGCGCTGCGCGATGCGGGCGTGCTGACAAACTACGAAACGCCGAAGCGTCCGGTGGTGCATATCTTCTTTATCGCACCGGGCTGCTGCTATACGGGCTATTCGTACACCACCAACAACTCTCCTTTCTATATGGGCATCCCGCGTTTGCGCTTCCCGGCCGATGCGCCAAGCCGTTCAACGCTCAAGCTGGAAGAGGCATTCCACGTCTTTATCCCGGCGGATGAGTGGGATGAGCGTCTGGCGAACGGCATGTACGCCGTCGACCTTGGCGCGTGCCCGGGCGGCTGGACCTATCAGCTGGTGAAACGCAATATGTGGGTATCGTCCGTTGATAACGGTCCAATGGCGCAAAGCCTGATGGACACTGGGCAGGTCACCTGGCTGCGTGAAGACGGTTTCCGCTATCGCCCGAACCGTAACAACATCTCGTGGATGGTGTGCGATATGGTTGAGAAGCCGGCAAAAGTCGCCGCGCTGATGGCCTCCTGGCTGGTGAACGGCTGGTGTCGCGAGACCATTTTCAACCTCAAGCTGCCGATGAAAAAGCGCTACGAGGAGGTGTCGCAGAACCTGGCCTACATTCAGGAGCAGATGGACGAACACGGGATTAACGTGGAGATCCAGGCGCGTCAGCTGTATCACGACCGTGAAGAGGTGACGGTGCATATTCGTCGCTGGTGGGCAGCGGTCGGCGGACGTCGCGACGAGCGATAGTGCGAGCTTTGTTTTGCCCGGTGGCGCTGCGCTTACCGGGCCTACAACACCGTGTAGTCGTTTTAACGTTGTAAACGCAGCTGCTGTAAATTCCCGTCCATCTGCAAATCCGTCTGTAGCGTTGCGATTTCCCGGCAGATAAACGCCATCTCTTTATGCGCCTCCAGCTTCTTGCGCCACTTTTCCGGCACCTCATCCAGACGGGCGTAAATCCCTTCCAGACTCTGAAAATCGGCCAGCAGCTGCGCGGCGCTCTTCGGCCCAATACCGGCGACACCCGGAACCTTAGAACTGCTTATGCCTGCCAGCCCCCAGTAATCCGGCAGTTGCTCAGGCGAGACGCCGAACTCGCTGGCAATAAACGGCGCGTCCAGCCAGCGTTTTTGAAAATAGTCGCGAATGCGGATAGTCGGAGAGAGCAGCTGGCAGTAGCCTTTGTCAGTTGAAACGATAGTGGCCTGATGACCGGCACTTGCCACTTTTACGGCCAGGGTGGCCGCGAGATCGTCAGCTTCATTTCCCTGTGCACCCCAGCAGGGGACGCCCCGCTGTTCAAATGCAGCGCGCAGCATGGGCAATTCAGCGTGAAGATCGTCCGGCATCGGGGCGCGTCCGCCTTTGTAGTCCGGCAGACGCTGGTGTCGCCAGCCCGTGTCGCGGGCTTCGTCATCAAATACCGCGACCGCGTGGGTGGGCTCACTGTGGCGGATGAGCTGTTCCAGCGCGTGCAGACAGGTGTCTTTACAAGGCGTCCCCTGTACCGCATGGATACGGCGAATCAGGTTAAGAGCATCGACGATAAGTAAATGAACGGCCACAGATAATCTCCCTTCTATCTCATGCGTGAAGGGTAACACTGTCAGCAGCGTGAAACTATGAATGGTGGGGAAAACAGGAAGAAGCCTCGCAAAACGAGGCTTCCTGAGAGGCTTAATCGCAGGTAACGATCTTCATCGCCAGGCCGCCGCGAGAGGTTTCGCGGTATTTGGCGTTCATATCTTTACCGGTTTCGTACATGGTTTCGATAACCTTATCGAGGCAGACGCGCGGCTCGCTGGTGCGGCGCAGCGCCATACGTGCCGCGTTCACCGCCTTCACGGAGGCAATCGCGTTACGCTCGATGCACGGTACCTGTACCTGTCCGGCAACCGGGTCACAGGTCAGTCCCAAGTTATGTTCCATGCCGATTTCCGCAGCAATGCAAACCTGTGTCGGGCTTGCACCTAACAGTTCGGCCAGACCCGCCGCCGCCATGGAGCATGCCACGCCGACTTCACCCTGACAGCCCACTTCCGCACCGGAAATGGACGCGTTCATCTTATACAGCGAACCAATCGCACTGGCGACCAGCAGGTAGCGCGCCAGTGAGTTCGCGTTCACTTCACGGATAAACTTGTCGTAGTACGCCAGCACCGCCGGAACGATACCGCAGGCGCCGTTGGTCGGCGCAGTGACCACGCGGCCTCCGGCAGCGTTCTCTTCGTTTACCGCCAGTGCGAACATGTTGATCCAGTCTACAACGGCCATTGGGTCCGTTGTCGTTTTGTCGGTGCTCACCAGCATACGGCGCAGCGCTGCAGCACGACGCGGCACGCGAAGCTTGCCCGGCAGAACGCCTTCGGTGGTGATCCCACGCTCAATACCGCCGCGCATCACTTCCCAGACGTTAGTGAAGTGCTGTTCGAGCTCTTCTTTGCTGTGAAGTGCCAGCTCGTTTTTCATCATCAGGCCGGAGAGGGAAAGGCCCGTCTCCTGGCAGTGACGCTGAAGGTCCGCCGCCGTTTTGTACGGATACGGCACCTCGACAGAAGCGTTATCGGTTTGACCAAAGTGGTCTTCGTCGACGATAAAACCGCCGCCGATTGAGTAATAAGTCTGGCTGTATACCGCTTTGTCGCCGGCCAGCGCGGTAATGCGCATGCCGTTTTCGTGCAGCGACAGGTTGTCCGCATGGAAATTCATGCAGTGGTCAACCGGGAATTCAACCTCATGCTCACCGTTCGCCAGCAGCAGGCGACCGTGGGTGTTGACGTCCTGGATGAAACCAGGGATCGCATCAATATCAACGGTATCCGGCAGATTTCCCGCCAGGCCCATGATAATGGCGATATCGGTATGGTGGCCTTTCCCGGTCAGGGAAAGCGAGCCGTACACATCGACAACCACGCGGGTAATGTCATGCAAGATGCCGCGTGCAATCAAGTCATCCGTGAACTGCTTACCGGCTTTCATTGGTCCGACGGTGTGAGAGCTGGAAGGACCAATACCGATTTTGAAGATATCGAATACGCTAATCATGATGCGTCCATTGCTTTCAGTCAGAGAGGGAGGAGTGCGCCGTCCGGGGACGGCGCAGGAGGTATTAGCTGAACAGCGAGTAGAAAATCGCGGAGATGGCAATCAGGCCCATAATCACAACGAACACGTTGCTGATATGGCCGCTGTATTTACGCATCGCAGGGACTTTCTGAATCGCGTACATCGGCATCAGGAACAGAATCATCGCGATGACCGGGCCGCCCAGGGTTTCAATCATGCCCAGGATGCTTGGGTTCAGGGTTGCTACCGCCCAGGTGGTGAGCAGCATGAACAGTGCAGTGATTTTGTTCAGCTTGTTGATTTCAATGCTCTTGCCTTTACCGCGCAGAGATTTAATCACCATACCGTTGAAGCCTTCACGCGCGCCCAGGTAGTGGCCGAGGAAGGATTTGGTGATGGCAATAATCGCGATGATAGGTGCCATCCACGCAATAACCGGTGCGTTAAAGTGGTTTGCCAGGTAGGACAGAATAGAGATGTTCTGCTCTTTCGCTGCCGCCAGATCCGCCGGAGAAAGGCTCAGTACGCAGCTGAAGACGAAGAACATAACGGTCAGTACCATCATGATGTGAGCGCGTGCCAGGATGCTGGAGCACTTCTTCTCTGCGCCATTACCGTACTCTTCACGTTTCGCAACGGCGAAGGAAGAGATGATTGGGGAGTGGTTGAAGGAGAACACCATTACCGGAATTGCCAGCCAGAGTGTCATCAGCAGTCCGTTACCGGTTGCAGATGCGCTGCTCAGGGACAGGGTTTCAAGCGCTGCACCGTTCCACTGTGGGATCAGGTAGCAGGCCAGTACCATCAGAGCAATCACGAACGGGAAGACCAGCACGCTCATCGCTTTTACGATCATCTGCTCACCGAAGCGCACGATGGTCATCATGCCGACAATCAGGATCAGAGACAGAATGGCACGCGGAGGAGGCGTCATGTGCAACTGGTGCGCCATGAAGCTTTCAACGGTGTTGGTAATCGCCACGCTGTAAACCAGCAGGATTGGGTAAATCGCGAAGAAGTAGAGCAGGGTAATCAGTTTACCTGCACCAACGCCGAAATGTTCTTCAACAACTTCAGTGATGTCTTCACCCGGATTTTTACCGGACAGCACGAAGCGGGTCAGGCCGCGGTGTGCAAAGAAGGTCATCGGGAAAGCAATGATAGCCATAATGATCAGCGGGATCAGACCGCCGACGCCTGCGTTGATAGGAAGGAACAGTACACCAGCGCCGATTGCTGTGCCGTAAAGGCCAAGCATCCACATGGTATCCGTTTTGCGCCAACCACTTCGGGATTCAATCGAAGCAACGGTGCTGGTTTGAGTGGTTTCCATCTATATCTCCTGGAGGAAGCGAATTGTCAGGTTTTTTAGTCAAATCCGATGAAAAAGTGCCTGACGGTAATATGAAATTCGTTCAGTGACGGTTTTTTAATAATTTTCGCCCGTAACTATTGGCGGGCGGAAAGATACATTCTAGTTATGAATCTATCAGTGATCGTGATCCCAAATGCAATAATCCACTTATGATGTGGGCATCTTTAGACCATTTATCTGTTAAAAAAACATCAAATAGAATTTACGGGCGCGAAGGCTACCACCAACGACATGTGGGCTGAAAGACTGACCCGTGATATAGGTGTCTTTAGCTGTAAAGAATTGGGTTTTTAGGATTTTCTGGCGGGTAATTTGGATTAAGGCTGATAACTTACGGTTGTAAAAATGAGGTAATCGTTTGCGTTTGTGAATAGTTTGTAAAAGATATAAGTGATGCCTATGAATTTCTTCGGTAAAAAAAACCGGGACGCGCGAGGGCGACCCGGTTTTGATGAGATGCTGCTGAGCGTTAGGTGCAGATTTCGTAGCAAGGAATATAGGCTGAGCCTGGGAGCTTCATGCGGTGCTGAGCGACGAAGCCCTGCAGCATGTCATCCATACGGCGCATCATCTCCGGGTCGCCGTGGATCTTGTACGGACCGTACTGCTCTATCGCGCGGATGCCGACTTCTTTGACGTTGCCCGCCACAATCCCGGAGAAGGCGCGACGCAGATCGGCCGCCAGAACTTCCACCGGCTGGTCCGGGTAGAGTTTCAGGTTAGCCATATTCTCGTGCGAAGGCTCAAACGGGATCTGCAGGTCTGGCGCAATACGGATGGACCAGTTAAAGCTGTAGGCATCGCCAGTATCCCGGCGGTTCTCTTTCACCAGCGGCATCGCTTTTTTCATTTGACGCGCCACTTCCGCGGCATCATCAATGATAATGCGATAGTGACGACGCGCGGCTTCGCCCAGCGTGTGCACGATAAACTCGTCCAGCACGCGGAAGTAGTCAGCGCTCTCTTTTGGCCCGGTCAGGATCAGCGGCAGAACCTGATCTTTGTTGGCCGGATTCATCAGAATACCCAGCAGATAGAGTAGCTCTTCCGCTGTCCCCACGCCGCCCGGGAAGATGATGATGCCGTGGGCGATACGGACAAACGCTTCAAGACGCTTCTCGATATCCGGCATGATAATCAGCTCGTTAACCAGCGGGTTAGGCGGCTCAGCGGCAATGATTGACGGCTCGGTCATGCCGATAAACCGCCCCTCTTTATAACGCTGTTGCGCGTGTCCCACTGCGGCACCTTTCATTGGCGCCTCCATCGCACCGGGACCACAGCCGGTACAGATATTCAGCTCGCGCAGGCCGAGCTGGGTGCCCACCCGACGCGCATAAAGGTATTCGGTTTCGTTGATGGAGTGGCCGCCCCAGCAGACGACCATGTTCGGCGCTTCGCCAACGTGCAGGGCACGGGCGTTACGCAAAATGGAGAACACCAGGTTAGTGATATGGACCGAGCTTTCCAGGTCGAGATGCTGGAAACGGCCTGCGTTGTGGATCTGCCCGTTAACAAAGAGGATGTCACGCAGCACGGCAAACAGGTTAGCCTGAAGTGAACGAATGATGCGCCCGTCGACAAAGGCCTCTTCCGGCGGGTTGATGACTTCAAGCTTCACGCCACGCTCGCGGCGCAGAACGTTGATATCAAAGCTTTCGAAGCGGGACAGCAGTTCTTTACTGTTATCTGTCAGGCTTCCGGAGTTCAGTACGGCAAGTGAACAGTTACGAAACAGTTGATAAAGATCGCTGCTGGCCGTGCGCTTAAGCATGTCCACTTCCAGCTGCGACAACATATCCATTGAGCCAAGTGGGCTAATATGTGTAATCAAGTGAGCTCCTTACGGGACGATTATCGTCTTTCCCTGTTGATTACAATAGCCCTGGCGCGTGACGTTTCACAACCTAAAGCGCGGAAGATACCGCGCATATTGTGAAAATATTTATATTATTGACGCACCAGCCGTCCCGTCGCCGGCACAAAATCGGTGTTGGTGCGCCACGGGTTGATGTCCAGACCGCCACGGCGGGTGTAGCGCGCGTAAACGCTCAGTTTTTCTGGCTGGCAGAAACGCTGAATATCGCTAAAGATACGCTCCACACACTGCTCGTGGAATTCATTGTGATGGCGGAACGACACCAGGTAGCGCAGCAGCTTTTCCCGGTCAATTTTCGGGCCGCGGTACTGGATCTGCACCGAGCCCCAGTCCGGCTGGTGGGTGATCAGGCAGTTGGATTTCAGCAGATGGCTGACCAGCGTCTCTTCGACCACCTTTCCGCTCGCCGCGTTTTCGAGGTAATCGGCGCTGAATTCATAATTCT
Source organism: Enterobacter sp. JBIWA008 (assembly GCF_019968765.1). Lineage (NCBI taxonomy): Bacteria > Pseudomonadati > Pseudomonadota > Gammaproteobacteria > Enterobacterales > Enterobacteriaceae > Enterobacter > Enterobacter sp. JBIWA008. The sequence continues at coordinate 3,869,200 of NZ_CP074149.1, read as the reverse complement.
CTACCTCAATATCCTGATCGTCGATACAGGTCCCGTTGAAGTGGGCGACTGGCTGTCCTTCCAGCTCGTGCAGGCGATACAGTGAAACGCTCACCTTTCCCTGCGCGCAGGCGCTTAAATCACGTTCCAGCGTGCGCTGAACGTCGTCCCAGCTGTTGAATTTTGTCTGGTTAAAGCTGTTGAGATAGAGCTTAAAGCTTTTGGACTCGACGAGGTTCACGCTGGCGTAGTCCAGCTCAACGTGGCCCACCGCCACCTGCGGCAGGCCGCGTGCGTTGAGCCATGAGAGTTCGTACAGCGTCCAGATGTCGCCACCCACGAACGGCAGAGCGTCCGCGTGCAGTCCCAGAGGATCGCGGTTCAGGCTGCGCGGCACGCCCTGCAGCAGGCTTGCATCGTAGGTATCGCGGTAATCGGTTGATTTACCCAGCGTTAAGCCGGTTAACGCCTGATGATTTTCGTAAGACATGTTTCATAGCCACTTTACAGGTACACTTATGGCCTGAGTTTATCCTGTCTGACAAGAAGAGAGAAATCGGTGGACATCGAAACTGCAAATGCCCTCACTACCTTCACGACCCGCTACTGCGACGCATGGCTTGAAAAGCAGGGTACTTGGCCGCAAAGCACTGATTTATATGGCGTGCCATCGCCGTGCATTATCTCTTCACCTGATGATTACGTAATCTGGCAGCCGAAGCCGTATACCGGCGAGCAAAATGTAAATGCGGTTGAGCGGGCAATGGACATTGTGGTACAACCAGCGGTTCACGCATTTTATACCGTGCAGTTCGCAGGGGATATGCCCGCGCGCTTTGCTGATATTACGCTGACGCTGTTGCAGACCTGGAGCGAAGACGATCTGCGGCGTGTTCAGGAAAACCTGATTGGTCATCTGGTCACGCAAAAACGCCTTAAGCTTTCTCCGACGCTCTTTATCGCCACGCTGGACAGCGAACTGGACGTTATCTCCGTCTGTAATCTGTCAGGTGAAGTGGTTAAAGAGACTATCGGTACCCGCAATCGCGAGACTCTCGCTCCCTCTCTTGCGGATTTCCTCACCCGACTTGAGCCACTTCTGTAATCCATCATGCTATAGTGCGTGTGAGAGATCTCTTACAACGTTTGTGAGAGATCGCTGGAACATTCAGTATTACCTCATTTAATTCAGATTAATATCAATCTATTTTTCAATGGATTAGTTGTTCATCCTATTATTTTTAGGGAGTTCCGGCGTCTTACAACTCTGGCTGAGTGGGTTGTAAGACGAAGCGGAATAGCGGATTCTATCTCCGTTGACATGACGTCGACACGAGATACGAACATCAGGATGATGGCGTTTCTCACTCAGGACTCGTCAGGATGGCGCTGCAGGAAGGCTTCAGGATGAAGCAAAGTGGATATCGCAGGATGCGTAACGGACACCTCCAGGAAGGAGAACGAGAGCCGGTCAGGATGGTCGGTGGGTCAGGAAGGCCAGGACGTTTCAGGATGAGACAAACACGTCAGGAAGATGTGTGCAAGATGCATTGGCTTACGGATGACCAGGCCTTCGGGCTTCAGGAAAAGTTGTCACGGATGAGCAGGGAGCACGAATTGTAGCTGGAATGCTGCGAAACGAACCGGGAGCACTGTTTTTACAGTGCTCCCTTTTTTTATTTCTGCCTTCCGCAGTGCTATGCTGCGCGCCGTTCACTTTTTCAGTTGAGGTTACTATGACGCAACACGATAGCGTTCGTGCTCAGTTGCACGCCATCGAAGCCCTTTTGCGCCAACATCAGCTGTGGCAGGAGATCGCGCCGCAGCCAGAAGCGTTCGCGAGCACCCAGCCCTTCTGCCTGGATACGCTGGCCCCGTTTGAGTGGCTGCAGTGGGTATTAATTCCGCGCATGCATGCGTTGCTTGAGGGCGGTCATCCGCTGCCGAAGGCGTTTGCTGTCTCTCCCTATTATGAAATGGCGCTCGAGACGACGCACCCTGCGCGCGACGTGATGCTGGTCGAACTGGAAAAACTGGATGCCCTGTTTGCCGGTGAAGATGCATGACGCTTGAGATCCTCTATCAGGACGAGTGGCTGGTGGCGGTGAATAAACCGTCAGGCTGGCTGGTACACCGCAGCTGGCTCGATCGTGATGAGAAAGTGGTGGTGATGCAGACCGTTCGCGATCAGATTGGTCAGCATGTTTTTACCGCCCATCGTCTCGACAGGCCGACCTCCGGCGTGCTGCTGATGGGGCTTTCCAGCGAGGCGGGACGCCTGCTTTCACAGCAGTTTGAACAGCACCAGATCCAGAAACGCTACCACGCGATCGTGCGCGGCTGGCTGACCGAGTCCGCCACGCTGGACTACCCGCTGGTGGAGGAGCTGGACAAAATCGCCGATAAATTTGCCCGCGATGACAAAGGTCCCCAGCCCGCAGTGACGGATTATCGCGGCATGGCGACGACCGAAATGCCGGTTGCAACCAGCAAATTCCCGACCACGCGCTACAGCCTGGTTGAGCTTCTGCCTAAAACCGGGCGTAAGCACCAGCTGCGACGCCATCTTGCGCACCTGCGCCACCCGATTATTGGCGACAGCAAACACGGTGATTTGCGCCAGAACCGCAGTGCGGCCGAACGCTTTGGCTGCCATCGTCTGATGCTGCACGCCAGCGAGCTGAGCCTGACGCACCCCTTTACCGGCGAACCGCTGACTATCCGTGCGGGGCTGGATGACGTCTGGATGCAGGCGCTGTCACAGTTTGGGTGGCTGGGACAACTCCCCGAAAATGAAAGGGTTGAGTTTGTATCGGGCAACGTTCAGGATGAAGAGTAAGCGCATTCAATATGGGAAAATAGCATGGCTGAAGTAGGCATTTTTGTCGGCACAATGTACGGCAACTCGCTGCTGGTAGCGGAAGAGGCTGAGGCAATACTTGCCAGCCAGGGCCATAAAGCCACGGTCTATGAGGATCCGGAGCTGGCAGACTGGGAAAAGTATAAAGATAAATACATTCTGGTGGTGACCTCTACCACCGGGCAGGGCGATCTGCCGGACAGCATCGTGCCGCTGTTCCAGGGCATTAAAGACCAGCTTGGCTATCAGCCAGATGTTCACTACGGCATTATCGCTCTCGGCGACAGCTCTTACGCCAACTTCTGTGGCGGCGGCAAGCAGTTCGATGCCCTCCTGCAGGAACAGAGCGCCCAGCGCGTCGGCGAGATGCTGTTGATTGATGCCGGGGAGCACCCGGAGCCAGAAAGCGAATCAAACCCGTGGGTGGAGAACTGGGCCTCACTTCTCAAATAACACGCTGCCCGGCGGCGCTTCGCTTGCACGGGACTACGGGTTTTCCAGGCCGGGTCAGGCGGAGCTGCCACCCGGCGCTACATACCGCACCAAACGCCAATTCCGTGAACCACCTTCCACTCCCTTGGGCTTATGCCATAAACAACCTCTCATACACCCTTCAATACTGTGTTTCTGCACGGTGAGAGAACGTATCACTCCTTCATATACTTTCCCGGTCACTATAAAACGGCTTCAGGCCGTACCAAAACGACAAAACACAAGTCTCATTCTGATTACCCTACCGGTGCTGTACAGAATGAACCAGGCGAAAGCTATGTTTCAGGAGTGCAACAATGAGTACATTAAGCCACGCAGCGAGCAGCGCTGAAAAGCGTACTAATGCCCGCTACTGGATAGTGGTGATGCTGTTTATCGTCACGTCCTTTAACTATGGTGACCGCGCCACGCTGTCGATTGCCGGTTCGGAAATGGCAAAAGATATCGGCCTTGATCCGGTGGGCATGGGTTACGTTTTCTCCGCATTCTCATGGGCCTACGTCATCGGGCAAATCCCTGGCGGCTGGCTGCTGGACCGTTTTGGCTCGAAACGCGTCTATTTCTGGTCCATCTTCATCTGGTCTGCCTTTACCCTGCTGCAGGGCTTCGTCGATATCTTCAGCGGCTTCGGCATTATCGTGGCGCTCTTCACGCTGCGCTTCCTGGTGGGGTTAGCGGAAGCGCCTTCCTTCCCGGGCAACAGCCGCATTGTGGCGGCCTGGTTCCCGGCGCAGGAGAGGGGAACGGCGGTGGCGATTTTCAACTCCGCACAGTATTTCGCAACGGTTATCTTCGCGCCAATAATGGGCTGGCTGACGCATGAGGTGGGCTGGTCACACGTCTTCTTCTTCATGGGCGGGCTTGGGATCGTCATCAGCTTCGTCTGGCTGAAAGTGATCCACGAACCCAACCAGCATCCTGGCGTGAACAAAAAAGAGCTGGAGTACATTGCGGAAGGCGGAGCGCTGATCAATATGGATCAGAAATCTGCAAAAGCAAAAGTCCCGTTCCGCCAGAAATGGGCGCAGATCAAGCAGCTCGTCGGCTCGCGCATGATGATCGGCATCTATCTGGGCCAGTACTGTATTAACGCCTTAACCTACTTCTTCATCACCTGGTTCCCGGTATACCTGGTGCAGGCACGAGGCATGTCGATTCTTAAAGCGGGGTTTGTCGCCTCGGTTCCGGCCATCTGCGGCTTCGTCGGTGGCGTGCTCGGTGGGGTGATTTCCGACTGGCTGATGCGCCGCACGGGGTCCCTGAACATCGCGCGTAAAACGCCGATTGTGCTCGGCATGCTGCTCTCTATGACCATGGTGTTCTGTAACTACGTCAGCGCCGAATGGATGATTATCGGCTTTATGGCGATGGCCTTCTTCGGCAAAGGCATTGGCGCACTGGGCTGGGCAGTGATGGCGGATACGGCACCGAAAGAGATCAGCGGCCTGAGCGGCGGACTGTTCAACATGTTCGGCAACATTTCCGGGATTGTTACGCCCATCGCTATCGGCTACATCGTCGGCACCACCGGCTCTTTCAACGGGGCGCTGATTTACGTGGGGGTGCATGCGCTGGTGGCGGTGCTGAGTTACCTGGTGCTGGTGGGGGATATCAAACGCGTCGAACTTAAACCTGTTGCGGAGCGTGGATAATGACAACGCAATCGAGTCCAACCGTCACGGAGATGAAGGTTATCCCGGTGGCCGGGCAGGACAGTATGCTGCTCAATATTGGCGGTGCGCATAACGCCTGGTTTACCCGTAATATCGTCGTGCTGAAAGACAGCTCAGGGAATACCGGCGTGGGCGAGGCCCCTGGCGGAGAGGTGATCTACCAGACGCTGGTCGATGCCATTCCGCAGGTGGTAGGGCAGGAGATCGCCCGTCTGAACAAAGTGGTTCAGCGGGTGCATAAAGGCAATCAGTCCGCAGATTTTGATACGTTCGGTAAAGGTGCCTGGACGTTCGAACTGCGCGTCAACGCGGTCGCCGCCCTGGAGGCCGCGCTGCTCGACTTACTGGGTAAGGCGCTCAATGTTCCGGTTTGCGAGCTGCTGGGGCCCGGCAAACAGCGTGATGCGGTCACCGTGCTGGGCTATCTGTTTTACGTTGGCGATCGCAATAAGACAGACCTCCCTTATCTTGCTCGATCCACGGGCGATCACGACTGGTATCAGCTGCGCCACCAGGAAGCGCTCTCCAGCGACGCGGTGGTGCGGCTGGCCGAGGCGGCGCAGGATCGCTACGGCTTTAAGGATTTCAAGCTGAAGGGCGGCGTGCTGCCCGGCGAGCAGGAAATTGAAACGGCCCGGGCGCTGAAAAAACGCTTTGTGGATGCGCGAATCACCGTCGATCCCAACGGCGCGTGGCTGCTGGATGAAGCGATTAGCCTTTGCAAAGGGCTGGGGGATGTCCTGACCTATGCGGAAGACCCCTGTGGCGCTGAGCAGGGCTTCTCGGGCCGTGAAGTCATGGCCGAGTTCCGTCGCGCCACCGGGCTGCCTGTCGCGACCAATATGATCGCCACCAACTGGCGTGAAATGGGTCATGCGGTGATGCTCAACGCCGTCGACATTCCGCTGGCGGACCCTCACTTCTGGACGCTTTCAGGTGCAGTGCGCGTGGCGCAGCTGTGCGATGACTGGGGGCTGACCTGGGGCTGTCACTCGAACAACCACTTTGATATTTCGCTGGCGATGTTTACCCACGTTGGCGCGGCGGCGCCGGGTAACCCGACCGCCATCGATACCCACTGGATTTGGCAGGAAGGGGAAGCCCGCCTGACGAAAAATCCGCTGGAAATCATCAATGGCAAGATTGCCGTACCGGATGCGCCGGGCCTGGGCGTGGAGATTGACTGGGATCAGATCCATAAAGCCCATGAGGCGTATAAAAAGCTACCGGGCGGTGCGCGTAACGACGCGGGCCCGATGCAGTACCTTATCCCCGGCTGGACATTTGACCGTAAGCGCCCTGTTTTTGGACGTCACTGATAAAAGGATTACACGATGAGTACTTTTACGACCCCTGTCGTCACTTCCATGCAAATCATTCCGGTTGCGGGCCATGACAGCATGCTGATGAACCTGAGCGGCGCGCATGCGCCGTTCTTTACCCGCAATATTGTCATTATCAAAGACAATTCCGGCCATACGGGCGTGGGCGAAATTCCGGGCGGGGAGAAGATCCGCCAGACCCTGGAAGATGCCATTCCGCTGGTGGTGGGCAAAACGCTGGGCGAGTACAAAAATGTCCTGAACACCGTGCGCAACACCTTTGCCGATCGCGATGCCGGAGGGCGTGGCCTGCAGACCTTCGATCTGCGCACCACCATTCACGTGGTGACCGGGATTGAATCCGCGATGCTGGATCTGCTGGGCAAGCATCTGAGCGTCAACGTTGCGTCGCTGTTGGGCGAGGGGCAGCAGCGCAGCGAAGTGGAAATGCTGGGCTATCTGTTCTTTGTCGGCGACCGCAAGCTGACGCCATTGCCTTATCAGAGCCAGGCGGATGAACAATGCGACTGGTACCGACTCCGCCACGACGAGGCGATGACCCCGGATGCGGTGGTGCGCCTGGCGGAGGCCGCGTACGAAAAATATGGCTTTAATGATTTCAAACTGAAGGGCGGCGTGCTGGCCGGTGAGCAAGAGGCGGAAGCCGTCACCGCGCTGGCAAAACGTTTCCCGCAGGCGCGCGTGACGCTGGATCCGAACGGTGCATGGTCGCTTAATGAAGCCATTGCGATTGGTAAACAGCTGAAAGGCGTGCTGGCGTATGCGGAAGATCCGTGTGGGGCTGAACAGGGCTTCTCGGGCCGTGAAGTCATGGCGGAATTCCGCCGCGCTACAGGGCTGCCGACCGCGACCAATATGATTGCCACCGACTGGCGTCAGATGGGACACACCCTGTCATTACAGTCTGTCGATATTCCGCTGGCGGACCCGCATTTCTGGACGATGCAGGGGTCGGTGCGCGTGGCGCAAATGTGTCACGAGTTTGGCCTGACCTGGGGCTCGCACTCTAATAACCACTTCGACGTGTCGCTGGCGATGTTCACGCACGTTGCCGCCGCCGCGCCGGGCAACATTACCGCTATCGACACGCACTGGATCTGGCAGGAAGGTAATCAGCGTCTGACTAAACAGCCGTTTGAGATCAAAGGTGGCATGGTACAGGTGCCTTCCACGCCGGGGCTGGGGGTTGAGCTGGATATGGACCAGGTCATGAAAGCCCATGAGCTGTATCAAAAACACGGTCTGGGCGCGCGCGACGACGCGATGGCGATGCAGTATCTGATCCCCGACTGGACATTCGACAATAAACGCCCGTGCATGGTACGATAAACGCATTGGGACCGCTCCCACGGGCGGTCTTTTACGTGGTGTATGCTTAACGTAACGACTATGCGTAAGGATGGCTTATGAAAATTGTTATCGCACCGGACTCGTATAAGGAAAGTTTGAGTGCGCTTGAGGTTGCGACAGCGATAGAACGTGGTTTTCGCGAGATCTTTCCCGAGGCAGCTTACGTCAAACTGCCGGTAGCGGACGGTGGCGAAGGGACGGTTGAGGCGATGATCGCGGCAACGCAGGGACGCATTGTGCAGGTTCCGGTGACCGGCCCGCTGGGTGAGCGCGTGGAAGGATTTTATGGCTTATCCGGTGACGAGCAGAGTGCCTTTATTGAAATGGCGGCGGCAAGCGGCCTGGAGCTGGTCGTTCCTTCGCAGCGTAATCCCCTGAAAACCACCTCGTGGGGCACGGGCGAACTTATTCGTCACGCGCTGGATGCGGGCGTTAAGCATATCATTATTGGCATTGGCGGCAGCGCCACCAATGACGGCGGCGCAGGGATGGTGCAGGCGTTGGGGGCAAAGCTGCTGGATGCCAGCGAGCAGCCTCTTGGACAGGGCGGAGGCGAGCTGGAAAAACTCGCGCGTATCGACCTGAGCGGGCTGGACAGACGTCTGGCGGAGTGCCGGATAGAGGTCGCCTGTGATGTGACGAATCCGCTCACCGGAAAGGATGGGGCGTCAGCCGTATTTGGCCCACAAAAAGGGGCCACTCCCGAGATGATCGTTACCCTGGACAACGCGCTGGAGCAGTATGCGAGAGTCATTGCCCGGGATTTGGATATCGATGTGTTAAACCTTGCCGGCGGCGGAGCGGCGGGTGGCATGGGGGCCGCGCTGTACGCCTTTTGCGGCGCGCAGCTGCGCCAGGGCATTGAGATCGTCACCGATGCGCTACACCTGGCCGACCAGGTGGCCGATGCGGATCTGGTGATCACGGGAGAAGGTCGCATCGACAGCCAGACGATCCACGGCAAAGTCCCGGTGGGCGTGGCGAAAGTGGCGAAACGCTTTAACAAACCTGTCATCGGCATTGCAGGAAGCCTGACGGCGGACGTTGGCGTGGTACACGATCACGGCATTGATGCGGTGTTTAGCGTGATCTACACCATCTGCTCGCTGGAAGATGCGCTGGAAAATGCCAGCGAGAACGTCAGGATGGCCGCAAGAAATATCGCGGCGGTGCTGAAAGTCGGGCAGGGGATGTAGTTCTCCCTCTCCCCGTGGGAGAGGGCCGGGGTGAGGGCATCAGGCCGCACCCGCAATCGTAGGCCCGGTAAGCGCAGCGCCACCGGGCTTTTACCTCAGTTCCCTAACACCTTCATCGCTTCCCGCGTCACGTTATCCATCTCATCCAGCAGCTCCAGGAATTCCGGTTCAAGCTCCGATTCCGGCGTGCCTGCACGCAGCTGCTGCTCCAGTAGCTGGCAGAGGTTTTTCAGCCGCGGTACGCCGCTGTACCCGCAGCTACCGTGCAGCTTGTGGATGGCGTCCAGCAGATCTTCCGGGTTTTCACCTACCAGCTGTTCTTCCACCTTATTACGAATTTCCGGCAGAAACGCGACCAGCATTTGCAGCATGTCGCGGGCCAAATCGGGTTTACCGGCCGCCTGGCGCAGCGCGAGCTGCCAGTCAAAGGTCGCGTTCTGGTTAACGCTGATTTCAACCGGCTCGCTGGATACCGTGTACGTCCCGCTAATGTGACCCGGCTTATAGCGCAACAGCAGGTTATGGAGTTTCTCTTCGTCGATAGGTTTTGCCAGGTAATCGTTCATCCCGGCGCTCAGCAGCTTCTCTTTCTGACCGGCCATCGCGTGCGCGGTGACCGCAATGACCGGAGTTTGCTGCTGATGCGGCAGCTGGTGGATCAGCTCGCAGGCCCGAATGCCGTCCATATCCGGCATCTGAATATCCATCAGGATTAAATCGAACTGCATCTGCTTAGCCTGTTCAACCGCCTGCGCCCCGCTGGTGCACAGCTCAACGTGCTGAACCTGGTCTTCCAGCAATGCGCCAATCAGCTTCAGGTTGGCCGGATTATCATCCACCGCCATCACGCTCATCGGCAATTTTTGCTCATCGTTAATCAGCGGAAGGGCATGCTGGCTAAGACGGCAATATTCCGTGAGCGCGGGCAGCAGGCGGGTCGCGGTGAGCGGTTTAAGCAAGCAGGCGGCGGCCCCGTCATTTTTCAACTCTTCTGCATTCAGTTGCGCGTGGCAAGGCAGCGCCAGCAGCAGGTAGTCGGTCATCGACGCGGCTTTCGCCAGCCGCTCCTGCTGCATGGTCAGCTCGCCGGTGAAGGTGACCGGGATCCCCATCAGCAGGATGTCATAATGCTCAACGGCCAGAGCGGAGAAGGTTGGGCTGTAGACCACCTCCAGCGGCGTGGTGCTTAAGATGTCGAGCGCACACTGCGCCGCCGCAGCGTTAGGTTCAACGTAGGCCAGACGCTTGCCTTTCAGGCAGTCCGTTACCGGGCCATCGGTCAGCACGTTCGGATTGAGGTCCAGATTAATGTGGAACCAGAAGGTTGAACCGCGGTTTGGCTGGCTGTGGAAAGAGATATCGCCGCCCATCTCGTTCACCAGACGCTGGGTGATCACCAGCCCCAGACCGGTGCCGCCATGACGGCGGGAGATGCTGGCATCCGCCTGACGGAACGCCTGGAACAGACGCGACTGATCCCGCTCCGGAATACCAATGCCGGTATCGCGGATCTGGACTTCAATCTGGACCTTATTGCTGCTGATAGAGCGTTTCTCTACCAGGACGTCGATATTACCGCTTTCGGTGAATTTAATGGCATTCCCGACAAGGTTGGTAATGACCTGCTGCAGGCGCAGCGGATCGCCAATGACGTTATCCGGCACGTCGTTTTTAATGTTGAGCGTCAGCTCAAGACCTTTGTCGTGCGACGAGTGCGCGAGCAGCGTCACCACTTCATCGAGCGTGCTGCGCAGCGGGAAGGGAATACTCTCCAGGATCAGCTTGCCCGCTTCCAGCTTGGAGAAGTCCAGCACGTCGTTGATGATCGCCAGCAGGTTGTTGGCCGAGCGTTCAATGGTGTGCAGGTGATCGCGCTGAGTAGGGTTGAGCTCGCTTTTGAGCGTCAGGCGGGTGAAGCCGATCACGCCATTGAGCGGCGTACGCAGCTCGTGCGACATATTGGCAAGGAATTCTGACTTAATACGCGCCGCTTCCTGGGCGCGCTTTTTCGCCAGATCCAGCTCAACGTTCTGGATCTCCATCTGCTCCAGCGTTTCGCGCAGGTCGGACGTAGCCTGGTCAACGTTGTGCTGCATCTCTTCGTGATACGCCGCCAGCGACATCGCCATCGAGTTGATGCCGTTTTTCAGCATATCCAGCTCGCCCAGCATAAACCCTTCCACCCGGCTGTCGAGCTGGCCCCGGCGGATGCGGTCAACCGTATTAACCATGTTGCGGATGGGGCCCGTCACGTCGCGCATCAGGCGCCAGCCGAAGATCAGCGCAATGCCGATGCAGAAAAGCATCATCACGCCGGAGATGAAGATTTCTTTATACTGCTGTAGCCGGACCGACTTGAGATCCAGCTCCAGCGCCACGTATCCCAGCATGTTATTGCTGGATTTGGCATCGGATTGCGCAGATTCATCGGGGGAATAGCTTTCCGACACGATAGGCGTGCGCAGGATCATGATATCGCCGCGCCGCAATACGGTGAGGTGACGCGGGAATGGCGTACCGTCCGGGATCTTCAGGGCCGCCGGATCGAGATGAAAATTCGAGGTGACAAACAGGCGGTTATGTTCGTCGTAAACGGAAATGGCGCGGACGATGTCCGAGTGGCGGCGGTGGAGTACGCTGATTAACTGACCAATGGATTCGCGGTTTTGCAGGTTCATCCCGTACTCGCTGGAGACGGCGAGCGGTTCAATAATGCTGGCACCTGCATCTTCCAGCTGTCGCTGCAAATCGTTATAGCGGTGCACCACAAAGAAGATACTCAGCAGCAAACCGATGAGAACGGTGGGGGCGAGGATCAAAATCATCATGCGCGCGCGCAGGCTGTAGTTGGTCATGGCGTTCCGTTATGGGACAATTAAGATAATTATGTTTATTTGAGAAAAATCTCGGCGATGGCGCAATTCTACTCTGCAAAGCGACGCGTGACGACGCGTGAAATCATTACTGTTGAAGCCACGGACCTCGATCCGTTTGGTCAGGGAGTGGCGCGTCACAATGGTAAGGCTCTGTTTATAACAGGTTTACTGCCAACAGAACGAGCAGAAATTACGCTGACGGAAGATAAACGCCAGTTCGCGCGCGGCCAGGTGAAGCGTCGCCTCAGCGATAGCCCGGATCGCGTAAAGCCCCGCTGCCCGCATTTTGGCGTTTGCGGAGGCTGCCAGCAACAGCATGCGAGCATAGAATTACAGCAAAAAAGTAAAAGCACTGCTCTGGCGCGTCTGCTCAAACATGACGTTAACGAAATTCTTGCCGATGCGCCCTGGGGCTATCGCCGCCGCGCGCGCCTGAGCCTCAGCTATCAGCCAAAAACGGCGCGGCTGGAGATGGGATTTCGCAAGGCCGGTTCCAGTGACATTGTCGATGTGCAGCATTGCCCCATTTTGGCGCCCCATCTTGAGGCGTTGCTTCCGGAAGTGCGCACCTGTCTCTCGGAACTGGACGACGTACGCCACCTCGGGCATGTCGAGCTGGTTATGGCAAACAATGGACCGCTGATGGTCCTGCGCCATACCGCGCCGTTGTCGAAAAAAGATCGCGAAAAACTGGAACGCTTTTCGCATTCCAACGACCTGGCGCTTTTCCTTGCACCACAAAGCGAGATACTTGAGCAGGTTACCGGTGAGGCGCCCTGGTATGCGTCAAACGGGCTACGCTTAACGTTCAGCCCGCGGGATTTCATTCAGGTGAATGATGGCGTTAACCAACTGATGGTTGAGAAAGCGCTGACGTGGCTGGATGTTCAGAAAAGCGATCGGGTGCTCGATCTGTTCTGCGGAATGGGCAACTTCACGCTGCCGCTGGCGCGAGAAGCGGCCAGCGTCGTCGGCGTGGAAGGCGTTGAGGCGCTGGTGGCGAAAGGGCAGGAGAACGCGCGGCAGAACGGCTTGCAAAATGTGACATTCTTTCATCAGAATCTTGAGGAGGATGTCACCCAACAGCCCTGGGCAAAGCAGGGATTTGATAAAATTTTGCTCGATCCGGCGCGTGCCGGTGCTCCGGGTGTGATGGCACATATTATTAAACTCGCGCCGAAGCGTGTGGTCTATGTTTCCTGTAACCCGGCTACGCTTGCCCGGGATAGTGAGTCATTACTCAGCGCGGGTTACCAAATTCAGCGTCTGGCAATGCTGGACATGTTCCCGCACACTGGTCATCTGGAATCGATGGTGTTGTTCGAGCACATCTAATTTGTTTGGCTTGTCGACTTCGACAGGCCCTGGTCCCTAAAGGAGAGGACAATGGTTGCGGTAAGAAGTGCACATCTCAATAAAGCTGGGGAGTTTGACCCACAAAAATGGATCGCAAGTCTGGGAATTTCCAGCCAGCAGTCGTGTGAACGCTTAACCGAAACCTGGGCCTATTGTCTGCGCACCACGCAGGGGCATCCGGATGCCGATCTTCTCCTGTGGCGCGGCGTGGAGATGGTGGAAATCTTATCCATGCTGAACATGGATATTGAAACGCTACAGGCCGCGCTTCTCTTTCCCCTCGCGGATGCTGACGTGGTCAGCGAAGACGTGCTGCGCGACAGCGTCGGGAAATCCGTCGTCGCGCTGATCCACGGCGTACGCGATATGGCGGCCATTCGTCAGCTTAAAGCCGCGCATACAGATTCAGTTTCCTCAGAGCAGGTCGATAACGTTCGCCGGATGCTGCTGGCCATGGTGGATGATTTCCGCTGCGTGGTCATCAAGCTTGCCGAGCGTATTGCCCACCTGCGCGAGGTGAAGGATGCGCCGGAAGACGAGCGCGTGCTGGCTGCTAAAGAGTGTACAAATATCTATGCACCGCTGGCGAACCGCTTAGGGATTGGTCAGCTGAAATGGGAGCTGGAAGATTACTGCTTCCGCTATCTGCACCCGGCGGAATATAAACGGATTGCCAAACTCCTGCACGAGCGCCGTATTGACCGCGAGCACTACATTGAGGAGTTTGTCGGCGGCCTGCGCCAGGCGATGAAAGAAGAGAACGTGCGCGCCGAAGTCTACGGTCGGCCTAAGCATATCTACAGCATCTGGCGCAAAATGCAGAAGAAACACCTCGCTTTTGACGAGCTGTTTGACGTGCGCGCCGTGCGTATCGTGGCGGAGCGTCTGCAGGACTGCTACGCCGCGCTGGGCATAGTACACACTCACTTCCGTCATCTGCCCGATGAGTTCGATGACTATGTCGCCAACCCCAAACCGAACGGCTATCAGTCTATCCATACCGTTGTGCTTGGCCCAGGCGGTAAAACGGTCGAGATTCAGATCCGCACCAAACAGATGCATGAAGACGCCGAGCTGGGCGTGGCCGCGCACTGGAAATACAAAGAAGGAACCTCCGGCGGAGCGCGTTCAGGACACGAAGACCGCATTGCCTGGCTGCGTAAGCTGATTGCGTGGCAGGAAGAGATGGCCGACTCCGGCGAGATGCTCGACGAAGTGCGCAGCCAGGTCTTTGATGACCGGGTCTATGTCTTTACCCCGAAAGGGGACGTTGTCGACCTGCCTGCGGGCTCTACGCCGCTCGATTTTGCCTACCACATCCACAGCGATGTAGGGCACCGCTGCATCGGGGCGAAAATTGGCGGACGTATCGTTCCGTTCACCTATCAACTGCAGATGGGTGACCAGATTGAAATCATTACCCAGAAGCAGCCCAACCCGAGCCGTGACTGGCTTAACCCTAACCTGGGCTATGTCACCACTAGCCGCGGGCGCTCGAAAATTCATGCCTGGTTCCGTAAACAGGATCGTGACAAGAACATCCTTGCCGGTCGCCAGATCCTCGACGACGAGCTGGAGCATATCGGGATAAGCCTGAAAGAGGCGGAGAAATTCCTGCTGCCGCGCTACAACTTCAACGAGCTTGACGAGCTGCTAGCGGCCATTGGCGGCGGTGATATTCGTCTGAATCAGATGGTGAACTTCCTGCAGGCGCAGTTCAATAAGCCAAGCGCGGCAGAGCAGGACGCGGCGGCGCTGAAGCAGCTGCAGCAGAAAACCTACGCGCCGCAGCAGCGCAGCAAAGACAACGGCCGCGTGGTGGTCGAAGGCGTAGGTAACCTGATGCACCACATTGCCCGCTGCTGTCAGCCAATTCCGGGCGACGATATCGTCGGCTTTATCACCCAGGGGCGCGGGATTTCGATTCACCGTTCCGACTGTGACCAGCTTGCCGAGCTGCAGTCGCATGCGCCGGAGCGCATCGTGGAAGCGGTCTGGGGTGAGAGCTATTCCGCTGGCTACTCGCTGGTGGTGCGCGTCACTGCCAACGACCGCAGCGGCCTGCTGCGCGACATCACGACCATTCTCGCCAACGAGAAGGTCAACGTGCTGGGTGTCGCCAGCCGCAGCGATACCCGCGAGCAGCTTGCCACCATCGATATGACCATCGAAATCTATAACCTGCAGGTGCTGGGCCGCGTGCTCGGCAAGCTGAACCAGGTGCCGGATGTGATTGACGCGCGTCGTCTGCACGGCGGTTAAACTCACTCTTCTGTAGGCCGGGTAAGGCTTTGCCGCCACCCGGCTTGTTTTTTTAATGGAAAAAACTATGACTCAAATCGACCGCCTGCTCGGCATCATGAAACGCCTGCGCGACCCGGAAAACGGCTGTCCGTGGGACAAAGAGCAGACTTTCGCCACCATCGCCCCGTACACCCTTGAAGAGACCTATGAGGTGCTGGACGCTATTTCCCGTGAAGATTTTGACGACCTGCGCGGCGAGCTGGGCGATCTGCTGTTCCAGGTGGTGTTCTATGCGCAAATGGCACAGGAAGAAGGGCGCTTTAACTTTGACGATATCTGCGCAGCCATTAGCGACAAGCTGGAGCGTCGTCATCCCCATATCTTTGGCGATGCCACCGCAGGGAACAGCGCGGAGGTGCTGGCCCGCTGGGAGCAAATCAAAAGCGCCGAGCGGGCGGAAAAATCTCAGCTCTCGGCGCTGGATGATATTCCGCTGAGCCTGCCCGCGCTGATGCGTGCGCATAAAATCCAGAAACGCTGCTCAGCCGTGGGTTTTGACTGGACCTCCCTCGGCCCGGTGCTGGATAAAGTGCACGAAGAGATTGACGAAGTCATGCACGAAGCGCAGCAGGCGGTGGTGGATGAAGCAAAGCTTGAGGAAGAGATGGGCGACCTGCTGTTTGCAACCGTCAACCTTTCTCGCCACCTGGGTGTAAAAGCGGAAACCGCCCTGCAAAAAGCTAACATAAAATTCGAACGACGCTTTCGCGAAGTTGAGCGGATTGTTGCCTCGCGAGGCCTGGAAATGAGCGGAATTGACCTGGAGGCAATGGAAGAAGTCTGGCAGGAAGTAAAGCGCCAGGAATCTGATCTCTAACGAGATTTTGCGATCAAGCGCAATTTGTGTGATTTTTTAAATGACAAGCGCTTGATTTGCGTCAAAAACATTTAATCAAAAGGGGCTATTTTCTCACTCCTTATGTTTGTCATGCCCTGGAATGGAGACGGAGAATGAAAGTTTGTGGCGCTCGCCGTGTTCGGGTATACTACTTTCCCGTCCTGGTTATTCCATCGTTTCACCCTAACTTCTCAGGTTCAGCATGACAACGAACTATATTTTTGTGACCGGCGGGGTCGTATCCTCTCTGGGTAAAGGCATTGCCGCAGCCTCCCTCGCAGCCATTCTTGAAGCCCGTGGCCTCAATGTGACCATGATGAAACTGGATCCGTACATCAACGTCGATCCGGGCACCATGAGCCCAATCCAACACGGGGAAGTGTTCGTTACTGAAGACGGCGCTGAAACCGATCTGGATCTTGGCCACTACGAGCGTTTCATCCGCACCAAAATGACCCGTCGTAACAACTTCACGACTGGCCGCATCTACTCCGACGTTCTGCGTAAAGAGCGCCGTGGTGACTACCTGGGTGCAACCGTTCAGGTCATCCCGCACATCACTAACGCCATCAAAGAACGCATTGTTGCGGGTGGTGAAGGCCACGACGTGGTGCTGGTTGAAATCGGCGGTACCGTGGGTGATATCGAATCCCTGCCATTCCTGGAAGCGATTCGTCAGCTGGCGGTAGATATTGGTCGTGAACACGCGCTTTTCATGCACCTGACCCTGGTGCCGTACATGGCCGCCGCAGGTGAAGTGAAAACCAAGCCGACTCAGCACTCTGTGAAAGAGCTGCTCTCCATTGGTATTCAGCCAGACATCCTGGTTTGCCGCTCCGATCGCGCAGTTCCGGCGAACGAACGTGCGAAAATTGCATTGTTCTGTAACGTGCCTGAAAAAGCCGTTATTTCAATGAAAGATGTCGATTCCATTTATAAAATCCCGGGCCTGTTGAAATCTCAGGGCCTGGACGATTATATTTGTAAACGATTCAGCTTGAACTGTCCGGAAGCTAACCTGTCTGAATGGGAACAGGTTATTTATGAAGAAGCGAACCCGGCAGGCGAAGTGACTATTGGTATGGTCGGCAAGTACATTGAACTGCCGGATGCCTATAAGTCAGTGATCGAAGCGCTGAAACACGGTGGTCTGAAGAACCGTGTTTCCGTGAACATCAAGCTGATTGATTCGCAGGATGTTGAAACGCGTGGCGTTGAAATCCTGAAAGATCTGGATGCTATCCTTATCCCTGGCGGCTTCGGCTACCGTGGTGTAGAAGGCAAGATCGCCACCGCGCGCTATGCGCGTGAAAACAATATTCCATACCTCGGCATCTGTCTGGGTATGCAGGTTGCGCTGATCGAATTTGCGCGCAACGTAGCGGGAATGGAAAACGCGAACTCTACGGAATTTGTGCCAGACTGTAAGTACCCTGTTGTGGCGCTTATCACTGAATGGCGTGACGAAGAAGGTAACGTCGAAGTCCGTACCGAGAAGAGCGATCTGGGTGGCACCATGCGTCTTGGCGCACAGGCCTGCCAGCTGTCTGACGATAGCGTGGTTCGCAAGCTGTATGGCGAGCCGGTCATCACCGAGCGCCATCGTCACCGCTATGAAGTCAACAACATGTTGTTGAAACCTATTGAAGCTGCGGGCCTGCGTGTTGCGGGCCGCTCCGGGGATGATCAGTTAGTCGAGATCATTGAAGTGCCAAACCATCCGTGGTTTGTCGCCTGCCAGTTCCACCCGGAATTTACTTCAACGCCACGTGACGGGCATCCGCTGTTTGCAGGCTTCGTGAAGGCCGCCAGCGACTACCAGAAGCGTCAGGCGAAGTAAAAAAAGTTAGAACGGCAACGCGTACCTTTGGTACGCGTTGTTTGTCTGGAGTTTTAGTTTAACTTGTACTGAGGAAAATCTAATGTCCAAAATCGTTAAAGTCATCGGTCGTGAAATCATCGACTCCCGTGGTAACCCGACCGTTGAAGCCGAAGTTCACCTGGAAGGTGGTTTCGTTGGTATGGCTGCTGCTCCATCAGGTGCTTCTACCGGTTCTCGCGAAGCGCTGGAACTGCGCGATGGCGACAAATCCCGCTTCCTGGGCAAAGGCGTACTGAAAGCGGTTGGCGCTGTAAACGGTCCTATTGCTCAGGCAATCCTTGGCAAAGACGCCAAAGACCAGGCTGGCATCGACAAGATCATGATCGATCTGGACGGTACTGAAAACAAATCTAACTTCGGTGCGAACGCAATCCTGGCGGTTTCTCTGGCAAACGCCAAAGCTGCTGCAGCTGCGAAAGGTATGCCACTGTTCGAGCACATCGCTGAACTGAACGGCACCCCAGGCAAATACTCCATGCCTGTACCAATGATGAACATCATCAACGGTGGCGAGCACGCAGACAACAACGTTGATATTCAGGAATTCATGATTCAGCCAGTTGGCGCGAAATCCCTGAAAGAAGCTGTACGTATGGGTTCTGAAGTGTTCCACAACCTGGCTAAAGTTCTGAAAGCTAAAGGTATGAACACTGCTGTTGGTGACGAAGGTGGCTATGCGCCAAACCTGGGTTCTAACGCAGAAGCGCTGGCTGTTATCGCAGAAGCTGTAAAAGCTGCTGGCTACGAGCTGGGCAAAGACATCACCCTGGCGATGGACTGTGCAGCATCTGAATTCTACAAAGACGGTAAATACGTTCTGGCTGGCGAAGGCAACAAAGCGTTCACCTCCGAAGAGTTCACTCACTTCCTGGAAGACCTGACCAAACAGTACCCAATCGTGTCTATCGAAGACGGTCTGGACGAGTCTGACTGGGCTGGCTTCGCATACCAGACTAAAGTACTGGGCGACAAAATCCAGCTGGTTGGTGACGACCTGTTCGTAACCAACACCAAGATCCTGAAAGAAGGCATCGAGAAAGGCATCGTTAACTCCATCCTGATCAAATTCAACCAGATCGGTTCTCTGACCGAAACTCTGGCTGCGATCAAAATGGCGAAAGACGCTGGCTACACCGCTGTTATCTCTCACCGTTCTGGCGAAACTGAAGACGCTACCATTGCCGACCTGGCTGTGGGTACCGCTGCAGGCCAGATCAAAACCGGTTCTATGAGCCGTTCTGACCGTGTTGCTAAATACAACCAGCTGATTCGTATCGAAGAAGCGCTGGGCGAAAAAGCACCATACAACGGTCTGAAAGAGATCAAAGGCCAGGCATAATTGCTTAAGCCTTAAAATGAAAATGCCAGTCGAATGACTGGCATTTTTTTTGGCTATTTAAAATCGACCGCCATTTGCTCCGGAATGGTCAGCCCCTTGGTGGTCTGCACGCAGCGGGCGATATAATCCGTAAACCGGGGCGGCTTCGGCATACCCATGCTCAGCAGCTTATCGTTGCTGAAGCGCACGTTAAGCGTGGCAAACGCACCGTATAGCCGCATGGCTTTCAGCATCAGACGTTCGTTGCACGGGCCAAAAATATGTTTCAGCTCACGGCGCATTCTGACCAGCGTTTCGTAGCTGACCTGCGCATATTTATCTCCGACGGGGGCTTTCTCCAGCGCCTGCGCCATTGCCTGATCGATATCCGCAAAGCGAACGCTGTTCTCTTCTCCCGCGGAAATGTGTACTACTTCGCCCGGACGAGCGTTGCTGTTGAGCAGCATTAACAGCGCTTCGGCGCAATAATCCACCGGAACAACGTCGATTCGGTCTTCCATTGAACACATAAACTTCTGCAGCATCAGGCCCATGCTAAAGACCCAGAAAATGCTGCTCGACGGCGTGCAGCCGTGACGGGTATGGCCGACAACGATGGATGGACGGGCGATAAGCAGCGGCAGGTCAGGGCACTCCTGGCGCATCAGCTGTTCGATGGTTGACTTCGAAAACGTATATTCCACCAGATGTTCAGCATTTTCTCTGAATTCCGCACTTTCGGCGACCAGTGAATCCTGCTCCGGCGTGCATGACATTGCGGTGCCGACGTGGAGGAAACGTTGCAGTCCTGTGACCTGCTCCATACGGCGCGCCAGCGCGAGCGTACCTTCAACGTTGACCTTCCAGATCAGCGGGTTATTACCAAATGAGGCGACGGCCGCACAGTTAACGACATGCGTGACCCGATCCAGGCGAGGATCGCTCAGAAAATCATCCGGCTGGCTGAGATCGCCAATCAGGATATTATCCGCGCTCAGGGAGGCCAGTTTGTCCTCAGGAACGTTGAACTTGCGCATGTTCTCCTGCACGCGCTCCAGCCCGCTCTGCGGATCGCCGGCGCGCGCAAGCAAAAGAAGTTTTACGGATTGATCGCTGGTCAGGATTTTTTCAAGTACTGCACCGCCCAGAAATCCGGTCACGCCTGTAATCAATAACATATTCATTAATACCGTCTCATTATGATTGATGAGGCGGATTGTAGGCGTGCAAAAGTAAACGGCATTTAAATAATAAAACGCCGAAATCAATGGCGTCTTAAGCTTATTTTAAGGAAAGGAAAACGGGTGGAGATATTGGACATTAGCGCAATGGTAAAAATTCACTTTATTAAAATTTAAATTTTAACTCATTGAATTTAAAGTTTTTTGTAGAGGCTCCACCGAATGGTGAACTTAATTCAAAACGTAATAAATATAATAATTTGTTACACCAAACATTTATCGAATAAATGTTTTAAATACCACTTAACTAAAATCAAGCAACATAGATCGCAGGCCGATTTATTTAGCCTGCTAATGAATTTTAGAGCAGAAGGGGAAGCGTGGCGCTGGCTGTTTGCTGGCTAACGTCGCCGTAATGACCATCCAGCGCAATCATGGACGTGGTCAGCAGCTCGACCAGCAGCATCACCCCAACCTTAGCATTGAGTGCGCCTGCGCTAAGGGGGCCTTCTGGTTTGGCTGCAACCAGCTGCATGTCGCTCAGGGACGCCAGCGGACTACGGGGCGTATTGCTGAGCGCCAGAACCTTAACGCCGCGCTTGCGGGCAAGCTTCACCACGTGCAGTAAATCCCGCGTTGAACCCGAGCTGGAGATAGCCACGACCAGGGTCTCTTTCGAAAGCGTTGTCGCATTCATGGCCGCACGGTGCATATCGCTAAACAGCTGCGCGGGTTTGCCCAGCCGCAACAGCTTGTAATGCAGATACTCCCCGAGGATTGCGCTGGCCGCAACGCCATAAATCTGCACGGATTGCGCCTGGTGCAGCGCCAGCGCCGCCTTTTCAAGCAGCGTGCGGTCGAGGAGTCTGGCGGTATCCTGCAAAGCCTGCACCGACTCATCCACGACGTTATCAATCTCATCCCCCGCCTGACGCGCGGGCTGGCCCTGCTGAATATCCAGCGCAAGCGCCATTTTAAATTCGTTATAGCCTTTGCAGCCCAGCGTGCGGCAAAGACGCGTCACGCTGGCCTCGCTGGTCTGGCTCTCGCGCGCCAGTTCGGTGATCGTCAGGTAGAGCACCCGGGCAGGATCGCTGAGGACAAACTCACCGAGTTTTTGTTGTGTTGGGCTATACCCGGAAGCCTCCTGGCGTAGCTTCAGCAGCAGGTTTTCATGTTCTGACATGCTCGATCCTTAATGCGTTTCTCTGCGACTAGTGTGGCGGAAAGCGGGGGAAAGATGCCAGTCATTTTGAAAAAGTATGATCGTTGTCCTGGTTTTGGATGATAACTTTCACTGCTGAGTGTTTATATGGTAAAAATTTTCATCAATTAACGGGGAGATGAAAAAATGATGCAAATGTTCAGTGGCGCTTCTTCGGGGGGATGGTTTGAAAAAGCGCAGCGCTTTGGGAAATCCTTTATGTTGCCGATTGCCGTGTTGCCTGCAGCGGGCCTACTGCTGGGAATAGGCGGTGCGTTATCGAATCCCAACACGCTGGCGGCTTATCCGTTTTTAGATGTGGACTGGCTGCAGGCCATTTTCACCATCATGAGCAGCGCCGGTTCAATCGTGTTTGCGAACCTCTCGGTGCTGTTTGCGGTTGGGGTTGCCGTCGGGTTGGCAAAAAGCGATAAGGGCACGGCTGGGCTGGCGGCGCTACTCGCGTTTCTGGTGATGAATGCCACCATCAACGCGCTGCTGATCCTCACCGGCAAACTGGCCCACGAGAACCCGGGTGCCGTGGGGCAGGGCATGACGCTGGGGATTCAGACGCTGGAAACCGGCGTGTTTGGCGGCGTGGTGATTGGGCTGGTGACCTGCGCGCTCCATCATCGATTTAATAAAATTGCGCTTCCGCAGTTCCTCGGGTTCTTTGGCGGCTCGCGTTTTGTCCCCATTATCAGCTCGCTGGCGGCGATACTCGTCGGCGCGCTCATGACCGTGGTCTGGCCGCATTTCCAGAAACTGATTTTTGGTCTCGGCGGGCTGGTGGATGCCACCGGCTATCTGGGCACCCTGCTGTACGGCTTCATTTTACGCATGCTGGGCCCGTTTGGTTTGCACCACATCTTCTATCTGCCGTTCTGGACCACCGCGCTCGGCGGTAGTGAGATTGTTAACGGTCACCTCGTTGAGGGCACACAGCGGATCTTCTTCGCCCAGCTGGCCGATCCTTCCACGCGTCAGTTTTACGAAGGTACGTCACGCTTCATGTCCGGGCGCTTTATTACGATGATGTTTGGCCTGCTTGGGGCATGCCTGGCGATGTACCACACGGCAAAACCCGAGAACAAAAAGCGCGTTGCGGGTCTGCTGCTTTCTGCGGCGTTAACCTCGTTCCTGACGGGGATTACCGAGCCTATCGAGTTTTCTTTCCTGTTTATTGCGCCGGTGCTCTACGTCATTCATGCGCTGTTTGACGGGCTGGCGTTCATGCTCGCACACATGCTGCATATCACCATCGGGCAAACCTTCTCCGGCGGTTTTATCGACTTCGTGCTGTTCGGCATTTTGCAGGGGGAGGCCAAAACCAACTGGATGTTCGTTCCGCTGGTCGGAGTGCCGTGGTTCTTCCTTTACTACTTCACCTTCCGCTACATGATTAACCGCTTCGATTTTGCTACGCCGGGTCGGGAAAAGGAGGCGATGGCCAGTGAAGTGACCTTCTCGCAGAGCGAGCGCGCCGTTGCGGTGATCGCTGGATTAGGCGGAAAAGAGAATCTGGAAGAGGTGGACTGCTGCGCCACGCGGCTTCGCGTCACGGTGAAGGACGGCAGCAAAGTGAATGACGCGGCGCTGAAAGCCACCGGCGCGCGCGGTGTTATCGTGCGCGGTAACGGTGTTCAGGTGATTTATGGCCCGCACGTCACGATTATCAAAAACGAAGTGGAAGAGAACTTATCGTAATGAAAACTGTACTGGATAACCTGAAGGGAAAACTGGTCGTCTCCTGTCAGGCGCTGGAGAATGAACCGCTGCACAGCCCGTTTATTATGTCGCGGATGGCGCTGGCGGCGGCGCAGGGCGGAGCCGCTGCCATTCGTGCCAACAGCGTGGTGGATATCGAGGCCATTAAACTGCAGGTGTCTTTGCCGGTCATCGGCATCATCAAACGGGATTACCCGGAAAGCGACGTGTTTATCACCGCCACGATGAAAGAGGTGGATGAGCTCATGGCCGCCTCTCCGGAAATCATTGCGCTTGATGCGACGGCGCGGGAGCGCCCCGGTGGGGAGTCCCTGGAAACGCTGGTCATGCGCATCCGCTCGCGCTACCCCTCGGTACTGCTGATGGCGGATATTTCCACCGTGGGCGAAGCCGTGACGGCGCAGGCGCTTGGCTTTGACTGCGTCGGCACCACGCTTTACGGCTACACGGCGGAAACGGCGGGCCATTCGCTTCCGGAGAACGACTGCGCGTTCCTGAAGGCCGTGCTGGCCGCCGTGACGGTTCCCGTGATTGCCGAAGGCAACGTGGATACGCCTGAACGCGCGGCCAGATGCCTGGCGCTGGGCGCTCATACGATCGTTGTCGGCGGCGCGATCACCCGTCCACAGCAAATTACCGAGCGTTTTATGGCGGCGATTGGCGCGCAAAGCACCGATGGAGCATGACCATCCGGCGGGGATCTGCGATACTTATCGTTTATCCCCTTTACTGAGATGACTATGCAGTACCCGATTAACGAGATGTTCCAGACCCTGCAAGGCGAGGGTTACTTTACCGGCGTTCCCGCTATTTTCATTCGTTTACAGGGATGCCCGGTTGGCTGTGCCTGGTGTGATACCAAACATACGTGGGATAAGCTCGCAGATCGGGAAGTGTCGCTGTTTAGCATTCTGGCGAAAACCAAAGAGAGCGATAAGTGGGGTGCGGGCAGTTCAGAAGATCTGCTGGCCATTATTGGTCGTCAGGGCTGGACGGCGCGCCACGTCGTGATCACCGGCGGTGAACCCTGCATCCACGATCTGACGCCGCTGACCGAGCTGCTCGAAAAGAACGGCTACAGCTGCCAGATTGAAACCAGCGGCACCCATGAAGTGCGCTGTTCACACACCACCTGGGTGACGGTATCGCCAAAAGTGAATATGCGCGGCGGGTATGACGTACTGTCTCAGGCGCTGGAACGCGCGGATGAGATTAAGCACCCGGTAGGGCGCGTGCGTGATATCGAAGCGCTGGATGAGCTGCTGGCCACGCTGACGGATGAAAAGCAGCGCGTCATTGCGCTACAGCCGATCAGCCAGAAAGACGACGCGACGCGCCTGTGCATTGAAACCTGTATTGCGCGTAACTGGCGCCTGTCGATGCAGACGCACAAGTACCTGAATATTGCCTGACCCTTTCGTGGCCCCGCCTATCGCGGGGCCCGACCTGAAGGGAGTAACGCCCAGGTCACTCCCACCGAAGCGAGACACATCGCGCTGTTAAAAAGGAGCGCATACTGTGCGGCGCTGGCCATGCCCAGCGGCAGCAGCAGTGCATAGAGCGAAGCGGTAACCGCGATCCCCATCGCTCCTCCCAGTGAGCTGCCCATTTTGTACACCCCAGAGGCCACCCCGACTTTGTTTTCTGGCGCGTTCATCACCGCCGTATCCGTTGACGGCGTGGCGTAACATCCCAGCCCCAGCCCAAATAAAATGTTACTGAGAAAGACGGTGACGATGTAGATCTCCTTGCTTAAAAATGTACAGGAGATAAGCGTGATGCCCGTTGCGGTCAGCAGCGGCCCGGTCATCATCGGCAGGCGCGCGCCGTAGCGCTGAAGCAGCTTTTCCCCCACCCGGATCATCGCCAGCACGGTAATCAGATACCCCAGCGTCATCATGCCGGTTTGCAGCGGCGACAGACGGTGGCCTTGTTGCAGCCAGATGCTGGCGATCATCATGGTACCAATGCAGCCGTTGAGCAAAAAGTTAGAGAATACCGAGGCGCTGTAGGCCCGGTTTTTAAACAGGGCAAAATCAATCAGCGCCGCATCACCCTTGCGTCGCCCGGTGAGCACGAAGCAGGCCGCTGCCAGCGCGGCGCTACCCAGCACCAGCAATGACAGGCCGCTGCTCCAGCCCCAACCGTGTCCCTTACTGATAAACAGGTTCAGCAGCACCAGCATAAGGACAAAACTCACCAGGCCGCTAATATCCAGCTTATGGCGACGTGCGCCGTCGCTTCGGCTTTCCGGGGTACCGCGAATCAGCAGGAGTGCCACCGCCGCCACCAGGATGGAAAAAATAAAGATCCAGCGCCAGCCGAGCGTGGTGGCGATGGCGCCGCCGACAAATGAG
This sequence comes from Enterobacter sp. JBIWA008, assembly GCF_019968765.1. NCBI lineage: Bacteria > Pseudomonadati > Pseudomonadota > Gammaproteobacteria > Enterobacterales > Enterobacteriaceae > Enterobacter > Enterobacter sp. JBIWA008. The sequence continues at coordinate 3,843,263 of NZ_CP074149.1, read as the reverse complement.
CTCAGGCCGCTGCCGCCCCATGAGCCGATGACCCAAAAGCTGATTGCCCGCTGGCGAGCGTTGCCTTGATACCAGGTTTTAATCAGCGCCAGCGTGGCGGGCATGATGCAGGCCGCTGACAGACCTTGTATCGCTCTCCCCAGCAAAAACAGAACGGGCTCCCACGACACGAAGAGCAGGGCACTGCCGATGATGCTCAGCGTCAGGCCAATGTACGTCATGCGCACGCGGCCAAACTTATCGGCAAATCCCCCGCAGGCAACGACAAAACAGCCGCTGAATAGCGCACTGAGGCTGACCGCCAGCGTAAGGGTTTCAAGAGAGATAGCGAGGCTGTTTTTCATTGCCGGCACAACGTTAATCACCGACTGCGCAAATAACCAGAATGTCAGGACGCTCATCACAATACCGGCCAGCAGCCGATCGTTACCGGCGTAGGACGTCGTGTCTGTCAGTGGAACGGTACTCATCGTGCAGCCCTCAGATTGGCGCGAATCAGCGCAGATAGTGTTCGGTTAACGCAGTCCAGAGCGCCGCCCCGGTCAGCAGGAGCTTGTCGTTAAAGTCGTAGCCTGGGTTATGCACCATACAGCGGTCCGGCTCATCTCCGGCACCGAGAGTGAAGTAGCAGCCTTGAGGATTTTTTTCGAGCATGAACGCAAAATCCTCGCTCCCCATAAACGCATTGACCGACGCAACGGCATCCTGACCAAACAGGTCGGTCGCTACCGTGCGCACCATGTCATTGGCCTGCGGGCTATTGCGCAGCACCGGGCTGCCGTTAACGTGGCGAATCGTGGCCGTGGCGTTGAAGCTCTCAGCCTGCGCCACGGCAATGTCGTGGATTCGCTGCAGGACGGTTTGACGCACCGCTTCATCCAGCGTGCGCACGGTCAGCTTCATTAATACCTTATCGTTGATAATATTCGGGGCATGTCCCGCCTGGATGCTGCCCACGGTCACGACGACCGGCTGGAATGGGGTGATATTCCTCGACACAATCGACTGCAGGGCGAGGGTGATATGGCAGGCAACCAGCGTGGCATCAACGGTGTGTTCCGGAACGGCGCCGTGTCCGCCTACGCCGTTTACTTCAATATGAACGGTGTCAGAGGAGGCCATCATGGCACCATCGCGCAGGCCAATTTTCCCAAGCGGCTGGGAGGGCATGTTATGCAGGCCAAAAATATGGTCGCAGGGGAATTGTTCAAACAGGCCGTCTTCAACCATGACGCGCCCGCCGTACAGCAGCTCTTCGGCTGGCTGAAAAATCAGATGCAGCGTGCCGCTAAAGTTGCGGGTACGGGCCAGATACTCTGCGGCATAAAGCAGGGTCGTGGTGTGGCCATCGTGTCCGCAGCCGTGAAATTTACCTTCAACCGTGCTGCTCCACGCTTTGCCGCTATTTTCCTGCATCGGCAGCGCATCCATATCGGCGCGCAGGCCCAGACGTTTGTTGCCGTTTCCTACCTTAAGGGTGCCGACCACCCCGGTTTTGGCCATTCCCCGATGGACCTCATAGCCCCACTGCTTCAGGAGTGCCGCGACGCGGTCGCTGGTTTTGTGCTCCTCGAAGCCGATTTCGGGATGTCGGTGAAACTCGCGGCGTAATTCAGTGAACTGGGCCTCGGAGCCTCGCAGCGCGTCAACAATTGGATGTGTCATTTTTGTTATCCTTTTCCTGCCAAATGGTGTTAGTTTCGAGTTTATGTCGATCGCATTGCCGGAAAATGCCCTTTTTTGTTGTAAATCGACGCCTTTTTTCTGATTGTTTTTCATACGATTCAGTTATGACAAAAATGAGTGCGTCATTTTTTGTCTTCGCGGAGGGGCGAATGGAACATCGTGGAAATGAGTTTGCGATAGCCGTTGAGGACATTCGCCTGTTCGCGCAGGATGAAGGCGATTCGCTGACGATACTGTGGGTCCTGGAAGGGCAAGCTGAACTGCAAACCGAGGTGGGACAAGAAAGGGTTCCGACAAATGGCCTTGCAGTGATAAACCGCCATCAGCGATGGAGGCTTATCAGCCAGAACGCGAATGTGATTCTGCGTGTCGTTCTCTCCGGACGCTGGGTGATCCAGCTATACAACGATTTTTTTGCCCATGATTATGCGGTTCCGGAGGAGTCGGGCGGGCGCTGGCCGCTGTGTGACGAGCTTCGGCACCTGCTGCGTCAGTTGCTGGTGGTGACGTTGGTCAACGATCCGCACCGCTACCGGCTGGAGGCGAATCGCTGGCTGAGCGAGATCCTGTTGCTGCTGATTGGTCGCTTTCAGCAGCCCACCCGCCAGAAACCCCGGCACCAGCACGCGAACGTAAGCAAGCGCATCGCCCGTGTCCTGGAGCGGATCGACGCCAGCTACACCCGCCGCATTACGCTGGCCGAAATCGCAGAGAGTGAGTTCGTCTCAGAAGCGTGGCTCTCCCGTCTCTTTCGAAAAGAGACGGGAGTCAGTTTTATGCAGTACATCACCGCCCTGCGGCTGGAAAAAGCGGCTGACGCCCTGCGTCTCACCAGCCGTCCTCTGCATCAGATTGCGCTGGAGAACGGATTTGCCAGCACACGTATGATGACCGATAGTTTCCAGCGCTATCACAATATGTCTCCGGGTGAGTTTCGTAAGGCCAGGCGTCATCCCCCCGTTGCGCCCCGCCCGCGCACGACCGTGGGTGAACAGCGTTTCCCTGTTGCGGTGGATACGTTATTTAGCCTGCTTAACGACGCTGAGACCCGCGGTTGGGAACCCACGCCGCTGCTGACCCACACCCCGTGTCAGGAACGGATACTGGATGTGCAGCAGCTTTATCCGCTCTCTTCCGCGCTGCGCCGCACGCGGCTGGTCATCACCGTGCGCGAGCTCGACGATTTGCTGCGGGAGGATGTTCGTCGGCATCTGGAGACGCTACACGAGGCGATCCCGATTGAGGGTATTGATATCGCCGAACCTTTTCTCAGCAGCCGTCTGTTCGCCACGGGATGGGACGATCCCCAAATGGCGGGCTACGCCTGTTGGTATCATCTGCAGCAACTGTTTACCTGGGTGGCGAAAAAAGGCTGGACGGTCCTGCTGCATACGGGGGTCACTACCCGATGCGATCTCCTGACGCGTTTTTTGCAGCTGTCGGTTAACCGATTTTTGCCCGACATTACCGCTGGCTGGCACGTCGTCATGCACTGGTCTCCCCAGGCAAACGCGGAAACCCAGGAGCACGCCTGGCGGGCGCAGCGGGCGGCGCTGAGGGCCTACCTTCCACAGGCAAAACTGGGGGTGTGTCATCGCTTCTCCCCTGTTGGAAGCGAGCTGAGCGGTGACGCGCTGTTCCGTTCGTCCATTCTGGACGAGGCTGATTTCCTCGCGTGTCAGGCAGATGCCAACGAGCTGCTCGATCTGGCGCAGCTGGATCCCGTGCATCTTTCCTCGTCTGAAAATTACCCCGTGCTAAAGGTCCGCCAGATCCTCGCCGCCCTTCGCCAGCGGCAGCTGACGCTACCGATATGGTTACTTTCGTGGAATACTCTTACCGGGAATACGCGGGCGACCAACGGCTGGTTTTTTCGCGGTGCGCTGTTGATGCAGAATCTGCTCGGGCTTTCAGAACAGGTATGGCTGGCGGGATTCTGGCTGAATTCTGGTTTACAGGGGGAGGCGAGGGCGAACAACACCCTCGATACATCGAGCCTTGCGCTTCAATATAATCACGGCCTTCCACGGCCCATCTATTGGGTACTCTGGCTGTGGCAGCGTCTGCGGGGAGAGGTGCTCGTTAACGACAAGAGCGTGCTGCTGCTCCGCCATCAGGGGCGATATCAGCTGCTGTTGCGTAACGTGGTGGTCTTCAATCCTCTGCTCTCGAGCGAGGAGGCTTTTATTCAGCGTTTTCGCCAGCAGTATCACATTGAGCTGCAAGGAGTGCGCGGCCACTGGCGCATTAAGAGCCATTTGTTCGATCGGCACAACGGTGCGCTCTATCCGTTGCTGGAAGAAGTGCACAGCGACAGCGGGCCTGATGAGGAGATGTGGCGCTGGATTGCGCACAAAGCGCGCCCAACGCTTTCCTTACGCGATGAACGGCTTTATGACGGCTGGCAAATTACAGAATCGCTGGAAAGTAACGCGCTTGTGCTCTATGAGTTCACGCCGCTAAACGTGCGTGAGGAAGAGGAGAATCACTCCCCGCGATAGACGCAGCCCGCGGTGCAGGTCTCTTTGATCATCACCGCGCTCAGCAGCGGCACCAGCGGCTTCATCTGATCCCAAATCCATTTCGCCAGCACTTCGCTGGTCGGGTTTTCAAGGCCCGGGATATCATTCAGGTAGTAGTGATCCAGACGATCGTAGGTCGGCTTAAACGCCGCCTTCAGCTCGGCAAAATCCATGATCCAACCGGTATGCGGATCAACTTCACCGGTGATCTCAAGACGCACCATGAACGAATGCCCGTGCAGACGGCCGCATTTATGCCCTTCAGGGACATGCGGAAGGTGGTGGGCGGCTTCGAAGGTGAAATCTTTAAACAGTGTGGTGGACATGATCGCTCTCAGTAATGCGGAAAAAACCGCCGCATAGTACCGGAAAGCACAATTTTTAGCATTAACTAAAACGGCTCAATAGGTACTGAGCCGCTAAACGTCCAGTTTTTGTTGATTTTCATATTATATTTCAACGAGTTGATTAATCGCTTTTACTGTTAAGAACGATAAGTAAAACAGGTTAGTCCATTTGGTTATTTATTATTTCCATCCCTTCTTTAATTGTTATTATCCTCGCCGTTAACCTTATCTTCAGTTTGGATTTATTCGCTTAAAGTCCGCTTGGCTACTGGAACATAACGACGCATGACAACACAGGCCCCACCTTCAAATTTGCTTCCCCTGAACCCGGAGCAACTGGCGCGCCTTCAGGCTGCCACCTCTGATTTTTCTCCCACTCAGCTTGCCTGGGTCTCCGGTTATTTCTGGGGAATGCTCAATCAGCAGCCTGGCGCTGTGGCGGGTGCACCGGTAACGGCGGTTGAAATTCCGGCCATTACCCTGATTTCGGCCTCGCAGACGGGCAATGCGCGCCGCGTTGCCGAGGCGCTGCGTGACGACCTGTTGGCCGCCAAACTGAACGTGAACCTGGTCAACGCCGGGGATTATAAATTTAAGCAAATCGCGTCAGAAAAACTGCTGGTGGTTGTCGCCTCTACCCAGGGTGAAGGTGAACCCGCTGAAGAAGCGGTGGCGCTGCATAAGTTCCTGTTCTCGAAAAAAGCGCCGAAGCTGGACGGCACGGCGTTTGCCGTCTTTGGCCTGGGCGATACCTCCTATGAATTCTTCTGCCAGTCCGGTAAAGACTTCGACAGCAGGCTGGCGGAGCTGGGCGCGGAGCGCCTGCTGGACCGCGTTGACGCGGATGTCGAATACCAGACCGCCGCCGCCGAATGGCGCGCCCGCATCGTTGAAGTGCTAAAAGCGCGCGTGCCGAAAGAGACGTCGGCGCAGGCCGCGTTCACCGCGACGGGTGCCGTCAACGACATTCACACCAGCCCGTACACCAAAGAGGCGCCGCTGACGGCGAGCCTGTCGGTGAACCAGAAAATTACCGGACGCGACTCGGAAAAAGACGTGCGTCATATCGAGATCGATCTCGGCGACTCTGGCCTGCGCTATCAGCCGGGCGATGCGCTCGGTATCTGGTATCAGAACGATCCGGCGCTGGTAAAAGAGCTGGTTGAGCTGCTGTGGCTCAAAGGCGACGAGCCTGTCACCGTTGACGGCAAAACGCTGTCACTTTCTGAAGCGCTGCAGTGGCATTTTGAGCTGACGGTGAACACCCCGAATATCGTCGAAAATTATGCCACCTTAACGCGCAGCGAATCCCTGCTGCCGCTGGTGGGCGACAAGGCGAAGCTGCAGCATTACGCGGCGACGACGCCGATTGTCGATATGGTGCGTTTCTCTCCGGCTCAGCTGGATGCCGATGCGCTGATCGGCCTGCTGCGTCCGCTGACGCCGCGCCTGTACTCCATCGCCTCTTCGCAGGCCGAAGTGGAGAGTGAAGTGCATGTTACCGTCGGCGTGGTGCGCTACGACATCGAAGGCCGCGCCCGCGCGGGTGGGGCGTCGAGCTTCCTGGCGGACCGTGTGGAAGAAGAGGGCGAAGTGCGCGTCTTTATCGAGCACAACGACAACTTCCGCCTGCCAGCGAACCCGGAAACGCCGGTCATCATGATTGGCCCAGGCACCGGCATTGCGCCTTTCCGCGCCTTCATGCAGCAGCGCGCGGCAGATGAAGCGCCGGGTAAAAACTGGCTGTTCTTCGGTAACCCGCACTTTACCGAAGATTTCCTCTACCAGGTTGAGTGGCAGCGCTATGTGAAAGAAGGCGTGCTGACCCGCATCGATCTGGCCTGGTCCCGCGACCAGAAAGAAAAAGTATACGTACAAGACAAACTGCGCGAACAGGGCGCAGAGCTGTGGCGCTGGATCAATGACGGTGCACACATTTATGTCTGCGGCGACGCCAATCGCATGGCGAAAGACGTTGAGCAGGCACTGCTGGAAGTGATTGCCGAGTTCGGCGGTATGGATGCCGAAACGGCGGATGAATTTTTAAGTGAGCTGCGCGTTGAGCGCCGTTATCAGCGAGATGTCTACTAATGAGCGAAAAACATCCAGGGCCACTGGTGGTCGAAGGTAAACTGACAGACGCCGAGCGCATGAAGCTGGAAAGCAACTATCTGCGCGGCACCATTGCTGAAGATCTGAATGACGGTCTCACCGGCGGTTTCAAAGGCGACAACTTCCTGCTGATCCGCTTCCACGGTATGTACCAGCAGGACGATCGCGATATCCGCGCCGAGCGTGCTGAACAGAAGCTGGAGCCGCGTCATGCGATGCTGCTGCGCTGCCGTCTGCCGGGCGGGGTGATCACCACCAAACAGTGGCAGGCCATCGACAAGTTTGCGGGTGAAAACACGATCTACGGCAGCATCCGCCTGACCAACCGTCAGACCTTCCAGTTCCACGGCATTCTGAAGAAGAACGTCAAGCCGGTGCATCAGATGCTGCACTCCGTCGGGCTGGACGCGCTGGCGACCGCCAACGACATGAACCGTAACGTGCTTTGCACCTCGAACCCGTATGAGTCCGAGCTGCACGCCGAAGCCTATGAGTGGGCGAAGAAGATCTCTGAGCACCTGCTGCCGCGCACGCGCGCCTATGCGGAGATTTGGCTCGATCAGGAAAAAGTCGCGACCACGGATGAAGAACCGATCCTCGGCCAGACCTATCTGCCGCGTAAGTTTAAAACCACGGTCGTGATCCCACCGCAGAACGATATCGATCTGCACGCCAACGACATGAACTTCGTGGCGATTGCCGAAAACGGCAAGCTGATTGGCTTTAACCTGCTGGTGGGCGGCGGCCTGTCCATTGAGCACGGCAACAAGAAAACTTACGCCCGCACAGCGAGCGAGTTCGGCTTCCTGCCGCTGGAGCACACGCTGGCCGTGGCGGAAGCGGTAGTAACCACCCAGCGCGACTGGGGCAACCGCACCGATCGTAAAAACGCGAAAACCAAATACACCCTGGAGCGCGTGGGCGTGGAGACGTTCAAAGAGGAAGTAGAGCGTCGGGCGGGGATCAAATTTGAGCCGATCCGCCCTTACGAATTCACCGGTCGCGGCGATCGTATTGGCTGGGTGAAAGGTATCGACAATAAATGGCACCTGACGCTGTTTATCGAAAACGGCCGTATTCTGGATTATCCGGGCCGTCCGCTGAAAACCGGTCTGCTGGAAATTGCTAAGATCCATAAAGGCGAGTTCCGCATTACCGCTAACCAGAACCTGATTATTGCCGGCGTGCCGGAGAGCCAGAAGGCGAAGATCGAGAAGCTGGCGCGCGATCACGGGTTAATGGATGCGGTTAAGCCGCAGCGTGAAAACTCGATGGCCTGCGTGTCGTTCCCGACCTGTCCGCTGGCGATGGCCGAAGCGGAACGTTTCCTGCCGTCATTCACTGACAAGGTAGAAGCGATTCTGGAAAAACACGGTATTCCGGACGAGCATATTGTTATGCGCGTCACCGGCTGCCCGAACGGCTGCGGTCGCGCGATGCTAGCCGAGCTGGGTCTGGTAGGCAAAGCGCCGGGCCGTTACAACGTGCACCTTGGCGGCAACCGTATGGGGACGCGCATTCCGCGTATGTACCGTGAAAATATTACGGAACCGGAAATTCTTGATTCCATCGACGAGCTTGTCGGGCGCTGGGCGAAAGAGCGCGAAGCGGGTGAAGGCTTCGGCGACTTTACGGTGCGTGCGGGCATCATTCGCCCGGTGCTCGATCCCGCAAGGGATTTCTGGGAGTAACCACGAGAGGTAATTATGTCCGTACTCGATCTAAACGCCCTTAATGACCTGCCAAAAGTCGAACGCATTCTGGCGCTGGCAGAAACCAATGCCCACCTTGAAAAGCTGGACGCCGAAGGGCGCGTGGCGTGGGCGCTGGAAAACCTGCCGGGAGACTATGTGCTCTCGTCGAGCTTTGGTATTCAGGCGGCGGTCAGCCTGCATCTGGTGAATCAGATCCGTCCGGACATTCCGGTGATCCTCACCGATACCGGCTACCTGTTCCCGGAAACCTACCAGTTTATTGACGAGCTGACGGACAGGCTCAAGCTGAACCTCAAAGTTTACCGCGCGACGGAAAGCGCGGCCTGGCAGGAGGCGCGCTACGGCAAGCTGTGGGAGCAGGGCGTTGAGGGCATTGAGAAATATAATGAGATCAACAAAGTTGAGCCAATGAACCGGGCGCTGAAAGAGCTTAATGCGCAGACGTGGTTTGCGGGCCTGCGCCGCGAGCAGTCCGGCAGCCGGGCGACCTTACCGGTGCTGGCGGTGCAGCGCGGGGTATTTAAAGTGCTGCCGATTATCGACTGGGATAACCGGACGGTGTATCAGTATTTGCAAAAACACGGGCTAAAGTACCATCCGCTGTGGGATCAGGGCTATCTGTCGGTGGGCGACACCCACACCACGCGCAAATGGGAGCCGGGAATGGCGGAAGAAGAGACGCGATTCTTCGGGCTGAAGCGCGAGTGCGGGCTGCACGAAGGGTGATTCCTTATCCTCCCTCTCCCTGTGGGAGAGGGTTGGGGTGAGGGCATCAGGCCGCGCTATTGCTTAAAAACCTCAGGCTTTTCCCGCTTTCGCCAGCTCCTTCACCAGCGGCAGCATCACCTTCACCACATCACGATTGCGGTGCTCAATCCGCTGCGGCAGCGCGCTGTCAATGTGCTGCTGATTATCCAGCATTACGTTGTGCCAGCTCGTCCCGTCCGGGAAGGCTTTCGATTTAGCCCGCTGCTGGTAGCCATCTTTTTTGCCCAGCGCCCAGTTTGTCGCTTCCACGTACAGCACCGGAATGCCCGCCTTATCGAACACTTCCCCATCGTTGCAGCAGCCTGTTCCGCGTGGGAAAGCAGGATTCCCGCCCGGATTGGTCGTGGCAAAAACGCCATGGCTGCGGGCTATCGCCAGCGCCCGGTCTCGCGTCAGTTTCCGCACGGGTCCCGGCGTACTCTGCCCGCTGTTGAAATAAAGCTTATCGCCGACGATCAGGTTATCGAGGTTGATCACCAGCAGCGTATTTTTCTTCTCCTCAGCGCTCATACGTTTAAGGAGATTCTCAGCGCCGAGTTTGCCCTCTTCTTCACCGCTGGTGGCCACGAAACGAATACCATATTGGGTTGGAATATCTTTCATCCGCTCGGCCAGTTCGAGCATTACGCCCAGTCCCGCCGCGTTGTCGTCCATGCCCTGCAGCGTCAGCCCGCCGAGGTTGTTATCCGTGTCGGCGTCACTCATCGGGGCGTAGGTATCAAGGTGCGCCATAATAATAATCTGTTCAGCAGCTCTACCTTCATGCGCCGCGATAACCGTACTGCCGGTCACGTTATGCCAGTTTTTCGTTTTATTTCGTGAGGTATAGACGTAGCGGCTGTGAAACGACCGGATATCGCTCTGGTAGCCCATGTCGGCAAACTGCTGTCGAAGATAGTCCGCTGAGAGCATCTCTGCAGGCGAGCCGGTCATGCGGCCTGGGAAGACTGTGGCAATATGCCGCGCCTGCGTAGTGGCGATTTCACCATAAGGTTGATTTTTTGCCTGAGCCGGAAGGATAAAGCAAACGCCGAGCGCCAGGGCAGCAATACGGTGGCGCGTTGCGGAAAACATAGTGAGTCCTTAAAACTGAGCAAAATAATAACCCGCTTAGTATGAAACTGTGATCGTCCATACACAATTTGAATTGCTCTTAAATGCCCGAAATTTCGCGTGTTAAGCACTTTTTGGTATTAGCTTTTTCACGGCGTTATTCCATTGAGTAACTACTCATTCCAATTCGTAATTTCATTCGATCTAAGCCGCCCCCTATAGTCCCTTTATTCCTCGTTGTTAGTGAGTTGTTGCTTGTGGACTATCTGCCCTTATTTGCCGCGATAAAAGAGAAGCCGGTGCTGGTTGTTGGCACGGGTGAAATTGCCGATCGCAAAATCGCGTTTCTGCAGCGCGCAGGGGCGCAGGTGAGGGTAGTGGCAGAGGCGGATTTTGACGAATCACAAATCGACAGCGTAGTGCTGGTGATTGCGGCGACCGAAGATCGCGACCTGAACCGGCGAATTTCCGAGGCCGCTCAGGCTCGTTACCGCCTGGTGAACGTGGTGGACGACCAGCCATTATGCTCGTTTATCTTCCCGTCGATCGTTGACCGTTCGCCGCTGCTGGTGGCGATCTCCTCCGGCGGTACCGCACCGGTACTGGCGCGCGTGCTGCGTGAAAAAATCGAAGCGCTGCTGCCGACCAGCCTCGGACGCATGGCGGAAAAAGCCAGCTTCTGGCGCAACCACCTGAAAACGCGCCTGACCAGCGTGACGGAACGCCGTCGCTTCTGGGAACGCGTGTTTCGCGGCCGCTTTGCCAGCCTGATGCATGCCGGTAATGAGACGGCGGCGCAGAAAATCCTCGAGGATGAACTGGATAACCCCGGCAGCACGGGCGGGGAGATCATTCTGGTGGGCGCAGGGCCGGGCGATGCCGGGCTCCTGACGCTGCGCGGCCTGCAGGTGCTGCAGGACGCGGACGTGGTGTTCTACGATCATCTGGTCACCGACGGCGTGCGCGAGCTGATCCGTCGCGACGCGGAGCAAATCTGCGTTGGCAAACGGGCTGGCGAGCACTCGGTGCCCCAGCACGACACCAACCAGATGCTGGTTGACGCCGCCAAAGCGGGTAAAACCGTGGTGCGCCTGAAAGGGGGCGATCCGTTTATCTTTGGCCGCGGCGGCGAAGAGCTGCAGGCGGCAGCTCAAGCGGGCATACCGTTCCAGGTAGTGCCCGGCATCACGGCGGCTTCTGCGGTAACGGCCTACGCCGGTATCCCGCTCACCCACCGCGATTACGCCCAGAGCGTGACCTTTGTGACCGGCCACTACAAGGCCGACAACACGCCGTTCGACTGGTCGCATCTCGCCCAGAGCCGCCAGACGCTGGCGATTTACATGGGCACGATGAAGGCGGCGGACATCAGCGAACAGCTTATTCAGCACGGTCGCGAGGCGACGACGCCCGTTGCCGTCATTTCTCGCGGCACGCGCGTCGATCAGCACGTTGCGACGGGCACGCTGGAACATCTTGCAACCCTGGCGAAAGACGCCCCGATGCCCGCCCTTATCGTGGTGGGAGAAGTGGTGCAGCTGCACAGCACGCTCGCCTGGTTCCAACACACAACCGATACAGAAGGCTTTGGTTCTTCTGTTGTAAATTTGGCTTAAGGAACGGTTATGGACCAAAAACGTCTTACACACCTGCGGCAGCTCGAAGCGGAGAGTATCCATATCATCCGCGAAGTGGCCGCCGAGTTTTCTAACCCGGTGATGATGTACTCCATCGGTAAAGATTCCAGCGTCATGCTGCATCTGGCGCGTAAAGCGTTTTATCCGGGCACGCTGCCGTTCCCGCTGCTGCACGTGGACACCGGCTGGAAATTCCGCGAAATGTACGAGTTCCGCGACCGTACCGCCAAAGCCTACGGCTGCGAGCTGCTGGTGCATAAAAACCCGGAAGGGGTGGCGATGGGCATTAACCCTTTCGTGCACGGCAGCGCCAAGCACACCGATATCATGAAGACCGAAGGGCTGAAGCAGGCGCTGAACAAATACGGTTTTGACGCGGCCTTCGGCGGCGCGCGCCGTGACGAAGAAAAATCCCGCGCCAAAGAGCGTATCTACTCCTTCCGCGACCGCTTCCACCGCTGGGATCCGAAAAACCAGCGTCCGGAGCTGTGGCACAACTACAACGGTCAGATTAACAAAGGCGAAAGCATTCGCGTCTTCCCGCTCTCCAACTGGACCGAGCTGGATATCTGGCAGTACATCTATCTGGAAAACATCGAAATCGTTCCGTTGTATCTGGCCGCCGAGCGCCCGGTGCTGGAGCGCGACGGCATGCTGATGATGATCGACGACGATCGCATCGACCTGCAGCCGGGCGAAGTGATCAAAAAACAGATGGTGCGTTTCCGTACCCTCGGATGCTGGCCGCTGACCGGCGCGGTGGAATCCAGCGCGCAGACGCTGCCGGAGATCATCGAAGAGATGCTGGTGTCCACCACCAGCGAGCGACAGGGGCGCGTGATTGACCGCGACCAGGCAGGCTCCATGGAGCTGAAGAAACGTCAGGGTTATTTCTAAGGAGCCGCCATGAATACCACTATTGCTCAACAAATTGCCAACGAAGGCGGCGTGGAAGCGTATCTGCACGCGCAACAACACAAAAGCCTGCTGCGTTTTCTGACCTGCGGCAGCGTGGATGACGGGAAAAGTACCCTGATTGGCCGCCTGCTGCACGATACGCGCCAGATTTATGAAGATCAGCTCTCTTCCCTGCATAACGACAGTAAACGTCACGGCACCCAGGGTGAAAAACTCGACCTGGCCCTGCTGGTGGATGGCCTGCAGGCGGAGCGCGAGCAGGGCATCACCATCGACGTGGCCTACCGCTACTTCTCTACCGAGAAGCGCAAATTTATTATTGCCGATACCCCGGGACACGAGCAGTACACCCGTAACATGGCGACCGGCGCGTCCACCTGCGACCTGGCGATCCTGCTGATGGACGCGCGTAAAGGCGTGCTGGATCAGACCCGTCGCCACAGCTTTATCTCGACGCTGCTGGGGATCAAACACCTGGTAGTGGCGGTCAACAAGATGGATCTGGTGAACTTCAGCGAAGAGAAGTTCGAGGAGATCCGCCAGAGCTATCTGACCTTTGCCGAACAGCTGCCGGGTAACCTGGATATTCGCTTTGTACCGCTTTCGGCGCTGGAAGGTGATAACGTCGCCTCCCAGAGCGCGAACATGCCGTGGTACAGCGGCCCGACGCTGCTGGAAGTGCTGGAAACCGTTGAAATTCAGCGCGTGGTCGACACCCAGCCGATGCGCTTCCCGGTGCAGTACGTGAACCGTCCAAACCTCGATTTCCGCGGTTTCTCTGGCACCCTCGCGTCAGGCTCCGTGAAGGTAGGTCAGCGCGTCAAGGTGCTGCCATCCGGCGTGGAATCCACCATCGCCCGCATCGTCACCTTCGACGGTGACCTGCAGGACGCGGGCGCCGGTGAGGCCGTAACGCTGGTGCTGAAAGACGAAATTGATATCAGCCGGGGCGACCTGCTGGTCGACGCGCAGGAAACGCTGGCGGCAGTGCAGGGAGCTTCCGTGGACGTGGTGTGGATGGCCGAACAGCCGCTGACCGCGGGCCAGAGCTATGACATCAAAATTGCCGGCAAGAAGACCCGCGCCCGCGTGGACGGCATTCAGTTCCAGGTGGATATCAATAACCTGACCCAGCGCGAGGTCACCGAACTGCCCCTGAACGGTATTGGTCTGGTCGATCTGACCTTCGACGAACCGCTGGTGCTGGATCCGTATCAGCAAAACCCGGTGACGGGAGGGCTTATCTTTATCGACAGGCTGACCAACGTTACCGTCGGGGCCGGTATGGTACGCGAACCGATTAAACAGGCTGCCGCGGCGTCTGAATTCAGCGCCTTCGAGCTGGAGCTGAACGCGCTGGTGCGTAAACACTTCCCGCACTGGGGCGCACGCGATCTGCTGGGAGGTAAGTAATGGCCGCCCATGATGAGAACGTCGTCTGGCATCCTCATCCGGTCACCGTCGCCCAGCGCGAACAACTCCACGGTCACCGTGGAGTTGTGCTGTGGTTTACCGGGCTGTCCGGCTCGGGTAAATCAACGGTGGCGGGCGCGCTGGAAGAGGCGTTGCATCAGCAGGGCGTAAGCACGTACCTGCTGGATGGAGACAACGTGCGTCACGGCTTGTGCAGCGATTTAGGGTTTAGCGACGATGACCGCAAAGAGAACATCCGCCGGGTGGGCGAAGTCGCCAGCCTGATGGCTGACGCCGGGCTGGTGGTGCTGACCGCGTTTATCTCTCCGCACCGCGCCGAGCGCCAGATGGTGCGCGAACGCGTGGGACAGGATCGCTTTATCGAGGTGTTTGTCGATACCCCGCTGGAGATTTGCGAAGCGCGCGACCCGAAAGGGCTGTACAAGAAAGCGCGTGCCGGAGAACTGCGCAACTTCACCGGAATTGACGCGGTATACGAAGCGCCTGAATCGCCTGAGATTCACCTGGAGGGTCAACAATTGGTAACAAATTTAGTAAGCCAATTATTAGACCTGCTCAGACGGGACGATATTATCAGATCCTGAGACGGTATCGTTCGGGAGCTGTCTTCCCGAACGATGAGTCACGGTCACAGGATTAGCTATGCGCAACAGTGAACATTACATCACCACCACCGGGTCGGAGCCGCTAGCGACCGACGACGAAACGACCTGGTCATTTCCTGGGGCCATCATTGGCTTCGTCTCATGGTTGCTGGCGCTGGGCATTCCGTTTCTCCTCTACGGCGGCAACACGCTGTTCTTCTTTCTCTACACCTGGCCTTTCTTTCTGGCGTTGATGCCCGTCGCGGTTGTCGTCGGCATTGCGCTGCACTCGCTGCTCAATGGCAAGCTCCTGTACAGCACCGTGGTCACGATTGTGACGGTGGTTCTGATGTTTGGTCTGTTATTTTTGTGGCTCATGGGCTAACTTCAGCCATAATTCAAACCGTAACCAACTGTGTAACGATATTGAGCAGGACGATTCTGCGGAAAAAATGTGGTACATTTGCCCGCGATGTTGCGGCATCTCTGTTACCCCGGCGTAGTGCTCTGGGGAAGTCTTGGGATGATGATGCCGTTTTTCAGGGGGCAGGATGGGTAAACTAACGCTGCTGTTGCTGGCTTTGCTAATCTGGCTGCAATATTCGCTGTGGTTCGGTAAGAACGGACTGCACGACTATAGCCGGGTGAGCGATGACGTCGCGGCTCAGCAGGCAACAAACGCCAAACTTAAGGCGCGAAACGATCAACTCTTTGCTGAAATTGATGACCTCAATGGTGGGCAAGAGGCGATTGAGGAACGCGCACGCAATGAACTCAGTATGACTAAGCCGGGCGAAACCTTTTATCGTCTGGTTCCGGATGCGTCTAAACGCAATCAGGGCTCAGCACAAAACAATCGATAATCAGGCCCAGGATTACGACATGGCAGTAACTTTTTCGGACGTATGCGCCGTGGTGCCGGCCGCAGGTTTTGGTCGGCGCATGCAGACAGAATGTCCCAAGCAGTACCTCTCAATTGGCGATAAAACTATCCTTGAGCACGCCGTGGCGGCGCTGCTGGCGCACCCGCGGGTGACGCGGGCGATCATCGCTATCAGCCCGGGCGATGAACGTTTCGCACAGCTACCGCTGGCAAATCATCCGCAGATTACCGTCGTTGACGGTGGCGCCGAGCGCGCCGATTCCGTGCTGGCGGGCATTCAGGCCGCCGGAAACGCGCCGTGGGTGCTGGTGCATGACGCGGCGCGTCCTTGTCTGCATCAGGACGATCTTGCGCGCCTGCTGGCCCTGAGCGAAACAAGCAGGGTTGGCGGGATTCTGGCCGCGCCGGTGCGCGACACCATGAAGCGCGCCGAGCCGGGCAAACAGGCTATCGCCCACACCGTCGATCGCGTCGATTTATGGCACGCGCTGACGCCACAATTTTTCCCCCGCGAATTACTCCACGACTGCTTAACGCGTGCGCTTAAAGAAGGTGCGACCATCACGGACGAAGCCTCTGCGCTGGAATATTGCGGTTTCCACCCTGAGCTTGTTGAAGGACGCGCTGATAATATAAAAGTTACGCGTCCGGAAGATTTACAGCTCGCGGAATTCTATCTTACCCGTTCGACCCATCAGGAGAAGGCATAATGCGAATTGGACACGGTTTTGATGTACACGCCTTTGGCGGAGAAGGCCCAATTATCATTGGCGGCGTGCGTATTCCTTATGAAAAAGGACTGCTGGCGCATTCTGATGGCGACGTTGCGCTGCATGCGCTGACCGACGCGCTGCTGGGCGCTGCCGCGCTGGGGGATATCGGCAAGCTGTTCCCGGACACTGACCCGGCATTTAAAGGGGCGGACAGCCGCGAACTGCTGCGCGAAGCGTGGCGCCGCATTCAGGCGAAAGGCTACACCCTTGGCAACGTCGACGTGACGATTATTGCCCAGGCCCCGAAAATGCTGCCGCACATTCCGCAGATGCGCGTTTTTATTGCAGAAGATCTGGGCTGCCATATGGACGACGTGAACGTCAAAGCGACGACGACCGAGAAGCTGGGCTTTACCGGGCGCGGCGAAGGGATTGCCTGTGAAGCCGTGGCGCTGCTGCTGAAGGCAAGCAAATGACGGACTTCGATAATCTGACATACCTGCACGGTAAACCGCAGGGGAACGGGGTGCTGAAAGCCAGCCCGGAAGATTTTCTTGTGGTGGAGGATCTGGGCTTTGAACCGGATGGCGAAGGCGAACATATCCTGGTGCGTATTCTGAAAAATGGCTGCAATACACGCTTTGTAGCCGACGCGCTGGCAAAATTCCTCAAAATTCATGCCCGCGAAGTGAGCTTTGCCGGGCAGAAAGATAAACACGCGGTCACTGAACAGTGGCTCTGCGCGCGCGTTCCCGGCAATACGATGCCTGATTTAAGCAAATTTGAGCTTGAAGGCTGTAAGGTACTGGAGTTCGTCCGCCACAAGCGCAAACTGCGTCTGGGGGCGTTGAAGGGGAACGACTTTACGCTGGTGCTGCGCGAAGTGTCCCACCGCGAAGATGTTGAAAAACGTCTGAACGCTATCAGTGAACGCGGTGTACCGAACTACTTTGGCGCGCAGCGCTTTGGCATTGGCGGTAGCAACCTGCAGGGTGCGCTGCGCTGGGCGCAAAGCGATGCACCGATGCGTGACAGGAATAAACGCAGTTTTTGGTTGTCGGCGGCCCGCAGCGCGTTGTTTAATCAGATTGTGAGCGAAAGGCTGAAAAAACCGGACGCGAATCAAGTTGTTGTTGGCGATGCGCTACAATTAGCGGGACGCGGAAGCTGGTTTGTGGCAACGGCCGAAGAAATGGCCGATGTGCAGTCGCGCGTGGACGCAAAAGCGCTGATGATTACCGCCGCGCTGCCCGGTACGGGCGACTGGGGAACTCAGGGCGACGCGCTGGCCGCCGAGCAGTCAGCCGTAGCGGATGCGCCAGAATTACAATCCTTGCTGGTGCGGGAAAAAGTCGAAGCGGCACGCCGCGCGATGCTGCTCTATCCGCAGCAGTTAAGCTGGAACTGGTGGGATGATGTAACCGTCGAGTTACGCTTCTGGCTACCGGCAGGTAGCTTTGCCACCAGCGTTGTCAGGGAACTTATCAACACCTCGGGTGATTATGCGAATATTGCTGAGTAACGATGACGGGATCCACGCGCCAGGCATTCAGACCCTGGCGAAACACCTCCGTGAATTTGCGGATGTGCAGGTTGTGGCACCCGATCGTAACCGCAGTGGAGCGTCTAACTCCCTGACGCTGGAGTCGTCGCTTCGCACCTTTACCTATGAAAATGGCGATATTGCCGTGCAGATGGGCACGCCAACCGACTGCGTTTTTCTGGGCGTGAACGCGCTGATGCGACCGCGTCCGGATATCGTTGTCTCCGGCATTAACGCCGGGCCTAACCTCGGCGATGACGTGATTTACTCCGGTACCGTGGCGGCCGCAATGGAAGGGCGCCATCTGGGGTTCCCGGCGCTGGCGGTTTCGTTAAACGGCCACACGCACTACGACACCGCCGCCGCGGTAACCTGTTCGATCCTGCGGGCGCTCGGCCGCGAGCCGCTGCGTACCGGGCGTATCCTCAACATCAACGTGCCGGATCTTCCTCTCGATGAAATTAAAGGCATTCGCGTCACCCGCTGCGGGAGCCGACATCCTGCCGATCAGGTGATCCCGCAGCAGGATCCTCGCGGCAACACGCTTTACTGGATTGGCCCTCCCGGAGATAAGTGCGATGCGGGTCCGGATACCGACTTTGCCGCCGTAGATGAAGGCTATGTTTCGGTAACCCCGCTGCACGTGGATTTAACCGCGTATAGCGCTCATGATGTGGTGTCGGGCTGGCTGGATCGCGCAGGAGTGAACGCGCAATGGTAAACAAACGTGTACAAACTCTTCTGGAACAACTCCGCACGCAGGGGATCCGCGACGAGCACGTGCTTGAAGCGCTTGCCCTGGTTCCGCGTGAGAAATTTGTAGACGAGGCGTTTGAACATAAAGCGTGGGAAAACGTGGCGCTGCCCATCGGGCAGGGCCAGACGATTTCGCAGCCTTACATGGTGGCGCGCATGACGGAGCTGCTGGAGCTGACGCCCGACTCCCGCGTGCTGGAAATTGGCACCGGGTCGGGGTATCAGACCGCGATCCTGGCGCATCTGGTTCATCATGTTTGCTCCGTTGAGCGGATTAAAGGTTTACAGTGGCAGGCGCGTCGTCGCCTGAAACAACTTGATTTACATAATGTTTCGACACGTCACGGTGATGGATGGCAGGGTTGGAAGGCGCGTGCCCCGTTTGATGCGATCATCGTGACGGCGGCCCCGCCTGAAATTCCTGCAGCCCTGTTGTCGCAGCTGGATGAGGGGGGCATTCTTGTTCTGCCTGTCGGGGACGAACAGCAGCTTTTGAAGCGCGTTCGTCGGCGCGGCGGCGAGTTTATTATCGACACCGTGGAAGCCGTGCGCTTTGTGCCTCTGGTCAAGGGCGAGTTGGCCTGAGACTCGGAATTATCCAGGGTTATTAAGGCAAATTCAGCGTATGGTGTGGCGCGAAAGATTCGTGCCATCACGGTAAATTTTAAGTCACTGGTAGTTAACACATTCCTGGGGGATAAATGAGCGCGGGAAGCCCTAAATTCACCATCAGCCGTGTTGCGGCATTATCACTGGTTTCGCTCTGGCTGGCAGGCTGTACAAGTTCTAACAACGCGCCTGCCCCCGTCAGTTCTGTTGGCGGAAACAGCGGCTCCGGTAACACGTCCAGCGGAATGTTGATCACACCTCCGCCTAAAATGGGTACTGCTGCGCAGCAGCAAACACCACAAATTCAGCCTGTGCAACATCCTGTTACACAGCCAATGCAGGTTCAGCCAGTCGAACAGCCTGTTCAGACTCAAAATGGCCGCATAGTCTATAACCGTCAGTATGGGAACATTCCGAAAGGCAGCTATACCGGCGGCAGCACCTATACCGTGAAGCGCGGCGATACGCTGTTCTACATTGCGTGGATCACCGGGAACGATTTCCGTGACCTCGCGCAGCGCAATAACGTCCAGGCCCCGTATGGTCTGGAAGTCGGGCAAACGCTCCAGGTGGGCAACGCGACGGGCACGCCGCTTACGCCAGGCAACACCGTTTCAGCGGCTGATGTGACTGCTCAAAATAACAGCGTGAAGCCTGCACAAAAATCCACCACGATGGTTGCTTCACAACCTGTAATTACGTATTCTGAGGATTCAGGTGATCAGACTGCTAACAAAATGTTGCCGAATAATAAAGGTACTGCGACTGTTGTCACAGCACCGGTGACGGCACCTGTGGTTAGCTCTACTGAACCGACTGCCAGCAGTATGACCTCCAGTTCGCCAATTTCTGCATGGCGCTGGCCAACTGACGGCAAGGTTATCGAAAACTTCTCTTCCTCCGAAGGGGGAAATAAAGGGATCGATATCGCAGGGAGTAAAGGACAGGCTATCATCGCGACCGCAGACGGACGCGTTGTGTATGCCGGTAACGCTCTGCGCGGTTACGGTAATCTTATTATCATCAAACATAACGATGATTACCTGAGTGCCTACGCCCATAACGACACAATGCTGGTCCGGGAACAACAAGAAGTTAAGGCGGGGCAAAAAATAGCTACCATGGGTAGCACCGGAACCAGTTCTACACGCTTGCATTTTGAAATTCGTTACAAGGGGAAATCCGTAAACCCGCTGCAGTATTTGCCGCAGCGATAATTTGACGGGGCATGCCAGCCAGGGTGTCTCGTTCAGGGATCACGGGTAGGAGCCACCTTATGAGTCAGAATACGCTGAAAGTTCATGATTTAAATGAAGACGCGGAATTTGATGAGAACGGAGTAGAGGCTTTTGACGAAAAAGCCTTAGTAGAAGAGGAACCCAGTGATAACGATTTGGCTGAAGAAGAGCTGTTATCGCAGGGCGCCACACAGCGTGTACTGGACGCGACTCAGCTTTACCTTGGGGAGATTGGTTACTCCCCACTGCTAACGGCCGAAGAAGAAGTCTATTTCGCACGTCGTGCTTTGCGTGGTGATGTGGCCTCGCGCCGTCGCATGATTGAAAGTAACCTGCGACTGGTCGTGAAAATTGCTCGCCGTTACGGCAATCGTGGTCTGGCTCTGCTGGATCTGATTGAAGAGGGCAACTTAGGTCTCATCCGCGCAGTTGAGAAGTTTGACCCGGAGCGCGGGTTCCGTTTCTCAACCTACGCGACCTGGTGGATTCGTCAGACCATCGAACGGGCTATTATGAACCAGACCCGTACGATTCGCCTGCCGATTCACATCGTCAAAGAGTTGAACGTTTATCTGCGCACCGCGCGCGAGTTGTCCCATAAACTGGACCACGAGCCAAGCGCAGAAGAAATTGCCGAACAACTCGATAAACCGGTTGATGACGTAAGCCGTATGCTGCGTCTCAACGAGCGCATTACCTCCGTTGACACCCCGCTGGGTGGCGACTCCGAAAAAGCGCTGCTGGACATCCTGGCCGATGAAAAAGACAACGGTCCGGAAGACACCACGCAGGACGATGACATGAAACAGAGCATCGTTAAATGGCTGTTCGAGCTGAACGCCAAACAGCGTGAAGTGCTGGCACGTCGTTTCGGTTTACTGGGGTATGAAGCTGCGACACTGGAAGACGTTGGCCGCGAAATTGGCCTGACCCGTGAACGTGTTCGTCAGATTCAGGTTGAAGGTCTGCGCCGCCTGCGTGAAATTCTGCAGGGGCAAGGTCTGAATATCGAAGCGCTGTTCCGCGAATAAGCAACCTTTCGTCAAAAAAGGCCCGTCGTGAGACGGGCCTTTTTCTTTTGCGCTACGGCTGCGCCGTTTCGTGCAGCAGCCGCCACAATATCCGATCGCCTTCCTGATTGAGCACTGCGGTTGACCAGCGCACGTTGTCTGGCAGGTCTGGCCGGGTTTGCGTTTCCCGGTAGTGCAGCACCGCGCCACGATCCCTGCGCTCAATCGTGGATAATTCGTCAATGACGATCTTCAGTCCGGGACGGCTTCCGCGCTGTTTTTCCAGAAAACTGACCAGACCGATATTGTCGATATGAACGCCGCCCGGCGGGATCATCAGGAAATCTGGATGGAAACGGGCGAGCAGGGCGTCGGAATCACCTTCACCTTTGCCTAACCAGTCTTCAAGCGCAATGTGGAGGTCGATAATGTCGTGTTCGAAAGGCGTCATGAATTCTCCTGTCGCAGCTGGGCGAGCACCTGCGTATTGTTAAGTTGAAAAACGTACAGTACAGGCAGCAAGGTCATGCCTGCGGCAAAAATAAACATTCCGTGCCAGGCCGCGAGCGGTGTCAGCCAGGCCTGCGCCAGGTTCAGCGCCTCCGCCAGCAGCAGGGCACCGGCAAAAAAGCTCAGCTGGCGATTAAGATTCCACAGCGCGCTGGCATCCGGCATCTCTTCCCGGCGCGTCGTGAGAAAAGCGCTGCTCTGAGCCGTACTGCTGCACAGGCTTCCCCCCGCGCCCATCAGGGTAAACGCAACGGCAGGTAGCAGCGTAGCCGAACTGACGTTAATCAGAAGCAGAATACCCGTCGCCTGCAGCAGGCAGCCGATGACGATCGGCGGTCGGGGGCCGATACGGTTAAAATAGCGTCCCGTTACCGTGATGGCGATAAACGATGCCACAGACCACGGCAGCATGAGCATCCCCGTTTCGGCTGGACTCATGTTCGCTTCGTGCTGAAGATAAAACATGCCCGTGACGTTCACCCCAATAAACATGCCGGGTACGCAGATATAGACAAGCATGGAAAAACGTAAAAGCGGGTCCGCGAGCAACGACAGGTTTAGCAGTCTGGCCGCGTTCATCGCGGGCATTTCGTGTTTAAGCCACAGGCAGGCTAAAACAAAGGTCACGATAGCGACCGGTAGCGTGGCGAAAAATATCCATCGCCAGCTTAGCGTCTGCACCAGCAGGCCGCCGATAGCCGGGGAGCAGGCGGGGGCAAGCAACGCGACCAGCATCACCGCCGAGGAGAGTCGGGCACGCTCGTGAGGCTTAAACTGTTGCCAGGTCAGGGCCTGTCCGACGGGGATCAGTAAGCCTCCTCCCACCCCCTGGATCACTCGCCAGGCGATCAGGCTTTCAAGCGTTCCAGACAAGCCCGCCGCAGCGGAAGCTGCGCTGAACAGAAAAAGCGAGAGCAGGATGACGCGCTTTGGCCCGATGCGGCGCGTGAGCACGCTGCTGAAAGGGATCACCAGCGTCAGGCCGGCAATGTATCCGTTACTGACCCAGGCAAGGGCTGAAGGCGTGGTGTTAAAGGCGTGAGCCATAGCCGGGAACGCGACGCTGGCAATAAACATATTGATCAAATCAAGAAAAAAGCCCAGCAGATAAACAACGGCGACTTTGCTGCGATACGTCATGGTGGATCCTCCGGTGAGGTGGCGTATCGTATCGACCCGGGAAGCACGGATAAACCTGATAAAGCGCGATATACTGTCAAAAATATTTTGACAGTAAAAGGCGTGATGATGATTAACTTACAGCGGGCGCAGATGTTTGTCGCGGTAGCCGACACCGGCAGTTTCACTGCCGCAGCTGAGGCAATGGGACTGACAAAAGCCGTGGTCAGCTTCAATATTCGCCAGCTTGAAGATGAGCTGGGCGTTACGCTGCTGCTGCGCTCCACCCGCCGCCTGACGCTAACCGAGGCGGGTGCGCTTTTTCATCAGCGTAGCGTGGCGCTGCTGAAGGATGCAGAACAGTTGCAGGATGATGTCCGCGCAAATCATGCGGGACTCACCGGTGAACTGCGGATCACGACCACGCCTGAGTATGGCTCGCAGGTCGTAGTGCCGCTGCTGGCCAGGTTCAGCCAGCAGCATCCGGATCTTCGCGTGCGTCATGTTTCGTCGTCCCTGCACGCTGACCTTATCTCGGAGCGCTTTGACGTTGCCATCCGGCTGGGAACGCTTGTTGATTCTCGCAACCACGCTGCGCTGATTTCGCACTTCTCTATTCTCGCCGTCGCGACGCCGGGATGGCTCGTTAGCCATCCTGTCGAAACGCTTGCGCAGCTGTCCTGTGCCGAATGGATTATTCACGAGCGCCTGGCTTCGCCGCTGCGCTGGCAGGTGAAAGATGCCAGCGGTGCGCCTGAAATGCTGGAGATAAAAAAAGCGCCGCGCCTGTTTGCCGACGGTGCTCAGGCCCTTATGGCCTTTGCACTTGCAGGCTGTGGCGTGGCGTTACTGCCGGAATGGCTGGCGCGCGATGCGCTTGATGCGGGAAAGCTGGTCCCGGTTTTACCGGAATACACCTTTGCACGGCAGGGCATCTATGCGGTTTATCCTGATGCCCGGCACGTGTCAGCGAAAGTGCGCACCTTTATCGATTTTATGCGCACCAGCGTGAATTAACCGTGCATCATCTTTTTGATGAGGGCAGAGAATTGGTCCCGCTCGGCTTGAGTCAGACGCCCTAAAAACGCCTCATCCACCTCGTTGCCAACCGGCTTACAGTCTGCAAGCAGGGCTTCACCTTCTTGCGTCAGGAAGACAAACCGGCGCCGCTTATCCGCAGGGTCGTGCTCGCGTTTGACCAGCCCGCGCGCCTCCATGCGGCTCAGCATTTCCGCCAGGGTCGCTTTCGTGCTGACCGCCACTTCGGTCAATGCCACCTGTTCAATGCCCGGATGCTCGGCAATGGAGCGCATTACCGCATACTGCGGCTTGGTCAGTTCCGGTAATGCATGCTGCCATTGCGCGGTATGCTGTTGAAAAAGCTGACGTAACAGGTGGAACGCCTCTTGTCTTAGTTCCATGAACACTCCGACGGAAAAAAATCACCCACTATGATAGCCGCTCTTGCTCTGGATTTTAACGCGGCTTTTTTTAGCAATTTGTGTGATCGTATGCGAACAATCTTGTCATGAAATCGATCCGGGAGTACTTTACTTATAATGTTCGTGTACGAACAAATTGATTGAGGTGCTGAATGAGATTGATAGTAGGAATGACGGGGGCAACGGGCGCGCCGCTTGGCGTGGCGCTGCTGCAGGCGCTACGGGAAATGCCGGAGGTGGAGACCCACCTGGTGATGTCGAAGTGGGCAAAAACCACCATTGAGCTGGAAACGCCTTACACCGCGCAGGACGTTGCTGCGCTGGCTGATGTTGTCCACAGCCCGGCTGACCAGGCCGCCACCATCTCCTCCGGTTCGTTTCGTACCGACGGCATGATCGTCATTCCCTGCAGCATGAAAACGCTGGCCGGGATCCGCGCGGGCTATGCCGAAGGGCTGGTGGGCCGTGCGGCTGATGTGGTGCTGAAAGAGGGGCGCAAGCTGGTGCTGGTGCCCCGCGAAACGCCGCTCAGCACCATTCATCTGGAAAACATGCTTGCGCTTTCCCGCATGGGCGTGGCGATGGTGCCGCCCATGCCTGCGTACTACAACCATCCGCAAACCGCCGATGACATCACCCAGCATATCGTGACGCGCGTGCTCGACCAGTTTGGCCTGGAGCATAAAAAGGCGCGCCGCTGGAACGGATTGCGGGAGGCGAAACATTTTTCACAGGAGAATAAAGATGGCATTTGATGATTTGAGAAGCTTCCTGCAGGCGCTCGATGAGCAAGGGCAACTGCTGAAAATTGAGGAAGAGGTGAACGCTGAGCCGGATCTGGCGGCGGCAGCCAACGCAACCGGCCGCATTGGCGACGGCGCGCCCGCGCTGTGGTTCGACAACATTCGCGGGTTTACCGATGCCCGCGTGGTGATGAACACCATTGGCTCCTGGCAAAATCACGCCATTTCGATGGGGCTGCCTGCGAACACGCCGGTGAAAAAGCAGATCGACGAGTTTATTCGCCGCTGGGATAAATTCCCGATTGCGCCAGAGCGCCGCGCCAACCCGGCCTGGGCGCAGAATACGGTGGATGGTGAAGACATTAACCTGTTCGATATTCTGCCGCTGTTCCGTCTAAACGATGGCGACGGTGGTTTTTATCTCGATAAAGCGTGCGTCGTCTCGCGCGACCCTCTCGATCCGGATCACTTTGGCAAGCAGAACGTTGGCATCTACCGAATGGAAGTGAAGGGCAAGCGCAAGCTCGGCCTGCAGCCGGTACCGATGCACGATATCGCCCTGCATCTGCACAAAGCGGAAGAGCGCGGTGAAGACCTGCCGATTGCCATTACCCTCGGCAACGATCCGATCATTACGCTGATGGGGGCGACGCCGCTGAAATACGATCAGTCGGAGTATGAAATGGCCGGCGCGCTGCGTGAAAGCCCTTACCCGATTGCCACAGCGCCTCTGACCGGCTTCGACGTGCCGTGGGGTTCTGAAGTGATCCTGGAAGGGGTGATTGAAGGCCGTAAACGCGAAATTGAAGGGCCGTTCGGCGAGTTTACCGGGCACTACTCCGGTGGTCGTAACATGACGGTTGTGCGTATCGACAAAGTTTCTTACCGCTCAAAACCGATTTTCGAATCCCTTTATCTCGGTATGCCGTGGACCGAGATTGATTATCTGATGGGGCCGGCCACCTGCGTGCCGCTCTACCAGCAGCTGAAAGCGGAATTCCCGGAAGTGCAGGCGGTGAACGCGATGTACACCCATGGTCTGCTGGCGATTATCTCCACCAAAAAACGCTACGGCGGTTTTGCCCGCGCGGTGGGTTTACGCGCCATGACCACGCCGCACGGTCTGGGCTACGTGAAGATGGTAATTATGGTGGATGAGGATGTCGATCCGTTCAACCTTCCGCAGGTGATGTGGGCGCTGTCGTCGAAAGTGAACCCGGCAGGGGATCTGGTGCAACTGCCGAACATGTCGGTCCTTGAACTCGATCCTGGCTCCAGCCCGGCGGGCATTACCGACAAACTGATTATCGATGCCACCACGCCTGTCGCGCCGGACACCCGGGGTCATTACAGCCAGCCGGTACAGGATCTGCCTGAAACCAAAGCCTGGGCTGAAAAACTGACCGCGATGCTGGCAGCACGCCAATAAGGAGGAAAAGATGATTTGTCCACGTTGTGCCGATGAGCATATTGAAGTGATGGCGACGTCGCCGGTGAAAGGGGTCTGGACCGTTTACCAGTGCCAGCATTGTTTGTATACCTGGCGCGATACCGAACCGCTGCGTCGTACCAGTCGTGAGCATTACCCGGAAGCGTTCCGCATGACGCAGAAGGATATTGATGACGCGCCGCAGGTGCCGACGATCCCTCCGTTGCTATAAGCAAAACGGCAACTCACGTTGCCGTTTGCATGTTTTCACCCTCTCCCCGTGGGAGAGGGCTGGGGTCAGGGTAAAAGACCGCAGAGAACTAAACCAGACTCTTCAACCGATAAATCCACTCCAGCGCCTGACGCGGCGTCAGTGAATCCGGGTCGAGGTTCTCCAGCGCTTCCACGGCTGGCGACGTCTCTTCTGCAGGTACCAGAAGCGACATCTGCGTGCCATCAATCTGCGTCGCCGCCGCGTTCGGTGACAGGCTTTCCAGCTCACGCAGTTTCTGACGCGCGCGCTTGATCACCTCTTTCGGTACACCGGCCAGCGCCGCGACGGCCAGACCATAGCTCTTGCTCGCCGCGCCATCCTGCACCGTGTGCATGAAGGCAATGGTGTCGCCGTGTTCCAGCGCATCAAGGTGGACGTTAGCAACCCCTTCCATTTTCTCCGGCAGCTGCGTCAGTTCGAAGTAGTGGGTGGCGAACAGCGTCATGGCCTTGATTTTATTCGCGAGGCTTTCCGCACAGGCCCATGCCAGCGACAGACCATCATAGGTTGACGTTCCGCGTCCGACTTCGTCCATCAGCACCAGGCTGTGCTCCGTCGCGTTATGCAGAATGTTTGCCGTTTCGGTCATCTCGACCATGAAGGTTGAACGACCGCTCGCCAGATCGTCCGCAGCCCCGACGCGGGTAAAGATACGGTCGATGGGACCAATCTCCACGTTTTGCGCCGGGACGTAGCTGCCGATATAGGCAAGCAGGGCAATCAGCGCCGTCTGACGCATATAGGTACTTTTACCGCCCATGTTCGGACCGGTAATGATCAACATTCTTCTCTGGGGTGACAGGCTCAGCGGGTTGGCGATGAACGGTTCGTTCAGCACCTGCTCGACCACCGGGTGACGGCCTTCAGTGATGCGAATGCCGGGCTTGTCGGTAAAGGTTGGGCAGGTGTAGTTCAGCGTTTCCGCGCGTTCTGCCAGGTTCACCAGCACGTCCAGCTCTGCGAGCGCGCTGGCGCTCAGCTGCAGGTCGGCCAGGTGTGGCATCAGCATGTCGAACAGCTCGTCATAAAGCTGTTTTTCCAGCGCCAGCGCTTTCCCTTTCGAGGTGAGGACTTTGTCTTCGTACTCTTTCAGCTCGGGAATGATGTAGCGTTCGGCGTTTTTCAACGTCTGGCGACGCACGTAGTGAATCGGCGCCAGGTGGCTCTGCCCGCGGCTGATTTGAATATAGTAACCGTGTACCGCGTTATACCCCACTTTCAGGGTGTCGAGCCCGAGACGTTCGCGCTCGCGTATTTCCAGCTTGTCGAGGTAGTCCGCCGCACCATCGGCCAGCGCGCGCCATTCGTCCAACTCTTCGTTGTACCCTGGGGCAATCACGCCGCCATCACGCACCAGAACCGGAGGCGCATCGATAATGGCGCGCTCCAGCAGTTCGCGAAGCTCGGTAAACTCGCCCATGGTTTCGCGGAGTTTCTGTACCGGTGCGCTGTCAACGTCACTCAACTGCGCACGCAGTCCCGGCAGCTGCTGGAAAGCATGACGCATCCGCGCGAGGTCGCGTGGTCGTGCTGTTCGCAGCGCCAGACGGGCAAGGATACGCTCCAGATCGCCCACCTGGCGCAGGACCGGCTGCAGTTCGGTATAGCGATCCTGCAACGCAGCAATCGTCTGCTGACGGCAAACCAGCGTATCGGTATCGCGGATCGGCATATGCAGCCAGCGTTTCAGCATGCGGCTGCCCATTGGTGTCACCGTACTGTCGAGGACCGACGCAAGCGTATTTTCTACGCCACCCGCCAGGTTCTGCGTGATCTCCAGGTTACGGCGCGTGGCGGCATCCATGATGATGCTGTCCTGCTGGCGCTCCATGGTGATAGAGCGGATATGCGGCAGGGAGGTGCGCTGGGTATCTTTCACGTACTGCAGGAGGCAACCTGCCGCACACAGCCCGCGCGGGGCATTTTCAACGCCAAAGCCAATCAGATCTCGAGTGCCAAACTGCAGATTCAGCTGCTGGCGCGCGGTGTCAATTTCGAATTCCCACAGCGGACGACGGCGCAACCCGCGACGACCTTCAATCAACGCCATTTCGGCGAAATCTTCGGCATAGAGCAATTCTGCCGGGTTGGTGCGCTGCAGTTCGGCTGCCATCGTTTCACGATCGGCTGGTTCACTCAGACGAAAACGCCCGGAGCTAATGTCCAGCGTCGCGTAGCCAAACCCTTTGCCGTCCTGCCACAGCGCTGCCAGCAGGTTATCCTGGCGCTCCTGTAACAGGGCTTCATCACTGATGGTGCCGGGCGTGACGATGCGTACGACTTTGCGTTCTACCGGGCCTTTTGAGGTCGCCGGATCGCCGATCTGTTCGCAGATTGCGACGGACTCACCCTGATTCACCAGTTTCGCCAGGTAGTTTTCTACCGCGTGGTGCGGGATACCTGCCATCGGGATGGGCTCGCCCGCCGATGCGCCACGTTTGGTCAGCGAGATGTCGAGCAGCTGCGATGCCCGCTTAGCATCGTCATAAAACAGCTCGTAAAAATCGCCCATACGGTAAAACAGCAAGATTTCCGGATGCTGTGCCTTCAGCTTCAGATACTGCTGCATCATCGGCGTATGTGCGTCGAAATTGTCGAGTGTGCTCATGGAGTTATGATGTCCATTTCTTTGAATATAAACCGTTTTGATCGGCTCAGTGGCCGTTTGTTCCTTCTATTGTCGCATGAAAAAAAGGTACGGCGCAGAAAAATGTCGTGGCTTTACGAGGCATCTTCCGCCATTAATTCGATGACAATTTTTCCATGCTCTACGCCAACCCTGACTCGGGAATGGGTGGTAAACCCCGCCTGTTCAAGCCAGTCACCTTTTAAGCTCAGCGCCGCATGTACGCTGTAACGCTTAGGTATCTTGGTATTGCGGTCTTCATGGCGCTTTCTGAAATATCCCACTGTTAAATGGCGATAGGGTTTGTTGATAGCGATGTCTTGCATAGGATCTCCCGACAACATGGACAAAGGTCATTTCTGATGCCTGTATAAAATACCAGTGATTATCGGCCGGTGCAGGGATAAAACTGGAATCAGGCTTCAGAAAACCGCATGCAACAACTGAAATCCCGCATTGAAAGGTGTATTATTTTTGCACTTTATTGTTCGGTGAGTTGCTATGCCCGGTAAACGAATTTCACGCGAAAAAGAGACCATCGCGAAAATGATCGCGCTGTATCAGAAGCAGTGTCCTCAGGCCTCTGCGGTAGAGGGGCACTATCAGGCGCTAAATGCCTATGCCGATAAGCGCCTGGATAAATGCGTTTTCGGGGAGGAAAAGCCCGCCTGTAAACAGTGTCCGGTCCACTGCTACCAGCCTGCGAAACGCGAAGAGATGAAGCAGGTTATGCGCTGGACAGGCCCGCGTATGCTCTGGCGTCACCCCATTCTGACCGTCCGTCATCTGATGGATGACCGTCGTCCCGTACCGGAACTGCCGGAAAAGTATCGTCCGAAAAAGTGACCGGTTCAGCTTCTGAGCGGGCGGCAAATCACGTTCATGGCCAGCGCGCTGCAGAGCGGGAAGAGGGCCAGCAGCAGCCAGGGTAACATCGCCTGCGTGGAGGGCACCAGGGCGCGATCCAGCAGACTGCCAAACAGCAAATTCCCCGTCAGTACTGCGACTCCGCCAGCGGTGGCGAGTGCGCCGTAGTGCGCACCGAGCGTAGATTCCTCCGCAAACCGAGGGATCAGATCTTTAGCCGATGGCACCAGCAGCATTTGTCCCAGCGTCAACAGCGTGACAAAGCAGACAGAAGGCAGCAAGCGCAGCCAGCCTTCCGGCGGCGTCATCGGTGCGAACGTCGCCACGCTCGCAAAGGCGGCCGAAAGCAGCAAAAATCCCACCGGCAGAATACTCACTGCGCCCACGCGACGGGCAAACCGCGCCAGCGGCAGCTGTAAGGTGATGAACAGAATGGAGGCCAGCATAAAAAGCGGGCCGAGATCTTTCTCGTTACCGCCGGAGCGCTGGATCTCTACCGGCAGCGCCAGATAAAGCTGGTTATAACTTAGCAGCCATGAGCTGTAGGCAATGATAAAGGCGACAAAGCGCGGCTGGCGGAACGTTGTCCACCAGGGCTGTATTTTCAGCGTCTGTGAACGGTGGCCAACAGCAGGCAGGCAAAAGTAGAGCACCACTAACGCAATGATAAAGACGCCTGCCCCCGCCAGCGCCACCTGACGAAAACCCAGGCCGGTGAGCAGGGCGCCAGCAACCGGGCCCAGCACCGCGCCGAGTTCTCCGCAGACGGCAAAGAGCGCAAACCACTCCGCGCGGCTTCGTTTGCCTTTCGCCTCGCTTTGAGTGCCTGCTTTTGCGAGCAGTGCCTCAATCGAGGGGGAGAATAACGCGCCGCCCACGCCCGTCAGACACGCGCCCAGAATAATCGGCCACAGCGATTCCCCGAAGGCCAGCAGCAGATAACCTGAAACACGAACAATACAGCCGTTCAGGATAACCACTTTCGCGCCAAACCGGTCCGAGAGTGCACCGCCGACGATAAACATCCCCTGCTGGGAGAAGGTACGCAGGCCCAGGATCAGGCCGATCAGCCCGCCGGAGAGCAGCATGTCGTCGCGCAGGAATATCGCCAGAAAGGGAACAACGGCGTAAAAGCCAATGTTAAAAACAAACTGGCTACCCAGTAACACGGGCGGCCAGAGCGTGGTGGCAGGGCGAAGGGGCATCGTCGTTCACTCGCCCCTAAACGATAAAGTGGATGTGCTTTTTGCCATGGAACGGCGAGATCTCGATTTTGGTTTTGACCCGGAAAACATCCCAGAGCAACGACTCGGATAAGATGTCCTGCGGTGTCCCCGTCGCTACAATTTGCCCTTTCTGCATGACTATCAGCGAGTCGCAGAACATCGAGGCGTGATTGAGATCGTGGATAGCGACAATGCTGGTGACCGGTAATTCGCTGATCAGCTGCATCAGCTGCATCTGATGATGAATGTCCAGGTGGTTGGTCGGTTCATCCAGCAGGATTTCCGTCGGGGTCTGGGCCAGCGCGCGGGCAATATGTACGCGCTGACGCTCACCGCCGGAGAGGCTCAGCCAGCCCTGGTCATTTTTATCCTGCATATCCACACGTTGCAGAGCGGCGGTGACGGTCTCATCATCGTGCTTGCTCCAGTTGGAAAAGGCGGAGTGGTGCGGTATACGTCCAAGTTTCACCACGTCGCGAACGCGCATATTGGCGTCAGTCATGCCGTGCTGCTCCACGAAGGCGACCCGGCGGGCAAGCTGCTTTTTGGCGATGCGGGTAATGTCCTGGCCGTCCAGGGTGACGCGGCCAGCGTCAGGGCGACGCAGCCCCGCGAGGATACGTAATAGAGACGATTTACCGCAGCCGTTAGGGCCAAGCAGTCCTACCGTTTCGCCCCGTGACACCTTCAGCGAGACGTCATTAACGATGACTTTTTTTCCGACCTTCCAGGTAATATTTTCCGCGCAGATGCTCATCACTTATTCCTTGAACGGTAGATAATCACGGCAAAGAAGGGGACGCCAACCAGCGCGGTGACCACGCCGACGGGCAGGCTTTGCGGCGCAATCAGCATGCGCGAGGCGATATCAGCCAGCACCATCAGGATCGCCCCTGCCAGCGCGCTGGCAACCAGCAGCGTGCGGTGCAGCGGCCCGAAAAGGAAACGCATCACGTGCGGCACCACCAGCCCGACAAAGCCGATTGAGCCCGCCATGCTGACAATCGTCGCGGTAATCAGCGCGGTAGTGGTAAAGAGCGTCAGGCGAACCCAGGGAACGGCAATGCCCAGCGACGCCGCGGCGTCGTCACCGAACGTAAAGGCATCCAGCGCACGGGAATAGTAGAGGCAAATGGCTAACCCAATCAGCACGACGACCAGTGCCAGCTGGAATTCAGGCCAGCGTACGCCGCTGAAGCTGCCCAGCAGCCAGAACATCACGTCGCGTGCCTGCTGGGCACTGGCGGAGGTGCTGATGGTGTAGGCGGTAATGGCGTTGAAAAGCTGCGAGGCGGCAACGCCTGCCAGAATAGTACGTTCATTCCCGCCGCGCGCGCCGTTCGTCAGAAACGCGACAAACGCAAACGCGGCGAACGCCCCGGCAAAAGCACCGGCAGAGAGCGACACCGCCCCGGTACCGATCCCCAATACGACGACAGAAACCGCCCCGGTCGACGCGCCCGCGGACACGCCGAGCACGTAAGGTTCCGCCAGCGCGTTCTTCAGCAGGCTCTGCAATACGGCACCGCAGATGGCCAGCCCCGCACCGCAGCAGGCCGCCACCAGCGCGCGGCTCAGGCGAAAGTCCCAGATGACGCTCTCATAGATACGAGTGAGCGGAACATCGGTGAGCCCCATTTTATTGCTGATGGCGTAAAACACGTTATCCAGCGGGATGGACAGCTCGCCGACGCTGACGCTCAGCGCGATCGCCAGAAATAACAGGACCAGAGCGAGCAAACCCGAGGTCGTCAGAACCAGGCTCTGCCGGGCCTGAAGAACGGCGGTTGTCATCAGTTCAGCCCCAGCTTTCTGAGCTGTTCGCCGACCTGCTCAGCCCCGTAAATCGTGCGGATCGTCGGGTTCATGGCCTGACCGTCCATCACCACGATATGATCTTTTTTCACCGCGTCCAGCTGGCTGACGGCCGGATCGCTTTTCAGGAATTTGATTTTCTCTTGCGCGTTATCCAGCGCCCAGCGGTTGCGGTCGAGGCTGGAGACCACAATCACATCCGGATTGGCGGCAATAATGCTTTCCCAGCCCACGGTTGGCCATTCGGTCTCGGAGGTGATGGCGTTATGCCCGCCCATCAGGCTCGCGATAAACCCGGAGGGGCTATTTTTACCGCCGACGTAGGCGTCTGCAGAAGGGGACGAACTGGAGAACCAGAAAACAAACGAAAGGTCTTTTTTACTCTTGCCGAATTCCTTACGCAGGTCGGCCTCGCGTTTTTTGAAATCGGCAATAACGGCCTGACCGCGGTCTTCAACGTTAAAGATTTTGGCGAAATCCTCAATCTCTTTATAGAGATACGTCATATCCCACAGTTTCTGGCGGCTGCCGTACATATCGCCGGTGGCTTTTTTGGTCGCGCACATGCCCGGCGACACGTAGCTGTTCACGCCCAGGGTCATCAGATCGTCGCGTTTTGCGACCTTGCTTTCCGGCCCCAGCAGCAGGGGCGACTGCGCCGGGACAAAGTCAGGATTTTGCGCAAGAACGGATTCAAGGGTAGGGATTTCGACCGTCAGGGTTTTGATTTTTGCGTTCTGTTCCGCGAGCTGCGGCAACACTTTCGTCGGCCAGAAGGCGCTGGCCTTCACCTTATCTTCCAGCCCCAGCAGGAGCAAAATTTCGACGGTATTCTGACCCAGAGCCACGACGCGTTCCGGCGCTTTGGTAAATGTCTCTCTATAGCCACAGTTCTCAATGGTCAGAGGATATGTGGTTGCCAGAGCAGAACTGACCGACGCAACCGCCAGGCCTAACGCGCAGATGACCTTCTTCATGAAACGCTACCCTTGATTAAAATTATTTTTGATGCAAATGAAACTCATTATTAAGGCGGAATTTTATACAGAGGAAACGATTTTGTGTCAATGAGGGACAATTGCGCAGGGTAACAAAAGGCGGTGTCAGAAAAACACCGCCGGAATAAGGCCTTAAATGAGGTTCTCTTTATCAATCCCGAGACGCTTCATGCGCGACAGCAGGGTGGTGCGTTTTAATCCCAGGCGCTGGGCGGCACCTTTTGGCCCGGCGACCACGCCGTTGGTCTCTTTCAGCACGCGCATAATGAGCTGATATTCATCTTCTCCCTCTTTCGCTGTCTCGGGGGCGGGCGCTGTCACGTCAGGAAGCGTAACTTCAGGCAGGGAGAGTTGCAGCACATTACCGCGCGTCAGCAGCACCGCGCGTTCGATGACGTTTTCCAGCTCGCGCACGTTGCCGGGCCATTCCATTGATGAAAGGGTGCGCAACGTCTCGGCAGGAATGCTGTCGATGTTTCGCCCCATCCGACGCGCGATCTTCGCGGTAAAGGCTTTGACCAGCAGGGGGATATCTTCCGGGCGTTCGCGTAGCGGCGGCAGGAAGATCGGGAACACGTTCAGGCGATAGTAAAGGTCGCTGCGAAACTCGCGGTCGGCGACCATTTTTTTCAGGTCGCGGTTGGTGGCGGCAATCAGCCGTACGTCGGTCTGGATAAGCTTGTTGCTGCCAAGACGCTCAAACTCCTGCTCCTGCAGGACGCGCAGCAGTTTCGGCTGTAGCTCCAGCGGCATATCGCCCACTTCGTCGAGGAACAGCGAGCTTTTGTCCGCCAGCTCAAAACGGCCCAGCCGC
Organism: Enterobacter sp. JBIWA008; assembly: GCF_019968765.1. Classification (NCBI taxonomy): domain Bacteria; kingdom Pseudomonadati; phylum Pseudomonadota; class Gammaproteobacteria; order Enterobacterales; family Enterobacteriaceae; genus Enterobacter; species Enterobacter sp. JBIWA008. Next base: position 3,807,872 of record NZ_CP074149.1, on the reverse strand, counting down.
TGGCTGCTGGCCCCGGTGAATGCACCGCGTTCGTGGCCGAACAGATCGCTTTCCAGCAGCCCCGCAGGCATCGCGGCGCAGTTCATCTTCACCATCCGTCGGCTGTTGCGGTTGCTCAGGTTATGGATGGCGCGGGCAATCAGCTCTTTACCGGTGCCGGTTTCACCGAGGATCAGCACCGTGCTGTCGCTTTGCGCCACCATTTCAACCTGCTTGAGCACGCTGTACATGGCGTCGCTGCGCCCGATGATTTCACCAAACTCGCTGTCCACGTTGTTGAGCTGTTCGGTCAGGGCCAGGTTCTCATCCACCAGCCGCTCTTTCAGGCGATGAATTTCCTGATAGGCGAGGGCGTTATCCAGGGCGATAGATATACGTTCGGCAATCTGGCGCAGCAGCTTCAGGTTGGCGGTGGTGAACACGCCTTCCTCGCACTGCGCCAGCTTCAGCACGCCGAGCATGGTGTTGCCGGACATCAGCGGCAGCAGGCACAGGGTCTGAATTTTATTGCCCCATGTGTTGAACAGCATCCGCTCGTACGGCGCGACCGGGTCCTGCTCGTTCAGGTTGAGCAGGAGGATCTCTTTGCTTTTGAAGACCCGCTCAGAAAGGGTGCCCGCTTCGTCCACCTCGCTCTGCTCGTGCGCCGGGTTGGCTTCATCGAGATAGTGCGTGGAGTAGATGTTCAGCTTGCCCTTGCGATGGCCGCGCAGCGCAATGCTGATGGCGTCGATTTTGAAATAGTGGTGGATCTCTTTCGAGACTTCGCTGACCAGCTCGTCCATGTCAAGCCGTGACAGCACGGCGTTGGTGATGGCGACCAGAATGCGGAAGTTGTCGCGCTCGCGGCTCAGCAGGTCGTAATCGACATTATTGGTGACGCGGCTTTGGATCTGCTCCGCGACGACGGCCACAATCTGGGTAAAGGTGTGCAGGCGCTCGTATTCCGCCTCGCTCCAGGGCTGGTCGGTCGTGCGGATAAACTCGCATCCGCCAAAAATCTGACCCTCTGCAGCCAGCGGCAGCATGCAGTAATGCCCGAAAGGCTGATAGAGGTCGCTCTCCGCGAGCCGCGGCCACGCCTGGCGAAACTCCGCAAAGCTGCAGTGCAGCACTTCAGGCCGGGAGAGTATGCGGCGCACCGGGCCATGCGCCAGATACGTTTCGTCTTCGTATTCAAACGTTTTGCCATTATCACGCGTTGAGTAGTAGCTCGCGCGCTGCGTTCCGCTATGCCACAGTACAATCGCTGCGCTGTCCGCCAGCGCCGATTGCCTGACCAGCCGCGTCAGGGCATCGCTCAGCGCACCGAGATCGGGCTGCTGTAAAAGTGTGCGCGTGATGTCAAACAGGCCCTGCTGTCCAAGATCGCTCATCGGTGTATACGGCATATTGCTTTCCAATAGAAACTGGCAAAAAAGAGACATTCAGTGCTGACCGCTTTTAGCGCGGTTCTAGCAAATACGGGGTAAGGGTTCCGCGTGCGGCAGATCCAGCGTCCGCTTCACGCCATAAAGCCCGGTCAGGCGCACCCCTTTGCGCTCAACCACTTCGCCGATTATTGCCGCGTCTTTTCCTGACGGATGAGCCCGCAGCTGTTCAAGAACGGCTTCCGCGGCCGTGCGTTCAACGCCGATTACCAGCTTGCCTTCGTTAGCAAAGTTTAGCGGGTCGAGGCCCAACAGCTCGCACAGCCCGCGCACGGCGGTTTTTACAGGAAGGTCGCGCTCGGTCAGTTCAATACCGTACCCGCAGCTTGCCGCAAACTCATGGACGACGGCATTCACGCCGCCTCGCGTGGCGTCCCGCAGGGCTTTCACGCCGGAAATACCGCGCAGCGTCTGGATCAGCGGGGTGAGCACCGCGCAGTCGCTGTGCAGTTCCCCGTCCAGCCCCAGGCCTTCGCGCAGGTTAAGGATGGTCGCCCCGTGGCAGCCCAGCGTGCCGCTCACCAGCAGCACGTCGCCCACGCTAAGCCGCTGCGCGCCCCAGTGAATATCGGCGGGAATCGCCCCCATGCCGGCGGTGTTGATAAACAGCTTGTCGGCCGCGCCGCGCTGCACCACTTTGGTATCGCCGGTGACGATGGCTATCCCCGCCTCGCGCGCGGTCTGCGCCATGCTGTTGACGACTGCCGTGAGCGTCTCCATAGGTAACCCCTCTTCGAGGATAAACCCGCAGGAGAGATAGCGCGGAATGGCGCCGCTGACGGCCACGTCGTTGGCCGTGCCGCAGACGGCGAGCTTGCCGATATCGCCGCCGGGGAAGAACAGCGGGTCAATCACGTAGCTGTCGGTGGAGAAGGCCAGCCTGTCGCCCAGCGCGGTGAGGGGGGCGAGGTCAATGCGCGCCTGGTCTTCCTGTTCAGCGAGCCAGGGGTTGTTAAAAGCTTCCATAAACAGCCGGTTTATCAGCTGCTGCATCGCCTGTCCGCCGCTGCCGTGCGCCATTTCAACCGTATTCATGCTTCACTCTCCTGGTTGCGATACTGATACCACGCGGCACACGCCCCTTCGGAGGAGACCATCAGCGCGCCAAACGCCGTTTGCGGGTTACAGGTGTTGCTAAATAACGGGCATTGATGAGGTTTGCACTTGCCGGTGAGCACGTCGCCGCAGCGGGCCCGGGGATCGTCGCAAACCTGCTGCGGCTGCGGGCGGAAATGCGCTTCGGCGTCAAACTCGCTATAGGCTGACGTCAGGCGCACGCCGGATTCGGCAATCAACCCCAGGCCGCGCCACTCGCTGTCGCCCTCAACGCTAAACACGTCGGCTATCGCCTGCTGCGCCCGTTCATTTCCCGCATCCGGCACCACGCGGCGGTACTGGTTTTCCACGGTACTCAGGGCCGCTATTTTCTGCTCAACCAGCATGGTCACGCCTTGCAGTAGATCAAGCGGTTCGAAACCAGCGACCACTAACGGACGATTGTACTGTTCAGCGATAAAACCGTAGGCGTCTGTGCCAATTACCATGCTGACATGCCCCGGTGCCAGAAAGGCGTCAATGCCGTTTCCCGGCTCTTCCAGCAGGCTACGCAGCGTGGGAATGAGCGTAATGTGCTGGCAGAAGAAGAAAAAATTCCCGACGCCGCGCGCTTTCGCCTGCTGCAGCGTGATGGCGGTGGCGGGCATGGTGGTTTCAAACCCCAGGCCAAAAAACACCACCTTGCGCGCGGGGTTGTCCTCCGCCAGCGTCAGTGCATCCATCGGCGAATAGACGATCCGGATGTCGGCCCCGCGCGCTTTCGCCTGCAGCAGCGAGCCGTTTTTCCCCGGCACGCGCATCGCGTCGCCAAAGGTGCAGAAAATGACGTCGGGCTGGCTGGCAATCTCGATACAGCTGTCGATGCGTCCCATCGGCAGCACGCAGACCGGGCAGCCGGGGCCGTGGATAAATTCGATGTTGTCCGGCAGCAGCTGGTCGAGGCCAAATTTGAAGATGGCGTGGGTGTGTCCGCCGCACACCTCCATGATCCGCAGCGGTTTTTCCGCCGTGTATTCCAGCAGCGCCGCGCGCGTTTTCAGATGCCCGATAAGCTGCAGCACCTGCTCGGGCGCGCGGTATTCATCAACGTAACGCATGATTACCGCTCCTCGCCGTACAGCAGCGCGCCCACGTCCGGCTCCACGTCGAACATGTTCTGCAAGGCATCCAGCGTGTCGCGGGCTTCCGCTTCGTTAATCACGCTCATGGCGAACCCCACGTGGACCAGCACCCACTGGCCGAGACGCGAGGCGCCGCTTTCATCGCTGCTGCCCACCAGCGTCAGGTCGACGTCGCGCAGGATACCGCAAACCTCGACCTTGGCCTGATTACCGTCGATGGAGTGAATCTGTCCCGGTACGCCTATGCACATCGTTCGTTCTCCAGCCAGTGCAGCCAGCTGTCCATGCCGTCACCGCGCGTGGCGGAGACCAGCAGGATCTCAATCTCCGGGTTCACCTCGCGGGCCCAGGACAGGCACTTATCCACGTCGAAGTTCAGGTACGGCAGCAGGTCGACTTTGTTGAGCAGCATGAGGGAGGCGGCGGCAAACATATGTGGGTACTTCAGCGGCTTATCTTCGCCTTCGGTCACCGAAAGCACAGCGACTTTATGCCGTTCACCGAGGTCAAAGCTTGCCGGGCAGACCAGGTTGCCGACGTTTTCAATAAACAGGATGCCGTTATCCGCCAGCGGCAGGCGCGGGGCGGCGTCGGCAATCATCTGCGCATCCAGGTGGCAGCCTTTGCCGGTATTAACCTGAATCGCCGGGGTGCCGGTTTCGCGAATGCGCGCCGCGTCGTTAACGGTTTGCTGGTCGCCTTCTATCACCGCGCAGGAGACGCGCCCGTTCAGGCGTTTGAGCGTTTCCGTTAACAGCGTGGTTTTGCCGGAGCCGGGGCTGGATACGAGATTCAGCACCAGCTGTTCGCGCGTGGCAAAGCGGGCGCGGTTGCGGGCGGCGATCTGGTTATTTTTGTCCAGCACGTTGATCTCCACCTCCAGCATCTGGCGCTGGCTGATGCCCGGCGCGTGGGTACCCGCCTCCCCGTGGCCGTAGTGCAGATCGCCCGCAGCGGAGCGTTGCGGGGCGAAGGTGATACCGGTTAAAGCCGCCGCAGGCCGCGGGGCCGGTGAAAAGGGCGCGGAGCGAAACGCGGAATGGGGGTGATGTTCATCCCCTTCTATATACAGGTTGCCTTCGGCGCAACCGCAGGTGCTACACATACTTTACTCCTTCTCGATTTCGAGGCGTTGGATCTGCATGCCGTCGTCCGCCACGATGCGAAGACCGGTGCTCTGACACTGCGGACAGCGCTGAACCTTTGATGACAGCAGGGTGACGTACTGCTGGCACTGCCCGCACCAGCACTCCGCCTGCTGCTCTTCAATATGGAGCTCGCAGCCTTCCGCCAGCGTGCCGCGACACACCAGCTCAAAACAAAAATGCAGGGCACTGGTCTCGACGCAGGAAAACGCCCCGACCTTCAGCCAGACGCCGGTGACGCGTTTCGCATGGTTTTGCACTGCCTGCTGTTCGATAAGTTCCAGAGCCCGCTGGCAGAGGGTGATTTCGTGCATGACGCCTCCTCAATGAATTGCGCCATTGAATGCAATAACGGTGCCAGCTTGATTTTTGTTAAGGCGTGACGATGTCAACGCTGTCGAAATGACACGTCGACACCGCGGCGTTGACAGCGGTTTTGCAATTAAAACCTTTTAAAATCATAAAGATAAAAACTGGCATGGAATCTGCTTAACAGCCGCTATCTCCATTACACGGATACCTTCTATGACTATTTGGGAAATCAGCGAAAAAGCGGATTACATCGCGCAGCGTCATCAGCAGCTGCAGGACCAGTGGCACCTCTACTGCAACTCTCTGGTTCAGGGCATAACCCTCTCGAAAGCGCGTCTTCACCACGCGATGAGCTGCGCGGCGCAGGGCGACATGCGCTTTGTCCTCTTCGGCCATTTCACGATCAACGTTACCCTGGCGGATAACTTCAACAGCCACACCATTGAGTACCATCTCGAGACAAAAGACGGCGAAAAACAGTGTATTGCGAAGGCGCAGCTGATGGCCGACGGCATGGTGGACGGCCACGTCAGCAACCGCGATCGCCAGCAGGTGCTGGAGCACTATCTGGAAAAAATCGCGCCGGTCTATAACGGCCTGTACGCCGCCGTTGAGCACGATCTTCCGGTCAACCTGAAGCAGCTGATGGATGGAAATGCCTCAGCAAACGTGGCCTGACTACTGTGTGTCGAGAAGTGTCGACAAGACAGTTTTTCGTCAAAAATGACTATCACCAGAGGATGACCCGGTGAACCGTTTTGTAATTGCTGACTCGACGGTCTGTATTGGCTGTCGAACCTGTGAGGCGGCGTGCTCGGAAACGCATCGCCTGCATGGGCTGCAGTCCATGCCGCGCCTGCACGTCATGCGTAATGAAAAAGAGTCTGCCCCGCAGCTCTGCCATCACTGTGAAGACGCCCCCTGCGCGGGTGTCTGCCCTGTGAATGCCATCACCCGTGTGGATGGCGCTGTCCAGCTGAACGAAAGCCTGTGCGTAAGCTGCAAGCTGTGCGGCATTGCCTGCCCGTTCGGCGCGATTGAATTTTCCGGCAGCCGCCCGCTGCACATTCCGGCAAACGCCAACTCGCCAAAAGCCCCGCCCGCGCCGCCGGCTCCGGCACGCGTCAGCACGCTGCTGGACTGGGTGCCCGGCATCCGCGCCGTGGCGGTGAAGTGCGACCTGTGCAGCTTCGACGAGGAGGGCCCGGCCTGCGTGCGCACCTGCCCGACTAAGGCATTGATTCTGGTTAACATTCGCGACATCGCCCGTACCAGCAAGCGTAAACGCGAGCTGACCATCAACAGTGATTTTGGCGACCTTTCTCTGCTACAGGCGCTTAACGAGGGGGCGAAATGAACGCGGCGATGATGATTACCAGCGCGGTAGCCTGTTTTGCTGCCGCCGCTGTTCTGGCGCTTATCTTCTCATTCCATAAAACTCTCAGCGGCGCGATCGCCGGGATCGGCGGGGCGGTCGCTAGCCTGATGACGCTGGCGGCAGGTGGCGTTGTCCTGCTCGGCGGACAGTCCGCAGAGACCGTGATGCCGCTGATTCGCCACACCGTTGCGATCACGCCGCTGAACGCCATCTGGCTTGTGACCTTTGGCCTGTGCGGGGTGTTTATCAGCCTGTTCAATATCGACTGGCACCGCCATCCGCACGCCAGGGCTAACGGGCTGCTGGTTAACCTGCTGATGGCGGCGGCGGTCTGCACCGTTATCGCCAGCAACCTCGGCGCGCTGGTGGTGATGGCGGAGATCATGGCGCTGTGCGGCGTGTTCCTGACGGGCTGCAGCGCCTCCGGCAAGCTGTGGTTTGCGCTGGGACGCCTCGGAACGCTGCTGCTGGCGCTGGCCTGTTGGCTGGTGTGGCAGCGTTTCGGCACGCTGGATTTCGCTGCGCTCAACGGCCATACGCTGGGCAATGACGTCTGGCTGCTGGGCGCGATCGGCTTTGGCCTGCTCGCCGGAATCATCCCGCTGCACGGCTGGGTGCCGCAGGCGCATGCGAATGCCTCCGCGCCCGCCGCCGCGCTGTTTTCTGTGGTGGTGATGAAAGTGGGTCTGTTCGGGATTCTGGCGATTACGCTAACCGGCGGCCAGCCGCCGCTGTGGTGGGGCGTCGTGCTGCTGATTGCGGGCATGATCACCGCCTTCGTCGGCGGCCTGTACGCGCTGATGGAGCACAACATCCAGCGCCTGCTGGCGTACCACACGCTGGAAAATATCGGCATCATCCTGCTCGGTATTGGCGCGGGCGTGACCGGGCTGGCGCTCAATCATCCGGCGCTGATTGCGGCCGGTTTTATCGGCGGTCTTTATCATCTCGTCAACCATAGCCTGTTTAAAAGCACCCTGTTTCTCGGCGCGGGCAGCGTCTGGTTCCGCACCGGTCATCGGGATATCGAAAAGCTCGGCGGGATTGGCAAAAAGATGCCGGTGATTTCACTGGCGATGCTGGTCGGGCTGATGACGATGGCCGCGCTGCCGCCGCTGAACGGCTTTGCCGGGGAGTGGGTGATCTATCAGTCCTTCTTCGCGCTCGGGCAGAGCGATGTCTTCATCGCGCGCCTGCTCGGCCCGCTGCTGGCGGTCGGGCTGGCGATTACCGGGGCGCTGGCAGTGATGTGTATGGCGAAAGTCTACGGCGTGACCTTCCTCGGCGCGCCGCGCACCCGCGAAGCGGAAAACGCCTGCTGCGCACCGCTGTTGATGGGCGTTAGCGTGGTCGCGATGGCGCTGTGCTGCATCGCGGGCGGCGTCGCCGCGCCGTGGCTGCTGCCGCTGTTGGGCAACGCTATTCCGCTGCCGCTGACCGTGGCGAAAACCACCGTCTCTCAGCCCATGATTGCGCTGCTGCTGATTGGCGCACCGCTGCTGCCGCTCGTCCTGATGCTGTTCTTCAAACGCGACCGGCTCGCCTCCCGCGCGCGCGGTGCGGCGTGGGCCTGCGGCTACGAACACGAACAGTCGATGGTCATCACGGCCCACGGTTTCGCCATGCCGGTGAAGGAGAACTTCGCCGCCGTGCTGAAGCTGCGCCACTGGCTGAACCCGGTGGGCTGGGTACCCGGCTGGCAGAGTGCCGCCGCGCCCGTGCTGTTCCGCCGTCTGGCGGTTATCGAGCTGGCGGTGCTGGTGGTTATTGTGATTTCACGAGGAGCCTGACATGAGTCTGTTACTGGCAATACTTCAGGCGCTGGTGCTGTTCGCTGCGGCGCCGCTGCTTTCCGGGGTGAGCCGCGTGGCGCGCGCCCGGATGCACAACCGTCGCGGCCCTGGGGTGCTCCAGGAGTACCGCGATCTCTTCAAGCTGCTTTCTCGTCAGAGCGTGGCACCCGACGCCGCAGGCTGGGTCTTCCGCCTGACGCCGTTTGTGATGGTGGGCGTCATGCTGACCATCGCCACCGCGCTGCCGGTGGTGACGGTGGGATCGCCACTGCCGGCGCTCGGCGATCTGATTACGCTGATCTACCTCTTCGCCATCGCCCGCTTCTTCTTTGCGATTGCGGGCCTGGACACAGGAAGCCCGTTTACCGGCATCGGCGCCAGCCGCGAGGCGATGCTCGGCGTGCTGGTGGAGCCGATCCTGCTGCTGGGGCTGTGGGTCGCCGCGCAGGTGGCGGGCTCCACCCACATCAGCTTTATCACCCACACCGTTTACCACTGGCCGGTGGCGCGCTCGATCCCTCTGGTGCTGGCGCTGTGCGCCTGCGCGTTCGCCACGTTTATTGAGATGGGCAAGCTGCCTTTCGATCTGGCGGAAGCCGAGCAGGAGCTGCAGGAAGGGCCGCTTACCGAGTACAGCGGCTATGGCTTTGCGGTGCTGAAGTGGGGCATCAGCCTCAAACAGCTGGTGGTGCTGCAGATGTTTGTCGGCGTCTTCTTCCCGTGGGGGCAGATGACGCACTTCTCCGCGGGCGGTCTGATTCTGGCCGTCGTGGTTGCCGCCCTCAAGCTGCTGGTCGGCGTGCTGGTGATTGCCCTGTTTGAAAACAGCATGGCGCGCCTGCGTTTTGTGGAAACGTCACGCATCACCTGGGCCGGTTTTGGTTTTGCATTTTTAGCGTTCGTCTCCTTGCTGGTGGCGTGATTGAAGAGAGTGTTTATGTCTGAAGAAAAGAAAGGTCAGCAGTATCTCGCCGCGTTGCATCAGGCTTTCCCCGGCGTGGTGCTTGAGGAGTCCTGGCAAACCAAAGACCAGATAACCGTCACCATTAAGGTGAACTACCTGCCGGAAGTGGTGGAGTTTCTGTACTACCAGCAGGGCGGCTGGCTGTCGGTGCTGTTCGGTAACGACGAGCGCCAGCTGTGCGGCAATTATGCGGTGTACTACGTGATGTCGATGGAGCAGGGCGAAAAGTGCTGGCTCACCGTGCGCGTCGAAGTTGACCCGGCTAAGCCGGAATACCCGTCCGTCACGCCGCGCGTGCCTGCCGCCGTCTGGGGCGAGCGCGAAGTGCGCGACATGTACGGTCTGGTGCCGGTCGGCCTGCCGGACGAGCGCCGCCTGGTGCTGCCGGACGACTGGCCGGACGAACTCTATCCGCTGCGCAAAGACAGCATGGACTACCGCCAGCGCCCGGCGCCGACCACCGACAGCGAAACCTACGAGTTTATCAACGAGCTTGGCAGCAAGAAGAACAACGTGGTGCCGATCGGCCCGCTGCACGTCACCTCCGACGAACCGGGCCACTTCCGCCTGTTCGTCGACGGCGAAAACATCATCGACGCCGACTACCGCCTGTTCTACGTCCACCGCGGCATGGAAAAGCTGGCGGAAACCCGCATGGGCTACAACGAAGTGACGTTCCTCTCTGACCGCGTGTGCGGCATCTGCGGCTTTGCCCACAGCACCGCCTACACCACCTCGGTGGAGAACGGCATGGGGATCGTGGTGCCGGAGCGCGCGCAGATGATCCGCGCCATTCTGCTGGAGGTGGAGCGCCTGCACTCGCACCTGCTGAACCTCGGCCTGGCCTGCCACTTCGTCGGTTTTGATTCCGGGTTTATGCAGTTCTTCCGCGTGCGCGAAGCGTCGATGAAGATGGCGGAGATCCTCACCGGGGCGCGCAAAACCTACGGCCTGAACCTGATCGGCGGGATCCGCCGCGACCTGCTGAAAAATGACATGATCCAGACCCGCCAGCTGGCGCAGCAGATGCGCCGGGACGTGCAGGAGCTGGTGGACATGCTGCTCAGCACGCCCAACATCGAGCAGCGCACCGTTGGCATCGGCCGCCTTGATCCGGAAATCGCCCGCGACTTCAGCAACGTCGGCCCGATGGTGCGCGCCAGCGGCCACGCCCGCGACACCCGTGCCGATCACCCGTTCTTCGGCTACGGCCTGCTGCCGATGACCGTGCACAGCGAGCAGGGCTGTGACGTTATCTCCCGCCTCAAGGTGCGCATTAACGAGGTGTTCACCGCCCTGAACATGATCGACTTTGGTCTGGACAACCTGCCGGGCGGCCCGCTGATGGTGGAGGGCTTCACCTACATCCCGAACCGCTTTGCCCTCGGCTTTGCCGAAGCGCCGCGCGGGGACGACATTCACTGGAGCATGACCGGCGACAACCAGAAGCTTTACCGCTGGCGCTGCCGCGCGGCCACCTACGCCAACTGGCCAACCCTGCGCTATATGCTGCGCGGCAACACGGTCTCCGATGCGCCGCTGATCATCGGCAGCCTCGATCCTTGCTACTCCTGCACCGACCGTATGACCGTCGTGGAGGTTCGCAAGAAGAAAAGCCAGGTGGTGCCTTACAAAGAGCTTGAGCGCTACAGCATCGAGCGTAAGAACTCGCCGCTGAAATAAGGACTCGCCATGTTTACCTTTATCAAAAAAGCGATCAAAACCGGCACGCAGACCAGCCGTTATCCGCTGGAGCCGATGCCGGTGGATAAAAACTTTCGCGGCAAGCCGGAGCATAATCCGCAGCAGTGCATCGGCTGTGCGGCCTGCGTCAACGCCTGTCCGTCGAACGCCTTAACGGTGGAAACGGATCTCAAAACCGGCGAGCTGGTCTGGCAGTTTAACCTCGGGCGCTGCATCTTCTGCGGCCGCTGCGAGGAGGTCTGCCCGACGGTCGCCATTCGCCTGTCGCAGGAGTACGAGCTGGCGGTGTGGAAGAAAGAGGATTTCCTGCAGCAGTCGCGCTTTGACCTGTGCAACTGCCGCGTCTGCAGGCGCCCGTTCGCCGTGCAGAAAGAGATCGACTACGCCATCGCGCTGCTGCAGCACAACGGCGACGTCCGCGCGGAGCACCACCGCGAAAGCTTTGAAACCTGCCCGGAATGCAAGCGTCAGAAGTGCCTGCTGCCGTCCGACCGCATTGATATCACCCGCCATATGAGAGAGGCCAGCTGATGGAAAACCTACTGGGCCCGCGCGACGCTAACGGCATTCCGGTGCCGATGACGGTGGACGAATCCATCGCCAGCATGAAGGCGTCGCTGCTGAAAAAAATCAAACGCTCGGCCTACGTCTACCGCGTGGACTGCGGCGGCTGCAACGGCTGCGAGATTGAGATCTTCGCTACCCTGTCGCCGCTGTTTGACGCCGAGCGCTTTGGCATCAAAGTGGTGCCGTCCCCGCGCCACGCGGATATTCTGCTGTTTACCGGGGCCGTCACCCGCGCCATGCGCTCGCCCGCGCTGCGCGCCTGGCAGTCCGCGCCGGACCCGAAAATCTGCATCTCATACGGCGCCTGCGGCAACAGCGGCGGCATCTTCCACGATCTTTACTGCGTCTGGGGCGGCACCGACAAAATCGTGCCGGTGGATGTCTATATTCCTGGCTGCCCGCCAACGCCCGCCGCGACGCTGTACGGCTTCGCGATGGCGCTCGGGCTGCTGGAGCAGAAAATCCACGCGCGCGAGCCGGGCGAGCTGGACAACCAGCCGGCCGCCATTCTGCACCCGGACATGGTGCAGCCCCTGCGGGTGAAGGTCGACCGCACGGCGCGGAAACTGGCGGGCTATCGCTACGGGCGTCAGATTGCCGACGATTACCTGCGCCTGCTGAGCCAGGGCGAGCACCAGGTGGCGCGCTGGCTGGAGGCCGAGAACGATCCGCGTCTCAATGAGATCGTGGCGAACCTGAACAGCATCGTCGATGAGGCGCGTATCCGATGAGTGAAACGGTGGTGTTCAGCCAGCTGAGCCGTAAGTTTATTGATGAGAACGATGCCACGCCGGATGCGGCGCAGCAGGTGGTCTATTACAGCCTGGCGATTGGGCATCACCTCGGGGTGATTGACTGCCTGGAGGCGGCGCTGAGCTGCCCGTGGCCCGAGTACCTGGCGTGGATCGCCACGCTGGAGGAGGGCAGCACGGCGCGGCGCAAGATGGAGGGCGTGCCGAAGTACGGCGAGATCGTCATCGACGCCAACCACATTGCGATGCTCGCCAACGCCTTTGACGCGGCGCTCATCAGGCAAACCCCCGAGCAGCAGGCGTGGAGCAAAACGCTGCTTAGCATGCTGCACGACATTCATCAGGAGAGCGCCATCTACCTGATGGTGAGGAGATTACGTGACTGACGTTTTACTGTGTGTCGGCAACAGCATGATGGGCGACGACGGCGCGGGCCCGCTGCTGGCAGAGATGTGCGCCGCGAACCCGCAGGGCAGCTGGGTGGTTATCGACGGCGGCAGCGCGCCGGAAAACGACGTGGTGGCCATTCGCGAGATGCGCCCGGACAGGCTGTTAATCGTCGATGCCACCGATATGGGGCTCAACCCCGGCGAGATCCGCCTGATTGACCCGGAGGACATCGCCGGGATGTTTATGATGACCACCCACAATATGCCGCTGAACTACCTGGTCGATCAAATTAAAGACGACGTGGGCGAGGTGCTGTTTTTGGGGATCCAGCCGGACATAGTCGGGTTTTATTACCCGATGACGCCGCCGGTGAAGGAGGCGGTGGAAGTGGTTTATTCACGGCTTGCGGGATGGGTTGGGGATGGGGGGGGTTCTCAGCTCTGAGCGGGCCTACCAGGCCCATCGCCCTCTCCCTGTGGGAGAGGGCTGGGGTGAGGGCAACAGGCTACTCCAGATCCGCCCCGTTACTCGCAATCACCTTCTTATACCACCAGAACGATTTCTTGCGCTTGCGGTCCAGCGTGCCGTTCCCGGCGTCATCGCGGTCAACGTACACAAACCCGTAGCGCTTGCTCATCTCGCCCGTGGAGGCTGCCACCAGGTCGATACAGCCCCAGGTGGTGTAGCCCATCAGCGGCACGCCGTCCTCAATCGCATCGCCCATGGCGCGGATGTGCTCGCGCAGGTAGCTGATGCGGTAGTCGTCGTTAATCTCGCCGCTGGCGTCGATCTCGTCCTTCGCCCCGAGTCCGTTCTCCACCAGGAACAGCGGCTTCTGGTAGCGGTCATACATCATGTTCATGGTGATGCGCAGGCCGAGCGGGTCGATGCCCCAGCCCCATTCGCTCACCTGAATATGCGGGTTGCGCAGGGACTTCACGATGTTCGCCGCGCTGGTGTTGCCCGCGTTCATGTCCGCCGACGCGCAGCGCGAGGCGTAATAGCTGAACGAGACAAAGTCGACGGTGTTTTTCAGAAGCAGATCGTCGCCAGGATCTTTCACAATCACCACGCCTTTTTCGCGGAACACGCGGGCAGAGTAGGCCGGATAGCTGCCGCGCGCCTGCACGTCGATAAAGAACAGATTCTCGCGGTCTTTCTCCAGCGCCATCCACACGTCTTCCGGTTTGCAGGAGTACGGGTAGAAATTCCCGCCCGCCAGCATGCAGCCGACCTGGTTTTCCGGGTTCACCTCGTGGGCGATTTTGGTCGCCAGCGCGCTCGCCACCAGCTCGTGGTGCGCGGCCTGGTATTTCACCTGATCCTCGTTTTCACCTTCCTCAAACACCAGCCCCGCACCGGAGAACGGACTGTGCAGCATGATGTTGATTTCGTTGAAGGTCAGCCAGTATTTCACCAGCCCGTTAAACTCCTCGAAGCAGGTGCGGGCGTAGCGGGCGAAGAAATCGACCATCTTGCGGTTGCGCCACGAGCCGTACTCCGTCACCAGGTGCATCGGAACGTCGAAGTGGCACAGGGTGACCAGCGGCTCGATGTTGTACTTTTTGCACTCCTCAAATACCGCGCGATAAAAGGCAATGCCTTCTTTGTTCGGCAGCGGCTCGTCGCCGTTCGGGTAGAGGCGGCTCCAGGCGATCGAGGTGCGGAACACCGTAAAGCCCATCTCCGCCATCAGGGCGATGTCCTCTTTATAGCGATGGTAAAAATCAATCGCTTCGTGGCTCGGGTAGAACTCGTCGTCACGCAGCGAAAAACGCTTTTCCTTACCGATCTTCACCGCCAGGCGATTCGCGCCGTGGGGGATCATATCGACCGTCGTCAGCCCTTTACCGCCTTCACGGTAAGCACCTTCACTCTGGTTGGCGGCAAGCGCGCCGCCCCATAAAAATCCTTGTGGAAAAACAGACATTCTTACCTCGCTTTCAATTTATGCTTTTGCTGCGCTGTTCTGTACCGGTGCGGTCTGCAGGGCGCGCGCTTTTTCAGCTTCGTCTTCGACCGGGATATCCTCAAACCCTAAAAGCAGGGTCAGCACAAACGACAGCACCACTGCCAGCCCCATCACGCCGAATACCCAGACGATGGTCATCGGGTTGGCCGGGTCGAAGAACTGCACGCTGGTGAACAGCCCCGGTGCCGCCATCGAGTGGCTGGCAAGACCGGCCATGCCGGCGACCGCCCCGCAGATAAAGCCGCTGATCAGGCTCGCAATCAGCGGACGCTTCAGGCGTACCGCCACGCCGTACAGGGCCGGTTCAGAGATCCCCGCCATAATGGCGGAGGCTGCCGCTGCCAGAGCCGTCTGACGCAGCTCCGGGTTTTTGGTTTTCCACGCCACCGCCAGCGACGAGCCGCCGAGCGACAGGTTGGCGCCGATTTCCGACGGCATCACCATCCCTTCCTTGCCCGTTTCGGCAATGGTCTGAATGATGGTCGGCGTAAACACGCGGTGCATCCCGGTCATCACCAGCAGCGGCCAGAGCGCGCCCATGATGGCGACGGAGAGCCAGCCCAGGTAGCCGTGAATGGTGTAGACCAGCGCGGAGATGGCGCTACCGATCCAGATCCCCAGCGGGCCAATCAATACGATGGCGAGCGGGGCGGCAATCAGCACGATCAGCATCGGCTTGAGGAAGTTTTTCGTCACCGCCGGGGTAATGCGATCCACCCAGCGCTCGATGTAGGACAGGCACCAGGTCATCACCAGCGCCGGGATGACGGTGTAGGTGTATTTCACCGCCGTTACCGGAATAAAGGCGAACTCAACGTGCTCGCCCTGCGCGGCTTTCGCCATCAGCTCGATAAAGCTCGGGTGCACCAGCACGCCCGCGATGGCGATGGCCAGCGACATGTTGGTTTTGAACTTCACCGCCGCCGAGGCCGCCACCATCAGCGGCAGGAAGAAGAACGCCCCGTCGCCGATGACGGTCAGTATTGTGAGGGTTGGCGCGCCTTTTGGCAGCACGCCGGTCATCTCGAGGATCATCGCCAGCAGCTTGACCATCGAGCCGCCGATGATCGCCGGGATCAGCGGGGACATGGTGCCGATCAGCGCGTCGAGGATCCCGGCGCCAATGCGGCGTAAGGTCATCTTCTGCGGACCTTCCGGCGCTGCGGGCTGGAGGTTTGTGGGCAGCAGGCTCACCACTTCGCGGTACGCCTGTGAAACCGTGTTGCCAATAATCACCTGGCACTGGTTGTCGTTGCGCACCACGCCGAGCACGCCGCTGATGCTTTTCAGGCGCGCAGCGTCGGTGAGAGTTTCGTCTTTCAGAACGAAACGCAGTCGCGTCATGCAGTGGGTGACGGCGACGATGTTCTCTTTGCCGCCCAGCGCGCTGATAACGTCGTTCGCCAGCGCAGCGTAATTTTTGGCCATCGGATGTGATCCTGTTATTGTTGTGAGACATGTAGGAAACCGGTTCCACATAATCATCATGAGTTTCTATGAATGAAACAAGATCGCTTTTTGACCATTTTTTCGTTTCGTGATGCAGATCGCAATGGGGTATCGGAAGCGTGATTTCGCCGCTGCGACAATTTTTCTGCAGTGCAGTACACTGCGCTTCATCAGATTCAGACGGAATAACAACATGACCACGATGCTTGAAGTGGCGAAGCGGGCAGGCGTTTCGAAAGCGACGGTATCCCGGGTGCTGTCGGGCAATGGCTATGTCAGCCAGGAGACCAAAGACCGGGTGTTTCAGGCCATTGAAGAGAGCGGCTATCGCCCAAATTTGCTGGCGCGAAACCTGGCGACCAAACGTACCCAGACGCTGGGGCTGGTGGTGACTAACACCCTCTATCACGGCGTCTACTTTAGCGAACTGCTGTTTCACGCCGCGCGCATGACGGAAGAAAAGGGGCGGCAGCTGATCCTCGCGGACGGCAAGCACAGCGCGGATGAGGAGCGCGAGGCGATCCAGTACCTGCTCGATATGCGCTGCGACGCGGTGATCATCTATCCGCGTTTTCTGAGCGTGGAAGAGATGGATGAGATCGTCGAGAAGTGCGAGCAGCCCATTATGGTGCTCAACCGCCGCCTGCGGAAAAACAGCAGCCACAGCGTCTGGTCGGATCATAAAGCCTCGTGTCAGGAGGCGGTGTCGCAGCTGATTGCTAAAGGGCACCGGGAGATCGCGTTTATCACCGGCTCGCTGGATTCTCCCACCGGGGTTGAGCGTCTCTCCGGCTACCGGTACGCGCTGGCGCAGCACGGTATTCCGCTGCGCGAGGGGCTGATTGCGCAGGGGAAGTGGAACCCCGCCAGCGGCGCGGCGGCGGTGACCGAACTGCTTGCTCGCGGTGAACGCTTTACGGCGCTGGTGGCGAGTAATGACGATATGGCGATTGGCGCCATGAAGCAACTTCACGACAGCGGCGTAGCCACCCCGGACGCGGTGTCGGTGATCGGTTTTGACGACGTGGCCATCGCGCCCTACATCGTGCCGTCGCTTTCCAGCGTGCGTATTCCGGTGACGGAGATGATCAAAGAAACCATCAGCCGCCTGATCTTCATGCTCGACGGCGGTGAGTTTAAATATAAGCAAACCTTCTCCGGCGAGCTTGTCCTGCGCGACTCCGTTATTGACGGCCCGCACCGCTGATGTCGACAGCTGTCATCGTCATAAGTGACGATGACAGCGCCGCCGTAATTTTTAAATTCACATAAAATCAATAAGTTAATTATTGGCACGGTTTATGAATATCTCCGCGCATAACTGTAATGCTGGAGAAGCAGATGAACCGTTTTATTATGGCCGATGCCAGTAAGTGTATTGGTTGCCGTACCTGTGAAGTGGCGTGCGTGGTTTCCCATCAGGCGGAGCAGGACTGCGCGTCGCTTACCCCTGACACGTTTTTGCCGCGCATCCACGTCATCAAAGGCGTGAATATTTCCACCGCCGCCATCTGTCGCCAGTGCGAAGACGCACCGTGCGCGAACGTCTGCCCGAACGGGGCGATTAAACGCGAGAAAGGCTTTGTGCACGTGATGCAGGAGCGCTGCATTGGCTGCAAAACCTGCGTGGTCGCCTGCCCGTACGGCGCGATGGAGGTGGTTGTCCGTCCGGTGGTACGCAACAGCGGCATGGGGCTGAGCGTGCGCGCGGAGAAAGCCGAAGCCAACAAATGTGACCTGTGCTACCACCGTGACGCCGGTCCGGCCTGCATGGAAGCCTGCCCGACGCATGCGCTGGTCTGCGTGGATCGCGACAAGCTTGAGCAGATGAGCGCCGAAAAGCGCCGCCGCGCGGCGTTCGATACGTCGTCATCTCTGCTGTTCTGATCCGCCATGAGTAGTAACGGCGTACAGCTGCGCGTGCGCGGCAAGGTGCAGGGCGTGGGGTTTCGGCCCTTCGTCTGGCAGCTGGCGCAGGCGCTTCAGTTGACCGGTGACGTCTGCAATGACGGAGAGGGCGTGCTGGTGCGCCTCGCGGGTAATGGGGGGGCCTTTACCGCGAGGCTGCATCAGGACTGCCCGCCGCTGGCACGCATTGACCACGTTGAAACGCAGCCGTTTACCTGGACGCACGTGCCGGAGGATTTTACCATCCGCCACAGCGCGG
The DNA here is from genome assembly GCF_019968765.1 of Enterobacter sp. JBIWA008. NCBI lineage: Bacteria > Pseudomonadati > Pseudomonadota > Gammaproteobacteria > Enterobacterales > Enterobacteriaceae > Enterobacter > Enterobacter sp. JBIWA008. The sequence continues at coordinate 3,789,672 of NZ_CP074149.1, read as the reverse complement.
GCGGGACGATGGACACCCAGATAGTCCCCGATGCCGCGACCTGTCCGGCGTGTCTGGCTGAAATGCGCGATCCGCGCGAGCGCCGCTATCGCTATCCGTTTATCAACTGCACCCACTGCGGGCCGCGGTTTACTATTATCCGCGCCATGCCCTATGACCGTCCGGCCACGGCAATGGCGCCATTCCGGCTCTGCGTGCCTTGTGAAGCGGAGTACCGCAATCCTGCCGACCGCCGCTTTCACGCCCAGCCGGTAGCCTGTCCGGACTGCGGACCCGCGCTTGAGTGGCGTGCGGGCGACATCACCGCTGACCGCGAGGCTGCGCTGGGCGCTGCGGTGGCGATGCTGAAAAGCGGCGGTATTGTCGCGGTCAAAGGGCTGGGCGGTTTTCATTTCGTCTGCGATGCGCAAAACCCACAGGCGATAGTGAAATTACGGTCACGCAAGCAGCGCCCGTCGAAGCCGCTGGCGGTGATGATCCTCAATGCGGACGGCGTGCCGGAGGCGATCCAGACGCTGTTACGCTCCTCCGCAGCGCCGATTGTGCTGACCCCAAAAGCCTCGCTTCCCGGGTTTCCCGAAGAGATTGCACCGGGGCTCGATTGTATTGGCATCATGCTTCCCGCTAACCCGCTGCAGCATCTTTTGATGATGGACTGTCAGCGCCCGCTGGTGATGACCTCCGGCAACCTCAGCGGCAGACCGCCTGCCATGACCAACCAGCAGGCGCTGAATGAGCTCGGCGATATCGCGGACGGCTTCCTGCTGCACAATCGCGATATCCTGCAGCGGATGGACGATTCGGTGATGGATCGGGACGGCGCGATGCTGCGCCGGGCGCGCGGTTTTGTGCCGGATGCCATCACGTTGCCTGCGGGTTTCGAGAATATTCCCGCCATGCTGTGCACCGGCGCGGAGATGAAAAACACCTTCTGCCTGGTGCGTGGCAGCCAGGCGGTGCTGAGCCAGCATTTTGGCGATCTCGGTGACGAGGGAGTCGAAGCGCAGTGGCGTTCCGCGCTGTCGGTGATGCAGGACATTTACGCCTTCCAGCCGGCGCGAGTGGTATGCGATGCCCATCCGGGGTACCGCGCGCGCCAGTGGGCGCAGGCGCAGGGGCTGCCGGTCGAAACCGTCCTGCATCATCACGCCCACGCGGCGGCGTGTCTCGCCGAAAACGGCTGGCCGCTCGACGGCGGAGACGCAATTGCCCTGACGCTGGACGGCATCGGCATGGGTGAAAACGGGGCGCTGTGGGGCGGGGAGTGCCTGCGGGTGAACTATCTTGAGTGCGAGCGTCTGGCCGGGCTGCCTGCCGTTGCGCTGCCGGGCGGCGATCTGGCGGCGCGGCAGCCGTGGCGCAACCTGCTCGCCCACTGCCTGGCGTTTGTCCCTGACTGGCAGCAATACCCGGAAACGCGCGCGGTACAGCGCCAGAACTGGCCGCTGCTGGCAACGGCGATCCGGCGCGGTATCAACGCGCCGCAGGCCTCGTCCTGCGGTCGCCTGTTTGACGCCGTTGCCTGCGCGCTGGGTATCGAAACCCAATCCTGGGAAGGTGAAGCGGCCTGTCGGCTGGAAGCGCTGGCGGCGCAGTGCGCGGGTGTTGATCATCCGGTGACGCTGGACGCGGATAACCTCGCGCATTTCTGGCAGCAGTGGCTGAGCTGGCAGGCAGAGCCCTGCGAGCGCGCCTGGGCGTTTCACGACGCGCTGGCAAAAGGGCTGGCGCTTCTCGCCGCACGCCATGCCCGACGCTTGTCGCTGTCGACAGTCTGTCTCAGCGGCGGGGTGTTACACAACCGTCTGCTGCGCGCGCGCCTGCGTCATTATCTTTCTGACTTTACGCTTCTTTTTCCTTCGCGCCTGCCCGCAGGTGACGGAGCGATCTCCTTCGGGCAGGCGGCGATCGCCGCTGCCCGGTCATGTTCACTAAGGACTTAAAATGTTACGACTGTTACGCAACGAACCTCGCGCCGCGCTTCTGCTGCTGGCTCTGGTAATGGCAAACCTGCTGGCCTGGGGATGGGCATGGCACACCTTCAGCGGCAGCACGGCGCTGATGGCGGCCAGCCTGCTGGCGTGGTGCTACGGGCTGCGCCATGCGGTGGATGCTGACCACATCGCGGCCATTGATACCGTGACGCGTAAGATGATGCAGCAGGGCAAGCGTCCGTCCGGCGTGGGGGCCTGGTTCTCGCTGGGGCACTCCACCATCGTGGTGCTGGCCTCCGTTGCCATCGCCGCCACCGCCACGGCGTTTCAGAAGAATATGGCGTGGTTCCACGAAACCGGCAGTCTCATTGGCACCGCCGTTTCCGCCACCTTCCTGCTGGCAATGGCGCTGGTGAACATGGTGATCCTGCGCGGCGTCTGGCGCAGTTTCCAGGCGCTGAAACGCGGCAGGCCCGTGCAGGGCGACATCACGCTGCCTGCGCAGGGCGGCGTCATGAACTGGCTGTTTGGCAAAACCTTCCGTCTGGTGAATAAAAGCTGGCAGATGTACCTGGTCGGTTTCCTGTTTGGCCTCGGCTTTGACACGGCCACCGAGATTGGCGTGCTGGGGATCTCTGCCGCCAGCGCCTCCAGCGGGATGTCGGTGTGGTCAATCATGATCTTCCCGGCGCTCTTCGCCAGCGGCATGGCGCTGGTGGATACCCTCGACAACCTGTTGATGGTGGGCGCCTACAGCTGGGCGTTTAACAAGCCGCAGCGCAAGCTCTACTACAACATGACCATCACCGGCACCTCCGTGATGGTGGCGCTGTTTATCGGCGGGCTGGAAGCGCTGGGTCTGCTGATGGACAAGTTTGCCCTCAGCGGCGGCGTCTGGGATCTGATTGGCGCGGTCAACGACAACCTGGGCAACGCCGGGTTTGTGGTGGTCGGGCTGTTTGTCGCCTGCTGGCTGATCTCCATGGTCAACTACCGCTGGCGCGGCTACGACGCGCTGGTGTTACGTTCCTGAACCAGCTACTGCACGGCGCAACCTCCGCGACTTCCTCAATGGCTGGCGCATAGCGGCATACCGATAAAAAAGATGCTGAAAATGTAGAACTTTTGCGGAATAAATATATTCCGCATTCTTCGCTTGTGTTAAATAGCGAGAAAGATAATTGAGTTATTTATAAAAATTCGCCATGATTTGCCATCCGGCTGATGAATATATTTTCAGGCTGAGCTGGATGCAAATAATAAATCAGGATGATGCTTTTAAGCTGTTTTACATTAAAGTATTCACGGAAATTATAAATAAAGGATTGATAGCGATGATATATCTATTTTGTATTTATTTGATGAATAGAATGCGTAAAAAAAAGCCCCGTGATATCAAGGCGGTGAATAATAAAATCAGAAGGTTAAGCCAGCGTGGCAGGAGGCTTTGGGTCAAGCAGGAAGCGATTTCAGCAGAGCGAAAGCCTCCTTCATCCGGTCTTCAGTGACGACAGAAGCGCGAATCTGACCCTTGTTATTGGTACCGCGCTCGACCATTTCCTGCGGTTCGAGGGTTATTTTCCAGTTCAGATCCTGACGCTGCGCTTCAGCGAAAATATGCAGCGGTAATTCCGGAATTTATATTTTAATTATCATGGTGGGCTATTTCTGCGAGCAGTGCCGTCTCAGGATGGGACTTTCTCGCATGGTTCTTAGCCCGGGCGCTGGAGATGGACGTCGCCAGCCTGCACCGGCTGGCGAAGCGCCTCGGGCTGAAGGGTTAGATAATCCCGGCCTGATAGAAATCCTGCAGGTTGATGGCGCCGCACAGCCTGCCGGAATCATCCACCACCGGTGCGGCGGTGATTTTGCGCTTCATCAGCACCTCTTTGGCTTCTATGGCGCGGCTCCCGGCGTTGAGCGTCAGCCCGCCTTTGGTCATGGCATCCGACACTTTGGTTTCCAGCCTGCCGCCGCCCACCAGCCAGCGGCGCAGGTCACCGTCGGTGAACACGCCCTTAACGTTCCCGCTATCATCGCAGACCGCAACCAGCCCCAGACCGGTGCGGCTCAGCTCCAGCATCGCGTCCATGACGCTGGTATCGAGTTTGACCTGCGGAATGGCATCGTCGGTGCGCATGAGGTGGTGAACCTTGTTGAGCAGGCGTGCCCCGAGCGCGCCCGCCGGATGCGAACGGGCGAAATCTTCTTCGTTAAAGCCGCGCGCCTGCATCACGGCCATCGCCAGCGCGTCGCCCATCATCAGGGTGTTAACGGTGCTGGAGGTCGGGGCGAGGTGCATCGGACAGGCTTCACGCTCAACGGAAATATCCAGCGTCGCCTTGGCGGCCAGCGCGAGCGGCGAGCGGGATTTTCCGGTCATCGCCAGCAGGGCGACCGATTTTTCCTGCAGGCGCGGAATAATCAGGTCCAGCTCTTTGGCCGAACCGGAGTAGGAGATAAACAGCATCACGTCGCGGCTTTCTATCATTCCCAGATCGCCGTGCAGCGCCTCTGCAGGATGCACGAAGAACGCCGGGGTGCCGGTGCTGGCGAGGGTCGCGGCAATCTTTTTGCCGATATGGCCGGATTTACCGATGCCCGCCACGATCACTTTACCTTCGCAGTGGATAATGGTGTTGGCGGCGCGGACAAAATCCTCGCCCAGACGTTCAGGCAGGCGGCTGGCTTCCTGCAGTTCCAGCATCAGCGTCTGGCGGGCCGTTTCTAACAGAAAATCACTCATCTCTCTCTCCGGTTACGATCACGTCGATGCCTTTCTCTTCCAGCGCTTTTTTGAACGCCGGGTCGATACCCGCGTCGGTAATCAGCTTATCAACGCTTTCAAGGCTACAGACAATGTTGGGGCTTTTGCGGCCAAACTTCGACGAGTCTGCCATCAAAATCACTTCCCGCGCGGCGTTGCACATCGCTTTGCTGACGCTGAACACCTCGTTGAACGTCGTAACGCCGGCGTTCAGGTCGATGCCGTCGGTGCCCATAAACAGTTTATCAAAGCTGAAGTGCTCGAAGGCATTCTCCGCAAGCTGGCCGTGAAACGACGCCGATTTTTTGCGGAAGGTGCCGCCGGGCATCAGGATAGTCTGCTCGCTGTCGAACTCCGACAGAGCGTTGACGATGTGCAGGCTGTTGGTCATCACCGTGATGTTATTAAAGCGGCTGAGCAGGGGGATCATCTGCAGGACGGTGCTGCCGGCGTCGAGGATAATCGAGTCGCCATCGTGGATAAATTTCACCGCAGCTTCGGCGATCAGCGCCTTCTGGTGGGTGTTGATCAGCGTTTTGTGATCGATAGGCGGGTCCGCTTCGTCTTTATTGAGCACCACGCCGCCGTAGGTTCGAATGACGGCGCCAGAGTTTTCGAGCAATACCAGGTCCTTGCGTATCGTCGTGCCGGTGGTGTCAAAGTAGTGGGCCAGATCCTCTACCGAACATTTTCCCTGCTTTTGCAGATGTTCGAGAATGGCCGCCTGCCGCTGACGAGGTTTCATAGGCGCTTCGTTCCTTAGGTTGCGAAATGATAATTTCGCAAGACTATAGCTTTCACAACGAAATTATCCATGTTTCAGATTAAGCGCTAATGATAGTGCATTCTGACAGAGTGGATCATGGGGAAAGATCACATCAGGCCGTAATTCCTGCAGCGAAATGCCGTTGATTGCCTGGATTTTCGCCGGACGGGCAAACACCGTCATGCCGCGCATGATGAGTGAATCGCAGACGTTATTGTTTTCATCCAGCGCAACGGCGACGACCACGCGCGGTTTAAAGCGTCCGCCGGAACGTCCGACCCCGACGCGACCTTTCTGGCACAGGGCGTCAAACGCGCGGTTAAACTGGTGGATTTGCCAGCCGCCGAACGCCATCTGGCAGATCCAGGCGAGGGCGGCAACGGTGATGAGTGCGGTGACCATATCGGCTCCTTGTTTTATCCCCTCTCCCTGTGGGAGAGGGTGAGGGCATCTGCCCACTCGTTCAGAACATTACCTGCCCGCCGGTGACGTTAATCGACTGCCCGGTGCAGTACGAGGCTTTCGGGCTGGCGTAAAACAGCAGCATGTTCAGCACGTCCTGATAATCGCACCCGCGCTTGAGCGGCACTTTATCGATGTAGTACTGTTCCACTTCTTCCGCTTTGATGCCGAGCTTGGTGGCATACTGCGGCAGCAGGGACTGGAACATCGGCGATTTCAGCAGATTGCCCAGCATCAGAGAGTGAACGGTAATGCCGTATTCGGCCAGGTCCAGTGCCAGAGACTGCGTCAGCCCCACGCCGCCAAACTTCGCCGCGCTGTAGCCGGAGTTGTGCTTGCTGCCCACTTTCCCTGACTTGGAGTTGATCTGAATGATGCGCCCCTGAATGCCGTCGCGGATCATCAGACGGGAAAACTCGCGGGCGCAGAGGAAATAGCCCACCAGATTGACCTGCAGCGAGCGGTCAAAATCTCCCAGTTCGAAATCGCTAATAAAGGCCGCTTTCGCAATCCCCGCGCTGTAGACCAGCAGGTCGGTACGCCCAAAAATCTCGTCCACGCCGCGGGCCAGCGCCATCACGCTCTGCTCGCTGGTGGCGTCGGCGTCAAACCCGTACGCCATCCCTTCGCCAAACTCGGTGTTAATGGTATCCGCCACGCGGGCGGCTTTTTCACTCTGAATGTCCACGACCGCCACGCGGTAGCCCTCTGCGGCAAGCCCACGGCAGAGGAACTCGCCTAAGGTTTGTCCCCCACCAATGACAACGGCAACCTGACTCATGTGATTCTCCTTAATTACGCAACAAATTTTAACGTGCAGCCTGGGGTGACAGCCTGCGGAACCGGGCCCGCCACGTGAACCGTGCCGGGGTATTCCGCCTGCGGCTGGCCGTCGAAACGCAGGGTGATGTGGCCCAGCTCGCGCAGGTTTTGCTCGGCCACATCGCCGACGGCGGTCACGGCATAGCGCGCCTCGCCCAGCTCCAGCTGGCTCCCGGCCTTCAGTTCACCCTTCAGCTCGCCGTGGCAGTGGATAAAACAAAACTCTTCGATATCCGCAGGCGCCCCTTCGCGGAAGGTGATCAGCATCTGGTCGCTCAGCGCGTCGGCCGCACTCTGGCCGATGCGGGTAATGGTGGTCTGGTAAATGATGGTCATCGCAGGAACCTCTTATTGATAAATAAAGCCGGAGACAAACCAGGCAATCAGCACCGTCGGCGCGCCCGTCAGGAAGCGGCTGACCAGTACGGACGGCACGCCCACGCGCACGGTGTCCTGGCGCGCTTCGGCCAGCGACAGCCCAACGGGGATGAAATCGCACGCCGCCTGGGCGTTAATGGCAAACAGGGCGGGCAGGGCGAGGTGCGGAGGGATGTTCCCCAGACCAATCTGCACGCCAATCAGCACGCCGATGACCTGGGCGATCACCGCGCCCGGGCCGAGGAACGGCGACAGCAGCGGGAAGGAGCAGATCAGCGCCAGCGTCACCAGCCCGAGCGGATGGCTGGCGAGCGGGGCGAGGCCGTGGGCAATCCAGTCGCCCAGGCCGGACGCCATGATGATGCCGATCAGCGCCGAGACGAACGCCATAAACGGCAGGATGGTCTTCAGCACCGTGTCGATGGTGTCGCGCCCGGACTGGAACAGTACCGCCACGGCGGAACCCATGCCCATCCCGACCTTCGCCAGCAGGCCGTCGCTCTGCTCGGTGATTTTCTTGCTGGTGTCGTACTCGCGCGGGGCCGCTTTTTGCGGCGCGGGAGTCCCGTTCACCAGCGTGATGTTGTCCTCCTTCACGCCTGAGACATAAATGTCCTCAAGGATGTACTGCGCCAGCGGGCCGGATTTTCCGGTGGAGTGAATATTCACCGTTGGAATGCGGCGCTTCGGATAGATACCGCAGCGCAGCGTGCCGCCGCAGTCGATCACCGCCACGCCGATTTCCGCTTCCGGCGGTTCGCCCTCCTTGAAGCCGTCGACCGCTTCCCAGCCGGTCAGCTCGCGCAGCCTGTCGACGATCGCCGGGCGTGTACCCGCGGTGATGTAGACGATCTTTTTGCCTTCGGTGGCGTCGAACTCCAGCGGGCCGCCCCAGCCGCCCGTGCCTTTCTCAATGCGGATCCGGTTCATGCTGTGGCTCCTGAAAGATGGACTTTCTGTTCAAGCTGGATGCCCATTTTTTTCTCAAAAATGGCGGTGGTGAGGTCGGTCACCCAGCCGCGGAAGAAGTTGGTGACCAGGCCGACCAGCAGGTAGCTCACCGCCAGCGGGCCGAGCGGCAGGCCAAGGGTGGTGAGGCCGCTGGCGATCCCGAGATAGACAAACAGTTCGCCGGGGTTGATGTGCGGGAACAGGCCGTTCATGGAATGGCAGCTGTAGGAGGCGGCGGCGTAGTAGCTCGGCTTGTACTTTTCCGGCATGAAGCGGCCGAGGCTTAAGGTCATCGGGTTGCAGAACACGAAGGTGCCGATGAACGGCAGTACCAGGTAGCGGGACAACGGATTCCCGGCACAGCGCTGGGCGAAGCGTTCAATGCGCTGCTGGCCGATAAAGTTGATCAGCGCGTTCATGATCACCAGCAGGCTGATCAGCAGGGGCAGGATCCCGGTCACCATGCCGGTGAACACTTCTCCGCCTTTCTGAAACAGCCCGATGAACCACTCGGCGCCGTGGGTGATGGTTTCTATCATTCTTCTCTCCTGTGGGGCTTTATTGTTTTTGTCTGGCTGGGCTAATAATAATCACTTTGAAAGGTTTTAAAGTGTTAATTAGATCTCACAATGAAAGAAAAATGGATTATTTTGAAAGTTAATTGATGGGGGCAATGATTTTCGGTGGAAAAAAGGGCGGATTTGCGTGGGGGAGGTGCGTACCGCTTCCTTGAGGTGTTGGGGATGCTTTACCATACTGGGTTCTTATCGAACCCGTTAAATGGATGTCTCATGTTCAAGCGTCGTTATGCAGCGCTGTTGCCTGCGCTTATTCTGCTGTCTGCCTGTAGTAGCAAACCTAAGACCGAAGCCGTTCAGCAAACGGCGGGCGCGCCTTCCGGAGGATTCCTGCTGGAGCCGCAGCACAATATGATGCAGATGGGCGGCGACTTCGCGAATAACCCGGCGGCCGAGCAGTTCATCGATAAAATGGTGAGCAAACACGGCTTTGACAGACAACAGCTGCACGAAATTTTGTCTCAGGCGAAGCGTCTGGACTACGTGCTGCGCCTGATGGACAGGCAGGCGCCGACGGCCCAGGCGCCGAGCGGGCCGAACGGCGCGTGGCTGCGCTACCGTAAACAGTTTATTACCCCGGACAACGTGCAAAACGGCGTGGCGTTCTGGAATCAGTATGAAGATGCGCTCAACCGGGCGTGGCAGGTCTACGGCGTACCGCCGGAAATCATCGTCGGGATCATCGGTGTGGAAACCCGCTGGGGCCGCGTGATGGGTAAAACCCGCATTCTGGATGCGCTGGCGACGCTCTCCTTTAACTATCCGCGCCGCGCGGAGTATTTCTCTTCCGAGCTAGAAACCTTCCTGCTGATGGCGCGCAACGAGCAGGACGATCCGCTCGATCTGAAAGGGTCGTTTGCCGGTGCAATGGGCTACGGCCAGTTTATGCCGTCCTCCTATAAGCAGTACGCGGTCGACTTTAACGGCGATGGTCACATTAACCTGTGGGATCCGGTGGATGCCATCGGCAGCGTGGCGAACTACTTCAAAGCGCACGGCTGGACGCCGGGCGGCCAGGTTGCGGTGCAGGCGAACGGCGAAGCGTTTGGCCTGGAAAATGGATTCAAAACCAAATACAGCGTTGCGCAGCTGACGGCGGCAGGCTTAACGCCAACGCAGCCGCTGGGCAATGTTGATCAGGTGAGTCTGCTGCGTCTGGACGTGGGAACCGGCTATCAGTACTGGTACGGCATGCCGAACTTCTACACCATCACCCGTTATAACCACAGCACTCACTATGCGATGGCCGTATGGCAGCTGGGGCTGGCGGTATCGCAGGCCCGCGTGCCGGCTGTGTCACCGTTTAGTCAGTAAGTCACCTTATTCCCCCCCTCTCCCTGTGGGAGAGGGCACCCGCGCGCACCTATTTCCCGCAGAAACATTTCGCCACACTCCCTTTTCAAACCCGCCATTTACATCTTAACTGCCTTTTATTATTGTTATGTTATAACATTTGATTTGGTGTCGAAATGTCAACGTCCCTTTTTTCTCTGTCTGCTCTGGTTCGGCTTTTGCTGGCGCTGGTGTTGGTTGTCTTTATCGGGCTGGCCGTGCGCTGGGCGGTGATATTGCCATGATTGTGATGAATGAACTGGTCGCGGGTTATGAACGTCAGCCCGTTACGCGGCCCCTCTCGGGCACCATTGAGCGCGGAAGCATGACCGCCATTATCGGCGCTAACGGCTGCGGGAAATCCACGCTGCTGAAAACGCTGGCGGGGTTCATTCCTCCCGTGCGCGGCGGCTTTCGCTGGCAGGGGAAGCGCCCGGTAATCGGCTGGCTGGCGCAGCGTCACGCGCTGGAGGCGCAATTTCCGCTGACCGTACAGGACGTCGTAAGCATGGGCTGCTGGCCGGGCATTTCGCTGCTTTCCGGGTTTCGCCGCGAAACGCGATTGCGCATCAGGAGCGCGCTTGAGCGCGTCGGGCTGGAGTCGATGGCGTTATCCACCATTGATGAGCTCTCCGGCGGCCAGTTTCAGCGCATGTTATTTGCCCGCGTGTTAGTGCAGCAGGCGCCGCTGGTGATGCTGGATGAACCCTTTACCGGAGTCGATGAAGCCACCTGCAGCGTGTTGATGGATTTAATGCTGGAGATGTATATGCAGGGGCAAACGCTGCTCGCGGTACTGCACGACAGCGAACGCGTGTCGCGCCATTTCCCGCAGACGTTACGGCTGGATGCTGACGTCCCAGAATGGAAAACCGAGCGGGTGAGGGTGGCATGATCTGGCATCTCTTTTTTCAGCCGTTTATTGAGTACGGCTTTATGCGTCGCGCGCTGGTGGTTTGCCTGGCGCTCTCCGTCAGCACCACCGCGCTCGGCGTATTTCTTCAGCTGCGTCGGATGAGCCTGATGGGCGATGCCCTTTCTCACGCCATTTTACCGGGTGTCGCCGTGGGGTATTTGCTCAGCGGTATGTCGCTGCTGGCGATGAGTATTGGCGGTTTTATCGCGGGAATTACCGTGGCGCTGCTGGCCGGTCTGGTCAGTCGACGCACGCCGCTGAAAGAAGATGCCAGCTTTGCCGGGTTTTATCTTGGCTCGCTGGCGCTGGGCGTCACGCTGGTGTCGCTTCGCGGGTCGAATGTCGATCTGCTGCATCTGCTGTTTGGCTCTATCCTCGCCGTGGACAACGACGCCGCGCTGTTTGTCACGGGCGTTTGTATGTTCACCCTTATCACGCTGGCGCTGTTTTATCGCGGGCTGGTCACAGAAGCGTTTGATACCGCCTGGCTACAGGTGAACGCCCGCTGGCTGCCTGGGCTGCTGCACGGACTGTTTCTGGCGCTGCTGGTCCTTAACCTGGTAGCCGGTTTTCAGGTGCTCGGCACGCTGATGGCCGTCGGGCTGATGATGCTTCCGGCCGTGGCGGCACGCTGCTGGGTGCGCACGTTACCTGCCTTACTCCTGATGGCGGGGATAAGCGGTATTTTCTGCGCATGGCTGGGATTGAGCCTCTCCTGGGCGATGAGTTTACCGGCCGGGCCGTCCATCGTGCTCACCGCCAGCACGCTGTTCTTTATCTCTGTTTTATTCGGCACACGCAGCAGGCTGCGCGTGCTTTTTTAACGCAAGGGGAAACGATGAAACGTACAGGATTTGTAGTGGCGCTCGCGCTGGGGATGATGTCGCACGGCGTGATGGCGAAAACGCTGAATGTGGTGACCAGCTTTTCGATACTGGGGGACATCACCCAGGAGGTAGGCGGTGACCATGTGAAGGTGACAACGCTTGTGGGGCCGGACGGCGATCCGCATACCTTCGAGCCGTCGCCGCAAGACAGCGCGGCGCTGAGCAGGGCTGATGTGGTGGTGGTTAACGGCCTGGGGCTGGAGGGCTGGCTTGATCGTCTGGTAAAAGCCTCGGGGTTCAAAGGGCAGTTGGTCGTCGCCTCAACCGGGGTGAAAACTCACACGCTTGAGGAAGATGGAAAGACCGTTACCGATCCGCACGCGTGGAACAGCGCGGCGAACGGGGCGCTCTATGCACAAAATATCCTGAACGGGCTGGTGAAAGCGGACCCGCAGGACAAAGCCGCGCTGGAAGCCTCCGGTAAACCGTACATCGCGCAGCTTAGCCAGCTGAATAACTGGGCCAAAACGCGCTTTAGCCAGATCCCGCCGGCGAAGCGTAAAGTGCTGACCAGCCATGACGCGTTCGGCTATTTCAGCCGCGCTTACGGCGTGACGTTTATGGCGCCGCAGGGGCTGTCCTCCGAGAGCGAAGCCAGCGCGGCGCAGGTCGCTGAGATTATCAATCAGATCAAAGCCGACGGCGTGAAAACCTGGTTTATGGAAAATCAGCTCGATCCGCGTCTGGTTAAACAGATTGCGTCGGCGACGGGCGCGCAGCCTGGGGGTGAGCTTTACCCCGAAGCGCTGTCGGCAAAAGGCGGGGTGGCAGACACCTACGTTAAGGCGTTTCGCCACAATGTGAACACCCTTGCTGACAGCATGAAATAATATCTTCCACTGCCGGGGCGCCTGCTCCGGCTTTTTTCTGAAGCCCCCTCGTAAAACCTGAAGTGCATCCCCACATCTGACGAGAAAGTGCTATCTTGTGCAGCACGTTTTTCTGATGCCAGGAGCGAGAATGACTGACCATGAATTGATGCAGCTTAGTGAGATCGTTGGCCTTGCACTTAAACAGCGTGGTGCGACAATCACCACCGCGGAATCCTGCACCGGCGGCTGGGTGGCGAAAGCGATTACCGATATTGCCGGCAGTTCCGCCTGGTTTGAACGCGGTTTTGTGACCTACAGTAACGAAGCTAAAGCACAGATGATTGGCGTGCGTGAATCCACGCTTGAACAGCATGGTGCGGTCAGCGAACCGGTGGTGATCGAGATGGCCATTGGCGCGCTCAAAGAGGCGCGGGCAGATTACGCGATTTCCATTAGCGGTATTGCGGGCCCGGACGGCGGCAGCGACGTGAAGCCTGTCGGCACCGTCTGGTTTGGGTTCGCCACGTCCAAAGGGGAAGGGATCACCCGCCGGGAGTGCTTCAGCGGCGATCGCGAAAGCGTGCGTCGTCAGGCAACCGTTTATGCGTTAAAAACGCTCTGGCAACAATTTCTACAAAATACTTGATACTGTATGACCATACAGTATAATTGCACCAACAGAACAGAAATCCACGGTGAAGCACAGTCGCTTCTCCCGGCATGACAGGAGTAATAATGGCTATCGACGAAAACAAACAGAAAGCGTTGGCGGCAGCACTGGGCCAGATCGAAAAGCAATTCGGTAAAGGCTCCATCATGCGCCTGGGTGAAGACCGTTCCATGGATGTGGAAACCATCTCCACCGGTTCGCTTTCTCTGGATATCGCGCTGGGCGCTGGCGGTCTGCCTATGGGCCGTATCGTAGAAATCTACGGGCCAGAGTCCTCCGGTAAAACCACGCTGACGCTGCAGGTGATTGCCGCGGCACAGCGCGAAGGTAAAACCTGTGCGTTTATCGATGCCGAGCACGCGCTGGACCCTGTTTATGCCCGCAAGCTGGGCGTGGATATCGACAACCTGCTGTGTTCTCAGCCGGACACCGGTGAGCAGGCGCTGGAAATTTGTGATGCGCTCGCGCGTTCTGGTGCCGTTGACGTTATCGTGGTCGACTCCGTTGCGGCACTGACGCCAAAAGCCGAAATCGAAGGTGAAATCGGTGACTCTCATATGGGCCTCGCGGCACGTATGATGAGCCAGGCGATGCGTAAGCTGGCGGGTAACCTGAAGCAGTCCAACACGCTGCTGATCTTCATCAACCAGATCCGTATGAAAATTGGTGTGATGTTCGGTAACCCGGAAACTACTACCGGTGGTAACGCACTGAAATTCTACGCCTCTGTCCGTCTGGATATCCGCCGTATCGGCGCGGTAAAAGAGGGCGAGAACGTAGTCGGTAGCGAAACCCGCGTGAAGGTTGTGAAGAACAAAATCGCCGCGCCGTTCAAACAGGCTGAGTTCCAGATTCTCTACGGCGAAGGGATCAACTTCCTCGGCGAGCTGGTTGACCTGGGCGTGAAAGAGAAGCTGATTGAAAAAGCGGGCGCCTGGTACAGCTACAATGGTGACAAGATTGGTCAGGGTAAAGCGAATGCGATCTCATGGCTGAAAGAGAACCCGGCTGCGGCGAAAGAGATTGAGAAGAAGGTACGTGAGCTTCTGCTGAACAACCAGGACTCCAAACCTGATTTCGTGGTGGATGCCGCGGATGCTGAAGAAACTAACGAAGACTTTTAATTCTCTCGTTTAAAAATGAAGGGCTGCTGATGCGGCCCTTTTTGCATTTCTGAATCAGCAGGTTTTTTATGAGTGAACCGACAACACGTCGACCCGCGTATGCACGCTTACTGGACCGCGCGGTGCGCATCCTGGCCGTTCGTGACCACAGTGAACAGGAGCTGCGGCGAAAACTGTCGGCTCCGTTGATGAGTAAAAACGGGCCGGAAGAGATTGATGCCACCGCGGAAGATTATGACCGCGTGATTGCCTGGTGCTATGAGCATCGTTATCTCGATGACGAGCGTTTTGCCTCGCGGTTTCTCGCCAGCCGCGGCCGTAAAGGATATGGGCCCGCGCGCATCCGGCAGGAGCTGAACCAGAAAGGGGTGGCCCGGGAGTCCATCGAAAAAGCGATGCGCGAATGTGATATTGACTGGTGCGAGCTGGCCAGAGAACAGGCGATTCGCAAATACGGCGAACCTCTGCCGAGTGAATTTTCAGAAAAAGTCAAAATCCAGCGCTTTTTGCTCTACCGCGGCTTTCTGATGGAAGATATTCAGGATATCTGGCGTAATTTTGCCGATTGAACGCATGCGGGATTTTACTTCCCACTAAAGAAAACTTATCTTATTCCCACTTTTTCCAGTAGCTGGTCTGTCCAACGGTTTACCGATACAGGCTGGCTACGACATTTCGTTAGCTTGATTTCAGGATAATTATGAGCAAGAGCACCGCTGAGATCCGTCAGGCGTTTCTCGATTTTTTCCATAGTAAGGGACACCAGGTTGTTGCCAGCAGCTCCCTGGTACCGAACAACGACCCGACTTTACTGTTTACCAACGCCGGGATGAACCAGTTCAAGGATGTGTTCCTTGGTCTCGACAAGCGTAATTATTCCCGCGCCACAACCTCACAGCGTTGCGTGCGTGCGGGCGGTAAACACAACGACCTGGAAAACGTCGGTTACACCGCGCGTCACCATACGTTCTTCGAAATGCTGGGTAACTTCAGCTTCGGCGACTATTTCAAACACGATGCCATTCAATATGCGTGGGAACTGCTGACCGGTGAAAACTGGTTCAACCTGCCGAAAGAGCGTCTGTGGGTTACCGTCTATGAAACCGATGACGAAGCCTACGAAATCTGGGAAAAAGAAGTCGGGATCCCGCGCGAGCGTATTATTCGCATCGGTGATAACAAAGGCGCGCCATACGCGTCTGACAACTTCTGGCAGATGGGTGATACCGGCCCTTGCGGTCCGTGCACCGAGATCTTCTACGATCACGGCGACCACATCTGGGGTGGCCCTCCAGGCAGCCCGGAAGAAGACGGCGATCGCTACATTGAGATCTGGAACATCGTCTTCATGCAGTTCAACCGTCAGGCCGACGGTACGATGGAGCCGCTGCCGAAGCCTTCCGTTGATACCGGTATGGGCCTGGAGCGTATTGCCGCGGTTCTGCAGCACGTTAACTCCAACTACGAAATTGACCTGTTCAGCACCCTGATCAAAGCCGTTGCGGAAGTTACCGGCGCGACCGATCTGAACAACAAATCGCTGCGCGTTATCGCGGACCACATTCGTTCCTGTGCGTTCCTGATTGCCGACGGCGTTATCCCGTCGAATGAAAACCGTGGCTACGTGCTGCGTCGTATCATTCGTCGTGCCATCCGTCACGGCAACATGCTGGGCGCGAAGGACACCTTCTTCTATAAACTCGTTGGGCCACTGATTGGCGTGATGGGTTCAGCCGGTGATGAGCTGAAACGCCAGCAGGCGCAGGTTGAGCAGGTTCTGAAAACCGAAGAAGAGCAGTTTGCTCGTACGCTGGAGCGCGGTCTGGCGCTGCTGGACGAAGAGCTGGCGAAACTCAAGGGCGACACGCTGGATGGTGAGACCGCTTTCCGCCTGTACGACACCTACGGCTTCCCGGTTGACCTGACGGCGGACGTTTGCCGCGAGCGCAACATCAAAGTTGACGAAGCGGGTTTCGAAGCCGCGATGGAAGAGCAGCGTCGTCGTGCACGTGAATCCAGCGGTTTTGGTGCAGACTACAACGCGATGATCCGCGTTGATAGCGCGTCTGAATTCAAAGGTTATGACGCGCTGGAACTGACCGGCAAAGTGACCGCCCTGTTTGTTGACGGTAAAGCCGTGGACAGCATCAGCGCGGGCCAGGATGCGGTTGTCATTCTGGACAAAACGCCGTTCTACGCCGAATCAGGCGGTCAGGTTGGCGATAAAGGCGAACTGAAAGGCAACGGTTTCAGCTTTAGCGTCAGCGACACCCAGAAATACGGTCAGGCGATTGGTCACCAGGGCAAACTGGTTTCCGGTTCTCTGAAAGTGGGCGAGGGCGTACAGGCTAACGTAGATGAAGCTCGCCGCGCGCGCATTCGTCTGAACCACTCTGCAACCCACCTGATGCACGCTGCCCTGCGCGACGTGCTGGGTACCCACGTTGCGCAGAAAGGTTCTCTGGTTAACGACAAAGTGCTGCGTTTCGACTTCTCGCATTTTGAAGCGATGAAACCGTCTGAAATCCGCGCGGTGGAAGATCTGGTGAACGCGCAGATCCGTCGTAACCTGCCAATCGAGACCCACATCATGGAGCTTGAGGACGCGAAGAAAAAAGGTGCGATGGCGCTGTTTGGCGAGAAATATGACGACCGCGTTCGCGTGCTGAGCATGGGCGACTTCTCTACTGAACTGTGCGGCGGTACGCACGCATCGCGCACCGGTGACATCGGCCTGTTCCGCATCGTTTCTGAATCCGGTACGGCTGCAGGGGTGCGTCGTATCGAAGCGGTGACCGGTGAAGGTGCGATTGCCAGCCTGCATGCGCAGAGCGATCAGCTGCACGACATCGCGCAGCTGCTGAAAGGTGATAGCCAGAACCTGGGCGAGAAAGTACGCGTTGCGCTGGATCGCACGCGTCAGCTGGAAAAAGAGCTGCAGCAGCTGAAAGAGCAGGCTGCGGCGCAGGAGAGTGCAAACCTCTCCAGCAAGGCTGTAGACATTAAGGGCGTCAAACTGCTGGTCAGCGATCTGGCGGGCGTTGAGCCTAAGATGCTGCGTACTATGGTCGACGATCTCAAGAACCAGCTTGGTTCTACCGTTATCGTGCTGGCAACGGTGGCAGAAGGTAAGGTTTCTCTGATTGCGGGCGTCTCTAAGGATGTGACTGACCGCGTAAAAGCAGGGGAACTGATTGGTATGGTCGCTCAGCAGGTGGGCGGCAAGGGGGGCGGTCGTCCGGACATGGCGCAAGCCGGTGGTACGGATGCGGCGGCACTTCCGCAAGCTTTGGCCAGCGTTGAAAGCTGGGTAAGCGCGAAACTGTAATAACTACAAAGCACAAGCAGACGCCATAGCGGTAACGTTATGGCGTCTTGTTCACTGTGCTATCGATAACGATAAAGTCAGGTTGAGTTTGTGTATATCGGCTAAACTTACGTTTAACAGAATGTGATGCCGTGACTGCTTACACTTTACGTGTTTGTCATCGCTTACTTTTTGGCGTTATATGATGGATAATGCCGGGATACAAGAGACCCGACTCTTTTAATCTTTCAAGGAGCAAAGAATGCTGATTCTGACTCGTCGAGTTGGTGAGACCCTCATGATTGGGGATGAGGTCACCGTGACAGTTTTAGGGGTAAAGGGTAACCAGGTACGTATTGGTGTTAACGCCCCTAAAGAAGTATCTGTCCACCGTGAAGAGATCTACCAGCGTATCCAGGCTGAAAAATCCCAGCAGTCCAGTTACTGATATTGTTGCGTCTCGCTGTCGGGCGAGACGCAACCCTCCCGCTATTTTTCCTGCTCAAAGTTACCGTTTAATTTCAATCGCTCTCTTTTTAACCACTCCTTTGCCCTTTACTCGTCTCAACACCGCCATTTCTGCACATGTTTTCTGTGAAGATGTCTGCAAAATCTGCTTATAAAACACCCTCTTTGTGGCTTTTACATGCGAATTGCGTGTGATTTGTGCAAACGATAAAAGCTTTTGGAAAATTGTTTGACTTATAAGTCCCAGAAAGTAATATATGCGCCACGCAGCGACGAGAAGCTCTTAATGAGTTGCTCGAAGCACTCGAAAGAGGCGTTGTGTGGTGAGGTGGCCGAGAGGCTGAAGGCGCTCCCCTGCTAAGGGAGTATGCGGTCAAAAGCTGCATCCGGGGTTCGAATCCCCGCCTCACCGCCATTTTGCATCCGTAGCTCAGCTGGATAGAGTACTCGGCTACGAACCGAGCGGTCGGAGGTTCGAATCCTCCCGGATGCACCATCTATTACTTCATATTGCTTTAGAAGTGATATGAATATCGAGCAGTACAGTAGTAAATCCCGATGCATCCGTAGCTCAGCTGGATAGAGTACTCGGCTACGAACCGAGCGGTCGGAGGTTCGAATCCTCCCGGATGCACCATTTACTATTTCTGAAAGCAGTACCCTGATGCATCCGTAGCTCAGCTGGATAGAGTACTCGGCTACGAACCGAGCGGTCGGAGGTTCGAATCCTCCCGGATGCACCATTTACTGTTTCTAAAAGCATTTCCCGATGCATCCGTAGCTCAGCTGGATAGAGTACTCGGCTACGAACCGAGCGGTCGGAGGTTCGAATCCTCCCGGATGCACCATCTCTTCTTGTCATTCCCCTCAATGTTTAGTTCTTAATCACTCTCGTTGTTATCACTTCGCAATCAGCGACAAAAACCACCATTTACGATAAAGTAATGCTTTGTTAATCGTTTAGCGAGAGCACGATGTACGCACAGTATGACGGTTTGATCTTCGATATGGACGGCACTCTCCTGGATACCGAACCCACGCATCGTCAAGCCTGGACTGACGTCCTGGGCCGCTACGATATGCGTTTCGATCTTCAGGCGATGATTGCCCTCAACGGATCCCCCACCTGGCGTATTGCACAGGCCGTGATTGAACTGAATCAGGCCGATCTCGACCCGCATCTGCTCGCGCGCGAAAAAACCGATGCGGTAAAAGCAATGCTTTTAGATACCGTACGTCCTCTGCCGTTGATTGATGTGGTAAAGGAGTGGCACGGGCGCCGCCCGATGTCGGTAGGAACAGGCAGCGAAAGTGCGATTGCTGAGGCATTACTCAACCATCTTGGCCTGCGCCACTATTTTTCAGCCGTGGTCGCCGCCGATCATGTTAAAAATCACAAGCCCGCACCGGATACCTTCCTGCTCTGCGCAGAATTAATGGGCATCCCGGCGGCAAAATGCGTCGTGTTTGAAGATGCTGATTTCGGTATCCAGGCCGCGCGTGCTGCGGGAATGGATGCGGTGGATGTGCGCTTACTGTGAGTGACGCGCTGTCACTCGCCTCATTATTCGCCAGCAGCTTTTTAAGCGCCACGCTGTTACCGGGAAATTCGGAAGTGGTGCTGGTGGCGATGCTGTTGTCCGGCGTGAGTCAGCCCTGGCTACTTGTATTAATAGCAACAATGGGTAATAGCCTTGGAGGGCTGACTAACGTTATTCTTGGGCGCTTCTTTCCGCTTCGCGAAAAATCGCGTTGGCAGGAAAAGGCAGTCGGCTGGCTAAAACGCTATGGCGCTGCCACGCTGTTATTAAGCTGGATGCCTGTAATAGGCGATTTACTGTGTCTGCTGGCGGGATGGATGCGCATCTCCTGGGGACCGGTGCTCTTTTTTTTGTGCCTTGGCAAGGCGTTGCGCTATGTTCTTGTGGCGTGGGCAACACTACAGGGTATGACGTGGTGGCACTAATTGGTGGAATGAATACGCGACCTTCAATCGTCAACCATTACAATTATGCTGAGTAACATTACTTTGACAGGCGGGAGGTCAATTTGATCCCGGACGTATCACAGGCGCTGGCCTGGCTGGAAAACCACCCTCAGGCACTGAAGGGTATTCAGCGTGGCCTTGAGCGTGAAACGCTGCGCGTAAACGCGGACGGTAGCTTAGCGACGACGGGTCACCCGAAGACGTTAGGCTCGGCGCTGACACATAAATGGATCACTACCGATTTCGCTGAAGCACTGCTGGAGTTTATCACTCCGGTGGACGGTGATATTGATCATATGCTGACGATATTGCGCGACAT
This sequence comes from Enterobacter sp. JBIWA008, assembly GCF_019968765.1. Classification (NCBI taxonomy): domain Bacteria; kingdom Pseudomonadati; phylum Pseudomonadota; class Gammaproteobacteria; order Enterobacterales; family Enterobacteriaceae; genus Enterobacter; species Enterobacter sp. JBIWA008. The sequence goes on along the minus strand of NZ_CP074149.1, from coordinate 3,769,192 downwards.
CCATCGCTACACCGCCCGTAATATGGGCGATGAGCGTATGTGGCCGCTCAGCATGCCCTGCTATATCGAGCAAGGGCAGGAGATTGAGCTGGCGCAGTATGGCACGTCGAATATCGGTCGACTGAAAACGCTTTATCGCGAGGGTCTGAAGAACCGCTACGGCGCGTTGATGCAGACGATCTCGGGCTTGCATTACAACTTCTCGCTGCCAATGGCGTTCTGGCAGGCGAAATGCGGTGAAACGGATAAAGACGCGATCTCTGAAGGTTATTTCCGCCTGATCCGAAACTATTACCGTTTCGGCTGGGTGATCCCGTATCTGTTTGGTGCTTCCCCGGCGATCTGTTCTTCGTTCCTGCAGGGGAAACCGACCACGCTGCCGTTCGAGAAAACCGAGTGCGGAATGTACTATCTCCCGTACGCCACCTCTCTGCGCCTGAGCGATCTCGGTTATACCAATAAATCGCAAAGCAATCTCGGTATTACGTTTAACGAATTGCACGAATATGTGGCAGGATTGAAGCGGGCGATCAAAACCCCGTCGGAAGAGTACGAGAAAATCGGCCTCGAAAAAGACGGCAAGCGCCTGCAAATCAACAGTAATGTACTGCAGATCGAAAACGAGCTGTATGCGCCTATTCGTCCTAAGCGCGTAACGCGCAGCGGTGAAACCCCGTCGGATGCGCTGCAGCGCGGCGGGATCGAATACATTGAAGTGCGCTCGCTGGATATTAACCCGTTCTCACCGATTGGCGTTGATGAGCAGCAGGTTCGCTTCCTGGATCTATTTATGGTCTGGTGCGCGCTGGCGGATGCGCCGGAAATGAGTTCAGACGAACTGCTCTGTACCCGTACAAACTGGAATCGCGTGATTCTGGAAGGACGTAAACCGGGTCTGACGCTGGGTATCGGCTGCGAAACGGCACAGTTCCCGCTGAAGGAAGTCGGCAAAGATCTGTTCCGTGACCTGAAGCGTGTTGCCCGGACGATGGACAGCATCGATGGCGGCGACGCATATCAACAGATTTGCGACCAGCTGGTGGAGTGCTTTGATAACCCGGAACTGACGTTCTCAGCGCGTATTCTGCGTTCTATGATCGATCAGGGCATTGGCGGCACGGGACGTTCACTCTCAGCGGAGTACCGTGAGATGCTGATGCAGGAGCCGTTAGAAATTCTGAGTGAAGCAGATTTTGCCGCGGAACGCGATGCGTCCGTGGTGCGTCAGAAAGAGGTTGAAGCGGCGGATACCGAGTCGTTTGAGGCGTTTCTGGCGAAGCAGGCTTAAGCAGAAAAGAAAAAGGCCACATCGCTGTGGCCAAAATATACATCTCTGAATTCAGGGATGATGATAACAAATGCGCGTCTTTCATATACTCAGACGTGCATTCTGTGGAAGAGTTCAGTTTATTTTAAAAAAAATCACTATCGGAGGTGACGTATGCCGTTATTAGATAGCTTTACTGTCGACCATACCCGTATGGAAGCACCTGCAGTACGCGTGGCTAAGACCATGCACACCCCGCACGGCGACACGATCACCGTCTTCGATCTGCGTTTCTGCGTGCCAAATAAAGAAGTGATGCCGGAGAAAGGCATTCATACCCTGGAACACCTGTTCGCTGGTTTCATGCGCGACCATCTGAACGGCAACGGCGTTGAGATCATCGACATCTCTCCGATGGGCTGCCGTACCGGTTTCTACATGAGCCTGATTGGCCAGCCAGAAGAGAAACGCGTCGCTGATGCGTGGAAAGCGGCGATGGAAGACGTGCTGAAGGTGAAAGAGCAGAACCAGATCCCTGAGCTGAACGTTTACCAGTGCGGTACTTACCAGATGCACTCTCTGGAAGAAGCGCAGGAAATCGCGCGTCACATCATCGAGCGTGATGTTCGCGTGAACAGCAACGAAGAGCTGGCCCTGCCAAAAGAAAAACTGCAGGAACTGCACATCTAGTGCACCTTTTCCCTCTCCCTCAGGGAGAGGGTAGGAAGCCCCAGCCCAGCAGCAGATCCCAGAACTGCAGCTTGCGGGTGCAGTCCATCGGCTCGGCAAGGGCCTGGTTGCCGTCGCGTAAGTCGGTTGAGAGCCAGCGCGGCGCGCGGGTGATGCGTTGCTCCGGCCAGCGGCAAGCGGACAGGGAAGCGTGGGATAGGGTTGGTACTTGTCGGCGGGTGTGTTCAGCATGATGCGCTCCCGTTGTCTTTTCACTATCGTGAATTGATTTCAGGAGCGCTGCTTTATCGAAACTTCGCGTTCTGGACAACGCGAATTAGTGCGCGCCACCGCCGCCGCTACCGGCGCCAAACGGGGGTTTAGCAAACCACACCAGCCCCAGCAGGACGATAAAGATCCCCGCCGATATCCAGAAAATCTCATTTGCCGAGATAATCAGGCCCTGATTGGTGATCTGCTGGGCAATCCAGCCGGACGCCTGCTGTTCCGTCATACCCATTCCCTGAAGCTGGTTGTACATCTCCCGGGCGTTCGGGTTGAACGGGTTCACCGCTTCGGTCAGCTGGGCATGGTGCATCGATTCACGGTTCGTCCACAGGGTTGTTGTGATCGACGTACCAATCGAACCCGCCAGCGTTCGGGTAAAGTTCGACAGGCTTGATGCGGCCGCCATGCGCTCAGGCGGCAAACCGGAAAGCGTGATGGTGGTCAGTGGCATAAAGAAACACGCCACGGCAAAGCCCTGAATAAACTGCGGCCACGCGGACGCGCCAAAGTCCATTCCCGGTTCGAACGTGTACGCACGCCAGTAGAAGCACACGGCGTACATGATAAAGCTGAACGTCACCAGCCTGCGCATGTCGAGCTTGTGGGCGAAGCGGCCAATAATCGGCGACAGCAGAACTGGAATCAATCCAACCGGCGCCGAGGCTAAACCAGCCCAGGTTGCGGTGTAGCCGTATACCTCCTGCAAAAGCTGCGGCAGCAGTACAATCGCGCCGAAGTAGAGCATGTAGGCGAGGCTGATACACAGGCAGCCTATGGTGAAGTTTCGCGACTTAAACAGCGACAGGTCGACTATCGGGTTATCGTCCGTCAGCTCCCAGACAATCAGGAAGCTCAGCGACACCACTGCGACAATCGTCAGGATGATGATCTCCCTGGAGTTGAACCAGTCCAGCTCTTTGCCCTGGTCGAGCATGACCTGCAGGCTACCGATGCCGACAACCAGCAGTGCCAGACCAATGGCGTCGATACGCCGCTGTTCCGTCCGGGTTTCTCTGCCGCGCAACGACTGGAGCGTCATCATTACCACGACGGCGCCAATCGGTACGTTGATAAAGAAGATCCAGCCCCAGTGGTAGTTGTCGCTGATATAGCCGCCTAAGATAGGTCCGCAAATCGGCGCAACAATCACGGTCATCGACCACAGCGCCAGCGCAATCGAGCGCTTGGCAGGCGGATAGTTGTTCAGCAGTAAGCTCTGCGACAGCGGAATCAACGGCCCGGCCACAATCCCCTGAATAACGCGGAAGAAAATCAGCATCGTCAGGCTGCTGGACATGCCGCACGCCCAGGAGGCAAGAACGAACAACACCGTTGACCAGAGGAACAGCTTCACTTCACCGACGCGCTTTGCCAGCCAGCCGGTAATCGGAATGGAGATGGCGTTTGCCACCCCAAAGGAGGTAATAACCCAGGTCCCCTGGCTCAGCGACGAGCCAAGGTTACCGGCGATGGTCGGGATCGCCACGTTTGCGATGGTGGAGTCCAGCACCTGCATGAATGTCGCCAGCGACAGCGCGATGGTCATAATGACCAGCTGCGCGCCTTCCAGCGGTTTTTGCGGCTTTTGCTGTTGCATAACGCTCACCTTCGGATTAACCGGCGTTTGCCTTCACGATGTCATCGATCAGCTTGTTGACCGGATCGAGGCTAATTTCACGGGCGTTGCTTTCATAAGCCGGGCTGCTGCGCACCTGGCTTGCCAGGATCTGACCGTCGCGGTTGGCGGTGTCGACCGTCACCAGCGTAGAGAGGCCGATACGCAGCGGGTGATCCGCCAGCTGTTTGGCATCCAGTTCAATACGCACAGGCAGACGCTGAACCACTTTGATCCAGTTACCGGTGGCGTTTTGTGCAGGCAACAGGGAGAAGGCGCTCCCGGTCCCCATATCCAGACCAACCACTTTCCCGGTGTACTTCACGTCATCGCCGTAGATGTCGCTGACAACCGTTGCGGACTGGCCGATACGCATATGGGCAAGCTGCGTCTCTTTAAAGTTGGCATCGACCCACAGGTTATCTGCCGGCACGACCGCCATCAGCGGCGTGGTTGGGCTAATCTGCGCCCCTGGCTGAACGGAACGACGGGAGACATAGCCGGTCATCGGGCTGACGATTTTGGTACGCTGCAGGGCAAGCCACGCGTTGCGCACTTCTGTCGCCGCCTGCTGTACGGCAGGCTGGTTTTCCAGGCTGGTGCCCAGCACCATCGCCTGGTTGGCGTTGTATTGCTGAATGGCGACATCCAGCTGGGCCTGCGCGCTGGCAACCGCGTCGCGGGCGTGCTGCAGCTCTTCACGGCCAATCAGGTTGGCGGTGCCAAGCGGAACGCGGCGGTTCAGGTCGCTCTGCGCCTGCGCCAGTGCCGTTTTCTGCACGTCGATGTTGGCCTGCAGCTGTTTGCTATTGATCATCAGCTGGCGGGTCTGACGGACGCTGGAGGCCAGCGCGGTCTGCGCTTTTTCAAACGCCTGCTGGGCGTCGGTTGGATCGAGGGTTACCAACACATCGCCTTTTTGCACAAAGTCGGTATTGTCAGCCCAGACTTTCGTCACGCTGCCCGACACCTGCGCCATAATTTGTACCTGGTTCCCTGCCACGTACGCGTCGTCAGTCTCTTCAGCATGACGTAGTACTAAAAACCAATAGATCCCATATGCCACGGCAATAATGATAAAGAGCAAGGTCAACAGAAGAAGGGCGCTCTTACGTTTGCCTTTCTTGTTGGCCGGTTGCTGCGGGGGGGTTGTCTCCGCATTTGCGCTCATTGTTGTTCTCCACGATCTTCTTATTTTCACATCGGCTGAGCCGACCTGTTGTCAGAAAGGCCAGCAGTGTGACGTGCTGGCCTGTCGGTTTTCTTATGAATCTGGAATGGTGAGCGTGTCGTCGCGTTAGCGCAGCGCCTCAAGAACGGCGCCGTCTTCATCCATCTGGTCCAGACGGGTGAGCAGCTTGCGAGTGATGTGCTCAAGCTGGTCGCGCTCGGCAGTGCTGAGAGCGGACCAGAGTTTGTGCAAGCAATTGTGCTGAGGTGGCAGCACCTCGCGCAGGAACTGGTGACCTTTATCGGTCAGTTGCAGATGCAGGCAGCGGCGATCGTTATCGCTTTCACGGCGCTCAATCCAGCCACGCTTTTCGAGTTCATCGGCAATACGGGTCGCATTAGTACGGGAGGAACCCAGCGCGCAGCTTAGTTCGGAAGGCTGAATGCTGTGATTTTCCTGAGACTCCAGCGTAATCAACGCCATAAACAACGTCTCGTTAATCCCTTGAGCTTTCAGCATTTTATTACGGTTTTCCAGTAGCTTACCCTGCATGTGCATGCACAGGCGAGTCAGCAGGATTTCCTGATATGGGAAGTCCTCATGGCGACTGGCGCGGAATTTAAGCATTTGTTCAATGGGCGTAAACGAACTATCCATTTGGGCATAACCTCATTAATTACAGCCGATATAGTAACGATAGTGACAAATAATGTAAATGAATTATTTGCGCGATTGTATTCGCCAGGCTTATGTCACTATCAGAAAGCGCCGGGTAAGTCCGTGACCCGGTGAGCACAGAGAGCATAGGGTGTGAACCCGTAGAAGAGAGGATGTGAGGACGGGGGTCTGAACTATTCATACCGATTGTAAATATGTCACCCACATTAAAATTTCTGGGATAAATGATTGCGTTTACATTAGCAGAGTGAAGGGCCTCTTAACACCCTAAGAGGCCAACGCAATGTAAATCTTAGTGAATTGCATCCTGACGATGGTAGCCGCGCCACCATACTAGCAGGTTAAGGGTGGCGACGATGGCCCCAATCGCACATACCCCCGACCAGCCTGCATGCTGCCACGCTGACGCTGAAATTAGCGAACCCGCAGCGCCGCCAATGAAGTAGCTGGTCATGTATCCGGCCGTCAGGCGGTTACGCGCCTCTGGCTTCACGCGATAGATGACGGTCTGATTGGTGATGTGAACGCCCTGTACGGTGAGATCGAGCACCAGGATACCGACGATCAGCGCCAGCACCGAGATGTGCCCGTACAAGATCGCCGCCCAGGAGAGCAGAAGTAAAACCAGCCCTGCGGAGGTGGTCAGGTGAGATTTGCCCTTGTCGGCCAGCCCGCCTGCGGGACGCGCGCCCAGTGCGCCTGCGGCACCGGCCAGGCCGAACAGACCAATCACCCCTTCAGAATAATTGAACGGCGGCGCGGCCAGCAGAAACGCCATCGACGTCCACAGGATGCTGAAGTTAGCGAAGGTGAAACAGCCCAGCAGGGCGCGGGTGCGCAGAAGCTTATCCTGAGTGAACAGGCTGAAAACGGAGGCCAGCAGCTGCGGATAGTTCAGATGATTTTCCTGCTTCACCTTCGGCAGCCCGCGCCACAGCGCCAGCGCCATGACGACCATCAACACGCTCGCCACCCAGTATACGGTGCGCCAGCCGCCGAGGCTTGCCAGCAGCCCGGCGACGGTTCGCGCCAGCAAAATCCCCAGCAGCAGGCCGCTCATGATGGTGCCCACAACCTTGCCGCGTTTTTCCGGGGAAGCGAGGGTCGCGGCGAGCGGTACAAGGATTTGCGCCACCACGGAGAACAGCCCCGTTAGCGCGGTGCCGACGATCATCATCGTTAACGACTGGCTGCTGGCGGTGATCAGCATCCCACCGGCGGCCAGCAGCGTCATCGAAACGATCAGCATCCGGCGCTCAAACATATCGCCGAGCGGCACCAGGAACAGCAGCCCGGCGGCGTAGCCAAGCTGAGCAGCGGTAACGATAAAGCCAGCGGAGCTGGCAGAAAGATTGAACGCGCGGGCGATGGTGTCGAGAAGAGGTTGCGCGTAATAGTTGCTGGCGACTGCCAGACCCGTTGCCACGGACATTAAAAGGATGAGTGCCGGGCTAAGCCCTTGAGTTGTTTTTGTCATTAGTTTCAGGAATCGTTAGTTGAGTGATTATATTTCCGGAAACCATAATAACCAATGATGGTGAATGTTGGGGGATTGTTGGGTGATGTATTGTGCGGTTTAGGTGTGGATTGTGCGGTCTGGTGCCCTCCCCCTAACCCTCTCCCTGTAGGAGAGGGCTGGGGTGAGGGAAAATGTTTTACTTCTGCGCTGCAAGCGCCTCTTTCACCCAGCCGTCAAACTGCTGCTGGTGGGCTTTGATCCAGCCGTCAACGTGGCCTTTAACATCCGCTTCAGACGATTTGCCCGCATGCATCATCGCATTCTGGGCATTGATGTCTGCCAGCGGCAGCTTCATCACCGAGAACAGCTTCGCCGCCGCCGGGTTTTTCTCGGCCCAGGCTTTGTTGGCCACGATATGCATGGTGTTCACCGGGAAACCGTAGTTCATGCCGTTCGGCAATTTGGTGTCGATGTCCTTCTGCTCGCCTGGCAGAGATGAGAATGGCACCTGCAGCCACACCACGTCTTTACCCGGCTTCAGCACGTCGCTCACCCAGTACGGCGTCCAGGTGTAGTAGATCACCGGTTTGCCTTCTTTAAAGCGGGCGATAGTATCGGCCATCATCGCGGAGTAGTTGCCGTGGCTCACGTCGACGGTCTTCTCCAGATCGAAGGCTTTGTTCTGGTGGTTAATCACCGCCTCACAGCCCCAGCCCGGCGAGCAGCCCATCATGTCGGCCTTGCCGTCACCGTTGGTGTCGAACAGTTTAGCGATCGTCGGATCTTTCAGCTGTTCAATGTTGGTGATGTGGTACTTATCGGCGGTTTTCTTGTCGATCAGATAACCCTGCGCCGCCCCCGTCACGAAGGTACCCTCGCGATAGAACTTCTTGTCGCCACCGGCGGCGGCATACATATCGTCGTGCAGCGGCTGCCAGTTTACCGCGGTAAAGGTGGCGTCACCGGAGGCAATCGAAGTGTAGCCCACGTTGTAATCCACTTCGCTCGGCGTGTTGACCGTATAGCCCAGCTTCTCCAGCGCGCGGCTGACGATCAGGGTCTGGAAGCTCTCTTCCGAAATGGTGCTCTGCACCGGCTGCACGGTAATGCCTTTGCCCGGCAGATCTGCCGCAAACGCGCTGGTGGAGACAAGGGTGGCAAACGCGGTAGCAAAAAGTACGTTATGTCGCATCGTTGTTCCTTATTTTGATTTTGTGAAAGGGCGGGTGAGTAACCCGACAGGGCCGGTGCTATACCAGCGACGGTTGCCGCGACTGCGTGAATCACGACCGACGGCCTGGGTCAGGCGGTCAAGAATAATGGCGAGGATCACAATGCCGACGCCGCCGACGGTGGCCAGCCCCATGTCGAGACGGCCAATGCCGCGCAGCACCATCTGGCCCAGTCCGCCTACGGCGATCATTGAGGCAATCACCACCATGGAGAGAGCCAGCATCAGCGTCTGGTTAACGCCCGCCATGATGGTCGGCATCGCGAGCGGGAGCTGCACCTTAAACAGCAGCTGGCGCGGGCTGGCGCCGAACGAGCGTGAGGCTTCGATCAGATCGGCGGGCACCTGGTTAATCCCCAGAATGGTCAGACGAATAATCGGCGGCAGGGCGAAGATAATGGTCACCACCACGCCCGGCACGTTGCCGATCCCGAAAAGCATGACAATCGGCACCAGATAGACAAACGCCGGTGTGGTCTGCATCGCATCCAGCAATGGCCGAATAATTTTCGCCGCCCTCGGGCTGCGCGCCAGCCAGATCCCCATCGGCAGGCCGATCGCCACGCAGAACAGCAGGGCGGTGAGGACCAGCGCCAGAGTGATCATTGCCTGCGACCAGGCGCCGATCGCGCCAATCACAACCAGTGAAATCAGCGTGGCGATCCCCATTCCTGCGCTGCCGAACTGCCATGCAATCAGGGCGAACAGAGCGATAGCGACGGGCGCGGGCATGCCGAGCATCATCTGCTGGAAGCCGTTCAGGATGTAATCCACCGGAACGCGGATCCCCTGGAATAACGGACGGAAGTGGGTCACCACCCAGTCGATCCCTTCCGTGACCCAGCTGTCCAGCGGGATCAGCGTCTTATGGAACGGATCCATGATGTTGAAGTGCTCTGGCGCAGGCGCGGGTGCGCTATTGAGCCAGTCTGCCGCGCCGCCGCCATCGGCAGGGGCGGGCGTGGAACCCCACGCGTCGGCGGATTGCGCAGCGCTGTCCGCTGCTTCAGTGGTGCCCCACGGGTTAGATTGATCGGTCATTGTTTGCCCCCTCGCGATCTAAAGCCTGCAGCAGCATGCGTTTTGAGATGATGCCGACATATTGTTGTTCTTCACCCACGACCGGCACGGCGCACGGTGCCTGACCCACGTGTGAGAGCAACTCGCTGAGCGGCGTTTCGGCGTCCACGGCAAGCGGAGCGTCAATTAACGCCGCATCGATTCCCTGGTTTTCGCCAAGGGCGGTTTTCAGAGAGTCGATGGAGACAACGCCAACAAATTTATTGCCGCGTTCAACCAAATAACCGTATTCACGGTCTTCGTCCTGCAGCAGCTTCAGCGCGGAGCGCGGGCCGAAACCTGGCGTTTTTCGAATAATGCCGTTTGGCGTTCGACGGGCAATATCTTTGGCGCTAAATACCTGGCTAATATCCACGCCGCGGAAGAAGGTGCGCACATAATCATTTGCCGGATTATTGAGAATTTCATCCGGCGTGCCGACCTGTACCACTTCACCGTTTTGCATAATGGCAATACGGTCGCCAATACGCATAGCTTCATCCAGATCGTGGGAAATAAAGACAATGGTTCGCTGATGTTTCGCCTGTAATTTTACCAGCTCATCCTGCATCTCGGTGCGAATTAATGGATCGAGCGCGGAGAAGGCTTCGTCCATTAATAAAATGTCCGGATTAATGGCTAATGCGCGGGCTAATCCCACGCGCTGACGCATACCGCCGGAAAGTTCATCCGGGTACGCATGCGCATAATTTTCCAGCCCGACCTGACGCAGTGCATCAAGGGCTTTTTCCTGACGCTCCTGGGCCGGCGTGCCGGCTAATTCCATACCGAAGGCGGTATTATCCAGCACCGTCATGTGCGGCATCAGCGCGAATGACTGGAACACCATTGCAATCTTCTTTCTGCGCACCTCGCGAAGCTCTGCGTCTGATATTCTGGCGATATCCACGCCGTCAATCAGCACCTGTCCGCGGGTGGGTTCAATCAGGCGATTGAGAAGGCGAACCATAGTGGATTTACCCGAACCGGATAATCCCATGATGACAAAAATCTCGCCTTCTTCAATGGCCAGACTGGCGTCTTTAACGCCAAGTGATAGCCCGGTTTTTTCCAGAATTTGCTCTTTCGTAAGGCCTTTTTCAATATATTTGAATGCGCGCTGCGGGTGCTCGCCAAATACTTTATAAAGATTTTTCACTTCTAATTTAATTGCCATGCAATAGAGAGTGTCCTGTTATTTGATTATGTCGATATGATTACCATGGTAAATTGTTAACGGGCATAACCCTAACATACTGAGAATCTGAGACAACCCTGAGTCGGGCTAAGGGCAGAATTTTGACACAAGCGAAACGGCTGAATTTCCCATGAATAAAGGGCTGAGGGCGGTTTGAATTTTTCTCAATTTTTTACTGCTGCATCGAGAAATTTCGCCTGAATCGGAATAATTCAGGCGAATATGACGTGGAAATTACAGTGTAGTTGTTTTGTAAATATTAGAGAGGGGGTTGTTGGGTTTATATTAAATTAACGAACGTTAGCGTTCATTAAAAATCCCAGTCTTCATCCTCGGTTTCCACCGCTTTGCCCATCACATACGACGAGCCAGATCCGGAAAAGAAATCGTGGTTTTCGTCAGCATTGGGCGACAGCGCGGCCAGAATCGCCGGGTTCACCTCCGCCATCTCAGGCGGGAAAAGGGCGTCGTAACCCAGGTTCATCAGCGCCTTGTTGGCGTTGTAGCAGAGGAAGGCCTTTACGTCTTCCTCCCAGCCGGTGCCAGCGTAGAGTTCCTCGGTATAGCTCAGCTCGTTGTCATACAGATCCATCAGCAAATCGAGCGCAAAGCCTTTTAGCTCCTCGCGCTTCGCCTCGCTGACTTTCTCAAGACCTTTTTGATACTTATAGCCGATGTAATACCCGTGAACCGCTTCATCCCGAATGATAAGCCGGATCAAATCGGCGGTGTTGGTCAGCTTGCCCCGGCTCGACCAGTACATGGGCAGCCAGAAGCCGGAATAGAAGAGGAAAGATTCCAGAAACACGCTGGCGATCTTTTTCTTTAGCGGCTCGTCGGCGCGGTAATATTCCAGAACCAGTTCCGCCTTTCTCTGTAATGACTCGCTCTCTTCGCTCCAGGCGTAGGCTGCGTCTACGTCTTTGGTCTGGCAGAGCGTCGAAAAAATCGAGCTGTAGGAGCGGGCATGTACCGCCTCCATAAAGCTGATGTTCGACATCACCGCCTCTTCGTGCGGCGTCAGCGCATCACTCATCAGCGCGGGCGCACCCACGGTATTCTGAATAGTGTCCAGCAGCGTCAGGCCGGTAAAGACGCGGATTGTCAGCTGCTGCTCGCCCTGGCTGAGCGTTTGCCAGGCGGGAATATCGTTGGAGAGCGGCACCTTTTCCGGCAGCCAGAAGTTGCTGGTGAGGCGGTTCCACACCTCCAGATCTTTGTCGTCCTGGATCTTGTTCCAGTTAACGGCACTCACGCGTGACAGTTTCATCCTTTCTCCTTACAGCGCGCAGGACACGCAGCCTTCGATTTCGGTGCCTTCCAGCGCAAGCTGGCGCAGGCGAATGTAGTAGAGCGTTTTGATGCCTTTCTTCCAGGCGTAGATCTGCGCTCTGTTGATATCCCGCGTGGTGGCGGTGTCCGGGAAGAACAGCGTCAGCGACAGCCCCTGATCCACATGTTTTGTCGCCTCCGCGTAGGTGTCGATGATTTTTTCCGGGCCGATCTCGTATGCGTCCTGATACAGCGCCAGGTTCTCATTGGTCATAAACGGGGCAGGGTAGTAAACGCGTCCGGTTTTGCCTTCCTTACGAATTTCAATTTTCGACACGATCGGGTGAATGCTCGACGTGGCGTGGTTGATATAGGAAATCGATCCGGTCGGCGGGACGGCCTGCAGGTTCTGGTTATAAATGCCGTAGCGCATCACGTCGTCACGCAGCTGTTGCCACATTTCGCGCGTCGGCAACACGATTCCGGCGCGGGCAAACAGCTCGCGTACTTTTTCGGTTTTTGGCTGCCAGTCGCCTTCAAGATACTGGCTAAAATACTCTCCGCTGGCGTAGCGCGACAGCTCAAAGCCCGCGAAACGCTGGTTGCGCTCGCGCGCCAGCATCATCGAGGTGTGCAGCGCGTGCCAGGTAATGGTGTAAAAATAGAGGTTGGTGAAATCCAGCCCTTCCGGACTGCCGTAGGCGATGCCTTCCCGCGCCAGATAGCCGTGCAGGTTCATCTGCCCCAGCCCGACGGCGTGCGACGCGGCGTTGCCCGCTTCTATAGACGGCACGCTGCGGATGTGGCTCATGTCCGACACCGCCGTCAGTCCGCGAATGGCGGTCTCCACCGTGCGGCCAAAGTCTGGGGAATCCATGGTGTGGGCAATATTCAGCGACCCGAGGTTGCAGGAGATATCCTTGCCGATGTCCGCGTAGTCCAGGTTCTCGTCGTAGGTAGACGCGCTGTTGACCTGCAAAATCTCCGAGCACAGGTTACTCATGTTGATGCGTCCGGCAATCGGGTTCGCGCGGTTCACCGTATCTTCATACATGATGTACGGATAGCCGGACTCAAACTGAATTTCCGCCAGCGTCTGGAAGAAGTCGCGGGCGTTGATATATTTTTTGCGGATGCGATCGTCGGCCACCAGTTCGTCATAAAGATCGCTGATGACCACGTCGCCAAAGGCTTTGCCGTAGATTCGCTCGACGTCATACGGCGAGAAGAGCGCCATGTCGGCATTCTCTCTGGCGAGCTTAAAGGTGATATCCGGGATCACCACCCCCAGCGACAGGGTTTTGATGCGGATTTTTTCGTCGGCGTTTTCGCGTTTGGTATCCAGAAACCGCAGAATGTCCGGATGATGCGCGTGCAGATAAACCGCCCCGGCGCCCTGGCGTGCGCCAAGCTGGTTAGCATATGAGAACGCATCCTCAAGCATCTTCATCACCGGGATCACGCCGGAGGACTGGTTTTCGATGCGCTTGATAGGCGCGCCCGCTTCACGCAGGTTAGAGAGCAGAAACGCCACGCCGCCGCCGCGTTTGGAAAGCTGCAGCGCCGAGTTCACCGCGCGACCAATCGACTCCATATTGTCTTCGATACGCAGCAGGAAGCAGGAAACCAGCTCGCCGCGCTGGGCTTTGCCGCAGTTGAGAAAGGTTGGCGTGGCGGGCTGGAAGCGTCCGGAGAGGATCTCGTCGGTTAGCTGCTCCGCCAGCGCTTCATCGCCCTGCGCCAGCGTCAGCGCCACCATCACTACGCGATCTTCAAAGCTCTCTAAGTAGCGCTTGCCGTCAAAGGTCTTCAGGGTATAGCTGGTGTAGTACTTCCACGCGCCGAGGAAGGTCTGGAAACGAAAACCGCTGGCGTGCGCGCGCTCAAACAGCTTCACCACAAAGGCACGGTCGTAGCGGGTGAGCGTGCGCGCGTCGTAGTAACCCTCGTTAACCAGATAGTCGAGACGTTCATTCTGGCTTGCAAAAGTCACGCTGTTGGGCCGCACGTGCGCGGCAAAAAAGGCATCCACCGCCTCACGATCTTTATCGAACTGAATGCGTCCCTCCCGGTCATAGAGGTTAAGCATCGCGTTTAATGCGTGGTAGTCCGGCGTTGCCTGAATTACCCGTTCTGCGGTTGTCGTTGCCAAAATTCGTTCACTCCTTTACGCACGTTTTCGACGTCCTGCTGTGTCCCCATCAGCTCAAAACGATAGAGATACGGCACGCCGCATTTTTGAGAGATGACATCCCCGGCGCGGCCAAAGGCATCGCCGAAATTGCGATTCCCCGCCGCGATCACGCCGCGGATTAGCCCGCGATTATGAGAATCGTTGAGAAAGCGGATCACCTGGCGAGGCACGGCGCCCGCCGTACCGCCGCCGCCATAGCTGGGCACTACCAGAATGTACGGTTCCTCTACCCGGATCCGCTCCCGCTCGTTCAGCGGAATGCGCACCGCAGGCAGCCCGACGCGCTCAATAAAGCGGAGCGTGTTTTCCGAGCTGCTGGAGAAGAAAACCAGCCCACTCATGCCCGGGCGGCCTGCGCGGCGAGGCGGTTAATCATGTCCGGGCGAAAGCCAGACCAGCTTGTCTCCCCGGCAACCACTACCGGAAGCTGACGAAAACCCTGCTTGCGCAGGGTATCGGCGGCGTCGGGGACCAGGTCAATATTCACCATCTCAAACGCCACGCCCCGATTTTCCATTGCCCGTTTTGTTGCGTGGCACTGAACACAATCGTTACGAGTGTAAATAATAATGCTCATGATTCGTATTTCCATTTAGAATGAGGGTTCGGCGCGAATCATCGCGTCAGGTTGTGTGTCTCTTGCTAAAGGAATACTAGATGTAGTTATCCAAAGTTTCAACCATACAAGATATGGGAAATTTAGATTGAAGTTGCCCCTGTGATGAGCACAGCGGGGCAGGGCAGGCTGTACGGGTTTTTCAGGCTACGGGCATAAAAAAGCCCCGGCATTAGGCTACCGGGGCTGAGAACTCGGGCTTATTTACGCAGGCTGAGCAGGGCACCGACGAAGATACCAACCGCCGCGACGGTTCCCAGAGTACATAGCGGTTTTTCCCGCACGAAGGTCGTTGCGCAGCTGACCGCATCGCAGGCAGCCTGCGTGGCGCGTGAACGTCCGTTCATACGCGCGCGGGTTTCACGGAGCAGAGACTGAGCCTTACGCTTTGCGGCATCCGCTTCGTCCTTCGCGTCAGTTCCCCAGGATTTCAGCACCTCTTCCAGCGTGTCCGCTAATTGGCTGACATCATTACGAATATCCTGCGCGTCGTCATTAATATCGTTTCGGTTCGGTCTGTTAAACATACGATCCTCCGTAATTTTGCGTTCCCGTTCAGTTTAGTTCAGAAATTTAATATCTGAAGCGCATCACGCGTTATCCGGCAGTTTATGGACTATTCTGAAAGCCCTGCTATTGCTGAATACTGTAAGGTTGCCGGGCAGGAAAAGATAACGAGGAAAAGATATGTATTTACGACCTGACGAGGTGGCACGCGTTCTTGAAAAAGAGGGATTCACCATGGATGAGGTGACGCCAAAAGCGTATGGATATCGCCGCGGCGAGAATTATGTTTACGTTAATCGCGAAGCCAGAATGGGACGTACCGCTCTCATTATTCACCCGACGCTGAAAGACAGAAGCCAGTCATTTGCTGAGCCTGCCTCGGATATTAAAACCTGCGATCATTATCAGCAATTTCCGCTCTATTTAGGCGGTGAACGGCATGAGCATTATGGTATTCCGCACGGTTTTAGTTCGCGTATGGCGCTGGAGCGGTTTTTGAAGGGACTGTTTGGCGACGTACAGTAAATTTGCGACTGGCGTGCGCCAGTCGCTTCATATCACGCTTTTGCCTGGCTGTACTGGCTGACCTTAAACAGGCGGCGGCAGTAGTCGAGGAAATAGCCGTAAACGGCTCCCATCAACATCGAAATGACAATATTCGAACTAACCGCCGCAGCGATCTGGTGCCAGTCTGCACCGACTGTCAGGAGAATGGCCACGTAAACCGGCGACTGGAACGTTACATACGCCAGAACGTCCGCCAGGTTTTTCACCCAGCCTGCGGGGCTGATACGACGCGCGAAACGCATTACCGCATCGCGGTATAACCCGTAAGGCCATGCAATAATAATATTGACCGGGATCGCCACCAGACGAGATGAAAGTGACTGCTCGAAGGACATTCCGGAGAGGAATATTTCGATCAGCATGTTCACGACGGAACAGTAAACAACCATCGCGAAAGTATCTGCCACCGCGTGGCGCAGGCGAGATTGCGGCGAGAACATGTCTGAACTCCTTGAGAAGAACACAAAAAAAACGATTTTCCTTCAGCTGTTAGTGCTTTAGGTTGGTTTGTTTGACGTGTATAGCGTATCTCTCTATGTTTAAACTAACAACTAGTGATTAATTTTTATTTAATCGCCTTTTGTCCACAAAATTCTCTTAAGTTGTTCGTTTTTTGTTCCGATCGTTATAATCTGTCTTTCATGGTGTTTTTTGCAACAAAATCAATTTTTTGATTGTGTTGGTGGCGTGGGTGAGGGGGCTCCCTCCTGCTGGTGGCGCATTATGCTGTAATTTGGATTAAAGTTGACCATTTATATTAATGCAGTGATTGGCGCTACCTGTGTCCTGCCAGCACCCTGCGCTATTATTAAGCGTGAGATCTAAATTTATTTACACTGATGCCCATGTAGACCCTTGGGTAGATATTTCAGCTCAAATGAATTATTCTGTCGACGATTTATCTATTTACCCAAAAGAAAAGGTTTTCAAATAATATGTCTTTGACGTTACAGAATCTTAATAATATCCGAACCCTGCGCGCCATGGCGCGTGAATTATCCCTGGACGTTCTTGAGGAAATGCTGGAAAAGGTCAGGGTCGTTACTGAAGAGAAACGCAGCGAGCTGACGGAATTAGAGCAGCAGCGTGCTGAGCAGCAGGAAAAAATTAATGCCCTGCTGGAGCTGATGAAAGCTGATGGTATTTCCCCGACCGATCTGCTGGGCTCTGAACTGGCGCAGGCGAGTAAGCCAGCGAAAAAGCGTAAGCCGCGTGAAGCAAAATATCGCTTTATTGACCAGAACGGTGAAGAGAAAACGTGGACCGGTCAGGGCCGCACGCCGAAGCCTATTGCCAGCGCGCTGGCAGACGGTAAATCACTGGATGATTTTCTGATCTAACGAATGAGCCGGGCGGAATATGCCGCCCGGCTGACTCTTCAGCAGACGCCGAAATCGCCTTCTTCGCTATAAGGCGCCACATCGGCGGCTTTCAGCGTATATTTCTCGCCTTGCTCATTGCTGGCCTGGACCGCCACAATGTTGTCACCGTTCACTTCTAGCACTTTCAGTTTCGGGCCGCCTTTACGCGGTTGCACATAATCACCGACAGAAAACATATTACCTCCTCATCGTTTTAGCGATCTTCACCTTAGCCCACGCATGACGCCCGGTACAGCGTATTTCACCCATTACTGCTTATGAGGTACGCCGGTTCCAGGGCATTACCATGAGCAGTCGCGCCATGCCGCAAAAGCCCGTCACACCGGCAAACAGCAGCCCGGCTCCGACAAAACCGCTGAGAAGGAAAAAGCCGCTGGAGACGCTATAGCCCAGCACAACGCCGCAGAGTATCAACAGCCCGGCGGCAATTTGCACCTGACGCATCAGCGGCAGCGGCTGGGATTTATCTTCAACGGTCGGCAGCCCGGCCTGCTTCCAGCCCTGAATGCCCCCCTCGACAACAAAGGCCTGGGCGGGCGCGGCGGCCTGAGCAAGGCGATCGGCATTGCCAGAGGTGCGGACGCCAGACTGGCAGTGAAAAATCACCGTATCACCCGCCTGCGCGCTAAGTCCGCCGGGTAAGGTAGCCAGCGGCATGGACCGCGCGGCGGGAATATGCTCGCGGGCGTACTCGTCGGCATCACGAATATCAATCAGTTTTGCGCCTTCAGCGATGCGGGCGCTGGCCTCGCGCGGCGAAAGAAGGGGAAGTGACATGGCGGCTCCTTACGGGCAATAAAGGGTTTTCAGGGTGCTGATAAGCTGATGCACCGCATCGTTTTTAATGAAATAGAGAATGCGCTGCGCGTCGCGGGTGCTGTCGATAAGCCCTTCCTCACGCATACGCGCCAGATGCTGCGACGTGGCGGAAGGACTTAGCCCCGTGGCGCGGGCCAGTTCCCCCGCGCTGGTGCCGGGCGCTCCGCACAGGGTGCAGAGGATCAGCAGCCGACGCGGGTTGCTCATCGCTTTTAAAAGGGTTGCAGCCTGCTCTGCGCTGGCCTGAAGCTGTTCGAGTTCGGTCATGATAGTTTAGATTTTACTTAATTAAGGTAATGCTAAAGTAATTGTGCACATTAAGCCAGCGTCAAAAGCGTAAAAGAGGGTAAAAGGAGGACAGGGAACTGGCGCCGACAGGTAAACTGGCTACGCTTAGAGGAAGTTCTCTTTATTATTTTCAATGGATTAGCTTGCACGGAGTTTTGATATGGGTTTTTGGCGTATTGTTTTTACCATCCTGTTGCCGCCGCTGGGCGTGCTGTTGGGCAAAGGTTTCGGCTGGGCGTTTATTATCAACATTATTCTGACGCTGCTGGGCTACATCCCGGGTCTTATCCATGCCTTTTGGGTTCAAAGTAAGAACTAAGCACGCCAGAGTAAGTCACTGTAGATCCCGGTCAGCACGCCCTGAGGGCCAAACTGCTGTTTTATCCAGCGCGTGACCTGGCCGGTTGCGGCATGCTGCGTGGCGAGCAGCATGCGCGAGTCCTGACGTGGGTTATTAATACGTCGCGTCACCAGCAGCCCGTCTTCCACCGCTTCCCGCGCCATATACTCCGGTAAAAAACCTATCCCTTCACCCAGGATTTGACACTGGCATTTGGTATTAAAGTCCGGCACCAGAATCGCCTCCTGCCCGTGCAGCAGCCAGCCCACCTTCTTGTTAATGGTGTGCGCGGTATCTTCCACCATGATGTTGGGGTACAGGCGCAGCTGGCTCTCCGCTATCGGCTCCGGAGTGAACGCCAGCGGGTGTTCCGGCGCGATGGCAAAGACCCAGCGGATGGCGCCGATCTCGGTGTAATCAATCCCGCCGCCGTCGAGCAGCGTGTCCGGCGCGCCAATCGCGATGTTGGCCTGATTATTAATGATCGAATCCCAGACGCCGTTATACACCTCGGTGGTCACGGTGATCTGGCAGGTGGGAAACTGCTTTTTTAGCACCTGCAGCAGCCTGGCGGTGTGGCGTGGGGTATACAAAAGCTGGTTGATACAGATGCGCACCCGCGCCTCAATGCCCTGAGAAATGGTATCTATGCCGCGCTTGATGGCGTGAAAGTCGTTTAGCAGGTCGGTGGCCTTACGGTAAAAGTAAAAGCCGGACTCGGTCAGCTCGATGCTGCGCGTGCTTCGTACAAACAGCACCACGTCCAGACCGGTCTCCATGCGTTTGATGGTGTAACTGATGGCGGAGGTCGTCACGCCCAGCTCGGCGGCGGCTTTGCTGAAGCTGCCGAAGCGTGCGGCGGTAGTAAAGGCCAGCAGGTTCTCCTCGGTAAAGATGGAATTCATATTTCACTCCCTTCAGCCATCAGTTTTGAACATATTTTAACAGCGTTGTTACAACGCATTTGAAGCCGATCACAGTTCTGATCATTTGCTGAAAGCCCCACACAGTAAGGCTTCGTCAGACATAAGCATAATGCAGCCTCGACGGCTAAAACGCGGTGAAACATAAGAAAAAGGTTGCACAGACGCACGTTTTGACCGGTTTGTTGAATTTACCTCAACAATGAATTGACTGTCGATGAATCATTTTTAAGCGGATTCTTTTATGACCAGGCTGTTGCTATTCTCAGGTCAACAGAAATAAAAACATCGGGAGTCTGAATATGTCTGCGAACGAACTCGTTACTGAATTTCTGCTGGCGGCAGAAGAGGGCAATAGCGATGCGCTAAAAGCCTGCCTGGAGAAAGGCGTGGATATTAACGCCACCAACCGCCAGAAAAGAACCGCCGTTATTATTGCCAGCCTGAAAAAGCATTATGACTGCGTGGCGTTATTAATTGCCGCCGG
Organism: Enterobacter sp. JBIWA008; assembly: GCF_019968765.1. Taxonomy (NCBI): domain Bacteria; kingdom Pseudomonadati; phylum Pseudomonadota; class Gammaproteobacteria; order Enterobacterales; family Enterobacteriaceae; genus Enterobacter; species Enterobacter sp. JBIWA008. The sequence continues at coordinate 3,749,162 of NZ_CP074149.1, read as the reverse complement.
GGCGGATATTGATAAACAGGATCAGACCTGCTTTAACCCCTTCCTGATTAGCTGCCTGACCAACGATATCACCCTGCTGCGCATTGTCCTTCCGGCAAATCCGGATCTCGACCGCCTGACGCGCTTTGGCGGCGTGGGCATTACCCCTGCCAGTGAAAAAGGGCACGTGGAGATCGTACGCGAGCTGCTGGAAAAAACCGATATCAACGTCAACCACACCAACTTTGTCGGCTGGACGCCTTTGCTGGAAGCGATCGTGCTAAACGACGGCGGCGCAAAGCAGCAGGAGATCGTGAAGCTGCTGCTGGATCACGGCGCGAACCCGCACATGACCGACAAATACGGCAAAACCCCGCTCGAGCTGGCGAGGGAGAAAGGCTTCACTGAGATTGCAGACCTGCTGCTGGCGGCGGGCGCATAACGCATTCGGCCAGCCTTTCCCGGCTGGTCGCTAATTAAAAAAAGCATTTTTACCGACGTGCATTTTGCACGACGGCGGCCCCCTTTTATCCGCGTTCAGGAGAAAATAATGCCCACGAAAATCGTCATAAAAAAGAACACTTATTTTGACTCCGTCTCATTAATGTCCGTTTCCACCAAAGCCAATAAACTGCCGGGCGTCGAGCAGGCGTTTGTCGCGATGGCGACGGAAATGAACAAAGGCGTATTAAAAAACCTCGGGCTATTAACGCCGGAATTAAATGAGGCCAAAAACGGCGATCTGATGATCGTTATTAAAGGCGACGCGGCGAATGATGAAACGCTGGCGGCCATCGAAGCGCTGTTCGCGCGTAAAGAGAGCGCGGGCTCTCATGAAGCGCGCTACGCGACGATTGCCAGCGCTAAAACCCATCGCCCGGACAGTAACCTGGCGGTGATTTCCGTCAACGGCACCTTCGCCGCCCGCGAAGCGCGCCAGGCGCTGGAAAACGATCTTAACGTGATGCTGTTTTCCGATAACGTCTCGCTCGACGACGAGCTGGAGCTGAAGCAGCTTGCGCATCAGAAAGGACTGCTGATGATGGGGCCGGACTGCGGCACCGCCATTATCAACGGCGCGGGATTGTGCTTCGCCAACGCGGTGCGCCGCGGATCGATTGGCATCGTCGGCGCATCCGGCACCGGCAGCCAGGAGCTGAGCGTGCGCATTCACGAATTCGGCGGCGGCGTGTCGCAGCTGATTGGCACCGGCGGGCGCGATCTCAGCGAGAAAATCGGCGGCCTGATGATGCTCGACGCCATCGACATGCTGGAAGCCGACGAGGGTACAGAGGTGATTGCGCTGATCTCCAAGCCGCCAGCGCCAGCCGTGGCCGAAAAAGTGCTGGCCCGGGCGCGCGCCTGCCGCAAGCCTGTGATCGCGTGCTTCCTCGGTCGCAATGAACCGCCTGCCGATGAGGACGGACTGCAGTTCGCGCGCGGCACCAAAGAGGCGGCCCTGAAGGCGGTCCTGCTCACCGGCATCAAAAAAGCGTCCCTCGATCTGCACCCGCTCAACTGGCCTTTGATTGAAGAGGTGCGCGCCCGCCTGGCCCTGCAGCAGAAGTACATTCGCGGCCTGTTCTGCGGCGGCACCCTGTGCGACGAGGCGATGTTCGCGGCGCTTGCGAAATTCGACGACGTTTACAGCAACATCCAGCCGGATCCGGCTAAGCGCCTGAGCGACATCAGCGTCAGTAAAGCCCACACCTTCCTCGACTTTGGCGATGACGATTTCACCAACGGCAAGCCGCACCCGATGATCGACCCGACCAACCGCATCAGCCGACTGCTGCAGGAGGCGCGCGATCCGGAGGTAGGCGTCATCGTGATGGACTTCGTGCTGGGCTTCGGCGCGCACGAGGATCCGGTCGGCGTGATGATCGACGCTATCAAAGAGGCGCAGGCGATCGCGAAGGCCGATAACCGTCCGCTGGAGATCCTCGGCTACGTGCTCGGCACCGACCAGGATCCGCAGTCGCTGGCACAGCAGTGCCAGCTGCTGACCGACGCAGGCGTCATCTGGGCCAGCAGCAGTACCAACACCGGATTACTTGCACGCGAATTTGTTTGCAAAGGGGAGAAAGCATAATGACGACCTTATTCAACCAGCCGCTGAACGTGATTAACGTCGGCATTGCGATGTTCAGCGACGATCTCAAAAAACAGCACGTTCCCGTGACCCAGCTCGACTGGACGCCGCCGGGGCAGGGCAATATGCAGGTCGTTGAAGCGCTTGACCAGCTGGCGGAAAAACCGCTGGCGGAGAAAATCGCCGCCGCTAACCACATCGCCCTTGAGCGCATCATTCAGTCCCATCCGGTGCTGGTGGGCTATGACCAGGCCATTAACGTTGTGCCGGGCATGACCCGCACCACTATTCTGCACGCCGGTCCGCCCGTCTCCTGGGAGAACATGTGCGGGGCGATGAAGGGCGCGGTCACCGGGGCGCTGGTATTTGAAGGGCTGGCGACGGATCTGGAGGACGCGGCCAGGCTGGCGGCTTCAGGCGACATCACCTTCTCGCCGTGCCACGAGCACGACTGCGTGGGCTCGATGGCGGGCGTCACCTCCGCGTCGATGTTTATGCACATCGTTGAAAACAAAACCTACGGCAACCGCGCGTTCACCAACCTCAGCGAGCAGATGGCGAAGATCCTGCGCATGGGGGCCAACGACCAGAGCGTGATCGACCGCCTGAACTGGATGCGCGACGTGCTCGGCCCGATGCTGCGCGACGCGATGAAGATTATCGGCGAAATCGACCTGCGCCTGATGCTGGCCCAGGCGCTGCACATGGGCGACGAGTGCCACAACCGCAACAACGCTGGCACCACGCTGCTGATCCAGGCGCTGACGCCGGGGCTAATTCAGGCGGGCTATCCGGTGGAGCAGCAGCGCGAGGTGTTCGAGTTTGTCGCCAGCAGCGACTACTTCTCCGGCCCGACGTGGATGGCGATGTGTAAGGCCGCGCTGGACGCCGCTCACGGCATTGAGTACAGCACCGTCGTCACCACCATGGCGCGTAACGGCTACGAGTTTGGCCTGCGCGTTTCCGGCCTGCCGGGGCAGTGGTTCACCGGCCCGGCGCAGCAGGTGATCGGCCCGATGTTCGCGGGCTATAAGCCGGAAGACTCCGGGCTGGATATCGGCGACAGCGCCATCACCGAAACCTACGGCATCGGCGGCTTTGCGATGGCGACGGCCCCGGCGATTGTCGCCCTGGTGGGCGGGACGGTTGATGAAGCCATCGACTTCTCCCGTCAGATGCGCGAAATCACCCTCGGTGAAAACCCGAACGTTACCATTCCGCTGCTCTCGTTTATGGGCATTCCGACCGCTATCGACATTACCAAAGTCGCGGGCAGCGGCATTCTGCCTGTGATTAACACCGCCATTGCCCATAAAGACGCGGGCATCGGCATGATTGGGGCGGGCATCGTTCACCCGCCGTTTAGCTGTTTTGAAAAGGCGCTGTTGACCTTCCGCGATCGCTACTTTTTATAAGGCAAGCATCCATGAAAAACATGAAACTGGAGTGGAAAAGAGGTGACTGGGCGGCCTATTTCGGGTTGATGACCAACAACCTGACCAATTTGCTGACCATGATGGGGCTGCTCATTTTTGTCGTCGGCATCCCGAAGGAGATTGTTTATGGACGCATCGCGCCGGCCTTCGGGCTGGCGGTGCTGGTCGCGAGTATTTGCTACGCCTGGTTCGGCATGCAGATGGCGCGCCAGACCGGGCGCACGGACGTCACCGCGCTGCCGTCCGGCCCGAGCGCGCCGTCGATTTTTACCGTGACCTTCCTGGTCCTGATGCCGGTGTATCAGCAGACCGGCGATGCGGACTTCGCGATCCAGATTGGCCTGGTGTGGTGCTTTGTTGAGGCGATGATCCTGGCGGGCGGTTCGTTTTTAGGGGAAACCATCCGCAAGATGATCCCGCGTACCGTGCTGCTGTCGTGCCTCTCCGGTTTGGGTCTGCTGCTGCTGGCGATGAACCCGATGCTGCAGGCGTTCGAAGCGCCGACCGTGTCGTTCATCGTCCTGCTGCTGATCTTCATCAACTGGTTCGGAAAGAAGCCGATTTTCGCCCGTATCCCGACCGGCCTGCTGCTGTTGATTGCCGGTACGGCGCTGGCGTGGATCTCCGGCCTGCAAAGCCCGGAAGCGATTAAAGCATCCATGACATCCTTCGGCTTTAACCCGCCGGAAGTGCACGTGGACAGCTTCATGCAGGGATTGCCGCACGCGCTGCCGTACCTGGCGTCTGCCGTGCCGCTGGGGCTGGCAAACTACATTTTTGACCTGGAGAACATTGAAAGCGCCCACGCGGCGGGGGATGCGTACCCGACCCGCAAGGTGATGCTGGCGAACGGTCTGGCGTCGATGCTCGGCTGCCTGATGGGGAACCCGTTCCCGGTGACGGTCTACGTCGGCCATCCTGGCTGGAAAGCGATGGGGGCCAGTATTGGCTATACGCTGGCCTCCGGCGTGACCATGTTCATCGTGCCGCTGTTCGGGCTGGGGGCGTTTATGCTCGCCATCATACCGATGACCGCCATCGTGCCGATTCTGGTGTTTATCGGCGTCGTGACGGCCAACCAGGTGGTGAGGGAAACGCCCAAAGTGGAGGTGCCTGTGATCTTCATCTGCCTGTTCCCGTGGATCGCCAACTGGGCGCTGACCATGATGAACAGCGTGATGGGCGCGGCGGGCACCAGCGCGGCCAAAATCGGCACCGACGTGCTGCACAGCAAGGGGATCTACTATGAAGGCCTGATGCATCTCGGCAACGGCGCACCGCTCGCCAGCATGCTGTGGGGCTGTATCGCCATCTTCGCCATCATCAACAAGCCGTTGCGCGGGGCCGTTGCGGCCGCGGGTGGGGCGCTGCTGGCGCTGTTTGGGGTGATCCACGCGCCGGTGGTGGGCTTTGCCGAAGGCAGCTCGCTGATGTTCGTTACGGCCTACCTGATGATGGGCGGCATGTTTGTGGTGAAGCATGTTCTCGACAGCCGGGAAGCGGCGAGCGCTGAAATTACTGTTGCGAAGGAACACGTATGAAAGAGCTTATGGTCGTCGCCATCGGCGGCAACAGCATTATCAAAGACAACGCCAGCCAGTCGGTTGAACATCAGGCGCAGGCGGTGAAAGCGGTGGCAGAGTCGGTGCTGGAGATGCTGGCCTCCGACTATGACATCGTGCTCACCCACGGCAACGGCCCCCAGGTGGGGCTGGATCTGCGCCGGGCTGAAATCGCCCACGAACGGGAGGGGCTTCCCCTGACCCCGCTGGCAAACTGCGTGGCGGATACCCAGGGCGGCATTGGCTACCTCATCCAGCAGGCGCTGAACAATCGTCTGGCCGCGCGCGGGGAGCAAAAAGCGGTCACGGTCGTCACGCAGGTAGAGGTGGATAAAAACGATCCCGGTTTTACGCATCCGACGAAGCCTATTGGTGCGTTCTTCAGCGAGGTGCAGCGCGATGAGCTGCAGCAGGCTCATCCGGACTGGCATTTTGTCGAGGACTCAGGCCGTGGCTACCGGCGCGTGGTGGCCTCCCCGCAGCCGCGGCGTATTGTCGAGGCGGATGCCATTAAGACGCTCACCCAAAAAGGATACGTGGTGATCGGCGCGGGCGGCGGCGGGATCCCGGTCGTGCGCGACGAGCAGGGGGATTACCAGAGCGTCGACGCGGTGATTGATAAAGATCTCTCCACCGCGCTGCTGGCGCGGGAGATCGGTGCCGACGTGCTGGCGATCACCACCGGCGTGGAAAAGGTGTGCGTCAACTTCGGCAAGCCCGACCAGCAGGCGCTGGACACCGTCAGCGTGGCGCAGATGACGCGCTACAGGGAGGAAGGCCATTTCCCGGCGGGCAGCATGCTCCCCAAAATCGTCGCCTCGCTGGAATTTTTACACCACGGCGGCAGGCGCGTAATCATCACCTCGCCGGACTGCCTGCCCGCCGCGCTGCGCGGAGAAACCGGCACCCATATTGTTAATGAAGGAAGATAAGATGAGTGAAAATAAAAGCCGCCGCGAGTTTATCAGCCAGAGCGGCAAAATGGTCACCGCCTGCGCGCTGTTTGGCGCGACCGGCCCCGTCGCGTATGCTGCTGACTCCGCGAAGCCAACCTGCGAGACGGGCAAACCGATGAGCATCACCGCGAAACATTACTATCTGGACAACGTGCTGCTGGAGGCCGGGTTCAATTTTGACGGCAGCGTGGCGACGAGCACCCGCACCGAGCTGAAAACGCTGGAGATTAAAGACGGGAAGATCGTCGCCCTGCGCGATAACAAGAGCCACGCCGACGCCACGCTGCCGCACTATGATGCGGGCAACAAGCTGATGCTTCCGGCGATGCGCGACATGCACATCCACCTGGATAAAACCTTTTACGGCGGCCCTTGGCGCTCCCTCAACCGCCCGGCAGGCACCACCATTCAGGATATGATCCGTCTTGAGCAGAAGCTGCTGCCCGAGCTACAGCCCTACACCCAGGAGCGCGCGGAAAAGCTGATCGATCTGATCCAGTCGAAAGGCTCCACCATCGCCCGCAGCCACTGCAACATTGAGCCGGTTTCTGGCCTGAAAAACCTGGAAAATCTGCAGGCGGTGCTGGCGCGCCGGGGCGCAGGTTTTGACTGCGAAATTGTCGCCTTCCCGCAGCACGGCCTGCTGCTGTCGAATTCCGAAAAGCTGATGCGCGAGGCGATGCAGGCCGGGGCGCACTACGTGGGCGGGCTGGACCCAACCAGCGTCGACGGCGCGATGGAGAAGTCCCTCGACACCATGTTCCAGATTGCGCTGGACTACGGCAAAGGGGTGGACATTCACCTGCACGAGACCAGCCCGGCGGGCGTGGCGGCGGTGAACTATATGGTTGAAACCGTGGAAAAAACGCCGGAGCTGAAGGGCAAGCTGACCATCAGCCACGCCTTCGCGCTGGCGACGCTTAACGAGCAGCAGGTGGATGAGATTGCCACCCGCATGGCGGCGCAGCAGGTAACCATCGCCTCCACCGTGCCGATTGGCACGCTGCATATGCCGCTAAAGCAGCTGCGCGAGAAGGGAGTATTTGTGATGACGGGGACCGACAGCGTGATCGACCACTGGTCGCCGTACGGTCTGGGGGACATGCTGGAGAAAGCGAATCTCTATGCGCAGCTCTATATTCGTCCCAACGAGCAGACGCTTTCCCGCGCGCTCGGTATCGCCACCGGCGACGTGCTGCCGCTGAACGATAAGGGCGAACGCGTGTGGCCGAAAGCGCAGGACGACGCCAGCTTTGTGCTGGTGGACGCCTCCTGCTCCGCCGAGGCCGTGGCGCGCATTTCTCCGCGCACAGCGACGTTCCACAAAGGGAATCTCGTCTGGGGCACGGTCGCCTGACGCCACGATGGGGTATCGCTACAGGTGATACCCCGACAATCGCAACTCCCGGTCCATCCACTCGACAAACTGCTGGATCTTCCACGCGCGTTCGTTCATGTGCGGCATCACCAGATGGTGCGCGTTGATGGCGATCCCCATCTCATCCGGCAGCACCTGCACCAGCGAGCCATCTTTCAGGTGATCGGTTGCCATCATTTTACTCTCCAGAATAAACCCCAGCCCCATGCGCGCGGCTTCAAAGCTCATATAAGAGCGGTCAAAGCTCAGGCTAAAGTTCAGCCACGGTCGGTCAATATTGTGCCAGGCAAACCATTTTTCCCAGTTTACCAGGGTGCTGGTGGACGAGATGAGCGACTGTTGTAGTAGATCGGCGGGCGTGACGATAGGATGTTTTTCCGCATACTCCGGTGAGGCCAGCACCACCAGCGTGTCGTTTTTAATGGTCATCACCCGATAGGCATCCCAGTCCGGAATGCCGTGGCGGATATCAATGTCGATATTGTCTCTGGCGAACTGCAGGTTTTCATACGAGCAGGTGAGATTGATGGTGATATCGGGATACTCGGCGCGAAACTTACCCAGGCGACGCAACAGCCATGACAACCCGAAGGTGGGCGAGGAGTGCACGCGAAGCACGGCGTTATCTTTCTCTTTGACGATCTGATCGGTGGCACGGCCGATGGCGCTCATTGCCGCTGAGACTTCCCGCAGATATTTTTCTCCCGTCGGCGTTAGCTGAACGCCTTTGCCGCTGCGGATGAACAATTTCTTGCCCATCCAGGATTCCAGCGACGCGATCTGATGGCTCACCGCCGAGGGCGTGACGTTGAGCTGTTCAGCGGCCTGATGGATGCTCAATGCGTTAGAGACGGCGATGAAAGCCTGTAGATTTCTGAGCGAGGGCAGAGATAACGTCTGGCGGTCCGGCGCGGACATGGCCTACTCCTTATATGATTACTGATAAAAAACATAACATTGAGCCTACCCGCGGGCAATTTTATCCCGATGTTATTTTTTTTGAGCTGTATCGCGAATAAAATTTATCTCAGCAATAAATGAGTTTTATTGCATGGCGTTTCATTCGTGAGCCGATATATTGACGTTGAACATAAAAATAAAACGACTCACGTTGTTCGAATGATGAGGTAAAATATGTCTCGTATAGAACAAGCTGTCCCCTACATAAACACAAAAAAAACCAATTATCGTTTCGTTGTGCTGGCATTAATTTTTATTGTCTATGCCATTAACTATGCCGACAGAACAAATATTGGTGCGGTATTGCCGTTTATCATTGACGAATTTCATATCAATAATTTCGAAGCTGGCGCCATTGCCAGTATGTTCTTTTTGGGGTATGCCCTGAGCCAAATTCCGGCAGGCTTTTTTATCGCCAAAAAGGGTATTCGCGGCATGGTGGCACTGTCGATATTCGGCTTCTCCGCGTTTACCTGGCTGATGGGCACGGCGACCTCTGTTCTGGGGCTGAAGTGCATTCGTCTGGGGCTGGGGTTAACGGAGGGACCGTGTCCCGTCGGACTGGCCTCCACCATCAATAACTGGTTTCCGCCAAAGGAGAAGGCCACGGCCACGGGCGTCTACATCGCGGCCACCATGTTTGCGCCCATCCTCGTGCCGCCGCTGGCGGTGTGGATCGCCATGACCTGGGGCTGGCGCTGGGTCTTTTTCTCCTTCGCGATCCCCGGGCTGGTCATCGCCGTCCTGTGGTATCTGCTGGTGCGTACAAAGCCGTCCGAGAGTGCTTTCGTCTCTAAAGCGGAGCTGGAGACCATTTCCGCCGGTCAGGAGACGCCGGATGCCAGACGGGAAAATATCGTTATTTCACCGGGCTTTACGCGCCTGGATCGCCTGATCCGCGTACGGGACTTAGCCCCGGTAAGCACGGTTAAAGGCCTGTTTACCTCAAAGAATATTCTCGGTGATTGCCTGGCCTATTTCATGATGGTCAGCGTGCTGTACGGCCTGTTGACCTGGATCCCGCTCTATCTGGTGAAAGAGAAAGGCTTTACGTTTATGAGCATGGGGCTGGTCGCCAGTATGCCGTGCATTGGCGGATTTATCGGGGCAATTTTTGGCGGTTACGTCTCCGATAAGCTGCTCGGCCGTCGTCGCAAACCGACCATGATGTTTACCGCCGTCAGCACCGTCTTAATGATGGTCATTATGCTGAATATTCCGCAAAGCACTGTAGCGGTCTGCATCGGCCTATTTTTTGTCGGTCTTTGTCTGAATATTGGCTGGCCCGCTTTTACGGCTTACGGCATGGCCGTCGCGGACAGTAAAACCTATCCGATTGCTGCATCAATTATCAATAGCGGCGGTAATCTCGGCGGATTTGTTTCACCGATGCTGGCGGGGTATCTGCTGGATAAAACAGGCAGCTTTAATTCTGTCTTTATTTATTTCGGTATTTGCGCAGCGATTGGCTTAGTTCTGATTATGCTTCTGGAAGAACCGAAATAATAAATTAAATCCCTCTTAAAAGAATGGAGTAACGATATGCTTCTGAAAGATAAAGTCGCCGTTATTACCGGCGCGGCTTCCGTACGCGGGTTGGGTTTCGCCACGGCAAAATTATATGCCGGGCAGGGCGCGAAGGTGGTGATTATTGATTTAGATGCCGAAGCCAGCCGGACAGCGGCAGCGAGCCTGGGGGACGAACATCTGGGCCTTGCGGCGAACGTCTGCAACGAGCTTCAGGTCAACGCCGCCATTGAACAGGTACTGGGAAAATACGGGCGCATCGACATTCTGGTGAATAACGCAGGTATTACTCAGCCGATCAAGCTGATGGAGATTAAGCGCGAGAATTACGATGCGGTGCTGGACGTGAGCCTGCGCGGTACGCTGCTGATGTCCCAGGCGGTAATCCCGACGATGCGCGCGCAGAAGTCGGGCAGTATTGTCTGCATCTCTTCGGTGTCCGCCCAGCGCGGCGGCGGCATTTTTGGCGGACCCCACTACAGCGCGGCTAAAGCGGGGGTGCTGGGGCTGGCGAAAGCGATGGCCCGCGAGCTGGGGCCGGATAACGTGCGCGTAAATTGCATCACGCCGGGGCTTATCCAGACGGATATTACCGCAGGCAAGCTGAGCGATGAGATGAAAACCGCCATCCTGGCGGGGATCCCGCTTAATCGCCTCGGCGACGCGCAGGATATAGCCCGCGCCGCGCTGTTTCTCGGCAGCGAACTCTCGTCTTACTCCACCGGCATCACGCTCGACGTGAACGGCGGCATGCTGATCCATTAAGGAGACACGAAGATGACGGATACGACAGTTCAACAGGTCGCCGCAGCCGCCTGGCGCATTCGCCGCTACGCGTTGCGAATGGGCGAAGTACAGGGACAGGGCTACATCGGTCAGGCGCTGGGCTATGCCGACGTGCTGGCCACCGCGTTTGCCCACAGTATGAACGTCAAGCCGGGCGAGCCGGAGTGGGAAGGGCGAGATCGCTTTCTGCTCTCCCATGGCCACTACGCCATTGCCTGTTATGCCGCGCTGATCGAAGCGCGAATTATTCCGGAAGAAGAACTCGAAACCTACGGTTCGGATGACAGCCGCCTGCCGATGTCCGGTATGGCGACCTACACGCCGGGCATGGAGATATCCGGCGGTTCGCTGGGGCAGGGGTTAAGCATTGGTGTCGGCATGGCGCTGGGGCTGAAGCACAAGCAGAGCGCGGCATGGGTCGTCAACTCCATGTCGGACGGTGAGCTTGACGAAGGGTCCACCTGGGAAGCGGCGATGTCTGCGGCGCACCATGGCCTGTCGAACCTGATCGTACTGGTGGATATCAACCGCCAGCAGGCTGACGGCAATTCGCACACCATCCTCGGCTTTGAGCCGCTGGAGGATAAATGGACCTCCTTCGGCTGGTACGTGCAGCGTGTAAACGGCAACGATGTCCCGGCGCTGGTGACGGCGTTTGACAACGCCAAACGCTACCCGGAAAACCAGCCGCGCGTCATTTTGTGCGACACCCTGATGGGCAAAGGCGTGCCTTTCCTCGAACAGCGAGATAAAAACCATTTTATTCGCGTGGATGCTGACGAGTGGCAAAAGGCTCTCGCCGTGCTGGATGCGAACAAACCAGAAGGAGTGCAGTAATGAGCCAGACCACGGAGAAAAAACCGCGTTTAACCACGTCGGCCATGATTGCCTCTATCGCGGAAGAAGGGCAGGAGACGCGCGCCGCGCCGTTTGGCCACGCGCTGGTAAAGCTGGCGGAACAGCGCCCGGAGGTAGTTGGCATGACGGCGGATCTGTCGAAATACACCGATCTGCATATCTTTGCTCAGGCTTACCCGGAACGCTTCTTCCAGATGGGCATGGCTGAGCAGCTGCTGATGGGGGCTGCGGGCGGCATGGCGAAAGAGGGCTTTATTCCTTTCGCTACCACCTATGCCGTCTTCGCCACCCGCCGCGCCTACGACTTTATCCATCAGGTGATTGCTGAAGAGCACCTGAACGTGAAGATCTGCGCGGCGCTGCCGGGGCTGACCACCGGCTACGGGCCGAGCCACCAGGCAACGGAAGATGTTGCGATTATGCGCGGTATTCCGGGCATGACGATTATCGATCCCTGTGACGCGATAGACACCGAGCAGGCGGTGCCGGCGATGGCGGCGCACGATGGTCCGGTCTATATGCGCCTGCTGCGCGGCAAGGTGCCGGTGGTGCTGGATCGGTACAACTATCAGTTCAGGATTGGCAAAGCCGCGCTGCTGGAAGAGGGGCGCGACGTGCTGATCATCGCCTCAGGATTGATGACTATGCGCGCGCTGGAGGCGGCGAAGCAGCTGCGTAAGGATAATGTCAGCGTGGCGGTACTGCACTCGCCCACGATTAAGCCGCTGGATGAAGAGACGATCCTGGCGCAGGCCGCGAAGCCGGGACGGCTGGTCATTGTGGCGGAAAACCACAGCAGCGTTGGCGGGCTGTGTGAGGCTGTCGCGTCGCTGCTAATGCGCAACCGCGTGAGCGTGGATTTCGATACCGTCGCACTGCCGGACGCATTCCTTGATGCGGGGGCGCTGCCCACCCTGCATGACCGCTACGGGATCTCAACCACCGCCATGGTGGAGAAAATCCGACGCAGGCTCTGATTTATCAGACGGATACGTTGTCAATGGGCGAGGGGTGTTTTACCCTCGCCCCAGTTACGATAAAGGAGTCCGTCATGGCACAAAACATCTACGACAACCCGGCATTTTTCGAAGGCTACGCCCAGCTTCCACGCTCGGTGCAGGGTCTGGGCGGCGCGCCGGAGTGGCCCGCGCTAAAAAGCATGCTGCCGGATTTAACCGGCAAATCGGTTGTCGATCTCGGCTGCGGCTACGGCTGGTTCTGCCGCGCAGCGCGCGAGCTGGGCGCTTCTAGGGTGACCGGCGTGGATATCTCAGAAAAGATGCTCGCCCGCGCGGCGGAGCTTACCGCTGACCCACAGATTCACTATCAGCGTAGCGATCTGGAATCACTCGAGCTCAATGAGAACAGCCTCGATCTGGTCTACAGCTCGCTGGCGCTGCACTACCTGCCGGAGCTGGACACGCTATTCGCCAGGGTTCAGCGCGCGCTCAAGCCCGGCGGCAGCCTGGTCTTTTCAATGGAGCACCCGATCTACACCTGCGCCTCCCGTCAGGGCTGGCTGACCGACGATAACGGCGAGCGGTTCTGGGGCGTGAACCATTATCAGGACGAAGGCAGGCGCGTCAGCAACTGGCTGGCGGACGGAGTGGTGAAATACCACCGCACGCTGGGCACCACGCTTAACGCGCTGATCGGGGCCGGATTAACGATAAGCGACGTCAACGAGTGGGGGCCAACGCAGGCGCAGATTGACGCCTGGCCCGCGCTGGCCGAAGAGGCAGAACGCCCGATGCTGGTGCTGATCGCCGCCCGTAAGGCTCAGTAACCCACCTTATACACCCGCCCGCTCTGCACGCCTTCCACGCTGCGGCGGTAGGCCTGCGCCACGGTCGCGGCGGGAACGCTCTCAAAGCCCGGGAAGAAGCCGTCGTACGTTGCGACGGATTCGGTGAGCACCGTTGGGCTAATGAGGTTGATGCGGATCCCGCGCGGCAGCTCGCAGGCTGCGGCGCGCACAAACCCTTCCAGCGCCGCATTCACCGTGGTGGCATTCACGCCCTGCGCAATCGGCTCGTGCGCCACGATGCCGCTAATCAGGGTGATTGAGCCGCCTTCGTTCAGATAGTGCTGGCCGGTCAGCGCCAGGCGCACCTGCCCGAGCAGCTTGTCCTGCAGGCCCAGGTTGAAGTCGCTGTCCTTCATGGTCGCGAGCGGGCCAAAGTAAAGGCCACCGCTGGCGGAGACAATCGCATCCACCGGGCCGATTTTCTCAAACAGCGCCTGGACGCTCGCCTGCGAGGTGATATCCACCTGATAGTCGCCCTGCGTGCGGCCGACTCGGATGACCTCGTGGCGACGACTCAACTCTTCCGTTACCGCACGACCAACCGTACCGCTGGCACCAATAATGACGATTTTCATAGCCGACTCCTTATGTTGTGAGCCTTCATTCTTTAATAAATAAAAATGGAGATAAACTGGGCTAAAGTTAGAAGATTGCTAACCAGGGGTTTGGAATATGGATAAGCTTCGCAGCATGGAGACCTTTATTGCCGTGGTTGAAAGCGGCAGTTTTACCGGTGCGGCGGCACGGCTGGAGATGTCGGCGGTAATGGTGGGGAAATACGTTGCGCTGCTGGAATCACAGCTCGGTTCCCGCCTGCTGGAGCGTAACACGCGACGCCAGAGCCTGACCGACGCCGGACGGGTCTATTACGACGAGGCGAAGCGGGTGCTGGAGCAGGTCGCGATCGCCGAAAGCGCGGTGGAACGCCTGCGTGCCGCACCGTCTGGTACCCTGCGCGTGACGGCGCCCACCTCGTTTGGCGGCAGCGCGATCGCGCCGCTCACGGCCTCTTTTTTACAACGCTATCCGGAGGTGCGCATCGAGCTGGATCTCACCAACCGGATGGTGGATCTGGTGGAGGAGGGCATCGATCTGGCCATTCGTATTGGCGACATCCACAACGACGATCTGGTGGCGAAATACCTCTGTCCTTACCGGATGGTGATCTGCGCCGCGCCGGACTATCTGGCGCGCTACGGTACGCCGCAAACGCCTGCCGATCTGGTGGATCATCTTTGCCTGTCCCACAGCGTGTGGACCGCACGTAACGAGTGGCGGCTGCCGGGCGTCGAAGGGGAGGTGCGCTGGAAGCGGGATGCGGTCTTAAGATGCAACGACGGCTACGGGCTGCGGATGGCCGCCAGAGCAGGGGCGGGACTGCTGCTGCAGCCGGAAGTGCTGGTGGCGGAAGATCTGGAAAACGGCAGGCTGGTGCGGGTGCTGGAGGAGTACATTCCTGCGCCGAGACCGGTGCACCTGCTGTGGCGCCAGGATTTACGACCGCTCCCTAAGCTAACGGAATTTATCGCCCATATTCTGCTAAGATTGGGCACACTATAAAAAAAGAAGGTAAGCAAAGAATGTCTGTGAATAAACTCGCCAGCAGCGCGCAGGGCCTGCAATCATCTGCCATCCGTGAATTATTAAAACATAGCAAAATGGCTGGCGTCATTTCGCTGGGCGGGGGGATCCCTAACCCGGCCTTGTTCGATCACGAAGGCCTGAAAATTGCCGCTGATGCCGTTTTATCACAGCATTTTGGTGAGGCCTTTCAGTACGGTCTGACCGAAGGTGTTCCGGGGCTGCGTGAAGAAATTCAGCGCATCTGTGAAGGGCGCGGGATCCGCTGCAAGGCGGATGATGTGGTCGTGACCTCCGGTTCACAACAATCGCTCGACGTGCTGGCGCGTGCGTTAATCAACCCGGGTGACACCGTGGTGGTTGAGCGTCCAACCTATCTTGCTGCGCTGCAGGTATTTGGCCTGGCGCAGGCGAATTTTGAATCCGTTGGCACCGATGGCGACGGAATGAACGTCGACGAGCTCGAAGCGCTGGTGGCGAAAAAAGCCATCAAAGCGGTTTATATCGTTCCAACCTTTGGTAACCCTGGCGGCGTGACGATGTCTGAGACGCGTCGTAAAAAGCTGGTGGAATTATCGAAGCGCCATGACTTCGTGATTATCGAGGACGATCCGTACAGCGAAATTAACTACACCGATGAAGTCTTCCGCCCGTTAATTGCCCATGCTAAAGATATCGGCAACGAAGAGAACGTGGTGTATACCTCAACCTTCTCGAAGATTCTCGCGCCGGGCACTCGCGTAGGCTGGGTGCTGGTGCCGGAATGGCTGAAGCGCGCGGTGGTGAACCTTAAGCAAACAACCGATCTGCACACCA
The DNA here is from genome assembly GCF_019968765.1 of Enterobacter sp. JBIWA008. Classification (NCBI taxonomy): domain Bacteria; kingdom Pseudomonadati; phylum Pseudomonadota; class Gammaproteobacteria; order Enterobacterales; family Enterobacteriaceae; genus Enterobacter; species Enterobacter sp. JBIWA008. The sequence continues at coordinate 3,733,424 of NZ_CP074149.1, read as the reverse complement.
GCACGCTGTCGCAGCTGATGACGTATGAGTACCTGAAAACCGGTCGCCTGCCCGATCAGATTAAAACGATCCGCGAAGCCTATCGCCAGAAATACCAGACGTTCGCAACCGAGCTGGAAGCCGAGCTGGGCGATGTGATGTCATTCCACAAGCCGAAGGGCGGCATGTTCCTGTGGGCGAATATGAAAAATGGTAGTAATACCACTCGCTGGCTGGAAAAAACGTTAAGTAACGGCGTAGTATTTGTGCCGGGCGAATTTTTCTACTGCAACGAGCCAGACCATTCGACGCTGCGCATGTCGTTTGTCACGCCAACGGATGAAGAGCTGAAGGAAGCGGTTCAACGCCTGAAAAAATCGCTGTAAAAGACCTGCGCATAATGGCGTTTCTGCCGTTATGCGCAATACGCGTTCAGGGCGGCACGGGCCGCGATCGTTCATGATGCTGGCGATCGTCTCCGGCGGAGTGAGGTTATTCTGTCGCGTGTGCCAGCGTGCGATCTGCAGCATCGCCGCTGAGTCCTCGCGTGACTTCATTGATCCGCCAGATTTTCCCTTCACGCAGCGCGGCAAACAGGTAAACCTCGATCTCTGCCTGACGACCATTGGGATACGTGACCGTCACGATATGCCGGTCAGCCAGAAGTTCGTCATGACAGGCTATCTCCACCACGGTAAAGGCGATCGCGCGGATCTGTGAGCTGACGTGGCTCAGATGCTGGACAAAACCCCGGTAGTCAAGCGCGTGACCGTCCGTAAACTGCTGATAATCTGGCGTAAATACTTCTGCCGGATCGATATCGCCGTTGAATAAGCGGGTTAACAGGCACGCCATTTTTTCGCGCTGCGCGGCGTTGTCTGTGTGGGCTATCAGGGACGTGATAATGCTCATTTGGGCTCCTTGTGTGGTTGAATCACCATTATCCTTGACAGCCGAAGTCGCAGTTTCTGTAATACGCCGAAGAATAACGATTTTCGGTCAAAATGAAATGGTCAGTATTGAAGCGCTCCTTCATCCCGGTGGTTACCGAACGCCCTGGCACAGTCATCGCACCGGCCAGCTGTGGCGCATTGCAACTGGGCTGCTGGTCATTGAGACGCAGCAGGCGCGCTCGGTCGTACCGGCAAAACACATCGGCTGGATCCCTCCGGATCGGCAGCACGCCGCTTTTTCCGAAAGTGCGGTAGAAGGCTGCGCTATCTATCTTGACCCCGCCGGGTGCGCAATGCTTCCCGATGCGCCCGCGCTGTTTGAGCCCGACGATCTCACCCATGCACTGTTTTCCCGTTTATGCGATGCCGAGAGCGAGTACGATCCGCGAAAGCTTACTTTGCTGCTGGATGAGCTTGCCCTGACGCCCCAGGCTCGCTTTTCTCTGCCCGTGCCGACGGATCCGCGTCTGAAGAACGTGGTCAGACATTTGCTGCAGTTTGTCGATGATAACCAGACGGTCGAGAGCCATGCTATTCATGCTGGGATGAGCGTGCGTACGTTCAATCGTCGGTTTAGCGCCCAGACCGGAATGAACTTTGTTAACTGGCGGCAGCTGGCACGCGTCATGCGGGCAATGGAGTGGCTGGCGGCGGGGAAGCCGGTAGGGTGGATTGCGCTGTCCTGCGGCTACAGCAGCGTCAGCGCATTTATTGATGTTTTCAGAGCATGGACCGGTAAAACGCCGGGGCAGTGGGTGATTAAAGAAGGCCCTTTTGGGCGAAGGTAATGCGCGTGGCTGCGTTGAGATCCAGCTCTTTTAACGATTCCGGATTAACCCAGGCGGTCTCCTGAAACTCTTCATTAAACGTGACTTCCCGGTTCGCGCTGATGCAGTCGAAGATCAGATAGATCATGTAAATCTCCTCAGTGGTGCCATCGGCGTAGGTTTTCACCCTAATATCATCGCGAAAAGCCCATGGCGTAACCGAGATAATCTCCAGCGCTTCGCCCAGCTCTTCGCGGATCTCACGGCGCAACGCCTGTTCCATGGTTTCGCCCGGCTCCATTCCACCACCGGAGAGAGCCCACTGGCCGGGGAACACGCCGCGATCGTCGGCCATTTTACACAGCAGATAGGCACCGTCGTTCTGGATGATGGGGCAGACAATGGTTCGTTGGCGCATGATTTCTTCCTGAAAAAGTATTGATAGGTGAATTGTTTACCGAATCAGGCTACATCCGGCTGGCCAGATTTTCGCTTAGCCATGACGTCCGCAACGGTCTTTATACGGCTTAGCTCCTCCTGCGTCCTGGAGTTAGATTGTGCTTCCCAGATATCGACGTTCAGCTGTAAGTTCAGCCAAAATTCAATCGTGGTATCAAAGGCTTTTGCCAGTTTGATCGCCATATCGGCAGTAAGCTTGCGATTGTTATTGACCAGCGCGCTGATGGTGTTGCGGTGAACATTGAGCATCTCCGCCAGATCGCTGATTTTCAGATTGAGCGGTTCAAGATACTCATACTGCAACACGTCGCCCGGCGTGGTGGGTTTGCGGAGTGCCTGTTGAAGTGTCATAGATGATGCCTCATTTGTGTTGCGTGTACTTGTGTGGAGAGAGGTAGAGATCTTCTGCTTTACCCTCTGTCCAGCGAAATACGAGCCTGTATTGCCTGTTAACCCGGATTGAGGAATAGCCCTTCAGCGGAGGATTCAATGCTTCATACATATTGCCGGGTGGCGATCGCAAATCCCTGTGCGAGGTTGCTGCCCTGATGATATCGAGCTTTCTCGCAAGCGCTGTTTCCAGATTTGAAGGAATAACGTTGCTCGATCTGCCGTAAAGAAAAAAATCCTCAAGCCATTGATCCCGAAAATAACTAATCATAATGCTGGCGAGCTCCAGTCCATGAAGCTGATTGAATGGTAATGCACTCCTGCACTGTGTGCAAGTGCGTTTTTGTCTGCGGTTAATATTACCTGGGCGATGGCTGAAGGGAAGTGGTATGCCTGACTAAAGATTAATACGCCGAGGTAGGTTCCAGTTCTGGCGTGCGGTCAATGCCCGGCGGTGCTGCGCTTGCAAGGGCCTCCGGGAATTCAGGCCGGGTAAGGCGGAGCCGTCACCCGGCGATTGACTACCGCTCCCGCAGCGCCTCTTTCGCACGGTTAAACGGCTTGATCAGATAATCCAGCACCGTTTTCTCGCCGGTCTTAATGTCCACCGTCGCAATCATCCCCGGCACAATCGAGAAGTGCCTGCCCGCCTTATTCACCAGGTAATCCTGGCTGGTGCGGATAAACACCCGGTAATAGAACACTTCCGGCTTGGCTTCGTCCTGGATGGTATCCGGAGAAATCGTCTCCACCACCCCGTGCAGGCCGCCGTAAATGGCGTAATCGTAGGCGGTGATTTTGACCAGCGCCTCCTGGTTCGGGTGGATAAAGGCGATATCGCGCGGCGACAGGCGGGTTTCAATCAGCAGGTGATCGTCCACCGGCACAATTTCCATCAGCTCGCCGTTGGGCGGGATCACGCCGCCGATGGTGGTGACCTTGATGTTTTTCACGATCCCGCGCACCGGGGATTTTACCGTCAGACGGGTGACGGAATCCTGGCGGCCCTTGAGGATCGCCGAAACCATATCCACCTCAGCGTTGGCTTTGGAGAGCGCCTCGCGCGCCTGAACGTAATACTGCGAGCGTACGTCGGTGAGCTTCAGCTCCAGATCGCTTTTCTGCCGCTGCAGGCGCAGAACCTCCACGTGGCTGGCGGCGCCGGTTTTGACCAGCCGCTGGGTGATGGCCAGCTCCTTATTGGCGAGATCTAACGCGGCGCGCAGCTCCCGCTGGGTATCCTCCAGCTGCGCGCGGCGGGAGTTGTAGAGGCGCGTTTCGTCAGCAATCAGGTCTGGCCATTTTGCCAGCGAAGGGGGGAACTTCAGCGGCAGATCGTTCACCTCGGCGTACAGGCGGGCGCTGGAGGCCAGTGAAGCCCGGTAGCGCGCCGCGCTTTCGCCGACGTTCGATTCGGAACGCGTCGGATCGAGCCGCGCCAGCACCTGTCCGGCCTGCACCTGATCGCCCTCGTGGACGTTCAGCTCGGTGAGGATCCCGCCGTCGAGAGACTGTAAGACCTGCTCGCGCGAGCTGGGGATCACTTTCCCCGAGCCGGTTGACACCTCGTCCAGCACGCCAAACCACGCCCAGACGCCCAGCACCACAAACATCAGCAGCGAGAAGATCACGATCCGGCGCGCGCCGGTGTAGCCGCTTTCGGAGTCGAGGGCGTTATCCAGATCGTCCATTGCCGCCACGTCACGCTGACTGATTTTCATTTTTCCACTCCCGTCCGGTTGCTGCCTGCTGCTGCTGTTGCTGCATGCGGCTGTTGTTCAGCGCCTGGGCTTTTGGCGCGTCCATCACCAGCATCCCTTCTTTCAACACCACTACGCGCTCCACCAGTTCCAGCACCGGTACGCGATGCGTGGCAACAATCAGGGTGCGATGCCCGAGCCAGTCGCCCAGACGCTGGATGAATTCCCGCTCGGTGTGCTCGTCCAGCGAGGCGGTGGGTTCATCCATCAGCACAATATTCGGATCGCGCAGGAGCATCCGCGCCAGCAGAATCGACTGGCGTTGCCCGCCGGAGAGTCCCACGCCGTTTTCCATGATCGGGTAGTCCAGGCCTTTGGGAAGTTTCTGTACAAAGCCTGCCGCGCCGGTCAGCTCCAGCGCCTCAAAGATCTCTTCGTCGGTGGCGCGCGGCATGCCGAGGGTGATGTTTTCGCGCAGGGTGCCGTAAAACAGCCGGGCGTTCTGGGTCATAAAGCCGACGTTGCGCCGGACATCGGCGACGTCGAGATGCGGCAGGCTGAAGCCGTCGAGCCGCAGCTCGCCCGCCGCCAGATCCATCCCGCCCGCCATGGCCTGCAGCAGGGTCGATTTGCCCGCGCCGTTGCGCCCGAGGATCGCCACTTTTTCGCCCGGCCGGATCTCCAGCCGGTTAATGCGCAGCGCCATGCGCGGATCGTCCGGCTGATAGCGGAACTGCGCCTGCTCGAAAAGATAGTGTCCGCGCAGCACGTCCTGGCGGATCGGCGTCTCTTCGCGCTGGTTTTCGGTGGGAAGCTGCATGATGCTGTCCAGCCCCTCTTTTGCCGCTTTGACCTGCTGCCAGCGCGCCAGCACGCCGCACAGCGTCGCCATCGGGGCGATCATGCGCGAGGCCAGCATCGACGCGGCGACCACCGAGCCGGTGGTCAGGGTGCCGTCAATCACCATCGGCGCGCCGACCACAATCACGGCGGCGTATACCAGGCTCTGAATGGTCATCCCCCAGCTGATCAGGTTCTGCGTCAGCTCGCGGGTGCGCAGGCCGGATTCGGCGGTGATCTGGATATAGCTGTTCCACTGCTGCAAAAAGCGATTTTCCGCCTGCATCAGCTTGATGTCCTCCAGCCCCTGCACACTCTCCACCAGTACCGCGTTGCGCAGGGTCGATTCATGGGCCGACTGCTTTGCCAGCTCCGCCAGCTTCTTCTGCAGCAGCAGGCCGGGCAGGACCATGATCACCGCCGCGACCGGGGCGATCCACGCCAGCTGCGGGGCGATAATTGCCAGCACCACCACAAACAACAGGAAGAACGGCAGGTCGACAATCGTCGAGATGGTAGACGAGGTCACCATCTCGCGGATCTGCTCCAGCTCGCGCAGCTGAGAGATAAAGCTGCCGGTGGAGCGGGGAATCGCGCTGTTGCGCAGCCGCAGCGCGTGGCCGAACACGCGATCCGAAACGCGCATATCCGAGCGCTTGCCCAGCAGATCCATAATGTGCCCGCGCGCCACGCGCAGCACGAAGCCAAACAGGGTGGCAATCAGCACCCCGATGGTCAGGACGTACAGCGTCGGGTAGGACTGGGCGGGGATCACCCGGTCATAGACCTGCATGGAAAAGACGATCCCGGAGAGCGACAGCACGTTGATAAAGAGGGCGGCCAGCATGACCCAGCTGTAGGGGCGCAGGTCGCGCATCACCAGCCGGTAGAGCCAGTCCGGTCGATATTTTGAAATATAGGCGTCCACGCGGCTGTCCTTCAGCGCGGCGAGTGGACGCAGGGCAATAACGTGGCGGATCGCGGGCAGCATCGCCGTCATCGACAGCCGGTTGGTGTAGGTCTCATCGTCGAAAAAGCTGACCTCCAGCGTATCGTCCCCGTCGAAATGCTCGATCACGCCGATCCTGCCGTCATTCATCGCTACGACAACCGGCAGACGCCAGCTGTTGATCGCCTGACGATCGTCGGTAAGGAGCTGAAACGACAGCCCTGCTTCCCGGGCCAGCTGGGTGAGGGCGGGCACCATCGGTTTGCCTTTCAGCCACGGTGCGCCTGCGATCAGCGCGCCGGGCGAGCAGGCGACGCGATAGCGCGTGGCAACAAAACCAAAGGCCTTCGCCCACTGCCCCAGAGCCTCATCCGTCATGTTTTCACCCTGCGGGATTTCGCGCTGCTTCATGGCTGGATCTCCACGGTCTGGATGGTGCGGTTATCAAGATCGAACGCGTGACGCAACTGCCCGGTGTTATACAGGCAGTTGAGCTGGAGCTGGTGCAGCTGACCGAGGGTCTGCTGCTGGGTGAAGCGCGCCTGGTAAACCTCCTGTTCGGCGTTGAGCACGTCGAGCAGCGGGCGCGAGCCGAGGTCAAGATACTGCTGCTGGTACAGTTCGCGGGTGCGGGCGCTGAGCGCCTCCTGGCGGCCCTGAATTTGCAGCGTGCTTTGCAGGCTCATCACCTGGCTGCGGGCTTCCAGCAGTTTCTGGCGGACGTCAAGACGCGTACGCTGAATGGTGGACTGCGCCGCCTCCACCGCGTGTCCGGCAGCGTTACGCCGGGCGGTGAGGCCGCCGCCCTGATAGAGCGGCATCTGCACTTTCACCCATGCGGAATACTGGGTGCGATCCCGGGTTTCGCTCCCCGCATAGCGATCGTTCATGTAGTGACGCACCTCCGGCTCCAGCGAGACGGTTGGCGTCATCTGCGCGTCGGCGTAGTCGAGGTTAGCCTGGGCAACGTTAGCCTGCGCCCAGGCGGCAAGTACCGCGGGCACCAGACGGTCGTCCGGCTCGGCGATGTCGCAGCTCCGGCCCAGCTTCTGTGGAAAGTCATTGCTTATCGCGTTCAGGCTGTTCCAGCCGAGAAAGCTCATCAGCGTGGCGCGGGCGCTGTCGAGGCTTGCCTGGTACTGCATCAGCTGGGCGCGCGCGCCTTCGATACGGGCATCGGTCTGCACCACGTCAGAGAGCGACGTGGCCCCTTCGTCATTACGAAGACGGGTCAGTTTGCCAATCGAGGAGAGGGCTTCAAGCTGCTCTTTAGCGGTCTCGACCATCTGCTGCAAGGTTTGTACCTGTACCATGGCGATAGCGGTATCGTGGGCAATGGTGTCGATACTCACCAGCACGTTGGCCTGCTGCTGGGCAACGCCCGCGCTCTCGGCCCGCACCTGGCTGTCCACTTTGCCAAAGTCGTAGAGCATTTGTGAAAGAGAGAGCACCAGCGACGGCGTAAAGCCGTTCTGGTCGCCGTCATGGGAATAACCGTTGTCCACGCCGGCATTAATCTGCGGATAGTATTTTGATTTAGCGACGTCCACCTCTTCGCTCTGCTGGTAGAGTTTCCCCACGGCTTCGCTGATGGCCGGGTGCCAGGTGACGGCGCGGTTGACGGCCTCGCCAAGCTGTAACGAGCCGGGAGCGGCTTTGCCGGCCGCAGGGGCGACGCGACCGTTGAGCGAGGGGAGTTCCTGCGTTTCGCGAAGCTGCCCGGTATTGATTGTTGCCGCCGGGTTCGCGCTGAGAGCGGGCACAGATATCAGGCAGCACGAGAGCCACCAGTAAGGCATCTTCATTCCCATGTCATGTCCCTAATAAATATGTACAGCTTTATTATTTATGCCCGGGCGCTGTGCGCCCGGGTCATCTCTTGCAGGTGCTATCAGGTAATGATGTGTTGCTGGTTCACAAGCTCGTCGTAGGTGGTCTGAACGCCATCAAGCGTAACAAGTGTGGTATTAGTGTAGGTGCTCCCTGTACCATCACGGTCGATGGAGATCACGGTATTGCCATTACTATTAGTGACATGGAGATAATTCCCCAGCGTCGCGGCGCTACCGTTCCATCCCACCAGCAGATCGCCGATGTCGATCTTGTCCCCCTGCGCCAGCGAGAAGCCGGTCCAGTGATCGCCCGCGGCACTGCTGGTGTTACCCGCCGTGGCATTCCCCACCGTACTGTTCAGCACCTGGTAAATCAGCGTATCGCCGTAGGCCGTACCGGTGATGGCGTCGTTATGCTCAGAGCTGATGAACTGCGGCGCCATATTGATGGTCAGCGTGGCGCTGTCCGTTCTCCCGGTAGAGTCGGTCAGGGTGTAGTTGAAGGTCTCCTTCGACGTCATGGCTGAGAGCGATACCCCGCTGTTGAGGGTATAGGTGTAATGACCGTCTGCGCCGATCGCCAGAATGCCGTAATGGCCGGTGATGTTCACCGTTGCGCTGCCGGTATACGGATCCAGCGTGGTGGTCACGCCGTTGTAACCGGTCACGCTCAGACGGGTATCCACCGAGTGGAGCTGATCCAGCACGCCGCCAGAGTCGGTGCCGTCAAAGATGTTGCCGTTAACGGTGTGGGTACCGGTGACGTCGAAATTACTCAGCGAGTAGGTGGTGCCGTTCACGCTAGGGGTGATGGTGATGTTCCCCACGCTCAGCCCCGGTACGCTACCGGTAAAGTTCAGCGTATAGGTCCCGGCGTTGAGATCCAGCCCGGTGAGCGGGACGTCGATACTGCCGCCCAGCAGCGAGGCGCCGCTGAAGGAGCCGCTGCGGATAACGCCCGAACCGTCGCTGATGGACCAGTTCACCGTCAGCCCGCCCAGCGCCAGCAGCGAGGCCACGCTAAAGTGCAGCGACGCGTTGTGCAGCGCGGTGTTCGGGTCGACCACAAAGTTTCCGCTACCGGATCCCTGGGTTGACGAGAGCAGGGCCGTCGTCCAGCTGGCGGTGCCCACGGTAGTATCCGAATAGACCGACGTGTGGTGCACCGAGGTGAGGTCCATCGTGGCGCTGACATCGTTGACCGCATCCATCGCCCGCGCGGTGGGGGTGATGTTGAGCGATGCCGTATCCTTCGAGCCGTCAGGCGCGGTAACGGTATAGACGAAGGTGTCCGGCGTGCTGATATGGTCTGCCCCTACGCCGCTCCTCAGGGTATAGGTGTACTGACCGGACGAATTAATGGTCAGCGTGCCGTATTCTCCCTGAATGGTGGTGGTTCCACTGCTGTTGACCGCTACGCCGTTCACTTCGGTAACCAGCGTGCCTGTTGGAACCGGGTCATTCGCCAGCACGTCGCCCGTAGTTGTTTCGCTGATGCTCGCCACGCTGTAGACATGGTCCTGCAGGACGCTCAGCGTGTAGGCCGTCAGGGCGGTGATCCCGGACGCGGTATTCAGCAAGAACAGGTACTCCCCCGCAGGCAGGTTCAGGGTCAGCTGCGGTGACGTTCCCCCCAGCAACGGGGCGCGCAGCCAGCCCGACTCGACGCGAACCTGCTCGAAGGTCTGGGTCGCGTTGTTGAACTTATAGACGTACAGATCGAATACCGACGCCAGCGCCACGCCGCCCACGGAGGCCTGAATGGTCATGGTGCGGGTCGTGCCTTCCTCCACGTTATAAATAATCGGGTTGGTCATGTCGTCCAGCAGGTTCAGCCCCAGCGTGCTGCCGAGATTAATGCCCACCAGGGTAAAGCCGCCCTGAGACGAGGTGCCGTTATTAGTCTCGCTCACGGTGGTGTCAAAGGTCAGCGAGGCCGTGTCGTCCACCGCCACAATGCCGTTGATTACCGTACCGGCCCCCAGAGACAGCACCAGCTGCGCCGACGCGCTGACGCCGTTATGGGTAATGGTGTAGGTGAAGCTCTCCGTCCGGCCAATGACCGCTGCGCTGGTATCGGTCAGGTTGTAGGTGTAGCTGCCGTCGCGGTTGATGGTCAGCGTACCGTACTGACCCTGGATTACCGTGCCGTCGGCGTTCACGCTGGTGGTGACGCCCTGCGCGTTAGTGACCGCGGAAATGGTGGTTCCGGCCGGAGCGTTGTCGCTGCCGGCGGTAGGATCCGTATCGAGGATCACGTTGCCGTTGAGGCTGGTATCGCCGGTGACCGTACCCGGACCGGTCTCTTTCACCGCCACGTCGAGGCTGGTGTAGGAGCCGGTCGCCAGCAGGTTGGTGTTGTAGCTGAGCACGCGATAGTCGCCGTCAGCCAGCCCGGTCAGGTTCAGCGATACGCCGGTTGCGCCGAGGGTCAGGAGATCGGCAAACTGCGGCTGGCCGGTGTCCACCACCGTGGTCCAGGCACCGTTGACGTAGTGCTGAACTACCAGCTCAAGGGTGTTGAGCAGAGAGAGGACCGCTCCCGTAGCGTTGGCGTTCACCACGATATCCGCGCTGCCGCCGCTGCCAACCGTGAAGTTCACCTGCGCGGTGTCATTGCCCAGCAGCGTCAGGACGTTGCCCACGGCACCGACCAGCAGGAAGCCGTAGTCGCTGTACTGGCTGTTGGTCACGGTCGCCGTGGTGCTGAGGTTCAGCTCTTCGACGTTATTGCTGGCAGAAAGCGGCACCACCGGCGCAAGGGCGGAGCCAGGCAGCGAAGTGTTGCCAGCAGCGTCGGTGGCGGTGATCTGCAGCGTCTGGCCTTCGGTCTGTTTGTTAATGAAGGTGTAGCTATAGGTGCCGTTGCTGCCCGCAGTGGCGGTCACCGTTGAGCCGTCCGCAAGGCGGATAGCGACGGTGCTGCCGGCTTCCGCAGTCCCGGTCAGGACGCTACCGTCGGCGTTGAAGGTCCCGGTCGGCACCGTTGGAGCGGTCGTATCGACGATAATCGTCGTCACGGCTGACGCCACGCTGGTGTTGCCCGCCGCATCGGTGGCCGTGGCGGTGAAGTTATGCGTTCCCTGCGTCAGCGTTGTGGTTTGCGGCAGGGTCCAGTTGCCGCTGCCATCTGCGGTTACCGTGCCCACCAGCGTAATACCATCGTAGATCCGCACCGTGGCATTCGCTTCGGCGGTCCCGCTTAGCGTTGGACGCGTATCGTTGGTCGGATTCGTACCGGTCACCGGACCGGTAACGCTGCCAACATCATCAATCACCGAACTGATGACCGGCGCGCCCGGCGCGAGGGTATCGACGTTAATCACATATCCGGCGGTCGGCGCGCTGGCGTTGCCCACCGCATCGGTGGCGGTAAAAGTCAACGTGTGCGCGCCATTGCCCAGCGCCGGAGAAGGCGTAAAGCTCCACGCCCCGCCGGTCGCCGTCACGCTGCCGATTTGTACGCCGTTATCAAAGATTTTCACCGTCGACCCGGCTTCCGCTGTACCGCTGAGGGTTGGCTGCGCGTCGTTGGTGAATCCGCCGTTCGCAACCGGCGTCGCCGCATTGCCCACGTCATCCAGAATGCTGGTCAGCACCGGCAGCGCAGGCGGCGTGGTGTCGACGGTGAGACTGAAGCTGATGGACGACACGCTGGTGTTGCCTGCCGCATCTGTCGCCTGCGCGGTGAAGCTGTGCGCGCCCGCCGTCAGCGTGGTGTTGAGCAAGATACTCCAGTTCCCGCTGCCATCCGCGGTGCCGGTTCCGACAAGCGTTGTCCCCTCATAGATCTTCACGGTGGCAAACGGTTCGCTGGTTCCGACAAGCCGCGGTACGGTATCGTCGGTTGTTTGCCCGGACGTGAGCGGGCCGGTGATGCTGCCCACGTCGTCTATCGCCTGGCTGATAACCGGCGCGTTCGGTGCTGCGGTATCAACTATCAGGGTAAAGTCCGGCGAGCTCGGGCTGACGTTGCCCGCCGCATCGGTGACCGTGGCGCTCCAGGTATGGCTGCCGTTGGCCAGCGGCGTTGACGGCGTAAAGCTCCATGCGCCGGTACCGTCCGCCTGAACGGTGCCGACCGGCTGCCCGTTCTCATAAACGGTGACCGTGGCGTTGGCAGCCGCGGTGCCGTTCAGCGTCGGCGTGGTGTCGTCGGTACTCTGACCGGAAGAGAGCGGGGTTTGAATGCTGCCCGCGTTGTCACCCGCGGTCGAAATGACCGGCGCCGACGGCACGCCCGTATCTACCGTCAGGTTAAACGGTGCTGTTGCTGTGCCCACGTTGCCTGCCGCATCGGTGGCATTAAAGGTGATGACGTGCGCCCCGTCGGGCAGATCGGTACCCGGCGTGAAGGTCCAGCCGCCCAGGGCATTCACCACCGCAGTGCCAATTTCGTTGCCATCAACGATCACGTGCACGGTAGAACCCACCTCGCCCGTACCGTTGAAGGTTGGGCGCGCGTCGTTGGTGCTGTTACCCGACGTGAGCGCCCCGGTGACCGGGCCGACGTCGTCAATCACGCTGGTCACCACCGGTACGCCGGGAGCTGCGGTATCAATGATAAAGGCGAAGACCGATGAGTTAGCCGAGGCGTTGCCTGCAGTATCCGTTGCATACGCGCGCAGGGAGTAGCTGCCGTCGCCCAGCGGTGCGGCCGGCGTAAAGGACCAGTTGCCGCTGCCGTCAACAACCGCAGTACCAATCTGCGTGCCGTTGTTCATGATGTGAATGGTGCTGCCCGCCTGCCCGGTGCCGCTGATGGTAGGGGTGCTGTCGTTGGTCACCTGGCCGCTGGCGAGATTGCCCGTGACGCCGCCAGGGGCGTTGTCGTTCACATTATCCAGCGTCGGAACCGTCGGTGCCGTCAGGTCAACCACCACGCTCCAGGGAGCAGAGACCGCGCTGACGTTGCCCAGCGGATCGGTCGCCCGGACGGTGAAGCTGTGCGAGCCTTCGCCGAGTGCGGTATCAGGGGTAAATGTCCACGCGCCGGTGCCGTCAGCCGTCACCACGGCAATCTGGGTGCCGCCGTCGAAAATGGTCACCACGCTGTTTGCGTCCGCTGTCCCCGAAAGGGTTGGCGTGGCGTCGTTCGTCTCTGTGCCGCTGACCACCGTGGTAGCGGCGTTACCGACATTATCCGTGACGTTGGTGATGACCGGCGTGGCGGAAACGGAATCCACCACGACGGTGAAGCCCGCCGAAGGACCGCTCTGATTCCCCGCCGGATCGGTCTCACGGATGGTCAGGACATGGTTGCCCTCTGCCAGGGTGGGCGTGGTGTAGCTCCAGGTGCCGGTATTGCCGACCACCACACTGCCCAGCAGCGTCCCGTTGTTGTAGATGGAGATGGTATCACCCACCGCACCGGTGCCGGTGAGGGTCGGCTGGTTGTCGTTGGTGGTCTGGCCGCTGGTCAGCGGACCGGTGCCCGGGCCGACGTCGTCAATCACCGCGCCGATAGCTGGAGTGCCCGGTGCGGTGAGGTCGACGGTGACGCTGGCCGCCGGAGAGCGGCCGCTGGTGGCACCGTTGAGGGTCGCGGTCACCTCAAAGGTGTGCAGCCCCTCGCCAAGCGCGGCTGGCGTATAGCTCCAGTTGCCGCTGCCGTCGGCGGTCACCGTCGTCAATGGGGTCGCGCTACCGTCCTGATAAATGGTGATCAGGCTGCCCGCTTCGGCCGTACCGGTAAGCGTTGGCGTAGTGTCGTTGGTGGTTTTGCCTTTCACATCGCCAGTGACCGGGTCCACGTCATCGACGATCGCCGTGATGACAGGCACCTGCGGCAGCTCAAGCGACGAGTCGGTGACGACAAAAGGCACGCCCGCGCTGGCATTCCCTGCGGCGTCCGTAGCGTTCACGGTAAGCGTGGTCGGATCCAGCTGTGCCGGACTCAGCGCAATGGAGAAGCTGCCGTCGCTGCTTACAACGCCGGTACCAATGACGGTACCACCGCTGTCTTTGACGGTAATGGTACTTCCTGACTCGGCGTTACCGGTCAGCGGTGTTCCCTCCTGAGCCAGAGCCATGTTGATCGGGTCGGCAGGCGCTGCGGTATCTACCGTCACGCTTAGCGGTGCTGAACTCCCTGAGGTGTTACCGGCAGGATCGACAGACGAGACGGTGAAGGTATGAGGGCCATCCGGCAGCGTTGTACCGGCAGTCCAGCTCCAGCTGCCGTCCGGCTGTATCGTCACCGGCACGCCAGACGGGTTACCGTCGACGGAGACGATAACGGTAGTGCCGGGTTCGCTGGTCCCGGTGAGCGTCGGGGTGCCATCTTTCGTGTAGAGCACGTTATTGGACAGCTGGCTGTCAGCTACGGCGCTAATGACGGGGATCTCTGGCGCTACGGTATCGAGGGTGACGGAAACGACCGGGCTCAGCGCGCTGACGTTACCGGCGGCATCGACTCCTGCAACGGTGATGTTCAGCAGGCCGTCCGTTTGTTGTGGCAGTACAAGGCTCCATTCTCCGTTAACGACATCGACACGTCCTACCTCGACGCCGTTGTTGTAAACGATGACCGTCTCACCGTTAACGCCGGTTCCTCCGACGGTTGGCGTCGCGTCGGTGATAAAGCCACCATTCGGCTGTCCCCCGACGGCATCAAATACCGGCGTAGCCGGCGCTACGGTATCCACGACGATCGTAATCGCTGGCGAAGCGTCAGATTCGTTACCCGCTTCATCGGTGGCGGTGGCGGTATAGGTATGGTTGCCCTCGGCAATGTTGCTGTCAGGGCGCCAGCTCCAGTTACCGTTGCTGTCTACCGTGACGGTGCCCACGACGGTCGATATGCCGTTGACGGTATCAGTGATGTTGATTACGTCGTTCGGCGTGCCGGTGCCGCTCAGGACCGGGCGCGGATCGTTGGTGGTTCCGCCATCGGGAACGGGGCCGGTGATCTGGGTAACGCTGTCGGTGACGACTGGTGCCACAGGCGTAGCCGGCGCGTCGGTATCAATGGTGATGGTTACCGGCTGCGACGGGGCGCTTTCGTTGCCCGCGCCGTCCATGCTGGTGACGGTCAGGGTAATGTCATAGGTGCCGTTAGGCAGCGGGGTTGATGGTGTCCAGCTCCAGTTGCCGGTACCGTCCACGATGACATCATCAAGCTTGACGCCGTTGTTGTAGATCGTCACGGTATCGCCCGCCGTGCCGGTACCGCTCAGGGTTGGCGTGGTGTCGCGGGTGGTTTCGCCCGGGTTCAGCGGTGTGTCTGTTCCGTCAGGATTGACGGTGATTTCCGGGACGTCCGGCGTGGCAGGCGCGACGGTATCTACCGTCAATACAAACGGACTGGAAATCGTGGTATTGCCTGCGGCATCCGTGGCGTGAACCGTCAGCGAATGCGGACCGTCGGTGAGCGGGGTAACGGGCGTAAAGCTCCAGCCGCCGCTGCCGTCGAGGGTGGCTGTGCCGAGCAGCGTGGTGCCGTCATAGACGGTGATCGTCGCATCAGCCGGGGCGGTGCCCTGCAGCAGCGGTGTGGTGTCATCCGTGGTATCGCCGCTGCTGAGCGTGCCCTGAACGCCGCCGACGTCATCGGTCACGGTGGCGATGGTGGCTGCCGCTGGCGGCGTGGTATCGACGATCAGGGTGAAGCCGCTTGACGGCTGGCTGGTGTTACCCGCCGTGTCGGTGGCGACAACGGTAAAGCTATGAGGCCCGCTGGTAAGAGGCGTCGTGAGGGTATAGGTCCACGCGCCATTGTTGTCGGCCTGGACCGTGAAAAGATCGGCGCCATCCAGGCGGATGGTGACGGTTGAGCCGGGTTCAGCCGTGCCGTTGAGCGTCGGCGTGGTGTCGTTGGTG
Organism: Enterobacter sp. JBIWA008; assembly: GCF_019968765.1. Lineage (NCBI taxonomy): Bacteria > Pseudomonadati > Pseudomonadota > Gammaproteobacteria > Enterobacterales > Enterobacteriaceae > Enterobacter > Enterobacter sp. JBIWA008. Next base: position 3,717,734 of record NZ_CP074149.1, on the reverse strand, counting down.
CTGTCGTTGGGGTTGAGCGCACCGAGGCGCTCCGGCACATCATCCAGCACCTGGGTAATGACCGGGGCAGCTGGTGCGACGCTGTCAATTGTCAGAGTCCAGGTGTTGGAGACGCTGCTGGTGTTGCCAGCCGCGTCGGTCGCGACGGCGGTCAGGGCGTGCGGACCCTCGCCGATCGGCGAGGAAGGCGTAAAGATCCATACGCCGAGGCCATTGGCGACGGTCGTACCAATAGCAACACCGTCCACGCGCAGGGTGACCGTCGCGTTTGGTTCGGCGGTACCGCTCAGCGTTGGGGTACCGTCATTGGTCGTGGCATTTGGGCCGAGTAAGCCAACAATTCCACCGGGGACATCATCCACGACTTGTGAAATCACCGGGGCGCCAGGTGCCGTCCCGTCGACGTTAATTGTCCACGCGGTTGATATTCCGCTCGGGTTACCGGCGGGATCCGTCGCCGTTGCCGTCAGCACGTACGTGCCATCGGTCAGCGGTGAGGGCGGCGTAAAGCTCCACAGGCCGGAGGAGGGAACAACCACCGTACCGAGGACATCGCTGCCGTTATAAATCGTGATGGTCGAGCCCGCCTCGCCCGTTCCGTTCACGGTCGGCGCCCGGTCGTTGGTAATCCCGTTCGGGCCCACGGGGCCGGTGGTGGCCTGCACGTCATCAATCACCGACACGATAATTGGCGTCTGCGGTGGGGTATTATCCGGTGACGCAGCGGAGGTGGCTGGCCCCGTGTTGCCTGCCGTGTCGGTGGCGTCAGCGGTCAGGATTTCGCCGTTGAGCTTCGGCGGGGTCAGCGTCAGGCTGAAGTTGCCCTGGCTGTCGGCAACAACAGTGCCAAGGGTGACATCGCCTTCACGGATGGTCACCGTGCTGCCAGCTTCCGCGATGCCGCTGATGGTGCCGCCATCATTCGAAACCACGAGATTTCCAGGGGCAGACGGCGGCGTGGTGTCCACGGTGAAGATGACAGGCTCTGAGCTCGCGCTCAGGTTTCCGGCTGCATCGGTTTCAGTGACGGTTATGGAGTGTGTCCCGTCCGGGAGCGGGCCGTTCGGCGTGACGCTCCAGGTGCCGTTGGGCTGCACCTTTGTGGTACCAACCACCACGCCGTTATCGTAAATGGTGATGGTTCCGCCGGGTTCGCCGGTCCCCGCCAGGATCGGCAGTGAAGCATCGGTAAGCGCGCCCGACGTGATGGTTCCCCTGATAGCGCCCGTATCGTCGGTCAGCACAATCGCGGTCGGCGCGTCCGGCGGAGTAAGATCCACCGTCAGGGTAAACGCAGGTGAGGCAGGCCCGGTGTTGCCGGCGGCGTCGGTTGCCCGCACGGTAATCTGGTGAGTGCTTTCACTCAGGTCAACCGACGGGGTAAAGGTCCAGGTGCCGTTGCTGGCGACGACCGCCGTACCAATGGCGACTCCACCGTCATAAATCGTCACGGTCGAGCCCGCTTCGCCGGTGCCGGTAAGCTGCGGGCGCCGATCGTTGGTGCTGCCGCCGTTGCTGACTGCCCCCGTCTGCGGGGCAATATCGTCCGTTACGCTGGTGATTGCTGGCGCATCGGGCGCGGTGGTGTCCGGCGCGTTGAGCGTTGTGCCCGGGCTGGTATTCCCGGCGTTATCCGTCGCGGTGGCGGTCACCTGCTCGCCGTTGGTCAACGGTTTGTCGAGAGAGACGGTAAAATTGCCATCGCTGCCCGTTTTTCCCGTGCCAATGACATTGCCGTTCGCGTCTTTCAGCGTGATAGTACTGCCGGGTTCGGCGGTACCGGTGACGGATTTGCCATCTGAAGAGAACTTAAGGCCGGAAGGCGCATTCGGCGGCGTTGTATCTGGATCGGCAGGATCGACGGGTGTGTTGGGGTTGGGGCTATTGTTATTGCCGCCATCGCCACCACCGCCACCACCGCCACCGGTACTTGCCGCGGCCGCGATGCCGCCTGCAGCGGCAATACCGCCCAGAGCCCATGGCCAGATGGCGGCACCACCGGTATCGCTCCCGGAGGCTGCAAGCAGCACGTCCGTAGACGCGATGGATTCGTACGTTGCGGCTCCGGTTGGATCTTCAATCCACCATAATGCGCCTTCGCTGTCCTGCAGTACCAGCTGGCTAACGCCCTGCGCGTCCGTGACGTAGAAATTTTTAAGGGTGATCACCTCGCCGGAGTTAAGCGTAACCAGGAGATCGTTACCATTTCGCGCGAAGTGGGAGATGTTCGCTCGCTCGACATGAAGCTCAACGATAGAGGAACGGCTCAGCGTAACCTGAGTGCCTTCCGTGGTCGTTTCCACGCCAGTAAGTTTCGATATAACAGAGATTTGGCTCATTTAGGTATTACTCCAGCAGATGTATCATGAACGGCGAGCAAGACGAGCCATCTCTGCTGAAGGTAAAGGGCGCCCCCGGCGCAGTCGCTGTTATAACGCAGCACTCACCGTCGTTTTTAGCGCGCACGATGCCCGCCAGAATTCAGAGTGGCAACATCAGAGCGAATCTAATGACTTATAAAAGAGAACAATTTTTATGGGTGTTTTGTGTCTTATAAAACCCTGTAATTAATGAAGGAATTATTTTTTAGAATATAAAAAGGATATAGACAGAAAACGATAGTTGTGCAAATTTAGCTTTCGTAAATAAATGCAAAAACAATGAAGAGGACATTGATATATGGGTGTGGTTAAAACTTACCTGATGCAACGTTATGTTTTATATGGGTTTGATTTAAAATAGCGCTGTTGTTTTTTAGTGTGATTTACGCAGTGTGATAATTGGTAGGGGGCATTTTAAATATAACTCAAAACGTTATTGTTTAATTGCGCTTAATAAGCATTTAAGTTAGGTTAACGTTTTTGATATAAGATATATTATATCACTTGCATAATGAAATATATTCTTATGCGGGGTTAAAATTCTGCTATCACGCGAAAATAATAACGTTAAGGCAAGGGTTAAATAAGCTGATTCATTTCCATTGGGCTACGACGTCAGCATGGTTCTGGGACAGCAAAAAATTCACGGGGAGAATGAATAAAAATCGTCAGTCGGGCGTTTACTGAGGTCACTCCCTTCTTACCCTGGAGCTTTATATGAACACGACCTCGTTTCGTTTGATCCCGGCGCTGATTTTTTCCCTGCTGTCCCCCCTGGCGCTGGCAATGGGCAATAATAGTACCGAGAGCAAAACGCCCGATTGTCCTTCCGGACAGGTATATGACAGCGCCACCCAGAAATGCGTGCCGGACAAGAGCAGCAGCCTCAGCGATCGGGACAAAACCAACTATGCGTACCATCTCGCGAAGAAAGGCGAGTACCAGGCGGCGCTGAACCTGCTTGATTCGCTGAAAAATGGCAATACGGCTGAAGCGTGGAACTATCGCGGGTTCGCCACGCGTAAGCTTGGCCGCACGGACGAAGGCATTGGTTACTACCAGCGCGCGCTGGCTATTGCACCAGATTATGCCAGGGCCCGGGAGTATCTCGGTGAAGCGTGGATGGTAAAAGGACGTCCTGACCTCGCAAAAGAGCAGCTGAAGGTGATTGCCGGTATTTGTGGCCAGTCCTGCGAGGAGTACCGCGACCTGCAGGCTGCCATCAACGGACATCCGGAATCCTGATTTTCTGGTGGAGGGAAAACACATCGCTACCAGTGAGGTTCGTCAGCAGTTAGCCGCACACCTGCCGCGTCTCTGGCGCTATGGGCTAGTGTTGTCGCGAAACAGCGATATCGCCGAAGAGCTGGTTCAGTCCACCTGCGTGCGTGCGCTTGAAAGGAGCAGCCAGTATATGCCGGGCACACGCATCGACAGGTGGCTGTTCGCGATACTGCACTCCATCTGGATCTCAGAGCTTCGGGCACGACACGTGCGTCAGGGGCAGGGATTTGTGGCCAGCGACGAGCTTCTGGCGCCGGACACCCGCGAACAGGATGAGACTCGGCTGCATTACCTGAAGGTGATGCAGCGCGTTAGCGCGCTGCCCGAAGCCCAGCGTAACGCGGTTTTTTTAGTTTATGTCGAAGGCTTTACCTACCAGGAGGCTGCGGACACTCTGGCGGTGCCGATCGGTACCGTGATGAGCCGGCTGGCGACAGCACGGGCTCGGCTTGCCAGATCCGCTGACGCACTGCCTCCGGTAAAGGAGAAACGCTCTTGAACTCGCACCGTTTTGCACCTCCCTATAACGACGACGCTATCGTGGCATGGATAGATGGCGAGATGTGCCGCGACGACGCGCAGCTATTTGAAGAACAGTTGAAAAGTGACGAACGCCTCTCCGGGAGAACCGCCGAACTGATGAAAGGCAGTCAGGATTTCGCCGGGGCGTTTGCCTCCCTGCTGGATGATGCGCCACTGGAGAAGATGCAGGCGCGTCTGGCAGCGATTCCCGATCCACAATCCTCCACGCCGGTTGGCGTCAGCAGAAGGGCGCTTATTGCCGCGTCGGTAAGCTTTTTGATGGTTGGCTCCGGGCTGGGCTACCTGCTGCGGCCCGCTTCTGCGCCCTCGGATGAGAGTGCCCATATTCGCGATCTCGAAGCGCAATATATGTCTCTGTACAGCGTCGAGACGCTGTTGGATATGGACAGCGCAACGCCGGTCCTGCAGCGCGGGCTGGAACGGGCCGCGCAGGACATCGGCATTAAGCTAGACATGTCGCAGCTTGTCCTGAAGGGGGCTGAGCTCAAAATGGTGCGCATGCTGCGCTATGAAACGACCTCGATCGCGCAGATTGCCTGGATCAACGCCGACTACGGCCCGATGGCGCTCTGTATCTCTCCGGTTGATGAGAAGACGACGGCCTCTCTTCGCCAGGAGCAGCGGTACAGCATGAACCTGGCGTGGTGGCAGGAGGCGGGCTACCAGTTTGTCCTGATTGGCCGCAATCCGCCGTCTCACCTGCGGGGAAACGCGGAGCAGCTGCGGCGCCTTATCTCAGGATGACGGCACGTCGTTCGTCTGAATCGCAATGGCGATGGCGATACGATCGTCCACGACCAGCGCAAACTTATCCATCCCATAGGACGCGCGCGAGATCGCCGTTGTGGCATCCAGCGTGGGTGTCTGCGCATGCGGGTCTTTCACGACGGCCTCCAGGATCACCGGGCGGGCAATGTTTCGCACGGTCAACGTGCCGAAAACCCTGAACCTCCCGTCGCCCTGGGCGACCACGCGAGAGCTGATGAACTCGATAGTCGGGTAGCGCTCAGAATCAAAAAACATGTCGCTTTTGAGCTGCCAGGTGAGCAGCTTGTTTGAGGCCACCAGGGTTGCCACAGGAATGGTGACGTGGATATGGTCGTCAACGTCGTTATCCGGATTGAGCGTCACGGCACCCGTCACGCCGCTGAATGTCGCCCAGGAGAGGATGCCACCGAAGGCATGCCACGACAGCCGAATGGCGGTGTTATCGGTGTCTATAATGTAGCTCTTCGGGGCGGCCAGCGCCCATGGACAAACCAGGACAAGCACTATTACCAGGCGTCGCAGCATCTCAGGATCTCTTTTTGGGGGCCGGGAGTAAACGCGTCATCCCCGGGATTTATTCGGCTTTTATGCGCCAGGGGTGAATCTTTTCGATCGCGACGGCGAAGCCGTCATCGGATGAGCCTTGAGAGAAGTGTAGACGTCGGGAAGCAGAGCGTTGGGTAATAAAAAAGGCCGCTTTTGCGGCCTTTCGAAGGGATTACTCAGTGACTTTCTTTTCCAGCTCGCTGGCACCTTCTTTGGTTTTGTTCCAGCCTTTCTCAGCGCCTTCTTTGGTGGCATCCCACCCTTTCTCGGTGCCTTCTTTAGTTTTATGCCAGGCTTTCTGAGAATCTTCGCTGACCTTGCTGCCCAGGCTCTCGCTTTTGCCTTCCGCAGCATGCTTCTGTTTCAGCTTCAGCTCTTCACCTTTGTTCTGCTCTTCGTGCAGTTTTTGCTTCGCCTCGTTGGCGTTTGCGTTCGCCGCAGCGACGGTATCGTCAGTTGCATGTGTGGTCGCAGCAAATACTGGGGAAGCCAGCAGAACGGCAGATAATGCGATAATTGTTTTTTTCATAATATCCTCATTTAACGTTATCGGTTATGAGCGTGATTCAGCATGGCACAGGCGAAGCGGGATGGCTTTAGGAAAAAACTGTAATGAGATCATAGGGCCCTGATGAGGTTATTACCGATGGATATTCTGATTGTCTATCTGGGTCTGCATAATTCTCAGGAGCATTTATCCAGCTTAGCAGAAAGCCTTTTCATTCTGTTAAATAATGACTTCAGCTAACGTTTTCCGACGCCGGTGTGGCAGAAATCGTTATGGCGCGCTTCGTCTCGCTGGCTAAATGCCGGAATACAACATCCAAACCATTGCTGCCAGCCTGAATCGTCAGGGAGAGCGGGCGAAAGCCAGCCGGAAGTTCAGCCCGGTCAGCCGAAAATCAGTGCGAGATCAATCGATTGCATGACAAGAAAAATTGATAATCTTTTCAGTTCCTGCATCTTCGCATTCAATACAACAGTGTCAAATGATACAAAAGTAATTTTACTGCAAAATCATTTTTTATTATTATCTGTTTCGACAGTGTTACCGGTAATATGATGCCGTTTCACGGTGATGCACCTGTCAGAGCTCTGTTATCCGTTAATAGCGGAACTAAAGGTTATTAATATTTTCTTTAAAAGAAGATAATTCTTGGTTTATCTAAATTTAAAGTGAGGCGAAACACTTTAAAAAGCTTGATGTCTTATATATTTTCTATAAATTTATTTGTATATGTGATTTCTATCGAGAATTAACCATGAACGCAAAAAATTGCGGTGATTTCTTCTTCTGCAATGGTTGTAGCTAACGCGGTAGCAACCGGAATTAGTGGAAAATAAGCTGAGACGTGAAAATGTTAAAACAATGTTTAACAGATAAGGCAGAGCCTGACTCCGCGGAGCTATCAGATGAATTGGTTGTTATTATAGACAGCTGTTCCTACAGCCGCATAGCATGCGAAGAGATTATTTCGGATATTACGCATAGGGGAAATATAGTCTCCTTTGAGTGTTTTACCGATTATAAATTGTGGTTTCATTCCGCCGGCAAAGCATCAGGTAAAAAATATATCATTTTTAACGCAACATCAGAGGCCTACTACAGCTGGGATGTTGTGGAGTTTCTTAAGCATTTTAATGAGATAACGCAGCTATATTATTACAGTGGGGTGCCGGAACATTTAAAAAGTTATGAGGGGAATGTAAAATCCTCCAACAAAACGGACGATCTTCTTCTGCTGGTCAGTAAACGTCGCCCGCAACTGTACATGAATGCGATTATTACACACTATATGGTCAAACGTAATCCTTTGGCTCCCATAGTTGTGGTCAGTGATTTTTCTAAAATGAATATTGAAGCAGCAAAAAACACGTTTATAAGGTATCTAAAGGGAAACGGTGCAGCAGAACCAATGAAAAAAAACAAAGAATATTTTACACCTAATGATATACGGGCGATGAATATTCTGTTGTCGGGGGAGGTTATTAGAACAGCATCTTATCGGCATGCTGTCGGGGTAAAAACGTTGTACACCCAGCGTGCACATGTTTTAGAAAAACTGGCTTTCTGAAATGCCTGATAAAGAGAATATTCAGACTGCAGATACAGCGGGTTTCAATGCGAGCCTCATTAATGCCAGGGACGCAAAAAATGTTCCCGGTTGCAAGACGGTTCTGGAGCAGCATAACATCAGCCATGGCTTTGCTAACGCAAGAACTATCGCGACCATGGTACCCTGAGAGTCTTCAGATTAGGTGATACCCTAACATTTAAAAAATAAATATCCCCATTTAATAATAATTTATTTATTCCAGTATCATCCTGGACTACAAAGTAGTTATAAAAATAATATTTTAATGTAATACTAATAGCGTCTAAAGGAATAGTCCCTTCAAGATGCAATATAAAATGGTATTTATATGAAAAATTTTACAGTTGGTAACTCTCTGACATATAATAGCTCAGGGAAAGTGATGATCTTAAATACTTATTCCGAATATAGAGAATGGTATTTATCACGCCATGACCTGAGCATATTCGCGCCAGATGAAATTGATGCCCTGCTTAAGGATGAACAACCCGACAGCTATCCCTGTATTCCCTACATAACCGAGAACTACGACGACGTTTGTTACTTTTGTCTGAATCTCATTAAGTTACTCAGCGTAGCAGTACACTAAATCACATAGTTTCACAGGAATGAGACAAGGAAGTCAGATCAGCAGATAAAGTGAATCGAACAAGCAATTTAATCATTTTAAAATATGATTGTTACATCTTTATAAGTTATTTAACACCCTCCAAAGATAATCCCCGGCAAGGATGCATTCAATTCATCTAATACACTATTGTCTATACCTATGCAGATAGCGAAATGATTGCAAATGGCAGGCATACTCAAAAGTATCGATACCGTTAGTATCAGATTAATGAGAATGTAATAACCCCAGATCACGGTGTGTTCTCATGATATAGACATCTATCCTTATCCAGACAAATCCAGCAAGCCCAAACGATACGAACCAACACATACTTCACTACACAAAAAGAATAGTGGTCAACTCAACCTGTCTATCGTTCAGGAAAATATGTGATTTTAACCATGGACGGTCTAAGTATCTAAGGATGAGTGGGCCGGGGAGTGTTCGATATTCGATGGTATGCAATATTATAATAACAAATATTCTTCACGCCCGGATGGTGAGAGCAACATGCAAATAACATCCAATAAGCTGTTACGTTTAATGCTACTATTCCCTGGTAATAAAAATTGATAATATTTTCAGTCTATTAAAAGGAAATTAATTCTCATTTACGCATTCAGTTTAATAGTATCAAATGACACAACATTAATTTTACTGCAAATTATTTTTTTATTATTATCTGTTTTGTAGCAGTTGCTGACAAAGCACATTGTTACTTGTTCGTTACCAAATGAAATGATGGTTGTTAATATCATCTTTAAAAGAAGACGTTCATCTGTTCACGCTAAATATAAAGTGTGGGGGGGACACTTTTAAGGTATCGATATTTTTTAATCATTCTATAAATTTATTTATATATAATTTTTATCGAGACATAACTATGAACGCAAAAAAAATTGCTTTAACCATTGCAATGGCTTCAGTCTTTGCTATGGGTGCAGCCAATGCTGCTACAGACCAGGGCCACGGTACAGTGACCTTTACCGGTTCTATTATCGACGCGCCTTGCTCTATTACTCCAGAGAGTTCAGATCAGACCGTTGACCTGGGCCAGGTTTCCAACCTGACTCTGAAAGATGGCGGCAAATCCGTTCCGCAGACTTTCACCATCAAGCTGACCCAGTGTGACGTGACAACCAAGAAAACCGTGAAAACCACCTTTGCAGGCACCGAATCTACCGCGCAAACCGGTCTGTTGGCATTGACGGGTACAGCAAAAGGAGCCTCAATCGCGATTGTTTCAGCTACTGGTACGGTTATCCCATTGGGCACCCCTTCCGCTGCACAAACTCTGCTGACTGGCGATAATAATCTGGAATTCTCCGCCTACCTGCAGGGTGATGGTGCTTCCGCAACCATCGTCCCGGGTACCTTCAAGTCCGTTGCTAACTTCACCCTGGACTACCCATAAGCCTCCCGTAAGGGATTCCTTTCGGTCTCCCTAAGGTGTTGCATCATGCGGCTGCCCGCGCCTCATGATGCTACCGCCAACACGATATTACCGAGTAAAGGTGTAAACGAGACTGGTGTATGTCTGAGCTGAACGAATTTAAAGCGAAAGTGCTGCCCTGCCTGCTGATGCTGTGTTCCTTGATTATGGTATGCGGCGCTGCCAGCGCCACTGAGTCTACTCAGGAATTTGGCCGCGTCAGCATGCAGGGAAGTATTATTAATACCCCTTGTTCCATTGCCACTGCCGATCTCAATCAGACCATCGAAATGAAGGTGACCACTGTGGGTGAAGTGATTGATAACGGCTTTGGGCAATCTAACCGCTTTTCCATCATGCTGGTGAATTGCTCACTCGACTCCTCTTCATCACATGAAAGCTATTTTAGTACAGCCTTTGACGGTGCGTCTGAAGACGGGTTGTTCATGGTGAACGGTGCGGCAGGTGTTGGCTTGCAGATGGCCGATGCCGTTGGAAACATTGCCCAACCCGGTAAGCCGTTACCCGCAGGCATTCTGAAACGTGGTTCACAGCATCTGGACTACACGCTACGCCTGGTCAGAAATCATGCGCCGTTTAAAACGGGTATTTATAACGCCGTTTTGCGTTTCAAAACGGATTACCTGTGAGGATGGCTAAAATGAGAAAGCATTTAAAAATCATGTCATCGGTCGCAAGCGATCATCATCCGCTTCCGTTCTGGGGCGCATTACACCCGGTTACGGTAAGTATCCTTCTGGCCCTGTTTGTGATGCGTGGCGCGCAAGCCGGAGATGACGTGCAGTTCAACACCGATGTGCTGGATGTCAAAGATCGCACCAGTATAGACCTCAGCCAATTCTCAAAGGCAGGTTATCTGATGCCAGGGAAATATCAGCTGACCGTGCGTGTGAATAAATCTGACTTGCCGGACCAGCAGGTCGAATTTTTCGCTCCTGAGGATAACCCCAAGGGGAGCGAGGCCTGCCTGACGCCGGAATTAGTGAAACAGTTTGGCTTCAAAGAAGACGCGCTGAAAAAAACGACCTGGTGGCACAAAGGAGAATGCCTTGAACTTCACTCTCTCGACGGCGTAACGGCTACGCCCGATCTGGGCAGCGGAGTGCTCTATATCAACGTGCCACAGGCCTATATGGAATACACTTCTGAAACCTGGGATCCCCCTTCGCGCTGGGATAACGGTATTCCGGGCATGCTGTTTGACTACAATGTTAATGCCATGACCAGTAAGCAGAAGGATCAGGGTCATACACGTGCGGTTAGCGGCAACGGCACAACGGGCGTGAACGCCGGGCCGTGGCGTCTGCGTGCAGACTGGCAGGCTCAGTACACCCAGGCCAATGGGCAAAACAGCAGCACGCAGAAAAACTGGGACTGGAGCCGCTACTACGCGTACCGTGCCATTACCTCCCTACGTGCAAAACTGATTCTCGGCGAAACGTCGCTGGATTCTGCCATGTTCGACAGCTTCCAGTTTCGCGGGGCAAGCCTGAACACCGATGATAATCAGCTGCCTTCTAACCTGCGCGGCTATGCGCCGGAGGTGGTCGGCGTGGCAAAAACCAATGCAAAAGTCACAGTTAGCCAACAGGGCCGCGTGATCTATGAAACTACCGTCGCCTCCGGTCCGTTCCGGATTCAGGACCTGAATTCTGCCGTAACCGGTAAGCTGGATGTCAAAGTTGAAGAACAGGATGGTGCCGTGCACACCTTCCAGGTGGACACCGCGAGCATACCCTACCTGACCCGTCCGGGGCTGGTGCGCTACAAATTCGCAGCGGGCAAGCCCTCGGAAAATGACCATCACGCACAGGGCCCGGAATTTGCAGCCAGCGAGTTTTCCTGGGGCATCAATAACGGCTGGTCTCTGTACGGCGGCGGCCTGTTTGCCGGGGACTACAACGCTCTGTCGATTGGCCTTGGGCGCGACCTGCTGGCTTTTGGCGCGATCTCTATAGACGTCACCCAGTCGCAGGCAAAGCTTCCGCATGAGGAGACTTTGAGCGGCAAATCTTTCCGCGTCAGCTATTCAAAACGCTTTGATGAATATGACAGTCAGGTGACCTTCGCAGGGTATCGCTTCTCCCAGCGTGAATTTATGAACATGACCGAATATCTCGACAAGCGCTACCACGAAAACAACAGCGATGGCGATGATAAAGAGCTGTATACCATCACCATGAACAAACAGTTCCGCTCGTTGAATGCCAGCGCTTATCTCAACTATAGCCACCAGACCTACTGGGACCGTAAACCGAGCGATACCTGGAACCTGTCCGTTTCGAACTATTTCGATGTAGGAAGTTTTAAGAACGTTAGCCTTAGCCTGTCGGCCTACCGCACGCAGTATGAAAATTCAAACGACGACGGTATGTATCTGAGTCTGTCCGTCCCATGGGGGAATAACGGTACGCTCAGCTACAGCGGACAGTCCAGCGGGGGTAAAACCAGCAATACGTTGGGATACTATAATCGCATTGATGATAACAATAATTACCGAATTAACGCAGGTACGACCTCCGATGGGCTGGGAACGGGCAGCGGCTATTACACTCACGACGGAGACTTAGCCAGCATGACGGCCAACGCCAGTTTTACGGGTAACGATTACAGCGCCGCGGGACTGTCGCTTCAGGGGGGGATGACCGCTACCGCGCAAGGCGCGGCACTGCATCGCACCAATACTATTGGCGGCACAAGAATGATGGTTGATACCGGCGGTGTAAGCGGCGTGCCTGTCCGCACCTCCGGGGGGGGCGTGTCACATGCCAATTACTTTGGTAAAGCGGTGGTGAGCGACATCAGCAGCTACTACCACAACAGCGTCAACGTGGATCTCGATAAGCTGCCAGAAAACGTAGATGCCACCCGTTCGGTAGTAGAAGGTACGCTCACCGAAGGGGCCATCGGGTACCGTAAATTTGGCATCCTGGCCGGAGAAAAATCCATGGCAGTGGTGAAACTGGCAGATGGCAGTTCACCGCCGTTCGGGGCTGAAATTCGCAATCTGCAGGGCTCGCAAACAGGCATTATCGGTGAAGAAGGTAGCGTCTGGCTGTCAGGCATTCGGGCAGGCGAGCAGATGAAAGTGAGCTGGAACGATGGCGTGCAGTGCCGTATCGATCTGCCTTCTCCATTACCGGCGCTGGGCAAGGGCCTGCTACTGCCCTGCACGGCATTGTAGTGGTAAGAAATAACGTATCTGTGGCAGAGGAAATGCACAGTGATATCTGGAATGGATGCGCTTAACCCTAATGTTTTTTTCAGTGAAAAAGTGAAACTTCCATGAAGACAATAGCCATGCGAATGAAATTAACCCTGAGTGCCGTCACGCTAATTATCTTAGCTCAGCAGGCGCATGCCGCCATCGCGCTGGATCGGACCCGCGTCATTTATAACGGGGCGCAAAACTCGCTGTCCCTCAACATCACAAACCAGAATAAAGCCCTGCCTTACCTTGCGCAGTCGTGGATTGAGGATGAAAAGGGAAACAAAATTGAGTCACCGATAACGGCACTCCCTCCGCTACAGCGCGTTGAGCCCGGCGCGAAGGGCCAGGTTAAAATTCAGACCACCGGCGCGCTTGACGTTCTGCCGAAAGATCGCGAATCCCTGTTCTACTTCAACGTGCGTGAAATTCCGCCGAAAAGCGACAAACCTAATACGCTCCAGCTGGCGTTGCAGACGCGTGTGAAAATGTTCTACCGTCCGCAGGGAATCGAAATTCCCCGGGGCGATGACAACGAAGCTCAGAAGAGACTGACGCTAAGCCGTCAGGGCGACAGCTACCAGATCAATAACCCCACGCCGTACTACGTGACAATTGTGGCGGCGTCCACTTCACCGAAGGGAGCAAACCTTACCAGCTTTAAGCCAATCATGATCGCCCCGAAAAGCTCCTCTTCACTGGGGGTTAGCGCCTCTGCGCTCGGCAGCCAGCCGGTGCTGACCTTTATAAATGATTTTGGCGGTCGCCCGCAGCTTAACTTTTCCTGCAGTGGCAACACCTGTTCAGTCAGCAGCGTCAAAGCGGGTTAACGACTCGATTGTCGTTCAATGGAGAACGGATACGCCCGGAATGCACTCTGCTGGCCAGCCCTGCTGGTCATTTGCCGAGTGGTTCCCGTGCGTACTAAAGCGCCGCTCTCCTGGGGCGAGTTCAAAGCAACCGTTGATTTTGGAATGAGTTATGAGTAAGCGCCCAATGCGTATTTCTGCCCTTGTCATGGCTATTATGATGCCAGCCCTGTTGTTAAAAGGGCCAGTTGCACTCGCTAACACGGGCGATAAGTATTCTATGGATATCAATATGTCCGGCACGGTGGTCGCCAATGGGTCATGCACCTTCGACCAGGGTGGCACGCTGCGCGTGGATTTTAAAGAGGTAAAGCTCAAAGGCAGCGGCACCAATACCGTTGAACTAGACGGAAGTTATCTAATGCCGCTGATCAGCAGCTTTTCCTGTACCGGGGATAGCAAAGGCCTGTTACAGATGAAATTAACTTCCGCTACCGGCAGCTATGAAACCTATAACAGCACCCAAGTGCTGAGTACCGGCAACGGGATTGTAGGCATCGAGCTGTTGGTCGATGGCGTCGCGAAGAATATGGGGGAATGGTTCACCGTCAATGAAAACGCGCAGCCAAAACTTCAGGTGCAGCTGGTACAGACAGGCACCACCAACGACCATAACCTCGTCAGCGGGGATACGTTTTCCGCCTCCGCAACTCTGACGCTGGCATTTAACTGAGGCTCCTGAACAATGCACATTAAGCCAGCCGTAACCTTATTCGCCGCCGTAAGCATGCTGGTTAGCGTAGCGCAGGCTGAGCAGACTGGAGACTCGGTAACCTTCGACTTTCAGGGCCGTTTTTTAATCAATACTCCCTGTAAGGTCAATAATGACCAGATTATGGATATTACCTTTGGCAACGTTGGGGTCAAAAAAGTGGACGGCGTCAACTTTATGCAAACCATCCCCTACACGGTTGACTGCCAGGGAGCACAGGACAGCACCCTGATAAACCTGACGGTAAGCGGCACGACAACAACCTACGATGACGCAGCGCTCACCACTTCAGCAGAAGGGCTGGGTATTGAGATCCAGGCCAACGGTCAGGCCATGAAGCTTAATCAGCCGCTAAAAACCACCCTGAGCGGTTTGCGGACCCTGACATTAAAAGCGGTTCCGGTGAAAGACCCGACTAAAGAGCTGACGGCCCAGACTTTTAGCGCCACGGCAACCTTAACGGCGGAGTACCAGTGAAACCTATATTAATTTTTATTGCCAGCCTGGCAATAGCTTATGTCAGCCTGGGCTGCGCACAGGCCACGGATAGCAATATGAAATTCAGCGGCACGCTGGTCAGCGATCCATGCGAGCTGGACCCGCAGACCAGCGATCTCACCGTTGATTTTAAATCGGTGATAGAAAAAGACATTTATCTCTATACCCGTTCGGCAAGCGTACCGTTCACAATCAGCCTGACGGGCTGTGATACCACATTAGGTAATAGTGTCACCTTTACCTTTAAGGGAACGCAAAATACGGCGCTGCCGGGTTATCTGGCGGTAACAGGTACGGCGGCGGGCATTGCCGTTGGCCTTGAAACCGCACAGGGGGTACCGGTCCCGCTGAACCAGGCCACGTCAGCACTTACATTGGCCAACGGTAGCAACAGCTTTATCTTTAAGGCCTATGTCACCGGAGAGCCGGAGGCCATGGAGAAACAGTCGATAACGCCGGGAGATTTTTCCGCGACGGCGACTTTTGAAATGGCTTATCCGTAATATTAAGAGGAAATAATTCATGGGTACTTATGATTTTTTTAAAAAATCACAGAAAACAGTCAAGTTACTCATTGGGCTCATGTGCGCCATTACTATTTTTTTTGTAAACCAAGCCGAGGCCGGCATAAGCGGAGCCGCCGGATTTCGACCTGACATGAATAGTTCAGGTTTTGTTTGCGGAACTGGCAACGTTACAACACAAATTGCTGTCTTTAAAGGAGGTGCATGTTACATACACGGCGTGGGTAACTACGTACCGCATTCAGGATATTATACAGTCATATTATATGCTTATCCTCCAGGAAACTGGTCGCAAGCCATGTTTAATGAAAGCTCCAGAGTATATATTTCGTCAGATAAATCTATAAGCGAACAAAGTCTTTATGTAAGCACTTCTGATAGAAACACAAGTGCTTATCTTTACAATAAGACCGTTTATAATTGCTACTCATTAAAGGATGATGCAGGGAATTACTATAGTTTAAATAGCGTAACTTGTCGTGGTGATACCCCTCTTCCGCCTACACCAACGCCAGACACAGCCTGCACCCTCAACAGCGGGAACGCACTGAATGTAAACCTGGGGACAGTCGATCGTTCTCAGTTAACCACCACACCTGGAGTCGGTTCAGTCAAGCATATTCTGGTTAATGTTAACTGTACCGGCGGCGTTGATGTGACGGTAAATATGCAGTTGAACTATACTCCAATATCCATAACGGGAACTCAGATAGTGAAATCCACCGCTAACGGACTTGGTGTGGCAATTATTTATAATGGCAAAACGCTTGCCTCCACGGATGTTACGCCGGTTACTTTTCTTTCCGGTTCGAATACGCTTGATTTATCTTTCCAGGCCGTGCGTGACCCAACGGTTGATGTTGGCGATGTCCCTACCGGGGCATTTACCGCAAGCGCCGTGTTGGTTATGACTCAGCAATAATTATTCATCAACATAAACCCTGACGTAATTATTGCGTCAGAATCTTCATTTCTTATATTGTAGAGTGAAATATGTTCTCGCCAGTATTATCTGTTTTAAATAATAAAAAAAAGAATAAATATCCCGTTCGTATTTTTAATCAGCGGACTGATATGATAAAACAGATTAATAAAGGTGTGACACTTTTGTTATTTCTCTGGATGTGCTGTGGGTTGATGTTTGTCCTGCCGAATCATGGTGGGGCGGGCCTTGCGCTGCCGCAAAATCTGCTGGCCTGGTCGGTAATGTCACTGGCCGCACTATGGTGTATCTATCTTTTCTCCTGGCAGGGTAAAGCAGAGCCCGTGCTTCCGCCCGGTTCTGCCCTGATCATTGCCGGTGCGGTGTTCTGGTCCCTGCCTCTGCTCTGGTCACCCCGAACGGACTGGCAGTTCAACGCCATCCCAAAAGTAGCCGCGCTGTGGGGCATGGTGGGGTTTTATATCCTGCTACTTTGTATGACTTCATGCTCGCGACTGCGTTCACGCTGGCTGCTCATCATCGTCTGCGCTGCGCTTATGCAGGCGGCCTACGCGCTTTGGCAGGTACAAAATCTGGCGGAACTTCCTCGCGGTCGTCCCTACGGCAGCTTCCAGCAAACGAACGTTCTTGCCTCTTTTTTGGCGACCGGGCTTGCATGCGCGCTGTGGATCTTTGTGCAAAAACGTGAACGCTTTCGCCGCTATATTAGCGGTACCGTGCTTTTTGTTATTCCGCTCGTTATGGTTATTTTGCAAAGCCGTGCGGGGAATATTGGCGCCATTGCCTCCGTGCTAATGCTTCTTTTACTGGTGATAAAGCATAAAAAAAATCATGCGGTGTTAGCCATTACAATTATGGCCGCGGGAACCGCGATGGGACTTTTTTGGCTGTATGCGGGGCCCTTGCTCTTTCCAGACATAACCCCATCGCTCAAACCAAGCTCCACCCTGTCCCGTTTGACTATGCTCAAGCTGACCTGGCAGCTTATCCAACATCATCCTGTCGCAGGGAACGGCTACGGCAGTTTCGAAGTACTTTATGGCCAGCAGGCCCGGCTGTTGCCCCTGGGGCTTGATAACGACACCATCCCCTATCCCCACAATGAATTTTTATACGCCTGGGCTGAAGGTGGCCTGGCTGCAGTGCTGGGTATTTTGCTGATGGTAGCAGGCGTCTTCCGGCGCCTGTGGTCCAGGGGCGGCACGAAGTTCGCTGGCGCGGCGCTGCTGGTGCCCCTGGCGGTGCATATGAACCTGGAATATCCGCTCTACCAGTCCGCGACGCATGGCCTGATGCTGATCATGCTGTTGGTAGTGAACGGTCCCAGGGTCATCAAAGAAAAAGTGTGTGGGGAAAGACAAAAACCTTACGGATGGCTGTGGCGCATTGCGCTCGGCGCACCGGTGTTAGCCATCCTCGTTTTTATGCTGACCGGCGTGCAGACTCAGGCGCGGTTAACTGCAATTGAAGAACAAAATCTTCTCCCACTGGTGGGAGATGAACAACATACGGTCAGCTCGCTGCTTAACCCCTATAGCCAGTTTACCCGACTGGATTTCGACAGGCATGTCGCCTTGCTGGTACGTTTTAACTTTACGCATGACCCAGCGTTGCTGGACAGGTTCCGCGAGTGGGGCGAAGACTACCTGCGGGTGCATAACGATCCCTCGGTTTACTACAGCCTGATAACCATCATGCGCGCGCAGCATCGGCCTGAATTAAATGAACTTTGTATAAGGGCTCAAAGGATGTGGCTTGAAGACCCCCGGTTCATCTGCCCGGAAACAGCTGAATAATCTACTTCAGGAGAAGCTCATTCTCATTTTCGCTCAACGGACAGCCGGTTAATCCCGGCTTTTTTATCGACAAGGATGTTCCATGAAAAATATATCTTTTTTCAGTGATGATTTTCACACATTTAACAGAATTAAAAGCTTAGTTAACGAGCTTAAACTCCTGTTTCATCCACATTCCGGCTCGGAAGCAGAATTAAAACGAGATACGACGTTTCAACAAAAGTCATGCGTGAATTGGCGGTGGTCTAAATATCGAACTATTTTGAAACTGGACGTTTAAACTACTGATATGAACCTTGAGAACACCACTCATGCAGAATAACCTACTTTACATATGGTTATGATGCAAGCTTGCATGAGAGGAGGGGTTTTTGTCATAATTTGATACATTTCACAATATCTCTTCATTTGCAGAAAAGAAGATGAACAAAAATATATACGGACCTAAATCAAGTAAAATTGACTTAACCTACATCAATATATTATTAAACGCGCTGTCCCAGGACCTTGAGTATAAAACCTTCTCGACCGGACGGCGTTTTACGATGACGGTAGCGCGAAATAATGAATGTTACTTTGTTCGCAGTGGTGTCGTTTCCCTGTCTCGGGCAGAGGGAAATGTTCTCTTTGAAATTCTGGAAGCGCCAACAATAAGGGGATTAGTTCCGCTTCATCCAGAATCCAGGTCAAGTTACATCTTGAAAGTTATCGAGCCGGCTGAAATTGCGATTATTAATAGAGAACGCATGTATGAACTCCTAACCCGCTACCAGCTTTGGGACACTTTTTCTCAACACATTGTGACCGTAGCCAGCATGATGATGGAAGTCTTTCTGAAGCTCACGATGCCATCCAGCTATGACATCGTGCGGATGCAACTGTTTGAATTAATGAGTAAACCAGAGCATATTCGCGAGTCCATGGCAGCAGAGCAGTATATCTGTAGCAAAACACAGCTTTCCCGTAGCACGGTGATGAGAATCCTGGGAGAGTTAAAAACCAGGGGAGCTATCAGTATGCAACGCGGTATTCTTAAAAAAATTAATCAGTTACCGGCAGAAGAGTAATTTGCGAAGTTCGCTTGGAAAACGGAAAATATCCCCAGCTAAGACTGTTTTTGTACAATGCGGTATCGACAGTGCGTAATGAGCGCTATTTTCCGGACCCTGGCTTAATATTATTACGCCAGACGTAATCATCACTCAGATTGATATGTTCGCAACCTGGGGGAGAAAGATGAGATAACCAGCTTCCCGTTGATTAATACATCGTGATGTTAGTAATGTCTTAATAAGTCATGTGAGGACATCCCCATAAATTAGCTTTTTTCCGGCGAACAGATCATTAATATCCTTCGCGAGCCCGAAGCCGGGGTTTCTGCTCGGGAACTCTGACGCAAGCATGCTACTTCAGACGCTACCTTTTACACCGGGCGTAAGAAGTATGGAAGTGCCCGAGGTTAAGCGCCTGAAGTCGCTTGAGGAAGAGAACGCCCGCCTCAAGAAGCTACTTGCCGAAGCCATGCTGGATAAGGAGGCACTTCAGGTGGCTCTGGGGCGAAAGTACTGACGACAGACCAGAAGCGGGAAGCCGTTGAGTTTAGGTGTGATGCGACCGGTCTGTCGCAACGTCCGGCGGCTGATGCGCATTTATCAGGGCGCATCACTTAGCCGGCACTGGAGCGCAGGCGTTATGGCTACCGCCGCATCTGGCAGCTGCTGCGTCGGGAGGGCCTTCACGTCAATCACAAGCGGTATACCGTATTTACCAACTTAATGGACTGAGCGTAAAACGCAGACGACGCCGTAAAGGGCTGGCAACCGAACGGTTTCCGCTTCTGCGCCCGGATGCACCGAACCTGACATGGTCGATGGATTTCGTTATGGACGCACTGGCCAACGGTCGGAGGATCAAGTGCCTGACCTGTGTGGATGATTTCACGAAGGAGTGTCTGACAATCACCGCTGCTTTCGGTATTTCAGGCGTTCAGGTCACGCGTATTCTGGACAGCATCGTCCTGTTTAGGGGCTATCCGGCGACAATAAGAACCGATCAGGGCCCGGAATTTACCTGCCGCATGCTCGAGCAATGGGCTTTTGAGCATGGTGGGGAGCTGCGGCTTATCCAGCCGGGAAAGCTGACACAGAACGGATTTATTGAGAGTTTTAACGGACGCTTTCGAGATGAGAGTCTGAATGAACACTGGTTCAGCGATATTCTTCATGCCCGGAAAAGATTAATGACTGGCGGCAGGATTATAACGAGTGCCGTCCCCATTCATCGCTGGATTACCAGACACCAGCTGAATTCGCAACGAACTGGCGAAACAGGAAATATGAAGAAAAACCAACCGACATTACTAACTGACGGTTGTATCTAATCCTGGGGGCAGGTCAGAGAAATTTTTGAACTTTATTTCAGAACTTAATGAA
Source organism: Enterobacter sp. JBIWA008 (assembly GCF_019968765.1). Classification (NCBI taxonomy): domain Bacteria; kingdom Pseudomonadati; phylum Pseudomonadota; class Gammaproteobacteria; order Enterobacterales; family Enterobacteriaceae; genus Enterobacter; species Enterobacter sp. JBIWA008. The sequence goes on along the minus strand of NZ_CP074149.1, from coordinate 3,697,071 downwards.
GTTGATGAATCCACCTCCTTTATTTTACGTTGTCGTCAGTATCTGAAACTTGATGAAATACTTAATGAATTCAATTCTTTATTTGAGAAAGTTATCATTAAATCGGCTTTATCGAAATCGCACCGAAATGAAATTAAAGGATCTGATGCTTTGACCTCAAGCGGAATGTTAATCAGAGAAGTTAATAAAGTAGATTAATATATTCAGATATAAACGAGGATGGGTATCAATTCCTATGACTAAGCTTCTTTCCTGCTAAAAGAGCATCAGTATGCTCCACGAAGCCGAAGCCATGAACGCTTCCGCAAGCATACATTTTTATACTTCCCGCTCTATATCGGCTGCAAGAAATCTGGGGCACGGAGGCCATTGAGATGAAGTGGCTTAAGTCGACAGAAGCGGAAACGCCCGACTCATAAAGATGCTTGCCAAAGCCATGCTGGATAAGTGAGCGCTTCAGTTAGTACTTGGGCGAAACTACGTTGACAGGCCAGAAGCAAGAAGCCGAGATGATGAAGTGTGATGCGGCCGATCTTTCGCGACGTCGCTGCAGTAGAGTTACGAGTTTGTCCCTACCGGACTGACTCTACGCATTCAAGAGCTGGTAATTGAACACAGACGCCTCGGTTATCGGCGCATTTGGGAGCGACCGCGTCGGCGACCTTCGTGCAATCACATGAGGTATATCTCATTCTTGATTCTGGCGGGCCAAATGAGCCTTGCCGCAAAAAACTGAGAACGGCTGACACAGTTTGACAGCGGGTTGTGATTAACTCATTAGCTGACCGTCATACGTATAAAATATTACTCAATTCTCAGCGAAAACTGCCGTTAATAATCATATGGATTGAAAGGAACAGAAACAATGAAGCAACTATGGGAAAAACTGGAAGTCATTCTGCAAGACCGCGACCCTGAGGTATTAATAGATCTTGCACCTCCGGCCACAGATGAAGAAATCGTCGCGTTAGAGCAGGCCCTGAGTGTAATTTTGCCAGCCGATTTTGTAGCCTTCATGAAAATTCACAATGGTCAGCGTGGTATGAGCCATGGATTATTTGATGATTGCGAATTCTTATCCACTTCACGCATTTTGCAGGAGTGGCGTGTCTGGAAAGATTTACTTGATGGTGGCGATTTTGATGGAGCTGAGTCGTGTCCGCAAAGTGGTATTCGTTCGGAATGGTGGAATCCCTCCTGGATCCCGTTTACTTACAATGGAGCGGGCGATCATCTTTGTCTTGACCTTGCCCCGACTGACGCTGGGATTCGCGGGCAGATTATCACGCTCTGGCATGATGATGGGGAGCGTAGAAAACAAGCGGACAGTTTCAGTGATTGGCTCAGACAGTATGTAGAGCAAATGTAGGCTTTTTTGCAATTGATTCGATTAGCCAGGAGGGTAAATGGATTTAACATATGAAGACTTAAAACAACAGCGCCTGCAAAAACTCTTCCACGATTGCCAGCAGCAAGTGTTGTCACAAATTATTGGGCCTTTTGGGCTTTCAACGGCCATGTTTGAGGATCGCAATGGCGGCAATGTAACGACTATGCATAATTTCGAGCGTGAAGAGTCGGATTTCATCGCTGATAAAGACATGTCCAGTCATGCGAAATCGCGTGAGGATTACCAGCGCAAAGAATATGAAAGTAAAGATTTTACAAAAAAAAGCGTGAAACTCCGGGCCGGTGGTATTGATGGTTATACGGGAAAAACGACCAACGCGGCGGATATGGATCTCGATCATGTCACTTCACTAAATACATTGTCCAAAAATAAGAAAGTGCATCTTGCTCTTGAAACCGGAAAAGGCGTTGAAAAAGTCGTCAAAATGGCCAATTCTGACGAAAACCTGGTAACCACACATAAGTCGATTAACCGTTCAAAAGGCGCTGCTGAACTCGATACTTTTGCAGAAAAAAATGGTGAAAGATTTGAGCTGGACCCAGAACGAGTAGCAGCAGCGAAGAAACAATCTAAGGACCATATTTCGACAACGCTTAACTCGGCGCTAATGAAAAAACAAAGCGCAGAGTTGTTGCAGACAGGCGGCCAAAAAGCGTTGCAGATGGGGCTCAGACAAGCTCTTGGGCTATTGCTCACTGAACTGGTAAATGGCTTGTTTAACGAGTTCAAAGTGCTTATTCAACATGGTGTTGAAGTGGGAAAAACATTGTTTGAGGAGGTCCGACAGCGCTTAATGCGCGTAGTTGCTTCCGTGACCAAAAAAATTCCCGATGCGCTGGGACAAATGTTCCAGGGTGGAGTGAGTGGATTCATGAGTAATTTACTCACCTTCTTGCTTAATAATTTTCTCTCTACCGCAAAGCGTTTCGTGACCATGATTCGGGAAGGGCTGTTGGGACTTTTCCGGGCATTTAAAATGATTTTCTTCCCACCGGCACATATGACGGCACAGCAAGCGTTACAGGAAGGACTGAAAATGCTCACTGCTGTCATCGTGACTTCGGTCGGTATGTTGTTGAACGAAAGCATCGCGACGTTTATGGCGACTGTACCGTTTCTGAAACCTTTTGCAGATATGTTAACCCCAGTTCTCATAGGCATTGCCACCGGATTGCTTTCTGCCTTTCTCTCGTATCAGATTGATACGTTTTTTGATCGCTCCCGTTTTACGTTAAGCGAAAAATTCATGGATGAGATGCTCGCAGACGGTATACGTCGTGAAGCGTTTGCCAGTGAGCTGGTGACACTTTCAGAACGTTCGCTGGGTAATATTGAAAATTACGCGACTGCTATAACCCAGTATCAAGCTATTGGGGAAAACCTGGCTACTGCAACGATTTCGACTAAAGCAACACTGGCATGTCTTGAGAGAACTACTGCCGAGACAGCTGTGCAAGTGGCGCGGAGTACTGCTGCAATTGTGTTTATTAATGAAAGCCAGGCCGAAATTGATGACTTTCTAAAAAATATTTGAGAACAGTAAGATGGGTTTGTTAAACAAGCAGGAACTTCAGGTTATCCAGGCGTTTTCGTCCGCAGATTTGCCGGAACGTGTCTTTCGCGACAGCAACATTAAAGAATTGATTAGCAGTATGACGGAGGAGCAGCAAACGGTTCAGAAGAGCGCGAAGGATCTTGACCGCCTGCGCAGGGAACAGAGGGACGGAAACTTTATAACTAACTGGTGGAATGATCGCGACGATTTGTTACAGGATGCGCAGATTGATCTCAATAAAGCCATTGGTCGCCTGACGCAAAAATCTTCTCAGTTATTGATTGTCAATACGGCGCTATCCAAGCTACTGAACGAGCAACAACATATTTTATTGAATCAGCAAAACATTCTGGAAGGCCAAACACGCTCCCTTGCTGAACAAAATGAACAAATCCTGAAACAACAGGTGCTACTGGAAGAACAGCAAAAAGAGATTAATAAGGCCAACCAGGGATTAATGGATTCAAAAGGGGTAACGCAAGATCAGGCTAAGCAGCTAATTGGCTGCGTAAAAAGGGTGACAGAGGCGGAAAACAAAATTGGCGAGGCAAACGCCACCTTGCTGGCAGAACTTGAACAGCGTATTGCTAACTTTTCTTCTGATCTTGCGCAAAAATTGCAAAGTGGCCTTGATGACCAGGTAGGACGGCATAGCATGCTCGAACAGACAATGGTGGACAATCAGGCTGTTCAAAAGAGTTTCGTTGAGAAGATGCAGCAGTCCTTGTTGCAGGAACAGCAGTTGTCTCATCAGCAACTGCTCGGCGAACTTGAGCGAAACCGGATGGATTTAGTTAATTCGGTTAAATCAACCGTAAACCAGTGTGATGCGCTCCAGCATGAAATATCCGTTGTTGTGGCGCAACAAGCTGATAGGCAAACAGGCATTGATCATGCTATTGCTGAGTTACAGGTGAATTTTCTCAAATCCCGATTTCGTCATCGCTTTGTACTGACGGTGATGGGTTGCATTATTGGGCTTTCTGTCGGTTGGCAAATTGCGCAGCACTTTATGATCTTCTGATTGTGTTAAACCGCATCTGCATAATGGATGCGGTTTGGACTGACCCCACACAGAAAACAATTCCTGTTCTCACGACGAAGCATTTTCGATGTCCTCCGGACTGATTTCCCAGAGACGCTCGGTGCATATAACTTGTACAAGGTTCTGTCAGCTGCGATGCAGCCGTGATTTCGCTGGCTTAAAGCCACGTTCCGAAACGCCTTTGACTATGCCATACGCCACAATCCGCCGCCGGGAGCAACACATTTATGGCGAACGGATGCTTATTGGATCATGATCTGCTTCGTTAGCTCCTTCTGAAGTTGGCGGAACCCAGCCTGAGCTTCTGATTGCCTATGTTAGTTAAGGAGTCTGGCCCGTATTTCTTTATTCGGCGTAAGGGGGATATGGGATCGTGTTGCAATGCTGGATACGGAATGACAGCGTTCAACAACCGGTATGACTACTTCGATTTTAAACGCATAGGGTTAATACTGAGCACTCATAGGCATCTTTCTTAAAGCCAACTTAACGACTCCGGAGTCGTCTCTCATACCTGTGACGATTCAAATATTCTGTTGCAGTTCACTTCCTGATAGGATTAATCTGAATATTTTCCACTGGGACAGGGATATGAAAAAAACGTTGATTGCAACATTAGTAAGCATAACGATGTTAACCGGGTGTGGGCCTAAAGAGTTAACTCCAGAGCAAAAGCAGGAAGTGGCGGCACTTAAGGCTGAGCTGTCCCAAACGGAGGGAGAAATCTCTGCAGCGAAACATATTGATCAACAATTTTCAGGTGGACTGATCAAGAATTTAATCACCGCAAGATTGGAAGTTTTAGGAACGAATAAGGCTCTTTTAGAACAGCGTATAAATGCAATTGAGTCAGGAGCCAAAATTGACGTCGTTGTTTCAGGTGTCAAGCCAGACCCTGAACTTGCTGCTTCTATTAAAGCTGAGATGGAGGACCTGGCAGTAAAAATAAACGAAGCAAAAACAGATGCCAGCCAGTACAGTGGTGGTTTAATACAGGTCTTAAAACTGTCAACGGTTGCTACTGAAGAGCAAAGCATGGCGATGTTGCAGCAAAAATATCTCACGGCTAAATATGGGCTTGCTGAAGTTAAGCTTGCACCGGTTCAGGATAATGTTGCAACCGCCAGCAGTAAGAAGGACACAACCGCTGAAACAAGACATGAACAGCCCCCTCTGCTGCCACCAGCTGATGGTCCGTTCGGACTCGAGGCTGGCCTGACTCAAAAGAATATCGAAGATATGATCGGGGCAAAGCTAAAACCACTTCCTGACAGCGTAAATCTCTATACTTCCGATAAGTTACCGAAGCCCAACGCTGATTTTGAAATGTATGGTTTGTTGATCTCGCCTAAAGCAGGCTTATGCCAAATCAGAGCTGTCGGTAAAAACATTGATACTGATAGTTATGGGCTTGCCTTGAAATCTCGCTTTGAAGAGTTGAGTAGCTCGTTAAGCTCGCTTTATGGAAAGGCTGAAACCACAGACCTTTTACTGTCAGGTTCTATCTGGAAAGAACCTCAGGACTGGATGATGGGGCTTAACAAAAAGGAACGATTCCTTTCAGCTACCTGGAAGGGAACGCAGGAAACGCCGCTGAAAAATAACATTGGTGCTATTTCTATTGAAGCAAGAGCGAACAGTTCTGCGCAGGGGTATGTTTACCTTCAGTATACATTTACAAATGATGATGTTTGCCAGGCTGAGATCGATGGGGCTAAAAAAAGCTCTCTATAATTTTTCTTAATCAGGCCCCTTCGCAAGGGGCTTTTACTATTTCACTATAAGGGCTCAACATATGTTATATGATGCTGACCTGCTCACTGTTAATTAATACGTTGTGATCTTTGGCATTTCTTCTTCAGAAACGTAGGGCATCCCTATAAAGACGCGTTGTTCTGAAATCACCCTCTATAAATGACGAAGGAAATCTCGGAGCAAGGCTAAGTCAGGCCGATAGGGGCGAATTAGTATAGAGCCAGATAATAACGCATCACTTTTTTCGAGATGTTATTTCGATCTTACTGGCGATAGGTGTCTCTGTACCGGCCTCAGCAATCCATCGTTGATCTGCGGAACATCTCGTTATAGTGATGTCGCGTCAAACGACGAACAACGGTGATGTTTCTTCTTGATATAGCATACTGAAAATGACGTTACTGAACGCCTCACAGACATATTTGATTACAAAGACAGTTAGCTACGCATCCTGCTCTAAGACCACTATAAATTCCAGTCTACGCGGTCTGATAAAACTTTGCACTCCAAATGCTGTAAGCTGCCACAATGGTTTGCCATCCACCTCATCAACCGTTTCCAGCGTGCAACCCATTTCATCAAGCAAGAGGGGTAATTCTTTTGAGTCAGGCTCCAGTAAACGATCCACCTTACTGTGCCCCATATAAGACCACTCGCCATTCTTTTCTTTAAAATAGAGGAATGGGCTACATTCCTTTTGCACTTTCTCAAGACGGGTGAAGTAGTTTCGGTACTCATTATCGCCAGAAACGAACAATAGATTATCCAGAGGTCCATTGACCTCTCTGCGCGCAAAGATGGCGCGAATTAATGTGGAGGAATTGCCACGCGATGGATTTAAAAAACCGCCCTGCGACAGTCCCTTTTCGCCCGGTTTCAGGAATTTATAACGCTTCTGTATGTCCCTGAACGCATAGTTTTCACCGACGGTAAATGCCATTGCTCTTCTCCTGAAAAAATCTATCTAAAAAATAATTAACGACCAAAAAGTTGAAAACTTTATCCAATAGTAGAAAAAATCGCGACTTCATGCTGTTTATAGTTTGTCGGGAATTGCAAGCATGCCTGTAATCCATACCATTCGCTTATTAGATAATTTCCGGAGAATAGTTCAGATATCCTCCAAGGCCAATGTACGCTCTTCGCTCATCGCTGCCGGCCAGATAGCAGGGGAGCAAACTGCCATGGACAGAATCACCGCAAAATCCACCAGAACAAAACGAATACTCCCCCTACATTTAGTGATGGCTACGTGCAGATTGTTCATCTATTCTGCTTGCATCAGCGGTAAGGCCGGAGTCACTCTTTGTGGATAATCCTATCCTTCAGAAAACTATCATCATCTTTATTCTCATCCTGTGGGTAATCGATGAATTCAGGGCTAGGAAAAGAAAATGTTCTGACCCTGCTATTGAAGTAGCTGATGCCAGAGAACGTCATGAATGGCGCTATCTCAGATGGGGGTTCCGGACTATACAAGTGGCCGCAACAGTGTATATCTTCGTTCAGCTGATTCAGGTATTACTGAGATAAATGCACTGACCTGCTCCCCGTTGATTAACACACCCCGATGTTAGTAATGTCTTCATAAGCCACATGAGGACATACCCATGAAGAAGCGTTTTTCCGACGAACAGATCATCAGTATTCTTCGCGAAGCGGAAGCCGGGGTTTCTGCCCGTGAGCTCTGCCGTAAGCACGCCATTTCCGATGCCACTTTCTACACCTGGCGCAAGAAGTTTGGTGGCATGGAAGTTCCTGAGGTGAAGCGGCTTAAATCTCTTGAAGAGGAGAACGCCCGCCTCAAGAAGCTGCTTGCCGAAGCCATGCTGGATAAGGAGGCGCTTCAGGTGGCTCTGGGGCGAAAGTACTGACGACAGACCACAAGCGGGAAGCCGTTAAGTTTATGTGTGATGCGACCGGTCTGTCGCAACGTCGTGCCTGCAGGCTTACTGCTTTGTCTCTGTCGACCTGCCGCTACGAGGCTCAGCGTCCGGCGGCTGATGCGCATTTATCAGGGCGCATCACTGAGCTGGCACTGGAGCGCAGGCGTTTTGGCTACCGCCGCATCTGGCAGCTGCTGCGTCGGGAGGGCCTTCACGTCAATCACAAGCGGGTATACCGTATTTACCACCTTAATGGACTGAGCGTAAAACGCAGACGACGCCGTAAAGGGCTGGCAACCGAACGGTTTCCGCTTCTGCGCCCGGATGCGCCGAACCTGACATGGTCGATGGATTTCGTTATGGACGCACTGGCCAACGGTCGGAGAATCAAGTGCCTGACCTGTGTGGATGATTTCACGAAGGAGTGTCTGACGATCACCGCTGCTTTCGGTATTTCAGGCGTTCAGGTCACGCGTATTCTGGACAGCATCGCGCTGTTTAGGGGCTATCCGGCGACAATAAGAACCGATCAGGGCCCGGAATTTACCGTAAGCGTCCAGCGAAAGCCGTCTGGTCATAATCTGAAGCATCCGACAAAGTGGTGTCCACCAAATAAGTAGTGGGAACCAAAGTGTCAGATATGCAGAAAAATATGACTCCCGGCAGGCGTAAAGGCTGCCCTAATTATTCTCCTGAGTTTAAGCAGCAGCTCGTTACTGCCTCCTGCGAACCCGGGATATCCATCTCAAAACTGGCGCTCGAAAATGGCATCAACGCCAATCTGTTGTTCAAATGGCGCCAACAATGGCGCGAGGGAAAGCTGCTGTTACCTTCTTCAGAGAGCCCTCAGCTACTTCCTGTGACTCTGGATGCAGCTGTCGTACAGTCAGAGCAGCCCGCAGAGGACCCGGAAACCCTCAGTATCAGCTGTGAGGTAACGTTCCGGCACGGGACGCTTCGCCTCAATGGCTCTGTCAGCGAAAAGCTCCTGACCCTGCTGATACAGGAGCTCAAACGGTGATCCCGTTACCAACAGGCACCAAAATCTGGCTGGTTGCCGGTATCACTGACATGCGCAACGGCTTCAATGGTCTCGCCGCAAAGGTGCAGACGATGCTGAAAGACGATCCGATGTCCGGCCACGTCTTCATCTTCCGGGGCCGCAGCGGCACTCAGGTCAAACTACTGTGGTCTACCGGTGACGGACTGTGCCTGCTGACCAAACGGCTGGAGCGAGGCCGCTTCGCCTGGCCGTCAGCCCGTGATGGCAAAGTGTTCCTGACCCCGGCGCAGCTGGCAATGTTGCTCGAGGGCATCGACTGGCGACAGCCGAAGCGGTTGCTGACCTCCCTGACCATGCTGTAGGTCTCTTTATCCTGGTTGTCGCAGAATAAGCCTGGTAAAATGATGGCTTATGAACGACACCTCTTCTGACGATATCCTACTGCTGAAACAGCGCCTGGCTGAGCAGGAAGCGTTGATCCACGCCCTGCAGGAAAAGCTGAGCAACCGGGAGCGTGAAATAGACCACCTGCAGGCACAACTGGATAAACTCCGCCGGATGAATTTCGGCAGCCGTTCCGAAAAGGTCTCCCGCCGTATCGCACAGATGGAAGCTGACCTGAACCGGCTGCAGAAAGAAAGCGATACCCTTACCGGTCGGGTGGATGACCCGGCCGTGCAGCGCCCGTTGCGTCAGACCCGTACCCGCAAACCTTTCCCTGAATCACTTCCCCGTGACGAAAAACGGCTGCTGCCGGCAGAGCCATGCTGCCCGGACTGCGGTGGTGTGCTGAGCTACCTGGGTGAAGATACCGCCGAACAGCTGGAGCTGATGCGCAGCGCCTTCCGGGTTATCCGGACCGTGCGGGAAAAACACGCCTGCACAAAATGTGATGCCATCGTGCAGGCCCCCGCGCCTTCACGCCCCATCGAGCGGGGCATCGCTGGACCGGGACTGCTGGCCCGCGTGCTGAGCTCAAAGTATGCAGAGCATACCCCGCTGTACCGCCAGTCAGAAATATACAGCCGCCAGGGTGTGGAACTGAGCCGTTCACTGTTGTCGGGCTGGGTGGATGCATGCTGCCGGCTGCTGTCCCCGCTGGAGGAGGCGCTTCAGGACTATGTCCTGACTGATGGCAAACTCCATGCCGATGATACCCCCGTCCAGGTGCTGCTGCCGGGTAATAAGAAGACGAAGACCGGGCGGTTGTGGACGTATGTTCGTGATGACCGCAACGCTGGATCAGCAGTCGCACCGGCGGTGTGGTTCGCTTACAGCCCGGACAGAAAAGGCATCCATCCGCAGACCCATCTTGCTGGCTTCAGCGGTGTGCTGCAGGCGGATGCGTACGCCGGGTTCAACGAGCTGTACAGGGATGGCCGGATAACGGAAGCCGCCTGCTGGGCTCATGCCCGCCGAAAGATCCACGATGTGCACGTCCGCACATCGTCAGCGCTGACGGAAGAGGCCCTGAAACGGATCGGCGAGCTATACGCCATCGAGGGGAATATAAGAGGAATGCCGGCGGAGCAGCGTCTTGCAGTACGTCAGCAAAAAGCTAAACCGCTGCTGAAATCCCTGGAAAGCTGGCTGCGTGAAAAGATGAAAACGCTCTCAAGGCACTCAGAGCTGGCGAAGGCGTTCACGTATGCGCTGAACCAGTGGCCGGCGCTGGCGTACTATGCGGAGGACGGCTGGGCCGAAGCCGATAATAACATCGCTGAAAATGCGCTGCGGACGGTCAGTCTGGGTCGTAAAAACTTCCTGTTCTTCGGCTCTGACCATGGTGGTGAGCGGGGAGCACTGCTGTACAGCCTGATCGGAACGTGCAAACTGAACAGCGTGGATCCAGAGAGCTACCTTCGCCACGTGCTTGACGTGATAGCCGACTGGCCGGTCAACCAGGTCAACGAACTACTTCCCTGGCGCATCATACTGCCAACTGAATAGCACATCCCCGTCAATACGGCTCTCGCTGGACGCTTACAATTTACCTGCCGCGCGCTCGATCAATGGGCCTTTGAGCATGGTGTGGAACTACGGCTTATCCAGCCAGGTAAGCCAACGCAGAACGGATTTATTGAGAGTTTTAACGGACGCTTTCGCGATGAGTGTCTGAATGAACACTGGTTCAGCGATATTCTTCATGCCCGGAAAAGATTAATGACTGGCGGCAGGATTATAACGAGTGCCGTCCCCATTCATCGCTGGATTACCAGACACCAGCTGAATTCGCAACGGACTGGCGAAACAGGAAATATGAAGAAAAACCAACCGACATTACTAACTGAAGGTTGTATCTAATCCTGGGGGCAGGTCAGGTAATGGTGAGAAGCTGCCACATGAACAGGCATCGTGTGGACAGGCTGATACTTGCCGTACGCATAGTCTGCATTAGCTGTGGAAGTTGATCCGGGCGGATGCTGGGCATGTTTTTCTTTTGCGGTTTCTCGAATGCTTTCCCGATGTTTACGCTGGGAACCGCATCAATCAGACCTGTGTTCTGCGCATAAATCATGACTTCGTTAATACGCTGACAAAGGCGTCGGACTGTCTCTAATGCGCCTCTGGCCTGAACCGGCTGCACTGCTTTAACCAGAGTATGAGCCTTAATCTCAGTGACACTGATATCACCGATTACTGGAAAAATATCTCTCTCAAGTGAGCGCCAGATATCGTCGGCATAGTCTTCTGTTACGCTGGCTTTCTTCACATTCCACCAACGCTCGGCAACTACCAGGAAAGTGTTGGTTTTAGCCTCTTGAGAATTTCTTAACTGTTCTTTCTGATGTTCCTGAGGATCAATGTCTTTCGCCAACAAAACTCGAGATTCAGCTCTGAGTTTACGCGCATCAGAAAGTGAGACGGCGGGGTAGGCACCAAAGCTCTGTTTGGTTCGCTGCTTGGTTAGAGGTCGATAGTAACGGAATTGCCAGAGCTTACTACCACTGGACTTGATTAACAGAGTAAGTCCGTCACCATCATACAACTGGTGATCGGCATCTTTAGGTTTGGCGGCTTTGATTTCCGTATCGGTTAACGGCTTGGTTTTTCTTGCCATGGGGAGTCTCCATGCGTTTAGGCCCAACGAAAACAATAGAGCATTTCGTTGGGCCTATCAATGGGCCTAAAAGGTTCGGATTTAATTAGTTAGCATCAGACTTCGCGGGACAAATTGCAGACACAAAAAAGCCCGCAAGGCTTGCGCTGTGCGGGCTCTTAGGACTTCATCGGATGACTCTGGTAATCACCGATGGAGAATTTTGGTGGGCTGGCGGGAGTTGAACTCGCGTCCGAACAGTATTTAAATCATTGAAAATAAACAATTCTGTCACTGTGACAGGCCTCAAGTGCATTTTACGTGCATATTGAGGTCTGTCTAACGTCCTGATTCTTTCCAACATTTTGAAATATTTCCCCCGCTACAGCGCGGCTGAAATCGCGGTTTTACCGTCATATTCAGCCAGGTATTTACCGTAGTTGCGGAATATCATTTCCGGCCCTTTGTGGCCCATTTGTCCTGCAAGCCAGAAGAGGTTAACGCCCTGGCTAATATGCTTGGTGGCGAATGTGTGCCGCGTCTGGTACGGGTTACGATAGCGCACGCCAGCTTTTTTCAGGGTCGGCACCCATGCTTTTTTACGGATAGCGTCGGCGTTCGCCCAGGGTTCTCCCGTTTTCGGGTCGCTGAATATGAACTCACTTTTCATAAAGGTGTATTGCTTCTGCGCCTGCAGGGCCGCCAGCGCATCACTGTTCAGCTCCACCTTACGGGTACCGGCTTTTGTCTTGGTGCCTTTAAGTACCCCTACGACACTGGCCGCTTGAACGTGGGCTGTGTTCGCAATGGTGTCGAGATCAGGCCAGCGCAGCGCGCACAGTTCGGAGCTCCGCAGACCGGTATTGAAAGCAAAGCGGAACAGGTTTTCCCATTCCGGGTACCTGCAGCTCTGGTAAATGGCGAGGGTCTCCGCTGGAGTGAACGGGTCAACCTCGTAATCGTCGGCGCTCGGGCTGCTGTCGATCACGTGGTACCGGCTGGCGCTGACGAGGGTTACCGGGTTAATGGTCAGCAGGCCATCCGTAACAGCTTCATCGATGGCGCTGCGCAGAAACGAAAGGTTATTCCTGGTCGTTTTCAGCTTTGTTTTCCGGCTGGCTATCCAGTTTTTAAGGACCGCTGGCGTCAGCTCTGACACGTGGAGTTTATGCAGAGCTGACAGCGCCGACAGACATTTTTCATAACCGTTGATAGTCGACGGGGACAGGTTGCGGTTCTGGCAGATTTTCAGGTACTCGTCCAGGTAGGACTTTATGTTTTTGGTTTTCTTCACCACCCCGAACAGCTCCAGCTTTTTGGAGTTGGGGAAATATTTCGCATATTCAAAGGTGCCACTGACTATCTGGTTTTGTATCTCCCCGAGCAGGCGCTCGGCGTACTTCACACCGCGCGCGTTTGCTTCCATTTTGGAGAGGGGCTCCCGGCACAGAACCCCTTTGTATGTGAAAGTGATAACCAGAGTGTCGCCAGTTTTATGCTGGCGGATGGTTACTCCTCTTGGGAGAGATAATGATCCTTGTTCTTTCTTGCCCACTTTGAAACCTCCGTTAAGTCAATCCAGCGTTCTTTAACGCCATCGACTTTTAATACATGTACTCCCTCCTTCCATAACCCCCTTTGTATCCGTTTGTTAACGGCTTCTACCGTTTCCCCCGCGTCCCTGCAGTACGTAGAAAGGGGTACACAGTCAAGACTCATGGCTGACCTCCCGCCCGAAAGCCTGGGCATTTTCCAGTTCATTAGCGGCATAAATCAGGGCATTGTGATGAGCGCGAAAACCACCATCGAGTTCGCGCGCAGCTCTGTCGCGCAAGATGTCGATCGCAGCCTGATAGTCATTCTGGCAATCGGCTGAAAAGTCAGCCGAACTGACCGGCAGCTCCCCCAGCACCATCAACATGTTTTCCGGGTCGATGGGAATGGTGGCGAGCCCCAACTCTTTGGCCTCCACCGCTAAACGGGTCCAGCGTTCAATAATTTCAGTGGTACCTTTTTTCATGGCATACCTCAGGAACCTATCAAAAATTTATACTCAATCAGCGCGCCGAAAACGACGGCCACCAGCAACAGGCCAAACAGCATAGAGAGGAGGAAATACTTCATCGTGATGCCTCCCGAAAAACAGCTCTGTACGCACGCAGCATGTCCCGAGACTTGCCGGATAAAACAGTTCTCATGAAGAACATCCCGCTACGGGTTGCTACGATTCCGGGTGTGTGTAGCAGCGTGACATCTACCACTCTGTTATGTTTGCGGAACTCAAACAGAGTGCTTGTGATAACGATGTTCGCCACGGCGCCATAGTCCTGATGTTGAATTTTCATTTTCTGTCCTTCAGTTTGCTGTATCGTTCATGGCTCATTACTTCCCAGTTCTGACCGCCGTCTCGGGACAGCAGCCGCCAGCGGCGATTAACCCTCAGGCTCAGGTTTCCGGAGCCGTGCATACGGCAGGGATGAATCCGCCTGGCTCTGAACTGGCGGAGGACATGGACCGCCTGCAGGTGCACCCACTCAGGAATTCGTATCGCTGTCAGGGCCATTGTCCTTCTCTCCTGCTGGTGGGGTGATCGTGTAACCGGCGCGTTCAGCCATCCATAAAAAAGTCTCCAGCGATGCTGTCACCTCGCCGTTCTGAAACGGGCGCGCGTGGATAACTTTCCCGTTCTCGATTGTCAGCACGATATTTACTGGTTCGTGCGTGATAATTGGTGTCTGATCACTCATGGCTTGTCTCCGCTGTGACTGATTTTTGTTTCTTGGCAAACTCGACCAGCTCAGAAATGAGCTCGTCGATTAATGCCTTTCCGCTTTCTGTCAGGAACTCACCGCTGCCATTCACATCTACGGCGTTGCTGTAAATTCCTCTGATGGCTTTTACGCCGTCAATATTCCCGTATTCACTGAGAGCCAGTTTTTCGAATCGCCTCAACAGACCATCAAGCAGTATTTCTGTTAATTCGACGGTGTTTATTCCCCCCTTAGGCATATTAATAATGATGCAGGTGCTTCCGGTTTTACGCTGGTGGCGTAATAACGCAGCCTTTAAAATTCGTCGGCGATACGTAGTGATTAAGTTATCCATTTATTTAATCTCACTTTGCGTATCTTCATTCGCTAAAACGATTGTTTCTTCCTTCTCTGTCCAGCTATAAATTAAACTGGCTAGGTCATAAGCCAGACCTAAAAGTCCATCCAGTTGGTGGCGGTCAAATTGTTCGTGGTGTGCGTGAATTGTTTGCATTAAGGCATTTAACTGTTCAGCTTTAACATTCACGCCTTGTATATCTTGGCGTTCTTGAATTGGCATTGTTTACCTCCCATATGCTTTTTTAAGATAAAGCCTGGCGATTACTTCGTAACCACACGCCGCATAAAGGCACGCTGTTCTATATGCTGTTTTGTCTTTGATGAAAGTCATATGAAGTGCCTCACAGCCAAAGAAGCGACAACTCTTCCGTGGATACGCATGTCTTTTTGCTCACCCGAATTAAGGGTGAAAGTTTGGTAATGGAGATTGTCAGAAATAATCTTTAATGCCCCGCCCGGTAAGGGTTCAATTCGCTTGATGAAGAGGCAGTTACGGCCAAAAACATCGCCCGTAAAAACATAGATGCCGGGTGTAAGAACGCGGCCTCCACAATCAACGAAAGCTACAACCTCACAGGGTTCGATAGTCGGCTGCATTGAATCACCTTCCATCCTGCAGCTCTTAACTCTGTTTCCAAAATCATTAATATTGTCAGAGCCGAACAGCATTTGTGGTTTTTTTATTGGCTCGTTAAAAGAAAATGAATTTTGCATTTTCATTTCCTCGAGGTGAGTTTGTTCACACCATTTAAGGTGTTTTATTAATTGTTTTTATTTATAGTGATTTAATTTCGAAGTTATTTATTTGTTCGTTTACTTCTTCTAATGTTTTTACAACTAAAGTAATTAATGCGTGTTCTCTTATTTCTTCCTCGGAGGTCATTTTTTCAAGGAGTAACCATAATGAAGATGAACAACAAGTTATATCGTGCGCCCAACTCATAACCATAGAGCTTGTTTCATCTTTATTGAGAACTACAGTATCAGTTATCATTGTTTGTTCTCCGGCCAGTCATGCCCGATTTCGCGATTTATAACTGAAAGATTTTTCTTTAATTGGTTAATGCAAATTTGAATGAGGGCTGCTGGCTTATAGCCAGTATCTGGATCAGATTCGGCATATTCAAGCACGTTTACCACGCGATCAATATCCATAGCTAGCTGGTGGATGGGACCATTTTCAGATACCAATTGTTGAGTGCTCATCTTCCTGCTCCGTTTGCTTGTTGATGATTAAACAATACATAACGTATTAACCATCGTCAATACAAAACGGATTAATCTGATGTATTAATTTTTATCTCGATGTTTGTTAAGGTTTTTTTGTTTGATTTCGTGACGTAGGGAATAAAAAAAGCCGCTTTCGCGGCTTGTGCACTATGGTAGGTTGGTTATTTTTGCATCGACCACGACGCCGATAATACGGCAATTACCATTTATGGGAATGATCGGGTATTGAGGGTTTAACGGCTTGAGGAATCGTTGACCAGCATCGATAACCAGCTTTTTGAAAGTGGCCTCGTTATCCCCATCGAGCTTAGCGACAACTAACTTTCCGTTGATGGGTTCAACCTGAGGATCGACCAGTATAACCATGCCTTCAGGAATGCTAAGCCCAGCTGGCGATGTCATCGAATCCCCTCTGACATCTAACCAGAATGAGTCTTCTGAACATTCCACGGTTGTATCATACCAGCGGTCGATCGCGCGCCTATGATACGGCTCCACTGCTTCCATCCAATCCCCTGCGCTGACCCAACTGATTACGGGGTAGCTTCCTTTCGATTCATTCATGGCGTGAAATGACACATTGTGATCAGCTCTTGCGTCGCTCACTGCGCCGTCAGCGTCAACCACAAAACCTGGCATTTGTAGAATTTTAAAAATTTTTGCTATGACCTCCAGGTTTGGTTCACGTCTTCCGTTCAGCCAATGGCCTAGCCCACCCTGTGTCATACCGAGTGCTTCAGCTAGCTGTTCTTGAGTCATTCCGACTTCTTTCATCCTGGATTTGGCCAGGTCCTGCCATCTCTGTTTCATAGACATGATTATTACAATCCGTATTTTTTGAACAACTTCCATTTTGTATTATTGTTTTATGTGTGTATAGTACGTTATGTATTATTTAGATAGGAACTATCCGAATGAGCGGTATTAAGAGCCTAAGGCTGAAAGCAAAAGTGACCCAGGGTGAGCTGGCAGCGTTGATCGCTAGCTCTCAAGGGGCCGTTAGCCACTACGAAACTGGTCGTCGAATCCCAGATATTGAAGTTGGGAAACGCATTGTGAGCGCCTTTAAGCAGCTCGGATATGAAACCAGTCTGGATGAGGTTTTTTCCGATGAACATACCGGAGAGCAACTTCGATAACGCACTACTGCCAGATACCCACTCACAAGCTGATGCCGAGTGGATTAAGCAGCAGTTACTTAGCCTGACACCAACTGCACGACAAAAAGCTATCCAGCGTTATGCAGCTGTGTATCAGGAGACGTTCGAGGCTGAACCCGTTTCCTACCGTAAGGAGAACCGGGCAAGGCATGAAGCAAACACAAGGCTTCGCCTGTTTGTAAGAAATCAGGGCAGAGCTTTACAGGGGTATACCGCCGAACCTCCCCTGG
Source organism: Enterobacter sp. JBIWA008 (assembly GCF_019968765.1). Classification (NCBI taxonomy): domain Bacteria; kingdom Pseudomonadati; phylum Pseudomonadota; class Gammaproteobacteria; order Enterobacterales; family Enterobacteriaceae; genus Enterobacter; species Enterobacter sp. JBIWA008. Next base: position 3,679,646 of record NZ_CP074149.1, on the reverse strand, counting down.
CTGGAACGCAATCGCGCTCCTCATTGTTTCGGGTTTAAAGGTACCCGAACAGAAGCAGGCTTAAAGGTGCCTGTTCAGGTTGGCAACCAACTGACCCAATTCCTCATATGTACTAGGGAAATAGTACGTTTTTATGGGGAAGAGGGAAAGGGGGGTAAGGGGGGATTGGGTGTAGGGGCAGGAATAGGGTCTTTTCCAACAGGAGAGATCCATTGGTTAAGTAGATCACTGTCTTAAGGGCGCAATTTAAAAAAACGCCCGTATCAGCAAGGTAGTACAAAGCGCTCAGGCGCTGAGAAACGAAAAGGGTTCTTCCTGGAAGAGTGATTTTTTCAGAGGAGCTGAATCAGAAGGGAGGCTGGCAGCCTTTGGGGAGGCCACCAGCCATGTGAGGGGGAATCCATGAAAACCACATCACAAAATTATTATCTCATCAGCACGGGAGCTGCACAATGGAGCTGACGATCACGCCGAATTTTGCACAGGAACGAGCGCTAAACATGTTGCGCCGTGACTGGAAGGCAAACGACACCTTCATGGTGTACTCGCCAACTGGTAGCGGCAAAACTGGTTTGGCCGCCTTCATCGTTGCCGGGTTTGTCAGCCGTGGTATGCGCGTCCTGTTCTGTGCACCGTACACCATCCTGATCGGTCAGACGGCTAATCGGTTCGTGGAGTATGGATTACCGGGGGATGAAATCGGTTATATCTGGGCGGATCACCCGAACTACGATCCGGACCGGAAAATTCAGATTGCCAGCGCCGACACGCTTATTCGTCGTGTTTTTCCTGAAAATATCGATCTGCTGATTATCGACGAAGCACACCTGCGTAAAAAACGCATCCTGAAGGATATTGAGCGTCTGCGCGGCAAAGGCGTAAAGGTGATTGGCCTGTCGGGTACTCCGTTTTCCCCATTCCTGGGCAAATACTATGACCGACTGATTAAACCGACCACCATCGGCGAGTTAATCCAGCGTGGCGATCTGAGTAAATACGAATTTTACGCGCCAACTAAGCCGGATCTGAAAGGCGTTAAAACAAAAGCATCACTCGAGTACGGCAGCGATTACAACGAAACGCAGCTGGCTGAAATCATGTGCGGCTCTACGCTGGTGGGCGACATCGTACAGAACTGGCTGGAGAATGGCCGGGATCTGCCTACCATCGCTTTCTGTGTCAACGTAGCCCACGCCAATTACCTGACAATCCAGTTTAACCTGGCGGGTGTTAACGCTGAGGTAATGACCGCCGACACTCCAGTGGATGAGCGGCAGACCATCATTCACCGCTTTGAAACCGGTGCAACGAAAATCATCGTTAGTGTGGGTGTTCTGGTGGCCGGCTTCGATAGTGACGTTCGTTGCATCATCTACGCTAGGCCAACAAAAAGCGAAATTCGCTGGCTGCAGGCGCTCGGGCGTGGCTTGCGCACCGCGCCGGGTAAAGAGTCCTGCCTCATCTTCGATCACAGTGGCACCGTGCACCGTCTGGGTTATCCGGATTCAATTGAGTACGACGATCTTCCCGGTAAATCTGACGGCATGGAAGAAAGCGTTCGCCGCGCAGCTGAGGAACGGGCCGAAAAACTGCCACACGAATGCTCTCAATGCCATTACATGAAGCCAGCTGGCGTCTATGTATGCCCGAAATGTGGGCATAAGCCGCTGGGCGGTGAGGACGTCGATACCGACACGGGCCGCAAACTCAAAAAGCTGGGTAAAAACCAGCATCACCCCACGAAGGCAGAGAAACAGGCCTGGTGGAGTCAGATCAAATTCTATCAGCGCCAGCGCGTATCGCAGGGGAAAAAGCCCGTCAGCGATGGCTGGTGCGCAAACACCTTTCGCGAACGGTTTGACGAGTGGCCTAACGGGTTGAGCGATTTCCCGATGGAGATCACGCCGACCGTCTCTAATTTCATCCGGCACAAATTGATTGCGTATGCGAAAGGGCAGGAGAAGGCAAAGCGCCTGCAGGAGGCATCAGGAACGGTAGCTCCATCCTCAGTACAGCAAGCACAGAAAGCGATTAGCGATATCAAACAGCAGTTAGGAAAACGAGCATGAAGACGGCAGAAGCGGCAAAAGGTCAATGGGCAATGATTTTTGAGCACTTCGGGTTACCTCCCATTAATGCCAGAAATCACTTTAAAGGCGAATGTCCGGTATGTGGTGCGCGGGGAAAGCTGCGTATTGATGACCGGGACGGCCGGGGAACATGGATCTGTACCTGCGGCAGCGGTGACGGAATGAAGCTTGTCACTCTGACACAAGGGAAGCCATTCAATGAAATTTGCAGGGAAATAGACCAGCTGATTGGTAATAACTTTACCCGCGAAGCGTTCCCGCGCACTTCAGATGCAGTAAGTGCCCGTGATCGGGTTCTGTCCAAATTTTCGAAACTGGTCAACCTGAAAGGAACTACCGGGGCGGATTATCTGCAGGCCAGGGGAATTTATCAGCTCCCACAAGAGGCGGTGAAGTTCAATGATAAACAACGCTACGGCGGTAAGGTTTACCAGTGTCTGTATTCACTCGCAACTGACGACAAAGGCGAGCTTTGCTATCTGCACAGAACCTTACTGGACGGCAATCAGAAAGCCCAACTAAGGGATTCTGCCGGAGCGAAGCGCCAGAAATCTCTTCAGGACGAAAGCTATCTGGATCATGCCCGTTCAGTCGCTATTCGCATGTTCCCGGTAGCGACGACCCTCGGAATTGCCGAGGGTATCGAAACGGCTCTTTCCTGCAAGCAGCTGTACAACGTTAACACCTGGGCCACCATGACCAGCGGATTCATGAAGAAATTCCGTGTTCCTGCAGGTGTGAAAAATTTGATTATTTTCGCAGATCGAGACGTAAACAGCGCCACCGGATTGGCTGCGGCCACGGAATGCGCCCATGCCAACTTACTGGCAAAAAATGACCTGGAAAAAATCAGCATCTACTACCCGGATCACGGGGATTTTAACGACATGCTCATGAACGGCGATCAGGTTCGTGAGGTGGTTTTCTTCAAGAAAAAGGCGGCTGCGTAATGCGTACTGATAACAACGAACATAAAGCACTATTCACCATCCCGACGGCAGCGCACAGCTCCGCCCTCGCAAACATCAAGCCTCTGCCCGAGCAACGGAGAATCACCGGGCATAAGCAGACTGACGCTTATCTTTGGGTGCTGGAGGTGATCCGTCTGAACGAACCAGCACATCTGGACGCAGCCGAAGCCGCGCTGGAGAAAATTGAAATCTCCCCAAAAGAGGCCGAGGAACGTTATGCGCGTTATTTGCTGGCGAATGGTGGCGATCCTTTCCAGGTTGCCTTCGGTACCATCGGCATGGATAACCCGGCCCGGGTAATCAAGAACGCCCGGGAGAACATCAAAAAAGCAGCATCAGTCAGGGCCACGTTCGGCAGCTATGAGGCAGCTCTCGAAGATGTGGAGGCCGAGCGAGTAATCAAGTCTTCCCCGAAATTTATCGACGATCACCGTTGGGGATGGACTCCGGCCGAGAAGAAAGCTGGCAGCATTAACGGCAGCCGTATGAACGAAATTGATGAACAGCGACGGGCATTTGTTGATGGATATCGCGATGTGTTGCCTGAGCCTTTTACGCTGTCCGATGTTGTTCGTGAATTTATTTACTGGGACTGGCTCTATAGCGTTCGCCACACTTCAAGCCAGGAGCTGGGCGATGAATTTGGTTACTCCGAGCATCACGAATCCGTATATGACCGCGAGCGCTACCTTGAAAAGTTGCTGGCAACCATCAAACCCGTAACGCGCGTCGAAGCCGTGGAGGTATGTCGCTGGTTTCTTGACAGTGGAAAGGACGAATTTATGGAAAACCACGGCGCGGCGGTGATTCTTAACCTTGTAGGGGAGTGTGAAGAATGAAACTGGAGGCATCACTAAAACACTTTAGCCCTCAGGGTATGCACATCAGCGACGACGTGAAAGGAACCTCTCCGGATAGAATCACCGGCACCGATGTTATGGCGGCGATTGGTACCACCAGCAGCCGAGCGCGGTTTGGTCTGGCTGCCTTCTTTGGTAAGACCGGGATCAGCAAAAGCGATGAGCAACTGGCTGTACAGGCTCTGGCGCGTCATGCAATGGAATCAGCGCCTAGGAATGTACGTAAAGCAGCAGCAGGCGAGTTTGGCTGGTGCATGCTGGTGCTCGCACAATTCGCCTTTGCCGAATACTCCCGTTCAGCGGAAACCAGCGTGACGTGTCACAGCTGCAGCGGCAGCGGATTAACCTCTCAGTATGAGGATGTGATCAAACATCCTGGAGTCTTCAACTCTGACGGAATGGAAATCGTACCGCCGAAAATCAAGCACGAACTGGTCAAGCGTAAATGCGCGGCATGTAACGGTAAAGGTGAGCTGCTGGCCCGATGCCGTTGCGGCGGCAAAGGTGAGGTGCTCGACCGCAAAGCCACAAGCGAGCGCGGCGCGCCGGTGTTCAAAACCTGCGAGCGCTGCAGCGGAAACGGATTTTCTGGGGTGCCGTCTACTGCAGCCTATAAAGCGATACTGAAGCGAGTCCCGGATCTGCACGTCAGAACGTGGACCCGTAACTGGAAACCGTTTCTGGAGGTGCTTGTCGACGTCTGCCACAGGGAAGAACAAAAAGCAGACTCGGCGTTTCAGGACGCAACGAGCTTTCGTGATGATGTGAACAAAATTTAGCATATTAGCGACTTAAAACTTGATTTTGTCCGAACTTGTCGTGTATGCTTCAAATCGTAGGTTATTGCGCCTGCACGAAATCAAACCCGCCTCCGAGCGGGTTTTTTTATGGCCGTAACAGGGAAGAGCATTGGGCTTATGGGCGTTCTGCGTCGAGGGCCACCCTTCGGGGGAAAGAGTGACGATAACCCGTCACAGTAGGCTCAGTGCTCTCCCCGTTACGGTTAATTGCAGTCCCCAGAGACAAGCCGAAGATAAGCATCGGCAACCGTAACCAATTACTCCCGAACCAGGTCAACACGAATGAATACATTCATCATTTGTGCATCCGGCCCGTCTCTCAATAAATCAGATTGCGAACTGATCTCCGGATCGGGGCTGCCGGTTATTGCTGTTAACTCCACCTGGCGAGCCGTGCCTGATTGTGAATACATTTACGCGGGTGATCTGCGCTGGTGGGATGCAAACATCGATGTTCTGCCGTCCTCAGCCTCTCGCTGGACCTGTAATTACCGGGCTCATAAACGCTATGGGCTAAATCTGTTTGATACAGATACCCGGTGGGCCTTCAACTCCGGGCAGCGCTCGATTCTGTTTGCTGCCAGCCAGGGGGCGAAAAACATCATCCTGTTAGGGTTTGACTGCTCCATTAATGGCGGTAGTCACTGGCATGGTGATCACGTCGGGCTGGATAATCCTACAGCAGAGAGTGTTACGCGATGGCGCGGGGAGTTTGCCAATACCGCCAGAGCGCTGGCCGGTAAGGTGAATATCATCAACAGTAGCCGCCAGACAGCGCTTAAGTGCTTCCGGCGTCTCGGCCTCAATGAGGCTTTACGCGAGGTAGCATGTTAAACGTTCCTCTATTCATTGAAGGCATGCTGGGCATGGGTGACAACATCTATCAGCGCGCTTTCGTTAAGCAGTTGCCCGCCGGTACTTATATCCGGACCGCCTGGCCCGAACTGTATGAAGATTTGCCCGTTCTGCCCGTTCGCAGTTTTACAACGCTCCGCACGCAGCGAAAAAACGAGTACCGGACGCAGGCCGCTTTTCACCTGCCGCCAGATATGCGACAGACAAAACGGATTTTCTACGGTCCGGATCATCTACGGCGCGGTTCAATATTTGACGCGATGCGCCAGCAGTTTGGCACCGAGCCGTCAGAACTCGACTTGCCCTCTTACGGACCCGCTGAATTTACGTCTGAAAAGCCGATCGCGGTAATTCGTCCGGCTACTGTTCGCAGTGAATGGCGCAGTGATTCCCGTAATCCTGATCCGGATTACCTGTTGCAGGCATCCCGGCTACTGAGAAAGCATTTCTGTGTAATCAGCGTGGCTGACCTGCAGGAGGGGGAGGAGTGGACCGTCGGCGAACTTCCCGAAGCAGATCTGCGCACGCACTCCGGCCAGCTCAACTTCAAATCGCTGATGCGCCTGATTGAGCATGCCGCCGTGGTGGTTACGCCGGTGGGCTGGGCGCTTCCTGCTGCTATTGCCTATAAAACGCCAGTGTACGTCGTCGCTGGTGGGAGAGGCGGCCACAATGCACCGGAAATCGTAACCGATCCGGCGATGGACCTCTCCCGGGTTGGCTGGGCAATTCCCGACAATTACTGCCGCTGTGAAGCATGGGATCACCACTGCGACAAGCGGATTTCAAATTTCTCCGATAAATTCGAGGCCTGGCTCCATGAAGTCGTTTTATCAGGAACTGGAAAACGGGCTGGTATTTTTACCGGAGCTGGGGATCGGACGTTATCCGGTTCCGGCGTCACGCCCGTATGACGAGCAGTATTTTGCGAAGTATCAGCAGCTGGCCGACACCGAAACGGGCAGAGCTTTAACGCAATCCCGTATTGAGCTGGTGGAGCGCCATTTTCACGGCCCTGTTCTCGACGTTGGTATCGGTGCCGGTCAGTTCGTCTCTACCCGACCGGGAACGCTTGGGTATGACGTTAATCCGGCTGGTATTGCCTGGCTGAACGAGCGGGGCGCATTCGCAGATCTCTACGCCAATAAGTGGCGAGCACTGACGATGTGGGATGTACTGGAACACATCGACGAGCCGGAGCTGGCGGTACAGCAGGCCAGTGAATATGTGTTCGTGTCGATCCCGATTTTCACTGATGCAGGAGACATTCTCCGCTCCCATCATTTCAGAAAGAACGAGCACATCTGGTATTTCACTGATGAAGGTATCAGGCGCTGGTTTGCAGAGCAGGGATTTGAATGCGTGGAACACAACAATATCGAGTGTGAGCTCGGGCGCAAAGGTGTTGGCACTTACGCTTTCAGGCGTACTTGAGTTAACCCTCATTTTGCCCGCTTCGGCGGGCCTCTTTTTCAGGCTACGGGAATCATCCTCGACGTGCTTTGTGTTAAATCCAGCCCGATAGCCTGAACCCTACACACGGAAATCATATGTCTGATCCATTAACTGTAGCTGGTGGGTTTGCTGCCGGGACTGTGGGGGTGACGCTTGCTACCCTCTTTCCCGAAGCCACTCCCGGCGTAATGCTTTTCTCCCTGGGAGGTGCTGCGCTCTATGTGTTGACGTCTGAGCCGCACCAGATATGGAAACAGGCGGTATTCGCGATTATTTCGTTTCTTGGCGGCGTCTCGTTCGCGGTGCCTATGGCGACAATTATGGCTGGCGTTATTAACTCAGCACTGAGTTTGCTGACACCACCAGTGACCATCGAAGTATCACCAAATATCGGCGCGCTGGTGGCTGCATCCATTTCGGTCGCTATCCTTCTTCGCATTTTGTCCAAATCCAAAAACGGGAGCCTTCCCGGACTGGATGGGGGTGACGAATGATATGGGATTCGCTGATTCTTCACGCAAACGCGGTGGTTTGCCTGCTGATAATGTTCCGTCTGATGTTCTTCAACAAGACGGGAAAATCATACCGGCGTGGCGTCTCATTTTTCGCGTATCTGATAATTCTGTCAGCCGGGTATACCGCATTCCGGATCATCCACGGCGATTACATGCAGGTTGATCCTGGTGAATTCATGCTGAATGCGACGGTTTGCGTTGCGGTATGGGTTGCCGGTGGGAACCTGGCAAAATTTGTGAGGGCAACGTAATGCAAACCAGCGATAAAGGGATTTCCCTGATTAAAGATTTTGAAGGATGCAAACTTGCCGCTTACCAGGACAGCGTAGGCGTCTGGACGATTGGTTACGGGTGGACTCAGCCTGTCGATGGAAAGCCAATTCGTGCCGGGATGACCATTAAACAGGAAACAGCAGAGCGTCTGCTGAAGACTGGACTAGTCAGCTACGAAAGTGACGTTTCACGACTGGTTAAAGTCGGCCTGACTCAGGGGCAATTCGATGCTCTGGTGTCGTTCACGTATAACCTCGGCGCCCGATCTTTATCGACATCGACTCTCCTGCGAAAACTCAACGCCGGTGATTACGCCGGCGCTGCCGATGAGTTCCTGCGCTGGAATAAAGCCGGTGGCAAAGTCCTGAATGGGCTGACCCGTCGGCGTGAGGCGGAGCGTGCTCTGTTCCTGTCGTGATTACCCTTGCTGATATTAAAGCCTCATGGCGTCTGATATTGCTGGTGGCCGTGGTTATCGTTGTAGCCGTACTTTGCGCTCTGCTGGCAATTAGCCGTTCTGACGTCGCTACACTGAAAAGCGATAATGCTGTTCTGCGCAATGACAACACCCTGCAGGGGACGGTTATCGCTGCTCAGGCTTTCAACTTTAACCGGTTTAACCAGGTGGCCGAAAACGCCAGCCGACTAAATTCACTGATTGACGCCAGCTCCGATAAAACTGTTATCGAATATCGGGAGATCCTCCGCCGTGAAAAAACATGTGATCTGCCTGTTCCTGCTGATGTCGCTGGTGGGCTGCTCAGCTACGCGAACAGTTTACGTGCCAGCGCAATGCACACCGATTCCGGGAACGCTGACGCAGCCGGTGATAGCACCACTACCACCAGCGCGCTGACTTATTGCCAAGCTGTTCTCTGGGTCAAGCCACTACTGGCCGCCATCGAAAAAGCGAATAACCAGCTGGCTGGAATACGTGAAATTGAGAAGGGCAGGCAATGACTATTGCCAGCGTGACATTACAAAAGTCATTCCCTGAGTGGCTTTGATAATGTTTTTTGAGTGGGGATTGTTCAGTATGGCTTCGATAAAAGAATCCACTGATGCCAATGGACAATCAAAATATTACGTCCACTGGAAGGATGAAAAATCCGGTCATGGACGCCGCCGCATTTTTAAGAATATTGATGATGCCGCACATCTTTTCTGGCAAAAACAGAATATCGAGCTGGATTGTCGAACCGCCAGCTGGACCGGAATAGACCATTCCTGGACTTTCCGAAAGTTAATTCTGTTTTATCTGGGGTATCAGGCCGGCAAGCTGGAAAAAAATATCATACGGCTGTCGTCATATACGAAATGCCGTCACGATCTTCTCGCTGTAGACGGGCCGATACTGGAAAAAAATATTCTCCATATCAGCCATCGCGATATCGTTGATTCGGTTCGCACCGGCTGCCATCGCTGGATTCGTTCGGCTTTCTTCCTGCTGGTGGAAAAGCGGCTCATCACTTTTAACCCTGTTGACCGTCCCGCGCGCCGGAAGCGTCGACCCATCACCATACCGCCATCATCATCGGTCAGGGAGCTACTGAATAACGCGCCAGTTCGTGAGCGTATCGCGTGCTGGCTCGGGATTTGTGGCCTGCGTATCGGTGAGGCTCTGGCGGTTACTTATAACGACGTGTCAGCCGACTGGATCGACATCCGGGGGCATGTTGTTGACGGCGTTATACATGAGGGGCTGAAAAGAGGAGTGGAGCGCCGGGTACGGATGCCGCGTGAGCTTTTCGCGTTGCTGGATAAAAATAAGCTGGGTTCCTCTGAGCCTCTTATCTGCAATCAGTTTACCGGCGCATGCCTTGCTACCAGTTACGGCACTCAGGGCGTTCTCGTCAGAACCCTGAACGACTATGGCATTAAGCGATTCCATCATCTTCGCCACTTTGCTGTATCTCGCCTGGCAAACAAAGGCGTCGATATTCTGAAGGTTTCCCGACTTATTGGGCATTCGAACATCAAAACCACAATGGACGTTTACGGTCACCTTTTCGGTGAAGTGGTGGAGATGGATTTGGACTGAGTTATCCACATAGTGGAAATATTAGGGCGATCCACTATCTCCCCATTCTGCGCGGCCTCCGGGCATCAAATCGCAGTTTTCCCAAAAAAAAGGATATGCCGCATTTTTACCCCCTCTGATATGCCGCACTTGGCACCAGAGAGGACGCGGCTTGCACGCCAGAATTTACCGCGTGATACGCCGCACCCGGATCTGAGAAATTGGATTTTGAACAAAAAATAATCACATTGACTTAGGCGGAAGTATGGCTCCTAAAAAAAGCTTCAGAAAAGCCTACGTCGGTATCGTTATGGACATGGCATTAGCCCGTAGCAAAATCAGCAATCGGATGGTTGCTCAGCGCTTAGGTGTGGACGAGACGACGATCCGTCGCTGGCGTAAAGAGAATATCGAGTTTGAGCGCGCTTTCACTGAGGCTCGCGAAGCTCTCAGAGAGAAAATAAACCGCGTCGCTGGTAAGAGCCTGGACGTTCGCAAACGGAAGGTTGTCACCACATCGCCGGATGGTGTGAAAACCACGATCGAAGATGTGCTGCCCACGCACAACGATATTGCTGTTTTCTCAAAAGTGCTCGGTCTTGGTACCAGCGTCTATAGCGAGGAAGAACGTCAGCGCGATGTGCTTCGCGAGGTGATGAAACACAAGGTGGCCGGGAAATACTCCGCGCTGGAGGCGGCGCAGCTGCTTGAGGCTGAGGGGGTAAAAGTTCCGGCAACCCTGCTTATGGAGCTGGGAGCACCGAAAATTTTCGAACCGTTCAACAATATGGACGAGGCAGCCAAAGCCGACGCGGCGAACCTGACCCCGCAGGAAGCAGCCGATATCTACAAAAAATACCTGGGCTGAAAATTGCAAAAACAGGCGTTTCGAACCGTAAAAACGCTATGCACTTTTTGACCCGTTTTATGCACGTTTTATTCATCCCGATTTGACCACTTTTTTGTTCAAAACAGAGGCTTCACGCCGTTTGCGTGATGGGTGCTGTTGCGCCAGTGCGGGTAACGACCATTATGTTAAATCGGGGCGTTTTTGAGGAATTTTTCTGTGCCGATCCCGTTCCCCTTTGACTTCCGCAAACCGGACTATACCGCCGTGTTTGAGTGGAGAATGGAGAGGCTGGAGCGGATCAGGAAAGCGCCTGAAATGCTTCCGGCACTCCGTGAGTTTTACCGCACTAACCCGGCCCAGTTCATCATCGACTGGGGCATGACGACGGACCCGCGTAACCTCGATTATGGCCTGCCTGCCACCATCCCGTTTTTGTTGTTCCCCCGCCAGGAGGAATGGATTAACTGGATCATGGACAGACGCGGAAATCGTGAAAACGGGCTTACAGAGAAAAGCCGTGAAATGGGGCTGAGCTGGACTTCTGTCGGCCTTGCCTGCTCCCTGTGTCTGTTTAACAAAGATATGGTGATTGGTTTTGGTAGCCGTAAAGAGATGTACGTGGATTCCACGAGCGACCCAAAATCACTTTTCTGGAAAGCAAGAAAATTTATTGAATTGCTCCCGGTAGAGTTTCGCGGTGGCTGGAATGAAAAAAAACACTCCAGATTCATGGAGGTGGAATTTCCGGAATCAGGGGCGATCATCAAGGGAGAGGCTGGCGATAACATTGGCCGTGGTGACCGTACCACACTTTATTTCGTGGATGAGTCGGCATTCCTTAAACGGCCATTACTCATCGACGCTGCGCTCTCTCAGACGACCCGCTGCCGTATAGACCTCTCATCCGTCAACGGCATGAATAACCCGTTTGCCCGTAAGCGCCACAGCGGAAATATCCCGGTGTTTACGTTCCACTGGCGCAGCGACCCGCGCAAGGATGATGAGTGGTACCGCAAAGAATGTCTGAAAATTGATGATCCGATTATCGTTGCTCAGGAACTGGACCTGAACTACAGCGCATCCACAGAGGGGATTCTCATTCCTTCTGAATGGGTACAGGCTGCCGTCGACGCGCATATCAAGCTGGGTATTCAGCCCAGCGGCCAGCGCCTCGGCGCAATGGATATCGCAGACGAAGGGAAAGACAAAAACGGCTTTTCTTGCCGCTATGGCTTCCTTCTGCAGAACGTTCACGAATGGTCTGGTATTGGCAGTGACATCTACGCCTCTGTCGTTAAATCGTTTGGATATTGTGACGATTACGGTCTGGATGAGTTCCGTTTCGATGAGGACGGTCTGGGCGCCGGTGCGCGTGGCGATGCCCGCGTGATAAACGAGCTCAGGCAGGCTGAAGGCCGGGGAACAATCACAGCTACGCCTTTCCGTGGTAGCGGTAGCGTATTCGATCCGGAAGATGAAGCCGTTCCTGGTGATAACGGTAAAGCGGCGCGCCTGAATAAAGACTTCTTCGCGAACGCGAAAGCACAGAGCTGGTGGCATCTCCGCAAGCTGTTTCGTAACACCTTCCGCGCGCTGAACGGGATGGACTACAACCCCGACGAAATCATTTCGATAAGCAGCGAGATAGAAAATATTGACCGCCTGCTGATGGAGCTTTCACAGCCTACGTGGTCGAAAAACGCCGTCGGTAAAATCCTCGTGGATAAACAGCCGGAAGGTACAAAATCGCCGAACCTCGCCGACGCCGTGATGATTAACTACGCGCCGATGGATTCCTCTCTTGATAATTGGGCCAAACTGGCCGGAGCGTGACATGTCCCGTAAGAAACGCCAGAACGGCGCACAAAAGCCCGTTGCGACAGCTGACGGGTACAACAATTTCACGGCCAAACTTGGCAGCGACACCAGAAACATACAGACGGGCGGAATGTACATGCCCGGGTACATCAGCCGTAACAGGGTGATGCTGGAGTTTGCGTATCGTTCATCGTTCCTTGTGGGGGCCGGTGTGGATGCGATGGCCGATGATATGACCCGCAAGGGGATTAACATCAGCTCAAAGCTGAAACCCGGACAAAAGGGCAAGCTCGAAACCTTCTGGGATGAGCTCGCTATATGGGATGGGCTTAACGATAACCTCAAATGGTCACGATTGTACGGTGGCGCGGTGCTGGTGGTCCTGCTTGAAGGGCAGGATATGTCCTCCCCGCTGAAACTGGATCGCATCAAAGAGGGGCAGTTTAAGGGCGTGATGAGCCTTGACCGCTGGATGGTTAACCCGAGTTATTACGATCTCGTTACCGATTACGGTCCCGATTTTGGGAAACCGAAATATTACAAGGTAATCACGAACCAGCAGGGGATTCCCCCCTGGAAGATCCACCATAGCCGCGTTATCCGCATGGAGGGCGATACGCTTCCTTTCCAGCAGGCCCAGACGGAAAACGGCTGGGGGATGTCTGTTGTGGAGCGTATTTTCGAGCGTATCGAGGCGTTTGATACTGCGACGGTCGGCACCACACAGCTGATCCACAAAGCGCATCTGCGGACATACAGCATTGCTGAACTTCGAAAAATACTTGCTGCAGGCGGAGACCTTGAAAAAGCACTGATGAAGCACATGGACATGATCCGACAGTTTCAGACCATCGAAGGTATGACCATCATGGACGCTGCGGACAAGTTCGAAACGCACAGCTACACGTTCGCTGGTATCGCTGATGTTCTTCTGCGCTTTGCTGAGCAGGTTTCCGGCGCGACGGGAATTCCTCTCGTCCGACTGTTCGGGCAGTCCCCAGCAGGTTTCAACACTGGCGACGGCGATCTGGAAAACTACTACAGCCGGGTTAACTCGCTGCAGGAGAGACGCTTACGCCGCCATATCCGTTGGCTGCTCGATATCTCCTGGCGCTCTCTGTTCGGTGAACCCCTACCTGACGATTTTACTTTCGAGTTTAACAAGCTATGGGAGATGTCAGACGTGGACCGCGCAACGATGGCGAACAATGTGGTTACTGCACTCGGAACTGCAGTTCGTGACCTCGGGATGCCACCTGCAGCAGCGCTTAACGACCTCAGGAACATTTCTGATGTGATTGGCATCGGTGGTTCTATCACTGACGAGGACATAGAAGATGCGAAGGCCCAGTGGGAGGAGGATGAACCTGAAACCATCCCTCCGCCGCCGTTCGGAGATCCAGTATCGAAAAAGCCTGTTGGCGATAGCAAACCAGATAGGGCAGATCGTCGATGGTACCTACGATGGTTCACAGGCCAGCGCTGACAGCATTTCGAAAACGCTGGTGGACTATTCCGAGGTAATCAGCGACTGGGCAGAGCAGGTCGGGCGAAGGATGTTTGCCCAGGTCGAGCAGGAGGAATGGAATCTGTGGAAATCGGTATCAGAGGAAATTGGCGCTGGCCTACGCGATGTGGTGGGTAATACCCCCGTCGGGCAGGTGGCGCAGGATATCGTGTACCGCCAGATTCAGCAGATGAAGTCCCTGCCGCTGGAAGCAGCCGATCGCGTGATGGACATACAACGGCGCGCAATGCAGGCGGTTATCACTGGTGAACGTCCGGACGAGCTCTACGAGATGATCATGGCCTCCGGTGACGTGGCCGCCAGCAGGGCGCAGCTGATTGCCCGTACAGAGATTGGACGAGCTACCGGCGCGCTGACGCAAGCCAGAGCCCTTTCGGTTGGATCAGAGGGCTACTGGTGGCGTATCGAGGGGGTAGGAACGCGCGATTCTCACCACAAGATGAAAGATAAATTTGTGCGCTGGGATAACCCGCCGACGCTGGACGGTATGACCGGACACGCCGGATGTTTGCCGAACTGCAAATGCTGGCCTGAAGTACAGATTCCCGCACCGAGAAAATGAAAAATACGGCTTTGAGCATTCATTTCATGCGAACTGCAATACCCGCGAAATGTTAAGAAAATGTTGTATTCGAAAAGGCCGATTTTCAGCCCAGTTAATCGCTACTTTTACGGCTTTAAGGGGACATTTTAATCGAGTCCATTTTCGTCGGTGCGGGTAAGAACCCTTATGTTAAATAGACCATTATTTCGAACATTTTTCCCATCTCACAAGGTCGCCACTGGGCGGCCTTTTTGTTGCCCGTAATCGAGCAGGTAACCCATGAAATATTTCTTCACTACACGCCTGGGCGAAACGCGCTATCTACAGGCGGACGGCTCGCTGCTGTGTAAGGACGTGCCGATCGCACGCACAGGGACGCAGGTCTATTTACCTGAGGAAATCGACCTCGAACCGGACGGCACCGGCACGGTGACAGTCTGGCGAACAGAAGACGAGGTGTTTTCCCCGGAGACGATGGCGAGCTTTGAGGGCGTAGCCGTCACGCTGGGGCATCCAGAGGACAGCCTGGGCAACATCGTTTTCGTGAACCCTTCTAACTTCGCAGAGCTGGCACACGGACACATTCAGAACGTCCGGCGCGGCACCGGCGATAAATCGGATCTGCTCATTGCTGACGTGCTGATTAAACGCCAGGAAGCAATCGACGCGGTGAATTCAGGCCTGACCGATGTCAGCTGTGGCTATGACGCGCAGTACAAGCAGCTGGCACCCGGCAAAGGCAAGCAATACCAAATCACAGGTAACCACCTCGCTGTCGGCATCGACCGGGGGCGTGCTGGTGGCCGCTGTGCAATCGGGGATTCCATCCCATCAACAACAAAGGAGAAGCCTGTAATGTCATGGCTTAAAAAACTGGCTCAGGCCATTAAGACGAAAGATGAGGATGCACTGGCAAAACTCATCGACGAAGCGCCGGATATGCCGTCTGATGGCATGCCTTCAATCCCCGGTTCCTCTATCACCATCAACATTCCTTCACAGGCCACAGCCTTACCTGAAGGCAATCGCACCACTACGGACGAAGGCGATCCGAACAAAGACAAAACCGGCACCGGCGATGAAGAAATTCCGGCCTGGGCGAAAGCGTTGCTGGCTCGTCTGGAAAAGCTGGAGGGTAAAACCACCGACGGCGATCCGGACCCGGGCAATATGACCACTGATGAAGACGAGGAAGAAAACCGCAAAGTGACGGGTGATGCAGCCTTTAAGCGCAACCTGATCGCCGATGCGGAAATTATCTGCCCTGGCTTCCAGCCTGCTGGTGATAAGAGTCTGAAGCGTCAGGTGCTGAATCATGCAATGCGCACCGGCGACAGCCTGAAATCGTTCGGTGTGGATGATTTCTACAAAGCGCCAAAGGCTACGGTCGACGCGGTGTTTACTGCCGCTGTGGCGCTGCATAAGGCGAAAAATCAGCTGACCCCGCTGAACAACATTACCCGCACCACGGACAGCGGAATCAGCACTAAGCACCTTTCCCCGGCAGAACTGAACAAGGTCAACGCCGAATTCTGGGCAAAAAACAAATAAGGTAAATCATCATGGCAGGTACTGCATATTTAACGCGCATGCCCCTGGGCATTTCCGGGGGCGTTACCCGTCCTCGTGATCTCACCATCGAGCCGGTTAGCCTGGACCACACGAAGCAGTTCGCGTCCTACGGGCTGGTTGGTAAATACGTGAACGATAAATTCGTTCCGCTGGAATCTGGCGACACCATCAGCAAAGTGAAAGGGATTCTGGTTCGTCCGTTCCCGATCACCTCTGCTCTGGACCTTGCTTACATCGGAGTGACGGCTAATCAGGTTGGTGACAACCTGAAACGTGGTTACATCTGCGTAACTGCTACTGCAGGCAACGCGGCGACCGCGAAAAAGGGCGATCCGGTTTACGTTCGCGTGGCTGGTGGCACCACTCAAAGCCCGGTTGGCTCCTTTGTGCTGTCTCCGGACTCTACCGCATCAAATACACCTCAGCTGCCAAATGCAGAGGTCATGGGGCCGGGTGAAGCCGACGGCCGTATTGAAATCGCTTATAACATCTGAGGGAATAATTAATGTTTACAATTGACAGAGCGACCATCGACTCCACCGGCGCGTTTCTCGTCGGCGAACTGGAGCGCATGGATCAGACGCTGAACATGCCTTTAGTGTCCTACAAATGGTCACGCGACATGCCGCTGCGCAGCGACATTTCTATCGCTGATGAAGTGTCATCCTTCACGAATACCGATTTCGTCGGCGTTGGTGGTCCAAACCCTAATGGTAAAAACTGGATCGGTAAAAAAGCTACTGCCATTCCTGGTATCGAACTCGATATTCAGCCTACCCGTAACAACCTCACCTTGTGGGGGCAGGAAATCAGCTGGACGGTGCCGGAACTGGCTTCTGCCCAGAAACTGGGCCGTCCGGTTGATGTCCAGAAATACGAAGGCATGAAACTGAAGTGGAACATGGACACCGACGAACAGGTTTATATCGGTGATAGCGAACTCGACGTTCCTGGCCTGCTGAACCTGCCGGATGTTACCCCTGTCGCTGCAGCTGCAGCATGGACCGCAACCACCGATCCGGATGTGATTGTTCAGGATATCAACCTGGTGCTGTCTGATGGCTGGGTTCGTTCTGGTTATGCTGTCTGTCCGGCAAAAATCGGCCTTGCGCCGGAGCTGTTCGGCCTGCTGGCGAGCAAAAAGGTTTCCTCTGCAGGGAATATCTCCGTGCTGGAATACGTGAAGATTAACACCATCGCGTTTCAGGAAAACGGCACACCACTGGAGATCGTCTCCATGAAGTGGGCCTCCAAGCGTGGCGCTGGTGGTGCGCATCGTATCGTTGCTTACACCCAGGACGAAAAATATGTTCGCTTCCCGATGGTTCCTCTGCTGAACACTCCGCTGGAATATCGCGGCCTGCAGCAGTTGACCACTTACTACGGCAAGCTGGGCCAGGTGGAAACCCCGTATTCCAATACGATCTCTTACCTGGACGTTCCGGCGTCTTAACCTGAAACAGGCGGGGAAACCCGCCTTTTTTTATGGAGCAAAAAACATGAAATACGTTGTTTCCGGTGGCGCGACTCTCAGCTTTTCCGACGGTTCTAAATTTGAGCTGTCTCAGGGCATTCACGACAGTTCCTCTTTCCCGAAAGAAGTTAAGGACCACTGGGCCTTTAAAGCCTATGCGCGCCCGATTGACGAAGCCGACCTGGCGAACGAGCAGAGCAATGAAGACCTTGCCGCGAGCCTTGTTCTCCTGGCAGAAGAAAATAACACCCTGAAAGCGCAGCTGGCTGAGCATGAAAAAACCATCACCACGCTGGGGAATGAAAACACAGACCTGAAAGCGCAGCTGGCCGCTGCTCAGGCACCAGCAGGCGGTAAACCTGCAGACAGTACGGACAAAACCGATAACACCGGCGGGGACGCGAAAAATGCCAAAAAACAGCAGGCTTCCGACTAACGATCAGTTCCGCACCGACTTTCCCGAGTTCGCCAATAAAACCCGCTACCCTGACCCCTCAGTGAATTTCTATCTGGGGCAGGCTGATTCACTCCTGAATCAGGACGTACAGGGCGATCAGTTCGTCTACCTGGCCGAACTATTCACGGCTCACTATACGGAGCTGCGCGGCCGCACGCTGGCCGCCGCTGCCGCTGGCGGTGTGAACAGCAACGGCGCAGCAGGTGTCGTGTCCTCTAAGTCCGTGGATAAGGTTTCAGTGAGCTATGACGTGTCCGGGGTAATCAATCCGGATGCCGGTTTCTGGAACAGCACCGCCTACGGGCGCGAGTTCTACTGGTGGTGGTCGATGTTCGGCGCTGGTGGCAGGCAGCTGCTTTGATGGAGGATTTATGTCGGTAAGTGAATGTATCGAGCATAACCAGAATACAAAGCATGGCTATGCAGGTGTAACCCGCAATGGGGTGCACTGCCGGTTGCATCGGCTGGTCTACTGTGAAAGCAAAGGTATCAGTCTGAATGACATCAAAGGCTTCTCAGTTCGTCATACCTGCGACAACCCGAAGTGCATCAACCCTGAACACCTTGTTATTGGAACCCATGCGGAAAACATGCGGGATAAAGTCGCTCGCGGACGATGCTACGAGCCAAAAGGTGAAAAACACGCTGCGGCAAAGCTCACAGAGAACGATGTTAAATGGATTCGTGAAAACTATGTGAAAGGCTCCACCTCTCACGGTGTTAACGCGCTTGCCTCGATGTTCGATGTAGCCAGAGGCACGATCCGCTTCGTGGTTCAGGGGAAAACGTGGGGGCACATATGAAAAGCGGGTTAACGGTTCGCGCTGATAACGCCGTGGCTGTTCTGGAATCCCTCCGGCAGCTATCCGGAATGGATGTGCTGGTGGGAATACCTGAGGACAAGGCAGGGCGTGAGGATGGCTCTCCGATTAATAACGCGGAACTGGGCTACCTCCACTCGACGGGCGCAACGGTGGAAATCGACGGTACAACGGTCACGCTTCCCCCGCGTCCTTTTCTGGATATGGGGATCGAGGATTCAAAACCCCGAACCACTGCGCACCTGAAGGCAGCGGCAACCGCCGCGCTGGAGGGGCAGACTGAAGCAGCAGTGCGTGAGCTGGAGAGCGCCGGACAGATTGCCCGTGACGCTACAAAAGCCGTTATCGGTGCTGGCGACCGATTGCACCCGCTTTCTGAGAAAACCCTCGAACGCAGAAGGGCAGAGGGCATTCCCGGCGAAAAGCCGCTGTATGCCCACGGATACCTGCTGCGTTCAATTAACTACGTCGTGAGGAAAAAATAATGCCTCTTCTCGATGTGAGCGATGTTCTTCTCGATCCCGACTTCATGGACACCAGTCTGGTGTGTCACCGGCAGGTTCAGACGGTGGATGAGGACAATTTCACGAAAAACACAGCTCAGGATATCCCATTCTCTGGCGTGGTGACGGTTGACCGTTCTCTGGAAGCCAGGCGAATGGCGGCAGGCCAGAACATTAGCGGCGCGATCCTCATCGTGACGCAGTTCAGATTAACCCAGGGCCAGCCCGGTACAGACAGCGCCCCGCGACTTGATGCCGATATCGTGAGCTATAACGGGCGCGCTTACCGGGTGACATTTGTCGATCCGTACACCAGTTACGGCGCCGGATTCGTCCAGGCGCATTGTGAGCTGGTGGACTTTAACGGAGGGACGCCAGTTGAGTAATGACAGCACCGCGCGCGGTTATCTGACGCCTGTCGGGGATAGTCCCCAGTATGACGAGGCGCTGGAGCGTGAAATCAGCCGGTGGATTCGTGGCGTTTCTGGCTTGCCGGCCTCGCTTGTTTTCCCCCGATGGACTGACCCGCAGCCGCAGATCCCAAACAACGGGGTGACGTGGTGCGCCTTCGGTATCACTACCGTTCCCCAGCCGTTAAGCCAGTCCGATGTTCAGGTTTCGGAAGAACAGTCCGAGCAATGGACATGGGAACAGGTAACGGTGATTTGCTGCTTCTATGGCCCTCTGGGGGCCAACACTGCATCAACTTTCCGCGCGGGAATATTCGTCGAGCAAAACAACGCTGAGCTGAATCGCTCGGGGCTTTCGCTGGTGGAGACCGGGACTATCTACAACCTGCCAGAGCTCATTAATAATCAGTGGGTGAGGCGCTACGACCTCACCATCACGCTGTCCCGCAAAAACATTCGTACCTACAACGTCCGGACGCTGCAAGATGCGCCCGTCTCATTTTTCGGAGACTAAATTATGCCGCAGGGATTACCTGTATCTAACGTCGTTAATGTCGACGTGATCATTGGGCCGCGTGCGGCTACTGGTCGAAACTTTGGTTCACTGCTCATTCTCGGGAGCTCGACGGTTATCCCTGTTTCTGAGCGTATTCGCCTCTACTCATCCCCTGAAGATATCGGCTCTGATTTCGGCGTGGATAGCCCGGAATATGAAGCCGCGACCGTGTATTTCTCACAGTCACCGAAACCTCAGCAGGTGTATGTCGGTCGCTGGGCTAAAACGCTGGTATCGGCTGAAAGCGGTTCGACGGAAACGCTGCTGCAGGCGGTGAACGCCGTTCTGAATTACACGAACTGGTACGGTCTGGCCGTGGCTGACGATGAAGATATCGACGATGCCGACTGGCTGAGCGTGGCCGCTGCGATCGAGGCCTCCAGTCTCAGCCGAATTCTGGCGATTACCACTGCAGAGCCTGAGACGGTAAACGCGACCTCCACTACCGACCTGGCTTATAAGCTGAAGGCGGCAAAATACGCTCGCACGTTTGTGCAGTATTCCACCAGCAGCAAGTACGCCGCACTGTCTGCATTTGGTCGCGCGTTCACGGTGAATTTCAACGGCAGCAACACCACCATTACCCTGAAATTCAAGCAGGAGCCGGGGATCACCTATGAAACTCTGACCACCAATCAGGCGGCGGCGCTGGATGCCAAAAACTGCAACGTATTTGTGTACTACCAGAACGATACGGCCATCCTGCAGCAGGGCGTCATGTCCAGTGGGGATTTCTTCGACGAACGCCACGGGCTCGACTGGCTGCAGAACTACGTTCAGACCAACTTGTACAACCTACTCTATACCAGCACAACCAAAGTCCCACAGACCGATGCGGGTGTTACGCGCCTCCTTTCCAATGTTGAGCAGTCGATGGATCAGTCTGTCACAAACGGGCTGGTGGCTGCCGGTGTATGGAACGGTGGCCCGATTGGGCAGCTGGATTCCGGCGATACGCTGACAAAAGGCTATTACGTCTACGCGCAGCCGATTTCCGAGCAGGCGCAGGCAGACCGTGAAGCACGTAAGGCACCGGTTATTCAGGTGGCCTGTAAGCTGGCGGGTGCGGTTCATTTCGCTGATGTGCAGATCAACGTCGTTCGCTAAGGAGAACATGAATGGCTACTTATTCTTTTATGGACGTCACGGCGTCCCTCTCCGGCCCGACCGGCGAGATTGATCTGGGCTACGGTTCCGCCAGTTCAGAGGAGGGGATCACCGTTGCAATGGGCGGCCCCAAAAATACCATGACCATCGGCGCTGACGGCGAAGTGATGCACAGCCTGCACGCGGATAAAAGCGGCACGGTAACCGTCAACTTGCTGAAGACCTCGCCGACAAACAAAAAGCTGTCGCTGGCGTACAACACGCAGAGTCAGTCCTCAGGTACCTGGGGAAACAACGTCATTGTGATCCGCAACAAGGTGAGCGGAGACATCATCACGGCGCGCAGCGTGGCGTTCCAGAAACAGCCGGATAACGCCAACGCTAAAGCCGGTAATACGATGCCCTGGGTGTTTGACTGCGGCAAAATCGACCAGGTTCTCGGAGAGTTTTAACAGATGGAATGCTCAATCAAAGGCCACGATTACCGCGTGGCAAAACTCAGCGTTTTTGACCAGCTGAAAGTGACCCGCAAACTGCTGCCGGTGCTGGCGGGCATGATGTCAGATTTCGGGAGCATTCGCTCCCTTATGCCTGCTGATGGCAAAATCGACACAGTGAAATTCGATCAGCTGAAGCCGGTGTTTGAAACCCTGCTCCCGCGTATCGCTGAGGAACTGTCTTCCCTGACCGAAGAAGACACCAACGCGATTATTCATCCGTGCCTGGCCGTAGTGTCACGTAAGCACATGGACGGATGGACTCCGGTATTTAACAGCGGTCAGCTGATGTTCGATGATATCGACCTGCTAACCATGCTGCAGCTGGTGGCGCGGGTGGTCGCCGATTCGCTGGGAAATTTTTTGCCCGTGAGCCCTACCAGCGCGACGCCGGGCCAGCCTCAGGGTTAACCCTCAACAGCCTGCCTGACGGGCTGTCTTATCTCCTTGACCCGGTTGACGCCGGGTTAATCCCTTATTACGCGCTGAAGGATGGATCAGTAGATCTGTGCGATATCGCGCTGATGAATGACCACTTGGCCGTTAAGGCAGACAACCAGCGCCGTATTGAGAAATGGAGAGAGAATAATGAACGCTGAGACTATTAAAGATTTCCTCGTCTCGCTCGGATTCGATATCGATGAAGCAGGCGCGTCAAAGTTCGACTCAGTTCTCGCCGGTACGACCGCAAACGCCATCAAAATGGGGCTGGCTGTCGAAGGTGCCGCGCTTACCGTGGTGGCCTTCACGGCTAAGATCGCCTCGGGGCTGGATAATCTCTACTGGGCGTCACAGCGCACCGGCGCGACGGTACAGGGGATTCAGTCTATTGGCTATGCGGTTTCGCAGGTGGGCGGCAGCGTGGACGCGGCGCGATCCTCTCTGGAAAGCCTCTCCCGGTTTGTTCGTAACAATCCCGGCGCGGAAGGTTTCCTGAATCGCCTGGGCGTACAGACCCGTGACGCCAGCGGCAACATGCGCGACATGGCCGCTATCTTTACGGGCGTCGGCCAGAAGCTCAGCAGCATGCCGTATTACCGGGCTAACCAGTATGCGCAGATGCTGGGCATTGACGAAAATACCCTGATGGCGATGCGTCGGGGTGTGGGCGGTTTCTCCGGGCAGTACAGCGCAATGGCGAAAGCTATCGGCTTCAATGCTGACGAGGCGGCCAGAATCTCCAACAAATTCATGACCTCCCTGCGCGAGTTCGGCGCGATGGCAGGCATGGCCCGTGACAAAATCGGCTCTAATCTTGCTGGTGGTCTGGCGGGTTCGCTGGACACGCTGCGCCGCCACATCCTCGATAACTTCCCGCGCATCGAGCAGACCCTGACGAAAGCCATAAAAGGCATTTTGGCGCTCGGAGACATCATCGGGCGGCTGTTCTTCAGGCTAATTGAGGGAACATCCAGCCTTATCACCTGGTGGCAATCGCTGGATAAGCAAACCCGGGAGCTGATCTCGCTGTTTGGCGCGCTGACGATTGCGCTGCGCATTCTGAACAGTACGTTCTGGATGTCGCCGATTGGCCTCATCACCGCACTGGCGGCGGGGATTGCTCTCCTGTGGGAAGACTATCAGACCTGGAAGGAAGGCGGGGACAGCCTGATTGACTGGGGCAAGTGGAAGCCGGAAGTCGACGCCGCGCTGAAAATGGTTCGTGACCTTAAAACGACCGTTAACGACCTGGCGAAAGCGCTGGCGAAGCTGCTCAATATTGACCCCAAATCATGGTCCCTGAAGTGGGATTTCAGCAACTTCATCGACCAGATGGGCGAGTTCAGCAAAATGCTGAACATGATCGCCGACCTGCTCAACGCCATTAAAGATGGCCGCTGGGCTGATGCCGCCAGCATCGGCAAACAGATGCTCAATCAGGGCAGCGAAAATCCGTCAGCGATGCCGATGGTAACAGACAGCGCCAACGGTACCGCCGACTGGATTAAAGAGCACTGGGGATTCGATCCTCGCAGCGTGGGCCGAACGGTGCGCGGCTGGTTTGGTGAGGATGACCCTGAACAGCTCGGCCAGTCAGTAAAGCGGCCACAGCCAACCAAAGCGGGCTCTGAGTTGTTGGGATGGATGCAGCCGATGCTTACCAACCTGGAACAGCTCTACCGGCTTCCGGAAGGTTTGCTGCGCAGTGTGGCCATCACGGAATCGGGCGGTAATCAGTTCGCCGTTTCAGGCGCTGGCGCTAAAGGTCTGTTTCAGTTTATGGACGGCACGGCGCGCGACATGGGACTGCGCGGGAATGATGTTTTCGACCCGGAGAAGGCCGCGCAGGCAGCCGCAAAGTATCTTTCACAACTGCTGCAGGCGAACGGCGGTGACCTGAGCAAGGCGCTGGCCTCTTATAACTGGGGGATCGGGAACGTGCAGAAGCACGGGATGGCTCTTATGCCTCAGGAAACGCGCAATTACATTCCGAAAGTGTTAAGCAACATGCCCGCGCCAGGGGCTCAGGTACAGCAACAGAACACCTATCACATCTACGGTGGTGGTGACCCGCGTTCTGTCGGTACCGAGGTCGAGCGTCGGCAGCAGTCGGCAAACGCCCAGGTCATGCGCGGTAATCAAACGAAGGTGGGCTAATGGATATTCTCTCTACGCTCTTTCAGCAGCAGACCCGGAAAATAGGGATGATTGTCCCCAGCGTGGTTGTTTCTGAGAAGCATACCGACACGCTGGAGATAACAGAGCACCCTGTCGAGGTCGGGGCCGCCATCGCCGACCATGCCTACAAAAAACCGTCTGAAGTGGTGATGGAGGTCGGTTTCGCAGGTGGCGGATCGTTGCTGGATTTTGCCAGTAACCTGACGGCTACCAGCCTGCTCGGGCTGAGTCCCCAGCAGACGTATCAGGAGATACTCGACCTGCAGGCGAGCCGTATTCCTTTCGATGTGGTGACCGGCAAACGGCTGTACAGCAACATGCTGATCCGCGCGCTGGAAGTGACGACAGACAAGACAACCGAAAACGTCCTGTCTGCCGTCCTCACTCTGAGAGAGGTTCTTATCTCGCAGACGCAGCAGATCACCGTTGCGGATAAAACCAACATGAAGGACGGGGCCAGCACGTCGGCGGTACTTAACACCGGCAACAAAACCACAAAGCCGCCAAATACCTCGCTGCTGAAAAGCATCACGGGTAATGCGGCGTCATTACTGGGGCTCGGCTAATGGCAATTCAGGAAATCCCGCTGACAGCGGATAACCAGCAATTCAGCATCATCCTGGCGGGGACCACCTGGCGGATTAGCATCATATGGCGCGATCTGTACTGGATTATGGACCTGCAGAACGACAGAGGGGAGCCGGTAATCTCCGGTATTCCTCTCGTCACGGGCGCTGACCTGCTGGCGCAGTACGCCTATATGGGGCTCGGCTTTAAGCTGGTGGTGGTCTGTGGCGACAGTACACAGGATTATCCGACGAAAACCGACCTGGGCGGCCGCAGTCATTTACTGGTATCAACGGAGTAAGCATGTCACAGAACTGGATGAGACATTTCGAGCTGCAGCTCGTGGACGAGAACGGGCAGGGGATTGAGCTCAGCGATTTTAAAGTGACCTTTACGATCGACTGGTTCAACATCAGCAGCGCGTCGCGGATGGGTACGTTCAAAATCTACAACCTGTCAGCTGATACGGTAAACCGCATCACCGGGCAGGAATTTTCGAAAGTGCGGCTGATTGCAGGTTACGACGGTATCGCGCCGGAGGTGTCGGCAAGCGATGTCGGGACCGTGCGCGAAGTCGACGCGGCGGACGTGGGCCAGAGCGATGGCCGCAACTACGGGCTGATTTTCAGCGGTGAAATTCGCTACTCGGTCACCGGTAAAGACAGCCCCATCGATTCCTATGTCCTGATTCAGGCTGCCGATACGGATCTGGCGTTTGCCACCAGTATAACCTCGCAGACGCTGGCGGCCGGTTACACGGTCGCAGACGTGAACCGCGCGCTGATGAAAGACTTCGAGGCCAAAGGCGCGACCGAAGGCCTGACGCCTGAAATGCCTGCTACCGTTTTCCCCCGGGGCCGGGTGCTGTTCGGCATGACACGGCATCTTATGGATAACGTGGCCGGACAATGTGGCGCAACATGGCAGTTCGTTGACGGGCAGCGCCAGATGGTGGCGAATAACGAGTATGTTCACGACGCGATTGTGCTCAACAGCGCCACCGGGCTTATCGGTATGCCGCAGCAGACCATCGGCAACGGCGTAAACGTTCGCGCGCTGATTAACCCTAATATCCG
The DNA here is from genome assembly GCF_019968765.1 of Enterobacter sp. JBIWA008. Lineage (NCBI taxonomy): Bacteria > Pseudomonadati > Pseudomonadota > Gammaproteobacteria > Enterobacterales > Enterobacteriaceae > Enterobacter > Enterobacter sp. JBIWA008. The sequence continues at coordinate 3,653,408 of NZ_CP074149.1, read as the reverse complement.
GGTTAACGGGCTTATTCAGCTGGATCAGGCTTCCGTGTATCGCACCGCGCTGTCGAACAACGATATCGCTATGGCCGGTGGGCAGATCACCGACCAGAACACGGACGGAAATATCACGCTCAGCGGCACCACGGCGCAGCCTGCCAGCATCGCAACGGATGGCGTTTATATTGTGCGCGGGATTATGTACACTGGCGACACAAGGGGCCAGGCGTGGTACATGGATATGATGTGCGAAGCGCGTGGCGCGGCGGACCTCCGTTCGTCGTCGTCTTTACAGCGGGAAGGATAAGAATGAAAAAGTTGATTGTTATCGGACTCTGTTTCCTGCCTGGGTTAGCTTTTGCTGCAAATCCCGGCGGCATCACATTGCAATGTGGTGGTTACAAATTGGAGTTGGTTCCTGACTCATTGTTCAGGATTAATGGTGAGACTGTTACCTCCCAGAAAATCAAAACTCTCGGTAATGGAAACGGTATGAAGGCAGACATGGGGCTTATGCCTGCCAAAGACGGTAACAACTACGGCTTTGAATACATTCGCCGACCGGGTACCGAAACGCGCTTCCTGAACGTCCAACTGCTGCAGAACAGCATGGACGCGCCGAAAATTATCGGATCTTTCCCGTGTAAGAAAGTCGCTGGGTGATGTCCTCAGAACTACAGAAACCCTGATTCTTCTGTTACCATTAAACCAGTAATCTTTGTATAGGTGAGCAAAATGATTGGCTTGAGTGCTGCATTGGCCTTTACACCGCCAAAAGCCCCTACAGTCGATAAATTTATGGAATCCTTCTCCAGGAAGATCGAGCGATCTTTTGGAGAGCTTGACCGTGCTCAAGAAGATTCTCTGACAAAAAAACAGGTCAGAGAGATTACCAGAATGGTTTACCAGCGTATCGACCTTGCCGCCACTAAGGCTGAAGAAGGTAACGCCTATCTTCAGGTGTTGTTGCACGGATCGGCAGAAGAAATGCTGGAGTTGAGGATAGAAGAAACTAAGCCTGAGGATTTAAGAGAAATTGCTGAAAAGCTGGATATTGGTGTTAAAAGACTTAAGTATGCTTTTTTCATTGCTTCAACATCTCCGGCCTGGCGTCCGCATATGGCAACGTTAAAACATCTTGAATCAAAAACACTAAAAGCCTTTGGTGACTATCACAGCGCTGTTAAAGGCCTTGCAGATACATTGCCATATTTTCTTGAATCAAATTGCCCCGTAGATTTTGACTTAGAGAAAATAGACAACGCTTTATCTGAGCCGATGGTGGAACATCCTTCCTGGGTTAATACAGGAGAGGATTTTGCCAAATGGATTAAAGGAATGAAGGGCTAGGGATGCAAGTCACGGTTTTATATTCAAAAAAATTTCTTAATGACATAGCTACCCTATCTGATGATGAACTGAAACTAATCGGTGATTTTGCGGTTTCTTTGAAAAGTTCTGGTTTTGATGGGTTGCCAGGCAGAAATAAACCTTCTACGGGTGTCAGCAAAAGGCACGCGCAACGTGAAAAACTGATTCAGTACGCAATACAAAATCGGCTGTGGCATTATCATATTGGGCATGTTGAATATGATAAAAACAGAAGTTTTGGCGATTGGACATCCGAGTATGTGGTCCAATACCAGAATAACAATTTCAAAGAAGCCCGTTTCGTGAGTTACGACCCACATCCACCATTTAAACTACCGCCCCCAGAGTCACTGGATTAACTTAATAATCGAACCCGCCACCCGGCGGGTTTTTTGCTTTCTGGAGCCTACCAAATGGCCGTATCTGACCAGACCCGCAGCGGCGACCTTGCCGAAACATTCAAATCTGAGCGGGAAACAACAAAGAACCAGATCCGTGTTGCTTTGCCTGGCATTGTCCAGTCATTCGACCCTGACGCGGTTACGGCGGTTGTGCAGCCTGCTATCCGCTCTGTTGAAACCGATAACGACGGCAACCGCGTTACCAAAAATTACCCGCTGCTGGTGGATGTGCCGGTGGTATTTCCGCGCGGTGGCGGCTGCACGTTAACGTTCCCGGTGAAAGCCGGTGATGAATGCTTGGTTATTTTCGCCGATCGCTGCATCGATTTCTGGTGGCAGAACGGCGGGGTGCAGGAGCCTGTCGACGACCGGGTGCATGACTTATCGGATGCGTTCTGTATCGTCGGGCCGCAGTCTCAGGCGCAGAAAATCAGCGGAATCAGCACGGGTGCCGCTCAGCTGCGCAGCGACGACGGAAGCACGTTCTTTGAGCTCAACCCCACTACGCAGAAAATTAAAATCGTAGCGCCTGGCGGTCTGGATGTAGTTACCCCGCGGGCCGACTTCTCGGCGAAAGTTACCATTCACGGGCTCCTGTCCTGGCTGGGTGGAATGGTGGGTTCTGTTGCTTCTGGCGTTGCATCCAAAATCACCGGCGCTGTCGAGTTTATCGGTACCGTCAAAGCTAACGGCAAGACAATCGATGATACGCACACTCACGGCGGCGTGCAGCACGGCACCAGCAACACAGACGGGGTGAACTGATGCGATACAGACGTGAAGACGCCGACGGCGATTACACCTTTGGCAGCGGCGATGATACCTGGCTGATTAACTCACCTGAGGCCGTGGCGCAGGCGGTGAAAACGCGGTTCGAATTATGGTACGGGCAATGGTTCCTCGACACCACAGAGGGGACTCCGTGGATTCAGTCCGTACTCGGTAAGCAGAAGCCGGAAACCTACAACCTGGCGATCCGTAAGCGCATCCTCGAAACGCGGGGCGTTAGATCCATTCTCTCTTTCAACACGACAGTGAACACGACGACGCGCCGCGTCCAGTTCTTCGCTGAAATCGACACCATCTACGGAACAACGACAGTAACCAGCGAGGCATAAATGGCCCTCAATTTGGACACACTCGGCTTATCGGCAACGGTAACCGCTGAGGGGATCAGTGCGCCTGATTATTTTAATATCTATGAATCAATACGTTAACGTTCAATAAAGCGCGGTGTGGCTGGGTTTAGTCCCTGCTTATGGTGTTTGAATCCATTCGATTACTTTCGTCTATCTGGGGTTCAATTCGCCATAAGTGGGACTACGAAAGAAACCACAGCGGAAGCAGTGATAGGAGCTGATGATGCTTGTTAAACCACTCACCAATGCAGAAGTTAAGAACGCGAAGCCACAGCTTAAAGATTACAGTCTTCATGATGGGTTTGGACTTCTTCTGTACGTTACTAAGTCAGGCGGTAAATCGTGGCGATTCCGCTATGCGCACCCCATAACCGGGAAAAGGCAGACATTCACTATTGGCCGATATCCAGAATTTAGTCTCGCAGAAGCGAGGGAGGCGAGAGAAGAAGCCAGAAGGAAAGTTGCCCGAGGGATAGATCCAAACGAGGTTAAAAAAGAAGAACTCAGCGACAGACGGAAAAAACATGCGCAGCAGTTTTCTGTTATCGCTGATAACTGGCTGAAAATAAAAATCACGGAGGGCATCCGCAGCAATACAATTCGAGGCTACGAGGGGGCTTTAAAAACGCTGAATAGTGTTCTTGGTGACGAGCCGGTACATAAAATGAATGCCGCCTCAACAATTCAGGCAATGAGAGAGTTTGCCGATCGTCCCGCCTCTGTGGAAAAGATGATAGTTGTGCTCAATTCGGTAATGGATTATGCGGTAAACACCGGAGTCATTGACCATAATTGCCTGCTAAAAATCGGCAAGGCTTTCCCAGCCAAAAGAAGCGTACCAATGCCCGTGATGGATAAAGGCAGATTGCCTGTGTTCCTTTCTGAATGGCTGGGGCTGAGTATGTGGGAGCCGATAAGGCTGTGTGTCTACTTCCAGCTTTTAACTATGGTAAGGCCCTCTGAGGCTCGCCTGGCAGTTTGGGACGAAATTGATTTAGACAGTGCTGTCTGGAAAATTCCGGCTGAAAGAATGAAGGGGAAAAGGCCACACGCTGTACCGCTGTCCACGCAAGCAATAGCAGTTTTACGCAATGCTGAAAAATGGCGACGCGGGGCGTTTATTTTTCCTTCCGGCAAAAAAGGAGATAAGCCGATTGGGAAATGTACCGGGCAGATCGCTATTCATAAAACATCGCTAAGCGGAGAGGTCGTTACTCACGGGCTAAGGTCGCTTGCATCAACTGTGCTGAATGAAGAAGGGTTTAACCCTGATGTTATTGAGGCAGCCCTCGCTCACAGAAGCAGGAATGCGATCCGCAACATCTACAATCGCACTGATTACTTTGAGCAGCGGCGTATGCTCATGCAGTGGTGGGGGGATTATATCGATAGTGCAGAGCGTGGAGAACTGCTTCAGACAAAAGGTGATAAAGGTTTAAGGCTTATTGGTTAGCCCTCAATAATCGGCATTCAGAGCTGATTTATGGCAGCTTTTTTATTACCAATGGATACCTGAATGTATCTTTTTTATCCAAATTTGTTATAATTGATTCGAATATGTATGGAGGTTTTTATGTCTGAATCGAATAGCGAAATACTTCTTAAAGGCGAGGTTAAAGCACGGCTCCGATACCGTTCTGATTCTGCTTTCTATGATTTCCTGAAAGATGAGGAGAACGGTTTTCCGATGCCTTTTAAAGTGGGTGGCCGTAACTGCTGGTATCGTGACGAGGTTGAAGCGTGGATCGGCAAACAAAGCGAGAAGCGCGGGATCTGTACCGCATGAAAGCCAAGCAAATAGACAAGGCTTGTTACCGAATAGGGGCAAGCCTTTTTTATTGTCCGTTGCCAGCAACGGTAACTTACGCCAGCCAGAGAAAGGCATTTCGTCGGGCGGCGGTGGAATGTTTGCAGAAAAATGAACAAAGGTATTCATAGTGTTCATGATTTGAATATAGGTATTAAAAATCAGATAGATAGACTATGAACACCTTTATCTAAGGTATTCATAGGGTATTCATAGTGTTCATAAAGCGTGGATCTTTCCCCGGAAAAATTCGCCGGATGTTATAAAGCGCTTGCGTCATCATGGCGGGCATGGTTATGATTATTTCGCACCTCATAAAACGGGTGCCGGGTTTGACAGCCTGAACGTTCAAGCGGGTAGCCGCTAATTTCCGTATAGCGGTATTTTTACGCCCGTATTTCACCTATACCCCGATTTATGGCGGGGCGTGGTGGGGAGGCTTACGCCTGCTGGTTTCTTGAACGCCAGTCTGTCAACCCTGCTACGTCTCGCCACCCATGTTTGACAGCATCTGGCGAGACTCCTGAAAAATGTTCAAGGAGCCGCTAAAATGGCTAAATCAACCTGCCCCAAATATACCTGGCTGTTTCTGGCCACACCGAAAAAACACGACTGCACACCAATCGTATTGCGCACAATGGCTGATACCGAAGAAGAAGCCCGCGATACTTTCCCATGCTGGAATCTGACTTTTGCCGCAAAAATCCGCACTGAAAGCAGCCTGCGTGATTCTGGCTGTGGATCTTATGGCCTGAACCTCCTGACTCCTGCAATGCTGGAGGTGCACAATGTTTAATCTCCAGACACTGACAGCCAAAGCCCGCGAATTGCGCGGCAACGTGGTTAAAGCAGTTAGCACTAAGGGCAGTCGCACAATGACGCCAGTCTATGACCGCGACGAACAGCGTAAGCTGCGCGAGCGCATACAGCAGACGCAACCGGATTGGCTGCTTCTCTGGTGGGACATTGCGACCGTAACCGGCTGGCGTACCAGTGACGTTTGCAACCTGCGCTATTCCTGCATCAATTGGGAAACGGGACAGGCGACAATTATCGTTTCCAAACAGACCAAAGCCGCCGAAGCGCGGGCAACCCGCAAAGGCATTGAAATCGTGCGCCAGCAGCGCAAGGACGCAGCAAGGCTTGCCGCTGACCATATCGCCTACATGAAATGGGACAGCATCAACTGTGACGCGCTGGCAGCGGATATGACCGACGAAGAACAGGCGATAGTATTCGGGCTGGTGGCTAAAGCTGACGTTAAGCACGACACCAAACAGTTACCGCCGGGCATCATCAAGCGGCTGCGCGAACGTCAGGATCGGAATCTGGTAGAGGACGACCTGATATTTTCCCGCTCTCAAATTGAAAGTAACCGTTGTCAACGTCTGGAAGGTAGCGTGACCCGCCAGACCATATGGCGAAAACTCCATGATGTGATGGCGTGGTTTACCCGCGTTATCAACGCCAAACTGCGTCTGAGCGCTTATTCAAGCCGTAAGATTGCAGCCTTTAACCTCATGTCAGCCGGCGGCGAACAAGGCTTGCTGGTGGCCTCTGAAATGCTGGGGCATAGCAACCCGGCAATAACCCGTACATACCTGCAGCTAGGCAGTAAAGCGGCTGCGATCCAGTCCCGCTTGGCAATGGAGGTATGCAATGCGTAAAACCTTCCAGATTGACGGCTACGCTGTTAACAAACGCGGTCTTACCGTTGGCATTCACTACACCATGACCAGCACCAGCCCTGAGACAGCGAAAGCTACAGCGCAATTACTGGCACAGAAAGGCGGCTATAAACACATCCGAATTAACTTTATCCGGGAGGCGAAAAATGCGTAAGTCAATCAGCTTAGACCAGGCTGAATATAAATCAGCACTGGCAGCATCGCTTTACGAAGTAATTATGGAGAAAGCCACCGCTGAATGCTCTGAGGCTATGATTAATCTGCTCTCCATTGCTTGTGATTTTAATCATGAAATTCACCGGGCATTAATCGCCGAGCTGCGCATGGGAGAATCGAAATGAGACAGGTTCCTTTTGAAGTCCTGATGCACGCTGAAAATGCACTTTCAGAAAGTGAGTGCGCAATGTCTGTGCTGAGTATGTGGATTGACAGCATTCCGAACGGTGAAGAACACCGCGAAGAAGCGCACCGTGTAGGCGCGATTATGTCTCTACTGAATAAATCTATCGGCGAACTGATAAAGGCGCGGGACGCTTACAAGCCAAATAGCGGGATATAACCGATGAAAAAGAAAAATACTGGCTTAATTGCCAGCGGATTATCTCATCCTGAAATCAGGCAGGGCGATAAATGGCGTGATGGATGGGGAGATATTGTGACGGTCGAAAGTTACCGATTCAACAGAGTGACATTTATTCGTGATGGTTATTTATCTCCATGCACTCTGAATGAATCACGATTTATCAAAGAATTTAATCTGGTAGGCGAGGTGATGCCGTGAAAGATAATTTCATTAATGAAATTCGTAGCAGGGCTAATAATAACTGGCCTGCAATTATGGAGCGCCTTGCCATTCCTACAAACAGCGCAGAAGGGCCATGTCCGGCGTGTGGTGGCAACACTCGCTACCGGTTCGACAATAAAGATAACCGGGGAACTTATTTCTGTTCGCACTGTGGTGCGGGTACTGGGCTGGATCTGGTGATGAAGGTCAACCAGTGCGGCCCGAGAGAAGCGGCTGAGCTGGTGGCCGAAGCTATGACGCTGCCTATGCCGGAACCGAAGCAAGCCAGAGATAAGCCTCAAACGGATATCGCCGGGAAAGTTGCGGCGCTGGCCGCGAAAGCCTCTCCGGGGCAGTCTGCTTACCTTACATCAAAGGGGCTTCAATGCCCCTTCCCGATGCTGTCCGACGGATCGCTGCTGCTGGTGCTGAAAAACGGTGCTGGTGCGGCGACTGGCGCACAGGTGATTAAACCAGATGGCAGTAAGCGGCTGGTGGCCGGAACGGTGAAGAAAGGCTCTTTTTGCGTGGTTAATTCCGGCGCAACGTCGGAAACGGTGATTATCGCCGAAGGACTGGCAACTGCGCTTTCGGTTCAGCAGTTCCGCCCTGATGCGACAATTATCGCAGCTATTGACGCCGGGAACCTGCTGCCCGTTGCTCAGGTGATGCGCAAAAAATACCCGAACGCGCGGATCATCATTGCTGCAGATAATGACCAGTGCGCCGAAAGTGACAGAAGCGGAGAAGTGAAAGTTAACACAGGTAAGGAGTGTGCAGAGAAAGCCGCTAAAGCCGTTGCTGGCTGGGTTTCTTTGCCCCCTGTGGACTACAAGGCGGACTGGAACGACTACCACCGACAAAACGGACTGGAAGCCGCTATAGCAGCATTTAACGATTCGATGTATCAGCCGGAGGGGGAAACTGTGGGCGTAAAACTTAAAGTAGTCGATGGCGGTAAAAAGCGCGGGCGCGGAGAAATCAACCTGATCCAGATGGCAGATAATGAAAAAGCGCTGATGCTGGCAGACCGTTACGAGGGAATAGCCATTCACGCAGAGAGCGAGGCTGTTTATCTGTACCGTGAAGGAGTATGGGTAAAAGCAGCGCCATTAGAATTAAGCCGCGAAATGGTGGCTATCTACAACGAAAATCAGACTAATTTCAGCAAACGCTCAGTAAATAACGTAATTGAAGCATTGAAGATTGTCATTCCTGTTATGGGCCAGCCTCGCCGGAGCCTGATCCCGTTCAAAAATGGCGTGTACGACATGGAAACCGGGACTTTCTCGCAGCATTCATTAGATAACTGGCTTACTAACGATAACGGTGTGATCTATACGCCGCCGGAGCCTGGCGAAAATCTTCACGACCATGCGCCAAACTTCCATAAATGGCTAAGTTACACAGCAGGAAGAGACGCACTTAAAATGAAGCGGATCGCCGCTGGGCTTTTTATGGTGCTGGCTAACCGCTACGACTGGCAGCTTTTTCTTGAGATAACCGGGGAGGGAGGTAGCGGCAAAAGCGTTTTCACTCACATTGCTACTATGCTGGCTGGCGAACACAACACGGCCAGCGGAAATATGGCCGCACTGGATAGCGCCAGAGGTCGGGCGCAGTTCGTAGGCAAAAGTATGATAACCCTACCAGACCAGCCAAAATATTCAGGCGAGGGAACGGGTATAAAAGCGATTACGGGCGGCGATGCCGTAGAGATTGACCCGAAGCATGAACACCAGTACACCGCCGTTCTGAGGGCTGTTGTAGTCGCTACAAACAACACGCCGATGATTTTCACCGAACGGGCCGGAGGCGTTGCCCGCCGTAGGGTTATTTTTCAGTTTAATAACCGGGTTCGAGAGGAAGACAAAGACCCCGATTTGTCGGAAAAGATATCCGCAGAAATCCCGGTTATTGTCCGCCGGCTCCTGGCTAACTTTTCTGATCCAGAGAAAGCAAGGGCGCTTTTGTTGGAACAGAGGAACAGTGAAGAAGCGCTGGAGGTTAAACAGAAAACAGACCCGCTTTATGCTTTCTGCGCATACCTTGAAAAGCTGTCAGAGTGTACGGGAATGCTGGTAGGGAACCGCAATCCGCCTCTCTACCCACGCGTGTATCTCTATCATGCGTATCTGGCCTTTCTGGAGGCTAACGGATTCGATAAGCCTTTAACACTCAATAAATTTGCTGAGGGCATGGAAAGCGCAATGCGCGAATTTAACCACGAATACCGGAAAGAGAGAAAGACGCGAGGAGTTGTAACCAACGTGGAACTCTCAGGAAGTGCTGAGGACTGGCTTCCACAGCCTTATCCCAATCCCGCCAAGAAGTAAGCAAATAAAAAGCCCGCGAAAGGAGGCGCGGGCTTTGCTTAGTATCACATTGTGCAATCGGAGAGGGTATGCCTGCCCTCACAAACTTAGGATAGCAGATATTTAACACTGAATACCACTTTTATAAATTGATTGTTGTGTTTATTACCTGTTTTTATGGTAATGAAGTATAATATCTGTACCGACAATCCCGTCGAGGTAACAGGACAATCTGACCATGCCAAATCTCAAGCAGTTCAATGCTCAGCCCGTCGCTAACGGTGTCGTAATCACGGCGAACTACGACGACGGCAGCACTATTTCCTTTCCTACTGATAAACAATCATCCGATTTTATGACATCTATTGTGCAGGCGCTGGCCTCAGCTAATGACCGTATCATTGCTGCTGAAAATCGCGCGGCGGCGGCAAATCGCACGGCTGATCGCATGTACAAGCGGACCGTAGATTCATCCGAAGATGGACTGCCAACAAAAATAGACCCTCAGTTTATGCGACTGGTTCGTGCTGTATGCCCGCGTTATGACGAGGCCAGCCAAGGAGATGATCCACGGTTGGTCGCCCTTGATGTGCTGCGTTATGCGCCAGTAACTGCGTTCAGTGCGGTATGCAATGAATCACTGGCTGATTTGCAACCTAATCGGGCGATAGAAATTCTTGAGCAGGTGGGTGATTACATGAAAGCCAACGGCATTGATCCGAAGCCATATACGTCAGCCGATACGATTAGGGCTATCGGCGATTCTGCTAAAAAATTCTGGAGTAAAAAATAATATGTCACGATTCATTACCCGATCAGAACGAGAAGCAATGCGAGCGCGTAGAACGACTGATAGTGAACGAGCAAACATTCAGAATATCAATCAGGCCAATAAAGATTTTTGGGAACAGAAAAAAACGGAAGAAAAAGATAGGTTGGCCGTGATTAACAGACACCTTTTTCCCTACGGTAAATTTTAACCCCACAGCCCGGAGATTAGTCCGGGTTTGCTTTTTTAAGGAGCATGAATATGTCACAAAACTGGATGAGGCATTTCGAACTACAACTTGTGGGAGAGAACGGGCAAGGGATCACCCTGAGTGACTTCAAAGTTACTTTTCAAATAGAGCGTAACGATAACAAATGGCCTGCTGTAGGCACGGTAAAAATTTATAACCTGTCCGCACAGACGCAAAACCGTATCATGCAACGCGAGTTTGCAAAAATAATTATGATTGCCGGCTATGATGGCCTTGCATCTGATGTGCCTGCGAGTGAAGTTGGTGTTGTTCGTGAGATACCGGCCAGCGAAGTAGGGCAAGCTAACGGCACAAATTACGGCGTAATTTTCAGCGGTGATATTCGCTTCACTGTGACCGGAAAAGACAACCCTGTCGATTCATGGGTACAGGTGCAGGCTTGTGACTCTGTGGAGGCGTTTACCAGCGCATTTATCAACACCACTATCAGTAAAGGCTACACCACAGAAGATATTTATGTTGAGCTTATGAAAAGACTGGAACCTTACGGCATTTCTCGCGGTATTGTTCCTGAGTTCCCGGCAACGGTATTTCCTCGCGGTCGAGCCCTCTTTGGCTATGTCCATAACTATCTCGATGAAGTAGCCGCGCAGTGCAAAGCCACTTGGCAATTCAACTATGGAAAAGTCGATATTGTTCCCAGAGACAAGGCGACTCATGAAGCTGTGGTTCTCAACGCTAATACCGGGCTTATCGGTATGCCTCAGCAGACCATCGGTGCGGGTGTGAATGTCAAATGCCTGATTAACTCACGGATTCACCTGAACGGACTTATTCAACTGGATCAGGCTTCGGTATATCGTAGCGCCTTATCTGCTGATCAAATTGCCCAGGCTGGTGGGCCAATTTCGGTGGAAAGCCAAAACGGAAACCTTGTCACTACTGGATTAACGCAGAGTCCGGCGAGCATTGCTACCGATGGTATCTATAAGGTTCGGTATATCAGTTACACGGGCGACACGCGCGGTCAAGCGTGGTATATGGATCTGGCGTGTGAGGCTCGCGGGAATTCTGATTTATTTTCAAGTTCATTTATGAATAAGCAGAGTGAAGAATGAAGAAGATTATTTTACTGATTGGTTTATTGGGCGCATCTGGAAGTCATGCTGCGCAGGTTATTACCATGCAGTGCGGAAACTTTCGCTTTGAGATGATAGAAAACTCGATGGCGAGAATTAATGGTGAGTATGTAACATCTCAGAAAATTACAGAGTTCGGACAGAACGGGGCAAAAGTAGAAATGACGCTTATGCCTGCCAGCGATGGGAATCTGTATGGGTTTGAATACATCCATCCTGACGGTAGCAAAAAGCGCTGGCTGAATGTTGAGCTTATCCGCACCAATATGAATCAGGCGCGGATCATTGGCTCGTTTGATTGTAAGCGCGTGAACGGGTAGGGGGACTCATGCCATTCATTAGACCTGCAGATGAGCAGGATGTAGCACAGCTTGTTCAGGATAACGCCAAAGCAGCAGTGACCAATGCGTTACCCGGCGTTATTCGTTCATTCGACCCGAAAACTGTCACCTGCGACGTTGATATAGCCATTACGGCAAGAATGACGAAGGCCGGCACAATGGACGAAGATTTCCAGTATGAATCCGTCCGTTATCCGATCCTTAATGATTTGCCAGTAGTTTTCCCGCGCGGTGGCGGCGTTACGCTGACTTTCCCGATTAAAGAAGGTGATGAATGCCTGATTGTGTTTTCGTCGCGTAGCATTGATTTCTGGTGGCAGAACGGTGGGGTACAGGAAAGGGCTGACGGGAGAGTTTTGGATCTGTCAGATGCGTTCGTTATTCCGGGCCCGCAGTCGCAGGCACAGAAAATCAGCGGCATCAGCACCAGCGCTGCACAACTTCGTACTGATGATGGTACGGCATTCGTTGAAGTGGCCGCTGGTGGCGCTATTACTATTACCAGCTCACAGATCACCATCAACGGACCAGTACAGGTAAACGGCTCGATAACTTCCACTGGCGACCAGACAGCTAACGGAATTAGCCAGGTTAATCATACTCACGGCGGCGTACAGTCCGGTGGAAGCAATACAGGAAAACCACAATGAGTAACATCGAAAAGATTAAGCCTCAAAAGCGTGAGGCAGAAGAAAAAGAGAACGTTCGTACATGGCAGGACGATCTGACCAGCCAGCCCCACCTTGACAGCGATAGCGCCATTGTAGAAAGACAATTGCAAAGAAATGCTCCCGGGGTAAATGTTGTTTAAATGTTAAATTAAAATCGGCGAGTATGAACACCTATGTACACTTATGAAGGGTTATGAATACTGGTGTTCATGCTTTATCTATATGAATATTATGATTAATCTCGCGAATATGAATACCATGAACACCTTGAGAGCAAGTTCTCTAAAACACGTCCTAAACGCAACGAAAAAGGCATAAGAATCATTTTTATAGTCCTAAGGAGAATATGCGTTAACAATTTATTATCATTTTAATTTGGGTGATTCATGGCGTTTTGCGAGCAAAAAATAACCATCGAGTTAGCCGTATTAAATGTCAGACGAGAGGAACGGTAACTTAAAATGAAAAATAGCGTTACTAATGCAAACTCCTGCTCTGATACGCAGGAAATTGAAAGTGTACCTGCATACAGGCAGGCACTGGCCGATGAAGCAGTAAGTAATAATGTGTCTGCTGTAGAACGTATACGGGCAAGGTTAGCGCTTCTGGAGAGCTATATTCCTGATTCGCCTGTACCACAAGACGAGGTGGCCGCATTTCGTGGCCGCATCGCCGGATTACTCGGGGAAGTGAAGGAGGGCGGTAAACGAGGCACTGTACTGATGCATGCGCACCGAAAATTACGCGATTTAGAGGATCGGATTTACATACCTATACGCCAGACGGCCGCTGCAGAGTTTGACCAGATGCGGCGGGAAAAACCGGACATGGAGGGCGATGTATTGCTGAAAACTCTTGTGGGCGCTGAAATTGGCGAATATCAGGCGAGAAACCCGGAGGCGTCAAAAATAGCCACGCTGGCCGCGATTATGAGGTCATCACCCCGTGCGGATATTCTCATCAACATGATCCGCCAGCGAAACGATAAGCATCCGGCAGCAGTGTTTAGCTGGTGTCCTATGGAATTACCTTTGCAGGGTGTGTAGGGGGAAACATGGCATCTATCCGTGAGATTGGCACCGGAAAGCGCCTGCGTTATGTCGTTAACTGGCTGGATAAAGAAACCCGTACCGGGCGACGCAATACCTTTCACAGCATCGACGATGCGGCGGCGCTGCTGTATCAACTGGAAGTGGCAGCCCTTGACTGGCGAACGGCAGACAATGCGGAGGCGGTAAAACGCTGGACGCTGCAGAAACTGTCCTGGTTCTGGCTGGGGTATCAGCGTGACAGGCTGAACCGGAACAGGATCAGGGCAACCAGTTACGACCGCTACCGCTATTGCCTGCTAAACCTCCCGTCTGACCTGCTGAATAAAAACCTGAATAAAATCACTTCACGCCAGCTTAGCGAGCGGCTTAACCGACAGTCGCTTGTGTACATCGGCGCGGCTTTTGCTTATCTCATGCGGTCCGGGATGATTGCGCATAATCCGGTTCGCCAGAGCCGATCACCGGCAGACAGGCCGTGGCAAATCCCGGATGAAGATACCGTATTAGCCATGCTGGATCGCGCAGAGCGGCGCGAAAGGATTGCTATCTGGCTGGGCGCGGCTTGCGGCCTGCGTATCAGCGAAGTGCTGGCGTTAACGTATCGGGATGTGAGCGCTGACGAAATACAGGTTCGCTGCCATCTGACTTCACGCGGGATTATCCGGGGCAGAAAGCGCGGCAGGGGCCGTTCCGTCGATATGCCGGTTGGCCTGTATGAGTGCCTGGATAAAACGCTGCTGGGAACGGATACACCGCTGATTGCCGGGAGCAACGGACAGAGGCTGAGCCTGAACTACAGCACATCCGGCGTGATGAAACGCCTGCTCTCTGAATTCGGGATAGCGCGCTTTCATGACCTGAGGCATTTTGCGGTGTCCAGCCTGGTAAAAAACGGCGTTGATATTCTGGACGTGTCGGACATGGTGGGCCACTCCCGGCCGTCGGTGACGTTGAATATTTACGGGCATCTTTTCCGCGAAAAACCGTCACTCAAGAACGCTCTGAGAGGAGGGGTAAGGAGAATATAGTAAACTCCTTACTTTCCCGGTGTGATGCGGGTTCATCGACTGTAAGCGACGATCCAGCCATTTTTGGATAATACCGCACTTTTTCACGCTTTCCGGACGGGTGAGCAACAAAATGCGGAGAAATGAGGAATGACGCGGCCTGTAGCCCGACAAAGTGCGGCATATCACATGAGCGCAGGCCGCATTCTACCGTTATCGATACGCCGCGGACTTTTTGAGGGTTCGTGAGCACGTCCCGTTTTTTGCCGATGGTGGACAAAGTGAGGAAAAATGAACGTTTTAGCAGCCGCTGAAAATGGCTTCCGGTTTAAGGGGATCTGGTGGACGGAGGAGACCTTTACTGACGTATTACGCACGGTACTGAACCTGCACCGTGCTATGAGTAATCACCGGGTGGCTTTTCACTTTGGAGTTTCTGAAAAAGCCGTCAGGAAATTGAGAGCACGCAGCGATACCGCCAATGGGGTGATACTGCGCCTGATGGAAGAAGCGAAACTCAGCAGGAGCAGGCCAGCACAGTATCGCGAACGCAACTGGTACAACAATTACCCGGAAGACATCGAGGCCAGAAAAATACTGATAGCCGCAGAGGAGGAAAGGGAAAGGCAGCGGGTGGTTCGACATGAGCAGCGAAAGCAGAGAACGCGCCGGGTTACTGATGGCGCTGTACGTCTTGAGCGGATTAGAGCGCAGCGGCGTGAGGCGGTACAATGCTGTAAACGGTCAGGATTAACTCAGGTGCTGGCAGCAGAAAGCCTGTCATGTTCGCTGAGCACTGTCCGGCGGTACTGGTGAATGTTGAGCGACCGTAGCCGTTAAGTTTCACTTCTGGTAATGAGTAACTTACATGCTGAAATCTGATGTGATTGAGTCTGCAATAGCAGAGATGTTAACAAAGCAAGGGCGAGATTTAGACGCTACTGACATGCTGGAGATACGCCGTAGGGTAGCTGGATCGCTCGCCGCAAAGGAAAGGCACCGCCAGCGCATGACAGCCCCGGAATATCGCTGGAACAAGCCTGCACCCCGCAGATAGTAATTTGCACACCTAAGAGCAGTTAACGGACTAGATTCCCACTACAAATAAAATAAAAGCCATATATATCAATAGCATTATCATTGTTATTGAATCAGTGCGCCTGATTACCAGACGATACTCGATACCCTGACGAGCTATTTTCAGCAGATTTATGGCAGCGACGCTTATCTGGAGCCAGACAGCAAAGACGGCCAAATGGTGGCGCTGGTGGCGCTGGCTATTCACGATGCCAACAACACGGCCATCTCCGTTTATAACTGCTTCTCACCTGCTACGGGTTACGGTGCAGCGCTGACGAGTAACGTAAAAATTAACGGTATCGCGCGCCGAGGGGCGACGAACTCTACCGTGGATCTGCTTCTGACCGGTACCGCCGGGACATCCATCACAAACGGTACCGTGAAAGACACGAATAACGTGATCTGGCGACTTCCTGCCTCGGTGACGATCGGTGTCGGCGGTTCCGCGACGGTAACTGCAACCTGTTCAAACAGCGGAGCGGTTGCGGCGCTGGCCGGGGCGATTACCACTATCAACACGCCGACCCGTGGCTGGGCTTCAGTAACCAACCCAGCAGCGGCCACCGTAGGCGCACCAGCGGAAACCGACGCAGAGCTGCGCATCAGGCAGGGACAAAGCGTAGCGCTACCATCCCTTACACCGTTTGAAGGTGTCGACGGTGCGATCGCCAACGTTGCAGGCGTGACACGACACAAGCTCTACGAGAATGATACTGGCGTTACTGATAGTAACGGGCTGCCGCCACACTCTATCTCGGCCATCGTGGACGGCGGGGACGTGACCGACATTGCCCAGACTATCCGGGGTAATAAAGGACAGGGAACGGCCACCTATGGGACAACTTCTGTCACGGTACCGGACACCTACGGCAATCCACACGTGATCAGCTTCTCGCGATCTACTGATGTCCCGATTTACGGGCATATCACCCTGAAAGCATTCACCGGCTACACGTCGCAAATTGGGGTACAGATTCAGCAGGCCGTCGCGGATTACATCAACGGGCTGACGATCGGCGACGATGTGCTGCTGAGCAGGATTTATTCTCCGGCGAACCTCGGTGTAGTGAGTGGAGGCAATGCGCGCTACTACGACATACAGGAGCTGCTGATTGGCAAATCAGCTGGTAGCGTGGCGGCGGCAAACATCATCATCGCCTACAACGAATCCGCGTCGTGTAAACCCGAAAACATTGTTCTAACGGTGACGTCATGAGCAAGTACACGGACTTAATCACCAACTATCACGCCACGAAGCCGAAATTTTTTGATCACGTCGACCTGAGCACTCGGCCACTGATTGATATCACCGGTGCCACCAGGGGACTGGTAACCGCTTTCGACATCGATACCGCCGTCGGCGTCCAGCTCGATACGCTCGGCCTCTGGATTGGCCGCAGTCGCATAGTCAGCCAGCCGATAAGCGGAGTGTATTTCAGTTGGGACACTGACGGCCTTGGATATGACCAGGGCGTGTGGCAAGGCCCGTATGATCCAGATGCGGGCTACACCACTCTGAGTGATGAGACATACCGCATCGTTCTTAAAGCAAAAATCGCCATCAACAACTGGGACGGCCGCAATGATTCGCTGCCACCCATCCTTGACGCTGCAACTGCAGGCTCTGGCCTGAAGATGCAGATCGTCGACAACCAGGACATGACGATCTCGGTCTGGGTATTTCCCGAGACTGATATTTCAAATGTGTCCCTCGAACTGATCGCCGCTATCAAACAGGGCTATCTCACCGTTAAAGCTGCTGGCGTATGGGCCGGTGACGTTGAAACGCCCTCGGTAGAAGCACCATCCGAGGGTTCTAAATTCTTTGGTTTTGATATGGATAACGAATACATCGGCGGGTTCGATGTTGGAGCATGGGGGACAATACTCTAATGGCAACAAATAACTTCAAAGCGTTTGCTCTTGATCCTAACGCTAACGTCACACCACAGGCTGACTGGGAATCACTTCCCGCTCTGCTCTCTGGGTTCACGGCGGGCAAAGCATCCAGTGCACAGGTAAACAAGGCAATTCGTCAGTCCAGTTTTATCGCTGCGGCAGTTGCTCAGTATGTGGTTAACAAAACGAATCAGGATGTCCTTGATAACGGGAATGTTAACGGCTTTATAAATCAGCTTATCGCAGCACTTGCAGAAAGCCCTAACTTTACAGGTGTGCCAACAGTACCAGATACTCATACCGGAAATTATGGTGAGCAAGCTGCAAACACAAAATTTGTTCGTGATGTGGTGAATGAACTTATTGATAATGCCCCAAGCGGACTGAATACATTAAGAGAACTGGCAGCAGCAATTAATAATGACCCTTCGTTTTATTCATCTGTTAATACTGCCATGTCAGGGAAATTAGCAAAAAGCCAGAACGGTGCTGATATACCTGATACAGCAACATTCAGAACGAATATCGGTGTTAAGTCTGCGAGCGTGCGCGATGTAGGAACCGGGGCGAATCAGATACCAGATATGTCATCATTTGGGATATCCACATCAGCGAACGGATGGTGCAAACTACCGAATGGTCTAATTATTCAATGGGGAAGAGGAGGGCCGTTAACCCCCGCAGCTCCAGATAACACCGTCAGCTTTAATATTTCGTTCCCGAATGAATGCTTATTCATCACCGAGCACGACCTCAATAATGCCGCAACCATGACCATGGTTCAGTTAGGATATGTAACCACAACTGGTTTTTCGGCATATAACCTTGGTCAACTGAACCGGAGCGCTCCTTCAGGGTTGCAACCTGTTATCTCAGCATATGTACAATGGATCGCAATAGGATATTGAAATGGGAAATTACTTTTATAGTGCAAAGAAAAACGCGTTTTACCCTGTGTCTCTGGAGGATGCCTATCGCGCTGCAAACTCCTGGCCTGAGGATGGCGTAGAGGTTGATGATTCTGTTTATCTTGAATACTCAGCAACGCCGCCTGAGGGTAAGGTTAGGGTGGCAAAAGACGGAGTGCCGTCGTGGGCTGATATTCCTCCGCCAACGCATGAAGAACTTGTTGCCTCTGCCAATGCTGAAAAACAAAAGAGGATTGACCAGGCTAACGACTATATGAACAGTAAGCAGTGGCCCGGGAAGGCTGCAATGGGGCGACTGAAAGATTCAGAGAAGGAACAGTATAACGCGTGGCTTGATTATCTGGATGAACTGGAAGCGGTTGATACTTCTACCGCTCCTGATATCAAATGGCCTGATAAACCATAACAAAATAGCTTATGAATGGCGAAATTAACAGTTTCGCCATTCATATAACTTAATAATAAGTTATCTCCCCATCATGTAAGGATGAATAACGGCAACAAAATTTTCTTGCTTCCGGTGCATGAATTAACCACGGCGAAAGTTTTACATTTGGGGCTAAAACAGGATCCCACATTGTTCGATGCTCATGGTGCCAAGAGAAATCTGTTTTGCTTTTAGTTATGCGTGGGTCAAGTTTTGATGTAAGAGAATCATACGGTATGGGATCATCAGTGTAGGCAACTGGTCCGTCATAAATTAGTTGTGCATATTTATTTATTACTCTGCTTACAGCAGATGTAAAGGCTAATGGATCATGTATGACATAGCAAGAGTCCTTATTGCTGTCTTCTTCATTCCATCTAAAGAAAAGTTCCTCTGTATACTTATTACTTGTGCAAAATAAGAATGAATCAGGGGCGCGTCTAAAAAGGGTTAATTTCGTGCCTGTATTTATTATTATTCGACCGCCTGATTTAACAATAAACATTTCAGATGCAATTGGCTCATTGCTACCCTCAGTAATAATCACTGGTTCGTCTATGACTCGCCTTATACTATGCTGCCCTTCTTTATCATCCCCCCTGGAACCGACATGACGAACAACATCTTTAAAATCATGAACTGTTCCCAATAGAAGACATCCGGTTTCGAAAAAGCTTTCCATATAAACGGTTGGTAAAAATTTATAGAGGTGCATTGATAAATTTCCTTATTGTTGTTTAGATATTTTTAGTTCAACCCTTCGGAACAATGGTTAATTTAAGCTATTAGAGTAAGAAAACGATTTTGAATGTTTACTTTATCAAGTTTCTACATTTTTGAAAGAATCGCTGTCGCGATAATGGCAAAATGACTGTCGAGTAACAAGAACAAGGAACAGATTTCAGGTAGTTTTGGTTGAAAGCTGTTAGACCTGATGCAGGCCGCCGGTGATAATGTAGCTGGCAGCCGGCACAATTTTTACAGCCCAACCTGGCGAACTGTCGGGAACTCAGATACCAGCCACATATCGGCCTCTTCAAACATATCTTCCAGCATGCGGTTCAGTTTTTCCCGATCGCTTTTGCTGGCATCGCTATTCAGGCCGTTTGCCTGCATCGGCTTCACCTTCACTTCGGCATCAGGGAAAATCTGGTGCACCCGCTTCGTCAGCTCGGCCAGAATAATTTCTCTGGCTCCTTCGAGCCCCTCTACATTGCGTTTGTCATAAACCAGTTCAACGAACATAAAAGCCTCCGGAAAACCGCTGTGGTTGTATACAGTATTTTTACTGTAAAAATAAACAGTGTCAAGGCGAGCGGGACGCGAAAGGGGGAGGGGTTTTGTTACCCTTATTTACAAATAGAAATACCCCAGACCGTGAGATCTGGGGTTCTTTTAAAGTGCACGTGCATTTCACGTGCATATTTTTGTCTTTTCTCGGTCTGCCTGCTGTCTGGTCAGTGTCCGTAAGTGGCTGTTTTTATTGCCGCTGTCCGGTTGCAGTCCTATCAAAAGTGGTGGAGCTGGCGGGAGTTGAACCCGCGTCCGAAATTTCTACATCCTCGGTACTACATGCTTAGTTTGTCTTTACATTCGCACGCCAGCTGCGGACAGACACGCCACTAACGAACTAGCCTGATTAGTTTTAACGCTTCAACCCCAGGCAGGGCTTCCACGCGATCTCTTTTGGGTTTGACCTCTCTTTGATCCCCGTCTTAAGAGCGGAAGCTAGGGAGAGAGGGCTCAGAGCAGGTTATTAAGCTGCTAAAGCGTAGTTTTCGTCGTTTGCGACTATTTTTTTGCGGCTTTTAACGAGGCAAACCGCCCCTCGGCATGCACCTTGGGTTTCGCAAATCCCGTCGAATCCAGAATCAGCCCCAATAGTGTTGAACTGAGTATACCAGATTTAACTTCCTGGATACCAGCCCGGAACGCTAACTTATTGAATAGTACAATAAGTGTGCAGAATCAACGTCCTGCGTTTTTCATAATGCGCGCTTTGTCCAACTGCCACTCGCGCTCTTTCAGGTCAGTACGTTTGTCGTGCTGTTTTTTACCTTTCGCGACGCCAACTTTAACTTTGCACCAGGCGTTTTTCCAGTACAGCGATAGGGCGACCACGGTGAAACCTTCGCGGTTGATGCGTCCGTAGAGGGATTCCAGCTCACGCTTGTTCAGCAGCAATTTACGGGTACGCGTTGGGTCACACACGTAGTGTGAGGAGGCGACGGTCAGTGGCGTAAAGTTCGCGCCAAACAGGAATGCTTCGCCATCTTTCAGGATCACGTAGCTATCACCGATGTTGGCTTTCCCGGCGCGCAGCGATTTTACTTCCCAGCCCTGCAACGCAAGGCCAGCTTCGAATTCTTCTTCAATGAAATACTCGTGGCGAGCACGCTTGTTGAGCGCAATGGTCGCCGAGCCTGGTTTATGTGCTTTTTTCTTCGTCATAAGTGTCGTAAAGCCGTCGGTAATCTGATTTCAAAAAGTCACCTCATTGCGTCCTGTGAGGTCTAACGCGCTATCTTAGCACGAGATGAGGCTTAGCGTTTTTTTAACAGGTGATAAATGTTATTATTTGTCCGTTGTGTGACCATGGGAAAAGCTATGCCTCAGATTAGCCGTACTGCGCTTGTGCCTTACAGCGCGGAACAAATGTATCAGTTAGTGAACGATGTTCAGTCTTACCCAGAGTTCATTCCGGGATGCACCGGGAGCCGCGTTCTGGAGTCTGGCCCGACGCAGATGACCGCGGCGGTGGATGTCTCCAAAGCGGGGATCAGCAAAACGTTCACCACCCGCAATACGCTGACGAGCAATCAGAGTATTTTGATGCATCTGGTGGATGGTCCGTTTAAAACCCTGATGGGGGGGTGGAAATTTACGCCGCTTAGCGCTGACGCCTGCCGCATTGAGTTCCAGCTGGATTTTGAGTTTACCAATAAGCTGATTGAGCTGGCGTTTGGCCGCATCTTTAAAGAGCTGGCCTCAAATATGGTTCAGGCGTTCACCACCCGCGCTAAAGAGGTTTACAGTGTCGCATAAGATTGCTGTAGAAGTGGTGTATGCGTTGCCGGAGAAGCAGTATCTGCAGCGCGTGACGCTGGAAGAGGGTGCAACCGTTGAGGCGGCTATACGTGCGTCCGGCATACTCGAGCTTCGCAGCGATATCGACCTGGCGAAGAATAAGGTCGGAATTTACAGCCGTCCGGTGAAGCTGGGTGATGTGCTGAAAGAGGGCGACAGAGTGGAGATTTATCGTCCGCTGATTGCCGACCCGAAAGAGCTGCGACGTCAGCGTGCGGAGAAATCGGCTAAGTAGCGTGTTTCCCCCTCACCCTGTACCTCTCCCAAAAGGGGCGAGGGGATAAAAGAAAAACAAAAAGGTGCTCAATGAGCACCTTTTTGTTTTTCTGACTTCTGATTATTTGGTCAGGGCAGGCTTGTTGTCGATGTTGGTCAACACACCGGCGCTGCTGAAGGTCAGCGTCAGGGTCTGCTGGGTCGCATCTTCGTGGCCCGGCTTCTGACGGAATACATAGAACCAGGTGTTAGTGCCGAACGGATCGGACATCATCGGGGTTCCCAGTGCATAAGCGACCTGCTGTTGTGTCATCCCCACGCGGATTTTTGACACATCGTTAGGGGTAAGGTAGTTCCCCTGGTTGATATCAGGACGGTAAACCACTTTCTCCAGAGTGGAACAGCCTGCGGTCAACATCAGAAGAACCGCTGCGGCAGCGGTCAGCATTTTACAACGCATAGTGATTTGATTCCTTTTCGGGCCCGAGCAGAACGCGGCTCATATGTAATATGCCGATGATAATAGACCTTGCCCCACTTTGAAACCGGTCTGGCGGCGTTTTTGTTGTTCTGTATGACCCTGAGATCTCGAAAAAGTTTATGCCGCCAGCAGTTCTTTCGCGTTCGCGAGTGTATTACGGGTGACTTCACTGCCGCCGAGGAGGCGTGCCAACTCCTGCAGGCGCGCACGTTTATCCAGCGGCTTCATATGCGTTTCTGTCATTTCACCGTCGGTTTCTTTGCTGACGATAAAGTGATGATGACCACAGCCCGCGACCTGCGGCAGGTGGGTGACGCACATCACCTGCGTTGATTCGCCTAACTGTCGCAGCAGTTTACCCACCACCGCTGCCGTTGGGCCGCTGATGCCGACATCCACTTCATCGAAAATCAGCGCCGGGGTTTCCATTTTACGCGCGGTAATCACCTGAATCGCCAGTGCAATACGCGACAGTTCACCACCGGAGGCCACTTTGGAGATAGCCTGCAGCGGTTGCCCCGGGTTGGTGGTGACGCGGAACTCAATGCGATCTGCACCTTCCGCCGTCAGGTGGTTTTCTTCAAAGCGGACATCAATGGTGAATACGCCGTGCGGCATCGCCAGCGTATGCATGCTGTCGGTGATGTGCTGGCTTAGCTCCTGGGCGTAATGCTGACGGATTTCATGCAGCTTTTGTGCTGTCGCCAGAGCCTGTTCATGGTGCAGGCTCACCGCGAGAGAGAGGGTTTCCTGCGAGTCAGCCTGATCGTCAAGCTGCTGCTGTTCTTCCAGCAGAGACTGATAGTAGCCCGGCAGTTCTTCCGGCGTGACGTGGTGCTTGCGCGCCAGCGAGATCTGACGGGAAATGCGCTGCTCCAGCTCAAACAGACGGTTCGGGTCGAGATCCAGACGTTCACAGTAATGGCGCAGTTCGTCACTGGCTTCGGAGATCTGAATCGCCGCTTCTTCCAGCATATCCAGAACGCCAGAAAGCTTGCTGTCCATGCCGACCAGTTCGGTAATCAGCTGGCGGACGTTATACAGCTGGCTCTGCAGGTTGACGTCTTCACCATCCGCCAGCAGGTTGAGCGCATTCTGGCTGGTTGAGAGCAGATGCCCGCTGTTCGCCAGACGTTTGTACTCTTCGTCGATTTGCTCAAACTCACCCGGTTGTGGGTTGAATTCGTTTAGCTCTTTAAGCTGGTAGGCCAGCAGCTCCGCACGTGCGGCGCGCTCCTGGCTTTGCTGCTGATGCTGGGCAAGCTCTCGGCAGCTCTGATGCCACTGGCGATAGTGCTCCGCCATAAGCTGAGTAAGCGCGTACTCACCCGCATAGCCATCGAGCAGCGCTTTCTGCTGTTCTGGTTTGACAAGTTGCTGATGCGCGTGCTGACCGTGGATCTGGATAAGCAGCTGGCCGAGTTCGCGAAGCTGGGAGAGCGGAACCGCCGTGCCGTTGATAAAGCCACGTGAACGCCCGTCGCTGCTGATCACGCGGCGAAGTAAACACTCAGGTCCATCTTCAAGCTGGTTTTGTTCCAGCCAGCGCTGAGCTGCAGGGGTATCTTTCAGGGAGAAGCGGGCGCACAGGTCGGCACGGTTTGCGCCCATGCGCACCATATCGCCCTCTGCTCGACCGCCAAGGCACAAGCCGAGGGCATCAATGGCAATAGATTTACCTGCACCGGTTTCCCCGGTGATCGCCGTCATGCCGCTGTGGAAATCGATCTCAAGCTCACGAACAATGGCAAAGTTGCTGATGGTCAGTTGTGCCAGCATAATTGTTTTCCTGTATGAAAAAACCATAACTGTGTTTTCATACAGTATAAACTGGTTTTTTATACAGTAAAGTACTGGATGCAAAATCAGAATAATTTTTTTGACCAGCCAAGCTTCGAGCTTAATGTATTGAAATAGCTGTAATCTTTAGGGTGAATCAAATTCAGATGGTAATCACACCGACGAATGAGAACATCTTCACCTTCCTGGATCGGCAGCGCTATTTGGCTGTCGCAGCTGATCTCCAGGTCATTACGGCGGTGCGAGAAGCGCAGACGTATCGTGCTGTCACCGTTGATAACCAGCGGGCGGGCGGAGAGCGTGTGCGGGAACATCGGCACCAGGGTTATGGCATCCAGCGAGGGAGTCAGGATCGGGCCGCCGGCAGAAAGCGAATAGGCGGTTGAGCCGGTCGGGGTGGAAATAATCAGCCCATCAGAACGCTGTGAGAAGGCAAAAATCTCGTCGATATAAACTTCGAACTCGATCATGTGCGCCACTTTACCGGGGTGAAGAACCACCTCGTTAATCGCGGTGCTGATGCGCTTCTGGCAGTCCTGTTGACACACCTGCGCTTCCAGCAAAAAGCGTTTTTCACTGATATAGTGGCCTTCCAGCACGTCGGCCAGCTGCTGTTGCGCATTGTCCGGGTCGAGGTCGGTTAAAAAGCCGAGATTTCCACGGTTGATGCCGATCACCTTAATGTCATAACGCGCCAGCGTACGGGCCGCGCCGAGCATGTTCCCGTCGCCGCCCACCACCACGGCGAGATCGGCCTGTTGGCCTATTTCCGCCAGCGTGCCGGTTTTGACGCTCTTCAAGTGCAGCTCCTGCGCAATCTGCTGCTCGACCATCACTTCATAGCCTTTGCTACACAACCAGCGATACAACATTTCATGTGTCGTTAGTGCGGTAGGGTGACGCGGATGCCCGACGATCCCAATACACCTGAAATGATTATTCATTTTCTGGAGGTCCTTGTGCCTGATGTATGATGACAATCTGTCTTGTTCCCTTGAATCCCGGAAACTGATCCCCATAATAAGCGAAGTTAGCGAGATGAATGCAGAAAAACGCGGAGAAATTCATGAGTAGTAAAGAACAGAAAACGCCTGAGGGGCAAGCCCCTGAAGAAATTATCATGGAACAGCACGATGAAGTTGAGGCTGTAGAGCCAGACGCATCTGCTGAGCAGGTGGACCCGCGCGATGAAAAAATTGCGAATCTGGAAGCCCAGCTGGTAGAAGCACAGAATCGTGAACGCGATGGTGTTCTGCGCATCAAGGCGGAAATGGAAAACCTGCGTCGCCGTACCGAGCAGGACGTTGAGAAGGCGCATAAATTTGCGCTGGAGAAATTTGTCAACGAACTGCTGCCGGTAATCGATAGCCTCGATCGCGCGCTGGAAGTGGCTGACAAAGCGAATCCGGACAACGCGGCAATGATTGAAGGTATCGAACTGACGCTGAAATCCATGCTCGACGTGGTGCGTAAGTTTGGCGTGGAAGTGATTGCCGATACCGACGTACCGCTGGATCCAAACGTTCACCAGGCGATTGCAATGGTGGAGTCAGAAGAGGTCGAAGCCGGTAAAGTGCTGGGTGTGATGCAGAAAGGTTACACCCTGAACGGCCGTACCATTCGCGCGGCGATGGTGACCGTGGCGAAAGCGAAAGCGTAATTTGCCATTCTTAGTGCCGGGTGGCGGCGTTCGCCTCACCCGGCCTGCAGCCTTACTCAGCGATGCTTTCGCGTAGGGGTTTTACGGGCAGGACTTTCACCTGCTTAATCATGTTGTCCTGCACGTCCAGGATATCAATATCGTACTGCTCAATGCGCACCCGCGTGCCCGCTGCCGGGATCTCTTCCAGCGCTTCCAGAATCATCCCGTTAATCGTGCGAGCCTCATCTTCCGGTAAATGCCAGTTAAAGGCTTTATTGAGTTCGCGAATGTTCGCGCTACCGTCAATCAGCACCGAGCCGTCGTTTTGCGGGGTGACCTCTTCCGCGAGGGAAGGCGACATCGACGTGGTAAAGTCCCCGACAATCTCTTCCAGAATATCTTCGACCGTCACCAGCCCCTGAATATCGCCGTACTCATTGACCACCAGGCCGACCTTCTTCTTGTTGCGCTGGAATTTCACCAGCTGCGTGCTGAGCGGGGTTCCTTCCGGCACGTAGTAAATCTCGTCGGCGGCGCGCAGCATCACCTCTTTGGTGAACTCTTTTTTCTCGGTCATCAGACGGTAGGCTTCGCGCACACGCAGCATGCTGATGGCGTCATCAAGCGAGTCGCGGTACAGCACAATGCGCCCGTGCGGGGAGTGCGTCAGCTGGCGGACAATGGCTTTCCAGTCGTCGTTGATGTCAATACCGACAATTTCGTTACGCGGCACCATGATGTCGTTCACGCTTACTTTTTCCAGATCCAGCACCGACAGGAGCATGTCCTGATTGCGGCGGGAGATCTGCGAGCGGGATTCATTCACTATAGTGCGCAGCTCCTCTTTGCTGAGCGCGCTGCTGATGGTGACATCGGCTTTGATCCCCACCATGCGCATCAGTACGCGCGTCACCATGTTCAGCAGCCAGACCAGCGGCATCATCAGGATCAGCAGCGGCGCCAGCAGGAAGCTGCTCGGATAGGCGACTTTCTCAGGGTAAAGCGCGGCAATGGTTTTGGGCAGCACTTCGGCAAACACCAGCACCACGAACGTCAGCACGCCGGTGGCAATTGCGACCCCGGCGTTGCCGTAAAGGCGCATCCCGACGATGGTGCCGAGGGCGGAGGCCAGAATGTTGACGAGGTTGTTGCCGATGAGCACCAGGCTTATCAGGCGATCCGGCTTGCGGAGCAGTTTTTCAACGCGACGAGCGGCACGGTTACCCTGTTTAGCACGATGCCGTAACCGGTAGCGGTTTAAGGTCATCATGCCGGTTTCCGAGCCGGAGAAATAGGCGGAGATGACCACCATGACGATCAGAATAACGATCAGCGTGGTGGTAGAGATGTGTTCCAGGGGGAACTCCTTTTGTTACTTAGCCAGCAAATTGCTGTATGAAGCGGCTGCCAAAATAGGCAAGGGTGAGAATGCCCGCACCCGCGACGTTGAACCAGACCACGCGACGACCGCGCCAGCCTTCATGATAATGGCCCCATAACAGGACAATATAGACAAACCACGCGATGATGGAGAGCACCGCTTTATCGATATTCTCCACGCTGAACAGGTTCTTCATGTAAAACAGACCTGTGCAGAGCGTCAGCGTCAGCAGCACCACGCCCACCTGGGTGATGTGGAACATCTTACGCTCAATGACCATCAGCGGCGGCATCTCATGGTTAAACGCCAGCTTTTTGTTTTTCAGCTGGTAGTCAATCCAGGCGAGCTGCATGGCGTAAAGCGCGGCGATGATAAGCGTCGCGTAGGCAAAGAGTGACAGGCCGATATGCACCAGCATCCCCGGGGTGGCCTCCAGGTGCGTAATAAATTCATTAGGCATAAAGGTGGCGAGGGCCAGATTGATCAGCGCAAAGGTGTAGACAATCGGCAGCAGCAGCCAGCCGCGATTTTTAGACGCAACGATGGTCATTACCGTACATATCATCAGGCTAACCAGCGAGCCGACGTTGAGGACGCTCAGGTTTTGCACGCTGCCGTCGCCGGGGATAATGCGTGATTCCAGCGCAAAGGCGTGGCTAATCAGTGCGATCACCGCCGAGAGAATAGCCATGCGCCGCCAGCCGCTGTTTTTTTGCAGCAGTCCGGGAATAATCAGCGCGAGGCTGACAGAGTAGGCAACAAGGGCGATCAGTGCGAAAACAGGCATATAGGCATCGACAGTTGTCTTAATAAGAAAGAGAAGCAGTATAACGTTACGTGACGCCTGCTCCAACCGTTGCATAACAACAAAGGCGCCTTCATGTTATACTCCGGCAAAATTCTGTGTATGTGTCGCTCATGGCGGCCCAACGTTTCTACTCAGGCGAGAGACAATGTTTGATAATTTAACCGATCGTTTGTCGCGCACGCTGCGCAACATCAGCGGCCGCGGACGCCTTACTGAAGAGAACATCAAGGAAACGCTGCGCGAAGTGCGCATGGCGCTGCTGGAAGCAGACGTCGCGTTGCCAGTGGTTCGTGAATTTATCAACCGCGTAAAAGAGAATGCGGTTGGTCATGAAGTTAACAAGAGCCTGACCCCGGGTCAGGAGTTCGTCAAAATCGTTCGTAATGAACTGGTTTCGGCGATGGGTGAAGAGAACCAGGTGCTTAACCTGGCCGCTCAGCCTCCGGCCGTGGTGCTGATGGCGGGCCTGCAGGGTGCGGGTAAAACGACCAGCGTCGGTAAGCTGGGTAAATTCCTGCGTGAAAAACACAAGAAGAAAGTGCTGGTGGTCTCTGCGGACGTCTATCGTCCGGCGGCGATCAAACAGCTGGAAACCCTGGCCGAGCAGGTTGGCGTGGATTTCTTCCCGTCAGACGTGGCGCAGAAGCCCGTCGACATCGTTAACGCGGCGCTGAAAGAGGCGAAGCTGAAATTCTACGACGTGCTGCTGGTGGATACCGCTGGTCGTCTGCACGTTGACGACGCGATGATGGACGAGATCAAGCAGGTGCATGCCTCTATCAACCCGGTAGAGACCCTGTTTGTTGTCGACGCCATGACCGGTCAGGATGCGGCGAATACCGCGAAAGCGTTTAACGAAGCGCTGCCGTTAACCGGCGTGGTGCTGACCAAAGTGGACGGTGACGCCCGCGGCGGTGCGGCGCTCTCGATTCGTCATATCACCGGTAAGCCGATTAAATTCCTCGGCGTGGGCGAAAAAACTGAAGCGCTGGAGCCGTTCCACCCGGATCGTATTGCCTCCCGTATCCTCGGCATGGGCGACGTGCTGTCGCTGATTGAAGATATCGAGAGCAAGGTTGACCGCGCGCAGGCCGAGAAGCTGGCCAGCAAGCTGAAAAAAGGCGACGGTTTCGATCTCACCGACTTCCTTGAGCAGCTGCGCCAGATGAAAAACATGGGCGGCATGGCCAGCCTGATGGGCAAACTGCCGGGCATGGGGCAGATCCCTGACAACGTGAAAGCGCAGATGGATGACAAGGTGCTGGTGCGTATGGAGGCGATCATCAACTCCATGACCCTTAAAGAACGCGCTAACCCGGACATCATCAAAGGTTCCCGTAAACGCCGTATCGCAGCCGGTTGCGGCATGCAGGTGCAGGACGTTAACCGCCTTCTGAAACAATTCGACGACATGCAGCGCATGATGAAGAAAATGAAGAAAGGCGGTATGGCGAAGATGATGCGAGGCATGAAAGGGATGATGCCCCCAGGATTCCCTGGCAGATAAATCGTGTTTAATGCTCAGTATCAAGATGCTGATTGCATTTTCCCCAGAAATCAGTAAAATTTTCGGGCTTTTAATATGACACCCGGGCTCCGTTCCTCGATGGGGCCCGGTTGTTTTATTCACACAAGAGGATGTTATGGTAACTATTCGTTTAGCACGTCACGGCGCTAAAAAGCGTCCGTTCTACCAGGTTGTTGTGACTGACAGCCGTAATGCACGCAACGGTCGCTTCATCGAGCGCGTTGGTTTCTTCAACCCACTGGCCGCTGGCGCAGAAGAAGAAACTCGTCTGGATCTGGATCGTATCGCTCACTGGGTTGGCCAGGGCGCTACTGTTTCCGATCGCGTTGCTACGCTGATCAAAGCAGCAAACAAAGCAGCTTAATCTGTCACGGTGGTCATGATGAGCAGTAAAGCACCTGTTGAACCGATCGTATTGGGAAAAATGGGTTCTTGCTACGGTATCCGTGGTTGGCTCAGAGTGTTTTCCTCCACTGAAGACGCTGATAGCATTTTTGATTACCAGCCCTGGTTTATCCAGAAAGGCGGTAAGTGGGAAGAGGTCGAGCTGGAAAGCTGGCGTCACCACAATCAGGACATCATCATCAAGCTGAAAGGCGTTGACGATCGTGATGCTGCGAATGCGCTGACTAATTGTGAAATTGTCGTGGATTCGTCGCAGTTGCCACAGCTGGAAGAGGGCGACTACTACTGGAAAGACCTTATGGGTTGCCAGGTAGTCACTACCGAAGGCTACAGCCTGGGGAAAGTCATCGATATGATGGAAACCGGGTCAAATGACGTTCTCGTCATTAAGGCAAACCTGAAAGATGCATTTGGCATCAAGGAGCGGCTGGTTCCGTTCCTCGATGGACAGGTTATCAAGAAAGTCGATCTCACTACTCAAACCATTGAAGTAGATTGGGATCCTGGTTTTTAAATTCTCCGGATAAACGGTAAAAGACGGCGCTATGTGGATTGGCATAATTAGCCTGTTTCCTGAAATGTTCCGCGCGATTACCGATTACGGGGTAACTGGCCGGGCAGTAAAGAATGGCCTGCTGAGCATCCAGAGCTGGAGTCCTCGTGACTTTACTCATGACCGGCACCGTACCGTGGACGATCGTCCTTACGGCGGCGGACCGGGGATGCTAATGATGGTGCAACCCTTACGGGACGCCATTCACACAGCAAAAGCCGCGGCAGGTGAAGGCGCAAAGGTGATTTATCTGTCACCTCAGGGACGCAAGCTTGATCAAGCGGGCGTGAGCGAACTGGCGACGAATCAAAAACTGATTCTGGTCTGTGGACGCTACGAAGGGATAGATGAGCGCGTAATTCAAACCGAGATTGACGAAGAATGGTCTATCGGCGATTACGTTCTCAGCGGTGGTGAGTTACCCGCAATGACGCTGATTGACTCCGTTGCCCGGTTCATTCCGGGGGTTCTGGGCCATGAAGCTTCGGCAACGGAAGATTCCTTTGCCGATGGGTTGCTGGATTGTCCACACTATACTCGTCCTGAAGTGTTAGAAGGGATGGAAGTACCGGCGGTGTTACTGTCTGGAAACCATGCCGAGATACGTCGCTGGCGTTTGAAGCAGTCGCTGGGCCGAACCTGGCTTAGAAGACCTGAACTTCTGGAAAACCTGGCTCTGACTGAAGAGCAAGCAAAGTTGCTGGCCGAGTTCAAAACTGAACACGCGCACCAGCAGCATGAACATGATGGGAATGCGTAATACGCTCCCGAATATCAGTTTACCCAGGATAAGAGATTAAATTATGAGCAACATTATTAAGCAACTTGAACAAGAGCAGATGAAGCAGGACGTACCTTCCTTCCGTCCAGGTGACACCGTGGAAGTGAAAGTATGGGTTGTTGAAGGTTCCAAAAAACGTCTGCAGGCATTCGAGGGCGTGGTTATCGCTATTCGTAACCGCGGTCTGCACTCTGCATTCACTGTTCGTAAAATTTCCAACGGCGAAGGCGTTGAGCGTGTCTTCCAGACTCACTCTCCGGTAGTTGACAGCATTGCTGTTAAACGTCGTGGTGCTGTACGTAAAGCTAAACTGTACTACCTGCGTGAGCGTACCGGTAAGTCTGCTCGTATTAAAGAGCGTCTTAACTAAGATTCGCTTAAGCGACATCCTGTTAGAAAGGGCTGGCCGAAAGGCTGGCCCTTTTTTTATCCCTGCGCACCTCTCGCGTTAACCCTTTCGTCATAAATCATTTACAATGCTCGCCTCTTGAATGGAGGGGAAGTGGATAACTTACAGCATCAGCCTAACCGGAAACGCGCAGCGGCATTGACCGCGCTGTTTGCGATCCTGCTGATCGTGGTGGCGCCGCTTATCTCCGTCTCCTTGCAGAAAGATCCCATGAGCACCATGCCGGGCATGCATCATGACATGAGCATGATGTCGATGGACGAGCATCACGGCGATATGCCGCACGCGATGCCTGTCGACCATGCAGAAGCGTGCGGCTACTGCGTGCTGTTAGCGCATGTCCCTGGCGTGATGCTGGCGCTCATCGTCCTGCTCAGCGTGGTGCTGCAAAGGCTTCGCGTTAAGCCGCCGCGCCAGGCGGTCAGCCACTGGCACTTTTTCCCCTGGCTTTACCCTGATACCCGCGCGCCGCCGCGGCAGTCTGCTTTATCCCTTTAAAAAATATCGATAACTTTTTGCCTTAAAAAGGAAAAGTATGACTACCTGCACCTCGCGCGCGGCATGGGGAAACCTGCTGCGTCGCCTTCATTTCTACGTTGGGCTGTTTGTCGGCCCGTTTATCTTCTTCGCCGCGCTGACCGGAACGCTGTATGTGGCGACCCCACAGCTGGAAAACGCACTCTACCGGCACGCGCTCCACACGGATTCAGTGGGCGAGCCACAGCCTCTGGCGGAACAAATCGCCGTGGCGGAAAAAACCGTTGGATCAGATTTACGTTTGCATGCCGTTCGCCCGGCGCTGGTTGAAGGTGAAACCACCCGCGTGATGTTTGCTGACCCGAAACTTGGGCCATCGGAGAACCGGGCTATCTTTATTGATCCGGTAAGCCTGGCGGTGCTGGGAGATCTGACGGTATACGGCACCAGCGGGATTTTACCCCTGCGTCAGACCATTGATTACCTGCATACGTCCCTGATGCTGGGCGACATTGGGCGCCTTTACAGCGAGCTTGCGGCCTCGTGGATGTGGGTAGCCGCGCTGGGCGGTATTGTCCTGTGGTTTTATACCCGACCCAAGCGGCGGATCAACAATCGCTTCCAGAACCGGCGTCGGGTGCACGTGACGCTGGGCTGGAGTCTGCTGGGTGGAATGCTGCTGTTCTCAGCAACCGGCCTGACCTGGTCTCAGTGGGCTGGGGGGAACGTTGATAAGCTGCGGGCTGAGATGAACTGGCTAACCCCGCAGGTGAACACGACGCTTTCCGGCCAACATGAGATTGTGGATGAACATGCCGAACATAGAGGTCATCACGGCGGAATGATGATGCCGGAAATGGCGATGGATTTGACGCGGTTTGATGGGGTGTTAAGCGCTGCGCGTAACGCAGGGATTGATGCCAACAGGCTGGAGATCCGCCCGGCGAAAACGGCGGATCGCGGCTGGACGGTGACGGAAATCGATCGCAGCTGGCCGACCCAGGTGGACGCCGTGGCGGTTGATCCACATACGATGCAGGTCCTGGACAGAACCCGATTCGAGGATTTTCCGTTAATGGCAAAACTGACCCGCTGGGGCGTGGATTTCCATATGGGGATCTTATTCGGGCTGGTGAATCAGCTGCTGCTCGTGGCGTTCGGCCTCGCCCTGTGCGTGCTCATCATATGGGGTTACCGGATGTGGTGGATGCGTCGTCCGGCACAGTCGGCAGTAAGTCCGGTACAGACGCTTTGTCAGAGCTGGCTGGCGCTGTCAGGGTGGGGAAGAGGGGTTACGCTGATAATCAGCGTACTGCTGGGGCTGGCCCTGCCGGTCATGGGCGTGAGCCTGGCGCTGTTTGTTCTGGTGGACTGGCTGCGCTGGCGAGCGGCAGCCAGGGTGACGCTCGCCGAATCATCCGCTAAATAATCCTATGGCGTGCTGATCACCACCGCGACGCGGCGGTTTTCAGCGCGCCCTTGCGGGGTGCTGTTGCTCGCAACCGGGTATTTTTGACCTAACCCCCGCGTGGTGAGATTGCTGCGTGGGATATTTGCACCCTTCGACCAGGCTTCGGCCACGGCATTGGCGCGTTTTAACGACAGCGCTTCGTTGTAGCTTTCTTCACCGTAATTATCCGTGTGACCGTCCATTCGCGCATGGGTCAGGCCTGTTTCCGCCAGGCGAGAGGCCATGGACTGGATCTGCGTTTCACTCTCAGAACGCAGTCTGGCGTCATTTTTAGCAAACAGGATGGTGTCCGACATGCCAAGCGACCAGTCACCGTTCAGTTCGTTAAAACCGTAAGACTTCATCGCCGCAATTTGCTCAGGAGTGAATTTGCCTTCCGGCGGCGACTGGCAGCCTGCCAGAACCAGTGAGGCCAGTACTAACGGCGCGAAGTAACGTTTTAACATAGTGTATCCTTTCTAACTTATTGTTTTCGTACGCTGGTTTTTAACCTGGTACATATTGCGGTCAGCCCTCTCCAGTAATGCTTCCACAGAAGCATTTTCCCACGCCAGAGCAAAGCCAATGCTGAGTGACATTGATGCTTTTTGTCCGTTATGAAGATCAAACGGACGGATAAACTGCTGCGATAGCGCAGCACAAATGTGTTGAACCTCAAGCTCGGAGTGCACGCCGTACAGCACCATGGCAAATTCATCACCGCCGAGGCGATAGGACTGATGACGTTTGTCGCCAAACTCCATCATCCTGCTGGCGACTTCGATCAGCACGCAGTCTCCTGCCGCGTGACCCCAGGTGTCGTTAATAAACTTAAAATTATCACCGTCGAGGAAGAGCAGGGCCGAGTTTGTTTTGGCCGAAGGGTCGTTCATTAAGGCCGAAATGCTGTTACGAAACGCAGCGCGGTTGGCAAGACCGGTGAGCGGGTCATGCATGGCGGTACGCAACAGCTGAGCGTTTTTCGCCTGGAGCTTCAGCTGCCACTCTTCCATTTCATCCAGAAGGCTGTTGAAGTCTTCACCAAACTGGTGAAACTCTTCGATACGCCCGTCTTTCACCCGGCGGGAGAAGTTGCGGTTAGTGCGAACGTCATGCACGACGTCTGTAATGTTTTGCAGGGCCGTGACCATCCCGTGATGCAAAGACTGGGTAATGATGAGCGCAACGACAGCGGCAAAGAGAATACAGCCGGTAAGTACGGCAAACGACGTCCAGATGAAGTGGCCGATCAAACTGTCACGCGCGGTAAGGCGAATTTCGCCGATCGTTGCGCCGTTATGCATGACAGGCTGCGCAATCGGTACGGGGAAAAGCCAGCGGCTGACCAGTGCGCCCAGCGTATCGTTGTTATCCTCCGGGTTCCAGGACCAGTAGGCAAACCGCTTTTTATGCGCGTTGATAACCTCGGCCACGGCAAACTGCCCCTGTTTGCCCAGGGCTGCAAGCGTTTCGTTGGCCGCCAGCGAGTCGTTGAATACCAGCGAGGCTTCCAGGCTGTGACTCATTGTGGCGCCGGTTAATTCTAGATTCTTTTGCGCATATTGTTTTAACGTCACGACGGATGCAAAACAGAGTAACAGCCATATTAACGTCATTGTGATAATGACGCTTATCATGCTGTTTCGCCTCAACGTTCTTTTAAACGTCGGACGCGGCGTTGAAGTGAAATCTTTATCCATGCTGCTTATTCCGTGCCAGCATTAATACATCCGGATTGACTCTTACGCCACTGCGCGTCAACGCATCCAGGTTGACGGAGAACCGTACCTGGCCGCGATCGATTATCAGGCAAAAGGCACTGCCAATTACACATTCCGGATTTTGCTCTGAGATTAATAGCAACGCTCTGCCCTGATATTGACTTATTAATTCAAGTTGTTTTGCCGGTGATTCAGACCCGAAATAAATCGCATCGCACGTAGCGGCCAGGGCTTCCCGATCGTTACGTACAATAACGGGAGTATAGGGTAACTCGTTGTGCCCTTCGTCGCCGCTGAGCGCGTGCGTATAGTGAGAAGTGGCATAGACGCAAAGTCTGGGCTGCCCGGATAGTGACGGCCATCGCGTATAGCTCACAATGCCTGAGACAATCGAGCGTACCGATTTATCCGTCTCCGTAAGCGTGCCTGCCGCCGCAGGGCCCATCATAAGGAACAGCGTTAGCACCAGAGTGAGTCGGAAAAAAGAGATCAAGAATAAATTTCTCACCAGAATCCGCCACATCGCTCCGGAAATAGATGTCCTTAAGAGTTGCGGGCAGAATACCATTGTTTATCAGGGCCGTCATTATGTCAGAAATAGCATGAGGCCGACCTAAGCTAAATCCTACAGTTGTTTATTTTTCGGTGGATAAAAATAGACTTAATTCAGTCTGCTGGAACGCATACTTTCATCCATTCCTTTCTGCCATGACGCGCGCAGTTTTGCCGCGTTTTCGGTTGTATCGCAACTGGCAGGGAACGATTTGCCGGCTAATCCCCAGGCATGAATAAACCCCTCTTCACAGACTTTCTTCTGACCATCGGCATAGCCGCGAAGATATTCACTACGATCAACGTGGGTGTCGTTAAAACTATCGGCCAGGGTCTGGTTATCTTTAACCGGCAGGCCATTCATGGCGTCTTCTTTACCAGCATCAAACCAGGATGGACTGGTCCAGTCGGGCTGGAAGGTGTAAGGATTGATCTGACAGCCCGTTAAAAACAGCGACAACAGCGCGAGAGCAATTGAACGCATAGCCATTCTCCTTTTTTCTTCAGCATAGCCTGGCTAAAGAAAATTGTATGTAATTTAAAGTTTACGTTTTTATCGGCTTATTTTTGCAATAAATTGATGCATGTAAACTTATGTGTACGTATTTTGGATTGAAAAGTTTACTTTTTATGGTATCGTGTTTTCACCTCATTGAGGAAAACAACTATCGCAAACGAGCTTTACAGGATCGCCATCATGCAAAAAGACGCGCTGAACAACGTACATATCACTGACGAACAGGTGTTAATCACTCCGGACCAGCTGAAAGCGGAATTTCCGCTGAGCGTCGCGCAGGAGGCTCAGATCGAGCACTCTCGCCAGACCATTTCTGACATTATCGCCGGCCGCGATCCGCGCCTGCTGGTGGTATGCGGTCCTTGCTCCATTCACGATCCTGAAACCGCCATTGAATATGCTCGTCGATTTAAAGCGTTAGCGGAGGAGGTCAGCGATAGCCTCTATCTGGTGATGCGCGTCTATTTTGAGAAGCCACGTACGACCGTCGGCTGGAAAGGGTTGATTAACGATCCGCACATGGATGGCTCGTTTGATGTGGAAGCAGGCCTGAAGATTGCGCGTCGCCTGCTGGTGGAGCTGGTCAGCATGGGGCTGCCGCTGGCAACCGAAGCGCTGGACCCGAACAGCCCGCAGTACCTGGGCGATCTGTTCAGCTGGTCCGCGATTGGTGCGCGTACGACGGAATCGCAAACCCACCGCGAGATGGCGTCTGGCCTGTCAATGCCGGTTGGCTTTAAAAACGGTACCGACGGCAGCCTGGCGACGGCGATCAACGCCATGCGCGCTGCCGCCATGCCGCACCGTTTCGTCGGTATCAACCAGGCGGGCCAGGTATGCCTCCTGCAAACGCAGGGCAACCCGGACGGCCATGTGATCCTGCGCGGCGGTAAAGCGCCAAACTACAGCCCGGCAGACGTGGCGCAGTGTGAAAAAGAGATGGAGCAGGCGGGACTGCGCCCGGCACTGATGGTAGATTGCAGTCATGGTAATTCGAATAAAGATTACCGTCGCCAGCCTGCGGTTGCGGAGTCCGTGGTCGCACAGATCAAAGACGGCAACCGTTCTATTATCGGTCTGATGATTGAGAGCAATATTAATGAAGGCAATCAATCATCTGAACAACCGCGCAGTGCAATGAAGCACGGCGTTTCCGTGACGGATGCCTGCATCAGCTGGGAAACCACCGATGCGCTGCTGCGTGAGATCCACAAAGATTTGAACGGCCAGCTGGCGACGCGTCTGGCTTAAGAGGTTAGTTATGGTTGCTGAATTGACCGCACTGCGCGATCAAATTGATGAAGTGGACAAGGCGCTTCTGGACCTGCTGGCGCGCCGCATGGCGCTGGTTGCCGAAGTCGGTGAGGTGAAAAGCAAATACGGCCTGCCGATTTACGTCCCGGAGCGCGAGGCGTCCATGCTGGCCTCCCGTCGCAAAGAGGCCCAGGCGCTGGGTGTTTCGCCGGACTTGATTGAGGATGTTCTGCGTCGCGTAATGCGGGAATCCTATTCCAGTGAAAACGACAAGGGCTTTAAAACCCTCTGCCCGTCCCTGCGGCCGGTGGTGATTGTTGGCGGTGCAGGACAGATGGGGCGCCTGTTTGAAAAAATGCTGACCCTTTCTGGCTATCAGGTGCGCATTCTGGAAAAAGAGGACTGGGCGCATGCTCCGGAACTTATGAAAGATGCCGGAATGGTGATCGTCAGCGTGCCGATCCACGTGACGGAGCAGATCATCGAAAAGCTGCCTACTTTACCGAAAGATTGCATCCTGGTGGATCTGGCCTCCGTCAAAAATGGTCCGCTGCAGGCCATGCTGGCTGCGCATACGGGTCCGGTGCTGGGTCTGCACCCGATGTTTGGCCCGGACAGCGGCAGCCTGGCAAAGCAGGTGGTGGTTTACTGCGACGGCCGCCAGCCGGAAGCCTATCAGTGGTTCCTGGAACAAATTCAGGTATGGGGCGCGCGACTGCACCGCATCAGCGCGGTCGAGCACGATCAGAACATGGCGTTTATTCAGGCGCTGCGCCACTTTGCGACGTTTGCCTACGGTCTGCATCTGGCGGAAGAGAACGTGCAGCTAGAACAGCTGCTGGCGCTCTCTTCACCTATCTATCGTCTGGAGCTGGCGATGGTCGGGCGCCTGTTTGCTCAGGATCCGCAGCTTTACGCGGACATTATTATGTCCTCAGAGAACAACCTGGCGCTCATCAAGCGCTACTATCAGCGCTTTGGTGAAGCCATTACGCTACTGGAGCACGGAGACAAGCAGGCATTTATCGACAGCTTCCGCAAGGTCGAGCACTGGTTTGGCGATTACGCGCAGCGTTTCCAGAGTGAGAGCCGGACGCTGTTGCGTCAGGCAAATGACAGTCGCCAGTAATCTGATGATGTATATACTGAAAGCCAGCAATGCTGGCTTTTTTTATTTTGGGGAACTGTCATGGCCGAACCGCAGCAGCTGTTGAATTACACCGGGCATCTGCCTGAATGCCCGACGTGGAGCGCAGAAGAGCACGCGCTCTACTGGGCCGATATTCTGGAAGGAGAGATCCACCGCTACCATCTGCCGACGGCGGAACACACCGTGCTTTCTTTCCACGAGGAGGTGGGCTGTTTCGCGCTGCGCGAGCGCGGCGGGTTTATCGTCGCCATGCGTAATGGCATCTGGCTTGCCGATAAGCATGGCCTTCTGCAGCGCAAGGTGTGCGACAACCCCTCTAACCCGCAGCTGGCACGTTTTAACGATGGGGGTACCGATCATCAGGGCCGGTTCTATGCGGGCACGTTCTGGGGGCCGGGAGATTACAACGGCGCCCTGCTGATGCGCATCGACAACGACCTGACGCCGAGAGTGATCCAGTGCGATATTCACGGCCACAACGGCTTAGCGTTTAGCCCGGATAATCAATGGATGTTTACCTCCGACACGCCAAACGGCGTTATTTACCGTACGCCGCTTGATGAGCAGGGCGAACCCGGCAGGCGTGAGGTGTTTCGTCAGTTTAAAGAGGGCGAAGGGATACCGGACGGCGCGGCAATGGATGTGGAAGGCTGCTACTGGAGCGCGCTATTTGACGGCTGGCGTATTGCGCGTTTTTCTCCGCAAGGGGAGCAGCTGGAAGAATATCGCATGCCGGTGCGTTGCCCGACGATGGTTTGCTTTGGCGGCGATGATATGAAAACGCTGTTTATTACCACCACGCGGGAAAATATGGACGCAGAGGAGGTGGCAAAGTATCCGCTCTCCGGCGCCATCTTCACCCTGCCGGTGAGCGTGGCAGGGATGAAGAAAAGCCGCTTTATCGAACGTTAGGTCGGATCGACCGGGACGACGTTTTCGCTAGGATAGCAGCCTAGCACTTTCATGGAACGCGTGATCTCGCCCAGTTCGCGCAGGGCCTTCTGCATGGAAGCAGACTCCAGGTTGGCCTGGATATCCAGGTAAAACATCTCTTCCCACGGGTTACCGTGGATTGGGCGTGATTCCAGCCTGGTCATGATCAGGTTGTGGTTACGCAGCACCAGCAGGGCTTCAACCAGCGCACCGGCCTGTTGGCCGGTGGCCATCAGCAGGGTCGTTTTAGCCGGAACCTGATCCGAGACATCAATAGCTTTACGCGCCAGCACCACGAAGCGAGTGATGTTTTGCGTCTGGTTCGCCAGGTTGCGTTCCAGCACCTGTAAACCATACAGCGCGCCGCCCGCTTCGCTGCCGAGCGCAGCGACGGTTGGGGAGTTAGCCTGCGCCACTTTTTCCATCGCCGCCGAGGTGCTTTCGGTGTACTCAATTTTCCAGTTCGGATAGCGGTTCAGGAACTGGCTGCACTGCTGGAACGGCTGTGGATGACTGTAGACCGTTTCGATCGTGCTCAGGTCGGTTGAGCTGGAGACCAGCACGCAGTGATCGATAGGGATCGTCAGCTCACCTACCAGCGACAGGCTGGTGTGCTGCAGCAAATCGTAGACGTCGTTAATGGCACCGGAGCTGGTGTTTTCAATCGGCACCACGGCGTAATCCGCCTGGCCGGTTTCTACCTGATTGAAAATATCAGCAAACTTCGCACAGCCGCTCTCAATAAACTCTTCAAAATGGCGGGCTGCGTACTGACGTGCTGCCAGATGGGAGTAGGAGCCTTTTGGTCCGAGGAAGGAGACGCGTGCAGAGTGCGGATTGGTTTTGTTCAGATGCTGCTGGAGCAGCGCTTGCTGGGTGAGAACGGAGTCTTCGATGATGAGCTGGAACAACCGGGTAATGTAGTGGGCATCGAGGTGATGCGCTTTGCCGAGCTGAATGAGACGTTCCAGCAGATCGCGCTCGCGGTCGATATCACGTACCGGGCGATGGGAGTCCAGCTTGGCTTTGCCCACTTCAACGGCCAGGGCGCGGCGTTCGGCCAGCAGCGCCAGCAGTTTCTCATCCAGCGCGCTGATTTTTACTCGCAGATCCAGTAACGGGTTTTCCGGTGTCATAGTGTTGCCTGTCTTATTTTATCGTTATCAATAAAAAGGCCCCCCGGTGTGGGAGGCCTTGTTGTTCGTCTTCGCATTC
Source organism: Enterobacter sp. JBIWA008 (assembly GCF_019968765.1). Taxonomy (NCBI): domain Bacteria; kingdom Pseudomonadati; phylum Pseudomonadota; class Gammaproteobacteria; order Enterobacterales; family Enterobacteriaceae; genus Enterobacter; species Enterobacter sp. JBIWA008. The sequence continues at coordinate 3,612,033 of NZ_CP074149.1, read as the reverse complement.
TTTATCACACGACGAAACGCCTCCCGTTCAGGGGAAGGTAAAAAAGAATGCGAAGAAGAACGGCGTAAGTTTCATAAAGTCATCCTGTGATTGATACCGTTAAAGTACTCGTACTGTTTTCACCCTGTCAATAAAAAACAAAAAACGCGCCCGAAGGCGCGTTGGCGGTACACTCAATTTAAAGGATTACTCTTCTTCAACTTCTTCCGCGAAGCTGGCGTCTTTCACCGATGTTGCGGCGCGACGGGCTTCACCTTTGTGTTGCACTTTATTGAGCTGCCGTTCCAGCTTGTTGATCAAATCGTTAATAGCGGTGTACATATCCTCGTGTTTTGCGCTGGCGACCAGATGGCCGTTTGGAGTATTGATAGTTGCGTCAGCGATGAAACCCTGCGGCTCTTTGGACAGGATGATATGTGGATTAATCAAATGAGTTTGCCATTTATCCAGTTTGGCGAGACGGTCTGCGACGTGCTGGCGGATTGCCGGAGTAATTTCCATTTGTTTACTGGTAATGTTCATTGTCATAAATTTTACCTCTTGTCTTTCCGTCTTGGTGATTCCAGCATACCCGACCTAATGTCAAAATGTGTGATTTAGATCACGTTATTTTGTCGGTTTTTGTCAGGGAATCTTTTTTGTGAGGCAGGGCAGGAAGAGGTGAGATTTACCTTGTCGAAGGCAAAAATTGGGGCCATAGTTGACTGGATGTGTTGGGGCTTAAGCGCTTCAGCGACCGCCTAAAATGAATAAAAAAACGGCAGCCTTCGGGCTGCCGTTTTGCATTGAGGCAATATCAGGTGTTGCTGCTGTTCGCGGCGATAATTTTCGCCACTTTTTCAGCCTGAGCGGTCATCTGCATCTGACGGTAAGCATTTTCCATCAGCTTCAGGCCGTCGCGCGTTGCCTGAGTATCCGGATAATCACGCAGCATACCTTCTACGCGGTTAACCACGGCAACCCATGCGCCACGACGGGTATAGTATTCCGCTACGGAGTATTCATATTTCGCCAGACGATCTTTCAGGAACACCAGACGTTTGGTGGCGTCAGTCACGTACTGACTGTTCGGATAGCCGCGCACCAGCTTGGAGAAGTCATTGAAGGCATCACGCGCATGCTGCGGGTCACGGTCGGAACGATCCACGCCGAAGAATCCCTGCAGCGCACTGTCGTCCAGTGCCATGTTGGTGAGGCCGCGCATGTACATCACATAGTCGATGTTAGGATGAGTCGGGTTCAGACGCATGAAACGATCGATTGTTGCCTGAGCCAGTGGCAGATCGGCATTTTTATAGTAGGCGTAGATGAGATCTAACTGTACCTGCTGCGAATACGGACCAAATGGATAGCGATTATCCAACGCTTCCAGTTGCGTTATCGCCTGTTTCCAGTTACCGTCCTGCAACTTTTGTTGTGCAGTCGCATAGATTTCATTCGGCGGATTGTCAGGGACCTGTTCATTTGAACCGGAGCAGCCCACCAAAGCCAGGCTCAACGTGGCCGCTGCCACCAGATATTTCATGCGCGTCATGACGTTTTGACTTTCCTCAAATGTTTGTCCGGGAGAAACTCTGTTCCTGCTCCCGATTAAGACCAGCTACAATAGCACACTATATTAAACGGCAAAGCCGTAAAACCCAACGTTAAACGAAGAAGCAGTTTATGGCACAACGAGTAGAACTCACCGCAACAGTCTCCGAAAATCAGCTCGGTCAACGCTTAGATCAGGCTTTGGCCGAATTGTTCCCTGATTATTCGCGTTCACGCATAAAAGAATGGATCCTGGACCAGCGCGTGCTGGTAAACGGCAAGATCTGGGACAAACCAAAAGAGAAAGTGTTAGGTGGGGAAGCTGTCGCCATCAATGCTGAAATCGAAGAGGAAATCCGCTTCGAGCCGCAGGATATTCCACTGGACATCGTCTATGAAGATGATGACATTCTGGTGATCAACAAGCCGCGCGATCTGGTTGTTCATCCGGGCGCGGGGAACCCTGACGGTACGGTACTTAACGCACTTCTCCATTATTATCCGCCGATCGCGGATGTCCCGCGCGCTGGCATCGTGCACCGTCTGGATAAAGACACCACCGGTTTGATGGTGGTGGCGAAGACCGTTCCTGCTCAGACCCGTCTGGTGGAATCGCTGCAGCTGCGCGAAATCACCCGCGAGTATGAAGCGGTAGCCATTGGGCATATGACCTCTGGCGGAACGGTGGAAGAGCCAATCAGCCGTCATCCAACCAAACGTACCCATATGTCGGTGCATCCGATGGGTAAACCGGCGGTGACGCACTATCGCATTATGGAACACTTCCGTATTCATACGCGTCTGCGTCTGCGTCTGGAAACCGGGCGTACCCACCAGATCCGCGTGCATATGGCCCACATTACCCATCCGCTGGTGGGGGATCAGGTCTACGGTGGTCGTCCGCGCCCGCCTAAAGGCGCATCGGATGAGTTCATTAGCGTATTGCGTAAATTCGATCGTCAGGCGCTGCACGCGACCATGCTGCGTCTTTACCATCCTATCACCGGCATTCAGATGGAGTGGCATGCGCCTATCCCGCAGGATATGGTGGATCTTATCGACGCCATGCGTGCTGATTTCGAAGAACATAAGGATCAAGTGGACTGGTTATGACCAAACTGATTGTCCCGGAGTGGCCATTGCCGGACGGGGTGGCCGCCTGTAGTTCAACCCGTATTGGCGGTGTTAGCCTGGGCGCGTGGGAGTCTTTGAACCTTGGTGCGCACTGTGGCGACAACCTGGAACACGTTGAAGAGAACCGTAGGCGTTTGTTTGCTGCGGGCAACTTGCCGTCGAAACCGATCTGGCTGGAACAGGTTCATGGTAACGCGGTGCTGAAGCTGACGGGGGAACCCTATGCTTCTAAACGTGCTGATGCCTCTTACAGTAATACTCCGGGAACCGTTTGTGCCGTGATGACCGCCGATTGTCTGCCGGTTCTGTTCTGTAACCGTGCAGGTACCGAGGTGGCAGCAGCACATGCGGGCTGGCGTGGCCTGTGTGAAGGTGTGCTCGAAGAAACAGTCGCTTGTTTTAACGATGAGCCAGCCAATATTATGGCCTGGCTTGGCCCGGCCATTGGTCCTCGCGCTTTTGAAGTGGGGCCAGAGGTTCGCGAAGCCTTTATGGGAAAAGATCCGCATGCGGTGGAAGCCTTCCTGCCTTTCGGGGATAAATATTTGGCCGATATTTACCAGCTCGCCCGCCAGCGTTTGAATAATGTCGGCGTGACGCAGATCTTCGGCGGCGATCGCTGCACCTTCACCGAACAGGGTGATTTTTTCTCTTATCGCCGCGACAAGACTACGGGGCGTATGGCAAGTTTCATTTGGCTGATATAACCTAAAGAATCAAGACGATCCGGCTCGTGCTGTTTTCTTTTCACATAATTCAGGTCATTAACCTTGAATAATTGAGGGATGACCTCATTTAATCTCCAGTAGCAAATTTGACCTGTTATGGGAGGAGTTATGCGTCTGGATCGTCTTACTAATAAATTCCAGCTTGCTCTCGCCGATGCCCAGTCCCTTGCACTGGGGCACGACAACCAATTTATCGAACCTCTTCATTTAATGAGCGCCTTGCTGAATCAGGAAGGGGGATCGGTACGTCCTTTATTAACGTCCGCTGGCATTAATGCTGGCCAGTTACGCACCGCTATCGATCAGGCGCTGAGCCGTTTGCCGCAGGTAGAAGGTACCGGCGGCGACGTTCAGCCGTCGCAGGATCTTGTACGCGTGCTTAACCTTTGCGACAAGCTGGCGCAAAAACGTGGGGACAACTTTATTTCGTCAGAGCTGTTTGTTCTGGCGGCGCTTGAATCACGTGGTACCTTGACCGACCTGCTGAAATCTGCCGGTGCAACCACCGCCAATGTGACTCAGGCGATTGAGAAAATGCGCGGAGGTGAAAGCGTGAACGATCAGGGAGCCGAAGACCAACGTCAGGCTTTGAAGAAATTTACGGTTGATCTAACCGAGCGTGCTGAACAGGGCAAACTTGACCCGGTTATCGGCCGTGATGAAGAAATCCGCCGTACGATTCAGGTGCTGCAGCGTCGTACCAAGAACAACCCGGTGCTGATTGGTGAACCGGGTGTCGGTAAAACCGCCATTGTTGAAGGGCTGGCGCAGCGTATCGTCAACGGTGAAGTGCCGGAAGGCCTGAAAGGCCGTCGCGTACTGGCGCTGGATATGGGCGCGCTGGTGGCCGGTGCGAAATACCGCGGCGAGTTCGAAGAGCGTCTCAAAGGCGTGCTTAACGACCTGGCGAAGCAGGAAGGGAACGTTATCCTGTTTATCGACGAACTGCACACCATGGTCGGTGCGGGTAAAGCGGACGGCGCTATGGATGCCGGGAATATGCTGAAACCTGCGCTTGCGCGTGGTGAACTTCACTGCGTCGGCGCCACTACGCTTGACGAGTATCGTCAGTACATTGAGAAAGATGCTGCGCTGGAACGTCGTTTCCAGAAAGTGTTCGTTGCTGAGCCAAGCGTTGAAGATACCATCGCGATCCTGCGTGGTCTTAAAGAGCGCTATGAACTGCACCACCATGTGCAGATCACTGACCCGGCCATCGTTGCGGCGGCGACGCTTTCTCATCGTTATATCGCTGACCGTCAGTTGCCGGATAAAGCGATCGACCTGATTGATGAAGCGGCTTCAAGCATTCGTATGCAGATTGACTCGAAACCGGAAGAGCTTGACCGACTCGACCGACGCATTATTCAGCTCAAGCTGGAACAGCAGGCGCTGAAGAAAGAGTCTGATGAAGCCAGTAAGAAACGCCTGGATATGCTCAATGAAGAACTGGACGATAAAGAGCGCCAGTACTCTGAGCTGGAAGAAGAGTGGAAAGCCGAGAAAGCATCCCTTTCCGGTACGCAGACCATTAAAGCTGAACTCGAACAGGCAAAAATTGCCATTGAGCAGGCGCGACGAGTGGGCGACCTGGCGCGGATGTCTGAACTGCAGTACGGCAAAATTCCTGAGCTGGAAAAACAGCTTGAGATAGCGACGCAGTCAGAGGGGAAAACGATGCGTCTGTTACGTAATAAAGTGACGGATGCAGAGATCGCGGAAGTACTTGCCCGCTGGACCGGTATTCCGGTGGCGCGCATGCTGGAAGGTGAGCGTGAAAAACTGCTGCGCATGGAGCAAGATCTTCATAATCGGGTGATTGGCCAGAACGAAGCGGTTGAGGCGGTTTCGAACGCTATTCGTCGTAGTCGTGCTGGGCTGTCCGATCCAAACCGTCCGATTGGTTCGTTCCTGTTCCTGGGGCCGACTGGGGTCGGTAAAACCGAGCTGTGTAAAGCGCTGGCTAACTTTATGTTCGACAGCGACGATGCGATGGTGCGTATCGACATGTCCGAGTTTATGGAGAAACACTCCGTATCACGTCTGGTCGGTGCGCCTCCGGGATACGTTGGTTATGAAGAAGGGGGGTATCTGACGGAAGCAGTTCGCCGTCGCCCTTATTCCGTCATCCTGCTGGATGAGGTGGAAAAAGCACACCCTGATGTGTTCAACATCCTGCTTCAGGTTCTGGATGATGGCCGTCTGACCGACGGACAGGGGAGAACGGTCGACTTCCGTAATACGGTTGTCATCATGACCTCGAACCTGGGTTCCGATCTGATTCAGGAACGTTTCGGTGAACTGGACTATAGCCATATGAAGGATCTGGTGCTCGGTGTCGTGAGCCATAACTTCCGTCCTGAGTTCATTAACCGTATTGATGAAGTGGTGGTATTCCATCCTCTGGGTGAGAAACACATTGCGTCGATTGCGCAGATCCAGCTGCAGCGTCTATACAAGCGTCTGGAAGAGCGTGGATATGAAATCCACATTTCCGACGATGCGCTGAAGCTGCTGAGCGAGAATGGTTACGATCCGGTGTACGGAGCGCGTCCATTGAAACGCGCTATTCAGCAGCAGATCGAAAACCCGCTGGCGCAGCAGATCCTTTCCGGAGAGCTGATTCCAGGCAAAGTTATCCGGCTGGAAGCCAACGACGATCGCATTGTGGCAGTGCAGTAAGTCGCAAAACGCAAAAACGAGCCGCGAGCGGCTCGTTTTTGTATAAAAACCAGGCGAAAATTGAGGTCTGGAGTCTGATTTGCCTGGAAAGTGAGCAGTCAGTAAATAAATTTCACTTTATCCTTGCAGGTTCGGAATTACTCCCTATAATGCGCCTCCACTGACACGGAACAACGGCACGCACGCCGCCGGGTCAGCAGAGAAAAGCGAAAATAAACGCTTGACTCTGAAAGAGGAAAGCGTAATATACTCCACCTCGCAACGGTGAGCGAAAGCCGCGTTGCACTGCTCTTTAACAATTTATCAGACAATCTGTGTGGGCACTCAAAGTGACATGGATTCTTAATGTCTTCGGACAATAAATGAATACCAAGTCTCTGAGTGAACATACGTAATTCATTACGAAGTTTAATTCACGAGCATCAAACTTAAATTGAAGAGTTTGATCATGGCTCAGATTGAACGCTGGCGGCAGGCCTAACACATGCAAGTCGAGCGGTAACACAGGGAGCTTGCTCCTGGGTGACGAGCGGCGGACGGGTGAGTAATGTCTGGGAAACTGCCTGATGGAGGGGGATAACTACTGGAAACGGTAGCTAATACCGCATAACGTCGCAAGACCAAAGAGGGGGACCTTCGGGCCTCTTGCCATCAGATGTGCCCAGATGGGATTAGCTAGTAGGTGGGGTAACGGCTCACCTAGGCGACGATCCCTAGCTGGTCTGAGAGGATGACCAGCCACACTGGAACTGAGACACGGTCCAGACTCCTACGGGAGGCAGCAGTGGGGAATATTGCACAATGGGCGCAAGCCTGATGCAGCCATGCCGCGTGTATGAAGAAGGCCTTCGGGTTGTAAAGTACTTTCAGCGGGGAGGAAGGTGTTGAGGTTAATAACCTCAGCAATTGACGTTACCCGCAGAAGAAGCACCGGCTAACTCCGTGCCAGCAGCCGCGGTAATACGGAGGGTGCAAGCGTTAATCGGAATTACTGGGCGTAAAGCGCACGCAGGCGGTCTGTCAAGTCGGATGTGAAATCCCCGGGCTCAACCTGGGAACTGCATTCGAAACTGGCAGGCTAGAGTCTTGTAGAGGGGGGTAGAATTCCAGGTGTAGCGGTGAAATGCGTAGAGATCTGGAGGAATACCGGTGGCGAAGGCGGCCCCCTGGACAAAGACTGACGCTCAGGTGCGAAAGCGTGGGGAGCAAACAGGATTAGATACCCTGGTAGTCCACGCCGTAAACGATGTCGACTTGGAGGTTGTGCCCTTGAGGCGTGGCTTCCGGAGCTAACGCGTTAAGTCGACCGCCTGGGGAGTACGGCCGCAAGGTTAAAACTCAAATGAATTGACGGGGGCCCGCACAAGCGGTGGAGCATGTGGTTTAATTCGATGCAACGCGAAGAACCTTACCTACTCTTGACATCCAGAGAACTTTCCAGAGATGGATTGGTGCCTTCGGGAACTCTGAGACAGGTGCTGCATGGCTGTCGTCAGCTCGTGTTGTGAAATGTTGGGTTAAGTCCCGCAACGAGCGCAACCCTTATCCTTTGTTGCCAGCGGTTAGGCCGGGAACTCAAAGGAGACTGCCAGTGATAAACTGGAGGAAGGTGGGGATGACGTCAAGTCATCATGGCCCTTACGAGTAGGGCTACACACGTGCTACAATGGCGCATACAAAGAGAAGCGACCTCGCGAGAGCAAGCGGACCTCATAAAGTGCGTCGTAGTCCGGATTGGAGTCTGCAACTCGACTCCATGAAGTCGGAATCGCTAGTAATCGTAGATCAGAATGCTACGGTGAATACGTTCCCGGGCCTTGTACACACCGCCCGTCACACCATGGGAGTGGGTTGCAAAAGAAGTAGGTAGCTTAACCTTCGGGAGGGCGCTTACCACTTTGTGATTCATGACTGGGGTGAAGTCGTAACAAGGTAACCGTAGGGGAACCTGCGGTTGGATCACCTCCTTACCTTAAAGAACCTGCCTTTGTAGTGCTCACACAGATTGTCTGATGAAAAGTAAATAGCAAGGCGTCTTGCGATTGAGACTTCAGTGTCCCCTTCGTCTAGAGGCCCAGGACACCGCCCTTTCACGGCGGTAACAGGGGTTCGAATCCCCTAGGGGACGCCACTTGCTGGTTCGTGAGTGAAAGTCACCTGCCTCATATCTCAAAACTGACTTGCGAGTCATGTTTGAGATATTTGCTCTTTAAAAATCTGGATCAAGCTGAAAATTGAAACGACACACATGTTATGTGTGTTCGAGTCTCTCAAATTTTCGCAAGTCGATGATGAATCGAAAGAAACATCTTCGGGTTGTGAGGTTAAGCGACTAAGCGTACACGGTGGATGCCCTGGCAGTCAGAGGCGATGAAGGACGTGCTAATCTGCGAAAAGCGCCGGCGAGGTGATATGAACCTTTGACCCGGCGATGTCCGAATGGGGAAACCCAGTGCAATTCGTTGCACTATCGTTAACTGAATACATAGGTTAACGAGGCGAACCGGGGGAACTGAAACATCTAAGTACCCCGAGGAAAAGAAATCAACCGAGATTCCCCCAGTAGCGGCGAGCGAACGGGGAGCAGCCCAGAGTCTGAATCAGCTTGTGTGTTAGTGGAAGCGTCTGGAAAGTCGCACGGTACAGGGTGACAGTCCCGTACACGAAAGCACACAGGTTGTGAACTCGAAGAGTAGGGCGGGACACGTGGTATCCTGTCTGAATATGGGGGGACCATCCTCCAAGGCTAAATACTCCTGACTGACCGATAGTGAACCAGTACCGTGAGGGAAAGGCGAAAAGAACCCCGGCGAGGGGAGTGAAAAAGAACCTGAAACCGTGTACGTACAAGCAGTGGGAGCACCTTTGTGGTGTGACTGCGTACCTTTTGTATAATGGGTCAGCGACTTATATTCTGTAGCAAGGTTAACCGTATAGGGGAGCCGAAGGGAAACCGAGTCTTAACTGGGCGTTAAGTTGCAGGGTATAGACCCGAAACCCGGTGATCTAGCCATGGGCAGGTTGAAGGTTGGGTAACACTAACTGGAGGACCGAACCGACTAATGTTGAAAAATTAGCGGATGACTTGTGGCTGGGGGTGAAAGGCCAATCAAACCGGGAGATAGCTGGTTCTCCCCGAAAGCTATTTAGGTAGCGCCTCGTGAACTCATCTTCGGGGGTAGAGCACTGTTTCGGCTAGGGGGCCATCCCGGCTTACCAACCCGATGCAAACTACGAATACCGAAGAATGTTATCACGGGAGACACACGGCGGGTGCTAACGTCCGTCGTGAAGAGGGAAACAACCCAGACCGCCAGCTAAGGTCCCAAAGTCATGGTTAAGTGGGAAACGATGTGGGAAGGCACAGACAGCCAGGATGTTGGCTTAGAAGCAGCCATCATTTAAAGAAAGCGTAATAGCTCACTGGTCGAGTCGGCCTGCGCGGAAGATGTAACGGGGCTAAACCATGCACCGAAGCTGCGGCAGCGACGCTTATGCGTTGTTGGGTAGGGGAGCGTTCTGTAAGCCGTTGAAGGTGTGCTGTGAGGCATGCTGGAGGTATCAGAAGTGCGAATGCTGACATAAGTAACGATAAAGCGGGTGAAAAGCCCGCTCGCCGGAAGACCAAGGGTTCCTGTCCAACGTTAATCGGGGCAGGGTGAGTCGACCCCTAAGGCGAGGCCGAAAGGCGTAGTCGATGGGAAACAGGTTAATATTCCTGTACTTGGTGTTACTGCGAAGGGGGGACGGAGAAGGCTATGTTAGCCGGGCGACGGTTGTCCCGGTTTAAGCATGTAGGCGGAACGATTAGGTAAATCCGGTCGTTTATTAACGCTGAGGTGTGATGACGAGGCACTACGGTGCTGAAGTAACAAATGCCCTGCTTCCAGGAAAAGCCTCTAAGCATCAGGTAACACGAAATCGTACCCCAAACCGACACAGGTGGTCAGGTAGAGAATACCAAGGCGCTTGAGAGAACTCGGGTGAAGGAACTAGGCAAAATGGTGCCGTAACTTCGGGAGAAGGCACGCTGATATGTAGGTGAAGCCCCTGCGGGTGGAGCTGAAATCAGTCGAAGATACCAGCTGGCTGCAACTGTTTATTAAAAACACAGCACTGTGCAAACACGAAAGTGGACGTATACGGTGTGACGCCTGCCCGGTGCCGGAAGGTTAATTGATGGGGTTAGCGGCAACGCGAAGCTCTTGATCGAAGCCCCGGTAAACGGCGGCCGTAACTATAACGGTCCTAAGGTAGCGAAATTCCTTGTCGGGTAAGTTCCGACCTGCACGAATGGCGTAATGATGGCCAGGCTGTCTCCACCCGAGACTCAGTGAAATTGAACTCGCTGTGAAGATGCAGTGTACCCGCGGCAAGACGGAAAGACCCCGTGAACCTTTACTATAGCTTGACACTGAACACTGGTCCTTGATGTGTAGGATAGGTGGGAGGCTTTGAAGCGTGGACGCCAGTCTGCGTGGAGCCATCCTTGAAATACCACCCTTTAATGGCTGGTGTTCTAACGTAGACCCGTGATCCGGGTTGCGGACAGTGTCTGGTGGGTAGTTTGACTGGGGCGGTCTCCTCCCAAAGAGTAACGGAGGAGCACGAAGGTTAGCTAATCCTGGTCGGACATCAGGAGGTTAGTGCAATGGCATAAGCTAGCTTGACTGCGAGAGTGACGGCTCGAGCAGGTGCGAAAGCAGGTCATAGTGATCCGGTGGTTCTGAATGGAAGGGCCATCGCTCAACGGATAAAAGGTACTCCGGGGATAACAGGCTGATACCGCCCAAGAGTTCATATCGACGGCGGTGTTTGGCACCTCGATGTCGGCTCATCACATCCTGGGGCTGAAGTAGGTCCCAAGGGTATGGCTGTTCGCCATTTAAAGTGGTACGCGAGCTGGGTTTAGAACGTCGTGAGACAGTTCGGTCCCTATCTGCCGTGGGCGCTGGAGAATTGAGGGGGGCTGCTCCTAGTACGAGAGGACCGGAGTGGACGCATCACTGGTGTTCGGGTTGTCATGCCAATGGCACTGCCCGGTAGCTAAATGCGGAAAAGATAAGTGCTGAAAGCATCTAAGCACGAAACTTGCCCCGAGATGAGTTCTCCCTGACTCCCTGAGAGTCCTGAAGGAACGTTGAAGACTACGACGTTGATAGGTCGGGTGTGTAAGCGCAGCGATGCGTTGAGCTAACCGATACTAATGAACCGTGAGGCTTAACCTTACAACGCCGAAGGTGTTTTGGCGGTGAGAGAGACAATCAAATTTCAGCCTGATACAGATTAACAGAATTTGCCTGGCGGCTTTAGCGCGGTGGTCCCACCTGACCCCATGCCGAACTCAGAAGTGAAACGCCGTAGCGCCGATGGTAGTGTGGGGTCTCCCCATGCGAGAGTAGGGAACTGCCAGGCATCAATTAAGAAGAACCCCGTACCGTAAGGTGCGGGGTTTTTTGCTTTGTGCTTTCCCTCTTTGGCCTTTCTCTTAATCCCTTATCCTGCTAATGGAATGTGTGATCTCTGTCTCAATGTTATTTATAACAAAATTATAACATTTCATTTACGAGGGAATTGAGTCTCCTGGCTCAATACGCCGCTGTTTATGGCAGGAGTATAATCACAATGACAGAAAGCATTACATCAAACGGGACGCTGGCTAACAGTGATACCCGAAGAAGGGTATGGGCAATCGTTAGCGCCTCTTCAGGGAATCTGGTTGAATGGTTCGACTTTTACGTCTACTCATTCTGTTCACTCTACTTTGCCCATATTTTCTTCCCATCCGGAAACACCACAACGCAGCTACTACAAACGACGGGGGTTTTTGCCGCAGGGTTTTTAATGCGACCCATTGGGGGCTGGCTGTTTGGCCGCATTGCGGATCGTCGCGGCCGTAAGGCTTCTATGCTGATCTCGGTGTGCATGATGTGCTTTGGCTCTCTGGTGATCGCCTGCTTACCGGGATATGAATCGATTGGTACCTGGGCACCGGCGCTACTATTACTGGCCCGCTTATTCCAGGGATTATCGGTGGGCGGTGAATACGGTACCAGTGCGACCTACATGAGCGAGATTGCCCTGGAAGGCCGTAAAGGTTTTTACGCCTCATTCCAGTACGTCACGCTTATTGGTGGTCAACTGCTGGCCATTCTTGTGGTGGTGATCCTGCAGCAGATTCTGACCGACGAACAACTTCATGCCTGGGGATGGCGAATTCCTTTCGCGATGGGCGCTGTACTGGCGGTTGTCGCACTTTGGCTACGTCGGCAGTTAGACGAAACCTCTCAGAAGGAGGTCAGAACGCTGAAGGAGGCGGGAACATTCAAAGGATTATGGCGTAACCGCAAAGCTTTCCTTATGGTGCTGGGCTTTACTGCGGGCGGCTCTCTTAGTTTCTACACGTTCACCACCTATATGCAAAAATATCTGGTGAACACCACCGGCATGCACGCAAACGTCGCCAGCGTAGTCATGACCGTGGCGCTGTTTGTCTTTATGCTCATACAACCCATTATCGGTGCGCTCTCGGATAAAATCGGTCGACGTACGTCGATGCTGATTTTTGGCGGTCTGTCGGCGTTATGTACCGTACCTATTTTGTCTGCTCTTCAGCATGTGACTTCGCCGTATGCCGCGTTTGCGCTGGTGATGCTGGCGATGGTGATTGTCAGTTTCTATACCTCTATCAGTGGGATACTGAAAGCTGAAATGTTCCCGGCGCAGGTACGTGCTTTAGGGGTAGGCCTCTCTTATGCGGTAGCTAATGCGTTGTTTGGGGGATCGGCGGAGTACGTTGCGTTGTCGCTTAAATCATGGGGAAGTGAAACGACATTCTTCTGGTACGTAACAATAATGGGCGCACTGGCCTTTATTGTTTCCCTGCTGCTGCATCGCAAAGGGAAAGGCATTCGACTTTAATAGCGTGCCATCTGCCACACGGCATAGCCGGTCGTTGCGCCGGCGACATCCCAGGCGAAATCTTTCCAGCTCCAGCCGCTCCCTGCAGGGCGGCTATCCCACAGTTCTTTTGATGCCCCAAGACCGACTGAGAACATCAACCCTATCGCCGCGCTACGATCCCGGCTGTATCCCTGATGCTGCGCATATTCATTGCCGGCTGCGGACAACATAGCTGAAGCGAGGAAATGCTGTGCTTTATCCTGTCCGGACCAGTTATCGTTGGCCATATGGCTACAGCCACTCAGAAAGAAGACGCTCAGAAATAATGGAATATGCATCAACGGGCTCCATAAAAAAGCCCTGCGGATGACAGGGCCTGAACATTACAGAATACGGCTGATAAGTCGGTCGATACGGATACGACGTAAGCGGCGGATAAGCTTGCGGACTTTCACCGGGTAATCGGCAATGCTCTGCAGTTCGCGGTAATGATTCACCACAGTGGTATGTGTGCGAATCAGGTCCAGCTCACGTTCACGTTTTGCGGCTAACTCATGCTGCGGGTCATGGATCAGGATAGCGTTTTCCAGATCCAGTCGCCACGCGCGCGGGTTCAGGTTGTTACCGGTCAGCAGCATCCACTCATCGTCGACCCACATTCCTTTCAGATGGTAAGTGTTATCTTCATCTTTCCAGAGGCGCACGACCAGCTGGTCAGTGTTTACGTAATACTGTAAACGGCTCAGGAAACGTCGCAAGTTAATCTCATAGAGATAAGGCAGGGCACCGATGATTTTGAAGGGCTGATCTTCAGGAATAAAGAAGTCGTTTGCCGTTTTATCACCAACGATGATTTCCACTTTTTTACCGTCGCGCAGCAGCTGAATGATATTACGCACCAGCACGGCAGGAAGGTTGAAGTACGGCGTACAGATGGTGAGTTTCTGCTCCGCGCACGGCATCAGATGGAAGATCGTTTTGTTCAGCAGGCTTGATTTGCCGAGCCCTACCAGAGGGGTAACGGATAACTCTTCGTTGTTTGCATCGCCCTGGAAATGATAGACCGCATCACGCAGCTCCTGACGGAAGGCGCGAACATCGTTTTTGATTTCCGGGCTTTTAGGACGCTCGGGATCGTCAAGGCGATTAACACCGCGTCCATGGACCAGGTTTTTATCAACCCAGTTGAACATGATATCGGCCATTTGCGGATTACGGATCAGATGGTAGCGGTCGTAGCGATATTTATCGAGCTGATGGAGGTAAACATCATTCAGACTTGCGCCGCTGTAAAGCACGCTGTCATCAATGATGAACCCCTTGAAATGAAGGACGCCGAGCGCTTCACGGGTGTTTACCGGGACGCCATAAACAGGCACATCGACGCCAGGATTTTCCTGTGCCGTGCGGCAATACCAGTCAGCATTGGTGTTTGAGGCGGCAGCGCCAATACGGCCGCGCTGAGCGCGATGCCAGTCTACCAGCACACGAACATCAAGTTCCGGGCGCTGACGTTTGGCTTCATAGAGCGCGTTCAGGATCGCGCGCCCGCCTTCATCCTGTTCAAGATAAAGCGCCACAATGCAGATGCGTCGCGTGGCGCTGGCAATCTTTTCCAGAAGCGTCTCCCGAAAATGAGCGGGAGCGTAAAAGAACTCTACATCATCAACTGACTGAGAAATCTTCGGTAGTTGAGCAAGGTGTTGTTGATGTTTATTACGCTTAAATTTTGACAACATCACAGTGCGTTTCTTCTCTGTTCATTGAAGGGTTGTCTGTACCATGCAAACAACATAAGCGGACAATGATACCACCAGTCCCGTCCAAAGTGGGTAACATTTCCAGTAGCTTACTCGCGTTTGTCTGCTGATGTCAGACTGAGGGACAAGGCCACAATACCTTCGTCCAGCTGAATATCAACGTCAAACCCAAGTTTTCGCGCCAGGGTCACCATACCGCGATTGTTAGGCATAGTAATGCCATTAAGGCGTAACAATCCGTGATCTCGCGTATAACTGATGAGTTTTTCCAGCAGCCGTCTTCCCAGACCCAGACCTTTAAGATCGGAGCGTACCAGCACCGCAAACTCCGCATCGACGTTATCCGGGTCAGAAATAGCACGCGTGACGCCGAGGATCTCATCCCCCTTATCGGAGCGACGAACGGCAACAAACGCCATTTCTCGATCGTAGTCGATCTGGGTCATATTGGCTAAATCATCGTGGGTAAATTCGTTGATTTCGCTAAAATAGCGATAATAAAGATCCTCTTTCGTGACCTGAGAGATAAAGGTCCGCAGCTGGGGCTCATCTTCCGGCAGAATAGGGCGGAACAAGGCGCGTTCCCCATTCTTCATCTCAACCCACTCCTCCAGCTGCAGGGGATATGGACGGATTGCCAGACGGCTCTCTTTGTCACCTTCGAATGGCGCGATATCCAGGGTCACGTCCAGCGCCGTAAACTCATTGCCGGAGGCGAGCAGCGGATGAATATCCAGGCGCTGGATCTCGGCACAATCCACAATCAGGTTAGACACCTGCACCAGGAACTGACTTAACCCGGCAATATCAAGCGGGCGCAGCGCACTCCGGCCACGGATCTTTTTACTTTTAATTGCCTGAATGATCAGATAACGCGCCAGGTTCATGTTCAGCGGCGGTAAAGCCACCACCGCCTGCTCCTCCGGCCGCCACTCAACGCCGCCTTCTCCCAGCATGATGAGCGGGCCGAAGACGGGATCGTGTTCAACCACCACCCGTAATTCCTGAGCTCCAGCGCGGTTGGCCATGCTTTGCACCAGCAATCCGTGGATCCGCGCCTGCGGCCAGGCCATTTTGACCCGATCGAAGATGGCATCGGCGGCCTGCTGCACCTCAGTTGCCGTTCGCAGATATAACATAACCCCCTGCACATCCGACTTATGCGGGATATCCGGGGAACGCAGCTTCAGGGCAACCGGATAGCCAATCTGTTCGGCAATATGCACGGCCTCAGCGCTGTCGCTGGCGATCCAGGTTGGCAGGGTTTGCATGCCGTAGCTGCCGAGAATGGGCTGGACCTCATGAGTATCAAGCGAGGTCGCGCCCTCTTCGATAGCCTGCTGCAACAGTCGGTGAACGTCGACGGTGTTCGCCGTCAGATTACCCGGCAAAGCCGGTGTCTCACGCAGCTGTTTCTGGTTGCGGCGATATTCCACCATATGCATAAACGCGGTGATGGTACCTTCCGGTGTGCGGTAGGTTGGCAGCCCGGCCTCGCTGAACAAGCGCCGCGCCTCCTGAGAGGAAAACTCACCGCACCAGTTGGTGAGCAGGGTAACGTATTTACCTCGCGGATGGTTGCGCACGGCATCAATGAGCGCGCGCGCGCTTTCACTGCCCGGTGCGACCGCGCTGGGGGAGTGGATAATCATCAGCGCATCGAAATCCTGGCTATCCAGCAAAATGGAGATCGCCCTGATGTAGCGATCGCTGCTGGCGTCATCGCGCAAATCAAGCGGATTGCCGGGCGTTACGCTTGTCGGAAGCGCTTCTTTCAGGCGCTGCAGCGTCTCTTCACTCAGCGTTGCCAGCTTGCCGAAGCGCCGCCACAGCTCGTCCAGCGCGAGCGCGGCAGGGGCCGCACCGTTACTGACAATCATTAGCTTCTCACCGCGCAACGGGCGCATATGGCTTAACGTCTCAACGGCAGAAAAAAGCTCGTGCGTATCCTGTACCCGCAGCAAACCCGCGCGCTGAATGGCGGCGTCCCAGGCGGGATCCATGCCGGAATGCGAATGCAGCAAACGCTGTGCCGCAGGGCTTCGTCCGCTTTTGATCACCAGGATCGGCTTATTGCGCGAAGCGCTTCGAGAAGCCGAGACAAAACGACGCGCGTCGCTGAGGTGCTCAAGATAAAGCAGGATCGCACTGGTTTTGCCGTCACGCGCCAGAAAATCCAGTAGCTCATCAACATCGATATCCAGGCTGTCGCCCAGGGCAATGAAGTAGGAGAATCCCATTTCACGCTGCTGCGCCCAGTCGAGGATGGTGTTCGATACCGCAGCCGACTGCGAGATAAACGCCAGTTTGCCTTTGCGGATTGGAACCGGGGAGAAACTGGCATTCAGACCCTGCCAGGGGGCGAGCAGGCCCAGACTGTTTGGCCCTAAAATGCGCATTTGATAGCGGCTGGCGCAGGCCAGAAGCTCGGCTTTCTGTTCAGGGGGAGACGAGAGAATAATGCAGGTTTTACACCCCTTCTTGCCGAGTGACTCCAGCAGTTCCGGGTTGCGCTTCGCGTTTGTACAGAGTACGGCAAGATCCGGCACGAAAGGCAGGCTTTGTACATCCGGCCATGCAAGCACTCCCTGAACGGCCTTATAAGACGGCGTGACGGGCATGACGGGGCCATTAAATCCCCCGGCCAGCAGGTTTCGCATCATCAGATAGCCAGCACGATCCGGTTTCATTGATGCGCCGATGACGGCAATGGATTTAGGACGAAGTAGCGCTTCTAACCCTCGCTGGCTCATGCAGGCCTCCTGTGAATGCAAGCGACCTGATGATTTTAAACGCTTTCTGGCTCGGGCGCTGTGACGCTGCCCTTATGAACGGTTTTTCCCGCCAGATAGCGCTCCCGGAAGCATGAGAAATGGTTGCCCAGGGCGCCAGCCGCAGCGGTATCACCCGCTAAATCCAGAAGCGCAATGGCCACTTCGGCGGTGCAGTATTGCCCGTCAGCATGCGCTTCACGCAGGCGGTAGGCGGAGACGCGGGAAAGATCGACAGAAATCACCGGCAGTGCGTCGAGATAGGGGCTTTTGCGAAACATTTTTCGCGCTTCGGTCCAGGTGCCGTCCAGCATAATAAACAGCGGTGGTTTACCGGATGGCGGCGCTGAAAGCACCTGGCGATCCACGCCTGCATAAGACGCGGGGAAAACGACCATCGGCTGATAGTCCGGGCTGGTCACTAAGTCGAGCAGGGCCTGAGGCGGCTCCGTACGGGACCACTGAAACGCGGCCGTATCCGGCAGAATATCGGCGATAAGACGTCCCGTATTGCTGGGTTTCATCGGCTCGGTATCGAACATGACCAGACAAAAACGGCTTTTTGCCGTACTCGGTGCCAGCGTCTCACACAGACAAACCTTCAGCGGCAGCAGGCAGCGCTGACAGCGGCGAATACGGTTGCCTCGGGCGAGGAACGGTCGGGTGGCGCGCGCAAGGCGTTCGGCGCGTAATTTAAGAACGGCGTTATCAGTCATGGGCGAAATGCAGGAAAAACGCTATTTTCGCAGAGGCAGGAGTGGGGCACAAGATGTGCCCCGTGAATGTTACAGCGACTCGTTTAACCAGCTTTCAAAAGGTGCTTTTGGAACCGCACCGTTGAGCATATCGATCACTTCGCCATTTTTGAAAATCATAATGGTCGGGATGCTGCGAATACGAAAGCGTGCGCTCAGTTCGGGTTCGGCTTCCGTATTGACCTTAACGAACCGCATTTTTCCGCTGCGCTCTTCGGCCACATCTTCGAAGATCGGCGCGAAGCTACGGCATGGGCCGCACCATGGCGCCCAAAAATCGATCACGACAGGAAGATCGTCCTTGAGGAGTTTGTCCAGCGTAGCACCCGTCGCGTTAATGACATCGCCATCAAATAATTCATGGCCACAACGTCCGCATTTCGCACCATCTTCCATCCGATCGTCCGGAATGCGATTAAGAGCCTGACAGTTGGCACATACGGTATTCATAACTAACCTCTGATAGAGCCGTGGAACAGCGGCAAAACGCCCATAATGTTTCTAATATGTTACACATTATCAATGAGCCTGTTTGAAACAACAATGCGTTTTATTCAATGGGAACAATAGTCACAGGCTTTTGTACGAAATTATGGCTATGCGCTGGCACATCGGGTAATCTGCGCGCTTCGCGCAGCGCTGGTGGAGAAAAGCATGAACGACGAAATGAAAAACAAAAGCGGCAAGGTCAAAGTGATGTATGTCCGCAGTGATGATGATTCTGATAAACGCACCCAAAATCCGCGTACCGGAAAAGGTGGCGGGCGTCCGGCGTCTTCTCGTGCAGACGGTGGCCGTCGCCCCGCCCGCGATGACAGAAATAACCGAGGTGATGACCGCAAACGTGACGATCGCAAACGCGATGACCGTCCGCGTTCCGATCGCCCACGTAGTGACCGTCCACGCGACGATCGTCCGCGTGATGACTTCTCACGTGATAATGCCTCCCCGTGGCGCACCGTTTCTCGTGCCCCTGGCGATGAGACGCCGGAAAAAGCCGATCACGGCGGTATCAGCGGTAAAAGCTTTATCGATCCGGAAGTGCTGCGCCGTCAGCGTGCGGAAGAGACCCGCGTGTACGGCGAGAACGCCTGCCAGGCGCTGTTCCAGAGCCGTCCTGAATGTATCGTCCGCGCCTGGTTCATCCAGAGTGTGACCCCGCGCTTTAAAGAAGCGCTGCGCTGGATGGCCGCGAACCGTAAAGCCTACCACGTGGTTGATGATGCCGAGCTGACCAAAGCGTCCGGTACCGAACACCACGGCGGCGTCTGCTTCCTGATCAAAAAACGTAACGGTACGACCGTTCAGCAGTGGGTCAGCCAGGCGGATGCCGATGACTGCGTGCTGGCGCTGGAAGACGTGGGCAACCCGCACAACCTGGGCGCAATGATGCGCAGCTGCGCGCACTTTGGCGTGAAAGGCGTGCTGTTGCAGGATGCCGCGCTGTTGGAATCCGGCGCCGCGATCCGTACTGCGGAAGGTGGAGCCGAGCACGTACAGCCGATCACCGGCGACAGCGTTCTGGACGCCCTTGAGCAGTTCCGTAAAGCGGGCTATTCCATCGTGACCACCTCAAGCCATGCCGGTACGCCGCTGTTTAAAGCGACGCTGCCGCGCAAAATGGTGCTGGTATTAGGTCAGGAACGCGATGGTCTGTCTGATGCGGCGCTCTCCAGTGCGGATCTGAGCGTCTCTATCGACGGAACAGGCAATGTGGAAAGTTTGAATGTATCCGTTGCGACCGGCGTACTGCTGGCGGAATGGTGGCGTCAGAATAAAGCATAAGCTTTTTATGTGCCGGGGCAGCCCGGCACATTCATATTCTACTCGCTCTCTGCCGGTAACACAGGCATCCAGTCAATTGGTTTTTCGCCACGTTTTTCCAGCCATTCATTCGCCAGAACAAAATGATTACTGCCAAAGAAACCGCGATGTGCAGACAGCGGTGACGGGTGCGGTGCTTTCAACACGTGATGACGCTGACGGTCAATAATCGCCCCTTTTTTCTGCGCGTGAGAACCCCAGAGTAAAAACACTACCCCTTCACGATGCTCGTTGATCAGACCGATCACTTTATCGGTAAAGGTTTCCCATCCAAGGCTGGCGTGCGAGTGCGCCTGGCCCGCGCGCACGGTCAGGACGGTATTCAGTAGCAGCACTCCTTGATGCGCCCAGCTTTCCAGGTAGCCGTGGTTTGGCCGGGTAAACCCGGGCACGGTTCCCTCAAGCTCTTTATACATGTTGAGCAGAGAAGGGGGGATAGCCACGCCCGGACGAACAGAAAACGCCAGCCCATGCGCCTGCCCTGGGCCGTGATAGGGATCCTGACCCAAAATAACCACTTTTACATCGCTCAGTTCGGTGTAGCGAAAGGCGTTGAACACATCCTTCTGCGGCGGGTAAATCGTCTGTCCGGACTGACGCTCAGCCGCAACGGTGCTGAGCGTATTGATAAAATAAGGCTGCTGCTTTTCTTCTGCCAGCACGTCATGCCAGGTTAAAGGTGTCGTCATCTCGCTCTCCTGCGAATCTCAATCTGTGACTAGCTTACCTGTTTAATCCCGGTGAGCAAAATTACACGCTGAGACGTGCGCTAAGTGGCTAAATTTATTTTGAAAAGATGCACTGTAAGTTGAATTGGTAAGGTTGTGAAATTGATTTAAAACAATAAATTCAAACCACACTCTTTATGTGGTTGGTGTTTTTGTTGATTTAAATCAATAAATCGCCGGGGTGTGAATGATATATATACACACAAGAAACAATGGTTTTACCAATTGGCCGCTAGAGGCCGACATCAGTTAATGTAGCCTAGGGAGGCAACACATGATTACAGGTATCCAGATTACTAAAGCTGCAAATGACGATCTGCTCAATTCTTTCTGGCTGCTGGACAGCGAGAAAAACGAAGCGCGCTGTGTCGTAGCCAAAGCGGGTTTTGCTGAAGATGAAATCGTGCCGGTGAGCAAACTGGGCGAAATCGAATACCGTGAAATTCCAATGGAAGTGAAACCGGAAGTGCGTGTCGAAGGTGGTCAGCACCTGAACGTTAACGTACTGCGCCGAGAAACGCTGATGGACGCGGTTGAGCACCCAGAAAAATACCCACAGCTGACCATCCGTGTGTCCGGCTATGCGGTTCGCTTTAACTCACTGACTCCAGAACAGCAGCGCGACGTTATCGCCCGTACCTTTACTGAAAGCCTGTAACGGCTTCAGCAGGGGGGAATAAAAAAGCCGGGGAAATCCCCGGCTTTTTTTTACTCTTCAGTTTTCGTCTCTGGTGCGGCAGAGCTTGGCTTTCGGCGCTTACCAATATTTTTGGTATCGCGGTGGCGCTGCTTCACGCGCGGTTTCTCTTTTTCTTTCTCTTTTCTCTCAGCACGTTTCGCGAGCGCTTTCTTGGACGGTTTACCCGTCATCTTTTCACTCGGGGCGCGCGTGGTCGGGCGGAGTTCGTCAATAACGCGCGCTTTCAGCGGCTCATCAACATAGCGGCCAATTTTCTGCAGCAGCAGGTAGTCATGCGCTTCGACCAGTGAAATCGCAATCCCTTTGCGGCCCGCACGGCCGGTACGGCCAATACGGTGCAGGTACGTATCTCCGCTGCGCGGCATATCGAAGTTAATGACGTGGCTGACGTCCGGGATGTCGATCCCGCGAGCGGCAACGTCAGTCGCAACTAGCACGTTAACGCGACCGTCGGTCAGGCGCTTGATGCCTTCGGTACGCTTGATCTGCGCCATCTCGCCTTCAAGATAGCAGTTGTTGATCCCGGCGTTACGCAACATCTCAGCCAGCTCGTGCACGCGCTCGCGCTTACGCACAAATACGATTGTGCGAAGAGCATCTTCCTGCTTCAGCAGGTGTTTCAGCAATTCGACCTTGTGCTCAAGGTTGTCCGCGCGGTAGTACCACTGGTGGATTTTCTTACGCTCACGGGTGGACGGCGTCGCCGAGACTTCCACCGGATCTTCCAGCAGACGCTCTGCGAAGTCTTTGATCGCTTCCCCTTCGAGGGTGGCAGAGAACAGCATCGTCTGGTTACGCCAGCGCGTTTCCCCTGCAATGTGTTCGATATCCTGTGCGAAGCCCATGTCCAGCATACGGTCAGCTTCGTCGAGGATCAGCGTTTCAACCGCGCGGCAGTCGAAGTTCTCTTCTTTAATGTACTGCAGCAGGCGGCCCGTCGTAGCAACGACGATGTCCTGGTTTTCGCTGAACACTTCGGCGTGGTTCATGTACGCGACGCCGCCGGTGATGGTGGCGATATCCAGATGAGTATTTGCCGCGAGTTCACGTGCGTGATCGGCAACCTGCATTGCCAGTTCGCGCGTAGGCGTCAGGATTAAAATACGCGGCGGGCCAGATTTTTTACGCGGAAAGTCGAGCAGATGCTGCAACACAGGCAGCAAATAGGCTGCTGTCTTCCCCGTGCCGGTTGGCGCAGAACCGAGCACATCGCGGCCCTCAAGCGCAGGCGGAATGGCCGCTGCCTGAATGGCGGTCGGGCGTGTAAAGCCTTTGCTCTCAAGTGCATTGAGCAGGCTTTCATCGAGTTCAAGTTCGGAAAAAGTCGTTACAGTCATGTTCTACCTCTGTGTGGGGCGCTGATTATAGACGTTACGGCTGTAATCTTCATCTGTTTGTATGGATATCGCTTTTCGGCCACTTCGCTTTCCCCTATGCTACTCCAGTTTCACTTAGAAGGTTGGCCTGACATGTCTCAACTCAAAGCGCAGCTGCGCCGCGATGGTTTTACGTTTAAACAATTTTTTGTCGCCCACGATCGCTGTGCCATGAAGGTCGGTACAGACGGTATTTTACTGGGAGCGTGGGCGCCTGTCGCAGGTGTTAAGCGTATTCTTGATATTGGTACCGGCAGCGGGCTGGTGGCGTTGATGCTGGCGCAGCGTACGGAAGAACATGTCATCATTGACGCCGTCGAACTGGACGCGCAGGCCGCAGAGCAGGCGAGTGACAATATGGCCGAATCCCCCTGGGCAGCCCGAATGAAGGTGGAATGCGCAGACGTGCTCGCCTGGGCGCCTGAACAAACCGCGCGTTACGATCTGATCGTCAGCAACCCTCCCTATTACGAGCCCGGCGTTGAGTGCGGGACACCCGAGCGTGAACAGGCGCGTTATACCGGCTCTCTCGATCATAAAGCGCTGCTTACCAGTGCGGCAGAACTCATCTCCGAAGAAGGTTTTTTCTGTGTGGTCCTGCCAGAGAGTACCGGCAACACGTTTATCGGTATCGCGCAGGAGATCGGCTGGACGTTACGTCTGCGTACCGATATTTCGGATACGGAAGGTCGACTGCCGCACCGCGTTCTGCTGGCGCTCTCGCCAAAAGAGGGTGAATGCTTTAATGACCGAATGGTGATCCGTGGGCCAGACCAGCGTTATTCCGAAGATTACACTGCTCTGACCCAGGCGTTTTATCTGTTTATGTAAACCTGCGGGGCGAGTATCGACGGGCCGGACTCAGCAAGCTGATCCGGGTAGTCCAGGGTATAGTGCAGCCCGCGGCTCTCTTTACGCATCATCGCGCAGCGAACAATCAGCTCGGCAACCTGCACCAGATTGCGCAGCTCCAGCAGATTATTGGATACGCGGAAATTGGCATAATACTCATCAATTTCCTGCTGCAGCATGGTGATGCGGCGCAAGGCGCGTTCCAGACGTTTCGTGGTGCGCACAATCCCTACGTAGTCCCACATAAACAGCCGCAGCTCATGCCAGTTGTGCTGGATCACGACCAGCTCGTCCGGGTTATCCACTCGACTTTCATCCCAGGCTGGCAGGTGCTCTGTCTCGCGGGCGTAAGGCATGCGCTTCGTGATGTCTTCCGCCGCCGACCAGCCGTACACCAGACACTCAAGCAGCGAGTTAGAGGCCATACGGTTCGCGCCGTGCAGTCCGGTATAGCTGACCTCACCGATAGCATACAGACCATCCACATCGGTACGTCCATGATCGTCAACCATTACGCCACCGCAGGTATAGTGTGCTGCTGGCACAATTGGCACCGGGTCGCGCGTTAAATCAATGCCAAGACTGAGCAGCTTTTCGTAAATCATCGGGAAATGCTGGCGAATGAACTCTGCTGGCTTATGGCTGATATCGAGATACATGCAGTCCACGCCAAGGCGCTTCATTTCGTGGTCGATGGCGCGGGCAACGATATCACGCGGGGCCAGTTCACCCCGGGCGTCAAAGTCGGGCATAAAGCGGGACCCATCAGGGCGCTTCAGATAAGCGCCTTCACCGCGCAGGGCTTCCGTCAGAAGGAAGTTGCGCGCCTGAGGATGGAACAGGGCGGTTGGGTGAAACTGATTAAACTCGAGGTTTGCCACCCGGCAGCCTGCGCGCCAGGCCATAGCGATACCGTCTCCGGAGGCAATGTCCGGGTTCGTGGTGTACTGATACACTTTTGAAGCGCCGCCCGTCGCCAGTACCACAGCCTTCGCCTGGCAGGTCTCCACCTTCTCTTTATTACGGTTCCAGACCCAGGCACCCACCACGCGACGCGTGCCGGGCAGGCCAATTTTGTCTGAGATAATCAGGTCAACGGCATTACTTCGCTCGAGAACGCGAATATTAGGATGGTTCAGCGCTTTGCTGACCAGCGTGGTTTCCACTTCTTTTCCGGTGGCATCCGCTGCGTGCAGGATGCGGCGGTGGCTATGGCCGCCTTCGCGAGTCAGGTGGTAGCTCTCTTCACCGTTAGGTTGAACCTGGGTATCGAATAAAACGCCCTGGTCGATGAGCCACTGAACGCAGTGACGGGCGTTGCTGGCGACAAACTCTGCGGCGTGCGCATCCACG
Organism: Enterobacter sp. JBIWA008; assembly: GCF_019968765.1. Taxonomy (NCBI): domain Bacteria; kingdom Pseudomonadati; phylum Pseudomonadota; class Gammaproteobacteria; order Enterobacterales; family Enterobacteriaceae; genus Enterobacter; species Enterobacter sp. JBIWA008. Next base: position 3,586,934 of record NZ_CP074149.1, on the reverse strand, counting down.
ATCCCGGCTCCGGCAATTAGCGTATCGTCAACGTGGGATGCAATGCTGTCTGTCTCATCAAACACGGCGGCAATGCCACCCTGAGCATAAAACGTGGAACCTTCACTTATCGGTCCTTTACTCAGAACGATAACGTTTTGATGCTCGGCCAGGCGCAGCGCCAGAGAGAGACCGGCAGCGCCGCTGCCGATGATCAGTACATCACAATGGAGTTCAGGTGTTGTGTTCATGATTATTGTTTAATTTACTAAACATTGTTGGGTCAGAATAGCACCTGAATGCGATGTATCGCACGTATTTTTTAGAGGCTGTCGCAAAGGCTAAACTCGTAAGCGGGGGTAAACGGAGGGTAAATGAGTGAAATTATTTTGCGAAGCAGATCGTTAGCGTCAGATTTTGTGGTGAAATAAAGCCTGTGTTGCGTTACTCTTCTGGCGGGAAAAAGATGTTTCTTGTCAGAAAGTGGTGCGTATCGTGAACAGACTTATAATGAGAGAAAATGAACAGTCTGCGGCGCGATGAACAAAAACAAAGGCGTTAAGGAACTTATTGAAGATCAGACACTCTAATCTGGTGCTTGCTCAAAGTGCGGTATTTTTAGAGTGGCGTTTCGATAACGCGTGGAATTTAGGTTTGGGGAGACATTACCTCGGATGAGCGAGCAGTTAACGGACCAGGTCCTGGTTGAACGGGTCCAGAAGGGAGATCAGAAAGCCTTTAACCTACTGGTGGTCCGCTACCAGCATAAGGTGGCGAGCCTGGTTTCCCGCTATGTACCGTCAGGCGATGTGCCTGATGTGGTGCAAGAGTCTTTTATTAAGGCCTATCGCGCGCTGGATTCTTTCCGGGGAGATAGTGCTTTTTATACCTGGCTGTACCGTATTGCGGTCAATACGGCAAAGAATTATCTGGTCGCTCAGGGCCGTCGTCCGCCGTCAAGTGATGTGGACGCAATTGACGCCGAAAACTTCGAAAGTGGCGGCGCTTTGAAAGAAATTTCGAACCCTGAGAACTTAATGTTGTCAGAAGAACTGAGACAAATCGTTTTTCGCACGATCGAGTCGCTCCCGGAAGATTTACGCATGGCAATTACGTTACGGGAGCTGGATGGTCTGAGCTATGAAGAGATAGCCGCTATCATGGATTGTCCGGTCGGCACGGTACGTTCACGAATTTTCCGTGCGCGAGAAGCTATTGATAATAAAGTTCAACCGCTTATCAGGCGTTGACGATAGCGGGATACTGGAAAAGGTATTAGGCATGCAGAAAGAAAAACTTTCCGCTTTAATGGATGGTGAAACGGTAGATAGTGAGCTGCTCAACGAGCTTTCTCATTCTCCCGAAATGCAAGAGACCTGGGAGAGTTACCATCTCATCCGTGACACCCTTCGCGGTGACACCGGCGAGGTTCTCCATTTCGATATCTCAGCCCGCGTCATGGCGGCGATTGAGAATGAGCCTGTTCATCAGACCACTCCGCTGATTCCTGAAGCTCAACCCGCGCCTCACCAGTGGCAGAAAATGCCGTTCTGGCAAAAGGTGCGTCCGTGGGCCAGCCAGCTTACCCAAATGGGTGTGGCTGCATGCGTATCGCTTGCAGTTATTGTTGGCGTCCAGCACTATAATACTCAGTCTGAAACTAATCAGCAGCCAGAAGCGCCAGTGTTTAACACACTGCCGATGATGGGCAAAGCCAGCCCGGTAAGCCTGGGCGTACCGGCTGATGCATCCGCCAGCGGCGGTCAGCAACAGCAGGTTCAGGAGCAGCGCCGTCGCATTAATGCGATGTTGCAGGATTACGAGTTGCAGCGTCGTCTGCACTCTGAACAGCTTCAGTTTGAGCAGGCGCAGACACAGCAAGCTGCTGTGCAGGTGCCCGGAAACCAAACTTTAGGAACGCAATCGCAGTAATGAAGCAACTTTGGTTCGCCATGTCTTTGATGGCGGGTAGCCTGTTCTTCTCTGCCAACGCCTCGGCTGATGTTTCATCCGGGGCGTTGTTGCAGCAAATGAATCTGGCCAGCCAGTCACTCAATTATGAGTTGGCATTTATCAGCATCAATAAGCAGGGCGTCGAGTCGTTACGCTATCGTCATGCCCGTCTTGATAACCAGCCGCTCGCCCAGCTTTTACAGATGGATGGCCCGCGCCGGGAAGTTGTCCAGCGTGGTAACGAGATCAGCTATTTCGAGCCAGGCCTGGAGCCTTTCACGCTGAATGGCGACTATATCGTTGATTCCCTGCCGTCACTCATTTACACCGACTTCAAACGGCTTGCCCCTTACTACGATTTTATTTCGGTAGGGCGTACCCGCATCGCGGACAGACTGTGCGAGGTAATTCGCGTTGTTGCCCGTGATGGAACGCGCTACAGCTATATTGTCTGGATTGATGCCGAAACCAAACTCCCCATGCGTGTAGACCTGCTCGACCGTGACGGTGAAACGCTGGAACAGTTCCGGGTTATCTCCTTCAGCGTGAACAATCAGGTTGGCAACAGCATGCAGAATCTGGCTAAGGCCAGCCTGCCGCCGCTGCTTTCTGTTCCTGCCGGGGATTCCGTTAATTTCAACTGGGTACCTGCCTGGATCCCGCAAGGGTTTAGTGAAGTGTCCAGCAGCCGTCGTCAGCTGCCAACGATTGAAACGCCGGTGGAATCGCGCCTTTATTCGGATGGTTTGTTCAGCTTCTCGGTGAATATCAATCGTGCAACGGCAAACAGCGCTGAACAAATGCTGCGTACCGGGCGCCGTACGGTGAGTACAACGGTACGTGATAATGCAGAGATCACCATTGTGGGTGAACTTCCTCCGCAAACTGCGAAGCGCATCTCCGACAGCATTAAATTCAGGGCCGCACAATGATCAAAGAGTGGGCGACGGTTGTCTCGTGGCAGAACGGCATAGCGCTGGTGAGCTGCGATGTAAAAGCCTCATGTAATAGCTGCGCATCTCGCGCCGGCTGCGGCAGCCGCGTGCTGAATAAGCTCGGGCCACAAACATCGCACACGATTTCTGTGCCAAGCGAACAGCCGCTGATGGCGGGACAAAAGGTGGAACTGGGCATCGCGGAAGGCAGCCTGCTCAGCTCCGCTATGCTGGTGTATCTCTCTCCTCTGGTTGGCCTGTTTATCATGGGCGGCCTGTTTCAGATGTTCTTTGGTACCGATGTGGCCGCCATGTGCGGTGCCGCATTAGGTGGTATGGGAGGATTCTGGCTTGCCAAAGGGCTCTCTCCGACGCTCGCCGCGCGCGAGGAATGGCAGCCTGTCATTCTCAGCGTTGGGCTGGCGCCAGACCAGCTTCGTGTTGAAACGCTCTCTTCTGAGGCCCGGTGATCCATCGGGCTTTATCATTTTTTACACCCTAAAACAGAAAACGGCCTTTCTTCACGCTATACCTGCTTCTAAGTGCATTTCCAGGTAGCGAGGATGTAGTGTAGAATGCTGCGTTTTCGCACTGAAAAACGTCAGGCTAAGAACAGCGGCCTCCAGGAATTCGTAAGGCATAATTATTTAACTATATGAAGAACATACGTAACTTTTCGATCATTGCTCACATTGACCACGGTAAGTCGACGCTGTCTGACCGTATTATCCAGATTTGCGGTGGCCTGTCTGATCGTGAAATGGAAGCCCAGGTTCTGGACTCCATGGACCTGGAACGCGAACGCGGTATCACCATTAAAGCGCAGAGCGTTACGCTTGATTACAAAGCGGCTGATGGTGAAACCTATCAACTGAACTTTATCGACACCCCAGGCCACGTTGACTTCTCCTATGAGGTTTCACGCTCGCTCGCGGCCTGTGAAGGCGCGCTGCTGGTGGTGGATGCCGGGCAGGGCGTTGAAGCCCAGACCCTGGCAAACTGCTACACCGCGATGGAAATGGATCTCGAAGTTGTGCCGGTTCTGAACAAAATCGACCTGCCAGCCGCCGATCCTGAGCGCGTAGCGGAAGAGATTGAAGATATTGTCGGCATTGACGCGACCGATGCCGTGCGCTGCTCCGCGAAAACCGGTGTGGGCGTAACCGACGTGCTGGAACGTCTGGTACGTGACATTCCGGCCCCGGAAGGCGATCCGGATGGCCCGCTGCAGGCGCTGATTATCGACTCCTGGTTCGATAACTATCTGGGCGTTGTCTCACTGGTGCGTATTAAAAACGGCACCATGCGTAAAGGCGACAAAATCAAGGTAATGAGTACCGGACAGGTCTACAACGCCGACCGTCTGGGCATTTTCACGCCAAAACAGGTTGACCGTACCGAGCTGAGATGCGGCGAGGTAGGCTGGCTGGTCTGCGCCATTAAAGACATCCTCGGTGCGCCGGTGGGCGATACCCTGACCGGTGCGCGTAACCCGGCAGATAAAGCGCTGCCAGGCTTTAAAAAGGTGAAACCGCAGGTTTACGCGGGTCTGTTCCCGGTCAGCTCTGACGACTACGAAAACTTCCGTGACGCGCTCGGTAAACTGAGCCTGAACGATGCTTCCCTGTTCTACGAGCCAGAAAGCTCAACGGCGCTGGGCTTCGGCTTCCGCTGTGGCTTCCTCGGTCTGCTGCACATGGAGATCATTCAGGAGCGTCTGGAGCGTGAATACGATCTGGATCTGATCACCACGGCGCCGACCGTAGTCTATGAAGTTGAAACCACCTCGAAAGAAGTGATCTACGTTGATAGCCCGTCCAAGCTGCCTCCGCTGAACAACATTCAGGAGTTGCGTGAGCCTATTGCAGAGTGTCACATGCTGCTGCCGCAGGAATTCCTGGGTAACGTCATTACGCTGTGTATTGAGAAGCGTGGCGTGCAGACCAACATGGTTTACCACGGTAACCAGGTAGCGCTGACCTATGAGATCCCAATGGCGGAAGTGGTACTCGACTTCTTCGACCGTCTGAAGTCGACTTCCCGTGGCTATGCGTCACTGGATTACAACTTCAAACGCTTCCAGGCCTCCAACATGGTGCGTGTGGACGTGCTGATCAACGGCGAGCGTGTGGATGCGCTGGCGCTGATCACCCACAACGACAATGCGCCGTACCGTGGTCGCGAGCTGGTTGAGAAGATGAAAGATCTGATCCCGCGTCAGCAGTTCGATATCGCGATTCAGGCGGCCATTGGCAATCACATTATCGCGCGTTCAACCGTGAAACAGCTGCGTAAAAACGTTCTGGCGAAGTGCTATGGCGGTGACGTCAGCCGTAAGAAAAAGCTGCTGCAGAAGCAGAAAGAAGGTAAGAAGCGTATGAAGCAGGTCGGTAACGTCGAGCTGCCGCAGGAAGCATTCCTTGCCATCCTTCATGTTGGTAAAGACGGCAAATAACCCTAAGGAGTTGGCATGGCGAACATGTTTGCCCTGATCCTGGTCATTGCTACCCTGGTGACGGGTCTGCTGTGGTGTCTGGATAAGTTTATCTTCGCCCCAAAACGTCGTGAACGTCAGGCTGCCGCACAGGCAGCCACTGGCGATGGGATTGATGCGAAAACGCTGAAGAAAGTTGGCCCGAAACCGGGCTGGCTGGAAACGGGCGCCTCGGTATTTCCGGTGCTGGCGATTGTGCTGGTGGTACGTTCGTTTATTTACGAGCCGTTCCAAATCCCATCAGGTTCAATGATGCCAACGCTGCTGATTGGTGATTTTATTCTGGTAGAGAAGTTTGCCTACGGCATTAAAGATCCTATCTACCAGAAAACGCTGATCGAAACCGGCCACCCGAAACGTGGCGACATCGTGGTGTTTAAATATCCAGAAGATCCGCGCCTGGACTACATCAAGCGCGCGGTAGGTCTGCCGGGTGATAAAGTAACTTACGATCCGGTTGCGAAAGAAGTCACCGTTCAGCCGGGCTGCAGCTCCGGTACCGCCTGTGAAAACGCGCTGCCAATCACCTACTCAAACGTTGAGCCAAGTGATTTTGTGCAGACCTTTGCCCGTCGTAACGGCGGCGAAGCGAGCAGCGGGTTCTTCCAGGTACCGAAAGGTGAAACCAAAGAGGACGGCATCCGTCTGGTTGAGCGCAAAGAGACGCTGGGCGATGTGACGCACCGAATCCTCACTGTGCCAATCGCGCAGGATCAGCTGGGTATGTACTATCGCCAGCCGGGCCAGCAGCTGGCGAGCTGGATTGTACCGCCAGGACATTACTTCATGATGGGTGACAACCGCGATAATTCCGCGGACAGCCGTTACTGGGGCTTTGTGCCGGAAGCGAATCTGGTCGGTAAAGCCACCGCCATCTGGATGAGTTTTGAGAAACAGGAAGGCGAATGGCCGACCGGTGTACGCCTGAATCGTATTGGCGGAATCCATTAATTCTCAATAAATGAACGCGTAGCCGCTTTAATTAGCGGCTACGTGAATTATTTCCACGATAAATCTCTTCGAACTAACGACATCCCCTGCCGTTGTGTATAGAATATTCCCCCGAAGTTTAAGGTTGGCCCTGCAAGGGTGCCACGGCACACGAAACCGCGTTGGTTTTCTCAGGTCGGTTTCGTGTGCTGCATTTTTGACGCATTCATTTACTGGTATCGCATGAACCCCATCGTAATTAATCGGCTTCAACGGAAGCTGGGCTACACTTTTCATCATCAGGAGCTGTTGCAACAGGCATTAACCCACCGCAGTGCCAGCAGCAAACATAATGAGCGTCTCGAGTTTTTAGGCGACTCTATTTTAAGTTTCGTGATTGCGAATGCGCTTTATCACCGTTTCCCGCGTGTGGACGAGGGTGATATGAGCCGCATGCGTGCCACTCTGGTTCGGGGTAATACCCTTGCGGAAATCGCGCGCGAGTTTGAACTGGGCGAATGTCTGCGTCTTGGACCGGGTGAACTGAAAAGCGGCGGCTTCCGTCGTGAATCTATTCTTGCCGATACGGTCGAAGCATTAATTGGTGGTGTGTTCCTGGACAGCGATATCCAGACCGTAGAAAAGCTGATCCTGAACTGGTATCAGACTCGTCTGGACGAAATCAGCCCAGGCGATAAACAAAAAGATCCGAAAACGCGTCTGCAGGAATATTTGCAGGGCCGTCATCTGCCGCTGCCGTCTTATCTGGTGGTGCAGGTACGTGGCGAAGCGCACGATCAGGAATTTACCATCCATTGCCAGGTCAGTGGCCTGAGTGAACCGGTGGTGGGCACAGGTTCAAGCCGTCGTAAGGCTGAACAGGCTGCCGCCGAACAGGCGTTAAAAATGCTGGAGCTGGAATGAGCGAAGAGAAAACCTATTGCGGATTTATTGCCATCGTCGGACGTCCGAACGTTGGCAAATCCACCCTGCTGAATAATCTGCTTGGGCAGAAGATTTCAATCACCTCGCGTAAGGCGCAGACCACGCGTCACCGCATCGTCGGCATCCATACTGAAGGCGCGTATCAGGCGATCTACGTCGATACCCCGGGCCTGCACATGGAAGAGAAGCGTGCCATCAACCGCCTGATGAACAAGGCGGCGAGCAGCTCGATCGGCGACGTAGAGCTGGTGATTTTCGTTGTGGAAGGCACCCGCTGGACGCCGGACGACGAGATGGTGCTGAACAAGCTGCGTGACGGCAAAACGCCGGTCATCCTCGCGGTCAACAAGGTTGATAACGTGCAGGAAAAGGCCGACCTGCTGCCGCATCTGCAGTGGCTGGGTAGCCAGATGAACTTCCTCGATATCGTTCCGCTGTCTGCTGAGACCGGCCTGAACGTTGATACCATCGCGGGCATCGTGCGTAAGCATCTGCCGGAAGCGATTCATCACTTCCCGGAAGACTACATCACCGATCGCTCTCAGCGCTTTATGGCCTCTGAAATCATCCGTGAAAAGCTGATGCGTTTCCTGGGCGCTGAACTGCCGTACTCTGTGACGGTGGAGATCGAGCGTTTCCAGACCAACGAGCGCGGTGGCTACGACATCAACGGCCTGATCCTCGTTGAGCGCGAGGGGCAGAAGAAGATGGTGATCGGCAACAAAGGGGCCAAGATCAAAACCATCGGTATCGAAGCCCGTAAGGACATGATGGAGATGTTCGAAGCGCCGGTTCACCTCGAACTGTGGGTGAAAGTGAAATCTGGCTGGGCCGATGATGAGCGTGCTCTGCGCAGCCTCGGTTACGGCGAAGACCAGTAACTTAAGACGACGAGCATATGGATGGATGGCAGCGCGCCTTTGTCCTGCATAGTCGTCCCTGGAGCGAAACCAGCCTCATGCTGGACGTCTTCACGGAAGAGTCGGGCCGCGTGCGCCTTGTTGCGAAAGGCGCACGTTCCAAACGTTCTAATCTGAAAGGTGCCTTACAGCCTTTTACGCCGTTGCTGGTTCGCTTTGGCGGGCGAGGGGAAGTCAAAACCCTGCGCAGCGCCGAAGCCGTCTCCCTGGCGCTTCCCCTTTCTGGCATCACGCTCTACAGCGGTCTGTATGTCAACGAGCTCATCTCCCGCGTCCTTGAACATGAGACTCGCTTCTCGGAACTTTTCTTCGATTATCTGCACTGTATCCAGGCGCTTGCTGGCGCAACCGGCGCGCCCGAACCTGCGCTGCGCCGTTTCGAACTGGCGCTGCTGGGCCACCTCGGGTACGGCGTAGATTTTCTGCACTGTGCGGGCAGCGGTGACGAAGTGGAAGACACCATGACCTACCGCTACCGCGAAGAAAAAGGCTTCATTGCCAGTATCGTTATTGACAATAGCACCTTTACCGGGCGCCAGCTCCGGGCGCTGTATGAGCGCGAGTTTCCCGACCAGGACACCCTGCGCGCGGCAAAACGCTTTACCCGGATTGCCCTCAAGCCGTATCTTGGCGGCAAGCCCTTAAAGAGCCGCGAATTATTCAGGCAGTTTGTGCCGAAACGTTAGACCACAGAATCGAAAAGAAAACCGAGGATTGTCATGGCTGAATTACTGTTAGGCGTCAACATCGATCACATCGCCACGCTGCGTAATGCGCGCGGCACGGCGTATCCCGATCCGGTTCAGGCGGCGTTTATCGCTGAACAGGCTGGCGCCGACGGCATTACCGTTCACCTGCGCGAAGACCGTCGCCACATTACTGACCGCGACGTGCGCATTCTGCGTCAGACGCTGGACACCCGTATGAATCTGGAGATGGCGGTCACCGAAGAGATGCTGGCCATTGCCTGCGAGACCCAGCCGCATTTCTGCTGCCTGGTGCCGGAAAAACGCCAGGAAGTGACCACCGAAGGCGGTCTGGATGTGGCCGGGCAGCTCGACAAAATGCGCGATGCCTGCAAGCGCCTGGCGGATGCCGGTATCCTGGTTTCTCTGTTTATCGACGCCGATTTCGCCCAGATTAAAGCGGCGGCCGACGTGGGCGCGCCGTATATCGAAATCCACACCGGCTGCTATGCCGATGCCAAAAATGATGCTGAACAGGCTAAAGAGCTGGAGCGTATCGCCAAAGCGGCCACGTATGCCTCAAGCCTGGGCCTGAAGGTCAACGCCGGTCACGGCCTGACCTACCACAACGTGAAGGCCATTGCCGCTCTGCCTGAAATGCACGAGCTGAACATCGGCCACGCCATCATTGGCCGCGCGGTGATGAGCGGTCTGAAAGAGGCGGTTTCAGAAATGAAACGCCTGATGCAGGAAGCGCGTCAGTAATGGCCATTCTGGGCTTAGGCACCGATATCGTTGAAATAGCCCGCATTGAAGCGGTGATCGCCCGTAGCGGCGATCGCCTCGCAAGACGCGTGCTGAGCGATAACGAATGGGCTATCTGGGAAACGCATCAGCAGCCGGTGCGCTTTCTGGCAAAGCGCTTTGCGGTAAAAGAGGCGGCGGCCAAAGCCTTTGGCACCGGCATTCGTAACGGTCTGGCGTTTAACCAGTTCGAAGTGTTTAACGATGAGCTGGGCAAACCGAGCCTGCGTCTGTGGGGAGAAGCGCAAAAGCTGGCGGAGAAGCTTGGGGTGAATCACATGCACGTGACGATCGCTGATGAACGCCACTATGCCAGCGCAACGGTGATTATCGAAAGTTAAAGTTTGTCCGCGTGATGCATCAGGACAAACTTATCCCATAGCTGCTCTTCGCTCTCGACGTGGGCCGGATCCTTCAGGATGGTATTCGGGATCGGGCACACTTTCTGACAGGTCGGCGTTTCATAGTGGCCGATGCATTCCGTGCAGCGGTCGCTGTTAATCTCATAGATGCTGTCGCCCATCGAAATCGCCTGGTTTGGGCATTCGGGCTCGCACATATCGCAATTAATGCATTTTTTGGTAATTAACAGCGCCATCAGGAAATTCTCAGAAACAACACAAACTGGGCGGGCATTATACGCGTCAAACCAGTTTCTTTACCAGTTCTTCGCTGTGACGAATGCGCTCGGGCGCGCGCTCCAGATCCTGCTGCACCAGCGCCATAAACAGCAGGTCCGTCAGCATCATTTGCGCGCTGGTGGACGAGATAGCCGCGCTGCGCGTGGCCTGCTCTTCGGCAATGGTGTATAAACAGCGCGTTGCCCGCTGCTGCAGAGCATTTGGCGTAAAACCGGTGATCGCCAGAATTTTTCCGCCGACGCGCAGCGCCTCATCGGTCGCCATGTTGATTTCACGGCGCTCGCCGGAGTAAGAGATGGCCAGCAGCAGATCGTCAGGATCCATCGCCTGTACGGTTGCCAGCAGGGCGTGCATATCCTGCTCGACGATGGCGTTAAGCCCAATTTTCGTCAGCTTCCAGCCAAAGTTACGCGCTACAAGTCCGGACGCGCCGATACCGGTCAGAACGATCCGCCGCGCGCCGCGAAGCATCGCCACGCTCTCCAGCAGCTTCTCTTCCGTATTCACATCGAGCGTCGCATGCATGGCCGCCACGTTCTCTTTGATCAGCTTTTCGCCAACCAGCCGCATCGGGTCATCACCGCGGATCTGATTATGCACCGGCATTGACTGCGGGTTGGGGTTGCTCACCAGCGCTTCACTGATCGCCAGCTTGAGGGCGGGGAACCCCTTAAAGCCAATCTTCTGGGCAAATTTCACCACGCTGGACTGGCTCACGCCGGCTTCACTCGCCAGCTGCTGCGAGCTCAGATGGCGCGCATGGTCGGGTTGAGAAAGCAGAAAATCCGCCAGCTTCTTGTCGCTTTGGGCAAAGCCTGCGTAGCGCTGGCGAATGCGAATTAAACAGTTCATACGGTCTCCTGGCGAAAATGTGATTATCTGCGCAAATACGAATTTTGCTCGCCTGAATGAATTTTATATTCCATTATAGTGTGATTATTATGAATTAAAAATTCTTGAGGTAAAAAAATGAATCTTGGCTCACTTGTTTCTGAAACGCGTAACCCGCAAACCATGGATCTGGATGCTCTCTCCACCCTGGAGCTGGTTAACCGCTTTAATCAACAGGATACGCTGGTCGCGCAGGCAGTGAAAGAGACATTACCCGAGGTGGCGAAAGCGGTCGATGCGGCGGCGGAAGCCCTTAAGGCCGGCGGTCGCATTATCTACATGGGGGCGGGCACCAGCGGGCGTCTTGGGGTTCTGGATGCGTCAGAATGTCCGCCAACCTTTGGGGTTCCGCACGGTCTGGTCGTTGGGTTGATTGCCGGTGGACCCGGTGCGCTGCTGAAAGCCGTTGAAGGGGCCGAAGATAACAAACAGCTGGGTGAGGATGATCTGAAGGGGCTGAATCTGACCGCGAAGGATCTGGTGGTCGGGCTGGCGGCATCCGGGCGCACGCCGTACGTCATTGGCGGCCTGGAATACGCCAACCGGACCGGCTGCACGACGGTGGCCATCTCCTGTAATCCGGGCTCCCCGATTGCGCAGGTGGCCGCTATCGCCATCTCTCCGGTTGTCGGACCGGAAGCGCTCACCGGCTCCACGCGCCTGAAATCCGGGACCGCGCAAAAGCTGGTGCTCAATATGATCTCCACCGGCGCGATGGTGAAGTTCGGCAAGGTGTATCAGAACCTGATGGTGGATATGCAGGCCACTAACGTCAAGCTGGTAGATAGAGCCTGCCGCATGGTGATGGAGGCAACAGGCGCAGGCCGTGAAGAGGCAGAAGCGGTACTCAAGCAGACCGATCACGATGTTAAACCGGCCATTCTGATGATCTTAAGCGGGCTGGATGCAGCGACCGCGAGAGCCAAACTCGCTGCGCATAACGGCTTCTTACGGGCGGCATTAGAAAACTAACAGAGGCGTCTATGGACAAAACAGCAGCGCTCGCCAGCGATATCCTGCAGGGGATTGGCGGGGAAAAAAATATTCAGCGTCTCGAAAACTGCATGACGCGCGTGCGCGTCGAGGTGCATAGCGACGACCAGCTTGACGTAGCGCGTCTGAAGCAACTGTCCGGGGTCAGCGGCTACGTGAAACAGGGCCAGCAGCATCAGCTGATCGTCGGGCCGGGGAAAGCGGCGCAGGTTGTCGATGCCATGCGCGCGCTGATGGGCGTTAGCGCGAGCGCGTCGATTGACGATGCGGAACGCACCAAAGCACAGGCGAAAGCCAAATACAAAGCCCCCATGAGCGACGCGCTGCGACAGCTGGCAAACGTCTTTATTCCGCTGATCCCGGCGTTTATTGCCTCGGGCCTGATCACCGGGATCATCAATATCCTCAAGCGACCGGATATAGTGGGGGATTTCGCCACGCAGTATCCGAACCTGTTGGGGATTCTCGGGATCTTCGGCAGCGCGGTGTTCGCTATCATGAACATTCTGGTCGGGGTTAACACCGCGAAGGTGTTTGGCGGATCGCTGGCCATGGGCGGCGTGATGGCGGGCATCTTGTCCAGCCCTCAGCTGGCGCAGATCACGCTGTTTGGTGAGGCGCTCCAGCCCGGGCGCGGTGGGGTGATTGCCGTGCTGCTGGTGGTCATCCTGATGTGCTGGATCGAGAAAAGGCTGCGCGCGGTTCTGCCTGGCTCGATCGAGCTTATCCTCAACCCGCTGCTCACCACGCTGATTACCGGTAGCATTGCGATTGTGGCCCTCCAGCCGCTAGGCGGGTGGATCTCTGAAGCCATCGCCCACGGTGCGTCTCTGGCGATCGATCGCGGTGGCCTGCTGGTGGGGGCAGTGCTGTCAGGTACCTTCCTGCCGCTGGTGCTGACCGGTCTGCATCAGGGGCTGGTGCCGATCCACGTCGAGCTGGTGCAGGCGCACGGCTATAACGCGCTTCTGCCTATCCTGTCGATGGCGGGGGTGGGGCAGGTCGGCGCGGCGATTGCCGTACTGATGAAAACCCGCAACGCGCGACTGAAAAAAATGATTAAAGGTGCGCTCCCGGTCGGACTGCTCGGCATCGGCGAGCCGCTGATTTTCGGCGTTACGCTGCCGCTGGGTAAACCGTTCCTTGCCGCCTGTCTGGGGGGCGCGGTAGGCGGGGCGCTTATCAGCTACTGGAAAGTCACCACCGTGATCACCTTCGGGCTTTCAGGTTTACCGCTGGCATTAACCATCGTGACCGGAAAAGTGATGCTCTATCTGTTAGGCTATTTAGTAGCGGTGATCGCCGGGTTCCTGTTTACCTGGCTGTTAGGATTCAACGACCCAGAGGAGTAAGGTTTGGCAAATCACGCGCGTCGCGTTGTCTTTTTCGACCTGGATGGAACGCTGCATCAGCAGGATATGTTTGGTACATTTATGCGTTACCTGCTGCGGCGTCAGCCTTTGAATGCGCTGCTCGTGCTGCCGCTCTTACCGGTTATCGGTATCGCGCTGCTGGTGAAAGGCCGGGCGGCGCGATGGCCGATGAGCCTGCTGCTGTGGGGATGTACCTTTGGGCACAGCGAAGCGCGGCTCAAACAGCTCGAAAAGGATTTTGCGCACTGGTTTCGCGGCCACGTTGCCGCCTTCCCGGTGGTGCAGGCGCGCCTTACAGGCTATCTCGACGCGAACGATGCCGACATCTGGCTGATTACCGGCTCCCCACAGACGCTGGTGGAGCAGGTCTATTTTGATACCCCATGGCTACCGCGCGTCAATCTTATCGCCACGCAAATTGCCCGCGGCTACGGCGGCTGGGTGCTGACTATGCGCTGCCTGGGGCATGAAAAAGTGGTCCAGCTGGAGAAACGCATCGGCACTCCGCTGCGCCTGTACAGCGGCTACAGCGACAGCAAGCAGGACAACCCGTTGCTCTATTTTTGCCAGCACCGCTGGCGCGTCACGCCATCGGGCGAACTTCAGCAACTCGAATAGTCTTATCTATATGGGCTGTGTATAATGCCGCCCGCTTTTCGACTGGAGTATCAAACGTTGTCCAATCCTGAACACAATCATGAATACTGGATGCGCCATGCGCTGACGCTGGCTCAACGCGCCTGGGAAGAGGGTGAAGTGCCCGTGGGTGCGGTGCTGGTTCATAACAACCAGGTGATTGGTGAAGGGTGGAACCGTCCTATAGGCCGCCACGATCCTACTGCACACGCCGAAATCATGGCGCTTCGCCAGGGCGGTCTGGTGCTGCAAAACTATCGCCTGCTTGATACCACGCTGTATGTGACGCTGGAGCCGTGCGTGATGTGCTCCGGCGCGATGGTGCACAGCCGGATTGGGACGTTGGTCTTTGGTGCGCGGGATGAAAAAACCGGTGCGGCCGGTTCGCTGATGGACGTGCTGGGTCACCCGGGGATGAACCATCAGGTGAAGACTATCGGTGGGGTGCTTGCACCAGAGTGTTCGGGGCTATTAAGCGATTTCTTTCGAATGCGCCGTCAGCAGAAAAAGCAGCAAAAGGCAGAATTGAAGCCGTCGGACGATTAAGCTCGTCCGGCGCCACGACCGGGTAACTTTGAGCCAGCTGTTTGGCCTCCGTCGCCTCTTTCTCTTTCTCCAGCAGATACCCAACCAGGCTAATCTGATATTTACGGATATTTTCCACGTAGGCGTAGGCTTCATGTCCGCGAGCGTAGCCGTATGTCAGCTTGTTATACCATGGCTTCTGGCTCAGCAGCGGCAGGCGCTGTTTAACGTCTGACCAGCTGTCCGGGTTACCTTTCGTTTTGGCCGTCAACGCTCGCGCATCAAGCATATGTGCGTAGCCCATATTGTAGGCCGCCAGCGCAAACCAGATCCGCTCTTCTTCCGGCACTGTTTCCGGTACTTTGGCCATCATATCCTGCAGATAGCGCGCACCGCCGCTGATGCTCTGCTCGGCATCGGTCCGGTCATTCACGCCCAGGCTCAGCGCGGTATTTTTGGTTAACATCATCAAACCGCGTACGCCGGTGGGAGAGGTGGCCTGGGTATCCCAGTGGGATTCCTGATACGAAATAGCCGCCAGCAGCTTCCAGTCAATCTCCTGGGCATATTTTTCGAACAACGGCTGCAGGTCCGGGAGGACGCTGTCCACCGCACGCAGGAAGCTGCGGGTGTCAACGTAGTCAAAGTCATCGCCGTGCCCGAGATACTTCTCCTCCAGACGCGCCAGGGTACCGTCCTCATTGATGGTGTTGAAGAAATCAAGCATCGCGGCAGAGAAGGTCTGATCGTCATCAAGCTGGCTAAACCAGGTCACGGGCTGCTCGTCGGTGACGTCCAGCGCCACGGCAATTTCAGGATGAACGCGCTGGAAAAGACTGATCGCGACCGAATCGGCGATGGTGTAGGGCACTTTCTGGTCTTTTACCTGCTCCAGCAGCTCGGTCGTACCGAGTTTCAGATCAACCGTCCAGCTCAGGTCGGGATATTTCTTCTCCTTGAGCTCCCGCAGATCGTCAATCACCACGTGGCCGGGCGCAATCGTCAGCTGTCGATCGTTAATCGAGGCCAGCGAGCGTGGGCGCAGGCTCCCGACGCGGTAAACCAGCTGCTGCGAAACGGAGTAGTAGGTCGGGCCTGGCTGGTAGTTTTTGCTGCGCTCGCTGTTATACACCAGCCCGGCGGCAAGCATATCGGCATCGTCGTTATCGAGGTCGTCAAACAGCTGGTTGATATTCTGGCGGACGGTGATTTTAAGCTTCACGCCAAGATAATCGGCGAACTGTTGTGCCAGCTCATAATCCAGACCAATGATTTTGCCGTTGATGTCGCTGTAAATCAGCGGAGAGTTGAGGGTACTGACGCGCAATTCCCCCCGCTCCTGAATAGCGGCGATACGGTTTTCGGCTTTGCCGAACCAGGGGATGGAAGGCCAGAGGGCCACTGCCAGCAGCAACGTTACAATGCCGATGAGCAGATAATTAATCTTTAATTTTTTCAATTAGTTAATTCTCTGCGACGCCGGTTGCCTCAGTTTGCTGTAGCCATGTTAATCATAAGGTTTGCCATTGAATGAGCGGCATTTTGCGTAAACTTGCGCCACTTGGCAACCAATTAGAGAGACAGGTCACATCTATTGTTAAATCTCTGTGCAAATTTTATTTCGACGCAAACGGTTTCGTCGGCGCTCAGGATTCTCTATAATGACGCCCGTTTTCCCCCCTTGCGCACACTGTAAGCGCCCCGGCGCTTCGAAGACGAGAGACTTATGATGGAAATTCTGCGTGGTTCGCCTGCACTGTCTGCCTTCCGTATCACTAAACTGCTGGCACGTTTTCAGGCGGCCGACCTTCCGGTAAGCAATATTTACGCTGAGTATGTCCATTTTGCTGACCTGAATGCCCCCCTGAATGCAGAGGAGCGCGTACAGCTGGAACGCCTGCTCAAGTATGGCCCAAGCCTGAGCAGCCATACGCCAACCGGCAAACTGATCCTTGCGACGCCTCGTCCGGGTACCATCTCCCCCTGGTCTTCCAAAGCCACCGACATCGCCCACAACTGTGGCCTGAGCCAGATTAACCGTCTGGAACGCGGCGTGGCGTACTACGTGGAAGCCTCTACCCTGAGCGAGGCGCAGTGGCAGGCGGTTGCGGCTGAACTGCACGATCGCATGATGGAGAGCGTATTTGCCTCTCTCGATGACGCGCAGAAGCTTTTCTCTCACCATCAGCCTGCGCCGGTACAGAGCGTAGACCTGCTGGGGCAGGGCCGTCAGGCGCTGATTGACGCCAACCTGCGTCTCGGCCTGGCGCTGGCAGAAGACGAAATCGACTACCTGCAGGATGCGTTTGTTAAGCTCAACCGTAACCCGAACGACATCGAACTCTACATGTTCGCGCAGGCTAACTCTGAGCACTGCCGCCACAAGATTTTCAACGCCGACTGGATTATTGACGGCGAACAGCAGCCGAAGTCGCTGTTCAAAATGATCAAAAACACCATGGAGCAAACCCCTGACCACGTGCTGTCTGCCTATAAAGACAACGCCGCGGTAATGGAAGGTTCCGAGGTGGGCCGCTTCTTCGCCGATCGCGAAGCAGGGCGCTATGACTTCCATCAGGAACCTGCGCATATCCTGATGAAGGTTGAAACCCACAACCACCCGACGGCGATCTCCCCGTGGCCGGGTGCGGCGACCGGCTCCGGCGGTGAAATCCGTGACGAAGGTGCGACCGGTCGTGGCGCTAAACCCAAAGCGGGTCTGGTCGGTTTCTCCGTTTCCAACCTGCGTATACCGGGCTTTGAACAGCCGTGGGAAGAAGATTTCGGCAAGCCAGAGCGCATTGTAACCGCCCTGGATATCATGACCGAAGGCCCGCTGGGCGGCGCGGCGTTTAACAACGAGTTTGGTCGTCCGGCGCTGAACGGTTACTTCCGTACCTATGAAGAGAAAGTGGACAGCCACAACGGCGAAGAGCTGCGCGGCTACCACAAACCGATCATGCTGGCGGGCGGGATCGGCAACATCCGTGCCGATCACGTGCAGAAAGGCGAGATCGTCGTTGGCGCGAAGCTGATCGTGCTCGGTGGCCCGGCGATGAATATCGGTCTGGGCGGCGGCGCGGCCTCTTCTATGGCCTCCGGCCAGTCTGATGCGGATCTCGACTTCGCCTCCGTGCAGCGTGATAACCCTGAGATGGAGCGTCGCTGCCAGGAAGTGATCGATCGCTGCTGGCAGCTGGGCGATGCCAACCCGATCCTCTTCATCCACGACGTGGGCGCGGGCGGTTTGTCCAACGCCATGCCGGAGCTGGTGAGCGACGGCGGTCGCGGCGGCCGTTTCAACCTGCGCGATATCCTGAGCGATGAGCCGGGCATGAGCCCGCTGGAAATCTGGTGTAATGAATCCCAGGAGCGCTACGTGCTGGCGGTTGCTGCCGACCAGCTGCCGCTGTTTGACGAGCTGTGCCGCCGCGAGCGCGCGCCGTATGCCGTCATCGGTGAAGCGACCGAAGAGCAGCACCTTTCCTTAAGCGACACACACTTTGACAACCAGCCGATCGATCTGCCGCTCGACGTTCTGCTCGGTAAAACGCCGAAGATGACCCGCGACGTAACGACCCGTAAAGCGGCGGGCAAAGCGCTGGATCGCCAGGGCATCACCGTGGCAGAAGCGGTAAACCGCGTGCTGCACCTGCCTGCTGTGGCAGAGAAAACCTTCCTCGTGACCATCGGCGACCGTACCGTGACCGGTATGGTATCGCGCGATCAGATGGTCGGCCCGTGGCAGATCCCGGTCGCTAACTGCGCCGTGACCACCGCGAGCCTCGACAGCTACTACGGCGAAGCGATGGCCCTGGGCGAACGCACCCCGGTGGCGCTGCTGGACTTCGCGGCCTCTGCCCGTCTGGCAGTGGGTGAAGCGCTGACCAACATCGCCGCGACGCAGATTGGCGATATCAAACGTATCAAGCTTTCCGCCAACTGGATGGCAGCTGCCGGTCACCCTGGCGAAGATGCTGGCCTGTATGAAGCCGTGAAAGCGGTGGGCGAGGAGCTGTGTCCTGCTCTCGGCCTGACCATTCCGGTGGGCAAAGACTCCATGTCGATGAAAACCCGCTGGCAGGAGGGCAGCGAGCAGCGCGAGATGACCTCTCCGCTGTCGCTGGTGATTACCGCGTTTGCGCGCGTGGAAGACGTGCGTCATACCGTAACGCCACAGCTCGTGACCGAAGATAACGCCCTGATGCTGATTGACCTGGGCAAAGGGCATAACGCGCTGGGTGCCACGGCGCTGGCGCAGGTTTACCGCCAGCTCGGCGACAAGCCAGCCGACGTGCGCGACGTGACGCAGCTGAAAGGCTTCTACGACGCGATTCAGGCGCTGGTGGCGCAGCGTAAGCTGCTGGCCTACCACGACCGTTCCGACGGCGGCCTGCTGGTGACGCTGGCAGAGATGGCCTTCACCGGCCACTGCGGCGTGGAAGCGAACATTGCGACGCTTGGCGAAGACCGTCTGGCGGCGCTGTTCAATGAAGAGCTGGGTGCCGTGATTCAGGTGCGTGCAGCAGATCGCGACGCGGTTGAAGCGATTCTTGCGAAGCACGGTCTGGCAGACTGCGTGCACTATCTGGGTAAAGCCGTTCAGGGCGATCGCTTCGTCATTGAAGCCGACGGTCACGCCGTGTTCAGCGAAAGTCGCACCACGCTGCGCATGTGGTGGGCGGAAACCACCTGGCAGATGCAGCGCCTGCGTGATAACCCGGAGTGTGCCGATCAGGAGCATAACGCGAAGGCTAATGACCAGGATCCTGGCCTGAACGTGAAGCTCTCCTTCGACATCAACGACGATATCGCTGCGCCATACATTGCGACCGGCGCGCGTCCGAAAGTGGCGGTTCTGCGCGAGCAGGGCGTTAACTCCCACGTTGAGATGGCTGCTGCCTTCCACCGCGCGGGCTTTGACGCTATCGACGTCCACATGAGCGACCTGCTGGCCGGACGTACCGGTCTGGAAGATTTCCAGGCGCTGGTGGCGTGCGGCGGCTTCTCCTACGGCGACGTGCTGGGCGCGGGCGAAGGCTGGGCGAAATCTATCCTGTTCAACAGTCGCGTGCGTGACGAGTTCGAAACCTTCTTCCACCGTCCGCAGACCCTGGCGATGGGCGTGTGTAACGGCTGCCAGATGATGTCTAACCTGCGCGAACTGATTCCGGGCAGCGAAGCCTGGCCGCGCTTTGTGCGCAACCAGTCTGACCGCTTCGAAGCGCGCTTCAGCCTGGTGGAAGTGACCCAAAGCCCGTCTCTGCTTCTGCAGGGGATGGTCGGTTCACAGATGCCAATCGCCGTTTCCCATGGTGAAGGTCAGGTAGAAGTACGTGATGCTGCGCATCTGGCTCAGCTGGAGAGCAAAGGCCTGGTGGCGCTGCGCTTTGTCGATAACTTCGGCAAGGTGACAGAAACCTACCCGGCTAACCCGAACGGCTCCGCCAACGGTATTACGGCAGTGACCAGCGAAAGTGGTCGCGCGACCATCATGATGCCGCACCCGGAACGCGTGTTCCGTACCGTGAGCAACTCCTGGCACCCGGAAAACTGGGGCGAGGACAGCCCGTGGATGCGAATCTTCCGCAACGCGCGTAAGCAGCTGGGTTAAGTTTTAGCTCCACACCCTTCCAGGCCCGGTAAGCGAAAGCTCCACCGGGCTTTTTTATGCGTGTCGCAAAATTGCGACAATCCCGCCTCGCGGGTGTCTCCAAAAGGTGACACTTAACTTGTTGATCTATATAGGTAGAAAAATCGTGGTCTAAAGGTGTTGTTAAATAGCGACACTTAGCCTGGAAATCATTCTGCCAACAAGTAATAGTTTGAATGTATAAAACCTTTTTAATTCATCATGTTAATTTATTGTTTTGCATTCTGGCACGGGTGTTGCATAATATTAACCAGTGGCTCATTCACCTTCTTATGTCAGCCCCTCCGGGACGCGCTACATAAACTTCGAATGACGCACAAAAAGGTGCCTGCCGTCCAACTACTGATCATAGCGATGCTTTATCAGGCCAGGGCGAAACGTCGAGTTAGGCACCGCCTCATTCCATGACAAAGCCGGGTTTTTACCCGGCTTTGTTGTATCTGAAGGGCAGACTCAGTTACGCTCTGCGTAAACCCCCGTTAAGAGAGTAATGCGTTGAAACGCTGGCCCGTTTTCCCCCGCTCCCTGCGGCAGCTCGTCATGATGGCCTTCCTGCTGATCCTGCTGCCGCTGCTGATCCTTGCCTGGCAGGCGTGGCAAAGTCTGAACGCGCTGAGCGCGCAGGCGGCTTTGACCAACCGTACGACACTCATCGACGCCAGACGCAGTGAAGCGATGACCAACGCCGCGCTGGAGATGGAGCGTAGCTATCGTCAGTATTGCGTGCTTGACGATCGGACGCTGGAAAAGGTTTATCAGAGTCAGCGTAAACGCTACAGCGAAATGCTGGACGCTCATGCGGGGGTTTTGCCTGACGACAAGCTGTATCAGGCGTTACGTCAGGATTTGAACGATCTTGCGCAGCTGCAGTGCAGCAACAGCGGCCCGGATGCCGCTGCCGCCGCGCGTCTTGAAGCTTTTGCCAGCGCGAATACCGAGATGGTGCAGTCAACGCGCACGGTGATTTTCTCTCGCGGCCAGCAGCTCCAGCAGGAGATTGCCGAGCGCGGCCAGTTCTTCGGCTGGCAGGCGCTGGTGCTGTTCCTGGTGAGCCTCGGGCTGGTACTGCTCTTTACCCGCATGATCATCGGCCCGGTGAAGGGCATCCAGCGTATGATCAACCGCCTGGGTGAGGGGAAATCGCTCGGGGATACGGTCGCCTTTAAAGGTCCCCGCGAGCTGCGATCCGTAGGCCAGCGTATTATCTGGCTGTCCGAGCGCCTGGCGTGGCTCGAATCACAGCGCCATCAGTTCCTGCGCCATATCTCTCATGAGCTTAAAACGCCGCTGGCCAGCATGCGTGAAGGAACGGAGCTGCTGGCCGACGAAGTGGCCGGGCCCCTTACGCCAGAACAGAAAGAAATTGTCGAGATTCTGGATAACAGTAGCCGCAATTTGCAAAAGCTGATTGAGCAACTGCTGGATTACAACCGCAAGCTGGCTGATGGTGCGGTCGTACTGGAAAACGTTGAAATTGAGCCGCTGGTGGATATGGTGATCTCCGCCCACAGCTTGCCGGCAAGAGCTAAAATGATGCATACCGGCGTCGAACTGAATGCGCCTGCGTGCCTGGCTGAACCCATGCTGCTGATGAGCGTTCTGGATAATCTTTACTCCAATGCGGTGCACTATGGTACTGAATCCGGTAACATTTATATCCGAAGTAATACGAATGGTTCACGGGTGTTTATTGACGTCGCAAACACCGGCACTCCGATCCCAGATGACGAAAAAACCATGATCTTCGAACCCTTTTTCCAGGGGAGTCATCAGCGGAAAGGCGCGGTGAAAGGAAGCGGTTTAGGCCTGAGCATCGCCCGGGACTGCATACGACGCATGCAGGGTGAGCTAAACATTGTCGCGGACGAACGTTCAGATGTTTGCTTCCGTATCGAACTGCCCGTGAGCCGGAAAAATCAATAAAATGAATCTATGTCTGGTGAGTATGTCACACGTCTTTTTCCGCGCCGTACGCGCGGTGTTTTCCTGCAAAACGCTTCGCCTGAGCCTGCCCTGTTTATTTCTGGCAGGGTGTGTTTCCCATGCGCCACAAAGTGCCATTAGCGATAAACAGGAAGATAAATGGCCCGATAACCAGCTGGCAGACTTCCTCTCAACCCGCTGTGACGACATCTGGAACCTGTCAGGACATGACGTTGAAAGCAACCCGCTGTTCTGGCTGCGTGGAATAGATTGCGCCCAGCGTCTGGCACCGGTAGACGCCCGCTCGAAGGCGGCGATGCTGGATGAAGACACCTGGCAGGACGCTTTCAAGCGTGGGATTTTACTCGCAGATGCGAAAATCACACCCGTTGAACGCCGCGTCAATGTGACCCGACTGGACACGTTTGTGGTCAATCTTCCTGTGCAGGTACGCCCGGTATACCAGCTCTGGCGCGATGGGCAGACATTACAGCTTCAGCTGTCTGAAGAGCGCTCCCGCTACAGCAAGCTGCAGCAGTCAACAGACAGCGAGCTTGATACGCTGCGTCAACAGCAGCAACATTTACGCACTCAGCTGGATACCACGACGCGTAAGCTGGAGAACCTGACCGATATCGAAAGACAGCTCTCGTCGCGTAAATATCAGCCGGGGAGTTCATCCGCGGCACCGGACAGCGATACGCCGAAACAAGAGGATGTGAAGCATGACGAGCCGTAAACCTGCCCATCTTTTACTGGTAGATGACGATCCCGGGCTGTTAAAGCTGCTGGGGATGCGTCTGGTGAGTGAAGGCTACAGCGTCGTGACCGCTGAAAGCGGGCTGGAGGGGCTGAAGATCCTCAGCCGCGAGAAAATCGATCTGGTGATAAGCGACCTGCGGATGGACGAAATGGATGGCCTGCAGCTGTTCGCGGAGATCCAGAAGCAGCAGCCGGGTATGCCTGTGATCATCCTGACGGCGCACGGGTCGATCCCGGATGCGGTTGCCGCGACGCAGCAGGGGGTATTCAGCTTCCTGACCAAGCCGGTGGACAAAGACGCGCTTTATAAGGCTATCGACAGCGCGCTGGAACATGCCGCCCCGGCGGGGGATGAAGCGTGGCGGGAGTCTATCGTCACCCGCAGCCCCATTATGCTGCGTCTGCTTGAACAGGCCCGGATGGTGGCGCAGTCCGACGTCAGCGTGCTCATCAACGGCCAGAGCGGAACCGGGAAAGAGATCCTGGCCCAGGCGATCCATAACGCCAGCCAGCGCAGTAAAAACGCCTTTATCGCCATTAACTGCGGCGCGCTTCCGGAACAGCTGCTCGAATCTGAACTGTTTGGTCACGCCCGCGGCGCATTCACCGGCGCGGTGAGCAGCCGGGAAGGGCTGTTCCAGGCAGCGGAAGGCGGCACGCTGTTCCTGGACGAGATTGGCGACATGCCCGCGCCGCTGCAGGTCAAACTGCTGCGCGTGTTGCAGGAGCGAAAAGTTCGCCCGCTGGGCAGCAACCGCGACATTGATATTAATGTGCGAATTATCTCCGCCACCCACCGCGACCTGCCAAAAGTGATGGCCCGTAACGAGTTCCGCGAAGATCTCTACTACCGTCTGAACGTGGTGAATCTGAAGATCCCTGCGCTGGCGGAACGGGCGGAAGACATTCCGCTGCTGGCGAACCATCTTTTGCGCCAGGCGGCCGATCGCCATAAACCGTTCGTGCGCGCGTTTTCCACCGATGCGATGAAGCGGCTGATGGCCGCAGGCTGGCCGGGTAACGTGCGTCAGCTGGTGAACGTGATTGAGCAGTGCGTGGCGCTGACCTCTTCACCGGTTATCAGCGACGCGCTGGTGGAGCAGGCGCTGGAAGGGGAAAACACGGCCCTGCCGACGTTTGCGGAAGCGCGGAATCAGTTCGAGCTTAACTATCTGCGCAAGCTATTGCAGATCACCAAAGGCAATGTGACCCACGCGGCGCGCATGGCCGGACGCAACCGCACCGAGTTCTACAAGCTGCTGTCACGCCACGAGCTTGAAGCAAACGATTTTAAAGAGTAGTACCGCAAAATTCGCCTGAATATGATACTGTGAGCAATCGATTACGAGGCAGCTTACAGGCAAGAGTTTAAGGACCCACCATGAAAAAGATTGATGCGATTATTAAACCTTTCAAACTGGATGATGTACGTGAAGCGCTGGCGGAAGTCGGCATCACCGGGATGACCGTGACGGAAGTGAAAGGTTTTGGTCGTCAGAAGGGCCACACCGAGCTTTACCGTGGCGCAGAGTACATGGTCGACTTTCTGCCGAAAGTGAAAATTGAAATCGTGGTCAGCGACGATATCGTCGATACCTGCGTGGATACCATTATCCGCACGGCGCAGACGGGCAAAATCGGCGACGGTAAAATCTTCGTCTTTGACGTGGCGCGCGTGATCCGTATCCGTACCGGCGAAGAAGACGACGCCGCGATTTAACATTGCCAACGGTCTTGCAGGCCGGGTAAGGCGTAGCCGCCACCCGGTGAAAAAAAGCCCCTCGAACGAGGGGCTTTTTCATTACAGCACCTTATGCGGCCCGAAGCATTCGTAATGAATGTTGTCTTTGTTCACCCCCAGATCAAGCAGCTGTTTTGCGGCATACTGCATAAACGCCACCGGCCCACAGAGGTAGAACTGCATGTCCGGCGCGCTAAACGCACCTTCCATCTGGCTTAAATTCATCAGACCTTCGCTGTCAAACCGTGCTGCCGCGCGGTCTTCATCCGTCGGCAGGCGATACCAGGTGTGCGCGGTGAAACGCGGCAGGGACGCCCCGAGCGTTTTCACTTCATCCGCAAAGGCGTGCACGTCGCCGTTTTCCGCAGCGTGGAACCAGTTTACCTGCGCACCGTGGTTTGCTTTCGCCAGCGTATCGAGCATCGCCAGCATTGGCGTTTGGCCGACGCCTGCAGAGATCAGCGTAACCGGGGTGTGTGCTGCAACCGCCATGAAGAAATCGCCCGCCGGCGCGGCCAGGTGGACCACGTCGCCCACGCTAGCTTCGTTATGTAGCCAGTTGGAGACTTGACCGCCGTTCTCACGCTTCACCGCAATGCGGTAGCCTTTGCCGTTTGGCTTGCGGGTAAGAGAATACTGGCGGATCTCCTGGTGCGGGAAACCTTCAGGCTTCAGCCACACGCCCAGATACTGGCCCGGCTGGTAATCGGCAACCGGCTGTCCGTCCACCGGCTCAAATTCAAAGCTGGTAATCAGCGCGCTGCGCGGGGTTTTCTCAACGATGCGGAAGGCGCGCGTGCCTTCCCAGCCGCCGTTCTTGCTGGCGTTTTCGCTGTAGATCTGCGCTTCGCGGTTGATAAACACGTTTGCCAGCACGCCGTAGGCTTTACCCCACGCGTCCAGCACCTCCTGGCCCGGGCTGAACATCTCGTCCAGCGTTGCCAGCAGGTGGCCACCCACAATGTTGTACTGCTCGGGTTGGATCTGGAAGCTGGTGTGCTTCTGCGCGATTTTTTCCACCGCGGGCAGCAGTGCCGCCAGGTTTTCAATATTGCTGGCGTAGGCCGCGATGGCGTTGAAAAGCGCTTCGCGCTGATCGCCGTTACGCTGGTTGCTCATGTTGAAAATTTCTTTGAGCTCCGGGTTGTGCGTGAACATGCGATCGTAGAAATGGGCGGTGAGTTTAGGGCCGGTTTCCACCAGCAGGGGGATGGTGGCTTTAACGGTAGCGATGGTTTGAGCGTCGAGCATGAGCGCATCCTTCTGATGTGACTTTAATGATGTATTTTAAATGCATCTTATAAAAAATACCCCTGCGTTGTAAATGGTTCTTTGCAAGATGAAAAATATGCATCACAAACCTGAAAAGAAATCCGCTGGAAAGGGCGAGAGCTTTATTCCTCAAACCCTTGCGTGGCGCGCAGGAAAACGTTTGCGTAAAATCGTTTGTCAAGACCTGTTATCACAGAACTAATCAGTTATACTGTTGCCCGTCGTCCAACAGGACTGCCTTTTCAGGCCAAAATTTACTTGTTAGCTGAGTCAGGAGATGCGGATGTTAAAGCGTGAAATGAACATTGCCGATTATGATGCCGAACTGTGGCAGGCTATGGAGCAGGAAAAAGTACGTCAGGAAGAGCACATCGAACTGATCGCCTCCGAAAACTACACCAGCCCGCGCGTTATGCAGGCGCAGGGTTCTCAGCTGACCAACAAATACGCTGAAGGTTATCCGGGCAAGCGCTATTACGGCGGTTGCGAGTACGTTGATATCGTTGAGCAGCTGGCTATCGACCGTGCGAAAGAACTTTTTGGCGCTGACTACGCAAACGTGCAGCCGCACTCTGGCTCTCAGGCTAACTTCGCGGTCTACACCGCGCTGCTGCAGCCGGGCGATACCGTTCTGGGTATGAACCTGGCGCAGGGCGGCCACCTGACTCACGGCTCCCCGGTTAACTTCTCCGGCAAACTGTACAACATCATCCCTTACGGTATTGATGAGTCCGGTAAAATTGACTACGAAGATATGGCTAAGCAGGCTAAAGAGCACAAGCCGAAGATGATCATCGGTGGCTTCTCTGCTTACTCCGGTATCGTTGACTGGGCAAAAATGCGTGAAATCGCAGACAGCATCGGTGCTTACCTGTTCGTCGACATGGCGCACGTTGCGGGCCTGATTGCCGCTGGCGTTTACCCGAACCCGGTTCCACACGCTCACGTTGTGACCACCACCACCCACAAAACCCTGGCGGGTCCACGCGGTGGCCTGATCCTGGCGAAAGGCGGTGACGAAGAGCTGTACAAAAAACTGAACTCCGCCGTATTCCCAAGCGCGCAGGGCGGCCCGCTGATGCACGTTATCGCGGCTAAAGCGGTCGCGCTGAAAGAAGCGATGGAGCCTGAGTTCAAGGTTTATCAGCAGCAGGTTGCTAAGAACGCCAAAGCGATGGTGGAAGTGTTCCTGAACCGTGGCTACAAAGTGGTCTCCGGCGGTACTGAAAACCACCTGTTCCTGCTGGATCTGGTTGATAAGAACCTGACCGGTAAAGAAGCTGACGCAGCCCTGGGCCGTGCCAACATCACCGTGAACAAAAACAGCGTTCCAAACGATCCGAAGAGCCCGTTCGTGACGTCCGGTATCCGTATCGGTTCTCCGGCCGTGACTCGCCGCGGCTTCAAAGAAGCGGAAGTGAAAGAGCTGGCTGGCTGGATGTGTGACGTTCTGGACAACATCAATGACGAAGCGGTTATCGAGCGCGTCAAAGGTAAAGTTCTGGATATCTGCGCACGCTTCCCGGTATACGCATAATTCCTCTGCTTTGCAGAAATAAAAAAGGCCGCGCTTGCGGCCTTTTTTTATGGCTTAACGCCGGTCGAGGGAAATGGCTCCCGGACCAACAATGGCCAGCAAAATAAAGGCGCCAGCAATACTGACGTTCTTATAGAAATTAATCATGTTCGGCACGACCGCATCACCGGTCATATCCCAGTAATGGTGACCGATAATCGCCGTGCCCAGCGTATAGAATACAAACAGTACCGCGAGAGGACGGGTGAAAAAGCCCAGCACGATCAGGATGGCGGCAGGCACTTCCATCACCACCGCAATAATAGCCGCCAGCATGGGCATCGGCGTACCCAGCGAGGTCATATATTGCACGGTGCCGCTAAACCCCGTCAGTTTTGGATAACCAAAGATAATAAACAGCACGACAAGCGCGATGCGGCCAATCAGCAGCAGCAGGTGACGTGACTGACCGAAATCGAAATAACGTAGTGAGTTCATGGCAGAAAAACCTCTGCAAGTGGAGTAATTTAAACGTAATACATATTTTCATTCCCTGCCATAAGCCAGACGACTGCACAATATGTTAATTTTTCGTTAATTTATAGCAGGCTATCGACTTGCTTAATTTTTATATTCTCGCCAGACTATGGCCTCGATTTCGGGAGGGATTCATGGTCTTGCATTCCACGCGCTGGCTGGCGCTCAGCTATTTCACCTATTTCTTTAGCTACGGTATTTTTCTGCCCTTCTGGAGCGTCTGGCTCAAGGGTATCGGCCTGTCGCCCGAGACCATCGGTGTCCTGCTGGGGGCCGGGCTGGTGGCGCGTTTCCTCGGTAGCCTGCTGATTGCCCCGCGCGTCAGCGATCCCTCCTTGCTGATTAGGGCCGTGCGCATTCTTGCTCTGCTGACGCTGGTCTTTGTTGCCTGCTTCTGGGTCAGCCACCAGTTTGCCTGGCTGATGGTGGTGATGGTCGGCTTTAATCTGTTCTTCTCACCGCTGGTACCGCTGACGGATGCCCTGGCGAACACCTGGCAAAAGCAGATCACCATGGACTACGGCCGCGTGCGCCTGTGGGGCTCAATTGCCTTTGTGATCGGCTCTGCGCTGGTGGGCAAACTGGTCAGCCTTTACGATTACCGCGCCATTCTCGCCCTGCTGAGTATCGGTATTGCCTCTATGCTGCTGGGCATGCTGCTGCGTCCGTCGGTGATGCCGCAGGGGGAAAGCCGCCATCAGGAGAGCGCCGGCTGGCCCGCCTGGCGCAGCCTGGTGGCCCAGAGCTGGCGTTTTCTGGCGTGTGTTTGTCTGCTTCAGGGGGCGCATGCGGCGTACTATGGCTTCAGCGCCATCTACTGGCAGGGGGCGGGATACTCTGCTTCCGCAGTGGGCTATCTGTGGTCGCTGGGCGTGGTGGCCGAAGTCATTATTTTCGCCCTGAGCAAGAAGCTGTTCCGTCGCTTTGGCGCGCGAGACCTGCTGCTGCTTTCCGCCGTGTGCGGCGTGGCGCGCTGGGGCATTATGGGCTGGACGACCGATCTGCCATGGCTGATAGTGGCGCAAATCCTTCACTGCGGCACCTTTACCGTATGTCATCTGGCGGCGATGCGCTATATCGCTGCGCGCGAGGGTGGAGATGTTATTCGTCTGCAGGCCGTCTATTCGGCGGTTGCGATGGGGGGCAGTATTGCGATCATGACGGTCTTTGCGGGGTTCCTCTACCAGCACCTGGGGCATGGCGTCTTTTGGGTGATGGCGCTGGTCGCCTTACCCGCAATCGTTGTTCGCCCTAAAGTGGCCGCTCGCGCGTCGCTATGATTCAAGCATGACGCGAATATGTTCTTGCTGCTGCGGGTTCAATGTCTCAACGGCATGAATCAGCGGCGGCGAGAACAGCGGCAGGACGGTAGGGTAGGGGGTGATAACCAGCGCGGCTTCGCGCGGCGCCCCCTCTTTCTGGAAAGCCTGCAGCGTCAGATAGCGAATGTTGAGCGGCAGCAGCGTCAGCTCGCGAAGCTGCTGTTCAATCAGATCCTCACTGGCTTTATCGTCTCCCGTCAGCAGGATCACCTGTTTTTCGTGCAGATCGCTCTCCTGCATCAGCCAGGCGCCGAAAATCACCGCGACAAGGCTCATTTCTTCATCAGAAAAACGCAGCCCAAATTCCGTTTCCAGCTCAAACAGCGCTTCCTTCGTGGTGCGTAACAGCCGGGGATAGAGACGATGGATCTCCTCCGGCAGGCTAGTGTCGATGCCAATCTCAAACAGCGAGCGGTCCAGCGCCTGAGCAAGATGGATATACAGCTGATCGGTCAGCCCTTGCTCGTCGCTGAAGTTCATTCCGGTCTGCGAGCGAAAACGGGCGACCATGCGCACGATGGCCCGGCGCAAGCGCTGATCCTGCTGGTGTTTATCGAGCACCGGATCGGGCGTGCGGAGCATCATAAACAGCAGCGCCAGAAACAGCTGTTCATCGCCGTGCGCACCCTGCGGCACGCGCCGTCTCCAGTGACGCACGATCTCCTGGGCCGTAAAATACTCCCCTCTCGACTGGGTCCAGCTGCGCTGAACGTGAGAAAACTGCGGCGTATTCCCGAGCTGGTGCTGAATAAGGCAGTATTGTAAATAAAGCTGTAAAAACTGGACGTCGCGGCATTCAAACTGGCGCTGAAGCTTGCGTGAGCAGAAGCCGATCAGCGCCCGCAGGTTCGCAT
Source organism: Enterobacter sp. JBIWA008 (assembly GCF_019968765.1). NCBI lineage: Bacteria > Pseudomonadati > Pseudomonadota > Gammaproteobacteria > Enterobacterales > Enterobacteriaceae > Enterobacter > Enterobacter sp. JBIWA008. The sequence goes on along the minus strand of NZ_CP074149.1, from coordinate 3,556,649 downwards.
CGTCGTATAGCGGCCGCGCAATGCCGTGTTGTTTAAGCGCGGTTTTTAATGCGGGGGTAAACTGGTGCGAGACAAACTGTGGGCAAAGCCGCAGCGCCCGACGCAGCCAGTGCAGCAGGCATAAACGCTGATTCAGGGCTGAGCCTTCAATTCGGTAGCTGCCGTCGTGGTGCGTGACGATGTCCAGCCGGTGATAGCGCTGGATTTCATCGCGCGTCTCGGCTATATCTTGCCGTGCCATCGCGTCGTCCACCCCGTTGGCAGCAATTATGCTCTGTGCGGTGACGGCAGCATCGGGCAGGTAAAGCATCAAAAGCACCTGGCAGCGGCGCTGCGAACTGGAAAGCACAGATGGAATTTCAAGCGTCGTCATCATCTGTCGGGTATCCAGTGTGAATGTTTGATAAGAATAGCTAAAGGATGAGCGCTGAAAAGCGCGCCGGCAGGCCTTTCACTCAGGATTGCTGGGGAACATCACAGAATTTTTGACGTGAGGAATTGATGCAAACAGTTAAACAAAGTGCGATGGCGTTATTTTTGGCGGTTATCAGCTTCACCGCCAGCGCACATCCTCACAGTTTTATTGACCTTCAAACCGAGCTGGTCACCGACGGCACGCAGCTGAGCGGCCTGAAGATGCGCTGGACGATGGATGAAATCACCTCGGCCGATCTGCTCTACGATGCGGGAAACGCGAAGCCCGGCGATGAAATCTGGAAAGAGCTGGCGGCGGAAGTGATGGCCAACGTGCTCGGCCAGCACTACTTCACGGAGTTCTGGCACAACGGGCAAAAGGTCAAATTTCTGAACCGACCCACGGAATACGGTATGACGCGTGACGGGCACCAGGCGGTGCTGACGTTCGTGCTTCCTCTGGCGCATCCGCAGCCGCTGGCGGGGCAAACGTACCGTTTTTCCACCTTTGACCCTACCTACTATGTCGACATGCGCTATGACAAAGACAGCGACGTACGGCTGCCGGACGCCCTGCAAAAAAGCTGCAAAATTGGCGTGCACACCCCGAAACCCAGCGAGGAGACGCTGAACTTTGCGGTCTCTCTCGACAAGGAAGATGCACCGCCTGAGGATATGGAGTTGGGTAAACAGTTCGCGCAGGAGGTGACGTTACAATGTCAGTGATCTCTTCTCCGGTCCGGAAACCGCGCCGCTGGCTTCACCTCTGGCCGCTTGCGCTCTTTTTGCTGTTCGCCGTTTGCGGTTCGGTCTGGCTATGGCAGGCCTGGCCGCAGGTCATGATGAAAAGCATCGTCTGGCAGCGTGAGGTCAACCAGCAGATGAGCGGTCTGCTAAAGGCGGTGGCTGAGAACCCGACCAAAGCGGGCGGTTCCCTGCTGGCGTTCAGCTTTATCTATGGCGTTCTGCACGCGCTGGGGCCGGGGCACGGCAAAATTGTCATCACAACCTGGCTCGCCACACATCCGTCGAAGCTGAAATCGAGTATCGGCCTGACGCTGGCCTCCTCGCTGCTTCAGGGCTGCGTGGCGATTGCGCTCGTCGTGATAGTGCTTTCGCTGTTACAGCTTCCCGCACGCCAGCTGCACATGAGCAGCTTCTGGCTGGAGAAGGGAAGCTACGCGCTGGTTGGCGTGCTGGGGCTGATCCTCTGCTGGCGGGCGCTGAAAAAGCTGCGCGTGCTGCTGCAAAAGCCGAAATTCAAAACCTTTACGCCGCACCACGTTCATGATGAACGCTGCGGCTGCGGACATCAGCATTTGCCCACGCAGGAACAATTGCAGAGCGGCGACGACTGGCGCGCGCGGCTGATGATTGTTCTCTCGATGGGCATGCGCCCGTGTTCGGGGGCAATCATGGTGCTGCTGTTCAGCAAGGTGATAGGCGTGTTTGGCTGGGGAATGCTTTCCGCGCTGGCGATGGCGGCAGGAACGTCTCTCACCATTTCGTCTTTAGCGCTGCTGGTGCACAGCTTCCGTCAGCTGGCGGTCAAACTCAGCGGCAATAAAACGCCGGTGCTGTGGCGACAGGTAGGGTGGACAACGCTTGCGCTGGCGGGTGGGGTCATTCTGCTGGTGGCTACGGTGATGATGTGGATGAGCGCGGTGCCATCTAACACCCTCTCCCCTTTGGGGAGAGGGCTGGGCTGAGGGGATTAACGCTTCAGCGCATCGCTCAGTTCATCACGCATGTTTGCCAGCATGGCTTTAACAACGCGTGGGTTACCCGCAACGATGTTGCCGGTAGACATATAGTTATGGCCGCCGGTGAAATCACACACGATGGCGCCTGCTTCACGTGCGATCAGCTCGCCCGCAGCAAAGTCCCATGGCTTCAGTGACAGCTCGAAGTAACCGTCAACGCGGCCTGTCGCCACGTAGGCCAGATCCAGCGCGGCAGAACCGGTGCGGCGGAAGTCCGCGCATTCGGTGAACAGTTTGCCCAGGATATTCATATAGGTGGTCGCGTGCTGTTTCGCCTTGAACGGGAAACCGGTCGCCAGAATGGTGCCGTCCAGATCGCGCGCGTTGCTGCAGCGCAGACGGTAGCCGTTCAGCTGTGCGCCCTGACCGCGGGTTGCGGTGAACAGTTCGTTACGCATTGGATCGTAAACAACGGCAACTTCAGTACGGCCTTTAATGCGTACTGCGATAGACACAGAGAAGTGTGGCAGACGTTTGACGAAGTTGGTGGTGCCATCCAGTGGATCGATAACCCATTGAACATCCTGATCGGTACCTTCATGTTCACCGCTTTCTTCGGTGATGATGGTGTGCTGCGGGTAAGATTTGCGGATCGTTTCGATAATAATCGCTTCTGCGGCTTTATCGACGTTAGTCACGAAATCATTGCTGCCTTTCTGGCTGGTTTCTACGGAGTCTGGCGTTTCGTAGTGTTTGGCAATTACATTACCCGCCTTGCGCGCTGCGCGCACGGCGATGGTCAGCATCGGATGCATCGGTCTCTCTCACTGGATGTTAAAGAACAGGAAAATCGGCGCAGAGTATAGCAGTGGGATCGGATTATGTCTCCCGTTTATGATAATATGCCGGAATATTCTTCAGACGCTGAATTCAGACATTAAAAATTATGCTGCAAAACATTCGAATCGTGCTGGTCGAAACATCGCACACCGGCAACATGGGCTCCGTTGCCCGCGCTATGAAAACCATGGGCTTAACGAACCTGTGGCTGGTTAACCCGCTGGTGAAACCTGACTCGCAGGCCATCGCCCTGGCGGCCGGTGCCAGCGACGTGATCGGCAACGCTCAGATCGTCGATACCCTTGACGAAGCGCTGGCCGGCTGCAGCCTCGTTGTCGGCACGAGCGCGCGCTCCCGCACGCTGCCGTGGCCGATGCTGGACCCGCGCGAATGCGGCCTGAAAAGCGTCTCAGAAGCGGAGCAGGCACCGGTTGCGCTGGTATTTGGCCGCGAGCGCGTTGGCCTCACCAACGACGAGCTGCAGAAGTGCCACTATCACGTAGCCATCGCGGCGAACCCGGAATACAGCTCGCTGAATCTGGCGATGGCGGTGCAGGTTATCGCCTACGAAGTGCGTATGGCGTGGCTGGCGACGCAGGAGAAACCGGTCGAACCAAAAGAAGAAACGACCTACCCGCTGGTGGACGATCTTGAGCGCTTCTACGGTCACCTGGAGCAGACGCTGCTCTCAACCGGCTTTATCCGCGAAGGCCACCCGGGCCAGGTAATGAACAAGCTGCGCCGTATGTTTACCCGCGCGCGACCGGAAAGCCAGGAGCTGAACATCCTGCGCGGGATTCTGGCGTCGATTGAGCAGAAAAATAAAGGATAGTGTCGATTTTCCCCTCTCCCCGTGGGAGAGGGCTGGGGTGAAGGCGTCAGGCCGCACCTGTATTATGAAGGCACAGAAGGTTAAATACCTGACTAAAACAGTCAAGTAAATAGTTGACCATTTTAGTCAGGAATGTCAGACTTGGCCCTGCTATGCAATACCCCATTTTACTATAAAAAACCCCGGGCAGGGGCGAGTTTGAGGTTAAGTAAGACATGAGACTGACATCTAAAGGGCGTTATGCCGTGACCGCGATGCTGGACGTTGCGCTCAACTCCGAAGCGGGCCCGGTTCCGTTGGCTGATATTTCTGAACGACAAGGGATCTCCCTCTCTTATCTGGAACAGCTGTTCTCCAGACTGCGTAAAAATGGACTGGTTTCCAGCGTTCGTGGCCCAGGCGGCGGTTATCTGCTGGGTAAAGACGCGGGCAGTATTGCAGTTGGTGAAGTGATTAGCGCAGTTGACGAATCCGTTGACGCGACCCGTTGCCAGGGTAAAGGCGGCTGCCAGGGCGGCGATAAATGCCTGACCCATGCGCTGTGGCGCGATCTGAGCGACCGTCTCACCGGCTTCCTGAACAACATCACCCTGGGTGAACTGGTCAATAACCAGGAAGTTCTGGATGTCTCTGGTCGTCAGCACGGTCAGGATTCCCAACGCAGCACCCGCGCGCAGGACGCTATCGACGTCAAACTGCGCGCGTAATAAAACGATAAAGATTTCAGAATCAGGCCGGGGCGGTCACGCCCCGCGTACTCGGTCGTACATCCAGCCGGTTGCCTGATTCCTTGCATTGAAGCGATGTACGGAGTTTAAAGAGCAATGAAATTACCGATTTATCTCGATTACTCCGCAACCACGCCGGTGGACCCGCGTGTTGCCGAGAAAATGATGCAGTGTCTGACTCTGGACGGAAACTTTGGTAACCCAGCTTCCCGTTCACACCGTTTTGGCTGGCATGCTGAAGAGGCGGTTGATATCGCCCGTAATCAGATTGCTGACCTGGTGGGTGCCGATCCGCGTGAGATTGTTTTCACCTCCGGTGCGACCGAATCCGACAACCTGGCGATCAAAGGTGCAGCCAACTTTTATCAGAAAAAAGGCAAGCACATTATCACCAGCAAAACCGAACACAAAGCCGTGCTGGACACCTGTCGTCAGCTGGAGCGTGAAGGGTTCGAAGTAACCTATCTGGCCCCACAGAGTAACGGGATCATCGCCCTGAAAGAGCTCGAAGCGGCCATGCGCGATGACACCATTCTGGTTTCCATCATGCACGTTAACAACGAAATCGGCGTCGTTCAGGACATCGCGACCATCGGCGAAATGTGCCGTGCGCGCGGTATCATCTACCACGTGGACGCGACCCAGAGCGTGGGCAAACTGCCTATCGACCTGAGCCAGCTGAAAGTGGACCTGATGTCCTTCTCCGGCCACAAAATCTATGGCCCGAAAGGGATCGGCGCGCTGTACGTTCGTCGTAAGCCACGTATCCGTATCGAAGCTCAGATGCACGGCGGCGGTCACGAGCGCGGCATGCGTTCCGGTACGCTGCCTGTTCACCAGATCGTGGGCATGGGCGAAGCGTACCGCATTGCAAAAGAAGAGATGGAAACCGAGATGGCACGCCTGCGTACGCTGCGTAACCGTCTGTGGGACGGCGTGAAGGATATGGAAGAAGTGTATCTGAACGGCGATCTCGAGCAGGGCGCACCAAACATTCTCAACGTTAGCTTCAACTATGTTGAAGGCGAATCGCTGATCATGGCCCTGAAAGACCTGGCCGTTTCTTCCGGTTCTGCCTGTACGTCTGCTAGCCTGGAGCCATCCTACGTGCTGCGCGCGCTGGGTATGACCGACGAGCTGGCACACAGCTCTATCCGTTTCTCTTTAGGTCGTTTCACTACCGAAGAAGAGATTGACTACACCATCAAGCTGGTTCGCAACTCCATTGGCCGTCTGCGCGACCTTTCTCCACTGTGGGAAATGTTCAAGCAGGGCGTGGATCTGAACAGCATTGAATGGTCACATCACTAATCGGTACATAAGGAGAATTCAATCATGGCATACAGCGAAAAAGTCATCGATCATTACGAGAACCCGCGCAACGTTGGCTCTTTTGACAACAGCGACGAATCTGTCGGTAGCGGCATGGTCGGTGCACCGGCGTGTGGCGACGTGATGAAGTTGCAGATTAAAGTCAACAATGAAGGTATCATTGAAGACGCGCGCTTCAAGACCTACGGCTGCGGTTCTGCTATCGCGTCCAGCTCCCTGGTTACCGAATGGGTGAAGGGCAAGTCTCTGGACGAAGCACAGGCAATCAAGAACACGGATATTGCTGAAGAACTCGAACTGCCACCGGTGAAAATTCACTGTTCAATTCTGGCAGAAGACGCGATCAAAGCCGCCATTGCGGATTACAAAAGCAAACGTGAAGCAAAATAATTGAGGTTTGAGTATGTCGATTACCCTTAGCGACAGCGCTGCCGCGCGAGTAAGCTCTTTTCTGGCGAACCGTGGTAAAGGCTTTGGCCTGCGACTGGGCGTACGTACCTCCGGCTGTTCTGGTATGGCTTACGTACTGGAGTTTGTTGACGAGCCGGCGTCTGACGACACCGTGTTTGAAGACAAGGGCGTGAAGGTGGTGGTCGATGGCAAAAGCCTGCAATTCCTCAACGGCACTCAGCTGGACTTCGTTAAAGAAGGCCTGAACGAAGGGTTCAAGTTCACGAACCCGAACGTCAAAGACGAGTGTGGTTGCGGCGAAAGCTTCCACGTTTAACCGCGCGTCATCCGAAACCCCACCGTGGCTTACCTGCTGCGCGTGGGGTTTGTTCTAACAGGCTACCCCTGAGATTGTTATGGATTACTTCACTCTCTTCGGACTACCCGCTCAATACCCGATCGATCTGCAGGTGCTGACGATCCGTTTTCAGGATCTTCAGCGTCAGTATCATCCGGATAAATTCGCGAGTGGTACTCAGGCAGAACAGCTGGCTGCGGTATCGCATTCTGCGACCATCAACCAGGCCTGGCAGACGCTGCGTCACCCGCTGGCGCGTGCAGAATATCTGCTCTCGCTCCACGGTTTCGATCTGGCGAGCGAACAGCACACCGTGCGCGACACCGCGTTTCTGATGGAGCAGCTGGAGCTTCGTGAAGAGCTGGATGAGATTGAACAGGCCAAAGACGAAGCGCGTCTGGAAAGCTTTATCACGCGCGTGAAGGGCATGTTCGATACACGCCATCAGCAGATGGTGGAGCAACTGAACAACGAGACCTGGGACGTGGCGGCAGACACTGTGCGCAAACTCCGTTTTCTCGATAAACTGCGAAGCAGTGCTGAACAACTCGAAGAAAAGCTGCTCGATTTTTAATTTCGGAAGCAATTATGGCCTTATTACAAATTAGTGAGCCTGGCTTAAGTGCCGCACCGCACCAGCGTCGTCTGGCGGTGGGTATCGATCTGGGCACCACCAATTCCCTCGTGGCGACCGTGCGCAGCGGCCAGGCGGAAACGCTGGCCGACGAGCAGGGCCGCCATCTGCTGCCTTCCGTAGTCCACTACCAGCAGCAGGGTCACGCTGTCGGGTTTGATGCCCGCGCTAACGCCTCGCGCGATCCGGCCAATACCATCAGCTCCGTGAAGCGCATGATGGGCCGCTCGCTGACCGATATTCAGACCCGCTATCCGCATCTGCCGTATCAGCTGCAGGCAAGTGAAAACGGCCTGCCGATGATCGCGACTGCGGCCGGACTGCTGAACCCGATTCGCGTTTCCTCCGACATCCTCAAAGCGCTGGCGGCGCGCGCCACGGCGACGCTCGGCGGCGATCTGGACGGCGTAGTCATCACCGTTCCGGCCTATTTTGATGATGCACAGCGCCAGGGCACCAAAGACGCCGCGCGTCTGGCGGGCCTGCACGTGCTACGCCTGCTGAACGAACCTACGGCGGCGGCGATTGCCTACGGCCTCGACTCCGGTCAGGAAGGGGTCATTGCGGTTTACGATCTCGGCGGCGGTACCTTTGATATCTCGATCCTGCGCTTAAGCCGCGGGGTGTTTGAAGTGCTGGCGACCGGCGGGGATTCCGCGCTGGGCGGCGATGACTTCGACCATCTGCTGGCGGATTACATCCGCGAGCAGGCGGGCATCAGCGATCGCAGCGACGCGCGCGTGCAGCGTGAGCTGCTGGATGCGGCCATTGACGCCAAAATCGCCCTGAGCGACGCGCAGACGGTTACCGTCAACGTTGCGGGCTGGCAGGGTGAGATCACCCGCGACCAGTTCAGCGATCTGATTGCCCCGCTGGTGAAGCGCACGCTTCTGGCCTGCCGTCGCGCATTGAAAGATGCGGGCGTAGAGGCCAGCGAGGTGCTGGAAGTGGTCATGGTGGGCGGTTCGACCCGCGTGCCGCTGGTGCGCGAGCGCGTGGGTGAATTCTTTGGCCGCACGCCGCTGACCTCCATCGACCCGGACAAAGTGGTTGCCGTTGGCGCCGCAATCCAGGCCGATATCCTGGTCGGCAACAAGCCGGACAGCGAAATGCTGCTGCTGGACGTCATCCCGCTGTCGCTGGGTTTAGAAACCATGGGCGGCCTGGTGGAGAAAGTGATCCCGCGTAACACCACCATTCCGGTGGCGCGCGCGCAGGAGTTCACCACCTTCAAAGACGGCCAGACCGCGATGTCTATTCACGTGATGCAGGGCGAACGCGAGCTGGTGCAGGACTGCCGCTCGCTGGCGCGCTTTGCGCTGCGCGGAATTCCAGCGCTGCCTGCGGGCGGGGCGCATATTCGCGTCACCTTCCAGGTGGATGCGGACGGCCTGCTGAGCGTCACGGCGATGGAAAAATCCACCGGCGTGGAATCGTCTATTCAGGTGAAGCCGTCCTACGGCCTGACCGATGGCGAAATCGCCTCCATGATTCAGGACTCAATGAGCTACGCCGAGCAGGATGTGAAGGCGCGTATGCTGGCTGAACAGAAAGTTGAAGCCGCCCGCGTGCTGGAAAGCCTGAACGGCGCGCTTGCTGCCGATGCCGCGCTGTTAAGCGCCGCTGAGCGCCAGGTGATTGACGATGCTGCCGCGCACTTAAGCGCTGTGGCAGTAGGCGATGACGCTGACGCAATAGAAGAAGCCATTAAAAACGTTGATAAACAAACCCAGGACTTTGCTGCTCGCCGCATGGACAAATCTGTCCGCGTCGCGCTGAAAGGCCAGTCCGTGGACGAGGTTTAATATGCCAAAGATTGTAATTTTGCCTCATGCGGACCTCTGTCCGGATGGCGCTGTTCTGGAAGCGAAGACCGGTGAAACCATTCTCGATGTTGCCCTGCGTGCAGGTATCGAAGTGGAACACGCCTGTGAAAAATCCTGTGCCTGCACCACCTGCCACTGCATCGTGCGTGAAGGTTTTGACTCTCTCGCCGAGAGCACCGAAGACGAAGACGACATGCTGGATAAAGCATGGGGTCTGGAGCCAGACAGCCGCCTGAGCTGCCAGGCCGCGGTGACCGATGAAGATCTGGTCGTGGAATTCCCCCGCTACACCATCAACCACGCACGCGAGCATTGATATGGGACTGAAGTGGACAGACAGCCGTGAAATTGGCGAAGCGCTCTACGACGCGAACCCGGATCTCGATCCTAAGACCGTACGATTCACCGACATGCATCAGTGGATCTGCGATTTAGAGGATTTCGATGACGATCCAAACGCATCCAATGAAAAAATTCTGGAGGCGATTCTGTTAGTCTGGTTAGATGAAGCAGAGTAAATCACTTAACGGGCTGCCTTCTGGCGGCCCGTTTGCTAATAAGGATAAATAAAATGACCGAAGCGATGAAGATTACGCTCTCTACGCAGCCAGCCGATGCGCGCTGGGGCGAGAAAGCCACGTACAGCATCAACAACGACGGTATTACCCTGCACCTGACGGGCAACGATGATTTGGGCCTGATCCAGCGCGCCGCGCGTAAAATTGACGGCCTGGGCATTAAGCATGTCTCCCTGGAAGGTGAAGGCTGGGATACCGACCTCAGCTGGGCATTCTGGGCGGGTTACAAAGGGCCGAAAGGCACCCGTAAAATTGAGTGGGCGAACCTTGACGCTGCCGGTCAAAAAGAGCTGGAAAGCCGCCTGCAAATCATCGACTGGGTGCGCGATACCATCAACGCCCCGGCGGAAGAGCTTGGTCCGGAGCAACTGGCGCAGCGCGCGGTTGACCTGCTGTGCGGCGTGGCGGGCGACAAGATGTCCTACCGCATCACCAAAGGTGAAGACCTGCGCGAGCAGAACTACATGGGCATCCATACCGTAGGCCGTGGTTCTGAACGTCCTCCTGTATTGCTGGCGCTGGATTACAACCCAACCGGCGATAAAGCAGCACCGGTCTTTGCCTGCCTGGTGGGTAAAGGCATCACCTTCGACACCGGCGGCTACAGCCTGAAGCAGAGCGCGTTCATGGACTCCATGAAGTCCGACATGGGCGGCGCGGCAACCATTACCGGTGCGCTGGCGTTCGCCATCACCCGCGGTCTGAACAAGCGCGTGAAGCTGTATCTCTGCTGCGCGGATAACATGGTGAGCGGTAACGCCTTCAAGCTGGGTGACATCATTCGCTATCGCAACGGCAAAAACGTCGAAGTGATGAACACCGACGCCGAAGGCCGTCTGGTACTGGCCGATGGCCTGATCGACGCGTCTGCCCAGAAGCCAGAGCTGATTATCGACATGGCGACCCTGACCGGCGCGGCGAAAACGGCGCTGGGCAACGACTACCACGCGCTGTTCAGCTTCGACGACAGGCTGGCCGCTCGCCTGCTGGCAAGCGCCGCTGCCGAAAACGAGCCGTTCTGGCGTCTGCCGCTGGCCGAGTTCCACCGTAGCCAGCTGCCGTCCAACTTTGCCGAGCTGAACAACACCGCAAGCGCGGCGTACCCGGCGGGTGCAAGCACCGCAGCAGGCTTCCTGTCCCATTTCGTTGAGAATTATCACGAAGGCTGGCTGCACATTGACTGTTCCGCAACCTACCGTAAAGCGGCGGTTGAGCAGTGGTCCGCGGGCGCGACCGGTCTGGGCGTGCGTACCGTAGCGAACCTGCTGACGGCTGAGTAATCTCATTACCCTTACCGTAACCCTCTCCCACGGGGAGAGGGTCGGGGTGAGGGGGAAATGCATCATCTGGAATTGTTATGTCCGATACCAAAAACGAATTAGAAACCCTGCTGGAGCAGGCGGCGACCGAGCCCGCCCACCGCCCGGCATTTTTCCGCACGCTGCTGGAATCCACCGTCTGGGTGCCGGGCACCGCGGCGGAAGGGGAGCAGGTCGTAGAAGACAGCGCGCTGGATCTGCTGCACTGGGAGAAAGACGACGGCACGTCGGTGATCCCGTTCTTCACCTCGCTGGAAGCCCTGCAGGAAGCGGTTGAAGACGAACAGGCGTTCGTGGTGATGCCGGTGCGTACCCTGTTCGAAATGACGCTGGGCCAGACGCTGTTCCTTAACGCGAAGCTGCCGACAGGAAAAGAGTTTACCCCGCGTGAAATCAGCCATCTGATAGGTGAAGAGGGCAACCCGCTCAGCACCCAGGAAGTGCTGGAAGGGGGCGAAACGCTGCTACTGTCTGAAGTGGCCGAGCCGCCCGCGCAGATGATTGACTCCCTGACCACGCTGTTCAAAACGCTCAAGCCAGTCAGGCGCGCGTTTCTCTGCTCTATTAAAGAGCGCGCGGACGAACATCCGGTTCTGCTGATTGGTATTGAAGCCGACGGTGATATCGACGACATCATTCAGGCGGCGGGAAGCGTGGCGACCGACACGCTGCCGGGCGATGAGCCGATCGATATCTGCCAGGTGAAGAACGGTGAGAAGGGCATCAGCCACTTTATCACCGAGCACATCACGCCGTTCTACGAGCGCCGCTGGGGCGGCTTCCTGCGCGATCTCAAAACCAACCGCATCATCTGATTACGGCGGGGTGAGTTTCACCCCGTTGCTTCCAGCAGCAGTAAATCCATCAGCAGCACCAGATTCGACTCAAACGAGGTTACCCCCGCGGCTTCGGCGGCGAAGTGTACCGCTTCGTCATAGAGGGCAAAGTGCACGTCGGCCATCTCAGCCAGCGTGTTGGCCGAGGCACGGGTAAACGCGACGATCGTCATGCCGACGTTTTTGGCTATCCGCGCTTTATCCAGCACCTGTTCCGTTTCGCCGCTGCGCGAGACGGCAATGAACACCTGATAGCGGGCGGCATTGCTGAGAAAAATGTTCCGGCTGTCGCCCGGTCCGGAGATAAACGCCGTTTTGCCCAGCACCTGCAGCTTCTTGGTCAGATACTCCGCAAACAGATAGGAAAACCCGGCGCCGTAGAGAAAGAAGCTCTCTTTCTGGCGCAGCAGCCCGGCAAACTGCTGGCGCTTCTCCTGCGTGACCCACTGGAAGGTGTGCTGATAGTTGGCGATAAACTGATTAAACAGCGCCGGGAGTTCAGGAAGCGATTTTCCCTGAGCGGCAATATGCGGCGTGTCGGAGAGCAGCTGCTTGCAGTGCCAGATAAACTCGCTAAAGCCGCTGAACCCCAGCTTCTGACATAGCCGCATGATAGTGGCGGTCGAAACAAACGTCGCCTGCGCCAGCTCTCGCACCGTGATGTTGCCCACCAGCAGCGGGTGCTCCGTGAGGTGGGCAAGGACGCGATACTCCGCGCGGGTCAGCGATGCCCCGCGCGTTAACAGCGTGGCCAGGCGGTTATCCATTATTTCGCGGGTTCGACAGGCAGATCGTCCCGTGCACCCCATTCGCTCCAGGCGCCGTCGTAAAGCGTGACGTCGTTCGCGCCGAGCGTGGCGAGTGCCAGGATCACTACGCAGGCCGTTACGCCGGAGCCGCAGCTGGCAATAATCGGACGATGTAAATCGACCCCTGCACGATCAAAAACGGCGCGCAGCTCGTCGGTGGTTTTCAGCTCGCCCTCAAACACCAGATCGCCCCACGGCACGTTCAGTGCGCCCGGAATATGTCCGCGCTTCAGCCCCGGACGCGGTTCATCCGCTTCGGCATTGAAGCGCGGAGCAGGACGCGCATCGACGATTTGGGCCGTTTTTTCATGGCTCACGACCAGCACGTCGGTCAGGCGTTTCACCACGTGTGCGTCGAACGTGGCATCGAATTCGCCTTCCGGCAGCGTCACGTCGCCCTGCTGAAAGGGCAGCTCGTCGCGCTTCCAGCCCGCAAGCCCGCCCGCCAGAATCGAGACTTTTTCCACGCCGAAGTTCTTCAGCATCCACCACGCGCGCGGCGCGGAGAAGAGATTACCTTCGTCATAGACAACGAGGTGTTTATCTTTGCTGACGCCCAGCTCGCGCATCGCCACGGAAAACGCTTCAGGGCGCGGCAGCATGTGCGGCAGGGGAGAGTTGTGATCGGAGAGGGCTTCGATATCAAAAAATACCGCGCCAGGCAGATGTCCGGCACGGTATTCACCGGGCACGTCGCGATGCTCTTGCCCCGGTGGGGCCATACGCGCGTCAATAATCTGGACTTCCGGATCGTCACCGTGCTCAATCAGCCAGTCGGCGGCGACAAAATATGAGGTGGACATGGGTTGCCTCCATTCTTTTCCGTAAAAAAGGATTGTCGGTGTTTTTTCTGACACCGACAAGCAAACCACGTTCAACTCGCGAGCAAGCCCCTATTTTTTCACCGTTTCGCCGTCCTGCCAGGCTTTTTGCAGCGCTGGCCAGTAGTCGCGGTTGGCCTCGATCATCTCATCCAGAATCGCTTTCGCATGCTCCATGGTCGGCACGGTGCGGTTGAGGGTAAACGCCTGCAGGGCTTTCTCATAGCTGCCCTCGATGGTCGCTTCCACCAGCAGCTGTTCAGAGGCGAGCTGCTGTTGCAAAAGGGTCTGATGGAACAGCGGCACCTGGCCGACGCGAATCGGTTCCGGGCCTTCGGAGGTGATATAAGCGGGCACTTCCACCACGGCATCGTAAGGCAGGTTGGCGATCGCGCCGCGGTTTTCCACCATTACCAGATGGCGGCTACGCAGGTTAAAGGCCAGAGAGCAGGCGACATCGACGATAAACTCGCCGTGGACGCCCACGTGGAAGGCATCCGGCAGGATCCCGGTGCGCTTATATTCTTCGGCGGCGGCGAACAGCTTTTTCTCGCGCCCGTCCATCACTTCGTTGGCGCGGGTATAGTCCGGGTTCTGATGTTCCACGATCTGGTTCGGCATCAGGTAGTACTGCAGATAGGGGTTCGGCAGATACTCCGGGAAGTTATCCATGATCGGCTTAATGTTGCGCCAGGTTTTTACCCACGACGGATCGGAATGCTGCGGGTCGGTTTTGGCCGCGTCTTCCGTCAGCAGGCCAAACTTCGCGATATGCTTACGCAGCTCTGGAAGCTTATCTTCGCCGTCCACCAGCACGCGGGTAAACCAGCCGAAGTGGTTCAGGCCGAAGTAGTCCACCTCCAGCCTGCGGCGATCGACACCCAGAATAGCGCCCATATTACGCATGGCAGCCACCGGCATATCGCAGATGTTCAGCACCCGCGCATTTGGTCGCAGGCGGCGCACGCCCTCTGCGACAATCGCCGCCGGGTTGGAGTAGTTCACGATCCAGGCTTTTTCGTGCGCGTAGCGATCCACCAGATCGATAAGTTCCACCATCGGCAGGATCGTGCGCAGCCCGTAGGCCAGGCCGCCGGGTCCGCAGGTTTCCTGGCCGACCACGCCGTGACGCAGCGGGATCTTCTCGTCCTGCTCGCGCATCTTGTACTGGCCGACGCGCATCTGGGCGAAGACGAAATGCGCGCCGCTCAACGCCACTTCCGGGTCACTGGTGACGGTAAATTTGATGCTCTGGCTGTGGTCACGAATGACCTTTTCGACGACGGGCGCAATGGTGTTCTGGCGCGCCTCATCGATGTCATAAAGACGAATTTCGGCCAGCGGGAAATCCTGCAGGCGCACCATCAGGCTTTTCACAATGCCCGGCGTGTAGGTGCTGCCGCCGCCGGCAATCGACAGAATAAATGGGGGTGTAAACATCTTTAGCTCCTTTCAGAGAAACGTCTCAACGGCTTCTCGCATTTTTTTGACGTGCAGCCCGTAGACCACCTGAACGTTGTTACCTTGTTTGATAATCCCTTTCGCGCCGGTCGCCTTGAGCCGCGGCTCGTCGATAATGGCGACATCCTTCACCGTGACGCGTAAGCGGGTGTAGCAGTTGTCCACCACCTCAATGTTTTCCCGGCCGCCCAGACCCGCCACGATGGATTCGCCCAGCCCGTCGTTATTGCCCTTCGCCTGGTACTCCTGCTTGCTGTAGAGGCGCGTCTCCTGATCGTCATCCTCACGGCCCGGCGTTTTCATGTTGAAGCGCAGGATCAGGAAGCGGAACACCACGAAGTAGAGGGCAAACATGATCAGCCCGACCACGATGTACATCGGCCAGTTGGACTTCTCCGTGCCGAGCGGCAGGTTGTAGAGGATGAAGTCGATAACCCCGTTGGCGCCGATGGCGTGAACGCCAAGCAGAGAGAACAGCATCATGCCGATACCGGTCAGCACCGCGTGCACCACGAACAGCAGCGGGGCGACGAACAGGAAGGAGAACTCAATGGGTTCGGTCACGCCGACCAGCAGCGAGGTCAGCGCCGCCGGGATCAGAATGGCTTTCGCAATGGCTTTACGCTCCGGCCTGGCGGTCATATACATCGCCAGCGCGGCGGCAGGCAGGCCGAACATCTTGCTGATGCCGCGCGCGTCCCACACCACGGTGCTGCTGAGCTGCTTCACATCCGGGCAGGCCATCTCGGCGAAGTAGATATTGCGCGCGCCCTGATAGGTTGCGCCGCACACCTCCTGCGTGCCGCCCAGCTCGGTATAGAGGAACGGCGTATAAACCAGATGGTGCAGGCCGGTGGGGACCAGAATACGTTCCAGGAAACCGTAGATTGCCACGCCAATCGGCCCGGAGCCTTTAATAGCCAGCGCCAGAGCGCTAATGCCGTGCTGGGCAAACGGCCACAGTTCACTCATCATTACGCCGAGCAGCATGGAGACGGGGAGCATGACGATGGCGACAAAGCAGTGGCCGGAGTAAATCGCCATCGCGCCGTTAAACTGTACGCCGGAGTATTTGTTGTACAGATATCCGGAGAGCGCCCCGGTCAGGATCCCGGCAAAGACGCCCATCTCCAGCACCTGAACGCCCAGTACCATGGTTTGCCCGGCCGCTTTCATCTGAGAAGCTGGCGCCAGTGCGCCCTGCAGCTGTAGCGTAACGTTCATGGCGTTGATGAACACGACAAAGGTCACCAGACCAATCAGCGCGGCATAGCCTTTATCACGCGTCGCCAGACCAATCGGGATCCCGACGGCAAACACCAGCGCCAGGTTGACCAGCACCGACACGGCAGATTTCGCGATAAGCTGACCAATATGCTGAATTAGCGGATGGCCCAGAAACGGCAGGTATTCAGCGAGATTACCGTTACCCAGTACGTTACCAAAGGCGATAAACAGACCGACGATCGGTAAAATAAGTACCGGTCCGTACAATGATTTTCCGAAATTTTGTAGGGCGTTCACGGCTCGTTTCATGGCTTTCTCTCTTCTTGAACCGCGCACTCGAGGTGCGTCATGGTCATAAAACTAGCAGCCTTCAGGCGAGCTTATCCAGCTATCTTCTTGTTTTAAAAACAAATGACGTGAAAGGTAACATGTGACGTTATAGGCTGTGATCGCGGTTACATCACGGCCTGGCGGCGTGATGCCGTTCTGCGAGGCGCTTTCCAGATTTTAAAATTGGCCTTTTTGAATTAATGAAACTTGCGGATAATACTTATCCGGACGACGACCAACAGGCTCCATGGGCCAGGGATAAAGGATGAAACCGTTTCGCTTAGCCGCGCTCTCTCTTGCGCTGCTTACCACGTTTACGCTTGTCGGCTGTGATAACAGCGACGATAAATCTCAGGCTGCGGCTCCCGCGGCATCTGCTCCATCCACACCGAAAGCAGCGGAAAAGCCTGACGCTGATAAGCTGGCAAAACTGGCGGCCCAGAGCCAGGGAAAAGCGCTGACGTTGCTGGATACCTCAGAAGTTCAGCTCGACGGTGCCGCCACGCTGGTGCTGACCTTTTCTGTTCCGCTAAATCCCGATCAGGATTTTGCCAAAACGGTGCATGTCGTGGATAAGAAAAGCGGCAAGGTTGACGGGGCGTGGGAACTTGCGCCTAACCTGAAAGAGCTTCGCCTGCGCCATCTGGAACCTAACCGTAACCTGGTCGTCACCGTTGAACGTGACCTGCAGGCGCTGAACAAGGCTACGTTTGGCATTGATTATGAAAAAGCCCTGACTACCCGGGACATTGAACCCACCGTTGGCTTTGCCAGCCGCGGCTCGCTGCTGCCGGGCAAGGTGGTAGAAGGTCTGCCGGTGATGGCACTTAACGTCAGCAATGTTGATGTCAACTTTTACCGCGTGAAGCCGGAATCGCTGGCCTCTCTTGTCAGCCAGTGGGAGTACCGTAACTCGCTGACCAACTGGGAGTCCGATAACCTGCTGAAGATGGCGGAGCTGGTTTACACCGGTCGATTCGATCTTAATCCGGCGCGCAATACACGCGAAAAATTACTGTTGCCCCTGAAGGATATTAAACCGCTCCAGCAGTCTGGCGTTTATATCGCGGTCATGAACCAGGCCGGGCATTACAACTACAGCAACGCCGCAACGCTCTTTACCCTAAGCGATATTGGCCTGTCCGCTCACCGTTACCATAACCGCCTGGACATCTTTACCCAGAGCCTGGAAAACGGTGCGGCGCAGTCCGGCGTGACCGTCACGCTGCTCAACGACAAAGGCCAGACCCTCGCCGAAGCGAAGAGCGATGCCGACGGTCATGCGAAGCTCGAAACTGACAAAGAGGCCGCGCTGATTCTGGCGAGCAAAGACGGCCAGACCACGCTGCTTGACCTCAAGCTTCCGGCGCTGGATCTGGCGGAGTTTGATATCGCAGGGAGTCCGGGCTACAGCAAGCAATTCTTCATGTTTGGTCCACGCGATCTCTACCGCCCGGGTGAAACGGTGATCCTCAACGGCCTGCTGCGCGACAGTGACGGTAAGCCGCTTCCGGATCAGCCCGTGAAGCTTGACGTGCTGCGTCCGGATGGACAGATCGCACGTACGATTGTCGTCAAGCCAGAGAACGGTCTCTATCGCTTTAACTATCCGCTGGACAGCGGGGCGCAGACCGGTATGTGGCATATCCGCGCCAACACGGGCGATAACCTGCAGCGTCTGTGGGACTTCCACGTCGAAGACTTCATGCCAGAGCGCATGGCGCTCAACCTGAGCGGACAAAAAACGCCGGTTTCACCGCAGGATAACGTGGACTTTAACGTGGTGGGCTATTACCTGTATGGCGCACCGGCCAACGGTAATTCTCTGCAGGGCCAGCTTTTCCTGCGTCCGATGCGTGACGCGGTAGCAGCGCTGCCGGGCTTCCAGTTTGGCGATATCGCCGAAGAGAACCTGAGCCGCAGTCTGGATGAAGTTCAGCTTACGCTTGATGAGCTGGGGCGTGGGCAGGTTTCCACCGAAAGCCAGTGGAAAGAGGTGCACTCTCCGCTACAGCTGATCCTGCAGGCCAGCCTGCTGGAGTCGGGCGGTCGTCCGGTGACGCGTCGTGCTGAGCAGGCTATCTGGCCCGCAGCGGAATTGCCGGGTATCCGTCCTCAGTTCGCCAGCAAGGCGGTTTACGACTACCGCACCGATACCACCGTCAACCAACCGATTGTTGACGAGAACGGTAACGCCAGCTTCGACATCGTGTATGCCGATGCCAGCGGAGCGAAAAAGGCCGTTTCCGGGTTACAGGTTCGCCTGATCCGCGAGCGTCGGGACTACTTCTGGAACTGGTCAGAGAGCGAAGGCTGGCAGTCTCAGTTCGATCAGAAAGACCTGGTCGAAGGCGAGCAGGAGCTGACTCTCAAGGCCGACGAGACGGGTAAAGTCACCTTCCCGGTGGAGTGGGGCTCATACCGTCTGGAGGTGAAAGCGCCTGATGAGATGGTCAGCAGCGTGCGCTTCTGGGCAGGCTACAGCTGGCAGGATAACAGCGACGGCACCGGGGCTGCACGTCCCGACCGCGTGACGCTGAAACTGGATAAGCCAGCCTATCAGCCAGGCGATACCATTAATCTGCACATTGCAGCGCCGGCAGCAGGCAAGGGCTATGCGATGATCGAGTCCAGCGAAGGGCCGCTGTGGTGGAAGGAGATCGACGTACCGGCAAACGGACTTGATCTCGCTATCCCGGTCGACAAAGCCTGGAAACGTCACGATCTCTACCTGAGTACGCTGGTGGTACGTCCTGGGGATAAATCCAAATCCGCCACGCCGAAACGCGCGGTCGGCCTGCTGCATTTGCCAATGGGCGATGAAAATCGCCGTCTGAACATTGCTCTCGATAACCCGCAGAAAATGCGTCCAAACCAGACGCTCTCTGTGAAGGTGAAAGCCAGCGTGAAAGAGGGTGCGGTTCCGCAGAAAGTGAACGTGCTGGTCTCGGCGGTGGACAGCGGCGTGCTGAACATTACCGATTACGTTACGCCCGATCCGTGGCAGGCTTTCTTCGGCCAGAAGCGCTATGGCGCGGATATCTACGATATCTACGGCCAGGTCATTGAAGGGCAGGGGCGTCTGGCCGCGCTGCGCTTTGGTGGTGACGGTGATGAGCTGAAGCGCGGCGGTAAGCCGCCGGTGAACCACGTCACTATTATTGCCCAGCAGGCACAGCCGGTTATTCTGGATGCCAACGGAGAAGGCACGATTACGCTGCCGATTGGTGATTTCAACGGCGAGCTGCGTCTGATGGCGCAGGCCTGGACGGAAGACGATTTCGGCAGCAGCGAAAGCAAGATTGTGGTGGCCGCGCCGGTTATTGCCGAGCTTAATACGCCGCGCTTCCTGGCAAGCGGGGACACCTCACGGCTGACGCTGGATCTCACCAACCTGACGGACAAGCCGCAAACGTTGAACATCGCCCTGACCGCGACAGGCAAACTGTCGCTGGAAGGCGGGCAGCCGCAGCCGGTTCAGTTGTCTCCTGGCGCGCGCAGCACCCTGTTTATTCCGGTGCGTGCGCTGGAGGGTTATGGCGACGGTGAGGTGACCGCGCAGGTTATGGGCCTGCAGCTTCCGGGCGAGACCTTTGCGCCGCAGCAGAAGAGCTGGAAAATCGGCGTGCGTCCGGCGTTCCCGGCGCAGACGGTCAATACCGGTGCCATGCTTAACCCCGGCGAGTCCTGGACCGCGCCCGTGCAGCACAGCAACGGTTTCTCTCCTGCTACCCTGCAGGGGCAACTGCTGCTCAGCGGCAAACCACCGCTTAATCTGGCGCGCTATATTCGCGAACTGCAGGCGTATCCGTATGGCTGCCTGGAGCAGACCACCAGTGGCCTGTTCCCGTCGCTCTATACCAACGCGGCGCAGCTTACTGCACTTGGCATCAAGGGCGACACCGATGACAAACGCCGTGCAGCGATTGATATTGGCATCTCTCGCCTGCTGCAGATGCAGCGTGAAGACGGCGGGTTCGCGCTGTGGGATAAAAACGGTCCGGAAGAGTACTGGCTGACGGCCTACGTGACCGACTTCCTGGTGCGCGCGGGCGAACAGGGTTACAGCGTACCTGCCGATGCAGTGAATAACGCCAATAGCCGCCTGCTGCGCTACCTGCAGGACCCGGGCATGATGTCCATTCGCTACAGCGACGATGCTCAGGCCAGCAAGTTCGCCGTGCAGGCTTATGCCGCGCTGGTGCTGGCGCGTCAGCAAAAAGCGCCGCTGGGCGCGCTGCGTGAAATCTGGGATCGCCACGCCCAGGCGGCTTCCGGGCTGCCGCTGATGCAGCTGGGCATGGCGCTCAAATTGATGGGCGATGCGCCGCGCAGCCAGCAGGCGCTGGATCTGGCGCTCAAAACGCCGCGTAACGACAGCAAAACCTGGATGGCCGATTACGGCAGCACGCTTCGCGATAACGCGCTGATGCTTTCCCTTCTGGAGGAGTACAAGCTGCTGCCGGATGCGCAAAATACGCTGCTGAATGCTCTGTCTGAAGAGGCTTTCAGCCAGCGCTGGCTGTCAACGCAGGAGAGCAACGCGCTGTTCCTGGCCGGACGCTCGCTGCAAACCCTGTCTGGTACGTGGCAGGCGAAAACTTCTCTATCTGAGACCGCATCAGGCGGCGATAAGTCACTGGTACAAAACGTGAGCGGCGAGCAGCTTGGCGCGCTGCAGGTTACCAATACCGGGACAACACCGCTGTGGGTTCGTCTGGACAGCACCGGCTATCCGGAATATGCCCCTCAGCCGAGTTCGAACGTGCTGCAGGTTGAACGTCACATCCTGGCAACCGACGGCAGCAGTAAATCGCTCTCTTCGCTGAAGAGCGGTGAGCTGGTGCTGGTGTGGCTGGAAGTTAAAGCCAGCCAGAACGTGCCGGATGCGCTGGTGGTGGATCTGCTCCCTGCGGGTCTGGAGCTGGAAAACCAGAACCTGGCGAGCAGCAGCGCCAGCCTGCAGGACAGCGGCAGTGAGGTCCAGAACCTGCTCAGCCAGATGCAGCAGGCGGACATTCAGCACATGGAGTTCCGCGACGACCGCTTTGTGGCTGCCGTGCCGGTAAATGAAGGCCAGCCGGTCACGCTGGTCTATCTGGCGCGTGCCGTGACGCCGGGAACCTATCAGGTGCCTGTCCCGATGGTGGAGTCTATGTACGTTCCGCAGTGGCGGGCAACGGGGGCGGCCAGCGGCCCGCTGATTGTTGTTCCGTAATATGCGAATAGCACGTCTGACACGCTCCCGCTGGCTATGGCTGGCGGGAGCGCTTCTCGTTTTATGGGGGCTGATTGTCGCCGCCGACCGCCTGTGGCCGTTACCTCTGAAAGAGGTTAATCCCGCCCGGGTGGTGGTGGATGAGAAGGGCACGCCGCTGTGGCGTTTTGCCGATAGCGACGGGATCTGGCGCTACCCGGTTACGATTGAAGAGGTCTCTCCCCGTTATCTTGAGGCGCTGATCCAGTACGAAGATCGCTGGTTCTGGGATCACCCTGGCGTAAACCCGCTCTCTGTCCTGCGCGCTGCCTGGCAGGATCTCAGTTCTGGCAAAGTCGTCTCTGGCGGAAGCACGCTCACCATGCAGGTGGCGCGCCTGCTGGACCCGCATCCGCGCACCTTTGGCGGCAAAGTTCGTCAGCTCTGGCGGGCAATGCAGCTGGAGTGGCATCTTTCCAAGCGCGACATTCTCACGCTCTATCTCAACCGCGCTCCGTTTGGCGGCACGCTGCAGGGCGTCGGGGCGGCAAGCTGGACCTATCTCGGCAAACCGCCGTTGCAGCTCAGCTATTCCGAAGCGGCGCTGCTGGCGGTACTACCGCAGGCACCCAGCCGCTTGCGTCCGGACCGCTGGCCTGAGCGGGCAGAAGCGGCGCGCAACAAAGTGCTCGACCGCATGGTAACGCAGGGCGTCTGGTCCGCGAAGCAGGTTAAAGAATCACGGGAAGAATCGGTGTGGCTGGCCCCCCGACAGATGCCGCAGCTGGCACCGCTCTTTGCGCGCATGATGCTCGGCAAAAGCCGCGACACTAAAATAGTCACCACGCTGGATGCCGGACTGCAGCGGCAGCTGGAAGAGCTGGCGATGAACTGGAAATCTCGCCTGCCGGCGCGCAGCTCGCTGGCGATGATCGTCGTGGATCATACCGATATGAAAGTGCGCGGCTGGGTCGGGTCGGTGGATATTAATGATGACACGCGTTTCAGCCACGTGGATATGGTCAATGCGATCCGATCCCCGGGATCGGTGTTAAAGCCCTTTATCTACGGTATGGCGCTGGATGATGGCCTGATCCATCCCGCCTCGCTGCTCCAGGACGTTCCCAGAAAAACCGGTGATTATCGCCCCGGGAATTTTGACAGTGGGTTCCACGGACCGGTTAGCATGAGTGAAGCGCTGGTGCGCTCCCTCAACCTGCCCGCGGTACAGGTACTGGAAGCCTACGGGCCAAAACGTTTTGCCGGGATGCTGAGCAACGCAGGCTTGCCGCTGATCCTGCCTGCGGGGGCGCAGCCGAATCTGTCCCTGATCCTCGGCGGGGCTGGCGCCCGGCTGGCGGATATCACAGCGGCCTACAGCGCGTTTGCCCGACACGGTAAGGCGGGAAGGCTGCGGTTACAGCCGGGCGATCCGCTCATTGAACGTCCGCTGCTGTCGCAAGGCTCGGCGTGGATTATTCGCCGCATTCTGGCGAACGAGGCGCAGCCGCTCCCGGATAATGCGTTACCGCAGATCGCGCCGCTGGCGTGGAAAACAGGAACCAGCTACGGCTACCGTGATGCCTGGGCCATCGGTCTGAATGCCCGTTACGTAATAGGTATCTGGACAGGACGACCGGACGGCACGCCCGTGGCGGGGCAGTTTGGTTTTGCCAGCGCGGTTCCGCTGTTAAACCAGGTGAATAACCTGCTTCAGTCACGCTCAACGGTAGATGAGGCCCGCCTGCCGCGCGACCCGCGTCCGGAGAGCGTCGGGCGGGGCGTGATCTGCTGGCCGGGCGGCCAGTCGCTGCCGGAAGGGAGTGAAAACTGTCGGCGTCGCCTGTCGACCTGGCTTCTGGAAGGGAGTGAACCGCCCACGCTGCTATTGCCCGAACAGGAAGGCATTCGCGGTATTCGTTTCCCGGTCTGGCTGGATAAAATGGGTAAGCGTGTGGCGGCAGATTGCCCTGATGCTACTGAAAAAGTCCTTGATGTCTGGCCGCTGCCGCTGGAGCCTTGGCTGCCGGCGACCGAGCGTCGCGCGGTACGGGTCCCTCCTTCATCAACCACCTGTCCTCCGCTGTCGCAGGACGCACCTGCGCCACTCATCCTGACAGGCGTGCGTGAAGGGGCCGTCATCAAACGTCTGCCGGGGGAACCCCGCGTTTCGCTGCTGCTTCAGGCGACCGGCAATAGCGGTGAGCGCTGGTGGTTTTTGAACGGTGAGCCGCTGAATGTCAAGGGAAGAGTTTACACATTACAGCTTGATAAATCGGGCGATTATCAGTTACTCGTTTTGGATGAGACCGGGCAGGTCGCGACGGTGAATTTTACGCTGCAGTGATCTGAAAACAGCTTTCAGATGTGAGCTGTTGCTAAAACTCGTCTTATTTTAAAAAAATGTTATGCAGAACCATAGGCAATGGCGCTATTGCTCATTATAATCCGCGCCACACCATACTCAGGTATGCAAAACAACAGAACATTGACAGAGGTTATCATGGCTATTGAACGTACTTTTTCCATCATCAAACCAAACGCGGTGGCAAAAAACGTTATTGGCAGCATCTTCGTTCGCTTTGAATCTGCAGGGTTCAAAATTGTTGGCACCAAAATGCTGCACCTGACCGTTGAGCAGGCTCGCGGTTTCTACGCTGAGCACGAAGGCCGCCCATTCTTTGACGGCCTGGTTGAGTTCATGACCTCCGGTCCAATCGTGGTATCCGTGCTGGAAGGCGAAAACGCAGTACAGCGTCACCGTGACCTGCTGGGCGCAACCAACCCGGACAACGCGCTGGCAGGTACTCTGCGCGCTGACTATGCGGACAGCTTCACCGAGAACGGTACCCACGGTTCTGACTCTGTTGAATCTGCTGCACGCGAAATCGCTTTCTTCTTCGCAGAAGGCGAAGTGTGTCCACGCACCCGTTAATTTAACGGTTTCGTTTACACATTATTTTCGTAAATGCCGCGTCCAGACGTGGCATCCCTGCGCCAGACTTTGTACAATGCAACGCCCCGGACGAGCAGACTGCTTTCCGGGGCGTTTCTATTCAACCCTCCATGGGCCATAACGTGTAACAACGAGGCCGGAAAATATTATGTCTGAATTAGTGAATACCTCTGAAGTCGCCATTCCTGCGGTTCCCAATAAAAATGGAAAAATCAACCTGCTGGACCTGAACCGTCAGCAGATGCGCGAGTTCTTTAAAGAGATGGGCGAAAAGCCGTTTCGTGCCGATCAGGTCATGAAGTGGATGTACCATTACTGCAGCGACAATTTTGATGACATGACTGACATCAACAAGGTCCTGCGCAACAAGCTCAAAGAAGTGGCTGAAATCCGCGCACCGGAAGTGGTGGAAGAGCAGCGCTCAGCGGATGGCACCATCAAATGGGCGATTGCGGTAGGCGATCAGCGCGTTGAAACCGTCTATATCCCGGAAGAAGACCGCGCGACGCTGTGCGTCTCCTCTCAGGTAGGCTGTGCGCTGGAGTGCAAATTCTGCTCAACCGCGCAGCAAGGGTTTAACCGTAACCTCCGCGTGTCTGAAATTATCGGCCAGGTCTGGCGTGCCGCGAAAATCGTGGGCGCGGCAAAAGTAACCGGTACGCGTCCTATCACCAACGTGGTGATGATGGGGATGGGTGAGCCGCTGCTGAACCTGACCAACGTCGTTCCGGCGATGGAAATCATGCTGGATGACTTCGGCTTTGGTCTGTCCAAGCGCCGCGTGACGCTGTCTACCTCAGGCGTTGTGCCTGCGCTGGACAAGCTTGGCGATATGATTGACGTTGCGCTGGCGATCTCCCTGCACGCGCCAAACGATGAAATTCGTGACGAAATTGTGCCGATCAACAAAAAGTACAATATCGAAACCTTCCTCGCTGCGGTGCGTCGCTATCTGGAGAAATCCAACGCCAACCAGGGCCGTGTCACCATCGAATACGTGATGCTTGACCACGTCAATGACGGCACCGAACATGCGCATCAGCTTGCGGAGCTGCTGAAAGATACGCCATGTAAGATCAACCTGATCCCATGGAACCCGTTCCCGGGCGCGCCGTATGGCCGTAGCTCGAACAGCCGTATCGACCGTTTCTCCAAGGTGCTGATGGAGTATGGTTTCACCACCATCGTGCGTAAAACCCGTGGTGATGACATTGATGCAGCATGCGGACAGCTGGCTGGTGATGTTATTGACCGTACCAAACGTACCCTGCGTAAACGCATGCAGGGCGAGACGATCGCGGTTAAAGCTGTTTGATTATTATGTATCACGGCGCATTATCTGCGCCGTGATACATAACCTTACTGAATAAACAGTCAGATTCGTGATGACTGAATAATAATTACGGTGCGTTTCATCCGACTTTCGGGCAGTATGTAGCGACGTAACAACAGTTTAGCCGTACGGGCAGGGCTGTACTGTCATCTCCGGGCTGACAGTCTTATACTCTCTGTTCAAGGTTAACTGACCAGAAGTTTCGCGGTGCGGGTAGCATTGTGACTCACCGGCACCTGAACCCTTATTTTTCACGTACCAGTAGTTGTAGCGAATGAATACTGAAGCCACTCACGACCAACATGAAGCACTCTCCACTGGCGTTCGTCTTCGCAACGCCCGTGAACAACTCGGACTCAGCCAGCAAGCCGTTGCGGAACGCTTGTGCCTGAAGGTTTCCACGGTTCGCGATATTGAAGAAGATAAGGCACCAGCCGATTTGGCTTCAACGTTCCTGCGCGGTTATATCCGCTCTTACGCAAAACTGGTGCATATCCCCGAAAACGAATTACTGCCAATGATGGAGAAGCAGGCGCCGGTCCGTGCAGCAAAAGTTGCGCCGATGCAGACCTTCTCCCTGGGGAAACGTCGTAAAAAACGTGATGGCTGGCTGATGAGCTTTACCTGGCTGGTGCTGTTTGTGGTAATCGGTCTGACCGGTGCATGGTGGTGGCAAAACCACAAGGCGCAGCAGGAAGAGATCACCACCATGGCCGATCAATCTTCTGCTGAACTCAACCAGGCCGGAAGCGATAACGCCCAGAGCGTGCCGCTGAATACCGACGGCGCGGCCACCTCCAGCGAGCCACAGACGGCTGCGACAGAGGTGCCGGCTACCAATGCTGCACAGGCTCCGGCAGCAACGGCTAACACCGCTGCGCCACAGGCTCAGCCTCAGGATCAAAACGCAGTGGTTTCCCCTTCTCAGGCAAATGTTGACACTGCGGCGAATGCGCCTGCGGCCAATCAGTCTGCAGACAATAGCGCAGCGTCTCTGCCAACCAGCCCGGCGGGTACTGCAACAGCAGCCGATCCCAACGCGCTGGTGATGAACTTCAGCGCCGACTGCTGGCTGGAAGTGACTGACGCTACTGGTAAAAAACTGTTCAGCGGCCTGCAGCGTAAAGATGGCACGTTGAACCTAACCGGTCAGGCTCCTTATAAACTTAAAATCGGCGCTCCGGCAGCGGTACAGATCCAGTATCAAGGAAAACCTGTCGACCTGAGCCGCTTTATCAGAACTAACCAGGTTGCACGTCTTACCGTTAATGCCGAACAATCAGCAGCACAGTAACAGACGGGCAACGCGGGAGATTTTTCATGCATAACCAGGCTCCGATTCAACGTAGAAAATCGAAACGGATTTACGTTGGGAATGTGCCAGTCGGCGATGGGGCACCTATCGCCGTTCAGTCGATGACCAACACGCGCACCACGGATGTGGAAGCGACGGTTAATCAAATCAAAGCATTAGAACGTGTAGGCGCGGACATTGTTCGCGTTTCCGTCCCAACCATGGATGCCGCTGAGGCGTTCAAGCTGATCAAACAGCAGGTTAGCGTTCCTCTGGTCGCGGATATCCACTTCGACTACCGCATCGCACTGAAAGTGGCCGAATACGGCGTCGACTGCCTGCGTATTAACCCGGGCAACATCGGTAACGAAGAACGTATTCGCATGGTCGTGGACTGCGCCCGCGATAAAAATATTCCTATCCGTATCGGCGTTAACGCCGGTTCCCTGGAAAAAGACCTGCAGGAAAAATACGGCGAGCCTACGCCACAGGCGCTGCTCGAATCTGCGATGCGTCATGTCGATCACCTCGATCGTCTCAACTTCGATCAGTTTAAAGTCAGCGTAAAAGCGTCCGATGTGTTCCTGGCGGTAGAGTCTTATCGCCTGCTGGCAAAGCAGATCGACCAGCCTCTGCATCTCGGGATCACCGAAGCGGGCGGTCTGCGCAGCGGCTCTGTAAAATCCGCGATCGGTCTGGGGCTGCTGCTCTCAGAAGGGATCGGTGACACCCTGCGCGTCTCGCTGGCGGCCGATCCGGTTGAAGAGATCAAAGTCGGTTTCGATATCCTGAAGTCACTGCGCATTCGCGCGCGTGGGATCAACTTCATTGCCTGCCCAACCTGCTCACGCCAGGAGTTTGATGTGATCGGGACGGTGAATGCCCTGGAGCAACGTCTGGAAGACATTATCACCCCGATGGACGTCTCCATCATCGGCTGCGTGGTAAACGGTCCGGGTGAAGCACTGGTGTCAACCCTTGGCGTCACCGGCGGTAACAAGAAAAGTGGTCTCTATGAAGATGGCGTTCGTAAAGATCGTCTGGATAATAGCGACATGATCGACCAGCTTGAAGCCCGCATCCGCGCCAAAGCCGCCATGATGGACGAAACACAGCGTATTAGCGTTCAGCAGGTTGAAAAATAACGTGATGGGAAGCGTGCCGCTTCCCATGTATGATTGAACCCATTCTTTGGGTTTTTTTTGTATATAGAAAGAGAATAAACGTGGCAAAAAACATTCAAGCCATCCGCGGCATGAACGATTATCTGCCTGGCGAAACCGCCATCTGGCAGCGCATTGAAGGCACACTTAAGCAGGTGCTCGGCAGCTACGGTTACAGCGAAATCCGTTTGCCGATTGTAGAGCAGACCCCGTTATTCAAACGCGCGATTGGTGAAGTCACCGACGTGGTTGAAAAAGAGATGTACACCTTTGAGGACCGCAACGGCGACAGCCTGACCCTGCGCCCGGAAGGTACGGCGGGCTGCGTACGCGCCGGCATCGAACATGGTCTTCTGTACAATCAGGAGCAGCGCCTGTGGTATATCGGCCCGATGTTCCGCCACGAACGTCCTCAGAAAGGTCGTTATCGCCAGTTCAATCAGCTGGGTGTGGAAGTCTTTGGTCTGCAGGGCCCGGACATCGACGCCGAACTGATTATGCTGACCGCCCGCTGGTGGCGCGCTTTGGGTATCGCCGACCACGTATCTCTTGAGCTGAACTCTATCGGTTCTCTGGAAGCACGCGCTAACTACCGCGATGCGCTGGTGGCGTTCCTGGAACAGCATAAAGAGAAACTGGACGAAGACTGCAAACGTCGCATGTACAGTAACCCGCTGCGCGTTCTGGATTCCAAAAACGCGGATGTTCAGGCACTGCTTAACGATGCGCCTGCGCTGGGTGACTACCTGGATGAAGAATCTCGCGAACACTTCGCGGGCCTGTGCAAGCTGCTTGAAGCAGCAGGCATCGCCTATACCGTGAACCAGCGCCTGGTGCGCGGTCTGGACTACTACAACCGTACCGTGTTTGAGTGGGTGACCACCAGCCTCGGCTCTCAGGGTACCGTGTGTGCGGGCGGCCGTTATGACGGTCTGGTTGAGCAGCTTGGTGGTCGCGCAGCCCCTGCCGTTGGCTTCGCTATGGGGCTTGAGCGACTTGTTTTGCTGGTTCAGGCAGTTAATCCGGAATTTAAAGCAGATTCCGTTGTCGATATATACCTGGTGGCCTCAGGCGCGGAAACGCAGTCTGCGGCGATGCAGCTTGCCGAACGCGTGCGCGATGCGCTGCCGGGCGTTAAGCTGATGACCAACCATGGCGGCGGCAACTTCAAAAAACAGTTTGCTCGTGCCGATAAGTGGGGCGCAAGTATTGCACTGGTGCTGGGTGAGTCCGAAGTGGCTAACGGCGAAGTGGTGGTGAAGGACCTGCGCTCTGGTGAGCAGACAACGGTAACGCAGGACGGCGTTGCGGCGCACTTGCGCACTCTATTGGGCTAAGGAGAAGGACTGCGTGGAAATTTACGAGAACGAACACGATCAGGTCGACGCGATTAAGCGCTTCTTTGTTGAAAACGGCAAAGCGCTAGTTGTTGGGGTTATTTTAGGTGTTGGTGCGCTGGTGGGCTGGCGTTACTGGAACAATCATCAGGCAGATTCCGCGCGCGGCGCGTCCCTGTCCTATGAAAATACCGTGAGCGCAATTCGTGCCGATCAGCCGCAAACGCTGACGGCGGCAGAAAAATTTGCGGCTGACAACAAAAATACCTACGGTGCACTGGCTGCGCTGGAAGTGGCTCAGCAGTACGTTGATAAGAACGAGCTGGATAAAGCCGCCGCTCAGCTCTCTCAGAGCCTTGCTGCGGCCAGCGATGAGAACCTGAAAGCGGTGATCAATCTGCGCCTGGCACGTATTCAGGTTCAGCAGAAAAAAGCTGACGATGCGCTGAAAACGCTCGATACCATCAAAGGCGAAGGTTTTGCTGCCATCGTTGCCGATCTGCGCGGTGAAGCACTGCTGAGCAAAGGTGACAAAGCGGGCGCGCGTAAAGCGTGGCAAGCTGGCGTAGATAGCAATGCTTCACCTGCGCTGAGCGAAATGATGCAGATGAAAATAAATAATTTGTCCGTCTGAGAGGGACCCGATGCAATTGCGTAAATTACTTCTGCCAGGACTGCTTTCTGTTACGTTATTGAGTGGTTGTTCACTGTTCAGTGGCGAAGAAGACGTTGTGAAAATGTCCCCACTGCCGACGGTTGAAAACCAGTTTACCCCATCCACCGCGTGGGATGTCTCCGTGGGCAATGGGATTGGTGATTTCTATTCCAACCTTCATCCTGCGTATGCAGACAGCGTTGTCTATGCTGCTGACCGCAAAGGTACCGTGAAAGCGGTGAACGCCGATGACGGAAAAGAAGTGTGGTCTGTTAACCTGGCGGAAAAAGACGGCTGGTTCTCCCGTAAGCCAGCACTGCTGTCTGGCGGTCTGACCGTCGCCGGTGGTCATGTCTACGTGGGCAGCGAAAAAGCGCAGGTTTATGCGCTGAACAGCAGCGACGGTTCCATTGCCTGGCAAACAACCGTGGCGGGTGAATCCCTGTCGCGTCCGGTGGTGAGCGACGGCCTGGTGCTGATTCATACCAGCAACGGCCAGCTGCAGGCGCTGAACGAAGCGGACGGTCAGGTGAAATGGACCGTTAACCTGGATATGCCTGCACTCTCTCTGCGCGGCGAATCCGCGCCGGCAACCGCATTTGGGGCTGCCATTGTGGGCGGTGACAACGGTCGCGTGAGTGCAGTGCTGATGCAGCAGGGCCAGATGATCTGGCAGCAGCGTATCTCTCAGGCCACTGGCTCAACGGAAATTGATCGTCTGAGCGACGTAGACACAACGCCGGTCATCGTTAACGGTGTGGTTTACGCGCTGGCTTATAACGGCAACCTGACCGCGCTGGATCTGCGCAGCGGCCAGATCATGTGGAAACGTGAGCTGGGCTCTGTGAACGATTTCATCGTTGAGGGTAACCGCATCTATATGGTCGATCAGAACGACCGTCTGCTGGCGCTGAGCACCGAAGGCGGCGTGACGCTGTGGACGCAAAGCGATCTGCTGCACCGCCTGCTGACCGCACCGGCGCTGTACAACGGTAGCCTGGTGGTCGGTGACAGCGAAGGGTATATGCACTGGATCGATCCGGATAACGGCCGCTTTGTTGCACAGCAAAAAGTCGACAGCTCCGGTTTCCTTACCGACCCGGTTGTGGCCGACGGCAAACTGCTGATTCAGGCAAAAGACGGCACGCTGTACGCGATCACGCGTTAATTACCCGGCGGTTGTAGTATACTAAACGGCTCCTGTTCACTCAGGAGCCGTTTTGACATTTTTAAAAACGCCGCGAAATCGACGTTATTTTGAATTTTATGAGGCTTCAAACATGGTACCTGTGGTCGCGCTTGTCGGGCGCCCTAACGTTGGAAAATCCACTCTTTTTAACCGTTTAACACGCACCCGTGATGCGCTGGTTGCGGATTTCCCGGGGCTGACGCGTGACCGTAAGTACGGTCGTGCAGAGGTGGAAGGACGCGAGTTCATCTGTATTGATACCGGTGGTATTGACGGCACAGAAGACGGCGTTGAAACCCGCATGGCGGAACAGTCGCTGCTGGCGATTGAAGAAGCGGATGTGGTGCTGTTTATGGTGGATGCGCGCGCTGGCCTGATGCCGGCGGACTCCGCTATCGCTAAACACCTGCGCTCACGTGAAAAGCCAACTTTCCTGGTGGCGAACAAAACTGACGGTATCGATGCCGATCAGGCCGTCGCGGATTTCTGGTCTCTGGGCCTGGGTGAAATCTACCCAATCGCGGCATCGCATGGCCGTGGCGTCACCAGCCTGCTGGAAACCGTTCTGCTGCCGTGGGTTGACGAAGTGAACCCACCGGAAGAGGTGGACGAAGACGCTGAATACTGGGCGCAGTTCGAAGACGCAGAAGAGGGTGAAGAAGAGCCTGAAGACGACTTCAACCCGCAGGATCTGCCGATCAAGCTGGCCATCGTGGGTCGTCCAAACGTAGGTAAGTCTACGCTTACTAACCGTATTCTGGGTGAAGAGCGCGTGGTCGTTTACGACATGCCTGGCACCACCCGCGACAGCATCTACATCCCTATGCAGCGCGATGAGCGTGAGTATGTCCTCATCGACACCGCCGGTGTGCGTAAGCGCGGGAAAATCACCGATGTGGTGGAAAAATTCTCCGTTATCAAAACCCTGCAGGCGATCGAAGATGCCAACGTGGTGCTGCTGGTCATCGACGCGCGCGAAGGGATCTCCGATCAGGACCTCTCTCTGCTCGGCTTTATCCTCAATAGTGGGCGCTCACTGGTTATCGTGGTCAACAAGTGGGATGGCCTGAGCAATGAAGTGCGCGAGCAGGTGAAAGAGACCCTCGACTTCCGTCTGGGCTTTATCGACTTCGCCCGCGTGCACTTTATCTCGGCGCTGCACGGCAGCGGTGTGGGTAACCTGTTCGAATCCGTGCGCGAAGCGTATGACAGCTCCACCCGTCGCCAGAGCACCGCTATGCTGACCCGTATCATGAATATGGCAGCGGAAGACCATCAGCCGCCGCTGGTGCGCGGTCGTCGCGTGAAGCTGAAATATGCCCACGCCGGTGGTTATAACCCGCCAATCGTGGTGATTCACGGTAACCAGGTGAAAGACCTGCCGGATTCCTACAAGCGCTACCTGATGAACTACTTCCGTAAATCGCTGGACGTGATGGGCACGCCTATCCGTATCCAGTTCAAGGAAGGGGAAAACCCGTTCGCCAACAAGCGCAACACACTGACGCCAAACCAGATGCGTAAGCGTAAGCGTTTGATTAAGCACATTAAGAAAAGCAAATAATTTTGCCTGCTTCACGAAAGCCCGCGTTTATCGCGGGTTTTTTTTTGCCTAATCATACCGCCGGTTTTCTCTGTGTGAAGTCAATCACTATTCACTTTTAACCATGTTTAAATCTAAGAAAGTAGACAATCATCGAATTTTCATCTTAAAGTCCAGGGTCCGGTACTAGACAAAACTAGCGCCTGGTTATCAAATGGTTAACTAATTTTTCGCCGCATGTAAAAAATCGGCCAGATACGTAACTGGCCGGCGTACCTGCTGGTGTTTACAAGCACGACACATACCTTTCGGGAGAATTATGCAATCCACAGTTAATCAAAAAGAGAGCCGAACGTTCTTCGGCCACCCGTATCCGCTCGGTTCCCTGTTCTTCACCGAGATGTGGGAGCGTTTCTCGTTTTACGGCATTCGTCCGTTACTGATCCTGTTTATGGCCGCCACTGTCTATGACGGCGGGATGGGCCTGGCGCGTGAAAACGCCTCGGCGATTGTCGGCATCTTTGCCGGTACCATGTATCTGGCGGCGCTGCCGGGTGGGTGGCTGGCCGATAACTGGCTCGGTCAGCAGAGAGCCGTCTGGTACGGTTCGATCCTGATTGCGCTCGGCCACCTGTCGATCGCGCTCTCTGCGGTGATGGGGAATAACCTGTTCTTTATCGGCCTGATGTTCATCGTGCTTGGCTCCGGGCTGTTCAAGACCTGTATCTCGGTGATGGTCGGCACCCTGTATAAAAAAGGCGACGCGCGTCGTGACGGCGGTTTCTCGCTGTTCTATATGGGCATCAACATGGGCTCGTTCATCGCGCCCCTGATTTCCGGCTGGCTGATCAAAACCCACGGCTGGCACTGGGGCTTTGGTATTGGCGGCATCGGGATGCTGGTTGCGCTGATTATCTTCCGCGTGTTTGCCGTTCCGGCGATGAAACGCTATGACGGTGAAGTCGGCCTCGACTCTACCTGGAACAGCCCGGTGGTGAAGCGTAACGGCGTGGGCGTTTGGCTGCTGGCGCTGGCGGCAGGCGTGGCAACGATCGTGACGCTGATAGCGCAGGGCGTGATTGTGATTAACCCGGTCGCGGTAGCCAGCGTGCTGGTCTACGTGATTGCGGCGTCCGTTGCGCTCTACTTTATTTATCTGTTTGTTTTTGCGGGGCTGAACCGTAAAGAACGCGCGAGGCTGCTGGTCTGCTTTATTCTGCTGATCTCCGCGGCGTTCTTCTGGTCCGCGTTTGAGCAGAAGCCAACCTCGTTCAACCTGTTTGCTAACGACTACACTAACCGCATGATCGGTGATTTCGAAATCCCGGCGGTATGGTTCCAGTCAATCAACGCCCTGTTCATCATTTTGCTGGCACCGGTGTTCAGCTGGGCGTGGCCAAAGCTCGCGGACATGAACATCCGCCCGAGCAGCATCACCAAGTTTGTTATCGGGATTCTGTGTGCCGCAGCGGGCTTTGGCCTGATGATGCTGGCGGCACAGAACGTGCTGAGCAGCGGTGGGGCGGGCGTGTCGCCGTTCTGGCTGGTGGGCAGCATCCTGATGCTGACGCTCGGCGAACTGTGCCTGAGCCCGATTGGCCTGGCGACCATGACGCTGCTGGCGCCGGAAAGAATGCGCGGCCAGATGATGGGGCTGTGGTTCTGTGCGAGCGCGCTGGGTAACCTGGCGGCGGGCCTGATTGGCGGCCACGTGAAGGCCGACCAGCTGGATATGCTGCCGGATCTCTTCGCGCGCTGCTCCGTCGCGCTGCTGATCTGTGCTGCGGTACTGATCGTTCTCATTGTGCCGGTACGCCGCATGCTGGAAAATGCGCAGACTAAACCGGCTGCTGAAGCCTGATAATGTTCAGCCTACCGGGGCAGTTATCCTGCCCCGGTAAAACCCAACAGGAGAGAATATGTCGATTACCTGCCCGGAATGCCAGACACCGCTGGAGCCTCAGAATGGGATAGCGCACTGCGACAGCTGTAATAAGGATATTGCGCTTGAAGCCCGCTGCCCTGAGTGTCATCAGCCGCTCCAGGTTTTAAAAGCCTGTGGCGCGGTGGATTATTTCTGCCAGAGCGGCCACGGCTTAATCTCTAAAAAGCGCGTGGCGTTTGTTCCGGCAGAACGTTAATCGCACACGCAGCCTTCGCCTTTCTGCCACAGCTCGACCAGCGACTCGGGCGCTTCCTGCTCGGGCACCAGCACGATGATATCGGCGTAGTGCGCCTGATTTTGCCCGGTCCAGATAATCTGGATGCGGAAATAGCGCTGGTCACCGCTGCCGGGTGACGTGGCTTGCCCGGGCGGCTGGCCGCGTGGAAACGCCTGCTCCAGGATGCTCACCAGGCGCTGGCGCTGAACCTCATTGAGCGAGGAGAGCGCAATGGTGCGCTGACCGCTCAGCTTGGGAATAAAAGCGACGCCGCCTTCCCGAGCCAGCTCAACCACGGCGTCATCCGTCAGTTCCGGAACCTGCATTTACAACACTCCCACCTGTTCCCAGGCTTGTTTAATGGCTGCACCAACGTCACTGCCGGAGCGTTTCTCTCCGTGCGCGATCGTCAGTTTTGCGAAGGCCTCAAAATCCGCATCCTGCGCCAGTTTGCGATCGCAAACCGTGTCGTACCAGGCATAACCCGCTTTTTCCCAGGCGTAGCCGCCGATCGCCGTCGCGGCCAGATAAAATGCCCGGTTGGGAATGCCGGAGTTCAGGTGTACGCCGCCGTTATCCTCGCGCGTTTTAATGAAATCGTTCATGTGGGCAGGCTGTGGGTCTTTGCCGAGGAGAGGATCGTCATAGGCGGTGCCGGGTTCAGACATCGAGCGCAGCCCTTTGCCGTTGATCCCTTTCGCCAGCAGCCCCTCACCAATGAGCCAGTCAGCTTTATCGGCGGTTTGCTTTAGATGATACTGTTTGACCAGCGAGCCAAACACGTCCGACAGAGATTCGTTCAGCGCGCCCGACTGTTCAAAATAGATAAGTCCGGCTTCGGTCTCGGTCACGCCGTGGCTCAGCTCGTGTGCCACCACGTCGATGGCGATGGTAAAACGGTTAAATATATCCCCGTCGCCGTCGCCGAATACCATCTGCTGACCGTTCCAGAAGGCGTTCTGATATTCCCGGCCGTAATGCACGGTGCCGGTCAAAATAAGCCCTTTATTATCGAGCGAATCACGCTGATATTCTTTCCAGAAGAAATCATGGGTGATACCTAAATAGTTATAGGCTTCATCCACCGCCACATCGCCGTTCGACGGCTGGCCTTCGTAACGCACCTGCGTACCCGGCAGCTCCTGGGTCTGCTTCGCGTCGTAAATATCGCGCTCCAGCTGTCCGGCTTTATTCACGTGCGGCGCGGCGGGTTTGCCGGGCATGTGGGCCATCAGCGTCTGGACGTGGGTTAGGGTCTGACGGGCACAGCGCTGCTGCGGCTCGGAACCGCTTTCGATAATACGACGAAGAATATAAGGGGGAATAACGCTATGAAGATGGGGCATGCTGCTCTCCTTATTAAAAAAGGGAATAGCAGCAGTATAGTAAGTAACCGGCGAAGAATTATCCGGTTTTACGCTGACGCGTCTTTTTCACCGGTTTAATTGATTTCACTTCGCTTTCTACCCAGCCGTCTGAAAGACGCGTCGTCAGCACATCGCCGGTATTTACCTGTTTGGTCTGCTTCAGCACTTTGCCGTCCGTCGCCGTCGTCACGCTATAGCCGCGCGCCAGCGTGGAGAGGGGGCTGACCGCTTCAAGATGGGTCACCGCATTGCCAAAACGTTCGCGGGTGGTGCTCAGGCGCGCCCGGACAGTCTCCGCAAGACGATACTCCAGCTGCTGGATGCGCGTTTGCGCGCGATAGATTTTCGGCTGCGGGTTCTGCTGATTCAGGCGCTGCGTCACGCGCTGCTGGCGCGATACCGAGCGCTTAAGCTGCGCGTCCACCGCAACGCTCATGCGCTGGCGCAGACGCTCAAGTACGGTCTGCTGACGCGCCAGGCGCAGCTGCGGATGCTGCTGCTGAAGACGATGATGAAGCTGGGTAAAGCGGCGGGTACGGTTGGCGAGGAAATAGTCCATCGCCATCTCCATGCGCTGCTGGCCGTTCTGAATCTGACGCAGCAGCTCCAGCTGGTTGCGGCTCACCACTTCCGCCGCCGCAGACGGCGTAGGCGCGCGCAGATCCGCCACAAAATCGGCTATCGTTACGTCGGTTTCATGCCCGACGGCGCTCACCACGGGGATAAGGCTTGCAAAGATTGCCCGCGCCACGCGCTCGTCGTTAAAGCTCCACAGGTCTTCCAGCGAGCCGCCGCCGCGCCCAACAATCAATACGTCGCACTCCTGACGGGCGTTCGCCAGCTCAATGGCGCGAACTATCTGGCCCGGGGCATCGTCACCCTGAACGGCGGTCGGGTAGATGATGACGGGCAGGGAAGGGTCGCGACGCTTCAGCACGTGCAAAATATCGTGCAGTGCCGCACCGGTTTTCGAGGTGATGACCCCAACGCAGTGGGCAGGGGAGGGCAGCGTCTTTTTGTACTGCTGGTCGAACAGCCCTTCGGCAGAGAGCCTGGCTTTTAGCTGTTCATACTTCTGCTGCAGCAGACCTTCGCCCGCAGGCTGCATGCTTTCGACGATAATTTGATAATCACCGCGCGGCTCGTACAGGGTGATATTGGCGCGCACCAGAACCTGCTGGCCGTGCTGAGGACGAAACGTGACGCGACGGTTGCTGTTGCGGAACATCGCGCAGCGCACCTGGGCGGTATCGTCTTTTAGCGTAAAGTACCAGTGACCGGAAGAGGGCTGCGTGAAGTTAGAGATTTCACCGCTGATCCAGACCTGCCCCATTTCCTGCTCAAGCAGCAAACGCACCGTCTGATTCAGGCGGCTTACGGTATAAATTGAGGGAGATTGAGAGGATAACATGTGAGCGGGATCAAATTCTAAATCAGCAAGTTATTCAGTCGATAGTAACCTGCTGAGAGGCGATCGCAAGCATTTTTTAAAAAAAGTGTAGATGCAATCGGTTACGCTCTGTATAATGCCACGGCAATATTTAACCCCCCAGGTCAGAGATATTGCCCATGCTACGTATCGCTAAAGAAGCACTGACGTTTGACGACGTCCTCCTCGTTCCCGCTCACTCCACTGTTCTGCCGAATACTGCCGATCTCAGCACGCAGTTGACGAAAACCATTCGCCTGAACATTCCTATGCTCTCTGCGGCAATGGACACCGTGACTGAAGCGCGCCTGGCTATCGCCCTGGCACAGGAAGGTGGCATTGGCTTTATTCACAAAAACATGTCTATCGAACGTCAGGCGGAAGAAGTTCGTCGCGTGAAGAAACATGAATCCGGCATCGTGTCTGACCCACAGACCGTTCTGCCAACCACCACGCTGCACGAAGTGAAGGCCCTGACCGAACGTAACGGCTTCGCCGGTTACCCGGTTGTGACTGAAGAGAACGAACTGGTCGGTATTATTACCGGTCGTGACGTGCGTTTCGTGACTGACCTGAACCAGCCTGTCAGCGTGTACATGACGCCAAAAGAGCGTCTGGTCACCGTTCGCGAAGGTGAAACCCGCGACGTGGTGCTGGCAAAAATGCACGAAAAACGCGTTGAAAAAGCGCTGGTTGTTGACAGCAGCTTCCACCTGCGCGGCATGATCACCGTTAAAGATTTCCAGAAAGCAGAACGTAAACCTAACGCTTGTAAAGACGAGCATGGCCGTCTGCGCGTCGGCGCTGCGGTCGGCGCTGGTGCCGGTAACGAAGAGCGCGTTGACGCGCTGGTTGCTGCGGGCGTTGACGTCCTGCTGATTGACTCCTCTCACGGCCACTCCGAAGGCGTTCTGCAACGTATTCGTGATACCCGTGCCAAATACCCTGACCTGCAGATCATCGGCGGTAACGTGGCAACTGGCGCAGGCGCTCGCGCTCTGGCTGACGCTGGCTGCAGCGCGGTGAAAGTGGGTATCGGTCCTGGCTCTATCTGTACTACCCGTATCGTCACCGGCGTGGGCGTTCCGCAGATCACCGCCGTGTCTGACGCGGTTGAAGCGCTGGAAGGCACCGGTATTCCGGTTATCGCTGACGGCGGTATCCGCTTCTCTGGCGATATCGCCAAAGCGATCGCCGCGGGTGCAGCTGCCGTAATGGTAGGCTCCATGCTGGCCGGTACCGAAGAATCCCCGGGTGAAATCGAACTCTACCAGGGCCGTTCTTACAAATCTTACCGCGGCATGGGCTCCCTGGGCGCGATGTCCAAAGGATCCTCTGACCGTTACTTCCAGACCGATAACGCCGCTGACAAACTGGTGCCGGAAGGTATCGAAGGTCGCGTTGCCTATAAAGGCCGTCTGAAAGAGATCATCCACCAGCAGATGGGCGGCCTGCGCTCCTGTATGGGTCTGACCGGCTGTGGTACCATTGACCTGCTGCGTACCAAAGCGGAATTCGTACGCATCAGCGGTGCGGGTATCCAGGAGAGCCACGTTCACGACGTGACGATCACCAAAGAGTCCCCGAACTACCGTCTGGGCTCCTGATAAGTTTCCGCGCCCGGCTTCTGCCGGGCGCTCTGTTTTTGTTTCACTTGCCTCGGAATTAGCGTCAATGACGGAAAACATTCATAAACATCGCATTCTCATCCTGGACTTCGGTTCTCAGTACACTCAGCTGGTGGCGCGTCGCGTACGTGAACTGGGCGTTTACTGTGAGCTGTGGGCGTGGGATGTCACGGAAGCACAGATTCGCGAATTCAATCCAAGCGGCATCATCCTGTCCGGCGGCCCGGAAAGCACCACCGAAGAGA
The DNA here is from genome assembly GCF_019968765.1 of Enterobacter sp. JBIWA008. Lineage (NCBI taxonomy): Bacteria > Pseudomonadati > Pseudomonadota > Gammaproteobacteria > Enterobacterales > Enterobacteriaceae > Enterobacter > Enterobacter sp. JBIWA008. The sequence goes on along the minus strand of NZ_CP074149.1, from coordinate 3,516,713 downwards.
ACAGCCCGCGCGCGCCGCAGTACGTGTTCGAAGCTGGCGTGCCGGTATTCGGCGTTTGCTACGGTATGCAGACCATGGCAATGCAGCTGGGTGGCCACGTAGAAGGCTCCAACGAGCGTGAGTTTGGCTACGCACAGGTAGAAGTCGTCACCGACAGCGCGCTGGTGCGCGGCATCGAAGACTCCCTGACCGCAGACGGCAAACCGCTGCTGGACGTGTGGATGAGCCATGGCGACAAAGTTACCGCCATCCCGTCTGACTTCGTGACCGTTGCCAGCACCGAAAGCTGCCCGTTCGCCATCATGGCGAACGAAGAAAAACGCTTCTACGGCGTGCAGTTCCACCCGGAAGTAACCCACACCCGTCAGGGTATGCGCATGCTGGAGCGCTTCGTGCGCGACATCTGCCAGTGTGAAGCCCTGTGGACCCCGGCAAAAATCATCGACGACGCCGTGGAGCGTATCCGCCAGCAGGTTGGTGATGACAAAGTGATCCTCGGTCTCTCCGGCGGCGTGGACTCCTCCGTGACCGCGATGCTGCTGCACCGCGCCATCGGTAAAAACCTGACCTGCGTCTTCGTGGACAACGGTCTGCTGCGTCTGAACGAAGCCCAGCAGGTTATGGACATGTTTGGCGACCACTTCGGCCTGAACATCGTTCACGTGGAAGGTGAGCAGCGCTTCCTGGACGCGCTGAAAGGCGAGAACGATCCGGAAGCGAAACGTAAGATCATCGGCCGCGTGTTCGTGGAAGTGTTCGACGAAGAAGCGCTGAAGCTGGAAGACGTGAAGTGGCTGGCGCAGGGCACCATCTACCCGGACGTGATCGAGTCCGCGGCCTCCGCCACCGGTAAAGCACACGTCATCAAATCTCACCACAACGTGGGCGGCCTGCCGAAAGAGATGAAGATGGGCCTGGTTGAACCGCTGCGCGAGCTGTTCAAAGACGAAGTGCGTAAGATTGGTCTGGAACTGGGGCTGCCGTACGACATGCTCTACCGTCACCCGTTCCCGGGCCCGGGTCTCGGCGTACGCGTGCTGGGCGAAGTGAAGAAAGAGTACTGCGACCTGCTGCGTCGTGCGGACGCGATCTTCATCGAAGAGCTGCACAAAGCTGACCTGTACAACAAAGTGAGCCAGGCGTTCACCGTGTTCCTGCCGGTTCGTTCCGTCGGCGTAATGGGCGATGGCCGTAAGTACGACTGGGTTGTTTCCCTGCGTGCGGTGGAAACCATCGACTTCATGACCGCGCACTGGGCGCACCTGCCGTATGACTTCTTAGGCCGCGTGTCTAACCGCATCATCAACGAAGTGAACGGTATTTCCCGCGTGGTGTATGACATCAGCGGTAAGCCACCGGCGACGATTGAGTGGGAATAATCCCCCTCTGAATTAAAACCAAAACCCTCTGCCTGTGCAGGGGGTTTTTTTATTGCCTTACTTCCCCTCTCCCAGCCGATACGCCAGCGCCACCACCAGCGACTGCACCAGGCACAGCGTCGCCGACTGTGACCGGAACGCATCCACCTGCGCCTCTTTCACCACAAAGCAGAGATCGCTGAACGTCGCCAGGGGGCTTATCTGGCTGTCCGTAATCACGATCTGCCGTGCGCCGACGCTGGCGGCGGTTTCGCTGACCATCACCGTCTCTTCCGCGTACGGCGAGAAGCTGATTGACACCACGATGTCGCGCGCCTTAATGCGGCTGATCTGCTCGCGCAGCATCCCGCCCATGCCGTCGAGCAGGATAGGGCGGCACTCCAGGTGGCTCAGGGCGTAGGTGAGGTAGGCCGCAACGCTGAAGGAGCGGCGCAGTCCGGCGATGTAGATGGTGTCGGCGTCGGCCAATAGCTGCACCGCGCGCTCCAGCATTTCCGGCTCGGCGCGGGCGGCCAGCTGCTGTAGCGCCTGCGCGTTAGAGCGGGCGAATTCCTGCAGGATATCGAGCGGCGTTTCCGGCACGGCCTCGCTCTCCATCTCGCGGAACAGCCGGGCGCGGTCGCTGTAGCTGGCGGTCTCCTCCACCAGGTTCATGCGAAACAGCTGTTTCATTTCGTTGAAGCCGGTGAAGTCAAAGGCGTTGGCAAAGCGGATCAGCGTCGAGGGCGGCACGTCGGCGCGCTCGGCAATAACGGCAACCGTATCAAAGGCCACGCTGTTGGTGTTATCCAGCACGTAGCGGGAGACCTGCTGCAGCCTCTTGCTCAGGCTATCGTAGCGATCGCGGATTTGCTGCTGCAGTTCGTTCAGGCTGGTTGCTGTCGTCATCTTATCCCCCAAATACAGTCTTATGATTCTAAACGCAAAACCGCGTCTTTTAAATGTCGGCCATCCATCTGGCAGCAAAAATGAAACAGAAACTTCAGTCATTTCCTCGCCCGAAATTCCTTAATAGCGCACGCTGCGTCAGTGTTGTTGGCTGTTAACATAAAAATCCATCCTTGATCACAATAATCATCATTTATTTTATTTCAGCTTAAAATGGAATATTTATTTCATATATAGTGTCCAGTACACAGTGTTCAGGTAACGGTCACGTATCAACAGCGAGAGGTTAAGGATGGAGACGGTAGCGAATTTTATTCACGGCGAATGTGTCACCGGTTCGGGCCAGCGCGTTCAGGCGATCTTCAACCCGGCCACTGGCGAGCAGGTCCGCCAGGTGGTGATGAGTACGGCGCAGGAAACGGAGCAGGCAATTGCCGCCGCGCAGCAGGCGTTTCCGGCGTGGGCGCACCATGCTCCGCTTAAGCGCGCGCGCGTGATGTTCCGCTTTAAGGCGCTGCTGGAAAAGAACATGGAGCGCCTGGCCCGCATCATCAGCGAAGAGCACGGCAAGGTCTTCTCCGACGCGGTGGGCGAACTGACCCGCGGCCTGGAAGTGGTGGAATTTGCCTGCGGCATCCCGCATCTGCAAAAGGGCGAACACTCGGCGAACGTCGGTACCGGCGTCGACAGCCACTCGCTGATGCAGCCGCTCGGGGTCTGCGCCGGGATCACGCCGTTTAACTTCCCGGCGATGGTGCCGATGTGGATGTTCCCGATTGCGCTGGCGACCGGGAACACCTTCGTGCTGAAACCGTCGGAGAAAGATCCTTCTCTGGCGCTCGCGCTGGCGCAATTGCTGAAAGAGGCCGGCCTGCCGGACGGCGTGTTCAACGTGGTGCAGGGTGATAAAGAGTCAGTTGACGTGCTCCTGACCGACCCGCGCGTGCAGGCGGTGAGCTTTGTCGGCTCCACGCCGATTGCGGAATACATTTATCAGACCGCGTCCGCCCACGGGAAGCGCTGTCAGGCGCTGGGCGGGGCGAAAAACCACTGCATTCTGATGCCGGATGCTGACATGGAAATGGCGACCAACGCCATAATGGGCGCGGCCTACGGCGCGGCGGGGGAACGCTGCATGGCGCTCTCGGTGGTGCTGGCGGTGGGGGATAATACCGCCGATGACCTCTGCGCCCGGCTGGAGAAACAGATTGCCGCGCTGCGCGTCGGGCCGGGCCTGGACCAGTCGCCGGAAAACGAAATGGGGCCGCTCATCTCCTCCGCGCACCGCAGCAAGGTGCTGGGCTACATCGACAGCGGGGAAGCGCAGGGGGCGACGCTTCGCGTGGACGGTCGCGGCTTTAGCGTTAAGGGCCACGAGCAGGGCTACTTCGTCGGGCCGACGCTGTTCGATAACGTCACCCCGGAGATGACCATCTATAAAGAAGAGATTTTTGGTCCGGTGCTTTCTGTGGTGCGCGTAGCAGATTACGCCAGCGCGGTGGACCTGATTAACCGCCATGAATATGGTAATGGCTCGGCAATCTTCACCCGTGACGGCGGCTGCGCGCGCCGCTTCTGCGAAGAGGTGCAGGCGGGGATGGTGGGCGTTAACGTGCCGATCCCGGTGCCGATGGCATTCCACAGCTTCGGCGGCTGGAAGCGTTCTATCTTTGGTGTGCTCAACGTCCACGGCAGCGACGGCGTGCGTTTCTATACCCGAATGAAAACCATCACCGCGCGCTGGCCGGAAATGCAGCAGGAGACAGGCGCTGCGTTCTCCATGCCGACGCTGGGCTGACAGGAGGCGTTATGCAAACCGAACGTATGACCATGGCCCAGGCGCTGGTCCGGTTCCTTAATCAACAGTACGTCAGCGTGGACGGCGACGAAACGCCCTTCGTGGAGGGCGTGGCCACCATCTTTGGGCACGGCAACGTGCTGGGTATCGGCCAGGCGCTGGAGCAGGACCCCGGCCATCTGCAGGTGATGCAGGGGTGCAACGAACAGGGCATTGCCCATATGGCGACGGGATTCGCCAAACAGCACCGCCGTCAGCGCATTTTTGCCGTCACCTCCTCCGTCGGGCCGGGCGCCGCTAATATGGTTACCGCGGCGGCCACCGCCACGGCGAACCGCATCCCGCTGCTGCTGCTGCCGGGCGATATCTACGCCAGCCGCCAGCCGGACCCGGTGCTGCAGCAGATCGAGCAGTATCACGATCTCAGCATCAGCACTAACGACTGCTTCCGTCCTGTCTCCCGCTACTGGGACCGCATTAACCGCCCAGAGCAGCTCATGAGCGCCATGCTCAACGCGATGCGAACGCTTACTGACCCGGCAGATACCGGTGCGGTGACGATTTGCCTGCCGCAGGACGTGCAGGGGGAAGCCTGGGACTACCCGCTGAGCTTCTTCGCGCGTCGGGTGCACCACATTGAGCGCCGTCCACCCGATCCGCAGCGTCTGGCGCAGGCGCGGGCGCTGATCGCCCGCAAGCGTCGTCCGCTGGTGGTGTGCGGCGGCGGCGTGCGCTACTCCGGCGCGCATGAGGCGTTTCGCGAATTCGTCGAGACGCTGCGGCTGCCGTTTGCCGAAACCCAGGCCGGAAAGGGGGCGCTGGTAAGTGACCACCCACTTAACCTGGGTGGCGTAGGGGTGACGGGCGGAATGGCCGCCAACCGGCTCGCGCCGCAGGCCGATTTAGTGATTGGCATCGGCACGCGCCTGACCGACTTCACCACCGGCTCCAAGGCGCTCTTCTCGCACCCGGACGTCGAATTTCTCCTGCTGAACGTGGCCGAGTTTGACGCCCTGAAGCTGGACGCTACCGCGCTGATTGCCGACGCTCAAACCGGGCTCCAGGCATTGACCCACGCGCTCGGGGATTACCGCAGCGGCTGGGGAGAGGCGATCGCCGAGGCGAAGTCCGCCTGGCGCGACGAGTGCCGCCGCCTGTGGGATCGCCAGTGGCGCCCTGACGATGCGCCCGAAGTGGCGGGGCACCTGGATGCGCAGCTGGCTGAATACGGCGAGACGCTCAACACCCGCCTGACCCAGACGCGGGTGCTGGGGCTGATCAACCAGCATATTGAAGATAACGCCATCGTGGTCGGCGCGGCCGGTTCGCTGCCGGGCGATTTACAGCGTCTCTGGCAGGTCAAAACGCCGGACAGCTATCACCTGGAGTACGGCTACTCCTGCATGGGCTACGAGATTGCGGCGGCCCTCGGCGCAAGGCTCGCCAGGCCCGAACTGCCGGTGTACGCCATGGTCGGGGATGGCTCCTACATGATGCTGCACTCCGAGCTGCAAACCGCCGTTCAGGAGGGCATCAAGGTCACCGTTCTGCTGTTTGATAACGCCAGCTTCGGCTGCATTAATAACCTGCAGATGGGGCACGGCATGGGCAGCTTTGGCACCGAAAACCGCCACCGCAACCCGGAAACCGGGCGGCTTGACGGGCCGCTGGTGAAGGTCGATTTTGCGCAAAACGCGGAAAGCTACGGCTGCCGCGCGTGGCGGGTGAACGATGAGCAAAGCCTGCTGGCGGCGCTGGAGGCGTCACGGGCGCATCCGGGCCCGACGCTGCTGGACATCAAGGTACTGCCGAAGACCATGACCCACGACTACGCCTCCTGGTGGCGAACCGGTGATGCGCAGGTGGCGGAATCGTCTGCCGTGCGTGAGGCCGCTGAGCAAACGCAGGCGCAGGTGAAAAAAGCCCGTCAGTATTAAGTTTTTCCGCCGTAACGAAATTTTCATTTCATTTTTCTTTTTCCCCTCACCCTAACCCTCTCCCTCACGGAGAGGGGACGGATCGGTGCGGTTTTTTCTCCCTCGCCCCTCTGTAATGGAGGGGAATCCCTCCCGCCATGTTGTGAGATTGATAACAAAATTTATCTCATTCATCTCAAAAGTGTTAACCCACACTCAAAAACATAATTTTCACTATTTATAAAAATGAAATAAATGTTTTATTTATAGGGTCGTTAGTTCACAGCATTCACCAACACCGGGAGCCGTTATGTTTAACATTGCTTTACTGGGCGCTGGCCGAATTGGCCAGGTACATGCAGCTAACATCGCCAGCCACGGTGCGACCACGCTCTGGTCCGTGGTTGACCCGAATCAGGAATTTGCCACCCGTCTCGCCGCGCAGTATCAGGCACGCCAGCAGAGCCTGATTGAGGCGATGACCGACCCTAACGTTCACGCCGTGCTGATCGCCTCCGCCACCGATACCCACGCGGATCTGATTGAAATGGCCGCCCGCCACGGTAAGGCCATCTTCTGTGAAAAGCCGGTACACCTTGACCTCGCCCGCGTGCGCGACTGCCTGAAGGTGGTCAAAGAGTACGACGTGCCGCTCTTTATCGGCTTTAACCGCCGCTTTGACCCGCAGTTCCGCCGCGTGAAAACCGACGCGCAGGCCGGGCGCATCGGCAAACCGGAATCGCTGCTGATCATCTCCCGCGACCCGTCTCCGCCGCCTGCTGAGTACGTGCGCGTCTCCGGCGGCATGTTCCGCGATATGACCATTCACGACTTTGACATGGCGCGCTTCATCATGGGCGAAGAGCCGGTGTCGGTCTATGCCCAGGGCAGCAACCTGGTGGATCCGGCAATTGGCGAGGCGGGGGATATCGATACCGCGTTTATCGTTCTGAAGTACGCCTCCGGCGCGATGGCGACCATCGTCAACAGCCGCCGCTCTTCCTATGGCTATGACCAGCGCCTGGAGCTGCACGGCTCAGAAGGGCTGCTGTGCGCGGGCAACATTCTGGAAAACCAGGTGCAGCACTACGGCAAACAGGGCTGCACCAGCGCGCTGCCGGAACATTTCTTCCTGCAGCGCTACAAATCCGCTTACGCCGCGGAATGGGAACACTTTGTTGCGGTCCTGCGCGGCGAAGCGGTGCCTGACTGCAGCGGCGATGATGGTGAACGTGCGCTGTACCTTGCGGATAAAGCGCTGGAATCACTGCGTAGCCAGCGCGAGATCGTCCTCTAAACGCAACAACCCTACACAGAGAGACATAATAATGAAAAAACTGATCGTAGCCGCCCTCATCGCCATGACGTCCGGGGCCGCCCTCGCCGAAAACGAGCAAATCGTTTTCAGTACGCCAAACCTGGCCATGCCGTTTGAAGTTCACATGCAGCGCACGGCGGTGAAAGCCGCAAAAGAGATGGGCGTGAAGCTTCAGGTGCTGGACGGCCAGGGCAGCTCGCCGAAACAGGTGGCTGACCTGGAAAATGCCATCACCCTTGGGGCGCAGGGCTTTATCGTCTCCCCGAATGACGTAAACGCAGTCTCCAGTGCGGTAGATGAAATTCAGGATGCGAAGCTGCCGGTGGTGACCCTTGACCGATCCGTCGACAGCCAGAAGAAAGTGCCGCACTTCGGCGCCAACAACTACAAGGGTGGCCAGGCGGTTGGCGACTTCGTCAAAACCAAATTCCCTAACGGCGCGGACATCATTCTCCTCACCGGCCAGCCGGGCTCCTCCTCCAATATTGAACGCACCAAAGGGATCCGCGACAGCCTGAAGGCGGGCGGGGATAAGTACAAGATCGTCGCCGATCAGACCGGTAACTGGATGCGTTCTGAAGGGATGCGCATTGTGGAAAGCGTTCTGCCTTCGCTGCCGAAACGTCCGCAGGTGATCCTCTCCGCCAACGACGATATGGCGCTGGGCGCGATTGAAGCGCTGCAGAGCCAGGGCGTGAAGCCGGGAGAAATTCTGGTCACCGGCTTTGATGCGGTGCCGGAAGCGCTGGCCCGCGTGCGCGACGGCTGGCTGGCGGTGACCGCGGATCAGCGTCCGGGCTTTGCGGTGCAGACGGCGATGAGCCAGCTGGTGGCCAACGTGCGCGAGAAGAAAGCCATCACCGGGGCCGACTACCCGCCGACGCTTATCACCAAAGAGAACCTGCAGCAGGCTGAGCGAATCGGTGAGGCCGGTAACTAATATGTCCCGAGCCGCCTCTGGCGGCTCATCATGAGGAGGAGCAGACCGATGTCGCAACCCTTACTGAAAGTGACCGAGCTGGCGAAAAGCTTTTCCGGCGTCTGGGCGCTGAGCAGCGCTCAGCTGACCGTCGGGCCAGGAGAAATCCACGCCCTGCTGGGGGAAAACGGGGCGGGTAAATCCACGCTGCTGAAGGCGCTCGCGGGGGCGCAGCCGCAAACCCGGGGGGATATCTGGTTTAACGGCGAAACGCTGCCGGTAGATGATTCCCCCGTTGAGCGGCAGAACAAGGGCATTATTACCATCTATCAGGAATTCAACCTGCTGCCCAACATGACCGTCGCGGAAAACATGTTTCTCGGGCGCGAGCCGCGCAGGCGTAACCTGATCGTCGACGAAAAAGCGGTTAACCAGGAGGCGCAGGTCATTCTTGATTACCTGCAGCTGAACGTTGCCCCGACCACGCCGGTGGCCCGTCTGAGCGTCGCCCAGCAGCAGATGGTGGAGATCGCCCGGGCGCTGACCCTCAACGCCAGGCTGATTATTATGGATGAACCTTCCGCCGCGCTGAGCGACAGCGAGGTGGAAAGCCTGCACCGCGTGGTGCGGGAGCTTAAAAACCGCGGCGTAAGCATTATTTACGTTACCCATCGCCTGCACGAAGTTTTCCAGCTCTGCGACCGTTTTACCGTTTTCCAGGACGGCCGCTTCACCGGCACCGGCGCGGTGGCGGAGACCAACGTCGAACAGCTGATTCGCCTGATGGTCGGGCGCGACGTGGCCTTTAACCGCCGTCCCGCCAGCGAGACCCATCATGAAGACAAACCCGTCCGCCTGGCGGTGAAGGGTCTGAGCCGCGAGAAGCCGCCGCTCGATCCCCACGGCATCGCCCTGCACGACATCAGCTTCCACGTCCACGCCGGGGAAGTGTTAGGGATTGCTGGCCTGGTGGGCGCGGGGCGTACCGAAGTGGCGCGCTGCCTGTTTGGCGCAGACGCCTTTACCTCGGGCAGCTTTGAGCTGGACGGCGTGCCGTACCAGCCGCGCGACCCGCTCTACGCCCTCGACCAGGGCGTGGCTTTGGTACCGGAAGATCGCAAAAAAGAGGGGGCGGTGCTGGGGCTGTCGATTCGCGACAACCTGTCGCTCTCCTGCCTTTCCTCGCTGCTGCAGTGGCGCTGGTTCGTGAACACCCGCAAAGAGGACGATCTGATTGAGTCCTACCGCAAGGCGCTGCAGATCAAAATGGTCAACAGCGCGCAGGAGGTGCGCAAGCTCTCCGGCGGAAACCAGCAAAAAGTGATCCTCGCGCGCTGCATGGCCCTCAACCCGCGGGTGCTGATCGTCGATGAACCGACGCGCGGCATCGACGTGGGGACCAAATCGGAAGTGCACCAGGTGCTGTTTGAGATGGCGAAAAAGGGCGTGGCGGTGATTGTGATCTCCTCCGATCTGCCTGAAGTGATGGCGGTGTCTGACCGGATCATCACCCTCAGCGAAGGCCGGGTGACCGGCGAGATCCACGGCGACGACGCTAACGAAGAACGGCTGATGACGATGATGGCCATCAACCACAACGCCCTGAACGCGGCATAACGGAGTTTCACATGACGCAGATGATTTCTAAAACGCAGGCCCCGGTCAAACGCGCCGGACGCATCGATCCTATCGCCTTCTTCGAGCGCTTCGGGGTGCTGATTTTCATGATCCTGCTGCTGATCTTCTTCCAGTCGCAGAACAGCAATTTTTTCTCTGAACGCAATATTTTCAACATCCTGACCGAAGTCTCCATCTACGGGATCATGGCCGTGGGGATGACCTTCGTCATCCTGACCGCCGGGATCGATCTCTCCGTGGGCTCCATTCTGGCGGTGTGCGCCATGACCGCGGCGTACGTGATCAAAGGCGACAACTTCACCACCGTTGACCCGAACGCCTGGGGCGGCATGAGCTGGCTGATCGGGCTGGGGATTTGTCTGGCCATGGGCACGGCGATTGGCTTCCTGCACGGTCTGGGCGTCACCCGCCTGCGCCTGCCGCCGTTCATCGTCACCCTCGGGGGGATGACCATCTGGCGCGGCCTGACGCTGGTGATTAACGACGGCGCGCCGATTGCTGGTTTCGATCAGGGCTACCGCTGGTGGGGGCGCGGGGAGCTGCTCGGTATCTCCATCCCGATCTGGATCTTCGCCATCGTCGCCCTCGGCGGCTATCTGGCGCTGCATAAAACCCGCTGGGGCCGCTTCGTCTACGCCATCGGCGGCAACCCGGAGGCGGCGCGCCTGGCGGGGGTAAACGTCAAGCGCGTGCTGGTCAGCGTCTACGTGCTGATCGGCTGCCTGGCGGGGCTGGCGGGCTTCATCCTGAGCGCGCGTCTGGGGAGCGCCGAGGCGGTGGCCGGGATCTCATTTGAGCTGCGCGTCATCGCCTCGGTGGTGATTGGCGGCACCTCGCTGATGGGCGGCTACGGGCGCATCGGCGGCACCATTATCGGCTCCATCATCATGGGGATTCTGATTAACGGCCTGGTGCTGATGAACGTCTCGGCCTACTACCAGCAGATTATCACCGGATTAATTATCGTTCTGGCGGTGGCGTTTGATACCTACGCCAAAAGCCGTCGCGGCGCACTGTGAGGATCACGATGAAAGAGGTTCGTATTGGATTAATTGGCACCGGGTATATCGGCAAGGCCCACGCTATCGCCTATGCCCAGGCCCCGACGGTGTTCAACCTGCGCGGCAGGCTGGTGCGCGAGATGGTGGCGGAAGTCACGCCGGAGCTCGCGGCAGCGCGCGCGCAGGCGTTTGGCTTCAACCGCTCCACCGGCGACTGGCGGGCGCTGGTGGCCGACCCGGCTATTGACGTGGTGGATATTTGCTCACCCAACCATTTGCATAAAGAGATGGCGCTGGAGGCGATCCGCCACGGCAAGCACGTCTACTCGGAGAAGCCGCTGGCGCTGAACGCCCACGACGCGCGCGAGATGGTCGACGCCGCGAAGCGGGCCGGGGTGAAAACGCTGGTGGGGTTCAACTACATGAAGAACCCGACCGCGCAGCTGGCGAAGGAGATTATCGCCCGCGGCGAGATTGGCGAGGTGATCCACTTCTACGGCACCCACAACGAAGACTATATGGCCGACCCGCGCTCGCCCATTCACTGGCACTGCTTTAAAGAGACCGCCGGGCTGGGCGCGCTGGGCGACCTCGCGGCGCACATCGTCAATATGGCCCAGTACCTGGTGGGGGATATTGAGCAGGTCTGCGGCGATCTGAAGATCGTGGTCCCGGAACGTCCGGCAAAGGCCGGTTCGTCGGAGATGATCCTCGTCGAAAATGAGGACCAGGCCCACGCGATGGTGCGCTTCGCGGGCGGGGCGCAGGGCGTGATTGAAACCTCCCGCGTTGCCTGCGGCCGCAAGATGGGGCTGTCGTTCGTCATCACCGGGACGAAAGGCGCCATCAGCTTCACGCAGGAGCGCATGGCGGAACTGAAGCTCTATCTGCATGACGATCCAGTGAACCGTCAGGGGTTCCGCACGCTGCTCGTCGGCCCGTCACACCCGGACTACGCCGCGTTCTGCATGGGCGCGGGCCACGGGATTGGCTTTAACGATCAAAAAACGGTGGAGGTGCGCGACCTGGTGGACGGGATTGCCGCCGACGCGCCGATGTGGCCGGACTTCGAAGAGGGCTGGAAGGTGTCGCGCGTGCTGGACGCGATCGCGCTCTCGCACCGGGAAGGCCGCTGGCTGAACGTGAACGACATTGTCTGATGAGGTATCAACGTGGAAAAGCAGTTTGATGTGATATGCATGGGCCGCGTGGCGGTAGACCTCTACAGCCAGCAGATTGGTGCCCGTCTGGAAGATGCGTCGAGCTTCGCCAAATATCTCGGCGGGTCGTCCGGCAACGTGGCGTACGGCACCGCGCGTCAGGGTTTACGTTCGTCGATGCTGGCGCGCGTCGGCGATGAACATATGGGCCGCTTCCTTCGGGAAGAGCTCAACCAGGTGGGCTGCGATACCAGCCATCTGATTACCGATAAACAACGCCTTACGGCGCTGGTGCTGCTCGGCATTAAAGACCGGGACACCTTTCCACTGATTTTTTATCGCGATAACTGCGCGGATATGGCCATTACGGCCAGCGATGTGGACGAAAGCTACATTGCCTCCGCACGTTGTCTTGCCATCACCGGGACTCATCTTTCTCATCCGCAAACCCGCGAGGCGGTGCTGACGGCGCTGGGCTATGCCCGCCGCCACGGCGTGCGCACGGTACTGGACATCGACTACCGTCCGGTGCTGTGGGGGCTGACCGCCTTAGGCGACGGCGAAACGCGCTTCATCGCCGCCGAAAGGGTCACCCGCGAGCTGCAGGAGGTACTGCACCTCTTCGACGTCATTGTTGGCACCGAAGAGGAGTTCCACATTGCGGGCGGCAGCACGGATACCCTGCAGGCGCTGGGGCAGGTGCGCGCCGTCAGTGAAGCAGCGCTGGTCTGCAAACGCGGGTCGCTCGGCTGCTCGGTCTATACCGGCGCCATTCCGCCCCGGCTGGACGACGGCCTGACGGTGACCGGCGTGCGCGTGGAGGTACTGAACGTCCTCGGGGCGGGGGACGCGTTTATGTCCGGCCTGCTGCGCGGCTACCTGAACGACGAGGGCTGGGAGCAGGCGTGCCGCTACGCCAACGCCTGCGGCGCGCTGGTGGTGTCGCGCCACGGCTGCGCCCCGGCGATGCCGAGCAAAATCGAGCTGGATGACTATCTCTCCCGCGCCGCGAATGTGCCGCGTCCGGATCTCGACCCGCGTCTTAACCATCTCCACCGCGTTACCACCCGCCGCCGCGAGTGGCCGGAGCTGTGCGTGATGGCCTTCGACCACCGCAGCCAGCTTGAGGATATGGCGATGCAGTGCGGCGCGTCGATCGGGCGCATTCCGGCGCTGAAGCAGCTGATCCTGCAGGCCAGCCGCGAGGCCGCGAACCGCGCCGGGCTGGAGGGCAAAGCCGGTCTGCTGTGCGACGGAACCTTCGGTCAGGACGCGCTGAACGCGATCACCGGGGAAGGGTGGTGGATTGGCCGTCCCATTGAGCTGCCGGGCTCCCGGCCGCTGGAGATGGAGCACGGCAATATCGGCACCCAGCTTATCAGCTGGCCGCAGGAGCATGTGGTGAAGTGCCTGGTCTTCTTCCATCCTGAAGACGCTCACGGCCTGCGCCTGGAGCAGGAGCAGAAAATTGCCGAGGTGTATCACGCCTGCTGTCGGTCCGGGCACGAGCTGCTGCTGGAGGTGATCCTGCCCGCGACCATGCCGCGTAGCGACGAGCTCTACCTGCGCGCCATCTCCCGCTTCTACAACCTGGGTATTTATCCGGACTGGTGGAAGCTGCCGCCGCTCTCGGCTGACGGCTGGACGGCGCTGAGCGAGATTATCGAACGCCGGGACCCGCACTGCCGCGGTGTGGTGATCCTCGGCCTGGACGCCCCGGCGGAACAGCTGCGCGCCGACTTCAAAGCCGCAGCGGGGCAGACGGTAGTAAAAGGCTTCGCCGTGGGGCGCACGCTGTTTGGCGATGCCTCCCGCGCGTGGCTGAAACACGATATTGACGATGCGCAGCTGGTGGCGCGCATCCGGGACAACTACCTGCAGCTTATCGCCTGGTGGCGCGAGCGCGGACACGCATAATGGAGACGACAATGAGTGTGCAATTAGGCATTAACCCGCTGACGTGGACGAACGACGATCTGCCTTCTCTCGGCGCGGAGACGTCGCTGGAGACCTGTCTGAGCGAAGGTAAAGAGGCCGGTTTCGCTGGCTTCGAGCTGGGCAATAAATTCCCGCGCGAAGCGCGCCTGCTCGGCCCCATCCTGCAGCGCCACGACCTGCAGCTGGTCTCCGGCTGGTACTCCGGCCGCCTGCTGGAGCGCAGCGTGGAGGAAGAGATCGCCGCCGTGCAGCCCCACCTGACGCTGCTGCGCGAGCTTGGGGCGAAGGTGCTGGTCTTTGCGGAAGTGAGCGGCTGCATTCACGGCGAGCAGCAGACCCCGGTTCACCTGCGCCCGCGCTTCCCGCAGGCGCGCTGGAAGGAGTACGGCGAGAAGCTCACCGAATTTGCTCGCTATACGCAGCAGCAGGGCGTGCAGATTGCCTACCATCACCATATGGGCACGGTGATTGAGTCCGCCGAAGACGTGGACAACCTGATGACCTACACCGGTGAAGCGGTTGGATTGCTGCTGGATACCGGCCATCTGACCTTTGCCGGGGCCGATCCGCTGGCGGTGGCGCAGCGCTGGGCGTCGCGCATCAACCACGTTCACTGCAAAGACGTGCGCGCCGACGTGCTGGCGGACGTGAAAAACCGCAAAACCAGCTTCCTCGATGCGGTGCTGAGCGGCGTATTTACCGTGCCGGGCGACGGCTGCGTCGATTACCCGCCGATTATGCGGCTGCTGAAGGCGCAGGATTATCACGGCTGGCTGGTGGTCGAGGCAGAGCAGGATCCGGCGATAGCCCATCCGCTGACCTACGCCCGTCTGGGGTATAACAACCTGAGCCGCCTGGCGCGCGACGCCGGACTGATTTGAGGAGGGGACATGTCACGTCTGTTATCACGCTGGCAACAGCCGAACGCGGAGGGGCGGACCCAGTCCGTCACGCCGGAAAGCGCAGGGTGGGGGTACGTTGGGTTTGAGGCATATGAGCTGCTGGAGGGGCAGACCCTGGCGCTGCCCGCCGTCAGCGAAGAGCGCTGTCTGGTGCTGGTGGCCGGACGCGCCTCCATCAGCACGTCCTCCGCGCAGTTTAACGATATTGGCGAACGGATGAGCCCGTTCGAGCGCATCAAGCCGTGGGCGGTTTACGTTACCCCGCAGGAGGCGGTGCAGGTGAAGGCGCTGACGAAGCTGGAGCTGGCGGTCTGCGCCGCCCCCGGCAAAGGCACGTACCCGACGCGGCTGATAGCTCCGCAGGATATCGACGCTGAGGCGCGCGGCAAGGGGCGCAACCAGCGCTTCGTGCACAACATTCTGCCGGAAGACAAGCCCGCCGACAGCCTGCTGGTGGTGGAGGTCTGGACCAACGAGGGCTGCACCAGCTCGTACCCGAGCCATAAGCACGACACTGATAACCCGCCGCAGGAGACGTACCTGGAGGAGACCTACTACCATCGCCTCAACCCGGAGCAGGGGTTCTGCATGCAGCGCGTTTACACCGACGACAGAGCGCTGGATGAGTGCATGGCGGTCTACAACCGCGACGTGGTCATGGTGCCGAAGGGCTACCATCCGGTGGCGACGATGGCCGGGTATGACAGCTATTACCTCAACGTCATGGCGGGGCCGGTGCGCAAATGGATGTTCACCTGGGAGGAGGACCACGCGTGGATTAATCGGGATTATCCCGAGGATGGCGGGCGCTGAGGCTGTTTTTTGCCGGGTGGCGCTGCGCTTACCCGGCCTGGAATCCGCAAAATATTACTTTGCGTCAATCGCCTGCTCAATCGTCCGGGCGACGGCAACCGGCTGGCTCACCATCGACACGTGGCTTGCCGCCACCTCGGCGGTTTTTGCGTGGATAGTCTTCGCCATCGCCCGTTCAAGGTCGGGGTTGATCATTCGGTCATTCTTGCTGACCACATACCAGCTCGGTTTGTCATGCCACGCCGCGTGGGCGATCTTTTCACCAAACGCCTCGGCCTTAATCGGCCCCTGCGTGGATGCAAACGTATTCTGGATGGCTGGCTTCACGTCAGGCGCGAAGTCCCTTCTGACGGCTCCTGTTGGCAGGTATAAATAGCCGTCCGCCGTTTTGGCAATGCCCGCGCTGCCCGGCGGGGCAGGGTAGCTTCCTGCCAGGTCCGCCGTCGACTGGCCGGAGTCCGGCGCGAACGCCGCCACATACACCAGCGATTTTACCCGCGCATCGTTTCCCGCCTCGCTAATCACGGTGCCACCCCAGGAGTGGCCCACCAGCACCACGTCACCCTGCGCACGGGCGATGGCCCGCTTTGTGGCCGCAACGTCATCTTTGAGCGACGTAAGCGGGAGCTGGACGGCAATGACCTCTGCGTGTTGTTTCTGCAAAAGGGTAATCACCTTATTCCAGCTGCTGCCGTCGGCAAACGCGCCGTGCACCAGCACGACGCTGGTTTTACTCTGCGCAAAGGTGCTGGCGGAAAGCGCCAGCAGGCCAGCGGTCACTACAGACAGTGCTCTCATCTTCATACTCCTTAAAAGTGATGGACCGCCGCATGGGGCGGGACGGTGAATTCAACGGTTTTGTGGTCGAGCGGCCTATGCGTCGGGTCAGCCAGAATAATGGTCACCTTGTGTTTACCGGCGGGCAGCCCCACAAGGATCACCGGCTCTCCGCTGGCGTCAGCCCAGTGCCAGGGCGCGTTATCCACCACCACGTGAATGTGCCCGATGCGCGGGGTAACCTTTAGCGCTTCGGGGCCGAATACCGGCTCGATGCGAAGGTTTTCGGCACGGTACTGGATAAACACCGCGCCTTTGCTCAACGGCCCGGCCAGCGGCGGGTCGACTATCAGCTTTGCAGGCGGCTGCGGCTGTGCCAGCGGCGCAACGGCGGCGGGGCCGTTAACGTCCGCGGCGCTCAGATTGTCCAGCGGTGTGGCCCGGACATATGCTACGGATGCCAGGACAAGCAAGGGGATAAGTGCATAACGAAGGATCATCGGTCTCTCTCCTCATCGGTTCTGAATGACGACAGGGAAAGAAAACCATTTTTATGTATCGGGGATATTTGCCGGAGGCGGCGTTTTGTACCCGTTTGTCAGCGTGGCGCTCTGGATACAGTGCGATACAGTTTGCCTGCGTGGACGGCGCACAATCGCTATCGCCAGCCCGGCGATCACCAGCGTCAGACCCGTCGACACCCACATTGCGCCGGCGATCCCCAGCGTTTTGTTCAGCCACGCGTAGGCAAACGGCGAGGCTGCCGCCATCAGCTGGCCGGGGATAAGCAGCATGCCCGTGCGGCGGGCATAGCTTTCGGTGCTAAACAGTTCCAGCGGCAGCGTGGCTTTCACAATGGTGACCAGCCCGTTGATGGCGCCATAGCCCAGCACAAACCCGGCCGCACACCACGCAAACAGGGCGCTGCTCATCCCCAGAAGAAAGCAGAGCGGCATGGCGAGGGCGGTAAAAAGCGTGAGTTTGAATGGGGTTAAGCGGGCGCCCGCCAGCACTTCCAGCGAGCGAGCACCCGTCTGGCCGATCCCCCACAGCATGCCGATGGCGACAGGCAGGCCGAAGTGGGCAATAAACTCCGGCAGATGGGTGGACGTGCCGTTCGAGACAAAGGTGATGAGGGCAATGAAGGCGGCATAAAGCCAGCCGTTACGCCGCTCGTTTTCCAGAGGCGGCGCGGTGACCTTTGTCGTTACCGTCAGCCGCTGCCGGGGAAGCGTTCTTATCAGGCCCGCACTCAGCAGGCCGAAGAGAGCATAGACGCGCAGCGCCTCCTGCCAGCTCATAACCTGAAGCAGGGCATCGCCCAGCGGCCAGAAGACGGCGGATGCCAGCCCGCCCGCCAGCGTGACGCGCGAGATTGTTCTTCGCGCCTGCTGCCCGTAGAGGTTCACCAGCGCGGCGAACAGCGCGTCGTACAGCGACAGGCGCATCCCTACGCCGCTGACCAGCCAGGCACAGTACCAGCCAAAAAGCGTCTGGGTATACGCCATGCCTGCGCAGCTTGCGGCGATCAGCAACGTTCCGCTCATCACCACCGTCTGACCGCCAAAGCGTGCCAGCAGGCGGGCGACAAAAGGGGATAGCGCCGCCATCACCAGCATCGCCAGCGTCAGGCCGAGGTAAATCTGCGGTGACGACCATCCGCGGTCGGCTGAAATGGCCAGCGCAAAGGTGCCGGGCATATAAAACGAGATCCCCCAGTTGATGAGTTGATTACACCCGGCCGTGAGGGCGAGGCGGCGTGGCAGGGCAGGTGTTTCCATTGTTTTTCATTCCGCTATGCAGTTGTCCTGAGCATAACGGGCGCGGTATTGTGCTGGCAGGGCAGCAACCTTATGCGCGGTATAAGAGAAACTTTGAATGACGACGCTTAATCTGGGCTATCTCGCCACCTTCCGTCTGGCGATCCAGCGCGGTAGCTTTTCAGCGGCAGCGGATCTGCTGGGTATCTCCCAGCCCGCCGTCAGCCTGCAAATACGCCAGCTGGAGCAGTTTCTGCAAGCGCGGCTGGTGGAGCGTACCGGACGGGGGATTAGGGCGACGGCTGCCGGAGAGGCATTGCTGGCGCATGGGGAGCGTATTCAGCAGGTGGTGGATGACGCTATCCGGTCCGTGAATGCGTTTAGCCACGACGTGAGCGGTACCGTTACGCTTGGCACGGGGGCAACGGCCTGCATCCATTTTCTGCCGCCGCTGCTGGAGCAGCTACGCCGCGACTATCCGCTCCTGAAAGTGGGGGTGACGACGGGCAACACCCTCGATATCGTCAGGGCCATCGAAGAGAACCGTCTCGATATGGGGCTGGTCACGCTGCCGGTGAGTGGCAAGGCGCTGGACGTCATGCCGGTGATGGATGAAGAGTTTGTCTTTATCGCCTCGCGGGAGCTACAGGATGTTTTCAGGGCGTTCACCCCGGAGGCGCTGCACGCTCAGCCGCTGATTGCCTTTGAATCAGGTAGCGGTACCCGGGCGCTGATCGATGGCTGGTTTGCGGCTAATGGATTAGCGATCGCACCGGTGATGCAGCTTGGCAGCATCGAGGCGATCAAACGTATGGTTCGCGCGGGGCTGGGCTACAGCATCGTGCCGCGAATGGCGGTAGAACAGGAAGTCGATCGAGAAGGGCTATGCGTGATGTCGCTGATGCCCATGCTGCAGCGGCAGCTGGCGGTGGTGATGCGACAGGATAAAATCCTCAGCAAAGGGATAGCAGGCATTATTCGGATGATACAAACCCCTCCGGCGGCCTAGCGATCGGCGGTGTCGACGGTCAGGCTGGATTGCTGCGACTGGGTTTTATCCTGATGGTGGTACCAGGCGCCAATTGATGAGTAAACGAAGCGGCCAAAGAAAAACAGGAAGCTGATGAGCAGTATGATGCGGGTCATTCGGGTGTTAAATCGATGTCGTTTGCGCATACGCGTGACCTGACTCACTCTATTTTTCCTGGATAAGCCCTTTTGGGCGACAAGGATATTAAGGCACAGCGGGAAGATGGGGTCAATTCTGCAGTGTGTAAATAACCGTCAATGCTTACATTGATTAAAGTTATTTAAATTAATCGATGCATTTACCATATTGATAATATGAAGAAAATAATTTCAAAAAATCGCCGCAAAAAGTTATTTGCGCAAAGTAACTTGATTTAAGTCAACTGCTTCCCGGCTCTGATATCTAAAATCCTTCCTCCATACAGTTCGCCCCGCATGCCGCCGGGCGGCGCGTACGTCAGGTTGGATGCCTGTCTTTATTTTCCCTCTGGAGCGTAAGGGATTTAACCGGGCATCTATGAACATTCTCGCTTTCCTGAAAAAAAATGAAAACCGCTGGTGGGCATTGCCGCTTATTTTACCGGTGGTTTTGCTTCCCGCGATGAGCATTGCGAATACGTTCACGCAGCTGGGCGACGGCATTGCGGCACTCTATTATTTACCCCTCTCATTTTTGCTTTCGCTGATAATGTTCTTTGGGCTGGAAGCGCTGCCCGGGATCGTATTGTCGCTGTTTATCCGCTATTACCCCTCGGTCGGCATGTTCGAAACGGTCGCCGTCGTGCTCCATTTTGTCGTCCCTTTAGTGCTCAGCTGGGGCGGCTACCGGGTGTTTGCGCCCAGACGAAATATGACCGCGTACGGCGACATCCGGCTGATGGCGCAGCGGATCTTCTGGCAGGTCTTCTGCCCCGCGACGCTGTTTCTGGTGCTGTTTCAGTTTGCGGTGTATTTGGGCGTGTATGAAAGCCGGCAGAGCCTTGCGGGAGTAACCCCCCTTAATATTCGCACGCTCATCAACTATCAGACGCTGCTGGTCAGCGGGCTGACGGGCGTGCCGCTGAGCTATCTGCTGATCCGCCTGATTCGTCATCCGCGCTATCTCAAAAGCCTTATCTCGCAGATCCGTTCCCAGATAGACAAAAAGGTGACGGTCATTGAGTTTCTGATGTGGGCTATCGCGCTTGGCGGTCTGCTATCACTGCTGCTGCTCCCGATGAATGAAAACAGCTCCATTTTCACCACAAACTACACCCTGTCGCTGCTGATGCCGGTGATGCTCTGGGGCGCGATGCGTTTTGGCTATAAGCTGATTTCGCTTATCTGGACGCCGATACTGCTGGTGACTATTCACTATTTCTACCGCTATATCCCGGTGAACCCGGGGTATGACATTCAGCTGGCGATCACCTCTTCCAGTTACCTGGTCTTCTCGTTCGTGGTGATTTATATGTCGATGCTGGCGACCCGGCAGCGCGCGGTGAACAAACGCTCCCGCAGGCTGGCGCTGCTCGACCCGGTTGTCCATATGCCTAACCTGCGGGCGCTGTCGCGAGATCTGGCGAAAAACCCGTGGTCGGCGCTCTGCCTGCTGCGCATTCCTGAACTGGAAATTCTGGGCCGAAATTACGGCGTGTTTCTGCGCATTCAGTACAAACAGCAGCTGGCGCAGTGGGTGAACGGCACGCTCCAGCCCAATGAGCTGGTGTATCAACTGACCGGGTACGACATGGCGGTTCGGCTCAACGCGGAATCGCACCAGCAGCGGATTGAAACCCTGGACGAGCATATCAAACAGTTCCGCTTTGTCTGGGACGGTATGCCGCTACAGCCGCAGGTGGGCGTGAGTTATTGCTATGTCCGCTCCCCGGTTAACCATCTTTATCTGGTGCTGGGTGAACTGGGCGTGGTTGCCGACCTGTCGCTCTCCTCCAATCATCCGGAAAATCTTCAGCAGCGTGGGGCAGTCCATTTGCAGCGCAGCCTGAAGGATAAAGTTGCGATGATGAGCCGCCTGCAAAAGGCACTCGATAACGACGAATTCACCCTGCTGGTTCAACCCGTTCGCGGCCTGCGTGGCGATTGCTATCATGAGGTCCTGCTCCGGATACCGGATGTCAACGGGCTATTGATCTCCCCCGACCAATTCCTGCCCGTCGCGCAGGAGTTTGGCCTCTCCTCGCGGGTGGATTTGTGGGTGCTGGAGCATACCCTGCGCTTCCTGGCCGCGCATCGCGAAAGGCTGCCCGGCCAGCGCTTTGCCATTAATCTGGCACCGCCGACCGTGTGTCGGGTGCAGTTTCCGCTTGAGGTGAGTCGC
Organism: Enterobacter sp. JBIWA008; assembly: GCF_019968765.1. Taxonomy (NCBI): domain Bacteria; kingdom Pseudomonadati; phylum Pseudomonadota; class Gammaproteobacteria; order Enterobacterales; family Enterobacteriaceae; genus Enterobacter; species Enterobacter sp. JBIWA008. The sequence goes on along the minus strand of NZ_CP074149.1, from coordinate 3,495,157 downwards.
CTGCTGGCGAAATACGCCATTGAGCCATGGCAGCTGATCTTTGAAGTGACGGAGTGCAGCACCTTTTGCAATGCGGAGCAGGCGCTACATATTCTCCGTCAGCTGCAGAAAATGGGGGTACGTATTGCGATTGATGATTTTGGCACCGGCTATGCGAGCTATGCGCGGCTGAAAAGCGTGGATGCGGATATTCTCAAGATCGACGGCAGCTTTATTCGCAACATCGTCAACAACAGCCTGGATTATCAGATTGTGGCGTCTATCTGCCATCTGGCACGCATGAAAAAGATGCTGGTGGTGGCTGAGTATGTCGAAACCGAAGAGATACGTAGCGCGGTTCACGCGCTAGGCATCGATTATGTGCAGGGTTATCTGATTGGCAGACCTGCACCGCTTGAGTCACTGCCGGAAGCAGAGGCGTCCTCCGCGGACGCCTGAGCCGTTAGGCTGCGACGTCGGCGCTCTCTTCTTCAATTTTGAGCAGCCAGCCGGTGACGGCTTCCCAGTACTGTTGCTCTTTTTCCAGGTCCAGCAGGACCAGCGCGTTCTGGCTGAACCAGTCGTGCGGGAAGCTCAGCGTCCAGTGATGGTCGTCGGTTTTAAGCTTCAGCGTGGGCGGCGTGGTGGTGGCCTGGCGCTGATTATTGAGCAGCACGCCCAGACGCAGCAGCTGAATAAGCGGCAGGAACTGTTTTTTCTTGAACAGCGTGAAGCGCGGCAGATCGTCGAGCTTGATGGCTTTACGGTGATAACGCACCAGGGTCGCCATCATGGTTTGCTGCTCCTGGTTGAAGCCAGGCAGATCGCTGTTTTGCAGAATGTAGGCCGAATGGCGGTGCATCCCGCTGTGGTTGATGTTCAGCCCCACCTCGTGCAGCATCGCGGCCCATTTCAACAGCGCGGCAAGCTGCGGGTGCGCGAGCTTAGGATTCTGCTCCTCCCACTGTTCGTACATCTGCACCGTGGTTTCCAGCACGCGCTTCGCCTGTTCGCGATCGATGTTGTACTGGTTGGCCAGGCTTTGCGCGGTGCGGCTGCGGATATCCTGATGGCGGAAGCGGCCTTCCATCTCATACAGTACGCCTTCACGCAGCGCGCCGTCGGAAAGGCGCAGCTCCTTAATCGCCAGCGCATCAAACACGCCGCACAGGATCGCAAGCCCCGGAACGAAAACTGATTTCCGCTCATCGGACAGGCCCGGCAGGCTCAGGGCGTCGAAGCTTTTATGCTTCAGCACTTCTTCGGTGAGCAGAGCCAGGCGTTCAGGGGTAATAATCCCGTCTTTTTCACCCATCGCCAGCAGCACTTCATGCGCGGCTTTAATCGAGCCGGATGCGCCCAGCGCCACGTTCCAGCCCTGAATACGGTACTGCCAGGCCAGGTTTTCCAGCTTCTGAACGGCCGCCATACGCGCACGCTGGAAGTTCTCGCGGGTGATGGTGCCGCCCGGGAAATACATCTGCGCGAAGCTGACGCAGCCCATACGGCGGCTTTCCACCAGGCGTGGCTCAAAATCTTCGCCGATCACCAGCTCCGTAGAGCCGCCGCCGATATCGACAACCAGCTTGCGCCCTTTTTCCGGCTGGGTGTGCTCGACGCCCATGAAGATCAGACGCGCTTCCTCGTTGCCGGAGATGATCTCAATCGGGTAGGGGATCACTTTTTCGGCCCGCTTGAGGAACTCCGGCGCGTTCAGCGCCTGGCGCAGGGTGTGGGTGCCCACGATGCACACGCTGGAGGGCGAGAAGCCCTGCAGGCGTTCAGCAAACAGCGACAGGCAGTTTAACCCACGCTCCATCGCTTCTTCGCTGAGCATGCTACGTTCATCAAGACCATCCGCCAGGTGTACGCGCTGCTTCAGACGACCGATGATCTGCAGCGCGCCATCCACCTCACGGGCGATGACCATGTGGAAACTGTTAGAGCCAAGGTCGACCGCGGCGAATTCCTGCGGGCGTGGGGTCTTATCATTTATCGGCATAGGTTAATCGGGTTGCTCGAGTGATTTGATATAGTCATAAATCGCCAGTTGTGACCGCACTTTGCGGCGGTTGCCACGCGGTACATAGCGGTTACTGAGTTCTTTGTCGATATAGCGTGCTTTCACGGTATCGCTGAACAGAATCTCGATGATGTCGAGGATCTGCTGCTTCAGACGCGGATCCAGCAGCGGCGCCGCGACTTCAATACGGTAGTCAATATTGCGCGTCATCCAGTCTGCCGAAGAGAGATAGACCTGTTTGTCACCCGCATTATCAAAAATATAGATCCGATCGTGTTCCAGGTAACGGTCAACGATGCTGATCACGCGAATATTGTCGCTGATGCCTTCCAGTTCCGGGATCAGCGAGCACATGCCGCGGATCAGCAGGTTAACCGGTACGCCGGAGCTGGACGCCGCATACAGCCTGTCCACCAGTCCTTTATCAACAAGGTTGTTTAACTTCAGCGTGATGCCGGACGACAGTCCTTTCTGGGCATTGGCGATCTCTTTATCGATCATATCGTACAGCAGGCGGCGCGAGTTCTGCGGCGAGACCAGCAGATAGTCGAAGCTCACCGGACGGTACGGGTTTTCGATAAAGTTAAAGACACGGCGCACTTCGTTAGTGATGCGGGCGTCGGCGGTTAAGAGCGAGTAGTCGGTATAAATTCGCGCGGTTTTCTCGTTAAAGTTCCCGGTACCGATGTGGGCATAACGCACCACATCGTCACCCTCTTTACGGGAGATGAGGAACAGCTTGGCGTGAATTTTCAGCCCCGGCGCGGAGAAGATGACGTGCACACCGGCTTCCGTCAGACGGCGCGCCCAGTGAATGTTGGCCTCTTCGTCGAAGCGCGCCTGCAGCTCAACCACCACGGTGACTTTTTTGGCGTTGTGCGCCGCATGGATCATCGCGTCGATGATGCGAGAATCTTTTGCCACGCGGTAGATGTTGATTTTGATCGCCAGCACGCTCGGATCGAACGAGGCCTGACGCAGCAGTTCCAGCACGTGCTCAAACGTATGATACGGATAGTAGAGCAGGACGTCGCGTTCGCGGATGGCGTCGAATCCGTTGCGGAATTTATCGAACCACAGATGGCGCAGGCGCGGCAGCGGCTTGTTCACCAGATTGGCTTTGCCGACATTAGGGAAGCCAATAAAGTCTTTAAAGTTGTGGTAACGGCCACCCGGAACGATGGAGTCATAGCGCGAAATGGTCAGTTTCTCGCGCAGCATCTCCACCATGGCGTCCGGCATATCGCGCTGATAGACAAAGCGCACCGGCTCGGCCGTCAGGCGCTGTTTCAGGCTGGAGGACATCAGCTCCATCAGGCTGGCTTCCATCTCGTGCACCAGGTCATATTCGGCGTCACGGGTCATCTTCATCGAGTAGGCGTTTAACGCATCGTAATCGAAAAAGCCTTTGAAGATGTCGTCCAGACAGTAGCGCAGGATGTTGTCCAGCAGGATCATCGGCTTGCGTCTGCGCGGGGTTTCCGGCGGCAGGTTCACAAAGCGCGGCACCTTGTCGGACGGGATCTCCAGCAGTGCGTAACGGATGGATTCACCGCGAATAATTTCCACCGCCAGGTAGGTGTAATCATCCTTCAGGAACTGTACCAGATCGGTTTCGCGGTTGATCAGAATCGGGGTAATGTGCTGGCGCAGATAGTGTTTGAAGTAGTGGCGCAGCCAGTTTTGTTGGTTAACGGAAAGCTGACGTTCGTTAATCAGGAAGATTTGATTGCGCGCCATCTCCAGCAGCAGTTCGTTATACAGGCCGTCAAATTCCTGATCGGCTTTCAGCACGCGGGACTGGATTTTGCCCAGCAGATGCCGCGAGTGCGAGTTTAAGCCCTGTTCTTCGCTGATGATGATGCGTCTTTTCAGCTCGGCAAAGCGAACCTTGTAGAACTCATCCAGGTTGTTGGAATAAATGCCCAAAAAACGCATGCGCTCGATCAGCGGGTTACTTTTGTCTGCCGCTTCCTGGAGTACACGTTCGTTGAATGCTAACCAGCTTAGCTCTTTCTCGATATATAACTTTTCCTGACCCATTACAGCTCACACTCCAGTTCAATCACAGGACGTGGTAAATCCGTCTCGTCCTTATTATGGCGAGCATTTCCACGATATGTCCAACAGTGCCAGAAAAGTATGACAGTTATTTTTTTTGTTGGGGATTTTAGAAGGTTGGAGAAGGGAATATCGGGTAATGCAATGTACAGGTCGGGTAAGCGCAGCAGCGCCACCCGACATAACCAACTACTCTTCGGCCGCATAACCCTGCGGAGGTAACTTCACGCCGTCCAGCCAGGCTGCGCCGTCGCGCATCTCGAGACGCCCGTCGACAAACCAGCTGACCACCAGCGGGTAAATGGCGTGTTCCTGGGTCTGCACGCGTTCGGTCACGTCCTCTTCGCTGTCGCCGTCAAAGACCGGGACTTTGGCCTGCAGGATAACCGGGCCACCGTCCAGCTCGTCGGTAACGAAATGCACGGAGGTGCCGTGCTCTTCATCGCCGTTTTCCAGAACCTGGCGATGGGTGTGCAGGCCGGGATATTTTGGCAGCAGGGAAGGGTGGATATTCAGCAGACGACCAGCGAAGTGTTCGACGAAGGCCGTGCTCAGAATACGCATATAGCCCGCCAGCACGACCACGTCCGGTGCGTAGGCATCAATCTCATGCACCAGCTCGCGGTCAAAGGCTTCACGCCCGGCGAACTGGCTGGCTTCCAGCGCGTGCGCAGGAATGTTCGCTTCCCGCGCACGCTCAAGGCCGAACGCGTCGGCCTTGTTGCTGAAAACTGCCCGAATGGTGCCATTGATTTTCTTCTGTTTGCAGGCGTCTATGATTGCCTGCAAATTGCTTCCGTTGCCGGAAATGAGCACCACGATGTTTTTCATTCAATGACCACACGCTGTTCGGAATCGGAAGCTTTAATCGTACCGATTTTCCACGCGTTTTCACCTTTTTCAGTCAGCAGCTTAACCGCTTTATCCGCTTCGCTTGCCGGCAGGGCGATAACCATGCCCACGCCGCAGTTAAAGGTGCGGTACATTTCGTGAGAGCTCACGTTGCCTGCGGTCTGCAGCCAGTTGAACACTGCTGGCCACTGCCATGATGATTCGTCGATCACCGCCTGGGTGTTATCCGGCAGGACGCGCGGAATGTTTTCCCAGAAGCCGCCGCCGGTCAGGTGAGCGATGGCGTGAACGTCGACGTTCTCGATAAGCTCAAGCACGTTTTTCACGTAGATGCGGGTCGGCGCCAGCAGATGGTCAGCCAGAGGTTTACCGTCAAGTTCGGTAGTTAGCGGGTCACAGCCGCTCACTTCGAGGATTTTACGCACCAGGGAATAGCCGTTAGAGTGCGGGCCGCTGGAGGCCAGCGCGATCAGCACATCGCCATCGGCCACTTTGCTGCCGTCGATAATTTCTGATTTTTCTACTACGCCGACGCAGAAGCCCGCGACGTCATAATCTTCGCCGTGATACATGCCAGGCATTTCTGCGGTTTCACCACCGACCAGCGCGCAGCCGGACTGCAGACAGCCTTCGGCGATGCCGCTAATAACGCTGGCTGCGGTATCCACGTCCAGTTTTCCGGTCGCGTAGTAATCGAGGAAGAACAGCGGCTCTGCGCCCTGTACCACCAGGTCATTCACACACATCGCGACCAGATCGATACCGATCGTGTCGTGACGTTTTAAATCCATCGCCAGACGCAGTTTAGTGCCTACACCGTCAGTTCCCGAGACCAGAACAGGTTCACGATATTTTTGCGGCAGCGCGCACAGTGCGCCGAATCCACCCAGACCACCCATCACTTCCGGGCGGCGGGTTTTTTTAACCACACCTTTGATTCGGTCAACCAGCGCATTACCTGCGTCAATATCAACACCGGCATCTTTGTAGCTGAGAGAAGTTTTGTTGGTCACGGCTTAAATCCCCACGCGATTGCATAGCTAGTAAGAAAAATCGGCGCAATTCTAACAGTCCAGGCAAACGTTTGCGAGCCTATTCTGGACGTGGGGATCTTTTTTTCTGTGTACCCCGTGAATGCAGCCAAACTTGACTCTGTTCACGAAAATGAAACCGGTTTCTGAGAACTGCTTGCAACAGCTATTCCCTTTGCACATCATCGAACTGAAACCGGTTTCTGTAATTGTTTTTGCAGAAAATAACGCAGAATGAGGGAAAGCGAATGTCAGGATTTAAAGCAGATTTTCTGTGGGGTGGGGCCGTTGCGGCGCATCAGCTGGAAGGCGGGTGGAAAGAGGGCGGCAAGGGCGTGAGCGTGGCCGATGTCATGACCGCGGGCGCGCACGGCGTGCCGCGTGAAATCACTAACGGCGTGCTGGAAGGGAAAAATTACCCTAACCATGAAGCCATCGATTTCTACCATCGCTATAAAGAAGACATCAAGCTCTTTGCCGATATGGGCTTCAAATGCTTCCGCACCTCTATCGCCTGGACACGGATCTTCCCGAAAGGCGATGAGCTTGAGCCTAACGAGGCTGGCCTGAAATTCTATGACGATCTGTTCGACGAGTGCCTGAAGTACGGCATCGAACCGGTTATCACCCTGTCTCACTTCGAGATGCCTTTCCATCTGGTCACGGAATACGGCGGCTGGCGCAACCGTAAGCTGATCGACTTCTTCGTTCGTTTTGCAAAAGTGGTGTTCCAGCGCTATCAGCATAAAGTGAAGTACTGGATGACCTTCAACGAGATCAACAACCAGGCTAACTTCCACGAAGACTTTGCGCCATTCACGAACTCCGGGTTGAAGTACGCGCCGGGTGAAGACCGTGAGCCGGTGATGTTCCAGGCGGCGCACTATGAGCTGGTGGCCAGTGCCCTGGCGGTGAAGGCGGGGCGCGAGATTAACCCGTCGCTGCAGATTGGCTGCATGATTGCCATGTGTCCTATCTATCCGCTGACCTGCGCGCCGGACGATATGATGATGGCGATGAATGCCATGCACCGCCGCTACTGGTTCACCGATGTGCACGTGCGCGGCAGGTACCCGCAGCATCTGCTCAACTACTTCGAGCGTCGCGGCTTCGCCCTGGATATTACCGAAGAAGATAAAGCGGCGCTGACGCAGGGCTGCGTGGACTATATCGGTTTCAGCTACTACATGTCCTTTGCCACCAAAGCGACGGCGGACAACCCGCAGCTGGATTACGACGAGAGCAAGAGCCTGGTCTCTAACCCGTACGTGCAGAAATCCGACTGGGGCTGGCAGATTGACCCGGTGGGGCTTCGCTACTCCCTCAACTGGTTCTGGGATCACTACCAGCTGCCGCTGTTTATCGTTGAGAACGGCTTTGGCGCGATCGACGTGCAGGAGAGCGACGGCACGGTGAACGACCAGTACCGCATTGACTACCTGGCCGCCCACATTCGCGAGATGAAAAAAGCGGTGGTGGAAGACGGCGTAGACCTTATGGGGTATACCCCGTGGGGCTGTATCGACCTGGTGTCTGCCGGTACGGGCGAAATGAAAAAACGCTACGGCTTTATCTTTGTGGATAAAGACAATGAAGGGAACGGCACGCTGAACCGCAGTAAGAAGAAATCGTTCGACTGGTATAAGCAGGTGATTGCGAGCAACGGCGATAACCTGTAATTGTCGGGTGGCGCTAACGCTTACCCGACCTACACTACACGTAGGCCCGCGTAAGCGCAGCGCCACCGGGCAGAACCCGCACCCAAGCCGGAGTCTCGCCTCCGGTTTTTTGTCTCTAAATCACTTTGCTTGATATACGTCAAGCAACATGGGTATGGCCTAATCCGAAAAAAGCGGTATAATCCCGCGATTTTTTTGCGGACGCCACCTCAGAGGAGAAAGAGAATGAAGATTGTGGAAGTGAAACACCCACTCGTTAAACACAAGTTGGGCCTGATGCGTGAGCATGACATCAGCACGAAGCGTTTTCGCGAACTGGCATCTGAAGTCGGCAGCCTGCTGACCTACGAAGCGACCTCTGATCTGGAAACAGAAAAAGTCACCATCGAAGGCTGGAACGGCCCGGTGCAGGTTGAGCAGATCAAAGGTAAGAAAATTACCGTGGTGCCAATCCTGCGTGCCGGTCTCGGCATGATGGAAGGCGTGCTGGAGCACGTGCCAAGCGCGCGTATCAGCGTGGTTGGAATCTACCGTAACGAAGAAACCCTTGAGCCGGTACCTTACTTCCAGAAGCTGGTGTCTAACATCGACGAGCGTATGGCGCTGGTAGTTGACCCAATGCTCGCGACCGGTGGCTCTATGATCGCTACCATCGACCTGCTGAAAAACGCGGGCTGTAACAGCATTAAGGTGCTGGTACTGGTTGCTGCTCCGGAAGGGATCGCGGCGCTGGAAAAAGCGCACCCGGACGTTGAGCTGTATACCGCCTCCATCGACCAGGGCCTGAACGAGCACGGGTACATCATCCCGGGGCTCGGCGATGCCGGCGATAAGATCTTTGGTACGAAATAATCGAATAACGATAAATAAGCCGACTTTGATAGTCGGCTTTTTTTTGAATAAAACACCAACAACAATACTACTCAGAGGAAAACACTATGACGCGCCGTGCTATCGGGGTGAGTGAAAGACCGCCGCTTTTACAGACTATCCCGCTTAGTTTGCAGCACCTGTTCGCCATGTTTGGCGCAACCGTGCTGGTGCCAATCCTGTTCCACATTAACCCGGCTACCGTGCTGCTGTTCAACGGCATTGGTACGCTGCTGTACCTCTTTATCTGTAAAGGAAAAATCCCGGCGTATCTCGGGTCGAGTTTCGCCTTTATCTCGCCGGTGTTACTGCTGCTGCCGCTGGGTTATGAAGTCGCGCTGGGCGGCTTTATCATGTGTGGCGTCCTGTTCTGCGTGGTGTCCTTCATTGTGAAGAAAGCCGGTACCGGCTGGCTGGACGTGATGTTCCCCCCTGCGGCGATGGGCGCAATCGTTGCCGTCATCGGTCTTGAGCTGGCGGGCGTCGCGGCGAATATGGCTGGTCTGCTGCCCGCTGACGGCCAGTCACCGGATTCCAAAACCATTATCATTTCGCTGGTAACGCTGGGCGTAACGGTGTTTGGCTCCGTGCTGTTCCGCGGCTTTATGGCGATTATCCCGATTCTGATCGGCGTGCTGGCGGGCTATGCGCTCTCCTTCGCGATGGGCGTGGTGGACACCACCCCGATTGCTCAGGCTCACTGGTTTGCGCTGCCAACCTTCTACACCCCTCGCTTCGAATGGTTTGCGATCTTCACCATTCTGCCTGCGGCGCTGGTGGTGATTGCGGAGCACGTCGGCCACCTGGTGGTGACGGCGAACATCGTTAAGCGCGATTTAATCCGCGACCCGGGGCTGCACCGTTCCATGTTTGCGAACGGCTTCTCCACCATCATCTCCGGATTCTTTGGCTCCACGCCAAACACCACCTACGGTGAGAACATCGGCGTGATGGCGATTACCCGCGTCTACAGTACCTGGGTTATCGGCGGTGCGGCGATCATCGCCATTCTGCTCTCCTGCGTCGGCAAGCTGGCGGCAGCGATTCAGATCATTCCTGTGCCGGTGATGGGCGGCGTTTCTCTGCTGCTGTACGGCGTGATCGGTGCCTCCGGTATTCGCGTGCTGATTGAATCCAAAGTGGATTACAGCAAGGCGCAAAACCTGATCCTGACTTCCGTTATCCTGATCATCGGCGTGAGCGGTGCGAAGGTACACATTGGTGCGGCGGAGCTGAAAGGCATGGCGCTGGCGACCATCGTCGGCGTGGGCCTGAGCCTGATCTTCAAGCTGATCTCGGTCATCCGCCCGGAAGAAGAAATTCTGGACGCGGACGACAGCCAAAAAGCGTCAGATTGATCGTATTAACGGGCGAGGGATCGCCCGGTTCTCTCCTTGCAGGTTCCGTGCTAAACTCCGTTCCGATTTTATGTAAGATCTGGTTGAGGTACTTCTGAACGGACCGGCACAGCTCTCTCTGCCACTCTATCTCCCTGACGACGAAACTTTCGCGAGTTTCTGGCCGGGTGATAACCCCTCTTTACTGGCTGCACTGCAAAACGTGCTGCGCCAGGATCACAGCGGATACATCTATATCTGGTCACGCGAAGGCGCGGGGCGCAGCCACCTTCTGCATGCCGCCTGCGCGGAGCTTTCGGCGCGCGGAGATGCGGTAGGCTACGTGCCGCTGGATAAACGTACCTGGTTCGTGCCTGAGGTGCTTGAGGGAATGGAACATCTCTCCCTGGTCTGCATCGATAACATCGAATGCGTGGCGGGGGATGAGCCGTGGGAAATGGCGATCTTTAACCTCTATAACCGCATTCTGGAATCGGGCAAAACCCGGCTGCTGATCACCGGCGATCGTCCACCTCGCCAGCTGAATCTGGGCCTGCCGGATCTGGCGTCTCGTCTGGACTGGGGCCAAATTTACAAGCTCCAGCCGCTGTCGGATGAAGATAAGCTTCAGGCGCTACAGCTGCGCGCAAAGCAGCGCGGATTTGAGCTGCCGGAAGACGTGGGCCGTTTCCTGCTGAAGCGGCTGGACCGCGAAATGCGCACGCTGTTCGACACGCTGGATCAGCTCGATCGCGCCTCCATTACCGCCCAGCGCAAGCTGACCATTCCGTTTGTGAAAGATATTCTCAAGCTTTGAGTTTTTTGCCGGGGGGCTTGCGGGTTTTGCAGGCCCGGCAAGCATAGCGCCACCGGGCGAAACAATCAGAGGATCTCGAGCACGTCTTCCGGCGGACGTCCAATGCGCGCCTGGCCGTTGGCCACCACAATCGGGCGCTCAATCAGCTTTGGATTTTCAACCATCGCCTGGACCAGTTCAGCCTCGGTGAGACGGCTGTCATCCAGGTTAAGCGACTTATACAGATCTTCTTTCTGGCGCATCAGCTCTCTTGCACTGCCCATTCCCAGCATGTGCAGCAGCTGGCGGAGGGTTTGCGCGTCAGGTGGGGGGTCAAGGTACAGCACCACCTCCGGCTCAACGCCGTTAGACTTCAGCAGGCTCAGGGTATCGCGGCTCTTGGAGCAGCGAGGGTTGTGATAGATTTTTACGGCGTCTGTCATGACGTGAATTCTCCTTTATTACATCTTCTCGTACGGCTTAAAGCGCTGCTGCAGGCCGCGCAGCTGATCGATACGCGCGTCGTAACGGGCCTGCTGGAGGCTGCCGAGCTTGACCTGCGCGCTGGCGCTGCTGAGCATGGAAATCGCCTGATCGAGGCGGCCCACCAGGGCAAAACCTTCGGCACGCGCCGCCAGTTCCTGATCGCGGTTGCCGAGCTGGGCTTCCGCCTGAGCGAGCAGGTCCCAGCCGTTTTGATCGTCTTTATTGTTAAAGGTGTAGCGGTTCAGAATGGTTGCCGCTTCGCCGGGCTGACCACCCTGTAAGTAAGCATTCGCCAGGTTAAGCTGCAGCACCGGATTGGTACGGACGTCTTTCGCCCCTTTCAGGCGGTTAATCGCATCGGCCGTTTTCTTCTGCCCCAAATCGATATCCGTCGACAGATCGAGGTACCACGGGTTATTCGGGTCGGCCGCCAGAAGCGGCTGCAGCGCTTTACGCGCCTCGTCGTATTTGCTGGCTTCCATCGCCTGGAGCGCCTGACCATACTGCGCGGCGTTTTTCTCGCGCACGTTGCCTTTCGCCAGGGTATCCAGCAGGTCACTGGTGAGCTGGTTACGTCCGGAATTGTACATCCCAAGCGTTCTCACTTTTGCCATGTAGAAATCCTGCGAAGACTGGACCACGACCGGACGCATCTGGTTGGCACGGTTACGCGCGTCCGACAGACGGCTTTCCGGCAGCGGGTGGGTCAGCAGAATTTCCGGCGGACGGGAAGAGTAACGCGCCTGATCGAGCAGTTTTTCCAGAAAACTCGGCATGGCCTGCGGGTCAAAGCCCGAACGCTGCAGCACCTGAATCCCGATGCGGTCTGCTTCTTGTTCGTTTTGTTGGGTAAAGCTGATCATCCCCTGGCGCGTTCCCGCCAGCGTACCGGTCAGGGCCGCCATCCCGGCCTGCGGGCTGGCCATCGCCAGCAGAATCGAGCCCAGCGCGCCCACCCAGGTGAGGGGAGCGTTACGTTTCTGGTCTTCCATGGCGCGCGCCAGGTGGCGCTGGGTGACGTGCGAAATTTCGTGCGCCATTACCGAGGCCAGCTGGCTTTCGTTGTCGGAATAACGGAATAACGCCGAATGCAGCACCACGTTACCGCCAAAGAAGGCGAAGGCGTTGATTTCGTCATTATTGATTAAATAGAAGTGGAAGGGCGTTTTTACCGAGTCGGCGTGCGAAACCAGACGCATCCCCAGCCCGTTAATGTACTGTACCAGCAAAGGGTCGTTAATGAGCGGGGCGCTGCCGCGCAGCTGGCGAACATAGTAATCCCCCATTTGCATCTCTTGCCCAATAGAGAGCGTGCTTCCTGCTGTGGTGCCCATGTCCGGCAATGAATCGGACGAGTCAGCAAAAGCGGGCAACACCTGACCGACCGTCACCGCGGCAATCAGTGTTGCAACCAGTGTTTTTCTCAACTGCCTGAACATAACCACTGTCCTGTATGTTGGATGTGCTAATTTGACCGATGAACCGGCATAACGTTCATCTCTGCTGCTCTGCGAGTGTAGCCGTGTTATAGCATGAAGAAAATCCCATTCATCAGGCTTTTGCGGATTGCGATTGGGATACAAAAAGCGAAAGTCTTTTTTGTGACAGTTAGATACAATTCACCGTCTCACTCCCGCCATTCGATTCAGGGAAGGGTTGTATGCTCGAAATGTTAATGCAGTGGTACCGGCGTCGGTTCAGCGACCCGGAAGCCATTGCTTTATTGGTTATTCTGGTTGCCGGGTTCGGTATTCTGTTCTTCTTCAGCGGCCTGCTCGCCCCCCTGCTGGTGGCGATTGTGCTGGCGTACCTGCTGGAGTGGCCAACGGCGCGCCTGGAACATATCGGCTGTTCCCGTCGCTGGGCGACCAGCATCGTCCTGGTGCTGTTTGTCGGCATCCTGCTGTTAATGGCCTTTGTGGTGATGCCGGTGGCCTGGCAGCAGGGGATCTACCTTATTCGCGATATGCCCGGCATGCTGAACAAGCTTTCTGATTTTGCCGCCACGCTGCCGCGCCGTTACCCGGCCCTGATGGATGCCGGGATTATCGACGCGATGGCCGAAAATATGCGCGCCCGCATCATGACGATGGGAGATTCGGTGGTGAAGTACTCTCTGGCCTCGCTGGTCGGACTGCTGACGCTGGCGGTTTACCTTGTGCTCGTGCCGCTGATGGTCTTCTTCCTGGTGAAAGATAAAGATCAGATGCTCAACGCCGTGCGCCGTATTCTGCCACGCAACCGCGGGCTGGCAGGGCAGGTTTGGGAAGAGATGAACCAGCAGATCACAAACTACATTCGCGGCAAGGTGCTGGAGATGATTGTCGTGGGGGTAGCCACCTGGATTGGCTTCCTGATTTTCGGCCTGAACTACTCGCTGCTGCTGGCGGTGCTGGTGGGGCTGTCGGTCCTGATTCCGTACATCGGCGCGTTTGTGGTGACCATTCCGGTTGTTGGGGTCGCGTTGTTCCAGTTTGGGCTGGGGACAGAGTTCTGGAGCTGCTTCGCGGTGTACCTGATTATTCAGGGGCTGGACGGTAACCTGCTGGTGCCGGTGCTGTTTTCCGAAGCGGTGAACCTGCATCCGCTGGTGATTATCTTATCCGTTGTCATTTTCGGCGGGCTGTGGGGATTCTGGGGCGTATTCTTTGCGATTCCACTGGCGACGCTGATTAAAGCCGTGGTCCACGCATGGCCGGATGTGCCGGCGGTGGCAGAGAAGTAGTTTTTGTTCGTCCTGATGCCCTCACCCCGGGTCTTACACCCCCACGGGGAGAGGGGAAAACACGAAAAACGGCAACCTGGGTTGCCGTTTTGCTGTTTATCAGGCGCTTGCTTTCAGCCAGTTCAACACCACGTCGTGGTGGTTGCTGGTTTTGAAGTCGTCAAACACATGTTCAACTTTACCGTCAGCGTCAATCAGGAAGCTGATGCGGTGAATGCCGTCGTAGGTTTTACCCATAAACGTCTTCTCGCCCCAGACGCCGAACTGCTCGCACACCTGATGATCTTCATCAGAAAGCAGCGTGAAGTTCAGCAGCTCTTTTTCAGCAAATCGTGACAGCTTTTCTGGTTTATCCGTGCTGATACCCAGCACTTCCACGCCGACTTTTTTCAACTCGTCCATGTTGTCGCGTAAGCCGCAGGCCTGTACGGTGCAGCCGGGGGTCATGGCTTTCGGGTAGAAATAGACCAGAACACGCTGTCCCTGGAAGTCGGTCAAATTTACTTGCTCGCCGTCTTGATCCGGTAAGCTAAATTTCGGTGCGATGTCACCGGCTTTCAGTGGGTTCATTACTCAACTCCATCCTGTTCGTGCTGCGAATAATTGACGACGCTTATACTGCCCTGCGCGTTTAATTCTGTACAGAGGGCTTTAAACGCTTGCTCGATATTTGACGCATCCTGTGAGGCAGGGCTGTGCGCGGTAATTTGAATAAACAGCACCGGAAGACCGTGGTCATCGCTTGTCTGCGTACGGGAAACCAGTTCGGCAATATTCATCTGATGGCTATCAAAAAGCGCCGTGAAACGCTCAATCAGATGCGGAGAATCAGGTACTTCAACCTGTACCCAGACGGTAGAAGGCAGTGCCGGACGTGGACGCGCAGTGGTGCGCTTCATGACAATCAGCAGATCCAGTTCGGCTCCCTTCAGCGGCAGGGTCGATTCAATCAACGTAATGGCGTTCCATGTCCCGGAAAGCAACATAATAAATGTGAACTCTTCGCCAAGCATGGCCAGACGGCTGTCTTCGATATTACAGCCGCAGCTGCTTACGTGGCGGGTGATGGTGTTCACGATACCCGGCCTGTCGGCACCCAGCGCAGTGATAACAAGGTAATGTTGTGATGAGGTTGTCAAACCTGTTCTTCCTTTGCATGGTTAAGTCTTCCTAAGGAAAGCATAAAAAAAACATGCATACAACCGCCTGAGGGCCTCAGGTCGCTTGCTTTTATTACAGTTCCAAACGTACCATTGAGACTCTTGTTCGCACAGAGGATGGCTCATGTTCACGGGAAGTATTGTCGCGCTTGTTACACCGATGGATGAAAAAGGTAATGTCTGCCGGTCAAGCATGAAGAAGCTCATTGATTACCATGTCGCCAATGGAACCTCGGCGATCGTTTCGGTAGGGACTACCGGTGAATCCGCAACGCTGAGCCACGACGAGCACGGCGATGTGGTGATGCTGACCCTGGAACTGGCTGACGGACGTATTCCGGTTATCGCGGGGACAGGGGCTAATGCAACCGCAGAAGCTATCAGCCTGACCAAACGTTTTAACGACAGCGGCATCGTTGGCTGTCTGACGGTGACACCTTATTACAACCGTCCTACTCAGGAAGGTTTGTTCCAGCACTTCAAAGCCATCGCCGAACATACTGACTTGCCACAAATTCTGTATAATGTGCCGTCCCGTACCGGTTGCGATATGCTGCCGGAAACCGTTGGCCGTCTCTCGGAAGTAAAAAATATTATCGGTATTAAAGAGGCGACAGGGAACTTAAGCCGCGTTCATCAGATCAAAGAGCTGGTTTCAGACGACTTTATCCTGTTGAGTGGTGATGATGCGACCGCGCTGGACTTTATGCAGCTCGGTGGTCATGGCGTGATCTCCGTAACGGCAAACGTTGCGGCGCGCGATATGGCTGAAATGTGCAAACTGGCCGCAGCCGGTCACTTTGATGAAGCGCGTGTCATTAATCAGCGTCTGATGCCGCTGCACAATAAATTATTTGTCGAACCCAATCCGATCCCAGTGAAATGGGCATGTAAGGCGTTGGGGCTTGTAGCAACCGATACGCTGCGTCTGCCAATGACACCGATTACCGACCACGGTCGTGACATCGTCAGGGCGGCGCTGAAGCATGCCGGTTTGCTGTAGAGTTTAGGGAGATTTGATGGCTTATTCAGTACAGAAGTCGCGCCTGGTGAAGGTTGCGAGTGTTTCGCTTGTTATGCTGCTCGCTGCCTGTAGTTCAGATTCGCGCTACAAGCGCCAGGTGAGCGGTGATGAATCCTATCTGGATGCGACCCCGCTTGCTGAACTTCACGCACCGGCTGGTATGATCCTGCCGATTCAGAACGGCGATTATAATATTCCCGTGACCAACGGCAGCGGCCCGGTCGGTAAAGCGCTTGATATTCGTCCGCCAGCACAGCCTCTGGCGCTGGTCAACGGGGCGCGTACCCAGTTCACCGGTAATACGGCGTCTCTGATGGTTGAGAGCGCGCGCGGTAGCACGCTGTGGCCGCAGGTTGTCAGCGTCATTCAGTCGAAGAACTACACCATCGATAAACGCGATGACGCCAGCCAGACGTTAACCACCGACTGGATCGAATGGAACCGTCTGGATGAAGACCAGCAGTACCGCGGTCGTTATCAAGTCTCCGTAAAACCGCAGGGTTATCAGCAGGCGGTTAACGTTAAGCTGTTGAACCTGGAGCAGGCGGGTAAACCGGTTGCGGATGCCGCGTCCCTGCAGCGTTACAGCACTGAAATGCTGAACGTGATTGCCGCGGGTCTGGATAAGACCGCTACCGATGCCGCCAACGCCGCGCAGAGCCGCAACGGCGCGACCTTCGATGTGCAAAGCGGTGCGGATGATACCGGCCTGCCAATGCTGGTGGTGCGTGCACCGTTTAACCAGACCTGGCAGCGTCTGCCAGCGACGCTGGAAAAAGTGGGCATGAAAGTGACCGACAGCACGCGTTCAACTGGCAGCATGACGGCAACGTATAAGCCGCTCTCCGACAGCGCATGGCAGGAACTGGGCGCGAAAGATCCTCAGCTTGCCTCCGGTGACTACAAGATTCAGGTAGGCGACCTTGATAACCGCAGCAGTCTGCAGTTTATCGATCCAAAAGGTCACACGCTTACCCAGTCTCAGAATGATGCGCTGGTCGCTGTCTTCCAGGCAGCATTCAGCAAATAAATATGAGGGCTGGTGAATCCAGCCCTTTTTATTTTAGTGCCACGCAAACGTGTGCGTGGCATAATATCCCCAGTTTTGAACACAAATCATCACACCAGGAGTAATGAAGATGCAGAAGCAAGCTGAGTTGTATCGTGGCAAAGCGAAGACCGTATACAGCACGGAAAACCCGGATCTGTTGGTGCTCGAGTTCCGCAATGATACGTCAGCAGGGGATGGCGCACGCATTGAGCAGTTCGATCGTAAGGGCATGGTGAACAACAAGTTCAACCACTTCATTATGACCAAACTGGCCGAAGCGGGTATCCCGACCCAGATGGAAGCGTTGCTGTCCGATACGGAATGTCTGGTGAAAAAACTGGATATGGTTCCGGTTGAGTGCGTTATTCGTAACCGCGCGGCGGGCTCCCTGGTGAAGCGTCTCGGCATTGAAGAAGGTATAGAACTGAATCCACCCCTGTTCGACCTGTTCCTGAAAAACGATGCTATGCACGATCCGATGGTCAACGAATCCTACTGCGAAACCTTCGGCTGGGTGAACCAGGAGAACCTGGCGCGCATGAAAGAGCTGACCTATAAAGCCAACGACGTGCTGAAAAAGCTGTTTGATGACGCGGGCCTGATCCTCGTCGATTTCAAGCTGGAGTTTGGTCTGTTCAAAGGCGAAGTGGTGCTGGGCGATGAGTTCTCACCGGACGGTAGCCGCCTGTGGGATAAAGAAACCCTGGATAAAATGGACAAAGACCGTTTCCGTCAGAGCCTGGGTGGCCTGATTGAAGCGTACGAAGCGGTTGCTCACCGTTTAGGCGTTAAGCTCGACTAACTTCCTCACTTGCCAAAGGATGTTCTGATCCTTTGGCGTCTTACCTTTGTTTCCTATGGTAATCTTGCCGTTAACCGCCTACGATCATAGCTATTATAAATGGAATAGTTCGAGGTGGTTATGCGCTGGCAAGGGCGTCGTGAAAGTGACAATGTAGAAGACAGACGCAGTGATGGCGGCGGCGGTCCTTCAATGGGAGGACCCGGCTTCCGGTTACCCAGCGGCAAGGGCGGTATCATCCTGCTGATTGTAGTGCTGGTTGCGGGGTATTACGGCGTCGATCTCACCGGTTTAATGACCGGTCAACCGCTGCAACAGCAGCAGCATTCTCAGCGCTCTATCAGCCCGAATGAAGATGAAGCGGCCAAATTTACCTCCGTTATTCTCGCCACAACGGAAGACACCTGGGGTCAGCTGTTCGAGAAGATGGGGCGTACCTACCAGCAGCCGAAGCTGGTGATGTACCGGGGGGCAACCCGCACCGGATGCGGTACCGGGCAATCTGTGATGGGGCCGTTCTACTGCCCGGCAGACGGCACCGTCTATATCGATCTCTCTTTTTACGATGACATGAAACGCAAGCTTGGCGCTGACGGTGATTTTGCCCAGGGCTACGTGATCGCGCATGAAGTCGGCCATCACGTGCAAAAGCTGCTGGGGATTGAGCCAAAAGTGCGCCAGCTCCAGCAAAATGCGTCTCAGGCTGACGTGAATCGCCTTTCCGTTAAAATGGAACTGCAGGCAGACTGCTTCGCGGGCGTCTGGGGCCACAGCATGCAGCAGCAGGGCGTGCTGGAATCCGGCGATCTTGAAGAGGCGTTAAATGCCGCTCAGGCTATCGGTGACGACCGCCTTCAGCAGCAGAGTCAGGGGCGCGTCGTGCCGGACAGCTTCACTCACGGTACTTCTCAACAGCGCTATAGCTGGTTTAAACGCGGCTTCGACAGCGGCGATCCGGCGCAGTGTAATACCTTCGGCAAAGCGATGTAATGCTGCAGTTTGAACAGCTGATACGCGAGCTTGAGCGCACCGGCCATCGTCGGCTGGTGGTGCTCAGCGGTGAGGCGCAGTGGACGTTAAGCCAGGCGGTTGCCTTGCGTGACGCCTTGCCCGGAGACTGGGTCTGGCTGAACGAACACCCTTCAAAAGCCATCAGCGGCCTGCTGGGACGCGAGTTCCGGCATGCCGTTTTTGACGCCAGCGCCGGGTTTGATGTTGCCGCGTTTGCCGCCCTGAGCGGAACGCTGAGCGCCGGCAGCCTTCTGGTGCTGCGGGTTCCGCCGCTCGACGCGTGGGCTGAGTTGCCAGACAGTGATTCACTGCGCTGGAGCGACGGCGCCGAAGCGATAGCCACTCCGCATTTTGTACACCATTTCTGCCGGACGATTGCCGCCGATCCCGACGCGATTGTCTGGCATCAGGAAAGTGCGTTATCCCTTCCGCCTTTACCCGACGAGCCAGACTGGCAGCCTGCCAGCGGCGCACCGCAGCGCGAGCAGGCTGAGATCCTGGATGTGCTGCTGGGTATGCCGGAGGGGATCGTGGCCGTCACCGCCGCGCGCGGGCGCGGAAAATCAGCCCTGGCAGGAATGTTGCTGAACCGCATTGCGGGCAGCGCCGTGGTTACCGCGCCGTCGAAGGGGGCGACGGATATCATCGCCCGCTTTGCCGGAGAGCGTTTTCATTTTATGGCCCCGGACGCGCTGCTTGCCTCTCCACACCGGGCTGACTTGCTGATTGTCGATGAAGCAGCTGCGATCCCCGGTCCGATGCTGGAAAAGCTAGTTGTCCGTTTCCCACGCGTGCTGTTGACCACCACGGTGCAGGGATATGAAGGGACGGGCCGGGGATTCTTGCTTAAATTCTGCGGTCGGTTTGCCGGGCTGCAGCGCTACAGCTTATCTACACCGGTACGCTGGGCTGCGGGCTGCCCGCTGGAGCGGGTTGTCGCCAGCGCGCTGCTGTTTGACGATACGCTGATCGACCGCCGCCCGGATGGAGAGGTGCGTCTAACGTCCCTGACGCCGACGGCATGGGAAAGCCGCCCGGCGCTTGCCGCGAGCGTATACGAGCTCCTCTGTGCGGCGCATTATCGCACCTCGCCGCTCGATTTACGCCGCATGATGGACGCGCCCGGGCAGCAGTTTGTCGTTGCCGAAACGAACCCGGTTATCGCCGGGGCGCTCTGGCTGGTGGAGGAGGGCGGGCTGTCCCCTGAGCTTAGCCGCGCCGTCTGGGCGGGGTACCGGCGTCCGCGCGGTAACCTGGTGGCGCAGTCTCTGGCGGCGCACGGCGGCTCTCCCCTGGCGGCGACGCTTAGAGGACGACGGGTGACCCGCATTGCCGTACATCCACACCGTCAGCGGGAAGGGATTGGCCAGGCGCTTATTCGCAGCGCCAGCGGCGAAGATTATCTGTCGGTGAGCTTTGGTTATACCGATGAACTTTGGCGCTTCTGGCAGCAGTGCGGGTTTGTGCTGGTGCGGATGGGCAGCCATCGTGAAGCCAGCAGCGGCTGCTACACCGCGATGGCCTTGCTGCCGCAGAGTGAGGCAGGGCGTCGGCTGTGTGAGCAGGCGCAACAGCGTCTGGAGCGCGATGCGCGGGTACTATCGGCCTGGAACGGTGAAAAGATCCCCGTGGAAGACCGATGGGAAGCTACCCTTAATAATGACGACTGGCTTGAGCTGGCCGGATTCGCCTTTGCGCACCGGGCGTTTTCAACCTCGGTTGCTGCACTGACGCGGCTGTTGTTAGCCGTGGACATTCCGCTTCCGGCCCTGAGTGGGAAAATTGAAGGAAAAATGGAAGACATCGGGCGAAAAGCGTTGCTGGCAAAGCTGCGCAGTGAAACCGCGCTAGCGCTTGAAAGCCTTGATTATCCCCGCTGCCAGCAGTTGAAGGAAGACATTTTGCAATGGCAATTTTTTCAATGACTTCTTCAGTAAAGTGGCATGGTCATTCACGTCGGGAGGCGTAGAATCCAGGTCATCTATTAAGGAGACCACCATGAAACACGACCATTTTGTTGTTCAAAGCCCTGACAAACCGGCTAAACAGTTACTGCTTCTGTTTCATGGCGTTGGCGATAATGCCGTCAATATGGGTCAGATTGGCAGCTGGTTTGCGCCCGTTTTTCCTGAGGCATTGATTGTCAGCATCGGTGGCGTAGAGCCATGTGGTCCGAACGGACGCCAGTGGTTCTCTGTTCAGGGCGTGACGGAAGAGAATCGTCAGGCTCGCATCGACGCCATCATGCCCACCTTTACCGATATCGTCCGCTACTGGCAGCAGCAGAGCGGCGTGGGTGCTGATGCAACCGCGCTGATTGGCTTCTCGCAGGGGTCAATCATGTCGCTGGAAAGCGTAAAAGCACAGCCGGGTCTGGTGTCACGCGTCATCGCGTTTAACGGTCGTTTTGCGACGTTACCGACAAGCGCGACCACGCAGACCACGATCCACCTGATCCACGGTGGCGAAGACCGGGTAATTGAACTCTCGCATGCGGTTGCCGCTCAGGAAGCGCTGATTCGCGAAGGTGGAGATGTGACGCTGGATATCGTTGACGATCTGGGGCACGCGATTGACGACCGTAGCATGCAGTTCGCGCTCGATCGTTTGCGCTATACCGTACCGAAGCACTACTTTGATGAAGCGCTCAGCGGCGGCAAGCCGGATAACGATGATATTGTAGAGTTTATGTGAGGTTTCCCCCTCTCCCGGGGAGAGGGGAAACGTAACGATTACTTCTTCTGGTCCTTCTTCGGCCAGTCGTCATCATCGTCCCACTTGTCGTTAAAATCACGGTGCGGGGGAAGATCCGGTTTGTTGGCGAGAAATTTTTTATGGTCAACGCGCTTAAGATCTTTAATCACGTTAAGCAATACGCCTACCAGAAACACTAACACCAGAATCCACCAGTACTTTGAAAGCCAATCCATTCGCTATTCCTCTCTGAGCGTTCGTCAGGCGACGAGTTGCTCCATAATACGTTGATACATACGGGCCAGCAGTTGCAAATCTGCCGCATTGACACATTCATTGATTTTATGAATGGTTGCGTTCACTGGACCCAGTTCGACAACCTGGGCGCCCATACGGGCAATAAAGCGTCCGTCTGAGGTGCCACCCGTTGTCAGCAGCTGTGGCTTAATTTCATTATAGTGCTCGATGGCGTTCACCACCGCATCCACCAGTTTACCGCGCTGCGTCAGGAACGGCTGGCCGGAAAGCCACCACTCCACGGTGTAGCGCAGGTGATATTTTTCCAGCAGGGCGACGACGCGAGCCTTGATCATCTCATCGGTCAGTTCGGTGCTGAAGCGGAAGTTAAACTGGACGAAGTAATCACCCGGGATCACGTTATTGCTGCCGGTCCCGGCCTTGACGTTCGCAATCTGCATGCTGGTCGGCGGGAAGAATTCGTTGCCTTTATCCCACTCGATGCCCACCAGTTCGCTCAGCATCGGCGCAGCGCGATGAACCGGGTTATCGGCCAGATGCGGATAAGCAACGTGCCCCTGAACGCCGTGAATGGTCAGATTACAGGTCAGCGAGCCACGGCGCCCGTTTTTGACGACATCGCCCACCACTTCGGTACTGGACGGCTCCCCGACCAGGCAGTAGTCGAGACGCTCGTTACGCGCCATCAGCGCTTCAACGACCTTCACGGTACCGTTATGGGCGCTGGCTTCTTCGTCGGAGGTGATCAAAAACGCGAGACGGTTTTTGTGGTTCGGATGCTGCGCAACAAAGCGCTCTGCCGCCACGACCATCGCCGCCAGAGAGCCTTTCATATCTGCCGCGCCGCGGCCAAATAGCATGCCATCGCGGATTGTTGGTTCAAACGGCGGGTTAATCCAGCGATCCGCATCACCGGCGGGAACGACGTCAGTATGCCCGGCAAAGGCCAGCGTTTCACCCTGGCCGCGCCACGCCCAGAAGTTCTGGGTATCGCCAAAATCCATGCGTTCAACGGTAAAACCGATGGCACGCAGGCGCTCAATCATAAGTGCCTGACAACCTGCGTCGTCCGGGCTCAGGGAAGGACGGCGAATAAGCTGCTGAGTCAGCTCAATGACCGGGCATGACATAAACTACACCTCAACGAAAAAAGTCGGAATAAAGGGTTTCACTGAAACCCAGCAGCATAGGCTGCCCTGGCGCGCAGAGCAATGGGCGTTTGATAATTGCCGGCATCTCGAGCATCAGTTTTACCGCGCTGTCGGCGTTGTTGATGCTGGCGCGCAGAGATTCGTCGAGTTTACGCCAGGTGGTGCCGCGGGTGTTCAGCAGGGCTTCCCACCCCAGCTCGCCGATCGCGCTATGCAGAAATTCTGCATCAAGCCCGTCTGCACGGTAATCGTGGAAGCGGTACTCCACGCCGTTTGCTTCCAGCCAGCGGCGGGCTTTTTTGATGGTGTCGCAATTTTTAATGCCGTACATCACAACCATGGTGAATCCTTTTGACCTAATGATGATTAAATGTTCAGTAAATTCGAAGATATATCCTTAAGTGGAATATAACACATTCAGGAATCGTCTGGATTTACACTTCAACTTAATTCAACTCACATCTGTACGCTGAATATTCTTTCATCATTTAAGCATAGATGTCCATAAGGTTTAAATTTCGAATAAACTCAGCGGGTAAAATAAAACTCACCCGTCTGCAGGGTTATTTCAAAATATTGCCAGCCGTCACAAAAAATTGAGGCCTCTCCGTTCATATTTATCATAAATCCCCGCAGGACGTGGGGTACAATCACAGCAATTGGTTAAATAGTCTTCACAATGATGGTCCGTTTTTGTAGAATGCGCATAATAATAAGAGAGGTTGTTATGATTGAACGTGAACTGGGGAACTGGAAAGATTTTATCGAAGGTATGCTTCGTAAATGACATTCAGTAAGAATTGCAAGAGCACTAAAATAAGTAAAATAACCATAGTGTGAATTAATCACACAATAAAAAGGCGGCCGATAAAGCCGCCTTTTTTTATTTCAATCACTTACTCAGCACGTTCCTTTAACGGGAAGCGACGACGCACCAGCACAAAGAATAACGGCACGAAGTAAATGGCCAGGATGGTGGCTGAAATCATGCCGCCCATGACCCCCGTCCCGACGGCATGCTGGCTGCTGGAACCTGCCCCCGTACTGGTTGCCATCGGCAGTACGCCAAAGACAAATGCCAGCGACGTCATCAGGATCGGACGCAGGCGCTGACGGCAGGCGTGCAGCGTGGCGGCCATCAGCTCGTGGCCTTTGGCATTCATCTCGTTGGCAAACTCAACGATCAAAATGGCGTTTTTCGCCGACAGCCCAATCACGGTGAGCAGACCCACCTGGAAGTAAACATCGTTCTCCAGGCCGCGCATCCAGGTTGCCAGCAGGGCACCGATGACGCCAAGAGGCACGACCAGCATGACGGAGAACGGGACTGACCAGCTTTCATACAGTGCGGCAAGGCAGAGGAAGACCACCAGCAGAGAGAGCGCGTAAAGTGCGGGAGCCTGTGCTCCGGAGAGACGCTCCTGGTAGGACATGGCCGTCCACTCCAGACCAAAACCGGCGGGCAGCTGCTGCACCAGTTTTTCCATGGTATCCATGGCGGTACCTGTACTGACGCCCGGCGCGGCTTCCCCCACGATTTCAACCGCGGAATAGCCGTTATAGCGCTCCAGACGCGGCGATCCGGTTTCCCAGTGCGAGTTGGCAAAGGCGGAGAACGGCACCATGCCGCCGACATTATTCCTGACAAACCAGCGGTTAATATCATCCGGCAGCATGCGGAACGGCGCGGCTGACTGGACATACACTTTTTTCACGCGGCCGCGATCCATAAAGTCATTCACATAGCTCGAGCCCCACGCCGTTTGCAGGGTGTCATTGATATCGTTGATCGAAACGCCCAGCGCCTGCGCCTTACGCTGATCGATATCCACCTGCAGCTGCGGACTGTCGTCCAGGCCGTTATGGCGAACGCGGGTCAGGCCCGGATCGTTGCCTGCCAGCGCTAACAGCTTATCGCGTGCCGCCATCAGCGCCGTGTGGCCCGCCCCGGCGTGATCCTGCAGTTCCATATCAAAGCCGGCGGAACTGCCCAGGCCGCTTATCGCCGGCGGGCTGCTGGCAAAGACGCGCGCCTCTTTGATGTGCGCAAAGGCTTTGGTCGCGCGTTCAATGATGGCAAATGACGTTCCCGTTCTGGTATCACGTTCGTCCCAGTCCTTCAGTCGGACGAACATACGGGCGACGTTCTGCCCGTTTCCGCCCGGTCCAGAGCCCACGGTGGAGAAGACCGACACAACGTTATCTTTCTCTTTGGTGAAGAAGTACTGTTCCACTTTCTGAACCACTTTCAGCGTCTGCTGCTGCGTTGCGCCGCTCGGGAGCTGCACCGAGGTGGTGAACATTCCCCGGTCTTCCATCGGCAGGAACGAGGTGGGAAGATGCATAAACAGCCAGACCATGCCGCCCAGCAGCACAACGTAAATCATCATCCAGCGCAGGCTGCGATGGAGCACGCCACCGACGGCAGATTCATACCGCGCGGCATTGCGGTTGAACATGCGGTTAAACCAGCCGAAGAAGCCTTTTTGCCCGTGTTGCTCCCCTTTGTGCAGCGGTTTCAGAATGGTGGCGCACAGCGCTGGGGTGAGGATCAGCGCGACCAGCACGGAGAGCACCATCGCCGAGACGATGGTGATCGAGAACTGGCGGTAAATCGCCCCGGTGGTACCGCCAAAGAAGGCCATCGGGATAAAGACCGCCGACAGCACCATCGCAATACCGACTAGCGCCCCCTGAATTTGCCCCATGGACTTGCGCGTTGCCTGGCGCGGAGAGAGCCCTTCTTCGCTCATAATACGCTCGACGTTTTCGACCACCACGATGGCATCATCCACCAGAAGGCCAATCGCCAGCACCATCGCAAACATCGTCAGGGTATTAATGCTGTACCCGAACGCATACAGCACCGTAAAGGTCCCCAGCAGCACCACGGGGACGGCAATGGTTGGGATCAGCGTGGCGCGGAAGTTTTGCAGGAACAGGTACATGACCAGGAACACCAGCGCGATGGCTTCCAGCAGGGTCTTTACCACGTCCTCAATGGAGGCTTTAACAAAGGAGGTGGTTTCATAGGCGACTTTGTACTCCAGCCCGTGCGGGAAATACTGCGACAGCTCGTCCAGACGGTCTAACACCAGTTTCGCCGTGGCCATTTCGTTTGCGCCGGAGGCCAGCTTAATTCCCAGACCGGAGGCCTGATTGCCGTTAAAGCGGCTCAGGTAGTCGTATTTTTCCGCTCCCATTTCCACCGTGGCGACATCACCCAGACGCACTTCCGACCCATCCTGATTCACACGCAGGGTGATGTTGCGGAACTGGTCCGGCGTCTGCAGCAGGGATTGTGAATTGATGGTGGCGTTCAGGGCTTGTTTATCGACGGACGGCGTTCCCCCCAGTTGCCCCACCGCAATCTGGGCGTTCTGGGCTTTGATGGCATTCGTCACGTCCGTTGCCGTCATCTGGACGCTGTTCAGCTTGTTGGGATCGAGCCAGATGCGCATGGAGTATTGTGAGCCGTAAGCGTCGATGTCGCCGACGCCGTTAATACGGCTGATGGGATCCTGAATATTACTGGCGACGTAGTCGGCAATGTCCTGCTTATCCATTGAGCCATCTGTCGAGACAAACGCGATGGTCAAAATGTTGGTGTCACCGGTTTTACGCACGGTTACGCCCTGATTCTGCACCGCCTGGGGCAGCTTGCGCATGGCCGACTGCAGCTGGTTTTGTACCTGCTGTACGGCTTCGTCTGGATCGGTACCTGCCTTGAAGCTCAGGGTAACCGTCGCCTGGCCTGTGGCGCTGCTTTGCGAGGACATGTACATCAGGTTATCCAGACCCGTCATGTTCTGCTCGATAACCTGCGTGACGGTGTTTTCCAGCGTTTGTGCGGAAGCGCCGGGGTAGTTTGCTGTTACGCGCACGTTGGGCGGTGCCAGATCGGGATATTGCTCAACGGGAAGTGAAGTAATCGCCAGGACACCTGTCAGGCACAACAGGATGGCAAGCACCCAGGCAAAAATGGGGCGATCGATGAAAAAATTCGCCATGAAAAAGTGACCTCGTTTTGCTGCACGTCATTATTGTTTATTGCCCGCATAACTTTAGCGGTAAGGGCCAGGTCAAACGTGGAGAAATAAAGGAGATAATGTAAATTATCATGCGCTTTCCCCTGCGCTTCCCTCTTTACCGTTATTTACCCGTTAACGGCGTGGGCACCGGGAACGTCACGCTGACCAGCGTGCCGCCGTTTTGCGGCTGCGAAAAGTGCAGCATTCCTCCGAGCCGTTGCGCGCGTTCGCGCATAATGTTCAGCCCGTAATGTCCCGGCGGCTCGCTGGCTTCGCCAATCCCGATGCCGTTGTCACGAATGTTGACGCTGTGCGTACCGTCCGCTGAGGTCACGCAGCTTACGGTGATCTCGCTGGCCTGCGCGTGCTTAATTGCATTCAGCACGGCCTCACGCACGATCTGCAATAAATGCACCTGCTTTTGCGCGTCCAGCGCCAGCGAGGAGAGGCGGCAGTCGAGATGAAGCTTCGCCTGCGTCTGGCTCTGCAGGACGTCGAGCGACTCCTGCAGAGCCGCGGGTAAATTCGCGTGGTTCAGCGTCAGGCGAAAGGTGGTGAGCAGCTCGCGCAACTGCTGCCAGGCGTTGTTCAGCTCACGGGAGAAGTCGGAGATGATAGTCTGCGCCGGAGCATTATCCTCCGGCACGGCGCGTTTGAGCAGTGCCAGCTGAATGCGCAGATACGACAGCACCTGCGCCAGCGAATCGTGCAGCTCGCGAGCGATGGTGGCGCGCTCTTCCATCAGCAGCAGCTGCTGGTAGTGCTTTTGCGCCTGGTTAAAGTACAGCCCGCGCCCGAGCATGGTCGCCACGCTTCTCATCAGCGGGAGGGGAACGCTGTCCGTCTCGCTTTGCCAGCGCAGCTCGCCGTAAAGGGTGTCCTGCATCAGGACCGGCAGGTTTTGCAGAGGCGTACCATATGACTCCGTCCCTTCACACAGCCTCCAGTCGTCGCTGGTGCGTAATTCCAGATAAGTCATCTGCGTATAGTCATGGACAATCTGCAGGATATGCCGGAAGCAGTGGCTGTCTATCTGGCCGGTATTGAGCGCCTGAGAGCACTTGAACAGCATGTCGAGCTGCTGGTGGGCTTCATGCAGATGCCGCGTTTTTTCCGCGACCGAGGCTTCGAGCGAACGGTAGAGCGTGTCCAGCTCGGCGGACATGTGGTTGAAGGCGCGGGATAGTTGGCCCAGCTCGTTCGGCAGGGCGGTATCCGGCGCAGGGGTGGCAAATTCCCCACGCTCAACCCGTTCGCTGGCCGCCACCAGATTGTTAAGCGGCAGCACCACCTGGCGACGGATGCGTCGCAGGGTAAACAGCGTCAGCAGCAGGATCCCGAGAGCGCCCGCCAGCGAGAGCAGGGTCACCGTCTGAATTTTATGTTCGGTGTAGTGCTGGAGGGCGAGCACAAAGGCATCAATGCGGCCGACAAAATCCTCTATATGGGTTTGATACCATGCGCTGTCGCCGCGGGCGATGTGCGCATCCATCTCCAGCCAGGCCACGTGCAGCTGCTGGTAGCGCGCTTTAACGTTGTCCGGGACGTACCAGCGGTTCAGCTTCTGCAGGGCAGGCGCGCCGAGCGTCTGTTGCCAGCTTTCGCGATGCGCGGCAAGGGAAGGGCTGTTGCGCTGCATCTCGTAGCCCAGACGATAGCTCTGCATGCGCAGCGAGCCCGCGATATTAATGGCTTCTGCGTCACGCTGGCTGCTGGCCAGCGTCAGCAGCGCGACGGTGCTGGTCAGCACGGATAAGGCAATTATCGAAAAGAAAGCCCAGGCAAGGCTTCCGGAAACGGGTCGCTTAACGGTCACAGAACGGCTCTCTGAATAAAATTGATCTGTCACAGGTTCACTGTAAATAATTCGGCGTTCCGGGCATTTGAACATTGCCCGATCGCGCCGTGATGCGTAAATACCATATTCATACAAAGAATAAGGTTATTGAACCAAAAACAGGTGTGGTTATGAATCGTTTTATTATGGCTAACAGCCAGCAGTGCATCGGGTGTCGCGCCTGCGAAGTGGCCTGCGTGATGGCACACAACGATGAGCAGCACGTCCTGAGCGAACGCTATTTTCATCCTCGTATTACGGTCCTGAGATCCGGCGAGAAGCGACGCCCCGTCACCTGTCATCACTGTGAAAATGCACCCTGTGCGCAAAGCTGCCCGAACGGCGCCATCAGCAAATGCGATGACAGCGTACAGGTGAATCAACAAAAATGCATCGGCTGTAAGGCCTGCATGGTGGCCTGCCCGTTTGGCACGATGGAGATTATCGTCACCCCGCTCGACAACGGCAGCGTGAAGGCCTCGGCGAATAAATGCGATCTCTGCCTGGCGCGGCCACAGGGCCCGGCCTGTATCGAAAACTGCCCGGCAGATGTTCTCTCACTGGCGACGCCTGCTGTCCTTGATAATCTGACGAAATCGCGCCGCCAGCGCACGGCTTGCCTGGAGGCGCAGCCCTGGCATGCGGAAGATGTCAGGGAGGATGCTCCGCGCACCAGGCTGCAGCAGATGCAGGCGACGGCGCCACGCGGCGAGCCTGACAAACTCGCTGCCGCAGAGCGCGTGGGCCATTTTAACGAAATTTACCTGCCGTTCCGGGACGTGCAGGCCGCCCGCGAGGCGTCGCGCTGCCTGAAATGCGGCGAGCACAGCATTTGCGAATGGACCTGTCCGCTGCATAACCACATCCCACAGTGGATTGAGCGCCTCAACGCGGGGGATATCACCGGCGCAGTCGAGCTTTCTCATCAGACCAACTGTTTACCTGAAATTACCGGCCGCGTCTGCCCGCAGGACCGATTATGCGAAGGTGCCTGCACAATACGTGAAGAGGCGGGATCCGTGACCATTGGTAACATCGAGCGCTATATCTCCGATCGGGCGCTGACGATGGGCTGGCGGCCGGATATGTCCGCCGTCACGCCGTCGGGTAAACGTGTCGCGATCGTCGGCGCGGGGCCCGCCGGGCTGGCGTGCGCCGACGTGCTGGTGCGCAGCGGCGTGAGCGTGACGGTCTATGACCGACATCCGGAAATTGGCGGATTGCTGACCTTTGGCATCCCGGCATTTAAGCTCGACAAATCGCTGCTTGCGCGGCGCAGAGAGATATTTACCGCGATGGGGATCCGCTTCGAGCTGAACTGCGAGGTAGGCCAGGACGTGTCGATGTCGCAGCTAAAGAACGATTACGACGCCCTGTTTATTGGCGTGGGAACCTATCGCTCGATGAAGGCAGGTATCCCGCATGAAGACGCGCCAGGGGTCTATGACGCGCTGCCTTTCCTGGTGGGCAACACGCGCCATGTTATGGGGCTGACTGCGACGGCCAGCGAACCGTTCATCGACACCCAGGGTTTAAACGTGGTGGTGCTTGGCGGGGGCGATACCGCGATGGACTGCGTACGCACCGCGTTACGCCACGGTGCGGCGAAGGTGACCTGCGCCTATCGTCGGGATGAGGCCAACATGCCGGGCTCGAAGAAAGAGGTGAAGAACGCCAGAGAAGAGGGCGCGGCGTTTGAATTTAACGTCCAGCCGGTTGAGCTGACGCTGGATCCGAACGGTAAGGTCAACGGTATCCGGATGCTGCGTACCGAGCTCGGAGAGCCGGATGCGCAGGGACGGCGTCGGCCCGTTCCCGTGGCGGGCAGTGAGTTTGTGATGGCCGCGGATGCGGTCATCATGGCGTTTGGTTTTAACCCGCACGCGATGCCGTGGCTGCAGGCGCAGGGTGTCGAAACGGATGAGTGGGGGCGGATCGTTGCCTCCGTCGAGAGCCGTTACCGTTACCAGACGACCAACCCACAGATCTTCGCCGGGGGCGATGCGGTACG
This sequence comes from Enterobacter sp. JBIWA008, assembly GCF_019968765.1. Classification (NCBI taxonomy): domain Bacteria; kingdom Pseudomonadati; phylum Pseudomonadota; class Gammaproteobacteria; order Enterobacterales; family Enterobacteriaceae; genus Enterobacter; species Enterobacter sp. JBIWA008. Next base: position 3,464,288 of record NZ_CP074149.1, on the reverse strand, counting down.
CGGTGCGGATCTGGTGGTGACCGCAATGGCGGAAGGGCGACATGCGGCGCAAGGGATACTCGACTGGCTGGGAGTCAATGCGCCAACACACCATTAAACCGGCGGGCGACAAAGCGGGATTCACGGCGTAGTATAGGACGACTCATTGTGTCGTGGAGCCCGTATGACCCTGAAAATTGACGTTATCAAAGACAAAATTCTCTCTGAAAACTACTTTGTCCTACGTAACATCACCTATGATCTTACACGTAACAACGGTGAAGTGATCCGCCACAAACGCGAGGTCTACGACCGTGGCAACGGAGCAACCATTTTGCTCTATAACCGTGAAAAGCAGAGCGTGGTGCTGATCCGTCAGTTCAGGGTGGCGACATGGGTTAATGGCAACCCTGACGGTCGTCTGATTGAAACCTGCGCGGGCCTGCTCGATGATGATGAGCCGGAAGTTTGTATCCGCAAAGAGGCCGTAGAAGAAACCGGCTTCGAAGTGGGCGAGGTCAAAAAGGTCTTTGAGCTATTTATGTCACCGGGCGGCGTGACTGAGCTCGTCCATTTCTTCATTGCGGAATACAGCGACGCGCAGCGCACTCACCGGGGCGGTGGCGTTGAGGATGAAGATATCGAAGTGCTGGAGCTTCCTTTTTCTCGTGCGCTGGAGATGATGCGTTCAGGGGAAATCAGGGATGGTAAAGCCGTGATATTACTGCAGTATTTACAAACAACCGGGCTAATGAACGCTGCTTTCGAACGGATGTAGCGTGTTTTTCGGGTATATCTGATAAATCCGATTGAGCAACCCCGGCGGGAACACGAAGATACTGCCCAGTTAAGCGTTTTCGTTCCGGGATTGTGCCATTCATGCGCTACAGCGTCTTTTTATTTTACCTGTTTTGTGTGCTCCTCGCGCCGCTGGTGCGGGCTGCACCTGCCCAGCAAGCCTTCTCTGACTGGCAGGTAACCTGCAATAATCAGAACTTTTGCCTTGCGCGCAATACGGGTGAACACCGCGGTCTGGTCATGACGCTCACCCGAAGCGCCGGGGCGAAAACGGACGCCACGCTGCGTATCGATCTTGGCGGTCTTGATACGCCCACCGTCAAAGAGCCAGAGATTGCTCCCCGGCTGCTGCTGGATAACGTTCCCCTGAAGCTGGACAAACAGCGCTGGCAGCTCACGCCCTGGCATCTGAAAACGGACGATGCGGCCACCATCACCGCCTTTCTGAAAAATATCCAGGAAGGGAAGGCCCTGACCCTTCGCGGCGGTAAGCAGGTTATTTCGCTGAGCGGTCTTAAAGCTGCGCTGCTGTTCATTGATGCGCAGCAAAAGCGCGTCGGCAGCGAAACCGCGTGGATCAAGAAAGGTGACGATCCGCCGTTAAGCGTTCCGCCTGCACCCGCCTTAAAGAAGGTAGCGGTCGTCAATCCGACCCCGACGCCGCTCTCCCACGCCGAACTGAACGACCTGCTGGACTATGGTACCGGACGGATGAACAGCAGCCAGTGCTCGCTGGATCCTAACCGCCGGGAAGTGCGCGTCACAGCGTTAACCGATGACAAAGCGCTGCTGATCGTCAGCTGCGAGGCGGGGGCCTATAACACGGTCGATCTGGCGTGGCTGGTATCACGTAAAAAACCGTTCACCACCCGCAGCGTCAGGCTGCGTCTGCCGTTTACGCCGCCGTCAGGCGACGGGAGCGAAATGGAGTTGATGAACGCCAGCTTCGATGAGAAGACGCGCGAGCTGACAACGCTCGCGCTGGGGCGCGGTTTGGGCGATTGCGGGATCCAGACGCGCTGGCGTTTTGACGGCCAGCGTTTCCGCCTGGTGCGCTACGCCGAGGAGCCCAGCTGCGACAACTGGAACGGGCCAGATGCCTGGCCCACGCTGTGGATCACGCGGTAGCTTTTTGCCGGGTGGCGCTGTCGCTTACCCGGCAAAAGCACTACAGCACGCTCAGCGCCTTCTCTACCACGTTCTCAACGGTAAAGCCGAAGTACGGGAACAGCTTATCGGCAGGGGCGGACTCACCGTAGCCCCGCATCCCGACAATCGCCCCTTTGAGCCCGACATACTTGTACCAGTAGTCGGCAATACCGGCCTCCACCGCCACGCGAGCCGCGACGCTGGACGGCAGGACCGATTCCCGGTACGCCTCGTCCTGGGCGTCGAAAATATCCGTAGAAGGCAGGGACACCACGCGCACCGCGTGACCTTCGGCAGTCAGTTTCTCCGCCGCTTTCACCGTGATTTCCACCTCGGACCCTGTCGCAATCAGGATCACGTCCGGCTTGCCGCCGCTGTCCTTCAGGATGTAGCCGCCGCGGGCGATGTTTTTCACCTGCTCCGGGGTACGCTCAATCTGTGCCAGATTCTGGCGTGACAGAATTAATGCCGTTGGGCCATTGTGGCGTTCCACCGCCAGCTTCCAGCCCACCGCCGCTTCGACCTGATCGCACGGACGCCAGGTGCTGAAGTTGGGCGTCAGGCGCAGGCTCGCCAGCTGTTCAACCGCCTGGTGCGTAGGCCCGTCTTCCCCGAGCCCGATGGAGTCATGGGTATAAACCATGATTTGCCGCGCCTTCATCAGCGCCGCCATGCGCGCCGCGTTACGGGCGTACTCGACAAACATCAGGAAGGTGGCGGTGTACGGCACAAACCCGCCGTGATGGGCGATACCGTTGGCAATGGCCGTCATCCCGAACTCGCGCACGCCGTAGTGGATATAGTTCCCGGCAATGTCCTCTTTGAGCGATTTGGAACCGGACCAGATCGTCAGGTTACTCGGGGCCAGATCCGCCGAGCCGCCGAGCAGTTCGGGGAGAATAGGGCCGATTGCGTTCAGGGTATTTTGCGACGCCTTACGGGTGGCGATTTTCGCCGGGTTGGACTGCAGGTTTTCAATCAGCGCCTGGGTTTTATCGTCCCAGTCTTCCGGCAGACCGCCGCTCATGCGGCGTGAAAACTCGGCGGCCAGCTCCGGGTGCGCTTTTTTGTAGGCGGCAAATTTATCGTTCCAGGCGTGCTGCGCTTTCTCACCCTCTTCACGGGCATCCCAGGCTCTGTAGATCTCTTTCGGGATCTCAAACGGCGGATGTTTCCACCCCAGCTTTTGCCGGGTCAGCGCTACTTCTTCGTCACCCAGCGCTGCGCCGTGCGCCTCTTCTTTGCCCGCCTTGTTCGGCGAGCCGAAGCCGATGACCGTGCGGCAGATAATCAGCGACGGTTTGTCCTTCACGCTTTGCGCTTCCTGAATCGCTTTTTTCACCGCCTCAGGGTCGTGACCGTCGATCTCATGGACCACGTGCCAGTGGTAGGCCTCGAAGCGTTTTGCCGTGTCGTCGGTAAACCAGCCTTCGGTCTCCCCGTCGATGGAGATGCCGTTGTGGTCGTAGAAGCCAATCAGCTTGCCCAGCCCCAGGGTGCCCGCCAGGGAGCAGACCTCGTGGGAGATCCCCTCCATCAGACAGCCGTCACCCATAAATACATAGGTGTAGTGGTCGACAATCTCGTGGTCCGGCTGGTTGAACTGCGCCGCCAGCGTACGCTCGGCAATCGCCAGCCCAACCGCATTGGCCAGCCCCTGACCGAGCGGCCCGGTGGTGGTCTCCACCCCTGGCGTATAGCCAATCTCCGGGTGACCCGGCGTTTTGGAGTGCAGCTGGCGGAAGTTTTTCAGCTCCTCAAGCGGCAGATCGTAGCCGGAAAGGTGCAGCAGGCTATAGAGCAGCATTGAGGCGTGACCGTTGGAGAGAATAAAGCGGTCGCGATCGTACCAGGTGGGGTCGTTGGGGTTGTGCTTCAGAAAGTCGTTCCACAGCACTTCGGCAATATCAGCCATGCCCATCGGCGCGCCGGGGTGGCCGGAATTGGCTTTTTGCACGGCATCCATGCTGAGGGCGCGAATGGCATTGGCTAGCTCTTTACGGGACATAGTTCACTCCGTGGCAGGGTTAAAGTTTGGCGGCGAGAAGATCTTCAAGTTTGCGCTGGTCGACGGCGAACAGGCGGATACCTTCCGCCAGTTTTTCCACGGCCATGGCGTCCTGATTGTGCTCCCAGCGGAATTCCGCTTCGGTCATGGCTTTTGGTTTTGGCAGAACGGTAGAGGTCGGCACCAGCTTGCGGATCACCGTTTCTTCTTTGTCCTGTAGCTCCTGGAGCAGGTTAGGGGATATGGTCAGACGGTCGCAGCCTGCCAGGGCGAGGATCTGCTCGGTACGGCGGAAGCTGGCCCCCATCACGATGGTTTCGTAGCGGTGCTGTTTGTAGTAGTCGTAGATATTACGGACCGATTTCACGCCCGGATCCTCATCCACTACGTACGGATCCATCGGCTGTTTCGCCTGATACCAGTCGTAGATGCGTCCGACAAACGGCGAGACGAGGAACACGCCCGCTTCAGCGCAGGCGCGAGCCTGGGCAAACGAGAACAGCAGCGTCAGGTTGCAGTGGATGCCCTCTTTTTCCAGCACCTCAGCCGCGCGGATGCCTTCCCAGGTAGAGGCGAGTTTGATCAGAATGCGTGATTTATCGATTCCCTGTTCCTGGTAGAGTTCCACCAGACGACGCGCCTTATTAATGCTCTTTTCTGTATCGAACGAGAGGCGGGCGTCGACCTCGGTTGAGACGCGTCCCGGGATGCTTTTAAGAATTTCCGCACCAAAATTAACCGCCAGCTTGTCGCTGGCTTCGGCGACCTGCTGCTCCTGCGTTTTTCCGCGCTGTTTACCGTAGCCAATGGCGTCATCAATCAGATGACTAAAATGGGCAAGCCCTGCCGCTTTCAGAAGCAGGGAAGGGTTGGTGGTCGCGTCCTCCGGCTGATAGTGGCGAATCGACTCGATATCGCCGCTGTCCGCAACCACGGTGGTGAATTGTTTGATGCCGTCTAGCTGGTTCATAAATCATTACTCCTTGGAAATAAAAGAGTTAGATGAGTGCGTTAGTTCACACTTCTGGAAAAATCATGATGGACTTAACAAAAAAGCATAGCAGACGGGGGAGGCATTGCTTTTGAGACGGGTAACATGGCTGTTATAAATTGATAACAATTTTTAATGTGTGATGGTGAGAGTTTGGCTGCCTTCAAAGTTTAGGAAGCGGCCTGAGGCGATACTAGACGGCACACCAGGGTGTGCATCAGGATCGCTTACGTCACCCTTTTGACCGATACGTGAAAGGAAAAATAAGATGGATGAGCAGTTGAAACAGAGTGCCCTCGATTTTCACGAGTTCCCTGTCCCGGGCAAAATCCAGGTCTCCCCAACCAAGCCGCTGGCAACCCAGCGCGATCTGGCGCTGGCCTATTCGCCGGGCGTGGCTGCACCTTGTCTGGAAATCGAAAAAGACCCGCTGGCGGCCTACAAATATACCGCGCGCGGCAATCTTGTCGCCGTGATCTCTAACGGCACGGCGGTGCTGGGGCTTGGCAATATCGGCGCGCTGGCCGGTAAGCCGGTGATGGAAGGGAAGGGGGTGCTGTTCAAAAAATTCGCCGGTATCGATGTGTTCGATATCGAGGTGGATGAACTCGATCCTGACAAATTCATCAACGTGGTGGCCGCGCTGGAGCCGACCTTCGGCGGGATCAACCTGGAAGACATCAAAGCGCCGGAATGTTTCTATATCGAGCAGAAGCTGCGCGAGCGTATGAACATTCCCGTGTTCCATGATGACCAGCACGGGACCGCGATTATCAGCACCGCCGCGATTCTCAACGGCCTGCGCGTGGTAGAGAAAAATCTCTCCGACGTGCGCATGGTGGTCTCTGGCGCAGGTGCCGCGGCCATCGCCTGTATGAACCTGCTAGTGGCGCTGGGTATGCAGAAACACAACATTGTGGTCTGCGATTCCAAAGGCGTTATCTATAAAGACCGCGAGCCGAACATGGCGGAAACCAAAGCGGCGTATGCGGTGGAAGACGACGGTAAACGCACCCTCGACGAGGTGATCGACGGCGCGGATATCTTCCTCGGCTGCTCGGGTCCGAAAGTGTTGACCCAGGAGATGGTGAAGAAGATGGCGCGGGCGCCAATGATCCTGGCCCTGGCGAACCCTGAGCCGGAAATCCTGCCGCCGCTGGCGAAAGCGGTGCGTGAAGACGCCATTATCTGTACCGGTCGTTCGGACTACCCGAACCAGGTCAACAACGTGCTCTGCTTCCCGTTCATCTTCCGCGGTGCGCTGGACGTCGGCGCAACGGCGATCAACGAAGAGATGAAGCTTGCCGCCGTTCACGCCATCGCGGAGCTGGCGCACGCCGAGCAGAGCGAAGTGGTTGCGTCTGCGTACGGCGATCAGGATCTGAGCTTCGGCCCGGACTACATTATTCCAAAACCGTTCGACCCGCGTCTGATTGTCAAAATTGCGCCAGCGGTGGCCAAAGCGGCGATGGACTCCGGCGTAGCGACGCGTCCGATTCACGACTTCGACGCGTACGTCGATAAGCTCACCGAGTTTGTCTACAAAACTAACCTGTTTATGAAGCCGATCTTCTCTCAGGCGCGCGCCGACGCGAAGCGCGTGGTGCTGGCGGAAGGGGAAGAGGCGCGCGTGCTACACGCCACCCAGGAGCTGATCACCTTAGGCCTGGCGAAACCGATCCTGATTGGTCGTCCGAGCGTGATTGAGATGCGTATCCAGAAGCTGGGCCTGCAGATTAAGCCGGGCGTCGACTTCGAGATCGTCAACAACGAATCCGATCCGCGTTTCAAAGAGTACTGGAGCGAATACTACGCGATCATGAAGCGCCGGGGGATCACCCAGGAGCAGGCGCAGAAAGCCGTGATCAGCAACACGACGGTGATCGGCGCGATCATGGTTCATCGCGGCGAGGCGGATGCGCTGATCTGCGGCACCATCGGCGATTACCACGAGCACTTTAGCGTGGTGCAGGAGATCTTCGGCTATCGCGACGGCGTCCACACCGCCGGGGCGATGAACGCCCTGCTGCTGCCAAGCGGCAACACCTTTATTGCGGATACCTACGTTAACGACGATCCGACCCCTGATGAGCTGGCGGAGATCACCGTGATGGCCGCCGAGACCGTGCGCCGCTTTGGTATCGAGCCGAAGGTGGCGCTGCTGTCGCACTCTAACTTTGGTTCGTCTAAATCCGCGGCCGCCTGCAAAATGCGTCAGACGCTGGAGCTGGTGCGCGAGCGTGCACCGGAGCTGATGATTGACGGGGAAATGCACGGCGATGCCGCGCTGGTGGAGAGCATCCGTAACGAACGTATGCCGGACAGCCCGCTGAAGGGATCGGCCAACATACTTATTATGCCGAACGTGGAAGCGGCGCGTATCAGCTATAACCTGCTGCGCGTCTCCAGCTCTGAAGGGGTGACCGTAGGACCGGTGCTGATGGGCGTGGCGAAACCGGTGCATGTGTTAACGCCGATTGCCTCTGTGCGCCGTATCGTGAATATGGTGGCGCTGGCGGTGGTTGAGGCGCAGACGCAGCCGCTGTAATTTTTACTCTCACCCTAACCCTCTCCCTTTGGGAGAGGGCCGGGGTGAGGAATAAGAGTTATACCCACTCCCGAACCTGAATAAACGCTTTTAAGGCAGCCTCCGGGCTGCCTTCTTTTGGCTCGTAGCAGTACTCCCAGCGAACCAGCGGCGGCATCGACATCAGAATCGACTCCGTGCGCCCGCCGGTCTGCAGGCCGAACAGCGTCCCGCGATCCCACACCAGGTTGAACTCCACGTAGCGTCCGCGGCGGTAAAGCTGGAACTCACGCTCGCGTACGCCATAGTCGGTGTTTTTACGGCGCTCGACGATGGGCAGATAGGCATCGGTATACCCTTCGCCCACCGCGCGCATAAAGCTGAACGCGGTATCAAAATCTGGCGTGTTGAGATCGTCAAAGAACAGCCCGCCGATGCCGCGCTGCTCGTCGCGGTGCTTCAGGTAAAAGTAGTCATCGCACCACTTTTTAAATTTCGGGTAGACGTCTTCACCAAACGGCAGACAAAGATCCCGCGCGGTGGTGTGCCAGTGCACGGCATCCTCTTCGAAGCCGTAGTAGGGCGTTAAGTCGAAACCGCCGCCAAACCACCAGACCGGATCGGCGCCCGGCTTTTCCGCAATGAAAAAGCGCACGTTGGCGTGGCTGGTCGGCACAAACGGGTTGTGCGGATGCACCACCAGAGAGACGCCCATCGCCTCGAAGCTGCGGCCCGCCAGCTCAGGACGATGTGCCGTCGCAGACGCGGGCATTGCGTCTCCGTGAACGTGAGAAAAATTCACCCCGGCCTGTTCGAAGATGCTGCCGTTTCGCAGCACGCGGCTTCGCCCGCCGCCCCCGGCCTCGCGCTGCCAGCTATCTTCCTGAAATTCACCGCCGTCTGCGGCAGCCAGTTTCTGGCAGATCTCATCCTGCAGCTGCAGCAGGAAGGTTTTGACCAGTTGAGCATCGGGTTTCATCAACGTTTCCTGGAGTGCGCTTTTTGGTTATCGAACCAGTTGAAATAACTGATAATGCCGGAGGCGATGGCGTTGGCGATCTTCTGACGAAACGCCGTGGTGCCGAGGAGCCGCTCTTCTTCCGGGTTGGTAATAAATGACGTTTCCACCAGCACGGACGGGATGGACGGTGACTTCAGCACCACGAACGCCGCCTGCTCGGTGCCTTTGCTGTGCAGACGGTGCACCGGCTTAATCTTCTTCAGAATATGCGAGCCGAGCGTCAGGCTGTTTTTGATCGTATCCGTCTGCACGAGGTCGAACAGCACCTGCTGTAGCAGGTGGTCTTTGTCGGTGGCTTTTTTCCCGGCGACTTCATCCGCCCGGTTTTCGCGGTCGGAGAGGTATTTCGCCATGGCGCTACTGGCGCCGCGGTTAGAAAGCGCAAACACCGATGCACCGGCGGCAGATGGGTTGGTAAAGCCGTCTGCGTGAATCGACATAAACAGATCCGCACCGTGCTGGTGGGCGATCTCTACGCGGTCATACAGCGGAATAAAGGTATCGCCAGAGCGCGTCAGACGGGCGTCAATGCCGTTACTGCGTAAAATCGCCCGCACATTTTTTGCAATCGCCAGCACGACGTGTTTTTCTTTCGACCCGTTTTTGCCGATGGCGCCGGTATCAATACCGCCGTGACCCGGGTCGAGCATCACCAGACGCTTCGCGCCCGGCTTTTTGGTTTTCGGTTTGCTGTGTCCGTTACTGGTTTTGAGCGTGCTCTCGTCTTTGGCCTGAGCCTGCTTTGCGATGCCCGTTAACGTTAAGGCCGCCAGCCCCGCTTTGAGAACCTGACGACGCGATGTGAGTGCTTTTAATGGTTTGAATGTGCTCATGCGGCCTGAATACTAAAAAATGGGGTCCTGGTGTTATATCGTATCGTGTTTCCCGTTACGACAGTCCATATTGAGAATTGTTTTACTTTTCATTTCAATACGTGACAAAGTGACATTATGCCAAATTTTGGCGAGATTTTCCCCGGTTATTGGCGAAAGGCGAGCTTCGCGCCATAATCACTGTTTTTAAACCCGAAAAGGCGGTTAATACCATGGAGATACGCGTTTTTCGCCAGGAAGATTTCGAAGAGGTGATCACCCTTTGGGAGCGCTGCGATCTGCTGCGTCCGTGGAACGATCCGGAAATGGATATCGAACGTAAGGTGAATCACGACGTCAGTCTGTTTCTGGTCGCGGAAGTCAATGGCGAGGTTGTGGGGACGGTCATGGGCGGTTATGACGGCCACCGCGGCTCGGCCTATTATCTGGGCGTCCACCCCGAATACCGTGGCCGCGGCATTGCCAATGCGCTGCTTAACCGGCTCGAGAAGAAGCTGATCGCCCGCGGCTGCCCGAAAATCCAGATCATGGTGCGGGAAGATAACGACGTGGTGCTGGGCATGTATGAGCGTCTGGGCTACGAGCATTCAGACGTGCTGAATCTGGGAAAGCGTCTGATCGAAGATGAAGAGTACTGAGATCCATCCGGCAGACTATGACGAACAGGGGCGCGTCAGGCTGCCCTTTTTATTCTGGTGCGTCCTTCTGCTCCAGGCCCGAACCTGGGTGCTCTTTGTGATGGCCGCCGCGTCGCGCGGGCAGGGCGACACGCTGCTGAATCTCTTTTATCCCGATCGCGATGCCTTCTGGCTTGGCTTATTACCGGGCGTACCGGCGGTGGTGGCTTTCATGTGCAGCGGCCGTCGACATGCGATCCCGCGTTTGTGGCGCGCGCTTCGCTGGCTGCTGATCCTCGCCCAGATTGCGCTGCTCTTCTGGCAGCCGGTACTCTGGTGGTACGGTGAACCACTGTCGGGGATCGGCATTGCGCTGGTGATTGCCGATATTGTGGCGCTGATGTGGCTGCTGACCAACCCGCGTCTTCGCGCCTGTTTTGCGCATCAGGATGATTAATCCGGCACTTTTTGCCGAAGTCGCACTCCAACAAGCGTTGATTTAACAAGAAAGGACGTTTCAATGAAATCGCTGCGTTTACTTTTATGCGCTCTCCCGCTGGCGTTGACCGGCTGTTCGACGCTCTCCTCCATTAACTGGTCCGCCGCCTATCCGTGGAACTGGTTTGGCTCATCAACGGAAGTGACCGAGCAGGGCGTGGGGAAAATTACCGCCGCGACGGCGCTGGATCAGGACGCCATTCAGGATGCGCTCAGCAGCGATTACCGCCTGCGCAACGGCATGAAAACGGAGAATGGCAATATTGTTCGCTATTACGAAGCGCTGAAGGGCGATAAGCTGGCGCTGGTGATCAACGGTGACAAAGGCACGGTAAACCGAATTGCCGTGATGGATGAAGATATTCCGACGGCGAGCGGTGTGAAGGTGGGTACGCCGTTTAGCGAACTTTATAAGCAGGCTTTTGGCAACTGCGCCAGCGTGCCGTCTGACGACAAGGTCGCGGTGGAATGTAAGGCTGAAGGCAGCCAGCACATCAGCTATGTTTTCACCGGAACCTGGAGTGGCCCGGAAGGACTGATGCCGTCTGACGACACGCTCAAGAGCTGGAAGGTGAGCAAAATACTCTGGAAGCAGTAATTTGCGCCTGAACAAACCGCCTCGCTGAAATCCGGGTATAATACCGGCCATCAATGCCACGCTGACGTGGCATCTTTATTTCAGGAGGAGCGATGTCTCAGGTTCAGAGTGGCATTTTGCCAGAACATTGCCGCGCGGCGATTTGGATTGAAGCCAATGTTAAAGGGGACGTGGATGCCCTGCGTGCGGCCAGTAAAGCGTTTGTTGATAAGCTGGCCACCTTCCAGGCCAAATTCCCGGAAGCCCACCTCGGCGCCGTTGTTGCCTTTGGCAATAACGTCTGGCGTCAGCTGAGCGGCGGCGAAGGGGCGGAAGAGCTGAAGGACTTTATCCCCTACGGCAAGGGTCTGGCGCCGGCGACCCAATACGACGTGCTGATCCACATCCTCTCTCTGCGTCACGACGTTAACTTCTCGGTTGCGCAGGCGGCGGTGGCGGCCTTTGGCGACAGCATTGAGGTGCAGGAAGAGGTACACGGCTTCCGCTGGGTGGAAGAGCGCGATCTGAGCGGCTTCGTCGACGGAACGGAAAACCCGGCAGGGGAAGAGACGCGTCGCGACGTGGCGGTGATTAAAGACGGCGTGGACGCGGGCGGCAGCTACGTGTTCGTTCAGCGCTGGGAGCACAACCTCAAGCAGCTTAACCGCATGAGCGTGCACGACCAGGAGATGATGATTGGTCGTACTAAAGAAGCCAACGAAGAGATCGACGGCGACGACCGCCCTGTGACCTCTCACCTGACCCGCGTTGACCTCAAGGAAGACGGCAAAGGGCTGAAGATTGTTCGCCAGAGCCTGCCTTACGGTACGGCAAGCGGCACGCACGGCCTTTACTTCTGCGCTTACTGCGCGCGCCTGTATAACATTGAGCAGCAGCTGCTGAGCATGTTTGGCGATACCGACGGCAAGCGTGACGCCATGCTGCGCTTCACCAAACCGGTGACCGGCGGCTACTACTTCGCGCCGTCCGTGGAGCGTTTGCTGGCGCTGTAATGACCCTCACCCTGCCCCTTTCCCCAAAGGGGAGAGGGGATTAATGCCTTATTCCCTTTTCTGCTTCTAAATCACCAAACGGTATATAAAACCGTTACTCCTTTCATCCCCGTTATAAATATTATGACTATAAGATAGTCATCACATTTATAAGGGTGCGCAATGGCCGTTACTGTACTGAAAAAAGGAACTCTGGCGCTGGCAGGTTTACTGCTGGTGGCACAGGCGCAGGCGACTGAACTGTTGAACAGTTCGTATGACGTTTCCCGCGAGCTGTTTGCCGCCCTTAATCCACCGTTCGAACAGCAGTGGGCGAAAGACAATAACGGCGACAAGCTGACTATTAAGCAGTCCCACGCCGGGTCGTCCAGGCAGGCGCTTGCCATTCTTCAGGGGCTGAAGGCGGACGTAGTGACCTACAATCAGGTGACTGACGTGCAGATCCTGCACGACAAAGGCAAGCTGATCCCGGCGGACTGGCAGAGCCGACTGCCGAACAATAGCTCCCCTTTCTATTCCACCATGGGCTTCCTGGTGCGTAAGGGCAACCCGAAGAATATCCACGACTGGAGCGACCTGGTGCGTTCCGACGTGAAGCTGATTTTCCCGAACCCAAAAACTTCAGGTAATGCGCGTTATACCTATTTAGCCGCGTGGGGCGCGGCGGACAAGGCTGACGGTAACGATAAAGCCAAAACCGAGCAGTTCATGACCCAGTTTCTGAAAAACGTCGAAGTGTTTGATACCGGCGGCCGCGGGGCGACCACGACCTTCGCGGAGCGCGGTCTCGGCGATGTGCTGATCAGCTTTGAATCGGAAGTGAATAACATCCGCAAGCAGTACGAAGCGCAGGGCTTCGAGGTCGTTATCCCGAAAACCAACATTCTGGCCGAATTCCCGGTGGCGTGGGTGGATAAAAACGTGCAGGCAAACGGTACCGAGAAAGCGGCAAAAGCCTATCTCAACTACCTGTACAGGCCGCAGGCGCAGACCATCATTACCGATTACTACTACCGCGTGAATAACCCGGACGTGATGAACAAACTGAAAGATAAATTCCCGCAGACCGCGCTGTTCCGCGTGGAAGATCATTTCGGCTCCTGGCCTGATGTGATGAAAACGCATTTTGCCAGCGGCGGTGAGTTAGACAAACTGCTGGCGGCGGGGCACAAGTAATGTTTGCAGTCTCGACAAAACGCGTGCTGCCGGGCTTTACCTTAAGCCTCGGTACCAGCCTGCTGTTCGTCTGCCTGATCCTGCTGTTGCCGCTCAGCGCGCTGGTGATGCAGCTTGCTCAGATGAGCTGGTCGCAGTACTGGGACGTGGTCACCAACCCGCAGGTGGTGGCGGCCTATAAGGTGACGCTGCTTTCGGCATTTGTCGCCTCCATTTTTAACGGCGTGTTTGGCCTGCTGATGGCGTGGATCTTAACCCGCTATCGCTTCCCGGGCCGCACGCTGCTTGACGCCCTGATGGATCTGCCGTTTGCGCTACCGACTGCTGTGGCGGGCTTAACCCTCGCGTCGCTCTTCTCCGTGAACGGGCTGTACGGTGAGTGGCTGGCGAAATTTGACATCAAAGTGACCTACACATGGCTCGGTATCGCGGTGGCGATGGCCTTTACCAGCATCCCGTTCGTCGTGCGTACGGTGCAGCCGGTGCTGGAAGAGTTGGGTCCTGAATACGAAGAAGCGGCGGAAACGCTGGGCGCCACGCGCTGGCAGAGCTTCCGCAAGGTGGTTCTGCCGGAGCTGTCTCCGGCGCTGATGGCGGGCGTTGCGCTGTCGTTTACCCGCAGCCTCGGAGAGTTCGGCGCGGTGATATTTATCGCCGGGAACATCGCCTGGAAAACGGAAGTGACCTCGCTGATGATTTTCATTCGCCTGCAGGAGTTTGATTATCCGGCGGCGAGCGCGATTGCGTCGGTGATCCTCGCGGCCTCGCTGCTGCTGCTGTACTCGATTAACACTCTGCAAAGTCGCTTTGGTCGACGCGTGGTAGGTCACTGATGGCGGAAGTTACGCAATTGAAGCGATACGATGCACCCCGCATCAACTGGGGTAAATGGTTTCTGATTGGGGCGGGCGTGCTGGTTTCCGCCCTCATTCTCGTCGTGCCGACGATTTATATCTTCGTTCAGGCATTTAGCAAGGGGCTGATGCCAGCGCTGGAAAACCTGGCGAACCCGGATATGCTCCATGCAATCTGGCTGACCGTGCTGATTGCATTGATCACCGTGCCGGTGAATCTGGTGTTCGGTACCCTTTTGGCGTGGCTGGTGACGCGCTTTAACTTCCCGGGACGTCAGCTGCTGCTGACCCTGCTGGACATTCCTTTCGCCGTATCGCCGGTGGTGGCGGGTCTGGTGTACCTGCTCTTTTACGGCTCCAACGGCCCATTGGGCGGCTGGCTGGATGAGCATAACCTGCAGATCATGTTCGCCTGGCCGGGCATGGTGCTGGTCACTATCTTCGTGACCTGTCCGTTCGTGGTGCGCGAGCTGGTACCCGTGATGCTAAGCCAGGGCAGCAACGAAGACGAAGCGGCGGTGCTGCTGGGCGCGTCAGGCTGGCAGATGTTCCGCCGCGTGACGCTGCCGAACATCCGCTGGGCGTTGCTTTACGGCGTGGTGCTGACCAACGCCCGCGCGATTGGTGAGTTCGGTGCCGTTTCCGTTGTTTCTGGGTCGATTCGCGGTGAAACCCTGTCGCTGCCGCTACAGATTGAATTGCTGCAGCAGGACTACAACACCATCGGCTCGTTTACTGCCGCAGCGTTGCTGACGCTGATGGCCATCTTGACCCTGTTTTTGAAGAGTGTGGTGCAGTGGCGTTTAGAAAATCAGGAAAAACGTCAGCATCAGGAGGGAAATCATGAGCATTGAGATTGCCAATATTAAGAAGTCTTTTGGTCGCACCCAGGTGCTGAATGATATCTCGCTGGATATCCCTTCCGGACAAATGGTGGCGCTGCTGGGGCCGTCTGGTTCGGGTAAAACCACGCTGCTGCGTATTATCGCCGGGCTTGAGCATCAGACCAGCGGGCACATCCGCTTTCACGGCACCGACGTGAGCCGCCTGCACGCCCGCGATCGTAAAGTGGGTTTTGTGTTCCAGCATTACGCGCTGTTCCGCCACATGACCGTGTTCGACAACATCGCGTTTGGCCTCACCGTGCTGCCGCGTCGCGAGCGCCCGGATGCGGTAACCATTAAGGCGAAGGTGACAAAACTGCTGGAGATGGTGCAGCTGGCTCATCTGGCGGATCGTTTCCCGGCCCAGCTGTCCGGCGGGCAGAAACAGCGCGTGGCGCTGGCGCGCGCGCTGGCCGTTGAGCCGCAAATTCTGCTGCTGGATGAACCCTTCGGCGCGCTGGATGCACAGGTGCGTAAAGAGCTGCGCCGCTGGCTGCGTCAGCTCCATGAAGAGCTGAAATTCACCAGCGTCTTCGTGACCCACGATCAGGAAGAGGCGATGGAAGTCGCGGACCGCGTGGTGGTCATGAGTCAGGGCAACATTGAGCAGGTTGACGAACCGGAGCAGCTCTGGCGTGAACCGGCGACCCGCTTCGTGCTGGAGTTTATGGGCGAGGTAAACCGTTTGCAGGGCACCATTCGCGGCGGACAGTTCCACGTTGGCGCGCACCGCTGGCCGCTGGGCTATACCTCCGCGCATCAGGGGCCGGTCGATCTGTTCCTGCGTCCGTGGGAAGTGGACGTGAGCCGCCGAACCAGCCTGGATTCACCGCTGCCGGTGCAGGTGCTGGAAGCTAGTCCTAAAGGTCACTACACCCAATTGGTGGTACAGCCGCTGGGCTGGTACACCGAGCCGCTGACCGTGGTCATGCGCGACGACGTGCCGCCGCACCGGGGTGAGCGCCTGTTTGTTGGTTTGCAGCATGCCCGGATTTATCACGGGAAGGAGCGCATCGAGACGCGCGAGGATATTGCTCTGGCGGAGTCAGCCTGATAGGTTATTAGGATGTTTATCGCCCGGTGGCGCTGCGCTGACCGGGCCTACAGTTATCACTGCGTCTTGTAGGCCGGGATCGCTGCGCGCGCCCCGGCTTTTTTATTGAGTAAAAATCGTGAATACACTCGAACACACCATCGGCAACACTCCTCTGGTCAAGCTTCAGCGCATGGAGCCTGATAACGGCAGCGAAATCTGGGTCAAACTCGAAGGCAATAACCCGGCGGGTTCGGTGAAGGACCGTGCGGCGCTGTCGATGATTGTCCAGGCCGAAAAACGCGGTGAAATAAAGCCGGGCGACGTGCTGATTGAGGCCACCAGCGGCAACACCGGTATCGCGCTGGCGATGATTGCAGCGCTGAAAGGCTACCGCATGAAGCTGCTGATGCCGGATAACATGAGCCAGGAGCGCCGCGCCGCGATGCGTGCCTACGGGGCCGAACTGATTCTGGTGACCAAAGAGCAGGGGATGGAAGGCGCGCGCGACCTGGCGTTAGAAATGGCCGGGCGCGGTGAAGGCAAGCTGCTGGATCAGTTTAACAATCCGGACAACCCCTACGCGCACTACACCACCACCGGCCCGGAAATCTGGCAGCAAACCGACGGGCGTATCACCCATTTTGTCTCCAGCATGGGCACCACCGGCACCATTACCGGCGTGTCGCGTTTTTTGCGCGAGCAGGATAAAGCCGTCACCATTGTGGGCCTGCAGCCGGAAGAGGGGAGCAGCATTCCGGGCATTCGCCGCTGGCCGGTGGAGTATATGCCCGGCATCTTTAATGCGCAGCTTGTGGACCAGGTACTGGATCTTCACCAGCGCGAGGCGGAAAATACCATGCGTGAGCTTGCCGTGCGCGAAGGTATCTTCTGCGGCGTCAGCTCGGGCGGCGCGGTTGCGGGTGCGATTCGGGTGGCGCAGGCAAACCCGGGCGCTGTGGTGGTAGCGATTATTTGCGATCGCGGCGATCGCTATCTGTCTACCGGCGTCTTTGGTGAAGAGAGTTATTCGCAGGGGGCGGGGATTTAAGCGTCATGGAGATGATTCTATTCCGGGATAATACCCGGGCGCAGCAAACCGACATTGTCGCGGTGCAGTCGCAGGTGGTGTACGGCAGCGTAGGGAACAGCATTGCGGTACCGAATATTCGTACCCACAGGCTGAACGTTACCGCCGTGCCGACGGTACTGTTCAGCAACACGCCGCATTACGACACGTTTTATGGTGGGGTGATCCCCGACGAGTGGTTCAGCGGCTATCTTAAGGCACTGGAAGAGCGCGAGATCCTGCGCGAGCTTAAAGCGGTCACCACCGGCTATATGGGCAGCGCCAGTCAGATCGTCCTGCTGGCTCAATGGCTGAAGGCGGTCAAAGCGCAGCATCCTGACCTGCTGGTGCTGGTCGACCCGGTAATCGGCGATATTGACAGCGGGATGTACGTGAAGCCCGATATTCCACAAGCGTATCGGGAGCATCTGCTGCCGCTGGCGCAGGGGATCACGCCAAACGTCTATGAGCTGGAAGTGTTGAGCGGCAAACCGTGCCGCACGCCGGAAAGCGCCATCGCGGCGGCGCAGGGACTGCTCTCCGACAGCCTGAAATGGGTGGCGATCACCAGCGCGCCGGTCGCTGACGGCCCGGAAAACATCCACGTGGTGCTGGTGACGAATGAGGGCGTGTCCGTCAGCGCGCATCCGCGCGTTGAAACCGATCTGAAAGGGACGGGTGACCTGTTTTGTTCAGAACTGGTGAGCGGAATTGTTGAGGGGAAAACCGTTTCCGATGCCATTCGCATGGCGGGCGATCGTGTGACTGACGTAATGCTCTACACCCAGTCGAAAGGCTACGACGAGCTTATCCTCCCCGCATAAACAAAAATGGCGCCCGAAGGCGCCATTTTTCTGTGCGGCAAGAATTACTTCTTGATGCGGATAACCGGGGTTTCACCCACGGTGACGCTGCCAGACAGTTTGATCAGTTCTTTGATTTCGTCCATGTTGGAGATAACAACCGGCGTCAGAGTAGACTTGGCTTTTTCTTCCAGCAGTGGCAGATCGAATTCAATCACCGGGTCGCCAACTTTAACACGCTGGCCTTCTTCCGCGATACGTTTGAAGCCTTCACCTTTCAGTTCAACGGTGTCGATACCGAAGTGAACGAACAGTTCGATACCGCTATCAGATTCGATAGAGAACGCATGGTTGGTTTCAAAAATTTTACCGATGGTGCCGTCAACTGGAGCAACCATTTTGTTGCCAGTTGGTTTGATAGCAATGCCATCACCAACGATTTTCTCAGCAAACACTACATCCGGCACGTCTTCGATGTTGACGATCTCGCCGGAGAGCGGAGCAACAATCTCAATAGTTCCGGAGTCTTTCTTATCATCAGAAACCAGAGATTTCAGTTTATCGAACAAACCCATGATCTTCTCCTAAGCAGTAATTTGGGCCGCATCTCGTGGATTAGCAGATTGTTTTTTCTTCAATGAACTTGTTAACCAGCGTCATTAACTCGTCCGTTGTCGGTTGAGCAAGAGCCTGCTCTGCTAACACCTTCGCATCTTCGAAGTTCGTGTTACGGATAATCTTCTTAATGCGCGGGATGGAAATGGCGCTCATAGAGAATTCGTCCAGACCCATACCCAGCAACAGAAGTGTAGCACGTTCGTCGCCTGCAAGCTCACCACACATGCCAGTCCATTTACCTTCTGCATGAGAAGCATCAATAACTTGCTTGATCAAGTTCAGTACGGACGGTGACATTGGCTGGTAGAGATGTGAAATCATATCATTACCACGGTCAACTGCCAGGGTGTACTGCGTTAAATCATTGGTACCGATACTAAAGAAATCAACTTCTTTGGCTAAATGACGCGCAATGGTCGCGGCCGCCGGCGTTTCCACCATTACGCCGATCTCGATTGACTCGTCAAACGCTTTACCTTCGAGCCTAAGTTCCTGTTTGTAGATTTCGATCTCTTTCTTCAGTGCACGCACTTCTTCAACAGAGATGATCATCGGGAACATAATGCGCAGTTTACCGAAAGCAGACGCACGCAGGATCGCGCGAACCTGATCGCGCAGGATCTCTTTACGATCCATCGCGATACGGATTGCACGCCAGCCCAGGAACGGGTTCTCTTCTTTCGGGAAGTTCATGTACGGCAGCTCTTTGTCACCACCGATGTCCATGGTACGGACGATAACCGCCTGTGATCCACACGCTTCAGCCACGGCTTTATAAGCAGCAAACTGCTCTTCTTCCGTTGGCAGCGCGTCGCGGTCCATGAACAGGAATTCTGTACGATAGAGACCTACGCCTTCTGCACCGTTGCGCTCAGCGCCATCAACGTCGCGGACGGTACCGATGTTTGCGCACACTTCTACCTGATGGCCGTCCAGGGTAATGGCTGGCAGGTCTTTCAGCTTAGCGAGTTCCGCTTTTTCAGTCGCAACCTGCTCCTGAACCGCGCGCAGTTTATCGATCTCTTCATTGGTTGGGTTGACGTAAACCAGATTGTTTACGGCATCCAGAATCAGATAGTCGCCGTTTTTCACCTGAGAGGTGATGCTACCGGTACCCACGATGGCAGGCAGTTCCAGAGAACGCGCCATGATAGAGGTGTGGGAGGTACGGCCACCCGCGTCGGTGATGAAACCGAGGACCTTTTTCAGGTTCAGCTGTGCGGTTTCAGACGGGGTGAGGTCAGCGGCAACCAGGATGACTTCATCCTGAATCGCGCTCAGGTCGATGATGGCCAGACCCAGGATGTTGCGCAGCAGGCGCTTACCGATGTCACGTACGTCAGCCGCACGCTCTTTCAGGTATTCATCATCCAGTTCTTCCAGGGCAGTTGCCTGACCTTCGATAACTTCATGCGCAGCCGCGTCGGCCGTCATGCCTTTATCTTTAATCAGGGCTATGATTTCCTGCTCCAGCTCCTCATCTTCGAGCAGCATGATGTGCCCTTCGAAGATGGCTTCTTTTTCTTCACCGAAAGTTTCGCCAGCTTTAGTTTTGATTGCTTCCAGTTGCGCAGATGCCTTGGCACGACCGCTCAGAAAACGTTCAACTTCCTGATCAACCTTGTCGGCAGAAATTTTTTTCCGGTCGATGACGATCTCGTCTTCTTTCAGCAGCAGTGCTTTGCCGAAAGCGATACCCGGGGATGCTAAAATGCCTGAAATCATAACCCTACCTTACTTGTGACTGATATTTAAAAGAACCCGGAAACTTACTCGAGCTCAGCCATCAGTTTTACCAGATGCTCAACTGCTTTCTGCTCGTCTTCACCTTCTGCAGAGATGGTGACAACGGTGCCCTGAGTCAGGCCCAGAGTCTGCAGTTTGAACAGGCTTTTTGCGCTCGCGCTTTTGCCGTTGGAAGTCACAGTGATTTCAGAAGTGAAGCCTTTTGCTTCTTTAACAAACTGAGCAGCAGGGCGGGTGTGCAGACCGTTCGGAGCGGTAATGGTAACTTCTTGCTGGAACATTGTATTTCCCCAACTTATAGGTTTAGTGTTGTGGAACTAAAGTCTAGCCTGGCGACTGAACTTTAGCCTGTATTGTTAGCGCTGACGTTTCGATCGTCATTAAACATTATGCAGTGAAAGCAAGACTTGAACCAAATCATAAAATCGATTCAGCAAGGCTATTTCATTCACCGATTAATTTCACGCATCAAAATAATTGCTGGTTTAAATACCAGACCCAACGGGGTGAAGCAATGCCAGGAGGGGCAAAAGTTTGAAGCAGGCCACAAAAAAGCACCTGAAAAGGTGCTTTTTTACGCGTTATTAACATGCTGGCACTACTGTTGCAGCTCTTTTTCGGTAAACAGATCGGCAAACAGTGCGGTGCTCAAGTAACGCTCGCCCGAGGAAGGGAGGATAACCACAATGTTCTTATTGGTAAAGGCTTCATCTTCCTGAAGCTTGAGTGCTGCCGCAACGGCCGCACCGGAAGAGATACCCGCCAGAATGCCTTCTTCATCCATCAGGCGACGCGCGGTAGATATGGCTTCTTCGTTAGTGATGGTCACCACTTTATCGATCAGCTTCAGATCCAGGTTGCCCGGAATGAAGCCTGCACCAATCCCCTGGATTTTATGCGGGCCTGGTTTGAGCTCTTCACCCGCCAGTGCCTGGGTGATAACCGGTGAGTCAGTCGGCTCAACGGCAACGGTGATCAGGTCTTTTTTACCCTTTGTGCCTTTAATATAGCGTGACACGCCGGTCAGCGTACCGCCGGTACCCACGCCGGAGATGAAGACGTCAACCTGGCCGTCGGTATCTTCCCAGATTTCCGGACCGGTGGTCTTCTCGTGAATTTCCGGGTTAGCAGGGTTGCTGAACTGCTGCAGCAGCAGATATTTCGCCGGATCGCTGGCCACAATCTCTTCGGCTTTCTGAATGGCACCCTTCATGCCCTTCGCGCCTTCGGTCAGCACCAGGTTTGCGCCCAGCGCTTTGAGCAGCTTACGACGCTCGATGCTCATGGTTTCTGGCATAGTCAGCGTCAGCTTGTAGCCACGCGCGGCGGCAACATAGGCCAGAGCGATACCGGTGTTACCGCTGGTCGGTTCCACCAGCTCAACGCCAGGCTTCAGTACGCCACGTTTTTCAGCATCCCAAATCATGTTTGCACCGATGCGGCATTTTACGCTGAAGCTCGGGTTACGTGATTCGACCTTCGCCAGAATGCGTCCATTACCGATACGGTTCAGTCGAACCAGGGGCGTATGACCGATAGTCAGCGAGTTGTCTTCATAAATCTTACTCATGGCCTGTCCTTAACTGTATGAAATTGGGATACCGACCCAGCATACCTGTTGAGCAGGTAGGGGGAAGTAAGGAATTCGCATATCTATATACTGCAAGGAAATAATGGGGATCAGTATGGAATAAGGGGCAGCATAAGCCACCCCTGCTTTACACATTTTTGCATTATTTCCATAACGCGTGCTTAGCACGGTAGCAGTCGACCCACATTGCCGTCGCGCCGCAGACGGCGACGGGCATGATGAACAGATTCAGGAAGGGAATCATGGTGAACAGGCTGGTCAGCGCGCCAAACTGCATATTGGCGACCTTCTGGCTGCGCAGGGCCGTACGCATCTCTTTAAACGGCACCTTGTGGTTATCGAACGGGTAATCGCAGTACTGGATGGCCAGCATCCAGGCGCTGAACAGGAACCACAGCACAGGTGCCACCGTCTGGCCAATGCCTGGCACAAAATAGAGGATAAGCAGCACAATCGCGCGGGGCAGGTACCAGGCAAACTTCTGCCACTCCCGCTTCATGATGCGTGGCAGGTCTTTCATGATCCCCAGCACTCCCGTGTCGGGCGGTGTTGCGCCGGTAAGTCGCGCTTCCAGCTGTTCCGCCAGCAGGCCGTTAAACGGTGCGGCTATCCAGTTGGCAATCGTCGAAAAGAAATACCCAAACACCAGCAGTACGGAGATCACCGCCAACGGCCAGAGCAGGTAGTTAAGCCACTGCAGCCAGTCCGGCACGTAGCTCATCAGCGACGGTATCCAGCTCTCCAGCTTTGTGAACAGCCACCAGAACGCGCCACCCATCAGAATAATGTTGATCAACAGCGGCAGAATCACGAAGCGTCGAATCCCCGGCAGGGAGACCAGTTTCCAGCCCTGTGAAAAATACCAGACGCCGCTACGCGAGGGAGAAGAAGATGTTGAAACCATAGCCAGGCTGTACTCCTTTTTACACAACCAGTGGAATTGCCCGCCTATATTATCCACTTACGTAGCAATGACCAGTTCGGAAATGTTCGAAAAACCAGCAAAAAGCACGATTTCCTTCATCTTTATGCTGTGAATGCTCTGCACACACTTGCACTTGACGTAAACGGCAAATACTCTTAGTGAGTAAATGTTTGCCGTGGTGGCAAGGTGTTAGAACAACAGAGAATATAATGATGCAGGATTTGCGTCTGATATTAATCATTGTTGGCGCGATCGCCATAATCGCTTTACTGGTACATGGTTTTTGGACCAGCCGTAAAGAGCGTTCCTCGATGTTCCGCGATCGCCCACTGAAGCGCATGAAGTCCAGTCGTGACGACGATGACGGTGAAGTTGACATCGACGGCAGCGACGACGACGGCGTGGGTGAAGTTCGTGTTCATCGGGTCAATACTGCGCCCGGCGCAGGCCATGGGGAGCATGAAGCGCCTCGTCCTTCGCAGCACCAGTATCAACCGCCGTATGCTTCTGCACAGCCGCGCCAGCCAGCGCCGCAGCCTGTGGAAGAGCCGGTGCGCCAGCCGCCGCAACAGCCTGTCTATCAGCAGCCTGCCCAGCCGGTTCAACAGCAACCGGTGCAGCAGCCCGTGCAACAACAGCCTGCTCAGCCGGTACAACAGCCGCAGCAGCCTGTTCACGTGCAGCCTGCGCCTCAGCCCGCTCCGGCACCGCACGTTGAGCCTGAGCCCGTTGTAGAGCCAGAGCCGGTTGTTGAAAAACCGCAGCGCAAAGAAGCGGTGATCATCATGAACGTGGCCGCGCATCACGGTAGCCATCTCAACGGTGACGTACTGCTTAACAGTATTCAACAGGCAGGCTTCAAGTTTGGCGATATGAACATCTTCCATCGCCACCTGAGCCCTGACGGTAGCGGTCCGGCGTTGTTCAGCCTGGCCAACATGGTTAATCCTGGCACCTTTGATCCGGAAATGACCGGTGATTTCGTGACCCCAGGCGTGACTATCTTTATGCAGGTGCCGTCCTATGGCGACGAACTGCAAAACTTTAAGCTGATGCTGCAGTCCGCTCAGCACATCGCTGACGAAGTCGGTGGCGTGGTGCTCGACGATCAGCGTCGAATGATGACCCCGCAGAAGCTGCGTGAGTATCAGGACCGCATCCGCGAAGTTAAGGAAGCGAACGCGTAATCCTCGCGTTTACTTCGACTCCTCCTCAACCCCCGCCTGTCGGGGGTTTTTTCTCATTGATGGTGTGATATGGACTCAATCGAACAACAACTCACTGAACTGCGAACCACGCTTCGCCATCATGAATACCTCTATCATGTTATGGACGCGCCGGAAGTACCGGATGCGGAATATGACCGCCTGATGCGCGAGCTGCGCGAAATAGAGGCGCAGCATCCGGAGCTCATCACGCCGGATTCCCCTACCCAGCGCGTCGGCGCTGAGCCTTTGGGGGCTTTCAGCCAGGTGCGCCATGAGGTGCCGATGCTGTCGCTGGATAACGTCTTCGATGAAGAGAGCTTTCTTGCGTTTAACAAGCGCGTGCAGGATCGCCTGAAAAGCAGCGACTCCCTCACCTGGTGCTGCGAGCTCAAGCTGGATGGCCTGGCGGTCAGTCTTCTCTACGAAAATGGCGTGCTGGTGCGTGCCGCGACGCGTGGCGACGGTACGACGGGAGAAGACATCACCACCAACGTGCGTACCATCCGCGCGATCCCGCTGAAGTTGCAGGGTGACAACATTCCCGCGCGTCTGGAAGTGCGCGGCGAGGTGTTCCTGCCTCAGGCGGGCTTCGAGAAAATCAACGAAGAGGCGCGTCGCACCGGCGGGAAGGTATTTGCTAACCCGCGTAATGCGGCGGCAGGCTCTCTGCGCCAGCTTGATCCGCGTATCACCGCGAAGCGACCGCTGACTTTCTTCTGCTACGGTGTCGGTATTCTTGAGGGCGGCGAGCTGCCGGACACGCACCTCGGGCGTCTGCTGCAGTTTAAAGCGTGGGGCCTGCCGGTGAGCAACCGCGTTCAGCTCTGCGACTCGCCGGAAGCGGTGCTGGCGTTCTACCACAAGGTGGAAGAGGACCGTCCAACGCTCGGGTTTGATATTGATGGCGTCGTCATCAAGGTGAATTCACTGGCGCTGCAGGAGCAACTGGGCTTTGTGGCGCGCGCGCCGCGCTGGGCAGTGGCGTTTAAGTTCCCTGCTCAGGAGCAGATGACCTTCGTTCGCGACGTCGAGTTCCAGGTCGGGCGAACGGGGGCTATCACCCCGGTCGCCCGTCTGGAGCCAGTGCAGGTTGCGGGCGTCCTGGTGAGTAACGCCACGCTGCATAACGCCGATGAAATCGAACGCCTGGGCCTGCGCATTGGTGACAAAGTGGTGATTCGCCGCGCGGGCGACGTTATTCCGCAGGTGGTTAACGTCGTAGAGTCAGAACGTCCTGCCGATACGTGCGAGATCGTCTTCCCGACCCACTGCCCGGTGTGCGGCTCTGACGTTGAGCGTGTGGAAGGTGAAGCGGTGGCCCGCTGTACGGGGGGCTTAATCTGTGGCGCGCAGCGCAAAGAGTCGCTGAAGCACTTCGTCTCCCGTCGGGCGATGGACGTCGACGGCATGGGCGACAAGATTATCGATCAGCTGGTTGAGAAAGAGTATGTCCACACGCCAGCGGATCTCTTCAGGCTGACGGCAGGTAAACTGACCGGCCTGGATCGCATGGGGCCAAAGTCGGCCCAGAATGTGGTTAACGCGCTGGAAGCCGCCAAAGAGACCACCTTCGCCCGCTTCCTCTACGCCCTGGGCATTCGTGAAGTGGGTGAGGCGACGGCCGCGGGCCTGGCGGCGTATTTTGGTACGCTGGAGGCGCTGGAAAAGGCAAGCATCGACGAACTGCAGAAAGTCCCGGATGTCGGCATTGTCGTCGCCACGCACGTCTTTAACTTCTTCGCCGAAGAGAGCAACCGTGAAGTCATTGGCAAGCTGCTGGAAGAGGGCATCAGGTGGTCCGCGCCGGTGGTGGTTAACGCCGAAGAGATCGACAGCCCGTTCGCCGGTAAAACGGTAGTCCTGACCGGTAGCCTGAGCCAGCTTTCACGCGACGATGCTAAAGCGCGTCTGGTGGCGCTGGGGGCAAAAGTGGCGGGCAGCGTGTCGAAGAAAACCGACCTGGTTATCGCCGGGGAAGCGGCGGGTTCGAAGCTGGCAAAAGCCCAGGAGCTCGGCATTGCGGTTATCGACGAAGCGGAAATGATGCGCCTGTTAGGAGAGTAACGTGGAGAAAGAGCAGCTCGTTGAGATCGCCAATACGGAGATGCCGTTCGGTAAATACAAGGGCCGCAGGCTGATTGATTTGCCGGAGGAGTATCTGCTGTGGTTTGCCCGCAAGGATGAATTCCCGGCCGGGCGGCTGGGCGAGCTGATGGCTATCACGTTACTGATCAAAACCGAGGGGCTGACCCAGCTGGTGCAGCCCCTGAAACGTCCTTAAGCCTTCGCGGCGCGGGTTTCTTCCTGCGCCAGCTTTTCGGTCTGGCGCTTGTAGCGACGCGCCAGCACTGCGCAGACCATCAGCTGGATCTGATGGAAAATCATCAGCGGCAGCACCATCATCCCAATCACCGAGGTCGGGAACAGAATGTTGGCCATCGGGATGCCGTTCGCCAGGCTCTTCTTCGAACCGCAGAAGACAATCGTAATTTCATCCGCTTTGTTGAAGCCGCATTTGCGTGCCACAAAGACGTTTACCGCTATTACAATCGCCAGCAGGACAATGCTGACTACCACGATAAACAGCAGCGAGCCTGCGCCCACCTTGTGCCAGATGCCATTTACCACTGCTTCACTGAAGGCGGAGTAAACCACCAGCAGAATCGAGGTCTGGTCGGTTTTTGAAATCCATTTTTTATGCTTCGCCACAAACGCGCCGGTCCACGGTCGGGAAAGATGCCCCAGCACAAACGGCAGCAGCAGCTGCAGACAGATTTTGCCCACCTGCTCAAGGTTACCTTCCGCGCCGTGCATGTTCATCAGCAGGCCCACCAGCAGCGGGGAAACGAAAATTCCCAGCAGGCTGGATGCCGATGCCGAGCAGACCGCGGCTGCGACGTTTCCTCCCGCAAGTGAGGTAAAGGCAATGGCGGACTGTACGGTAGCCGGAAGAATACAGAGATACAGGAAACCGGTGTAGAGGGCCGGGTCGACGTTAACCGGTGCCCACCAGGCAAACAGCACCCCGAGGATCGGGAAAAGAATGAACGTGCTGCACATCACCCAGAGGTGCAGTCGCCAGTGGCTTCCGCCCGCGATAATGGCTTCACGGGAGAGCTTTGCGCCGTGCATAAAGAACAGCAGTGCGATAGCGGCCGTCGTCAGCCCTTCAAAAAACGGTACGAAACCGCCGCGAGCGGGGAAGAAAGAGGCCAGTAAAACGGTAACTACCAGGGTGAGCGTAAACGGATCAACAATACGAAATAGTTTCATAATGACTCCTGAAAACAGATGTCGCTATTGTGCTTTTTTCCGTTTGAGAAATAAAATTGATTTATTGCATCCATTCATGAATTAAAAAGATGAATTATTCATTACGTCAGCTTCGTGTTTTTGTCACTGTCGCGCAGGCTCGCAGCTTTAGCCGGGCAGGAGAGATGATTGGCCTGAGCCAGTCGGCGGTCAGCCACAGCGTGAAAGAGCTGGAAAATCAGACTGGCGTCCGGTTACTTGACCGCACCACGCGTGAAGTAGTGCTGACCGAAGCGGGACAACAGCTGGCTATGCGCCTTGAACGGTTGCTGGATGAGCTCAACAGCACGCTCAGAGACGTGGGTAGGCTGGGTCAGCAGCTTTCGGGTACCGTGCGGGTCGCGGCCAGCCAGACGATATCCGCACACCTTATCCCTCAGTGTATTGCCGAGGGAAGCCATCTCTACCCGGACATTGATTTTGTGCTGCATGACAGGCCGCAACAGTGGGTGCTGGAGAGCATCCGCCAGGGGGATGTCGATTTTGGTATTGTTATCGATCCCGGCCAGGCGAGCGATCTGGCGTGCGAAAGCGTACTTTCTGAGCCGTTTTTGCTGCTCTGTCGTGACGACGATCCGCTAGCCACGTTGCCGGAGGTCAGCTGGCAGTCCCTGCAGGGCGCGAACCTTGTTTTACAGGATTATGCCTCGGGCAGCCGTCCGCTGATTGATTCCGCGCTGGTGAATCAGGGCGTAAAGGCAACAATCGTGCAGGAGATTGGTCACCCGGCGACGCTGTTTCCCATGGTGGAAGCCGGCATTGGCATCAGCGTGTTGCCCGCCCTGGCGCTTCCCCTGCCGCAGGGAAATCGACTGGTCGTTAAGCGATTGATGCCCGTTGTCGAGCGAAAGCTGATGCTGGTGCGGCGAAAAAATCGTTCACTCTCGGGTGCGGCACAGGCTATCTGGGAAGTGGTGCGTATCCAGGCGCAAAGATTAACCGAAGCCCGTATACGCGACCCACTGTTTAGCGCAACAGACTATCAGATGTAGATATCGATCTGATTTTCATCTGACGGGTTGTTCACCCCTTCTACTTTGCCCTGCTTCTGGTCTTGTTTCTTCTGGGCTTCTTCAGCTTGCTGGCGCAATAACTGCGCAAGCTGTGTCTGCAGTACTTTAAGCTGCGTCTGAATGAGCTCCTGTTGTTTTTTCTTCTCCTCTGGACTACCGGCACTCTCTGGCAGCTCTTTTAGCTGCTGAGTCAGCTTAGCGATCTGCTCCGTAATGCGGCTGATTTGCGCAGCAATATCGTTGCCGCCGGAGTGACTGCCGCTATTGCTGGTTTGGACTGAGGGGGTTGTTACCTGAATCGTCGACATAGATTTTCCTCTTACCATAAAACAGTGGTATCGGCACCAACGGTAGGAGCTTGAGGAAAACTGCTATGTCCGGCAGGGGGTTACATTGATATGAAATCAGTATTGCTGGCGTGGTGAAAGTGTATTGGTGATAACCCGCAGGCACCGGATATAAGACTAAGGTCATGCGATCTGTGATATCGCAATCTTTGTTCTCAAGGAGCCTTTATGTCCGTCTCGAATAACCCAGTATACTGTGCCGATATTATCCGTGCGTTCAAACCCAATTTCACTCCCCGCGTTGCGTTCATTCTCGGTTCTGGCCTTGGTGCACTTGCCGACCAAATTGAGGATGCTATCTCTCTCAGCTATGAAAAGCTGCCGGGTTTTCCGGTAAGCACCGTGCACGGGCATGCTGGTGAGCTGGTGTTGGGTCATCTTGCTGGTGTTCCCGTGGCCTGTATGAAAGGGCGCGGCCACTTCTATGAAGGGCGCGGGATGACCATTATGACCGATGCGATCCGCACCTTTAAGCTGCTGGGGTGCGAGCTGCTGTTTAGCACCAATGCGGCGGGCTCACTGCGTCCGGATGTTCAGCCAGGAAGCCTGGTTGCCCTGAGCGACCATATCAACACCATGCCGGGCACGCCGATGGTGGGGCTGAACGATGAGCGCTTTGGCGATCGTTTCTTCTCTCTGGCCAATGCTTACGACGCGGATTACCGTGCCGTTCTGCAAACCGTGGCAACGAAAGAAGGCTTCCCGCTGCATGAAGGGGTTTTTGTCTCTTATCCCGGCCCGAACTTCGAGACGGCGGCCGAGATCCGCATGATGCAGATTATAGGCGGCGATGTGGTGGGGATGTCCGTGGTGCCGGAAGTGATTACCGCGCGTCACTGCGGCCTGAAGGTCGTGGCCGTTTCTGCAATCACCAATCTCGCGGAAGGTCTGGGCGATGTCAAACTCTCGCATGAACAAACCCTCGCTGCCGCTGAGCTTTCCCGCCAGAACTTTATCAATCTTATCTGCGGTTTTCTTCGCCATATTGCCTGAGTAGAACAATAAAGTGGCCCGTGAGGGCCACGCTGCTATAAGGAATGGGTTATGAACATCACGACTCGCTTAAAGCTGATGTCCTTTATGCAATATTTTATCTGGGGGTGCTGGCTGGTTACCCTCGGCGCTTACATGATTAACACCCTACACTTTACCGGCTCCGACGTGGGCATGGTGTTCAGCTCCAAAGGACTTGCCGCGATCGTTATGCCTTCGCTGGTGGGGATTATTGCCGACAAGTGGCTGCGGGCCGACCGCGCCTACGTGATTTGCCACCTCGTCTGCGCCGTCGCGCTCTGCTATGCCGCGCAGGTCAATGAGCCCGGGCTGATGTTCTGGGTTATGCTGGTGAATGCGATGGCCTTTATGCCCACGATTGCGCTGTCGAACACCATTTCCTACTCCTGCCTTGAACAGGCAGGGCTGGATACGGTGAGCCATTTTCCGCGAGTGCGGGTGTATGGCACCGTGGGCTTTATTGCCGCGATGTGGGCCATAAGCCTGATGGGGGCGGAGCTGAGCAACGTGCAGCTCTATATTGCGGCTGCCGCCTCCCTGCTGCTGTCGCTCTATTCTCTGACGTTGCCGGCAATTCCGGTTGCGAAGACAAAAACGTCTCCGTCTCTGGCAAGCAAGCTGGGCCTCAATGCGTTTATTCTGTTTAAACAGCCCCGGATGGCGGTATTCTTTTTATTCGCGATGCTGCTGGGCGCGGTGCTGCAGATAACCAACACATTTGGCAGCCCCTTCCTGCATGATTTTGCGCGTAATCCGGCGTATGCAGATAGCTTTATCGTCAAATATCCGTCCATTCTGCTCTCCGTTTCGCAAATGTCTGAGGTGTTCTTCATTCTGACCATTCCGTACTTTCTCGGACGATTTGGCATTAAAGCCGTCATGCTGATGAGCATGGTGGCCTGGATGCTACGATTTGGGCTATTTGCCTTTGGCGATCCGTCCGCGACGGGATTTGTGCTGCTCATGTTCTCAATGATTGTCTACGGCTGCGCGTTCGACTTCTTCAACATTTCGGGCTCGGTATTTGTTGAACAGAAAGTCAGCACCGATATCCGTGCCAGCGCACAAGGGTTGTTTATGACGACCGTTAATGGTATCGGCGCGTATTTCGGTTCGGTATTGAGCGGTATGGCAGTCGATTATTTCTCGGTCGACGGAATGAAAGACTGGCAGACGATCTGGCTGGTGTTTGCGGCCTATGCCCTGGTGCTCGCGGTAGTCTTTTACTTCAGCTTTAACTACCACCACACCAGTAAAAACAGCGAGATGCGCACAGTTGCGCACTAAATTTCCCCCTCGGACGCTGAAAGGCTTTAAGGTAAGCGCATAAGTGTTATCGCCAGGATATGTTTTGATGGAACGCGTCTATCGGACCGATCTCAAGCTGCTGCGCTATTTTCTGGCCGTGGCGGAGGAACTGCATTTTGGACGGGCTGCGACCCGTCTCAATATGTCTCAGCCGCCGTTAAGCCTGCATATTAAAGAGCTGGAAAGTCAGCTGGGCACGTTACTGTTTATTCGTCACTCGCGGAGCGTCGCGTTGACGCATGCCGGTAAAGTGCTGATGGAAGAATCCCGCCGGCTGCTTGCCAGTGCAAACCAGGCTCTGGCTCGCGTCGAGCAAATTGGCCGGGGTGAGGCAGGGCGCATTGAGCTGGGGATTGTGGGCACCGCCATGTGGAGTGAAGTGCGCACGGTCATGCGCATTTTTTTGAAAGAGCATCCGAATGTTGATGTCGTTTTTCGCGAAAAATCACCGGTAATGCAGATGGCGCTGCTTGAGCGCCGGGAACTGGATGTCGGGATCTGGCGAATGGCCACGGAACCTACAGCGGGGTTTACCAGCCTGCGGTTGCGTGAAGCGGCTTTTCTGGTGGCGATGCCGGAAGATCATCGGCTGGTCAGGGAATCTTCCATTTCGCTCGCAGAATTGCAGGACGAGTATTTTGTCACGATGCCGTCGGCCCATTCTGACTGGGCATTTTTACATCGCGTCTGCCAGCAGGCCGGTTTATCGCCGATGATTGTGCGCGAAGCCGTTGAACCGCAAACGGTGTTGGCGATGATCAGCATGGGGATGGGGATTACGCTCGCCGCAGACAGCTACGCGCAAATGCAGTGGCCGGGCGTGGTTTTCCGTCCGCTGAAAGAGCGTATACCGGCAGATTTGTATGTGGTGTATGACGAGAAGCAGGCGACTCCAGCGGTGAAGACGTTGATTGCAACGTTGACGGCAAGGAAGTAGACAAACTGCAGATAGTAAAAAAGCGCCTTTAGGGCGCTTTTTTACATTGGTGGGTCGTGCAGGATTCGAACCTGCGACCAATTGATTAAAAGTCAACTGCTCTACCAACTGAGCTAACGACCCGAAATGGTGGGCGATGACGGGCTCGAACCGCCGACCCCCTCCGTGTAAAGGAGATGCTCTACCAACTGAGCTAATCGCCCATTTCGGAACTGCTACGATAAGGTGAGAATGGTGGGCGATGACGGGCTCGAACCGCCGACCCCCTCCGTGTAAAGGAGATGCTCTACCAACTGAGCTAATCGCCCAATCTCAATTCTTATCTGCACTGCGGGTCTACCAAAGTAGATGGTGGGTGATGACGGGCTCGAACCGCCGACCCCCTCCGTGTAAAGGAGATGCTCTACCAACTGAGCTAATCACCCCCGCTGTGTGGAGTCGCATTATAGGGAGAGTTGAAAATGAGTCAACGCATTTTCTAAAGTTTTTATTCGTTCGTCGTAAAATTAAACAAAACGATCGCGAAACGGGCAATGACGCATGATTTCTAAACAAAAATCGCAAACTCGGCCACGATAAAGGGATCAACATTGAGGAATCCCCCCACAGTGATAGAATATTGCCCATCGTTTTTTCCCAGGATTTGCCGATTGCCGGCATCTTTATAACGTAAGGCCATTTCATGAAAATCAAAACTCGCTTCGCGCCGAGCCCGACAGGCTATCTGCACGTCGGTGGTGCACGTACCGCTCTCTATTCCTGGCTTTTCGCACGCCACAACAAAGGTGAGTTCGTGCTGCGTATTGAAGACACCGATCTTGAGCGCTCCACGCCAGAAGCAATTGAAGCCATTATGGATGGGATGAACTGGCTGAATCTGGAATGGGATGAAGGTCCTTACTTCCAGACCAAACGCTTTGACCGCTATAACGCTGTCATTGATGAAATGCTGGTCGCGGGCACGGCATATAAATGCTACTGCTCTAAAGAGCGTCTGGATGCGCTGCGTGAAGCGCAGATGGCGAACGGTGAAAAGCCGCGTTATGACGGCCGCTGCCGCCACGACCATAGCGAGCATGCTGCTGATGAGCCTTGCGTGGTGCGTTTTGCTAACCCGCAAGAGGGCTCGGTGATCTTTGACGACCAGATCCGTGGCCCAATTGAATTCAGCAACCAGGAGCTGGACGATCTTATCATCCGTCGCACCGACGGTTCTCCAACCTACAACTTCTGCGTTGTGGTTGACGACTGGGATATGGAAATTACTCACGTTGTCCGTGGTGAAGACCATATCAACAATACACCACGTCAGATTAACATCCTGAAGGCGCTGAACGCCCCTGTGCCAGTTTATGCGCACGTCTCCATGATCAACGGTGATGACGGGAAAAAACTGTCTAAACGTCACGGTGCGGTGAGCGTCATGCAATATCGCGACGACGGTTATCTGCCAGAAGCGCTGCTGAACTATCTGGTACGTCTGGGCTGGGCCCACGGTGACCAGGAGATCTTCAGTCGCGAAGAGATGATCGAGCTGTTCTCTCTGAGCTCTGTGAGCAAATCAGCGAGCGCTTTTAATACCGACAAGCTCCTGTGGCTGAACCATCACTACATCAATACCATGCAGCCAGAATATGTGGCGACGTACCTGCAGTGGCACATTGAGCAGGCAAATATTGATACCCGCACTGGCCCTGAGCTTGCTGACCTGGTGAAACTCCTCGGTGAACGCTGCAAAACGCTGAAAGAGATTGCCGAAAGCTGCCGCTACTTCTATGAAGAGTTTGCTGAGTTCGACGCGGACGCCGCGAAGAAACACCTTCGTTCGGTTGCGCGTCAGCCGCTGGAAGTGGTGCGTGACAAGCTGGCTGCGCTCACCGAATGGACCGCTGAGAATGTGCATCACGCCATTCAGGCGACGGCGGACGAGCTGGAAGTCGGTATGGGTAAAGTCGGTATGCCACTGCGCGTTGCGGTGACCGGAGCGGGTCAGTCTCCGGCGCTGGACGTAACGGTTCATGCCATCGGCAAATCACGCTGCGTGGCGCGCATTAACAAGGCGCTGGACTTCATCACGGAACGTGAAAATCAGCAGTAATGACGCCTCAGATAAAACAAACGGCAGGATAACCTGCCGTTTTTTTATTCTTTTTCTTCAGCGATACCCAGACGCGTAAGAAAACCGAGTATGCCTTCGCGTTTCAATAACGCGTCCAGACGCTTCTGCTCTGGCTCAGTCATACTCTCCAGCGTCTCAATAATACCCGGAGACAGGTTCGAAGAGGGTTCACTGTAGGAAGCGGTGGCCTCCGCGAGATGGTAAACCGCCTGACGGTTACGGATCGCCGGAAGGCTCATAATATGTTCCTTCACGCGCGCATCAACATGAATGAGCCGTGCCCGACCGCCCTTCACGCCGTTGAGTCCTTCGGTTTTCCATCCCTGCTGGCGTATCCAGCGATTAACCGTTTGTCTGGCAACGCCCAAACTCTCCGCCAGCTCTTCCGTGGTCATTTTGCTACGTAATTTTTTCATATCAGTTCTGATCGCGAATCCCTAAACGTTGCAACAATCCGGTAATCCCTTCCCGCATTAACAGCGATGTCATCTGCTTCTGCTCTTCCGGCGTCATTTCATTGGCCAGCGTGAGGAGCAGGGTGTGAAGCGAACCGTCATGGCTCGTACCGTCTGGCAGTTCGGACGTTTCACTTGCCCGACGTGCGCTGCGGATAAAGTCACGGACTTTTTCGTTCACATGCACCAGGCGCGCTTTCCCGCCCTGGACGCCTGGTTTTGGTGACGTAATCCAACCCTCTTTGCGTACCCATTTATTGATGGTCTGGCGGCTATAGCCAGTGAGTAGGGCTAACTCTTCTGGCGTCATTCGTTCCTTGATCATGCAATTTCCTGAATATCTATGGGGTTAATTAACGGCTCATTTTATAGCACCGTTTTACGTGAAAGCGTGACAGGCTTAACTCCTGACTGCGAGCAGGCTCGCAAAGTGATTCATTTGCATGATTTTTCAGCGATTGAATAGCTGGAATTGATTTTGCCGTTGACACTCCGCAGCGGAATTCATATTATGCCGCCCGTCAACATGACAGCTTTACGATGGGGCTATAGCTCAGCTGGGAGAGCGCTTGCATGGCATGCAAGAGGTCAGCGGTTCGATCCCGCTTAGCTCCACCAAACTCTGAACCCAACAGAGTGCGGTCAGTAAAGTCACATGTGGGGCTATAGCTCAGCTGGGAGAGCGCTTGCATGGCATGCAAGAGGTCAGCGGTTCGATCCCGCTTAGCTCCACCAAAATTGTAAACCCTCGTCGAATGACGGGGGTTTTTTTTATCTGTTTGTAACGCCAGTTACCGCATTTTGTTATCAAAAAGAAGGTATTCCTGTACCTCTCCTCAATCGAAATCAATAAACCAGTCTATAAATAGACTTGAACTTGATTCGCGCAATTAATAAACATATTATCCATCCGGTCAATGATTCTCCTGGAAAATACCGCTCTGATTAATGAATAAAAAAACGCATAATAATGTAAAGATATTTATGATTGCCCTGGCACTTTGCCTGATTGCGGTACCTGTCTCCCGTTATCTCTCTCCACGCGCAATTGTTAATGGTCATGACGTTTATTTAGCATGGTTGCCACTCAGCGTGATGCTGGCGGTAATTCTGATATTTGGGCGCAGAGCAATTCTTCCCATTCTGTTAGGTTTTACTATCACTAATTTATTTTATTTTGATTTAGCACCACTACAATATTCAGTTTTACTGTTCTGTCAGACCTTTGCGTTGTTTGCGGCATGCGGCTTGCTACGCCTTATGCTAGGCAAGCGCTGGCGCCACAGTATCCCTAACAAGCACATCGGGCTTCGTATATTCTGGCTCGGTTTTGTCGTGCCATTAGGTATTAAGCTGTCGATGTATATGGCAGGCTATTTGTTTGATTTTCCGGTAACTATTTCGATCTATTTCGGCGAAGGAACGGTAATTTATAACGTTGTGGATATTCAAAGCCTGATATGCGCGGGGCTGATTTTTACCATGATGTTCTATTACCCGCTAAGAATGATAATTAATCCTCGTTATGCCGTCACCTTCTGGCGGCGAAGCGTGAAGCCGGTGTTTTATCACAAGAATCCATTATATATTTTTGTCTGGTTGATGCTTTTAGGCTTCATTCTCGTCATTTTATGTGGTCCTTTTGAATCACCGGTCATTGCGGGCTATTTGATGCCGCTTATTTTTATTCTTTTTACCTTAGCGATAAGCCGCCTGACCTATGCGTTGATTTCTGTGCTGTGGGCTACCTCCGCGCTCCTGCTGTTGACCTATAACTATAATTTCCTCAACGGGGTAGAATCGGGCCATTCGCTCTCTTTTATCCTCTCCGTGCTGATCTCTTTCGCCATCTGTTTGCTTTACATGTCGCGCATTTACCAGCGCAGCGAGTGGCTGAAGCGGGGCTGGCAGGACAGGGCGCTTACCGATCCACTTACCGGTTTGCCCAATATTCGTGCGCTGGAG
This sequence comes from Enterobacter sp. JBIWA008, assembly GCF_019968765.1. Classification (NCBI taxonomy): domain Bacteria; kingdom Pseudomonadati; phylum Pseudomonadota; class Gammaproteobacteria; order Enterobacterales; family Enterobacteriaceae; genus Enterobacter; species Enterobacter sp. JBIWA008. The sequence continues at coordinate 3,427,900 of NZ_CP074149.1, read as the reverse complement.
GATCACCTTGAGATTCATCCGGATGCAAAAGTGAGCATTCTGCGTATGGATAACCTGGAATTTTTGAGCCGCCACTACGGGATTATCATGCGGGTCCACTGCAAACGAACGATCGCCACGTCGCTTCAGCCGCTCCTGCAAAAAGATGAGATGCTCTTCCAGTTGCCCGGAAGCGAGCTGGTGTTGGTATTGCTTGGGCCGGAAATTGCTGAACGTCTCCAGCATATGGTCGACCGGCTCAACAGCAGTAAGATTTTCTGGAACAACACCGGGCTGGACATAGAGTTTGGCGCGTCATGGGGAATGGTCGAAGATGGCGAGAAACTGCATCACACGCTGGGGCAGCTAAGCTGGCTGGCAGAGCAGGCCTGCGGACCGCAAAACGTTCTCGCGCTCACGAATAGCCTTGAGGTGGCATCAGGACAAACGACAGAGCGTGTCCTGATGCTGGCGCGGATTAAGCATGCCCTGGAGGCGGGGCAATTCCATTTATATGCGCAGCCGATCCGGAAGGCGGACGGGAGTGGATACTATGAAATCCTGACGCGAATGGAAAGTGAGGGGGAGATTATTACCCCTGACCGCTTTATTCCACTGATCGCGCAGTTTAACCTCAGCCACCGGTTTGATATGTGCGTCATGGAAAAATTACTAGTGTGGCTGCGCGATAACCCTGCAACGCACGCTGGCGCCCGCTTTTCAGTCAATCTGATGCCGCTGACGCTGATGCAAAAAGAGGTGGCAACCGAGATTTGCGCGCTGTTTGAACGGTACGGCGTTGCACCTCAGGCAGTCGTGATTGAGATTACCGAAGAGCAGGCTTTCTCCAATTCAGGCTCGAGTATCAACAATATTCAGCAACTGCGGGATTATGGTTTCCGTATTGCCATCGATGATTTTGGTACGGGATACGCTAACTATGAGCGTCTGAGACGTCTGCAGGCGGACATCATTAAAATTGACGGTTGCTTTGTGAAAGACATTTGTACAGACGACATGGATGCAATGATCGTGCAGTCGATATGTAATCTGGCGAAGACAAAATCGCTGTGCGTGGTTGCTGAATATGTAGAAACACCGGCGCAGCGCGAGATGCTGCTCCGCTTTGGTGTGGACTACCTGCAGGGATATCTGATAGGCAAACCCGAACCGCTGGAAGAGTTACGGGCATAAAAAAACCGGAAGCCATGCTCCCGGTTTTTTGTTTAACGGTAAACGTTACAGAACCAGTGCCGCGATAGAAGCAGACAGGACGCTCACCAGGGTAGAGCCGTAAACCAGCTTCAGGCCAAAGCGAGAAACCACGTTACCCTGTTCTTCGTTTAGACCCTTAATCGCACCGGCGATAATACCGATGGACGAGAAGTTCGCGAAGGAGACCAGGAACACGGACAGAATACCTTCCGCGCGCGGAGAAAGCGTGCTGGCGATTTTCTGCAGATCCATCATCGCAACGAACTCGTTAGAAACCAGTTTGGTCGCCATGATACTGCCCACCTGCAGCGCTTCGTGAGCCGGAACGCCCATCACCCATGCAACCGGGTAGAAGATGTAGCCCAGAATCCCCTGGAAGGAGATACCCAGCACCGCTGCGAACAGGGCATTCAGTGCAGAAATCAGCGCAATGAAGCCGATCAGCATGGCGGCAACGATAATCGCCACTTTGAAGCCGGCCAGAATGTACTCACCCAGCATTTCGAAGAAGCTCTGGCCTTCGTGCAGGTTTGACATCTGAATGTTCTCTTCGCTGGCGTCAACGCGGTACGGGTTGATCAGCGACAGAACGATAAAGGTGCTGAACATGTTCAGAACCAGCGCCGCAACAACATACTTTGGCTCCAGCATGGTCATATACGCGCCCACGATAGACATGGAAACGGTAGACATTGCGGTTGCCGCCATGGTGTACATGCGGTTACGGGACATTTTGCCAAGAATATCTTTATACGCGATGAAGTTCTCAGACTGACCGAGGATCAGGGAACTGACGGCGTTGAAGGATTCCAGCTTGCCCATGCCGTTCACTTTGGATAACAGGAAGCCAATTCCACGAATAACGAACGGCAGAACACGAATGTGCTGCAGAATACCGATCAGCGCGGAGATGAAGACGATAGGGCACAGAACCTTCAGGAAGAAGAACGCCAGACCTTCGTCGTTCATTTTACCGAAGACAAAGTTCGTCCCTTCGTTGGCGAATCCGAGCAGTTTTTCGAACATTTCGGAGAAGCCTTTCACGAAGCCGAGGCCTACGTTGGAGTTCAGGAAGAACCACGCAAGTAAAACTTCAATGACCAGCAGTTGGACAACATAACGAATACGAATTTTTTTGCGGTCTGTGCTGACCAGCAATGCGAGTGCAGTAACGACAACAAGTGCCAGGACAAAATGAAGGACGCGGTCCATATTTGCTCCAAATATGAGGCAGGTTTAATTTTCTTGCACATTCTATGTAACAAGTGAAAAGAAAACGAGATCGAGGACACACTATAGTTACATCCTGTGACGAGTCTCAAAAATAGTGATCCACAATACATTTTTGTTATGTTAGGTAAATGAGTGAAAAGTTAAGTTTGTGTGCTAGTCTTCACAAAAGTGTCCGCGATTTGAATTTCTGTTAGATCGCCCAGCTTACCCGCCCGTCTATCGTTCAAAGCTATCAGAGAAATCACTGCAAACTTTATAAATGATCTTGATAATCATTCTCATTTTGATAGCATTAAACATAGCAAAGGCTATATTTCAGAGGCAGACATGACAAACAGTCGCGTAGAGGGTAGCAGTGGCAGAGCCGCGCGCAAGTTGCGGTTTGCATTAATGGGACCTGCGTTCATCGCTGCCATTGGCTATATCGATCCAGGTAACTTTGCGACCAATATTCAGGCCGGGGCCAGCTTCGGTTATAAGCTGCTGTGGGTGGTCGTCTGGGCTAACCTGATGGCGATGCTGATTCAGATGCTCTCCGCTAAGCTGGGGATTGCCACGGGTAAAAACCTGGCGGAGCAAATTCGCGACCATTATCCGCGCCCGGCCGTCTGGCTCTACTGGGTTCAGGCTGAAATCATCGCTATGGCCACTGACCTCGCTGAATTTATCGGTGCAGCGATCGGCTTTAAGCTGATTCTGGGCGTGTCGCTGTTGCAGGGGGCGGTGCTGACCGGGATTGCTACTTTCCTGATCCTGATGCTGCAGCGTCGGGGTCAAAAGCCGCTGGAGAAGGTTATCGGCGGTCTGCTGCTGTTTGTCGCTGCGGCCTATATCGTCGAGCTGATTTTCTCACAGCCAAATCTTGCGCAGCTCGGGAAAGGTATGGTGATCCCAAGCCTGCCAACTTCGGAAGCGGTGTTCCTGGCCGCCGGGGTATTGGGGGCGACCATCATGCCGCATGTGATTTATCTCCACTCCTCGCTGACTCAGCATCTCCACGGAGGGACGCGCAAAGAGCGTTACTCAGCCACCAAATGGGACGTGGCGATCGCCATGACCATCGCGGGCTTTGTAAATCTGGCGATGATGGCAACAGCAGCCGCTGCTTTCCACTTTAACGGTCATACCGGTATTGCCGATCTCGATCAGGCCTATCTCACGCTTGAGCCGCTACTGAGCCATGCTGCCGCTACGATATTTGGTCTTAGCCTGGTCGCTGCCGGCCTTTCTTCTACGGTGGTGGGCACGCTGGCAGGCCAGGTGGTGATGCAGGGATTTGTCCGGTTCCATATTCCGCTGTGGGTTCGCCGCTCCGTCACCATGTTGCCGTCATTTGTGGTGATTCTGATGGGGCTCGACCCAACGCGAATTCTGGTCATGAGCCAGGTTCTGCTGAGTTTTGGTATTGCGCTGGCGCTGGTGCCGCTGCTGATCTTTACCAGCAACAAAACCCTGATGGGCGAGCTGGTCAACTCAACGCTGGTAAAACGAGCCGGGTGGGCCATCGTGGTGGTGGTCGTTGCGCTGAACCTGTGGTTATTGGTGGGAACCGCGCTGGGTCTTTAACAAAAAAAGGAGCCTTCACGGCTCCTTTTTTATTAGTGATGATGGCCGTGACCATGACCTTTGCCGCGACCCCAGCCGCCGCGACGGTCGTCACGATCGTTCCAGCCTTCACGGTAGCCGCGCTCATACGCGTTGTCTTTATACCAGCCGCGGTGTCTGCCGTTATCATGTTTCCACCAGCGATCACCGCGCCATTCATAATGACGGTTCCAGTAGTCACGGTCGCGCCAGTAGCCGCCGTCCCAGTATCTGCCGTAGTCGTCACGATCGCCAATTTGTAATTTTACTGATGGCAACAGGGTGATTTCGCCCGCAGTGGCGATCAGCGGGGCTGAAGCCAGTAATACCGCTGCAAGAATCAGTGACCTGAACATACTCTTTCTCCTTCACGATCGGGGCCTTTGTTGGGCCTGTTAACGCAATATTACGAGTTGGTAAAGCCTCGTTTCATCGCCTCAACTCCGAATTCCAGGGTGAGAGCACTTTTTGCTAAAAATGGATCTATTTTGAGCTGTTCAGAATCTCTTCTATATGGGCCAGTTCTTCCGCAGAGAAATGGCGGTTTTCCAGCATGCCCACGGCGTCATCAATCTGCACCGCTTTACTTGCCCCAATCAGCACTGACGTCACATTCTCATGGCGTAATACCCAGGCCAGCGCCATCTGGGACAGCTTCTGGCCGCGATCTTCCGCCATGGCGTTCAGCTTTCTTACCTTCTCCAGTTTCTCTTCGGTGATCTGGTCAGGGTTGAGGAACTGACTGCCGCTTGCCGCGCGTGAGTCTGCGGGAATGCCGTTCAGATAGCGGTTGGTCAGTTGCCCGCCGGCCAGCGGCGAGAAGGGAATACAGCCCACCCCTTTTTCCTGCAGCACGTTCAGCAGTCCCTCTTCCGGCGCACGTTCAAAGAGGGAGTATTTCGGCTGGTGGATAAGGCAGGGCGTACCGAGGTCATTAAGGATATCAATCGCCTGGCGAGCGAGTTCAGCGGGGTAGTTGGATAATCCGACATACATAGCCTTTCCCTGACGCACCACATGGTCAAGCGCTTTCATGGTTTCCAGCAGCGGCGTTTCCGGATCTGGCCGGTGATGATAGAAGATATCCACATACTCCAGCCCCATCCGCTTGAGGCTTTGATCGAGGCTTGCCAGCAGATATTTGCGTGACCCCCAGTCGCCGTAAGGGCCCTCCCACATGGTATAGCCCGCTTTGGTAGAGATGATTAGCTCGTCGCGCCAGGGCAGGAAATCCTCCTGCAAAATACGGCCGAAATTACGTTCGGCCGATCCCGGTGGCGGGCCATAGTTGTTGGCAAGGTCGAAATGCGTAATGCCCAGATCGAACGCACGCTGTAAAAGTTGACGGCTGTTTTCGATAAGGGTGGTGTCACCAAAGTTATGCCATAGCCCAAGCGAGATGGCGGGCAACCTGAGCCCGCTTCGCCCACAGCGGCGATACTCCATTGTCCTGTAACGATTTTTGTCCGGCTGATAACCCATTTTCGTGACCTCTGGCGCTGAAGTGAAAAATCAGTGTATGCGTTTACATTTTTGTGAAAAAAAGCAGCATAGCGCAGACTTTTTTGTAAAGCATTCTTTCCATACCCTTCTTGTCGCCAATTCTGGACAGCCATCACGCTTATTTAATACTCAAGGTGAGGTCAACATTAGAAGGATACCTGTTCATGCGTACCCCATACTGCGTCGCCGATTACCTGCTGGACCGTCTTACAGATTGTGGAGCCGATCATCTGTTTGGCGTGCCGGGCGACTATAACCTGCAGTTTCTCGACCACGTGATAGACAGCCCCGATATCTGCTGGGTGGGCTGTGCCAACGAGTTAAACGCCTCTTACGCCGCTGACGGATATGCCCGATGTAAGGGGTTTGCCGCGCTGCTGACGACGTTTGGTGTAGGAGAGTTAAGCGCCATGAATGGCATTGCGGGCAGCTATGCCGAGCATGTTCCGGTACTGCATATTGTGGGCGCGCCGGGTACGGCGTCACAGCAAAGAGGGGAGCTACTGCACCACACGCTGGGCGACGGTGAGTTTCGTCATTTTTATCATATGAGCGAGCCGATCACCGCTGCACAGGCGATCCTGACCGAACAAAACGCCTGTTATGAAATAGACCGGGTGTTAACGACCATGCTCCGGGAGCGTCGCCCCGGCTATCTGATGTTGCCTGCTGACGTGGCAAAAAAGGCCGCCACGCCTCCTGTAAACGCTCTCACGCTCCGCCATGCGCATGCCGATAGCGCCTGCCTGAAAGCGTTCCGGGATGCCGCAGAGAACACGCTTGCCAGAAGCAAGCGTACTGCGCTGCTGGCCGATTTCCTCGTCCTGCGCCACGGCCTGAAGCATGCACTACAGAAATGGGTCAAGGACGTGCCGATGGCACACGCCACCATGCTGATGGGTAAAGGCATATTTGACGAGCGTCACGCCGGTTTTTACGGCACGTATAGCGGTTCCGCGAGCGCCGGTGCGGTAAAAGAGGCGATTGAAGGGGCAGACACGGTGCTGTGCATCGGGACGCGATTTACCGATACCCTTACCGCCGGCTTCACGCATCAGCTAACCTCGTCACAAACAATTGAAGTTCAGCCTCATGCCTCACGCGTCGGTGACGTCTGGTTTACCGGCATCCCCATGCTTCAGGCAATCGAAACGCTGGTGGAGCTGTGCAAACAGCACGTGCACGGTACGCTGGTACCGTCCTCTCAAAACTCGATGGCCTATCCGCAGCCGGATGGCTCGCTGACGCAGGCGAATTTCTGGCAAACGTTGCAGACGTTTATTCGTCCGGGAGACATCATTCTTGCAGATCAGGGCACCTCGGCCTTCGGCGCGATCGACCTTCGTCTGCCGGCTGATGTGAATTTTATCGTGCAGCCGCTGTGGGGATCGATCGGCTACACCCTGGCCGCAGCGTTTGGCGCGCAAACCGCCTGCCCGAACCGGCGCGTGATTGTGCTGACGGGGGATGGCGCAGCGCAGCTCACCATACAGGAGCTTGGCTCGATGCTGCGGGATAAACAACACCCCATCATTCTGGTCCTTAATAACGAAGGGTACACGGTGGAAAGAGCGATCCACGGGCCTGAGCAGCGGTATAACGACATTGCGCTATGGAACTGGACGCAAATCCCGCAGGCTCTGAGCCTTGATCCTCAGGCCCAGTGCTGGCGGGTCAGTGAAGCGGAGCAGCTGGCGGACGTTCTTGAGAAAGTGGCGCACCACGAGCGGCTCTCGCTGATTGAGGTGATGCTGCCGAAAGCCGATATCCCGCCGCTGCTGGGGGCGATTACCAAAGCGCTGGAGGCGCGCAATAGCGCCTGATTATTTGTCGTTTCGCCACGCCATCATCATCGGTTTGCCCGCCAGCAGGAGCCAGGCGGGCAACATCACGATACAGAGCAGGGGGAAAAGCGTTGAATCCGGTACGACTACCGCCGCCATAAACAGGCTGAGCCAGGCGTCGCGCGTGACCACCAGAACCAGCCCCAGAATAGAACAAGAGACGGTAATGGCCGCAGGGACCGCATCGACATGCTCGTGCAGCATCAGCCCCAGCGCAACGCCGACAAAGACCGCCGGGAAGATGCGTCCACCGCGGAAACCACAGGCGGCGGCCACTACCAGCGCTGCCAGCTTGATCACGGCAAACAGCAGATAGTCGGAGACACTAAACACCTGGCTGAAGGCCAGCTGCTGCATCTCGTCCAGACCTTTGAACAATGTTACCGTCCCGCCGATTGCCCCTAAAATACCGAGGATCAAACCGCCGGCTCCCAAAATTAAAACCGGGTGTTTGAGTCTATGCATCAGCCGGTGCAGACGCGGAAGGCACCATACTGCCACCATGCCCAGCGCAATGGCGATGGCGACGACGATGGCGCCGCTGAAAATATCGGCGATTTGCATCTGGCCGTAGTGGGGAAGGGTGAGTGAAAAATGGGGATGGAAAAACAGGCTGGTCGTCAACGCCCCGGCGGCTGCGGCCATCAGCGGCGCAAACAGCTTATCCCACAGCGGGACGTCGTTATTGCTGCTGAGCGTCTGCGAAAAGATCAGTGCCGCCGCAACCGGCGTGCCGAAAAGCGCTCCTATGGTGCCTGCAGAGGCGAGGATGGTCCAATCCAGCGCGCCGACGCGAGGCAAAATGCGCGAACCGAGAAAAACCGCCAGGCCAATATTCACGGCCATAATTGGGTGCTCAGGACCCAGACTGACGCCGCCGGCCAGGCCCAGAATCAACGCAATGATTAGCCCCGGCAACGCCGAGGGGGCAACCGGGGCACCAATCAATGGTTCCTGTGCCGGATCGGGACCGGCATGTCCGGGACTGAAACGGATCACCAGGCCCACCGCAATACCGGTCAACGTCAGCATCATGATGATCCAGGCAGGAGAATCAGCGGAGGCCCCCAGTTTTGCCGGAAGCGCTGTCCATAACATTGTTTGCAGCACCGACGCGACTTTCATCACGACAATGAGCACCAGGCTTGAGGCCACGCCAATGATTAACGCCGGAATGGCCAGCAGCAGCATGGTTCTGGCTCGCGGGTGGAGCATGATGATTTCCTTGTACAAAACGGTATAACGTTACTTTGCACATTAGGCCTTATGGCAATAGTGCAAAAGGTGCTGAAACGGTAAAGTTATTCTGTGACGAAGATCGATAATCCATGGGCATTCACCTTCCGGTCGTTGTTGTTATCACGCCTTGAATTTACAGTGTCCCAAAGATTTATTTTGACTTTAGCGGAGCAGTAGAAGAATGACAAAGTATGCGTTGGTAGGGGATGTGGGCGGCACGAACGCGCGCCTCGCTTTATGCGATGTAAGTAGCGGTGAAATTTCCCGGGCGAAAACCTATTCCGGGCTGGATTATCCAAGCCTTGAGGCCGTTGTCCGCGTCTATCTGGAAGAACATCAGGTGAGCGTTGAAGATGGTTGCATCGCAATTGCCTGCCCGATAACCGGCGACTGGGTCGCCATGACCAACCATACCTGGGCATTCTCCATCGCCGAGATGAAAAAAAACCTCGGCTTTGCGCATCTTGAAATCATCAATGACTTCACCGCGGTGTCCATGGCGATCCCGATGCTGAAACCTGAGCATCTGATCCAGTTTGGCGGCGCTGAGCCAGTCGAGGGTAAGCCGATTGCGGTTTACGGAGCCGGTACCGGTCTGGGCGTTTCACATCTGGTGCATGTTGCTCAACGCTGGGTGAGCCTGCCGGGTGAAGGTGGTCACGTGGACTTTGCGCCAAACAGCGAAGAAGAGGGCATTATCCTCGAAGAATTACGCGCTGAGATCGGCCATGTCTCCGCCGAGCGCGTCCTTTCAGGTCCGGGGCTGGTGAACCTGTACCGGGCGATTGTAAAATCTGACGGCCGTCTGCCGGAAAATCTGCAGCCGAAAGACGTCACCGAGCGCGCGCTGGCGGACAGCTGTATTGACTGCCGTCGTGCCCTGTCGCTGTTCTGCGTAATCATGGGGCGCTTCGGCGGCAACCTGGCGTTGACGCTTGGCACCTTCGGGGGCGTTTATATCGCGGGCGGAATTGTGCCGCGCTTCCTGGAGTTCTTCAAAGCCTCTGGCTTCCGCGGCGGGTTTGAGGATAAAGGGCGCTTCAGAAGCTACGTGCAGGACATTCCGGTTTATCTGATCGTGCATGATAACCCTGGACTACTGGGTTCGGGGGCCCATTTGCGTCAGGTTCTCGGTCAAATCCTCTGACACAGAGCCCTCTCCCGCAGGAGAGGGCCTTTTCTTTACAGGTGCATCAGCTGACGAAACTCTTTCACCTTGCTGCGGCTCACCGGCACCTGAAAATCCAGATCCTTCAGACGCAAGATATAGGTGTTGTTAAACCAGGGTTCGATCTCGCGGATCTTATTTAAATTTACGCAGAACGAACGATGGCAGCGGAAAAAGTGGGCAGCCGGCAGCTTGCTGCAGAATTCGGTAATGTTCATCGCCATCACGTACGATTCCCGCCGCGTATAGACAAACGTCATCTTTTCATGCGCTTCGGCGTAGTAGATATCGTTGACCGGCGTCACGATAATGCGCTCGTCTTTGACCAGATTAATGGTGTCGTTTTCCCGTACCGTTGGGGTGGCGCTAGCGGGAGCGGTCTGCTGCTGCCAGGCGGCCTCCAGCTTTTGCAGCATGCTGACAATTCGCGACTCCTGATAAGGCTTAAGAATGTAGTCAAACGCCTCCAGCTCGAAGGCCTCTACGGCGTGCTCTTTCCAGGCGGTAACGAAAACAATAAACGGCTTATGGGCAAACTGATTGATGTTTTGCGCCAGCAACACGCCATCCAGCGACGGAATATTGATATCCAGGAAAATGGCGTCGACCCGGTTATGCTGCAAAAATTTCAGCACGTCCAGACCATCATCAAACGTACCCACAATCTCCATCTGGCTGTGGGTTTTGATAAGCCAGGTGAGCTCCTGTTGAGCGAGGAATTCATCTTCTACGATGATGACTTTCATATTACTCACCCTGAGGTAACAGTGTTGTCGTCGTATGAACGAGAGAGCGTTCATTCGGGACGTAAAAAGCAATTTCGGTGCCCGGCTCAAGACGCTGAATGTGCAGTCCATCGCCGTAAAGCAGCTTGACCCGGTGGTGAACGTTCAGCAGGCCGATTTTATTTCCGGGCATCTCGTTAGACTCCACGCGCTCAATGACTTTAGGATCAATTCCGTGGCCGGTATCGCGCACGGCAATACGCACGCGGTTGCCGCTTTCGGTGATGCTGATGGTGACCACCCCTTTGCCTTTACAGGGTTGAATGCCGTGAACAATCGCGTTTTCGACCAGCGGCTGTATAAGCAGGCTCGGGATCACGCAGTTGACCTCTTCATCAATATCGTAAATGACCGTGAGCTTGTCACCAAAGCGCGCCTGCTCAATCGCGATGTAGTCTTTAATCTGATACAGCTCTTTTTTGATGTCGATCTGCTCGTCATCTTTCAGCTCGATGTTGTAGCGCAGATAGCGCGACAGGTTAAAAATCAGCTGGCGCGCGGTATCCGGATTAAGACGAATGGACGAGGAGATAGCGTTCAGGGCGTTAAACAGGAAATGGGGATTGATTTTACTCTGCAGCGCGCGCAGTTCTGCCTTATTTGCCATCTCGCGCAGCTGTTCCGCCCGCGAAACCTCAAGCTGGGTGGAGATAATCTGCGACAGGCCGATGGCCATCTCCTGTAGCGTGGAGGTGATCTGATGCGCGTGACAGTAATAAATTTTCAGCGTGCCCGTTACGACACCTTTCTCCCACAGCGGGATCACCAGCATTGAGTGGATTTCCGGCGTTCGGTGGGCTTCATCATTGTTTTTAATAATGATTTTACCGTAGTTAATCGCCTGTCTGGTGGTCGGGCTTATGGTGTCATCGTTGTCGCGATAGTTGTGCTCCCCGACGCCAACGTAGGCGAGCACGTGGTCAATATTGGTGATCGCGACGGCGTCAGCGTGAATGTCGTGACGAATGATCTCACAGACCTGACGCAACGACTCCGCGTTCACATGGCGGAAGAGCGGCAGCGTTTTGTTGGCGATATCCAGCGCCAGCTTGGCCTGACGGGCGGCGCTGGCCTCTTTTTCTCCTTCAACGCTTTGCACCAGCAGCACGATAAAACCGATACAGACGCTGCCCACTATCATCGGAATACCGATTTTCGAGACGATATCCAGCCCCAGCGCAGTGGTGGGGGCCCAGACGACGACCAGGATCATGGTCAGCGTTTCGCACACCATGCCTGCGACGATACCGGCGCGCCAGCGCTGTTTTTTCGGGATTTTGCGGCTGATCCAGCCGGAAAGCACTCCGGCAATAATGCTGGTGATAAAGCACGGTACCGCCGTTACGCCACCGATATCAATCAGGTAGCGATGGGTTCCGGCAATCAGACCGGTGATAACCCCCACCCACGGGCCAAATAAAATCCCGCCGGACATAACAGCGATTATGCGAACGTTAACCAGCGACCCCTCTACCGGCACGCCTGACCAGGTGCTGAACAGGGCAAACAGCGAAAAGATGGCGGTAACGGCCAGCAGCTCTTTTGGCGAGTGGGCTGATTTGTGCAACAGCTCGCGAAACAGGCGAATGCGAATGAGGAAGAACAGGCAAATCAGCATTAATGCCGCACGGTCAAAAACCGCCAGCAGCATAGTGAATATTTCGTGCACGAGTAGACCTGGGAAAACGGGAAAGAACCATGATAAAAAACCTGACGCGTATTGACCAGCTATCCGTCGGGTTTATCAAATGAGGAAAAGCCATAATTTGTAAAGGGGATTATCTGGCGGTGACCGATGCGACCTGTTTTTTTCTTAACGGTGCGTCATCAGGTAACTGGTTTGATATCATCCTGTTAAATAACAGCTACCAGAAAGCCGATTCCGAAACAGAAGCTTCCGCTTTTAGGCGCTGCCGGGATCCGGTTTTCAGACGATCGCTTTTTTTTCATTTCCCTCTCGACAGCATGATTTTTTTCAGGTTATTTTCTAAACATGCCACATCGGTGGCAGCGTCGCTCGGACGGTCCGGGCGCTAACGTTAATCTGAGGAATCTATGGCTGAATTCAGTCCTGAACGCCGTTTCACGCGTATCGATCGTCTCCCCCCTTATGTTTTCAACATCACCGCTGAACTGAAGATGGCTGCGCGTCGTCGCGGCGAAGATATCATTGATTTCAGCATGGGTAACCCTGACGGCCCAACGCCGCTGCATATCGTTGAGAAGCTCTGCACGGTTGCCCAGCGCCCGGATACGCACGGCTACTCAACCTCTCGCGGTATTCCCAGGTTACGTCGCGCGATCTCGCGCTGGTATCAGGATCGCTATCAGGTTGATATCGATCCGGAAAGTGAAGCGATTGTCACCATCGGTTCGAAAGAGGGGCTGGCACACCTGATGCTGGCCACGCTGGATCATGGTGATACGGTGCTGGTGCCTAATCCAAGCTACCCGATCCATATCTACGGCGCGGTGATTGCCGGGGCGCAGGTCCGCTCTGTGCCGCTGGTGGAAGGTGTCGATTTCTTTAACGAACTGGAACGTGCGATTCGCGAAAGCTATCCGAAACCCAAGATGATGATCCTCGGCTTCCCGTCGAACCCAACGGCCCAGTGCGTGGAGCTTGATTTCTTCGAGAAAGTTGTCGCGCTGGCCAAGCGTTATGACGTGCTGGTGGTTCACGATTTAGCCTATGCGGACATCGTCTATGACGGCTGGAAGGCTCCGTCGATTATGCAGGTCCCTGGCGCGCGTGACGTGGCGGTAGAGTTCTTTACGCTGTCGAAAAGCTACAACATGGCGGGCTGGCGTATTGGCTTTATGGTGGGTAACAAGACGCTGGTGAGTGCCCTGGCGCGCATTAAGAGTTATCACGATTACGGCACCTTCACGCCGCTGCAGGTCGCGGCTATCGCTGCCCTGGAGGGCGATCAGCAGTGCGTTCACGAGATTGCCGCTCAGTATAAGCGCCGTCGCGACGTGCTGGTAAAAGGCTTGCATGAAGCAGGCTGGATGGTCGAAATGCCGAAGGCATCCATGTATGTCTGGGCGAAAATTCCGGAGCCGTACGCGGCGATGGGTTCGCTGGAGTTTGCCAAAAAACTGCTTCAGGATGCGAAGGTGTGTGTGTCACCGGGCATTGGATTCGGTGATTATGGCGACACCCATGTGCGATTTGCCCTGATTGAAAACAGCGACCGTATTCGTCAGGCGGTGAGGGGCATCAAGAGTATGTTCCGGGCCGATGGTCTTCTCGCCTCAAAGAGCGTCGCAGAACATCCCGCATCGTCATGACATAAAAAAAACAGGAGCCAATGGCTCCTGTTTTTTTGACTGCATGTTCTTCACTAGATCATCAGGGCAAAGGTTCCGGCCCAGACTAAAACAATCACCGAAATGCCCATAAAGAAATATTTCACGTTTCATCGCTCCGCGTATCTTGTGGTACGCATTTAAAAACAGAGTCCACCTGATTATAGAGAACTGAAATCCGGTCAAAACGGAAATGAGAATTTTCCCGTTAAACCGTTAACTCCAGCTCAGAATTCTGTGCTTTCCTGTTGCCAGACGGCGCTAATGTACGCCTAAAAATGAGGGGTGACAAGAGGCATTTTTTTAAATAATTTCCGTTACTTACGAGTGTCGTGGAACGGCGACAGTTTGATTTCGCTTCGTAATAAATTCACTTTGGGCGACGCAATGAAAGACGATAATTCAGCGGGATGACATGTGATTGAAAAGGTTAGTTTCCTGGCGAAACTAACCTTCATGAAGGGCTAAATATAGAGCGAGGCTTCGCCAAGAGGGCGGGTTTTAAAACGACGATGCATCCACAGATACTGCTCTGGCGCGCGCATGATTTCAGTTTCGATGACTTTATTGATAAACGCGGCGGCTTCGCACTCGTTTTCCGGATAGTTAGCCATTTCAGGGGAGATGTGCAAACGGTAGCCTGACTTATCTGCTTTTCTCACCATCGTCACGGTCAGCATGGAGGCACCAGACAGACGTGAAATGACAAAGGTACCGTTAGTCGTCGCAACGTCTTTCACCGCAAAGAAGGGCGCAAAGCTGCTGCCTTTACGTCCATAATCCTGATCGGGTGCAAACCAGACGGCTTCTCCTTTCTTCAGGGCACCGACCATACCGCGCAGGTTGTTACGGCTAATCATCGCCTTATTGGAACGCATACGGCCTCGTGTCTGCACCCACTCCATCAATGCACTGTTGTGCGGTCTGTAGGTCGCCATCATTGGCTGACAAAGCCCCATCACGCGACCGCCCAGCTCCAGCGACATAAAGTGAACGCCGACGACCATCACGCCGCGTTTTTGCACCTGAGCGCGTTTAAGGTTATCCAGTCCTTCAACGTCAAACCATTTTCGGACACGCTCATCTGGCCAGAACCAGGCCATTCCGGTTTCAAGCAGCGCCATGCCGATAGACTTGAAGTTTTCAGCAATAAGTTTCTCGCGCTCTACGGCATTGTACTGCGGAAAACAAAGCTCAATATTTTTACGCGCGATGGATTCGCGACGTTTCAGGAAAACGCGGGAAGCACTGCCCAGTTTTGACCCCAGCAAGCGCAGGACAGGGTACGGAAGTTGAACCAGCAGCCAGAGTACGCCAAGACCAAACCATGTAAACCAGTAACGCGGGTGTAAAAACGCACGTTTGAATTGGGATTGAGACAAAATAGTGAACCTATGTAAAGCCGGTGAAAGTAACGCATAAAGCGATACCATGTGCCAATTAGACCGTTGGACAAGGTCATGGTTGCAGGCTTTACCGATCTTTACGGCGTTGCCTGGCCACTGCTGACGTTAGGTGGGCGGCGTAATGTAGCACCGTTATACGATATGTGCTATTACTCGTTTTTGATTAAAAAAGCGGCAGTTCAGGAGGTGCTTGATTTCACAGATTTTATAGACAGTCGCATGGAGAGCGTCTTTCCTTGCCTGCTCGGAAAGCAGAAGCGTTATCGCTCAAAGGGAAAGCGTAAAGAAAAAGAGCGGTGTTGTTGATTTGCACCAAATTAAAAATTTACACGTTTATTTATCACTTGCTCCTCCATGCCGAATCATGAACTTCAGACGAAATTCCCGCAGCTGTGTAAAGCAGGCAGCTTTGATAATGTGTCTGATGTGGTGAATGTGGCCCTGAGCGGGATGGTTATCAAGCCTCTGAACTACGTTCCATCGGCTATCCCGTTACGTCTTGAGAACCAGTATTTCTCTCTGGATCTGAGTACAGATGCAGCGCGGGCGATGCTGGAAGCGAGAAGCTGCACCTTCTACACCCCGGGCTCACTGGGATATTTGAACCTTGAACTCTTTGCGGTGCTGCGCACATGAACAAATCCGAACTAACCCAGTTAGAACGTATCTTCTACTCCGGCTGGCTGATCGGTGTGCCCACAATATGCCCGTAAAAGTTTGCTGTAGTCATTCCCTTTGGTTCGCTTCGGTTGAGTATAAATGTCTAATTATAAAGGTGTGATCGGTGTTTGGTTCTGAAGCGGAGAGGCGGGTTCTGTTGGAAATGGTGTCCCCTGCAGGAATCGAACCTGCAACTAGCCCTTAGGAGGGGCTCGTTATATCCATTTAACTAAGGGGACGAGGCGGCACGAGTATAGCCTTATTTACACTTTGCGTTAAGCGCATAGCCGCCTGACTGCTCAAAGAGTCACCATTCAGGACGATTTTTTTGTCGATTTATCATTATTTTCCCGTGCCTTAAGCTCAGCTTTGCGTTTGTTCGACATGTCGTTACGAATTTGGGCATGGCTTAACAGCGCGAAGATAAACGTTCCGCCGCAAATGTTTCCTGCCAGCGTCGGTAGAGCGAACGGCCAGAAAAAATCGCTCCAGTGAAGCGTACCGTTAAAGACCAGATAGAGGATTTCAACGGTACCGACCACAATATGCGTGGTGTCCGCCAGCGCAATCAGCCAGGTCATCAATATGATCACCACAATTTTGGCGCTGCCCGCTGAAGGGAACATCCACACCATCGTGGCGATAATCCAGCCAGAGATGATGGCGTTTGAGAACATCTCAACCGGCGTGTTTTTCATTACATCCATGCCGATTTTCACAAACGCATCCCGGGTGGGTTCATCAAAGATCGGCATATATTCAAACGCCCAGGCCGCGATGCCCGTGCCGATGATATTACCCAGCAGGACCACGCTCCAGAGCCGCATCAATAAACCGAAATTACCGAGGGTGGGGTTTTGCATCACCGGCAGAACGGCGGTCACCGTGTTTTCGGTAAACAGCTGCTGGCGGGCCATGATGACGATAATAAAGCCGAAGGTATAACCGAGGTTCTCCAGTAAAAATCCACCGGGTACGCCTTCCAGCTGCACATGAAATATCCCTTTGGCGAGCAGTGACGCGCCCATTGAGAGTCCCGCAGCGATGGCTGACCAGAAGAGGGCCATCGCGTCGCGCTCCATCTCTTTTTCGCCATCCTGGCGTATATGCTCGTGGATGGCCATCGCGCGGGATGGGAGGCGATCTTCATCAATTTCTATCTTCTCTCCGCGCGCTTTTTCCTCGCTTTCAATCTCAAGATCATCATTGTTCTCGCCAATTTTTTCTTCGCCCACGTCTTTCATATTTGCTCCCGGAGGTTGATCTTTCTGTTAAGCGTAGCGGCTTTTATCGGGATGCCTGTGGGGATGCTCTTAAATTGGCGGCAATGACAACAAAGGTGATACATCTCTTTCAAAGTCATTATAAAATTGGCAGCGAAACGAATTCCAAAAGCCAGGCTATGCTGAGATCAGAGTCACGGTGGTTACTGCCCGTAATTGTGCTCATAGACATCGGTAAACGTGCTGTTACAATCGCTTGCACGTTTACAGACGGAGCGTCAACGGCTCCGTTACGGATGGCAATCAACGATAGCCATACTGAACAGGGAGATATTTATGAAACTTCGGCTGTCGGCGCTTGCGCTTGGCGCGACGATGCTTGTGGGCTGCGCCAGCTCCGGTGAGCAAACGGGACGCTCCGATCCTCTCGAAGGATTTAACCGCTCAATGTATAGCTTCAACTACAACGTACTGGACCCGTATGTGGTTCGTCCGGTGGCAGTAGCATGGCGCGATTATGTTCCACAACCAGCGCGTAACGGGTTAAGTAACTTTACCAGCAACCTTGAAGAACCTGCGGTAATGGTGAACTACTTCCTGCAGGGCGACCCGTATCAGGGGATGGTCCACTTTACCCGCTTCTTCCTGAACTCCATTCTGGGGATGGGGGGCTTTATTGATGTCGCAGGCATGGCGAACCCGAAACTGCAGCGTGAACAGCCGCACCGTTTTGGTAGTACGCTGGGGCATTATGGTGTCGGTTACGGCCCTTACGTTCATCTGCCGTTCTATGGCAGCTTCACCGTGCGTGATGATGGCGGCGATATGGTGGATACGCTGTATCCGGTTCTGTCGTGGTTGACCTGGCCGCTGTCGGTGGGTAAATGGACGGTGGAAGGGATTGAAACCCGCGCGCAACTGCTCGACTCTGATGGTCTGCTGCGCCAGTCTTCTGATCCATATATTATGGTGCGTGAAGCGTACTTCCAGAATCATGACTTTATTGCCAACGGCGGCAAGCTGAAGCCGGAAGAGAATCCAAACGCGAAGGCGATCGAAAACGAACTAAAAGATATCGATTCGGAGTAAATAAAAAAGGTGAGCAATGCTCACCTTTTTTGATTCCTGCGCGATTAGAACGCGTAGTTGAAGTTCATGCCGTACAGCCAGGCTTTACCTTCGGAAGAGAACTCATACGGACCTTCCTTGAAGTTAACTTTTTGACCGTGCATATAAGAGATGCCCGCATCAATAGAGGCATCTTTGTTGAATGCATAGGTCGCACCTGCGCTCAGCCAGAAGCGGTCCTGATCCGGAATCGAGATAGAGCGTTTGTCTGCTGGTACCGGACTATCATCGAAGGCAATACCGGTGCGGAATGTCCAGTTGTCATCCATATAGTAGGTTGTCCCCAGCGCGATGCGGTAAGCATCGCGGAAGCTCTCATCTTTATAGAAGAGCGTGTCGCCGTTGCTATTGGTCGCCTTCAGCTCCTGGAACTGACTCCAGCTGGTGTAGGTCAGGCTATAGTGAACTGCCCACTGTGGCGCCACTTTGTTATAACCTGACAATTCCCACATTTCTGGTAAGTGCAGGCTCAGAGAGCCGCCAGTGGTTTGGCCATTGGTTCCCATTGGCAGACCGAAGTTGCCGAGGATCTGGTTATAAGCAGAAGGGAGGCTGCTTTTGTAATCTCCATCAAAATCGATTTTTACTTCTGAACGGTAGGTTAAGCCGTAACGGTTGTTTTTATCGAGTTCATAAAGGATACCGGCGTTCCAGCCAAAGCCCCACTCATCGCCCTTCAGATAAGCGATCTGAGTATCTGCTGGGATACCAGCCACACGCTGTGCCAGGGCTGGTGGAAGTGCGCCTGAGCCAGCGACGACTTTGCCCAGGTCGCCCGCGTAACGTTCGATCTTGGCTTTTGCATACACAGCGTCAAAGCCAACGCCGAAACTCCAGTGATTATCCAGACGGTAAGCACCGCTCAGGTTCAGATTCAGGGTTTCCAGGTCGGTTTTACCGCCAAACGCTCCAGCTGCATAGTCGTTATTGAACTCGGTTGCTAAACCGTAATTAGAGGTCACGGATGCGCCCCAGCCGAACTGGTCGTTAATCGGCGCCACGAAGTGCATGTTTGGAACCCATGCCGTTGGGGCAATGTTATCCGATTTCAGATCGGCACCTGTCGGAGAACGGCCCGAGATATCGACACCTGGATCGACAAAAATTGCACCGGCAGAGAATGTCGGACGATCAAACATCATGATCAACGCGGGGTTACGACTCGCGTTACCCGCATCATCAGCAATAGCGCCTTCCCCGGAATACGCACGGCCAAGGCCAGAGGAAGAAAATTCGTTTAACTGAAAGCCCGCTGACCAGGCGGAAGTGGAGACGAGTGCCACTGCGACTGCCAGCGCAGTCTTGTTGAACAGGGTTTTCTGGCTCATGACCATAACCTCATTGAGTTATTTTTATTCAATAATTGTTACATACCGTAACAGGAGCGCGAAGTGTAGGGTCTGAGGTATGACAGACAAATCAGACCAGTGGCCAGAGTATAGGTCTGACCAGCCTGAATGTTGCAAGTTTGTTTATTAATATTTTCAAACATGTTTCTTGAAACGAGATCTGGTTGGCAAAATTGTGACCATCACGATTCACCCAAAAGGGGGATTTTTGTTTTAGATCATTTTTTAGTGTGATATTGGTCACTTATCCCCTTTTGCGCCATTAACGGCTGGAGGGAGCCCGCGTCGGGGCGTAAAATATCAGCATCGTGTCTATCTCGCGCGCTGCGCGAATACAGAGGAAATTGAGCTATGAGTAAATGCAGTGCTGATGAAACCCCGGTTTGCTGCTGTATGGATGTTGGGACCATCATGGACAACACCGATTGCACCGCCTCTTACAGCCGTGTATTCACCAACCGTGCCGAAGCGGAAGAGACCCTGACCGCGCTGAGCAAGCGTGCGCGTGACGTTGAATCCGATCCGTGTGAAATCAAGTCTACCTTTACCGAAGTGGAAGGCGGCGTGAAGCTGGACATCGACTTTGTCTTCGCCTGCGAAGCAGAAACGCTGATTTTCCAGCTGGGCCTGCGTTAATTCCTGCGGCCTGGTGCCCTCATCCCAACCTTCTCCCACGGGAGAAGGTGCAAACATCAAAAACGGTAACCTCAGGGTTACCGTTTTGCTTTTATCACGCCGGCATTTTCTTTTTCTTCTCTGTGTTTTAGCTCGCATTTTTTCGTTTCCCCGATTGGCTGAATGTAAAAAAATGGTTAAGACTATTATCAGGTCAGACCACTTTATGTTTGCGAAAATTTTTTACAGGGGAGTGTTATGAGTCAGGCATTACCGCTTATTACCCGTCAGGGCGATCGCATTGCCATAGTCAGTGGATTGCGCACGCCATTTGCGCGTCAGGCAACGGCGTTTCATGGCATACCGGCCGTCGACCTGGGGAAAATGGTAGTGGGGGAGATGCTGGCTCGCAGCGAAATTCCGCCTGAGGTCATCGAGCAGCTGGTATTCGGCCAGGTTGTGCAGATGCCTGAAGCCCCCAATATTGCGCGTGAAATCGTACTCGGTACCGGGATGAACGTACATACCGATGCCTACAGCGTCAGCCGCGCCTGCGCAACCAGTTTCCAGGCCGTGGCTAACGTCGCCGAAAGCCTGATGGCGGGCACGATTCGCGCCGGGATTGCGGGTGGGGCGGACTCCTCTTCAGTGCTGCCGATTGGGGTCAGTAAAAAGCTGGCGCGCATCCTGGTGGATGCCAATAAAGCCCGAACGATGGGTCAGAAACTCAAGCTCTTCTCGCGTTTACGCCTGCGCGACCTCATGCCCGTGCCACCTGCCGTCGCGGAGTACTCCACCGGCCTGCGCATGGGCGATACCGCCGAGCAGATGGCAAAAACCTACGGCATCACCCGCGAACAGCAGGATGCCCTGGCGCATCGTTCACATCAGCTTGCGGCAAAAGCCTGGTCGGAAGGCAAGCTGGCCGACGAGGTCATGACGGCTTATATCCCGCCTTACCGTGAACCGCTCGCGGAAGATAACAATATTCGCGGCACCTCGACGCTGGCGGATTACGCAAAGCTGCGCCCTGCGTTTGACCGCAAGCATGGCACGGTGACGGCGGCGAACAGTACGCCGCTGACCGATGGCGCCGCCGCCGTGATCCTGATGACCGAATCTCGCGCGAAGGAGCTGGGCATCACTCCCCTGGGCTATTTACGCAGCTATGCCTTCACCGCCATTGATGTCTGGCAGGACATGCTGTTAGGTCCCGCGTGGTCCACGCCGCTGGCGCTGGAGCGCGCGGGGCTGACGTTGGCTGATTTAACCCTCATTGATATGCACGAAGCGTTTGCCGCGCAAACCCTGGCAAACGTTCAGCTGCTGGCAAGCGAGCGTTTCGCGCGGGATGTTCTGGGCCGCGCCCACGCCACAGGCGAAGTGGATCAGAGTAAATTCAACGTGCTGGGCGGCTCTATCGCCTACGGTCATCCGTTTGCCGCCACAGGGGCGAGGATGATCACGCAAACATTACATGAACTCCGTCGCCGTGGCGGCGGGTTTGGCCTTGTAACCGCCTGTGCGGCGGGTGGCCTTGGCGCAGCAATGGTTCTGGAGGCTGAATAATGGATATGCCATCTGCATTTAATCTGACGGTTCGCCTCGATAACGTGGCCGTTATCACTATTGATGTGCCTGATGAAAAGATGAATACCCTGAAGGCCGAATTTGGTGTTCAGGTGCGCGCGATGCTAAAGCAGATCCGCGACAACAAAGCGATTCGTGGTCTGGTCTTTATCTCAGCCAAGCCGGATAACTTTATCGCCGGGGCCGATATCAACATGATTGCCCGGGCGCAAAGTGCTCAGGAAGCCGAAGAGCTGGCGCGTCAGGGCCAGCAGGTAATGGCGGAAATCAACGGCCTGCCGATCCCGGTCATCGCTGCGATTCACGGTGCCTGTCTGGGCGGTGGGCTTGAGCTGGCGCTGGCCTGTCACAGCCGGATTTGTACTGACGATGCGAAAACCATTCTGGGTCTGCCGGAAGTGCAGCTTGGCCTGCTGCCTGGCTCCGGTGGAACGCAACGACTGCCGCGCCTGGTGGGCGTCAGCACGGCGCTGGAGATGATCTTAACCGGTAAACAGCTGCGTGCCCGTCAGGCGCTGAAAGCCGGTCTGGTCGATGACGTCGTGCCGCAGTCCATTTTGCTGGAGGCCGCCGTTGAGCTTGCGCTGAAAGGTCGTCAGGCAAAACGTCCTCTGCCGGTACGTGAGCGCGTGCTGGCCGGCCCGCTGGGGAGAACGCTCCTGTTCAGCATGGTGGGCAAAAAGACCGAACAAAAAACCAAAGGCAATTACCCGGCGGCAAAGCGGATCCTGGAAGTGATCGAGACCGGGCTGTCGCAGGGAAGCAGCAGCGGCTATGCCGCGGAGGCAAAAGCCTTTGGCGAACTGGCGATGACGCCGCAGTCGCAGGCGCTGCGCAGCATCTTCTTCGCCAGCACGGACGTGAAAAAAGATCCCGGCAGCGAGGCTGAGCCTGCGCCGCTGCGTGCCGTTGGCGTACTGGGTGGGGGACTCATGGGCGGCGGTATCGCTTTTGTTACCGCCAGCAAAGGCAAATTGCCTGTGCGAATCAAAGACATTAACCCTAAGGGGATCAACCACGCGCTGCAGTACAGCTGGCAGAACCTTGATCAAAAGGTCAAACGCCGCCATATCAAGGCAAGCGAGCGTGATAAAACCCTGGCGATGATCTCCGGTACGACGGATTACAGCGGTTTTGCGCACCGCGATCTGGTGATTGAAGCCGTGTTTGAAGATCTGGCGCTTAAGCAGCAGATGGTGGCAGAAGTTGAGCAACATTGTGCCCCGCATACCATTTTTGCCTCCAATACGTCGTCATTACCGATTGGCGATATTGCGGCGAAAGCCGCGCGCCCGGAGCAGGTGATAGGACTGCACTTCTTTAGCCCGGTCGAAAAAATGCCGCTGGTAGAGGTGATCCCTCACGCCACGACCAGCCCGCAAACTATCGCTACCGTGGTGAAGCTGGCGAAAAAGCAGCGCAAAACCCCTATTGTGGTAGCGGACAAAGCAGGTTTCTACGTTAACCGCATTCTGGCTCCCTACATTAATGAAGCAATGCGGTTGCTGACGGAAGGTGAGAAAATCGAGCACGTCGACGAGGCATTGGTAAAGTTTGGTTTCCCCGTTGGGCCAATCCAACTTTTGGATGAGGTGGGAATAGATACCGGCACTAAAATTATACCAGTGCTGGAAGCTACCTATGGCGATCGTTTTAGCCCACCTGCAAACATTGTTTCTGCGATTTTGAAGGACGATCGCAAAGGCAGAAAAAATGAACGCGGTTTCTATCTTTACGGCGCGAAAGGGCGTAAAAGCAAGAAACAGGTCGACCCTTCGGTTTATAGGCTTATTTCGACCACCGGTCAGGGAAAACTGTCCGCCGTTCAGTGTGCTGAGCGCTGCGTGATGATGATGCTCAATGAAGCGGCGCGCTGCTTTGGTGAACAGGTGATCAAGAGCGCACGTGATGGTGACATCGGCGCGGTATTTGGCATTGGTTTCCCGCCGTTCCTTGGCGGCCCGTTCCGTTACATGGATACGCTCGGCACGGGTGAAGTGGTTGCTATCCTGCAACGTCTGGCTTCGCAGTATGGTCCACGGTTTACACCGTGTGACGAATTATTGCAGATGGCGGAACGCGGCCAGACATTTTGGCCTGCAAGGGAAACTGTACTTGTAAGCTGAGGTCAAAGAAGGGTAAATCCTGAAGTGAATGAACCTGTTTTGGCGATTTTGTAAACAGAGATTGACTATACTTACGCCATTGAGGTAAAAAACAGCGTTTCATTCACCGAATGGATCAGGCACAATGCCCGGCCATCGGGTTTTCTACCTCTCAGCATTTATCGCGGGTAGTTAACGCCGGTGATTCTGGTTAACAAAAGCGGTGCAATATGCAAGTTTTTATCATGCGTCACGGCGACGCGGCACTCGATGCCGCCAGTGACTCGGTACGTCCTTTGACCGTCTGTGGCTGCGACGAATCTCGTCTGATGGCGACCTGGCTTAACGGTCAAAAAGTGGACATCGAACGCGTTCTGGTGAGTCCGTTCCTGCGTGCAGAACAGACGCTGGAGGTGGTAGGGGAGTGTATGAACCTGCCGACCAATGTGGATGTTCTCCCTGAACTTACCCCGTGTGGCGATGTAGGTCTTGTCAGCGCTTATCTACAGGCGCTATGCAATGAAGGTGTCGCTTCCGCGCTGGTCATTTCCCACCTGCCACTGGTCGGCTATCTGGTATCTGAGCTGTGCCCAGGCGAGACCCCTCCGATGTTCACGACATCCGCCATTGCTAATGTTTCTCTCGATGAAACGGGCAAAGGTGTCTTCAACTGGCAAATGAGTCCGTGCAACCTGAAGATGGCAAAAGCGATCTGACGTGACGTGTGATATGGCGGGGTGCAATGTGCTACCCGCCATTCTGTCAGGGCAACTCTGGCGGCTGCCACTCTTCCACTTCAATTAACACCAGCAATGCGGCATCTCCGCCATATTCTTTCGGTGCCTGATGAAAAGCCATCACGTGTGGATGCTGAGCCAGCCACAGCGGCGTTTGTTGCTTAAGGATATGTTTACCGTGGCCGTGCATCACGCAGGCGCAGAAAACATGTTCACGGCGACAGGCGGCGATCAACGCCCCCAGCTCCTGTTTGGCCTGCATTTGCGTTAAACCGTGCAGATCGAGAAACAGCTCGGGCGAATAATCTCCGCGGCGTAATTTTTTCAGCTCGAAATGGCTGACGTCTTCGCGTACGTACTTCACAGCCCCCTGCGTATTGAGCAGCGGCTGAAATTCATCTGAAAAATAGTGGCTGTTATCGGCCTGCTCTTGCAGAAGACGCTTGACCGGTACTTCGCTGATTTTTTTACGCTGAGGGCGATGGACGATGGTGTCCTGCGTGATTTTACGCGTCCCGGTCATTAGCTGACGGAAGAGCGCCTGATCCTCCTCGCTGAGCGATGTTTTCTTTTTCATTCGTCATTCTCATCTCGTATTTCCGATAGTGTACCCGACTAAACGCATTTTTTAACCTCAAGCGCGACGCGTCATTGCTGATTTATCGCCGTCTTCATGGCAAACTAGCCGCCGAAAATTATGCGAGCATGCCCTGGAGGAAAGAGTGGATAAAATATTTGTCGATGAAGCAGTAAACGAGCTGCATACCATACAGGACATGTTGCGCTGGTCGGTTAGCCGCTTCAGCGCCGCCAATATCTGGTACGGTCACGGTACCGATAACCCGTGGGATGAAGCGGTGCAGCTGGTGCTCCCGTCTCTCTACCTGCCGCTGGATATTCCTGAAGACATGCGCACCGCGCGCCTGACCTCCAGCGAAAAACACCGCATCGTTGAGCGCGTGATCCGCCGCGTAAACGAACGCATTCCGGTCGCCTACCTGACCAACAAAGCCTGGTTCTGCGGCCACGAGTTCTATGTCGATGAACGCGTGCTGGTGCCGCGCTCGCCGATTGGCGAGCTGATCAACAACCATTTCGAAGGCCTGATTAAACATCAGCCGCAGCACATTCTGGATATGTGTACCGGCAGCGGCTGTATCGCCATCGCCTGCGCGTATGCCTTCCCGGAAGCGGAAGTGGACGCCGTCGATATCTCCACCGACGCGCTGGCCGTGACCGAGCACAACATTGAAGAGCACGGCCTGATCCATCACGTCACGCCAATTCGCTCTGACCTGTTCCGCGATCTGCCGACGCTGCAGTACGATCTGATCGTCACCAACCCGCCGTACGTCGATGCGGAAGACATGTCCGATCTGCCGAACGAATATCGTCATGAGCCGGAGCTGGGTCTGGCATCAGGCTCTGACGGCCTGAAGCTGACCCGCCGTATTCTGGCCTGCGCGCCGGATTATCTGACCGACGACGGCGTTCTGATTTGTGAAGTGGGCAACAGCATGGTACATCTGATAGAGCAGTACCCGGATGTGCCGTTCACCTGGCTTGAGTTCGACAACGGCGGTGACGGCGTCTTTATGCTGACCAAAGCGCAGCTGCTCGACGCGCGCGAACACTTCAGCATCTATAAAGATTAATCCAGCGGGCTTCGGCCCGTTTCACAACGCTCAAACACAAACAACAACATCGGAGCCGTGATGGCAGGAAACAGTATTGGACAGTTATTCCGCGTGACCACCTTTGGCGAGTCGCACGGGCTGGCGCTGGGCTGTATCGTTGATGGCGTACCGCCAGGCATCGAACTGACCGAAGCCGATTTACAGCACGACCTCGACCGTCGTCGCCCGGGCACCTCTCGCTACACCACGCAGCGTCGCGAGCCGGACCAGGTAAAAATTCTCTCCGGCGTCTTTGAAGGCCGCACCACCGGGACCAGCATTGGTCTGCTGATCGAAAACACCGATCAGCGCTCCCAGGACTACGGCGCCATCAAAGACGTCTTCCGTCCGGGTCACGCCGACTACACCTACGAACAAAAATACGGCTTCCGCGACTATCGCGGCGGCGGGCGTTCTTCCGCGCGTGAAACCGCGATGCGCGTGGCGGCAGGGGCGATCGCAAAAAAATACCTGCAGCAGAAATTTGGCATCGTTATCCGCGGCTGTCTGACCCAGATGGGCGACATTCCGCTGGCGATCAAAGACTGGGATCAGGTCGAGCAAAACCCGTTCTTCTGCGCCGACGCTGACAAGTTGGAGGCGCTGGACGAACTGATGCGCGGCCTGAAAAAAGAGGGCGACTCCATTGGGGCGAAAGTCACCGTGGTGGCCGACGGCGTCCCGGCCGGCTGGGGCGAGCCGGTATTTGACCGTCTCGACGCCGACATTGCCCACGCGCTGATGAGCATCAACGCGGTGAAGGGCGTAGAGATTGGCGACGGCTTTGACGTGGTTCAGCTTCGCGGCAGTCAGAACCGCGACGAAATCACGAAGGCGGGCTTCCAGAGCAACCATGCGGGCGGCATCCTGGGCGGTATCAGCAGCGGGCAGCAGATTGTTGCCAACATCGCGCTGAAGCCGACCTCCAGCATCACCGTTCCGGGCCACACGATTAACCGCGATGGCGAAGAAGTTGAGATGATCACCAAAGGACGTCACGATCCGTGCGTGGGGATCCGCGCGGTGCCGATCGCAGAAGCGATGCTGGCGATCGTGCTGATGGATCACTTCCTGCGCCAGCGCGCGCAGAATGCGGATGTGACGACCACCATTCCACGCTGGTAAACATGAAAAAAACCGCAATTGCTCTGCTGGCGCTGCTTGCCAGTGGAGCCAGTCTGGCCGCGACGCCATGGCAAAAAATCACCCATCCGGTGGCGGGGAGCGCGCAGTCCATTGGCGCCTTTTCAAACGGCTGTATCGTCGGTGCCCGGGAGCTTCCTCTCCAGTCTGATACCTATCAGGTGATGCGCACCGATCAGAGACGTTATTTCGGCCATCCGGATCTGGTGCTGTTCATCCAGCGTCTGGGAAATCAGGTGCATAACCTGGGGCTGGGCACGATGCTGATTGGCGATATGGGGATGCCTGCTGGCGGTCGCTTTAACGGTGGGCACGCCAGTCACCAGACCGGACTGGATGTCGATATCTTCCTGCAGCTGCCGAAAACGCGCTGGACCTCCGCCCAACTGCTGAAACCGCAGGCGCTGGATCTGGTGGCGAGTGACGGTAAGCGCGTTGTACCGTCCCTGTGGACGCGTGACGTTTCCAGCATGATCAAGCTGGCAGCGGAAGATAACGACGTTACGCGGATTTTCGTTAACCCGGCTATCAAGCAGCAGCTCTGCATGGATGCCGGAACCGATCGCGACTGGCTGCGCAAAGTGCGCCCGTGGTTCCAGCATCGTGCGCACATGCACGTTCGTCTGCGCTGCCCGGCGAATAGCCTGGAATGTGAAGATCAGCCGCTACCACCGCCAGGCGATGGCTGCGGTGCGGAACTGCAAAGCTGGTTTGAGCCGGCAAAACCTGGAACCTCTAAGCCTGAGAAGAAGACACCGCCTCCGTTGCCGCCTTCCTGCCAGGCGCTACTGGATGAGCATGTACTTTAATGGATAATTTCGTCGATCTGTTTATGGTGTCACCGCTGCTGCTGGTGGTGCTGTTCTTTGTGGCCATGCTGGCCGGTTTTATCGACGCGCTCGCGGGCGGCGGCGGGTTGTTAACCGTGCCCGCGCTGCTGGCGGCGGGCATGAGCCCGGCGCAGGCGCTTGCCACCAATAAGCTTCAGGCCTGCGGCGGTTCGCTCTCGGCGTCGCTCTATTTTATTCGCCGCAAGGTGGTGAGCCTTGCCGACCAGAAGCTCAATATTCTGATGACCTTTATCGGCTCTACGTCGGGTGCGCTGCTGGTTCAGCACGTACAGTCCGATATTTTGCGCCAGATCCTGCCGATTCTGGTCATCTGCATCGGGCTTTACTTCCTGCTGATGCCAAAGCTCGGTGAAGAAGACCGCCAGCGTCGTCTGCACGGCCTGCCGTTTGCACTGATTGCCGGGGGCTGTGTGGGTTTTTACGACGGTTTCTTCGGCCCGGGGGCCGGTTCATTTTATGCGCTGGCCTTCGTGACGCTGGCCGGGTTTAACCTCGCCAAATCCACCGCCCATGCCAAAGTGCTCAACGCGACCTCAAACGTCGGCGGCCTGCTGCTGTTTATCATCGGCGGTAAGGTCATCTGGGCAACCGGATTTGTGATGATGGCAGGGCAGTTCCTGGGCGCGCGCGCGGGCTCGCGTCTGGTGTTAAGCAAAGGACAAAAACTTATTCGCCCGATGATCGTTATCGTCTCGGCCGTAATGAGCGCCAAACTTCTTTATGACAGCCATGGACAGGAGATCCTCACCTGGTTGGGGATGCACTAATGAACAGTACGCATAAATACGAACAGCTGATTGAGATTTTCGACGGCTGTTTTGCTGACGATTTTAATACCCGTCTGATTAAAGGCGACGACGAACCGATCTATCTTCCTGCTGATGCAGAGGTTCCGTATAACCGCATCGTCTTTGCCCACGGCTTTTACGCCAGCGGCTTGCACGAGATTTCGCACTGGTGCATTGCGGGGAAAGCGCGGCGCGAACTGGTGGACTTCGGTTACTGGTACTGCCCGGACGGACGTGATGCCGCTACGCAGGGCCAGTTTGAAGATGTGGAAGTGAAGCCGCAGGCACTGGAATGGCTATTCTGCGTCGCGGCGGGTTTCCCGTTCAACGTCAGCTGTGACAACCTCGAAGGCGACTTCGAGCCAGACCGTATCGTCTTCCAGCGCCGCGTGCATGCGCAGGTGATGGAATATCTTGAGAAAGGCATCCCGGAACGTCCGGCACGCCTGATTGAGGCCTTACAGAATTATTACCACACGCCGGCGATCGCGGCGGAATGCTTCCCTTGGCCGGAAGATCTTTAACAGAGGAAAGAAGATGATCGCAGAATTTGAATCACGCATTCTGGCGTTAATTGATGACATGGTGGAACACGCCAGTGATGATGAGCTGTTCGCCAGCGGTTATCTGCGTGGTCACCTGACGCTCGCGGTAGCCGAGCTGGAAGCGGGGGACGATCACTCTGCTGACGCCGTTCACGCTGAAGTCACTCGCAGCCTGGAAAAAGCCATTCTGGCCGGGGAACTCTCTCCGCGCGATCAGTCTCTGGTGTTAGGCATGTGGGACACTTTGTTCCGGCAGGCGAAAGCGAAGTAAGTGTTTCAGCACCCTCTCCCAGTGGGAGAGGGCCCCAGACCGCACCCTACTTAACCTTCTTCCCCTTCAGCAGTTTCCGTACCCACAAGCGATTCGGATTCAGCCCCGCAAGCGTAACCCTGTCCAGCGGGATCGGCTCGTCGCTCATTTGCGCGGCTAACACTTCAGCCAGCAGCGGGGCTGAGCACAGCCCGCGAGACCCCAATCCACCCAGCATATACAGCTCCGGATAAACCGGCGCGCTTACCGCTTTATCCCGGTTATCAGCAAGGTCCTGATACGCCTCAAGCGTTGCCTCGTAGTCCGGCACATTTCCCGCCATCGGCAGATGATCGCGGGTGGCGCAGCGCACGCCGCAGCGCGCTTCCCCCTTGCTGACGTCAACCTCTTTCGCCCACGCCGCATCCGGGAAACAGTCAATCAGGCGCTGGCGGTTCTGCGCCTGATCCGCTTCGCTGTAGCGCATATCCGTTTCGCCACGATGATAGCTGGCCCCGATGCAGTGATGGCCGTTAGACGGATTTTGCGGCGTCAGATAGCCGTCATAGCACAGCACCTGACGCAGTTTGCTCAGTTCGGGCGCGGAAGGAATATGGCTTACCTGGCCGCCGACCGGGTAAACCGGCAATGACTCTGTCTGGATAAACTGGCTGATGTTATGTCCGTTTGCCAGCACAACGCTGGCATGGCTCGCCTCTTTGCCATCAGCAAAACGCAGATTCCAGCGATCGCTTCGGCTCAGCGATTCAACGGTGTGAGCATAATGCGCCGTCAGCCCGCGCGACTGTGCCAGCGCAATGACCGCCGCGGTCAGTTCAGCCGGGCACAGCCAGCCGCCGAGCGGATACTGAATGCCCCCACAGCCGGTTTCCACGCCAGCGGAGTCTGCCACCGCTTGCGCACTTACCGCGCGGGCAATCTCGTCAGGCAGACCCAGCGACAGCATCTGCGTGATTTTTTGCTGGCTCTTTTCATCCCAGCCGAGCTGCGTCACGCCGCACCAGTCATGGTCGAACGCTACCGGCAGGGCATCGTACAGACGACGAGCGAAGGTAAATGCCGCCGGGAAAAACCGGAACAGGGCCGGGTCGTGCGCGCTTAAAAGCGGGTAGAGCGCCCCCTGGCGGTTGCCGGATGCGCCGTTTGCTGGCGCGTCGTCAGCACAGTAGAGCGTGACCTGCCAGCCGCGGTGGAGAAGTGCGAGAGACAGCAGGGCGCTGGCTATCCCCCCGCCGACTATTGCCACCTCACGTGACGCGCTGGCGTGGCGTGCAAACCAGGGCGCCTGAGCGGGAATGTCCAGCGTCTGCTCCATTCTGCCGACCAGCATGTCGCGCTTGCGGCCAAAGCCTTTGGTCTTCTGCATGGTAAAGCCCGCCTCCTGCAGTCCGCGGCGGACAAAGCCTGCCGAGGTGAAGGTGGCAAGCGTCGCGCCAGGGCGCGCCAGCCTGGCCATCGCGCTAAACAGACGCTGGCTCCACATGTCCGGATTTTTGGCGGGGGCAAAGCCGTCAAGAAACCACGCGTCCACCGTCTGATTCATCGAGTCGTCGAGCGTATCGGTCAGGTCATTGATGTCGCCAAGCCATAAATCCAGCGTCACGCGTCCGCCGTCCAGAATCAGACGGTGGCAGCCGCCGATGTGGGGCGGCCACTGCGCCTGAAGCCGATCCGCCCAGGCTGCAAGTTCCGGCCAGCGCTGATGGGCGAGCCGCAGGTCGTGCGCGGTGAGCGGAAATTTTTCAAAACTGATGAAGTGTAATCTTTGGAGCGTAGCCTCAGGGTGGGCAGCGTGAAACTGGTCAAACGCCTGCCAGAGGGTCAGAAAATTGAGCCCGGTGCCGAATCCGCTTTCTGCTACAACGAACAGGCTGCGCGGGTGCGAAGGGAAGCGGGTGCCGAGCTGGTTTCCGTCAAGGAAAACATAGCGGGTCTCTTCGAGTCCGTTATCATTAGAAAAATAGACGTCATCAAAATCTCGGGAAACAGGTGTACCCTCAGCGTTGAATTCGAGGTTGGCGGGTTGTATAGCGTGTTGTTTCACGTAAGTTACTCGTCTGACAGGCAGTGGCACGATCTTAACGATGTGAGTCCGTCGGTGCAAATTTCCGCAGAAAATGTCTGATCGGACTTGTTCGGCGTACAAGTGTACGCTATTGTGCGACTCGAAACTTACTATAGTGCGACTTACAGAGGTATTGAATGAAACGTGCAGTGATTACTGGCCTGGGCATTGTTTCCAGCATCGGTAATAACCAGCAGGAAGTCCTGGCATCTCTGCGTGAAGGACGCTCCGGGATCACTTTCTCTGAAGAGTTTAAAGATTCAGGTATGCGTAGCCACGTATGGGGTAACGTCAAACTGGACACCACCGGTTTGATTGACCGCAAAGTGGTTCGTTTCATGAACGATGCCTCTATTTATGCTTATCTCTCCATGCAGGAAGCGATTAAAGATTCCGGCCTGAGCGAAGAGGTTTATCAGAACAACCCGCGCGTGGGTCTGATTGCCGGTTCCGGTGGCTCATCAAAAGCGCAGGTATTTGGTGCTGACGCAATGCGTAGCCCGCGTGGTCTGAAAGCGGTAGGTCCGTACGTGGTAACCAAAGCCATGGGTTCTGCGGTTTCCGCGTGCCTGGCGACCCCATTCAAAATCCACGGCGTGAACTATTCCATCAGCTCCGCGTGTGCGACTTCCGCGCACTGCATCGGTAATGCTGTTGAGCAGATCCAGCTGGGTAAACAGGACATCGTATTTGCTGGCGGCGGCGAAGAGCTGGGCTGGGAAATGGCCTGTGAATTCGACGCGATGGGTGCATTGTCCACCAAGTACAATGAAACCCCGGATAAAGCCTCCCGTACCTATGATGCGCACCGTGACGGTTTCGTTATCGCTGGCGGCGGCGGTATGGTTGTGGTTGAAGAACTGGAGCATGCTCTGGCACGTGGCGCGCACATCTACGCTGAAATCGTGGGCTACGGTGCAACGTCTGATGGCGCCGACATGGTTGCGCCATCCGGCGAAGGCGCGGTGCGTTGCATGAAGATGGCGATGCACGGCGTTGACACCCCAATCGACTACCTGAACTCCCACGGTACCTCTACTCCGGTAGGCGACGTGAAAGAGCTGGGTGCGATCCGTGAAGTTTTCGGCGACAACAGCCCGGCAATCTCCGCGACCAAAGCCATGACCGGTCACTCTCTGGGTGCGGCTGGCGTGCAGGAAGCGATCTACTCTCTGCTGATGCTGGAAAACGGCTTTATCGCTCCAAGCATCAACATTGATGAGATGGACGAGCAGGCTGCTGGCCTGAACATCGTGACCAAACCAATGGACGCGACGCTGACTACCGTCATGTCAAACAGCTTCGGCTTCGGTGGCACCAACGCCACGCTGGTTATGCGTAAGCTGAAAGCATAAGTTTTAAGTTTGATTCCGGAAGGGAGCCATAAGGCTCCCTTTTTTTATGCATTGACAAGCGGCTGATCTCACAGGCAAACTTCACCCCTCAACATTATCCTCACGATAATGCGTAAGCGTTTAACGTCAACCAACGCACCTTAATCCTGATAATCAGGTAGAGGGGGCGTGGCATTTCCCCGCCTTACTCTTCATTTCGGAGTAAAGCATGACTGCAGTAATTCAAACAGAAACAACCTCTTCAGCGAACGCCTCGCTGTTCCGTATCGCTTTTGCGGTATTTCTGACCTACATGACCGTTGGCCTGCCGCTGCCGGTGATCCCGCTGTTCGTCCATCAGGAACTGGGCTATGGCAACACCATGGTCGGCATTGCCGTGGGCATTCAGTTTTTAGCCACGGTATTAACCCGCGGTTACGCCGGACGGCTGGCGGATCAGCACGGTGCAAAACGCTCGGCGCTACAGGGGATGTTTGCCTGTGGGCTTGCGGGAGGCGCATGGCTGCTGGCTGCTCTCCTGCCGGTAGACGCCGCGTATAAGTTTGCGCTGCTGGTGCTGGGCCGTTTAATCCTTGGCTTCGGTGAAAGCCAGCTGCTGACCGGCACCCTGACCTGGGGAATGGGGCTGGTGGGGCCCGCACGCTCCGGCAAGGTGATGTCCTGGAACGGTATGGCCATCTATGGCGCGCTGGCCGCAGGCGCACCGCTTGGGCTGCTGATTAATAGCCAGTTTGGTTTTGCTGCGCTGGCCGCCACCACGATGGCTTTACCCCTGCTGGCGTGGGCGTTTAACGGCTCGGTGCGTAAAGTGCCCGCGCACAAAGGCGAGCGTCCTTCCCTGTGGAGCGTGGTCGGCCAAATCTGGCAGCCGGGTCTTGGCCTGGCGCTGCAGGGCGTGGGTTTTGCGGTGATCGGTACCTTCGTCTCGCTCTATTTTATGAGCCGCGGCTGGGCGATGGCCGGTTTTACGCTTACTGCATTTGGCGGCGCGTTTGTGCTGATGCGCGTGCTTTTTGGCTGGATGCCGGATCGCTTTGGCGGCGTGAAGGTCGCGGTAGCGTCGCTGATGATAGAGACAGTGGGTCTGCTGCTGCTGTGGAATGCTCCCGTGGCATCCGTTGCGCTGCTTGGCGCGGCGCTAACCGGCTGCGGCTGTTCACTGATCTTCCCTGCGCTCGGCGTTGAGGTGGTGAAGCGCGTGGCTCCGCAGGTGCGCGGTACGGCGCTGGGCGGCTATGCGGCGTTTCAGGATATCTCATACGGAGTAACCGGGCCGCTGGCCGGGGTGTTAGCCACCTCGTTTGGTTATCCGTCCGTCTTTCTGGCCGGTGCGGTTTCCGCGGTGGTTGGGATCGTGGTGACGCTGGTGGCGTTTCGCAGATCGTAGATTTATGCCCAGTGGCGCTTCGCTTACCGGGCCTACAAACGAACGAACCGTAGGCCGGGTAAGGCGTAGCCGCCACCCGGCAGTTTTAAGCAACCAGCCAGAAAATCGCCAGTGCAATCAGTAGCGCGATAAACATCAATCCCGGACGCGCCGAGAGCGTTCTGAACGTCTCGACGACCGGCGCAAACAGCGGGCTGTAGATCGGTTGAATGTTTCTCACCTCCGGCACGCCGCCCTCACGCTCGGCGCGGCGAACGAAGATTTGATTGAGCAGATCCTGCACCTGCGCGGTGGTCAGTACCGTTTGCGGCGTGGCCTGCCAGTTTTGCTGGGCGTAATCCCGAATGACTTCAAACTCGTGCGGCTCAAGCGGCTGTTTCAGCGCGGCCTGGACGGTATGCAGGGTAGGGGCATTCTGGGTGCTGAGCGTCTGTCGCGCCTGGAGCCAGGTGACCAGATGAGTAAACTGTTTGGCCGGGATCAGCTCACCCGCCTTCACGCCGGACAGCTCCAGCATGGATTGCCAGATAAGCTTCGTCGGTTCGCCGGTAGCGGCAGCCAGCTTCGTCACCATCTGCTTGAGCGTATTGTGCTCGGCAGGCAGCAGCGAACGTTCGGTCGCCGGGCGCACCTGAGGCTGCGGAATAGACAGCTCGTTGTTCTGCAGCAGGGTCAGCACGGTCTTGAGCTGATCTGGCGTCAGCTGGCCCAGCGCGGTCTGACCATACTGCTGGCGAATAAAATCACTCACCGCCTGGCGGTTATTGCCCTGGCCCAGCAGCTCCGTCAACTGAGCAACAATCTGGCGCGTGGTGTGGTTCTGCTGCGCGGTGCTGATACGCTGGTTCAGGTTTTGCTCGGCAGCAGGGAAATGGCGCGACTGCAGCGGTGCGTCGTTCCTCACGCCTAAATCATGCTTTACCCCAGCCCAGACCTCCGCGTTTTGCTGCGAAGTCAGCGCAATCAGGCGCGTGATCAGTCGTTCCAGCACGGTGCGCTGTTGCGTGGATAGCGGTTGTTCACCGGCAACGTTTGGCGTGACAGGGCCTTCACCCGGAGGGCGTGGCGGCGTACCTGAAATGGGCTGCATCGTCAAAAATCCTTAAAGTCAAAACTCAGCGTAAACCTGGCAGACGTATATGCCTGGCGGCCAGATTATGGCACACTTGGCAGGTTTTCTTCCTCTCAAACAGGTACTCAGACGTGAAAATCCTCGTTGATGAAAATATGCCTTATGCCCGTGAGCTTTTTAGCCGCCTGGGTAACGTTAAGGCTGTTCCTGGTCGCCCGATCCCGGTCAACGAACTGGATGACGCAGACGCGCTGATGGTGCGCTCGGTGACCAAAGTAAATGAGGCGTTGCTCGCCGGTAAAACGATTAAGTTTGTCGGGACCGCAACGGCAGGGACCGATCATGTGGATGATAAATGGCTTACGCAGGCCGGAATCGGTTTTTCCGCCGCGCCGGGCTGTAACGCGATTGCCGTCGTGGAATACGTCTTCTCCTCCCTGCTGATGCTGGCCGAGCGCGACGGTTTTGCGCTGAAAGACCGCACCGTGGGGATTGTCGGCGTGGGTAACGTCGGCGGGCGCCTGCAAAAACGCCTGGAAGCGTTTGGGATCCGCACGCTGCTGTGCGATCCGCCGCGCAAAGACAATGGCGATGACGGGGATTTCCGCTCGCTGGACGAACTGGTTGAACAGTGTGACGTGCTCACTTTCCACACACCGCTGTTTAAAGAGGGGCCGTATAAGTCGCTGCATCTTGCTGATGAGGCGCTGATCCGTCGTCTGAAGGCTGGCACTATTCTGATAAATGCCTGCCGTGGTCCGGTAGTCGATAACGCTGCGCTGCTGACATGTCTGAATGAAGGACAAGACCTCAGCGTGGTGCTGGACGTCTGGGAGCCGGAGCCGGATCTCAACGTTGAGCTGCTTAACAAGGTGGACGTAGGCACGGCGCATATCGCCGGTTATACCCTGGAGGGCAAAGCCCGCGGCACCACGCAGGTCTTCGAAGCCTACAGCACTTTTATCGGCCATCCGCAGCAGGTGGCGCTGGATACCTTGCTCCCCGCGCCTGAATTTGGCCGTATTACTCTGCATGGCCCGCTCGATCAGGCAACGCTGAAAAGGCTGGTGCATTTGGTGTATGATGTGCGCCGCGATGATGCGCTGCTGCGTAAAGTGGCGGGGATCCCGGGTGAGTTTGATAAGCTGCGCAAGGACTATGTTGAGCGCCGCGAGTGGTCTTCCCTGTATGTGATGTGCGACGACGCGTCGGCGACGACGCTGCTGCATAAGCTGGGGTTTAACGCCGTTCATCACCCGGCACGTTAATGTCTTCTTAATGCTCCCTGTCGGATACTCCGACAGGGACGCTTTTTTATTTCTGGAGTAAACCACCATGTCTGAAGGCTGGAACATTGCCATTTTAGGTGCCACGGGTGCCGTGGGTGAAGCCCTGCTCGAAACCCTTGCTGAGCGTCAGTTCCCGGTGGGCGACATCTATGCGCTGGCGCGTACCGACAGCGCAGGTGAGCATCTGCGTTTTAACGGTAAATCCGTCATGGTCCAGGATGCGGCAGCGTTCGACTGGACGCAGGCGCAGCTGGCGTTTTTCGCCGCGGGCGCTGAAGCGACTGCTGCGTACGTTGAAGAGGCGACAAA
Organism: Enterobacter sp. JBIWA008; assembly: GCF_019968765.1. NCBI lineage: Bacteria > Pseudomonadati > Pseudomonadota > Gammaproteobacteria > Enterobacterales > Enterobacteriaceae > Enterobacter > Enterobacter sp. JBIWA008. The sequence goes on along the minus strand of NZ_CP074149.1, from coordinate 3,390,474 downwards.
CGCAGGCTGCCTGGTGATCGACCTGAGCGGTCTGTTCTCGATGGAGCCGGATGTGCCGCTGGTAGTGCCGGACGTGAACCCGTTTGTGCTGGCTGACTACCGTAACCGTAACGTCATTGCGGTACCGAACAGCCTGACCAGCCAGCTGCTGACCGCCCTTAAACCGCTGATCGACGACGGCGGCCTGTCGCGCATTATCGTCACCAGCCTGCTGTCCGCGTCCGCGAACGGCAAAAAAGCCGTTGACGCGCTGGCCGGGCAGAGCGCGAAGTTGCTGAACGGTATCCCGATTGACGAAGATGATTACTTTGGCCGCCAGCTGGCGTTCAACATGCTGCCGCTGCTTCCGGATCGCGAAGGTTCTGTACGCGAAGAGCGTCGTATCGTCGATGAAGTGCGTAAAATTCTGCAGGATGATGGCCTGATGATCTCCGCGAACGTCGTACAGTCCCCGGTCTTCTACGGCCACGCGCAGATGGTTGGCTTTGAAGCCCTCCGCCCGCTGGCGGCAGAAGAGGCGCGCGATGCGTTTGGCCGCGGTGAAGACATCGTGCTCTCTGAAGAGAGCGAGTTCCCGACGCAGGTTGGCGATGCCACTGGTAACGCGCATCTTTCCGTTGGCTGCGTGCGTAACGACTACGGTATGCCGGAACAGGTTCAGTTCTGGTCCGTTGCCGACAACGTTCGCTTTGGCGGCGCGCTGATGGCGGTCAAAATCGCTGAGAAACTGGTGCAGGAGTACCTGTACTGATGTCAGACGTGGAACAAAAGCCGGTCCATAGAATTGCCCTCGGAATTGAGTACGATGGCAGTAAATATTATGGCTGGCAGCGTCAGAATGAGGTGCGCAGCGTCCAGGAGAAGCTGGAGAAAGCGCTCTCTCAGGTGGCAAACGAGCCGATTAACGTCCTGTGCGCGGGACGTACGGACGCAGGTGTTCACGGCACGGGGCAGGTGGTGCACTTTGAAACCACCGCCGTGCGTAAGGATGCCGCCTGGACCCTGGGTGTAAATGCGAATTTGCCTGGTGACATTGCGGTGCGTTGGGTAAAAGCTGTGCCGGACGATTTTCACGCGCGCTTTAGCGCCACGGCGCGTCGCTACCGTTATGTCATCTACAACCAGCGCCTGCGTCCTGCGGTGTTAAGCCAGGGCGTGACGCATTTTTATGAGCCTCTTGATGCAGAACGTATGCATCGCGCGGCGCAGTGTCTGATTGGTGAGAATGACTTTACGTCGTTTCGTGCGGTGCAGTGTCAGTCCCGTACGCCGTGGCGCAACGTCATGCACATAAACGTCAGCCGTTTTGGCGCGTATGTGGTGGTGGATATCAAAGCCAATGCCTTTGTACATCATATGGTTCGGAATATTGTGGGCAGCCTGATGGAAGTGGGTGCCGGACACCAGCCGGAGAGCTGGATTGCAGACCTGCTTGCAGCGAAGGACAGAACGCTTGCGGCAGCCACGGCGAAAGCGGAAGGATTGTATCTGGTCTCAGTAGACTATCCGGATCGATTTGACCTGCCGAAACCGCCAATGGGCCCGCTGTTTTTAGCGGACTAAACAAAGGTGCAATTAGGGCTTAGACAATATGGACGTAATACGTTTTCTGATTGATTTCATTCTGCATATTGATGTTCACCTGGCGGAGCTGGTCGCGCAGTATGGCGTCTGGGTGTATGCCATTCTGTTCCTCATTTTGTTCTGTGAAACCGGTCTGGTCGTTACCCCATTCCTGCCAGGGGATTCACTGCTGTTCGTTGCCGGGGCGTTATCGGCGTTACCCACTAACGATCTGAACGTGCATCTAATGGTTGTGCTGATGGTGATTGCCGCTATTGTCGGTGACGCGGTCAACTATACGATTGGACGAGTGTTCGGTGAGCGCTTGTTCAGCAATCCTGATTCGAAAATTTTCCGTCGCAGCTATTTAGATAAAACCCATGCGTTCTATGAACGCCATGGCGGAAAAACCATTATCCTTGCGCGTTTTGTGCCTATTGTGCGCACATTTGCACCGTTTGTGGCGGGAATGGGGCATATGTCCTATCGTCATTTTGCGATGTATAACGTCGTGGGTGCGCTGCTGTGGGTGCTGTTGTTTACCTATGCAGGCTACCTGTTTGGCGACTTGCCGGTGGTTCAGGAAAACCTTAAGTTACTGATTGTAGCGATTATTGTGCTTTCCGTACTGCCTGGCGTTATCGAGATTATTCGTCACAAACGCGCGGCGGCAAAGCAAGCGAAGTAAATGCACGCTGGCGGTTCGACCACTTTTTTATCCAAAGTTTCGGGCTGTTATGTTTTAATGTGCAACATTCATGGTCTGTTGGAGGCAAAAATGGCATTATTCGCCTCTTATAGCAAAACTGGCATACGACCAGGTTCAGGCAGAAAGGTTATCAATGAGCTGGATTGAACGAATTAAAAGCAACATTACCCCGACTCGCAAAGCGAGCATTCCTGAAGGGGTATGGACGAAGTGTGATAGCTGCGGTCAGGTTCTGTATCGCGCAGAGCTGGAACGCAACCTTGAGGTGTGTCCGAAGTGTGACCACCATATGCGTATGTCGGCGCGCAACCGCCTGCATAGCCTGCTGGACGAAGGCTCTCTGGTAGAGCTGGGTAGCGAACTCGAGCCAAAAGACGTGCTGAAGTTCCGCGATTCCAAAAAATACAAAGATCGTCTGGCCTCTGCGCAGAAAGAGACCGGCGAGAAAGACGCGCTGATCGTTATGAAGGGCACCCTGCATGAGATGCCGGTTGTTGCCGCTGCGTTTGAGTTCTCCTTTATGGGGGGCTCAATGGGCTCCGTGGTCGGTGCGCGCTTCGTGCGTGCCGTTGAGCAGGCGTTGGAAGACAACTGTCCGCTGATCTGCTTCTCTGCCTCCGGCGGTGCGCGTATGCAGGAAGCGCTGATGTCGCTGATGCAGATGGCAAAAACCTCTGCTGCGCTGGCGAAAATGCAGGAGCGCGGTCTGCCGTATATCTCCGTGCTGACCGACCCAACCATGGGCGGCGTCTCCGCGAGCTTCGCGATGCTGGGCGATCTGAACATCGCTGAGCCAAAAGCGCTGATCGGCTTCGCGGGTCCTCGCGTTATCGAGCAGACCGTTCGTGAAAAACTGCCGCCGGGCTTCCAGCGCAGTGAGTTCCTCATTGAGAAAGGCGCCATCGACATGATCGTCCGCCGTCCGGAAATGCGCCTGAAGCTGGCGAGCATCCTGGCGAAGCTGATGAATCTGCCAGCGCCGAACCCGGATGAGCCGCGCGAAGGCGTGGTGGTACCGGATCAGGAACCCGAGGCCTGATAACTGAAAAGGGCAGGGCCGGTTGGCGCTGCCCTTTTGCTTTCTAATCTGTTAATGACAACCGGGCATTATGGAAAATAAAAGCATTCCCCTAGCCACGTCGCCCCTGGCCGCGTGGCTTTCTTATCTGGAAAACCTGCACAGTAAAACCATCGATATGGGGCTTGAGCGCGTAAGCCAGGTCGCCGCGCGTCTTGATGTGCTCAAACCGGCGCCTTTCGTGTTTACGGTCGCGGGCACCAACGGTAAAGGCACCACCTGCCGCACGCTGGAATCCGTCCTGATGGCGGCGGGGTACAGGGTAGGCGTTTACAGCTCTCCACACCTGGTTCGCTACACCGAGCGGGTTCGCGTGCAGAACAGCGAGCTGCCGGAATCGGCACATACGGCGTCGTTTGCGGAAATTGAAGCCGCGCGCGGTGAGATCTCATTAACCTATTTTGAATACGGCACCCTGTCGGCGCTGTGGCTGTTCAAACAGGCGCAGCTGGATGTGGTGATCCTTGAGGTCGGCCTCGGCGGACGTCTTGATGCGACCAATATGGTGGATGCGGACGTGGCGGTGGTCACCAGCATCGCGCTGGACCATATAGACTGGCTGGGACCGGATCGTGAAAGCATTGGCCGCGAGAAGGCCGGTATTTTCCGCGCAAATAAACCCGCCGTGGTCGGCGAACCGGATATGCCGTACACCATTGCTGACGTGGCAAACGAGAAGGGCGCGCGTCTGCTGCGCCGTGGCGTTGACTGGCTGTATGAGGTTCAGGATAACGTCTGGCGCTTTAGCGATGCGCAGGGCGCGCTGGACAACCTGCCGCTGCCGCAGGTGCCGCAGCCGAACGCAGCCACCGCGCTGGCGGCACTGCGCGCCAGCGGATTAGCGGTGAGCGAGCGGGCAATCCGCGACGGCATTCAGAGCGCAATTCTGCCCGGGCGTTTCCAGATTGTCAGCGAGTCGCCGCGCCTGATTCTGGACGTGGCACACAACCCGCATGCGGCGGCGTATCTCGCGGGACGTCTCAAATCGTTACCAAAAACCGGGCGCGTGCTGGCGGTAATCGGTATGCTTCATGATAAAGATATCGGGGGGACGCTGGCCTGCATGGAGAGTGTGGTCGATAGCTGGTATTGTGCTCCTCTGGAAGGGCCGCGCGGCGCGACGGCCGAGCAGCTGATGGAACATCTCGGCAAAGGCGCAATCTATAGCAGCGTGGCTCAGGCCTGGCATGCCGCGATGGCGGATGCTAAACCAGAAGATACCGTGCTGGTGTGTGGTTCATTCCACACGGTGGCACATGTCATGGAAGTGATGGACGCGGGGAGAACCGGTGGCGAGTAAGTTTCAGAACCGTTTAACAGGAACCATTGTGCTGGTCGCGCTCGGGGTGATTATTCTCCCGGGTCTGCTCGACGGGCAGAAAAAGCATTATCAGGATGAGTTTGCCGCTATTCCGCTGGTGCCGAAACCGGGTGACCGCGACGAGCCGGATATGCTGCCAGCGGCGACGCAGGCGCTTCCTGCCCAGCCTCCGGAAGGGGCGGCGGAAGAGGTGCGTGCAGGCGATGCCGCCGCACCGTCGCTCGATCCGTCTCGCCTGGCGGCAGCGAGCAGCAGCGACATCGATCCGGTGCCGGTAGAGCAGCCTAAACCGGTTGAAAAACCGAAGCCGGTTGAGAAGCCGCAGCCGAAACCGCAGCGGGATAAAGCGGCTGAGCAACTGGCTGCAGCCTCAGAAACGCCACCGCCGGCGAAACAAGACGCGGCACCGACCGGTAAAGCCTACGTTGTACAGCTGGGCGCGCTGAAAAACGCCGATAAGGTCAACGAGGTTGTGAGCAAACTGCGCAGTGCGGGATATCGTGTTTACACTTCACCTTCCACGCCGGTACAGGGTAAAATTACCCGTATCCTCGTGGGGCCAGAAGCGTCCAAAGATAAGCTTAAAGGTTCACTCGGTGAGCTGAAGCAGATCTCCGGCCTGAGCGGTGTGGTGATGGGCTACAGCGCGAACTAAGTACGACCTGCTCCTTAAAGAGAGAGGCGATAAGCCACGGCGTTGAACATTTTTTCAGCGCCTTTTTTATTTACGCGCGGGAAGGAAATCCCTACGCAAACGTTTTCTTTTTCTGTTAGAATTCGCCCCGAACTGGATGACAGGGCGTTAAATCGTGGGACACATATGGTCTGGATTGATTACGCCATCATTGCGGTGATTGGTTTTTCCTGTCTGGTTAGCCTGATCCGTGGCTTTGTTCGTGAAGCGTTATCGCTGGTAACCTGGGGTTGTGCTTTCTTTGTTGCCAGTCATTACTACACTTACCTGTCTGTCTGGTTCACGGGCTTTGAAGATGAACTGGTCCGAAACGGAATTGCCATTGCGGTGCTGTTTATCGCAACGCTGATTGTCGGCGCTATCGTGAATTATGTGATAGGTCAGCTGGTCGAGAAAACCGGTCTGTCAGGAACGGACAGGGTGCTCGGGATCTGTTTCGGGGCATTACGAGGCGTGCTGATTGTGGCCGCGATCCTGTTCTTCCTGGATACCTTTACCGGGTTCTCCAAAAGCGAAGACTGGCAAAAATCGCAGCTCATTCCAGAGTTCAGCTTCATCATCAGATGGTTCTTTGACTATCTGCAAAGCTCGTCGAGTTTTTTGCCCAGGGCATAAACCCTGAGATGTGGCTTAACGAGGAAAAGACGAATGTGCGGTATTGTCGGTATCGCCGGTTTCATGCCGGTAAACCAGTCGATTTATGACGCGTTAACGGTGCTTCAGCACCGTGGGCAGGATGCTGCGGGTATCATCACCATTGATGCAAACAACTGCTTCCGTTTACGCAAGGCGAACGGCCTGGTAAACGATGTGTTTGAAGCCCGCCATATGCAGCGTCTGCAAGGTAATATGGGGATCGGTCACGTTCGTTATCCTACTGCTGGCAGTTCCAGCGCCTCTGAGGCACAGCCTTTCTACGTCAACTCACCGTATGGCATCACCCTTGCTCACAACGGCAACCTGACCAACGCGCATGAGCTGCGTAAAAAGCTGTTCGAAGAGAAACGTCGCCACATTAACACCACCTCTGATTCTGAAATCCTGCTCAATGTGTTCGCCAGCGAGCTGGATAACTTCCGTCACTATCCGCTGGAAGCAGACAACATCTTTGCTGCCATTGCCGCGACAAACCGCCAGATCCGCGGCGCGTATGCCTGCGTGGCGATGATCATCGGTCACGGTATGGTTGCCTTCCGCGATCCAAACGGCATTCGTCCACTGGTGCTCGGCAAACGCGATCTTGGCGATGGCCGTACCGAATACATGGTTGCCTCTGAGAGCGTGGCGCTGGATACCCTGGGCTTCGAGTTCCTGCGTGACGTTGCGCCGGGCGAAGCGGTCTATATCACCGAGAAGGGCCAGCTGTTTACCCGCCAGTGTGCCGATAACCCGGTCAGTAACCCGTGCCTGTTTGAATACGTTTACTTCGCCCGCCCGGATTCCTTCATCGACAAGATTTCCGTCTACAGCGCGCGCGTAAACATGGGCACGAAGCTCGGCGAGAAGATTGCCCGCGAGTGGGACGATCTCGATATCGACGTGGTTATTCCTATCCCGGAAACCTCCTGCGATATCGCGCTGGAGATCGCCCGCATTCTGGACAAGCCATACCGTCAGGGCTTCGTGAAGAACCGCTACGTTGGCCGTACCTTTATCATGCCGGGCCAGCATCTGCGCCGTAAGTCCGTGCGCCGCAAGCTGAATGCCAACCGCGCGGAATTCCGCGACAAGAACGTTCTGCTGGTGGATGACTCCATCGTTCGCGGCACCACCTCTGAGCAGATTATCGAGATGGCGCGCGAAGCGGGTGCGAAGAAAGTTTACCTGGCCTCTGCTGCGCCGGAGATTCGCTTCCCGAACGTGTACGGCATCGATATGCCAACCGCCAACGAGCTGATCGCTCACGGCCGTGAAGTGGATGAAATTCGCCAGATCATCGGTGCCGACGGCCTGATTTTCCAGGATCTGAACGATCTCATCGACGCGGTGCGTGCCGAGAACCCGGAAATTCAGCAGTTTGAATGCTCCGTGTTCAACGGTATTTACGTGACCAAAGACGTTGACCAGCAGTACCTCGACTATCTTGATTCGCTGCGCAACGACGATGCGAAAGCCGTTCAGCTGCAGAACGATCTCGAAAGCTTAGAGATGCACAACGAAGGTTGATTCACAGGCAGGTGAGGGCTTATGCCCTCACTTGCAACTCCCCACAAAATCCTGCACAGTCTGCCCTGAAATCAGTAAGGGCGAAAATCATGAAACGACTCATTGTTGGGCTCAGCGGCGCCAGCGGCGCGATTTACGGCGTACGTCTGCTACAGGTTCTGCGTAATGTGGCGGAAGTCGAGACTCATCTGGTGATGAGCCAGGCGGCGCGGCAGACCCTCTCTCTGGAAACCGATCTCTCCCTGCGCGATGTTCAGGCACTGGCGGATGTGGTTCACGATGCCCGTGATATCGCCGCCAGCATCTCCTCAGGCTCGTTTAAAACAGCCGGCATGGTGATCCTGCCCTGTTCAATTAAAACGCTCTCCGGCATTGTGAACAGCTATACCGACACCCTGGTGACGCGCGCGGCGGATGTGGTGCTGAAGGAGCGTCGTCCTCTGGTGCTGTGCGTGCGGGAAACGCCGCTGCATCTCGGCCACCTGCGTTTAATGACGCAGGCCGCCGAGCTTGGAGCCGTCATCATGCCGCCGGTACCGGCGTTTTATCATCGCCCGACCTCGCTGGATGACGTGATTAATCAGACCGTTAACCGCGTGCTGGATCAGTTTGACATCGACCTGCCTGAAGATCTCTTCGCCCGCTGGCAAGGGGCCTGATTCTGTGCACAAACAGAGTGCATGAAAAGAGACGTTGCCCTGTTTCAGGGCAATTATGCAACGGCGATCATATCCTCGACATTTAATTCGTTTTTTCCCTTTTTCTCTTTCCGGTTCGTTCGGCAGACCTGCTATCTTTCACCATTAAGGCAATATCGCAACGTTTTATTAACATATTTAACGTCGAAGTTTTGACCAGACGGCAATGTGGCATAAGACCTGCAAGATGAAGCCTGCAACACAACACACAACACACAACACAATACATAATAAAATCACGGTACTTGAGGGTAAATGTATGAAGAAGACGGTTCTGGCTCTGTCTTTGCTCGTGGGGTTAAGTGCGGCAGCAGGTAGCTACGCAGCGCTTCCACAGACGGTTCGTATCGGTACAGACGCAACCTACGCGCCATTCTCTTCCAAGGATGCGAAAGGCGATTTCGTGGGGTTTGATATCGATCTGGGAAATGAAATGTGCAAACGCATTGCGGTGAAATGCACATGGGTGGGCAGCGACTTTGACGCGTTAATCCCGTCGCTGAAAGCCAAGAAAATCGACGCCATTATCTCTTCTCTCTCCATCACTGAGAAACGTCAGCAGGAAATTGCCTTCTCTGACAAGCTTTACGCCGCGGATTCTCGCCTGATTGCGCCGAAAGGCTCCCCGATTAAGCCCACCATCGACTCGCTGAAAGGCAAGCACGTCGGCGTGCTTCAGGGATCGACGCAGGAAGGTTATGCCAATGCTAACTGGCGCGAGAAGGGCGTAGACGTGGTGGCTTACCAGAACCAGGATCTGATTTACTCTGACCTGTCGGCAGGCCGTCTGGATGCGGCATTCCAGGATGAAGTCGCCGCGAGCGAAGGCTTCCTGAAACAGCCTGCGGGTAAAGACTACGCGTTTGCTGGCCCGTCGGTGAAAGACAAAAAATACTTTGGTGACGGCACCGGTATTGGCCTGCGTAAGGATGATACCGAGCTGAAAGCCGCCTTTGACAAAGCCTTTGCAGAGCTGCGTAAAGACGGTACTTACGACAAACTGGCGAAGAAATACTTCGACTTCAACGTATACGGTGAATAATACCCGGCGGTAACGCACCGCAAAGGTGCGTTACGGGAGCGCTTGACCCAATGCAGTGCATTAATTGCACTGTATTGGATCGCTTTGTGCATACTTACGCATTTATAATGCAAAAATTCCCGCCTGAAGGGCATTAATCTTTGCCTGACAGAGGGGATTAATGGCACATTAGCACCACCCCGTCGTCGTAAAAATCCCGTATGAAGACAGTTTGTTGAGGACAAATATGAAAAAACTCGTGTTGTCACTATCTCTGGTACTGGCGTTTTCCAGCGCCACCACGGCATTCGCAGCCATACCGCAGAAAATTCGCATTGGTACCGATCCAACCTATGCGCCGTTCGAATCGAAGAATTCAAAGGGTGAACTGGTCGGTTTTGACATCGATCTGGCTAACGAGCTGTGCAAACGTATCAAAGCACAGTGTACCTACGTTGAGAACCCGCTGGATGCGCTGATCCCGTCCCTGAAAGCGAAAAAAATCGACGTGATTATGTCCTCGCTCTCCATCACCGAAAAACGCCAGCAGGAGATTGCCTTCACCGACAAACTCTATGCGGCCGATTCTCGTCTGGTGGTGGCTAAAGCTTCTGACATTCAGCCAACGCTGGAGTCGCTGAAAGGTAAACGCGTCGGCGTGCTGCAGGGCACCACGCAGGAAACCTACGGCAACGAACACTGGGCGCCGAAGGGGATTGAGATCGTCTCCTATCAGGGCCAGGAAAATATCTACGCTGACCTGACGGCAGGCCGAATTGATGCGGCATTCCAGGATGAAGTCGCGGCAAGCGAAGGCTTCCTGAAAACGCCGGTAGGTAAAGATTATAAGTTTGGCGGCCCGTCCATTAAGGACGTGAAGCTGTTTGGCGTGGGCACCGGTATGGGCCTGCGCAAAGAAGACAACGAGCTGCGCGAGGCGCTGAACAAAGCGTTTGCTGAAATGCGCGCTGACGGCACGTACGACAAGCTGGCGAAAAAGTATTTTGATTTTAATGTTTACGGCGGCTAATCGCCCCGTCATATAACGTGCGGCCCCTCCCGCGGCGGGAGGGGAAAAGACACGGTTCCACCACTCACGATACGACAGGGCTCGCGGTATGCTGTACGGATTTTCTGGCGTTATTTTACAGGGCGCGCTTGTCACCCTTGAGCTGGCTATCAGCTCCGTGGTGCTGGCGGTGCTGATAGGTCTGGCAGGCGCAGGGGCGAAGCTTTCGGCTAACAAACCGCTGGCGCTGATTTTTGAAGGCTACACCACGCTTATTCGCGGCGTTCCCGATCTGGTGCTGATGCTGCTTATCTTTTACGGTCTGCAGATTGCGCTGAACAGCGTAACGGACGCGATGGGCTTGGGACAAATTGATATCGACCCGATGGTGGCCGGTATTATTACCCTCGGTTTTATCTACGGTGCCTACTTCACCGAAACCTTCCGCGGCGCTTACATGGCCGTGCCGAAAGGCCACATTGAGGCGGCAACCGCATTTGGTTTTACCTCTTCACAAACGTTTCGCCGGATTATGTTCCCGGCCATGATGCGCTACGCGCTGCCGGGTATCGGCAACAACTGGCAGGTTATCCTCAAAGCGACAGCGCTGGTCTCTCTGCTCGGTCTGGAAGACGTTGTGAAAGCGACTCAGTTGGCGGGCAAGAGCACCTGGGAGCCGTTCTACTTTGCGGTGGTCTGTGGCGTGATTTATCTGGTCTTTACGACCGTCTCCAATGGTGTGCTGCTTCTGCTCGAACGTCGCTACTCCGTGGGTGTGAAGAGGGCTGACCTGTGATTGAGATTATTCAGGAATACTGGAAATCCCTGCTGTGGACGGATGGCTATCGCTTTACCGGCGTGGCGATTACGCTCTGGCTGCTGATTTCGTCCGTGGTGATGGGCGGCATTCTGGCGGTGTTTCTCGCCATTGGCCGCGTGTCGAACAATAAATTTATCCAGTTCCCGATCTGGCTGTTTACCTATGTCTTTCGCGGTACGCCGCTGTACGTGCAGCTGCTGGTGTTCTATTCGGGGATGTACACGCTTGAGATCGTAAAAGGCACTGAGATGCTGAATGCGTTCTTCCGCAGCGGTCTGAACTGTACGGTGCTGGCGTTGACGCTCAACACCTGCGCCTATACCACCGAGATTTTCGCCGGGGCAATTCGCTCTGTCCCTTACGGTGAAATTGAAGCGGCGCGCGCGTACGGTTTTTCCTCGGTGAAACTTTATCGCTGCATTATTCTGCCGTCGGCACTGCGTATCGCGTTACCGGCGTACAGTAACGAAGTGATTTTGATGCTGCACTCCACCGCGCTCGCCTTTACCGCGACGGTGCCGGATCTGCTCAAAATCGCGCGCGATATTAACTCCGCGACCTATCAGCCGTTTACCGCGTTTGGCATTGCGGCGGTGCTCTATTTAATTATCTCTTATGTTTTGATTAGCCTGTTCCGTAAGGCTGAAAAACGCTGGTTGCAGCATATAAAACCTTCTTCGACGCACTGAGAAAGATGATGGCTGAGAACAAATTAAACGTTATTGATTTGCACAAACGCTACGGCGAACATGAAGTGCTGAAAGGGGTGTCGCTGCAGGCGAATGCGGGCGATGTAATCAGTATCATCGGCTCATCCGGCTCGGGTAAAAGTACCTTCCTGCGCTGCATTAACTTCCTCGAAAAGCCGAGCGAAGGCTCGATTGTGGTGAGCGGGCAGAATATAAACCTGGTCCGAGACAAAGACGGTCAGCTGAAGGTGGCGGATAAGAATCAGCTGCGTTTGCTGCGCACGCGTCTGACGATGGTGTTCCAGCACTTCAACCTCTGGAGTCACATGACGGTGCTGGAGAACGTGATGGAAGCGCCGATTCAGGTGCTGGGTCTGAGCAAGCAGGAAGCCCGCGAGCGCGCGGTGAAATACCTGGCGAAAGTGGGTATCGACGAGCGCCAGCAGATGAAATACCCGGTGCATCTCTCCGGCGGTCAGCAGCAGCGTGTCTCCATTGCGCGCGCCCTGGCGATGGAACCCGAGGTGCTGCTGTTCGACGAACCGACTTCCGCGCTGGACCCTGAACTCGTTGGCGAAGTGCTGCGCATCATGCAGAAGCTGGCCGAAGAGGGCAAAACGATGGTGGTGGTGACGCACGAGATGGGCTTCGCCCGTAACGTCTCGAACCACGTTATCTTCCTGCATCAGGGGAAAATTGAAGAGCAGGGCCACCCGGACGAGGTGCTGGCGAACCCGCAAAGTCCGCGCCTGCAGCAGTTCCTGAAAGGGTCACTGAAGTAGGTTTTGCCTTTCCCCCTCTCCCTGTGGGAGAGGGGCGGAGTGAGGGCATTCAGGCCGCACCGCACTCCAGCCGGTACACCCAGTCGTCATAGCGCACGCCGTCAATCTCATACGCCTTTTCCAGCACCTGAGTGCGCACAAACCCCGCTTTCTCCAGCACCCGCACCGAACCGCCGTTATCCGCCAGCACGTACGCGTTAATCGCTCTCACGCCCGTTTGATTAAAGCCATAGTCACACACCGCGCGCAGCGCCTCGCTGGCAATGCCTTTTCCCTGCGCGGCAGGCACAACCGTATAGCCGATATCGGCCTCTTCACGATTCTCAGGGCTGATTTGCAGGCCAATATCACCCAGCGGCGTATCGTCCTCCAGAGAGCGGATCACGAAAACATGCTCCGCCATCAGGCGTGCGGCAAACACGCGTCGGGTCTCTTTTTCCGGCGCGATGGCGGCCATGTAGCGCATGATGCTGCGATCTTCACGCAGCGAGCGGAAGAAGGCCCAGTCGGTGGGTTCGAAAGGAGTGAGGTGAAGCCGGGGTGTGGTGATTGTTGCCATTGTTACGCCATTTCTTCGGAACATGGCCTGTCACTGTAACATATTCACCGCACCACATCCCCCAGGGCCTCTTCTAATTCATACCAGCGGAACGCAAAGCCCGCCGCTTCCAGCCGTTTTGGCAGCGCCCGCTGTCCGCCTAATACCAGCACGGACGCTTCACCCATCATCAGGCGAATGACCGTGGCAGGCACGCGTAATATCGCCGGGCGGTGCAGGGCATGCCCCAGCGCGTGGGCAAACTGTTCGTTACGCACCGGATACGGCGCAACCATGTTAAACGGCCCGCGCAGATCGTTATCCAGCAGCCAGAGAATACCGTTGACCATATCGTCGATATGGATCCACGCCAGGTACTGACGACCGTTGCCGATGGGGCCGCCGAGTCCGAGCCGGAAAGGGGGAAGCATCTTCGCCAGAATACCGCCCTTAGGCGCAAGCACGACGCCGGTCCGTAGCAGGCAAACGCGGGTACGATCGCTCTGCGCCGCACTGGCGATACGCTCCCACTGGGCGCAGAGCTTATGGGTAAATTCGTTATGGGGTGGCTCTTCCTCGGTCACCACCACCTCGCCGAGATCGCCGTAATAGCCCACTGCGGAACCCGAAATCAGCACCGAAGGCGGGGTGTGGCTATTGCGGATAAGCTCGACCAGCTTTTCGGTAATGTTCCACCGGCTGCTGCATAACAGCTGTTTTTGCTCTTCCGTCCAGCGCTTATCGGCGATGGGTTCACCCGCGAGGTTAATGACGGCGTCGAAGCCGTCCAGATTTTGCTGCTCGGCCAGATTTTTCCAGATATCAATACCCGCCCCCAGTACCTGGCGCGCCTTCTCCGGGCTGCGCGTGACCACGGTAATGTCGTGATGCAAGGCCTGCAGACGCGCAATGAGGTGACGACCAATAAGGCCTGTACCGCCGGTCAGCAAAATCTTCATACAACCTCCAGGTTTACGCCTGGCGTCGCCAGCTTAACGTCATGGAGACGGAATCGGCGTAGCGCAGGGCGTGAAGTTTATCGATCTCAACTTCAGCATAAGTGACCCAGTGATGTTCGCGTGCGATATCGAGCACATCCTGAGTTAATTTTTCCAGCAGAGAGAAGCGGTTATTCTCCACGTACTGAATGATGTTTTTGGTGATCGTGCGGTAGTTCAGCGCGTCGTTGATGTCTTCGCTGGCCCGCGCTTTGTCTGCGGGGTAGTGAATCACCACGTTAATGACAATATCCTGACGGTTGGCGATCTCTTCCTCTTTGATACCGATGAAGGTACGCAAGCGTAAATTTTTTATACGAATAACAGCATCTGGCTGTGACATTGCAGGTCTTCTCCGTGTCAGTATTTCCCGCTCATCATACATGAGAGGCTCGCGGGCACCCAGCCTCATAGAGGGTTAAATCTGCTGGATTTTTTGCATCGCCCGCTCGGTGGCCGGGCGGGTTCGAATGCGCTCAAACCAGTTGTTCACCGCCGGGTAAGAGGCCAGGTCAATGCGGTGTTTTTCATGCGTATTCACCCACGGCCAGCAGGCGATATCGGCAATACTGTAATGATCGCCCCGAGCCACGGCGTTTTCTCCAGCCGACGGTTCAGAACGTCATACAACCGTTGAGTCTCAACCTGATAACGTTCTATAGCATAAGGAATGGGCTGCGGGGCGTAAGCGGTAAAGTGATGATTTTGACCCAGCATGGGCCCCAGCCCGCTCGCCTGCCAGAAGAGCCATTGCAGGGTATGGTGACGCTCGCGCAGTTCGCCGCTCAGCAGTTTGCCGGTTTTCTCCGCCAGGTAGAGCAAAATTTCACCGGATTCAAACAGGCTCAGCGGCCTGCCCCCGTCCGCCGGCTGGTTATCAATAATCGCCGGGATTTTATTATTCGGCGAGATAGCCAGAAAGAGAGGGCTGAACTGATCGCCTTTGCTGATATCCACGCGAATGATCCTGTAATCCAGCTCGGCTTCTTCAAGAAAGAGGGTGATCTTATGGCCGTTTGGGGTAGGGGCGTAATAAAGGTCGATCATTCTCAACTCCTGTCCATGCGAATAGTGGTGCCATGACAAATGAGTATAGGTGGTTGTTGTAAATCGTGAGTTTTCATCAAGTGACAGCGAGGCAAAGAGATTATATGTTGAGTAAAAACCGATCAGCCGATGAGGATGTTATGAACCAGCCCGTAATCACGTTGTGGTCCGATGCGAATTTCTTTTCTCCCTATGTCATGAGCGTATACGTTGCGCTGGCTGAAAAAGGGCTCACTTTTACGCTGAAGACCGTTGATCTCGACGGCGGTGAACATCTCAAGCCGCAGTGGCAGGGTTACGATCTGACCCGACGCGTGCCGGTGCTGGAGATTGATGGTTTTGCCCTGAGCGAATCGTCGGCAATTGATGAATATCTGGAAGATCGGTTCGCGCCGCCTGAGTGGGAGCGCATCTATCCTCACGACCTGCAAAAACGCGCGCGGGCGCGGCAGATCCAGGCGTGGCTGCGTAGCGATCTGGTGCCGATTCGCGTGGAACGCTCGACGGACGTCGTGTTTGCCGGGGTGAAAAAGCCAGCGCTCAGCGCAGATGGCCGTGAAAGCGCGCAAAAACTGATTGAAGCCGCCACCTCGCTCCTCGCTCACGGCAACCCGAACCTCTTCGGCGAATGGTGCATTGCCGACACCGATCTGGCGTTGATGCTTAACCGTCTGATCATCAACGGCGATGAGGTGCCGCAGCTGCTGGTGGATTATGCCGCGTTTCAGTGGCAGCGCGCCTCCGTGCAGCGCTATGTGGCACTCTCCGCTAAGCGCGCGGGCTGATAAGCCCGGACGCTTCAGGTATGATGGGGGCAGTCTGTTTTCCCGAGGAGTGACTGATGAAACTGATGTTTGCGTCGGATATCCATGGAGCGCTGCCCGCTACCGAGCGTGTTATCTCCCTGTTTGCACAAAGCGGCGCGCAGTGGCTGATTATTCTGGGAGATGTGCTCAATCACGGCCCGCGCAACGCGCTGCCGGAGGGCTACGCGCCTGCGCAGGTTGCGGAAAAGCTCAACCCGTATGCCTCGCACATCATTGCCGTTCGCGGCAACTGCGACAGCGAAGTGGATCAGATGCTGCTGCATTTTCCCCTTACCGCGCCATGGCAACAGGTGCTGCTGGAAAAAAGCCGCCTGTTCCTGACGCACGGGCATCTTTTTAGCCCGGATAATCTCCCGGCGCTCGCGGCTGGCGATGTCCTGGTTTACGGTCATACTCATATTCCGGTTGCTGAAAAGCGCGGTGAGATTTATCACTTTAACCCGGGTTCGGTCAGCATACCGAAAGGCGGTTATCCTGCGAGCTATGGCATTCTGGATGGAAATACCCTGAGCGTTATCGCACTTAATGATCAGCAAGTTATTGCGCAGATAGCGATTAATCCGTAAGTTACACCTCAACTGCAAACGCGCCGAAAGAGCGCTTAGAAGAGAAGGTTTCCCGATGGTGGAGCAGAGTCATTTGGCAAGTACAGAGTGGGTTGACATTGTCAGCGAAGAGAATGAAGTGATCGCACAGGCCAGCCGCGAACAAATGCGTGCGGAGCGTCTGCGCCACCGCGCAACATACATCGTTGTGCATGACGGTATGGGCAAAATTCTGGTCCAGCGCCGTACGGATACCAAAGATTTTCTTCCGGGTATGCTGGATGCCACCGCAGGTGGGGTTGTGCAGGCAGATGAAGTGCTGCTGGATTCCGCACGTCGTGAAGCGGAAGAAGAGTTAGGCATCGCAGGTGTGCCGTTTGCCGAGCACGGTCAGTTCTATTTCGAAGACGAAAACTGCCGCGTCTGGGGCGGGCTGTTTAGCTGTGTTTCCCACGGGCCATTCGCGCTGCAGGAAGAAGAGGTGAGTGAAGTCAGCTGGATGACGCCGGAAGAGATCACCGCGCGCTGCGACGAGTTTACGCCTGATTCGTTAAAAGCGCTGGCGCTGTGGATGACCCGCAACGCCAAAAACGAATCGACCAAAACAGAGAAAGAGGAAGAGGCTGAGTAAGCGTCAGCAACTCTCTCTCAGACACAGACTGGACGCGATGGGTTTTTGATCGCGCCAGTCACCGTCATTCAGACGCTCCAGCAACGCTTTCCCGGCTTCAATTCCAATCTTACGATGCGGCACCGCCATCGTCGTCAGCGGCGGCTGGCAGACGCGGCTCACGTCGCTATCGCCAAAGCCTACCACCGCCAGATCGTCCGGCACTTTGATTCGCCTGCGCTGACACTCGTACAGCGCGCCGCAGGCCAGCTCGTCAGAGACGCACACCAGCGCATCCAGCTCCGGCCACGCCAGCAGAAATTCTGGCAGCTGTGCCGCGCCGGTCGAGAAGCTCGGCGGCATCGCCGCGTTAATGACCCGGTTCGGCGACATATGGTGGCGAAGCATTGCTTTGTACCAGCCCTGCAGATGCTGCTGGAAAATCCACTGCTCCTGGTTGGCGCACAGCAGGCCTATATTTTGGTAGCCGCGCTTAATCACCATTTCCGTTAGCTCATACATGGCTGCAACGTTATCAATCCCGATATTCATATCAATCGGATCGGCGCGCATGGCGCCCATCTCCATCACCGGAATAGAGGCATTTTTCAGCCAGTGACGAACGGTGTCGGTATGTTCAACGCTGAGCAGGATAGCGGCGGCAATATTCGACGCCAGCAGCGTCTCCAGCAATTTCTCCTCCTGCTCAAGACGATGCTGGGATTCAGCCAGCATGATCTGATACCCGGCAGGCTGTAGCACCTGCTGTAGCCCGGCGAACATCTCCGAGCATCCGGCTTCGGAGAGATTAGGCACCACCATGGCTATCGTCCACGACGACGCCGAGGCCAGCGCGCTGGCGGCAAGATTAGGCATATAACCCAACTCCTGCACGGCAGCTTCAATTTTTTCTCGTAGTTTATCGGAAACCTGTTCGGGCGTGCGGAGTGCACGGGACACGGTCATCGTGCCCACACCGGCAAGCTGTGCGACATCGGCGAGTGTCACTTTACCAGTACTGCGCCGTTTTCGGGTTAGAGACATACACCTTCCTGCTGACCAGACGCGTTCTTCATTTCCTTCGCTTCACGTGACAGGCAGTATACGCCTTAAATCCCTTTTTTTGCTGTGATTTAGCGCCGTGATTGTAATTTGATAGCGCTATCACATTTCTGCATGTTAACTATTGGTAGCGCTATCTTTGTGATCCCGATCGCAGTCATTCTGCGATGTGTTGAATAAAGTTTGCTCATCTTTAGCGTGTAGCGGGAGTGAAAAGTGCTCAAAAAAAGGATATATGATACAACCATCACGCTGCAGGATAGCGTGGAAAACTGGCCGCAGGCGCTTGAGCTGTGCGCGAAGCCGCTTCTGGACTTGCAGGTGATTGAGCCTGAATACGTCACGGCCATCATCCAGCAGCACCACGCGTTAGGACCCTATTATGTGCTGGCACCAGGGCTGGCGATGCCGCATGCGCGGCCGGAGGAAGGCGCCAAAGGACTGGGGTTGTCTTTATTAAAACTAAAACAGGGCGTCTCGTTTGGTGCCGGTGAGTTTGACCCTGTCGATGTCATTATTATGCTTGCGGCACCGGATAAACATAGCCATATCGAAATGATATCCGCACTCGCAGAATTATTTTCCAGCGACGAGGATATGGAGAAACTGCATCAGGCGAATACCCTGGAGGAAATTAAAACGATTATTGACCGCTTCTGATTTAATTCTTTAATCCGATTATTCACAACATTACGCGACAGCGTGATGGGGCGTGCTCTACTCAAAATAAGGGGACAACAATGAAAATCATGGCTATTTGCGGCTCCGGCCTGGGCAGCAGTTTTATGGTCGAAATGAATATTAAAAAGGTGCTTAAAAAACTGGAGATTGAGGCTGAGGTTGAACATTCCGATCTCTCCTCGGCCACGCCGGGCGCGGCCGATCTTTTCGTGATGGCAAAAGACATTGCGGCCAGCGCCAGCGTGCCGGAAACCCAGCTGGTGGTGATTAACAACATCATCGACATCAACGAACTTGAAGCGCAGCTGCGCGCCTGGTTCGAAAGACAATAACCCTGATAAGGCGAGGTGGATATGTTTATCCTTGAAACGCTGAATTTCGTTGTTGATATTTTAAAAGTCCCTTCGGTGCTGGTCGGTTTAATTGCGCTTATTGGTCTGGTTGCGCAGAAGAAAGCCTTTTCGGACGTGGTTAAAGGGACGATTAAAACCATTCTTGGCTTTATTGTACTGGGCGGCGGCGCCACGGTGCTTGTGGGTTCATTAAATCCTTTGGGCGGTATGTTTGAGCACGCCTTTACGATTCAGGGCATTATTCCAAACAATGAAGCGATTGTGTCTATTGCGCTGGAAAAATACGGTGCAGCGACCGCGCTTATTATGGCTTTCGGCATGGTGGCGAATATTATCGTCGCACGCTTTACCCGCCTGAAGTACATCTTCCTGACCGGACACCACACGTTTTATATGGCGTGCATGATTGGCGTGATCCTGACGGTTGCGGGCTTTGAGGGGGTGGGGCTAGTCTTTACCGGCTCGCTGATCCTCGGCCTGATCATGGCCTTCTTCCCGGCGATTGCGCAGCGCTACATGAAGCGCATTACCGGCAACGATGAAATTGCCTTCGGGCATTTCGGCACGCTTGGCTACGTGCTGTCCGGCTGGATTGGCAGCAAGGTCGGCAAAGGCTCCCGCTCAACAGAAGAGATGAACCTGCCGAAGAACCTGAGCTTCCTGCGCGACAGCTCGATCTCGATCTCCCTGACCATGATGATTATCTACCTCATCCTGGCGGTGAGCGCCGGACGTGAGTACGTGGAGGCCACCTTCAGCGGCGGCCAGAACTACCTTGTCTACGCCATCATCATGGCGATCACCTTCGCGGCGGGCGTGTTCATCATCCTGCAGGGCGTGCGCCTGATTCTGGCGGAAATCGTTCCGGCCTTTACCGGCTTCTCGGAGAAACTGGTACCGAACGCGCGTCCTGCGCTGGATTGCCCGGTGGTGTATCCCTATGCGCCAAACGCGGTGCTGATTGGCTTCCTGTTCAGCTTCCTCGGCGGGATTGTGGGGTTGTTCATCTGCGGTCGGTTTAGCTGGGTGCTGATCCTCCCGGGCGTCGTACCACACTTCTTCACCGGCGCAACGGCGGGCGTGTTCGGTAACGCTACCGGTGGACGTCGCGGGGCAATGATTGGCGCCTTTGCTAACGGTCTGCTGATCACCTTCCTGCCGGTCCTGCTGCTGCCGGTGCTGGGCGCCATTGGCTTTGCCAACACCACCTTCTCGGACGCCGACTTTGGCGCGGTCGGGATTGTCCTCGGCAACCTGGCGCGCTTCCTGTCGCCGCTTGCCATCACCGGACTGGTTGTGGCGTTGTTCGCTCTGCTGGTGGCGTACAACGTCTTCGCGAAAAACAAACCTGTCGGCGGTAACGCGCAGGAAAACACCGGAGCCAAATCATGAATGAGAAAGAGATAACCGAACTCGCGCGTCAGATCCGCCTGGAGACGCTGAAATCCCTGACGCAGCTGGGCTTTGGGCACTATGGCGGCAGTATGTCGGTGGTTGAAACCCTGGCCGTGCTGTACGGCGCAGTGATGAAAATCGACCCGGCGGACCCGGACTGGCCGGAGCGAGACTATTTTGTCCTGTCGAAAGGTCATGCGGGCCCGGCGCTCTACAGCACGCTGGCGATCAAGGGCTACTTCCCGGTAGAAGAGCTGAGCACCCTGAACCAGAACGGCACGCGCCTGCCAAGCCACCCGGACCGCCTGAAAACGCGCGGCGTGGACGCCACCACCGGTTCGCTGGGGCAGGGGATCTCCATTGCTGGCGGTATGGCGCTCTCGCACAGGCTGGCAGGGCGACCGAATCGGGTCTTCTGCATCGTCGGTGACGGCGAGCTGAACGAGGGGCAGTGCTGGGAGGCGTTCCAGTTTATTGCCCACCATCGGCTGAACAACCTGACGGTGTTCGTGGACTGGAACAAACAGCAGCTCGACGGCGAGCTGGACGAAATTATCAGCGCGTTCGATCTGGAAGGGAAATTCCGCGCCTTTGGCTTCGACGTGGCGACGGTGAAGGGCGATGACGTTCCGGGCCTGCTGGCGGTGACGTCGCGGGTCCCGGCTGCGGACGCGCGTCCGTTAGTCGTCATCCTTGACAGCATCAAAGGGCAGGGGGTGCCGTACCTGGAACAGCTCAGCAACTCGCACCACCTGCGGTTGACCGCGGAGAGCAAAGCGGCCCTCAACGAGACGATTCGCCAACTGGAGGCTTCACATGATTAAGGTTGCACCGGCAGGAGAGAAAGACGCCGTTGAGATGCGTAAAGTCTACGCGGGCTTTGTGGCAAAGCAGATTGAGGCGGGAAGCGAGATTATCGCCCTTGAAGCGGATCTGATGAGCTCGATGGCGATGGACGGCGTGGCGCGCGATTATCCGCAGCACGTGATTAACTGCGGGATTATGGAGGCCAACGTCATCGGCACCGCGGCGGGGCTGTCGCTTACCGGGCGTAAGCCGTTCGTGCACACCTTCACCGCGTTTGCCAGCCGTCGCTGCTTCGACCAGCTGTTTATGTCCCTGGACTACCAGCGCAACAACGTGAAGGTGATTGCCTCGGATGCGGGCGTGACGGCCTGCCACAACGGCGGGACGCATATGTCGTTTGAGGATATGGGCATCGTACGCGGTCTGGCGCATTCGGTGGTGCTGGAGGTGACCGACGCGGTGATGTTCGAGGACATACTGCGCCAGCTTATCGACCTCGAAGGCTTCTACTGGGTACGTACCATCCGTAAGCAGGCGCCGAGCGTGTATGCCCCTGGCTCAACCTTCACCATTGGCAAAGGCAACGTGCTGCGCGAAGGAACCGATATAACCCTGATTGCCAACGGCATTATGGTGGCGGAAGCGCTGGAAGCGGCGCGCCAGCTGGAACAGGAGGGCGTAAGCGCGGCGGTCATCGACATGTTTACCCTGAAGCCCATCGACAGGATGTTGGTGAAAAACTACGCCGAGAAAACCGGGCGCATCGTCACCTGTGAAAACCACAGCATTCACAACGGGCTGGGATCGGCGGTGGCGGAAGTGCTGGTGGAAACCTGCCCGGTACCGATGCGGCGGGTGGGCGTCAAGGAGCGTTACGGCCAGGTGGGGACGCAGGATTTCCTGCAGAAGGAGTATGGCCTGACGGCACATGACATTGTATCGGCGGCGAGAGAGCTGCTGTAAATAAAAAAGGCGACCCGTTAAGTGGTCGCCTTTTTGTTGCCCGGTAGCGCTAGCGCTACCGGGCTTTTTAACATTACTGCTGCTGCGAAGACTGGATCGCGGTCAGAGCGATGGTATAGACGATATCGTCAACCAGCGCGCCACGAGACAGGTCGTTCACAGGTTTGCGCATGCCCTGCAGCATTGGCCCGATGGAGATCAGGTCTGCTGAACGCTGCACCGCTTTGTAGGTGGTGTTACCGGTGTTCAGATCCGGGAAGATGAACACGGTAGCGCGACCTGCAACCGGCGAGTTCGGCGCTTTGGATTTCGCAACGTCGGCCATCACGGCGGCGTCATACTGCAGCGGACCGTCGATCATCAGGTCAGGACGTTTTTCCTGCGCCAGACGGGTCGCTTCACGCACTTTCTCTACGTCGCTACCAGCACCAGAGGTACCGGTGGAGTAGGAGAGCATCGCTACGCGCGGTTCGATACCGAAGGCAATCGCAGAGTCCGCGGACTGAATAGCGATTTCTGCCAGCTGCTCTGCGGTTGGATCCGGGTTGATCGCGCAGTCGCCGTAAACGTAAACCTGTTCAGGCAGCAGCATGAAGAACACGGAAGAAACCAGAGAGCTGCCCGGTGCCGTTTTGATCAGCTGCAGCGGTGGACGGATGGTGTTCGCCGTGGTGTGAACCGCACCGGAAACCAGCCCATCAACTTCGTCCTGCTCCAGCATCAGCGTACCCAGCACCACGTTGTCTTCCAGCTGTTCGCGCGCAACGGCTTCGGTCATGCCTTTGCTCTTACGCAGCTCAACAAGACGGGCAACGTAGCTTTCGCGAACCACTTCAGGGTCAACGATTTCGATGCCAGCGCCCAGCTCAACGCCCTGAGAGGCAGCAACACGTGTGATCTCATCCGGGTTACCCAGCAGCACGCAGGTCGCGATGCCGCGCTCTGCACAGATAGCAGCCGCTTTTACGGTACGTGGTTCGTCGCCTTCTGGCAGAACAACGCGTTTGCCCGCTTTACGCGCCAGCTCGGTCAGCTGGTAACGGAATGCTGGAGGAGACAGACGGCGGCTGCGCTCGGAGGTTGCCGTCAGGGATTCGATCCAGTCTGCGTTGATGTAGCCCGCAACGTATTCCTGAACTTTCTCGATACGCTCGTGGTCATCAACTGGCACTTCCAGGTTGAAGCTCTGCAGGCTCAGGGAAGTCTGCCAGGTGTTGGTGTTCACCATGAAGACCGGCAGGCCGGTAGCGAACGCGCGTTCGCACAGCTTGCTGACGCGTGGGTCCATCTCGTAGGCACCGGTCAGCAGGATCGCACCGATTTCCACGCCGTTCATCGCGGCCAGGCAGGCTGCAACCAGAACGTCAGGACGGTCTGCGGAGGTCACCAGCAGGGAACCAGCGCGGAAGTGTTCCAGCATGTGCGGAATGCTGCGCGCACAGAAGGTCACGGACTTCACGCGGCGGGTGTTAATGTCGCCTTCGTTAACCACGGTAGCGTTCAGATGGCGCGCCATATCGATTGCACGGGTGGCAATCAGATCGAAGCTCCATGGCACAGCGCCCAGTACTGGCAGCGGGCTGGATTCCTGCAGCTTAGCCGGATCAACTTTGACAACTTTCGCTTTGGAAGAGTCGTCGAAGATCTCGGACAGGTCAGGGCGAGTACGGCCCTGCTCATCCACCGGTGCGTTCAGTTTGTTTACGATCACGCCGGTGATGTTAGTGTTTTTTGCGCCGCCGAAGCTGCTGCGCGTCAGTTCGATACGCTCGTTCAGCTGCTCTGGGGTGTCGGTGCCCTGAGACATCACGAAAACGATCTCTGCGTTCAGGGTTTTCGCGATTTCAAAGTTCAGAGACTGGGCAAACTGGTGTTTGCGCGTCGGGACCAGGCCTTCAACCAGCACCACTTCCGCGTCTTGCGCGTTAGCATGGTAGTTGGCGATGATCTCTTCCATCAGCACGTCTTTCTGGTTGCTGGACAGCAGAGATTCAACGTGGCTCATCTTCAGCGGTTCAGCCGCTGGCAGATTAGAGTTCTTGCGAACGATGGTGGTGGTCTGGTCTGGCGCATCGCCACCGGCACGTGGCTGGGCGATTGGCTTAAAGACGCTCAGACGAACGCCTTTGCGTTCCATAGCACGGATAACGCCAAGGCTGACGCTGGTCAGGCCGACGCTGGTTCCGGTAGGGATCAGCATAATAGTACGGGACACGGTTTATCCTCTTTTCGTTACCGCCGCAATTGGGCGGGTTACAAAACAGCACCGCCAGCATTGCTGGCGGTGTGGAATCAGGCAGTCAGGCGGTGCGCGTCTTGCGCAATGACCAGTTCTTCGTTAGTTGGGATAACGAGAGCAGGGCGAGTGCCTTCTTTGTTGATGAAGCCAGACTTGCCGAAACGGGCAGCCAGGTTACGCTCATGATCAACCTCGAAGCCCAGAACGCCCAGTTTGCCCAGGGACAGTTCACGAACCATTGCCGCGTTCTCACCAATACCACCGGTGAAGATAACCGCGTCCAGACGGCCTTCCATCAGCGCAGTGTAAGAGCCGATGTACTTCGCCAGACGGTGGCAGTAAACGTCCATTGCACGTTTAGCGTCTTCTTTCTCTGCGTAGTTATCTTCAACGTAACGGCAGTCGCTGGTGACTTCGGTCAGACCCAGCAGGCCAGACTCTTTGGTCAGCATTTTGTTGATCTGGTCAACGCTCATGCCCAGGGTGTCGTGCAGGTGGAAGATGATAGCAGGGTCGATGTCACCGGAACGGGTACCCATCACCAGACCTTCCAGCGGGGTCAGACCCATGGAAGTATCAACACATTTACCGTTGCGGATAGCGGAAACAGAACCACCGTTGCCCAGGTGGCAGGTGATGATGTTCAGTTCTTCAACCGGCTTGTTCAGAACTTTTGCGGCTTCCTGAGTCACATAGAAGTGGCTGGTGCCGTGCGCGCCGTAGCGACGTACGCCGTGTTCTTTGTACAGGCTGTATGGCAGGGCATAGAGGTAAGACTCTTCCGGCATGGTCTGATGGAACGCGGTGTCGAATACGGCCACGTTTTTGTCTTTCAGATTCGGGAAGGATTTCAGCGCTTCAGCGATACCGATCAGGTGAGCCGGGTTGTGCAGCGGTGCGAAGGACGCAGAGTCCTTGATACCCTGGATCACAGATTCGTCGATGACGACGGAGCTGGTGTATTTTTCGCCGCCGTGGACGATACGGTGACCAATCGCAGTCAGCTGAGCAGACAGTTCTGGTTTTTGTGCCAGAATAGTGTTAACGATAAAGTTCAGCGCTTCACTGTGAGCGGCGCCTGCACCTAAAGCCGCTTCTTGTTTGCTGCCGTCCATCTTCCACTTGATACGTGCTTCAGGCAGATGGAAACATTCGGCCAAACCAGAGAGGTATTCGTCACCGTTGAGCGCATCGATGATGGCGAATTTCAGTGAGGAGCTACCGCAGTTCAGAACCAGTACTAACTTACTCGACATGGAAGTACCTATTATTGATACGTGGCTAAAAAAACGTCAGTGAGTCTATCAGCGTAACGCATGATGACTCAGACATTTATGATTAACATCATGCCAAACGAACATTGTGGCATGATGGAAGAAATAACTATGATTTTATGCCATTTTGCACAATTTTCAGCCAATGGCATAATATGCAATAATTTGACGAGTTAATGATTCTCGTCTATGGCCCTATCAGGCTGGCACAGGATACCCGATACGGGGTAGTGATGACAAAATATTTTGAACGTTGTCATAGCTTGTTGTGGTTTTGCACGAAAATTTTAATTTTTATATGTGAAGTTGAGGTACAGCCATGTCGACACCAGAGAACCCGTCCGTAAATTTCTTTAGTCTGTTTCGTCGGGGACAGCATTACGCGAAGACGTGGCCAATGGAAAAGCGCCTTGCGCCGATGTTCATTGAGAATCGCACCATCCGCGCCACGCGCTATGCGATTCGCTTTATGCCGCCAGTCGCTGTCTTTACGCTGTGCTGGCAAATTGCGTTGGGTGGGCAGCTTGGCCCTGCCGTCGCAACGGCGCTCTTCGCGTTAAGCCTGCCGATGCAGGGCCTGTGGTGGTTAGGTAAACGGTCCATCACCCCACTTCCCCCATCTATTTTACACTGGTTTTATGAAGTGCGCGGAAAACTGGAGGAGGCCGGGCAGGCGCTCGCCCCGGTTGAAGGCAAGCCGGATTACCAGGCGCTGGCGGACACGTTAAAGCGTGCTTTTAAGCAACTGGATAAAACATTCCTCGATGATTTGTGATTGATCATCGAAACGACGACGAAAAGAAGGCACAGTAACAATCAGTTACCGTGTCTTTTTTTTAAGTGCAATGCGCTACAGGAGTCGAAAGATGGAAATGACCCATGCTCAACGTCTGATTTTGTCCAATCAGTACAAGATGATGACTATGCTTGATCCCGATAACGCTGCGCGCTACAGCCGCCTGCAAACCATCGTCGAACGCGGTTTTGGCTTGCAAATGCGCGAACTGGACCGTGAGTTTGGCGAGCTGAAAGAAGAAACCTGTCGCATCGTGATCGACATTATGGAGATGTACCACGCCCTGCACGTCTCCTGGACGAATCTCAAAGATCAGCAGTCTATTGACGAGCGCCGCGTGACCTTCTTAGGCTTTGATGCCGCAACGGAAGCGCGTTATCTGAGCTATGTTCGCTTTATGGTGAATACAGAAGGGCGCTATACCCACTTTGACGCGGGCACCCACGGCTTCAACGCGCAGACCCCAATGTGGGAAAAATATCAACGTATGCTAAGCGCGTGGCACGCCTGCCCGCGTCAGTACCATTTAAGCAGCAACGAAATTCAACAAATCATTAATGCCTGACGGAGGTGCGTGTGCAGTGTAGAGGTTTTCTGTTTGATCTGGACGGTACGCTGGTGGATTCGCTGCCGGTTGTGGAGCGTTCCTGGTGCCATTGGGCTGACAGACATGGCATCAACCATCAGGACGTACTGAATTTTATCCATGGCAAACAGGCCATCACCTCGCTACGGCACTTCCTGGCCGGACGCTCAGAGGACGAAATTCAGGCGGAGTTCAAATACCTGGAACACATTGAAGCTACGGATACGGACGGCATTACTGCGTTACCGGGCGCGCGCGAACTGCTTGAGCATCTGAACGAGGCGCAGATCCCGTGGGCTATCGTCACTTCCGGTTCCGTGCCGGTTGCCCATGCCCGTCATAAGGCGGCAGGTTTACCGAAGCCGGAAGTGTTTATCACTGCGGAGCGCGTAAAGCGCGGTAAGCCGGAGCCCGACGCGTTTTTACTGGGCGCTGAACTGCTGGGCCTCGCGCCCGCAGAGTGTGCGGTAGTAGAAGATGCGGCCGCTGGCGTACTGGCCGGGCTGAACGCCGGAAGCCACGTTATCGCGGTGAATGTTCCGGCGGGATCTCCCCGCCTGGAGGAGGCAGACTTTGTACTGGATTCACTGACGGCACTGGCTGTGTCAAAAACACCTGATGGTGTTGTAACCGTCTCGCTAAAAATGTAATCCCATGATATAGCCCCAAATTGCTGGGGCATTTTTTATGGCACAATTTCTCATCTTCCACTGACAAGGACATGTTGTGAACGGTGAACTGATTTGGGTCCTGAGCCTGCTTTTAATCGCCATCCTTCTTTTTGCAACGGGCAAGGTACGCATGGACGCCGTCGCCTTGTTTGTCATCGTCGCGTTTGTGCTGAGCGGAACGCTCACGCTATCGGAAGCATTTTCCGGGTTTAGCGATCCCAACGTTATCCTGATTGCTGCCCTTTTTATCATCGGCGATGGCCTCGTGCGCACCGGTGTAGCGACCATCGTGGGGTCGTGGCTGGTGAAGGTGGCGGGCAGCAGCGAAACCAAAATGCTGATCTACCTGATGGTGACCGTCGCCGGGCTGGGAGCGTTTATGAGCTCAACAGGCGTGGTTGCCATCTTCATCCCGGTGGTGTTGAGCGTTTCCATGCGGATGCAGAGCTCGCCGTCACGCCTGATGATGCCCCTGAGTTTTGCCGGTTTGATCAGCGGCATGATGACGCTGGTAGCGACGCCGCCGAACCTGGTCGTCAACAGCGAACTGATCCGGGAAGGATTTGAGGGCTTTAGTTTTTTCAGCGTCACCCCGCTTGGGCTGGTCATTCTGGTCATAGGCGTGGTCTACATGCTGCTGACCCGTTTTGCCCTGAAAGATGAAAGACAAGATAAAAATAAAGAAGGGTGGAAGCGACGCACCTTCCGCGATCTGATTAAAGAGTACCGTCTTACCGGGCGCGCGCGCCGTCTGGCTATTCGCCCCGGCTCGCCGATGGTGGGACAGCGCCTTGACGACCTGAAACTGCGTGAGCGCTATGGCGCGAACGTGATCGGCGTAGAGCGCTGGCGTCGTTTTCGTCGGGTGATCGTCAACGTTAACGGGGTGTCGGAATTCCGCGCGCGGGACGTCCTGCTGATTGATATGTCCACCGCGGACGTGGATCTGCGTGAGTTTTGCAGCGAGCAGCTACTGGAACCGATGGTGCTGCGCGGCGAGTACTTTTCCGATCAGGCGCTGGATGTCGGCATGGCCGAAGTATCGCTGATCCCGGAATCGGAACTGTTGGGTAAAACCGTGCGGGAAATGGGGTTCCGAACCCGCTATGGCCTGAATGTCGTGGGGCTGAAGCGCGATGGCGTGGCGATGGAAGGGGCGGTGGTGGATGAGCCGATCCTGCTGGGCGATATCTTCCTCGTTGTTGGTAACTGGAAGCTGATTAGCCAGCTCGGGCAAAAAGGGCGCGATTTTGTGGTGCTCGACATGCCTGTCGAGGAGAGCGATGCCTCCCCGGCGCACAGCCAGGCACCCCACGCGATTTTTTGTCTGGTGCTGATGGTGGCGCTGATGCTGACCGACGAGATCCCCAATCCGGTCGCGGCCATTATCGCCTGCCTGTTGATGGGCAAATTCCGCTGCATTGACGCCGAAAGCGCGTATAAAGCCATTCACTGGCCGAGCATTATTCTCATCGTCGGGATGATGCCCTTCGCCCTTGCGTTGCAAAAAACTGGCGGAGTGGATCTGATCGTTAAAGGCTTAATGGACGCTGGCGGCGGGTATGGACCATACATGATGATGGTCTGTCTGTTTATCATGTGCGCCACCATCGGTCTGTTTATCTCCAATACCGCGACGGCGGTACTGATGGCGCCTATTGCGCTGGCGATGGCCAAATCCATGGGCGTGTCGCCGTATCCCTTTGCGATGATGGTCGCAATGGCGGCCTCCGCGGCATTTATGACGCCAGTCTCTTCACCGGTGAATACGCTGGTGCTGGGGCCCGGGAATTATAAATTCAGTGATTTCGTGAAGCTGGGCGTGCCGTTCACCGTGCTGGTGATGGTGGTGTGCGTGGTATTGATACCGGTCCTGTTCCCATTCTGATAATTTTGCCGGATGGCGGCTACGCCTTACCCGGCATACAACACGCAGGTTACAGCGGTGAATCCTGGCTAATCTCATCCAGCGACAAATGGAAGCTCGGCACAAACACCTGCATAAAATAGTCCATCTCTTCGCTGCGGCGGGATTCCAGCGTTTTTTCCAGACGCGTTTTCGCCAGTAAAAATTCGTTATTTCCCGCAGAAAGCTCCTCCAGACACTTCAGGTAGGCGCAGAGCGCGTCGGCCTGCTTGACCAGAGACTTTTCATCCTCCGTGTACTGATGCTCATCGATGAGCGGCTCAAAGATATCGCGCAACTCGTCCGGCACCATGTCAATCAGCTTCTGCTGGGCAATTTTCTCGATCGCCTTATATTCCTGCGCAATTTGCGAGTTGAAATATTTCACCGGCGTGGGCAGGTCGCCGGTCAGCACTTCTGACGCATCGTGGTACATCGCCAGCAGGGCAATGCGCTCTGGATTGACCTGGCCGTTGAATTTGCGGTTTTTAATGGCGGCCAGCGCATGAGCAACCATCGCAACCTGCAGACTGTGCTCTGACACGTTCTCTGTGCGCACGTTGCGCATCAGCGGCCAGCGGTTGATGAGTTTCAGGCGGGAGAGGTGGGCAAAGAAATGACTTTGACTCATAGGTTACCTTTTGTCTTCACTGCGACAGGCGTTCATTGTGCGGGGAGGGGAGGGAAGATGCAAATCAGGCTACCGGAAGTAGCCTGATTTTAAGATTACTGATGGTATCCAGAGAGGAAGCGCCCGAAGCGGCTGATGGCCATTTCGAGGTCATCTTCACGCGGCAGCGTCACGATACGCACGTGATCAGGCCACGGCCAGTTAAATGCCGTCCCCTGAACCAGCAGCACTTTTTCCTGCAGCAGGAAATCAAGCACCATTTTCTGATCGTCGTGAATATTAAAGCGCTTCGCGTCAATTTTCGGGAACATATAGAGCGCGCCATTCGGCTTCACGCAGGAGACGCCCGGGATATCGTTGATCAGCTCCCAGGCGCGGTTGCGCTGTTCGTACAGGCGACCTCCGGGAACGATAAATTCGCTAATGCTCTGATAACCGCCGAGCGCAGTCTGGATCGCATGCTGCGCCGGAACGTTGGCGCATAAACGCATGGAGGCCAGCATCTCCAGCCCTTCAATATAGCCTTTAGCGTGCTTTTTCGGACCGTTTAATACCATCCAGCCCTGGCGGAAACCGGCTACGCGGTAGGTTTTAGACAGGCCGTTAAAGGTGACGGTCAGCAGATCCGGGGCCAGCGCAGCGATTGAGTGGTGCTGTGCCGCGTCATACAGGATCTTGTCGTAAATTTCGTCGGCAAAGATGATCAGGTTGTGCTGGCGGGCGAGCTCGACGATCTCCATCAGCAGCTCTTTTGAGTACACCGCGCCCGTTGGGTTGTTCGGGTTAATGATCACGATGCCGCGCGTGCGGGGCGTGATTTTTGCGCGAATATCATCGAGGTCCGGGAACCAGTCAGAGGACTCATCGCACAGATAGTGCACGGCTTTACCGCTCGACAGTGATACGGCAGCCGTCCACAGCGGATAATCCGGCGCGGGAACCAGCATTTCGTCCCCGCTGTTCAGCAGCGCCTGCATCGCCTGCACGATCAGTTCGGAGACGCCGTTGCCGATATAGATATCTTCAACGGTAACATCACGCATACCGCGTGCCTGGTAGTGCTGCATGATGGCTTTGCGTGCGGAGTAAAGCCCTTTTGAATCACAATATCCTTGTGCAGTAGGAAGGTTACGGATCACATCAACCAGAATTTCATCCGGCGCTTCAAAACCAAATGGCGCAGGGTTACCAATGTTGAGTTTCAGAACCTTATTGCCTTCTTCTTCAAGGCGTTTCGCCTCTTTCAGAACCGGGCCGCGGATGTCATAACAGACGTTATCTAGCTTGCTGGATTTTTCGATAGGGGACATGAACCTTTAACCTTTTCGCTATTATTGCCACTCCCTGCCGTGGAAGTCAGCACGGAATAATGTACTCCCCCCTCGCTTCGTTTTGAAGGGTGTGCAGTAGAAGATTTTGTGCCGGGAGCAAAATTTTGATAAATCTTTTTTGCTGTGCGTTGGCTTTTTTACTGTCTTAAAGTTGCGCACACGGCAAGATGACAGGTTAAATGTGCTATTAATGTGTCAAAATTCTGTATATTGTGCTGGTGAAAATAAGTGGTGAACCTGACAACGGTAGCAATCACCCTGAGTGACTTTTCGTAAATGCTGAATGCTTGATACATGTTCCTGTAAAAGCATTATGTGGCTAAAAGTTACTCATGTGAAATTAATGTTAAGTGCCATTAATGAATGGTCTTAATCTAAATTAAAATTTATTTATTATTAACCTATAAAATGCAACTTTAGTTAATTTTAATAAAATTAGTTTAGAAGCTTAACATTCTTCTTTAAACCTCAATATTGCAATAAGACTTATAAATAAAGTGGATTTGGGTTAAGATGTCTTTCAGGAAAGCAGAGGACAGATGCAAGAATTTTGTATATCTGGAACTGATTTTCCGAATTAATTGATTGTTATTGTTGGAGTTATCTCTGGCTGGGATGTGTCGAACATCTCCTGCTACGTTGACAGCGCTGCGATAAAGATGGCAGAAAAGGTGTTATACCTTTAATGTAATTTACATAAACCTGCGAACATCTAAATATCCTGAACGTTTAAGAGAATAAAAATAACGTCATGAAACGTGCTTTCTGACTGTTGATATAAAGCAGCACAATAACTATCTGTCAGGCAGTCTGCCGGGCCGGGATGCGAGGGAAAACCTTCAGAGGGAATTGCTTAACTGTTACACACAGCTTCAACCCGGGCAGCTCCGCACGAGCAACCTGAAAGTGAATAGATATGATAAATGCAAATCGTCCGATAATGAATCTCGACCTCGATCTGCTGAGAACGTTTGTTGCGGTCGCCGATCTCAACACTTTTGCAGCAGCTGCTGCCGCCGTTTGCCGAACTCAGTCCGCCGTTAGCCAACAAATGCAGCGGCTGGAGCAACTGGTTGGTAAAGAGCTTTTTGCACGTCACGGACGTAATAAGCTCTTAACGGAACACGGTATTCAGCTACTGGGTTATGCCAGGAAAATTCTTCGCTTTAATGATGAAGCATGTATGTCCTTAATGTTTAGCAACCTTCAAGGGGTGCTAACGTTAGGCGCATCTGATGAGTCAGCGGATACTATATTGCCGTTTCTTCTCAATCGAATTAGTTCGGTTTATCCGAAGCTTGCGCTGGACGTTAGCGTAAAACGTAATGCCTTTATGGTTGAGATGTTAAATGAGCATAAAGTCGACCTGGTGGTGACTACCCATCGTCCTGGGCAGTTTGATTGCCTGACGCTGCGTACATCGCCTACGCACTGGTATTGCGCGGCCGAGTACGTGATGCAAAAAGGAGAGCCGGTTCCGCTGGTCTTACTGGATGACCCGAGCCCGTTCCGCGATATGGTGCTCACGGCGCTGAATGAGGCCAACATTCCATGGCGTCTGGCGTATGTGGCTTCCACGCTGCCAGCGGTTCGTGCCGCCGTGAAGGCTGGTCTGGGGGTAACGGCCCGTCCGGTAGAGATGATGAGTCCCGATCTGCGTGTCCTGGGGAAATCCGATGGTCTTCCTGCGCTACCGGATACGGAGTATCTGCTCTGCCGCAATTCGTCCAGCCATAACGAGTTGGCAAAAGTCGTGTTCGAGGCGATGGAAAACTACCATAACCCCTGGCAGTTCGAGCGCGTTACCTCCGAAGGGGGGGATGATTCCCTGATCGTCGAAGGGGATTTTGAGTGATCGATAGCTCAATATTCTGGTAACAAAATGTAAGTGTAGAAAAAAGCCACTCATGTGATTTTCACATGCAGTGGCTTTTTTTAAGCAATAATACCCACCTATGGCGCATGGATTTTCAGGATACCCTCTTAATTATCAATAGGCTGAATGCTTTTGCTCAAATCTTGCCCACTTTCCGTTCTAACTTCAACCATATCCCTCTCTTGTTAAAAAAACAGGAAATATGTTGCCGTTTTCCATGTTGAATTAACAAAAGCGTGTCGCAGATCAAGAAAATACTCCTATTTGGGGGGAGGAATCGTTGGCAAATCCTGTCAAAATAGGAGGGTTATTTTTTTTACTTCCGAAACGGACACGATTCAACAACATACATTTGACGGAAAGTCATGCACCCACCAGGGTTAAAGGGCACCAAATGTTAATGAGAATCGCTCGATGTAATTTAATGTGAAGAAACCTTTGTTAAAGTTGACAATAGGTTATAGAAAGGAGTAAAAAACCCCATCATTTTGCTGTCTACGTCTCATTTCTGACAGTTAGTGTAAGGTTATTTGTTCCTCCCCATGAATCGATGTGATGCCCATCTGCCAGCAAGAGCAGTGTCGTTGGTATCACTTTTGATGAGTAAGCAATGAGTATGTCAACATCCACAGAAGTCATCGCTCATCACTGGGCATTCGCAATCTTTCTTATTGTAGCCATTGGCCTGTGCTGCCTGATGTTAGTCGGCGGCTGGTTCCTGGGCGGTCGCGCCCGTGCAAGGCACAAAAACACACCTTTTGAATCAGGTATTGATTCTGTAGGTACCGCTCGCTTACGCCTGTCTGCCAAGTTCTATCTGGTAGCCATGTTCTTCGTCATCTTCGACGTGGAAGCGCTTTACCTCTTCGCGTGGTCTACCTCCATTCGCGAAAGTGGTTGGGTGGGCTTTGTCGAGGCCGCAATTTTCATTTTAGTGTTACTGGCCGGTCTGGTTTATCTGGTGCGTATTGGCGCGCTGGACTGGACACCTGTGCGTTCACGCCGTGAACACATCAACCCGGAAAACAGTATCTCTAATCGTCAGCAGTAACAGCGAGGCAATAAGATGGATTATACGCTCACCCGCATAGATCCTAACGGTGAGAATGACCGTTACCCCCTGCAAAAACAGGAGATCGTAACCGACCCCCTGGAGCAAGAAGTCAATAAAAGCGTGTACATGGGCAAACTCGAGCATGCCATGCACGATATGGTCAACTGGGGTCGTAAGAACTCCATCTGGCCTTACAACTTTGGCCTTTCTTGCTGCTACGTTGAAATGGTGACGTCATTCACTGCGGTGCATGACGTTGCGCGTTTTGGGGCCGAGGTACTGCGCGCATCACCTCGTCAGGCTGACCTGATGGTGGTAGCCGGTACATGCTTTACCAAAATGGCACCTGTTATTCAGCGTCTGTATGACCAGATGCTGGAGCCAAAATGGGTTATCTCCATGGGCGCATGTGCGAACTCTGGCGGTATGTACGACATTTATTCCGTCGTGCAGGGCGTAGATAAATTTATCCCAGTGGATGTGTACATCCCGGGTTGTCCGCCACGTCCGGAAGCCTACATGCAGGCGCTGATGCTGCTGCAGGAATCTATTGGTAAAGAACGTCGCCCACTGTCGTGGGTTGTTGGCGATCAGGGTGTGTATCGCGCGAACATGCAGTCTGAGCGCGAGCGTAAACGTGGTGAACGTATTGCCGTCACCAACTTGCGTACGCCTGACGAAATTTAATTTGCGCCTGTAGGCCTGGAGAACACCTTCGCATATCACTACTCAAATAGCGCGAAGCCAGGCTCAACAGTCACCACGGACCATTTGCAATGGTGAACAATATGACCGACTTAACCGCGCAAGAAGCCGCCTGGCACACCCGGGATCATCTGGATGACCCAGTCATTGGCGAACTGCGCAACCGTTTTGGGCCGGATGCCTTTACCGTTCAGGCGACCCGCACCGGGGTACCCGTTGTTTGGGTGAAGCGTGAACAATTGCTGGAAGTTGTCGATTTCCTCAAGAAATTGCCAAAACCTTACGTCATGCTGTTTGACTTACACGGCATGGACGAACGTCTCAGAACACACCGCCAGGGTCTCCCTGCTGCGGATTTTTCCGTTTTCTACCACCTGATCTCAATAGACCGTAATACGGATATCATGCTCAAGGTGGCATTGTCTGAAAACGACATGCATCTGCCGACGATCACCAAACTTTTCCCGAACGCCAACTGGTACGAGCGTGAGACATGGGAAATGTTCGGCATGACCTTCGACGGCCACCCACACCTGACGCGCATCATGATGCCGCAGACCTGGACCGGCCACCCGCTGCGTAAAGACTACCCGGCGCGTGCGACTGAATTCGATCCGTTTGAGCTGACCAAAGCCAAGCAGGATCTGGAGATGGAAGCGCTGACCTTCAAGCCGGAAGACTGGGGCATGAAGCGCGGTACCGAAAACGAGGACTTCATGTTCCTTAACCTCGGTCCAAACCATCCGTCAGCGCACGGTGCATTCCGTATTATTCTTCAGCTTGATGGCGAAGAGATTGTCGACTGCGTACCGGACATCGGCTACCACCACCGTGGTGCTGAGAAGATGGGCGAGCGTCAGTCCTGGCACAGCTACATTCCGTATACCGACCGTATCGAGTACCTCGGCGGTTGCGTCAACGAAATGCCATACGTGCTGGCCGTTGAGAAACTGGCGGGTATCGTTACGCCGGATCGCGTTAACGTGATTCGCGTTATGCTGTCAGAACTGTTCCGTATCAACAGCCACCTGCTGTACATTTCCACGTTCATTCAGGACGTCGGCGCGATGACCCCGGTCTTCTTCGCCTTTACCGACCGTCAAAAAATCTACGATTTGGTGGAAGCGATTACCGGTTTCCGTATGCACCCGGCCTGGTTCCGTATCGGCGGCGTAGCACACGATCTGCCGCGCGGCTGGGACCGTCTGCTGCGTGAATTCCTCGACTGGATGCCAAAACGTCTGGCGTCTTACGAGAAAGCCGCGCTGCGTAATACCATCCTGAAAGGCCGTTCCCAGGGCGTTGCTGCCTACGGCGCGAAAGAAGCGCTGGAGTGGGGGACGACAGGTGCAGGTCTGCGCGCGACCGGTATTGATTTCGACGTGCGTAAAGCCCGTCCTTACTCTGGCTACGAGAACTTCGACTTTGAAGTCCCGGTTGGCGGCGGTGTTTCCGACTGCTACACCCGCGTGATGCTGAAAGTGGAAGAGCTCCGCCAGAGTCTGCGCATCCTTGAGCAGTGCCTCAACAACATGCCGGAAGGCCCGTTCAAGGCGGATCACCCGCTGACGACGCCGCCACCGAAAGAGCGCACGCTGCAACATATCGAAACCCTGATCACCCACTTCCTGCAGGTTTCCTGGGGTCCGGTCATGCCGGCGCAAGAATCCTTCCAGATGATTGAAGCGACCAAGGGTATTAACAGTTACTACCTGACCAGTGACGGCAGCACCATGAGCTACCGTACCCGCGTGCGTACGCCGAGTTTTGCGCACCTGCAGCAGATCCCGTCCGCCATTCGCGGCAGTCTGGTCTCCGACCTGATTGTGTATCTGGGTAGTATCGATTTTGTTATGTCAGATGTGGACCGCTAATTATGCACGAGAATCAACAACCACAAACCGAGGCTTTTGAGCTGAGTGAAGCAGAACGTGCCGCTATTGAGCACGAGATGCACCACTACGAAGACCCGCGTGCGGCGTCCATTGAAGCGCTGAAAATCGTACAGAAACAGCGTGGTTGGGTGCCGGATGGGGCGATCTATGAGATCGCGAAAGTGCTGGGTATTCCGGCAAGTGACGTAGAAGGCGTAGCCACGTTCTACAGCCAGATTTTCCGTCAGCCGGTAGGCCGCCATGTGATCCGCTACTGTGACAGCGTTGTCTGCCACATCACCGGTTATCAGGGCATTCAGGCTGCGATTGAGAAAAAGCTCAATATCAAGCCTGGCCAGACCACGTTCGATGGACGCTTTACTCTGCTGCCAACCTGCTGCCTGGGTAACTGCGACAAGGGGCCGACCATGATGATTGATGAGGACACTCACAGCCATCTGACGCCGGAAGCGATTCCTGACCTGCTGGAGCAGTACAAATGAAAACTGTAATTCGTACTGCTGAGACGCATCCGCTGACCTGGCGTCTGCGCGATGATAAACAGCCGGTATGGCTCGACGAATACCAGAGCAAAAACGGCTATGCCGGTGCGCGTAAAGCTCTTGGCGGCATGGCGCCGGACGATATCGTAAATGCCGTTAAAGATTCCGGCCTGAAAGGGCGCGGCGGTGCGGGCTTCTCCACCGGTCTTAAGTGGAGCCTGATGCCGAAAGACGAATCCATGAACATTCGTTACCTGCTGTGTAACGCCGATGAAATGGAGCCGGGCACCTATAAAGACCGCCTGCTAATGGAACAGCTGCCGCACCTGCTGGTGGAAGGCATGCTGATCTCCGCGTTTGCGCTGAAAGCCTACCGTGGCTACATCTTCCTGCGCGGTGAGTACATCGAAGCGGCGGAAAACCTGCGTCGCGCGATTGCCGAAGCCACCGAAGCGGGCCTGCTGGGCAAAAACATCCTGGGCACCGGGTTTGACTTCGAACTGTTCGTGCACACCGGTGCAGGGCGTTATATCTGTGGTGAAGAAACCGCGCTGATTAACTCCCTGGAAGGCCGCCGCGCGAACCCGCGTTCCAAGCCACCGTTCCCGGCCAGCTCCGGTGTGTGGGGGAAACCGACCTGCGTAAACAACGTTGAAACCCTGTGTAACGTTCCGGCTATCCTCGCGAACGGCGTGGAGTGGTATCAGGGCATCTCCTCAAGCAAAGATGCCGGTACCAAGCTGATGGGCTTCTCTGGTCGCGTTAAAAATCCAGGCGTCTGGGAACTGCCGTTCGGTACGACTGCGCGTGAAATTCTTGAAGACTACGCTGGCGGTATGCGCGATGGCCTGAAATTCAAAGCCTGGCAGCCGGGTGGGGCAGGGACTGACTTCCTGACCGAAGCCCACCTCGACCTGCCAATGGAATTCGAAAGCATTGGTAAAGCAGGCAGCCGTCTGGGTACGGCGCTGGCGATGGCCGTCGACCACGAGATCGGCATGGTCTCGCTGGTGCGTAACCTGGAAGAGTTCTTCGCCCGCGAGTCCTGCGGCTGGTGTACACCGTGCCGTGATGGTCTGCCGTGGAGCGTGAAGATCCTGCGTGCAATCGAACGTGGCGAAGGCCAGCCTGGAGATATCGAGACGCTTGAGCAACTGTGTCGATTCTTAGGCCCGGGTAAAACCTTCTGTGCCCACGCACCGGGTGCCGTCGAACCTCTGCAGAGCGCGATCAAATATTTCCGCGACGAGTTCGAAGCAGGCATCAAGCAGCCGTTCAGCAATACCCATGCCATCAATGGGATTCAGCCGAACCTGCTTAAAGCGCGCTGGTAACGACAAGAATTTTGATTAACGCTCGGTTTCGACCGAGCCAACTGGAAGCATGCTAATGGCTACGATTCATGTAGACGGCAAAGAATACGAAGTCAACGGGGCGGACAACCTGCTGGAAGCTTGTCTGTCTCTTGGCCTCGATATTCCGTACTTTTGCTGGCATCCGGCGCTGGGCAGCGTCGGTGCTTGCCGCCAGTGTGCGGTGAAGCAATATCAAAACGCGGAAGACACGCGTGGTCGCCTGGTGATGTCCTGTATGACGCCAGCCACCGAAGGCACCTTTATTTCGATTGATGACGAAGAAGCGAAACAGTTTCGCGAAAGCGTTGTGGAATGGTTGATGACCAACCACCCGCACGACTGTCCGGTCTGTGAAGAGGGCGGTAACTGCCACCTTCAGGATATGACCGTGATGACCGGCCACAGCTTCCGTCGCTATCGCTTTACCAAGCGTACCCACCGCAACCAGGACCTGGGGCCGTTCATCTCTCACGAAATGAACCGCTGCATCGCCTGCTATCGCTGCGTGCGTTACTACAAAGACTATGCAGACGGTCAGGATCTGGGCGTATATGGCGCGCACGATAACGTCTACTTCGGTCGTCCGGAAGACGGCGTGCTGGAAAGCGAATTCTCCGGTAACCTGGTAGAAATCTGCCCAACTGGCGTATTCACGGATAAAACCCACTCCGAGCGTTACAACCGTAAATGGGACATGCAGTTTGCGCCAAGCATCTGCCAGCAGTGTTCCCTCGGCTGTAACACCAGCCCGGGTGAGCGATACGGCGAACTGCGTCGCATCGAAAACCGTTACAACGGTACCGTTAACCACTACTTCCTGTGCGATCGTGGTCGTTTCGGCTATGGCTATGTGAACCTGAAAGACCGTCCGCGTCAGCCGGTTCAGCGCCGTGGCGACGACTTCATTACCCTGAACGCCGAACAGGCGATGCAGGGCGCGGCAGATATTCTGCGCCAGTCGAAGAAAGTGATCGGTATCGGCTCCCCGCGTGCCAGCATCGAAAGCAACTTCGCGCTGCGCGAGCTGGTTGGCGCGGAAAACTTCTATACCGGCATCGCCCAGGGCGAGCAGGAACGTCTGCAGCTGGTACTGAAAGTGCTGCGTGAAGGCGGTATCCATACCCCTGCGCTGCGCGAAATCGAATCTTATGATGCAGTTCTGGTGCTGGGTGAAGACCTGACGCAGACGGGCGCTCGCGCGGCTCTGGCGGTTCGTCAGGCGGTGAAGGGTAAAGCTCGTGAAATGGCAGCGGCGCAGAAAGTGGCCGACTGGCAGATTGCGGCGATCCTGAACATCGGCCAGCGCGCGAAGCATCCTCTGTTTGTGACCAACGTCGACAACACCCGTCTGGACGATATCGCAGCGTGGACCTACTGCGCTCCGGTTGAAGATCAGGCTCGCCTCGGCTTTGCTATTGCCCACGCGCTGGACAACAACTCGCCGGCCGTTGAACTGGATCGCGACCTGCAAAACAAGGTTGACGTGATTGTTCAGGCTCTGGCAGGTGCGAAAAAACCGCTGATTATTTCCGGTACCAACGCCGGTAGCGCCGAGATCATTCAGGCGGCAGCCAACGTTGCCAAAGCCCTGAAAGGCCGCGGTGCTGATGTCGGTGTGACCATGATTGCCCGTGCGGTGAACAGCATCGGTCTGGGCATGATCGGCGGCGGTTCGCTGGAAGAAGCATTAAGCGAACTGGAATCCGGTGCCGCTGACGCCGTTGTGGTGCTGGAAAACGACCTGCACCGTCACGCCTCTGCCGCTCGCGTTGACGCCGCGCTCTCCAAAGCGCCGCTGGTGATGGTCATTGATCATCAGCGTACCGCGATCATGGAAAAAGCGCACCTGGTGCTCTCTGCGGCAAGCTTCGCAGAAAGCGACGGTACCGTTATCAACAATGAAGGTCGCGCCCAGCGTTTCTTCCAGGTTTATGATCCGGCGTACTACGACAGCAACACCGTGATGCTGGAAAGCTGGCGCTGGCTCCACTCCCTGCACAGCACCGTGCAGAGCCGTGAAGTGGACTGGACGCAGCTCGACCACGTTATCGACGCGGTGGTGGAAAAACTGCCTCAGCTGGCAGGCATTAAAGATGCCGCACCTGAAGCAAGCTTCCGCATTCGCGGCCAGAAACTGGCGCGTGAACCGCACCGTTACAGCGGCCGTACCGCAATGCGTGCCAACATCAGCGTACACGAACCGCGCCAGCCGCAGGATAAAGACACCATGTTCGCCTTCTCTATGGAAGGGAACAACCAGCCGTCTGCGCCGCGTTCGCAAATCCCATTCGCATGGGCGCCAGGCTGGAACTCCCCGCAGGCATGGAACAAGTTCCAGGCTGAAGTGGGGGGCTCCCTGCGTCACGGCGATCCGGGCGTGCGTCTGATTGAAGCCTCCGAAACCGGTCTGGAC
Organism: Enterobacter sp. JBIWA008; assembly: GCF_019968765.1. Lineage (NCBI taxonomy): Bacteria > Pseudomonadati > Pseudomonadota > Gammaproteobacteria > Enterobacterales > Enterobacteriaceae > Enterobacter > Enterobacter sp. JBIWA008. The sequence goes on along the minus strand of NZ_CP074149.1, from coordinate 3,348,884 downwards.
TTCTTCACCACCGTACCGGCGAGTTTCCAGGCGCAGGATGGCAACTGGCGTATCGCGCCGTACTACCATCTGTTCGGTAGTGACGAGCTGTCCCAGCGTTCACCGGTCTTCCAGACCCGTATGACGCAGCCTTACATCAAGCTTAACCCAGCGGATGCCGCGAAGCTTGGCGTTAACGCGGGCGCGAACATCGCCTTTAGCTATGACGGCCAGACAATCAGCCTGCCGCTGATTATCTCCGAAGGTCTGACAGCAGGGCAGGTGGGTCTGCCGATGGGTATGCCTGGCATCGCGCCGGTTCTGGCGGGTGCGCGTCTTGATAATCTGCAGGAGGCAAAAGCATGAGTTGGTTAACGCCGGATCTTATCGACATCCTGCTGAGCATTCTGAAAGCGATTGTTATCCTGCTGGTGGTGGTCACCTGCGGCGCGTTCATGAGCTTTGGTGAACGTCGTCTGCTCGGTCTGTTCCAGAACCGTTATGGACCGAACCGCGTGGGCTGGGGTGGTTCACTCCAGCTGGTCGCGGACATGATCAAGATGTTCTTTAAAGAGGACTGGATCCCGCGCTTCTCGGATCGCGTGATCTTTACTCTGGCTCCGATGATCGCCTTCACCTCGCTGCTGCTGGCGTTTGCTATCGTTCCGGTCAGCCCGACCTGGGTTGTCGCTGACCTGAACATCGGCATTCTGTTCTTCCTGATGATGGCGGGCCTCGCGGTTTACGCGGTCCTGTTCGCAGGCTGGTCCAGTAACAACAAATACTCGCTGCTGGGTGCGATGCGTGCTTCCGCGCAGACGCTGAGTTATGAAGTGTTCCTGGGTCTTTCCCTGATGGGCGTGGTGGCGCAGGCCGGTTCATTCAATATGACCGACATCGTCAACAACCAGGCCGATATCTGGAACGTTATTCCGCAGTTCTTTGGGTTTATTACCTTTGCTATCGCGGGCGTGGCCGTGTGTCACCGTCACCCGTTTGACCAGCCAGAAGCCGAACAGGAACTGGCCGACGGTTACCACATTGAATATTCCGGTATGAAATTCGGTCTGTTCTTCGTGGGCGAGTACATCGGTATCGTCACCATTTCCGCGTTGATGGTAACGCTGTTCTTCGGTGGCTGGCATGGCCCGTTCTTACCGCCGTTCATCTGGTTCGCGCTGAAAACCGCGTTCTTCATGATGATGTTCATTTTGATTCGCGCAGCGTTACCGCGTCCACGTTATGACCAGGTAATGTCCTTCGGCTGGAAAGTGTGCCTGCCGCTGACGCTCGTCAACTTGTTGGTAACGGCAGCTGTCATTCTCTGGCAGCAGCCATAAGGGGCTATAGACCATGACCTTAAAAGAATTACTGGTAGGCTTCGGTACCCAGGTTCGTAGTATCTGGATGATCGGCCTGCACGCGTTTGCCAAACGCGAAACCCGGATGTACCCGGAAGAGCCGGTATATCTGCCGCCGCGCTACCGTGGCCGTATCGTGCTGACGCGCGACCCGGACGGCTCCGAGCGCTGCGTTGCCTGTAACCTGTGTGCGGTAGCGTGTCCGGTAGGCTGTATCTCTCTGCAGAAAGCAGAGACGGTAGACGGCCGCTGGTACCCTGAGTTCTTCCGCATCAACTTCTCACGCTGCATTTTCTGCGGTCTGTGTGAAGAAGCGTGCCCAACAACGGCGATTCAGCTGACTCCAGACTTCGAGCTGGGTGAGTACAAGCGTCAGGACCTGGTGTACGAGAAAGAGGATCTGCTGATTTCCGGTCCGGGCAAATACCCGGAATATAACTTCTACCGGATGGCGGGTATGGCAATCGACGGCAAAGATAAGGGCGAAGCAGAGAACGAAGCTAAGCCTATCGACGTCAAGAGCCTGTTACCGTAAGGAGAGGGCAATGGAATTCGCTTTTTATATCTGTGGCCTTATCGCCATCCTGGCTACGCTGCGAGTGATTACGCACACCAATCCGGTGCATGCGCTGCTGTACTTAATCATCTCCCTGCTGGCCATTTCAGGGGTGTTCTTTGCGCTGGGCGCGCACTTTGCCGGTGCGCTGGAAATCATCGTCTACGCCGGGGCCATCATGGTGCTGTTCGTGTTCGTGGTGATGATGCTGAACCTGGGCGGCTCTGAGATTGAGCAGGAACGTCAGTGGTTAAAACCGCAGGTGTGGATTGGTCCGGCAATTTTGTCGGCCATCATGCTGGCGGTGATTGTTTACGCCATTCTGGGCGTCAACGATCAGGGCATCGACGGAACGCCAATTAGCGCTAAAGAGGTCGGTATTACGCTCTTTGGCCCATACGTTCTGGCGGTTGAACTGGCCTCAATGCTGCTGCTAGCAGGTCTGGTTGTTGCTTTCCACGTTGGCCGCGAAGAACGCGCTGGCGAGGTGCTGAGCAACCGCACTGACGACCGCGCGAAAAGAAAAACGGAGGAGCGCGCATGATCCCCTTAACACATGGACTGATCCTCGCTGCGATTTTATTCATTCTGGGTTTGACCGGTCTGGTTATCCGCCGCAATCTGCTGTTTATGCTGATCGGTCTGGAAATCATGATTAACGCCTCCGCGCTGGCCTTCGTGGTCGCCGGAAGCTACTGGGGCCAGACCGATGGTCAGGTGATGTACATTCTCGCCATCAGCCTCGCGGCTGCCGAAGCGAGTATTGGCCTGGCGCTGTTGCTGCAGCTCCATCGTCGCCGCCAGAATCTGAACATCGATTCAGTAAGTGAGTTGCGTGGATGAACATGCTTGCCTTAACCATTATTTTTCCGCTGATTGGCTTCGTGCTGCTGGCGTTTTCTCGCGGCCGCTGGTCTGAGAATCTGTCTGCGACCGTGGGCATTGGCTCCATCGGTCTGGCTGCGCTGGTGACAGCGTATGCGGGTATCGACTTCTTTAACAACGGGCGTCAGCCATTCAGCGTGCCGCTGTGGACCTGGATGTCGGTCGGCGATTTCAACATCGGCTTTAACCTGGTGCTGGACGGCCTCTCGCTGACCATGCTCTCCGTGGTCACCGGCGTCGGCTTCCTGATCCACATGTTCGCTTCCTGGTACATGCGCGGTGAAGAGGGTTACTCCCGCTTCTTCGCCTACACCAACCTGTTTATCGCCAGCATGGTGGTTCTGGTCCTGGCCGATAACCTGCTGCTGATGTATCTGGGCTGGGAAGGCGTGGGGCTGTGTTCTTACCTGCTGATCGGTTTCTACTACACCGATCCGAAGAATGGCGCAGCGGCCATGAAAGCGTTCGTCGTGACCCGCGTGGGTGACGTGTTCCTCGCTTTCGCGCTGTTCATTCTTTACAACGAACTGGGCACGCTGAACTTCCGCGAAATGGTGGAACTGGCGCCAGCGCACTTCGCTGCAGGCAACAACATGCTGTGGTGGGCAACGCTGATGCTGCTGGGTGGTGCCGTGGGTAAATCCGCGCAGCTGCCGTTGCAGACCTGGCTTGCCGACGCGATGGCGGGTCCAACCCCTGTCTCCGCGCTGATCCACGCTGCGACAATGGTCACCGCCGGTGTTTACCTGATTGCGCGTACCCATGGCCTGTTCCTGATGACTCCGGAAATTCTGCATCTGGTGGGTATCGTCGGTGCGGTCACGCTGGTGCTGGCAGGCTTTGCCGCGCTGGTACAGACCGACATCAAGCGCGTGCTTGCATACTCCACCATGAGCCAGATTGGTTACATGTTCCTGGCGCTTGGCGTTCAGGCGTGGGACGCGGCCATTTTCCACCTGATGACGCACGCGTTCTTTAAAGCGCTGCTATTCCTCTCATCCGGTTCCGTTATTCTGGCCTGCCATCACGAGCAGAACATCTTCAAAATGGGCGGACTGCGTAAGTCCATCCCGCTGGTGTATGTCTGCTTCCTGGTGGGCGGCGCGGCGCTGGCGGCACTGCCGCTGATCACCGCGGGCTTCTTCAGTAAGGACGAAATCCTTGCGGGTGCCATGGCGAATGGTCATATCAATCTGATGGTTGCGGGTCTGGTCGGTGCGTTTATGACCTCCCTGTATACCTTCCGTATGATTTTCATCGTATTCCACGGTAAAGAACAAATTCACGCTCACGCAGGGAAGGGGATCACCCATCACCTGCCGCTGATTGTGCTGCTGGTACTGTCCACCTTCGTTGGCGCGATGATTGTGCCGCCGCTGCAGGGCGTACTGCCAGACACCACCGAGCTTGAGCACGGTCGCGTTCTGACGCTTGAAATCACCTCCGGTGTGGTCGCTATTGCGGGCATCCTGATTGCAGCATGGCTGTGGCTGGGTAAACGTACGCTGGTGACTGCCGTTGCCAACAGTGCGCCGGGCCGTCTGCTGGGCACCTGGTGGTATAACGCGTGGGGCTTCGACTGGCTGTACGACATGATCTTCGTTAAGCCGTTCCTGGGCATTGCGTGGCTGCTGAAGCGCGACCCGCTGAACAGCCTGATGAATATCCCGGCGATCCTCTCCCGCTTTGCAGGTAAAGGTCTGCTGTACAGCGAGAACGGTTACCTGCGCTGGTATGTGGCGTCCATGAGCATCGGTGCGGTTGTCGTGCTGGCGCTGCTGATGGTGTTGCGTTGATCGTTAAGTGAATTTTATTCGAATTCGTTGAAAATCAGGCCCCTGCTGGGGGCCTTAAAAAGGAATGTAAATCGCCATGTTACTACCCTGGCTAATATTAATTCCCTTCATTGGCGGCTTCCTGTGCTGGCAGACTGAACGCTTTGGCGTGAAGATGCCGCGCTGGATCGCGCTGATCACCATGGGATTGACGCTCGCGCTTGGCCTGCAACTGTGGTTGCAGGGCGGTTACTCACTGACCCAGTCTGCGGGCATTCCGCAGTGGCAGTCTGAGTTCATCCTGCCGTGGATCCCGCGTTTTGGCATTACGATCCACTTGGCGATTGACGGTCTCTCACTGCTGATGGTGGTGCTGACCGGTCTGCTCGGCGTTCTGGCGGTACTCTGCTCCTGGCGAGAAATCGAAAAATACCAGGGCTTCTTCCACCTGAACCTGATGTGGATCCTGGGCGGCGTGATCGGCGTGTTCCTTGCCATCGACATGTTCCTGTTCTTCTTCTTCTGGGAGATGATGCTGGTGCCGATGTACTTCCTGATCGCGCTGTGGGGCCACAAGGCGTCCGACGGTAAAACGCGTATCACGGCGGCAACCAAGTTCTTCATCTATACCCAGGCGAGTGGTCTGGTGATGTTGATTGCCATTCTGGCGCTGGTGTTTGTTCATCACAATGCGACCGGCACCTGGACCTTCAACTACGAAGATTTGCTGAAGACCCCAATGTCGCACGGCGTTGAATACCTGCTGATGCTGGGCTTCTTTATCGCCTTCGCGGTGAAAATGCCGGTAGTTCCGCTGCACGGCTGGCTGCCAGACGCGCACTCTCAGGCACCAACGGCGGGTTCCGTTGACCTGGCGGGCATCTTGCTGAAAACGGCGGCCTACGGCCTGCTGCGTTTCGCACTGCCGCTGTTCCCGAATGCCTCCGCAGAGTTCGCACCGATTGCCATGTGGCTGGGTGTGATCGGTATCTTCTACGGTGCCTGGATGGCCTTCACGCAGTACGACATCAAGCGTCTGATTGCCTACACCTCCGTTTCCCACATGGGCTTCGTGCTGATTGCTATCTACACCGGCAGCCAGCTGGCGTACCAGGGGGCGGTGATCCAGATGATTGCGCACGGTCTGTCCGCAGCCGGTCTCTTCATCCTGTGCGGCCAGCTGTACGAACGTCTGCATACCCGCGACATGCGCATGATGGGCGGTCTGTGGAGCAAAATTAAGTGGCTGCCAGCGCTGTCCATGTTCTTCGCGGTTGCCACCCTGGGGATGCCGGGTACCGGTAACTTCGTCGGCGAATTTATGATTCTGTTCGGCAGCTTCAAAGTGGTACCGGTGATTACCGTGATCTCCACATTTGGTTTGGTGTTCGCTTCCGTCTACTCGCTGGCGATGCTGCACCGCGCCTACTTCGGTAAAGCGAAGAGCGAAATTGCTGCACAAGAACTGCCGGGGATGTCGCTGCGTGAGCTGTTCATCATCCTGCTGCTGGTCGTACTGCTGGTGCTGCTGGGCTTCTTCCCGCAGCCGATTCTGGATACCTCGCATAGCGCGATGGGTAACATCCAGCAGTGGTTTGTTAATTCTGCTTCTACTACAAGGCCGTAATTCGCCATGACAATAACTCCACAACAACTGATCGCGCTGCTACCGCTGCTGATCGTCGGATTGACGGTGGTGGTTGTGATGCTCTCCATTGCGTGGCGACGCAATCACTTCCTGAATGCCACGCTGTCGGTCATCGGCCTGAACGCCGCGTTAGTCTCTCTCTGGTTTGTTGGACAGGGTGGGGCGATGGACGTCACCCCGCTGATGCGCGTTGACGGTTACGCCATGCTGTATACCGGTCTGGTGCTGCTGGCGAGCCTGGCAACCTGTACCTTTGCGTATCCGTGGCTCGAAGGCTACAACGACAACAAAGAAGAGTTTTACCTGCTGGTTCTGATTGCCGCGCTGGGCGGCATTCTGCTGGCGAACGCGAATCACCTGGCCGCGCTGTTCCTCGGCATTGAGCTGATCTCTCTGCCGCTGTTCGGTCTGATTGGTTACGCCTTCCGCCAGAAGCGCTCCCTGGAAGCAAGCATCAAGTACACTATCCTGTCTGCTGCTGCGTCCTCGTTCCTGCTGTTTGGCATTGCGCTGGTGTACGCACAGTCCGGTAACCTCTCCTTCATGGCGCTCGGCAAGAGCCTCGGTGACGGCATGCTGCATGAGCCGCTGCTGCTCGCGGGTCTGGGCATGATGATCGTTGGCCTCGGCTTCAAACTTTCTCTGGTGCCGTTCCACCTGTGGACGCCAGACGTATACCAGGGCGCTCCGGCTCCGGTGTCGACCTTCCTGGCGACGGCGAGCAAAATCGCTATCTTCGGTGTGGTCATGCGTCTGTTCCTGTACGCGCCGGTTGGTGACAGCGAAGCGGTTCGCGTGGTGCTCGGCGTTATCGCGTTCGTCTCCATCATCTTCGGTAACCTGATGGCGCTGAGCCAGACCAACATCAAGCGTCTGCTGGGCTACTCGTCTATCTCTCATCTGGGCTACCTGATGGTAGCGCTGATTGCGCTGCAGAGCGGTGAGATGTCGATGGAAGCCGTGGGCGTGTATCTGGCCGGCTACCTGTTCAGCAGCCTCGGCGCCTTCGGCGTGGTGAGCCTGATGTCCAGCCCGTACCGTGGCCCGGATGCCGATTCACTGTTCTCTTATCGTGGTCTGTTCTGGCACCGTCCGATCCTGTCCGCGGTAATGACCGTGATGATGCTCTCTCTGGCAGGTATCCCGATGACGCTTGGCTTTATCGGGAAGTTCTACGTGCTGGCCGTCGGTGTGCAGGCACATCTGTGGTGGCTGACTGCGGGCGTGGTTATCGGCTCCGCGATTGGTCTCTACTACTACCTGCGCGTGGCCGTGAGCCTGTACCTGAGCGCGCCTCAGCAGCTCAACCGTGATGCCCCAACCAACTGGCAGTACAGCGCCGGTGGTATCGTGGTGCTTATCTCCGCGCTTCTGGTGCTGATCTTCGGTATCTATCCGCAGCCGCTGATTGATATCGTGCAGCACGCGATGCCATTAATGTAAAAACAAAAAACCCGCCTCGGCGGGTTTTTTTATGGTTTGCGTCCTCTCCCTGTGGGAGAGGGACCGGGTGAGGGCACCAGCCCGCACCAGACCTAAGCCAACTGTTTTCGACTGATCAACGGCCCGTCAATCTTCTTCATCGAGCGGTCCAGCACCTCCTCAATCACTGACGACAACTCGTTCAGCTCAAACTTCGCGACGTAGCCATCCGCTTTCACCTTACGGATATGGTCTTCGTTGGCGTTGCCGGAAAGGGAAGAGTGGATCACCACCGGAATATCCTTCAATACCGGGTCGGTTTTGATTTTGCGCGTCAGCGTAAAACCGTCCATCTCCGGCATTTCGAGGTCGGTCAGCACCAGCGCGATCTTATCGGTGATGGGAACCCCCTCAGCCTGCGCCTGCGCGGCCAGCATGCCAATTTTCTCCCACGCGTCTTTGCCGGTGATGTGCAGCTGCGCGGGGATCTCCATCGCCTGCAGACCTTTCTCCAGCATCGAGCGCGCCACTTTGGAATCTTCCGCGACGATGGCGACAGCGCCTGGCTTGATATGGAATTTGGTGGTCTTCAGATTCGTGGCGTGCAGATCGTGATTGGCCGGGGTGATGTCATACAGGATCTGCTCAACGTCCAGCACCATCGCCAGATCGTTGGTATCGGTCTTTTCGTCAAGACACGCAATGCTGGTGATGTAGCGCCCGCTGACGGCGGTTTCCGCCGCATGCACCTGCTTCCAGTCCAGACGCATGATGTTCTCAACCGACTCCACGGCAAACGCCTGCACGCTGCGCGCATATTCGGTGATCAGCAGGATGTTCAGCCCGGTGGTGGGCTTACAGCCCGCCACGGCGGCCAGGTCGATCACCGGGATCACCTGATCGCGGATATTCACCATCCCCATCAGCGGTGACTTCATCCCGGCGGGTTTCGTGAACTCCGGCATCGGCACAATTTCACGCAGCTTAAAAACGTTGATGCCAAACAGCTCAGATTTATTTTCGTTCAGAGAGGTGCCAAGACGGAACAGCAACAGTTCAAAACGGTTCGACAGGGTCAGATTCGCCCTGTCATCAATATCTTTCTGGAAATTATCCATTCTACCCTCGAGAGAAATGCTGACCTTTTAATCGTTATCGGCATCCTGAGAGAAAAATGAAGGACTAAACGCTGACCTGAGCAAAATCTTCGGCCAGCTCACATTCCGGGAACAGCGCTCGGCACTCCGCTAACAGGCTTGCGCATCCCCGCGCGTCGTAGCGCGAGCTGACATGAGTGACGATGAGTCTCCCGACGCCCGCGTCAAGGGCAAGCTGCGCCGCCTGACGCGTGGAGCTATGGCCCCGGCTGTTGGCTTTCTCTTCCATCGCTGTTTCAAGCGTTGCTTCATGCACCATCACGTCCACCCCCAGGGCAAGCTGAAGCGCCGCCTGGCACGGGGCCGTGTCGCCAAAAATAGCCAGTTTTTTGCCTGGCCGTGGGGCGGCGAGATAATCCTGCCCGTTGATGACGCGCCCGTCCTCCAGCGTGACGGTCTCTCCATGCTTCAGGCGCTGGAACAGTGGTCCGGATTTTACGCCATCGGCCATCAGCGCGGCGGCGTCTAGCGCGCCGGGTTTGTCATGCGCTTCAATGCGGTAACCATAGCACTCCACAGGATGATTGAGCGGCTGAGCGCTCACCTTATAATCGCCGTCATCGAAAACCAGGCCTTTGGTAATCTCAACGATCTCCAGCGGATAATCCGTCCACGACCCGCTCAGGCGCAGCGTGGTTTCAACAAATTCACGCACACCCGCAGGCCCGTAAATCGTCAACGGGTTAGCATTACCGGCCATCGAGCGGCTGCATAGCAGGCCGGGAAGGCCGAACAGATGGTCGCCATGCAGATGGGTGATAAAAATTTTATCCAGCTTGCCGGGATGATAAGCGGTGCGTAGCAGCTGATGCTGCGTCCCTTCACCACAGTCAAACAGCCACAGCCCGCCGCGGGTGGGGTGCTTGAGATCCAGCAGGATCGCCGTCACGTTCCGTGAGCGGGTTGGCACGCCAGCGGACGTACCCAGAAAAATCAGTTCCATAACGCAATCAGCCCTTTGCCGAACGGGGAGAGGTTTAGTATAACGTGATGAACCCCAGGAAGGAGACTGACATGATCCAGTGGCAAGATTTACACCATAGTGACCTTACCGTTCATTCACTTTACGCCCTGCTGAAACTGCGCTGCGAAGTGTTTGTTGTGGAACAGACCTGCCCATATCAGGACATCGATGGGGATGACCTTGTCGGCGAGAACCGCCATATCCTCGGCTGGCGGGGTAACGAGCTGGTGGCGTATGCGAGGATTCTGAAAAGCGAAGACGATTTTGAGCCCGTGGCGATCGGTCGCGTCATCATCAGCAGTAACGCACGTGGAGAAAAACTGGGCTATCAGCTGATGGAAAAAACGCTGGAGGCGTGCCGGAAACAGTGGCCGGACAAGGCGTTATACCTGGGCGCGCAGGCACACCTGCAGTCCTTCTACGGCCATTTTGGTTTTACGCCAGTGACGGAGGTATACGATGAAGATGGCATTCCGCACATCGGCATGGCGCGGGAAGCGAAGCAGGCGTAATGGCGAGTCGTTGGCTATAGTTAGCGGACTGGTGTACTAACATGGAGAAAAATATGTCATTTCAATCCTGGGATACCCGTATCGACGACGACCTGGCCTTGCTGAGCGAAACGCTGGAAGAGGTGTTACGTTCCTCGGGCGACCCTGCCGATCAGAAATATATTGAGCTAAAAGCCCGCGCCGAGCAGGCGCTGCATGAAGTGAAAAACCGCGTCAGCCATGCGTCTGATACCTACTACTACCGCGCCAAAAAAGCGGTGTATCGTGCCGATGATTACGTGCATGAAAAACCGTGGCAGGGTATTGGGGTAGGGGCTGCCGTAGGGCTGGTGCTGGGTCTGCTGCTGGCCCGTCGTTAAGCCGCTTAACCACTCCCTATACGTGGGTACTGCTATTTATGGCCAGTACCCCGTATAATACGAGGTTTTAACAGGGAGAGGTTCGCGTGAATTCGATTTTCCTCGCGCTGGAGCAACTGCGTACCCAGCTATCGCAAGCGTTACCCGCAACACCCGGCATACGTCATTTCGACGTCTCTTTCCCGTTAAACGACGCTTTCGATCCTCTTGCCTGGCTGGGCGAGCAGCAGTGTTATCCGCAGTTTTACTGGCAGCAGCGTAACGGCGATGAAGAGCTGGCCGCGCTGGGGGCGGTTATCCCCTTTTCCTCTCTGGCAATAGCCTCGCAGTTTTTACGCGAGCAAAACGCAGCAAGTGATACCCGCATCTGCGGCCTGAACGCCTTTAATCCGGAGCAGGGCAGCCTCTTTTTACCGCGACTGCTCTGGCGACGCACCGCTGGCAACGCCACGCTGCGCCTGCAGCTATGGAGCGACCGCTCGCTTCAGGAGGATGCCCGCGCCGCGCTGGATTTTTTACAGCAGCTCCGTCCTGCTAGATCTATTCGTCCGCTGTCCGTTCAGGTTGAGCACGAAACCCATCAGCCGCAGCAGGCCGAATGGCTGAAGCTTATCCGCAGGGCGACGGAGACCATCGCGCGCGGTGATTTTGAAAAAGTGGTTCTCGCCCGGGCAACCGATCTGCAGTTCACACAGCGCGTTAACCCTGTCGCGCTGATGGCGGCCAGTCGCGCCCTGAATTTACATTGCTACCATTTCTGCATGATATTCGACGCCAGCAACGCGTTTCTCGGCTCCACGCCCGAGCGTCTCTGGCGGCGGCGCGGCAAGCTGCTGCGCACGGAAGCGCTGGCGGGCACCGTTGCCAGCCATAGCGATGATAGCCAGGCACAGCGTCTCGGCGAGTGGTTGCTTAACGATGATAAAAACCAGCGCGAAAATATGCTTGTCGTGGAAGATATCTGCCAGCGTCTTCAACACTATACGCAGACGCTTGAGGTACTGCCCGCCCAGGTGGTACGCCTGCGTAAAGTACAGCATTTGCGCCGCTGTATCTGGACTGAGCTCAAGCAGGCCGATGATGAGCAGTGTCTGCTCATGTTACAGCCCACCGCGGCCGTTGCTGGATTACCCCGACAGCCAGCGCGTGAGTTTATTCAGAAGGTTGAACCTTTTAACCGCGAGTGGTACGCCGGTTCGGCCGGGTATTTATCCCCCGAACGGAGTGAGTTCTGCGTGGCGTTGCGCTCCGCGCGCGTTCAGGAGGACTGCCTGCGGCTCTACGCCGGTGCCGGTATTGTCAGCGGATCTGACCCGGAGCAGGAGTGGCAGGAGATTGAAAACAAAGCGGCCGGATTGCGCTCTCTGCTCCTAAGGGATTAATACAGATTCGCGCAATCCCGATTCATATCAAAATTCCATTTTTTTCTATTATTTATACTGTGTCGCATTCTTGATACCGGACAATCTCATGTCAGTAAGTTCTTTTAACCGACGCTGGGCGGCGGTGATCCTTGAAGCCCTGACTCGCCATGGCGTCAGGCACGTGTGTATTGCACCGGGTTCTCGCTCAACGCCGCTGACGCTGGCGGCCGCAGAAAACCGGGCGTTGATTCACCACACTCACTTTGATGAGCGTGGCCTCGGACATCTTGCGCTCGGTCTGGCGAAGGTCAGCAAAGAACCAGTGGCGGTGATCGTCACCTCCGGTACCGCAGTGGCGAACCTCTATCCGGCCCTGATTGAAGCCGGGTTAACGGGTGAAAAACTGATCTTACTGACGGCCGATCGTCCCCCTGAGCTTATCGACTGCGGTGCCAATCAGGCAATTCGCCAGCCGGGGCTCTTTTCTTCTCATCCTTCGCAGACGATTTCGTTACCGCGTCCCACCCAGGATATTCCGGCAAGCTGGCTGGTCTCCACCGTCGATCACGCTATGGAGACGTTGCGCAGCGGGGCGCTGCATATCAACTGCCCGTTTGCCGAGCCGCTGTACGGCGAGCTGGACGACACGGGTCTTGACTGGCAGCAGTCCCTCGGCGACTGGTGGCAGAGTGAAAAACCATGGCTGCGCGAGCAGACGCATCTTGAGAGCGCAAAACAGCGCGACTGGTTCTTCTGGCGGCAGAAGCGCGGCGTGGTTATCGCCGGGCGCATGAGCGCCGCCGAAGGCAGGCTGGTCGCCGAATGGGCGCAAACCCTTGGCTGGCCGCTGATTGGCGACGTGCTTTCCCAGACCGGGCAGCCGCTGCCGTGCGCCGACCTCTGGCTGGGTAACGCAAAAGCGGTCACCGAGCTTGCGCAGGCGCAGATTGTGGTCCAGATCGGCGCAAGCCTTACCGGAAAACGGCTACTGCAGTGGCAGGCCACCTGCACGCCGGAAGAGTACTGGCTGGTGGACGCGCTGGAAGGGCGGCTCGACCCGGCGCACCACCGCGGCCGTCGTCTGGTCAGCAGTATCGATGCCTGGCTGACGCTTCATCCGGCTGAGAAACGCAAGCCCTGGGCGGTTGCTATCCCGGATCTTTCGCGCCAGGCGTGGGAACTGACCAAAGCGCACTGTGAAGCGTTTAGCGAGGCCGGGCTGGCGCACCGTATTCGCCAGTATCTGCCTGAACAGGGGCAGCTGTTTGTCGGCAACAGCCTGGTCGTGCGGCTGATTGACGCTTTCTCAAAGCTGCCCGCGGGCTACCCGGTGTACAGCAACCGTGGTGCGAGCGGCATCGACGGGCTGATATCCACGGCGGCGGGCGTGCAGCGCGCCAGCGCGAAATCGACCCTGGCGATCGTGGGCGATCTCTCCGCGCTCTACGATCTCAACGCGCTGGCGCTGCTGCGTCAGGCGTCAGCCCCGTTCGTGCTGATTGTGGTCAACAACAACGGCGGGCAGATTTTCTCCCTGCTGCCTACGCCGCAGAGCGAGCGCGAGCGCTTCTATCTGATGCCGCAGAACGTGCAGTTCGAACACGCCGCGGCGATGTTCAGCCTGAAATACCATCGCCCGGAAAGTTGGGAACAGCTGGATGCCGCGCTAGGTACCGCCTGGAAACAGCCAGGTGCGACGCTGATTGAGCTGGTGGTGAACGATGCTGACGGTGCGCAGGCCCTGCAAAGCCTGCTGGCGCAGGTGAGCCAGCTGTGATCCTCTCTGGCGTGCAGCAGGCCGGAAAACCGGGCTATCCGTGGCTGGTCTTTTTGCACGGTTTTTCGGGAGATTGCCGCGAGTGGCAGAGGGTCGGTGAAGGACTCAGCTATTACCCCCGGCTGTACCTGGACCTGCCGGGTCACGGTGGATCCCTGGATCTGGGCGTGAAGGGGTTTGACGAGATGAGCGCGTTGCTCACCCGAACCCTTCTTAGTTACAACATACTCAAGTTCTGGCTCATAGGGTACTCTCTCGGCGGCCGCATTGCGATGTTCCATGCCTGCCAGCAGCCGAAGGGGCTGCTCGGGGTGATTGTTGAAGGTGGGCATCCGGGCCTGTTGGATGCCGATGCGCGAAATGCGCGGCTGGCATCCGACCGCCGTTGGGCAACGCGTTTTCGCTCCGAACCGCTGGAAAAGGTCTTCGCTGACTGGTACCAACAGCCCGTGTTCACCTCCCTCACGGACGCCCAGCGCGATGCGCTCATTACCCTGCGCAGCCAGAACAACGGCGCGACGCTGGCGATGATGCTTGAGGCGACCTCGCTGGCCGTGCAGCCGGATTTGCGTGCCGCGCTTAGCGCACGCGATTTCTCTTTTGACTATCTCTATGGCGAACGGGATGAGAAGTTCGCGGCCCTTGCCGCGGAAGTGAACGCCGTTCGCCATGCCATTCCAGACGCTGGACACAACGCCCACCGGGAAAATCCCGATGCGGTTATCGCGAGTCTGGCTCAGATACTGCGTTATCGAATAAAGGACACTCTATGATCTATCCTGATGAAAACATGCTTTACGCCCCGGTTGAATGGCAGGACTGCTCCGAAGGCTATACCGACATTCGTTACCACAAGTCCACCGACGGCATTGCCAAAATCACCATCAACCGCCCGCAGGTGCGTAACGCCTTCCGTCCGCTGACCGTGAAAGAGATGATTCAGGCCCTGGCGGATGCGCGCTACGACGACAACATCGGCGTGATTGTCCTGACCGGCGAAGGCGATAAGGCGTTCTGCTCCGGTGGCGATCAGAAAGTGCGCGGCGACTACGGCGGATACCAGGACGATGCGGGTACGCACCACCTGAACGTCCTCGATTTCCAGCGCCAGATCCGCACCTGTCCTAAACCGGTGGTTGCAATGGTAGCGGGATACTCCATCGGCGGTGGTCACGTGCTGCACATGATGTGCGACCTGACCATTGCGGCCGAGAACGCCATCTTCGGCCAGACGGGCCCGAAAGTAGGCTCCTTCGACGGCGGCTGGGGCGCTTCCTACATGGCGCGCATCGTCGGGCAGAAAAAAGCCCGTGAAATCTGGTTCCTGTGCCGTCAGTACAACGCTCAGGAAGCGCTGGATATGGGCCTGGTGAATACCGTGGTGCCGATTGACGATCTCGAAAAAGAGACCGTGCGCTGGTGCCGTGAAATGCTGCAAAACAGCCCGATGGCGCTGCGCTGCCTGAAGGCCGCGCTCAACGCCGACTGCGACGGTCAGGCGGGTCTGCAGGAGCTGGCGGGCAACGCCACCATGCTGTTCTACATGACCGAAGAGGGCCAGGAAGGGCGCAACGCGTTTAACGAAAAACGCCAGCCGGACTTCAGCAAATACAAACGGAACCCGTAATGCGCCGCGCGCAGGTTTACCGCTGGCAGATACCGATGGACGCGGGCGTGGTGCTGCGTGAACGGCGGTTAAAAACCCGTGACGGCTTCTTCGTGCATCTTCAGCAGGACGAGCGGGAAGGCTGGGGCGAGATTTCGCCTCTGCCGGGCTTTAGCCTGGAGTCGCTGGATGACGCGCAGTCTGCATTGCTGGCGTGGGCAGACGCGTGGCGTGAGGGCGCGAATCCGGCGTTGCCGGACGTGCCTTCCGCGGCTTTTGGTATCAGCTGCGCGCTGGCGGAGCTGGACGGTAGCCTGCCTGAAGAGGCTAACTACCGCGCCGCGCCGCTCTGTACGGGCGATCCTGACGAGCTGTTCGCGCTGCTCTCCGCCATGTCGGGCGAGAAAGTGGCGAAAATTAAAGTCGGTCTCTACGAAGCGGTGCGCGACGGCATGGTCGCCAACCTGCTGCTTGAAGCGATCCCCGACCTTCATCTGCGTCTGGACGCTAATCGCGCCTGGACGCCGCTCAAGGCGCAGCAGTTTGCAAAATACGTCAATCCGGCGTACCGCAGCCGCATTGCCTTCCTCGAAGAGCCGTGCAAAAACCGCGAGGATTCGCGCGCGTTTGCCCGCGAAACGGGGATTGCCATCGCCTGGGATGAAAGCCTGCGTGAGGACGATTTTGAATTTTTCGCCGAGCCCGGCGTCAGCGCGGTGGTGATTAAACCAACGCTGACCGGCAGCCTGGCGAAGGTGCGCGAGCAGGTCGCGGCAGCGCACGCCTCAGGGCTGACGGCGGTCATCAGCTCGTCGATTGAGTCCAGCCTTGGGCTGACCCAGCTGGCGCGCATTGCCGCCTGGTTAACCCCGGATACCATCCCTGGCCTCGACACGCTGAACCTGATGCAGGCCCAGCTTATCCGCACGTGGCCGGACAGCGTGCTGCCGCGCCTCGACGTTGGGGCGCTGGAGCCGTTGTTATGAGTTTTACCGACTGGCCGTGGCGGCACTGGCGCGCGCAGTTTGCTGATAAACCGGCCCTGAGGCTGAACGACGAGGTGCTCAGCTGGCAACAGCTGTGCGCCCGCGTCGACCGCCTTGCGGCAGAGTTTCACCTGCAGGGCGTGGAGGAGGGCAACGGCGTGCTGCTGCTGGCCCATAACCACCCGCAAACTCTGCTGGCGTGGCTGGCGCTGCTCCAGTGCGGGGCGCGTATTCTTCCCGTTAATCCGCAGCTGCCGCGTCCGCTGCTGGACGTGTTGCTCCCGCAGATGACGCTGCGCTTTGCGCTGGTGCTGGACGGCACCTGTGACGCTCTTCCTGCCCTGCGCATGCGCGAGCACACGGGTGAATATCGCGTTGCGTGGCAACCGTCGCGGCTGGCGTCCATGACGCTGACCTCCGGCTCCACCGGGCTGCCGAAGGCGGCGGTGCATACCTGCGACGCCCATCTCGCCAGCGCGCGCGGCGTGCTGGCGCTGATGCCCTACGGCGAAGACGACGACTGGCTGCTTTCGCTGCCGCTGTTTCACGTTTCCGGCCAGGGGATTTTATGGCGCTGGCTGCAGGCCGGCGCGCGGTTAACCGTGCGCGAGAAACAGCCGCTGGAGCAGGCTTTGCGCGGCTGCACCCACGCCTCGCTGGTGCCGACCCAGCTCTGGCGTCTGCTTAATACCCACCAGCCTGTCGCACTGAAAGCGGTGCTGCTGGGCGGGGCCGCCATTCCTGTGGAATTGACGCAGCAGGCGCGAGAGCAGGGTATTCGCACCTTCTGCGGCTACGGCCTGACCGAATTTGCCTCTACCGTCTGCGCGAAAGCGGCGGACGGTGAGCCGGACGTAGGCTATGCGCTGCCGGGCAGAGAGGTGCAGGTAGTTAATGGTGAGGTCTGGATCCGGGCGCAGAGCATGGCCTCAGGCTACTGGCGGGACGGCGAATTGGTTCCGCTGAACAATGCGCAGGGATGGTTCGCTACCCGCGATCGCGGCGAATGGCATGACGGCCGCCTTACGATCCTGGGCCGCATGGACAACCTCTTTTTTAGCGGCGGAGAAGGGATCCAGCCGGAGAGCCTTGAGCGTGTTATCGCCCGCCATCCGCAGATTAACCAGGTGTTTATCGTCCCGCTGGACGACGCCGAGTTTGGACAGCGTCCGGTGGCGGTGGTGGAGTGCGAGCCGGGAACGGATATCACCTGTTTACCTGACTGGGTCAGAGATAAAGTGGCGCGTTTTGAACAACCCGTCCGCTGGCTGCTGTTGCCGATCGAGCTCAAAAATGGCGGTATTAAAGTCTCACGCCGCGCGTTGCAGCAGTGGGTGAACGCATCGCTGAAAGGATAATAGCCGTTTCAAATAGTTACAATCTACTGACCTGCCGCACGCAGAGTGCTTGATCCCCGGAAGACTCCGGTTAAAATCTCGCGGTTTTGGGACTTCTTTATAATAATTGTGTGGGATCACGACAATGAAAAAAGTGGCATTAGTGGGCTTCGGCCTGATGGTTGTATCTGCGGCGGCTAACGCCATCAGCATTAACGGCTCGGCGGGTCAGGATTATACCCACCTGGGCTTTGGCATGGGTACCGAGACTTCCGGTCTGGCGATGACCGGCGGCTGGACGCATAACGATGACGACGGCGACGCGGCCAGCCTCGGCCTGGGTCTGAACGTTCCTCTTGGCCCGTTCCTGGCCACTGTCGGGGGTAAAGGTATCTATACCAACCCTAATGACGGTGACGAAGGGTACGCGGCGGCAGTGGGCGGCGGCCTGCAGTGGAAAATTGGCGACAGCTTCGGCCTGTTTGGTGAGTACTACTATTCGCCGGACTCCCTCTCAAGCGGTATCGAAAGCTATGAAGAGGCCAACGCCGGCGCGCGCTGGACCATCATGCGTCCGATTACCATCGAAGCGGGCTATCGCTATCTGAACCTGGCCGGCAAAGACGGCAACCGCGACAACGCGCTGGCCGACGGCCCGTACGTGGGCGTCAGCGCAGGCTTCTAATCACTCCGGCGCGGCGTTCTGTCGCGCCAGTTTCTCTCTTCTCCACCCCGCGTTTGCGCTATAGTGTTTTGACCAAATAAGCGGGAGAACATAATGATTAACGTGGAGATGTTATCCACCGGCGACGAAGTGCTGCATGGACAAATTATTGATACCAATGCTGCCTGGCTTGCCGATCTTTTCTTTGAGCAAGGATTACCGTTAACGCGCCGCAATACGGTGGGCGACAATCTTGAGTCGCTGGTCGCTATTCTGCGCGAGCGCAGCGAACACTGCGACGTGCTGATTGTGAATGGCGGACTCGGCCCCACCGGTGACGATCTCAGCGCGCTGGCCGCCGCGACCGCAAAAGGCGAAGGGCTGGTGCTGCACGAGGCGTGGCTTTCGCAGATGGAGCGCTTTTTCTCCGAACGTGGTCGCATCATGGCTCCCAGCAACCGCAAACAGGCTGAAATTCCCGCCAGCGCCGAGCTGGTCGATAACCCGGTGGGTACCGCGTGTGGGTTTGCCATGCAACTGAACCGCTGCCTGATGTTCTTCACGCCGGGCGTGCCCTCAGAATTTAAAGTGATGGTCGAGCAGCAGATCCTGCCGCGCCTTCGCGACCGTTTTACCCTGCCTGAACCGCCGCTTTGCCTGCGCCTGACCACCTTTGGCCGCTCGGAAAGCGATCTGGCCCAGAGCCTTGACCCTCTCCCGCTGCCGCCGGGCGTCTCCATGGGCTACCGCTCCTCCATGCCGATCATTGAACTCAAGCTGACAGGCCCGGCGGAGCAGAAAGAGGCGATGCTGGCCCTGTGGCCCGAGGTGCAGCGCGTGGCGGGCGAAAGCCTGATCTTTGAAGGGACGGAAGGGTTGCCCGCGCAGATTGCGGCGCAGCTGCAGTCGCGTCAGCTGAGCGTGACCTTAAGCGAGCAGTTCACCGGTGGCCTGCTGGCGCTGCAGCTTTCACGCGTCAACGCGCCGCTGCTGGCCAGCGAAGTGGTGCCGTTCCAGCAGGAGACTCTGGCGCAGACCGCCCGCTGGGCTTCCGAGAGAAGGGTGAAGCATTTTGCCGGTCTGGCGCTGTTCGTCGGGGGGCTGGACGAGGAATACCTTAACTTCGCGCTGGCGACGCCGGAAGGCACATGGG
This sequence comes from Enterobacter sp. JBIWA008, assembly GCF_019968765.1. NCBI lineage: Bacteria > Pseudomonadati > Pseudomonadota > Gammaproteobacteria > Enterobacterales > Enterobacteriaceae > Enterobacter > Enterobacter sp. JBIWA008. The sequence continues at coordinate 3,329,379 of NZ_CP074149.1, read as the reverse complement.
CCCTGCGGCTAAAAATGAGCATCACCCGCCACAGCCTGGCGGTGCGTCAGGAGGTCTGCGCCATGATGGCGTTGAACATGCTGCGCCGCTGGTTGAATGGCAAAGAGGTTGCCAGCGAGCACGGCTGGATCCATGTGGTCGAGTCGCTGTTCATCGAGTAAAACCTGTGCCGGGGCCTTTCGCCCCGGCACTGTTCAGGCGAGCGCCTTTGCCAACAGCGTAATCGGATGTTCGCAGCGCTTGCTGGTGGACATCTCAATCTGCCACTTGCAGGTTTCGCAGTCCGTTACCACGATATCCGCGCCGCTCTCTTCAATCTGGCGGAACAGCGGGGCGCCAATCGCCTGTGACGTTTCGTAGTTTTCACGCTTAAAGCCGTAGGTCCCCGCAATCCCGCAGCAGCGCGAATCCAGCACCGTCAGCTCCAGGCCTGGAATTAACCGCAGCAGCTCAAGCGTATAGAGCGACCAGCCCATTTTCTCCATATGACACGGCGTGTGATAGACCACTTTCAGCGGTAATGTCCCCAGCGGCAACGTCTGCCCGCTATCGAGCTTGCGCCACAGGAAGCGTGTCGCCAGCTCGATGTGCTCGCGCAGGCCGGTATTATCAACGTCCAGCAGGTGCGGATACTCATCGCGCAGGGTGAAGGTACAGGTGGATGAGGTCGCCAGTACCGGAATACCTTTATCGACAATCGCTTCGCGCAGGGAGGTGACATTGCTCTGAGCCTGCCTGCGCGCTTTATTGGTAAACCCGTTGGCAATCAGCGGTACGCCGCAGCACTTCTCTTTATTCAGTAGCTGAACGCCCGTTCCCATGGCGTTCAGCACCTTCAGCAGATCTTTACCCAGCTGAGGATGGTTGTAATTCACGTAGCAGCCGTGGAAAAAGGCCACCTGATCGGCGTACTGCGCCTGTTGCGCCGCGACGGATTTATACCAGCGGCGGAAGGTGCCGTGAGAATATTTTGGCAGGCTGCGGTGATGATCTATCTTCAGCGTGGCATCCAGCAGCTGGCGCACCGGTTTGAGGGAGGTCGCGGCATTTACCAGCGGGGCAAACGGCGTTGAGACGCTGCCCATCAGATCGGTATGGCTGAGGATCGCGTCCCGCAGCGTCGGCTTTTGCGTGCTGTAGCGCGCCCGGGCGCGCTGGATAATATCGCCGATTTTCACATCCGACGGGCAGGCGACTTCGCAGCGTTTGCAGTTGATGCAGTATTTCAGCGCCTCGTCGTACAGCTTGCCGTCCTTCAGGCGCAGGCGCTCGCCGTCCGGCCCGGCCTGCTTTGGCCCTGGATAGCGCGGATTCACGCCGCTGACCGGGCAGACGGTGGTACAGACCGTGCATTTAATGCAGCTTTCAAAACGGGTGTCGTTCATTGTTCAGCCTCCGTGCGCTGGCTAATCTGCTCTGCCACATACAGCGCCGTGACGGCGCAGACCCCGCCACCGCATCCCTGGGTAATGGGATCGTACCCGCCCAGCAGCGAGCCGATGGCAAAGAGATTTTTGACGGGCTTACCGGAAAGTTGCGGATGCAGCTGGTTATCGACAATCACGCCGAACTGCTGCCAGGGCTGCGGCGAGAAGAAATCACTCTGATACCAGTCCGCGCGGGAGGCTCGCTGGCGAACATCCAGCCCCATAATGGCTTCCCGGATGCCCTCCCGGCTGCTCAGCAGCCCGTTGCTGAAGAAGCTGCCGCTTGCCAGCACCGTATAGCGGGCGCGAAGCGGAATATCATCGTGGTTGCGCGTCCAGATTTCGCTCACCGCGCCGTCGGTCAGGGTGATTTCTTTCACCTCATCACCCGCCATCCACACGCCGCCCTGCGCGACAAACTGGCGCTGGAGCTGGGTATGCAGGCGAATGCCGGGGACGGAAGGGGGCAGGGTTGGCAGCAGGCCGAGCGTGCAGGGCAGACGATCCGAGAGCCAGCGCCAGAGCCGGTTGTCGCGTAAACCAAAGCAGGCGGGCATCAGCAGGGCATCACAGCTGTCGCTGAGCGGTCTGAGCGCGTCATACAGGAGCGGCCATTTGTCCTCGCTATCCAGAAAACGGGCGATATTCACCGCGCGAAACTCGCTCGGGTTATCGCGCAGGACGTCAAGCTCAGGCAGCTCTATCTCTGCCGTTTCGGCGTTAACGCCCTGGCGACAGAGCGACGCCGCCGCGAGATGGGGCTGAAAATCCAGAAAGCCGCTAATGCCCACGACCCGCACGCGCGCGGCATTTAAGGGTGCAACGGGCACCTCTTCCGGGCTGAGCCAGGCGGAGCGCAGGGTGCCGAGCGGCGTGACGCGCTGATGATTGAGCCGGGCGCTTCCCTTCAGACGTGCGCCGCAGTCCGCCATCAGCGCTTCGGTTTCCAGCGCAAAGCGATCAATATGCTGGGCGCCAATCAGGTGATACGGGTGCTCCGGCGGCAGCTTATCGCGGTACGCTTCGTCCACCAGATCCAGCGAGCCCGACGAGAAGTGCAGGGCGCTCTGGCCCCGGGTGATAATGGCGCAGCGCAGCCCCTGCTTCGTGAGCTTGATGCCGCAGAGCAGGCCCGCCAGCCCGCCGCCGACGATTACGGTATCAAATTTCATCGCGTTGCTCCTTCTCAAGACCGCAAAGCCCCTGGTAGACCCAGCGGGTAAATTCGCTTTCGCGCAGGGCATCGCCCCAGGCGACAGGCTGAATACCTTTCCAGCGCTCGTTTAAAAACGCGCTGAGCTGATCGAGCGACTGGGTGGCGGTGGTGGTATGAAAGCGCTGCAGCAGCCCGGCAGCACGACAGGCGCACAGCTCGCCCTGACAGGTACCCATTCCCACGCGGGTGCGGCGGCGAAGATCGAGCAGGCTGTTAACCGTCAGGCTCTCCACCGCGTACTGCACCTCACCGGCGGTGACGGCTTCGCACTCGCATACCAGGCTGCGGCTCAGTCGTCCTTCACCGAGCCACTGTGGCGTTCTGTCGCCGTGGCGGTAAATAGCGGACCCGCGCAGCGGCGAGGGGAGGGAGATAATTTTTTGCAGCGTTTTTTCGGTGGACTGACGCGAGCCGGGCAGGGCTTGTTCTGCCGTCACGCACCGTTCGGTATTGCCCAGCTTGCGGCAGACGGCATCGGTCGCCCACTCGGCCATGAGGCGGTAGGTCATCAGCTTGCCGCCGGTGATGGTGATAAACCCGTCCATGCCGTCGCGCTCGGCGTGATCGAGCAGCACGATGCCCCGGCTGACGTTACGTCCGCTCGGGTCGTTGTCGCTGGCAACCAGCGGACGCACGCCCGCGTAGGCGCGCAGAATACGCGTCTGCGCCATCACCGGGGCCAGTTTTTCACCTTCGCGCAGCAGGACGTCGACCTCTTCGGCGGTCACGCGATTGTAGTCAATCTCGCTGTAGTCCACGTGGGTTGAGGTGGTACCGATTAACGAAATGGTGTCGCCCGGCACCAGGATATCGGCATCAGACGGTTTGCGGCAGCGGTTAATCACGTGATTATTGATGCGGTGGTCGAGGATCAGCAGCGAGCCTTTCGCCGGGAACATGCGCACCGACAGGTCCGCGTATTCAGCGATGCGCTGCCCCCAGATCCCCGCCGCGTTGACCACCACGGCGGCATACAGCTCGCTGTGTTCGTTATATTGCGTATCAACGATCCGCACGCCGCAGATGCGATGACCTTCGCGGATAAGCCCGGTCACTTCGTGCCCGGTCAGAATGTGCGCGCCATGCTCGCGGGCGTCCAGCATATTGGCGGCCGTCAGGCGGAAGGGGTCAACGGTGCCGTCAGGCACTTTCACCGCGCCGATAAGCGCCCGGTTAACCGACGGTTCCAGCCGCCGCGCCAGCGCCGGGTCCATGGCCTCAGCCTGAATGCCTGCTACAGTGCAGGCGGTAATAAAGGTCTTCTGAAAGGCGAGGTCATCTTCGGGAAGAGTAATAAAGAGGCCGTCGGTCGGCTCAATGCAGTGGCGGGCGATACGCTTGAGGATCTGGTTTTCGGCAATACATTCGCGCGCGGATTCACCGTCGGTAACCGCATACCGCGCGCCGCTGTGCAGCAGGCCGTGGTTACGACCGGTTGCGCCCGTGGCGATATCATGGCGTTCCAGAAGCGTGACGCTTAAGCCGCGAAGAGCGCAGTCGCGCGCGATCCCGGCGCCGGTTGCGCCACCGCCAATGATTATCACATCACTATAACGAGGATCGTGACTGGTCATTGTTTACCCTCTATGTTCGTTTTTTTATCATTTAGCCATATCAATAGTGTGGTTTGTTTGATTTCGAACATAAACGCGCGAAATTCGAAAGTGAAACGTGATTTCATGCGCTTTTTTGCGCATTCTGTCATATTTCTGTAACAATCTGTGCGTTGATTCACAGTAACAATCACCGTGATTTCTTAACATCCCCGCCTCTGGAATTCAGGTGCGAGCCACCTGCCCATTCAATTCAAGGCCACGGAGGCTGTTATGCTCAGTATCTTCAAACCTGCGCCGCACAGGGCGCGTCTGCCAGAGGCAGAAATTGATCCGCTATACCGCCGTCTGCGCTGGCAAATTTTCCTGGGGATCTTCTTCGGGTACGCGGCGTACTACCTTGTACGTAAAAACTTTGCGCTCGCCATGCCGTATCTGGTGGAGCAGGGCTTCTCCCGCGGCGATCTGGGGTTCGCGCTGTCGGGGATCTCCATCGCCTACGGTTTTTCCAAATTCATCATGGGTTCGGTATCGGATCGCTCTAATCCGCGGGTATTCCTGCCCGCCGGTCTGATCCTCGCGGCTGCGGTCATGCTGTTCATGGGCTTTGTGCCGTGGGCAACCTCCAGCATTGCCGTCATGTTCGTCCTGCTGTTCCTCTGCGGCTGGTTCCAGGGGATGGGGTGGCCGCCGTGCGGACGCACAATGGTGCACTGGTGGTCGCAGAAGGAACGCGGCGGCATCGTGTCGGTGTGGAACTGCGCGCATAACGTCGGGGGCGGTATTCCACCGCTGCTGTTCCTGCTTGGGATGGCCTGGTTCAACGACTGGCACGCTGCGCTCTATATGCCTGCCTTTGGCGCCATTCTGGTGGCGATTATTGCCTTCGCCCTGATGCGCGATACGCCTCAGTCCTGCGGCCTGCCGCCGATTGAAGAGTACAAAAACGACTATCCGGATGATTACAGCAAGGAGCACGAAGAAGAGCTGACCGCGAAACAGATCTTCATGAAGTACGTCCTGCCGAACAAGCTGCTGTGGTACATCGCGGTCGCGAACGTGTTCGTTTATCTGCTGCGCTACGGCATTCTGGACTGGTCCCCGACCTACCTGAAGGAGGTGAAGCACTTCGCGCTGGATAAGTCCTCCTGGGCCTATTTCCTGTATGAATATGCCGGGATCCCTGGCACGCTGCTTTGCGGCTGGATGTCGGACAAGGTGTTTAAGGGTAACCGAGGCGCGACGGGCGTCTTCTTTATGACCCTGGTGACCATCGCGACCGTCGTTTACTGGCTCAACCCGCCGGGCAACCCATCAGTAGACATGGCCTGCATGATCGTCATCGGCTTCCTGATTTATGGTCCGGTAATGCTGATCGGTCTGCACGCGCTGGAGCTGGCACCGAAAAAAGCGGCAGGCACGGCGGCAGGCTTTACCGGCCTGTTCGGCTACCTTGGCGGTTCGGTCGCGGCGAGCGCCATTGTGGGCTACACAGTTGACTTCTTCGGCTGGGACGGCGGCTTTATGGTGATGATCGGCGGCAGCGTGCTGGCGGTACTGCTGCTGATTGTTGTGATGATCGGTGAGAAACGTCACCACGCGGAAGTGCTGGCGCGTCGTCAATAAGGAGCATTGCGATGAAATTATCTTACGTAACAACCGGCCTGCTGCTGGCGGGCCTGATGACAGGCTCCGCGCTGGCGGCGGATAAAATCGTTATTGCCCACCGCGGCGCCAGCGGCTATCTGCCGGAGCATACGCTCCCGGCGAAAGCGATGGCCTATGCGCAGGGCGCGGATTACCTGGAGCAGGATCTGGTGATGACAAAGGACGACCAGCTGGTCGTCCTGCATGACCACTATCTGGACCGCGTGACGGACGTGGCGGAACGTTTCCCGGACCGCGCGCGCAAAGACGGTCGTTTCTACGCCATCGACTTCACGCTGGCTGAGATCCGTTCCCTGAAGTTTACCGAAGGCTTCGAGATTGAAAACGGCAAGAAGGTGCAGGTCTATCCGGGACGTTTCCCAATGGGCAAATCTGACTTCCGGATCCATACCTTCCAGGAAGAGATTGAGTTTGTTCAGGGGCTGAACCACTCAACCGGTAAAAATATCGGCATCTACCCGGAGATCAAAGCGCCGTGGTTCCACCATCAGGAAGGGAAAGACATTGCCGCGAAGACGCTGGAGGTGCTGAAACAGTACGGCTACACCAGCAAGAAGGACAAGGTTTATCTGCAGTGTTTTGACGCCGCCGAGCTGAAGCGCATCAAAACAGATCTGGAGCCGAAAATGGGGATGGACCTCAATCTGGTGCAGCTGATTGCCTATACCGACTGGAATGAAACCCAGGAGAAGCAGCCGGACGGGAAGTGGGTTAACTACAACTACGACTGGATGTTTAAGCCGGGTGCGATGAAGCAGATTGCGCAGTACGCCGACGGCATCGGGCCGGATTACCACATGCTGGTGGCGGAGGGCTCAGCGCCGGGCCACGTGAAGCTGACGGAGATGGTGAAAGAGGCGCACGCCAGCAGGATGCAGGTGCATCCGTATACCGTGCGTGCAGACCAGCTGCCGCCGTATGCCACGGACGTAAATCAGCTTTACGACGTGCTGTATAACCAGGCGGGCGTGGACGGGCTGTTTACCGATTTCCCGGATAAAGCGGTGACGTTCTTAAAATAGAAAAAGGGCCGGAAGGCCCTTTTTTACATCTCGATCTCGATATCGCCTTTTGCCCGGCAGCAGCAGGGCAAAATTTCCCCTTCGTTGATAAAGGCCAGCGGCTCGGTTAGCCAGTCCACCTGGCCGGCGACCAGACGGCAGCGGCAGGAGCCGCAGTAGCCGGAACGACACTGGTACTCTACTTCTACCTGATGCGCCTCAAGCGCCACCAGCAGAGAAGGGTGCTCCTCCCGACACAGCACCTCAGTGCCGGAAAGACTTAGCGTAACGCGTGACATCAGAGCTGGAAGTCGCTCAGGTCGTCGGTATTCACTTCAGAATCAATCTGACCGACCAGATAAGAACTCACTTCCACTTCCTGCGGCGCCACCTGCACGTTATCGGACACCAGCCAGGTGTTGATCCACGGGATAGGGTTAGAGCGTGTCTGGAACGGCAGGTCAAGACCGACAGCCTGCATGCGGATGTTGGTGATGTACTCAACGTACTGGCAAAGGATGTCTTTGTTCAGGCCAATCATGGAGCCGTCGCGGAACAGGTAATCTGCCCACTCTTTCTCCTGCTGAGCTGCCAGCACGAACAGGTCGTAGCACTCCTGCTTGCACTCTTCGGCGATTTCCGCCATCTCCGGATCGTCCGTGCCGCTGCGCAGCAGGTTCAGCATGTGCTGGGTGCCGGTCAGATGCAGGGCTTCATCACGGGCGATCAGACGGATGATTTTGGCGTTGCCTTCCATCAGCTTGCGCTCGGCAAAGGCGAAGGAGCAGGCGAAGCTCACGTAGAAGCGGATCGCTTCCAGCGCGTTGACGCTCATCAGGCATAGATAGAGCTGCTTTTTCAGCGCGCGCAGGTTCACGGTAATGGTCTTACCGTTCACGTTGTGGGTGCCTTCGCCCAGCAGATGCCAGTAGCTGGTCATCTCGATCAGCGCGTCGTAGTAATGGGCAATGCCTTCCGCGCGCTTCTGGATCTGCTCGTTGGTGACGATATCGTCAAACACTACCGCCGGATCGTTCACGATGTTGCGGATGATGTGGGTGTAAGAGCGGGAGTGGATCGTCTCGGAGAACGCCCAGGTTTCAACCCAGGTTTCCAGCTCAGGAATCGAGATCAGCGGCAGCAGCGCCACGTTCGGGCTACGGCCCTGAATGGAGTCCAGCAGCGTCTGGTACTTAAGGTTGCTGATGAAGATATGTTTTTCGTGATCCGGCAGCGACTGGTAATCAATACGGTCGCGGGAGACATCCACTTCTTCCGGACGCCAGAAGAAGGAGAGTTGCTTTTCAATCAGCTTTTCGAAGATGTCATATTTTTGCTGATCGTAGCGTGCCACGTTGACCGGCTGGCCGAAGAACATCGGCTCTTTGAGCTGGTCGTTTTTCGTCTGTGAAAAGGTGGTATATGCCATGAGTGTGTCCTGTCTTACGAAATAAAGGCGGGGATATCCCCGCCCTTCATTAGATCTTACATGCGCCGCTTTCGCAGCCATCGTCCTGAATTGACGGTACCAGGTCGTCCTGCGCGTCTTCCGCACCGTCACGGGTGTTGTGATAGTACAGCGTTTTCACACCAAATTTGTAGGCGGTAAGCAGGTCTTTCAGCAGCTGCTGCATCGGTACCTTGCCTGACGGGAAGCGCGTCGGGTCATAGTTGGTATTGGCAGAGATCGACTGGTCGATAAACTTCTGCATGATACCCACCAGCTGCAGGTAGCCGTCGTTGTTTGGCATTTCCCACAGCAGTTCGTAGTTATTACCCAGCGTCTCGTAATCCGGTACCACCTGACGCAGAACGCCGTCTTTCGACGCTTTGATGCTGACGTGGCCGCGCGGTGGCTCAATACCGTTGGTGGCGTTAGAGATCTGCGAAGAAGTCTCGGACGGCATCAGGGCAGAGAGCGTGGAGTTACGCAGGCCGTGCGTCTTAATGGACTCGCGCAGACCTTCCCAGTCGAGATGCAGCGGCTCGCTGACGATCGCATCCAGGTCTTTCTTGTAGGTGTCGATTGGCAGAATGCCTTTCGCGTAGGTGGTTTCGTTAAACCACGGGCACGCGCCTTGCTCTTTCGCCAGCTCGTTAGAGGCTTTCATCAGGTAGTACTGAATCGCTTCGAACGTCTGGTGCGTCAGGTTATTAGCGCTGCCGTCGGAGTAACGCTTGCCGTTTTTCGCCAGCCAGTAGGCGAAGTTGATCACGCCGATACCCAGGGTACGGCGGCCCATTGCACCGCGTTTCGCGGCCGGGATTGGGTAATCCTGGTAGTCCAGCAGGGCGTCGAGCGCACGAACCGCCAGCACGGCCAGCTCTTCCAGCTCGTCCAGGCTCTTAATTGCGCCCAGGTTGAACGCGGACAGCGTACACAGCGCGATTTCGCCGTTTTCGTCGTTCACGTCTTCCAGCGGTTTGGTCGGCAGGGCGATCTCCAGGCACAGGTTAGACTGGCGCACTGGCGCGACGACCGGGTCAAACGGGCTGTGGGTGTTGCAGTGGTCCACGTTCTGGATGTAGATACGACCGGTAGAGGCACGTTCCTGCATCATCAGGGAGAACAGGTCTACCGCCTTCACGCGCTGCTTACGAATGCTGTCGTCTTTTTCGTATTTGGTGTACAGACGCTCGAACTCGTCCTGATCGGCAAAGAACGCGTCATACAGGCCCGGGACGTCGGATGGGCTGAACAGCGTGATGTCTTCGCCTTTCAGCAGACGGGTGTACATCAGCTTGTTGATCTGTACGCCGTAGTCCATGTGACGGACGCGGTTGCCCTCGACGCCGCGGTTGTTTTTCAGGACCAGCAGGCTTTCCACTTCCAGGTGCCACATCGGGTAGAACAGAGTCGCAGCACCGCCGCGCACGCCGCCCTGAGAGCAGGATTTTACTGCCGTCTGGAAGTGTTTATAGAACGGGATACAGCCGGTGTGGAATGCTTCACCGCCGCGAATCGGGCTGCCCAGCGCACGGATGCGACCGGCATTGATGCCGATACCGGCGCGCTGGGAAACGTATTTCACGATGGCGCTGGAGGTGGCGTTGATGGAATCCAGGCTGTCACCACACTCGATCAGCACGCAGGAGCTGAACTGACGGGTTGGGGTACGCACGCCAGACATGATTGGGGTCGGCAGAGAAATCTTGAACGTGGATACCGCATCGTAGAAACGCTTCACGTATTCCAGACGGGTGTCACGCGGATAGTTAGAGAACAGGCAGGCAGCCACCAGAATATAGAGGAACTGGGCGCTTTCGTAGATCTCACCGGTGACGCGGTTCTGAACCAGGTATTTGCCTTCGAGCTGCTTCACCGCCGCGTAGGAGAAGTTCATGTCGCGCCAGTGATCGATAAACCCGTTCATCTGCTCGAACTCTTCTTCCGTATAGTCTTCCAGCAGATGCGTGTCGTATTTGCCCAGCTCAACCATTTTCACCACGTGATCGTAAAGCGCAGGTGGCTCAAACTGGCCGTAGGCTTTTTTACGCAGGTGGAAAATCGCCAGACGTGCAGCGAGGTACTGATAATCCGGTGCTTCGCGGGAGATGAGGTCCGCCGCAGCCTTGATGATGGTTTCGTGGATATCAGACGTTTTAATGCCGTCATAGAACTGGATGTGAGATTTCAGTTCAACCTGGGAGATAGATACGTTGTTCAGTCCTTCTGCTGCCCAGTCGAGAACTCGATGGATTTTGTCCAGATTGATACGCTCGGTAGTACCGTCGCGCTTTGTCACCAGCAGACTCTGATTCATGTGGGTTTTACCTGTCCGTGAAATAAAAAATATCCCCCGTTTATCCACAGATCCGCCTTGTGACTAACTCTGTGGATAAATACTACATATAGGGGGTTTGCGATAAGAAAAACGCTATATGGTGAGTATTCTAGTATCGAATCTTTTCAGCACAAGGGTTGATTTTGACGTTAAATTGAGGTTGTGAAAGGGTAAAAAAGGCTAAGTCCTCGTACCGTAAGGCCTGGAAGACATGTCAATAATTAAGAAAAAAAATTCAAAATTTGATCGAGTGCTGATTTCTTCAACGGGAGGTCAGAATTGCGCAACATGATGTCGCGCAATCTTTATAAGAATAACGAATGACGTTAGTCGTTTTTGGCGGTTGTGTGCAACATATAGTTAACATCAACGCCCGGTGCGAGTTTGAACTTATTGGTCAGCGGGTTGTAGTGCAGGCCGGTGATGTGCTGCTCTTTGAGCCACGTCTGGTCAACCCAGCTTAACAACTCCGCAGGCTTAATGAATTTCTTCACGTCGTGGGTCCCTTTCGGCACCATGCGTAGCACATACTCCGCACCGACAACGGCCATCAGCCAGGCTTTACCGTTACGGTTGATGGTTGAGAAGAAGACCTGGCCGCCCGGCTTCACCAGTTTTGCACAGGCGTGCACCACCGACTGCGGATCGGGAACGTGCTCCAGCATCTCCATGCAGGTCACTACATCGTACTGATGGGCGTGTTTTGCTGCGTGCGCTTCCACGGTTTCCTGCACGTATTCCACCTGTATGCCGGACTCCAGCGCGTGAAGGCGGGCAACCTGGAGCGGTTCAAAGCCCATATCCAGGCCAGTGACGTTCGCCCCTTCGCGCGCCATGCTTTCAGCCAGGATGCCGCCGCCGCAGCCGACGTCGAGCACTTTCTTACCGAACAGACCGCCGGAACGCTCCGCGATATAGCCCAGACGCAGCGGGTTAATGCGATGCAGCGGTTTGAACTCACCTTCGAGATCCCACCAGCGGGACGCCACCGCTTCAAATTTGGCAATCTCTTCGTGGTCAACGTTGTGAGCCACCGGGGATTTTTCGGCATTCATGGGCGCTTTTACTCCTTATTTAGCAAGACAAAGGAGTATATCAGGCAATCCCCGTGAATAAAGCGTATAGGTTTACCTCAATCACCTCGGCTGTGTTATAATTTGCGACCTTTGAATCCGGGATACAGTAGAGGGATAGCGGTTAGATGAGCGACCTTGCGAGAGAAATTACACCGGTTAACATCGAGGAAGAGCTGAAGAGCTCCTATCTGGACTATGCGATGTCGGTCATTGTTGGCCGTGCGCTGCCGGACGTCCGCGATGGCCTTAAGCCGGTACACCGTCGCGTACTATACGCCATGAACGTATTGGGCAATGACTGGAATAAAGCCTATAAAAAATCTGCCCGCGTCGTCGGTGACGTCATCGGTAAATATCACCCGCATGGTGATACCGCCGTTTATGACACCATCGTTCGTATGGCGCAGCCATTCTCCTTGCGCTACATGCTGGTAGATGGTCAGGGTAACTTTGGTTCAGTCGACGGCGACTCCGCTGCGGCGATGCGTTATACGGAAATCCGTATGTCGAAAATCGCTCATGAGCTGATGGCCGACCTGGAAAAAGAGACCGTTGATTTCGTCGACAACTACGACGGCACCGAGCGCATCCCAGATGTGATGCCAACCAAGATCCCGAACCTGTTGGTTAACGGTTCGTCCGGTATCGCAGTCGGTATGGCAACCAACATTCCGCCGCACAATATCACCGAGGTGATCAACGGCTGCCTGGCCTATATCGACGATGAAGACATCAGCATTGAAGGGCTGATGGAACACATCCCGGGTCCGGACTTCCCGACTGCAGCGATCATCAACGGTCGTCGCGGTATTGAAGAAGCGTACCGCACCGGCCGCGGCAAGATTTACATCCGTGCTCGCGCAGAAGTGGAAGCGGACGCTAAAACCGGCCGTGAGACCATCATTGTTCACGAGATCCCGTATCAGGTGAACAAAGCGCGTCTGATTGAAAAAATCGCCGAGCTGGTAAAAGAAAAACGTGTTGAAGGCATCAGCGCGCTGCGTGACGAGTCTGACAAAGACGGTATGCGCATCGTGATTGAGATTAAACGCGACGCGGTGGGTGAGGTTGTGCTGAACAACCTGTACTCCCAGACTCAGCTTCAGGTCTCCTTCGGTATCAACATGGTTGCGCTGCACCATGGCCAGCCGAAGATCATGAACCTGAAAGAGATCCTGAGCGCGTTCGTGCGTCACCGCCGCGAAGTGGTGACCCGTCGTACCATCTTCGAACTGCGCAAAGCGCGCGACCGTGCGCACATCCTTGAAGCGCTGGCGGTTGCGCTGGCCAACATCGACCCGATCATCGAACTGATCCGCCGTGCGCCAACCCCGGCGGAAGCGAAAGCCGCCCTGATTTCCCGTCCGTGGGATCTGGGTAACGTCGCCGCGATGCTGGAACGTGCGGGCGATGACGCAGCGCGTCCTGAGTGGCTGGAACCTGAATACGGCGTGCGTGACGGTCAGTATTACCTGACTGAACAGCAGGCCCAGGCGATTCTGGATCTGCGTCTGCAGAAACTGACCGGCCTTGAGCATGAAAAACTGCTCGACGAATACAAAGAGCTGCTGGAACAGATTGCTGAACTGCTGCACATCCTGGGCAGCGCAGAGCGCCTGATGGAAGTGATCCGTGAAGAGCTGGAGCTGGTCCGCGATCAGTTCGGCGACGAGCGCCGCACCGAAATCACCGCGAACAGCTCTGATATCAACATTGAAGATCTGATCAACCGCGAAGACGTGGTCGTCACCCTGTCTCACCAGGGCTATGTGAAGTATCAGCCGCTGACCGACTACGAAGCACAGCGTCGTGGCGGTAAAGGCAAATCTGCAGCGCGTATTAAAGAAGAAGACTTTATTGACCGCCTGCTGGTGGCGAACACCCATGACACGATCCTCTGCTTCTCCAGCCGCGGTCGTCTGTACTGGATGAAAGTCTATCAGCTGCCGGAAGCGAGCCGTGGCGCGCGTGGTCGTCCAATCGTTAACCTGCTGCCGCTGGAAGCGAACGAACGTATCACCGCCATCCTGCCGGTACGCGAGTACGAAGAGGGCGTGAACGTCTTTATGGCGACCGCCAGCGGTACCGTGAAGAAAACCGCGCTGACCGAGTTCAGCCGTCCGCGTTCCGCCGGGATCATCGCGGTGAACCTGAACGAAGGCGACGAGCTGATCGGTGTGGATCTGACCTCCGGTTCTGATGAAGTAATGCTGTTCTCTGCGGCCGGTAAAGTGGTGCGCTTTAAAGAGAACGCCGTCCGCGCAATGGGTCGTACCGCTACGGGCGTTCGTGGTATCAAACTGGCTGGCGAAGACAGCGTTGTTTCTCTGATTATTCCGCGCGGTGAAGGGGCTATCCTGACCGTGACGCAGAATGGTTACGGTAAACGTACGGCGGAAGGGGAATACCCAACCAAGTCTCGCGGCACGCAGGGCGTTATCTCTATCAAAGTTACCGAGCGCAACGGTTCCGTTGTGGGCGCGGTGCAGGTGGACGATGCCGACCAGATCATGATGATCACCGATGCCGGTACGCTGGTGCGTACCCGCGTGTCTGAGATCAGCGTGGTGGGGCGTAACACCCAGGGCGTGATCCTCATCCGTACAGCGGAAGATGAAAACGTGGTGGGTCTGCAGCGCGTTGCTGAGCCGGTGGATGACGAAGAGCTCGATTCCATCGACGGTAGCGTTGCGGAAGGCGATGATGATATCGCGCCGGAAGCCGATACCGACGATGACGTAGCGGATGACGCTGACGAGTAATGTCTCCTGATGCATAAAAGGGCCGGTTTCCGGCCCTTTTCTTTTGCACAAGCAGATAAGTCAACGTTGCGACCTGGCGCGTTTACCGCTACCTTAACCACATTCTTTTGACCCCGACGGCGGAGCCTCGCCCCCTTGAAATACCTCGTCTCCTTTCGTACTACGCTGAAAGTTTCTCGCTATCTGTTTCGGGCGCTGGCGCTCTTGCTCTGGCTGCTGGTGGCCTTGTTCTCGGTGTTTTACATCGTTAACGCGCTGCACCAGAAAGAGGCGGAGATCCGCCAGGAGTTTAACTTAAGCTCCGACCAGGCCCAGCGCTACATTCAGCGAACGTCTGACGTGATGAAGGAGCTGAAGTATATTGCCGAAAATCGTCTGACGGCGGAAAACGGCATCCTTGCGCTTCGCGGGCGTAACGATAAAACCGAAGTCCCGGACTTCCAGCCGCTGTTCCCTGATTCCGATTGCTCCACCATGAGCAATACCTGGCGCGGGTCGCTGGAATCCCTTGCCTGGTTTATGCGCTACTGGCGCGACAATTTCTCCGCCGCCTATGATCTTAACCGCGTATTCCTGATTGGCAGTGAAAATCTCTGCATGGCTGACTTTGGCCTGCGCGACGTGCCCGTTGAGCGTGACGATGCGCTGAAAAGCCTGCATGAACGTATTGTGAAATACCGCAATGCGCCGCAGGACGAGCGCGGGAATAACATCTTCTGGGTTAGCCAGGGCCCTCGCCAGGGCGTAGGCTATTTCTACGCCCTGACGCCGGTGTATCTGGGCAATCGCCTGCAGGCGCTGCTGGGGATTGAGCAGACCATTCGCATGGAAAACTTCTTCACCCCGGGCAGCCTGCCCATGGGGGTGACCATTCTGGATGAAAACGGCCATCAGCTGATCTCACTCGCCGGGCCCGATAACCGTTTAAACGTAGAACCGCACTGGATGCAGGAGCGGTCGTGGTTTGGCTATACCTCGGGCTTCCGCGAACTGGTGCTGAAGAAGAGCCTGCCGCCTTCGTCGCTGAGTATTGTCTATTCGCTGCCGGTGGATATGGTGCTTGAGCGGATACGCATTCTCATCATGAATGCCATTCTGCTGAACCTGATCGCGGGTGGGGCGCTGTTCACCCTGGCGCGCATGTACGAGCGGAAAATCTTTATTCCCGCCGAAAGCGACGCCCAGCGTCTGGAGGAACACGAGCAGTTTAACCGCAAGATTGTTGCCTCGGCGCCGGTGGGGATCTGTATTCTGCGTACCCAGGACGGGACCAATATCCTGAGTAACGAACTGGCGCATAACTACCTGAACATGCTGACGCATGAAGATCGACAGAGGCTGACGCAAATTATCTGCGGTCAGCAGGTTAACTTTGTCGACGTGCTCACCAGTACGCACACCAACCTGCAGATTAGCTTTGTACATTCCCGCTATCGTAATGAAAACGTGGCGATTTGCGTACTGGTGGATGTCTCCGCGCGCGTGAAGATGGAAGAGTCGTTGCAGGAGATGGCGCAGGCCGCGGAGCAGGCCAGCCAGTCGAAATCCATGTTCCTTGCCACCGTTAGTCACGAGCTGCGAACGCCGCTGTACGGGATTATCGGTAACCTCGATCTGCTGCAGACGAAAGAGTTGCCGAAAGGGGTCGACAGGCTGGTGACGGCGATGAACAACTCCTCCAGCCTGCTGCTGAAGATCATCAGCGATATTCTCGACTTCTCTAAAATTGAGTCTGAGCAGCTGAAAATCGAGCCGCGTGAGTTCTCGCCGCGCGAGGTCATGAACCATATCAGCGCCAACTATCTGCCGCTGGTGGTGCGTAAACAGCTGGGGCTCTACTGCTTTATCGAACCGGACGTGCCGCTGACGCTGCACGGCGATCCGATGCGCCTGCAGCAGGTCATCTCTAACCTGCTCAGCAATGCCATCAAATTCACCGATGTTGGCTGTATTGTGTTGCACGTCTGCCGGGCTGGGGATTACCTGAGCATTCGCGTTCGCGACACGGGCGTCGGCATCCCTGCGAAGGAGGTGGTTCGTCTGTTCGACCCGTTCTTCCAGGTTGGTACCGGCGTGCAGCGTAACTTCCAGGGCACCGGACTGGGGCTGGCGATTTGTGAGAAGCTCGTCAGCATGATGGATGGTGATATATCGGTGGATACCGAGCCCGGCATGGGCAGCCAGTTCACCATCCGTATTCCGCTCTATTCGGCGCAGTATCCGGCAAAAGCGACGGTAGACGGGCTGAGCGACAAGCGCTGCTGGCTGGCGGTGCATAACGCCTCGCTGAATGACTACCTGACGGCGCTGCTTGCCCACTGCGGCGTGAGAGTGTGCCGTTATGAAGGCCAAACACCGGATGTGGACGATGTGCTGATCGCCGACGAGATGCTGGAACAGGCGTGGCAGGGGAGAGGGTCTGTGCTCTTCTGTCGTCGCCACATCGGTATCCCGGTTGAGCGTGCACCAGGGGAATGGGTACACAGTGTTGCAACACCGCACGAGCTGTTGAGCCTGCTGGCGCGCATCTACAAAGTGGAACTGGAAGAGAGTGACGGCGCGGGTGGATTGCCTTCACCGGAGTCTCTGGCGTCGGTGAATGACGATATGATGATTCTGGTGGTGGATGACCATCCGATTAACCGTCGCCTGCTCGCTGATCAGCTTGGATCGCTGGGCTACCAGTGCAAAACCGCCAATGACGGCGTGGATGCGCTGAATGTGCTGAGTAAGAATCATATTGATATCGTGCTTAGCGACGTCAACATGCCAAACATGGACGGCTACCGTCTCACGCAGCGCATCCGACAGCTTGGCCTGACGCTGCCGGTGGTGGGCGTAACGGCGAACGCGCTGGCGGAAGAGAAACAGCGTTGTCTGGAGTCAGGCATGGACAGCTGTCTGTCCAAACCGGTGACGCTGGACGTGCTGAAACAGACATTGTCGATTTACGCGGATCGCGTGAGAAAAACCAGAATATAAAAAAGGCCCGCAAGGGCCTTTTACGTTTTTCCCCCTCTGCCTGTGGGAGAGGGGCGGGGTGAGGGCATCAGGCCGCACACCCGTCCGGCATCAATCCTTGTCCGTTGCGCTTAGCGTAACGGAGGAGAGATAGTTCAGCAGGGCAATATCGTTGTCCACGCCCAGCTTCATCATCGCTGATTTCTTCTGGCTGCTGATGGTTTTAATGCTGCGGTTCAGCTTCTTGGCAATCTCGGTCACCAGGAAACCTTCGGCGAACAGACGCAGAACTTCGCTCTCTTTCGGGGACAGGCGTTTGTCACCGTAACCACCCGCACTGATTTTTTCCAGCAGACGAGAGACGCTTTCAGGCGTGAACTTCTTGCCTTTCTGCAGCGCAGCGAGCGCTTTTGGCAGATCGGTCGGGGCGCCCTGTTTCAGCACAATCCCTTCGATGTCCAGATCCAGCACCGCGCTCAGGATCGCAGGGTTGTTGTTCATGGTCAGAACAATGATCGAGATATCCGGGAAGTGACGTTTAATGTATTTGATGAGCGTGATCCCATCACCGTACTTGTCTCCAGGCATGGAGAGATCGGTAATGAGCACGTGTGCATCAAGCTTTGGGAGGTTATTGATCAGTGCTGTAGAGTCTTCAAATTCACCGACTACATTCACCCACTCGATCTGTTCAAGTGATTTGCGAATACCGAACAGTACAATCGGATGGTCATCGGCAATAATTACGTTCATATTGTTCATGTATAAGGCTACCTTGCTACAGCAAGCTTTTGACGTAGGCGTCAATGTCGCTGATGTATTTTTCAATGCCAGAGGCATCTTTCTCACGAATTAGATGTTCCAGCGTTTCACATAACTGCTTGCCGGGAACCAGATTAAGCATGGCAAACACCCCTTTAAGCCGGTGTGCTGTCTGTGCCAGCGCTGCAAAATCATTCGCAGCGGACTCAGTATACAACCGCTTAACATCATCTGGTACTGTATCAACAAAGAGTGAATAGTATCCGCTGGCGTGAAGCTCGGCATTTTCATTGCCGCCTAACGGTGATTCCGTCATATCTTCCTGCGCCAGCTGCTCTTCTATTAGTTGTAGTACAGCTTCCTGCATCGCATTGCTTATATTAAAGTTGACGCGCAGCTGGCCAGGGCCGATTTTCCGCACGCCTGACTCATCATCGCTTAAAAGCAAGCCGGAGGCAGTAAGATTAGACGGATTATCAGTTAAAAACAGATCAAATTCTTGACTTGCAAGTCTTTCATCCGGCGTTATGCAGGCCGCACCCCAGTTTTCTAACTGACGAACGACAATATTGCGGATCTCGTTCGAGGTCACATCGACCATCACCACGACATCATCCAGCAGACGTTCTTCATCTACTTCCTGCGGATTGGCCGCCATTTTTACGTGCAGAGAATAACGGGTGCCGAGGGATTCACGGGCTTTGATATTCAGATGGCCGCCGAGCTTTCGTGCCAGCTGATCGCACAGCCAGAAGGTCAGAGCATTGGCCTTGCCGTAGCGATCGCTTTGCGTGTCATTCAGGAACGGGAAGTGCAGATTATCAATTTCGCTCGTTGTGACGCCTTCCCCGGTGTCCAGGATGCGGAACGTCAGACGGTCCTCTGCCGACTCCTCAGTGCTGACTTCAAGGGTAATTTTGCCGATCTGCGTGGTGGTTACTGCGTACTGAATAATCATCAGCAGAATGCGGCGCAGCGCTTCACGATCGCCGTGGCGTTCGTCATTCGCAGGGAGATTGTTATTGATTAGCAGCTGCAGCCCTTTGCGCTTAATGACGGGGAGCACTTCCGGCACCACTTCATCGATCAGAGCCTGGATGGAGAAGAGGGCAGGCGTTCCCTTCCAGAAATCATTCTCCAGCATGTTTGCCAGCTGAATCTCATCAACCAGTCTGACCAGAGAATCGGCCTGGCTGGCAAGCTGGTGGCTTTCTGAGGTGTTTAACGCCGCCGCCTGGGTCGCCAGCGTTTGTAACGGCTGCTTGAAGGCATCGCCAATGTTCTGCATGAATGCGGCGCGCCCCTGCTGGTTTTTCTCATACAGCCTTTGCGCCTGCTTGAGCTTTTTATTGACCAGCACTTCGCGATCCTGGTCGCGAATAATGAAGATTTGCGTGCGGGGAGCCACCTGGCTGCGGAACTGGCGGATCTCGTACAGTTCATTGTTGATGGTGGCCTGAATCACCCCCTGGTGTTGATCCGCCATGGTGGTGATGTTCTGCAGGTTAAGATGCGGCAGCAGATGGTCGGCAATTTTGTTGCTCATCACCGTACGATTCGCTTCCTGATCGTGAACTAAGACCCCAAGCGGCAGCACGGAAACAATCTCTTCATTCAGCGCACGTAATACGCGCAGCTCATTCCTGGTACCGGCCGGAACGGTAGAGGCGTCGCTCTGACGCCCCGGCTGGAAACGGAAGGTGCTGTAGCCAAACAGAGCCAGTGCCAGCAGTCCGATATTCAGCAGCAGAGGCAGCAGGATATTTTGCAGGGTGTCGAGCAACAGCGTGCCAAACGGCACCTGCCAGACCAGACGCATACCGGTCGAGTTCAGCGATGAGGCAATTTCAATTTTCGAGCCGTTAAAGGAGATCGATACGCTTTCCGCGGCCTCTTTGTCAGACGCCGCACGCATATTCTGGGTACTGCTGTCTGGCTCCAGGCGGAAGCTGTCGAGCGGCATATCCGGCGGGATTAAATCATTAATCGGTAAATCGAAGGCCACCACCGTCGCCAGATGCCCTGGCTGGTTGAACGTGGTGCGCAGGGTAAAATAATGACCGTTTTGCCAGGCCAGACGACGCAGGGAAGAGAAGCTCTCACGTTCATCAAGGGCGTTCGCCTGCTGCAGCATCTCTGCCCGGCGAGAATCAACGATGCTGCCTACGGTTGTCTCTTTAAAGCCAGAGGAGAGATCTTTTAACGGCAGCGTTGAAATCAGGATCATGCTGTTGTCCTGACCGTTCAGATAGTACATCGACCACGGTACCGTTTCGGCTCCCCAGAGGGTATCCAGATAGGTCGAAATACGCTGCGTCATCTCAAGCGTCGCGCTGTCGTGAGAGCCAAAGATAAGGGCCTCGGTTTTACGCTGCGGTTTTTCGAGATAATAGACATCCTGCTTAAGCCGCGTCTCCTGAAGTCCATCCCCGGATGAGGAGGTCGGGGCAGCCGCGATATTGTCGTAAATCTGCCAGGTGGCGTAGCGCCAGGTATCTATGCGCTTGTGCACGGCATGAGTGATATCAACGACCTGATAGCTCTTATCCTTCAGCCAGGCATTAACCGCGCTTTGTACCATCACCCCCATGGTCACTAATAGCACAACGATCAAAAGAAGAAAGAAACGGGTGATGCTCCCGGGAAGGAGGGAGAATTTGCTCGGGGCGGTGGTTTCAGTCTGACTCATTGATATCTTTAACCCGTTATGGTCGTGCTCTGTGGCGATAGGGCAGTATAAAGGGTAATAACTGAATTTCCAGCGCCACTGTCCGGGAAGAGGCGACTTTTTCACCGGATAATATCGGCGGTGGATGGTGCAATAAATGTGTACAAACTCGCCGTGCGCGTACAAATAATAAGTACACTTAGTCAGCAAATAGCACGAATTAACAAGAAATTAAGTTTTATATCAATTGCCTTCTGGCGAAGGATAGCCGGTGAGAATTTAGTTAATAGTCGTTACAATTTCGGTGGGGTAGCATAAAAAATGAGGATTTACGTAAAGAAAGGTAAAAAAAACCGAATGCGAAGCATTCGGCTCAATTAGGGATAAACAGACATTCAAAACTGAATGACGGTAATAAATAAAGTTAATGATGATAGCAAGAGGTATTTTAGAGATTAGGTGAGATCTTGTTTTGTCATTCAGTGCTGTAATAGATTTTATTGTAACTCATTGAAGTTTTTGGGGTGATTTTCTAGTTTGATTATAAGTGCTAATTTTCTAAGCTATTTGTGCTTTGTAAAAGTTCCTTGATATTTACATTTTGAAACACGTTGATAGATAAATGAAACATCTTCAAAGTTTTCGTATCATATTCGCATTGGATTATTCTGTAATTTTGCGGAGAATGAAATTGCCGACTGGTTAATGAGGGTTAACCAGTAAGCAGTGGCAATTATAAGGCATATAACAGAGGGTTAATAAAATGAAAGTTAAAGTACTGTCCCTCCTGGTACCAGCACTCCTGGTGGCAGGCGCAGCAAATGCGGCCGAAATTTATAACAAAGATGGCAACAAATTAGATCTGTACGGCAAAGTTGATGGTCTGCACTATTTCTCTGACGACAAGAGTGCCGACGGCGACCAGACCTACATGCGTCTTGGCTTCAAAGGCGAAACTCAGGTTAACGATCAGCTGACCGGTTACGGCCAGTGGGAATACCAGATCCAGGGCAACACCTCCGAAAGCGAAAATGATGCCTGGACGCGTGTGGCGTTCGCGGGTCTGAAATTCGGTGACGCGGGTTCTTTCGATTACGGTCGTAACTACGGCGTAATCTACGATGTAACCTCCTGGACCGACGTTCTGCCAGAATTTGGCGGCGATACCTACGGCGCAGACAACTTCCTGCAGTCCCGTGCTAACGGCGTTGCGACCTACCGTAACCAGGACTTCTTTGGTCTGGTGGATGGTCTGAACTTTGCTCTGCAGTATCAGGGTAAAAACGGCAGCGTAAGCGGTGAAAACGTGGGCGGACGCAGCCTGCTGAAACAGAACGGTGACGGCTACGGTGCATCCGTGACCTATAACCTGGGCGAAGGCTTCAGCGTAGGTGGCGCAATGTCCTCCTCCAAACGTACCGCCGATCAGAACGGCGCAAGCGTTTACGGTCATGGCGATAACGCAGAAGTCTATTCTGGCGGCCTGAAATACGATGCCAACAACATCTATCTGGCAGCGCAGTACTCCCAGACCTACAACGCAACCCGTTTCGGTACCTCTAATGGCGACAGCCCGACTACCGCTTACGGTTTCGCTAACAAAGCGCAGAACTTCGAAGTAGTTGCTCAGTACCAGTTCGACTTCGGCCTGCGTCCATCCGTGGCTTACCTGCAGTCTAAAGGGAAAGACATCGAAGGTTACGGCGATCAGGATCTGCTGAAATATGTTGATGTGGGTGCGACTTACTACTTCAACAAAAACATGTCCACCTACGTGGATTACAAAATCAACCTGGTTGATGAAAATGAATTCACCCGTCAGGCGGGTATCGGTACTGACGATATCGTAGCGCTGGGCCTGGTTTACCAGTTCTAATCGCTTCATCGTGTGACGTAAGGGGCCTGATGGCCCCTTTTTTTGTGCCTCGCAGATTCTCACAACTCACCCTTTTTGGTGTACTCTTGCCGCCCTGGCATGAGGATAATAATGAATGGACATGACTTTTTTACGCGCCAGCTTTCTGGCTATGCTTTTTTTCCTGACCGCGTGTAACGATCCCGCACCCGTGGCGAAAACCGACGCACCCGCCGCGACGGTGCTAGAAGGCAAAACGATGGGCACCTTCTGGCGCGTCAGCGTGATGAACCTTGATAAAACACGCACAGATGAACTTCGCGGCAAAATCCAGTCTCAGCTGGATGCCGACGATCAGTTGCTCTCAACCTATAAAAATGACTCGGCGCTGATGCGCTTTAATCTCTCCACCAGTACCTCCCTGTGGCCGGTGAGCGAGGCGATGGCTGATATCGTGACCGAATCCATGCGCGTGGGTTACAAAACCAACGGGGCGATGGATGTGACCGTCGGACCCCTGGTGAACCTCTGGGGATTTGGCCCTAACAAACAGCCGGTGAAGACGCCCGAACAGGCAGCCATTGATGACGCCCGCGCCCGGACAGGGCTACAGCATCTGACGGTGATCAATCAGTACGGGCAGCAGTACCTGCAAAAAGATATCCCCGATCTGTTTGTCGATCTGTCGACGGTCGGGGAAGGCTATGCGGCGGATCATCTTGCAGCGCTGATGGCCCAGGAAGGCATTTCCCGCTATCTGGTCTCCGTGGGCGGCGCGTTAGTCAGCCGGGGAATGAACGCCAGCGATAAGCCGTGGCGCGTTGCGATTCAAAAACCGACCGATCGGCAAAATGCCGTTCAGGCGATAGTGGATATCAACGGACATGGCATCAGCACCTCCGGAAGCTATCGCAACTATTACGAGCTTGACGGGAAGCGTATTTCGCACGTTATCGATCCGCAGACCGGACGCCCCATCACGCATAACCTGGTCTCGGTGACGGTCATTGCCCCCACCGCGCTGGAAGCGGATGCCTGGGATACCGGATTAATGGTTCTCGGCCCGGAAAAAGCCAAAGAGGTGGTTCGTCAGGAAGGGCTGGCGGTTTATATGATCACCAAAGAAGGCGACGGGTTCAAAACCTGGCATTCACCGCAGTTCGACAGCTTCCTGGTGCGCGACAAAAATTAAAAAGCAAGGTTGCGGGTTTTTTATCAGTGGCACTCAGGCAGGCTCTATGTATGCTTACAAGAGGAGCCGATAATGAGAAACTCGACCTTTATTACCGATGAGGATCGCTGGCAGGCCGTACTGGCCCGCGATCCGCTCGCTGACGAACAGTTTGTCTTCGCCGTGCAGACCACGGGTATTTTCTGTCGCCCGTCATGCCGCGCCCGCCACGCGCTGCGTAAAAACGTCCGCTTTTATCCCAATGCCCACCACGCCGTTCAGGCAGGGTTTCGCCCGTGCAAGCGCTGCATGCCGGACAAACGCAATCCGCGGGCGCAGAAGCTGGCGAAAGTGGAACACGCCTGCCGTCTTCTGGAACAGGATCCCACGCTAACCCTTGAGGGGCTGGCGCAGCAGGTCGCCATGAGCCCTTTCCATTTCCACCGTCTGTTTAGGTCCGTGACCGGCATGACGCCAAAAGCCTGGCAGCAGGCGGCGCGAGGCCAGCGCCTGCGCACCGCGCTTGCACAGGGTGACAAAATTACCGACGCCGTGCTGGCAGCGGGCTTTCCCGACAGCAGCAGCTATTATCGTAAAGCCAACGATGCGCTGGGCATGACGGCGAAGCAGTACCGCAAAGGGGATGTGGCGGTGCGTTATGCCATTAGCGACTGTTCGTTAGGACGCTGTCTGGTTGCAGAAAGCGAGCGGGGGGTCTGCGCGATCCTGCTGGGTGACAGCGATGCAGAATTAGCCGAAGAGCTTGCCGCGCATTTTCCAAAAGCAGCGCATGCGCCGCTGGAAGAGGATTTCGCGCGACGGATCCAGCAGGTGATTGCCAGTATCGATCACCGCGACGTACCGTTTGCGCTGCCGCTGGATATTCGAGGAACCGCGTTCCAGCAGCGCGTCTGGCAGGCCCTTCGCAACATTCCCTGCGGCGAAACGGCAAGTTACCGGCAGGTGGCGCAGGCGATTGGCCAGCCCAGTGCGGTGCGCGCCGTTGCCGGAGCCTGTGCGGCAAACAGGCTGGCGATCGTGATCCCCTGTCATCGCGTGGTTCGCAACGACGGTGCGCTGTCGGGCTATCGCTGGGGGGCGGCGCGAAAAGCGCTATTACTGAAACGTGAGGCGAAACGCCGGGAGGAATAATGCTCGATCTTTTTGCGGATGCTGAACCCTGGCAGGAGCCGCTTGCCCCGGGGGCAACGATCCTGCGCCGCTTTGCACTCTCCCGTGCGGCAGCGCTGCTTGCCGGTATCGACGAGGTGACGGCGGTTTCACCGTTTCGCCATATGGTGACGCCGGGCGGTTACACCATGTCGGTGGCCATGGCCAACTGCGGCGAACTGGGCTGGGCGACGAACGAGCGTGGGTATGTGTATGCTCCGAACGATCCCACGACCGGCCAGCCGTGGCCTCCCATGCCTGCGGTTTTTCAGGCACTTTGTTACGAGGCCGCCGTGGCGGCAGATTATCCTGACTTTCGTCCTGATGCCTGCCTGATCAACCGCTACGCCGTCGGTGCGAAGCTCTCGCTGCATCAGGACAAGGATGAACCCGATCTGCGCGCGCCTATCGTCTCGGTATCGTTAGGTTTGCCTGCCGTCTTCCAGTTTGGGGGATTGCGCCGCAACGACCCGCTCAAGCGCATCATGCTGGAACATGGCGATGTGGTGGTGTGGGGCAGGGAGTCGCGGCTTTATTATCACGGCATTCAGCCGCTGAAGCCCGGGGTCCACCCGCTCACGGGCGAGTACCGTTTCAACCTGACCTTCCGTCAGGCGGGGCACAGTAAACTAAAATAAGAATTATTCTTGATGTCCGCGCAGGGCAGTTTACACTGCTGGCTGATTTTTATTGTCCGGATTGCCTGCATGCAACTACTTCTCCTTGTCTGGCGTCAGTATCGCTGGCCCTTCATCGCCGTAATGGCCTTAAGTCTTGCCAGCGCCGCCCTTGGTATTGGCCTGATCGCGTTTATTAACTTGCGGTTGATTGAAATGGTCGACACCTCGATCTCCGTATTGCCGGAGTTTCTCGGCCTGCTGCTCCTGTTGATGGCGGTTACGCTCGGCTCCCAGCTTGCGCTGACCGCGCTCGGGCACCATTTCGTTTTCCGTTTGCGCAGTGAGTTTATCAAGCGGATCCTGGACACCCAGATAGAGCGCGTTGAGCAGCTCGGCAGCGCTTCCCTGCTGGCGGGGCTGACCAGCGACGTGCGCGCCATTACCATCGCGTTCGTTCGTCTGCCGGAGCTGGTGCAGGGGATCATTCTGACCTTTGGCTCGGCCGCTTATCTCGCCTGGCTTTCGACCAAAATGCTGGCGGTGACCGCGCTGTGGATTGCCATTACGATCTGGGGCGGCTTTGTGCTGGTGTCGCGCGTCTATAAACACATGGCGGTGCTGCGCGAAACCGAAGATAAGCTCTATAACGATTACCAGACGGTGCTGGAAGGGCGCAAAGAGCTCACTCTTAATCGCGAGCGCGCCGAGCATATCTTTAATCATCTCTATATCCCGGACGCGCGCGAATATCGCCATCATATTATTCGCGCCGATACCTTCCACCTGAGCGCGGTGAACTGGTCAAACATCATGATGCTGGGTGCCATTGGCCTGGTATTCTGGATGGCGAACAGCCTGGGCTGGGCGGACACCAACGTAGCGGCAACCTACTCGCTGACGCTGCTGTTTTTACGCACGCCGCTGCTCTCGGCGGTCGGCGCGTTGCCCACCTTGCTGAGTGCGCAGGTGGCATTTAACAAGCTCAAAAAATTCGATCTCGCGCCGTTTAAAGCGGAATTTCCGCGCCCGCAGGCCTTCCCGAACTGGCAGACGCTGGAGATGCGTAACGTCACGTTCCGCTATCAGGACAGCGCCTTCTCCGTGGGGCCTGTCAACCTCACGATCCACCGTGGTGAACTGCTGTTCCTCATCGGCGGCAACGGCAGCGGTAAATCGACGCTGGCGATGCTGCTTACCGGGCTCTATCAGCCGCAGTCGGGCGAGATTTTGCTGGATGGCACGGCGCTGAGCGCGGAGAAGCCCGAGGATTACCGCAAGCTTTTCTCGGCGGTGTTCACCGACGTCTGGCTGTTCGATCGGCTGCTGGGGCCGGAAGGGCAACCGGCCAATCCTGCGCTGGTGGAAAAATGGCTTTCGCAGCTGCAGATGTCGCACAAGCTGGAGTTACAGGACGGGAAGATCCTCAACCTGAAGCTTTCCAAAGGGCAGAAAAAGCGCGTGGCGCTGCTGCTGGCGCTGGCGGAAGAGCGTGACATCATCCTGCTGGATGAGTGGGCGGCGGATCAGGACCCGCATTTCCGCCGCGAGTTTTACCAGGTGCTGCTGCCGCTGATGCAGGAGATGGGCAAAACCATTTTCGCCATCAGCCATGACGATCACTACTTCATTCATGCTGATCGCCTGCTGGAGATGCGTGACGGCAGGCTGAGCGAGCTGACCGGTGAAGAGCGCGATGCGGCCTCGCGTGACGCGGTAGCGCGCACGGCCTGATGCCCTCACCCTAACCCTCTCCCACAGGGAGAGGGGATAGATCGTGGCCGTAATGACGCTTTTTTCTCCATCCCGTCCCGTTGTTTATTCTTATTTACATATCCCCGCGCTATGCTTAACCTCAACTCATTTAATGGATTTATGATTGATGTCGGTATTAAAGAAAAACAGCGCCAGACAGCGTGACCAGGAACGTGCGCGACTCATCTGGCTTCTCACGACCGATAAAGCGGTCACTTCTACGCTATTAGGCAAACTGACCCTGGCTGAGCAATATGATGTTGGCACCCTGGCCGACGATATTGCTGAGGTAGGTGCGCTGGTTGCTCATTTACCCCCGCCGGATCTGGCGGATACCCTTGAAGCGCTTCCCTCGGAAGAACGTCACGCCCTGTGGCGTCTGGTGCAGGATCACGAGCGCGGGCAGGTGCTGCTCGAGGCCTCCGAAAACGTCTGGGACGACCTGATCGACGAGATGAGCGATCGGGATATTCTCGACGCTGTGCAAACCCTGGATATCGACGAGCAGATTTACCTCGTTCAGCACCTGCCGCGAAACCTGACCGGCCGCCTGCTGGCGTCACTGCCTGCCGATGAACGCGCGCGCGTGCGCCAGGTGATGCACTACGAGAAAAACAGCGTCGGCGCGATCATGGAGTTCGGCGTTATCACCGTGCGACCTGACGTGACGCTCGGTACCGTGCAGCGCTACCTGCGTCGCCTGGGCAAAATGCCGGACAACACCGATAAACTGTTTGTCACCTCCCGGGATAAAACCCTGCTCGGCGAGCTGGAGCTGAAAACCATCCTGCTCAACAGCACCCAGCGGAAGGTGAGCGAGGTGATGGAAAACGAGCCGATGGTCTTCTCTCCGGAAGACGATGCGGAGAAAGCGGCGCGTACCTTCGAGCGTGACGACCTCGTCAGTGCCGCCGTCGTGGATTCCGTCGGCAAACTGATGGGGCGTCTGACCATCGATGAAATCGTTGATGTGGTCTACGAAGAAACCGACAACGACCTGCGTGCGCTCGGGGGGATCAGCGCCGAAGATGACGTCCATGCCTCCGTCGGCAAGGCGGTGAAAACGCGCTGGGCGTGGCTGGCGATTAACCTGTGCACCGCGTTTATCGCCTCTCGCGTGATTGACGGTTTTGAACACACCATTTCTCAGCTGGTGGCGCTGGCCTCGCTGATGCCGATTGTGGCCGGAATTGGCGGCAACACCGGAAACCAGACCATTACCATGATCGTCCGCGCGCTGGCGCTGGAGAACATTCAGCCCGGTAACTTTACTTTCCTGATCTTAAGAGAAATGGGTGTTGCGCTGATTAACGGCCTGGTGTGGGGCGGCATTATGGGCGGCATCACCTGGTGGCTGTACGACGATATGGCGTTAGGCGGCGTGATGATGCTGGCGATGGTGCTGAATCTGCTCGTAGCATCGATGATGGGGGTCATTATCCCGCTGACCATGACCAAACTGGGGCGCGACCCCGCGGTGGGGTCGAGCGTGATGATCACCGCCATCACCGATACCGGCGGTTTCTTTATTTTTCTTGGGCTGGCGACGATTTTTCTGCTTTGAGCCGACGCTTAATGCGGGCGGGGAGGAGTGCCATGACGATAATCCCGCCCAGCACGCCAATCGCCAGATTGCCGGTTGATACCGTGGCGGCTACGGTGACAAGCATGACTGCCGTTTCTGCAATCGGGGCAGTTTTCACCGTGGCTGGGTGAAGGCTGTGCCAGCTGAAGGTTTTGACGGCGACAATCGCCATAATCCCCGCCAGCACCGCCATCGGGATTTTGGCCATCACGTCGCTGAGCGCCGTCACCAGGATAAGCAGCACGATGCCCGCTGCAAAGGTTGAAATGCGGCTTCGACCTTTCCCCATCTCCACGTTGACGATGGTTTGTCCGATCATCGCGCAGCCTGCAATACCGCCATAAAATCCGGCCAGAATATTGCCGACGCCTAATCCAATGCTTTCGCGGCGTTTACCTGACGGTGTCGCGGTCAGCTCATCCACCAGCTTTGCCGTCAGCAGGGATTCAAGCAGGCCGACAAAGGCGATGCTCAACGCGCACGGCCAGATAATGCTCAGCGTCTGTACATTGATGGGGACCAGCAGCTCGGTAAGACCCGGCAAACCGCCGCTCATGGAGCCTTCATCGCCCACTGTCGGCAGGATTTGGTCGGTTGAAACGGTGAACAAGGTAAGCACAACAATCGCAATCAGCGGGGAAGGGATGCTTTTGATATAGCGCGGCACCCACAGCACGATCAGCAGCGTCAGCACGAACAGGCCTACAATCAGCGGGCTTCGGCTCCAGAAATGCGGCACCTGAGCGAAGAAAATCAATATGCCCAGGGCGTTAACAAACCCGGTCATGACCGACTGGGAAATAAAGCGCATCAGCCTTGCCATGCCCAGCACGCCAAACAGAATCTGAATCACGCCAGCCATCAGTACGGCGGGAAGAATGTACTGTACGCCGTGCTGATGCACCATCGGACCAATGACCAGCGCCACGGAACCGGCCGCTGCCGTGACCATCGCCGGGCGACCACCCAGTACAGACAGGGCAAGACACAGCACCACGGAGGCGATCAGGCTGACCTTCGGGTCAACGCCCGCCACCACCGAAAATGAGATGACTTCGGGGATCAGTGCCAGGGCGGTAATCACGCCCGCCAGCGTTTCACGCGTCAGCTGCTTAGGGGAACGCAGCACGTTGGCTACGCGGTTTTCGGGGGATACGGCAGAATGGGGTAAGGACATAATGGTTCGCTGGTTAGGGCAGGCTTCCGTGCGCGCGATCACAAAACGCAACATACTAGCCAGTAAAATCGCCCTTTACCAGATGCATCGATAATTCCTCACAAACAATCCATCATTAAATTTCACAATTACAATAATTTCGTAACCTTTAAACAATATTTAAAAGTTGTTACCGTGCCCCCGCAGCTTTTTTCACCTGCAATTTCCACGCATCAAGCACTTTTACACTAAGGCATAAATTATGAAAAAAATGACTGCCATGCTCTTTTCTCTGGCCGTGGGGCTTAACACCGTCTCCATGGCGGCGAAAGCTGACGCACCAAAAGAGCAGGAAACGGACGTCCTTTTAATTGGTGGCGGTATCATGAGCGCCACGCTGGGAACCTATCTACAAGAACTGCAGCCGGACTGGTCAATGACCATGGTCGAGCGCCTTGATGGCGTGGCGCAGGAGAGTTCTAACGGCTGGAACAACGCCGGTACCGGCCATTCGGCACTCATGGAACTGAACTATACGCCGCAGAAAAAGGACGGTTCCATTAGTATCGAGAAGGCGGTAGAGATCAACGAGGCGTTCCAGATTTCTCGCCAGTTCTGGTCTCACCAGGTCAACAGCGGCGTGCTGCACGACCCGCACTCCTTCATCAATACCGTACCGCACATGAGCTTTGTGTGGGGCGAGCAGAACGTCAACTTCCTGCGCGCGCGCTACGCCGCTCTGCAGCAGAGCACGCTGTTCCGCGGGATGAAATACTCTGAAGACCACGCGCAGATTAAAGAGTGGGCGCCGCTGGTCATGGAAGGTCGTGACCCGAACCAGAAAGTGGCGGCGACCCGTACCGAAATTGGTACCGACGTTAACTACGGCGAAATTACCCGTCAGCTGGTGACGTCTCTGAAGAAAAAAGAGAACTTCAACCTGCAGCTCAGCACCGAAGTGCGCGGTTTCAAGCGCAACGCGGATAACAGCTGGAGCGTGACCGTTGCCGATCTGAAAAACAACGAAGCCGAGCACGTCATCAAGGCGAAGTTTGTCTTTATCGGTGCGGGCGGCGCGGCGCTGAAGCTGCTGCAGGAGTCCGGTATTCCGGAAGCTGACGACTACGCGGGCTTCCCGGTGGGCGGCCAGTTCCTGGTGTCCGATAACCCGGAAGTGGTGAACCGTCATCTGGCAAAAGTGTACGGCCAGGCTTCCGTTGGCGCACCGCCGATGTCTGTTCCGCACATCGACACCCGTATGCTTGACGGCAAACGCGTGGTGCTGTTTGGGCCGTTCGCGACCTTCTCCACGAAGTTCCTGAAAAATGGCTCCCTGTGGGATCTGCTCAGCGCCACGACCACCTCTAACGTCAAGCCGATGATGGACGTGGGTCTGGATAACTTCGATCTGGTGAAATACCTGATTAGCCAGGTGATGCTCTCTGACGATGACCGTTTCGAGGCGCTGAAAGAGTATTATCCGCAGGCGAAGAAAGAAGACTGGCGCCTGTGGCAGGCGGGCCAGCGCGTACAGATCATCAAGCGCGATCCGAAAGAGGGGGGCGTGCTGCGTCTGGGTACCGAAGTGGTGAGCGATAAGGATGGCACCATCGCCGCGCTGCTGGGTGCCTCACCGGGCGCGTCTACCGCTGCGCCAATCATGCTGCACCTGATGGAAAAAGTGTTTAAAGATAAAGTCGCCAGCCCGGAATGGCAGGCGAAGCTGAAAACCATTATTCCATCCTACGGCACGAAGCTGAACGGCAACGTGAGCGCGACGGAGCAGGAGCTGGAATACACCAGCCGCGTACTGCAGCTGCAATACATTAAACCGCAGGCTGCGGATGCTGCGCCAAAAGCGGAGCTGAAGCCTCAGCCGGAAAACAAACCGGTTGCGGATATCGCGCTGTAAGGTAAAAGCAAAAACGGTAACATTCGTTACCGTTTTTAGCGTTTTCTCCCTCTCCCGTTGGGAGAGGGTTGGGATGAGGGCACCAAAGCGCCCCCTTTCCGAGTCGGGTAAGGCGAAGCCGCCACCCGACTTAATTTCAACGTACTACCGCTTGTCCGATGTTCTCATCTGCCTTCCACACGCGATACTTCACTTCCACGTTTTCAGGCGTATAGACCACGATTGGCAACTTGCTGTTGTAGCGCAGCAGACTGTTGTCGCCCAGATATGCCGTCACAAATTTCTTCTCTTTCTTGCCGTCCGGGCAGGCCATCATGGTGGAGACCGGAGAGGTGACTTTATCAAAGACGTAGTAGTCGTAACCCCAGCCTTCCAGCGTTTTGCTTTCCAGCTGACCGCCCAGGCGATGCTGGTTGCAATCCACTTCCAGCGTCTTGCCAATCAGCAGTTCCACTTTGAAATTCGCTTCATCCTGCTGTGCCGGCAGCTGGATCACCTGACGCTTCATCCCTTTATCCGCTTTTGGATACGGGGCGACTTTTTCCAGCGCCTGCTCTTTAGATGTTTCGCTGGCAAAAGCGCTGGTGCTGACATACGCGGCGGCGATAAGGGCGATGGCAAATTTAGGTGCGTTTTTCATTGTCATTCCTTTAGGTCAAAACGATCCCGAACAGGTTAACATATCAACTATGAATAACTGGTGTTATTTACTTATATTTTCACTTTGTGTAGCGCTATGTACTTTTAATTGGTCTTTTTATTGGTTGTTTGTGCTGGTATGGAGTCGGGTGCCAGTTCGTGTTATTTTAGACCCTATATATTGTTATTCATCTGTAAAAGGGTAGAGAGATGGTTCGTGCAAAACTGAAAACGCCTGAAGGCCGCAAGTTCCTCCTGGCGCTGCTGGTCGTGTTTCTGATTGCTGCCGCGTGCGTGGGGCGAGCAACCATTGTTGGCGTTATCGAACAGTACAATATCCCCCTCTCTGCCTGGACAACCAGCATGTACGTCCTGCAATCGGCGATGATCTTTGTCTACAGCCTGGTGTTCACCGTTCTGCTGGCCATCCCGCTGGGCATTTTCTTCCTGGGTGGACGTGAGAAGCATTAAGCGCCGACTTGCGATACCTAAGCCATCCTTCCGGATGGCTTTTTTATGGCTCATCTCACTCTCCTCAGTTTTTTTTAATCCGCGATATCCTACCCTGCAAGCATTCTGGCAACTGTTTTTAAAGCAGGAGCGGTAGATGCGTTCCAGATTTCCATGCACAGCCAGATCCCCAAAGGCGTCTGGGTTGTGGGGGCGTCAGTATGTTGCTGAATATCTCGTCAGAGAGTATTCACAGCCTGCTGCCATTTTTTATTAAGGTCTTTTCGGGAATGATAGGCGACTACCTGGGGCAGGGTAAGGGGCTGGCACTGTTGGGATGCGATGGTGGCAGACGTCACGCCTCCGGAAATACGGAGTGCGGGAATGGATACAACAGGGGCATTTCTTGGCCAATTAGTGGCCGTAAGCTTAATGCTGTTGCTGGACAATGATTTTCGTACCCTTTTCTGGATAGCCCTTTTCCCCGGTCTGTTTTCAGCTGCCTTGCTCTATTTTGGCCTTCAGGAGCCGAAAACTCCCCTCGAACATAAACGTACCAATCCCATTAAACGAGAGAATTTAAGGCGGCTGGGTAAAGCGTGCTGGTGGTAATGCCACGGCTACCAACGGGTCATGGGTCAATAATTCCGACCAATGTATAAAAACAAATACCAGGCCGGTTGAGCCACCGCTTGAAAAAATGAAATGTTATGTGGCTGTACGTGGAAACGACTCGATAACGCACCGCCGGGACAGCGGGTTATCGCGCAGGAACTGATGGAAGTGATGCCTGGGGCTGTTTTTACAGGAGGTACGACTATCCTTGATGACGGAACAGAAATTGAAAATACATTATAATTTCTCTGGCTCCATCCAAACCCTGGACATTGCGTTTATCGTAAACCAACCCAACAATCATAACGGCCTCCTTAATTTGTTAGAGAGGAGGCTATATTTCACTGTAAAAATATACCAATAAAAAAACCAGCCATAAGAGGCTGGTTTTCAATGTATTTTTGGTCGGCACGAGAGGATTTGAACCTCCGACCCCCGACACCCCATGACGGTGCGCTACCAGGCTGCGCTACGTGCCGACGCATAAAAAGAATACTACTCGATTCCGTTTTGAATGCAAGGGAATCCGCTGCTAACTGGTTTATTATTAATCAGTTAGCGATAAAGCGCTTCTCATCCGTCAGGACCTGCAGCAGCAGGCTCAGCTGCGGTTTCTGGTCTTTCAACCGTTCACCCAGCAGATTATACGTCTGATAATTCCCGTTGCTGTTCAGCACCAGCGTCAGCTTCGGCGTGGTTACTACCAGCGTATTATTCCCCGCCGCCGTCACCCAGCTGTGGCGGCGCGCGGCGCTGAAAAGATCCTGCCCCTGCGAATACTCGTTTGCAGGCGTGCTGACGTGCAGCAGGCGTTGCATCAGGGTGGTCATCACATCTTTATGCTCGGTGAGCATATTGATGCGCTGCGCCGGAGTTCCTGGCCAGTGGATCACCAGCGGAACCTGCAGATTCGGACGAGACCAGCTCATACTCTTCGTCTCGTCACCTAGGGGAATGCCATGGCCCGCGGTCACGATCACCACGGTGTTGTCCAGCTTGCCCGACTCGCGAAGCGCGTCAAGCACGCGACCTATCTGCGCATCAACATCGCCAGCCGCGCGACCGTAGCGGCGCGCAAAGTCGCTCTTATTGCTGTTAGCCAGCGTTGTGCCGTTAAAGGCAACCCATGAGAACCAACGGTTATCTTCCTGGGCGTAGCGCTGCAGCCAGTTTATCCATTGGCTGGCGGTCTGCGCGTCGGACTGATTTTGTGCCGTCGGCAGTGAGAAATCGGACAGCAGCGCCTGACGGTAGAGCGGGCTGTTAAAGCCATCGGATGAGAACAACCCTAACTGATAGCCTTGTTGATTCAACCCGGTGATCAGCGCCGCAGGTGTGCGGGTAGACAGTACGCCGTCCATGTATCCTGCTGAAATGCCATAGAAGAGGCCAAAGATGCCCGCGTCGGTTGTGTTACCTGAGCTCATATGCTGAGTAAACGTGACGTTTTGACTCGCGAAATTGGCCAGCGCAGGCATCTGTTTCTCGTAACGGGAATAGTTCAGACCATCAACGGTGATCAGCAGGACGTTTTGCCCGCGACCCATATCGCGGTAGTTCAGGTCGCTCAGAGGATACTGAACGCTGACGGCTTCCGGGTTACCCTGCTCGATAAGACGGCGCTGGTACTCCTGCGCATCAAGCAGGCCGTGTTTCTCGAGGAAGCGACGGGCCGTCATCGGGTACGAGAGCGGCAGGTTTGCGCGCTGCATGGTAATAGGGCGATAGAAATTCGCATCCGCCCAGATATACATGATGTGCGAACTGATAAAGGAAACGAAGAAGAGCGCGGCGACGGGCTTCGCGTAGTGGCGTCGCCGGGTCAGGCTACGCAGTTTTTGCCAGCTCCAGGTGGCAAACAGCATCTCAATCAACAGGATCACCGGGACGCTGATAAACATCAGCTGCCAGTCACGGGCCGTTTCGTTCTGGTCGGGATTAATCACCAGTTCCCAGACGATGGGGTTGAGGTGCAGGTGAAAGCGGGTGAAGACTTCACTGTCGATAAGCAGCAGCGTCATCCCCACCGTCGCAAGGATGGCGGACAAGAATCGCATCAGAC
The DNA here is from genome assembly GCF_019968765.1 of Enterobacter sp. JBIWA008. Lineage (NCBI taxonomy): Bacteria > Pseudomonadati > Pseudomonadota > Gammaproteobacteria > Enterobacterales > Enterobacteriaceae > Enterobacter > Enterobacter sp. JBIWA008. The sequence continues at coordinate 3,293,513 of NZ_CP074149.1, read as the reverse complement.
GCTGCGACATGACGATAAACGTCAAGGGGAACAGGATCAGCAGATAGGTGGCGAAAACCAAAAAGCTAAAGTGACCCACAACGCTTATCCAGGAATAGATACGCCCGGTTAGCGTTGTGGGCCAGTCTGCGACAAACAGATAACGACAGCCAATGACCGTCGCCAACAAAATGTTGAACAGGGCAAACCAGTGCCCCCAGCTGACCATCTGGGAGACTTTTTCACGGTAGCGCTGACGATTCGTCACCATAAACTGTTGTTCGTATCCCTTAATGGGCCTGGTCGTTGCTGACGGACGACTGTAAAGCCTGGGCGAAAGATTTTGCGATCGCCTGACGCTGAGCCGGAGCAACGCTGGTGTTAATCAGGTTGGTGACCATATTTCCCAAAACCATCAGGGAGAGATCGGTCGGCGTTTTATGTTTTTCCAGTACGTTGACCAGCTCACTGAGCAGTTGTTCAACGTGTTCATCACTGTAGCGGGAATGTTGTGGCATAAATCAAAATCAGTTTGTTGATGAAAGGGCAACATATTACCGTAGCAACAGCTTTTTTTCCCCTTTTTTATCTGTTGTTGCACACATGTCCTGGTGGTGGTTGAATACCGCCCGGTCTAAAAGGAGAGTTTATCATGAGTCTGGAAATCAACCAGATTGCCTTGCACCAGCTTATCAAGCGTGATGAGCAAACCCTTGAAGTGGTGCTGCGCGATTCGTTACTGGAACCCACGGCGACCGTTGTGGAGATGATGGCAGAGCTGCATCGCGTCTACAGCGCCAAAAATAAAGCCTATGGCCTGTTCAGCGAAGAGAGTGAACTGGCTGATAGCCTGCGCCTGCAGCGTCAGGGCGAAGAGGATTTCCTGGCGTTTAGCCGTGCGGCAACCGGGCGTCTGCGCGACGAACTGGCGAAATATCCGTTCGCCGACGGCGGGATCGTGCTGTTCTGCCACTATCGCTACCTGGCGGTCGAGTATCTGCTGGTTACCGTGCTGAATAACTTAAGCAGCATGCGCGTGAACGAGCAGCTGGATATCAGCTCGACGCATTATCTGGACATTAACCATGCGGATATTGTGGCGCGTATTGATTTGACCGAGTGGGAAACCAACCCGGAGTCGACCCGCTACCTGACATTCCTGAAGGGGCGCGTGGGCCGCAAAGTGGCGGATTTCTTTATGGATTTCCTCGGTGCCAGCGAAGGTCTCAACGCCAAAGCGCAGAACAAAGGGCTGCTCCAGGCGGTTGACGACTTCACCGCCGAAGCACAGCTCGATAAATCTGAGCGCCAGACTGTGCGTCAGCAGGTCTACAGCTACTGCAACGAACAGCTGCAGGCAGGGGAAGAGATCGAGCTGGAGTCCCTGTCAAAAGAGCTGGCGGGCGTCAGCGAAGTCAGCTTCCAGGAATTCACCGCGGAGAAAGGCTATGAGCTTGAAGAGAGCTTCCCGGCCGATCGCAGTACGCTGCGTCAGTTAACCAAGTTTGCCGGCAGCGGCGGCGGGTTAACCATCAACTTTGATGCGATGCTGCTGGGGGAACGTATCTTCTGGGACCCGGCCACCGATACGCTGACCATTAAGGGGACGCCGCCGAATCTGCGCGATCAGCTTCAGCGCCGCGCCTCGGGCGGTAAATAGCAGGCACAAAAAACCCCGCAGAAGCGGGGTTTTTTTCGACAGGTTTGCGATTACGCGCGAACGAAGTCGATGTGAGTCAGTTTTGGCTTGAACGCGTGACGCTGAACAGCCTGAACTTTCACTTTTTCTTCTTTACCGCCAACAACGATGGTCAGAACTTCGCTGTAGAATTCAGCTTTGGTCTGCAGGTTCCACAGTTTGTCGTGATCCAGTTCGATTGCAACTGGAGCAGCTTCGCCACCGTAAACGATAGCCGGGAACTTGTTAGCGGTACGCAGGCGGCGGCTCGCACCCTTACCCTGCACGTTACGTACTTCTGCTTCGATAGTAAACATTGATTTCTCTCTGTATTTAAAACCCTACTACAGGCGACCCAGCAGCAGGTGAGTGTTCTGCCTCACGGATGTGAAGCGGGCGGCATTTTATACTCAAATGCCCCTCACATCAATGAAAAGTCCCGCTACCCGCGCAATTCATTGGCGCGACGGAAGCGACCTTCGTAGTCGAAGAGTTTTTCGCGCACCTGCCAGAACTGACCTTTCTTACGGGCGACGACAAAATCCGGATGGCGCAATAACGCCTGCTGGCGCACGATATCGGCCACGGTGATCCAGCGCAGGGGCACGCCCGGCGTGCGGGTATGCGGGCGGATAAAGAGCTGTTCGAAGGCCGTTCGCTGAGCTGGCGTCTGAAGCCGGAAGCGCTCGCTGACGTCCGCCCCGTCTTCATCGTAATAGGTGATTTTCAGCCATTCGCCTTTTTCATCGGCGCCGGACTGCAACGCCATGCCGGAACAGCGAAGCACCAGGGCATCTTTCAGCTTTAATGCCGCTTTCAGCATGTCGTCCGGGTCAACCAGCACCGTGTCGCACTCCCGACAGCGGCGAGCGGCAATGTCATTTTCGGCGTTGCACTGCGGGCAGTTTTTAAAGCGGAAACGAAAATCGCACTGCTCGCGATGCCCGTCATCATCTTCAAACCAGCCCTGGCAGCGGCGGCCAAAGTGTTCGATCAGCGTACCGTCGGCGGTGGTTTTTCCCCAGAAGGTGTTGGCAAACCCGCAGGCAGGGCAAAAGACCTGCACGGGCACGTTGTCGCTTTTCCCTTTTGGCGCGCCAACCTCAGGCGTATAGAGATCGTGCGGGTTACCGGCATAATCCAGAATCAGGCAGTCGGTTTTTCCCGGGGCCAGACGCAGGCCGCGGCCAACAATTTGCTGATACAGACTGACCGATTCGGTCGGGCGCAAAATGGCGATCAGGTCGACGTGCGGGGCGTCAAATCCGGTGGTCAATACCGACACGTTTACCAGATAGCGGAACTGCTGGGCTTTAAAGGCGTCAATCAGGCCGTCACGCTCCGGGCCGGGGGTCTCGCCGGTGATTAGCGCCACGTCACCGGCGGGCAATAACCCGGTGATTTCGCGCGCGTGCTCAACGGTAGCGGCAAAGATCATCACCCCTTTGCGCGTCGCGGCGAACTCTTCTATTTGGCTGATGATATGCGGCGTAATACGCTTTTGCTTTTTCAGCTCCTGGTTGAGATCTGCTTCGCTGAATAAGCCGTTGCTCTGCGCCTGCAGACGGCTGAAATCGTACTGCACCACCGGCATATCCAGCCGTTCAGGGGGCGTAAGGTAGCCATGTTTGATCATGTAGCGCAGCGGAAGTTCGTAAATGCAGTCGCTAAACAGGGCCTTGTCATCGCCGCGCACCATGCCGTGATAATGGTAGCGATAGATCCAGCCTTTCCCCAGACGAAAAGGGGTCGCCGTCAGGCCCAGCAGGCGCAGGTGAGGGTTCACCGCTTTCAGGTGAACCAGGATTTGTTGATACTGGCTGTCGTCGTCATCGCTGATGCGGTGACATTCGTCGACAATCAGCAGCGAAAATTCGCTGCGAAACAGGTCCAGATTGCGCGCCACCGACTGCACGCTGCCAAAGACCACTTTGCCGTGGCTCTCTTTGCGCTTTAGCCCGGCGGCGAAAATATCGGCTTCCAGCCCAAGTGCACAATACTTGGCGTGGTTTTGCGCGACGAGCTCTTTGACGTGCGCGAGCACCAGCACGCGACCGCGCGCCAGACGCGCCAGTTCGGCGATGACCAGGCTTTTGCCTGCGCCGGTCGGGAGCACAATCGCCGCCGGCTCGCGATGTTTACGGAACCAGGCGAGGGTGGCGTCAACGGCTTCCTGCTGATAGGGACGAAGTGTAAAAGTCATGGGGTCTCGGTTTCGTTATTCCGCACATAGTATGCCACGAAACTTTTTCCCTTGAGTGGCGCAACCAGACCATTATACTGAACCGTTCCAGACTGCTTCTTTTTTCGGACCTGTTGTCCGACTTCCAGCACCATTAAGGCTAAAAAGATTTCATGCGACTTGATAAGTTTATCGCTCAGCAACTCGGCGTAAGCCGCGCTATTGCCGGGCGCGAAATTCGCGCCAGCCGCGTTACCGTGGATGGCGACATTGTGAGAGACAGCGCGTTCAAACTGCAACCTGACCATCAGGTGGAGTATGACGGCAATCCGCTGACCCAGCAGCACGGTCCGCGCTACTTTATGCTCAATAAGCCGGAAGGCTACGTCTGCTCAACGGACGATCCCGATCACCCGACGGTGCTCTATTTCCTCGACGAACCGGTGGCGCACAAGCTGCACGCCGCAGGCCGTCTCGACATCGACACCACGGGGCTGGTGCTGATGACCGACGACGGGCAGTGGTCGCATCGCATTACTTCCCCGCGTCACCACTGCGAGAAAACCTATCTGGTCACGCTGGAGTCGCCGGTGTCGGATGACACGGAAGAGCAATTCGCGAAAGGCGTTCAGCTGCATAATGAAAAAGATCTGACCAAACCCGCCGTGCTTGAGGTGATCACGCCGACGGAAGTCCGTCTGACCATCAGCGAAGGGCGTTACCATCAGGTGAAACGTATGTTTGCCGCGGTGGGGAACCACGTTGTTGGCCTGCACCGTGAGCGGATTGGTGCGATTGAACTCGATCCCGACCTGGCGCCTGGCGAATATCGCCCGTTAACGGAAGAAGAGATCGCCAGTGTCGGCCTGCCTTCGCACTAATTTCAGGAGAGCTCTGTGACCACCAGGCCACACTCGTCATTCAAAATCGTCTTCATTCTTGGCCTGCTGGCCATGCTGATGCCGCTTTCTATTGATATGTACCTGCCTGCGCTGCCGGTGATCTCTGCGCAGTTTGGCGTCCCGGCGGGCAGCGCGCAGATGACGCTCAGCACCTATATTCTCGGCTTTGCCCTCGGCCAGCTATTCTATGGCCCGATGGCGGACAGCATTGGGCGCAAGCCCGTCATCCTGGGCGGGACGCTGGTCTTTGCGGGCGCAGCGGTTGCCTGTGCGCTGGCGCAGACCATCGATCATCTGATTATCATGCGCTTCTTCCACGGTCTGGCGGCGGCAGCGGCAAGCGTGGTGATTAACGCCCTGATGCGCGATATCTACCCGAAAGAAGAGTTCTCCCGCATGATGTCGTTCGTGATGCTGGTGACGACGATTGCGCCGCTGGTGGCCCCCATGGCCGGTGGTGCAGTGCTGGTGTGGTTTAGCTGGCATGCGATTTTCTGGATCCTGGCCCTGGCCGCGCTGCTGGCCTCGGCGATGATTTTCTTCTTTATTGATGAAACGCTTCCCGTCGAACGCCGTCAGAAATTCCACATCCGAACTACAATTGGCAACTTTGCCTCGCTGTTTCGCCACAAGCGCGTGCTCAGCTATATGCTGGCAAGCGGGTTTAGCTTCGCCGGGATGTTCTCATTCCTGAGCGCCGGGCCGTTTGTCTACATCGAGCTTAACCACGTTTCGCCGCAGCACTTCGGCTATTACTTTGCGCTTAACATCGTCTTCCTGTTCATCATGACCATCATCAATAGCCGTTTTGTCCGGCGGGTGGGGGCGCTGAACATGTTCCGCGCCGGGCTGTGGATCCAGTTTGTGATGGCTATCTGGCTGGTGGTGAGCGCGTTTCTGGGCGTGGGCTTCTGGGCGCTGGTGGTCGGCGTGGCGGCCTTTGTCGGCTGTGTGTCGATGGTGTCATCTAATGCGATGGCAGTGATCCTGGATGAGTTCCCGCATATGGCGGGCACCGCATCTTCCCTGGCGGGGACGTTCCGCTTCGGTATAGGTGCTATCGTCGGGGCGTTGCTTTCGTTGGCCACCTTTACGACGGCATGGCCCATGCTGTGGGCGATTGCTTTTTGCGCAACCAGCTCGATACTCTTCTATCTTTACGCCAGTCGACCGCGAAAAGCGGCCCACTAAAACACAGACAAGGCCCGGCAGGGCCTTTTTTGTTGATGCATATCAACCAAACCCCCATTCGTTTATTCCGTGTTTGTTTATTTTATGTAAAATCTATTTGTGTAAAAAGTCACATCATTGTATTCAAAAAGGTTGAGTTAGATCGCAGAAACGGGTACATATAGCGCCGACGCGAGCCTGGATACGGATAAAAAAGCGCTGAATAGTGCAGGCTGGCGATGATGTGTTACTATAAATGTAAATAAATTGTGAAGTAAATTTTGCTTCCGGGGAACGAACGTGAATACATTACAACTCTCCATTGTCCATCGCTTGCCCCAGAGCTATCGCTGGTCGGCGGGTTTTGCAGGTTCGAAAGTTGAACCGATTCCGCAAAACGTCGCGGGCTGTGAAAACTGCCTGGTGGCGCTCAAGCTCTTGAGCCCGAGCGACGAAAATGCATGGCGGGTGATGGAGCGTCTCAGTCAGGCCCTGACGGATATCGAAGTCGACAGCTCCGTGCTGGAGTGCGAAGGTGAGCCGTGCCTGTTTGTGAAAAGCCAGGACGAGTTTGCCGCCACCTGCCGTCTGAAAAATTTTGGTGTTGCCATCGCTGAGCCTTTCTCCGGCCAGTACCCGTTCTGACCGCTAGTCTGCCGACAACAGCTGGCGCGTGTAGCGCTGCGTTGGCGCGCTAAATACGCGCTGGCACTCACCTTGCTCGACCACTTCTCCCTGTCGCAACACAATCACCTGATGGCATAGCGCCCGCACCACCTGTAGATCGTGGCTGATAAAGATATAGGCCAGCCGGTGCTTTTCCTGAAGCCCTTTCAGCAGCGCCAGGATCTGAGCCTGAACGGTTCTGTCCAGCGACGACGTCGGTTCATCCAGAATAATCAGCTCCGGTTTCAGGATCAGCGCGCGGGCAATGGCGATACGCTGGCGCTGCCCGCCTGAGAATTCAGCCGGATAGCGGTGGCGCGTCCCGGCATCCAGGCCCACTTCGGCCATCACCCGCATAACTTCCTGCTCTCGCTGCTGGGCGCTCAGGCTGGGCTGATGCACGCGCAGACCCTCTTCGATAATCTGTAACACGCTGAGCCGCGGGTTAAGCGAGGAGTTGGGATCCTGAAACACCACCTGCATGCGGGGCCGCACGGGCAGCATCTGACGGCGGTTCCAGCGGTGCAGCGGCATATCGTCAAAGAGGATCTCGCCCTGGGAGGCAATTAAGCGCAGCAGCGCCAGGCCGGTGGTGCTTTTACCCGAACCGGATTCGCCCACCAGCCCCAGGGATTCTCCCGGGCGCAGCGAGAAGCGGATGTTTTTCAGCACCGGATTCTGGTCGACGATGCGTCGCAGAATACCTTTGCGGATCGGGAACGACACGGACAGATCCTCAACGCGCAGCAGCGGTGTGCTGTCCGCCCTGAGGGGAACCGGGTCGCCGGAGGGTTCGCTGTCGAGTAAACGCTGCGTATAGGGGTGCTGCGGCGCGCTCAGCAGCGTGGACGCGGTATTCTGTTCAACGCATCGTCCGTTTTGCATCACCGCGACGCTGTCGGCCAGCTTTCTCACAATGCTCAGGTTATGCGTGATAAACAGCAGGCTCATGTTCAGCTCGTCACGCAGTTCCCGCAGCAGCGTCAATATTTGCGCCTGTACCGTCACGTCCAGCGCCGTTGTGGGCTCGTCGGCAATCAACAGTTCGGGGCGCGTGAGCAGGGCCATGGCAATCATCACGCGCTGGCGTTCGCCGCCGGAGAGCTGGTGCGGAAAATCATTCAGCCGTTTGGCCGCATTGCGTATGCCTGTTCGTTCAAGACAGTCCAGAATTTCTCCCCGCGCGGCCTCTTTGCGCATCCCCCTGTGCAGGGATAGCACTTCATAGAGCTGTTTTTCCAGGCTGTGCAGCGGATTGAGGGAAACCATCGGCTCCTGGAAGATCATCGCGATTTTGTTGCCGCGAATGCCGCGCAGGGTATGTTCGTCGGCGTGCAGCAGCGAAGTGCCGTGAAACAGAATATCCCCTTGTGGGTAGCTCACCGGCGGAGACGGCAGCAGCCGCAGGATGGAGAGTGCCGAAACGCTCTTGCCTGAACCCGACTCGCCCACCAGGGCCAGCGTTTCACCGGGTTGGATCTGCAGCGACAGGTCGGCGACCACGGTGCGCGTCTCGCCCTGCGTTGAAAAAGCAATCGACAGGTTATCAATACTGAGAAGAGGCTGGGTCATTTTATACCGCCTTGTTCGGATCAAAGGCATCGCGCACGGCTTCGCCAATAAAAATCAGCAGCGAAAGCAGCACGGCCACGGAAAGAAAGGCGGCGATGCCTAACCACGGCGCCTGCAGGTTATTCTTACCCTGCAGCAGCAGTTCGCCGAGCGATGGGGAACCCAGCGGTAGCCCGAAACCCAGAAAATCCAGCGAGGTGAGGGTGGTGATGGAGCTGCACAGAATAAACGGCAGGAAGGTGAGTGTTGCCACGACCGCGTTGGGAAGCATGTGGCGGAAGATGATCCCCCGGTCGCTCACGCCAAGCGCCTGCGCGGCGCGAATATAGTCGAAATTGCGGGTACGCAGGAACTCCGCGCGCACCACGCCCACCAGCGCCATCCAGCCGAACAGGACGGTAATCCCTAACAGCCACCAGAAGCCGGGCTGCACCACGCTGGAAAGCAGGATGATCAGAAACAGCGTTGGCATGCCTGACCACACTTCAATAACCCGCTGACCCCACAGGTCAATTTTCCCGCCGTAGTAGCCCTGAACGGCACCCGCCACGACGCCCATCACGCTTGAGAAGATCGTCAGCATCAGCCCAAAGAGAAGAGAAATTCGCGTGCCATACAGGATGCGCGCCAGCACGTCCCCGCCGTTAGCATCCGTTCCCAGCCAGTTTTGCGCGGAGGGTGGGGAAGGAAAGGGAGTCGTGGTGGCGAAGTTAATGCTGTTTGCGCCAAAGCGTATCGGCGCCCAGAGCGCCCAGCCGTGCTGCTCAATCTGCTGACGAAGCCACGGATCCTGATACTCCGCCGGTGTCGCAAACGGGCCGCCAAAGTCGCTTTCGCTATAGTTGGCGATAACCGGCACGTACCAGCGGTCGTTAAAATGCACCAGCAACGGTTTGTCGTTGGCGATCAGCTCCGAACACATGCTTAGTGCAAACAGCACGGCAAAAATCCACAGCGACCAGTAGCCTCGGCGGTTGTGGCGAAAACGGGCCCAGCGGGCCTGGTTGACGGGGCTTAAACGCGGCATCAGCGGCCCTCAAAATCGATTCGGGGATCGACCAGCGTATAGCTGATATCACTGATGATATTCAGCAGCAGGCCAATCAGGGTGAAAATATAGAGCGTGCCAAACATCACCGGATAGTCGCGCGACACGGTAGCCTCATAGCCCAGCAGCCCCAGGCCGTTGAGCGAGAACATCACCTCTATCAGCAGCGAGCCGGTAAAAAACATGCCGATGAACGTGGCCGGAAATCCGGCGATCACCAGCAGCATGGCGTTGCGGAACACGTGTTTCCACATGATCTGCTTCTCGTTCACGCCCTTGGCGCGGGCCGTGACGACGTACTGCTTACGAATTTCATCGAGAAAGGCGTTTTTGGTCAACATGGTCAGGGCCGCAAACCCGCCAATGACCGTGGCCAGCACCGGCAGCGTGATATGCCAGAGATAGTCGGTGATTTTCTGATACCACGGCAGGGAGCTAAAATCGGCGGAGACCAGCCCCCGCAGCGGGAAGAGGTCGAAATAGCTTCCCCCGGCAAAAAAGACAATCAGCAGGACGGCAAACAGAAACGCCGGTATGGCGTAGCCGATGATGATGAACGTGCTGCTCCAGATATCAAACCGGCTGCCGTTGTAAACGGCTTTACGGATCCCGAGCGGAATCGAGACCAGGTAGATAATCAGCGTTCCCCACAGCCCCAGCGTTATCGAAACCGGCAGGCTTTGCTTGATCAACGTTAACACTGACGCACTGCGAAAAAGGCTATCGCCAAAATCAAAGCGGATGTAATCCCAGAGCATTTTGAAATAGCGCTCGTGAATCGGTTTGTCAAAGCCGTAACGGTGGGTGATCTCGGCGATCACCTCCGGATCCAGGCCGCGCCCGCCGCGATAATGACTTTCGCTGATATTGCCTACGCCGGTTCGCGCATGGCTCGCGCCCATCCCTTCGCCGCCACCGCCGGGCATGCTGCCGCTGTTGCCAAATTCAATGGCGGCAATCGCCTGATCGACCGGGCCGCCGGGGGCGATTTGCACGATAAAAAAGTTAATCGTGATGATGGCCCACAGGGTGGGGATGACCAGCAGGAGACGACGGATAAGATAGGCACCCATGATGATTCCTTATCGCCGCTCAGCGGGAAGTCTGGCGGCTTTGTTAACGTCATACCACCAGGTATCAAAGCCCAGGGAATAGACAGGGCGCACAGCAGGCACGGAGAACTTGTCCCAGCGCGCAAGGCGATCCTCGCCCATATACCACATCGGCAGCATGTAGTAGTTCCAGGTCAAGACCCTGTCGAGGGCGCGCCCGAGCGGCAGGAGCTTTTCTTTATCCCCCTGCGCCGCCACTATTTTCGCAATCAGTGCGTCAATCGCCGGGCTTTTTACCCCCGGCGCATTGTATGAGGAGTCAATGTAGCTGGAGGCCCAGGAGATTTGCAGGTCCGAGCTGGGCCATGGCTGCGCGGGCCACAGCCGCTGCATCATGTCGTAATCACGGCTGCGCATGCGGCTGGTGATCTGCGCGTTATCGACCTGGCGAATGTTCATGGTCACGCCTAGCCGCTCAAGGTTGTGCTTAAACGGCAGTACCCACTGATCGTTACCCCCGGACGAGAGCAGCAGCTCAAAGCTGAGAGGCTTGCCCGTTTTAGCATCAACACGCTTTTGATTTTTCAGATGCCAGCCCGCGTCATCCAGCAGCTTGCTGGCTTTGAGCAGGTTGTCGCGGTCGTAGCCGTCACCGTTCGACGCGGGCGGCTGAAACACGGTGGTGAAAACCTGCGGAGGCAGCTCTGCTTTCAGCGGCGCCAGCAGGACCAGCTCGTCGGCTTTCGGGTAATCGCGCGCGGCGTACTCGGTATTTTGAAAATAGCTGTTGGCGCGGCTGTAAGCCCCGTAAAACAGCGCTTTGTTCATCCATTCAAAATCAAAGGCCAGGGAAATGGCTTCGCGCACCCGGCGGTCATTGAATACCGGACGCTGAATATTAAACGCCAGCCAGCGGGTGTCCTGGGCAGACTCATTTTTGTGCTCGTCTTTGACGATATAGCCTTTGGCGAAATTTTTGCCGATATAGCGGGTCGCCCAGTTTTTAGCGCTGCTCTCTACGCGTAAATCGAAGGCGCCGGCTTTGAACGCTTCAAACGCCACGTTATCGTCGAGGTAGTAATCATAGCGAAGAGTGTCGAAATTCCAGCGCCCGCGGTTTACCGGCAGGTCTGCCGCCCAGTAGTCTTTCACGCGAGAGTAAACGACATATTGCCCCATGCGCCAGTCGGTGATGCGGTATGGGCCGCCTGCCAGCGGCGGCGTGGAAAGCGGGTCGCTTAGCTTATGATTTTTCCAGAACGATTCAGGCATCACCGGCAGCGAGAACAGGCTGAGCATATTCTCTTTGTTCGGTTCGCTCAGCTCAATGCGCACGGTGAGCGGCGCAATGGCTCTGACGGAAGCGCCTTTATATACGATGCGGAACTGGGGGACGCCTTCGGTCATGAATTTATGGAAGGTGAATGCGACGTCGCTGGCCTTCACCGGCGTACCGTCGTGAAAGCGTGCTCGCGGATTCAGCGAGATTTCCGCCCAGGCGAAGTTATCGGCGTAACGCACGTTCTCGGCAATCAGCGGATAGTAGCTGCCGGGTTCATCATCGGACGTGACGAAGAGCGTATCGTAAAGCGATTCCGTGCGCGCGGCCGCTACGCCGCGCATGGCGAAGCGGTTGAAGTTGTCGAATGTTCCCGTGGCGGAAAGCGTGACCTTTCCGCCCTTCGGGGCGGCAGGGTTAACGTAATCGAAGTGCGTAAAATTGACCGCATATTTCGGCTCGCCGATCACCGCGAAGGCGATATTTTCTTTGACGGCCTGCGCCTGGCTGGACAGGCTCGTTAGTGCCAACATCAGCAACATGAAGCGCATAAGCATCTCGCGGAGGCTCCCTCTTTTACAGACCGGCTCGGTTAAGCTGAATAATAAGTGACGTCACGGGCAATGTGAAATTAATCACCCTCGGGCGAAATATCAGGCCGCCATTCGCGGAACTGCGCCAGCGGCATCGGGCGGCTAATCAAGTACCCCTGCAGGAAATTAACGCCGTGTTCGCGCAGCCAGGCGGCCTGTTCCGGCGTTTCCACCCCTTCGGCGACGGTCGACATATTCAGCCGTCTTGCCAGCGTCAGGACGGCATCCAGCACCGGTGACGTCACGGTCTCAGTGCCAATTGCATTAACAAAGCCGCGGTCGATCTTGAGGTAGTCCATGGTGAAATGCTCAAGATAAATCAGCGCGCTGTGGCCGGTGCCAAAATCATCAATGGCTATCTCAAACCCTTCGTGATGCAGCCATTCGAAGAGGCTGTTGGCTTCCCGGTGATTGAGCATGTCGCGCTCGGTAATTTCCAGCACGATCTGGAAGTAATCCTGGGGCAGTAGCGCTTTGAAGGTGCGCATATCGTCTTTGAAGCTTTCCGCATGCAGATGCCCCGGCGCAATGTTGATGCCCACCTTTGCTCCCGGAGGTAACAGGGTTTGTAATACGGGAGCATCATGAATGATAAGGTCAAAGAGATGCAGCGTTAGCGGAACAATCAGCTTCTGCGCTTCGGCAAAATTGATAAACGCATCCGGCGGAATTTCCCCCATTGTCGGGTGTTTCCAGCGCATCAGCACTTCAAGCCCGGTCATCTTGAGCGATTTAGCATCGACGACGGGCTGATAAACCACATAAAACTGACCGCGCTTAATCGCGCTTAAAATCTCTTTACCCGGATTGAGGCGAATGCTCAGGATATAGTAATTGAGCGATCCGGCACAAATGCCGCATACCAGCCCGAAGAACAGGGCGTAGAGAATTTCATCGCTGGTCCATGCATCCGCATACAGGTTTATGGTCAGGGGAACGTCTTTCAGCGTCGCGGTACGGGCCGGCGTTTCATGAAGGTCATGCGCGTTGACCAGCGTGCTGGACCGCGTTGACAGCGCATGATTGCCAATAATGATGGCGATGCCGGCAAATTCGTCCTGGCGTGCAGTGTAGAGCAGATAAGGCGTCAGATTGAGATTCACCGAGGTGAAGACGCCGCCGTCCTTCACTAGCGGGTTACGGTACCAGATGGCAATCGCGGGTTTGTTGGGCAACATCGGGGTGCCAGGAAGCAACGCCATATCAATCTGTTTGTCGATGTGCAGCTCAGGTATTAGCTCCTCCATCGGGGAATTCATCGGACCCGTGGCAGAAGAGCAGAACGCCATTTTGTCTCTGACCAGCAGGAATGCGCGAACGTTAACGCTAAAGGCAGCGCGCGAGGTAAGTTCCTGATTGACGTCGTGGCAATTGTTTAACGTGAGCGGCTGCAGCACATCGATAGAATTTTTTAAATCATCGAAATAGCTCTCCATATAGCTGCTCACATCGTGGATCAGGGTGTCGAATTTGACTTCCCGCTTGTGGTAGCTCCAGAAAAATTGCAACGAACCCAGGAGCAGGGCGGCGATCAGGCCTGTGATGATGCTGAGGATCAGTATCTTGCGATTGCTGGAGAAATAGCGGGTGAACATAGACGTCGTGATTCCTGAAATGCCGCTGGATGTATTCAGTGTAACGGGCAAAAAAAAACACTGCCGAAGCAGTGCTTTTTTTCATCATACCGTCAGCCAAGGGATAACCAACGATACGATAGTCATATTAACTGCGGGTCAGTACGCGGCGTGCTTCGTTGTAGCGCTTCTTCCAGTACGGTTCATTCATGCTGGAAATGGTCACACCGCTGCTGGTGGAGGCATGCACGAACTGGTCATTACCAATGTAGATGCCAACATGTCGACCTGTAGAACCGGCACGGAACAGGACTAAATCACCGGTGCGCAGTTTGGTACGTGATATCGACTTACCCATCTCCTGCTGTTCATAGGTTGAACGCGGAAGATCTAACCCAAATTGCTCACGGAACGTACGCTGTACAAAACCGGAACAATCAATACCTGTTTTTGTGCTGCCGCCAAGACGATAGCGCACGCCTTTCCAGTCAGCATACTGGTCCATAATGCGGGACTTCACGTCCAGATTACGTACCATATTTTCAAATTCATCCTGAGAGGCTTGCAGTGACGAGGAATCTTCCATTCCCACAACACGCGTCTCAGGATGCATATTCTTTGCGGTGTTCGATGTACTACATGCAGACAACAGTACCGCGACTGCTATCGCCGGGATTCCCCGTAAGATATATCTCAGAAACGGTTGAGATTTGACCATTTTGTTTATTTTCCCTTGAAGTCCTTAACGACAAATATCGTTATAAAAATGCCAAACGTGACGAGACTAATTATCTGTTCACATTGAGACAATTCTTTCTGGTCACATTTGTGGCACAGCGCACAAAATTATTCGCCAGTGAAATAATTATCTCTATGGGGCAAAACGAGTTCGAGATTAACCGATTGCCTGGGGTATTGCGAGTAAAAAAAGCCTTTTTTTTATAAGAAAATGTGATACAGAAAGTAAAAACATAGAATTGCTCAAAATAGCGACGGATCCGCTGCGCCAGTGTGCAATTGCTTCATTTTTATCATGAATATGATTACGAAAATATGACAGTGGGGAAAGATCGCGCCGAGAACGCTATCAGGGATCATGTCGATCCCTGATAGCTCACGTTAATTTAGGTTAGTTATTTGTTTAATTGTTGTTGCGCTCTGCCGGGAAGATAGCGATCGAACAGCGCTATTATCCTGTCGCTCAGTGGGGTCATCAAACACCACGGCAGCGCAATCAGTGCCACGGAGAGCGAACCGACGGCAATATCGCTGAACCAGTGAGCGCCAATCATTACGCGCGGGAAGGCAAAAACCACAAAAATAATCAGGGCTATGGCAAAGGCTTTTCTGCCGAAATAGCGAAGCATAATTGCGGAAAAAATAAGCAGCATCATGCCGTGATCGCCGGGGAAACTGTCCTTCGACGCATCTTTTGTTGGAATATGCAGCAGTTCGCTGACGCGATAAATATCGGTGAAGAATAGCGTTGGGCTTGAACGCTTAACCGGAATAATCGCCGTTGCCAGCTGGTTAATGATGACGGCAAACAGCAGCATAACCAGACCGATAATGAGAATACGCCTACGCCCGGCTTTGTCCTCTTTCAGCCAGAAAGAGAGCATCAGGCAGCCCATGGCCAGCAGCGAGAAGCCGTCGAAGGCGCGGTTGTTGGTAATTGCCACCAGCCACAGAAACGCTTTGCTCTTCACCAGCTCCTGGTTGAAGAAGTGAAAAATGGCAGAATCCAGCGGGAACCAGAATCCATGATCCGCCGGGATATACCAGGAGAAGAAAAGCGCCAGACCGGCGACATTAAGCAGTAATATCAGGGGAAATCGAGTTGTCATAACGTTCTGCATAGAGTGAAAACTGGGGCAACGTTAGCCGCCCGAACTTAAACGAATCCTCAACAGGCTGGACTGGAGGGCATTCCAGTCGGCGTTAACCGCACTAATTAACTCTATTCGGCTGTCAGGCGGCGCCACGTTTTGCGTTTCAATAAAGAAATCCTCGCCCTGACGGTTGATCCTCACCAGCCCGTCCGGCGTGCGCATGATCCCTTTCACGCGATCGACGGGAGCAAGTCGGGCCCACTCCAGGATCCCGATGGTGTCGAAAACGGTTTCAGCATCAAAAATCCATCCGCAGGCCTGATACCCCTGACCGCTGTTCAGGTTACGACGCCAGCGCTGGTGTTCTGGCAGGCTGAGGGCGGCTAAACCCTGTTTCACTGGATGACGATGTTCATGTTCCGCACTGGCCGGTAGTTCAGCCAGATTCAAACGAGGAAGGTCAAGCAGGGCGCTATCAATATTCCCCTGGGTAGTCTCCACTCGCGTGCGATTGCCGCCGAAATGTTGCCACCACGCGTCCAGCGCGGCCTGGCTTTCTGCCGTGGCGCGATCTGCCTTATTCGCGACAATAACGTCAGCCGAGGCGAGCTGATCGCGGAAGTTCTCATTGGCCAGCGCCTTGTCATCCAGAAGCTGACGCGGATCGAGCAGGCACAGGGTGGCGCGCAGATCTATCCACGGCTCGTAAACCGGGGCGGTGAGTAAATCGAGGATCTGCTTCGGATGGCCCAGCCCGGTGGGCTCAATCAGCAGGCGGTCAGGTTTGCCCTGACGCAGCAGAGTATTGAGCCCGACCTGCATCGGCAGGCCATTTACGCAGCACATGCATCCGCCGGGGATCTCTTTAATCATCGCGCCGCTGGATGACAGTAACGCACCGTCAATGCCCACCTCGCCAAATTCATTGACCAGCACGGCCCATTTCTCGGCAGGATCTTTATTCGCCAGCAGGTGGAGAATTGAGGTGGTTTTACCGCTGCCGAGAAAACCGGTGATGAGGTTGGTTTTGGTCACGTGCGCTCCAGATGAGAATGGTGATGCTATAACACTTTTCTCTCTATCCTGGCGAAAAACGCGACCGGTGAGAAGGGGGAGGGCGAACGGAGGCTTCATCCGTTCGCGTTAAGCGCAACAATCGTTAAATATTTAACGTTTCGATAACAGCCTGGCGTGCGCCATGGCGGGTGATGCGCTGGTATGCCTGGCTGACCGCCTCCACAAAAACGCTGTTTTGCGCGAGGTCGTGACCAAATACCTCGTTCAGCCCCAGCAGCGCGTTAACGCGGTCGGCCTCGCTGCTGGCGTTGACGATGGCGCGGATTTTATCGCTGAGGGGGTCGCGAACGTCAATCGCGTTTCCGCGCTCGTCGGTACCGCTGACGTAGCGTATCCAGCCGGCCACGCCCAGGGCCAGCAGCGACCACGGTGTTTTTCGCTCAAGATGAACGCGGATCCCATCCAGCATTCTCTGGGGCAGCTTCTGGCTACCGTCCATCGCGATTTGCCAGGTCCGATGCTGGAGTGCCGGGTTGGCAAAGCGCTCCAGCAGGCTATCGGCGTAGGCGGTGAGGTCGACATCCTTAATGCGTAATGTAGGCGCCTGCTCGTCCAGCATGAGCCGACGGGCGGCTGCACGGAACGCAGCGTCCTGCATGCATTCATTAATATGGGCGTAGCCCGAGAGATACCCCAGATACGCCAGGAAAGAGTGGCTGCCGTTGAGCATGCGCAATTTCATCTGCTCCCACGGCAGAACATCCTGCACCATCTGAACGCCCGCGACTTCCCAGTCTGGACGGCCAGCGACAAAATTATCTTCCACCACCCACTGAATAAACGGTTCGCAGCTGATGGCGCACGGGTCTTCAACGCCGAGCGCGTCGGTTATTTCTGCCAGCGAGGCTTCCGTCGCGGCGGGAACAATTCTGTCGACCATCGTCCCCGGGAAGCTCACGTGGCTATCTATCCATTCGCACAGCGCCGCGGAACGCTTTTGCGCCATGCCCAGCACTGCGTTTTTCACCACGTGCCCGTTATCAGGAATATTGTCGCAGGAAAGCACGGTAAACGCAGGCAAGCCGCGCTCGCGGCGGCGGTGGAGCGCTTCGACCAGGATCCCGGGAGCGGAATGCGGCTCTGAGGGGTTTTCAAGGTCATGGATTATCCGGGCGTTGTGCAAATCGAGTTTCCCGGTGGCGGGGTCGATACAATAGCCTTTCTCCGTGATGGTGAGCGACACAATCGCGACCTGAGGCTCACAAAATTTCTCAATAATGGCGGGCAGAGAATCCAGCTTTGCGTTCAGGCATTCATGGACGGCACCGACGATAATCGCCTCATTGCCTTCTGCCCCTTTCTCCAGCACGGTGAACAGGTGATCCTGCGCGCGAAGCTGGCTCATCAGCACATCGCCGCTGAAGAGGCTAATCTCACAAATACCCCAGTCGCCGCCTTTTTCATTCAGCACCCGATTTGTTAACAATGCCTGGTGCGCACGGTGAAACGCGCCAAAGCCAAAATGGACGATGCGGGAGCGCAGCTGCTGGCGATCGTAGCGAGGTTGCTGAACCTGGGCAGGAAGGGCGGTGGAGGCAATTGTCTTCATGAGATACACACCTGATTAACCATTAATTAACAATGCCAGTGTAAAGTTATATGACAGCAAATAAAATTGGTGAGCCGTAAATATCCCCGTTCTGTGAGTTTGATCAATCAATGTGTGGCGCTATGTTGACCCTTAGCGGCAAACATGTATGGTAGTCGTCATTGCAGTAACGCATATTGGTATAACAACTTAAGAGGGTGAGGCAATGGAACAAACCTGGCGTTGGTACGGGCCGAACGATCCGGTTTCTCTTGATGATGTGCGCCAGGCTGGCGCAACGGGTGTCGTCACGGCGCTGCATCATATTCCTAACGGTCAGGTATGGCCGGTTGAAGAAATTCAACAGCGTCAGGCGCTGCTGGCGGAGAAGGGGTTAACCTGGTCTGTAGTGGAGAGCATCCCGGTTCACGAAGACATCAAAACCCATTCCGGGGAGTACCAGACGTGGATTACTAACTACCAGCAGAGCATCCGCAACCTGGCGGCCTGCGGCATTGATACGGTTTGCTATAACTTCATGCCTATTCTGGACTGGACGCGTACCGACCTTGAATATCAGATGCCGGACGGCTCGAAAGCGCTTCGTTTCGACCAGATCGCCTTTGCGGCGTTTGAGCTGCACATTCTGAAACGTCCTGGCGCCGAAGCGGATTACACCGCGGAAGAGCAGCAGCAGGCGCTCGCGTGGTTTAACGCTGCCAGTGATGCAGACATCGAAAAGCTGACGCGCAATATTATTGCGGGCCTGCCGGGAGCTGAAGAGGGTTATACCCTGGACCAGTTCCGCGCGCGCCTGGCGGAATACGGCGATATTGATAAGCAGCAGCTGCGTGAAAACATGGCGTACTTCCTGCGCGCTATCGTGCCGGTTGCTGAAGAGGTCGGGGTACGCCTCGCCGTGCACCCGGACGATCCACCGCGGCCTATCCTCGGCCTGCCGCGCATTGTTTCCACTATTGAAGATATGCAGTGGCTGAAAGAGACGGTAAACAGCATCTATAACGGCTTTACCATGTGTACCGGCTCCTACGGCGTGCGTGCGGATAACGACCTGGTGCGGATGATCGAAACCTTCGGCGATCGTATCCACTTTACGCACTTGCGCGCGACCTGCCGTGAGGAGAATCCAAAAACCTTCCACGAGGCGGCGCACCTGGGCGGCGATGTGAATATGGTGGCGGTGGTAGACGCCATTCTGGCGGAAGAGGCGCGACGCAAGCAGGCGGGCGATGTGCGTCCTATTCCGTTCCGTCCGGATCACGGTCACCAGATGCTGGACGATCTGCGTAAGAAAACCAACCCGGGCTATTCGGCGATCGGCCGTCTTAAAGGGATGGCGGAAGTGCGCGGCGTTGAGCTTGCGCTGAAGATGACGAAGTATCCTGAATTGCTGTAAAAGAAAAACCCGGCGCAAAGCCGGGTTTTTTGTGTTAGTCAGCGCGACCCATATAGCGTTTTTCTTCGATATGGATGCGGATCTTCTCGCCAGCGGAGAGGTATTCCGGCACCTGCACAACCAGACCCGTCGTCAGAGTAGCCGGTTTGTTGCGGGCACTTGCTGAAGCGCCTTTGATGCCTGGTGCGGTTTCAACGATTTCCAGATCGACGGTTTGAGGCAGCTCCAGCGCCAGCAGCACGCCGTCCCAGGTCAGGACCTGCATGTCGGGCATACCGCCTTCCGGGATGAACAGCAGCTCTTCTTCAATCTGATCTTTGGTGAAGATGTACGGGGTGTAATCTTCTTTATCCATGAAAACGTATTCGTTGCCGTCGATATAGGAGAAATCAACGTAGCAACGGGTCAGGGTCACGGTATCGACGATATCGTCACCTTTAAAGCGCTCTTCCACCTTCAGGCCGGTACGCACATCGGCGAAACGCATTTTATACAGCGTTGCTGCTCCACGGGCGCTGGGTGCCTGAATGTCGATATCTTTCACAATCAGCAGTTTGCCGTTGTAATTCAGCACCATACCTTTCTTTATTTCGTTCGCTCTTGGCATTGCAGTAATCCTGTTTACGGGAGGTAAAAAATATCGCGCCAAATTACTCGCGCGCGGCCTTTCAGGCAAGAGGAATTCGTGGCTTTTGCTATCAATACGCAAAAGGTGTTACTGTGCGCGCGATGCCCGACTGCGCGGGCGATCGTCAGCGAAAGAGAGCATTTATGGATTGCCGTCCCGATTGTGGCGCGTGCTGTACTGCACCGTCCATTTCAAGCCCCATTCCAGGAATGCCGGAGGGCAAGCCTAATAGTCAATCATTCGCAGTATAAAAATGATAGAGCTAAGCAGAAATGACTTTTTTGCTAAGTGTTTCAATTGAATGTGAAAAGCTCTCTCCATAGCCAGTTTTAGACAATTGTAATAACTCATTTAGTCCAGAATGACTTGTAAATGAAAGGTTCTCGTACAGACATATAGGAAGCTCTGAATTGTCTTTAAATCTTCTGTCTGGGCCTCCAGACTTGTTCACATACTTCCATGTCCTGCCTACGACTATGGCATCTCCAGGTACACCTTCGCTTTCAATGAATCGACTATCACCAACATTAACGAATAGCTGGTTATAACCAACAGCGCCTACACCTTCACGGTCATAAACAAGTACTCTATCTGGAAAAAAATGTAATGTTTGGCGACCGACATTGATAGCAATCGTCTCAATATTTGTTTTAACAAAGGGAGGCTTTGATTTGCTGATAGAGGTTACTTTTCTGCGTAGTAAGTTACCAGCCCCGGCATGATATTTGGGATCATAAACGGCTCCAGAAGCTTCTATATGCCAAACTTTTGAGCAGCTTGCGAGCTTGGCTCCACTATCATGAAGTTGCTGGTAACATGCCATCATTTGATCATCAAAATCATAAAAAAGAACAGTAGTCTTTCTTAGCTGATCGTACATGTAAGCTAAAACAGATATTGCTACCCCTACAATAAATCCTATAGCGAGGCACCACTCAGGCCATGCCTGTGAAAAACCGTAAAGTAACAGCGCAATCGAAAGGCACATTACCAAGGGCCATATTTGTGACTTCTTACGTTTATTGTTCAACTCTTCAAGCAGTTCTCGGGAACTTGAATCAACGATTTCCGAGATATGGGATGACTCGATTTCCTCAAGAGGTGCATGTGTAGTGTCATGTTCTATTCGGGATTCGTCTGATACATTCAGAACCTTCTTTCGGTTCTGTGGGACCAGGTTTGGTGAAAGCGAAGCACGATAATAGACTCCGCCAGCACCTATGTGGATGTAATTTCCTCTTGGGCCAGTACCAAACCTCAGTCCTTTCATACCAATGGATGCACCGACTCCTGATTTGGATAGGTTAAATCTCATTAGTCCAACGCGAATGCTTTTCCTAACATAAATTCCCATAGTAACTCCATGTAATAAGTAGCAATGCTTCTGAGCAACATCTAAGAGCGATTTTACACTGAAAAAGAATAGGTTAAAAAATCGGGATGATTTTCATTATTTTTCAATCCGTTATAAGTTAATTGCTTCAGTTAGAAAGCTTCGATATAAATGGTATGCTACCAGTCAGTAGGACATTCTGTTACTGTCAATGATTGAAGGTGGATTAGCAAGGATTCTATAGTGAATTGTCGTATCGATTGCGGTGCTTGTTGTATTGCACCTTCAATTTCAAGTCCAATTCCGGGAATGCCGCAGGGTAAACCTGCTAATGTAAGATGCGTTCAGTTATCAGAAGATAACTTATGTGGCATCTTTGGCTCACCCCTGCGCCCTAAAGTATGCGGCAGTCTACAACCGTCGATAGATATGTGTGCTACGAACCGTGAAGAGGCAATTATTTATCTTATCCAATTAGAGGAAGAAACAGCACCTTTCGATTGAGAATAGTTTCCATTTAGAATTTTATTCGGCATTATTTTGTTTTTTTAACCGCTCTACTTCCTTGCGTAAAGCTTCATTCTCAGCCAACAAAGATGCATAGTCAGAAGACGGTTCACCTTCGGATAATTTTTTAATTTTTGACGGACCACGTCTTTTTGTAACCAATTTGTATTCAGAATGAAATCGAAGGTTTATATACCCATATTTCGTATCGGGGCTAGTCAAATTGTAAGTTGTTTTATAGACGGAACGTCTGGTCGTTGAGTCTATGGATATGGTGTCAGTAGTAAAAACCATCTCAGGTGCAGATAGGTACGCTACATTGTCTTCACAGATGAAAAGATAACATAAAGCAGATTGGTTGCTTTCAACAGGTGCAATGATCCAGCGAGCAATACCTATCAATTTATGATCAGGAAGCCGTTGTTTTATTTTTCTGACCCGGTCTACTTCACTTTTATCGAGGCCCAGAATGAGGGCTATATGGTTGAAAGAAGGTTTAAAAATGAATTGCGATTTTACGCGGTTATTATCCACCCGGTTAAGTTTTACCGTGGATTCGCGAAGGAAATACGGTTCTTTTTGTATTCTTTTAGGAAAGATTGTAAAGTGTAAATTCATGGTTTCGTCTACTTGGAATCGTTGTTGATGCCATTATTTATCATCTTCCGTAGACAATCAAATTTTGTATGTCCCAAAAAACGCGACATGCAAAAACATGTTATTTTAACTTGTTGATATATATTGATTTTTATTTTCGCCGAAACGCCATAAAAGAGACGTGAAAAAGACATGTAATTAACTAATCCATTGATTTTAAAGGTTTTTATTTTTGTCTATAATATATAGCAACTTCGGCTGCGCCTCGTTGAAATCATACCTAAGCAATAATTCTGAAAGGTTTCGAGCGAAGCGAGTTCAGACGTGAGCGTAGCGAACGGATGATAGGTATCAATCTGATCAAATTTGTTAACAACACCAAACAACCACTTTAAGTCGCGAAGCGACAAAGTATGGTGCAGTGGGTGAAACGAACAAGTGATAATCTTGCGATTAATTTCAATCGATGTTATGTATCACTTCGGCTTCGCCTCGCGAAACTTCGTCGCTTCGCGACTCGTCGGGTTTAATAAAGATTCCAAGATTTTGTCAAGTAAGAGGTTTTGAACTGAATAATCACTCATTGTATTAGTTTGAAACTGTAAAGTGGTATGTCACTTTTTAATCAATAATACATGGTTATACTCCCGAACTGCTTACTGTTCTGATGAGATGATGATAATTGTATGATAAATGATGAGATTTATATTTCAGTTGATGTAGAAACTTCAGGTCCGATCCCTGGTGAGTTTAGTCTCCTTTCCGTTGGTGCTTGTCTCGTACATAACCCGACAGAATCTGTTTATGTGGAATTGCAACCTGACAGTCTCCATCACGATGCTGAAGCACTTGCAGTAACAGGGTTGAGCTTGGAAGCACTTCAGCAGAATGGACTTCCTCCCATCCAAGCAATGGAACACCTTTCTGAATGGCTCAATACGATAAAACAACCGGGGATGAAGGTAATTTTCGTTGGACTTAATGCTCCTTTTGACTGGTCCTTTATCAATTATTATTTCCATAAGTATATTGGCTACAATCCATTCGGATTTACTGCGATTGATATCAAAGCATATTATATGGGGCTAACGGGATGTTCTTGGGCTGAAACCAAATCTTCACGCATGGCCGAGAGATTTCATCCCGTCAGCCAACCTAGCCACAATGCTCTGGATGACGCGAAATTTCAGGCTGAATTGTTTGCGTTGATGACTGAAGGGCAGATCGTCGGCTGAAAGATGGATGCGTGGCATGCCACGCGTCATGATGATGGGTCGGGTTGACCGCATACTGACAATAATCAGTAAACAAACCTTAGCGAGATAATAATCAGCAACTTGGCTTTTCAATCAGGCCGCATAACAATCCCACTATTTTCATATCGGTGTGACAAACCATATACACCCCAAGGATATGGGTTAATATTTGACTGTTCATATTGATAAACAATCACATCGGCCATATTTCTATTGTCATAACGTCGGCCAAAATTGAGGACGATGCTACTTTGCGCCGATAGGATCAGATGTACAGTACGGATACCCTGCATGGACAGAGTTTTAATTTTTTCTGCAAACTCCAGTGAGAGACGTCGTTGCTTTGCCAGCGACCAGTGATTATCGAACCTGTTAGTTTCAAGATAAATGTGCTCAATGCCCTGACCGGCAAAACTTCTGGTTACTTGCTCGATGTTCACCCTGTAGGAGCAAGAAACAACCAGCACTATCTGGTCCGAAGTCGATTCGATGATGGTTTCATGTACAAAGCTTTCACCATCATCAATATTATTTGAAGAGATATGCTTCCATTTCTCATCTTTGCGGTCCCAGTCGAATACGGTGACATCCCCTTTATCATCCAGAACATTTCCGAGGAAGAAGGTAAATGGCACGGGGAGAAAACCACCATAAGCAACCTGCGTAAGATCTGGTTCACCTTTACATAAAATTTGAGTAATGATGTCCTTTTCGGGCAATATCTGTCGATTGAAAGTTGATTCAGGCTCGATAACAACCCCGTCTCGGATGCGTTGGGTAATGTCAATGTCCCGTGGCTGAATCAAACCTTTCAATACTGTTCGGACAACTTTATCCAGACCAGTACCTGTCGTTGTCCTTAGACCATTACCAGTAATTAGTAAGATACGTTTGCGAGAGTTTTGCTTGATAGACTGATATTCACCGATAGATAAAAAAACTAGACCAGCAAGAACGAGTATCCCACCTATGATTGGTACTATATAGTCACTTACCACATTGCCTTCAGCGGTGCTGATAGAAAGTGACTCTCCGTGAAAAGTGCCCTTAAACACAAAGCTCAACAACTTCGGGCCTGCCGCAAGAGTCGCCCCTGTTACCATCATCAATACACCCGGGCGCTTTTGACGGGTCATATAGTCGATAATTTTGGAAAACTGATGTTTCCAGTATTCACTCATGTTAGTTCCTATGATCATGTGATAGTGCGTTAATCTAAATTACGGCTTTCTTCTGTCTTGCGAGTAAGTCCCCTGGCGCGGGATTTTTTCATAATAAATGCCATCGTCATCGTCATTTGGATGTGCGCCTCCCCCCTCCCATATGCCAGAATGCAACCACTGTTCAAAGTAAAACAGCCAAAGTGAAGCCCAGGGAAGTATTGTTTCACTCAATTGGTACTGTGGCACCCATTCGGCATGTTTATCTGGGTGTCTTTCTCTTGGTAAATACAGACATAGCTGTGTTATTTTCGACGATGCTAACGAAGCATAAGTGTGAGGGATCTTCTTACCATCAGATAATTTTTTCAAATCTGGAGAAACCACAAAGCAACGTGGAGCGGAAGGAGGGGCATATTCCAGCCGAATTTTATACCCACGACTAAATGGGACTGGCTTAAGCATGCCCTCCCAGACTAGCTTCTTGTTTTTTCCCGTGATTGTGCATTTACCATCAGGGAAGTGGGCACGAAGCCCATGGTATTGTTCAGCTAGAGTTAGTCGCCGATGAGGTCTGAATACGTTCATCTAATATCAATCCCCAAAGAAAGTATTCTTTTGCACCACAACGGATGATGTTGCTTCTCCACCATAAAAGGTATTAGATGGTACCGATCGGGCTGAGGCAGTTCCAGTTACAGCTCCTGCTGATAGCGCTCCGGTGAAGGGAAGGACGTTCAAATTATTTTGGCTTCGTGCGGCATTGATATTCTCAAGCATTGCTTCACGCACAGCTTTAACTGGTCGTTCCCCAAAATACTTACTTAAGTTTTCGAGTAATTCATCTTCGCCCTCCGAGGCTGCAATCTCATTGATGCTTTCAATCGCAGCCTTATGCCACAAGTCAAAGTGTTTTTTGAGCCTTTCGCCTTTTCCACTTTCCGGGTTGTTCCATTTTTCAGCAAAATTCTCTGCTGGCATACTCGGGTTGGAGACGTGGTAGTTACCGAAGCTGCCTACAATAAACTTCGGCATCAAGTAAAGTACATCGAGTATTACGTCGAAGTCTGTATCGTAAGTCGTTTTCTGATCGCAGATATGGTTATATGCGTGTGCAGAAAGAGTTGTAATAATTGCTGAGATTGGTTTGAATTCAATATAATCTTTCCCTTGGCTTGCAGCCCAGACATCGCGATGACGCTTAAAAATCTGTACAATGCGGTTCAGAAGCTTCTTATGGGTGTGATTTGGCAATGGTCTTACTGACGCAGATTTAGCCAAGTTTTCGCAGGCGACCATACGCGTTAAAAACGTAGGAAGTTTTTCAGTGATATTGTCAAACCACGTCGCGTAACCTGCTGGGTTAGACTCTTTCCAGCCCCTTAGGCGCGTGTCTGGCACAAGAAGAGGGTGGTTTTCCTCCGTTGGATTAGTACTCCAATCAATCCCGGGAGTAATGTCCAGATGATAGTCCCCTGCATACATGATGCGATAGCCTCTTGGGAGCGGGTGGAGCATTTTGCGGTACGTCTCATGACTGCTCAGGCGATCACGGACAGCGTCCAGCACCTGCGCCCAACCGGTAATATGGCTGGCATTTGGCAAATAGCAAAGCAGATCCACATCATACTGTTCACTACCTTTGGGCTTAACCGTTGTGTTAAGACGGACGCTTCCCTGTGAATAAATCATGGCTCCTTTAAGAATAGGGTTGTCACCTTCAGAAAGGAATTTGCCCACGGAGTGGTAGGCACTTTTAATATGCTTGTGTTGTGTTTCGGTCAGATCTAAACAATCAACAATGCAATCCAGAAAATCGCCAACATATTGCCTTTTTTCTTTACTGATATTTAAAGCCAAATTACCATTACTCACGTGGGGTCTCCTTACCTTGTGTCCAAGATAGTGTGTTTAAATTTCTCGCCAATGCGCACATGTTGTGTTTTGTGTCGGTATAGCGACTATCATAGTAAGGAAAAAAAACAGATCAAGGCTTGAAATTTAGCTTACCCATTAGTGCATTTTTTTCATTATGCGCCGGAGCCTATCTGGTAAGACCTGAGCTTGTTGTCAATGCAAAATAAATTTTTTTCGTGCCGATTAAAAACGAGTTTTGAGGACACTAGACCGGATGAAAATTGAGTGGAATCATTACATAGGAGACCTTGACATTCTTCAAAGAGTATGTTTGTCAGAAAAATCTTCCTGAATTGAAAGCGATTTTTCTCCGCCACTCGTCAAAGAACCTATCCATTTTGTTCCAACTAAACTTTCGAACTTAGGCCATCAGTGAGAGAGACGAATCCAGACATCGACGTGTTGAGTTGTATCTGAGGTCTTTCAAGTTGGTCACTTCTTATGAGGGTGAATCCATTATGGCCCCACAAGGCAAACAGGCACTGCTTACAGGTAAATGCATGGAGGTTTGCTTTGTACCAGTTGCGACTAGAGTAAATGTCTGTAGATTGATCAAAACTGAAGATGCTGGTTGTTACCAACAGTGCAAAACTAGTTGACCTCTAATACTTATGCTTTCAACCAAATATAAAGGCATCAGATAATCCTTTTAAATTACCCCCCAATGCTACGACCAATCCACACAATCATCATTCCCCTTTCATTGACAGGCGATAATTGTTGTTATGTTGCGTATGTGCTGATATGATTAAATATTTGATAAATATATTCGTAGACTTTGTTCCGTAGTATTCCTCTCCTCGAAAACATCCCCAACGTCAGCTACAAGGCGGCTTTGCGCTATCGCAAATGCCCTCGTTTTACCGTGGTTTTAGGTAGTAACTATGTGGGAGGTGTGATCTCTTTCTGAGTACAAAAAAGGTTAATTTAACAATGATGCAACAATCACAAACCCTGTTCGAATCGTCGATTTTATCGACAGCAAGTTTTCGTACCGTCTACCATGAACACGGTCGCTACAAAACCATTAATGGCGACTCCTTTGTTCATGATGGTCATGAATACCGGATTAACACAAGAATCGGCTCTGGTGTTCGTCATGACATACTTATGTCAACAATCAACGAACTAAATGCAATCCTGAAGCTCTACAGTCGAGTGTTCCTGACCCGTTTTGATCTCCACCTCCCTGAGTTCACTTCTGTTGAAGCAGGTAACAAATACATACGCAACCTGTTCAAACGATTACGTGACCGCCTGGAGTCTGGAAACAACGGTTTATCAGAACCTATCATCGATTTTGCTTACGGTTGGGTTTGCGAACAGGAAAAGGCTTCACAACCCCATTACCATTGCTGGATTGCACTTCCACATCGTTCGGTAAGATGGTTTGGAACGCCAGAAAGAGGGATCGCTGGTATTATTACGGAAATCTGGATGAAACTGACAGGTGGTAAAGCAACGCTGGTAAACTTGTCTAAAGCCACTAAAGACTATCCAGATCACTACGTCATTCATCGTGACGATCCTTCATCACTCGAAGGTCCGGTATTCTGGCTTTCTTACCTGGCAAAAGAACGCGGTAAAGCGCAAACAGGGAAGGGAACACGCATGTACTCAACATCGAAATTGAGTCGTAAAGCACTAAATTCGTAAATATCGCACAGGAAGCCCGTAGGGCGTTTTTATTTCCAGGGTATGCAATCGCATTACCCATATCATTAAAATTGCTTAAAACCTCGCTCAGAGCGTTTTAAGGCATGATTTGTAGCTGGTTAACTTTATGCTTCGGTCAGATGCATGATAGTTCAACTATAGTTGCTTTGCTGATAGTTTCATACATTACTTCAAAATTCCGAGCGGAGCGAGGGACACGAACGAAGTGAGTGTCTAACTACATAACTACACTTTTAAATTTTTATATTTTATATATAGAGAAAAATGTAGTTTTTCGATTGCTTTTTAACCCGTATTCACTGTCCGTCTTCGCTTCGCTTGACGGAACTCGCTTCGCTCGTAATTCAGGACATAACTTTGACGGTTGAAGCAATGTACACTTACCGTAAGCGATCAGCGAGTGCCGTATTGACGGCTATTTATTGGTGAGATCTACATTCCAGGGCAGGAGTTCGGCCACTTTGTTGCTGGGCCATTCCGGCAGTACGCTCAGGATATGACGAAGGTAGGCTTCCGGAACGATGCCATTGAGCCTGCATGTTCCGATAAGACCATACAACAGGGCTCCGCGCTCACCGCCGTGGTCGCTGCCGAAGAAGATAAAATTCTTTTTCCCAAGACAGACAGCACGAAGGGCTCGTTCGGCTGCGTTGTTATCTGGCTCTGCCAGACCATCATCACAGTAGTAACACAGGGCATCCCACTGGTTCAGAGCATAAGTATTAGACGTCAACTAGTTTTGCCGACCGGCGCCAACTACTCTGGCCGCATCCATTGAGCGGGGTTTTAAGCCACGCTGGTTACTTCCTTCGCTGTCTTTTTCCGATAACTTTCTCCTTTGAGTTCGAACATATATCCGTAATGGATCAGTCGGTCGGCTGCTGCCACCGCCATCGTTTCATCCACGAAGATGATGCTCCAGGCGCTGAACGGATGCTTGCTGGTGATAACCAGACGTTCGCGCTCATAGCGATGGGCTATCAGCTCGAACAGCACGCCCATTTCCGCGTTTGACATATCTATGTATTAACCGAGCTGGATGGCAGAAAACTCTACGTTGGAAACCGGGTCAGCGAACTGCTCCCCTGGCGTGTAGCACTGCCAACTGAATAACACATCCCCGTCAATACGGTTCTCGCTGCACGCTTACGCTATGTCCTGGACCGGTAAACCAGCAATCTGGTTAATGGATGGTGCCGTCACCAGCTGTAACTAACAGCGTCCTTCCGCCGGGCTGGTTCGGTTTACAGTGCTGTGCTGCTCTGAGCGTTCTCCGGGAAGCTTCAGAACGGTTGTGCGGTTACATTTTAACTTAAACAAGAAAGTAACATTAATTGCTGAGGTAACAGCTCGGAAAAACTATTTGATGTCTAGTATTGGATAGAGTTTTATTACAATAAACATGATATTTAACCCAGGCAGGGTAATATATTATGGCGATTTATCTTGTTGCTGGCATCAAATGAAAAGAAAACAGAATCTGACACCACTATCTGCATTTTATGCGATATGTAAAAAATTAACCTCACAATTTTCTTCGCCAGTCGGACTGTTCTTTCTATATAGCAGGAACATGGAAAAATGAGGTCCTCACTTACAGCGATTACTCTGGCCCTTGCAGCAGGAGTTATGTGGGGAACACTGGGCTTAATTACTCATTACTTACTTAATTACGGAGTGAGTATCATACAACTTGGTATATTGCGCCTGGGTGGTGCATTTGTGCTGACTTTACTTATCGCAATTATGCTGGGTCGGATTCATATACTTAGCCTTAGACAATGGGGGGGGCTGGCAGCTATCGGCCTGGTTTGTCAGGCACTGAGTAGCATATCATTTTCTTCTGCAGTGGCAGGGATAGGGAGCAGCCTGGCTATCATTATGTTATGCACAGGCCCGCTGTTCACTGTTGCGATAAATCGAATATTTTATAGTGAACGTCTTGATACTATATCACTTTTGATGGTTCTGCTTGGTCTGGCAGGGCTAACCCTGACTGTTTTACACAGCCAGGGAGAACAAACCAATGTTGTAACGTTTAGCAGACAGTGGTTATACGGACTGGGATGGGGTTTACTTTCCGGGGGTTGTTATGGGTTATTTCCCTTGTTTACGCGTTCGTTGGGCAAGCTTGATTCATGGGTTATTGTGAGTTTCAGTCTTGGTCTTGGTGCTGCATTCCTGGCTCCGTTACAAGGCAGTGCATCAGTGGACCTGTCATTACATAGCAACATTTCTGTATGGATACTCGTTGTGGCGTTAATTCTGGTACCAACAGTGATGGCTGACGTGCTCTATGTTCGGGCTATTGCAGCTGGCGGTCCTGTGTTGGCAACGGTGTTTGCTCTTATTGAAATACCTGCTTCAGTCCTGTTCTCCCGATGGTGGCTTGCAGTACCAGTTACTGCCATGCAATGGGCTGGCATATTTTTTTTCTGTACTGGTTTAACCGGGCTGGCATTACGTCACAACCAAAATTCTTCGCCTTTCACGAAGCAAAGCATAATTAGCATTACGCAAAAGGAAAAGCATCATGAATGAGTTACAGTTTATTGAGCAATCATCCAGTTCTTCAGAATCAGAAAACCTGCAGAATCTGATTAATTATGTTCAGGTTCTGAATCGTCATATTCAACTTAATGCTCGGGCAAGTCAATCCATACTGCCAGAATTAACATTCGCTCCTGATGCCCTGCTGACTCTTGGCCCAAAGTATCCAATACAACCGTTCTCATATCTTGATGAGCTTGAACGTGCTCAGGATGAAACTCCAGCCAGTGAGGCTGAACTACACAACGAAGTAGCCCGATATTTCCGTGGAGCAATTCGCCCACAGTCTCGCAATTCATTGTTCAATATGGTGCCCGATCCAAGTATTGCTGCAACAGCAGGCGCATGGCTGGCCACTGCATATAATACTAATAGTCTGATGGATGCTTTCGGTGGGGAAGCATTGCTGACAGAACAACTGGTTGCCCGCCGTATAGGCAGGTGGGCTGGCTGGAAGCATGCAATGGGTATTGCCTGTAATGGTGGGAAATTAACCATCATGTACGCAATAAAATCAGCGCTGAGTCGTATTGCACCTAATTCACAGCGTACTGGCCTGCCTAATGATATCGTTATTTTATGCAGTGAGGGAGCACATTACTGTGTGGAACATGCTGCCAGCATGCTTGGACTGGGAGCCGATAACTGCCTGCGAGTATCTGCCAACAATGAAGGACGAATGTGTGCAGAGGCTTTACGCACCACTTTATACGAACAGCATCTCCGCAGACGCAGGGTTGCCGCAATCATATGCTGCGGGGGAACAACGATCAATTTCAACTGTGAGGATACTCGAGAGATTATTGATATCACCGAAGCATTCGCACGGGAAAACAATTTAAAAGAACGCCCTTATTTACATCTGGACAGCGTTATCGGCTGGCTGTACCTGAGTCAGCCAGATGTTAATAAAGGTGAGCCAATTTATCAGATTTCCAGCCCACGCATCAGAGCTCGTGTTGCTGAAGTTCATTATCGCCTGCGTGATATAGGGGCTTTTGATTCGCTGGGTGTTGATTTTCATAAGAATGGACTGTGTCCATATGCCAGCAGCTTTTTTGTATCGCGTGATCGACGTTTTATGGATGAGCTTGGTGACGGAAATTACCATTACGCAGAGAAAGATTTTCAGTATGGTCAGTTCCGGGCCTACCGTTACACCTTTGAGAATTCTCGCCCGGCACAGGGGATTCTTGCTGCCTGGATAAACCTTCGTAAACTTGGTCGTAACGGATATGCTGCTTATCTTGTCCGCCTTCATGAAGCACGTGATTCCCTGACCAGCGCCCTCGAACGCCATGGTCTGTTCCGGGTGCTTAACTATTCCAGCCTTGGATGGGAGGTTGTATTTGATATTCCATTCGATCCTGATGTGGTCGCACTGGCATCCTCCCGGGAAGAGCTTGCTATGAGTTTTATGCAGGAATGTTGGGAACGAGTGAATGCAGGTTACGACCTGCCACTATTTAGCATTGTGCCGGGATATCGTATTGAGAATGATCGGAATAAAGTTACCACAGCCTTCCTTCTTTACCCAATGCAACAACACCATGATGACGAGTGGGATGAGACTGTGTCACTTATCGCCAGGCAGTTCCACGATTTTCAGACTCGTTTGCGGACGGGGCAAAAGACCCTTAGTCGAACCCAGTTTGCACAACCGATCCGCTAATCAGCAGGCTTACAGCATGATCCAGATGACTAATACTACGCCCCGAGATTCTTTTTCTTTGCTAAAAATACTGGTTGAACGTTACCGAACACGTCAGGAGATGCCTGATTTTATGGGGAGACCGCTACTGGATTTGTCAATCGGTAATCCCGATCTCGCACCAAGTTCACACTGGCGCAGCCGCCTGCAGTACTTTATCGGAAGGGATGATCTTCACGGCTACGGCGATTTCCGTTCAGACATTACCCGCCATTTATATGAACGTTTTATTGCCTACTATCAACGCCGTTTCTTGTCCCATGATGCACCTTTTTTACTCGATCCTGAACGACATGTGGTCGATTTGCTAGGTTCCAAGGAAGGCATTTTCTATAGCCTGCTGTCCTGCCTGAATCCAGGAGAGGCTGTACTTATGCCGGACCCATCGTATACAGTTTATCAAAGCAGTGCCCGGCTGATTGGCGCTCGTGTCGAGCTTTTCTCCTGCGACCCGTCAGGCCAGCCTGAGTTAACCTCAATTCTGCCCGATCAATTACAGGGGGCACGTCTGCTGGTTATTTGTTCACCAGGTAATCCTACAGGCGTGGAATTATCTCCTGAAAAACTTAAGGAGGTTCTGGAATTTGCTGAACAGCATGATCTTTGGGTTGTTATTGACAGGGCGTATGCCGAGATTTCGTTTAAATCGCCATCTAATGGCGTACTCAGTGGCGCGGCCCTGCCATTACCGGGAGCACTCTCACGAGTAGTGGAACTTCACAGTTTGAGCAAATCATGTAATCTTGCAGGCTGGCGTATCGGTTTTGCAGTCGGTTCTGCAGAGCTGATAGACAAGATACGGAATATAAAATTCAATACCGATTTTGGCGCGTTTCTCCCGTTAAAATGTGTTGCAGCAGAAATACTTGATGAACTGGAAACTATCGCTGCGTGCAACAGCACAATCTATGCAGCCCGCATGCGTCGTTTTGTTAATGGTGCGGCATCTCTGGGCTGGAATATACCTTTATCACAGGGCACCTTTTTCCTGTGGGCACCGCTTCCTCCGGATTTTGCAGAGGGCGATGACCTGAGATTTGTTGAACATCTGCTTGATTCCACAGGTATCTTAGTTGCCCCTGGCAGTGGTTTTGGTCCCGGGGGGACCGGCCGGGTAAGGATTGCACTGGTACAGTCAGATGATGTGCTTGATGAGGCGCTGCATCGGCTAAAAAAATGGCGGGCACTAAGTTCACGCTCTTTCGTGTAAAATGATTGTGCTGCTTTGGTCACCGAAGCAGCACAATACGGAAAACGCCCTGGTTGTTCGCGAAATGCCACCCATGGTTCAGACGTATCTGATACACTGAGATTGGTATTGACTGGTAATCACCGTTTTAACATGAAGGAAAGCCGTCCCGAAGAAAGGCTATCAGGCTTACTTGCCTGCTGCGTTTATTGCCACCGAGATTGAGTTATTGGAGATACTCCAGCCACCGTTCCCGGATTACAACAACGCACCTGATACAACGATCACAATACAAAAGTACCCTTTCATTGTGCGGTTCTTGCTCAGACCGCTTCAAGATGTCACCACCGTATATGCAACCGCGAATGCAAGCACTAGATCGTGCTTATGTTACCACTCATGGGCACCTATCTTTAAGTCATCTTAAATGACTCTGCGGTGTCTGTTAAACCGTAAGCGTCCAGCGAGAGCCGTATTGACGGGGATGTGCTATTCAGTTGGCAGTATGATGCGCCAGGGAAGTAGTTCGTTGACCTGGTTGACCGGCCAGTCGGCTATCACGTCAAGCACGTGGCGAAGGTAGCTCTCTGGATCCACGCTGTTCAGTTTGCACGTTCCGATCAGGCTGTACAGCAGTGCTCCCCGCTCACCACCATGGTCAGAGCCGAAGAACAGGAAGTTTTTACGACCCAGACTGACCGTCCGCAGCGCATTTTCAGCGATGTTATTATCGGCTTCGGCCCAGCCGTCCTCCGCATAGTACGCCAGCGCCGGCCACTGGTTCAGCGCATACGTGAACGCCTTCGCCAGCTCTGAGTGCCTTGAGAGCGTTTTCATCTTTTCACGCAGCCAGCTTTCCAGGGATTTCAGCAGCGGTTTAGCTTTTTGCTGACGTACTGCAAGACGCTGCTCCGCCGGCATTCCTCTTATATTCCCCTCGATGGCGTATAGCTCGCCGATCCGTTTCAGGGCCTCTTCCGTCAGCGCTGACGATGTGCGGACGTGCACATCGTGGATCTTTCGGCGGGCATGAGCCCAGCAGGCGGCTTCCGTTATCCGGCCATCCCTGTACAGCTCGTTGAACCCGGCGTACGCATCCGCCTGCAGCACACCGCTGAAGCCAGCAAGATGGGTCTGCGGATGGATGCCTTTTCTGTCCGGGCTGTAAGCGAACCACACCGCCGGTGCGACTGCTGATCCAGCGTTGCGGTCATCACGAACATACGTCCACAACCGCCCGGTCTTCGTCTTCTTATTACCCGGCAGCAGCACCTGGACGGGGGTATCATCGGCATGGAGTTTGCCATCAGTCAGGACATAGTCCTGAAGCGCCTCCTCCAGCGGGGACAGCAGCCGGCAGCATGCATCCACCCAGCCCGACAACAGTGAACGGCTCAGTTCCACACCCTGGCGGCTGTATATTTCTGACTGGCGGTACAGCGGGGTATGCTCTGCATACTTTGAGCTCAGCACGCGGGCCAGCAGTCCCGGTCCAGCGATGCCCCGCTCGATGGGGCGTGAAGGCGCGGGGGCCTGCACGATGGCATCACATTTTGTGCAGGCGTGTTTTTCCCGCACGGTCCGGATAACCCGGAAGGCGCTGCGCATCAGCTCCAGCTGTTCGGCGGTATCTTCACCCAGGTAGCTCAGCACACCACCGCAGTCCGGGCAGCATGGCTCTGCCGGCAGCAGCCGTTTTTCGTCACGGGGAAGTGATTCAGGGAAAGGTTTGCGGGTACGGGTCTGACGCAACGGGCGCTGCACGGCCGGGTCATCCACCCGACCGGTAAGGGTATCGCTTTCTTTCTGCAGCCGGTTCAGGTCAGCTTCCATCTGTGCGATACGGCGGGAGACCTTTTCGGAACGGCTGCCGAAATTCATCCGGCGGAGTTTATCCAGTTGTGCCTGCAGGTGGTCTATTTCACGCTCCCGGTTGCTCAGCTTTTCCTGCAGGGCGTGGATCAACGCTTCCTGCTCAGCCAGGCGCTGTTTCAGCAGTAGGATATCGTCAGAAGAGGTGTCGTTCATAAGCCATCATTTTACCAGGCTTATTCTGCGACAACCAGGATAAAGAGACCTACAGCATGGTCAGGGAGGTCAGCAACCGCTTCGGCTGTCGCCAGTCGATGCCCTCGAGCAACATTGCCAGCTGCGCCGGGGTCAGGAACACTTTGCCATCACGGGCTGACGGCCAGGCGAAGCGGCCTCGCTCCAGCCGTTTGGTCAGCAGGCACAGTCCGTCACCGGTAGACCACAGTAGTTTGACCTGAGTGCCGCTGCGGCCCCGGAAGATGAAGACGTGGCCGGACATCGGATCGTCTTTCAGCATCGTCTGCACCTTTGCGGCGAGACCATTGAAGCCGTTGCGCATGTCAGTGATACCGGCAACCAGCCAGATTTTGGTGCCTGTTGGTAACGGGATCACCGTTTGAGCTCCTGTATCAGCAGGGTCAGGAGCTTTTCGCTGACAGAGCCATTGAGGCGAAGCGTCCCGTGCCGGAACGTTACCTCACAGCTGATACTGAGGGTTTCCGGGTCCTCTGCGGGCTGCTCTGACTGTACGACAGCTGCATCCAGAGTCACAGGAAGTAGCTGAGGGCTCTCTGAAGAAGGTAACAGCAGCTTTCCCTCGCGCCATTGTTGGCGCCATTTGAACAACAGATTGGCGTTGATGCCATTTTCGAGCGCCAGTTTTGAGATGGATATCCCGGGTTCGCAGGAGGCAGTAACGAGCTGCTGCTTAAACTCAGGAGAATAATTAGGGCAGCCTTTACGCCTGCCGGGAGTCATATTTTTCTGCATATCTGACACTTTGGTTCCCACTACTTATTTGGTGGACACCACTTTGTCGGATGCTTCAGATTATGACCAGACGGCTTTCGCTGGACGCTTACGTTAAACCCGTTGCGATTCAGTCAGGTGTGGTGTCCGGTGTGGTTTGCTTGGATTACCACTCTTCCGAGGAGGCAGCATAAGGCAGATGCTACAGGTGACTGGTCGTCCGGATATCTGATGCAACGTCACCGGGCGGGAAGACACGTCCCGGTATGGTGTGTTCAGCCAGCAAAATGCCGGCAGCGATCATTGTCATCTTTTTTGGTCATACCAGTTTGGGGCGCGTCTGGGTTTTATGGTTTTAAAATAACAGGGGGATCACCTTTTATACCCCCGAAGATACAGGCATGGCGGGAAGATATTTTACGGAGAAAATGCTTTTCTGACTGACTTTTGTATTATCACTCTGGAGAGTATTAATGCGCAGGCATGATAACTCTCTCCTTCATTATTTAAAACACTGTTCATAGAACATGACACAGGGAAACTTAAATTGATAACATTAAATGGCGTGCCTTTAACGTTTAAGCTTGAGCCAATAATTGACATGTTTTCACAGAAAGTCATCGGTTATGAGATTTTATCAAAACCGGAGGATAACACTGTTAATACTGAAGCTTTCTTTTTATCACTCCCGGTTGAAATTCTCGGAGGTGTTTTTTATGAGCAGCTGAGATTTTTTACTGCACAATGTACGCTTGATCCAGAACGGGTAAGAAATCTGTTTATCAATCTGCCGCTCTGTCTGCTTTTGCGTGAGGGGTTTCTGCGGACATTGCCTGAATACCTGACTGTTACAGATTTAAATCTGGAGATACAGTATGATCCTGTCACCCTTACGCCGGAGGTGATTGATTATGTGAAGACTCTGCTTCCGGAAGGTGTCAGGCTCTGGATCGATGGTGTGGATGCCTGTGGCGGGAGCATCCTTAATGATCCTTCCGGTCCGGGTATAAAGATAGATAAAGAGGCATTCTGGTCGATGTACCGATCGCAGGCGCAACTCTCAGTATTAACTCACTGTTCTGATGAGAGGGTTATCGTTGAGGGGGTTGAAACAGCCGAACATATCAATTATCTCAAAGATAATGGGGTTTGTTTCGGGCAGGGTTATTACTGGCCGGCTATTGAGTACAGATGAATCAAACAGGGACCGTAAAATAATGGTTCCCGGTGTTTTTCTACCGGGTATCTGAATACAGCTTCCCCGATACAGGAGATTCAATGGTCAGTGAGGTATTTATTGATATTATTCTGGCAGATTTGCATATCAGTAATAATCAGGGGGAGTCAAAAATGGCGTGGTTTAATCTGTAGGCTTCTTTTTTCGTTCAGGAGGAAAGCCATATTTGAGTGGGTGCTCTGGCGGGCCTATACAAATATAATTAATTTAGTGACTCCTTCCTGATGCGGTAAAACGTGGCACGACTGATATCTGCTGCCTTCATAATGTGTGCTGGTTTAACGTTTTGTGCCAGCATTTCGCGAACGATTTCACGGGCCTGCATATCTTTTGCTTTCCCCGTATACAGACCTGCCTGTTTTGCTCTCTCGATCCCCTGCGCCTGACGATTACGCCGGGTCTCATAATCCTGTCGTGCCATTGTCGCAAGGATATCGATGAGCATGGCGTTGACTGCGCGAAGAATGCCGCTGGTAAGGTCGTTACCGGACATTTCAACCATCTGCCAGCTTGTTGGCAAGTCCAATGACACAATAACCAGACCTTTACCGTTCAGCGTAGCTTTAAGTTCAGCCCATTCTTCATGTTGAAGACGACTGAGACGATCAATCGCTTCAATTAGAAGCAAATCGCCAGGCTGTGCTTCCGCAAGTAGGCGCATAAGTTCCACGCGCTCCAGCTTCGCACCACTTGCATTCTCAATGTATTCTCCGGCTACTTGCCAGTTTTTGCTTTGCGCAAATTCGCGCAGGCTAACTAATGCACGATCAGCATGTTGGCCTTCGGTAGATGCACGGCAATAGATACGGACATTCATTATGCATTCTCTTTTGAGTATTAAATTGATACCCATATGATACAGTGCATGTTTTTATTGTCAATAGAGTCAAATTTAACCCTATTGATACTTTGTATCATGGTCTTTATCAGGTATACCCTAAATAGACCTAAAAGATGGAGGTAAAATATCTGCGATTTTTGAAAGGAAGGGGATACCCCCATTAGCATTGATGCGGTAAACCACCCGCACAGCGCGCTGGGATATCACTCTCCGAGGGAACTCCGGTGGCAGCGGGCGTTGTTAACTTAAAATACAAAAGTTGTCCGGAAATGGCGTGTCAAGAGCATCCGCAATAATACTATTCTGGCGCGCAATTAGTCGAAGAAAGAATTAATAGCCAATTGGAAGTTTCTTGCCTGGTTTGTTTATTTCTTCCCTCAATTTGAATTGATTGTAAGGCTTGTAGCCACGTTCCCAACGACCGTTGGTATATTTCTTGCAGCGTCGCTCAATAACATGCTCCATTTTTTCCAGAATATTTTGTTCTAATTTGAATAACTGGTCATATGTACCATCGTATCGACGGGCGTCTGCTGATGCAACAGATAGTAGCAGGTCTCTGCTTGGTCCACCGTTTTGGCAAAGAGAGCCATCGGGTACTTTGGACAGGTCTGTTGCAGTTAGCATGAGACCTGGTGACATTGCCCAAGAACTAGCTGATAATGATGCTACTGAAAGAATGGTAGTTACTAATAGTTTCTTCATTATATTATCCTTATTTGAATTATCCATACTACTACTAGGAAGTTAAAATGTTCATATTGGTTTGAACCGTCAGAATGATTCTGAACGGCCTACAGGAGATGGACGCAAGAGGTTATAGCACAATTGATGACTGAAATTTTAATATAACCTTCATAAGGTGATTTGATTTCATTCTTCCATGAGTTCTATTTTTGTCACATTATTGCCATTGCGGTATATTTTCACATCTTCAGACGGGTACTTCACTGCGTTACGGATCTCATTCATTATGTCTATCGTTAACATATCGCAGCCTTCCATATACATAACCTTGCGAGTATCGATATCTGATATGTTAGTGAAACAACTACTGACCCATGAATCAGGTATTTCGATTCCATGTATCAGCTTCATATACTCAATGATTAACTCATCTGTCAGGTGAAATCGTCCGACCGTGTATTGTCCGGCATAGGTATTACCAGAAGACGAAGTTACCCAATCGTTTTTTAAAACCAAAGCCAGCGTATTATTTTCCATTTTCAGACTCCAGTTCACGAATGCGATTGTTCGTCATGTCGGTAAGACATTTCTGTTCATTATTGCAGTCAGACTTTTGCTTTATCCATTCTCTTTGCGCAGGGAGCAAGCGTTTACGTGTATCAGAGCTAAGATTTTTCCAGACTGAATTAAGTTTATCATCGCTTGCTTTATAACTGTGTGTATCGACGTTTGAGGTTACTGCATTGTTTTTGGGGGCTTCGCTATCGCTGTTATAGAAAACGGGTGCAAGTACTCCCTGAGCGTAGTCTTTAGCTGCTTTTTCCCACACACCTTTCCCATTGGCAGTCAACATTTTCCGAACTCTGTGGTGTCGAAACTGTAATTGCGGATCTCGC
Organism: Enterobacter sp. JBIWA008; assembly: GCF_019968765.1. NCBI lineage: Bacteria > Pseudomonadati > Pseudomonadota > Gammaproteobacteria > Enterobacterales > Enterobacteriaceae > Enterobacter > Enterobacter sp. JBIWA008. Next base: position 3,252,997 of record NZ_CP074149.1, on the reverse strand, counting down.
CATTGAAATCCAGCTTCACGTTAACGGCTGTTGACTTCGAAATGCCAGTCAAGAAATCACCAGCTTCGGACCCGAAGGAACAAGCGACTTCTTTAGAATCACTGACATTAGGGCGTAACCCGTGCATCGTGAATCTGCCGTTATCAGTTGTAGCAGTGATATCTACCAGCGGAACGATTGATGATGATTGCTTTGTCATCGCGAAGCATATTCCCTTCAGATTTACATCCCTGTCCATCCCGAGAAACATCAGTGCGTTTTTGTCGCTGCTGGCGACACCCATTGATTTCGCCTCAGGTAAGAAATAGACGGTACTGGAGGCTGCGGTTATACCTGAAATGAGAACAACACCTGATGCCATGATTTTTAAGGTTTTTATAAGGATAGTCATTCTGGATACCTTCTTTCTATTGCACTCCATCGGGGGCAGATCGCCATCCCGTGAATCTTGCTTGCGAGAAACGCTACTCAAAGAATCATGATCTTACATTGATCTATAAAATCTATCAATATAGTGAAATTGATCTATAAAAACGATCAATTGTGATGTGAAGAATTCCGAGAATGCCTTGATGTAACAGAAACTGAGATAGAGCAACTGGGGGGGTTGGTAGGCGTCCCCCTTACAGGTATGCAAGGGGAGTGTGATTTACTGTGAAAGTTTTTCTAAGTCTTCCAGCGAGTTAATCTCGTATTTAATACCGTTGACAGTTGCATACGATTTACTTGTAGTGCTATCTACCTTGATAGCCAATCCATTGCCTTCGTCTCGGTTTACACCATCCTCCAGCTTGGTTATAAACGTCGGGTTTAGAATGCTGACTTCATGCTTGTCCTTAATCTGCTGCGCAAATTTGTCAGGCGAAATCAGTTCATCAATGAAGGAATGCATTACAAATCCTTGCATTTTTAATAAGTCATGATCGTTTACTGTCTGTGCTTCTACATACGAAACACCAGGTGATCGGTTTCGATTGAACTTAATCACTATCCTTTGTTTTGCCTCGTCGGCGAAGGTTACTTCAAAATGACCATGCCGCCCATCAATGTCATAGCAATTAATACGTTTGATAGCTTGCTTAATCTTTAGCCTAATTCGCTTACGGTCAGGGTTCTTTGTGTCATGAATATCGAAATTTCGAAATTGATCCCAGCCCGTAGTTTGAATTTCTGAGCGGCTGATTTTGTACTGTTGAAATTCTCGTTCAAGTGTCGCTTTTTTATGTTTGTACGAACGAATCTGTTCTGCCAGTTCTTCGAGACTGTCAGTTAAAGTTGCCAGTTTCAGAAGCTTATCAATAGATTCTGAGGCCTTTTCAATCTCAGATTCATACCACGCTGTTTTATCTTCTTGATGGTTGTTCCAGACGTGATCAGCGATTAGTTGCAAAATAGTGTGCTCAAGCTGGTAAGATGTAAACCCTTTTTTACCGCAAGGTTTACCCTGAACAATCTTTGAACCACAGATATAACGGTATTTATTTTCGTTTGAACCTGATTTGAACATAAAAGATCCACACTTCCCGCAGAAAAGAATTCCAATTCCTGATAGTAATGGGATTTCGGGTTCAGGGTTGCCCTCTGGGTATTTTGAGGAGCTTCTAGTAACTGCTCGGTGTCGATCCAGTTTTGATAGAGTGAGATAGTCTATTTCTGAAATCAGTGCCGGGTAGTAATCAGGAATAACGAATGTTTCTTTCAATGGGTGTTCTGAATCCGGATCGTATATAACGACACCTGATTCATCTCGCTTATCCAGCGTAAAGACCTTTTGCCCATAAACAGTAGGATTCAAGAAGGTTCGAATTAAATGCTTGCCCCATTGTTCCGTTTTGGGCTTCAATGCTTGACCTGTCTGGTCTTTATAAATCCTCTTTTTAGGGGCTGGGTAGTGTTCGTTAAGATATCGTTGGATTCCAAGAAGAGTTTCACCGTTTTGTTTCAGTTCTATAATCTTCTGCGCTGCTGGAAAATACATTGGGTGTGGGGTAACGTATCCTGATTTTGTATCTACCCACCAGACATTCTGACCCACTGATTCTATTGCTTTTGCTGGCGTTCCCGCTTTTCTTGTCAGGTTGTACCGTATCAGCGAACGGGCTTGGGCTTCAACCCGATTCTTTTTTGTCAACGATTCGTCGTGGGCGCGTGTGAACATCAACAATGAAATGATTAAATCGGTTGGATTATTCTTTACGTCCGCGTACTTATAGACCTTTTCATCCATGCCAGTAACAACAACTATCCCCTTGCTAAGTATGCTCTTGAATATATCCAAAGCTGTCCAGGCATCATCACGGCTAATGCGGTCAAGGTTTTCGACTACTAGCCACGAACCAACAGGAACTTTAACCCCAATCTGCTTGATGAACTCCGAAAGCTTCCCTTCATGAGCATTTCTTCCTTTGAACGCGGACATGCCGAGATCATGGAAAGCCGTTGTATCAAGTTCGAGATTATAACGGGCCGCAATTTTTAGAGCGGTATCTTGCTGACGTTCCAGGGAGTTACCTTCCCGTTGTTTCACAGATGAAAAACGCACGTACGAATACAGCTTAGGTTTCATTAAGTGTGATTCCCTTCAGATGGTATTGATTGATCAGATGCTAACAGCAGGAATGTGATTTTTAAACAGTGAATAATTATATGTTAGGCAAACCTGCCAATACCCGCTGTGTCCAGCTCTCGGAAACCAATCTGTGCATGATCTTTGACTCACCGATGCGGCCAAAAGTGTGTAGTACCTTGCAGCCATCGTTTGAAATGTGTTCTGTGAACAGAGAGGAAGCGATGACATACTTGCTTAATCTTGAAGAGCAGACCGCTCCTGATTGAGTGGTTTGCACTGTGTCCATCTGACAAATTGCATAATGCATAAACGACAAACCCAGATTTTTAAGCCATGCAGGTTAGTCGTTTCGATCATAGAGCAGAAGGTCACATTTCTCTTCAAACTGCTTCTCTACATTCCTTATATGGCGTTAAGGATATTTTGTTGACGCCAACGTGAGGGGCTGGAGCCAAATCTTAACTTGAATGCCCGGCTAAACGCTGCTTCCGAGGTATATCCCGACTCTTCAGCCACTGCCGCAATGGTATGCTTCGTCCGTTTTAGTATCTCTGCGGATTTATCGAGGCGCAAACTAATCAGATATCGTAACGGGGGCTGGCCGACCAACGTTGCAAAACGGGCTGCGAAAGCTGCGCGGGAAAGGCAAGCTATTTTCGCGAGTTCGGGCACGGACCAGGCTTTCTCTGGTGCGATATGCATGGCGCTTAACACACGACCAATGATGGGGTCTGTTGCTCCAAGAAGCCAGCTTGCCTGTGCTGATGGATCTTGTGCCCAAAGCCTTAATACCCGTATTAGCAATAATTCCATGATGCGTGAAATCATCACCGCACCTCCAGGCTCAGGCATTTTAATTTCATTTAGAATGAAGCGTGATGCTGTCTCCAGCCAGTCCATCGCACCATGTGTAATCTGGCGCAAAACCATAACCTTCGGCAGGCAGGATAGCAGAGGCTCACACAGCCGTTCATCAAGGTAAAAAGTCCCTCTTAACCACTCACATCTTTCTGTGAAGAGGGGGGAGTGCGACACAGTAAAATCTGAGCCGTAGGCAAGCAGAACAACATCTCCTTCATGTAACTCAATTAAGCCTCCCCCGACGTCACCGCACCGAAAGAGTAGCATTCCACTTCTGACTATTAGCATCGATCGCTCATGCCGTCCGAAAGCCAGCTCGGGCAAGGGATCCGATTCATACGCTTCAACGAATCCACCTGTTAATCGGACAGATGCAAGCACATCCGACAAGGCATCGGTCAAGTTAAGAGTCTGTGCAATGTTTTTAATTGAATTTGTCATAGATTCTCTTTTTTATTTTAACTATTTTTTAATGGCAATTTACGCAATCGAAGGAGATGTGTCATGTCAAAAGATAATACTATTATTCTCGTTCATGGTTTTTGGGGGGGCGCAGCACACTGGAGTAAGGTTATCCAGGCGCTTTATCAGCAAGGCTATCGGAATGTCCGTGCTATTGAACTGTCCTTAATGTCTTTTTCAGAGGATGTAAATCGCCTACAGAAAATGGTAAGCCAGCAGGAGGGGGAGGTACTTCTTGTTGGGCATTCATACGGTGGCGCTGTTATCACCGAGGCTGGCAATCTCCCTAACGTGGCAGGGCTCGTTTATATTGCAGCCTTTGCCCCGGATAAAGGGGAAAGCCCGGGGGCACTCACCGAGCAGATACCGCCTGAGGCTTTTTCGAGTATCGCACCCGATAACGATGGCTATTTGTGGATTAATTATGACAAATATCACGAAAGTTTTTGCCAGGATTTAAGCGAGGAGGATGCCTGGGTTATGTCCGTGACGCAAAAAGCACCGCTTGGTGCAACATTTGCTGGCACTATTACCACCCCGGCCTGGCGAAACAAACCCTCCTGGTATCAGATCTCAAGCAAAGATCGCATGATCCATCCAGATAATCAGAAAGTCATGTCGGCACGTATTCTGCCTCGTAAGGTTATCACTCTTGATTCTGGCCACGCTTCGCTTGCTTCACAAGCAGAGGCCGTTACTAAATTGATCGTAGAAGCAGTAGAAGCCACGTCATAAGCAATATGATGGGTTTGAATCAATAGCGGGTGGCGATGAAATACGATCGCCACTTCTCTTCAATTCCAAATGAGATCAGTCCTTGTACGAGAATTTGCATGCTAACCTGTGCATGATCTTTGGCTCACCGTTGCGCCCGAAGGTCTGCTAGGGGCTCCAGCCCACTGTCGAACAGTGTGGCAGCACGCGAGTGCAGGCGATGACGTACCTTCTTGAGCGCGCCTTAAACGTCTTTAATCCTCGCCAGACAGCCGATCGTCAGCGTGCACATCACCAGCGCAATCCAGAACACCGTGTGATAGTTCCAGATTTCGGCAACGATCCCGGCCATTGAGCCTGCGATAATCCAGCCCACGCGGGTGGTATTAGTATAAAGGGTGGTGGCGGAGCCTGCCTGGCCCGGCATCAGATCCTGGAAATAGAGCATGCCTATCCCGGCGAGAATGCCAATATAGATGGCGTTCAGCAGCTGTAAGGCCAGCAACAGCCCCGGCGTATGTACCGTCAGCATACCGATATAGAAAAGCAGACCGGCGACAGCGGCGATGCGCATCAGAAAACGCTTGCCGAAGCGCTTTGCGTAATAGCCTGCGATGAGCATCGTCGGGATCTCAAGCCCGGCCGCGGTGCCCATCATAATGCCAGCCAGCTTCTCCGACAGGTGCAGCTCATTGATAATAAACAGCGGCATAGTAATGATATACAGGCTGTTGGTGCCCCACATCAGCGTGCAGATAACAAACAGGAGCAGGGCATCGCGTCGGTTGCGTCGCGGCGCTTCCAGCACGCCCGTTGCCACTTTGGGCTTTTTGCGCATGGATGGCAGGAAGAACCACACCAGCGCGCCGCACACGACAAATGCGACAGCCGCACTCAGGTACATCACCGTAAAGCCAAAACCCATCGCCAGCGCATAAGCCAGCGGCGGACCAATCACCCATGCCAGCGACACCTGAGCACGCAGGACAGAGCTGAACATCACCGCTTCACGTCCGGTATGGTCGGCGTGTTCTCGGGCAAGCGCGAACAGCTGGGGGTTCGCCGTTGAGCCAAAGCTGCTCAGGAATACCCCGACGAAGAGCAGAATGAAATAGTTTCGGTTCCAGGCAAACAGAATGCAGGCCATGACGCCAAGCAGACAGCAGAAAACGATCAGGCTTTTACGATCGCCTTTTCTGTCGGATCGCCCTGCCAGAAACTGGCTAACCAGGATGCCGATGATGGCGCTTCCGGTAAAGAAGAAGCCCACCATTGCCGGACGGACGTGAACCTCATTAGTCAGAAATAGGCTCAGCGTCGGCGTCTGTAACGCACCGGCTATGCCAGTGAAGAAGGCAACAATCAGGAAGGCCGCTGAGGTCAAATCAAAAGGCTTCGGCGAGACGGCCGCAGGGGTGTTATGCATGTTTTATAATTAGCAGTAGCAGGAAGGGGCGGAGTGTACGCCGTCAACTAAAAAATAAACAGTGGGTGCGGTCAATGATGCCACGAAAAATCAAAATGGCATTTCAACTTACATCTTACCCGGCTGACCTTAGCTGAAACTGTCTTGCTGAACTTCAGCAAAATTCAGCTGAACGAAGAAGAAATGTGCTGTATCTCTAAATTCTGAGATCGAAAATACGAGTTTTCTTGCAAGAGATTGCAGAAAGCGCAAGACTTTTTGAAACGTTTCAGCGCTATCTTGTTTTAACAAACGGAGCAGGCTAGCGCATTTTTTCTCATTAAAGCTGAAACGATTCAAGTTCAGCAGGAGTGGAGAACCATGTTCCAGTTATCTGTTCAGGATATCCACCCGGGCGCTCAGGCCGGGGATAAAGAAGAGGCTATTCGCCAGGTTGCCGCTGCGCTTGTGCAGGCGGGTAACGTCGCGGAAGGCTATGTAAACGGCATGCTGGCCCGCGAGCAGCAGACCTCAACCTTCCTCGGCAATGGCATTGCCATTCCGCACGGCACAACCGACACCCGCGATCAGGTGCTGAAAACCGGCGTTAAGGTTTATCAGTTCCCGCAGGGCGTGCTCTGGGGCGACGGTCAGGTGGCCTACGTGGCTATCGGCATCGCGGCCAGCAGCGACGAACACTTAGGTCTTCTGCGTCAGCTGACGCATGTCCTGAGCGATGACGATGTGGCTGAACAGCTTAAGTCCGCAACCACAGCTGAAGAGCTGCGCGCCTTGCTGATGGGCGAAAACCAGAGCGAAGCGCTGAAACTGGATAATGAAACGCTGACGCTGGACGTGGTTGCCTCCGATCTGGTGACGCTGCAGGCGCTGAACGCGGGTCGTCTGAAAGAAGCCGGCGCGGCGGATGCCACGTTTGTGACGCGCGTGATTAACGATAAGCCATTGAATCTGGGTCAGGGTATCTGGCTGAACGACAGTGCTGAAGGCAACCTGCGCAGCGCTATCGCCGTGAGCCGCGCGGCCAATGCGTTTGACGTGGAAGGCGAGCGCGCGGCCATGCTGGTGACCGTGGCGATGAACGATGAGCAGCCGATTTCCGTGCTGAAGCGTCTGGGCGATCTGCTGCTGAACAATAAAGCTGAAAAACTGCTGAATGCTGATGCCTCCACCTTGCTGGCACTGCTGACCAGTGATGATGCGCCGACTGAAGACGTGCAGACCGCTGAGTTCGTGGTACGCAATGAGCACGGCCTGCATGCCCGTCCGGGCACCATGCTGGTGAATACCATTAAACAATTCGAGAGTGAGATTACCGTGGCGAATCTTGACGGCACGGGCAAACCGGCCAATGGCCGTAGTCTGATGAAAGTTGTCGCGCTGGGCGTGAAGAAAGGCCACCGTCTGCGTTTCACCGCACAGGGTGCTGATGCTGAACAGGCGCTGAAAGCGATTGGCGATGCCATCGCGGCAGGTCTGGGGGAGGGCGCATAATGAGCAGACGTGTTGCGACTATTACGCTGAACCCGGCTTATGACCTGGTAGGATTTTGCCCGGAAATTGAGCGCGGCGAAGTCAACCTCGTGCGTACCACCGGCCTGCATGCCGCGGGTAAAGGGATTAACGTCGCGAAAGTGCTCAAGGATCTCGGTATCGATGTCACCGTGGGCGGATTCCTCGGTAAAGATAACCAGGATGGTTTCCAGCAGCTGTTCAGCGAGCTGGGCATTGCTAACCGTTTTCAGGTTGTTCAGGGCCGAACCCGCATCAACGTCAAGCTGACGGAGAAAGACGGTGAAGTGACCGATCTAAACTTCTCTGGCTTCGAAGTGACGCCGTCTGACTGGGAGCGTTTTGTTAACGACTCGCTGACCTGGCTGGGTCAGTTTGACATGGTCTGCGTCAGCGGCAGCCTGCCGTCTGGCGTGAGCCCGGAAGCCTTTACCGACTGGATGACGCGCCTGCGTAGCCAGTGCCCGTGCATCATTTTTGACAGCAGCCGCGACGCGCTGGTTGCGGGCCTGAAAGCCTCGCCGTGGCTGGTGAAGCCGAATCGTCGCGAGCTGGAGATCTGGGCGGGTCGTAAGCTGCCAGAATTAAAAGATGTGATTGACGCTGCCCATGCGCTACGCGAGCAGGGTATCGCTCACGTGGTTATCTCTCTTGGTGCAGAAGGCGCGCTGTGGGTTAACGCGTCTGGCGAATGGATCGCCAAACCGCCGTCAATGGAAGTTGTGAGTACCGTTGGCGCAGGGGATTCCATGGTTGGCGGCCTGATTTATGGTCTGCTGATGCGGGAATCCAGTGAACATACCTTACGTCTTGCCACTGCCGTTGCTGCCCTGGCCGTCAGCCAGAGCAATGTCGGTATTACCGATCGTACCCAGTTAGCCGCGATGATGGCGCGCGTTGACTTAAAACCTTTTAACTAACAGCAGGAGAGGAATAATGAAAACGCTGCTGATCATTGACTCCGGTCTCGGACAGGCTCGCGCCTATATGGCGAAGACCTTGCTGGGAGCGGCGGCGAACAAAGCACATATCGAGATGATTGATAACCCGGGCGATGCCGAACTGGTTATTGTTCTGGGCGACAACATCCCGGCTGACAGTGCGCTGAACGGCAAAAAAGTGTGGCTGGGCGATATTAATCGCGCGGTTGCACATCCGGAACTGTTCCTGAGCGAAGCGAAAGGGCACGCGTCTGTCTACAGCGCGCCAGTCGCGACGGCACCGGCTGCGGCCACGGGTCCGAAACGCATTGTTGCGGTGACGGCCTGCCCGACGGGCGTGGCTCACACCTTTATGGCGGCTGAAGCCATTGAAACCGAAGCGAAAAAACGCGGCTGGTGGGTTAAAGTTGAAACGCGTGGCTCCGTCGGTGCCGGCAACGCTATCACCCCAGAAGAAGTGGCTGAGGCCGATCTGGTGATCGTGGCGGCGGATATCGAAGTGGACCTGGCGAAATTTGCCGGTAAGCCAATGTACCGTACGTCTACCGGCCTGGCGCTGAAAAAGACGTCGCAGGAGTTTGATAAAGCGCTGGTGGAAGCGAAGCCGTATCAGGCAACCGGCGCGCGTCAAACCGCGACGGAAGGTAAGAAAGAGTCTGCAGGCGCATATCGCCATCTGTTGACCGGTGTGTCTTACATGCTGCCAATGGTGGTTGCGGGTGGTCTGTGTATCGCTCTCTCGTTCGCATTCGGTATTACCGCGTTTAAAGAGCAAGGCACGCTGGCCGCTGCGTTAATGCAGATTGGCGGCGGATCCGCGTTCGCACTGATGGTGCCCGTTCTGGCAGGCTTTATTGCCTTCTCCATCGCTGACCGTCCTGGCCTGACGCCGGGTCTTATTGGCGGTATGCTGGCCGTGAGCACAGGCTCCGGCTTTATCGGCGGTATCATTGCGGGCTTCCTGGCCGGTTACGTCGCGAAACTCATCAGCTCGAAGCTCAAGCTGCCGCAGAGTATGGAAGCGCTGAAACCGATTCTGATCATCCCGCTGATTTCCAGCCTGGTGGTCGGTCTGGCGATGATTTACCTGATTGGTAAGCCGGTTGCGGGCATCCTGGCGGGTCTGACCCACTGGCTGCAAACCATGGGTACCGCGAACGCGGTTCTGCTGGGTGCAATCCTCGGTGGCATGATGTGTACCGACATGGGTGGTCCGGTGAACAAAGCGGCGTACGCCTTTGGTGTTGGCCTGCTGAGTACCCAGACCTTCGCGCCAATGGCGGCCATCATGGCGGCGGGTATGGTGCCTCCTCTGGCGCTCGGCCTGGCGACGATTATTGCCCGTCGTAAGTTCGATAAAGCGCAGCAGGAAGGCGGTAAAGCTGCGCTGGTGCTGGGTCTGTGCTTCATCACCGAAGGTGCGATTCCGTTCGCGGCTCGTGACCCAATGCGTGTACTGCCGTGCTGTATCGCGGGTGGCGCGGTAACGGGTGCAATCTCCATGGCGATTGGCGCGAAGCTGATGGCACCACACGGCGGTCTGTTTGTCCTGCTGATCCCTGGCGCCATCACGCCGGTGCTGGGCTACCTGCTGGCAATCGTTGCCGGTACGCTGGTGGCGGGTCTGTCTTACGCGGTGCTGAAACGTCCTGAAGCGGAAACTGTGGCGAAAGCAGCGTAAGCGATAAACAACAAAAAAGCCGGGTCGCATTACGCACCCGGCTTTTTTTATGCCGCCTGTTCAGCGGTTTGCTGCGCCTTCAGCCATGCAATCTCTTCTGCCCAGATATCCGGATTAATGGTTTCCAGCACCATCGGAATACCGTCGAAGCGGGCGTCCTGCATAATAAACCGAAACGCATCGTGGCCAATGTTGCCTTCGCCCAGGCTGTGGTGGCGGTCAACGCGGCTGCCAAAGGCGCTTTTCGCATCGTTTAAGTGCATTCCGCGCAGGTACTTAAAGCCAACAATGCGCTCGAACTCATCGAACGTGTTTTTGGTTGCCTCGGTTGTACGCAGGTCATAGCCGGCGGCAAACGCGTGGCAGGTATCAATGCACACGCCAACGCGGGATTTATCCTCCACGCCGTCGATGATCGCCGCCAGATGTTCGAACCTGAAGCCGAGATTGCTGCCCTGACCGGCGGTATTCTCAATCACCGCGGTGACGCCTTTGGTCTTGTCCAGCGTGATGTTGATGGACTCGGCAATGCGCGCCAGGCAGGCATCTTCATCGATTTGCATCAGATGGCTACCCGGATGGAAGTTCAGCAGCGTCAGCCCCAGCTGTTCGCAGCGCTGTACTTCATCAAGAAACGCCTCGCGGGATTTTTCCAGCGCCTCTTCAACCGGGTGACCGAGGTTGATCAGGTAGCTGTCGTGGGGGAGGATCTGGCCGGGCCCGTAGTGGTACTTCTCACAGGCGGCTTTGAAATCATCAATCACGTCAGCGGTGAGCGGCGCGGCGCGCCACTGGCGCTGGTTTTTGGTGAACAGGGCGAAAGCGGTCGCCTCAATTTCGGCGGCACGAATGGCGGCATTCGCAAGGCCACCAGCAGCGCTGACGTGCGCTCCAACATATTTCATAAAGGGACTCCTGTTAACCCGAAATGCGTATGATAGCGGGTTAACAGGAGAAGGACGTAGTGGTTTATGCCATCAGGCTATGGACCGCGAGGTTAATCGCGCCGCCCCCGACAATCAGCCAGATGAAAAGCACCAGCGCCATCAGCAGCGGTTTCGCGCCGGCTTTTTTCAGCGCGCTGACGTGTGTGGTCACTCCCAGCGCCGCCATGGCCATCGCCAGCAGCACGGTATCCAGCGTCACCAGCATATCGACTACGGCTTTCGGCAGCAGGTGGAAGGAGTTGAAAATCGCCACCACGATAAACAGGATCGCAAACCATGGAATGGTAATTTTACTCTTCTGATTACTGTCTGCCGGTGCCAGCTGCTTAACCCGCGCGGCCAGGAAAATCAGGAACGGGGCCAGCATCATCACGCGCAGCATTTTGGCAATCACCGCTGCGTTTTCGGCGTCCGGGTTAATGGCGTGTCCTGCCGCGACCACCTGGGCCACTTCGTGCATGGTCGAGCCGATATAGATGCCGTAGGTTTCCGGGCTAAACCAGTGGGCAACCAGCGGATACATCGCCGGGTAGAGGAAGATCGCCAGCGTACCGAAGATAACTACCGTCGCGACCGCCACGGTCACCTTGCTGGCTTCGGCTTTAACGACCGGCTCCGTTGCCAGCACCGCCGCTGCGCCACAGATACTGCTCCCGGCACCGATCAGCCAGCTGGTTTGCTTATCCAGGCCAAAGACTTTCTGACCGATAAAGCAGGCCATCAAAAAGGTGCTGGTAAGGGTCAGGACGTCAATGGCGATCCCGCTCACGCCCACATCCGCAATCTGCGAAAAGGTGAGACGGAAGCCGTAAAGAATGATCCCGAGGCGCAGCAGGTGCTGTTTGGCAAAGATCACGCCGCCGTCGCAGGATTTCCAGATATGTGGGTAAACGGTATTTCCCACGACTATGCCCAGCAAAATGGCCAGCGTCAGTGCGCTAAAACCTGCGCCTGCGATAGCCGGGATGCTGCCGCCCCATAGCGCTACGGCGGTTACTGCTGCGCTGAGCGCAAGGCCCGGCACGAAGTGCCACACTGTACGATGATGTTGTAAGGTGATTTCTGACATAACCTTCTCCTTTGTCTGGCTAAAGGTTACGGCGCTGTGGTTTAAAAATAAAATTGATTATATACTTATAATCAATCTATATAAGTGGTAAGTAATCATGCACATCACATTGCGTCAGCTGGAAGTGTTTGCCGAGGTGCTGAAAAGCGGCTCGACGACCCAGGCGTCACAAATGCTGGCGCTCTCGCAGTCTGCGGTCAGTGCAGCGTTGACCGATCTTGAAGGACAGCTGGGCGTTCAGCTTTTCGACAGGGTAGGGAAGCGCCTGGTGGTCAACGAGCACGGTCGTCTTCTTTATCCACGCGCGCTGGCGCTGCTGGAGCAGGCTATCGAAATCGAACAGCTGTTCCGCGAAGACAACGGTGCGATCCGCGTCTACGCCAGCAGCACCATCGGAAACTACATCCTGCCGGAAGTGATTGCCCGCTACCGCCGGGATTTTCCGACCCTGCCGCTGGAGATGAGCGTGGGCAATAGCCAGGACGTTATCAACGCGGTGATCGATTTCCGCGTGGATATCGGCCTCATCGAAGGGCCGTGCCACAACGTGGATATCATTGCCGAGCCCTGGCTGGAAGATGAGCTGGTGGTGTTTGCGTCCCCGGCCTCGTCGTTATTGCAGGGCGAGGTGACGCTGGAGCGCCTGGCGCAGGCGCAGTGGATCCTGCGCGAGCAGGGCTCCGGCACGCGTGAAATTGTCGATTATCTGCTGCTTTCCCATCTGCCGCATTTCCAGTTAGGGATGGAGCTGGGGAACTCAGAGGCGATTAAGCACGCGGTGCGTCATGGCCTAGGGATCAGCTGTCTTTCCCGGCGCGTCATTGCCGAACAGCTTGAGACGGGGTCGCTGGTTGAAATTTCCGTTCCGCTCCCGAAACTGGTGCGCACCCTGTGGTGCATTCATCACCGCCAGAAACACCTTTCCAGCTCTCTGCAGCGTTTTTTGCGCTACTGCGAGATGTGAAATTGCCCCTCATCCTGGCCCTCTCCCCAAAAGGGAGAGGGAAAAATTATGCTTTACTTATAATCCTGGCCGAGTCATGAAGCTCTCTTATAACTGAGTATTTCTGCCGGAAGGAACGCGGATCGTCTGCTACAATCGCGCCTCATTTATTATATGGACAGCATTTTCATATGGTTTCAGAAATTAAAACCACAGAAGCGCCCACGCTACGTCGTGAACTCAAGGCGCGTCACCTGACGATGATCGCCATTGGCGGCTCAATCGGTACAGGTCTTTTCGTTGCCTCTGGCGCAACGATTTCGGCAGCCGGCCCGGGTGGGGCATTATTCTCTTATATCCTGATTGGCCTGATGGTGTACTTCCTGATGACCAGTCTCGGCGAACTGGCCGCATACATGCCGGTATCCGGTTCGTTCTCGACCTACGGTCAAAAATACGTTGAAGAAGGCTTCGGCTTCGCGCTGGGCTGGAACTACTGGTACAACTGGGCGGTCACTATCGCCGTTGACCTTGTCGCCGCACAGCTGGTGATGAACTGGTGGTTCCCGGATACGCCGGGCTGGATCTGGAGCGCCCTGTTCCTCGCCGTCATCTTCCTGCTGAACTACATCTCCGTGCGCGGTTTCGGCGAAGCGGAATATTGGTTCTCTTTGATCAAAGTGGCAACCGTCATCATCTTTATCGTCGTCGGTGTGGCGATGATCGTTGGTATTTTCAAAGGTACAGAACCCGCGGGCTGGAGTAACTGGGCGATAGGCGATGCGCCGTTTGCCGGTGGACTGTCGGCAATGATTGGCGTGGCGATGATTGTCGGCTTCTCCTTCCAGGGTACCGAGCTGATTGGTATCGCCGCCGGTGAGTCAGAGAACCCGGAGAAAAATATTCCGCGTGCGGTCCGTCAGGTATTCTGGCGTATCCTGCTGTTCTATGTGTTTGCGATCCTGATTATCAGTCTGATCATCCCGTACACCGATCCAAGCCTGCTGCGTAATGACGTAAAAGATATTAGCGTCAGCCCGTTCACGCTGGTCTTCCAGCACGCTGGTCTGCTTTCAGCCGCGGCGGTGATGAACGCCGTTATCCTGACCGCAGTGCTTTCAGCCGGTAACTCCGGGATGTACGCGTCCACCCGTATGCTCTACACGCTGGCATGCGACGGAAAGGCACCGCGTATCTTCGCGAAGCTGTCCCGTGGCGGCGTACCGCGTAACGCGCTCTATGCCACAACGGTGATTGCCGGTCTGTGCTTCCTGACCTCCATGTTTGGCAACCAGACGGTGTACCTGTGGCTGCTTAACACGTCCGGGATGACGGGCTTTATTGCCTGGCTGGGGATTGCCATTAGCCACTACCGTTTCCGCCGTGGCTTTGTCAAACAGGGTCACGATATTAACTCGCTGCCGTATCGCTCCGGCTTCTTCCCGCTGGGTCCCATTTTCGCCTTCATTCTGTGCCTGATCATTACGCTTGGGCAGAACTATGAAGCGTTCCTGGCGGACACCATTGACTGGGGTGCCGTCACGGCGACCTACATTGGTATTCCGCTGTTCCTCATCATCTGGTTTGGTTACAAACTGACGAAAGGAACAAAATTCGTTCGCTACAGTGAAATGGAATTCCCGGAACGATTTAAACAATAACCGCACTTCCTCTCTTTTAACCCGCTCATTCGAGCGGGTTTTTTTATACCCGCATCCTGAAACAAAGATATATTTTCCAATAATTTAATTGATAATAATTATCGTTTGCTTTATCGTTATCAAAAATAAGCGTATCACCGACCCACCGTAGATGTGGGCGGCAAGGAAGACGCTGTGAGCAATGATGAGTTGATTTAGTTGTATTTACCTCATGGAGATATGGAATGTTTAGGTTGAATCCCTTCGTCAGGGGAGGACTTTGTGCGTCCGCAATGTCCCTGGCCCTGCCTGTTATCGCAGCGGAATCCGGCGACACAATGGTTGTAACGGCCTCCGCGACCGAGCAAAACCTGAAAGACGCCCCGGCAAGCATCAGCGTTATTACCCAGGAAGATTTGCAGCGCAAACCCGTTCAGAATCTGAAAGATGTGTTACGGGAGGTGCCGGGCGTTCAGCTCACGAGCGAAGGGGACAACCGTAAAGGGGTAAGTATTCGTGGACTGGACAGCAGCTACACGCTGATCCTGATCGACGGCAAGCGCGTCAACTCGCGTAACGCGGTGTTCCGCCATAATGATTTCGACCTCAACTGGGTGCCGGTTGACGCCATCGAACGGATCGAAGTGGTACGCGGACCGATGTCCTCTCTTTACGGTTCCGATGCGCTGGGCGGGGTAGTGAACATTATCACCAAAAAAATCGGCCAGAAATGGACGGGCACCCTGAGCGCCGATTCCACGATTCAGGAACATCGCGATCGTGGAGACACGTACAACGGTCAGTTCTACACCAGCGGCCCGCTGGTGGACGGTCTGCTGGGGCTGAAAGCCTACGGTAGCCTCGCGAAGCGTGAGAAGGACGGTCAGCAGAAATCCTCTACCACGGCGAGCGGTGAAACGCCGCGCATTGAGGGCTTCACCAGCCGCGATGCGAATGTGGAATTCGCCTGGACACCGTCTGAAAATCACGACTTTACGGCGGGCTACGGTTTCGATCGTCAGGATCGTGACTCGGATTCCCTCGACAAAAACCGCCTTGAGCGTCAGAACTACTCTCTCAGCCACAACGGCCGTTGGGGCGTCGGCAACAGCGAGCTGAAGGTTTACGGCGAAAAGGTGGATAACAAAAACCCGGGCAACAGCAATCCGATCACCTCCGAGAGCAACGCGGTGGACGGAAAATACGTGCTGCCGCTGGGCGAAATCAACCAGCTGATGACCTTCGGCGGCGAATGGCGTCACGATAAGCTGAAGGATCCTGTCAACCTGACGGGCGGTTCCGGCAGCAGTACGTCGACAAGCCAGTATGCCCTGTTCCTGGAGGATGAGTGGCGTATCTTTGAACCTCTGGCGCTGACCACCGGTATCCGTATGGACGACCATGATACCTACGGCGACCACTGGAGCCCGCGAGCCTATCTGGTTTACAACGCGACCGATACCGTAACGGTGAAAGGGGGCTGGGCGACCGCGTTTAAAGCGCCGTCACTGCTGCAGCTGAGCCCGGACTGGGTCACCAGCTCGTGCCGCGGTGCCTGTGATGTTGTCGGTAACCCGGATCTGAAACCGGAAACCAGCGAGAGCTTCGAGTTCGGCCTGTACTACAGCGGGGAAGAGGGCTGGTTAGAGGGCGTGCAGGCCAGCATCACCACCTTCCAGAATAACGTCGATGACCGCATCACCATCAACCGTACGGCCAATGCGAAGCAGGCGCAGAGTTACCCTAACTACGTTGGCCTGAATGCGGACGGTGAACCGATTTTCCGCTACTACAACGTCAACAAGGCGCGCATCCGCGGGGTGGAGACCGAGTTGAAATTCCCGCTGGCGGACGACTGGAAAGTGACGCTGAACTACACCTACAACGACGGTCGTGATATCAGCAACGGCGGCAACAAACCGCTGTCCGATCTGCCGTTCCACACGGCCAACGGGACCGTTGACTGGCAGGCGACGCAGGACTGGTCGTTCTATGTTCAGGGCAATTACACCGGTGAGAAACGCGCGCTGACCAGCAGCGACCCAACGCCGGGTGGCTATGTTATCTGGAATACCAGCGCCGCGTGGCAGGCGACGAAAAGCGTGAAGCTGCGAGCGGGCGTGCAGAACCTGCTGGACAAAGATCTGAGCCGCGACGATTACAGCTACACGGAAGATGGCCGTCGCTACTTTGTCGGCGTGGATTATAAGTTCTGATGCGGCCAGGGTAAAAGCAAAACGGCAACGTAAGTTGCCGTTTTTAGTGTTTGTTCCCTCTCCCTGTGGGAGAGGGCCAGGGTGAGAGCATCAGAGCGCACGCACCCGCACTTACTCGAACAAATGCTCCGCATGGAAGCGGAGATGATCCTCAATAAAGGACCCGATGAAGTAATAGCTGTGGTCGTATCCCGGCTGAATGCGCAGCGTCAGCGGCCAGTCCTTCTGGCGTGCCGCTTCTGCCAGCACCGCTGGCTGTAGCTGTCCGGCGAGGAACTGATCCGCATCGCCCTGATCGATAAGCATCGGGATCGCATTTGCTGAGCTGCTGCCCAGCATCAGCGCGCAGCTGTCCCATTCCTGCCATGTTGCTTCATCTTCACCCAGATAGTTCGTGAAGGCTTTCTGCCCCCAGGGCACCTGCGTTGGGTTCACAATTGGCGAAAATGCCGACACGCTGACGTATTTTCCCGGATTTTTTAACGCCATGATGAGCGCCCCGTGTCCGCCCATAGAGTGTCCGCTGATGGCGCAGCGCTCGCCGACCGCAAACTGCGACTGCACCAGCGCAGGAAGTTCATCGCGAAGGTAATCATACATGCGGTAGTGCCGCGCCCAGGGCTGCTCGGTCGCATTGAGATAAAACCCGGCACCTTTGCCCAGGTCGTATCCGGCATCGTCTGCCACATCATCGCCACGCGGGCTGGTGTCAGGCATCACCAGCGCAATCCCCAGCTCGGCGGCAATACGCTGAGCGCCTGCTTTGGTGGTGAAGTTTTCGTCGCTGCAGGTCAGGCCTGAAAGCCAGAACAGAACCGGTGGATTTTCCGTCGGCGGCAGGAAAATGCTGAACGTCATCGCACAGTTCAGGACGGTGGAGTCGTGCCGCCAGCGCTGCTGTCGACCTTCAAAACAACGGTGCTCTTCGAGCAGTTCCATGCAGTGCTCCTTAATGAGAATGCGTATTCATAAAAACCATAATACAGCCTTTTCATTGACCTGTGAGTAACTTTCACTTTCGCAAGACGTCGAGATGCTGCATCATAAATTTACTTTTTTTTAACAATTGGAGCGGTCATGGCGCTGCGTATTGCGCTCAGTGGGTTTGTCGTTCTGGTGGTGGCGATGGGGATAGGACGCTTTGCCTTTACGCCCCAGGTGCCGCTCATGATTGCTGCCGGACAGCTTACGCTGACCAGCGCGGGTCTGGTGGCGGCGATGAATTATCTGGGTTATCTGGTGGGCGCGTGGGATGCGATGCGTGCGCACCGCTTTGTGGAAACGCGCCTCTGGCTTGGCATCACCGGTGCGGTTGCGCTGACGCTGCTCTCCGCGGCGGCGGATAATGCCGTCTTGCACGGCCTGCTGCGCTTTGCGATCGGCTGCATGAGCGGCTGGTCGATGGTACTCATTGCCGCCTGGACTAACGAACGGCTGGGACAATTGGGTAAACCGGGCCTGAGCGCTGCCGTATTTGCCGGACCGGGGGCGGGCATTGCCCTGAGCGGGCTGCTCGCCGTCTATATTCAGGCGAAGTCCCTTTCGGCCGGGGCGGCATGGCAAATCTACGGCGTGCTGGCGCTGGTGCTGATTGCCCTGGTGGCGCGCTACCTGCCGCGATCCGGGCAGCTCCATCGACCCGGTTCCGCGCCGGAGCCGCTGGTGCTGACGGCGGATTTAACGCGTCTGGTCTGGAGCTACAGCCTGGCCGGGTTTGGCTATATCCTCCCGGCGACCTTCCTGTCGCAAATGGCGGCCGTACGTTTTCCCGGCAGCCTGTTTGCCCAGTTTGTCTGGCCGATTTTTGGTCTCGCCGCCGTGCTGGGGATTGCGCTCAGTATTCTTTTACGCCATATCTCAACGGCTAACCGCAGGCTGGCTATCGTACTGTGGTTACAGGGGGCGGGCGTGCTGGCGGCCTGGCTGCTGTCGGGGATTGGCGGGTTGCTGACGGGCGGGCTGCTGGTGGGCGGCGGCTTTTTGTGTGCCGTGCAGCTCTCTCTTTTATACGGGCGCGAGCTGGCGCCAAACCACACGCGCTATATGGCGGGCCTGCTCACCACCGGGTATGCGATTGGGCAGTTGATTGGTCCGGTCACCTCGGCGTTATCAACCTGGCTTACCCACCGGCTGGAGCCCGCGCTGGGGCTGGCGGGCGTTGCGCTGTTCGTCGGAGGAGCCCTGGTCTGGAATCGTCATGCTGAAAGGCAACAGCAATTGCAATAATTATCGTCGTGAATACTGGATTATGTGCGCCGCCTCACGCACAATGAACGCATACTTTTGCCACAACGAGGGCAAAAGACGCCACACCTGCAGGAGAACAAAATGTCATCACTCAGTAAAGAAGCTGCCCTGGTCCACGAAGCCCTGGTTGCGCGCGGTCTTGAAACGCCACTGCGTCCGCCCGTACAGGATTTGGACAATGAAACCCGCAAGCGTCTGATTGCCGGTCATATGACCGATATCATGGAGCTGCTGAATCTCGATCTGAGTGACGACAGTCTGATGGAGACGCCGCACCGCATCGCGAAAATGTACGTCGACGAAATTTTCTCCGGGCTGGATTACGCCAACTTCCCGAAAATCACCGTCATTGAAAACAAGATGAAAGTGGACGAGATGGTGACGGTACGCGATATCACGCTGACCAGCACCTGCGAACACCATTTCGTGACCATCGACGGTAAAGCGACCGTGGCGTATATCCCTAAAGATACGGTGATTGGCCTGTCGAAGATCAACCGCATCGTGCAGTTCTTTGCTCAGCGTCCGCAGGTGCAGGAGCGCCTGACCCAGCAGATCCTTACCGCGCTGCAAACGCTGCTGGGCACCAATAACGTGGCCGTTTCTATCGACGCGGTTCACTACTGCGTGAAAGCGCGCGGCGTGCGCGATGCCACCAGTGCGACCACCACAACCTCGCTGGGCGGTCTGTTTAAATCGAGCCAGAATACCCGCCAGGAGTTCCTGCGCGCCGTACGTCACCACAACTAAGTCTTACAGGGCAGGGACCATGGAGCGAAACGTCACGCTCGATTTTGTTCGCGGCGTCGCCATTCTCGGTATCCTGCT
This sequence comes from Enterobacter sp. JBIWA008, assembly GCF_019968765.1. NCBI lineage: Bacteria > Pseudomonadati > Pseudomonadota > Gammaproteobacteria > Enterobacterales > Enterobacteriaceae > Enterobacter > Enterobacter sp. JBIWA008. The sequence goes on along the minus strand of NZ_CP074149.1, from coordinate 3,232,944 downwards.
GCTTAATATCACCGCCTTCGGTTTGCCGAAGGCGGCTTATCTCAATCCCGCGTGGTATGGCGACATCACCCGCAGTGATGCCTGGACCTGGGCAATCCTCGATCTCTTCGCGCAGGTTAAATTCCTCACGCTGTTTGCCCTGCTGTTTGGCGCTGGTCTGCAACTGCTCCTTAAACGCGGTACGCGCTGGATCCAGTCGCGCCTGACGCTGCTGGTTCTCCTCGGCTTTATCCACGGCCTGTTCTTCTGGGATGGCGATATTCTTCTCGCGTATGGGTTAGTCGGGCTCATCTGCTGGCGTTTGATTCGCGATGCGCACAGCGTAAAAAGCCTGTTTAACACCGGCGTGATGCTTTATGTCATGGGGCTTGCTGTATTGCTGCTGCTGGGGATGATCTCCGGAGAGGCGACAAACCGTTCCTGGATCCCGGATGCCGCTAACCTGCAGTACGAACAGTTCTGGAAGCTGAAGGGCGGTACGGAAGCGATAAGCAACCGTGCGGACATGCTGGGGGATAACCTCCTTGCGCTGGGCGCGCAATACGGCTGGCAGCTGGCGGGCATGATGCTGATGGGCGCGTCACTGATGCGAACCGGCTGGCTGAAAGGCGAATTTAGCCTGCGTCACTATCGCCGAACGGGTGCCGGACTGGTGCTGCTCGGCGTGCTGATTAACCTCCCGGCGGTAATTATGCAGTGGCACATCCACTGGGATTACCGCTGGTGCGCATTCCTGCTCCAGGTGCCGCGCGAACTGAGCGCGCCGTTCCAGACCATCGGCTACGCGGCGCTGATCTATGGCTTCTGGCCCTCGCTTTCCCGCCTGTGGATCGTCAGCGCTATCGCCTGCGTGGGCCGCATGGCGTTGAGCAATTACCTCCTGCAAACGCTAATCTGCACCGCGCTTTTCTATCGCTTTGGCCTGTTTATGAAATTCGACCGCCTCACGCTGCTGGCGTTCGTTATCCCGGTCTGGGTAGTAAACCTGGCGTTTTCTGTTCTCTGGCTACGCTATTTCCGCCAGGGACCGCTGGAGTGGGTATGGCGTCAGTTAACCGCACATGCTTCAGGGGTATCATTGAAAAATACATCCAGATAACGATCTGGATCACAATCATTAACAAAACGGATGTAAGCGTTTTCATGAGTGTGAGCTTCTTCACGTAGTCCCCTTTCTCTCACTGCCAAAATAGCCACCTTGCTAAACACAGGGGGTGTCTGTGAGTTGCTGCAATCCTTTGAAGGATGGTGAATATGATCACCATTCGTGACGTCGCCCGCCTGGCGGGCGTTTCTGTGGCTACCGTCTCCCGCGTGCTCAACAACAGTGCGCTGGTCAGCCCTGAAACCCGTGAAACCGTAATGAAAGCCGTGACCCAGCTCGGGTACCGGCCAAATGCCAATGCGCAGGCGCTTGCGACGCAGGTCAGCGACACCATCGGCGTGGTGGTGATGGATGTCTCGGATGCCTTTTTCGGCGCGCTGGTGAAAGCGGTCGACGTGGTCGCCCAGCAGCATCAGAAATATGTCCTGATCGGCAATAGCTATCATGAGGCGGAAAAAGAGCGTCATGCCATTGAGGTGCTGATCCGCCAGCGCTGTAACGCCTTGATTGTCCACTCAAAAGCCTTGAGCGATGAAGAGCTAACCGGCTTTATGGATCAGATCCCTGGCATGGTGCTGATCAACCGCATCGTTCCCGGCTATGCCCATCGCTGCGTCGGGCTGGATAACGTCAGCGGCGCCATGATGGCCACGAAAATGCTCATCAACAACGGGCATCAGCGGATCGGTTATCTGGCCTCCAGCCATCAGATTGAAGATAACGACCTGCGGCGCGAGGGGTGGCAAAACGCTCTGAAAGAGCACGGCATTACGTCATCCGAAAGCTGGGTGGGAACCGGCACGCCGGACATGCAGGGCGGTGAGGCGGCAATGGTGGAGCTGCTGGGGCGCAACCTGCAGCTTACTGCGGTGTTTGCCTATAACGACAGCATGGCGGCAGGAGCCCTGACGGCACTGAAAGATAACGGCATTGCGGTGCCACAGCATTTATCACTCATTGGTTTTGATGATATTCCGATTGCCCGTTACACCGACCCGCAGCTGACAACGGTGCGCTACCCCATTGCCTCTATGGCGAAAATGGCGACTGAGCTGGCGTTACAGGGGGCGGCAGGGCTGCTGGATCCGGGGGCAACACACTGTTTCATGCCGACTTTAGTGCGTCGGCACTCTGTCGCGGCCCGGCAAATTGTGGTTCCGATCACTAACTGATTACTTGAGGTGATGTAACCGTTTTCAATCTGTGAGTAAATTCACAGTATCTTAACAAGGCGCTGACTATGATGTCAGCGTTTTAGGGGCTGAAACGCTATGTAACGGTGATTATTCACTTTCACTATAGCCAATGTGCCGCAAACAACGAATAAAACGCATTTCTGGAGCGTTACCGAACACGGAAGATAGAAATTTTATAAGTGAACTTCGGCTGTCAGTAACGTTTTATTAACACCTGCCCGCCGATCGTTATTCACAAGAACTACCCTGCATAAAAAAACCGGAGATACCATGAATAAGAAGGTGTTGACCCTGTCTGCTGTAATGGCAAGCATGCTTTTTGGTGCAGCAGCGCACGCTGCGGATACCCGTATTGGTGTGACCATCTATAAATACGACGACAACTTCATGTCTGTTGTGCGTAAAGCGATTGAGAAAGATGCGAAAGCAGCGCCAGACGTTCAGCTGCTGATGAACGACTCCCAGAACGACCAGTCCAAACAGAACGACCAGATCGACGTTCTGCTGGCGAAAGGCGTGAAAGCCCTGGCCATCAACCTGGTTGACCCGGCTGCAGCAGGCACGGTTATTGAAAAAGCGCGCGGCCAGAACGTGCCGATCGTCTTCTTCAACAAAGAACCTTCCCGTAAGGCGCTGGATAGCTACGACAAAGCGTATTACGTCGGTACCGACTCCAAAGAGTCCGGTATTATTCAGGGCGATCTGATCGCGAAACACTGGGCGGCGAACCCGAACTGGGACCTGAACAAAGACGGTCAGATTCAGTTCGTGCTGCTGAAAGGCGAACCAGGCCATCCGGATGCTGAAGCCCGCACCACTTACGTTATCAAAGAGCTGAACGACAAGGGTCTGAAAACCCAGCAGCTGGCCTTAGATACCGCGATGTGGGATACCGCTCAGGCGAAAGATAAGATGGACGCGTGGCTGTCCGGCCCTAACGCCAACAAAATCGAAGTGGTTATCGCCAACAACGATGCAATGGCAATGGGTGCGGTAGAAGCGCTGAAAGCACACAACAAATCCTCCATCCCGGTATTCGGCGTAGACGCACTGCCAGAAGCGCTGGCGCTGGTTAAATCCGGTGCGATGGCCGGTACCGTTCTGAACGATGCCAACAACCAGGCGAAAGCCACCTTCGATCTGGCGAAAAACCTGGCCGATGGCAAAGGCGCGGCAGATGGCACCAGCTGGAAAATTGAAAACAAAATCGTTCGCGTACCTTACGTGGGCGTAGACCAGTCCAACCTGGCTGAGTTTATCGGTAAATAAGTTAGCGGTACTGTCTCCACTGGGCGCAATTCGTTGCGCCCTTTTATAACGCGATATGCGAGGCCAACAAGGTATAATTATGGTCAGCACAACTACTCAGTCATCCGGTGAATACCTGTTGGAAATGAGCGGTATCAACAAGTCTTTTCCCGGCGTTAAGGCACTCGATAATGTTAATTTAAAAGTGCGTCCTCACTCTATTCATGCTTTGATGGGTGAGAACGGTGCGGGTAAATCAACATTATTAAAATGTCTTTTTGGGATCTATCAAAAAGATTCTGGCAGCATTCTTTTTCAGGGGAAAGAGATCGATTTCCATTCAGCCAAAGAAGCACTGGAAAACGGTATCTCGATGGTTCACCAGGAATTAAACCTGGTGCTGCAACGTTCGGTTATGGACAATATGTGGTTGGGGCGTTATCCAACCAAAGGTGTCTTTGTCGATCAGGACAAAATGTATCGCGACACCAAAGCGATTTTCGATGAGCTGGATATTGATATCGACCCTCGCGCCCGCGTGGGAACATTATCCGTCTCCCAGATGCAGATGATCGAAATCGCCAAAGCGTTCTCCTATGATGCGAAAATCGTCATTATGGACGAACCGACATCGTCATTAACGGAAAAAGAGGTTAATCACCTTTTTACCATTATTCGTAAGCTTAAAGATCGCGGCTGCGGCATTGTGTATATCTCCCACAAAATGGAAGAGATCTTCCAGCTGTGCGATGAGATCACCATCCTGCGCGACGGTCAGTGGATTGCCACGCAGCCGCTGGAAGGGCTGGACATGGACAAGATCATCGCCATGATGGTTGGACGTTCCCTGAACCAGCGCTTCCCGGACAAAGAAAACAAGCCGGGTGAAGTGATCCTGGAAGTGCGCAACCTGACCTCGTTACGCCAGCCGTCTATTCGCGATGTCTCCTTCGACCTGCACAAGGGTGAAATCCTGGGGATTGCCGGTCTGGTCGGGGCAAAGCGTACCGATATCGTGGAAACCCTGTTTGGCATCCGTGAGAAAGCTCAAGGCACGATTACGCTGCACGGTAAGAAAATTAACAACCACAACGCCAACGAAGCCATTAATAATGGTTTTGCGCTGGTGACGGAAGAGCGTCGTTCTACCGGTATTTATGCTTATCTGGATATTAACTTTAACTCGTTAATTTCTAATATTCGCAATTACAAAAACAAAGTCGGGCTGCTGGATAACTCCCGCATGAAGAGCGATACCCAATGGGTAATTGACTCCATGCGCGTTAAAACGCCGGGACACCGCACCCAAATTGGTTCGCTTTCCGGTGGTAACCAGCAGAAAGTCATTATCGGTCGTTGGTTATTAACCCAGCCAGAAATTCTGATGCTGGATGAACCGACCCGCGGTATTGACGTCGGCGCGAAGTTTGAAATTTATCAGCTGATTGCCGAGCTGGCGAAAAAGAATAAAGGGATCATTATTATTTCTTCCGAAATGCCGGAATTGTTAGGGATCACGGATCGTATTCTGGTTATGAGCAATGGTCTCGTTGCCGGTATTGTTGACACCAAAACGACAACGCAAAACGAAATTTTGCGTCTTGCGTCTTTGCACCTTTAAGATCAGGGGCTCCTCATGAGTGCGTTAAATAAAAAAAGTTTTCTCACTTACCTGAAAGAAGGCGGTATTTACGTTGTTCTTTTAGTCTTGCTGGCAATCATCATTTTCCAGGACCCTACGTTCTTAAGCCTGCTGAACCTGAGTAACATTCTGACCCAGTCCTCCGTGCGTATTATCATTGCGCTGGGCGTGGCGGGCCTGATCGTGACTCAGGGGACCGACCTTTCTGCCGGTCGTCAGGTGGGGCTGGCGGCGGTTATCGCGGCAACCCTGCTGCAGTCGATGGAAAACGCCAACAAGGTCTTCCCGGAAATGGCCACCATGCCGATTTTCGTGGTGATCCTGATTGTCTGCGCCATCGGCGCGGTGATTGGTCTGATCAACGGTATTATCATCGCTTACCTGAACGTGACGCCGTTTATCACCACCCTGGGTACGATGATCATCGTTTACGGTATCAACTCCCTGTACTACGACTTCGTGGGTGCGTCGCCGATCTCGGGCTTTGACAGCGGCTTCTCGACCTTTACGCAAGGGTTTATCGCGCTGGGCAGCTTCCGCCTGTCGTATATTACCTTCTATGCGCTGATCGCGGTGGCCTTCGTCTGGATCCTGTGGAACAAAACGCGCTTCGGTAAAAACATCTTTGCCATCGGCGGCAACCCGGAAGCGGCGAAAGTCTCCGGCGTGAACGTTGCCCTGAACCTGCTCATCATCTATGCGCTGTCCGGCGTATTCTACGCCTTTGGCGGGATGCTGGAAGCGGGCCGTATCGGCTCTGCAACCAACAACCTTGGCTTCATGTACGAGCTGGATGCGATCGCAGCCTGCGTGGTTGGCGGCGTCTCCTTCAGCGGCGGCGTGGGTACCGTGCTCGGCGTGGTGACCGGTGTGATCATCTTCACCGTCATCAACTATGGCCTGACCTACATCGGCGTGAACCCGTACTGGCAGTACATCATCAAGGGTGCCATCATTATCTTCGCGGTTGCGCTGGATTCACTGAAGTACGCGCGTAAGAAGTAATTGCTCCTCGCGCTATACGGCCCGCTCAACGAGCGGGCTTTTTTTTGCCTTATGCCAGCTGCGACTCCTCTCGGGTCACAATGCGCTCAAACCAGTCGAGTTCAGAAAGCTTGCAGGCGATCCACTGTTCGGAAAAGGCGTCGCCCAGGCTGTCGGTGAGGTACTGACAGCGGGCAAAGGTCTCAATCGCCTCCTGCTGAAACAGCGGCAGTTCGGGCCGATCGTGCAGCGGTTCGGGCAAATCCTCGTCGTCGATGTTTTCCAGCCCGTACAGCATACCGGTCAGGATAGTGGCTGCCACCAGATACGGATTGGCATCAGCCCCGGCCAGCCGGTACTCAATACGACGGTTGTTGTCATCCGAGCAGGGAATACGCAAAGCGGCGGAGCGGGTGTTATAGCCCCAGGAATTAAATACGGGTTCCTTCAGGTTTTTACGCAGGCGACGAAACGCGTTGACGCCCGGCGCAAGAATGGCGACAGAGGCGGGCATCAGCGCCAGCTGTCCCGCGATGCATAAACGCATCATGCTGTTAAGCGCGTTCGCCGGAGAAGCAAAGACGTTCTCGCCATGACGATTGTTCAGGCTGAAATGGAAGTGCAAACCGCTGCCGGACAGCTGGCTGAAAGGCTTAGCCATAAAGTTGGCCTGCAGGCCGTGCTTTTCGGCAACGTATCGGGTCAGGCGACGCAGCGCCAGCACGTTATCGCAGACCTCAACGACGCGATGGCTATGCTTCAGGTTTAATTCGTACTGACCGGACTCGGCTTCTGCCACGATCCCGGACAGGGGGATGCGCTGAAGGTGCGCCAGCTGTTCCAGCTCGTCAAACAGTGCCGCATGGGCCGTCGGGGCATCCATGTGAAAACATCCCTGGTTTTGCGGATCCCGATCGTCATGTCCCGTCAGATAGAACTCGATTTCCGGGGCAATCACCGGAAAGAGCCCGTGCTGGTGGAAGCGTGCCAGCACGTTTTGCAGTATCACGCGCGGCTCAAGCGGGCAGGAGTTATCGTCGCTGTCTTTCATCGTCAGCAGGATCTGCGCGTTGTGCTGCGGATCCTGCGGGCAGGGGCGCAGGGAGCTGGCGACAGGAACGCAGAGTCGGTCCGGTTCATCATGAAGCGGGGCGGCGATTTTTCCTTTCTGATCCATAGAGTAGACCGAAAGGGGAAAATAACAGCCTTTTTCCAGGGTCAGCATGCTCTCCACCGACAGACGCTTGCCGCGCATCGTGCCGTTGATATCGTTCAGGTAAACGTCTACATGTTTCGTCTGCGGGTAACGTTCCAGATAATCTGCCACTTCCACTGAAAAGTTGTGCTGCAGGGCGTCAATTTTTTCATCAAGCCAGAGACCGGAATTGAGTGCGCCAGGAAGTGATAAACCGGGAAAGTTAAAATACGGACGGAGACTTTTGAGGAAAAACGCATTCATTATCGAGTTCATAGTCATTCTTCAATGAAGCCGTAGCGGCAGTGAACTCAGCTTAAAAGAGCCGACGTAAAGGGGGGATAAAAAGCGTCAGGCCCGGCGTAAAGAAAGTATAAAGAAGGTCCCGCTATTTCTCTTTTTTCTGCATATCAAGCAGCTGCTCAGGCGTGACGGCCGGGTAACCCTGGGCATCTTCCGGTACTTCGTGCATCGCCGGAATGGGCACCAGCGGGCCTAAAAAGCGCGGTTCGCGTTTGAAGATATACAAGTCTGCCAGGGCGCCAAAACGGGCGCCGAACTCGCGTACGCGCACGCTCAGCATATCTTTTGGCGACGGCACCGCGTAACACTGCGCCTGAATGCCCATATGCAGCGCGATAAACAGCGCGCGCTCGCAGTGGAAGCGCTGGGTGATGATGATGAAGTCGTTGGTGTCGAAGACTTTACGCGTGCGCACAATGGAGTCCAGGGTGCGGAATCCGGCGTAGTCGAGCACGATATCGGCAGGATCCACGCCCGCCGCAATCAGGTCCTTTCGCATCGTTACAGGTTCATTGTAGCTTTGTAGCGCGTTATCGCCGCTCAGCAGCAGGTAGTTCACCTTGCCGCTGTTGTAGGCGTTCAGCGCGCCCTGAATGCGGTAACGGTAATACTGGTTAATCACGCCGGTGCGGTAATACTTGGCGGTGCCGAGCACCACGCCAACCTGACGATAGGGCAGGTCCTGCAGGTCATCAAAGATGTAGGGGGCGGTTTTCCAGCTCATCCAGCGGTCGAGACCCAGCACGATCAACAGCAGTATGCCGACCAGGACAGACAGGCTGTAAAAAACGCGCTTTAACATGGAGATGGCTCGTTCGTGGATGAAATTTAACTCAGGCTACTTTACCCGCCTGGTTAGCGCAAGAAACAGAGACTCAACTGAGGGGTTTTTCAGCAAACTGGCGGGCATTTCTGCCCGCCGGAAGGATCAGGCAAGCAGTACGCGGTCAATTGTCGTACAGCCTAACGCTTTGAGCGTTGCGGCGGTGGCATCCCACTGGATCAGCGGCGCATCGGCAATCTCAGCCAGAATGGCGCGCTGAATGTCCGGATAGTCATAGCCGTTCAGGCTCAGCAGGTTAAGCGCGCCCTGTAGCGGAGGCAGGGTTGGGTTAAACGCGGCGTTTTCCGCATAGCTGCCGCTAAAGATCCGGCCATCACGGCACTGCAGCGCCACGCCGCTCGGGGACTTGCTGTACGGCGTGTGGCTCTTGTTGGCCGCGCGAATGGCCGCCTGGCTCAGGTCATCGCCGGACAGGGCGTAACCGTGGTCCTGATCGTCCATCAGCAGCGTTTTGATCTCCAGATCTTTCGGCCCAAACGCGTCAGGCAGATAATCCCCCAGCGTGTGCGGCGCGCGGCCCGGCAGGTTGATGCGCAGCTGCAGTCCGCTGTTCAGCTCGTTCATAAACTGACGGCAGTGGCCGCAGGGGGTGTAGTTAACGGTAATGGCGCTCAGGGCTTTTTCACCGCGCAGCCAGGCGTGGCTGATGGCGCTCTGCTCGGCGTGAACGGTTTGCTGCATGGTCGCGCCCAGAAACTCCATATTGCCGCCGAAGTACCAGGTGCCGCTGACGCCGCGGGCAATCGCCCCGACGTTAAAGTGGGAGAGATCGGCCCGCGCGCAGGCGGCAGCCAGAGGAAGCAGTGCGAAAGCCAGCGCATCTTCGTCCAGTCCCGCTGCTTGTTTCAGCATCGTGACCTGCTCCGCGGTCAGCAGGGCGGGGAAGTGTGCATCTGCCAGAACGGGAGCAAGGGCTGACTGCAAATTCTCTGCAAGCTGGGCGAAAGCAGCTTGAAAACGTGGGTGCATGGCGTTTGCCTCATAAAGGTTAATGGATCGGTAGTTTACGGAGCCGTCAGGGCTTTATATGTGATCCACTTCTCATTATGTATGCAACTTATGAAATCAAAATGAAATTTGCGCGACGCATCGCAAATTTTAGCCCATCACCGCCAGAATCAGCGGGAAAATGAACGGGGCCAGCAGGGAGGTGATAATCCCGCAGATCACCAGCGCCAGCGAGCTAAATGCCCCTTCCTGATAATCCAGCTCCGCACAGCGGGCAGTGCCCAGCGCGTGGGAGGCGGTGCCCATCGACAGTCCCCGTGCCGCCTTAGTATGAATACGCATCGCGTTCAGCAGGGTGTGACCAAACACCGCGCCGAGAATACCGACGAAAATAACGCACATCGCGCTGATGGCCGGAATACCGCCGAGGCTGCCACCGACCGCCATCGCGATAGGCGTGGTCACCGATTTAGGCAGGATAGAGGCGGCAATCTGCGGGGAGGCCCCCATCAGCAGAGCCACCGACGTGCCGGTGATCATCGCCACCAGGCTGCCCACAAAACAGATGGTAATGATGGATTTCCAGCGGGCGCGGATCTGGTGAAGCTGCTCATATAAAGGAAAGGCAAGCGCGACAACGGCGGGCTGCAGCAGGTCGTTTAAAATTTTGCTGCCCGCAAAGTAGCGTTCATAAGGAATGCCGGTGAGCAGCAGGAATGGAATGATCACCACCATTGCCACCAGCAGCGGGTTCAGCAACGGCATTTTGAAGCGTGCGGCAAGTTTACGTGCGGCGAAGAACACCACCAGGGTTAACGGCAGCGACCACCAGATATTGGCTATCATTTCTTTGTTTTCTCCCCAATCACGTTACGTTCGCCATGCACCAGATGCGAACTCCAGCTCACCACCAGGAAAACCACCAGCGTGCTGACCGCGCAGGAGACCACAATCGGGCCGAACTGGGCCTTGAGCAAATCAAAATACTGCATGACGCCGACGCCGATAGGCACGAAAAGCAGCGCCATATAGCGAATGAGGACGAAGCAGCCGGGATTGACCCATTTTGCAGGCAGGATTTGCAGCGCCAGCAAAACGAAGAGGATCAGCATGCCGATAATGCTGCCGGGAATGGTGATGGGCAGCAGCGACGCGATGAAAATCCCGGCATACAGGCAGGCGTAAATCAGGACGAATGCGCGCAGATATTGCCAGATAATGTTCAATGATTTGCTCATGGAGTTAGTCCTTGCTGAAACGCATTCATCATACAATTAAACCTAAAAATGTGCCACGGATCACATCATGAAATTTGAGCATACCAGACATTCCAGAATGGAACGTCCGGCATCGCCTTACAGGGGCAGGCTACAGTTTAGAGGAAAGGGAGTGAGGTGGCGAAGTGACGCGCCAGAGATTGCATCAGCGTCAGGCGGTCAGTTTATCGAGAAAAGAAAACAACGCCTGATTCATTTCGCGATAATCATGCGAGCGAAGTTTTTCCGCCGTTTCGACAAAACGGAATTCAGCCGCGCGGCGGAGGTCGTTGTGCGAATGCTCAATCAGCAGCTCTACGACCTCCGGCGTCAGTTCCATATGGCACTGAAAACCGTAAACCCGTTCGCCGTATTGCACGATCTGTCGGGGACAGCCCTCGCTGTAAGCGAGAACCTTAGCCTGTGGCGTCAGCCCTGGCATGTCGTTATGCCAGTGACCGACGTTCAGCTCGTGGCCAAAATCCTTAAATAGCGGGTTCGCCTTGCCTGCATCCGTGAGCCTGACGGTAAATTTGCCGATCTCTTTTTCCGGGCTATGGCAAAACGCTGCGCCCAGCGCTTCACCGATAAGCTGCGAGCCCAGACAAACGCCTATCACCGTTTTACCCGCCTCTATTGCGCGGCCGATTAGTCGCATTTCCGCCTGCGCATCAAACCAGGGGCACTCCTCAAGCGTGGTGGCGGGTGACTGCGGGCCTCCCATGATGATAAGCAGGTCCATGCTCTCCAGATCCTCGGGTAACGGATCGCCCTGATAAACTCTGGTGTAGCTCAAATTACAGCCGCGATTTTTCCCCCAGATTTCATAGGCGCCTGGCGCTTCGAAATGTTCATGAATGATAAAATGAATGTGCATTGCGTCTCTCTCCGGTTACGTGTACAAGCAGCATCATAAGAGGAAGGGAGGAATGTGAAATGCCAACCGTTATCGATAAAACGCCAATTCACGACGATGACATCGGATGGTCCAGAGGGGCAATTAGCTATACGCGCGGCGAAGTGGATCCACCTCATCGGCATTCACAGGGGCAGCTTTTGTTTGCCATCAAAGGGGTGATGCTGGTCGAAACCGGCAGTAAGCGCTGGGTCATACCGCCGCAGCGCGCGCTGTGGATCCCTCCCTTTCAGGAACACACCTACAGCGTGTTATCCGCAACTGAGCTCCGTGCGGTGTGGTTTAGCCCCACGCTGATATCGCAATGCGAGCCTTTTAAGCGGAAAGAAGAGGTTCACGTGATTATGGCGACAGCATTGTTCAAAGAGCTGATCGCCGGGCTGTTCAGCGCGGAATACCGGCCAGCCAGTCAGCGCAGCATGGCCGTTTTGCTGCTCGATATCCTCAGCGAGGCGCAACAGATTTCGGCCGAACTGCCGATGCCCGTGGATGAGCGCTTATATCGCGTTGCCTGTGACATCATTGCCAACAATCACTGGGATGTTCCTATGGAAAGGCTGGCGGAACAGGCCGCCATGTCTGAACGCACATTTTCACGTGCGTTTATCAAAGATACCGGCTTTAGCTTCCGGGCCTGGCGACAGCGTGCCAGGATTTGTGCCTCGCTGGACCTGCTCGCCAACGGATACTCGGTTAAACAGGTGGCCTGGATGCTGGGGTTTTCCGGTCAGGCGGCATTTGCGGCGGCGTTTCGCGCTATTGTCGGGGCAACTCCGGGTGACTTTTTCCCTGAACAGAAGCGCTTCCCAGCGATATAGAGAGCGGCTACTATAGCGCGTCTTTTTTCACAGGTACTGCTATGCGTGTTTTACTGGCCCCAATGGAAGGCGTGCTCGACTCCCTCGTGCGCGAGCTTCTGACCGAGGTGAACGATTACGATCTCTGCGTGACGGAGTTTCTGCGCGTGGTCGATATGCTGTTGCCGGTAAAATCCTTCTTCCGCCTGTGCCCGGAGCTGCACAACCAGAGCCGGACCTCTTCCGGCACGCTGGTGCGTATTCAGCTGCTCGGCCAGTATCCTGAATGGCTGGCGGAAAACGCCGCCCGCGCGGTTGAGCTGGGCTCTTATGGGGTAGATCTCAACTGCGGCTGCCCGTCAAAGCTGGTTAACGGCAGCGGCGGCGGGGCGACGCTGCTGAAAGATCCTGAGCTGATTTATCGCGGTGCGAAAGCCATGCGTGAGGCCGTGCCTTCGCATTTGCCGGTGACGGTTAAGGTGCGCCTGGGGTGGGACAGCGACGCGCGGCAGTTTGAAATTGCCGATGCGGTGCAGCAGGCCGGGGCCACCGAGCTGGTGGTGCATGGGCGCACCAAAGACGATGGCTACAAGGCCGAGCGCATTAACTGGCAGGCGATCGGTGAGATCCGCAAACGCCTCACCATTCCGGTGATCGCCAACGGCGAAATCTGGGACTACGAGAGCGCGCAGGCCTGTCTGAAAGCCACCGGCTGCGATGCGGTGATGATCGGTCGCGGCGCGCTGAATGTGCCGAACCTCAGCCGGGTGGTAAAATATAACGAGCCGCGGATGCCGTGGGCAGAGGTCGTCACGCTGCTGCAAAAATACAGCCGACTGGAAAAGCAGGGTGATACCGGTTTGTATCACGTCGCGCGAATTAAACAGTGGCTGAGCTATTTACGCAAAGAGTACGATGAAGCGCTGGGATTATTTCAGGAGATTCGTACATTACAGACTTCGTCTGATATTGCCCGGGTGATTCAGTCAAAATAATAAGCGTTAAATTGCTCACACTTTTTTAAACCAGAAAACAGTTCTGGTTTTCAACGTGGCGCGACGGTGTTAAGGTGCCACTGTTTTCAACACAGGATTGTTACTGGTTAACAGGCAAAACCTAAGCGTTTCACAGCATTTTCGCTGTGGAGCGCTTAGGTTTTTTTTTGCCTCTCGTTTATGCAGGAGAGAAATTTGGCTTAGCGCTTTTTACTGATTTTAAAAAAAATGAAATGTCGACAGGAAATAGAAAAATTTCCTGCGGCCGGTTACGCACAAAATACTCAATCACAGGTTGTTATCATGGCATATAAAAATAAACTCTATGCGTTCGCCTTATTAGCGATATCCCCGCTGTCAATGGCGCAGGACTGGAATGGAACGGTATTAGGGTTTGAAGCTCCGCCGGAGCCTGTTCTGGGCGAAATGCTCGGCATACGTAAAATCCTCAACGATAATGGTTTTACCTATAACCTCGGATACCTGAATGAAATTGGCTGGAACGGCGGTGGCGGATATAACCACGACTCCCACGTGGCGTATATCGACCAGTTTGCGCTGACCTTCAACCAGGATCTTGAGCGCTGGACCGGTATCCCGGATGCGCGTATCGAAGGGAACATCGTCAACCGTAACCACAATGACGACCTCACCACCAAACGCGTGCAGGACCCTCGCGTCAACTTTAACGATCTGACCCAGGAGAGCTGGGGCGGGCAGTCGATTACTCGTCTCGGCTGGCTGACCTTTGCCCGCAGCTTTGACGACCGGCGTCTGACCTGGCGCATCGGGATGATGAACAAGGTGCAGACCTTCGATCAAATCATCCCCTGCGATTTCCAGCTGCTGTCGCAGTGCGGCGGGAAGTCAGCCAACTCGCTGACGTGGAACAACTGGAACGTTCACACCTGGGGCACCACGCTTGCGTATAAATTAACGCCGACGCTGACCTTAAAAGGTGGCGTGATGGAGCAAAATCCGCAGGCCTCCAGCCGCAGCCACGCGTGGAGCTGGTCGACGAAGGGCAGCAAAGGGGTCTTACTGCCGGTTGAAATCGAAGCGCGTCCGCTGATTTACGGCCTGCCGGGCGCGTACAACCTGGGCGTGGTGTTTACCAATGCGCCGCAAACCGATCTCTATCGCGGCAAATCCGGCGGTGCGGGTGCGACGGATCCAAACGGATTTGATACCCACAGCCGGACCTGGTTCATGTACGCCGGGCTGAACCAGCAGCTTACGCAGCATCAGGATGACCCGAATCGCGGGTTGAGCACCTCTTTCAGCATGAGCCTTGCCGATCAGCGCTCCAACTACATGCATCAGGTTTACGCCGCCTCGCTGCGCTACCGCGGGCTGTTTGACGCGCGACCGGAAGACTGGATTGGCTTTGGCTTAACCTGGATTGATATGAGCAGCCAGTACGCCCGCAATCAGCGTTACCTGAACAGCCAGAGCGGCGTTAGTGATTACAACAATCCGGCATATCACCCGGTGCCGGGCCATTCCCTGAACGGCGAGTTTTACTACCGTTTTCGTCCAGTGCCGTGGCTTGAGCTGCAGCCGGGCATTCAGTACTGGCACCATCCCGGCGGCGTCAGCCGCACCCAGGATGCCTGGGTTACCGAGCTGAAAACGGTGGTGAGCTTCTGATATCACCGTAGCAAGTTCGATCCACGTCACGTTTCTGACGCGTGACGTATTGAGGCTATGAATGAAACTGATAGAGTGCCAGAACTGGATTGTTACTGCGTAGGCAGGCAAAACCTGATTTTCTGGCATCTGCCGGAGGTCAGGTTTTTTTGTTTCTGGGGTTCAGATGAAAATCGCCAAGATACTCAATAATAACGTGGTGGTTGTTCAGGATGAGCGCGGGCGCGAACAGGTGGTGATGGGCCGTGGGCTGGCCTTTCAGAAGCGCGTCGGTGAAGCGCTGGATACCGCGTTGGTTGAAAAGGTGTTTGCGTTACAAAGCGATGAACTGGTGCGTCGACTCGGGGAGCTGCTGAGTCAAATTCCGCTGGAGGTAATGACCACCTGCGACCGCATCATCGGGCTGGCGGCGCAGCGGCTGGGCAAGCTGCAGGAGAGTTTGTATATCACCCTAACCGACCACTGCTACTTTGCGATTGAGCGGCAGAAGAAAGGGCTGGCCATCAAAAACGTGCTGCTGTGGGATATTAAACGGCTGTATCCGAAGGAGTTCGAATTAGGGCAGGAGGCGCGGGCCATTATCGCCAGACGCCTGAACGTCGAACTGGAGGAGGATGAGGCCGGATTTATCGCGCTGCATCTGGTCACCGCGCAGCTGAACAGCGAAATGCCGGAGGTGATGCACGTGACGCGGGTGATGCAGGAGATCCTGCAGCTGGTTAAGTATCAGCTGCAGCTTGAGTATGATGAAGACTCGCTCAGCTATCAGCGTTTTGTCACCCACCTGAAGTTTTTTGCCCAGCGGATGCTGACCCGCACCGTGGTGGAAGATGACGATGCCTCGCTGCATACGGCAGTAAAAGACAACTACGCGAAAGCGTGGAAATGCGCCGAGAAAATCGCGCAGCACCTGAACAAAAGCTATCAGCGAGAGCTGACAACGGAAGAGATTATGTTCCTCGCCATTCATATCGAGCGGGTGAGAAAAGAGGGGCGTTAAGCCTCAAAACAGGATTGTTACTGCATCACGCAGGCAAAACCTGAGCGCGGCCTTCGTCAGAAGGTCGTTCTCGGGTTTTTTTATTTTTTGTACTCAGTCAACAGGTGCCTGCGGGCATCGGATGTAAGGAAATCGAGATGGAATACCAGGCTTTAGCGAAGGATATTCTCGGCCACGTTGGCGGAAAAGAGAACATCGTCAGTCTTGTACACTGCGCGACCCGGCTTCGCTTCAAACTAAAAGAGAATCAACGGGCGGATGCGGAAGGGCTCAAGAAAAACCCGGGTGTCATCATGGTGGTCGAAAGCGGCGGCCAGTTTCAGGTAGTGATTGGCAACCACGTTCACGACGTCTGGCAGGCTGTCCGCAATGAAGCGGGCCTGACCGATGACGCGCCCGTCGTGGAAGAGAGAGGCGAAAAGAGTAATCTGCTGGGCCGCCTGATTGACATCGTCTCCGGGATCTTTACCCCGTTTATCGGCATTCTGGCCGCGTCCGGTATTCTGAAAGGGCTGCTGGCGCTGGCCGTGGTGTGCGGCTGGCTCAGCACCGAGAGCGGTACCTATAAAATCTGGTTTGCCGCCAGCGACGCGCTGTTCTTCTTCTTTCCGCTGGTGCTGGGCTATACCGCCGGGAAAAAATTCGGCGGCAACCCGTTTATTACTATGGTGATCGGCGGGGCGCTCACCCATCCGATGATGATTGCGGCGTTTAACGCCAGCCAGCAGCCGGGCGCGGTATCGGAAGCCTTTTTGGGCATTCCTGTCACATGGTTTAACTACAGCTCGTCGGTGATCCCGATTATCCTCGCCGCGTGGGTGAGCTGCTGGCTGGAAAAACAGAGCACCAGGCTGCTGCCTTCATCGATGAAAAACTTCTTCGCGCCGCTGATCTGTCTGGGCGTGACCGTACCGCTGACTTTCCTCGTTATCGGGCCGCTGGCGACCTGGCTGAGCCAGATGCTGGCGAACGGCTATCAGAGTATTTACGTTCTGGCACCGTGGCTGGCGGGCGCGGCGATGGGCGCGCTGTGGCAGGTCTGCGTTATTTTTGGTCTGCACTGGGGGCTGGTGCCGCTGATGATTAACAACCTGGCGGTGCTGGGGCATGATTCCATGCTGCCTATGCTGCTGCCAGCCGTATTCGGGCAAGTCGGGGCGGCGCTGGGGATCTTCCTGCGAACCCGCGATGCCCGCCAGAAGATGCTGGCTGGTTCATCGGTGACGGCCGGGATATTTGGTATCACCGAACCGGCCGTTTATGGTGTGAACCTGCCGCTGCGCCGCCCGTTTATTTTTGGCTGCGTGGCGGGGGCAATCGGCGGGGCGATTGTCGGCTTCAGCGATACCCACGTTTACTCCTTCGGCTTCGCCAATATCTTTACCATCGCCCAGATGATTCCGCCGGGTGGGATAAACGCCACGCTATGGGGCGGCGTGATCGGCACCGCGGTAGCGCTGGTGCTGAGCTGCGGCCTGACGCTGGTGGCAGGTATGCCGGGACGCACAGCGCCGGAAGCTGCGGTTACGGCAGGGGAAAACGATGTCTTATCCCCGATGACCGGAACCGTTCTGGCGCTCGACCAGGTGCCGGATACCACCTTTGCCAGCGGCCTGCTGGGCAGCGGTGCCGCGATTATTCCCTCCGATAACAAAGTGGTGGCCCCGTTTGCCGGCGTGGTGGCCTCGCTGTTTCAGACCAAACACGCCATCGGCCTGCTCAGCGACAGCGGGATTGAAGTGTTGATCCACGTGGGTATCGACACCGTTAAGCTCGACGGCAGGCCGTTTACCGCCCATGTGAAGGTGGGCGACAGGGTACAGCCCGGCGATCTGCTGCTGGAGTTTGACCGACAGGCGATTATCGATGCCGGATACGACCTGGCGACCCCGATTATTATCAGTAACAGCGATGAGTATCGTGACGTGGTGACCGTGGCGGCAACGTCCGTCAGCGCCGGTGCGCCGCTGCTCAGCGTAAGCCATCAATAACAGGAGAACGTGATGAAAACTTTCCCGGACAATTTTTTATGGGGCGGCGCGGTTGCCGCGAATCAGGTAGAAGGCGCGTATCTGGAGGAGGGCAAAGGGCTGTCCACCTCTGACGTTCAGCCGCAGGGTGTCTTCGGCCCGGTGGTTGAGCGCGTGGAGGGCGACAGCGGCATCAAGGATGTCGCCATCGACTTCTATCATCGCTACCCGGAAGACATCAAACTGTTCGCTGAGATGGGCTTTAGCTGCCTGCGCGTCTCCATTGCCTGGACCCGCATTTTTCCGAACGGCGACGAGCAGCAGCCTAACGAAGCGGGGCTGGCGTTTTACGACCGGCTGTTTGACGAACTGGCCGCGCACAACATTACCCCGCTGGTGACGCTCTCGCATTACGAAATGCCGTGGGGGCTGGTGAAGCAGTACGGCGGCTGGGGCAGTCGTCAGACTATCGAATTCTTTGAACGCTACGCCCGCACCGTGTTTGCGCGCTATAAAGAGAAGGTGAAGCTCTGGCTGACCTTCAACGAGATCAATATGTCTCTGCACGCGCCGATGACCGGCGTGGGCCTGCCGGAAACCAGCAGCAAAGGGGAGGTGTACCAGGCAATCCACCACCAGCTGGTGGCCAGCGCGCTGGCGGTTAAGGCCTGCCACGAGATTATCCCGGATGCCAGAATCGGCAACATGCTGCTGGGCGGCCTGATGTATCCGCTGACCTGCAAGCCGGAAGATGTTCTGGAGACGCTGCAGGAAAACCGCGCGTGGCAATTCTTTGGCGACGTGCAGTGCCGCGGCGCCTACCCGGGGTATATGCAGCGCTTCTTCCGCGACAACGGTATTCAGCTTGATGTAACGGATGCCGACCGCGAGGCGCTGAAATCAACCGTCGATTTTATCTCGTTCAGCTACTACATGACGGGCTGCGTCACCGCGGATGACGCGCTCAATCAGCAGGCGCGCGGCAACATCCTGAGCATGGTGCCAAACCCGCATCTGGCAAGTTCCGAATGGGGCTGGCAGATTGACCCCATCGGTTTGCGTACCCTGTTAAACGTGCTCTGGGATCGCTATCAGAAGCCGTTGTTTATTGTAGAAAATGGTCTGGGTGCGAAGGATAAACCGGACGCTGACGGCGTGGTACAGGATGACTATCGCATCAGCTACCTTAACGATCACCTGGTGCAGGTGCGTGAAGCCATTGACGACGGCGTTGAGGTGATGGGGTATACCAGCTGGGGGCCAATCGACCTGGTGAGCGCGTCTAAAGCTGAACTCTCTAAGCGCTACGGCTTTATTTACGTCGATCGCGATGACGGCGGAAAAGGCACCTTAGCGCGCAGCCGCAAAAAGAGTTTCTACTGGTATAAAGAGGTTATTGCCACGAAAGGGGCTTCGCTGAAAGCCTGATATCAATGACGTTGCCCGGCGCTGAGCCGGGCAAATAGATCAGAAAATCATTTTGAATACGCCGGTGACCACTAAGAGCCCTATCAGAAATATAATCAAAATAATCCACAGTAATATTTTCATTCCCTTCTCCCGCTCATGTATGTCCTGAATAAGTGTAGCAGCGTATTCATGGTCGGCATGAATGCATTGAGTTTAATTATTATTTTTAGGAATAAATCTCCAGGTATTAAAATGTATGACAATTTGCGGATTGCCACGCATTACTAAAAAAACGAACAACATCGAGCGTAACGTGCGCCTTTATTTTTTGAGCTTATGGCGTCATGAAACGTTCTCTTATTCTATCTCTGAGTGTTCCCTTCGTTTTTATTCTGTCTGCCTGTGCGCCTGAACATGCCACGGTGTCCCCCATTAAAACGCAAACTACTGCGGCGTCGGTGAATACGGTGCTGAATCATCAGGACTGGCCGAAAAATGAGTGGTGGAGAGAGTATAACGATCCGGAACTTAATTCGCTGATTGCGAAAGCGTTGAGCGATTCGCCGGATATGCAGATTGCCCGTCAGCGCATTACGCTTGCCGAAGCCCAGGCCAAAGCCGTTATGGCCACCGATGGCCCGCAGATTGATTTTTCCGCCGATGCGGAACGCCAGAAAATGTCCGCCGAAGGGGTGATGGGGCCTTTTGCCCTTACCGACCCGGCGGCAGGCACCACCGGCCCGTGGTACACCAACGGCACATTTGGCCTGACCGCGGGCTGGGATCTCGATCTGTGGGGTAAAAATCGCGCCCGGGTCGAGGCCCGAATTGGCAAAGTGAATGCGCAAAAAGCGGAGCTGGAGCAGACCCGCCAGCTGCTGGCCAGCAGCGTGGCGCGACTCTACTGGGAGTGGCAAACTCAGGCCGCCGCGCGGGAGGTTCTCGCGCAGATCAAACATGAGCAGGACAATATTATTGGCGCCGATCGCGAGCTGTATCAGCAAGGAATCACCTCCTCCGTGGAAGGAGTGAAAACCGATATCAACGCCAATAAAACCGAAGAGCAGCTGGCAGAAGTCAACGGGAGGATGAAAGCCGTAGAGGCGCGACTGGTCGCGCTGACAAATTCTTCCTCCGTGACGCTTACGCGCCATGCGCTGCCGACGGTAGACGCCTCGTTACCGCCGACGCTCGGTTATAAACTGCTGGCACGCCGTCCGGATCTCCAGGAAGCGCACTGGTATGTCGAAGCCTCTATGAGCGAGGTGGAGGCCGCCAGAGCGGCTTTCTATCCTGACGTGAACCTGATGGCGTTCTTACAGCAGGATGCCCTCCATCTGAGCGATCTGTTTCGCTCTTCAGCGCAGCAGATGGGCGTGACCGCCGGAATGACGCTGCCAATCTTCGACAGCGGCAGGCTGAACGCCAGTCTGGATATCGCCCAGGCGCAGAACAACCTCTCGGTCGCGAACTACAACAAAGCGGTGGTCGAAGCGGTCAATCAGGTGGCACGCACGGCAAGTGAAGTCGAAACGCTGACGGCTAAGAACCGCCATCAGCAGCAGGTCGAAAAAGATGCGGCGCGGGTTGTGGCGCTGGCGCAGGCGCGTTTCAGCACGGGGATCGTTGCGGGCTCCCGTGTCAGCGAAGCCAGAATACCGGCCCTCAGGGAAGACCTCGCCGGATTGTTGCTGAAAGGCCAGTATGTCGACGCCACGCTGCAGCTCACCTCGGCGCTGGGCGGTGGCTATCACCACGGCTAGAAAAGGTCATTATCTATACTTACCTCTTTGCAGTTTTTCAGGAGGTGAGTATGACCAGAGTAGCGATAGTGACCGCATCGGATTCCGGGATTGGTAAAACCACGGCGCTGATGCTCGCAGAGCGCGGGTTTGATATTGGCGTCACCTGGAATTCGGATGAAAAAGGAGCGCTGGAAACCTGCCGGGAAGTCGAAGCGCAGGGGCAGCGCGCAGAAGCTATCCATCTTGATTTAAGCACGCTGCCGGAAGGCGCAGGGGCTATTGAAAGGCTGATTGCGCGGTTTGGTCGGCTGGACGTGCTGGTCAACAATGCGGGGGCGATGACCAAAGCGCCGTTCCTTGATATGCCGTTTGACGACTGGCGGAACATTTTCACCGTCGACGTGGACGGCGCGTTTCTCTGTTCACAGATTGCCGCCCGGCAGATGGTGAAGCAGAGGGAAGGGGGGCGAATTGTGAACATTACCTCGGTGCATGAGCACACGCCGCTGCCGGAGGCCAGCGCCTACACGGCGGCAAAACACGCGCTCGGTGGGTTAACCAAATCCATGGCGATGGAACTGGTTAAGCACAATATTCTGGTGAACGCCGTCGCGCCGGGTGCCATTGCCACACCGATGAATGACATGGACGACAGCGAAGTGAAGGAAGGCTCAATGCCGGAAATCCCGCTGGCAAGGCCGGGGCACACCAAAGAGATTGCCAGCCTGGTGGCCTGGCTGTGCGACAGCGACGCCAGCTACACGACGGGGCAATCGTTTATCGTCGACGGGGGCTTTATGCTGGCGAACCCGCAGTTTAAGCCGGAGGGGTAGGTGCTTTTCACCCTCTCCCTGTGGGAGAGGGTTAAAGTGAGGGCATCAGGCCGCACCCGGCTACTCCTCATCCCGCGTCTTTTCCCGATGCTTCAGCCACAGCCTGACCCCAATCACCGCCACAACCACCAGAATCAGCCAAGCCCAGTGTTTAATATGCTGGTCAAGATTATGCAGCCATGGCGCAATCACCTCGCCCCCTACATAGCCGAGCGTCGTAAAGATCAGCGCCCAGGCAATCGCACCAATAACATTGAGCGGCAGGAAAATTTTTGGCGGCAGATGGCTGGCGCCAATCAGTATCGGCCCGATGATGCGAAAGCCATACATAAAGCGCGTGCCGATGACGAACAGATAGGGATGACGCTGAATGAGCCGTTGTGCGCGGCGGATTTTCTTCTGATGCTTTGCAAAACGCTTAAGCAGCGTTGGCCCGAAGCGCAGCCCGAGAAAGTAAAGCAGCTGATCGCCAATCATCCCGCCCAGCGCGACCGCGGCGACGACCAGCGGGAATTTCAGTAAGCCCTGATGCGCGGCGACGCCGCCTAACAGCGTGATGGTTTCACCTTCTGCCACGCTACCGATGACCAGCGCGGCATAGCCATATTGTTCAATGAGTGCGTTAATATCCATTACGTAAATGTTATCTCCCTCTGCGTACCTCGTTTAATCATATACCCCATGAATCAACAGCGGGGCAATCAACGGAAATTTCCGGCTGTACATAAAATAATCTAAAGCCTGCATTATACTTAAGGTATCGCTGACGGGCCGACAACAAGGGGGCGCTATGAACCATGTCTGGGGACTTTTCTCCCATCCCGATCGTGAATTACATGTCATTAAAAGTGAGAACGAAACGGTCTCGCATCATTACACGCATCATGTGCTGCTGATGGCTGCGGTGCCGGTAATATGCGCTTTTATCGGAACAACACAAATTGGCTGGAACTTCGGTGACGGCACAGTGGTTCAGCTTTCCTGGTTTACCGGGCTCTATCTGGCCATTGTTTTTTATGGCCTGATGCTGGCGGGTGTGGCGATAATGGGGCGCGTCATTCACTGGATGGCGCGTAACTACCCGCAACGTCCATCGCTGGCGCACTGTATGGTCTTTGCCGGATATATCGCGACCCCGCTGTTCTTAAGCGGTATTGTTGCGCTCTATCCACTGGTCTGGCTGTGCGCGCTGATCGGTACTATTGCCCTCTTTTACACCGGGTATCTGCTGTATCTGGGGGTTCCAACCTTCCTGAATATCAATAAAGAAGAGGGCCTGAGTTTTTCCAGTTCAACACTCGCTATTGGGGTGCTGGTGCTGGAGGCACTCCTGGCGCTGACGGTGATTCTTTGGGGTTATGGATACCGGCTCTTCTGAGTTCACTGCATTGCTGGCGTAAATGCCAGCAATGCAGCATCAGTTCACGATTATCCGCTGGCGACAACGCCCGGTGACCGCTATGATGCCGAAGCCAGCCTGTGTTTATCCGTTGATACAGGCGGTGTACGTCATGACGTGCGTGAATAATTATCAGAAGTCTCACCATGCTGAAATTCCGAGTCTCTTTACTTAGCCTGGCACTGTTGCTGGGTGCGTCCGCTGCCGTGCCGGCCGTCGCTAAAACGCCCGCGGTGAACGCCGCCGCCGCCCAACCGCAAATTGCTTCCGGCAGCGCGATGATTGTCGATCTCAACACGAATAAGGTGATCTACGCCAGCCATCCGGACCTGGTGCGCCCGATCGCCTCGATTACCAAATTAATGACCGCGATGGTGGTGCTTGATGCACATCTGCCGCTGGACGAAAAATTGAAAGTGGATATCAGCCACACGCCGGAGATGAAAGGGATCTACTCTCGCGTGCGGCTGAACAGTGAAATCAGCCGTAAAAATATGCTGCTGCTGGCGCTAATGTCGTCTGAAAACCGTGCGGCGGCGAGCCTGGCGCACCACTATCCGGGCGGCTACGACGCCTTTATCCGCGCGATGAACGCGAAAGCCAAAGCGCTGGGAATGACCAATACGCATTATGTTGAACCGACGGGTCTGTCGATTAACAACGTCTCCACGGCCCGCGATCTGACGAAATTGCTGATTGCCAGTAAACAGTATCCGCTGATTGGTCAGCTCAGCACTACCCGTGAAGAGATGGCGACCTTTGCGAACCCGGCCTATACGCTGCCGTTCCGCAACACAAACCATCTTGTCTACCGCGATAACTGGAATATTCAGTTAACGAAAACCGGCTTTACCAACGCGGCAGGGCACTGTCTGGTGATGCGCACCGTGTTTAACGGTAAGCCGGTGGCGCTGGTGGTGATGGATGCCTTCGGCAAATATACCCACTTCGCGGACGCGAGCCGCCTGCGTACCTGGATTGAAACCGGGAAAGTGCAGCCCGTTCCGGCCGCAGCATTGACGTATAAAAAGCAGAAAGCGGAACAGATGGCGACGGCGCAGAACGACTAGGTAAAAGCAAAACGGTAACGCATGTTACCGTTTTTTGTTTCTGTCTCTCCCTGTGGGAGAGGGCCGGGTGAGGGTACCAGACCGCACAGGTTTTATTCCGGCAGCGTCCAGTCACCATCGTTGAGCGGGCGCTGCATAATCACCGTATCCCGCCAGTCGCCTTTCTTATACCCCACGCTGCGCAGCTGGCCGACAATCTCGAAGCCGTGCTTTTTATGCAGCCGTAACGAGCCGGCATTATTATTGCCATCTCCCACCACGGCAATCATCTGCCGCCATGGACCTTGTTCGCAGCGTGCAATCAGTGCAGACATTAACGCCGAGCCAAAACCGCGCCCGGTGATGCTGGCATCCACGTAAATTGACTCTTCCAGGGTATAGCGATAGGCGTGTCGCGGACGATAAGGCGTGGCGTAGCAGTAACCCACCACGATGCCGCGATACAGCGCGATAAGCCACGGTAAACCTTTCTCAGCCACGCTTTTCATTCGATGGCGCATTTCGTCGATAGTTGGGGGGACTTCTTCAAATGACGCGCGCCCGTGAAGCACATGCCAGGCATAAATGGCGGCGATGGCATGCACATCATCGGGAAGCGCGTCGCGCACTTCCAGCTCGGTTTCGGATAAAACATCAACAGCCGACATGATGTGCCTGCTCCTCGTTATAGAATGCCGGAGAAACGTTTCTCCGGCGTCATGCAGTTACTCTATTACGATTAAGGCGCGCTTAACAATCTCTCAAATTTGGCTGTAGGAATTAATCAGACGCTTGCGTTACGCGCTGCTCCGCGTCCGCGCTCTCTTTCCAGTATTTCTTCCGCGTTGTTTTACCAATGCCGGGATTCATGCTGTTTGTAGGGTCATTCTCGCGATAAAACTGCTTAAGTGCGTCAGGGGCTTTATAAAGATGCCCGACGTTATGTTCTGCAGGATATTGTGCGCCGCGTTCGCGCAGCAGGGCGAGCATCTGCTCCTTCAGTTCGTGTGCGTCGACCCCTTTTTTGACGATGTAATCCTGATGGAAGACGTAACACATAAAGTGGCCGTAATAGAGCTTATGCACCAGCTTGCTGTCGATTTCCGGCGGGAGGTGCTCAAACCACTCGGTGTCGTTACGCCGCAGGGCGATATCCAGCGCCAGAATATCTTCCACCTCTTCGGAATGTACCGCCTGATATCTGATGGCGGCCCCTGCGGCGGCAAAGCGGTGCAGGAACGCTTTGCTGCCCTCTTCAGGCGTACACGCAAAGAAATCCCCTTCGGCAGTTTTGAAGAATTCGGTCAGCCAGGACTGCGCTTCGGCAATTCCGTCCCCGGCCATTTTCAGCAGCAGGTGATGTTCGTACTTATCGCGCCAGGTTTTCATCCTCTCCGGTAAATGCGCCGGGAAAACGTTACCCAGCTTCTGCATAAAGCGGTCGGTGAAGTGGGGTTTGAACAACGACACTTTCTCCAGCATCGCGTCGGTGCGTCCCTTCATGGTGAAGAAGAACGGCATTTTGTCGGTGCCGAGCTTGTCGATCATCAGGAAGGTATCTTTGCCGTAACGCTCTGCGATGTCGTAAATGTCCCGGTGCATGTACTCGCCCGCCACCGGCAGATGGGTAAATTCGCCAAGAATATGACGGCGGATCTCCGTCAGAACCTCAGGCTGATTGGTACCGATGTAAAACACCTGCTGTTTTTTCTCTGCCGGGAAGGTATCCAGGCGCACGGCAAACACGGCCAGCTTCCCGGCGCAGCCGGAGGACTCAAACAGGCGGTCCGGGTCGGCGTTGTAGCGCGCTGGGGTATCGGCGTCGATATCCCGTACGCGGGTCACGTAGTCATGATCGTGCGCATGACGGCCATCGTGCTGCACGTCTTCGTCCTTCACGCGGTCGTCGTCGAGCTTGCTGAGGATCTGTTCTGGCGTTACGCCGAGATCGATACCCAGGTGGTTCACCAGCGTCAGCTTGCCGTTTTCATCAATACGCGCAAACAGCGACATCTCCGTATAAGCCGGGCCGCGCTGCACCAGCGAGCCGCCGGAGTTGTTGCAGATCCCACCGACCACCGAGGCGCCAATACATGAGGAGCCAATCACCGAGTGCGGCTCACGACCCAGCGGCTTAAGCGCCTTTTCCAGGGAGTAGAGCGTGGTGCCGGGGAACGCGAGCACCTGCTCGCCTTTATCGAGCAGGTGAAGCTTGTCGAGGCGCAGGGTGCTGATAATCACGATGTCGCGATCGTAATCGTTGCCGTTCGGCGTGGAGCCTTCGGTCAGGCCAGTATTGGCGGCCTGCATTAAAATAATCTTGTCGGCGGCGACGCAGGCGCTCAGCACGCGCCACAGCTCCAGCAGCGTGCCGGGGAAGACCACCGCCAGCGCCTCGCCCTGACCGGAGCGGAAGCCCTTACGGTAGCGGGCGGTTTTGGCCGGGTCGGTAAGCAGGTGAGAGGAGCCAACCAGGCGCGACAGTTCGTTAATAAATGTTTTGTTATCGTCAGTTCGAACAGAAGACATCTTCCACTCCTTGTGGTGGGGCAAATTTCTCGCTGTAAAGCATAGCGCGATTAACTGTTAAGCGGTCGAGTATTCACGAGAAAAATCAGAGAATAACCCTGCAACGTTTCGAGGGTTTATGGCACACTGCGCTTTTCGCACGGTATGGCCGAGATCGTCCGGCGGTTATTGATGAGAGAGTAAAACGACATGAAATGGCTATGTTCTGTAGGTGTCGCCGTCAGCCTGGCGCTGCAACCTGCGCTGGCAGAGGATTTGTTTGGTAATCACCCGCTCACGCCTGAAGCACGGGACGCGTTTGTCACGGAATTGCTCAAAAAAATGACGGTCGATGAAAAAATCGGCCAGCTGCGCCTTATCAGCGTCGGTCCGGATAACCCGAAAGAGGCCATCCGCGAGATGATCAAAGACGGGCAGGTAGGGGCCATCTTTAATACCGTCACCCGCAAGGATATCCGCAAGATGCAGGATCAGGTGATGGATCTCAGCCGCCTGAAAATTCCGCTGTTCTTCGCCTATGACGTGGTGCACGGCCAGCGCACCGTCTTCCCCATAAGCCTTGGCTTAGCCTCCTCCTTTAACCTCGACGCGGTGAAAACCGTCGGGCGCGTGTCGGCTTATGAAGCGGCTGACGACGGCCTGAACATGACCTGGGCGCCAATGGTGGACGTCTCGCGCGATCCGCGCTGGGGCCGCGGCTCGGAAGGCTTTGGTGAAGACACCTATTTAACCTCCACGATGGGGAAAACCATGGTGGAAGCGATGCAGGGCAAAAGCCCGGCGGATCGCTATTCGGTGATGACCAGCGTCAAACACTTCGCGGCCTATGGCGCGGTTGAAGGCGGGAAAGAGTACAACACCGTGGACATGAGCCCGCAGCGCCTGTTCAACGACTATATGCCGCCGTACAAGGCAGGGCTGGATGCGGGCAGCGGCGCGGTGATGGTAGCGCTGAACTCGCTGAACGGCACGCCTGCGACCTCTGACTCCTGGCTGCTGAAAGACGTGCTGCGCGACCAGTGGGGCTTTAAAGGTATCACCGTTTCTGACCACGGCGCGATTAAAGAGCTGATCAAACACGGTACCGCCTCCGATCCGGAAGACGCCGTGCGCGTGGCGCTCAAGTCCGGCATCAACATGAGCATGAGCGACGAGTACTACAGCAAATACCTGCCGGGGCTGGTGAAGAGCGGCAAGGTAACGATGGCGGAGCTGGACGATGCCGCGCGCCACGTGCTGAACGTGAAATACGACATGGGGCTGTTTAACGATCCGTACAGCCATTTGGGGCCTAAGGATTCTGACCCGGCAGATACCAACGCCGAAAGCCGCCTGCACCGCAAAGAAGCGCGTGACGTGGCGCGCGAAAGCCTGGTGCTGCTGAAAAACCGCCTCGACACGCTGCCGCTGAAAAAATCCGGCACCATTGCCGTGGTGGGCCCGCTGGCCGACAGCAAGCGCGACGTGATGGGCAGCTGGTCTGCCGCAGGCGTAGCCGACCAGTCCGTGACCGTGCTGACCGGGATTAAGAGTGCCGTGGGTGATAACGCGAAAGTGGTGTACGCCAAAGGGGCGAACGTCACCAACGACAAAGACATCGTCACCTTCCTCAACCAGTACGAGGAAGCGGTGAAGGTCGATCCGCGCACGCCGAAGGAGATGATTGACGAGGCGGTGAATACCGCGAAACAGTCTGACGTGGTTGTCGCGGTCGTGGGCGAAGCGCAGGGTATGGCGCACGAAGCCTCCAGCCGTACCGACATCACCATCCCGCAGAGCCAGCGCGACCTGATCGCCGCCCTGAAAGCCACCGGCAAGCCGCTGGTGCTGGTGCTGATGAACGGGCGTCCGCTGGCGCTGGTGAAAGAGGACCAGCAGGCTGACGCCATTCTGGAAACCTGGTTCGCCGGTACCGAAGGCGGTAACGCCATCGCCGACGTGCTGTTTGGCGATTACAACCCGTCGGGCAAGCTGCCGATGTCCTTCCCGCGCTCCGTCGGGCAGATCCCGGTCTACTACAGCCACCTCAACACCGGTCGCCCGTACAACGCCGACAAGCCGAACAAGTACACGTCCCGTTACTTCGACGAAGCTAACGGCCCGCTGTATCCGTTTGGTTACGGCCTGAGCTACACCACCTTCAAGGTTTCTGACGTAAAAATGTCGTCGCCGAGCCTGAAGCGTGACGGCAAAGTTACCGCCAGCGTCGAGGTGACCAACACCGGCAAGCGCGAAGGGGCAACGGTGATTCAGATGTACGTTCAGGATGTCACCGCCTCGATGAGCCGTCCCGTCAAGCAGCTGCGTGGCTTCGAGAAGGTCAACCTGAAGCCTGGCGAAACCCAAACCATCAGCTTCCCGATTGACGTGGAGGCGCTGAAGTTCTGGAACCAGCAGATGAAATACGATGCGGAGCCAGGCAAGTTTAACGTCTTTATCGGGGTGGATTCCGCCCGCGTGAATAAAGGCGAGTTCGAGCTGCTGTAACCTTCGTAACCTTCCTTCCTTGGCATCCCCCGGCTTCCGGGGGATGCGTCTTACCTTATGCTAAAAAGGCATTTTGCCGGGTAAATCCGCTGTTTTAAGCTACGCTTTTCTCTCAAGCCTCTGAAAAAGGCGATAAAAAATGAGGATAGCGGAATGACGATTGCAAAGGGGATGTTGGGATCTGCGGTGCTGCTGGCGGCGCTGAGTCTGCCGCTACAGGCGGCGGAGCCGGTAAAAGTGGGCTCAAAGATCGATACCGAAGGCGCGCTGCTCGGCAATATTATTTTGCAGGTGCTGGAAAGCCACGGCGTGAAAACCGTCAATAAAGTTCAGCTCGGCACCACGCCCGTCGTGCGCGGGGCGATCACCTCCGGCGAGCTGGATATCTATCCGGAATACACCGGCAACGGGGCATTCTTCTTCAAAGATGAAAACGATCCGGCCTGGAAAAACGCCAAAGCCGGATATGAGAAAGTCAAAAAACTCGACGCGGAACAGAACAAACTGGTCTGGCTGACCCCGGCCCCGGCCAACAACACCTGGACTATCGCCGTGCGCAAGGACGTGGCGGAGAAAGGGAAGCTGACTACGCTTGCGGATCTCAGCCGCTATCTGAAAGAGAAGGGCGACTTTAAGCTTGCAGCGTCCGCGGAGTTTATCGAGCGTCCTGACGCGCTCCCGGCGTTCGAAAAAGCGTACGACTTCAAGCTCGACCAGGCGCAGCTGCTCTCCCTGGCGGGTGGAGATACCGCGGTGACCATCAAAGCGGCGGCACAGCAAACCTCTGGCGTTAACGCGGCAATGGCCTACGGCACCGACGGCCCGGTGGCGGCGCTCGGCCTGCAAACCCTGACCGATCCAAAAGGCGTACAGCCGATTTACGCCCCGACCCCGGTCGTGCGTGAGGCGGTGCTGAAAGCCTATCCGGAGATTGCCGACTGGCTCAAACCGGTCTTCGAAAAACTGGATGAAAAAACGCTGCAGCAGCTGAATGCCAGCATTGCCGTCGAGGGGCTGGATGCTAAGAAAGTGGCTGCCGACTTCCTGAAACAACAAGGGCTTGTGAAGTAACGGGAAAGGGCTGTGCCAATAAAATGTCATAACCGCGTACTGCTGCTGCTGGCCTGCGTGGCCATAGCGGCAGTCGCGCTGCCGTTTGTGAATGTCGCCCCTAACCGCCTGATGACAGGGGAAGGGCGCTATCTCTGGGAAGTGTGGGCGTTCACGCCGTGGTGGCTGGCGGCGGCGCTGGGCGCGTGGGTTTCGCTATCGCTCTGGCAAGGGCGCACTGCCCAGTGGCTGACGCTGCTCCTCGCTGAAGGGCTGTTTATTATCCTGTTCTGGGGGGCAGGGCTTGCGGCGACGCATATGGCGTCGGCGGAAAGTCCGCTGGCGAGAACCACGGTGGGCAGCGGACTCTGGCTGTGGCTGGCGCTGTGTCTGCTGGCCAGCAGCGATGCCATTCGTCGACTCATCTCCAGCGCCGTCTGGCGATGGGTGCTCAATGCGCAGATATGGTGTATTCCATTGTTCCTGCTGTTCAGCGGGGAACTGAACAATCTCTCGCTGTTAAAAGAGTACGCCAACCGTCAGGAGGTGTTTGATGATGCCCTGGCGCAACACCTGACGATCCTCTTCGGCACGCTCTTTCCGGCGCTCCTGCTCGGGATACCTCTGGGCATGTGGTGCTATCGCCATCCTTCACGCCAGGGCGGGGTCTTTGCCGTACTCAACGTGATCCAGACCATACCTTCCGTTGCGCTGTTTGGCCTGCTGATTGCGCCGCTGGCCGGGCTGGTGAAGTCGTTTCCGGTGCTGGGAACGCTCGGCATAGCCGGAACGGGGTTAACGCCCGCGCTTATCGCGCTGGTGCTCTATGCGCTGTTGCCGCTGGTGCGCGGCATGGTCGCGGGCCTGGGCCAGGTCGCGCCGGACGTGCTGGAAAGCGCCCACGCGATGGGGATGAGCGCACGGCAGTGTTTCTGGAAAATTCAGCTCCCGCTGGCACTGCCCCTGCTGCTGCGTAGCCTGCGGGTAGTGGCGGTACAAACCGTCGGCATGGCGGTGATTGCGGCGCTGATTGGGGCGGGCGGCTTTGGCGCGCTGGTCTTCCAGGGGCTGCTGAGCAGTGCTCTCGATCTGGTGTTACTGGGCGTGGTGCCCACGATTGCGCTGGCGGTTGTCGTCGACGCGCTGTTTGCCTTATGGCTCGCGCTGCTCAGGAGAAGAGCCAATGATTGAATTTCATGATGTCAGTAAAACCTTTGCCGGTCGCCCGGCGGCAAGCCACCTGAACCTGAACTTTGTCGAGGGCGCGTTTTCCGTGCTGATTGGCACCTCGGGATCGGGAAAATCCACCACGCTGAAGATGATCAACCGTCTGGTTGAGCATGACAGCGGGGTGATCCGCTTTGCCGGAGAGGAGATCCGCAGCCTGCCGGTGCTGGAGCTGCGCCGCCGGATGGGCTATGCCATTCAGTCTATCGGCCTGTTTCCCCACTGGACGGTGGCGCAAAACATCGCCACCGTGCTGCAGCTGGAGAAATGGTCGCGGGCGAAGATTGCTGACCGGGTGGATGAGCTGATGTCTCTGCTGGGGTTAGAGCCTGCGCTGCGCGACCGCTATCCGCACCAGCTTTCCGGCGGGCAGCAGCAGCGCGTGGGCGTAGCGCGCGCGCTGGCGGCTAACCCGCAGGTGCTGCTGATGGATGAACCTTTCGGCGCGCTGGATCCGGTCACGCGCGGGGCGCTGCAGGCGGAGATGACCCGCATTCACCGCATTCTTGGACGCACGATCGTTCTCGTGACGCACGATATTGATGAAGCCCTGCGCCTGGCCGACCATCTGGTGCTGATGGATCATGGCGAAGTGGTGCAGCAGGGCTCGCCGCTTGAGCTGTTAACGTGGCCGAAGAACGACTTTGTACGCGAGTTTTTTGGTCGCAGCGAGCTGGGCGTGAGGCTGCTCTCCCTGCGGACGGTCAGCGACTATATGCGTAGGGAGGAGACACCGCTGAGCGGGGAACCGCTGCAGGCGCAGATGAGCCTGCGGGATGCCCTCTCGGCGTTTGTTGCGCGCCAGTGCGAGATATTGCCCGTCTCGGACTCCCGTGGCATGCCGTGCGGAACCTTGCATTTTCGCGATCTGCTGGCCGGGGAGGTGACGCGTGAAGGCTCTGCGTGATCCGCTCCTCTGGCTGGTAGCGCTTTTTGTCGCCTTACTGTTTCTGATGCCCCATAGCGCGGCGCTATTTAATAGCCTCTTTCCCGGGCTGCCGCGGCCGGTGTATCAGCAGGAGAGCTTCATTAATCTCGCCCTGGCGCATCTCTGGCTGGTGGCGCTCTCAAGCGCCATCGCGGTTGTGCTGGGCGTTGGGGCTGGCATCGCGGTGACGCGGCCTGCGGGTCGGGAGTTTCGCCCGCTGGTGGAGACGATAGCGGCCATCGGACAGACCTTTCCGCCAGTGGCGGTGCTGGCGATAGCGGTTCCGGTGATGGGCTTTGGCCAACAGCCTGCCATCATTGCGCTGATTTTATACGGCGTATTGCCGGTTCTACAGGGCACGCTGGCGGGCCTCGCGGCGGTACCGGCGTCGGTGCTAAGCGTGGCGGAAGGGATGGGGATGAGTCGCGGCCAGCGGCTGCGCAAGGTTGAACTGCCGCTTGCGGCGCCGGTTATCATTGCCGGGATCCGCACGTCGGTAATTATTAACATCGGGACGGCGACCATTGCGTCGACGGTCGGTGCCAATACGCTGGGAACGCCGATCATTATCGGCCTGAGCGGGTTTAATACGGCTTATATTGTGCAGGGGGCGGTGCTGGTCGCGCTGGCGGCAATCGTCGTCGATCGCCTTTTTGAGCGGCTGGCGCTGTACCTCAGCCGACACCGCCGCGAACAATAAACGAGTATCCTGCCAGCATCACGCCGCCGATACCGCTCACGGCCATCAGGACAAAAAGGGTAATAATGGCCAGTTTGGTTGCCTTCATCATGTGCTCCTGTTGTTAACGGAACAATTATACGGTGAAGCGCAGCTGTTAATGAACCATTAAATGCCGTTATGGCTCATCCGGGCCAAGGGAATAAACCGGGTAACCATTCTCTCGCCATTCCGTCAGCAGCTGTTGCTGCGTGGCGGACGGCACTTCGCCACACCAGACCAGCAGGGTCTGGCCGTCGAAAAACTCGGGCTTAAGCTGCGCCAGCGAGTGCGCCAGGACATCCACGCGCCAGCCCTTCTGGGTGGCAATCCACGCTTCCAGCCACAGGCGGGTGGTATCGTGTACGTTCCAGCCGACCACCAGCGCATCTTTTCCGGCTTTGTTCTTCGCCGAGGCAAGGCAGACGGCAATGTAGTTGATCAGCACCCCGTCGAGCATGCTGAGTAGCGCCTGCAGGGTGGACTGCTGGCACTGCAGGCGTCGACGGAGCGGGATGAAAAGATGGGAGATCAGCGTCTGCGCCGGGTAATCGCGGCCCTGCTCTTTTATCCATGCGCGCAGGCGCTGCAGGTTGCCCGCCTGCAGGAGACGCAGCAGGGTTTCCTGTTGTTCGCGCCAGACGTGCTGCGTATCCGGGTCGTCGTGGCTCAGCAGGGACTTCACCTTGCCGACCTGCACGCCGTTGTCGATCCAGCTTTTGATTTCGCGGATGCGGTCGATATCGGCCTCATTGAAAAGACGATGGCCGCCATCCGTTCTCTGCGGTTTGAGTAATCCATACCGTCGCTGCCACGCCCGTAGGGTTACGGGATTGATATCACAAAGGAGTGCCACTTCACCTATTGTGTAAAGCGCCATATTCGCCCCCTGGCTTACGCGTTCCCAGCTTAACTGTAGACCCACTTTGGCGAACCAGGAAGAATTGATTGATTTTTGAACAAGCAATGCGAAGCATACGCGATATTCAGAAAAAGGTGTGATAACGAACACGATTTTGCGCTTTTTTGGAATGCTTCAAAGAAAGTAAACCCGCATCAGTGTATGTTACACGTTTTTAGCGTGTGCGGTTTTGAGTATGTACGAGTTTAATCTGGTGCTGCTGTTGCTTCAGCAGATGTGCGTGTTTCTGGTGATTGCCTGGCTGATGAGCAAAACGCGCCTGTTTATCCCGCTGATGCAGGTCACCGTCCGCCTGCCGCACAAATTCCTCTGCTACGTCGTATTTTCTATATTCTGCATTATGGGAACCTGGTTTGGTCTTCATATCGAAGACTCGATTGCCAATACGCGCGCTATCGGCGCGGTGATGGGCGGGCTGCTGGGCGGTCCCGTTGTCGGAGGCCTTGTCGGTTTAACCGGAGGGCTGCATCGCTACTCCATGGGCGGGATGACGGCGCTCAGCTGCATGATCTCGACGATCGTGGAAGGGCTGCTCGGCGGCCTGGTGCACAGCTACATGATCAAACGCGGCCGCCCGGATAAAGTCTTTAGCCCATTCACCGCCGGTGCCATTACGTTTGTAGCCGAAATGGCGCAGATGGCGATCATTCTGCTCATTGCCCGTCCGTTTGAAGATGCGCTGCACCTGGTCAACAGTATTGCCGCCCCGATGATGGTGACTAACACCGTGGGGGCGGCGCTGTTTATGCGCATTCTGCTCGACAAGCGCGCCATGTTTGAGAAGTACACCTCGGCATTTTCCGCCACGGCGCTGAAGGTCGCCGCCTCGACCGAAGGGATCCTGCGCCAGGGGTTTAACGAGGAGAACAGCATGAAGGTCGCGCAGGTGCTCTACAAGGAGCTGGATATCGGCGCGGTGGCCATAACCGACCGCGAGCGGCTGCTGGCCTTTACCGGCACCGGGGACGATCACCACCTGCCGGGTAAACCGATCTCCTCAGCCTATACGCTGCGCGCCATTGAAACCGGTGAGGTGGTGTATGCCGACGGTAACGAAGTGCCTTACCGCTGTTCGCTGCATCCGCAGTGCAAGCTGGGATCCACGCTGGTGATTCCCCTGCGCGGGGAAAATCAGCGGGTGATGGGGACTATCAAGCTGTATGAGGCAAAGAACCGTCTTTTCAGCTCGATCAACCGCACGCTGGGAGAGGGGATAGCCCAGCTGCTGTCCGCGCAAATTCTGGCCGGACAATATGAACGGCAGAAAGCGCTGCTGACGCAGTCCGAAATTAAGCTGCTGCATGCCCAGGTCAACCCGCATTTTCTGTTTAATGCCCTCAACACGCTCAAAGCGGTGATCCGCCGCGACAGCGATCAGGCCGCACAGCTGGTGCAGTATCTGTCGACCTTTTTCCGCAAGAACCTGAAGCGGCCGTCTGAGATCGTGACCCTGGCCGACGAGATTGAGCACGTGAATGCCTATCTGCAGATTGAGCAGGCGCGTTTCCAGTCGCGCCTGCAGGTGACGCTTTCCGTTCCGGCCGAGCTGGCGTATCAGCATCTCCCGGCCTTTACCCTGCAGCCTATTGTCGAAAACGCCATTAAACACGGCACGTCACAGCTTCTGGGGACAGGGGAGATAACCATTGCCGCCAGCCGTTTTAACCACCATCTGGTGCTGGATATTGAAGATAATGCCGGGCTTTATCAGCCTTCCACGTCGGGTGGTCTAGGGATGAGCCTGGTGGATAAACGTCTGCGTGCCCACTTTGGCGACGACTGCGGCATTACCGTCGCCTGTGAGCCAGACCGATTTACCCGTATTACCGTACGACTGCCGCTGGAGGAAAACGCATGTTAAGAGTGCTGATTGTGGATGACGAGCCGCTGGCACGGGAAAACCTGCGCGTTCTGCTGCAGGAGCAGCCTGATATAGAGATTGTAGGGGAGTGCGCGAACGCCATTGAGGCCATCGGCGCGGTGCACAAACTGCGCCCGGACGTGCTGTTCCTGGATATTCAGATGCCCCGCATCAGCGGGCTGGAGATGGTCGGCATGCTCGACCCGGCGCATCGCCCCTACATCGTGTTTCTGACGGCGTTCGATGAATATGCCGTTAAGGCCTTTGAGGAGCACGCGTTTGACTATTTACTCAAGCCGATTGAAGAGAAGCGCCTGGAAAAAACGCTCACCCGTTTACGCCAGGAGCGAACCGTACAGGACGTCACGCTGCTGCCGGAAAACCAGCAGCCGCTGAAGTTTATCCCGTGCACCGGACACAGCCGGATTTACCTTCTGCAGATGGATGATGTGGCGTTTGTCAGCAGCCGCCTGAGCGGGGTGTTTGTCACCAGTGCGGAAGGTAACGAAGGCTTTACCGAGCTGACCCTGCGCACGCTGGAGAGCCGCACGCCGCTGATTCGCTGCCACCGCCAGTATCTGGTTAACATGGCGCACCTGAAGGAGATCCGCCTGGAAGATAACGGCCAGGCCGAGCTAGTGCTGCGTGCCGGGCAAACGGTACCCGTCAGCCGTCGCTATCTCAAGAGTTTGAAAGAGGCGATTGGCCTGTAAAACTGGTACACTGCGCGCCATTGCATCATCGACATTCGAAGGCTCTATGCTAAGTAACGACATTCTTCGTAGCCTGCGCTACACCCTGAAAGCAAACAATAACGACATGGTGCGCATTCTTGCGCTGTCCGACATGGAATCCACGTCTGCAGGTTTCGATACCTGGATGACCAAAGAAGATGAAGAGGGCTTCGTTCGCTGCCCGGACATTATTCTGTCGGGTTTCCTGAATGGTCTGATTTACGATAAGCGTGGCAAAGATCCGGCCGCGCCAGAGCTGGCGCTGGAGCGTCGCGTGAACAACAACACGGTACTGAAAAAGCTGCGCATCGCGTTCTCGCTCAAAACGGACGATATTGTGGCGATCATGACGGAGCAAAAATATCGCGTATCCGTGCCGGAAGTGACCGCCATGATGCGCGCGCCGGATCATAAAAACTACCGCGAGTGCGGTGACCAGTTTCTGCGTAATTTCCTGCGCGGGCTGACCCACCGGGTGCATCACCCGAAGCCGTGATTGCGGCCTGATGCCCTCACCCACGGGGAGAGGGAGAAAACCAAATGCCATAAAAAAAGCCGGAGATTATCTCCGGCTTTTTTGTTATTTCACCTGCTGGCCCGGCTTCGCGCCTTCGTCTGGGCTTAACAGGAAGATATCTTTCCCACCAGGACCAGCGGCCATCACCATCCCCTCGGAGATGCCGAAGCGCATTTTGCGCGGCGCCAGGTTCGCCACCATCACGGTCTGACGACCGATCAGCACCTGCGGGTCCGGATACGCTGAGCGGATGCCGGAGAAGACGTTACGCTTCTCGCCGCCCAGATCCAGCGTCAGGCGCAGCAGTTTATCGGAGCCATCCACAAATTCTGCGTTTTCAATCAGCGCCACGCGCAGGTCGACCTTAGCGAAATCATCGAAGGTGATGGTTTCCTGAATCGGATCGTCAGCCAGCGGGCCGGTTACCGGTGTCGCAGCCGCCTTCACCTCTTCTTTAGACGCTTCAACCAGGGCTTCAACCTGCTTCATCTCGATGCGGTTGTACAGCGCCTTGAAGGTGTTCACCTTGTGGCCGAGCAGCGGCTGCTGGATAGCATCCCAGGTCAGTTCAGTGTTCAGGAACGCTTCAGCACGGGCTGCCAGCTGCGGCAGAACCGGCTTCAGCCAGGTCATCAGCACGCGGAACATGTTCAGACCCATGGTGCAAATCGCCTGCAGGTCGGCGTCATGGCCTTCCTGTTTCGCGACAACCCACGGGGCCTGCTCGTCCACATAGCGGTTGGCAACATCGGCCAGCGCCATGATTTCACGAATCGCTTTGCCGAATTCACGACTCTCCCAGGCTTCACCAACCGCAGAGGCAGCATCGGTGAAGGTTTTATACAGCTCAGGATCGGCCAGTTCGGCAGACAGCACGCCGTCAAAGCGTTTGGCGATAAACCCTGCGTTACGTGACGCCAGGTTAACCACCTTGTTGACGATGTCCGCGTTCACGCGCTGCACGAAATCTTCCAGGTTCAGGTCGATATCGTCGATGCGGGAAGAGAGCTTCGCGGTGTAGTAGTAGCGCAGGCTGTCCGCATCGAAGTGGTTCAGCCAGGTGCTGGCTTTGATGAACGTCCCACGGGATTTGGACATCTTCGCGCCGTTCACCGTCACGTAGCCGTGTACGAACAGGTTGGTTGGCTTGCGGAAGTTGCTGCCTTCCAGCATCGCCGGCCAGAACAGGCTGTGGAAGTAAACGATGTCTTTACCGATGAAGTGATACAGCTCGGCAGTAGAATCTTTCTTCCAGTATTCGTCGAAGCTGACGGTATCGCCACGCTTGTCGCACAGGTTCTTGAAGGAGCCCATGTAGCCGATTGGCGCGTCCAGCCAGACGTAGAAATATTTGCCCGGCGCGTTCGGGATTTCGAAGCCGAAGTACGGCGCATCGCGGGAGATATCCCACTGCTGCAGGCCAGATTCGAACCACTCCTGCATTTTGTTCGCCACCTGCTCCTGCAGCGCGCCGCTGCGGGTCCACGCCTGCAGCATTTCGCTGAAGGACGGCAGGTCGAAGAAGAAGTGCTCTGAGTCACGCATCACAGGCGTGGCGCCAGAAACCACGGATTTCGGCTCGATGAGCTCGGTCGGGCTGTAGGTCGCGCCGCATACTTCGCAGTTATCGCCGTACTGATCCGGGGATTTACATTTCGGACAGGTGCCTTTGACGAAACGGTCCGGTAGGAACATGCCTTTTTCCGGATCGTACAGCTGAGAGATGGTGCGGTTTTTGATAAAACCGTTCTCTTTCAGACGGGTGTAGATCAGCTCCGACAGCTCGCGGTTTTCGTCGCTGTGCGTGGAGTGATAGTTGTCATAGCTAATGTCAAAGCCAGCAAAATCAGTCTGATGCTCCTGACTCATTTCGGCAATCATCTGCTCCGGGGAAATCCCCAGCTGCTGTGCTTTCAGCATGATCGGAGTGCCGTGAGCATCGTCCGCACAGATGAAGTTAACCTCGTGGCCGCGCATTCGCTGGTAACGGACCCAGACATCAGCCTGGATATGCTCCAGCATGTGGCCGAGGTGGATTGAGCCGTTGGCGTACGGCAGTGCGCACGTTACCAGAATTTTCTTCGCGACTTGAGTCATAGTAGGCATTACTTCTTTTAACTGTGAAAAGGGTTTTTGATGTTACCCGAAAGGTAATAACTACGCCAAGTGATAAGGGCATTAATCCATAAATGAATAATTGTTACCTCTGGGGTAAACTTGGTAATTACACGTCTTTTTTCAGAACAACTACAAAGGAGTCGGGATGAGTTCTCAATCCCAGGCCAAATCACCGGAAGCCTTACGAGCAATGGTCGCCGGGACGCTGGCTAACTTTCAGCATCCAACCCTGAAGCACAATCTCACTACGCTGAAAGCGTTACATCACGTTGCCTGGCTCGACGATACGCTGCACATTGAGCTGCAGATGCCGTTCGTCTGGACCAGCGCCTTTGACGCGCTGAAAGAGCAGACCAGCTCTGAGCTGCTGCGTATCACCGGTGCGAAGGCGATTGACTGGAAGCTGAGCCACAGCATCGCCACGCTGAAGCGCGTGAAAAACCAGCCGGGCGTGAACGGTGTGAAAAATATTATTGCCGTCAGTTCGGGCAAGGGCGGGGTGGGGAAATCCTCTACCGCCGTTAACCTCGCGCTGGCGCTGGCAGCGGAAGGGGCAAAGGTCGGTATTCTGGATGCGGATATCTACGGCCCGTCTATTCCGAACATGCTGGGCGCGGAAAACCAGCGCCCAACCTCGCCGGACGGCACCCACATGGCGCCAATCATGGCGCACGGTCTGGCGACCAACTCCATCGGTTATCTGGTGACCGACGATAACGCCATGGTCTGGCGCGGTCCGATGGCCAGCAAGGCGCTCCTGCAGATGCTGCAGGAGACGATGTGGCCGGATCTGGATTATCTGGTGCTGGATATGCCGCCGGGTACCGGTGATATTCAGCTGACCCTGGCGCAAAACATTCCGGTCACGGGGGCGGTCGTCGTGACCACGCCGCAGGATATTGCGCTGATCGACGCCAAAAAAGGCATTGTGATGTTCGAGAAGGTGGAAGTGCCGGTGCTCGGTATCGTCGAGAACATGAGCATGCACATCTGCAGCAACTGCGGTCACCACGAACCTATCTTCGGTACGGGTGGCGCAGAAAAACTGGCCGCGAAGTATCATTCTCAACTGCTGGGACAGATGCCGCTGCACATTACCCTGCGTGAAGATCTGGACAGCGGAAAGCCGACGGTGGTCAGCCGTCCGGATAGCGAATTTGCAGAAATGTATCGCCAGCTGGCAGGACGCGTTGCGGCGCAGCTCTACTGGCAGGGCGAAATCATCCCGGGTGAAATTGCCTTCCGCGCGGTTTAATTTCTCAGCGCTAGATTGCCGGGTGGCGGCTTCGCCTTACCCGGCCAAGTACGGTTTTGTAGGTCAGGTAAGCGAAGCGCTACCTGACTTTACCCAAGCCGATAATGCATCAGATAGTACTCTCCGTCCGGAGAATTACCCGTCGCCTCAATGTGCCAGCCGTGTCGCTGGTAAAACGCGATAGCCCGCGCATTCTTCACCAGACACTTAAGCGAGCCCGTACTGGTAAACGTTTTCTGAACGTGTTCAAGTAACTCATGCCCTGCGCCCAGGCTCTGGTACTGCGGATCGACAAACAGATTGTGCAGAAAATTATCGTTTGTCCAGACTGAGGCGAAGCCAAGCCTATGGCCGTCCTGCACCGCTACCCAAATCTCTTCGTCCTGAATTGCCGCGTCAAAATCTTCAAGCTGCCATGCTGAGCTGTCCAGCCACGGCCAGGCTTCACGCCGGGCGTGGAGGTAGAGCGTGCGCAGGAAAGGGCGATCGCTCTCCTGCCACGGACGGATGACGATGGTATCAGCGGTGATAGAAAATATCCCCATTGTAGGCTTTGTAGATTTTGCCATCTGCATCGCCAATCAGAACGTAGTTTTCACCCATGTAGGTCCAGTGGGTCCCGGCATCCGGCGCCGGAAGGTTGCGCAACTGGTACTGTTTAATGGTGTACTCTGGCGTTTGATACAGCGCGGGTGCTGTGTCGCCGATTTTGAACTTTGTGAAATCAGCGATGAATTCTTGTTCTTCGTAAGCGCTGATGCCTGATGCTGCTGGTGCTGCGTTAGCCACGCTTGCCAGGGACATCACGACACCCAGAAGCAGCCATTTACACTTAGCCATTTTTTCTCCAGTTATACTGTTTTTACTTTTTGCTTTTGCACGTCAACAATACGGCAACCTGACTATTTTATGTATCAGACTATGGCTTGTTCCAGGAAAAATGTAACAAAACTGAACATAAACCAGGGATCGTTTTCCGCCACGAGCACGACACTTCTTTACAGCATGACGCAGACTCGCCCGCTATGATGACCTCCGGTTGAATTGAGAGGTCACAATGGATAACCGCAAAGTCAGTCGCCTGCGCCGCTGGGCGCGGGAAGGCGTCATACGCTTTTTACTGACGCTGGCCATCATGTGGGGTGTGGATCATTATCGTAAACCGGCCCTTCCAGCCAGTTTTAGTGCAACACCGATGCAGAGCATCCACGGCAACATTCACGATATCGCGGCGCTTAGCCAGGAGCGTCCGCTGCTGATTTACGTCTGGGCGACCTGGTGCAGCATATGCCGTTATACGACGCCTTCCGTTAATCAGCTGGCAGAAGAGGGCGGGAACGTGGTGAGTATTGCCATGCGTTCCGGCGATAACGCAAAGCTTGCGCGCTGGGTTGAAAAGAAACAGCTGAAAATGCCGGTGATAAACGATGAAAACGGTGCGTTGTCGCAGCAGTGGCAGGTGAGCGTAACGCCGACGCTGGTGATTGTGTCGAAGGGTAATGTGGTCAGTACCACGACGGGCTGGACGAGTTACTGGGGATTAAAAACCAGGATGTGGTGGGCAGGGATGTAAAAATAACCCCTCTCCCGGCGGAAGAGGGGTGTTGTATTACTTAGCCAGAACTTCCTGCGCGGTGCGCTCAACCAGGGACAGCAGGATTTTAATATCTTCCAGCGTCACGGTTGGGTTCAGCAGCGTCAGCTTCAGGCAGGTGACGCCGTTATGCTCGGTCACACCGACGTTCGCACGGCCGGATTCCAGCAACGCATCACCAATTTTCTGGTTCAGCAGGGCGATGCCCGCGTCATCCGTCTGTACCTGTCCGCGGAAGCGGAACAGAACGCTCGCCAGCTGTGGCTGCATAACCAGTTCCAGAGCAGGCTGCTCTTTCACGTAGGCCGCAACCTGCTGCGCCAGCGTCACGCCGTGATCGATGATCGCCGCGTATTGCTCCTGACCCAGCGCTTCCAGGCTCATCCACAGCTTCAGCGCGTCGAAACGACGGGTGGTCTGCAGAGATTTGGACACCAGGTTAGGCACGCCTGCCTCTTCGTCGAACTCAGAGTTCAGGTAGGCCGCCTGATAGCGCATCAGCTCATAGTGACGCGCTTCTTTCAGCAGGAACGCGCCGCAGCTGATGGTCTGGAAGAACTGCTTGTGGAAGTCCAGGGTGACGGAATCCACCAGCTCAATGCCGTCCAGGTAGTGACGATACTGCTCAGACATCAGCAGCGCGCCGCCCCAGGCCGCATCAACGTGTACCCAGATGTTCTGCTTCGCGGCCAGCTCTGCAATCGCACGCAGCGGGTCGATAGCACCGGCATCGGTGGTACCTGCCGTCGCGACGATCGCCAGAATCTGCTCACCGTTTGCATTGCACTGCTCAATTTTCGCCGCCAGATCGGTCAGATCCATACGGGAGAATTCGTCCGTTTTCACCTGCACCACGGACTGGTAGCCCAGACCCATCAGCGCCATGTTTTTCTGCACGGAGAAGTGCGCGTTTTCGGAGCACAGCACGCGGATCTTACGCAGATCGCCCACCAGGCCGTCCTGCTGAACGGAGTGGCCCTGACGCGCGAAGAACGCATCGCGAGCCAGCATCAGGCCCATCAGGTTGCTCTGGGTGCCACCGCTGGTGAAGACACCGGCGTCGCCGGCCTGATAACCCACGCGGGTACGCAGCCACTCGATCAGTTTGATCTCGATAATGGTTGCGGACGGGCTTTGATCCCAGGAGTCCATACTCTGGTTAGTGG
Source organism: Enterobacter sp. JBIWA008 (assembly GCF_019968765.1). NCBI lineage: Bacteria > Pseudomonadati > Pseudomonadota > Gammaproteobacteria > Enterobacterales > Enterobacteriaceae > Enterobacter > Enterobacter sp. JBIWA008. The sequence goes on along the minus strand of NZ_CP074149.1, from coordinate 3,189,353 downwards.
CGTTGATCAGCACTTCCGCCGCCTGGCTTACCACCAGGCTTGGGCAGTGAAGGTGCGCCACACACTGCGGATGATGAACGGACAAGCTGTCTTTCAGGAAGAACTCCACGGCGCGTTCAATCGCCGCTTCGTTGCCCAGCCCTTTCGGATTGAAATCCAGCTTAATACGGTCGCGCAGCTCTGCGACCGTTTTGCCCTGGTACATCTCAGGCTGTTTCAGCCACTGCATCACAGCCTGAGAGCTTTGTTCGATCGCCTGCTGGTAAGCTTCAATGCTCTGCGCAGAGGAGAACAAAATTGGGTTTGAATCAGACATCGTAATCAATAACTCCGGTTACGCCGGGCGAACGCCCGCAGCAAGCAGTGCCTGCTCAAATTTATCCAGGAAGATTTTCAGCTCTTCGTCGCTGATCAGCAGAGACGGCAGCAGACGCAGAACGATACCGTTACGGCCACCGCGCTCCAGAATCAGACCGGCTTCGAAGCACTTCTTCTGAATCAGTGCAGACAGCTCGCCGTCGCCCGGGAAGCAGCCCATGTGGTCAGCGGCTTCGTGTGGCTTAACGATCTCAATACCGATCATCATGCCCAGACCGCGCACGTGGCCGATGACCGGATAGCGTTTCGCCATCTCTTTCAGCTGGCCTTTCAGCCATTCGCCTTGTGCCGCCACTTTGCCTGCGATGTTCTGGTCTTTCAGGATTTTCAGCGTCGTCAGACCGGTTGCCATCGCTAGCTGGTTGCCGCGGAAGGTACCGGTGTGGTGACCTGGCGCCCATGCATCGAACTGCTTTTTGATACCGAGCACGGCCAGCGGCAGACCGCCACCCACTGCTTTAGACATCACGATGATGTCTGGCTCAATGCCAGCGTGTTCGAAGGCGAAGAATTTACCGGTACGGGCAAAGCCAGCCTGAACTTCGTCGAGGATCAGCAGAATGCCGTGTTCCTGAGTCACTTTACGGATGCGCTGCAGCCACTCAGCCGGAGCCGGGTTCACGCCGCCTTCGCCCTGAACGGCTTCCAGAATCACCGCAGCAGGTTTACGCACGCCGCTTTCAACGTCGTTAATCAGGTTATCGAAGTAGTAAGTCAGCGCTTTCACGCCCGCTTCACCACCGATACCCAGCGGGCAACGGTACTCGTGCGGGTAAGGCATGAACTGTACTTCTGGCATCATACCGTCAACCGCTTCTTTCGGAGACAGGTTGCCGGTCACGGACAGTGCGCCGTGGGTCATACCGTGGTAACCACCAGAGAAGCTGATGATACCGCTACGGCCGGTCACTTTTTTCGCCAGCTTCAGCGCCGCTTCAACGGCGTCAGCACCGGATGGACCGGTGAACTGCAGGCAGTACTCTTTGCCCTGACCAGGCAGCAGAGAGAGCAGGTATTCGGAAAACGCGTCTTTCAGAGGCGTAGTCAGATCCAGAGTGTGTAACGGCAAGCCGCTGGTAATGACATTTTGGATGCTTTTCAGCACATCAGGATGGTTATGGCCAAGCGCAAGGGTTCCTGCGCCTGCTAAACAGTCAAGGTATTCTTTATTATCTGCATCGGTGATCCACACGCCTTCTGCTTTAGCGATGGCTAAAGGCAGTTTGCGCGGATAACTCCTGACGTTAGATTCAAACTCGGCCTGACGGGCCAGATAGGTTTCGTTGCTTTTGTGGGCATCTACGGTGTCAATACGGACTTTATCCGTCATCATATCACTCCTACAACCGCCGCTTCGTTATGAGCCACGATTGAATAAAAAGTTAAAAAACAGATGGGGCCTGAAAAAAACGCCGCCAATATAGAGCCTTTTGCCACGGGGCTCAATGGTTAATTTGTTTACTGTTTTGTGACATGGCGCTCAGGGGAGAAGATATCCCCTTTTTTAGGAAGAAAATTGCACTTTATGGTAAAGAAAAACAGCCTGTTACGTGTGTTCTACCCTGACTGTAAATTCATAAAAAAGAGTGTGACAAATCGTGCCATTCGCTGACCGAAAAGGAGGCAGACTGCCTCCTTGTTATCTTTATTTCTGCGACACCTGCAAAATGCCGTGGTTACGTCCTGCCGTCTTATTCCAGGACGCCGTGGTAATGCCGTTCTCATCAAGGCTTAGCGATATAACAAAACCATTACCGTGAATTTCATAGAAATGAGCATTCAGACGTTTCACGGTGGCCTTTTTACCGTTAATGGTGGCGTTAAAAAAGCCGTTTGAAATCGTGGCGTTAACCGCATCCGATGTGAAAGTGGCTTCACGCAAAGGGTCGTGGACCTTAGCTGGTGCGTGCTGCGCCGCATTTTGGGCTTTTGTTTTGTGGATATCACAAGAGCCGTCATTCGCGTTCATCTCAGTACATCCTGAACGTTCTAATTGAGCACGATAGTGCGCATTAATGGCATGAGCCGGTGTTGTCGCTACCGTCAACATCAGTGCAATCAATATTAATTGAGTTTTCATAGCTAAATTTTTCTCCACCTTATAAAACGCACAGATAATAGGAGACGTACATCATGCCGACCCAAATGCCGACACCAATGAGCATCAGATGCAGGGTCGCTGAAAGAATGATATATCTGAGCATGTTTTTTCTGTCATCGCGATTCTTGCCAGAGGCAAGCGGGTTATTAACTTAATGGCGTCAGTTAATAATGCTTCAGTTGTATTTAGTTAAAAGCCCATTCCGACGCCAACTGATGCTCCCATATTATTGGCGGTATCATCAGAGAAGCTCACTTTCGCGATGACATGTGAACTAAAGTTAACGGATGCCCCGACGGCAATGGCGCTTTCACTATTGTATGTAGCTCCGCCAGCAGAAAACATAACATGCTGATTCGTTTGTACTTGCGGTAAACCTGCCATCGCCATGGCTCCTGAAATACCCGCATTGGCTTGCTTCTTATTATTATCCACTTCATCGTGCAGTGATTTAAATTGCTGGTTGGTATTATTATTCATTGCCTGTAACGTCTGTTTCGTTGCCAGCAGATCCTGAGCGGTGGCGGTAACCGCCTGGGTATTATCAGCCACTTTAGTTTGTGTTGCTGCGTCTACCTGCATGCGCGTCACGGTGGTCGTCACGCCATCTTTGCCATCTACGCCGTTAGTGGGTTTAGGGGCATTTTCCAGGCTATTAAGACGGTTATCTTGCACTTTATTAACGTTCTCCATATTGCTAATTTCTGTGCCGTTCGTCGTGACACCCTGTAAAGCAGCATCGCTTTTTTGATTGGCGGTATCTGCAAGCGCACCAGCAAGTAAGGCTTTTTGGTTAGCCTCATTTGTGGCTTTCTCAATAACCAAAACACCTAATTTAGTGGATTGAAGGTCACTATCCACCTGCGTTAAGCGATTTTCAGTTGAGAGATCGCGAGCAATACTATCATCCTTGTTTTGCGTAATTTGGTCTTGATGGTCATTCACAATATTTGTGATTGATGCGTCATCCCAAACGGCAGCAGCAGCGTCAGTAATATTCATGGCGCTACCTGCTACCACCCCCAATACAAAAACAGAAACAACAGATTTATTTAAAACTTTCATTCGAAGGACTCACATCATTAACGTTTTGAAAAACAAATTTAAGCAGAACAGTTTTTGCCATAGTGAGCATGTGGTTATCTGTATTTCCGTATGTCAATACAGGATATTTATTGCCCGGAGCTTTTTTAATTGCGTGAATAAACTATCAATTAAACTCAAATTAATGATTTTGATCTAAATCATAAATGATATGAATAAATGAAAGGTCAGGATGCGGTATCGAGGAGATTTATTTAATGTATACATTAACTTATGGATTGTTCGATAAATCAATGTGAGCGTTAAGCTATTGATGAAAGTACAAATGTTTAATAGAGTTAAATAAATTAATACCTTCTTATTCTTTCATGCGAAAGAAGTTTTCATATCTTATAAAAGCAGAAGAAGCACGTAATAAAGAACAAAAATAATAGACACAATAAAAGTGCGTAATAAAGTTTTTCAATAACGTATTAACAATTATCGAACCAGAATTAACTAAAGCGTAATAAATGTAGGTAAATGAAGGGAAAGAACGACTGGAGATTTCCGCTGTAACAAACGGGGTGATAAATCGAAACTCCTTGCGCCTGGCCTACGGCCGCGGTTACACTACCTAACGTTAATGAGTTTGATAACTCACTGTTTTAAAAGTATTTTGACTCGGGGTGCCCTTCTTTGTGAAGGCTGAGAAATACCCGTATTACCTGATCTGGATAATGCCAGCGTAGGGAAGTCAGATGCCTTCCCGGTCATCGCTTCTTCACGCAAGGCAGGAGCGAACCCATGCAGCCTGACCTGCTCGATTTACACGTTTTACACCACTTCCGAACCCGTTCTCCGCTTACGCATTGTATGACTAACGACGTCGTACAGACCTTTACTGCCAACGTTCTGCTGGCGCTTGGCGCCTCGCCGGCGATGGTGATTGAGGCGGAAGAGGCTGAACAGTTTGCCGGCATCGCCGATGCATTGCTGATCAACGTTGGTACGCTGACCTCACCGCGTGCCCAGGCGATGCGTCGGGCGATTGAGAGCGCGGTCGCTGCAGGCAAGCCCTGGACGCTGGACCCGGTTGCCGCGGGCGCCCTGACGTTCCGCACCCGCTTTTGCCATCAAATCCTGGCCCTGAAACCGGCCGCCATTCGCGGCAATGCCTCCGAAATTCTGGCTCTTGCCGGAATGAGCGCGGGCGGACGCGGCGTCGATACAACCGACACCGCAGCCAGCGCGGTGCCCGCCGCACAGGCGCTGGCTCGCCAGACCAATGCCGTTGTGGTAGTCACCGGTGAGGTGGATTACATCACTGATGGGCAACGCACCCGCACGGTAACGGGCGGCGATCCGCTGATGACGCGCGTGGTGGGAACCGGGTGCGCACTCTCTGCCGTTGTGGCGGCGAGTTGCTCACTGCCGGGCGACAGGCTGGATAACGTCTCCGCCGCGTGCGGATTTATGAAGCGAGCCGGAACGACAGCCATTGCGCATTCTCGTGGCCCAGGCAGTTTTGCCAGCGCGTTCCTGGATGCGCTCTACACGCTGGAGGAACTGGCATGAAACGGATTAACGCCCTGACCATAGCCGGCACCGATCCCAGCGGCGGCGCGGGTATCCAGGCTGACCTGAAAACCTTCTCCGCCCTTGGCGCATACGGCTGTTCCGTCATTACCGCGCTGGTGGCGCAAAACACGCGCGGCGTGCAGTCGGTTTACCGTATCGAGCCGGATTTTGTTGCCGCGCAGCTGGATTCAGTGTTCAGCGACGTGCGCATCGATACCACCAAGATCGGCATGTTGGCCGAGACCGACATTGTGGAAGCGGTGGCCGAGCGGCTTAAACGCTATCAGGTGCGAAACGTGGTGCTGGATACCGTCATGCTGGCAAAAAGCGGTGACCCGCTGCTCTCCGCCTCTGCCGTCGAGACGCTGCGCAAAAAGCTGCTGCCGCAGGTGGCGCTTATCACGCCCAATCTGCCGGAAGCCGCCGCGCTGTTGGGCGCATCGCATGCGCAAACGGAACGCGAGATGAAAGAGCAGGGGAACGCGCTGCTGTCGATGGGCTGCGGGGCGGTGCTGATGAAGGGCGGCCATCTGGATGACGCTGAAAGCCCGGACTGGCTCTTTACCCGCGACGGCGAAGTGCGTTTTACCGCTCCGCGCGTGCAGACCAAAAACACCCACGGCACGGGCTGTACGCTTTCGGCCGCGCTGGCGGCGCTGCGCCCGCGGCATGAAAGCTGGGCCGATACGGTGCGCGAAGCGAAAATCTGGCTCTCGGCGGCGCTGGCAAAAGCCGATACTCTGGAAGTCGGTCACGGTATTGGGCCGGTACACCATTTTCATGCATGGTGGTAAGCCGTATACTGGCAGGATACATCACGCCTGAGAAAAACAGAGATGGAACAAGCGCATACCCGGTTAATCGCTCAACTGAATGAACGGATCGCCGCGCCCGACAACACGCCGCTGTACCTGAAGTTTGCCGAAACGGTAAAAAATGCGGTGCGAAGCGGCATGCTGGAGCACGGGAACATTTTGCCCGGCGAGCGCGATCTGAGCCAGTTAACCGGGGTGTCGCGCATCACCGTGCGAAAAGCGATGCAGGCGCTGGAGGAAGAGGGGGTGGTGACGCGTTCCCGTGGCTATGGCACGCAAATCAACAACATCTTTGAATATTCGCTAAAAGAGGCGCGCGGCTTTTCCCGGCAGGTGGTACTGCGCGGCCAAAAGCCTAATACGCTGTGGGTCAACAAGCGGGTGGTGAAATGCCCGGAAGAGGTCGCAAGCCACCTGTCGATCCCTCCGGACAGCGAAGTCTTTTTGCTCAAGCGCATTCGCTATGTGGATGAAGATGCGGTGTCGATTGAAGAGTCCTGGGTACCGGTTGGGCTCATTCCCGATCCGGATGCTATAGGGATTTCACTGTACGATTACTTCCGCAGTCAGAATATTTTCCCACAGCGTACCCGTTCACGGGTAAGCGCCCGCATGCCGGACAGCGAGTTTCAGGCGCACATTAAGATGGATGAAAAAATACCGGTGCTGGTGATCAAGCAGGTCGCGCTTGACCAACAGCACCGGCCGATTGAGTACAGCATCAGCTACTGTCGCAGCGATCTATACGTCTTTGTGTGCGAGGAATAATTCGTCGCGAGTCGGGGCGCAGTCCCCGCCGCGGTGGCTGACCACCCAGGACGCCACGGCATTCCCCAGCAGAACGGCGTCTGCCAGTGACCATCCCGTTGCCAGCCCGGCAAGCGTGCCGCCCGCGTGGCTGTCGCCAGCGCCTATGGTGTCCACAACCGTCGCCGGGAAAGCCGGAACAACGCCCGCGTCATCGCCGTTATACCACGCGGCGCCGTCTTTATCATGGCGCACAATCAGCGCGGCGCCGAAACGCCGCTGCCACTGAGCGCCCAGGGTTTCTACTTCAACTTTCAGCCTCTCTGCGGCAAGCTCCGCTTCCTGACGATTTAGCGACACGATCGGCCTGCAGGCCATAATCCGCGCCATCAGCGCGTCGGGGATATCCGCAATGCGGGGGCCGAAATCGATAAACGCCGTCACGTCCCGCAACCCCTCCAGCCAGCGTGTCAGCAGCTCGCCGCACGGCGAGGCCAGCTGATAGCCGGATAAATAGACCAGGCTGTTCGACGGGATGTTAAGGACATCAAGCCAGCGCTGCTGCCACTGGTTCTCCACGCCGCTAAAGGACATAAAGGTGCGCTCGCCGTCTGGCTCCACCAGCGCCAGGCACCAGCCGTTGTCGCCGGTTTCGGCCTCGATGGCGCTATGCAGATCCTGCTTTGCCATGGCGTTGCGGATGATATCCGCCCAGACGCCGTGGCCGACGGGCAGGGCGTTTTGCGAGGCAATGCCGAGCCGCTTCAGGGCGATGGCAATGTTCAGCGCGCAGCCGCCGATATTCACGCCCTGCTGTTTGAGCTCGATATCGCACCCGCGCCAGGGCAGGGCGTAGGCGTCGGCGATGACGTCAATCACCGCCGCGCCCAGCACCGTTACCGGCCGCGCGGCGCGCAGGGTGTCGAGACGTTGGGCAAACGAATTCATACGCCCTCCCTTTGCTCCCGGTAGTGCAGCAGTTTCTCGCAGTAGTGGCCGAAATCGAGCCGGTTGACGGCGTCGAGCTCGGCTTTGAGCGCCGGCTCAATGGCCTGCACGCCGTGGAGCGCCCCGCAGATGGCCGTCGCCATTGCGCCAATGGTGTCTGTGTCACCCCCCAGATTGGCGCATAAAACCGCGCAGCGGTTCGGGTCGGTTCCCGCCAGTTCTACCATCGCAATGGCCGCCGGAACGGACTCAATGGTGCTGGTTCCGGCCCCCACGAGCTGGTACACCTGCTCGCTGGCGGACTCAACCCCGTTGGCTTCCCGCACGGTCTTAAGCGCCAGCTCAATACGTGCCGCCAGCGATGCGCTGAAGGTGGTGGTTTTCGCCTCCTGCGCATAGCGGGCGATACCCGGCAGCGCATCGACGATGTTCTGCCAGCTTTCGCCGTCGATAGCGCGGGAAACCGCCCAGGCAATAACCACCGCGCCGGCAATGGCGAGGTCCGATTTATGGGTCGGGCTGGAGGCCAGCGCTACCTGCTCAACAAAGTGTTCCAGACGCGTGGCCGGAAGCAGGCAGCCCAGCGGAGAGGCGCGCATCGCCGCCCCGTTGGTCACGCCGTTGTTTTCCAGCTCGCTAACCGGCTTGCCGTCGCGAATCGCGTTAAGCGCGATTTTGGAGGTCGGGCCGAGCACGTTCTTATTAAACGCGTCGAAATCGAGCGCCCAGCGCAGAATATGCTTGCCGATAACGTCCGCGTTGATGTCTCCCTCACACTCAATAATCGCATCCGCCAGGCACAGCGCCATTGAGGTATCGTCGGTGAACTCTGCCTGTTTGAAATAGCAGGCCGCATTATTCTCTGCCGGACCGGGTAAGAAGCGGTTAATCCAGCCGAAGTGCGCCTTGACGCGCTTTCTCGGCCACAGCTCCGACGGCATGCCCATCGCATCCCCTAACGCCTGCCCGTAAAGGGCACCGAGAACACGTTCTTGTTTCATTTAACTTCCCCTTGTGTCAGCGCGGTATCGCCATCAACCACCTCAATTGCGGCGATCTCTTTATCCGATTCGCGGAAAAACAGCATAAACAGCACGGCAATCACGGCAATCATGATTGCACCAAACGTCCACATGCCGGCCCAGTTGAAGGTCAGCCCATTCACCGGCTCTTTGTATGCGAACATTTTTTCCATCATCACGCCGCCCAGACGGTAGCCCAGCAGGCTACCAAAGCCCTGGCAGCACAGCGTAATCAGGCCCTGCGCGGCGGTGCGCATGTGCACCGGCGCTTTTTTATCCACGTAGATGTACGCGGTGACGTAATAGAAGTCGTAGCTCACGCCGTGCAGCAGAATGCCAAGGAACAGCAGGGCGTAGGTAAAGTACTGTTCCGCTCCGCCGTATACGAAGAAGCCATAGCGGATGGCGGCGGTAATCAGGCCCAGCAGTAAGACCTTCTTAATACCAAAGCGTTTGGTAAAGAACGGCAGGGCGAGCATAAAGAAGATTTCGGAGAACTGGCCGAGCGTCATCCAGCCGGTGGCGTTTTTCATCCCCACTTCGGTGAGATAGCCGTTGGCGAAGATGTAATAGAAGGCCAGCGGCATAGCGAACAGGAACGAGCAGAAGAAAAACACCAGGAAGTTTCTGTCGCGCAGCAGGATCAGCGCGTCCAGCCCGAGCATCACTTTGAAGTCCAGCTTGCCGGTACTTTTCGGCGGCGTATTCGGCAGGAACAGGGCAAAGACGCCGAGCAGGGCGGAGCTGGCTGCGGTCATCAGCAGCGGGATATTGGTATCGGAAATATCGCTGTAGCCCAGCATCTGCGGCAGGAACCCGCACGCCAGCCCGGAGGCGATCCAGCCGATGGTGCCCATCACGCGGATGCGCGGGAAATCGGCCTCAACGTCGTCCACGTTGGAAAAGGCGATACTGTTGGTCAGCGCGATGGTCGGCATATAGGTCAGGGAGTAAACCAAAAGCAGCGGGAAGAAGGTGCTGAACTGGGTTTGCTGTGCGGCGAAGTACATCAGAATGGCTCCGGCGAACATCAGCACTGACAGCACTTTCTGCGCGGCGAAGAAGCGGTCCGTCAGCGAGCCGACCAGAATCGGGGAGAGGATCGCGGCAATGGCGGTACAGGCGTAAGACCAGCCGATTTCCCCGGCGGTAAAACCGCTTTTGCTCAGCCACAGCCACAGCGGCACAAACCACGCGCCCCAGATAAACCATTCAACAAACATCATGAATGACAGTTGGACTTTCGTTTTCATTTTTTAATCCTGCATGTCAGAGAGGGTACGCCTTTAACATACCACTCAATAATACCTTTTAAATACCTTTGTGGCGATTGTTTGATCAATGTAACAGTTTTGTTGTACACGAATCGAGCCAGCAGATTGTGCTGAAAAAAATTGCAAAAGGTGGAAAATCTGTTAAGTAGGTACCAGGCTTAGTCTGCCCATAAAAGATGGGACTGGATAAACACACACCGACACGACGTCGGACTTACGGGAGTATCACATGACTGATATTGCGCAGTTGCTTGGCAAAGACGCCGACAGCCTTTTACAGCATCGTTGTATGACCATTCCAGCCGACCAGCTGTATCTGCCTGGTCATGACTACGTTGACCGCGTGATGATCGATAACAACCGTCCGCCTGCGGTCCTGCGAAATATGCAGACGCTCTACAACACCGGGCGGCTCGGCGGCACCGGGTATCTCTCTATTTTGCCGGTGGACCAGGGCGTTGAACACTCGGCGGGCGCCTCTTTTGCGGCGAATCCGCTCTACTTCGATCCGAAGAACATTGTTGAGCTGGCGATTGAAGCGGGCTGTAACTGCGTAGCCTCTACCTACGGCGTGCTGGCTTCGGTTTCGCGTCGCTATGCCCACCGGATTCCGTTCCTCGTGAAGCTGAACCACAACGAAACCCTCAGCTACCCAACCGAATATGACCAGACCCTCTACGCCAGCGTTGAGCAGGCGTTCAATATGGGCGCGGTGGCGGTAGGTGCGACGATTTACTTCGGTTCCGAACAGTCCCGTCGTCAGATTGAAGAGATCTCCGCGGCGTTTGAGCGCGCGCACGAGCTGGGCATGGTCACCGTACTGTGGGCGTATCTGCGCAACAACGCGTTCAAGAAAGACGGCGTGGATTACCACGTGTCGGCCGACCTGACCGGGCAGGCGAACCACCTGGCGGCAACCATCGGCGCAGACATCGTGAAGCAGAAAATGGCCGAGAATAACGGCGGGTATAAGGCGGTGAACTTTGGCTACACCGACGACCGCGTTTACAGCAAGCTGACCAGCGAAAACCCGATTGACCTGGTGCGCTACCAGCTGGCGAACTGCTACATGGGCCGTGCGGGGCTGATTAACTCCGGCGGCGCGGCGGGCGGTGATACCGACCTGTCAGACGCGGTGCGTACGGCGGTTATTAACAAACGCGCGGGCGGTATGGGGCTGATCCTTGGCCGTAAGGCGTTTAAGAAATCGATGGCCGACGGCGTGAAGCTGATCAATGCGGTTCAGGACGTCTATCTGGATAGCAAAGTCACCATCGCCTGACGCCTCCATCGCCCTCTCCCTGTGGGAGAGGGTTGGGTGAGGGCATCATTGCTCACCGTGTGATACATCAGCGCAAAAGCACACAGTCCGGCGGCAGCCGACACTGCAGCGCGCCGGGCAACACCTCAATGCGGAACTGTGTTCCGCTCAGCGGCTCTCCGTCGAGGTTAAAGGTCATCCCGTGTGGGGCATTCACTTCAAACCACGCCGATTTCCCGGCAATGATATTTGGACTCTCTTCCGGCTGCGTCAGCGTGGTAAACAGCGCGGGCAGCAGGCCGTCGCCCGTGAAAATACGCAGCTGGAGCTGACCGTCATTGATCAGCGCCTCCGGGCAGAGCTGTTGCCCACCGCCAGCCTGGCGGCCATTGCCAATCCCAATCACCAGCGCGTCACCCTGCCACTGAAAATCCTCGCCGCGAATTTCGCAGCGGTCAGGCTTGAGGGTGTCCATGCGCATCAGGCCGTGGATCAGGTACGACACGCCGCCCAGCGCCGCCTTCAGCTTTTCCGGCGTTTCGCTGGTGATGCGCGTGCCGAACCCGCCTGTCGCCATATTGATAAAGCAGGTTTTATCATTCACCTGCGCAATATCCACAGCGGCGGCCTTGCCGAGGATCGCCAGCTGGAGCGCTTTCTCTAACTCTTCCGGGATACCGGCGCTGGTGGCAAAATCATTGGCGGTGCCGAGCGGTAAAATGCCCATCGCCGGCCGGTTTGTCGGGGGCAGGTCGATAAGCGCTGACGCAATCTCATTGATGGTGCCATCGCCGCCGCCGGAAATAATGGTACTGACGCCAAGCCCGAGTGCTTCATTGATATAGCGTACCGCGTCGCCTTTTTCCCACGTCACCCTGACGTGAATGCGCGCGCCGTCGTCACGCAAGCCCTGAATTGCCTGACGCAACAGATCGTTGCCTGCGCTTTTGCCATTGAGAATCAATAAACTGTCTGGATAGGTTGCCATCCGCGCTGCTCCCTTTTTTAGCGTTAGTAAGAGTGTATAGCAGAGAGGGAAAAAGCGGGTAAGAACAGGATGAAAGGCAAAAAATAAGCCCGCGTAAGGGAGATTACGCAGGCTAAGGAGGTGGTTCCTGGTACAGCTAGCATTTATGGGTTATGTTTTTCAGCGGGTGGGATAATACCCGTATTGAACGAAGCGGTATGTGATCCGATTCTAAGAATTATCCCAGCGCGAAAAAATTTCCCTGATTAACTATTTGCCGTGTGGGTTTCGGGTGCTTTCACCGTTGAAGTTACGCATCAGCAGCGCGAACTTCAGCTCCACCTCTTCCGGAACCGGCAGCCAGACGGTATGGCCGTCACCCGGTGCCACGTCAATCGCTTCGCCTTTGCCGTTTTCCAGATGCTCCAGCGTAAAGTTCATGTTGCCCTGCGGGGTCATCAGCTCCAGGCTGTCGCCTTTGGTGAATTTGTTTTTCACCGCCACGGCGGCCAGCGCGCCTTTGCGCTCGCCGGTGAAGTCACCGACAAACTGCTGACGTTCGGAAACGGAGTAGCCGTGCTCGTAGTTCTGGTAGTCGTCATGGGTATGACGGCGCAGGAAGCCTTCGGTATAGCCGCGGTGTGCCAGGCCTTCCAGGGTCTCCAGCAGGCTGGTATCGAACGGTTTACCGGCCGCCGCATCGTCGATAGCTTTGCGATATACCTGAGCGGTACGCGCGCAGTAGTAATAGGATTTGGTGCGGCCTTCGATCTTCAGGGAGTGAACGCCCATCTGGGTCAGACGCTCGACGTGGGCGATGGCGCGCAGGTCTTTCGAGTTCATGATGTAGGTGCCGTGCTCGTCTTCAAAGGCGGTCATGTACTCGCCCGGACGTTTGGCTTCTTCAATCATAAACACGCTGTCGGTTGGCGCGCCGATGCCCAGCGTTGGCTCAACGTTGGTCACCGGAATAGGCTCGTGCTTGTGCACGATATTACCGATGTCATCCTCTTTGCCTTCCTGGACGTTATATTCCCAGCGGCAGGCGTTGGTGCAGGTGCCCTGGTTCGGATCGCGCTTGTTGATATAGCCGGAGAGCAGGCAGCGGCCGGAGTAGGCCATGCACAGCGCGCCGTGGACGAAGATTTCGATTTCCATATCCGGCACCTGGGTGCGGATCTCTTCGATCTCTTCCAGAGAAAGCTCGCGGGACAGGATGACGCGGGTCAGCCCCATTTGCTTCCAGAACTTCACTGTTGCCCAGTTGACGGCGTTTGCCTGCACGGAGAGGTGAATATCCATCTCCGGGAAGTTCTCCCGAACCAGCATGATTAAACCTGGATCCGACATGATCAGCGCGTCCGGCCCCATATCCACCACGGGCTTCAGGTCGCGGATGAACGTTTTCAGCTTGGCGTTGTGCGGCGCGATGTTCACGACCACGTAGAATTTCTTGCCCAGAGCATGCGCTTCGTTGATGCCGAGCTGCAGGTTCTCGTGGTTGAATTCGTTGTTACGCACGCGCAGCGAGTAGCGCGGCTGGCCCGCATACACGGCGTCGGCGCCATAGGCGAAAGCGTAACGCATATTTTGCAGCGTTCCCGCCGGGGAAAGGAGTTCCGGTTTAAACATGTTTGTTCTCGTTCTGATGACAGGTCAGATCCGCGTGCACCAGGTGCAGCGGTAAGGGGAGATCCCCCACATTAAGGGCGGGCATTGTAGCGCTGCGGGGCGGGGAGGTAAAGCGCCGGGTCGCGTCACCGCTATCCCGGCGTGCTTCGTGTTGTCAGGTGTTGTCTTTTACCGTCTGAGTAGACCCGTTAGTTTTGACCGAGGCTATGCCCTTATCACGCGATTGTTCCGTTGCATAAAGCTGGCTGCTGCCAATCACCTGATGATTGCCTGCCTTGAGATTGAAATGGTACTTACCGTTAGAAGCTGTTTTCTTCTCATAGCGCTCGTCGAGGGGGCTGTTCGTTCGTACGGAGGCAATGCCGTTTTCGGCGGCACTTTTACTGGTGTAAAGCTCGCTGGTAAGAATGATCTCTCCGTTACCCGCTTTCAGCACAAACCTGTACTGACCATCACTGCTTTTACTTAATTCGAACCAACCAGACATAGGAACTCCTTGATCGAAAGTAAAATGAGAGGCACCAGTTATAAGCAAGCGAACCGGTAAAAGGAGTATGGCTGATTCCTGAATTGGTTCCAGAAAAGAAAAACCCGCCCTGGGGCGGGTTTCAGCGTCGAAAGGTCACGCAATCCTGCACGCATCCGCTTCCCAGCGATACCCCACGCCGTACACCGCGCGGATAAACGACTGCTCGGCGTCCAGCGCCTCCAGCTTGCGGCGCAGGTTTTTGATATGGCTGTCGATGGTGCGGTCGGTTACGACGCGGTAATCGTCATACAGGTGATTCAGCAGCTGTTCGCGGGAGAAGACTTTTCCCGGCTCGTGGGAGAGGGTTTTCAGCAGGCGGAACTCCGCAGGCGTCAGGTCCAGCAGCTTGCTGCGCCAGCTCGCCTGGAAGCGGCTTTCGTCGACAATCAGCGGGCTTTCGGCGTCAAGCACCTGAAGCTCGCGCTGCGGCCTGCAGCGGCGCAGAATGGTTTTCACGCGGGCGACCACCTCGCGCGGGCTGTAGGGCTTGCAGATGTAATCGTCTGCGCCAATTTCGAGCCCCAGCAGGCGGTCAATCTCTTCAATTTTGGCGGTGACCATGACGATCGGTACGTCGGAGAAGCGACGAATTTCCCGGCACAGGGTCAGTCCGTCAACGCCCGGCAGCATTAAATCCAGCAGGATCAGGTCCGGCGGGGTCTGGCGCACGTAGGGCAGCACCTGGTCGCCGTGGCTTATCAGCGACGGGGCATAGCTGGCCGCGCGTAAATAGTCGATCAGCAGCTGCCCAAGCTTGGGTTCGTCTTCCACGATCAAAATGCGCGGCGTGTTTTCGTCAATCGGTAACTCGGTCATGCTTCTCTCGATAAATCCCGTTCCAGAGGTAACTCTACTGTAATGCTAACCCCGCCAAAAGGCGAATGGGCGGCGCGGATCGTGCCATTATGCGCCTCGACGATGTTAACGCAAATCGCCAGCCCCAGGCCGGAACCGCCGCTGGCGCGGTTGCGGGAGCCTTCGGTGCGGTAGAAACGTTCAAACAGTTTTTCCAGCTGCGCGTCCTGCACGCCGGGGGCAGAATCCGCGAAGGTAAGGGCAAAGCGCCCGTTTTCCTGCCTGCCGGAGATGTGCAGCCCGCCGCCGCTGTCGGTGTAGCGCAGGCTGTTTTCCAGCAGGTTATTGAACAGCTGCATCAGCCGGTCTTTGTCGCCAAACACCACCGCGCTGTCCGGCAGGGAGAGGTCGATTTTCAGGTCGCGGCTGGCAAACCGCTCGCGGAACGCGCCGCTGATCACTTCCAGAATATTAATCACGTCCACCGGCGCTTTCTGGTAGGCCAGCGCGCCTTCGTCAGACATGGAGAGCTGGTGGAGGTCATCCACCAGCTTGGTGAGCGTGCCCACCTCCGCCTGCAGAGAGGCCACCGATTCAGGCGTAAACTGGCGCACGCCGTCCTGAATGGCCTCCAGCTCGCCGCGCAGCACCGCCAGCGGGGTGCGCAGCTCGTGTGAAATATCGGCCATAAAGTCGCGGCGCATCTGCTGGTTCTTCTCCAGCGTGCTGGCGAGCTGGTTAAAGTCCTGCGCCAGCTTGCCCAGTTCGTCCTGGCTGCGGGTATCGACGCGGGTGGTGAAATCCCCGGCGGCCAGCCTGTGCGTGCCTTCCACCAGCCGTTTCACCGGGGCGAGCAGACCGCGCGCCAGCGGGAAGGTGGCGAGCGCTGCGAGCAGGGTGGAGAGGGCGACAATCAGCCAGCTGGTCCGACGCTGCTGGCGGTCAAAGTTGATGTCGGTGTTGCGCGTCAGGCGCTCCACCGGAGAGGCGATAACCCAGCCGACTGTCGCGTTATTCACTTTGATCGCACGACGGGTGCCGTCCGGCGGTATCGGCGCGCGCGGACCCACCAGCGTGCGCATGTCCTGGTCAATCACCCAGAACTGGGTGCGCCAGCCGTGCGGCGGCATGCCCGGCCCCGGGCGATCGTCACCGGTGTCGTGCTCCAGCGAGCGCAGGATCTGGAAAATAAAGCGGTCGTTATTGCGCAGAAAATGCCAGTTGCCGTGCTGGGCGTACTGTTCGCTCAGCGCATCGCTTAAGCCCTGTAAACGCTGTTCATTGCCATGCTTGATGTAATCAATAAAACCGCGCTCGAAGCTGATCCGCACCGCCCAGTGCATGGTGATCAGCAGGACGATACAGGTGGCAAATATCGCCACGAAGAGCTTGCCGGTAATTCCCGGACGCCAGAATTTCATGAACCACTCCTTTTGCCGCGCCTAATCACGACGTTCTTGCTGGTATCATCCGGCACTCTGGCGAAGATGAAAGCGGGCAGGGCGATAATGATCGCCATGCTTAAATAGGTATACAAAAAGACCTGATGCGCCACCGGCGTGTCGACGCTGAGATGGTGCTGGCCGTACATGCCGAGCAGTAAACCCGCGATGGTCACCCCGACGCTCATTGCGAGCTGCATGATCATCGACAGCAGGCTGTTGCCGCTGCTCGCCAGATCGTCCGACAGGTCCTTCAGCGTCAGGGTATTCATCGACGAGAAGCGCATGGAGTTGACGATCCCCTGGCAGAAGAGCACCAGCGGCAGAACGTAGTACCAGCCCATCAGCGCCACGGCCATAAACAGAAGACTCACCAGCGCCAGCCCCAGCGTGGCGGTCACCAGCACGCGACGGTAGCCAAAGCGGTTCACCACCTGCACCACGATACGCTTCATTCCCATGCTGCCGAGCACCATCGGGATCATCATCAGGCCCGCGTGGAACGGCGAAAATCCCATTCCGATTTGCAGGAAAACGGGCGTCATAAACGGCAGCATGCCGCTGCCGACGCGCCCGGCGAAGCTGCCGAACAGGCCAAGACGGTAGGTGGGGTTTTTAAACAAGTTCAGGCTGAACAGCGCCTTATCGTTACCTCTGGCATGCCGCAGGTACCACAGTATGGCGGTAACGCCGAGCGCTATCAGGAGCCCGAGCGTCAGGGGCGAAATGCCCAGACCTTTTTGCCCGTCGAGTGCCATGGTAAGCGTGGCCATGCCCGCCGCCAGCAGGATAAAGCCAAAGAAATCAAAGCGCCGCGTCTGCATTTTGTAGTTCGGCATCAGCGTCAGGGTGGCGATGGCGCCGATGATGCCCACCGGAAGATTGATTAAGAAGATCCAGTGCCAGGAGGCGTACTCCACCAGAATGCCGCCGAGCGCCGGGCCCAGCAGCGGCCCCACCTGACCGGGCAGGGTGACAAAGGTCATCGCCGCCATGTACTGCTCGCGCGGCACAATCTTCATCACCGTTAGCCGCCCGACGGGCACCATCATCGCCCCGCCGACGCCCTGCAGCACGCGCGCCATCACCAGCTGGTCGAGGGTGTTGGCCTTCGCGCAAAACAGCGAGCCGGTGGTAAACAGCACGATGGCGGTAAAGAAGATATTCCGCACGCCCACTTTGTCCGCCAGCCAGCCGCTGGCGGGCAGCATCACGGCAACCGTCAGCACGTAGGAGACAATCACCATGTGCATATGCAGCGGGCTTTCCCCCAGGCTTTTCGCCATGGAGGGGAGGGCGGTATTGACGATGGTCGTATCCAGCGACTGCATAAAGAAGCCGAAAGCGACTATCCATAACTGCCAGCGAACGTTAGCGGGGAGATCGGTCATCTACTCGGTCACCGTGGTTCTGTTTTTACGCGAAAAGCGCAGCCGCAGGCGGTCGAAGAACAGATAGACCACCGGCGTAGTGTACAGCGTCAGCAGCTGGCTCATCACCAGGCCGCCGACAATGGTGATCCCCAGCGGCTGGCGCAGCTCTGAGCCGTCGCCGCCCGAGACAACCAGCGGCAATGCGCCAAACAGCGCCGCCAGGGTGGTCATCATGATCGGACGAAAACGCAGCAGGCAGGCCTGGAAGATGGCCTCTTCCGGCGACAGATTGCCGTTGCGCTGGGCGTCCAGCGCGAAGTCCACCATCATGATGGCGTTTTTCTTCACGATGCCGATCAACAGCATGATCCCGATGAGCGCGATCAGGCTAAACGGCGCGCCGAACAGCTCCAGCGCCAGCAGCGCCCCCACGCCCGCCGACGGCAGCGTCGAGAGGATGGTCAGCGGGTGGACGTAGCTCTCGTACAGCACGCCCAGCACAATATAAACCGTTGCGATGGCGGCCAGAATCAAAATCACCTGCGAGTTCATCGTCTCCTGGAACACCTGCGCGGTCCCGGCAAAGCTGCCGCGCACGGTGGACGGCACGCCAAGCTGGGTCATCGCGCGGTTGATCGCGTCGCTTGCCTCAGAAAGCGACGAACCGGCGGGCAGGTTAAAGGAGATGGTCGACGCCGCCGACAGCCCCTGATGGTTCACCGACAGCGGCGCGTTGGCAGGCTGCCAGCTGGCAAAGTAGGAGAGCGGAATCGCCTTGCCGTCGTTGTTAATCACAAACATTTTGTCCAGGGCGCTGATGTCCTGGGTGTAGCGCGGGTCAACCTCCATCACCACCTTGTACTGGTTCATCGGCTGGTAGATGGTGGAGATCTCGCGCTGGCCGAAGGCGTTGTTCAGCAGGCTGTTGGCGGCTTCGACGTTAATGCCCATCCGCGACATGGTTTCGCGGTCGTAGGTCAGGGCCATCTCGGCGCCGTTGTCCTGCTGATCGGAGTTGACGTCCGCCAGCTGCGGCAGGGCGGCCAGCGCCTTGCGGATCTTCGGCTCCCATTCCCGCAGGGCGGCTAAATCGTCCGAGAGCAACGTGTACTGATAGCTGGCGTTCGCCTGACGGCCGCCGACGCGGATATCCTGAACGGCCATCAAAAACAGATTGGCGCCCGGCTCTTTGGCGAGCTTCACCCGCAGACGGTCAATCACCTGCTGGGCGGTTTCGTTGCGCTCGCCGCGCGGTTTCAGGGTAATAAACATCATCCCGCTGTTAACGCGTGACCCGCCGGTAAAGCCGGTGACGTTGTCCACGGCTTTGTCTTCCCGGATGATCTTCATAAAGTCCTGCAGCTTGCCGCGCATCGCCTGGAACGAAATGCTCTGGTCCGCCTGAATACCCCCCATCAGCACGCCGGTGTCCTGCTCCGGGAAGAAGGTTTTCGGGATGGTGATGTACATCCAGACGTTCAGCCCAATGGTAGCAACAAGCACCAGGCCGACCAGACGGGTATGGTTCAGCACCCACTTCAGCGATTTGCCGTAGCCTTCCTGCATGGCCATCAGGAGGCGACCAAAGCCTTTGCGGCGCGGCTGCGAATGCGGTTTGCTGCGCTTGAGCATCCAGCCGCACATCATTGGCGTCAGCGTTAGGGAGATAACCAGCGAAATGCCGATAGCGACGGAGAGGGTGACGGCAAACTCGCGCAGCAGCCGGCCCGGCAGCCCGCCCATCAAAAGCAGCGGCAGGAATACCGCTACCAGCGACAGGCTCATGGAGAGCACCGTAAAGCCCACCTCGCGCGTGCCCTGGAGCGCAGCCTGCAGCGGCTTCACGCCTGCTTCCAGGTGGCGGGAAATGTTTTCCAGCACCACGATGGCGTCATCCACCACGAAGCCCGTCGCTATCGTCAGGGCCATCAGCGACAGGTTGTTGAGGCTAAACCCGCACAGGTACATGGCGGCAAAGGTACCGATCAGCGAGACCGGCACGGCCACCGCCGGAATAAGCGTCGCACGGCCGGATCGCAGGAACAGGAAGACCACCAGGATCACCAGCGCGACGGAGATAATCAGCGTTTGCTCCACCTCTTCAAGCGAGGCGCGAATGGTCGGGGAGCGATCCTGGGCAATTTGCAGATCGATTGCCGCCGGGATGGTCTCCTGCAGGTCCGGAAGGCGGGCGCGAATGCTGTTCACCGTCTCAATAATGTTCGCTTCCGGCAGCTTGCGGATCATCAGCAGAATGGCCGGCTTAGCGTTGGTCATCCCGGCGTTACGCACGTCCTGCACCGAGTCGGTGACGCTGGCTACGTCGCTTAAGCGCACCGCCGCGCCGTTGTTGTAGTGAATAATGAGCGGCTGATATTCCGCGGCGGTTTTCAGCTCGTCGTTGGTGTGGATCTGCCATCGGTGGCTACCGTCCTCAATCGCTCCCTGCGGTTTGCGCACGTTGGCGTTGCTGATGGCGGAGCGCACGTCATCCAGCGACACGCCCTGGTTGAACAGCGCCTGCGGGTTTAAGCCCACGCGCACGGCGGGCAGGGAACTTCCCCCGACGCTCACGTCACCGACGCCGTTAATTTGTGAGATGGTCTGCGCCAGCTGGGTGGAGGCAAAGTCGTAAAGCTGCCCCTGAGAATACGTGTCCGAGGTCAGCGTCAGGATCATGATCGGCGCATCGGACGGGTTGGCCTTGCGGTAGGTTGGTCGGCTCGGCATCCCGCTCGGCAGCAGGCTCTGTGCGGCGTTGATGGCGGCCTGCACGTCGCGCGCCGCGCCGTTAATATCCCGGTCGAAGCTGAACTCCAGAATGATGCGCGTGCTGCCCAGCGAGCTGCTGGAGGTCATCTCGTTGACCCCCGCAATCCGCCCAAGGGAACGCTCCAGCGGCGTGGCAACCGACGAGGCCATGGTCTCCGGTGACGCACCCGGCAGCGAGGCGCTGACCATGATCACCGGGAAATCCACCTGCGGCAGGGGCGCCACCGGCAGCAGCCGGAAGCCCAGCACGCCGCAGAGGGTAATGGCGAGCGAGATTAAAATTGTCGCCACCGGGCGATAAATGAAGAGGGCGAAAAACTTCACTTATGCCTCCTCTTCACGTTTCGGGAGGCGGCTTTTGGCCCACAGCGCCAGGCGGTCAAACAGCAGGTAGATCACCGGCGTGGTAAAGAGCGTTAGCACCTGGCTCACCAGCAGGCCGCCGACCATACCGATACCCAGCGGACGGCGCAGCTCCGCGCCGACGCCGGTGCTGAGCATCAGCGGCAGCGCGCCCAGCAGGGCGGCCAGCGTCGTCATCAGGATCGGACGAAAACGCAGCAGACAGGCCTGGAAGATGGCGTCGCGCGGCGACATGCCCTGCTCGCGCTCGGCGGCCAGGGCGAAGTCGATCATCATGATGGCGTTTTTCTTCACGATCCCGATAAGCAGGATAATGCCGATGATGGCAATGACGTCCAGCTCGCTGCCCGCCAGCATCAGCGCCAGCAGCGCCCCCACGCCCGCCGTCGGCAGGGTAGAGAGGATGGTGATCGGGTGGATAAAGCTTTCGTACAGCACCCCGAGCACGATGTACATCGCCACGACCGCCGCGACGATCAGCCAGATGGTGTTACCCAGCGCGGCCTGAAACGCCAGGGTGCTGCCCTGGAATTGGGTCTGAATATCGGACGGGAAGCTGAGCTCTTTTTCAGCAGCCTGAACGGCCTCCACCGCTTCGCCGAGAGAATAATTGTCCGGCACGTTGAAGGAGATGGTGGTGGACGGGAACTGATCCAGATGGTTGATTGACAGCGGGGTATAGCGTTCTTCCACCGTGGCGATAGCGCTCAGCGGTACAATACCGCCGTCTTTGCTGGTCAGGCGCACCGAGTCCAGCCCCGCCAGGCCGGGCGTGTTCTCCGTGTTGTGCTCCAGCACTACGCGATACTGGTTGGCCTGGGTGTAGATGGTGGAGATCAGGCGCTGACCGAAGGCGTTGTACAGGGCGTTATCCACATCCGACATGGTAATGCCCAGACGGCTGGCGGTATCGCGGTTGACGTTCACGTATGCCGCCAGCCCTTTGTCCTGCCAGTCGCTGCTGACGTCGGAGAGCTGCGGCAGGGTGTTAAGCTTATTCACCAGCTGCGGCACCCAGGTGCTGAGGGCATCCAGCGTGGTGGCCTGCAGCGTGAACTGGTACTGCGTGCGGCTGACCTGGGTATCAATGGTCAAATCCTGAATGGGCTGCAGGTAAAGCTCCACGCCCGGCACGCGTGCGACGGCGCTTTGCAGACGCTCAATGACGGCGTTGACGCGATCGTCGCGTTCATCCAGCGGCTTGAGGTTGATCTGCAGACGCGCGCTGTTGAGCGACGGGTTGGTGCCGTCGACGCCCACGTAGGCCGTCAGGCTCTCGACCGCCGGATCCTTCATGATGATTTCAGACACCTGCTGCTGGCGCTGCGCCATATTGGCGAAGGAGACCGACTGCGGCGCCTGAAGCGTGCCCTGAATAATGCCGTTGTCCTGGATGGGGAAGAAGCCTTTCGGAATGAAAATCCACAGCATCACGCTGAGCGCCAGGGTTCCCAGCGCCACGCCGAGCGTGGCCCACGGATGATTGAGGACTTTCGCCAGCACGCGACCGTAGGCGGCAATAATCCGCTCGAACATGCGCTCGGAGGCGCGCGAGAAGCGGTTTTGCTTGCGCAGGGACTCGTGGCTCAGCATGCGGGCGCACATCATCGGCGTCAGGGTCAGCGACACCACGGCGGAGATCAAAATGGCGACCGCCAGCGTCACGGCAAATTCGCGGAACAGCCGCCCGACGATATCGCCCATAAACAGCAGCGGGATCAGCACCGCAATCAGCGAGAAGGTCAGCGAGATAATGGTAAAGCCGATTTCGCCCGCGCCTTTCAGCGCGGCCGCCAGCGGTTTTTCACCTTTCTCGATATAGCGCGAAATGTTCTCGATAACGACGATGGCGTCATCCACCACGAACCCGGTGGCGATGGTGAGCGCCATCAGCGTAAGGTTGTTAATCGAAAAATCGAGGAACACCATCACCGCAAAGGTCCCGACCAGCGAGAGCGGCACGGCGACGGCGGGAATGATGGTTGCCGGAACGTTACGCAGGAACAGATAGATGATCATGACCACCAGCGCAATCGCCAGCATCAGCTCAAACTGGGTGTCGGTGACCGATGCGCGAATGTTGGTGGTGCGGTCGGAAAGCACCTTCACGCTGACCGATTTCGGCAGGCTTTCGATCAGCTGCGGCAGCATGGTGCGGATGCTGTCGGCGGTTTCGATGATGTTAGCACCCGGCTGGCGCTGTACGTTCATCACGATCGCCTGCTGCCTGTTGGCCCAGGCGCCGAGCCAGCTGTTCTCAGCACCTTGCTCCACGGTCGCCACGTCGCCCAGACGCACCGGGGCGCCGTTCTGGTAAGCAATAATTAGCTGTCGGTATTCATCGGCGGACTGCATCTGATCGTTGGCAGAGAGCGTCACGGCGCGGGTAGGGCCGTCCAGCGAGCCTTTTGCCGAGTTAACGTTGGCACTGCTGATGGCGGTGCGGATGGTTTCGCTGGTCAGCCCCAGCGCGGCAATCGCCTGCGCGTTGAGCTTCACGCGCACGGCGGGGCGCTGGCCGCCCGCCAGGGTGACGAGGCCGACGCCGGAGACCTGAGAAATTTTCTGCGCCACGCGCGTTTCGACCATGTCTTCGACCTGGGTCATCGGCATGGCGGAGGAGGTGACGGCAAGCGTCATGATCGGCGGATCCGCCGGGTTCACCTTGCTGTAGACCGGCGGGTTAGGCAGGTCCGAAGGCAGCAGGTTGGTGGCGGCGTTGATGGCGGCCTGTACCTCCTGCTCGGCGACGTCCAGCGACAGCGTCAGCTGGAACTGCAGCGTCACGACGGATGCGCCGCCGGAACTCTGGGAGGACATCTGTTTTAGCCCGGACATCTGCCCAAACTGTCGCTCCAGCGGGGCGGTGATGGCGGACGTCACCACGTCCGGGCTGGCCCCCGGATAGAGAGTGACAACCTGAATCGTTGGGTAATCCACTTCCGGCAGCGCGGAGACGGGCAGGAAGCGATAGCCAATAATCCCGGCGAGCAGGATCGCCACCATCAGCAGCGTGGTGGCGACAGGACGGAGGATAAACAGGCGTGACGGCCCACCTGTAGAGCCTGGGGGCATAACCTGCATCAGGATTTCTCTCCCTGTTTCGCAGGTTCAACCACTTCCACTTTGGCACCTTCGGTCAGACGGTCAATGCCGTCTGTGACCACGCGGTCGCCTGCGGAAAGGCCGGCGGCGATGACCACCGTCTGGCTGTCCTGGATACCGGTTTTCACCAGGTGCTTGCTGACCTTATTGTCGCTGTTAAGTACCCAGACGAAGTTACCTTCGTTACCCATCTGCAGCGCAGCGGTGGGGATCACCACCGCGTTCTCTTCGGTAGCAACCAGCATTCGCGCGTTGACGAACTGGTTCGGGAAGAGGGAATCGTCCTGGTTATTAAAGCGCGCCTTCAGCTTGATGGTACCGGTGGTGGTATCTATCTGGTTATCCAGACTCAGCAGGGAACCTTCACTCAGTTTTTGCTTGTTGGTGCGGTCCCAGGCTTCCACCACCAGGCCCTTTCCGGATTTTTGCGCCTGCATGACGGTCGCGATATCGCTTTCCGGCAGGGTAAAGACTAAATCAATCGGGTGGGTCTGGGTGATCACCACGATGCCCGTGGTGTCGCCGCTGGAGATCTGGTTGCCGATATCGACCTGCTTCAGGCCAACGCGCCCGTCAATCGGCGCGGTGATACGACTCCAGTCCAGCTGCAGCTGCGCGCTGGCGACCGCGGCCTCGTCGGCTTTGATGGTGCCCTGCGTTTCGCTGACCAGCGACTGCTGGGTGTCCAGCTCCTGGCGAGACACCAGATTCGTTTTCACCAGCTGCTGGTAGCGGGCCAGATCGCGCCGGGCGTTGGCGAGCGTGGCTTTGTCTTTCGCAAGCTGTCCCTGCGCCTGGGCGAGGGCGACCTTAAACTGGCTCGGGTCGATTTCTGCCAGCAGATCGCCCGCCTTAACCTGCTGACCTTCCTGGAAGTGGATCGCGATGAGCTGGCCGTCGACGCGGCTGCGCACCGTGGCGGTATTGGCGGCGGTAATGGTTCCGAGACCTGTGAGATAGCGAGGAACGGCTTTATTCACCGCCGTCGCCGCCTGGACCGGTGCCAGCGCGCCGCCGCGCATGCCGTGACGCCCTCCGCCTGCCGGGCGCTGTGCCTGACTGCTGGCACCGGTGGGGGCTGCGGAGTTCGTGGATTGACTGTGCCAGTACCAGGCGGTGGCAAGGACCACCACAATGATGCCAGCGGCGATTGCCCAGCGGGATTTGTTACTGCCTTTCATCGTTATACGTTCTCATCATGAATACTTCGGGGAATGATACTAGTTTAGTCAGGCAACACGGTGGAAAAATGGAGGAAATATGGAAGACTGTCAGGAATGGTCTGAATGGTGCCGGTGCGGCTTCGTTGCGTAGCGCTTCGCGGATTCGGTTTAATCCAGGAATATTTCTTTATTCGTGGAATATTCCGAAGTTACTCTTCTTCGATAAAAAATATAACCCGCTGCTCGGTATTTATTATTAATTAAAAGTCTAAGAATATTCCTGTCATTATTAATATAGTATAGGAATTTTCCACTCATTACTAAATTGATGCATGTTTTTAGCAAAAATTTAACAAACATTTTTATTTTAGATCGAGTTCAATAGTTAATTGATTCATAATGTTTTTTGGCTTTTTCGTATTCTTTTCCTATTTTGATTTGTATCAAAAAATAAGAATGGATTTAAAATCCTTAATTTGCGATTAATTAAGAATTAAAAGCTATTAATTAATTATTTATCAGGGTTTAATGTTGCTGTCGGGTGTTGCTAACCTATTTTTGATAAGAAAATTCTTAGAGATGTTAAGGTTTTTCGTATTTTATGGTGTTGTGAGGAAGATTATTTCGAATAATACTTTTTTGGCGCGGCAAATTTCGCTCGCAATTAAATGGAGCATCCTGGTTCTTATAAAGAGTGCCTGGTTGCGCGTTTGTTCTCAGGAGAAAAAAATGAAAAAGTTATTACTGGTGGCCTCTCTGGTTTCTGTGTTCGCAGCCGCAAATGCAATGGCTGATGTGACTGCCTCTGCTACAGCGTCATGGGATGCAACGGCTACAAAAGATACAACCAGCATGCTGGTTGTTACTCCGCTGAACTCTCTGACTTTCCAGTATGCGGAAGGCCTGAACGGGTTTAACACTCAGGACGGCGCTTTTGACGTAACCATTCAGGGACAAGAAAGTGCGACAGATTTCGAGCTGACTGCACAGGTCATCAGCAATACTCTGACCAACGCAAGCGGCGATGCGTCTACGTTGGACGTGGGTGTGGCATGGAACGGCAACGCGCTTTCCAGCGCGTCTGAAACCGTACTGGTTAACTCCTCTTCAACCTCTGGCCTCGAGAGCCTGATGGCGGATGGTGCTTATAACGGTGCTGAGCGCGTGAGCGATCAGTCCAGCTTCAAGTTCTCCATTTCCTCTGCTACCTCTGACGGTACGACTCCGGTAACAGATTACTCAGCGCTGCCTGACGGCTACTGGACTGGCGATGTGAAAGTACAGTTCAACGCGACCTGGACCACGCCAGCGTAATGAATAAAATTCGGGAGAGTTACTCTCCCGAATTTTCTCAGGAAATAAGTAATGACTAAATATGTGCCAATAGCCATGTTGGTAGGGATTGCAACATCCTTTTCCAGCTGGGCAATTAATGTGGGTGATATTACATCGATAATGATTTCCGAAGAGAGTTCATTATCGAAAGAAATCATCAACACGACGGACTCTGCGCGCTATGTGAGTGTGACGGTAAAACAACTCTCCTCTCCGCTGCCCGGCGGCGTCGAGCTGAACGCTAATCCCGGTGAATTATTATCGACACCCGCCAGCCTTATTCTTCCTGGCGAAGCGAAAGATGTGTTTCGTTTTTTCTATAAAGGTCCGGAGGATGATAAAGAGCGTTATTACCGCCTGCAGTGGATAGACGAGCCGATCAGTGAAAGCGCAACCACCAAAGCCGGTAAAGCCGCGACGGCCACGGCCTCGGCGGAAATTGGCACCATTCTGGTTGTTGCCCCGCGTAAGGAGCGCTTCGACTACAGCCGTCAGGACGATCTGATTACCAATACCGGCAATGTCTCATTTCGCGTGATCGCCTACGGCGCCTGCAAGGACAAGGCGCAGGATCAGGGCAGGGGCTGCCGCGAGCGTTATTACGTCATGCCGGGCACAAAAATAAGGCTGCAAAAAAGCGATGTGTCGAATAGCCGTACTCGTATTGGCATCTGGCACGGCAAGCAATTTATTACAGTGAAGTAAAAACATAACGCCATTACCGGTACCAAAAATTAAAATGCCGATGTGTAAGGATGCGTATGTCATTTAAATATCTCGTTGGGGGAAGTGTATTTCTCTCGTTAGCGTTAACACCAGGCTTTGCCCATTCTGCGCCCGTGAAAATAGGGAAATACGTTATTCCTGGCGCGTTTGCCCGTTCGCTGGAGCAGGGAATGACAGTTCCGGTATTTATTCGCTATCAGGAAACGGACGAAAAGAGTCAGCAGAAAATTGCGGATGCGGTTATCTCTCTGGTCGACGGGAACATTACCGTGAAGTCGATTATGGTTTCCGACCTGCCAAATAACGCCGTGCTGTCGGATAAAACCCGCGGCATGGTAGAAAAAATCGCTGACGCTAAGTTTGTTGATAACACCGCGATTGCCCTGACGCCGGAAGCCCGCCTGCAGCTTAACGTTTCGTCGTTTCACCTGGAGATGATCGTCAGTCGGGACGCGCTAACCGAGGCTGTAGTGGCGCGCAGCACCTTATTAGGCCCGTCCAGCGTGGACAGGCTCTCTAACGTGCTTAATTACAATTTCGGCACCTATTACAACGACTATCAGAATGGCAGCAGCTCGCGCAGCTATTTAACGCTGGATAACACCCTGTCGCTTCGGGAGCATCACTTCAATATTAACGGTTCGGTATACGGTATTGGCGAGAGCAACAGTTCGAGCAAGGTGTATCGCGCGATGTACGAGCGCGACTACGAGGGCTATCGCCTGGCGCTGGGAATGCTGGATACGTGGAACGTACAGTCCATTGCCAGCCTGAACGCGCTGAACGGCGGAAAAATCTACGGCGCCAGCTACGGCAATAAAGGCAGCACAGTGGTGGAAAATACCGCGCTGTCGCTGACCCCCATTACGGTCTTTCTTCCTGCCGCCGGGGAAGTCCACGTCTTCCGCGACGGGCGCTTGCTGAGCGTGCAGAACTTCAACATGGGCAGCTACGAAATAGACACCAGCCGTTTTCCCTACGGGGTTTACGACGTGACGGTGGATATCGTGGTGAATGGTCGCACGGTGAACACCCGCGTCAGCCGCGTGAATAAAATCTTCGCGCGCCAGCAGGCCGCCGGGCTGGACCAGCTCTCATGGCAGGTGTTCGGCGGATCGCTGGATTACGATCGCGTAAGCTACAAGCGCAATCACTACCACAATGCCGGCAGCGAGCAGACCTGGATAGCCGGCGGTGCGGCCTCACTGACGCTGGCGATCCTCTCCGGCCTGAACGTGAAGTCCACGCTGTACGGCTTTGATTCCAACGCCGTGAACGAAACCGACCTGACCTTAAACGTCAATGAATACGTGAGCGTGGGCACCCAAACGCTGGTGGCAAACGACGGTACCTGGCGCAACGTTAGCAGCGTGAGCCTCAACGCTCCTGGCGGGTTTGGCTCGGTGTGGGCGTCACGCGAGGACAGCAAAATTGGCGACCGTTTGCCGGTGCAGGAGCGCGATAACTACTCCATTGGCGGCACGATTAACCTCGGACGCTTTATTCCGCACGGGGGATCGCTGACGGTGAGCCAGACGGAAAACCGCTACTCGGGCAACAAATATCGCAACCTGGATTACAGCACCACGCTGTACGCCGGGCGTTACGCCACCGTCGGCCTGCGCGCCGGGGTGCAGCGCTATTACTACAACAACCGGAATGACGATGGTCGTCAGGAGCGTTATGTCAGCCTCGACTTCTCGCTGCCGCTGGCCTCCTGGCTGAGCGTCGGGGCATCGCGGGATCGTTACGGTGCAACGCAGGGCAACATCAGCGCCCGCAAGCAGTTTGAAGACGGGCCAATTACCTCGGCGGGGATCGCGGCCTCCACCCGCCTGAGCGGCGAGCAAAACTACGGCAACGATTATTCCGTGAACGGCAACATGAGTTACGCCACCAAATACAACGCCGGGACGGTCTCCGTTACCCGATCTGCGGATAACGCTACCAACCTGAACTTCTCATCCCAGGGTTCGGTTGCCTGGGCGGGGGGCGATTTCGGCCTCAGTAAAGAGCGCCAGCGTTCCGGCATCATCGTGAAAACCGGGCTGGCAGGTGACGGCAAGCTGGCGGCAAAAATCAATAGCCGTCACTACGTTCTGAGCGGCAAATCGAGCTTTATCGCGCTGCCGCCATACGCCCAGTACAAGCTGGAGATCATGAACGACCGCAACTCCGAGGACAGCTTCGATATCGTCTCCGGGCGTAAGCAGTCGCTGAACCTTTATCCGGGCAACGTTGGTGTGGTGGCGCCGGAAGTGAAAAGCATGGTGACCGTCTTCGGGCGCGTGCGCTATCCGAACGGACAGCTCGCGGCCAATACCGATATTCATAACCACATCGGTAAAACGCGCACCGATGCGAAAGGTGAGTTCGCAATTGATATCGATAAGACATTCCCCGTCATTACCCTTGTTTCGGCGAATGGCAACATCTGCGAAGCCGATTTAGATCTGGAAAAAGCCCGCGGCGCAGCGTGGGTCGGGGACGTGCAATGCGCACTGCAATCGACTATGGCGCAGAGATAATGCTATGAAAAATATTAATCTTATTCTTCCATTACTCGTTGCGGGTGCATTAACGCCGCTGGCAGCGAAAGCGTTGACCGCGTCCTCGTCCGGCTCGGTCAGCAATAACTTTCTGTTTATTGAAAACGCCGTGGACGGTGAGTATTTCATTACCCCCTCCGCGCTCGATCCTCGCTTTAGCGGATCCAACACCTGGGTGAAATACGGCACCTCGCAGGTAAGCCTCGGCTATCTCGGCTACGTGGGCTGGACGGCTCCGGCGAATAACTATCAGGATATGTGGATCGATAATTCGCCGATTGACGGACCGTTTAGTGGCATCCGTTGTTACAGCGGTACGCAATGCCCAACGTCCGGCTATATCTCCGGACAGGGCCGAGACAGCAACGGTTTCTACCACGCTCAGGTCGGCTCGGTCGCGGGTGTGGTGGGCGGGGCGTACGGCTTTGCGTCGCTGAGCGATTCGGCCTACGAATATTTCCGCGCGATGCCGACCGGCAGCAGCGAAACGTATGTCTTTAACCGCTGCTATACCTCGGTTAACTATGATTACGCGGGGGGCGAGCGCTGTAAGGATCAAAGCACCGGGCGCTGGAACTACGTGAACTACACCTTAACCAAGCGCGGCCATCTGGCGCTGGAATCTACCAGCGCTTTCCAGGAGCTGTGGATCGCCAGCGACGGGACGCCGAGCATTACCAATGACTCCGGCGCCTGCGAGTTGGGGATTGTCGGAAACGTAAGCGGCGTGATCTGCAAAATGGTCAGCTACACCCTTCAGCAGACCGCGAACCTCACCGCATCGCTCACCTTCAGGGCCTATATCGATTCCGCCGCGCTGGGCTTTACCCCGGCGGCGTCAACGGTGCGTTATTCCGGCAACGGCTCGAACTGGTATAACTTCAGCGCGACAACGGCTTATTACAATGTCTTCTCAACGGACGGCCACTACGTCTATCTCTTTTTGTCGAAGACGTTTCTTAAAAACCTTGTCGACTCGGGCTACAGCATCACCAACAGCCAGCCTTTTACCTTTGCCTTCCGCAATAGCTTAACGCCGGAGTCGGGACATTACGAGTTCACGCCATCGCTGCAGCTGAACATTATTCCGAAGGAGTATGGAATCAGCATTGTCTCGTCGAATAACACCACGTCGGCAAGTGGCAGCGGCACCATCGGCGATGATTCCCCGATTGGCATGGACTATGTCGTCACCGTTTCCGGCCCGCGTCAGGCGGACAGTATTACCGCTCAGGTAACGGGGGACACCACGACCATTAACAATACGCCGTACTGCCTGTTTACCTCCGCGCAGGGCGGGATCAGCGTGCCGATCCCGGCGTATCTGCAGTACAGCAACCAGTCGGGCAGCGTGACGCAGGTGCGCAATAGCTGTGGCGAGGCGCCCATCAGCCTAAACGATGCGCTGTGGCAACAAACGCCGTGGGATGCGAATAACACCGACGACGGAAGCTACTTCAGCACCGGCTTATCGCTGCTGTTCCCGATGAATGACTCCCGCTCGGCGCTGACGGTTGGAGGCTCCGACTGGGAAGGCGTGGTTAGCGCCAGCGGCGAAATCAAAGTCACCGCGAACTGGCTGGGTGTCACCAAATGAAGCGCGGGTATGCGGCAATCATCAGTGCGGCGCTGCTGAGCTTTTCGGCGCACGCCCTGTATCTCGACTCCACGATTTACGAGATGCCTGCGGACAAGTCATTCATCAGCAAACGCATTTTTAACGACAGCAAAAAGCAGAATGTGTATCGCATTTCTGCGGTGAAAATTGATAAGCCCGGGCCGGGCGGCGAGAAGCGGCAGGATATAGAAGAAGGGGAGCTGATTTTTGCGCCGCTGACGTTCTCGCTGGCCCCGGATGCCGGGGAGTTTTTTAAGATTTTCTATCGCGGCCCGCAGGATGAGAGGGAGCGCTATTACCGGGTGCAGTTCACGGAGTTGCCCGTCACGATGTTCCCGGAGCGCAACGGGGGGAAAAGAAGCGAAGCGATACCGGCTATCGCCCTGGATACGATACTGGTGGTGCGCCCGAGAAAAATCGACCTGCGCTATACCCTGGATGAGCAGGCCGGGGTGCTTAAAAATACCGGGAACACTTTTTTTAAAATCATTGTGCAGCAGGGGTGCAATTCAACGGATGATGAGGCCACTATCCGTTACGTTCTCCCCGGAGAAACGTATCGCAGCAGCGGGTTAAAAAAACAAAATAAAAAATTCATTGTCGCTTTGCACAAGTATATCCCTATTGGCAACGCGTGTTTTAAATCCGATTCATAAAATCCAAATAAAAATATTCTTATATTGCCAACCTGTATAAGGTAAATATACTCTGTATAGGTTGCTTGCATAATGAAAGAAAAATATAAGAGTTTGTCTGGATGAGAAAGATAATTAATGGTCGGGTTTTGTACGACTCTAAGAAACGAGAATTGAGCGTACAAGATCAACAAGTTGTTCTTTCCGCTTCGGTGGCAAGGTTACTGGATTTTTTTATTATAAATAATGAACGCCAATTAAGCCGCGAACTGATCATTGAAGAAGTCTGGGCTAAGTATGGCATGAATCCCTCCGGACATAGTCTCAATAAAAGCATTAGTTTGTTACGCAAGGGATTTTCTGCGTTGGGTATTGATGGTGTTATCATTACCATCCCACGAGAAGGCTTTATTTTTCAGGCGCAGGTCAACGATAACCGCGAAGATATATTGGATGCTACCGATAAAGACGTAACAAATATTAATCATGTAGGGACGATTCTCTGGAACAAAAAATTTTTAGTCTGGTTTGTTTTTTTCCTGTTTGTAGTGGGAGGTATGGGTGTTTTTCTTACCGTAATGTTTCGCAGTAACGACGGCGTGGTGCATGTTTCAAATACTGGGGTCTGCGAAGTGTATACGATGGATGATAATTCGTCGGAGAAAATTTTTAAGTTTTTGCATTCTAAAAGATGGAAAGATTTTAATGCCATTTGTAACGGCACGAAGAGAGCTATCATATTTTATGACGATAACAGCCTGTCTAAGGGAAATAAACTGAAAGAACATTTTTTCAGTATTTGTATGATGGATGAAAAAAAGGTGGCGTATGAGTGCCAAAATTATTTTTATTAGCATCATGACAGCGCTGGTCGCGCTTCTCTTAATTGTACTTTACCGCGGGACAATCCCGGCGGCGCTGGTCTGTACCTCTAAATATCATCTCGATCTGGACGCGCAAAAAAACGGGATAAAAATAAAGGGAGAGGTTCTCCAGGTATTCAGGATCTCTTCGGAAAAAGACGGGATGCTGTCGCAGGTGGGTATGTTGAGCGTAAATGATAAACAGTACGCCGTAAATCGCACTACGTCGCTGCGTTTTTTAGGGAAGGATAGCGACGGATATCTGCGTACAGAGCGCCTGGCAATAGTCAAGAACGATAATGACGATCTGCCCGACGCGATAACAGATTTGCTGATGTCAAAACAGAAGCTGTTTTATTACAAGGTTATCCATATCGACGACAATGTGTATGGTATCAGGGATTTGCGCCGCACGCTGATGGTCTGCCGTGCGAAGTGATTCTCTGCTTTACAATGATTTACAGGTGTTATGTTCTGTTTTTTTATTTGTTTATGAGATTTTAGTTTGTCTGATTGTGAATGTAAGGGCATTTGTTTGTACTTGCCGCAGCTAAGAAAATTTCCTGTTCTGCTGATGGGAATATTCTTATCATTTTAACTCTGACCGCAACCCGGGGATATAAAAAGCTTTTGCTTAGCTTTGCAATGAGAATGTTAATTATCTGACATGTATATCGTTGGAAACAGAATCAATTGTGAATGTTCTCTCTATTTGAGGGAGGGGTAGCCTTTGCAATTAAAACCATGATGGTGATGATTATGAACACGAAAAAGGTCTTCCTGCTTAGTTATGACATTTATCTTTTCTCAGGGATTAGGTCATTTTTACCTAATCTGATACTGGTGGATACCGGAACCTACATCAATGATTCTGATATCTCCACGCCCCAGTACAAAACCTGCCTGTTAATTATTGATAGCCGAATGCCATTTGGCCTGGTCAAACGGTGGCTGCAAAGAAACAGCAGTCAGTTTATTAATATCAAGAGTGTGGTTATTAAGCTGAGTGAAAATAAATGTATTAACCGAGGTTTTGAATACGCGGAGTGTATCGATGCCAGACTGGACGCTGATGACATCATTGATTCGCTGAAGAAGATTTTGATGGCGAATACTGAAAGCGATGCGCCCGCTAGAATAGGCTTTGTGGATGAATTTCGCCTGAGCGATTTTGAACAGGAGATGCTCAATGCCTCATTCACCCGAACCGGCCAGGATGAATTTTGCCGGGCGAATTCGCTGGCAGTGAAATCGCTTTATCGCTATCGGGATAAAATAACCCATCGTCTTGGATTTGATAATTTCAACGAGTCCATTATTTTTCTTTCCCGTAACGGCCTGCTGGCAGAAAGAATAAGTGGAAATGAAAAGCCGCCGCGCTATGTCTGTGATAATAACGAGGCGGAACGATTGAGCCTGGCGCTGAAAAATGAGGAGATTATTCCATATTACCAGCCTATCGTCGGCAGCAATGGAGAGCTGAGCGGGGTCGAGGTGCTAGCGCGCTGGCCGTTGGGTCATAATTACGCCATCTCCCAGCGTGAGTTTATTCCGCTGGCGGAAAAAAGTGGGCTTATTAATGAGCTGACCAGCTATTTAATGAATAAGGTGGCCAGCGATTTAAATCACAGCATTCACCGGCACGAACAGTCCTTTTTTGTCGCCTTTAACGTAAGCCCTTCAAGCCTGAGCAATCCCGTCTTTTACTGGGAGTGCCTTAACTTTTTAGAGTTAACGGAATCGGTGCCAATAAAGCTGATGATCGAAATAACCGAAAACCAGACGCTGGTGGTGACTCCCGCAATAAAAGAGCTGATCCGCTCTCTGCGCAATCGCGGGGTACTGTTTGCGCTGGATGATTTTGGCACGGGGTATGCGAATCTTTGCTATCTGAACGAGCTTGAACTCGATGTGATTAAAATCGACAAGACCTTTATCAACGGCATCCACGCGCATGAGCAGTCGCTGCCAATGCTGGAGTCGATAATAAACCTGGCCGCCATTCTGGGGCTGCAAACCGTGGCTGAGGGGGTGGAATATGACTACCAGCGCGAGTGGCTTGTGGATAATCAGGTCGACTACCAGCAGGGGTACTTTTTTATGCCCCCGGTGGCGCTGGCGGAGTTTAAAGGATTCATGAAGCGGTGTGAAAATATCGCGAGGCCCGTCCGGGAAAAGAAGTCTCCAGGGCAGGAAAAGCAGAATAATCCGCGCCTTACCACACCCTGAATTCGCTCGCCCCGTATCACAGTAAGGGGCGAGCGTAGTTTTAGCTAAACATCACCTGCGCCCAGCGCGCCAGCCCTGCGGTGACGGAGCCAAAGTCATCCCCACCGGCAATGGGAATGCCCGGCAGCTGTTCCGCCAGCGCTTTCTTGATCAGCGGCGAACGGGCGCTCCCCCCGGTCAGGTAGATAACGTCCGGCTTCTCTTTGCCGTTCTCCAGCGCCAGCTGCACCTGCTCCAGAATACGCTGCAGCGGCTGGGCGAGCGCCGTCTCCAGCCCGTCCTGCGAAATCGCGGTGGCCAGATCGTCGCTGATAAACGGCAGGGAGACCGCATGCTCAGCGCGATCGGAAAGGGCAATTTTGCTCTCTTCAGCAGTACGCACCACGCGGTAGCTCAGGCGCTGACGCCACACTTTATACAGCAGAGCGACTTTTTCGGCGTCCTGCGCGTCGCGCACCAGATCGTTAAGGAAGCGGCCGTTCGCGGTGCTGTAAAAATCACTTTGCGCAGGCACGTCGTTGATGGCAATCGCGTTCCACCACGGCAGGATCGGCAGGGCGATGCCTTTTTCCGTTTGTCCGCCCATGCCGAGCAGCGGCATAAGGCTTTTGAATGCCAGCGCGATATCGAGATCGTTACCGCCTACGCGGCAGCCGCTGTGTCCGAGCAGGCTATTTTCACGATCGCGACGGTTATGCCACTGTGGTCCCATCAGCAGCAGCGAGCAGTCCGTTGTGCCCCCGCCGATGTCCACGACTAATACGCGCTTCTCTTCCGTCAGCGTGGCTTCAAAGTCCAGCCCCGCGGCAACCGGCTCGTACTGGAACACCACGTCGCGGAAGCCTGCCCGGTTCGCCGCGCGTTCAAGGATCCCCTGCGCCTGCTGGTTGGCCTCGTCGCCGCCCAGACCCTGGAAGTTGATCGGGCGGCCAATGACCGCCTGGGTAATCGCCTCGGAGACCTGCGTCTGCGCCTGATTGCGAATATGCAGCATCATCGCGCAGACCAGATCTTCAAACATCGCCACCTGCTGCGGCTTCAGGCCGCTGGCGCCGAGGAAGGATTTTGGCGACTTAACGAAGTAAACCTCTTCCGGGTCTTCAATGTAGTGCCCGAGCGAAGAGAGGCCGAACTGCACGCTGGAAGGCGTAACGTCGATGTCTTCCTCACGGTTGAAGCTGACCGCCCGGCGCAGCAGCGCCTGGGTCTCCGCCGCCGTGGCCGGAACCTGATGGTGGCGGAACAGCCATTCGCTCACCGCTTCACGCGTTGGCGCGCAGAGCATTGACGGCAGCAGCGTGCTCTCTTTTTCCATTTTCAGGAGCCGTGGCTGCCCGTTTTGCATAATCGCAACCGAGCAGTTTGCCGTACCGTAGTCAAATCCAATAAACACGATGAATCCCCATGCCGGTGAGAAGGGGCGAGACTTTAACGAAATGTCTGCATGGCGACAACAGGAATATGAAAGCAAGGCAATACAAGGTCTTTACGTTTATTCTAATAACACAAAAAAAGGAGCAACGATGTATACCCTCACCTGGCTTCCCCCTTACGACTGGCAGTGGATGTTTGGCTTTCTTGGCGCGCGTGCGGTGACGGGCATTGAAACCGTCACGCACGACTACTACGAGCGCAGTTTTACCTGCGAAGGGCATCAGGGGATATTTCGCGTGACGCCGGATATCGCCACCCATACGCTGACCGTGACGCTCAGTCCGGGGTTAATCCCGGTTGCGCGGACGTGCCTTGAACGCATCGAACGTCTGTTCGATCTCGCCTGCAACCCGCAGCACATCGCGGATACGCTGGGCGATCTCGGTGCTGCCCGGCCAGGCTTGCGTTTGCCGGGGGCGATGGACGCGTACGAGCAGGGCGTCCGGGCGATTCTCGGACAGCTGGTGAGCGTGGCGATGGCGGCGAAACTGACGTCGCGCGTGGTGGCGCTGTGCGGCGAACCGATCGCGGATTGTCCGGGGTATCTCTGTTTCCCCACTCCGCAAGTGCTGGCGGAAGCGGACCCGCTGGCGTTGAAAGGATTGGGTATGCCGGTGAAACGCGCGGAGTCGTTAATTCATCTGGCGCAGTCGGTCATTGACGGGACGTTTCCGCTTTTCCCGCCTGCGAATATTGAGGCCGGTATGAAAGCGCTACAGCAGCGGCCGGGGATAGGGCGCTGGACGGCAAATTATCTGGCCCTGCGCGGCTGGCAGGCGAAAGATGTATTTCTGCCGGATGATTATCTGATTAAGCAGCGCTTTGCCGGGATGACGCCCGCGCAAATTCGTCGTTATGCCGAACGCTGGCAGCCGTGGCGCTCTTACGCGCTGCTGCACATCTGGTATACCGACGGCTGGGCGCCGTCAGTTGATGGCGAAATAGCTGGTGTTGAGCAGTAGATCCAGCGGCTGCGGCTCGGCGATGGTGTCACCATAGATAAAATCAACGCCGATGCCGGAGAGCGTATCCATCATGATGGGCTGGTTACAGGGGCCCGCGATGGTTTTCATTCCCAGACGCTGGGCGTGGCCCTGAACAATGGTCACCATCATCTCATCCATCAGATTGCCATAGACGTTGCTTACCACCTCTGCGTCCAGCATCAGATAGTCGGCCATATTGGCGGTCAGGTGGGTGAAGACGTTCATGTCGCGGCCCACCTGGCTGAAGATCACGCGGCAGCCCGCCTGGCGAAGCTTTTGCAGACTCCGTTGCAGGTTTTTATCCGGGCTGCACACCACGTCGGCAGAGATAATCAGATGCAGGAGACGGCCCGGCATCGGGCTTTTATCCAGCAGGTCGAGAAGCTCATCAACCAGCGTTGCGCTGGCTAAACCTGCCTCGGAAAGCGGCAGCGCCACTCCCATGCCTTTACTGGCGACCTGTGCGGCAGAGGCGCGGAAAAACTCATTAAAGATACGTCTGTCGAGGGCGTGCAGAAGCTCAGGCTCCGCCAGGCCCGAGCGGAAGGCATGCTCTTCCTGGACTTCGCCCAGGCTGGTCCACAGGCGTAACGAGAGCAGCCAGAAATTGCTGCTTTCCGGGATACGCGGGGAGGCGACGCTGCGGGCAATCATCATCAGGTGATTGTCTTTGATCATGTGCCACTGTTCATCAAGCGACATCATGCTGCGCGTGTTGTGATCCCGCTCCTGCTGGGGCTCGTAAACCGTCACAGTGCCGCGCCCGCTGTTTTTCGAGGCATAGCATGCTATATCCGCCTGCGACATCACCTCCGACGCCTGATGGTTATTTTCATCAATCAGCGTGATGCCTGCGCTGGCACCGATCCGGTGCAGGCGGCCTTCCCACATAAAGTGATAGTCATTGATCGTGTGGATCAGGCGACCGGCAATATAGCGTGCGCTTTCAATATTGCAGTCCGGTAGCAGTAACCCGAACTCATCTCCGCCCAGACGCGCCAGCACGTCGCTGGAGCGGAGCATGGTCAACATCAGGGAAGAGAGTTCCCGCAGCAGGGCATCGCCCGCCGTATGGCCTGCCGTATCGTTGACGGCTTTGAAGCGGTCGAGATCGATAAAGACCAGGGCATGACGCTGTCGCGTTTCGCGAACGGTCTGCAGGAGCCGTTTAAGATGATTTTCGAAGCTGACCCGGTTTGCCAGATGGGTCAGTGCATCGTGGGAGGCGCTATAGCTCAGCTGACGCAGCATTTTGCGCGACTCGGTCACGTCCTGAATAACGATAACCGAGCCAATATTCTGCCCATCCAGCGTGCTGAGCGGCGTAATGCTGTAGTGAATATCAAAATTACCGCCGGTACGGCAGTTCAGCACCACGTCCTGATCGATATCGGAACGGGACATATCTCCACTGTGAATATTTTCCATCAGCGGCCCTTTTTCACCAAAGGTGATGTGCAACACCTTCAGGATCGGCTGGCCGATAGCCTCGGTCTGCAGCCAGCCGCTCATTTTCTCAGCCACCGGGTTCATAAAGGTGACGTTCATGTTGATATCGGTGCACAGCACCGCTTCACCGATGGAGTCGAGGGTGATGTGCAGACGCTCTTTTTCCTGGAAGAGGGCATCGTTGAGCTGCTTAACCTCGGTCATGTCCATGTTGATACCGAGCAGCCGTTCCACTTCACCTTGCTTGTTAATCACCCGGTTCGCCAGGGAGCGAATATGGCGCACGCCTTCCTTCACGCGGATGCGGAATTCCAGCTTAAAGGGCAGACGGGATATCAGCGAGTCCCGCAGCACCTGCTCAGCGTGGGCACGATCTTCCGGCAGCATTGTATCGTGCCAGAGCTGCCAGGTGGGCTTGATGTGCGGCGGGATCTCATACAGCTCAAACATCCGCTTGTCCCAGCTGATAATGTCGGGCTCCAGATCCCACTCCCAGATGCCGATACCGCCCGCTTCGTTGGCGAGCGTAATCCGCTCCATCAGACGCTTATTGACCCACTCGGTCTGCTTCAGGTCGTTAATGTCTTCAATCTGGGCGATAAAATAGAGCGGCGAGCCGTCGGCATGGCGTACGACGGAGACGGCAAGGAGCGCCCAGACCACTTCTCCGTCGCGGGTGTAATAGCGTTTCTCGAGGCTATAGGTATTGATATCGCCGTTGACCAGCTGTTCGAGCTGTTCGAGGTCAGTGTGCAGATCTTCCGGCCAGGTGAGCTGCTGGAAGGTCAGAGACTGGAGCTCCGTCTGGCTGTAACCGAGGAAGTTGCACAGCGCCTTGTTAGCCTGAAGCCACTGTCCCTCAATGCTGACTAACGCCATACCGATGGCGGAATACTCCATCGCATTGCGGAAACGCTCCTCGCTTTCGGTGATGTGTTTGCGTTCGGCGCGGAAGGCATACATCACCATGGTCATCACGTTAGCAGGCAGGAGCAGCATCAGGAACGGCAGCCACGGCGCGTTCATCATCGGCCCCGCATGTTGGGTAGTCAGCGCCTCAGGGTTGTGGGCAATCATCAGCGAAACAACCATCACGGTGACCAGAAATACCAGGAACGCTTCCATTCGCGGCAGGCGCACGGCGCTCCACATCAGCAGGACGATCACGCAGGTAAAGGGCCACGGCAGCCAGGTGATGGCGGCCCAACTCAGGGCCAACGTCACCGCCATGGTGAGCAGCGTTTCCAGCAACAATCGCGGATCCCGATGGCGCAGCAAATAATGCGGTTTAAACAGCAGTCCCAACGGCACCAGCGCCAGCGCGCCAATGGATTCTGACAACACCCAGACGATGAAATTACGCAGTGGCTCGGAGTCGGGGACCAGGAAAGAGACCAGAATACCACCCACCAGTGGCGGTACCAGCGCGCTGCCAATCGCCAGGCGGATCCAGTCGTTCAAATTTTGCAGCGGGTTATACCACGGGAGCAGTTTTCGCAGTAACACTGCACCAATGATGGCCTCAATAACGTTAATGGCAGTGTAGGTGGGGTTTATCTCAGCCCAGGAGAACAACATCCACGAGGCCAGAATATTGCCGAACGAGCAGGCCAGGGCGATTCCCGGCCACATTTTTCCCGCATGGCGGTAAAACGCTACCATCATAATGGCGGTGGGGAACCAGAGCGGCGCCAGCAGGGTGCCGAACCGGGTAAGCTCCAGGGAAAATAAGGTAAAGATAAAGGTGACCAGGCCCAGACAGACAAGTCGTATTAAAGGATGTGGGGTGGTAACCAAAACCCGCTGGTATTGTTTATTCATTACCGCTTTATCCAGAGACGCCATGCCGTCAGGGAAGATGTCCGAACGCGTGAATTTGATAATTTGGTTTATGCTAGTACAAACAATTTACAATTCATATGGTGACCGCTCAGAATTTGACACCGCAGACTTATTAAATAGAGGCTCCGTGAAAAAAAACGGTTAAACGCTGAAAAAACGTTCATTTAAATTTCACTCAGGGAATAAAACGCCACTTTTCGGCCAGTCTCGCAGAACCTGTGCATTCGACTGGTATCACGCCCGCGAAATCCCTATAATTGCCGCGTTTGACGCTCCGGCGTCGCCCTTCCTTAACATCCAGGTTAATCAGGTCGCTAAATTTATGACTGATAAGTCTCATCAGTGCGTCATTATAGGCATCGCCGGCGCATCGGCTTCAGGTAAAAGTCTAATTGCCAGTACGCTTTATCGCGAACTGCGTGAACAAGTAGGTGATGAGCATATCGGCGTCATTCCCGAAGACAGCTATTACAAAGATCAATCCCATCTGTCGATGGAAGAGCGCGTAAAAACCAACTATGACCACCCTAATGCGATGGATCACAGCTTGCTGTTCCAGCATTTAGAAGCGCTCAAGAGCGGCCAGGCGATTGAGCTGCCCGTTTACAGTTACGTAGAGCACACCCGCACCCAGGAAACCATCCGCATCGAGCCGAAAAAGGTTATTATCCTTGAAGGCATCCTGCTACTGACCGACGCCCGCCTGCGTGAATCCATGAACTTCTCGATTTTCGTTGATACCCCGCTGGATATCTGCCTGATGCGCCGCATCAAGCGTGACGTGAATGAACGCGGCCGTTCGATGGACTCCGTCATGGCGCAATATCAGAAAACGGTTCGCCCGATGTTCCTGCAGTTTATTGAGCCATCCAAACAATACGCCGATATCATCGTGCCGCGCGGGGGTAAAAACCGCATTGCTATAGATATCTTAAAAGCGAAAATCAGCCAGTTTTTTGAATAAGCCGCGTGAATTGTGTACCGTTCAGAGATAACCTGGTTTTACCCTGAGCGCTTACCGCCTCAGGGTTCGATGCATGAAAGGAGAAAGTGCCATGCGTCTTTGTGATCGCGATATAGAAGCCTGGCTTGATGAAGGCCGTTTGTCTATTACCCCACGTCCGCCCGTTGAGCGTATCAATGGCGTGACAGTTGATGTACGGTTAGGGAATAAATTCCGCACCTTTAGCGGCCATACCGCACCGTTCATTGACCTTAGCGGGCCGAAGGACGAAGTCAGCGCCGCGCTCGATCGCGTGATGAGTGACGAAATCGTTATCGATGAAGGCGAAGCTTTTTATCTGCATCCGGGTGAACTGGCCCTGGCAGTGACGTTTGAATCCGTCACCCTGCCTGCGGACCTGGTCGGCTGGCTTGATGGCCGTTCTTCGCTGGCGCGACTGGGGCTGATGGTTCACGTGACCGCGCACCGTATCGATCCAGGCTGGTCGGGGCGTATCGTGCTGGAGTTCTTCAACGCCGGTAAATTGCCGCTGGCGCTGCGCCCGGGCATGATGATCGGCGCGTTGAGCTTTGAACCGCTGTCAGGCCCGGCAGATCGTCCTTATAACCGTCGGCAGGACGCAAAATATCGCGACCAGCAGGGCGCGGTTGCCAGCCGTATTGATAAAGACTGATCGTTAGTCCATTGAGGATGCCATGAGAAGAGTTCTGACAACGCTGATGATTTTGCTGGTGGTGCTGGTGGCTGGCCTTTCAGCGTTGGTTCTGCTGGTTAACCCCAACGATTTCCGCGCTTACATGGTGCGGCAGGTCGAGGCACGCAGTGGTTATCAACTGAATCTTGACGGGCCGCTGCGCTGGCACGTCTGGCCGCAGCTCAGCATTCTCTCTGGCCGCATGTCGCTCACGGCGCCGGGGGCATCCCAGCCGCTGGTGTCCGCAGATAACATGCGCCTTGATGTGGCGCTGATCCCGCTCATTTCCCATCAGCTGCAGGTTAAACAGGTGATGCTGAAAGGCGCGGTGATCCAGCTCACCCCGCAATCCGAAGCCGTGCGTGATGCAAATGCGCCGGTTGCGCCGCGCGAAAATACTCTGCCTGATGAGCCGTCCGATACCGGCTGGTCCTTTGATATCGGCAAGCTGAAAGTTGCCGATAGCGTGTTGGTTTTCCAGCGTGAGCACCAGGAGCAGGTAACCATTCGCAACATTAACCTGCAGATGGAACAGGATGCCCACCATCTTGCGTCGCTGGAATTTAGCGGGCGCGTGAATCGCGATCAGCGTGATTTGACCCTGTCGCTGAATGCCAGCGTCAACGCCTCAGACTATCCGCATCAGCTTACGGCCGACATCCAGCAGCTGAACTGGCAGCTGACGGGTGCCGATCTTCCCGCCCAGGGGATCACCGGGCAGGGAACGCTGCAGGCCGTGTGGCGCGAAGAACAGAAGCAGCTGGAGCTGGATAATCTCAACCTGCAGGCAAATGACAGTAGCCTGAAGGGGCAGGCGAGCGTCACGCTTGAAGAGAAGCCGAAGTGGGTGCTGAACCTGCAGTTTGACAAGCTCAACCTGGAAAACCTGCTGCCACCGTTGCCAGCCAGCGCCACGGACAGCGATGCCACGCAGGTGGGGCAAAGCCAGGCACCGGTATCACGTCCGGTTATTTCGTCTAATCTCGATCAACCTGACTATAACGCCCTGCGCGGATTCACGGCGGATATTCTGCTGAAAGCCAATAGCCTGCGCTGGCGCGGCATTGATTTTACCGACGTGAGCAGCCAGATGTTTAACCATAACGGTTTGCTGGTGATATCCGAACTGAGCGGTAAGATGGGCGCAGGGAACCTCTCGCTGCCCGGCACGCTGGATGTCCGTAAAGACGCT
Source organism: Enterobacter sp. JBIWA008 (assembly GCF_019968765.1). Lineage (NCBI taxonomy): Bacteria > Pseudomonadati > Pseudomonadota > Gammaproteobacteria > Enterobacterales > Enterobacteriaceae > Enterobacter > Enterobacter sp. JBIWA008. The sequence goes on along the minus strand of NZ_CP074149.1, from coordinate 3,145,546 downwards.
GCCAGCGCCGAATTCCAGCCGCGTCTCGACAACGTTGAGATAGGTACCATCCTGAAGGCGTTTAATTACCCGATATCCCTGACGGGTCAGCTGACGCTTGCGGGTGACTTCTCAGGCACGAAAATCGATGCCGATGCTTTCCGCCGCGAGTGGCAGGGGCAGGCGCATCTTGATCTGAAAAATTCCCGTATGGAAGGGCTTAACTTCCAGCAGCTGGTGCAGCAGGCGGTCGAGCGCAGCAGCGATGTGAAAGCTCAGGATAATTACGACAGCGCCACGCGCCTCGACAGCTTCACCGCGGACCTGACGCTGGACAATGGACAACTCTCTCTCGACGGTATGCAGGGCACCTCTTCACTGCTGTCAATGACCGGTGAAGGTAAGCTGGATCTGGTGAAAGAGACCGCGGACACGCGCTTTAACGTGCGGGTACTTTCCGGCTGGCAGGGTGAAAGCAAGCTCATCGACTTCCTGAAAGTGACGCCGGTCCCGTTGACCGTATATGGCAAATGGCAGGCCCTGAACTACAGCCTGCAGGTGGATCAGATCCTGCGCAAGCATCTGCAGGATGAAGCGAAACGTCGGCTTAGCGGATGGGCGGATCGTAATAAAGATTCACAGGACGGTAAGGATGTGAAGAAGCTGCTGGATAAGCTTTGATGTCTGTTGTGCCGGGTGGCGTTGCGGCCTGATGCCCTCACCCCGGCCCTCTCCCACGGGAGAGGGAGCAAACACTAAAAACGGCAACCGGGTTGCCGTTTTGTTTTACCTAAACCTCAAAATCCAGTTCTTCCTCATCCTGCAGCGGAATGAGCTGAACCTTCTGCACGCGATGGTTTTCAATCTGCAGCGTTTTGAGCAGATAGTCGCCCACCTGAACCTCTTCCCCCGGCTGCGGGATACGCTGCAAGTACTCCATTATCAGGCCGGCAATAGTGTGATATTCCCGTTTTTCATCCAGCGGCAGCGGCACATATTGCACCAGGTCTTCCAGCGGCATGTGGCCGTTAGCCGTCCACGAACCGTCGGCGTTTTTCTGAATGTCATGGCGGGCATCAATCTCATCCACCTCGTTAGGCAAATTACCGGCGATGGTTTCCATTACGTCGCTGAGCGTGACCAGTCCTTCCACAGAACCAAACTCATCCACCACAAAGGCAAAGTGCGTACGCGCGTTTCTGAACTGCTCCAGAGCGGAAAGCAGCGGTAGCCCCTCCGGGAAAACCAGCGGCTGGCGCACCAGGGCGCGCAGATTGAGCGCCTCGCCGTGAAGCTGCTGCTGGAGCAGGTCAATAACGTGCACCACGCCCAGCAGCTCCTCTTCCTCTTCACCGCCGGTCACCACCACGCGGGTGTGCTGGTTTTTATCCAGCAGGGCGCGGATGTGCTCTTCCGGTGCCGTCAGGTCGATATGCTCAATGTCATGCCGCGATGTCATGATGCTGCTCACCGTCCGTTGATTCAGATTGAGCACCCGCTCAATCATCCGTCGTTCCTGCGGGTCGAAGATCAGCCCGTCGCTGCGATCGGCCAGCATGGCGGAGGATTCGGCGTCCAGCTCCGCATCCTCTTTCTTACCGCTTAGCAGGCGCATAACCGTGTCGGCCGTGCGCTGACGCAGGGTTTGATTCGCGGAAAGGAAGCGGCGGCGGTTAAATATCGCCAGCTGGTTGAGCGCTTCAATCATGACGGAGAAGCCGATGGCGGCGTACAGGTAGCCTTTCGGAATATGGAAGCCAAAACCGTCGGCCACCAGGCTAAAGCCAATCATCAGCAGGAAGCTCAGACAGAGGATAACGATGGTCGGGTGACTGTTCACAAAGCGGGTCAGCGCCTTGCTGGCCATGACCATCAGCGTGATGGCAATAATCACCGCCGCCATCATCACCGCAAGGTGGTCCACCATCCCGACGGCGGTGATTACCGAGTCCAGAGAGAAGACCGCATCCAGCACCACGATTTGCGCCACTACCGGCCAGAATTTCGCCCCGCGTCGCTGGGTAGGGTTCTCGCTGTCTTTGCCCTCCAGGCGCTCGTTGAGTTCCACAGTGGCTTTGAACAGCAGGAACAACCCGCCGAAGAGCATGATCAGATCGCGGCCGCTAAAACTCAGACCGTGGACGGAGAACAGAGGCTGAGTGAGCGTCACCAGCCAGGAGATAGAGGCCAGCAGCAGTAAACGCATCACCATCGCCAGCAGCAGACCCGTCACGCGCGCGCGGTCGCGCTGGGAAGGGGGCAGTTTTTCAGCGAGGATGGCGATAAAGACCAGATTATCAATCCCGAGCACTAACTCGATGACGACCAGCGTAACCAGCCCGGCCCAGATTGAGGGATCGGCAATCCATTCCATAGTAATAGCAATACCTTCTGTTATATGACGAATGTCACACTTCGATCATGGATAAAGCTGGGGGAAATTGCAATGCCGGGCTGAGATTTCTCTTAATACGACGGGTAAGAAAGAGAGCATTCTCAACAGGGTGTAAATAAGCGAAATACGTATATTTAATTACAAAGAAAACATTTTAGGAGATATCGCAGTCGATGGTTTTTGGTCTCTTTTTGTCAATATAAAGAAAATCCTAAAAGATCAAAAATTTGCTCTTAATATTAATCTTAAAAACCGATATTAGGACAGTTGTCTCCTTGCCTGCTATTAGGTTAGCTGCAACAATTCCCCCAGCATCAAATGTTAAATCTCGGTGTTGCTATTAATGTTCGGTCTTCAGGGATGGTTATTCATTATCCGTCGGCTTTATCAAGCGACTGATATATTTCCAGAAGACCTTGCTCAAGAGGGTGTCTATCCATAAAACATTGTTTAGTCAGTGGATTGGTAACTGAAAGCCAAGGGCGGTAGCGTGCCTGAAAGCGTGTGAATCAGCCTCTATTATTCTGTCAATAGCCAATGGATGAATAAGCTTTTTTTAGGACTGATGCCAGTTATATTTCTATTTGATTAACTGCATGCTGAAACCCAATACGACTCGAGCTTATTTAAATTGCACAGGATAATTACTCTGCCAAAGTGATAAATAATCAATGATGAAATCCAAAATGAAATTGATGCCATTATTGGTGTCTGTGACCTTGATGAGTGGTTGCACGGTCTTTCCCGGCAGCAATATGTCAACAATGGGTAAGGATGTGATCAAGCAACAGGATGCCGATTTTGATCTCGACAAAATGGTGAATGTTTATCCACTTACGCCTCGTCTGGTCGAACAATTACGTCCACGTCCGAACGTTGCCCAACCGAATATGTCGCTGGACCAGGAAATTGCGTCCTACCAGTACCGCGTGGGGCCGGGTGACGTAATCAACGTGACCGTCTGGGACCACCCTGAGCTGACCACGCCAGCGGGCCAGTACCGCAGCTCAAGCGACACCGGTAACTGGGTGCAGTCAGATGGCACTATGTTCTATCCCTACATTGGTAAAGTTCATGTTGCAGGGAAAACGCTTGCCGAGATCCGTAGTGATATTACCGGCCGCTTAGCGCAGTACATCGCCGACCCGCAGGTGGACGTTAATATCGCCGCATTCCGCTCGCAAAAAGCCTATATCTCCGGCCAGGTGAACAAATCCGGCCAGCAGGCCATCACCAACGTTCCTCTGACCGTACTGGACGCCATTAACGCCGCGGGCGGGTTAACCGACGGCGCCGACTGGCGCAACGTCGTGTTGACCCACAACGGCAAAGAGCAGCGCATCTCGCTGCAGGCGCTGATGCAAAACGGCGATCTGACCCAGAACCGCCTGCTCTATCCGGGCGACATTCTCTACGTGCCGCGCAATGACGATCTGAAAGTCTTCGTGATGGGTGAAGTGAAGAAACAGAGCACCCTCAAGATGGACTTCAGCGGCATGACGCTGACCGAAGCGCTGGGCAATGCTGAGGGTATCGATCTGACGACCTCTAACGCGACCGGCATCTTCGTCATCCGTCCGCTGAAAGGTGAGGGCAGTGCGAAAGGCAAGATCGCCAACATCTACCAGCTGGATATGTCCGATGCGACCTCTCTGGTGATGGCGACGGAGTTCCGTCTCCAGCCATACGATGTGGTGTATGTCACCACCGCACCGGTTGCCCGCTGGAACCGTCTGATCAACCAGTTGCTGCCAACCATCAGTGGCGTTCGCTACATGACGGATACGGCGCGCGACATTCATACCTGGTAATCCGCGATGTTTAACAAAATTCTGGTGGTATGCGTGGGGAACATCTGCCGTTCCCCCACGGCTGAACGGTTGTTAAAACACTACCAGCCCGCACTGACCGTTGATTCAGCAGGGCTGGGTGCACTGGTCGGTAAAGGTGCCGATGAGCGCGCAACGAGCGTGGCGCGGGATCATCACCTCTCTCTCGACGGCCACGTGGCTCGCCAGGTTACTGGCCGCATGTGCCGGGAGTATGACCTGATCCTGACGATGGAAAAACGCCATATTCACGCGCTGTGCGATATCGCGCCGGAGATGCGCGGCAAGGTGATGCTGTTTGGTCACTGGGACAATGAACGTGAAATCCCCGATCCGTATCGCAAAAGCCATGAGGCCTTTGAGGCGGTTTACACCTTACTTGACCAGTCTGCCCAGCAGTGGGCGCAGGCACTGAAAGTTCAGCAGGGATAACAATGACAGAAAAAACAAGACCTTCTGCCGCCCCGACTTCGGGCAGTGATGAAATTGATATTGGGCGCCTGGTCGGCACTGTTGTAGAGGCTAAGTGGTGGGTGCTTGGCATTACCGCCGTATTTGCCGCGGCGGCCGTCGTCTACACGCTGTTCGCCACCCCTATCTACAGCGCCGACGCGCTGGTGCAGATCGAGCAGAATACCGGCAACTCGCTGGTGCAGGACATTGGTTCCGCGCTGGCGAACAAGCCGCCGGCATCCGACGCCGAAATACAGCTCATCCAGTCGCGTCTGGTGCTGGGTAAAACGGTTCACGACCTCGGCCTCGATATCTCCGTCACCAAGAATACCTTCCCAGTCTTTGGTGCCGGCTGGGATCGTCTGATGGGGCGAAACAACGACACGGTGAAAGTCACTGACTTCGTGCTGCCGAAAGGGGCGGGGGATCAAACACTTACCCTGACGGTACTTGGTCCGAAACAGTACCAGCTAACCAGCGACGCAGGCTTTAGCGCCCGCGGCGAAGTGGGGCAGATGCTGACCAAAGACGGCGTCAGCATGATGGTCAGCGCCATTAACGCCCAGGAGGGCGGTGAATTCACCGTCACCAAATTCTCTACGCTGGGGATGATCAACAATCTGCAAAACAACCTGACCGTCACCGAAAACGGTAAGGACACCGGCGTGCTGAGCATGACCTTTACCGGTGAAGATAAGGATCAAATCCGCGACATCCTGAACAGCATTACCCGCAACTATCTTGAGCAGAACGTCGAGCGTAAGTCGGCGGAAGCGGCGAAAAGCCTGGCCTTCCTCGCGAAACAGCTCCCGGAAGTACGCGGCCGTCTGGATGACGCCGAGAACAAGCTGAACGCCTATCGGCAGGATAAAGACTCCGTTGACCTGCCGCTGGAGGCTAAATCGGTTCTCGATTCGATGGTCAACATTGATGCGCAGCTCAACGAGCTGACCTTCAAAGAGGCGGAGATTTCCAAGCTTTATACCAAACGCCACCCGGCCTACCGCACGCTTCTGGAGAAACGCCGTACCCTGGAAGAGGAGAAGGCGAAGCTCAATGACCGCGTGACCGCGATGCCGAAAACGCAGCAGGAGATCGTGCGTCTGACCCGCGACGTGGAGTCCGGACAGCAGGTTTACATGCAGCTGCTGAACAAGCAGCAGGAGCTGAAAATCACCGAAGCCAGTACCGTCGGTGACGTGCGCATCGTCGACCCGGCCATTACCCAGCCTGGCGTACTGAAGCCGAAGAAAGCGCTGATTATTCTCGGCAGCATCATTCTCGGCCTGATGCTCTCCATCGTGGGCGTGCTGCTGCGTTCGCTGTTCAACCGCGGAATCGAAAGCCCGCAGGCGCTGGAAGAGAGCGGTATCAACGTGTACGCCAGCATTCCGCTGTCCGAGTGGCAAAAATCCCGCGACAGCGTCAAAACCATCAAGGGCGTTAAGCGTTACAAACAGAGCCAGCTTCTGGCGGTGGGTAACCCGACCGACCTCGCCATCGAAGCGATCCGCAGCCTGCGCACCAGTCTGCACTTCGCCATGATGCAGGCTAAAAACAACGTCCTGATGTTAACCGGCGTGAGTCCGTCAATCGGTAAAACCTTCGTCTGCGCCAACCTGGCGGCGGTGGTCAGCCAGACCAACAAGCGCGTGCTGCTGATCGACTGCGATATGCGTAAGGGCTATACCCACGAACTGCTGGGCACCAACAACGTGAACGGTCTGTCGGAAATCCTGCTCGGCAAAGGTGACATCAGCCAGAGCGCGAAACCTACAACGGTGCCGAAATTTGACCTGATCCCACGCGGTCAGGTGCCGCCTAACCCGTCCGAGCTGCTGATGAGCGAACGCTTTACCGAGCTGGTGGAGTGGGCGAGCAAAAACTACGACCTGGTGCTGATCGATACGCCGCCAATTCTGGCCGTGACCGACGCTGCCGTTGTTGGCCGCCACGCTGGCACCACGCTGATGGTGGCGCGTTACGCGGTGAACACCCTGAAAGAGGTGGAAACCAGCCTGAGCCGCTTCGAGCAGAACGGCATTGAGGTGAAAGGGGTGATCCTGAACTCCATCTTCCGCCGCGCGACCGGGTACCAGGATTACGGCTATTACGAGTACGAATATAAATCTGACAGTAAATAAAAATCCCCCTCACCCTAACCCTCTCCCCAGCCGGGAGAGGGGCGGGGTGAGGGATAAGGGGAAGACCATGACCACACAACGCCCTTTGGTTTCAATCTATATGCCGACATGGAATCGTCAGCAGCTGGCGATCCGCGCAATCAAATCCGTCCTGCGACAGGATTACGATAACTGGGAGCTGATTATTGTTGATGACTGCTCTTCCTCGTATGAACAGCTGCAAAAGTTTGTGGCTGACCTCAACGACCCGCGGGTGGTCTATACGCATAACGCCATTAACTCCGGCGCTTGTGCGGTGCGTAACCAGGCGATTATGCAGGCCAAAGGGCAGTATCTGACCGGGATCGACGACGATGACGAATGGACGCCGAACCGCCTGTCTATCTTCCTGTCGCATAAAGAACAGCTGGTCACGCACGCTTTCCTGTATGCCAACGACTATGTCTGCCAGGGCGAGGTTTACTCGCAGCCCGCGAGTCTGCCGCTGTACCCGAAATCGCCGTACTCTCGCCGCCTGTTCTACAAGCGCAACATTATTGGTAACCAGGTCTTCACCTGGGCGTGGCGTTTCAAGGAGTGCCTGTTCGATACCGAACTCAAGGCCGCGCAGGATTACGATATCTTCCTGCGCATGGTGGTGGAATACGGCGAACCGTGGAAAGTGGAAGAGGCCACACAGATCCTGCATATCAATCACGGGGAGATGCAAATCACCTCCTCGCCGAAGAAGTTCTCCGGCTACTTCCATTTTTACCGCAAGCACAAGGACAAGTTTGACCGTGCCAGCCGTAAATATCAGCTCTTTACCCTCTATCAGATCCGCAATAAGCGCATGAACTGGCGCACGCTGCTGACGCTGCTTTCCGTGCGTAACGGCAAGCGCCTGGCTGATGGACTTCGGGGGAAATAATGTTTCTGGAAGATTGCCGCGCTAACAGCTGGAGCCTGCGTCCGTGCTGCATGGTTCTGGCGTACCGCATCGCGCACTTTTGCTCGGTGTGGCGTAAGAAAAACGTGCTGAACAATATCTGGGCGGCACCCGTGCTGGTGCTGTATCGCATCATCACCGAATGCTTTTTTGGTTATGAAATTCAGGCCGCTGCCACCATTGGCCGCCGCTTTACCATCCATCACGGCTATGCGGTGGTGATCAACAAGTTCGTGGTCGCCGGGGATGATTTCACCATTCGTCATGCGGTCACCATTGGCAACCGCGGGCCTGACAGCCTGGCCTGCCCGGTCATCGGCAATAACGTCGAACTGGGCGCGAACGTGGTAATCATCGGTGACATTACGATTGGTAATAACGTCACGATTGGTGCTGGCAGCGTGGTGCTGGACAGCATTCCGGATAACGCGCTGGTGGTGGGAGAAAAAGCCCGCGTGAAGGTGATTAAATGAACATTCTGCAATTTAACGTACGCCTCGCAGAAGGCGGAGCGGCAGGCGTGGCTCTGGATCTGCACCAGCGCGCGCTGCAAAAAGGACTTCAGTCTCGTTTTATTTACGGCTATGGCAAGGGCGGCAAGAAAAGCGTCAGCCACGATAATTTCCCGCAGGTGCACAAGCACACGCCGCGTCTGACCTCGATTGCCAACATTGCGCTGTTCCGTCTGTTTAACCGCGATCTGTTTGGCAACCTGAACACGCTGTACCGCACGGTTACCCGCACCGCGGGCCCGGTTGTGCTGCATTTTCACGTGCTGCACAGCTACTGGCTGAATCTGGAAGAGGTGGTGGCGTTTTGTCAGAAGGTGCAGGCCCACAAGTCCGACACCCGCTTCGTCTGGACGCTGCACGATCACTGGAGCGTGACCGGACGCTGCGCGTTTACCGACGGCTGCGAAGGCTGGAAAGATAACTGCCAGAAATGCCCGACGCTAAGCAACTACCCGCCGGTGAAGGTGGATCGCGCGCATCAGCTGGTCGCCGGAAAGCGTCAGCTGTTCCGCGACATGCTCTCACTCGGCTGCACGTTTATCTCGCCAAGCCAGCACGTGGCCGATGCCTTCAATAGCCTGTACGGGGCAGGGCGCTGTCAGATTATCAACAACGGCATCGACGTGGCGACGGAAGCCATTCTTGCCGAGCTGACCCCGGTGGCGGAAACCGCGGGCAAACCGAAAATCGCTATCGTTGCGCATGACCTGCGTTACGACGGTAAAACCAACCAGCAGCTGGTGCGCGACATGATGGCGCTGGGTGACAAGATAGAGCTTCACACCTTCGGCAAGTTTTCACCGTTCGAAGGGGCCAACGTGGTGAACCACGGATTTGAGACCGACAAGCGCAAGCTGATGAGCGCGCTGAATGAAATGGACGCGCTGGTGTTCAGCTCACGCGTGGATAACTACCCGCTTATCCTCTGCGAAGCGCTCTCAATCGGCGTGCCGGTGATTGCCACCCACAGCGATGCGGCGCGCGAAGTGCTGGAAAAGTCCGGCGGGAAAACCTTCACGGAACAGGAGGTACTGCCCCTGGTACAGCTGCCGAAGGCGCAGATTGCTGAGATCGTTTTTGGTACTGACCTGGAATCGTTCCGCAACCGCAGCCGCAAGGCCTACAGTGGACAACAGATGCTGGAGGAATATGTCTCGTTCTATCAGAATCTGTAGTTATCTGCTGCTGCCGCTAATCTACCTGCTGGTCAACGTGAAAATTGCCCAGCTCGGCGAAAGCTTCCCGATAACCATTGTAACCTTCCTGCCCGTTCTGCTTCTGCTGTATGTCGATAAAATCAACCTCAAGAAGCTGATGATTGCCTTAGGGCTGGGTACGGGCCTGACGCTGTTTAACTACATCTTTGGGCAGTCCCTGGATGCCAGCAAATACGTCACGTCGACCATGCTGTTTGTTTATATTGTTATTATTATCGGTATGGTCTGGAGTATTCGGTTTAAAACTATTTCTCCGCACAATTATCGGAAAATCCTTAGGTTCTTTTATATTGCCGTTGCGTTAATTGTTATGCTTGCTGCCATGGAGATGGCGCAAATTATTCTCACCGGCGGCAGTAGCCTGATGGAGATAATTTCTAAATATCTCATTTACAGTAACAGCTATGTATTGAACTTCATCAAGTTTGGCGGGAAACGTACCACGGCCCTCTATTTTGAACCGGCGTTTTTCGCTCTGGCGTTAATCTCAATTTGGCTCAGCATCAAACAGTTTGGTATCAAAACGCCTAAGACAGATGCTATGATTCTGGCAGGAATTGTTCTGTCTGGCTCGTTCTCAGGGGTAATGACATTTATCCTGTTTTACCTGCTGGAGTGGGCGTTCCAGTACCTGAACAAAGATGCGATTAAGAAAAAACTGCCGCTGGCGATTATCTCCCTGACGGTATTTATGGCAGGCGTGATATTTGCCTTCCCGTACATCTCAGAACGCCTGGGTGATTTGGGAACGGAAGGGTCTTCGTCCTATTATCGCATCATTGGGCCACTGGTGATGGTGGGTTATTCCTTAACCCATATTGATGGAGTAGTAAGATTCGGCTCACTTTACGAATATGTTGCATCATTCGGAATCTTTAACGGTGCGGATGTTGGTAAAACCATAGACAATGGTCTGTATCTGTTAATTATTTATTTTTCGTGGTTCGCTGTACTGTTGACCCTGTGGTATCTGTTTAAAGTTTTCAAAATGATGATTAACGCGTTTGGTGATAACCAGAATTTTCGCGTTCAGCTTTATCTGTTTACTCCGGTGTCGCTGTTTTTTACCGGGTCAATATTTAGCCCGGAATATGCTTTCTTGATTGTCTGTCCGTTTATTCTGCGCAAAGCGCTTAATATTACGAACGTATGACGAAATGAGGTGATTTATGTTTCTTAGCGTCATTACTGTCGCTTTTCGTAATTACGAAGGGGTGGTAAAAACCTGGCGCTCGCTGCGCAACCTGGCGCGCGATCCAAGCCTCACCTTTGAGTGGATTGTGGTCGACGGCGGCTCGAACGATGGCACGGCGGAGTTTCTGGAAAAACTCAACGGTGAGTTCAACTTACGCTACATCAGCGAGAAAGATAAAGGCATCTACGATGCGATGAACAAAGGCATCAGCATGGCGCAAGGCCGTTATGCCATTTTCCTGAATTCGGGCGACATTTTCCATGATGACGTGGCGCCGTTTGCCCGTCAGCTGGCGCGTCAGAAAGAGGACGCCATGTATATTGGCGATGCGCTGCTCGATTTTGGCGACGGGCATAAAGTGTGCCGCAGCGCGAAGCCAGGCTGGTATATCTACCACAGCTTGCCGGCCAGCCATCAGGCCATTTTCTTCCCGGTAAAGGGTCTAAAAAAACAGCCTTACGATTTGCAGTATAAAGTGTCTTCCGATTATGCGCTGGCCGCCAGTCTGTATAAATCAGGTTACCCGTTCCGTCGAATTAAAGGGCTGGTATCTGAATTTTCAATGGGTGGCGTGTCAACCTCGAATAATCTGGAATTGTGCCAGGATGCCAAAAACGTACAGCGTAAAATATTACGCGTGCCGGGGTTCTGGGCGGAATTGTCTTATTTATTACGCCTGCGTACCACAGGCAAAACGAAAACCTTATATAACAAAGCCTGAATATAAGGAAACGCAATGCAGGATTTAAAAGGTTTCTCCGTGCCGAAAGGTTTTCGGGGCGGGAACGGTATTAAGGTACAGCTGTGGTGGGCCGTTCAGGCAACCTTATTTGCCTGGTCGCCGCAAATACTGTACCGCTGGCGTGCTTTTTTATTGCGCCTGTTTGGCGCAAAAATCGGAAAAAACGTAGTCATCCGACCTTCTGTGAAAATTACCTATCCGTGGAAATTAACGCTGGGGGATTACGCATGGGTCGGGGATGACGCGGTGTTATATACCCTTGGCGAAATAACGATTGGCGCAAATTCGGTGGTTTCACAGAAATGTTATTTGTGCACCGGCAGCCACGATTTTATGAGTCAGCATTTTGATATTACCGCTTCGCCTGTTGTGATCGGTGAAAAATGCTGGCTAGCAACGGATGTTTTTGTTGCACCGGGTGTTTCTGTTGGCGATGGCACGGTAGTCGGTGCCCGCAGCAGCGTTTTTAAATCGCTACCGGCAAATAAAGTTTGCCGTGGCAACCCCGCAGTGGTGATACGCGAACGCGTTGAAACTGATTAAATTCATAAGTAGAGGAATATAAACATGTCTAAAGTCGCTCTCATCACCGGCGTTACCGGGCAGGATGGTTCTTACCTGGCAGAGTTCCTGCTGGAAAAAGGGTATGAAGTACACGGTATTAAACGTCGTGCATCTTCTTTCAACACCGAACGTGTGGATCATATCTATCAGGATCCTCACGCGGCGAACCCGAAATTCCACCTGCACTACGGCGACCTGACCGATACCTCCAACCTGACCCGTATCCTGCAGGAAGTTCAGCCGGATGAAGTCTACAACCTGGGCGCGATGAGCCACGTAGCGGTCTCCTTCGAATCCCCGGAATACACCGCCGACGTTGATGCCATGGGTACGCTGCGTCTGCTGGAAGCAATCCGCTTCCTCGGCCTTGAGAAGAAAACTCGCTTCTACCAGGCATCCACCTCCGAGCTGTACGGTCTGGTGCAGGAAATCCCACAGAAAGAGACCACGCCGTTCTACCCGCGCTCTCCTTATGCGGTAGCAAAACTGTACGCCTACTGGATCACCGTGAACTACCGTGAATCCTACGGCATGTACGCCTGTAACGGCATCCTGTTCAACCACGAATCTCCGCGTCGCGGCGAAACTTTCGTGACCCGCAAAATCACCCGCGCTATCGCCAACATCGCACAGGGTCTGGAGTCTTGCCTGCACCTCGGCAACATGGATTCCCTGCGTGACTGGGGCCATGCCAAAGACTACGTGAAAATGCAGTGGATGATGCTGCAGCAGGAACAGCCAGAAGACTTCGTTATCGCGACCGGCGTGCAGTACTCCGTACGTCAGTTCGTTGAAATGGCCGCGGCACAGCTGGGCATCAAACTGCGCTTCGAAGGTACCGGCGTGGAAGAGAAAGGTATCGTGGTTTCCGTGACCGGCCACGACGCGCCGGGCGTGAAGCCGGGCGACGTTATCGTTCAGGTTGACCCGCGCTACTTCCGTCCTGCTGAAGTGGAAACCCTGCTGGGCGACCCAACCAAGGCTCACGAGAAGCTGGGCTGGAAACCAGAAATCACTCTGCAGGAGATGGTTTCCGAGATGGTAGCCAAAGATCTTGAAGCAGCGAAAAAACACTCCCTGCTCAAGTCTCATGGCTACGAGGTTGCCATCGCGCTGGAGTCCTGAGAATGACAAAACAACGTATTTTTGTCGCCGGTCATCGCGGAATGGTGGGTTCCGCGATTGTTCGCCAGCTCGAGCAGCGCGGTGACGTCGAAGTGGTTGTTCGCACGCGCGACGAGCTGAACCTGCTCGACAGCCGTGCGGTACAGGACTTCTTTGCTAACGAACGCATTGACCAGGTGTATCTGGCGGCGGCGAAGGTGGGCGGCATTGTTGCCAACAACACCTACCCGGCGGATTTCATCTACGAAAACATGATGATCGAGAGCAACATCATTCACGCTGCGCATCTGCACAACGTGAATAAGCTGCTGTTCCTCGGATCGTCCTGTATTTACCCGAAAATGGCGAAACAGCCGATCGCCGAAAGCGAGCTGCTGCAGGGCCGGCTTGAAGCGACCAACGAGCCGTACGCGATTGCCAAGATTGCCGGGATCAAGCTGTGCGAGTCCTACAACCGTCAGTACAACCGCGACTATCGCTCGGTGATGCCGACCAACCTGTACGGGCCGCACGACAACTTCCACCCGAGCAACTCGCACGTGATCCCGGCGCTGCTGCGCCGCTTCCACGAGGCGACCGCCGAGAACGCGCCGGACGTGGTGGTGTGGGGCAGCGGTACGCCGATGCGCGAATTCCTGCACGTGGACGACATGGCTGCCGCCAGCATTCACGTGATGGAGCTGGATCGCGAGGTGTGGCAGGAGAACACCGAGCCGATGCTGTCGCACATCAACGTGGGTACCGGCGTGGACTGCACCATTCGCGAGCTGGCGCAAACCATCGCGCAGGTGGTGGGCTACAAAGGCCGCGTGGTGTTTGACGCCACCAAACCGGACGGCACGCCGCGCAAGCTGCTGGACGTGACACGTCTGCATCAGCTGGGCTGGTATCACGAGGTGTCACTGGAGCAGGGGCTGGCCAGCACCTACCAGTGGTTCCTGGAAAACCAGCACCGCTTCCGGGGGTAACGATGTTTTTAAGTCAGGAAGATTTTGCCACGATCGTTCGTTCCACTCCGCTCATTTCAATCGATTTGATTGTGGAGAACGAGCGCGGCGAGTTCTTGCTGGGGAAACGAACCAACCGTCCTGCACAGGGCTTCTGGTTCGTGCCCGGCGGGCGCGTGCAGAAGGATGAGCGGCTCAGCGATGCGTTTGAGCGTCTCACTCTGGCGGAACTGGGCCTGCAGCTGCCGATGGCAGCGGGCCAGTTTTACGGGGTCTGGCAGCACTTCTATGACGATAACTTTTCAGGCACCGGGTTCACCACGCACTACATCGTGCTGGGGTTCCGCCTGAAGGTGAGTGAGGCAGACCTGCGTCTGCCTGATTCTCAGCATGACGACTACCGCTGGCAGACGCCAGAGGCGCTGCTTGCCAGCGACAATGTGCATGACAACAGTCGTGCCTATTTCCTGGCTGAACGTCAGGCCGAGGTGCCGGGCATATGAAGATCCTCGTATACGGAATCAACTACTCGCCGGAATTAACCGGCATCGGGAAATACACCGGCGAGATGGTCGAGTGGATGGCGAGCCAGGGACATGACGTGCGGGTCATTACCGCGCCGCCGTACTACCCGGAGTGGAAAGTCGGGGAGCGCTACTCAAGCTGGCGCTACCGTCGCGAAGAGGGTGCTGCGACAGTCTGGCGCTGCCCGCTGTATGTGCCTAAGCAGCCCTCGACGCTGAAGCGGCTGATTCATCTCGGCAGCTTTGCCCTGAGCAGTTTCTTCCCGCTGATGGCGCAGCGTCGCTGGAAGCCGGATCGCATCATCGGCGTGGTGCCAACGCTGTTTTGCACGCCGGGCATGCGCCTGCTGGGCAAACTCTCCGGCGCGCGCACCCTGCTGCACATTCAGGATTACGAAGTTGACGCCATGCTGGGCCTGGGGATGGCAGGCAAAAGCAAGGGCGGCAAGGTGGCGAAGCTCGCCAGCGCGTTTGAGCGCAGCGGCCTGCACAACGTGGATTACGTCTCGACTATCTCGCGCTCGATGATGAACAAGGCGCAGGAGAAGGGCGTCCCGGCGGAAAAAGTGATCTTTTTCCCGAACTGGTCCGAAGTGGCGCGTTTTCGCGATGTGACAGAACAGGACGCTCAGGCGCTGCGCGCGCAGCTCGGTTTGCCTGAAGATCAAAAAATCATTCTTTACTCGGGCAACATCGGCGAAAAGCAGGGGCTGGAGAGCGTGATTGAAGCGGCCCAGCAGCTTAGCGAACATCCGTGGACGTTTGTGATTGTCGGGCAGGGCGGTGGAAAAGCGCGGCTGGAGAAGATGGCCAGCGAACGCGGCCTGACCAACGTGAAATTTTTCCCGCTTCAGTCTTACGAGGCATTGCCTGCGCTGCTGAAGATGGGCGACTGCCATCTGGTGGTGCAAAAACGCGGCGCCGCAGATGCGGTGCTGCCGTCCAAGCTGACCAACATTCTGGCAGTGGGCGGTAACGCGGTGATCACGGCAGAAGCCGAAACAGAATTAGGCCAGCTGTGCGACAGCTATCCGGGAATTGCCGTGTGCGTGGAGCCGGAATCGGTCCCGGCGCTGGTGACCGGAATTGAGCAGGCACTTGCCATGCCAAAAGTGAACACGGTGGCACGTGAATATGCCGAACGCACGCTCGAGAAAGAGAACGTGCTGAGCCAATTTATTGCAGATATACGGGGATAAATCATGAGTCAAACCACTTTGTATCCGGTTGTGATGGCTGGTGGCTCTGGTAGCCGGTTGTGGCCGCTGTCCCGCGTGCTCTATCCAAAACAGTTCCTCTGCCTGAAAGGGGATCTCACCATGCTGCAGACGACTGTAAACCGTCTGCACGGCGTGGAGTGTGAAAGCCCGGTGGTGATTTGTAACGAACAGCACCGCTTTATTGTTGCCGAGCAGCTGCGCCAGCTGAATAAGCTGACCGAAAACATCATCCTGGAGCCTGCCGGACGCAATACCGCGCCAGCTATCGCCCTGGCGGCGCTGGCGGCAAAACGCAGCAGCCCGGACTGTGACCCGCTGATGCTGGTCCTCGCGGCAGACCACGTTATCCAGCAGGAAGACGCGTTCCGCGACGCGGTGCGTGCGGCGATCCCTTACGCCGAGAGCGGCAAGCTGGTGACCTTCGGCATCGTGCCGGATCTGCCGGAAACCGGCTATGGCTATATCCGTCGCGGCAGCGTGACGCCGGGTAAAGGCGACAGCGTGGCGTTTGACGTGGCGCAGTTTGTTGAAAAACCGAATCTGGAAACCGCGCAGGCGTACGTCGCCAGCGGAGAATACTACTGGAACAGCGGGATGTTCCTGTTCCGTGCCGGACGCTACCTGGAAGAGCTGCGCAAGTACCGCCCGGATATTCTGAGCGCCTGCGAGAAAGCGATGGCGGTGGTGGACCCGGATCTCGACTTCATCCGCGTGGATGAAGAGGCGTTCCTCGCCTGTCCGGAAGAGTCCATTGACTACGCGGTGATGGAACGTACGGCGGACGCCGTCGTGGTACCGATGGATGCGGGCTGGAGCGACGTCGGCTCCTGGTCCTCCCTGTGGGAGATCAGCGCCCATACCCCGGAGGGTAACGTCCACCACGGCGATGTCATTAGCCACAAAACCGAAAATAGCTACGTTTACGCTGAATCCGGCCTGGTGACCACGGTCGGGGTGAAGGATCTGGTGGTTGTCCAGACCAAGGACGCCGTGCTGATTGCCGACCGTAATGCCGTGCAGGACGTTAAAAAAGTGGTTGAACAAATTAAGGCCGATGGCCGTCACGAGCACCATATTCACCGCGAAGTGTACCGTCCGTGGGGGAAATATGACTCCATCGACTCCGGTGACCGCTATCAGGTGAAACGCATCACCGTGAAGCCGGGCGAGGGGCTGTCGGTGCAGATGCACCATCACCGCGCCGAGCACTGGGTGGTGGTCGCGGGTACCGCTAAAGTGACTATCGACGGTGAAGTCAAACTGCTGGGTGAAAACGAGTCCATTTATATTCCGCTGGGGGCCACGCACTGTCTGGAGAACCCGGGGAAAATTCCTCTCGACTTAATTGAGGTGCGCTCCGGCTCGTATCTGGAAGAGGACGATATCGTCCGCTTCCAGGACCGCTACGGGCGGGTGTAGCGCCGTCTTAACGCCGGATGGCGCTTCGCGTATCCGGCCTACGAATGAATTAAAAACAATTTTGCCTGTTAACGGGCGGGCCGACTGTTGCCTGAAAAAGGGGTCATCATGGAAAAATTAACCTGTTTTAAAGCCTACGATATTCGCGGCAGGCTGGGCGAAGAGCTGAACGAAGACATTGCGTGGCGCATTGGCCGCGCGTACGGCGAATATTTAAAACCACAGACCATCGTGCTGGGCGGCGACGTGCGTCTGACCAGTGAATCCCTCAAGCTGGCCCTGGCGAAAGGGCTGCAGGACGCGGGCGTGGACGTGCTGGATATCGGCCTTTCCGGGACCGAGGAGATTTACTTTGCCACCTTCCACCTGGGCGTGGACGGCGGTATCGAAGTGACGGCCAGCCACAACCCGATGGACTACAACGGGATGAAGCTGGTGCGCAAGGGCGCACGCCCTATCAGCGGCGACACCGGCCTGCGTGACGTGCAGCGCCTGGCGGAAGCCAACGACTTCCCGCCGGTGAACGACGCGAAGCGCGGCAGCTACAAAAAAATCAACCTGCAGAAAGAGTACATCGACCACCTGCTGGGCTACATCAACGTGTCGAACCTCAAGCCGCTGAAGCTGGTGATTAACTCCGGTAACGGCGCGGCCGGCCCGGTGGTGGACGCGCTGGAAGCCCGCTTTAAGGCGCTGAACGTGCCGGTGACCTTCGTCAAGGTGCACAACACCCCGGACGGCAACTTCCCGAACGGTATTCCTAACCCGCTGCTGCCGGAGTGCCGCGACGACACTCGTAACGCGGTGATTGAGCACGGTGCGGACATGGGCATTGCCTTTGACGGCGATTTCGACCGCTGCTTCCTGTTCGACGAGAAAGGGCAGTTCATCGAGGGCTACTACATTGTCGGCCTGCTGGCGGAAGCGTTCCTCGAGAAAAAACCGGGCGCGAAAATCATCCATGACCCGCGCCTTTCCTGGAACACCGTCGACGTGGTATCCGCCGCAGGCGGCACGCCGGTGATGTCCAAAACCGGCCACGCCTTCATCAAAGAGCGCATGCGCGAAGAAGACGCCATCTACGGCGGCGAGATGAGCGCCCACCACTACTTCCGTGATTTTGCCTACTGCGACAGCGGGATGATCCCGTGGCTGCTGGTGACCGAGCTGCTGTGCCTGAAGGGGCAGACGCTGGGCGAGCTGGTGCGCGACCGCATGGCGGCGTTCCCGGCGAGCGGGGAGATCAACAGCAAGCTGGCGCAGCCGGCCGAGGCCATTGCCCGCGTGGAGCAGCACTTTGCAATTCATGCGCTGGAAATTGACCGTACGGACGGCATCAGCATGGCGTTCCCGCAGTGGCGCTTTAACCTGCGCTCGTCCAACACCGAGCCGGTGGTGCGCCTGAACGTGGAATCCCGTGCTGACACCGCGCTGATGGAAGCCCGAACGAAGGACATTCTGGCGCTGTTGAATCAGTAACAATTGCCCCTCCCGACGGGAGGGGGAACCGAATACAGGAACAACGATGACGAATCTAAAAAAACGCGAACGAGCGAGAACGAATGCATCGTTAATCTCTATGGTGCAGCGTTTTTCTGATATCACCATCATGGTCGGTGGATTGTGGGCGGTGTGTCGGATCGGCGGGCTGCCGTTCTTATACATGCATCTGCTGATGGCACTCATTGCGCTGGTCGTGTTTCAAATGATCGGCGGGATGACCGATTTCTACCGCTCGTGGCGCGGCGTCAAAATGACCACCGAACTGATGCTGTTGCTGCAGAACTGGACCCTTAGCCTGATCTTCAGCGCAGGCCTGGTGGCGTTCAGCCACGATTTTGATAATCGCCTCGTCACCTATCTCTGCTGGTATCTGCTGACCAGCGTCGGCATGGTGGTATGCCGTTCCCTTATCCGCTTCGGCGCGGGCTGGCTGCGTAACCGGGGCTATAACCGTCGCTTCGTTGCGGTAGCGGGCGATCTGCCGGTTGGTAAGGTTCTGCTCGACAGCTTCCGCAAAGAGCCGTGGTTAGGGTTTGAAGTGGTCGGGATTTATCACGACGCGAAGCCGGGCGGCGTGCCGTCGGACTGGGCGGGCAATTACGAACAGCTTATTGAAGACGCGAAAGCCGGTAAAATTCACAACGTCTACATCGCCATGCAGATGAAGGACGAATCCCGCATTAAGCAGCTGATGCGCGAGCTGGCGGACACCACCTGTTCGGTGATCCTGATCCCGGACGTCTTTACCTTTAACATCCTCCATTCACGCATTGAAGAAGTGAACGGCGTGCCGGTCGTACCGCTGTACGACACCCCGCTGTCGGGCATTAACCGCGTGCTGAAGCGCGTGGAGGATATCGTGCTCTCTTCACTGATTTTACTGCTCATCTCCCCGGTACTGTGCTGCATTGCCCTGGCGGTGAAGCTGAGCTCTCCCGGCCCGGTTATCTTCCGCCAGACCCGCTACGGTATGGACGGTAAGCCGATTATGGTGTGGAAATTCCGCTCCATGAAGGTGATGGAGAACGACAAGGTGGTGACCCAGGCGACGCAGAACGATCCGCGCGTTACCCGCGTGGGGAACTTCCTGCGCCGCACCTCGCTGGACGAGCTCCCGCAGTTTATCAACGTCTTTACCGGCGGCATGTCGATTGTTGGCCCGCGTCCGCACGCGGTGGCGCACAACGAGCAGTACCGCTCGCTGATTGAGGGCTACATGCTGCGCCATAAGGTGAAGCCGGGCATCACCGGTTGGGCGCAGATCAACGGCTGGCGCGGCGAAACCGACACGCTGGAAAAAATGGAAAAACGTATCGAATTCGATCTGGAGTACATCCGTGAATGGAGTATCTGGTTCGATATCAAGATTGTTTTTCTGACCATCTTTAAAGGTTTCGTGAACAAAGCGGCGTACTAAGATGAGCTTACGTGAAAAAACCATCAGCGGGGCCAAATGGTCAGCGATGGCGACCATCGTCATCATTGGCCTCGGCCTGGTGCAGATGACCGTGCTGGCGCGCATTATTGATAATCACCAGTTCGGCCTGCTGACCGTCTCGCTGGTGATTATCGCCCTGGCCGATACGCTGTCTGATTTTGGTATTGCCAACTCGATTATCCAGCGCAAAGAGATCGGCCACCTGGAGCTGACTACCCTCTACTGGCTGAACGTCGGGCTGGGGATTTTCGTGTTCGTGCTGGTGTTCCTGCTGAGCGACACCATCGCCAGCGTGCTGCACAACCCCGATCTCGCTCCGCTGATGCGCACGCTGTCGTTTGCCTTCGTGGTGATCCCCCACGGGCAGCAGTTCCGCGCGCTGATGCAGAAAGAGCTGGAGTTCAACAAGATCGGCATGATTGAAACCAGTGCCGTGCTGGCGGGCTTTACCTTCACCGTGGTGAGCGCCCATTTCTGGCCGCTGGCGATGACCGCTATCCTTGGATACCTGGTTAACTCTGCCGTGCGTACGCTGCTGTTCGGCTATTTTGGCCGCAAGATTTACCGTCCCGGGCTGCATTTCTCTCTCGCGTCCGTCTCGTCCAACCTGCGCTTTGGCGCGTGGCTGACGGCGGACAGCATCATCAACTATGTGAATACCAACCTGTCGACGCTGGTGCTGGCGCGTATTCTGGGCGCGAGCGTGGCGGGGGGCTACAACCTGGCCTACAACGTCGCGGTGGTGCCGCCGATGAAGCTGAACCCGATCATCACCCGCGTCCTGTTCCCGGCGTTCGCCAGGATTCAGGACGACACCGAGAAGCTGCGCGTGAACTTCTACAAGCTGCTTTCCGTGGTGGGGATTATCAATTTCCCGGTGCTGCTGGGGCTGATGGTGGTGTCCAGCAACTTCGTGCCGCTGGTGTTTGGCGAGAAGTGGAACGGCATCATCCCGATCCTGCAGCTGCTGTGCGTGGTTGGGCTGCTGCGCTCCGTGGGGAATCCGATTGGTTCCCTGCTGATGGCAAAAGCGCGCGTGGATATCAGCTTTAAGTTCAACGTGTTTAAAACCTTCCTGTTTATTCCGGCGATTATCGTCGGCGGGCACATGGCGGGCGCCATCGGCGTCACGCTGGGCTTCCTGCTGGTGCAGGTAGTCAATACCGTTCTGAGCTACTTCATCATGATCAAGCCGGTGCTGGGCTCCAGCTACCGTCAGTACATCCTGAGCCTGTGGCTACCTTTCTATCTCTCATTGCCGACCCTGGCGGTGAGCTACGGCCTGGGCATCATCCTCAGAGGTCACATGCCGCTGGCCGCGCTGCTGGCGGTGCAGGTTGCAGCGGGGGCGCTGGCATTCGTCGTGATGATTGTGCTCTCACGCAATGCGCTGGTGGTTGAGATGAAGCGCCAGTTTTGCCGTAACGAAAAAATGAAAACGCTGCTTCGCGCAGGCTAGTTATTTAAGAGGCCATTATGAAATTATTAATTCTTGGCAACCATACCTGCGGCAACCGTGGCGACAGCGCCATCCTGCGCGGTTTACTGGATGCAATTAACACCCTTAAGCCTGAGACCGAAGTGGACGTGATGAGCCGTTATCCGGTCAGCTCATCCTGGTTACTGAACCGCCCGGTGATGGGCGACCCGCTCTACAGCCAGATGAAACAGCATAACAACGCCGCGGGCGTGATGGGACGCGTGAAAAAAGTGCTGCGCCGTCGCTACCAGCACCAGGTGCTGCTTTCCCGCGTGACCGACACCGGCAAGCTGCGCAACATCGCTATCGCGCAGGGCTTTACCGACTTTGTTCGTCTGCTGTCCGGCTATGACGCCATTATTCAGGTTGGCGGTTCGTTCTTCGTCGATCTCTACGGCGTGCCGCAGTTTGAGCATGCGCTCTGCACCTTTATGGCGAAAAAGCCGCTGTTTATGATTGGCCACAGCGTCGGGCCATTCCAGGATCAGCAGTTTAACCAGCTCGCAAACTACGTCTTCGGCCACTGCGACGCGCTGATCCTGCGCGAATCTGTCAGCCTCGACATGATGAAGCGCAGCGAAATTGACACCTCAAAAGTTGAGCACGGCGTGGACACCGCCTGGCTGGTAGATCACCAGAACGACAGCTTCCAGCCGAGCTACGCGGTGCAGCACTGGCTCGACGTGGCGGCGAAACAGAAAACCGTCGCGATAACCCTGCGCGAGCTGGCGCCGTTTGATAAACGTTTAGGCACAACCCAGGCGGCGTACGAGAAAGCCTTCGCCGACGTGGTGAACCGCGTGCTGGACAGCGGGTACCAGGTGCTGGCGCTCTCAACCTGCACCGGCATCGACAGCTACAACAAAGACGACCGCATGGTGGCGCTGAACCTGCGCAGCCTGGTTAACGATCCGTCCCGCTATCACGTGGTGATGGACGAACTGAACGACCTGGAGATGGGCAAGCTGCTCTCCGCTTGCGACCTGACCGTCGGCACGCGCCTGCACTCCGCCATTATCTCCATGAACTTTGGCACGCCGGCCATTGCCATCAACTATGAGCACAAATCAGCAGGCATCATGCAGCAGCTTGGTATGCCGGAAATGGCCGTGGATATCCGTCATCTGCTGGATGGTTCGCTCGGTGCGATGGTGGGCGACACCCTGGGCCAACTGCCTGCGATCAATGAACGCCTGGCCGTGGCGGTGAAAGCCGAGCGCGAGAAGGGCATTGGGATGGTGAAATCGGTACTTGACCGCGTGCGGGAGGGGAAATGAAGGTTGGTTTCTTCTTACTGAAATTTCCGCTGTCGTCTGAAACCTTTGTCCTGAACCAAATCACCGCGTTTATCGATATGGGATATGACGTGGAGATTATCGCCCTGCAAAAGGGCGATACGCAAAATACCCATGCGGCGTATACCCAGTATGGGCTGGAGGCTAAAACCCGCTGGCTGCAGGATGAGCCGTCCGGGAAGCTGAGCAAGCTGCGCCACCGGGCCAGCCAGACGCTGCGCGGGATCCACCGCGCGTCGACGTGGCGGGCGCTGAATGTTTCCCGCTATGGGTCTGAATCCCGCAATCTGATCCTGTCGGCCATCTGCGGGCAAACGGCGCAGCCGTATCGTGCCGACGTGTTTATCGCCCACTTTGGCCCGGCGGGCGTCACCGCCGCGAAGCTGCGCGAGCTGGGCGTGATTGACGGTAAAATTGCGACCATCTTCCACGGTATCGACATCTCCAGCCGCGAAGTCCTGAACCACTACACGCCGGAGTATCAGCAGCTTTTCCGCCGCGGCGACATGATGCTGCCTATCAGCGACCTGTGGGCCGGACGGCTGAAAAACATGGGCTGCCCGGGAGAAAAAATTGCCGTTTCGCGTATGGGCGTGGATTTAACGCGCTTTACGCGTCGTCCTGTAAAGGTGCCGGGAAAACCGCTGCAGATCATCTCCGTGGCTCGTCTGACCGAGAAGAAAGGTCTCCATGTGGCCATTGAAGCCTGCCGCCAGCTGAAGGCGCGCGGGGTGGATTTCCACTATCGCATTCTCGGCATTGGGCCGTGGGAGCGTCGTCTGCGCACGCTTATCGAACAGTATCAGCTGGAAGATGTCGTAGAGATGCCGGGCTTCAAGCCCAGCCACGAGGTCAAGGCCATGCTCGACGAGGCGGATGTCTTTCTGCTGCCCTCGGTGACGGGCGCTGATGGCGATATGGAAGGTATTCCGGTGGCGCTGATGGAGGCGATGGCCGTAGGTATTCCTGTGGTATCGACCCTGCACAGCGGGATCCCGGAGCTGATTAAGACTGACCACTCCGGCTGGCTGGTGCCGGAGAATAACGCGATGGCCCTTGCGGACCGATTAGCAGCCTTCAGCGATATTGACCAGCAGGCGCTGGAGCCCGTGCTCCATAACGCCCGACAAAAAGTGGAAACCGATTTTAACCAGCAGGTGATTAACCGCCAGCTAGCGAGCCTGCTGCAAACGTTGTAACGCCGAGGATGTATGCTGAAAAAGATTACCCGACGCACCTTTGTCTCTTCTCTTTCCGTTCTGGCGGCCACGCCGCTGCTGTCGTCGCGCATCGCGCGGGCGACAAGCGGCAGAACGGTCTCTGTTAATCAGTACAATAACAACGACTGGATCGCCGCCTTTAAGCAGGCGTTCAATGACGGCGACACCGTCGTGGTCCCTGCCGGACTCACCTGCGAAAACATCAATACGGGCATTTTCATTCCCGACGGTAAAACGCTGCTGATCCGCGGGGCGTTGACCGGCAACGGGCGCGGCCGCTTTGTTCTGCAGGAAGGCAGCAAAGTGATAGGCGAAGGTGCCGGTCGCACGGAGAACATTACGCTCGACGTTCGCGGCTCTGACTGCGTCATTAAAGGGCTGGCCATGAGCGGTTTTGGCCCGGTGACGCAGATCTACATCGGCGGCAAGAAACCGAGCGTGATGCGCAACCTGCTGATTGATAACATCAGCGTGAGCCAGGCCAACTACGCCATCCTGCGCCAGGGTTTCCACAACCAGGTGGACGGTGCCCGCATCACCAACAGCAAATTTAGCCATCTGCAGGGTGATGCGATCGAGTGGAACGTCGCCATCAACGATCGCAATATCCTGATCTCCGACCATGTTATCGACAACATCAACTGCACCAACGGCAAGATCAACTGGGGCATCGGCATTGGCCTTGCCGGCAGCACCTACGATAATGACTATCCGGAGAAGCAAACCGTCAAGAACTTCGTGGTGGCAAACATCACCGGCAGCAACTGTCGCCAGCTGGTGCATGTTGAAAACGGGAAACACTTTGTTATCCGCAATATTAAGGCCAAAAATATTACTCCCGACTTCAGTAAAAAGGCGGGAATAGACAACGCCACGGTAGCCATTTATGGCTGTGATAATTTCATTATTGATAATGTCGACATGGTCAACAGTGCCGGAATGTTAATTGGCTATGGGGTGATAAAAGGCGATTATTTGTCCATCCCGCAGAACTTCAAGCTCAACAATATTCATCTTGATAACCGCAAGCTTGCGTATAAATTGCGCGGAATACAGATTTCATCCGGTAACGCGACCTCGTTTGTGGCGATCACCAACGTGGAAATGCAGCGCGCTACGCTTGAACTGCACAACAAGCCTCAGCATCTTTTTTTACGCAATATCAATGTGATGCAGGAAGCCGCTGTAGGGCCCGCCCTGAAGATCAACTTCGACCTGCGCAAGGATGTGCGGGGTAAATTCATGGCGAAAGACGAGACGTTGCTGTCGCTGGCGAACATTAAAGCCGTTAATGAGAAGGGGCAAAGCTCGGTGGATATTGACCGGGTCGACCAGCAGGTGGTGAATGTGGAAAAGCTTAACTTTGCGCTTCCGCACAGATAATCGACAATTAGCTGTTTTGAGACTATTCCTGGGAAAGAAGCGTAATCTATTCAGATTACAACTACAGAAATTTGTAGGGCTAAGGCGTAACATTACCTGAGGATTACGGCAAATCATGCTGGCGAAAATAGGTTTAAGAGCTATAATTCGTCAACCATTTTAAGGTGGAAGAGATAATGATTAATTTGAAAGCAGTCATTCCGGTAGCAGGCCTGGGCATGCATATGCTGCCAGCCACAAAAGCCATTCCTAAAGAGATGCTGCCGATCGTCGACAAGCCAATGATTCAGTACATTGTCGACGAGATTGTTGCTGCAGGGATCAAAGAAATCGTCCTGGTTACGCACTCCTCCAAGAATGCGGTAGAAAACCACTTCGACACCTCTTACGAACTCGAAGCGTTGCTTGAGCAGCGCGTCAAACGCCAGCTGCTGGCGGAAGTGCAGTCTATTTGTCCGCCGGGCGTGACCATCATGAACGTGCGCCAGGCGCAGCCGCTGGGTCTGGGCCATTCTATTCTGTGTGCCCGTCCGGTTGTGGGCGATAACCCATTCATAGTCGTGCTGCCGGATATCATCATTGATACTGCTTCTGCCGATCCGCTGCGTTATAACCTGGCGGCAATGGTGGCACGTTTCAATGAAACCGGCCGGAGCCAGGTGCTGGCGAAACGCATGAAGGGCGATCTCTCCGAGTACTCTGTGATCCAGACTAAAGAACCGCTGGAGACGGAAGGGCAGGTGAGCCGCATCGTTGAGTTCATCGAAAAACCGGATCAGCCACAGACGCTGGATTCAGACCTGATGGCTGTAGGTCGTTACGTTCTGAATGCCGATATCTGGGCGGAACTGGAAAAAACCGAGCCAGGCGCCTGGGACCGTATTCAGCTGACTGACGCTATTGCCGAGCTGGCGAAGAAGCAGTCCGTGGATGCTATGCTGATGACCGGCGAGAGCTATGACTGCGGTAAGAAAATGGGGTATATGCAGGCCTTCGTAAACTATGGTCTGCGTAACCTGAAGGAAGGCGCGAAGTTCAGAAGCCGGATTGAGAAGCTGCTGGCTAACGACTGATATTTCTACCCAGGCTTGAACAAGCGGCAGTCATTATTTTGGTGTGTTGATATCTAACCAAAATGATGACTGCCGTTTTTTTGTTATTAATTTAATAATTACATAGAGTTATCTGATTTTATTTGCGGCAGCTTTGTAGCGATTTGTGCTTGTTTCTGAGGTCGTTTAGGACGACAATTAACGCCAGTTTTTGTCTGTATCCAGACAATAAAAATCATCTAATCAGACATCGCTCAGTGCACTGGTAGCTGTTAAGCCAGGGGCGGTAGCGTGCCTGGCATTTACAATTGAATTTTTAACGAACAGTTGTGAACGATACAGTTTCTCGCAAATCTGCACTGCGTGCGGGCGTAAATATCAGATTGAGCCGATAGGGGATGTCAATGAAAGTAATGGTGACGGGGGGAACCGGGTTTCTTGGGACTGCTTTAGTCCGAGCGTTGAAGTCATCAGGACACGAGGTGATATTAACAACGCGCAAGCAGGAGAACCCTGAACAGGGAATTTACAACCTTGGTGATATCTCAGCCAATACCAACTGGTTAAATCTCCTGCAAGGATGCGACACTGTCATTCATACCGCGGGAAGGGCACATATCCTTAATGATGATGCTCAGGACGCTTTAGCGGAATTTCACCGTGTCAATCACGACGCGACGATGAAATTAGCGAGAGATGCTGCGACCAGCGGGGTTAAACATTTTATATTTGTAAGCTCAATTGGCGTTAACGGTAATGCCACCTCAGGGATCCCATTTACTGAGGCCTCGGAGCCACAACCCACTTCCGATTACGCCATTTCCAAGCGAGAAGCTGAGCAGAGTCTACTTAATCAATTTGCAGAAAGCGATATGGCGATCACCATTGTCCGCCCTGCATTGATATGTGGTGAAAATGCACCGGGTAATATACAGCGTCTTTTAAAACTGGTTTCTAAAAACCTACCGTTGCCATTTAATAATGTCAGGAACAAGCGAGCGCTGGCGTCTCTGGATAATGTCGTCAGTTTCATCAGTGAATGCGTGGTGAATGAGAAATCTAAAAATCAACTCTATCTACTTGCAGATGCAGAACGTCCTTCAACCAAAGATATGATTAATGCCTTTGCTTCAGGAATGGGCATTAAAGCGAAACTGATCTCTTTTCCAACGGGGATCTTCAGGTTATTACTTTCTAGTGTTGGTAAACGAGGTATTTACGATCAGCTGTTTGGCGATCTGGAAGTCGATGCCTCTAAAGCCCGGGAACATTTAAACTGGACGCCCCCGATAACGCTTTATGAAACGATGAAAAAAACGGCGAAATATTATATCGAAGGTAATAAATAATGATGAATTTTGGGATTGTGATATTCGCTTTTTTAGTCTCATGCGCACTGACTTGGGGATTGCGTGGATATGCCATAAAGCATAATGTTATTGACCGCCCTAACCAGCGAAGTTCGCATTCTGTCCCTACCCCGCGAGGTGGTGGGGTAGCGATCGTCCTGACGCTCCTGATTGCTTTAGTAGGATTTTATCTTAATCATACGCTTACGTTGGACAACTTCTTGGGTTTATTTATCCCGGGTATCATTGTTGCCATTATTGGTTTCCTTGACGATCATGGTCATATTGCGGCTCGCTGGCGTCTGCTAATGCATTTCCTGGCCGCGGCAATTGGCATCTATTTCCTGGGTTCGTTCCCTGTAATTACGCTATTTGGTTACGATCTTTCCCTATCCTGGATTGGTATGATTTTGGGCTGTGTTTATTTGGTCTGGATGCTGAACTTATATAATTTCATGGATGGGATTAATGGCTTAGCCAGCTCTGAAGCAATAACATTTGCTGCGTGTAGTGCAATATTGATTGTTGTAAATCAGTACACGGACGCGCCTGGAAGTATTTTTCCGATAACGCTTGCTCTTATCGGTGCCGCGGCTGGCTTTATTGTCTGGAACTTCCCGAAAGCAAAAATCTTCATGGGCGATGCCGGAAGTGGTTTTCTTGGGATAACAATCGGACTGATGATCCTGCATATTGCGAAATTTGACTCGCACTTCTTTATTGCAGAATTATGCTTGCTGGGTGTATTTATTGTCGATGCCACGACAACTTTATTGAGGAGGCTCGTAGCAGGTAAAAAGGTCTATGAAGCACATGCCAGCCATGGCTACCAAATCCTCGCAAGAAAATATGGCAGCCACGTTCCGGTGACATCATTGGCGATTGCCGTCAATCTGCTGTGGCTCTTCCCCATCGCCTTTTTTATTACCTCAGGCAAAATTGATGGCGTTGTGGGGCTGCTCATCGCTTGGTTCCCGCTTCTCGTTGTTGCACTGAAAAGTGGTGCAGGCGTTAAAGACAAAGAGAGCAACGTCAATGCATGACTTATTAATTTTGGGAGCGGGTGGTCATGGCCGTACGCTGTACGAAACAGCGAGACTGCTGGGATATAGGGATATCGTTTTTCTCGACGATGATACCTCTGCCTGCCAGGGAATTAACCAACTAATTATTGGAAAAATTTCAGAACTAAGGTTCCATATCGGTAAGGTCAGTCATGTCGCTATTGGCATCGGAAACAATAAAGTCAGAGAGCAATTCTACCAGCAACTGCTCGGCTTAGGTATTCATCCTGTAACGCTTATACATCCCTTTGCATTTGTCAGTCCATCGGCGACCATTGCTGAGGGTTCTGTTGTGTTAGCGGGAGCTGTAGTGGGCGCCAACGCAAAATTAGGTTTGGCGACGATTGTGAATAGCCACTCGACAATAGATCACGATTCTCTTCTTGGTGATTTCGCTCACTTAGGTGTTGGTGTCCATCTTGCGGGCAGCGCTTTGATTGGAAAATCAGCATTTCTCCAGGCGGGGACAGTGGGCGGTTATAATACTAAAGTAGACGATTACTCAGTGTGTCCTGCTGGTACTATTTTATAAACTGAATGCAAGCTTTAGTGAGGCGACCAGTTTTTAGTATGCTAAATTATTTAATATCTTTACCACGACCAATAAAACGTATTATAACACTCTCTATAGATGTTGTGCTTCTGTTGTGCGCATTTTGGTTTGCATTTTGGGTGCGCATTGACTCAATGACTCCAGTGTATAGCACAGAGCATTGGCTTTTTATTTTATCAATAATTTTAGTTACTCTAGCAATATTTGTTAAATTAGGGTTGTATCGGGCCGTGATTCGTTATATTACTGCCAAAATATTATTAGTAGTAACGATGGGGATGGTAATATCGTCCATTTTGCTTATTATCGCAGCGTTCTATACCAACCTCTATTTACCGAGAACGATTCCTTTTATCTATTTCTCCTTCGGTCTACTGTTTATTGCCGGATCACGGCTCGGAATGAGGATGTTGGTGAATCGTGGGTTGAATCTGGGCACTCGGGTAGTTATTTATGGTGCAGGTGCATCGGGTCGTCAATTACTGCCTGCACTGAGCCAGATGGACGAATATTACCCCGTTGCTTTTGTCGATGATAACCGCGCCCTGCAAGGTCAGGTGATTCATGGGGTAAGCGTCTTCGCGCCAGAAAAACTACCCTGGCTGGTTGATAAATACGAAGCGAAGAAAATTCTGCTGGCCATGCCAAGCGCAAGCCGGGCAAGAAAGAACGAAGTCATTAAAACCCTCGAAGGTCTGCCGTGCGAAGTGCTCTCCATCCCGGGAATGGTCGATCTGGTCGAGGGGAAGGCAAGTATTGATTCCTTGCGGAAAGTCGTTATTACAGATCTGCTGGGACGCGATCCTGTCTCACCCATTCCGGAACTGATATCTCGTAATATCAACGGGAAAACAGTGATGGTTACAGGGGCAGGGGGATCTATAGGGTCTGAACTATGCCGACAGATAATTAAAAATAAGCCAAACCAGCTTATTCTTTTCGAATTGTCCGAGTTCTCCCTCTATTCTATCGATTCCGAACTGCGTAACCTGAATCTTGGTCAGGATTTTAAGGTTAAAATTTATCCAATCCTCGGTAGCGTTCAGGATAAAGAGCATCTCGAAAGGTTAATCAGAGCATTCAACGTCCACACAATTTATCATGCTGCGGCGTACAAGCATGTACCGCTTGTCGAGTTCAACGTTCTGGATGGCGTGCGCAATAATATCTTTGGTACGTTGAGCTGCGCTCAGGCAGCGGCAATTTGCGGTGTTGAAAACTTTGTTTTAATTTCGACCGATAAAGCCGTACGGCCCACCAACACAATGGGAGCGACCAAACGCATGGCGGAGTTGGTGTTGCAAGCGCTGGCGAAGGAATCCAGTAAAACCTGCTTCAGTATGGTTCGTTTCGGCAACGTGTTAGGCTCATCAGGCTCAGTTGTACCGTTATTTGAAAAACAGATTGCTGCAGGTGGACCGGTGACGCTGACTCACGAAGATATCACGCGTTACTTTATGACCATTCCTGAAGCGGCTCAATTGGTCATCCAGGCGGGAGCCATGGGCACGGGCGGCGATGTTTTCGTTCTGGATATGGGGGAACCCGTCAAGATTATCGACCTTGCTCACCGCATGATTACGTTGCAAGGGCTCACCGTTCGCGATGATAAAAACCCTTATGGTGATATTGCGATAAAAACGACGGGTCTGCGGCCTGGTGAGAAACTGTATGAAGAGTTGCTTATCGGCGACAATGTATCCGTTACGCAACACCCGCGTATCAGGACTGCTAACGAGGTGATGTTGCCGTGGAGTGAGATGAGCATTATTCTCCACGAACTCGACAACGCCTGCCGTGAGTTCGACTACGAGCGTGTGCGTGAGATACTCTTGCAGGCACCAGCAGCATTCAATCCAACTGATGGTATTTGCGATTTACTCTGGAATGAAAAGTTAAGTTAAAATTGCAGAATATCATTTTCTCCGCCCTGGATTATTGTCGAAAGATATCAGACAGCGGCATGTAATAGATTGTTTTTTAAAAATTAAGAGCGAAATAAACGTGAAAATTCTGGTCACCGGTGGAGCAGGCTTTATTGGGTCTGCAGTGGTACGACACATTATAAATGATACGCAAGACTCTGTTATTAACGTCGATAAACTGACTTACGCAGGAAATCTTGAATCGCTGGCTGATGTCTCGAACAGCGATCGCTATCATTTTGAACATGCCGATATCTGCGACAACGACGCTATGGCACGTATTTTTGCAAAGCATCAGCCGGATGCTGTGATGCACTTGGCCGCAGAGAGCCACGTTGATCGCTCGATAACCGGCCCGGCAGCTTTCATCGAGACTAACATTGTTGGCACTTATGTGTTGCTGGAAGCCAGCCGCAAGTACTGGTCTGAGTTAAGTGCTGATAAAAAAGCATCATTCCGTTTCCACCATATATCAACAGATGAAGTATATGGCGATCTCCCTCATCCGGATGAGGTTGAAGTGGGTTCTGAACTGCCTCTATTTACTGAAAAAACCGCCTATGCGCCAAGCAGTCCCTATTCTGCTTCTAAAGCGTCCAGCGACCATTTGGTCCGTGCCTGGTTGCGCACCTACGGTTTCCCTACTATTGTGACTAACTGTTCTAACAACTACGGTCCTTACCACTTCCCGGAAAAACTTATCCCGCTGGTCATTCTCAATGCATTGGATGGTAAAGCTCTGCCAGTTTACGGTAAAGGAGACCAAATACGCGACTGGCTGTACGTGGAGGATCACGCCCGCGCGTTGTATACCGTGGTGACGAAGGGCAAGATTGGCGAAACCTATAACATCGGCGGCCACAATGAAAAGCAAAATCTTGATGTGGTAAATACCATCTGCTCCCTGCTGGATGAAATTGTGCCGAAGGAAGGCTCCTATCGCGACCAGATAACTTATGTGGCTGACCGCCCGGGTCACGACCGCCGCTACGCGATTGATGCAGAGAAAATTGGCAAGGAACTTGGCTGGAAGCCTCAGGAAACCTTCGAAAGTGGCATTCGCAAAACCGTAGAATGGTACCTGGAGAACACACAATGGGTAGAAAACGTGAAAAGCGGCAGCTATAAATCCTGGATTGAAGAAAACTACGGGGATCGTGCGTAATGAACATCCTGTTGTTTGGCAAAACAGGGCAGGTGGGCTGGGAGCTACAGCGTGCTCTGGCACCGCTGGGCAATTTGATTGCGGTTGACGTCCATTCTCAGGAGTATTGCGGTGATTTCAGCAAACCTGAAGGCATTGCAGAAACGGTGCGCCGTATTAAGCCTGATGTCATCGTCAACGCGGCTGCGCATACTGCCGTCGATAAGGCCGAGTCAGAACCAGAATTTGCTCAGCTGCTAAATGCCACGAGTGTCGAGGTGATTGCTAAAGAGGCCCAAAAATTGGGGGCCTGGGTTGTTCACTACTCTACTGATTACGTATTCCCGGGTAATGGCGATACGCCGTGGCTCGAAACGGACGCCACTGCACCGCTTAATGTGTATGGTGAGACCAAATTGGCTGGTGAAAAAGCGTTAAGTGAAAAATGCTCACGCCATTTGATCTTCCGGACTAGCTGGGTTTATGCTGGTAAAGGGAATAATTTTGCGCGTACCATGCTGCGACTGGCAAAAGAGCGTTCTGAGTTGTCTGTTATTAACGACCAATTTGGGGCTCCTACGGGTGCTGAATTATTAGCAGACTGTACGGCTCATGCTATTCGGGTTGCCCTGAATAAACCTGAAGTGGCAGGGACTTATCATCTGGTTGCCAGTGGTATAACAACCTGGTACGACTATGCCTCTCTGGTATTTGATGAAGCGCGCAAAGCAGGAATTGAACTGGCATTAAAGCAGCTTCATGGTGTGCCGACCAGTGCGTACCCTACGCCTGCAAAACGTCCGGCAAACTCCCGCCTCAATACGTTAAAGTTCCAGCAGAATTTCAACCTCGTACTGCCTCAGTGGGACGCGGGGATTAAGCGTATGCTGACTGAGTGGTTCACAGCGACAGCGATTTAATAATGATCGGGATGCCTGGGATGAGCATCTTATGACTATAGAGATGATGAAATGAAAACGCGTAAAGGTATTATTCTGGCGGGTGGCTCTGGTACACGTCTGTATCCAGTGACAATGGCTGTTAGTAAACAATTATTGCCTATTTATGATAAGCCGATGATTTACTATCCGCTTTCAACGCTGATGCTGGCAGGTATTCGAGATATTTTAATTATTAGTACTCCGCAGGATACACCGCGTTTTGAACAACTTCTGGGTGATGGAAGCCAGTGGGGTCTGAATCTGCAATACAAAGTCCAGCCAAGCCCTGATGGCCTGGCGCAGGCTTTCGTTATTGGCGAAGAATTCATTGGTAACGATGATTGTGCCCTGGTGTTGGGGGATAACATTTTCTATGGTCACGACCTTCCTAAATTAATGGATGCCGCGGTTAATAAAGAAAATGGTGCAACGGTCTTTGCCTATCACGTGAACGATCCTGAGCGTTACGGTGTTGTCGAGTTTGATAAAAATGGTACCGCCATCAGCCTCGAAGAAAAACCGCTGGAACCGAAGAGTAATTATGCGGTGACGGGACTTTATTTCTACGATAATAGTGTCGTTGAGATGGCGAAAAATTTAAAACCGTCAGCACGTGGTGAACTAGAAATCACGGATATTAACCGTATTTACATGGAGCAAGGAAAGCTTTCCGTAGCTATGATGGGCCGTGGCTTTGCCTGGCTTGACACAGGGACTCACCAGAGCCTGATTGAAGCGAGTAACTTCATTGCAACCATTGAAGAACGCCAGGGGCTGAAAGTGGCTTGTCCTGAAGAAATAGCCTATCGTAAGGGCTTCATTAATTCCGAGCAAATAGTTCGACTCGCGAAGCCGTTAGCAAAAAATAACTATGGAAAATATCTTTTAAAAATGATCGAAAAAATATAATCACTCCATTTAATTAACACTTTTAATTATTCGTGTTGCTGCATAATTTATTTCGAATTAAATTATGGTATTTTTCAATCAGGTGACATGGCTATAATAGAATAGAACAGCTGTGTGGAAATGTGGGGATTATATGCATTTTAGTGTATTAATGTCACTTTATGACAAGGAAAAACCCTCCTATCTTGAGGAGTGTCTGGAAAGTCTGGCAAATCAAACGCTTCAGGCGGATGAAATCGTACTTGTCTATGATGGTCCCGTCAATGCAGCTTTAAGTGCAGTTGTGGATAAATGGTCATTGTCTTTGCCTATAAAAACTATTGTTTTGAAAAAGAACGTTGGTTTAGGACAAGCATTAAATGAAGGAATGAAGCATTGTACTTATGAGTATGTCATGCGGATGGATACGGATGATATATGTCAACCGACTCGTTTCGAGTCACAATCAAGATTTATGGAATTGAATCCTGATATTGATATAGCTGGTAGTTTTATTCGTGAGTTCATAAACGATAAAAATAATATCGTATCAGAAAGAAAGGTACCACTTTCGGATCAAGATATTAAACAATTTGCCAAACATAAAAATCCATTTAACCACATGACTGTGATTTTCAAAAAATCCAGTGTCCAGTCTGTTGGCGGATACCAGCATCATTATCTTATGGAAGACTATAATTTATGGCTAAGGTTACTCGGCAATGGTTTTAAAGCGGGTAACCTCGACGAATCTCTGGTGCTGGTGAGAGTTGGAGTGGATATGTTGGTTCGACGGCGAGGAGTGAAGTATGTCTCAAGCGAGTATAAACTTGCTCAGATTAAAAGAGCCACTGGTTTTCAAAACATATTTACTGCTCACTACTATTTTATTTTGCGAAGTATTCCACGGTTATTGCCACTCTGGGTTCTTAAGCGAATTTATAATATCACGAGAAAATAATATTCACTCCGCGAATGATAAATTTTAAATAGAGGGTTTAATGAAAATTACGAATACTTCGCTTAGTGGCGTCTTGATTATCGAACCTCGAGTATTTAATGATGAAAGGGGGTATTTTTATGAGAGTTTTAATGAAAAAAAATTCAAAGAACATATAGCATCAGATGTTATTTTCAAACAGGATAATCAGTCTAAGTCTACTAAAGGGGTTTTACGTGGACTGCACTACCAGGAAGCACCTTTTGCCCAGGGAAAACTGGTTAGATGCGTTACAGGGCAGGTTTTTGATGTAGCGGTTGATATACGAAAAGAATCTCCAACCTATGGACAATGGGTGGGTGTTATTTTATCAGAAGAGAATAAAAAGCAGCTTTGGATCCCGGCTGGATTTGCACACGGTTTTTTAACTTTAAGTGAGCATGCAGAATTTCTTTATAAAACAACTAATTATTATTCTCCGGCACATGAACGTTGTATAAAATGGGATGATAAGGACTTGAATATAAAATGGCCAAAATTGGAATACATCATTTCTGAGAAAGATGAGAACGGTTCAACCTTTGCTTCATTAAATGTTCAAGGTAAATAATGAAAATCAATTTTATCCCACTTCAAAAGCATGGTGATGATCGTGGTTCATTGGTCGCCTTAGAAGAAGAGAATAATATCCCTTTTAGTATTAAAAGAGTTTACTATATCTTTGATACTAAAGAAGGTGTTCGTAGAGGTTTCCATGCGCATAAAAAATTAAAACAGGTTGCAATCGCCGTAAAAGGTTCTTGTCGTTTTCTGTTGGATGATGGGACTGAGAGGATAGAGGTTGTTTTGGACAATCCAGCGCAGGGGCTTCTCATTGAGTCATGTATTTGGCGTGAGATGTATGATTTTTCGAGCGATTGCGTTCTGATGGTATTAGCTGACTGTCATTATGACGAAAATGACTATATTCGTGATTATGACGATTTTTTAAAGCAAGCAAGATAAATATTACAGGTTTATTATGATTAATTTTCTGAATTTAAAAGAAGTAAATGCCAGATACAATGAAGAACTTAAAAATGCCTGCGCTAAGGTGATTGATTCTGGCTGGTATATTATGGGTGAGGAATTACAAAAATTTGAGAAGGATTTCTCATGCTTCTGCAATGTTAAACATACAATTGGTGTAGCTAATGGTTTAGATGCACTCATTCTCATTTTTAGAGCCCTAAAAGAATTAGGAAAGCTAAAAGATGGTGATGAAGTTATCGTTCAGGCTAACACCTATATAGCATCGGTTCTGGCGATCACTGCGAACAATCTTAAACCTGTACTTGTCGAGCCCAATGCGGATACATTCAATCTCTCACCTCAGAATGTTCGCTCCGCCATCACGGAGAAGACAAAAGCGATATTGCCAGTGCATTTGTATGGACAATTGTCTCCAATGCCTGAAATCATGGAGATTGCAAAAGAATTTGATCTACTCGTCATCGAAGATAGTGCGCAATCTCATGGGGCAAATATTAATGGTAAAAAATCTGGGAGTTGGGGTATAGCGTCAGGGTTTAGTTTCTATCCAGGAAAAAATCTGGGTGCTCTGGGCGATGCGGGTGCAATCACTACCGATGATGATGAATTAGCAGATATACTCCATGCTTTAAGAAATTATGGTTCTCAGAAAAAATACGAGAACATTTATCCTGGAGTTAATAGTCGCCTTGACGAGATTCAGGCTGCAATGCTATCTGTTAAACTAAAATATCTTCCTCAAGAAACTATTCGCAGGCAAGAGATTGCAAAAATTTATATCGAAGGGATTTCTAATAGTTTGATCACAGTGCCGACAGTAACCTTTGACTCTGCACATGTTTGGCATCTATTTGTTGTGAAGTGCGAATACAGGGAACAGTTACAGGCATGGCTGACAAAAAATAATATTCAATCCTTAATTCACTATCCAATACCACCTCATAAGCAAAAAGCATATGAGGAACTAAATGGTATGAGTTTGCCTGTGACGGAAAAAATTCATAATACTGTATTATCTATACCTCTTGATCCCACAATGTCAAACCTTGAGGTGGAAAAAGTTATCGATGCTTTAAATGAATTTACTGTATGAAAAAGTTGTTAAAGGTTACGGCAATGACAGGATCATTGACATTATTAAAAATGTTAATTGGTTTTATAATTGCTAAAATAGTCGCGATCTACACTGGGCCATCAGGTATGGCCCTTTTAGGCCAAATACAAAGTCTGGTAAATGCATTTAATGGTGTTATTAACGCACCTGTTTCAAATAGCGTGATACGTTATACCGCTGAGCACCATGAAGATGGCTACGAAGCATGTAGCCCATGGTGGCGAGCTGCTTTATTTTGGATGTTAGCATTATATATCATTTTACTGCCAATTGGATTGTTTTTAGACCACTATCTATCACAATGGTTATTTGGTGGGGCTGAATATCAATGGGTTATTTATTTGGCAGTATTCGTTTTGCCCTTCACTGCTACTGGGACCTTAGTCAATTCTGTCATAAATGGACTGCAGAATTATAAACTCTATGTCTTTTTTGGAATAGTCTCTGTTTCTGTTTCTGGTGCAGTTATGACAGCGCTAATCATTAGATGGAATATTGATGGTGCTCTTATAGCCGCAGCTTTGCAATCGGCGTTGATAGGCATTTCTCTGATTGTTATGAGCATTAAGCAGCCATGGTTTAAATTCAGCCTATGGTTTGGTAATATTGATAAAAAAGCATTGGCTGACACATGGGGATATATTGTGATGGCAATCATCACTGCTATCGCCATGCCAGTGGCATTGATGCTTATTAGAAACTTGCTGGTAGCTAATGAAGGATGGGCCGCTGCTGGGATGTGGCAATCCGTGTGGAAAATATCAGAAGTGTACTTGGGGGTATGTACCATGGCGCTTAGTGCTTATTATCTCCCAAGATTATCTAAAATAAGTGATTATTATTCGATTAAACATGAGATTTGGAACACAGCCAAAATAATAATACCGATTGTAATAATTATGGCCATTACAATTTATTTGTTACGTGATGTTGTCATAACTGTTTTATTCACTGAGCAATTCAGGAACGCAAGAGATTTATTTGGCATTCAACTTATGGGGGATGTTGTTAAAATAGCA
Source organism: Enterobacter sp. JBIWA008 (assembly GCF_019968765.1). Taxonomy (NCBI): domain Bacteria; kingdom Pseudomonadati; phylum Pseudomonadota; class Gammaproteobacteria; order Enterobacterales; family Enterobacteriaceae; genus Enterobacter; species Enterobacter sp. JBIWA008. The sequence goes on along the minus strand of NZ_CP074149.1, from coordinate 3,107,013 downwards.
AGCTGGCTTTATGCATTTCCTATGATAGCTCGAAATGCAACAAAATGGTTTGTTGCAAGTGAGGTGTTTTTTTCTGCAACGTTGGTTGTGATGAGTTATTATTTTATCCTGCATTTTGGAATCCAGGGCGCCAATATTGCTTACTTATTGAACTATACTCTCTATTTTATTTTTGTTGTGACAAATTTAAAAAGAATTTCTAGCTGAGTAAATCTACTTATGGACAATGGCCAGTTTTTAGATCTATTATACTCGAACCTCACATTATATTTGTCTTTGTTGGGTCTGATTTTCATAATTTATTATGCATGGTTTGGTAATAAAATTAGGCATGTTGCAGACCCTCTAATGATTGGTTTTGTTGCACAGGTTTTTTCCTGTTCAGTTGTTTTATTGTTAGAGTTTACCTCAGAGCTGGATGAGTTTTATTTCTATTCTTTTTTATATACTGAGGTTATGTTTTTAATACCATTATTGTTTATGCGGAAAAATTATGTAAAGATAAACGATGATTCCCATGAACGCTTTCTGGCCTACAAACGTTGGAATTATGGTTACTCCAGTTTTTACTATACAACTACTATTTTACTCATCATAACGAGTATATATTATTTTGCTATTGTAGGTATTCCAATCTTAAATCAATTATCGAGATTGGATACAAATGAATCAGCTGGAATTATTTCATGGTTTACCGATGTCTACTGGGTTTGTTTCCCAGCTATGGTAGCTATTAAGAGATATGTTTATCGTAGGAAAAGTTTTGTCGACTACGTGCTATTATTACTTTGTTTTGTATGTTTGCTGGTTAAAGGGGGGAAATCTGATTTCTTCTTTATGATTGTATCCTTATTTTTAGTTAAGGAAGTATATCAAATACGAGAATTAGCAAAAGTTGTAAAGATGCTATCATATATATCTCCTTTAATAATTCTGGGATTGATGGTTGTTATTTTCAGTGTTTGGGGAGCCAGCGGCAGTGTGGTTTCGGCCTTTTTTGAGCGTTTTGTTTTATTTGGTGATGTTTTTTACCAGGGTTATAGCAAACCATTTATGGATTCGTTACCAAAGGATATATATGTCTGGGATTACTTTTTTGGCGGTACAATAAATAAATTGTCTATGATTCTTGGTTATCCGGTCAAAGACAAAGTCATTTTTGGATACGAGATTTCAAAATACTATTATAATATTGATAGTGGAATTGGTCCCAATGCAAGACAGAACATTCTTGGGTTGTATTTGTTTGGGCCATATTTTTGTGGTGTTTTTTCGTTTGTTTTAGGGCTAATATATTTGGCAATAAGACGTGGTGTATTTTTAGTAAATAATCGAACAAGAGCTTATTCATTAAGAGTTGTATTCTATATTATCTTTTGTACCTATTCTTGTTTTTTATTTATCGATCCAACTTTGACATGGGGTTTGTATTTAAAAACAACGTTCGTGTTTATTTTTCCGCTTATTGTGTCGTTACTTAATCAATCTATATATAATAGGCGATTGAAAGGTATATAAAATTTGGTGATGAATAAGAAAACTATGAATTCTCTATCTGTTATAGTTCCACTATATAATCAAGCACTATATGTTGAAGAGTGCCTCAATGCATTAAACAAAATTGATAATCTTGATGTTGAAGTGATTATTATTGATGACTATTCACGCGATACATCTATAGAACGGGTATCGACCTGGATTGAGAAAAACATTGATACAAAACTAAATGTTCGTTTTTATAAAAATGAATCTAATCTTGGTATATGTCGAACTTTAAATAAAGGAGTTAAGTTATCGACTCATACCATTATTTACCTTTGTGCCGCTGATGATTTTCCATTGTCAGATGTGATTAACAATAAAGTGCGTTTACTTAATGAGTCTGATTATGATGCAATAATAAGTGATGTCATGATCATTGATGAAAAATCCAAAATTGTTCTAAAAAGCGGGTTTGAAGATTATTTTCATGCCTGTCCAAAAGCCCTTGGTAGCTCTAAATTCTTGGCTGGAGAAGTTATTACTAATTGGTGCATCCCTGGTCCATGTCTGCTAATAAAAAAAGACGTATATAATCAGATTGGCTTTTATAATGAATCACTGATCGCTGAAGACCGAGATTTTTATTTAAGATTATTTAGACATGCTAAAGTTCTCTTCGATTCAGAGAGAATAGCTGCGTATAGAGTGCATTCCTCAAATATTTCTAAAAGTACAGCTTTTAGGGAGAATATGAATTTAGAAATTCGCAAAATAAATTACAGCTATGCTTCTGAATGGCAAGGCATATACAAACTATATCTTAAAAGCTATGGGTTAAGTCTTATTTCAGAATCAAAGCTATCTATTTTTTATTCGATGCTTGGGAGCATCGTTCGTAAGATTTTACGAGTTATATTTATATTGAAGGTATATTTCTCTCATGGATAATAAAGTCTGCGGAGTGGTGGTTACATACAACCCAAATATTAATGATCTCCAAATTTTAATTAACTCGATGACCTCAGAAGTTGATGAGATAATTATTGTTGATAATGGCTCCAGTACTGATTTCAGCGGCCTGCATATACCCGATAAGTTGCATTTTGAATTCTTAAATGAAAATGCTGGTATCGGAAGAGCACAAAATATAGGTGCTCGATTAGCAATTAAAAATGATTGCAAATTTGTTTGTTTTTTTGACCAAGATAGCCGTTTAGAGCCTAAATTCATTTCAAGTCTGAAAGATGCCTATTCAGAGCTTACCCAGCAAGGTATTAAAGTTGGAGCACTGGGGCCTCTAATTATTGATGAAAGATCAGGGAAAAAATTTCCCTTTTATCGTTACACAACGTTTAAACGTATAGTGGTTAGCGCAGACGAAAATGAGAAATACATTGAAACTCAACAATTAATCTCATCGGGAACTTTTTTTTGCGTTGATATATGGTCTTCTGAGTCTGAAAACCATGAGGGATTTTTCCTTGAATATGTTGATACTGATTGGTGTTTACGGTTATCACAAAAGGGATATAAATTATTTGGCGTAACTAAAGCTCATTTAATCCACAAACTCGGTGATGATCGTAAAAAAATATTGAATGTTATGGAGGTGCCAATACATTCAACATACCGATATTTTTATGTATTCCGTAATGGTGTTTATTGTAGTTTCTACAGAAAGTTCCCATTTAGTTGGAGTTCATATAATATATTTAGACTAATATCTTTCTATTTTATTATGTTAATGCTTAAGAAAGATAAATTAAGATTAACTAAATATGTAACTCTGGGGGTTTATGACGGTGTCAGGAAAAATTTTTCAAGAAAATTAAAATAATAAAATGCAATTATAAGTTTTTCTGAAATAAATATTCAGAGAGCAGTATTGTGAGTAAATGGTTCAGAGTTGTAAATTTTTGAACCATTTACTTTTAAGGATAACGCACGATTTTTCCTGGATTACCAACTACAACTGCATTGTCAGGATCATCTTTCGTTACTACTGTACCTGCACCTATCATGCTGCTAGCACCTATAGTTACTCCTGGTAATATGGTTGAGTTAGCACCAATTGATGCCCCTTTTTTAATCCAGATTTGAGGGTACTCTATACAATATTTCTTTAATCTTGGAAGTTTATCATTTGTAAAAGCCACACAGGGTCCAATAAATACATTATCTTCGATCCTTGTGCCATCCCAAATATAAACTCCTAATTTAACAGTTACATTGTCACCAATGATAACATCATTCTCGATTAAAGTATGAGCACATATATTACAGTTTTTACCAATTTTTGCATTTTAGAAAATTACCGCAAACTGCCATATGGTAGTGTTTTGACCGATTTGTGTTGATTTAACATCACTTAGATTATATATTTTCATTTATTAACCTTAAAGTTGACGTGTAATTATTAAAATAATACTGCTGAATGCTTTCTATTATAATCGATCTAAGATAGAATTTACACATTATGCTTGCTCAAAAATAATGTTATCTGACAGGAGTATGTAATGTCCAAGCAACAGATCGGCGTTGTCGGTATGGCAGTGATGGGGCGCAACCTGGCGCTCAACATCGAAAGCCGTGGTTATACCGTCTCCGTTTTCAACCGCTCCCGTGATAAGACCGAAGAAGTGATTGCCGATAACCCAGGTAAGAAACTGGTTCCTTTCTATACGGTTAAAGAGTTCGTTGAGTCTCTGGAAACGCCTCGTCGTATCCTGTTAATGGTGAAAGCAGGCGCAGGTACCGATGCAGCTATCGACTCACTGAAGCCTTACCTCGAAAAAGGTGACATCATTATTGATGGCGGTAACACCTTCTTCCAGGACACCATTCGTCGTAACCGTGAGCTGTCTGCTGAAGGTTTCAACTTCATCGGTACCGGTGTTTCAGGTGGTGAAGAGGGCGCCCTGAAAGGCCCATCTATCATGCCTGGCGGCCAGAAAGACGCATACGAACTGGTTGCGCCTATCCTGACCAAAATCGCAGCCGTGGCTGAAGATGGTGAGCCTTGTGTAACCTATATTGGTGCCGACGGTGCAGGTCACTATGTGAAAATGGTTCACAACGGTATCGAATACGGCGACATGCAGCTGATTGCTGAAGCTTATTCCCTGCTGAAAGGCGGTCTGAACCTCTCCAATGAAGAGCTGGCTGAAACCTTTACCGAGTGGAACAAAGGCGAGCTGAACAGTTACCTGATTGACATCACCAAAGATATCTTCACGAAAAAAGATGAAGAGGGTAAATACCTGGTTGATGTGATTCTGGATGAAGCAGCGAACAAAGGTACCGGTAAATGGACCAGCCAGAGCTCTCTGGATCTGGGCGAACCGCTGTCTCTGATCACCGAATCCGTCTTTGCGCGTTACATCTCTTCCCTTAAAGAGCAGCGCGTCGCGGCGTCTAAAGTGCTTTCTGGCCCACAGGCTAAACCAGCTGGTGACAAAGCCGAATTCATTGAAAAAGTTCGTCGTGCACTGTACCTGGGCAAAATCGTTTCTTACGCGCAGGGCTTCTCTCAGCTGCGTGCTGCGTCAGAAGAGAACAACTGGGATCTTAACTACGGTGAAATCGCGAAGATCTTCCGCGCGGGTTGCATCATTCGTGCGCAGTTCCTGCAGAAAATCACTGATGCCTATGCTGAAAACGCCGGTATCGCTAACCTGCTGCTGGCACCGTACTTCAAGAAGATTGCGGACGAATACCAGCAGGCGCTGCGTGACGTGGTTGCCTACGCTGTTCAGAACGGTATTCCGGTTCCAACCTTCTCTGCTGCAGTAGCCTACTACGACAGCTACCGTGCGGCCGTTCTGCCTGCTAACCTGATTCAGGCCCAGCGTGACTACTTCGGCGCGCATACCTACAAGCGCACCGATAAAGAAGGCGTATTCCATACCGAATGGATGGAATGAGTTAACTTACTCGCTGTAATCAAAACCCGGAGCCTGGCTCCGGGTTTTTTTATGCAAAAAATGTCGCCTGTTATTCGAAGTAGTCTGAATCTCGCCCCGCTCGTAGTGATTACTCCTGGTTTGCCTTGACAGTTCAGTTTGCCAGGAGGTACAAAGCCCAACAGTTATGTTTATCGCGATGGTCAGGCGGCCATCAGTACAGTTAACTCACAGAAGTCATTAGCGAATGAAAATAACAATCTCCGGAACAGGGTATGTCGGTCTTTCTAACGGCATTCTGATTGCTCAGAATCATGAAGTGGTTGCGCTGGATATCGTGCAGGCCAAAGTGGATATGCTCAATCAGAAAAAATCGCCGATTGTGGATAAAGAAATCCAGGACTACCTCAGCAATAAACCGCTGAATTTCCGCGCCACGACAGATAAAGAAGATGCATACCGCAATGCGGATTACGTCATCATTGCGACGCCTACTGACTACGATCCTAAAACTAACTACTTCAACACCTCAACTGTAGAAGCTGTGATCAAAGACGTTATCGCGATCAACCCTGATGCGGTGATGGTTATTAAATCGACCATTCCTGTTGGGTTTACCAAATCTATTAAAGAAAAGTTCGGTATTGATAATATCTTCTTCTCGCCTGAATTCCTGCGTGAGGGGAGAGCGCTTTACGATAACTTGCATCCTTCGCGTATCGTCATTGGCGAACGTTCAGAGCGCGCTGAACGCTTTGCTGCGCTGCTTCAGGAAGGCGCAGTGAAGAAAGATATTCAGGTGCTGTTCACCGACTCCACCGAAGCTGAGGCGATTAAGCTCTTCGCTAATACCTATCTGGCAATGCGAGTGGCTTATTTCAATGAGCTCGACAGCTATGCAGAGAGTCTTGGGCTGAATACCCGCCAGATTATTGAAGGGGTGTGTCTCGACCCGCGCATTGGCAACCACTACAACAACCCGTCATTCGGCTACGGCGGCTATTGCCTGCCAAAAGACACTAAGCAACTGCTGGCAAACTATCAGGCTGTACCGAATAACCTCATTTCGGCGATTGTTGACGCTAACCGTACTCGTAAAGATTTCATCTCCGACTCCATCCTTGCGCGTCAACCGAAAGTTGTTGGTGTGTACCGTCTGATCATGAAGAGTGGCTCCGATAACTTCCGCGCCTCTTCCATTCAGGGGATCATGAAGCGCATCAAGGCGAAAGGCGTGCAGGTCATCATTTATGAACCTGCAATGAAGGAAGATGAGTTCTTCCACTCCCGAGTGATTCGCGATCTGGATGCGTTCAAGCAAGAAGCGGACGTGATCATCTCGAATCGCATGGCGGAAGAGCTGGCTGATGTAGCGGATAAGGTTTATACCCGCGATCTGTTTGGTAGTGATTAAGATAAAAATTTAGCTTAAAAGGACAGCCTGTTATGGGCTGTCCTTTTTAATCTATAATCTTAGAGCAGTTAAACGTTTCTTATTTGATTAAAATGCGCTCAGGAAGATATTTTTTGAATTTATTCATTGAGTGCTGAATGCTATCTTTCGAAATGGTGAAAAGAACATCATCCTCAGTTTCTTTTTGACGAACAGCACCGAAACGCTCATGGAATCTGATGACAGAAAGATTACCTTTACGTACGTCGAAGTGGGCACTGGTAAACCCTAATTTCAAAGCGTAGTAATAAACTAGAAGTGCCGACTCAATTGCAAAGTGTGAAGGTGCATCCTCATGAATGACCCATGATCCCCAGCAGAAAGAATCCTGCTGCTGATCATAAATTCTTACCGTTCCAAAAGGTATATCTTCAAGGTCGGTAATGATGAAGTAGGCTTGGCCCTCGCTTTTAAGATAACCTTCGATCCATCTTTCTTGAGCTTTAATATCATCAGAGGTGGTGCTTATAAATCGCCCCTTTTTCTCATTCGTTCTCAGCGCAACAATGAAAGCTGCATCATCGGTTTTTACATTTCGAAGTTTAACAGAGCGACCCACGATAAGATCTGTCTGGTGAATTACTGGAATAGACATAGCAGTTCCTTTTGGCGTAGACATAATTAATGCATTCAAATTTTGTAGAAACGTTTGTACCAGTCTACAAAGTTCTTCACCCCATCTTTAACCGAGGTTTGCGGTTTAAATCCGATCGCGTCATAAAGTGGCTGGGTATCGGCGCTGGTTTCCAGAACATCCCCGGGCTGGAGAGGCAGCATGTTTTTCTCTGCTTTTTTACCCAGGGCCTCTTCCAGCGCGGTGATGTAATCCATCAGTTCTACTGGCGAACTGTTACCGATGTTGTAAACCCGGTAAGGTGCTGAGCTGGTCGCCGGGGAGCCGGTCTCAACCGTCCAGTCTGCATCGGCCTGAGGAATGACATCCTGCAGACGAATAATGGCCTCGGCGATGTCGTCGATGTATGTGAAGTCGCGCTTCATCTTGCCGTAGTTGTAAACGTCGATGCTTTTGCCTTCAATCATCGCTTTGGTGAATTTAAACAGGGCCATATCCGGACGGCCCCATGGACCATACACGGTAAAGAAGCGCAGTCCGGTGGTCGGCAAGTTGTAAAGATGCGAATAGGTGTGCGCCATGAGCTCATTTGCTTTTTTGGTCGCAGCATAGAGTGAGACCGGGTGATCCACTGAATCGTCAGTGGAGAAGGGCTTCTTGCGGTTGAGACCGTATACGGAGCTCGACGAAGCGTACAGAAGATGCTGAACGTTATTATGGCGGCAGCCTTCCAGCACGTTGAGATGGCCGATAAGGTTGGCATCAGCATACGCGTGTGGGTTTTCCAGGGAGTAGCGTACGCCCGCCTGCGCGGCCAGATGAATCACCCGATCAAACTTCTCACCAGCGAAAAGCGCGGCCATACCCTCCCGGTCGGCTAATTCCAGTTTGTGGAAGGTGAAACGCTCAGATTTTAACAGTTCCAGGCGTGCCAGCTTCAGGTTGACATCATAGTATCCATTGAGGTTATCGATACCAACAACCTGATGGCCGGCCTCAAGGAGGCGTTTACTGACATTCGCACCGATAAAACCTGCAGCACCCGTGACCAAAAATTTCATAGCTTCCCTCATAAACCTTATTCTTACAGATGCCATAGCGCATCAGATGACGTCTATGATAGCGCGAAGGGGGTAAGTTACATAACCCATCTTTCCGATATTACTCATCGGATTCTTATAGAAAAATCGCCAGTAATAGATAAACTATACGAACAAAATTATGTTTGCCCTTTTTCATCTGTTAGGGATTGTATGACGCAAAACAACAATAGTCAGGTCAGCCGAAGCAATGACCCTGAGCAAATCGATTTACTTGATTTAGTGCTGCAGCTGTGGCGTGGGAAGTGGATGATAGCAACTTTTGTTGTTGCTTTTATCGTCCTGGCAATTGGATATCTCTCCGTCGCAAAGGAAAAATGGACCTCAAGTGCGATTATTGCGCAACCTGATGCTGCTCAGATAGCAACCTATTCGAATGCATTGAATATCCTTTATGGTAATGCAGCACCTTCAATGCTTGACATTCAAACTCGCGTGATTGGCCGTTTTAACTCCTCGTTCTCGGCATTATCTCAGGCGCTTGAGAACCAGAAGGAACCTGAAAAACTGACTATAGCGCCGACTGTGGCAGGACAACCACTCCCGCTGAGCGTTTCCTATACCAGTACATCAGCAGAAGCTGCTCAGAAACAGCTGGCGCAGTATATTCAGCAGGTTGACGAGCAAACGGCAAAAGAACTTGCCGTTGACCTTAAGGACAATATCAAGGAGCAGATTAAAACCCTGAACGATTCTTTGGTAAGTCAGGAGAAGGTCGCTCAGGAGCAGAAAGATCTGCGAATCAAACAGATTGCTGAGGCACTGAAGAACGCTGAGGCAGCGAAAATAACCTCGCCACAGCTCCAGCAAACCCAGGATGTCACGCAGGAAACGTTGTTCCTGCTGGGAAGCGAGGGGCTGAAATCGATGATTGACAATGAGGCTTCTCGTCCGCTGGTCTTCTCAACGGCTTATTACCAGACCAAGCGAAATCTGCTGGACATCCAGAATCTGAACGTAAACCCGGAAACGATCCACGTATACCGTTATGTCATGAAGCCGGAACTCCCTGTGCGTCGTGACAGTCCGAAAAAAGCGCTTGTTCTGATTCTTGCCGTACTGCTGGGCGGGGTGCTTGGTTCCGGTGTGGTTCTGATGCGCAACGCATTGCGCAGCTATAAACCAAAAGCCTGATTTGCAGCTAAAAAAACCGGGGATTTTCCCCGGTTTTTTTATTTGTGACGTTTGCGAAGAGTTTCAATCACCGCCGTCAAATCCAGCTCCTGATCCTGCAGCAGCACCAGCAGGTGATACATCAAATCAGACGCTTCATTCGTCAGCTCCTCGCGGTCATGCACGGTCGCGGCCAGCGCGGTCTCAACGCCTTCTTCCCCCACCTTCTGTGCGATGCGCTTGGTGCCGCTGGCGTACAGTTTCGCAGTATAAGAACTCTCGGGATCCGCCGTTTTACGCTCTGCCAGCAGCTGTTCCAGTTGATACAGGAACAACCACTGGTGGCTCGTCTCGCCGAAGCAGCTGCTGGTACCTTTATGGCAGGTTGGGCCGATCGGGTTTGCCAGTACCAGCAGGGTGTCGTTATCGCAGTCGGGCGTCATGCTGACCACATTGAGGAAATGACCCGAGGTCTCCCCTTTGGTCCACAGGCGCTGTTTCGTGCGGGAGTAGAAGGTCACTTTGCCACTGTCGATCGTTGTCGCCAGCGCGTCCTGGTTCATATATCCCAGCATCAGCACTTCGCCTGAGACGGCATGCTGGACAACTACCGGCAGTAATCCGTCAGTTTTTTCCCAGTCCAGCTGCGCCTGTTGTTGCTCTGTTAACATACCCTGATCTCCACGCCCTGGCCGGCCAGGTACGTTTTTAACTCACCAATATTAATAATCTGTTTGTGGAACACGGATGCGGCCAGCGCGCCGTCCACGTTCGCATCGCGGAAGGCTTCAAGAAAGTGTTCCATGGTGCCCGCGCCGCCGGAGGCGATCAGCGGAACGTGGCAGACCGCACGGACTTTTTTCAGCTGCTCGAGGTCATACCCGTTACGCACGCCGTCCTGGTTCATCATGTTGAGGACAATCTCGCCAGCGCCACGCTTCTGCACTTCCTGCACCCAGTCGAGCGTTTCCCACTGCGTCACGCGCGTGCGGTTTTCATCCCCGGTGTACTGGTTCACGTGGTACTTGCCCGTTGCGGCGTCATACCAGGTGTCGATCCCAACCACAATACACTGCACGCCAAAACGATCGGCGAGGCGGGTGATCAGCTCAGGGTCGGCCAGGGCAGGGGAGTTAATCGAAATCTTGTCGGCACCAAACGAGAGAATTTTGGCCGCGTCGTCAGCGGACTTAATTCCGCCCGCCACGCAGAACGGAATGTCGATCACCTCCGCCACGCGAGCCACCCAGCTTTTGTCGACCACTCGGCCATCGCTGGAAGCGGTGATATCATAAAAGACCAGCTCGTCTGCGCCTTCATCGGCATAGCGTTTTGCCAGCGGGACGATGTCGCCAATGATCTCGTGGTTGCGGAACTGCACGCCTTTCACGACCTGACCATCGCGTACGTCCAGGCATGGGATTATCCGTTTTGCCAGCATTGAATCGCCTCCGTCACAGTAAATTTACCCTCCAGCAGGGCCCGGCCCACAATCACACCCTGCACACCGGTACCGCGCAGCGCGGCTACGTCGCTTATATCACCTATACCGCCAGAAGACTGAAACGCTACCTGCGGATAACGCGCACAGACCTCTTCATACAGCGAGACGTTAGAGCCCGCCAGCGTACCGTCGCGGGAGATATCCGTACACAGCACGTGCTTCAGGCCAACCGGGAGATACATGTCGACCAGTTCCTCCAGCGTCACGCCGGAGTTTTCCTGCCAGCCGCTTACCGCCACCTGCTTATTGCCCTGTTCGTCAATACGAACGTCCAGCGCCAGTACAAGGGCGTCGGCGCCAAAGCGGCGGAACCAGCCTTTCACCGTCTCAGGATCTTTCACGGCGGTTGAACCTACCACCACGCGGGCCACGCCAGCATCCAGCAGCGCCGCGACGTCATCTTCCGTACGCACGCCGCCGCCGACCTGGACGGGCACATCAACACCCGCAACAAGTTGTTTAAGCAGCGGGATCTGGCGCTTCGCCGGATCTTTCGCGCCCGTCAAATCCACCAGATGCAGTACCTGCGCACCCTGGGCGGCATAATCCTTCAGACGCGGCAGCGGGTCGTTTCCGTAGTCGCGCTGCTTGCCGTAATCACCCTGATGAAGACGGACAACCGTGCCGTCAATTAAATCTAACGCGGGAATAATCATCACATCTCCAGGAAGTTTTTCAGCAGCTGCGCGCCCGCGGCGCCAGAGCGCTCCGGGTGAAACTGCACGCCGAAGAAATTGTCTTTCTGTACGGCTGCCGTAAACGCCTCGCCGTAGGTGCACTGGGCGATCGTATTCACGTTCACCGGCATGGCGTAGCTGTGTACGAAGTAAAAATACGCGCCGTCTTCAATGCCGCGAAAAAGCCTGTCGCCCGCTTTGGCGTAAACGCGGTTCCAGCCCATATGCGGCAGAGGCAGGCCGTGGTCGGTCATTTTCGGCACGTCTTCATCAATAATGCCCAGTAGGTCGACGCCGTTGCTCTCTTCGCTGCGGCGGCCCAGGATCTGCATGCCCAGGCAAATGCCCAGCACCGGCTGGGTACAGGCTTTGATCAGGTCGACCAGCTCGCGTTCGCGAATCTGATCCATCGCGGCCTGCGCGGTTCCCACGCCCGGTAAAAAGAGTTTGTCGGCGCGCAGCACCACGTCCGGGTCACGGCTTACCACCGGCTCATAGCCGTGGCGCGCAATCGCCGATTTTACGGAGTTCAGGTTGGCGCATCCGGTATCCAGAATGACCACGTTCATTACAGCACTCCTTTCGATGAAGGCAGGGCGTCACCTTCCACGCGAATTGCCTGGCGCAGGGTACGGCCAAAGGCTTTGAAGAGACTCTCCACGCGGTGGTGGTCATTCTTGCCCTTGGTCTTCAGGTACAGCGTCAGGCCCATGGTGTAGGACAATGAGCGGAAGAAGTGCTCAACCATTTCGGTGCTCAGATCGCCCACGCGCTGGTAGGTGAAATCGGCTTTATACTCCAGGTGCGGACGACCGGAGATGTCCATCGCGCAGCGCGCCAGACACTCGTCCATCGGCAGGACAAAGCCGAAACGGTTAATGCCACGCTTGTCGCCGAGCGCCAGCTTCAGAGCTTCACCCAGCGCCAGGCCGGTATCTTCCACGGTGTGGTGATCGTCGATATAAAGGTCGCCTTTTACCGCGATCTCCATGCGGAAACCGCCGTGGGTGGCAATCTGGTCCAGCATGTGGTCGAAGAAACCGACGCCGGTGTGGATCTTGCTGCCGCCTTCACGATCCAGCCAGACCTTCACATCAATCTGCGTCTCTTTGGTGTTGCGCTCAACGTGGGAATAGCGGTCGCGCTTTGTCAGCTGCTCGCCAATCTTCGCCCAGTTCAGGTTGTTGCGGTCGTAGCGCAGCCCCGCGATGCCCATGTTTTCCGCCAGCGTAATATCGGTGATGCGATCGCCGATGACGTAGCTGTTGCTTTTATCCAGCGCATCTTCAGCCAGATAGCGCTCTACCAGCTTCACCTTTGGCTTACGGCAGTCGCACTCGTCGGCCGGCATGTGCGGACAAATCAGGACTTCATCAAATACCACGCCCTGCGAGGTCAGCACCTGCATCATCAGATTATGCGGGCCGTCAAAGTCTGCCTGCGGGAAGCTGTCGGTACCCAGACCGTCCTGATTGGTGATCATCACCAGCCTATACCCGGCTTTTTGCAGCTTAAGCAGCACCGGGATTACGTCCGGTTCAAAAGCCAGCTTGTCGAATCGATCGACCTGAAAATCGGCTGGTGGCTCCGAAATAAGGGTGCCGTCACGATCGATGAAAAGGATCTTCTGGGTCATACTTTCTCCGCTTTCAGGGCGTCAATCACGCGCTGGCTCTCTGCGCGTGTGCCGACGGTAATGCGCAGGCAACCGCTCAGAGAAGGTTGTTTATTCTGGTCTCGTAAGATAATGCCCTGATCCCATAAAGATTTAAATACGGCACTGGAGGCGGTGAAACGCACCAGGATGTAGTTGGTTTCCGAGTCGAACACCTGCTCCACGCAAGGGATACCCTTGAGGGCGGTCACCAGATACTGTCGTTCCTCCAGGATTTGCGCCACGCGCTCGCGCATCGCGTTGATCCCCTGTGGCGTCAGCGCCTGTGCCGCAATATCGGCAACCGGCGTCGAGAGCGGGTACGGGGCGATCACTTTCAGCAGCAGGTCGATGACCTCTTTATTCGCCAGGGTGAATCCGCAGCGCAGACCCGCAAGGGCAAAGGCTTTCGACAGCGTACGCAGTACCACCAGGTGCGGATACTCTTCCAGCCAGCCTGCCAGCGTCGCCTGTGGGCAGAACTCGATGTAGGCTTCGTCGGCAACCACAAGCGCTTTACCGCGCGTCATCTCCAGCAGGGTGCGGATATCCTGCGGATTGATAATCTGTCCGGTTGGGTTGTTTGGGCTGCAAACAAACACGACTTTTACACCATCGAGATTGTCGGCGATGCCCTGCAGATCCAGCTGCCAGTTATCCAGCGCCTGCACGTTGCGGCACGCCACGCCGAAGGTTTCCGCGCTGACGCTGTACATGCCGTAGGTAGGCTGGCAGTACATGACGGCGTCTTTGCCCGGCTCGCAGAAGGCGCGGATCAGCAGTTCAATACCCTCATCCGCACCGCGGCTGACCAGCACCTGCTCTGGCTTCACGCCCGCGTACTGCGCGTAGTTTTCAATCACCGCTTTTGGCTGACACTCCGGATACCGGTTCAGCGTTTGCTGCGATAGCTCAAACTGCACCGCCGTCGGGAATTCGTTAGCGTTCAGCCAGACATCCCCTTTGCCGCCCAGACGACGTGCAGACTGGTAAGGCGTCAGGCGACGGACATTTTCGCGGGCTAATTCTTCAATGTTCATGCTTGCTCCTTCAGGGCTGCAACGCGCAGCGTAACGGCATTTTTGTGGGCGGTCAGTCGCTCGGCGGCGGCCAGAGTTTCAATAGTAGAAGCCAGTGAGGCAAACCCTTCGCGGGAAAGCTCCTGCACGGTCATGCGCTTCTGGAAATCCGCCAGACCCAGGCTGGAACAGGTTGAGGTGTAGCCATACGTGGGCAGCACGTGGTTGGTGCCGGAGGCGTAATCCCCCGCGGACTCCGGTGACCAGTCGCCGAGGAACACCGAGCCCGCGCTGGTAATGCTGTCGACCAGATCGCGCGCGTTACGGGTCTGAATGATCAGGTGCTCCGGACCGTACTGGTTGGAGATAGCAATGCACTGGTCCAGATCGCGCGCCACAATCAGGCGGCTGGCCGCTAACGCCTGGCGTGCCGTGTCGGCGCGGGGCAGGTCGGCAAGCTGACGCTCCACGGCTTCGCCCACGCGTTTCGCTATATCGGCATCCGGTGTCAGCAGAATGACCTGCGAGTCCGGGCCGTGTTCCGCCTGAGAAAGCAGGTCGGACGCCACAAAGTCCGGCGTTGCGCCGCTGTCGGCAATCACCAGTACCTCAGACGGGCCGGCAGGCATATCGATGGCCGCGCCGTCCAGACGTTGGCTGACCTGACGCTTGGCTTCGGTCACATACGCATTGCCCGGCCCAAAAATTTTGTCGACCTTCGGAATGGATTCCGTCCCGAACGCCAGGGCTGAAATCGCCTGCGCGCCGCCCACCTTATAGACCGCCTGCACGCCGCACAGCTTTGCCGCATAAAGGATCTCGTCTGCGATCGGTGGCGGAGAACACAGCACTACTTTCTGACACCCGGCAATACGCGCGGGGGTCGCCAGCATCAGTACGGTGGAGAAAAGCGGGGCCGAGCCGCCAGGAATATAGAGGCCGACGGACGCAACCGGGCGCGTGACCTGCTGGCAACGCACGCCGGGCAGGGTTTCGACATCTACGGTCTGCAGCTTTTGCGCGGTGTGGAAGGTATCAATGTTTTTCACCGCAACGGCCATCGCCTGCTTGATGTCGTCGCCCAGACGATTGCTGGCATCAATAATTTCCTGCCCGGTAACCTGTAATGCGCCGACTTCCGTCTTATCAAACTTCGCGCTGTATTCCCGCAGCGCGTCATCGCCACGGGCTTTGACGTTGTCCAGGATCTCCGCCACGGTGCGTGAGATGCTTTCAGAGGCGGAAATTGCCGGGCGCATCAGCAGCTCGCGCTGCCGTGCGTCGCTACAGGTATTCCAGTCGATGATTGTGTTAAAGCTCATGGCCATTACTCCATCATCTTCTCAATAGGCAGCACCAGGATGGAGCTTGCGCCCAGCGCCTTCAGTTTTTCCATGGTTTCCCAGAACAGGGTTTCGCTGCTCACCATGTGCATCGCCACGCGCTGCTGATCGCCCGCCAGCGGCAGGATGGTTGGGCGCTCAGCGCCCGGCAGCAGGGCAATCACTTCATCCAGACGCTCGGTTGGGGCGTGCATCATGATGTATTTGGACTCACGCGCCTGAATCACGCCCTGAATGCGGGTCAGCAGCTTGTCAATCAGCTGCTGCTTGGCGTCTGCCATCTCGCCGTCGCGCTGAATCAGGCACGCTTTAGAGCGGTAAATCACTTCTACTTCGCGCAGACCGTTGGCTTCCAGCGTCGCGCCGGTAGAGACGAGGTCACAGATGGCGTCCGCCAGACCCGCACGCGGCGCCACTTCAACAGAGCCGTTCAGCAGGCAGGACTTAAACTGCACGCCTTTCTGGTCGAGATAACGCTTTAACAGGTGAGGGTAAGAGGTGGCGATACGTTTGCCGTTCAGCGCGGCCGGGCCGTCCCACGCTTCGTCAACCGGCGTTGCCAGCGACAGGCGGCAGCCGCCGAAGTCCAGACGACGCAGGGTGAAGTAACGCGGATCTTCGCCCTGCGCGCGGCGGGTCAGCAGCTCTTCTTCCAGCACGTTTTCCCCGATGATGCCGAGGTCAACGACGCCATCCATGACCAGGCCGGGAATATCGTCATCACGCACGCGCAGAATGTCGATGGGCATGTTTTCAGCCAGAGCAATCAGGCGCTGGGTGTGCAGGTTAATTTTAATCCCGCAGCGGGCCAGCAGTTCGCGTGAATCGTCACTCAAGCGGCCTGATTTTTGAATAGCTATGCGTAAGCGTGAGTTATCTAACATTCTTTATTCCTCGTTAACCTGTTTTAACCTGTCTGAATTCGGTCCAAAAAAAAGCCCCCGGAAGAAGATCTTCCGGGGGCTTTCTCATGCGTTCATGCACCACTGGAAGATCCAAACGTCTTCCAGCACACATCGCCTGAAAGACTAGTCAGGATGATGGTGATGATGGTGGTGTTTAAATTGAACGCGTGTCATATAAATTCTCGATGAATGCTTATTCATTTGATGTCTTTTAACCTAAACCAGTTGTACAACATATTGCAAGGGCTTTTTTTGATCATTAATTCATTTCATATTGATGCAATGAATTGTGTGTTCTGCCGGGCTGGCGTAGCCTTATAAAAGACGAGTGAGAGTCAGGAGAATTCGCATGAAAAAGGTCGCGATTGTCGGTTTAGGATGGCTGGGAATGCCGCTGGCGATGTCATTAGCCGCGAAAGGCTGGCAGGTGACCGGGAGCAAAACCACGGCGGATGGGGTAGAGGCGGCGCGCATGTGCGGTATTGATGGCGTTGAGCTGCGCCTTGAACCGGAGCTGGTGTGTGATGCTGACGATCTGGACACGCTGATGAACGTCGATGCGCTGGTTATCACGCTCCCCGCGCGGCGCAGTGGCCCGGGCGAGTCGTTTTATCTGCAGGCGATGCAGGAGATCGTCGACAGCGCGCTGGCGCACCATGTTCCGCGCATTATTTTTACCAGCTCGACGTCGGTCTATGGCGAGGTTGAGGGCGTGGTAAAAGAGAGTTCCGAGCGCCGTCCCGTTACGGCGAGCGGTCAGGTTCTGAAAGAGCTGGAAGACTGGCTGCATAATCTTCCCGGCACGCAGGTCGATATCGTACGTCTGGCGGGGCTGGTGGGCCCTGGCCGCCATCCGGGACGCTTTTTTGCCGGAAAGTCTGCGCCAGACGGCCAGCATGTCGTCAATCTTGTGCATCTTGACGATGTTGTAGGCGCGATTGAGCTACTCTTGCAGGCTCCCAAAGGTGGACACATCTATAATATATGTGCACCTTCTCATCCGGCACGCAGCACATTTTACCCGCTGATGGCACGTCAGCTGGGCCTGGCGCCGCCGGTTTTTGGTGAGGCAAAGGATGACGGTAAAGGCAAAATTGTTGATGGCAATCGCATTTGTCATGAACTGGGGTTTGAGTATCAGTATCCCGATCCGCTGGTGATGCCCATGGAATAAGTCCCGCAGCGGAGACAATCGCGCACCAGAAGGGGGGCGAGCATGAAACCGCTGCTGGATGTTCTTATTATTCTGGATGCTCTGGAAAAAGAGGGGAGCTTTGCCGCTGCGTCAGCAAAGCTCTACAAAACCCCATCTGCGTTGAGCTATACCGTTCAAAAACTGGAAAGCGATCTCAATATCCAGATCCTCGATCGCTCCGGGCATCGTGCCCGTTTCACCCGTACCGGACAGATGCTGCTGGAAAAAGGCCGCGAAGTCCTCCATACCGTTCGTGAACTGGAAAAACAGGCCGTAAAACTCCATCAGGGATGGGAAAACGAGCTGGTTATTGGCGTGGATGATACCTTTCCGTTTTCTCTGCTGACGCCGCTGATTGAAGCCTTCTATCAACACCACAGCGTGACCCGGCTTATTTTTATCAACGGCGTGCTGGGGGGCTCCTGGGATGCCTTAACGCAGGGCAGGGCGGATATTTTCGTTGGTGCGCTGCATGAGCCTCCCCAACTGAGTGATTTTGGTTTCGCCCGGCTGGGCGTGCTGGAGCAAGTATTTGCCGTGGCGCCCCATCATCCCCTGGCTCAGGAACCCGAGCCTATCAACCGTCGCGTGATTAAAGGCTACCGCGCCATCGTGGTCGGGGACAGCTCTCGTCCGGAATCTTCGGTCTCCTCGCAGCTGCTTGATGAGCAGGAGGCCATTACCGTTTTCGACTATAAAACCAAGCTGGAACTGCAAATTAGCGGTCTGGGCTGCGGCTATTTGCCGCGTTATCTGGCGCAGCGCTTTATTGATAGCGGTGCGCTTGTTGAAAAACAGGTACTTGCTCAAAACAGTAATGAATCGGTGTGGGTAGGCTGGAATGAACAAACAGCAGGGCTAGCCTGCGCCTGGTGGCGAGACGAGATTTTAGCAAATAGTGCTATCGCCGCCGTTTACTCTCAGCCCGGCGTCCAGAAATCAGCCAGTTAGCAAAAAGAAAATTGTCCCGTGCTTTGTAAAGTATTGCCTTTTGTATCCGATGTGGGGCAAAATGCCGCCGCTGCAACCAAATGAATAATCGACGATATAAAAGGCGTCGGTTATTTTTTTTTGCATGTACGAAACGAAACTAAAAACCAAGAGGCCGGGCTTCGTACCGGATAGATATTTACTAAAATCCGACAGTTGTTGTCGCTGAGGAATAAAGAAATGGGGCAATTTTTCGCTTACGTGGCGGTTATCACCGTAAAGGAGAATAACTATGTCGCATAACGCAACTCCAAACACCTCTCGCGTGGAATTACGTAAAACGCTTACGTTGATTCCGGTTGTTATGATGGGCCTTGCCTATATGCAACCGATGACGCTGTTCGATACATTCGGTATCGTATCAGGCCTCACAGACGGTCATGTGCCGACGGCTTACGGCTTCGCGCTGATTGCGATCCTCTTTACCGCGCTCAGCTACGGTAAGCTGGTGCGTCGCTATCCGTCTGCCGGTTCTGCCTACACCTATGCCCAGAAATCCATCAGCCCGACAGTTGGCTTTATGGTGGGCTGGTCTTCGCTGCTCGACTATCTGTTCGCGCCGATGATCAATATTCTGCTGGCAAAAATTTATTTTGAAGCCCTGGTGCCGTCGATTCCATCCTGGATGTTTGTCGTGGCGCTGGTGGCCTTTATGACGGCCTTTAACCTGCGCAGCATCAAGTCCGTTGCCAACTTTAACTCCGTTATCGTCGTCCTTCAGGTCGTCCTGATTGCCGTTATTCTTGGCATGGTGATCTATGGCGTGTTCCACGGTGAAGGTGCTGGCACGTTGGCGAGCAGCAAGCCATTCTGGTCTGGTGATGCACATGTGATCCCGATGATTACCGGGGCAACAATTCTGTGCTTCTCCTTTACCGGATTTGACGGCATCAGCAACCTGTCCGAAGAAACGAAAGATGCAGAGCGCGTAATTCCTCGCGCAATTTTCCTGACGGCGCTGATTGGCGGTCTGATCTTTATTTTCTCGACCTATTTCCTGCAGCTGTACTTCCCGGATATCTCTCGCTTTAAGGATCCGGATGCGTCTCAGCCGGAAATTATGCTCTATGTGGCGGGTAAAGCGTTCCAGGTCGGCGCGCTGATCTTCTCCACCATCACCGTACTGGCGTCCGGTATGGCCGCGCATGCAGGCGTTGCGCGTCTGATGTACGTTATGGGCCGCGATGGCGTATTCCCGAAAAGCTTCTTCGGCTACGTTCATCCAACCTGGCGTACCCCGGCGATGAACATCATCCTGGTCGGTGCGATCGCGCTTCTGGCGATTAACTTTGACCTGGTAATGGCAACGGCGCTGATCAACTTCGGTGCGCTGGTGGCGTTCACCTTTGTTAACCTGTCGGTTATCTCGCAGTTCTGGATCCGTGAAAAGCGTAACAAGACGCTGAAAGATCACTTCCAGTATCTGTTCCTGCCGATGTGCGGTGCCCTGACCGTGGGTGCGCTGTGGGTTAACCTGGAAGAGAGCTCTATGGTGCTAGGCCTGATTTGGGCGGGTATCGGCCTGATTTACCTGGCCTGCGTCACGAAGAGCTTCCGTAACCCGGTTCCTCAGTACGAAGACGTCGCGTAAGCGCAGCGCCATCGGGCAAAAAAAAGCCGGAGACATCGCCTCCGGCTTTTTTTATACCCCTCACTCAGACAATCTCTTGAGCGTACTGGAACAGGGATTTCAACAGTGCCTGTTTCTCAGCATTCCCTTCATACTGGCCATAAAGCATTTCCAGCTCCTGGGCATAGCTGT
Source organism: Enterobacter sp. JBIWA008 (assembly GCF_019968765.1). Lineage (NCBI taxonomy): Bacteria > Pseudomonadati > Pseudomonadota > Gammaproteobacteria > Enterobacterales > Enterobacteriaceae > Enterobacter > Enterobacter sp. JBIWA008. The sequence continues at coordinate 3,086,340 of NZ_CP074149.1, read as the reverse complement.
TAAGAAACTCCTGGGTAAAGACATTGCGACGATGCTGCAGCCAGCGATCCTGCTCTGCCTCGTCCAGCGTGCCGGGGTAGTTACGCGCGCGGTAATTAAACATCAGCTTTTCGATGCGTTTATCGGCGAAGGTGATATCCAGCGCCGGTAAGTTGCGCGGCTCGGTTTGCAGAACGATATTCATCGCCGCGCGATCGGCATCGCTGAAGAAGCCGTTGTAGAGCTGGGCATCCACGTTTTCGGACGGCACGAACGGCTCCGCCTCGGCAAAGATAGCAACCACTTTTTCGCGCACCTGCGGATTATCGCGCAGCACTTTCAGATTATCGAGGCAGTGCTGACGGTTGATGCCCAGCCTGTCCGCATCTTCCGGACGCAGCGTATTCGCCTGCGCCAGTACCGGACATTTATTGATATGCACCAGTTTGATCGGTACCGCAGGCAGATCGCCGAGTTCATTTTTCGGGGTATAAAGCCGTTCACGCAGGGTATCGCTGTCGAGCTCAAGCAGCGGCGAAATATCGCCGGCTAAATCCACCATGATGACCGCATTACGGTTGTCCGGATGCCACGCCAGCGGAGCGACCCAGCTGGTATTGCCGCGCCAGGCGCCAAACATGCCGGAAATATGCACCAGCGGCTTCATTTGTGGAACGTCAATCAGCGTGGTCAATTTTTGTTTACTGCGGTGGCTCAGCAGATACTCAAACAGTCGGGGCTGGGCGGTTTTCACCAGCTTCGCCATGGCAATGGTGGCATAGACGTCCGCCATCGCGTCGTGAGCATTGCTGTGCTCGATGCCGTTGGCGCGCGTCAGGTGTTCCAGCCGGAAGCTCGTCAGTCCTTCCTCATTTTCCGGCCAGTTAATGCCCTCAGGACGCAGGGCATAACAGGCGCGCATGATGTCGAGCAAGTCCCAGCGCGAATTACGGTTTTGCCAGCTCCAGGCATAGGGATCGTAGAAGTTGCGATAGAAGATGTTGCGCGTTACTTCGTCATCGAAGCGAATGTTGTTGTAACCAACCACGCAGGTATTGGGAACGGTAAACAGATCGTGGATGCGTCGGGCGAATTCAGCCTCGTTAACGCCTTTTTCCCGCGCTTCCTGAGGCGTAATGCCGGTAACCATGACCGCCCCGGGCTGCGGCAGGTAGTCATCAGCCGGTTTGCAGTAAAAGACCTCAGGCTCGCCAATGATGTTGAATTCGTCGTCGGTACGGATGGCGGCAAACTGCGCCGGTCGGTCCAGCGCCGGGTGAGTGCCAAAGGTTTCGTAGTCGTGGAACAAAAAAGTCGGGCGAGCGGCAGAGTCAGACACCAGTAATACCATCCTGTTAAAAAATGACGTCACTATGGTAAACGATCGTGCGGGTCAGGCCGAATAAAAAGCACCGTCGTGGCGCAAATTTGCGCGCCAGCTTCCGAGAAAAATCTGCGTTCTGTCACATTTTTTTGCAATTAAGCCAGGTAACGACATCAGAACTCCCGTAAAAAGATCATCGATTTTTAATGACCTGAGGATATACCGTTGAAACGCCGTCTGTTTATTGCTGTTTCTTTACTCGCTTCGAGTGTCTCATCTGCTTTTGCGGCCGAACCACTGGATTTTTCGCCGCAGCCGCCGGCCATTCAGGCTGGCTCATGGGTGCTGATGGACTACACGACTGGTCAGATCTTAACGGCGGGCAACGAACATCAGCAACGTAATCCGGCGAGCCTGACCAAGCTGATGACGGGGTATGTGGTTGATCGGGCCATTGATAGCCATCGTATTACGCCGGACGACATTGTCACCGTAGGACGCGATGCCTGGGCAAAAGGTAACCCGGTGTTTGACGGCTCGTCGCTGATGTTCCTGAAAGAGGGCGAACGCGTCAGCGTGCGTGACTTAAGCCGCGGCCTGATCGTTGATTCTGGCAACGATGCCTGCGTGGCGCTGGCCGATCACGTGGCGGGCGGGCAGCCGCAGTTTGTGAAGATGATGAACGACTATGTGCAAAAGCTGAACCTGCGCGATACGCATTTTGAAACCGTCCACGGGCTGGACGCGCCGGGCCAACACAGCTCTGCCTATGATCTGGCCGTACTCTCCCGGGCCATCATCCACGGCGAGCCTGAGTTTTATCATATGTACAGCGAAAAGAGCCTGACCTGGAACGGGATCACCCAGCAGAACCGTAACGGCCTGTTGTGGGATAAGACCATGAACGTTGACGGGCTTAAAACCGGTCACACGTCTGGCGCGGGCTTTAACCTGATTGCTTCTGCCGTTGACGGCCAGCGCCGTTTAATCGCAGTAGTCATGGGGGCGGACAGCCCGAAAGGGCGTGAGGACCAGGCCCGAAAACTGCTGCACTGGGGGCAGCAGAATTTCGATACGGTGCAGATCCTGCATAACGGTAAAAAAGTAGGGACAGAGCGTATCTGGTACGGCGATAAGGAGCAGGTGAAACTGGGCACTGACCAGGACTTCTGGCTGGCCTTACCGAAAGCGGAAGTGCCGAACATCAAAGCCAAATACGTGCTGGATAAAAAAGAGCTGGAAGCACCGATTGCCGCGCATCAGCGGGTCGGAGAAATCCAGCTCTATGACCGCGACAAGGTGGTAGCGCACTGGCCGCTGGTGACGCTGGAAGCCGTTGATAAAGGTGGACTGTTCTCACGCATGAGCGATTATCTGCATCACACGCTCTAGCGGTTGACGAGCAGACTGGCAGGGTTGCGAGTCTGCTCACATAATAAACACTTCACGTTTGCTGAACCCTCAGAATCCGCTTTATAGTGTATATATATACAGTAATAAATGGAGGCAGCATGGACTACAGCATCAAGCAGCAACAGAAACGTAAGATTGCCGGTTTTCATTTGGTCGGACCGTGGGAACAAACGGTAAAACAGGGCTTTGAACAGCTGGTCATGTGGGTGGACGGGCGCCACATTGAGCCACTTGAGTGGGTTGCGGTCTACTACGATAACCCCGACGAGGTCCCGGCAGAAAAACTGCGTTGTGATACAGCCGTTACGGTACCGGACGATTTCGTTATCCCGGAAAACAGCGAAGGCGTCATGATGACCGAAATCGCGGCCGGGGATTATGCCGTGGCCACGGCGCGCGTGGAAAACTACGACTTCGCCACGCCGTGGTATCAGTTCTTCAACTCCCTGCTGCAGGATAATAAATACCAGATGGCGCTTAAACCCTGCTTCGAGCGCTATCTCAATGACGGCAATGCAGACGGCTACTGGGATATCGAAATGTATATCGCGGTAGAGCATAAAACGGCTTAATCCTGCTAAATGAAGGGTTTTTCAGCCGGGAGCGATCCGCCCGGCTGAAAACACAGTACAATTGTGATTTGCCGTGTAGCTGGAGAGCGGGTGTGCGTCCCGACAAATCATTAACCCCTTTTGAAATTCGGTTGTACAAACATTACCGCGTGGTGCACGGGTGCCGCATCGCGCTGGCGTTCGTATTGACGTTTGTACTGGTTCGTTTGCTGGATGTTCCGGAAGGAACATGGCCGCTGATCACGCTGGTGGTGGTGATGGGGCCCATCTCGTTTTGGGGGAACGTTGTTCCGCGCGCCTTCGAGCGAATTGGCGGGACGGTTTTAGGCTCGGCCCTTGGGCTTATCGCCCTGAAGCTGGAGCTTATCTCGTTTCCCGTGATGCTGGCATGGTGCGGTGGTGCCATGTTCCTGTGCGGCTGGCTGGCGTTGGGCAAAAGACCGTATCAGGCCTTGCTGATTGGGATTACTCTCGCGGTGGTGGTCGGTGCGCCCGCCGGGGATATGACCACGGCGCTGTGGCGAAGCGGGGATGTTATCCTGGGGTCACTGCTGGCCATGCTCTTCACCGGTATCTGGCCGCAGCGGGCTTTTCTGCACTGGCGTATTCAGATGGCGAACTACGTTACCACCTTTAACCGCGTCTATCAGGCCGGTTTTTCCCCGAATCTGGTCGAGCGTCCCCGGCTGGAAAAGCATCTGCAAACGATCCTCAACGACGTGGTCAAAATGCGCGGCCTGATCACGCCCGCCAGCAAAGAAACCCATATACAGAAATCGATTTTCGAAGCCATCCAGACGGTAAGCCGCAATCTGGTCTGCATGCTTGAACTGCAAATCAACGCCCACTGGGCCTCGCGTCCCAGCCATCTCTTGATGCTTAACGCGCAGACTTTGAAAGAAACCCAGCAGATGACGCAGCAAACGTTGCTGACCATCGCCCATGCGCTCTATGAAGGCAACCCGCAGCCGATACTGGCCAACAGCGAGCGACTGAATGAGATCGTTGCGGAGCTGAAGCAGTTAATCAATGAACGCCAGAGCGATAACGTGGCGGAAACGCCTATTCATGGCTACGTCTGGCTGAGTATGGAACTGGCGCGGCAGCTTGAGCTGCTATCGCACCTTATTTGCCGGGCGCTGCGCAAATAAAAGGCGTATGTGACGGCTGCTGCTTCGATTCAGCAGCAATTGGGGTTATGATAGCTTTAAACGATATACTCATTGTCATTCGCAGCCGGTGTCTGTTACAACGGTTGCCTTACGAATCCGAATCTCACATTATCAGGGGTGTAAAAATGGAAACTACCAAGCCTTCGTTCCAGGATGTTCTGGAATTCGTCCGCCTGTTCCGCCGCAAAAACAAACTGCAGCGTGAAATCCAGGACGTTGAGAAGAAGATCCGTGACAACCAGAAACGTGTTCTGCTGCTCGACAACCTGAGCGACTACATCAAGCCAGGTATGAGCGTTGAGGCTATTCAGGGCATCATCGCCAGCATGAAGAGCGACTATGAAGACCGTGTTGATGACTACATCATCAAAAACGCTGAGCTGTCCAAAGAGCGTCGCGACATCTCCAAGAAGCTGAAAGTGATGGGCGAAATTAAAAACGGCGAAGCAAAAAGCGAGTAATCGCAGCGAATAGTGAAAAAGGCTCTCTGGTGACAGAGAGCCTTTTTTTATGACGCAGAACGCGGCTGTAGCTGATAAATCCAGGCCTTAACCAGCTTGCCTTCAAGGGTGGTCACCGTGACCTCAACCCGATCGTAGCCGTCTTCAAACTCATCCAGCATTGGCCAGTGTGCGGCAAGGTTATCAGAGATAAACAGATAGCCTTCGACGCGGGGGGCATCGGGGTGGAGCACAATCCCCGGGAATTCCGCCGCAGCTCCCCATCCGCGTTCGTAAAACGTACCTGATACGGAACCCGCCAGCCATTCGCCGCCGATGTTTTCAAGAATATGCGCATTAGAGTGGCCCGGGCGCAGCGTGCCGTAGACAAACAGAGCGTTCATTTTCCCTCATCCGCAAAGCAAAAAGCCTGCTTTAAAAGCAGGCTTTTTAAATTTGGCTCCTCTGACTGGACTCGAACCAGTGACATACGGATTAACAGTCCGCCGTTCTACCGACTGAACTACAGAGGAATCGTTGTGGAGGCTTATCTTAGCGGCGAAAAAAGTTTTGTCAAACCTGATCTTAGGAAAAATCGACCGATTGCCGATTCTGTCGTCAGTTTGTTGTAAATCCACACATCTTTTTCTGGGAAATACTTTGCAGGATTAGCATTTGTCCCCCATCATTTGAAATGGAGTTTCAACTTTTCTCTCTAAGGTCCATTTTGAACGTCACTGCCTCCTTACGCCAGGCGATAACGCGCACGCCATGGTATGCAAAACGTAAAAGCTATCGTGTTCTGTTCTGGCGTGAAATCACCCCTCTTGCCGTGCCTATCTTCCTGGAAAATACCTGCGTTCTGCTGATGGGGGTTCTTAGCACCTTCCTGGTGAGCTGGCTCGGCAAAGAGGCGATGGCTGGGGTTGGGCTGGCGGACAGCTTTAACATGGTGGTGATCTCGTTTTTTGCCGCCATAGATCTCGGGACGACGGTGGTGGTGGCTTTTAGCCTCGGCAAGCTTGACCCCAAACGCGCGCGCGAGGCGGCCCGCCAGTCGCTAATGATCATGACCATTTTTTCGATCGTTATGGCGGCGGTGATCCACTATTTCGGTAAAGAGATTATCGACTTTGTCGCCGGCGAGGCCACGAACGAGGTTAAAGACCTGGCGCTGACCTACCTGGAAATGACCGTCTTAAGCTATCCGGCGGCGGCCATTGCGCTGATTGGCAGCGGTGCGCTGCGCGGGGCGGGCAACACAAAAATTCCGCTGCTGATCAACGGCGGGATGAATATCCTGAATATCATTATCAGCAGCGTGCTGATCTACGGCGTGTTCTCGTGGGATGGACTGGGGTTCGTCGGTGCCGGACTGGGGTTAACCATTTCACGCTATATCGGTGCGGCAGCCATCATCGGGGTGCTGATGGCGGGGATCACCCCCTCGCTGCGTCTGACGCTAAAAAGCTATTTTCGCCCCTTTAATTTCGCCATTATCTGGGAAGTGATGGGTATCGGCATTCCCGCGAGCATTGAATCGGTATTGTTCAACGGCGGGAAGCTACTCACGCAAATGTTTGTCGCCGGGATGGGAACCGACGTTATCGCCGGTAACTTTATCGCCTTTTCGATTGCCTCGCTGATTAACCTGCCGGGTAACGCGCTGGGTTCGGCATCGACCATTATTACGGGTAAGCGGCTCGGGAAAGGGCAGATAGGCCAGGCGGAGCGGCAGCTGCGTCACGTGTTCTGGCTGTCGACCATTGGGCTGACCCTGATCGCCTGGGGAACCGCGCCGTTTGCCGGGCTGATGGCCTCGTTCTATACCCACGAAGACGACGTTAAAGAGGTCGTTAAGATCCTCATCTGGCTCAACGCGGCCTTTATGCCCATCTGGGCGGCCTCATGGGTATTGCCCGCCGGGCTGAAAGGGGCGCGCGATGCCCGCTTTGCGATGTGGGTATCGATGCTCGGCATGTGGGGATGTCGTGTTGTCGCGGGGTATACGCTCGGGGTGATGCTCGGATGGGGCGTGGTCGGCGTCTGGCTGGGGATGTTCCTCGACTGGGCCGTACGGGGTGCGCTGTTCTACTGGCGGATGGTCAGCGGGCGCTGGCTGTGGAAATATCCGCGGAAAAATGCCTGACAATTGCGCGAAGTGGAGAATAATTCGGCAAACGATCGAAAATGTGCATTCTGCCTTTGACATCCCGGGGGAGCATCGATAATATTCGCCCCGTTCACACGATTCCTCTGTAGTTCAGTCGGTAGAACGGCGGACTGTTAATCCGTATGTCACTGGTTCGAGTCCAGTCAGAGGAGCCAAATTTTAGTCTCAAGACATCTCAGAGAGTCTTAAGACGTTTTTAAAAAAAGCAGTTATATTGACCCGGCTGTCCTGGAAAGGATTGCCGGGTTTTTTGACATCTGTGGTTTTTGGGGATTGATCGGGGACCTCACGGTTCAGTGAGCAAATGAAGCCCCCTGTTATGGCATTAACAGATACCGCTATCCGCAAGCTCAAGCCCGCAAACAAACCCTTCAAACTCGGCGACAGCTCAGGGCTGTATCTGCAGATCAAACCTTTAATTGTGAGAAGGTAAAACTTCTCGCTTCCCATTTTGCCTGGAGCCTGATAGCCGCTTTAGCTCCTCAATTGTTACGATGCTTGCTGAAATACACATTTGATGTCCTGACTCTCATCCCTGGCGCCTTCAGCGCCTGCGGTTAGTAGTTTTGCGGATCGTACCTGCAAATACCTGCAGTTTCGTTGTCCCCGACGCTTTACTCCTACTCGCAAGAGGATTCCGTACTCACGGAATAATACCAGTCAGTCATGCTGCTGCCAGTGGGCAAATCTCTCTTTTTTGCTCTGTTCGGATTCAAATATAGCTCCGTGACTCATCGAATAATATGCTTTTATGTTCATGTAGTGTTTACTCAGCCCTTTCATTATAATTGCCACTAAGAAGGTCATGTCTTATATGAACGATAAAATTAGCGAAAGTGAAATTGTGCCATATTTTTCAGAAGGTCCAGATTCCAGTGGGGTGTTTCAATACTCCCAATTTTACCAGCGCACGCCTGCGGAAGATGAAATGTTTTCAGTAGAACGACTCTCCTCTTCAGTGGAGGTTAATTATTTCAGTCTTGGTGTTGGCTGGAGTGAATCAGAAATTCTTAAGAGTACCTTTCTCGGATTTGACTATACCGCCTATGATTCAGATTTTCTGATCCCCGCAGGTCAGACGCTGAATTTTTACGTTATGACCGATACCTCCACCAGTGGAGACTTTTCTCTCAACTTTTATCCGGCAACGGAAAAATCTACGGATATCTCCCTCCCGGCCGGTTCGGGAGAGCGTAGCTTACTGACTACATTAACCGCTGAAACGTACGAATCTTTTACATTATCCATGCTGAAGTCATCAGAATACCCTGTAACTGTGGAACTTGAAAATACCAAGGGTAACATCATCGGGCAATTCAAATTTGAATCGGCGAACTATCAATATTTAGCTGAGAATTGTAAGTGGGAAGGTCGTAGTCTTGATCTTACAATGGAGCCCGGAGAGTCCTATAATTTTTATGCAATCAACAGCACCATTTCCGGAAACCCTGTTCAGGTGAGTTTTTATCTCCAGCTATGGGAAATCCAGAGCGATACTATCGGATTTGTTCTTCCCGCCGATGCATCATCACATGTTATATACACCCGAACTTCGCCAACCCGTGAATATATGAGTGTCGCTTCTATCGAAGAGAGCACTGCAGTGCCTGTAACTCTCGAAATTAATAATGGGAATCAGAGTATTCAGCATACCTTCACAGTTTCTGGTGAGCGGTGGTACCCTGACAATTTTTTACTGACAGAGTTTGGACAGCAAAGTACATATACATTAGTTAACAACACCTCCCCTCTGGTAGAAGTTACCGGTAAGTTTAATTTCTATTTTCAGGAGGTATGAATTTTCATTCAGATAAATAGGCGGGGCTGCTGGCAGCTCCGTTTTCCATCAAGAAATATACAATAAAGCTCCATTGTGCATAAACAGCATACTCCCGATGCATTCATTGCTCTGCATCACTTAATTTAGTGGTAGCCTTACTAAACATGAATACAGGAAAGTATGCTTCGCTATCAGTAAGTAAAAAGATCGCTTTAAAATAGTGATATAAATAACATTTATGGACGGTTGCACCATTTGGGACCTTAATAAGAGCCTCATGTTAACCTTAAAAATGCTATATAATTCAATCTGATAAATTAGAAAGCGCATCCAGTCAGAGGAGCCAAATTTAAAAAGCCTGCTTTTAAAGCAGGCTTTTTGCTTTTCTGCGCAAGGTAAACGCAAAACGGCAACCAGGTTGCCGTTTTTAGTATTTGCTCCCTCTCCCACGGGAGAGGGATGGGGTGAGGGCACCAGACCGCACGAAATTACACGCCAATCGGTGCCGTCGCCTCAAACAGCCACGGACGCGCATCGCTATTCACCAGAGGTGAGAGCGCCTCGCGTACCTGCCGGTGATACGCATCCAGCCACTGCTTTTCCTGCTCGCTCAACAGATGCAATTCCACCTGGCTTAAATCAATCGGGATCAGCGTCAGCGAGGCAAATCTGCAGAACCCCGGACGACTCTCCACAATCTCCACCTGGTTTTCAATACGAATACCGTGGCTGTCGCCCAGATAGTAGCCCGGCTCGATAGTCATGATATTGCCCGCCACCAGCGGCCACGGGTTGACCTTTTTGGCGATGCGATGCGGGTTCTCATGGATCAGCAGCTGGTGTCCCACCCCGTGTCCCGTGCCGTGATCGTAATCCAGACCCATCTCCCACAGCGGGCGACGCGCAAACGCATCCAGCTGATGCCCCTGAGTCCCGGAAGGGAACTGCAGGGTAATGAGCGACAGAAAGCCTCTCAGCACGGCAGTGTAGTGCAGGCGCTGCTGCGGATCGACTTTACCCCACGCCAGCGTGCGCGTGGCGTCGGTGGTGCCGTTTACGTACTGGCCGCCGGAATCGTTCAGGTAAAAATGGTCATGGCCGATAGGCTTATTGCTGGCCTCGCTCGAATGATAGTGGCACATCGCCGCATTGCTCGAAGAGGCGGAGATGGTGGCAAAACTCTGCTCGATGAACCCGGGCTGCTGTTGACGGAACGCAAGCTGCTGCGCCTGCGCGTCCAGCTCGGTGAGCGGTTGCCCTGCCGCCTCGCGCAGCGGCACTTCACGGCTGAGCCAGGCGAGGAAGTTGACCCACGCGGCCCCGTCCTGGTGATGGCACTCGCGATAACCTGCCAGCTCGACCGGGTTTTTAGTCGATTTCATCAGGGTGATGGGGTCAGTCCGCCAGACAATTTCTCCCCGTGGCTCAATGGCGAAGCGCAGGGCAACCGGCGCGGAATCGGCATCAACCATCACCCGTTTGCCTTCAGCAATCTGCTGGCAGCGTTCAATAAAGGTATCCTGCGGCGCAATGGTGAACGCATTGCGCACATCGTCAGGCAGGGCGCTGAGCTTATTGTCGTTAACAAACCACTCAACGTGACCGTCACGACCAAGAAGGGCAAAGGAGAGCGGTACTGGGCTGTAGGGAATATCGGAGCCACGCACGTTTAACAGCCAGGCGATGTTATCCGGCAGGGTGACGGCGAGATAATCGGCATTGTTTGCAGCCAGCACGGCGGCGACGCGCTGACGTTTGTCCGCGCTGCGTTCGCCGCTGTGTTCAACCGGCATTTCACGGATAAGACCCGCCGGTGCGGCAGGACGGTCAGTCCACAGGGTGTCAAACGGCGAGGCCTTCAGAGGTACCAGCTCGCACGGCGTGGCAGACAGTTGCTCAAACTCCGAATTGGTCATCAGCAGCGCGTCAAAACCGATGCGCGTTCCGGCCTCAACGTTTTCTGCAAGCCATTCTGCCAGCGGCTCGTTGTGCAGGTGGTGGATCTCAACCTCATCCGTATTGACCTGAACGCGCGCCTGAACCTGATAGCGCCCGTCGACGAACAGCAGCGCTTTGTTTTTCAACACCAGCGCCACGCCGGCCGAACCGTCAAAGCCCGTCAGCCAGGCCAGCTTTTCGTCGTAAGGCGCGCAGTATTCGCTCTGCCAGGCATCCGCGCGCGGGACGATCATCCCGTCGAGATGGCTGGCCTCAAGCCAGTGGCGCAGTGCAGAGAGCGGAGATGTGCTGGACATTGTTTTTCCTTATCGTTATTAGCGGAACGGCGGCTCGTTGAAGGTGCGCAGCTTGCGGGAATGGAGCCTGTCACCTTCTGCCCGCAGCAAATCAATGGCGCGTATACCAATCTGCAGATGCTCAGAGATAGCCCCTTCGTAGAAACGGTTGGCCTGGCCCGGCAGCTTAATTTCACCGTGCAGCGGCTTATCGGAGACGCAAAGCAGCGTGCCGTAGGGAACGCGGAAGCGATACCCCTGCGCGGCAATGGTGGCGCTTTCCATATCGATTGCCACCGCGCGGCTCAGGTTGAACCGCAGCGCGGAGGCGGAGTAGCGCAGCTCCCAGTTGCGGTCATCCGTTGTGACGACCGTACCGGTGCGCAGGCGCTGTTTAACCTCTTCACCCGGCATGCCGCTCACCTCTTTAGTGGCGTCATACAGCGCGCGCTGTACTTCGGCGATGCTCGGGATTGGGATGTCCGGCGGCAGGACCGCATCAAGCACGTGGTCATCGCGCAGATAGGCGTGGGCCAGCACGTAGTCGCCAATCAGCTGGCTTTCACGCAGGCCACCGCAGTGGCCAATCATCAGCCACACGTCCGGGCGCAGTACCGCCAGATGGTCGCAGATGGTCTTGGCATTTGACGGGCCAACGCCGATGTTGATCAGGGTGATGCCCTGACCGTCGGCGGTGATCAGGTGCCAGGCGGGCATCTGGTGCTTTTTCCACGCCAGGTCGGAAATGGCCTGCTCGGGCGCTTCGGTCTCCGCGGTGATCCAGATCCCGCCCGCGCAGGACAGCGCGATGTACGGGCTTTCCGGATCGAGGATCTGGCTGCAGCCCCAGCGGACAAACTCGTCAACGTAGCGGGTATAGTTGGTAAAAAGCACGAACGGCTGGAAATGTTCGACTGGCGTACCGGTGTAGTGGCGCAGGCGCGCCAGGGAGAAATCGACCCGGCGGGCATCAAAATGCGACAGGGGAGAAAATTCTGCCGGGTGATAAATCCCGTCGGCCGTCTCATCGCCAATCTGTGAAAGCTCCGTCGTCGGGAAGTGGCGGGTCAGCCCCGCGCTCATGGAGCGGTCAAGGGTTAGCGCCGAACCGTCAATCACGTACGGATACGGGATCTCATGCTGCGAGGGCTCAACGGCAATGTGCGCGCCGTAATCCTGGTACAACAGCGTGAGTTGTTCTTCAAGATACGGTCGGAACAGCGCAGGGCGGGTGACGGTGGTGCTGTAGCAGCCGGAGTGGGTAAAACGGGCGTAGGCGCGGGTTTTCGGCGTCGTGCTGGCGCTGCCGTCCCAGGTTACAGAGAGCGATGGATAAACAAAAAGGCCCTCGGTTCTGGCCTTTTGGTCGGGAAGTTTCCCTGTTTCGATATATTCGCTGATGGCGCCGCGCAGCGCGTTGACGGACTGTTCATACAGCGCGTCGAGTTTTTCCAGCGCCTGAGCCGGGGTCAGGCTGGAGCCCTTATTATTCATCTCTGTCTCCTTGTTCCACAGGTGTGCGACTCTACCCGATAGTATGTCACACGCCTGTGAAACAAAAGGGAGATCAGCCGTGGCTCGTCTCTTTCATCAGCAGCGCCGTCGCCGCCGACAGCAGGCAACCGGCCAGCAGATAAATCGCCACGCTGTGCCAGTTGCCGCCGGAGAAGGTCACCAGCGCGGCGGCAATAAACGGCGTAAACCCGCCGCCGACCACGCTTGCGACCTGGTAGCCCACGCCCGCGCCGCTGTAGCGGTAGCTGGCGCCGAACAGCTCGGTAAACATCGGCTGTTGCACACAGACCACCATATCGTGAGCGATATTCGCGAGCATGATGGCGAAGAAGACAATCCAGAAGATCGACTGCGCCTCCAGCGCCATAAAGAATGGCCAGGCGCTGAGGGTACCAATCAGCGCCCCGGTGATGTAAACGCGACGGCGGCCAAACCGGTCCGCCAGCCAGGCGAAGCAGGGGATTGTCAGGCAGCTGATCCCGCCGACCAGCAGGCCGATATTCAGGAACAGTTCGCGCGGCAGGCCGAGATTCTGCGTCGAGTAGTTCAGGGCAAACGCGGTGACGATATACATCGTCAGCAGTTCGCACAGGCGCAGGGCAATAATTTTCAGAAAAGCGCCAGGGTGCCGGACGAGGGCTTCCATGACCGGAAGTCTTTTGTTAGCGGCCGGTTTTTCCTGCTGCTTTTCGAACTCTGCCGACTCCTCCATTCCGTTACGGATCCACAGCGCGGCAATGACCAGCACGATGCTGAAGATGAACGGAATACGCCAGCCCCAGCTCAGGAACTGCTCGTCGGTGGTGAGCTGGCTGATTAGCGATACCAGCCCGGTGGATAGCAGCAGGCCGACGCCGTACCCCACCTGCACGCCGCTGCTGTAAAACGCTTTCTTATTTTTTGGCGCGCTCTCAACGGACAGCAGTGCCGCACCGCCCCATTCGCCGCCTACGGCGAAGCCCTGGATGGCGCGCAGGGTGACCAGCAGTACCGGTGCCCACCAGCCGATAGAGGCAAACGAGGGGAGAATACCGATAAGCGCAGTGGCGATCCCCATCATCCAGACGGTGAGCATCAGCATGCGCTTGCGGCCGAGGCGGTCGCCGAAGTGGCCGAAGATCACACCGCCCAGCGGGCGAAACAGAAAGCCGACGCCGAAGGTGGCAAACGCGGCGAGCGTGCCCATCGCGGGGCTGACCTGGGGGAAAAACTCGCGGTTAAACACCAGGGCGGCAGTGATGCCGTAAAGCAGAAAATCATACCAGTCGACGACGGCACCCGCGAAGCTGCCGAGTGCTGCGCGGCGGGCACGATTGAGCGAAGGTGTCTCCTCGTTGGGACGATCGGAGATGAGGGTGGAGTCCATAGTAGTCCTGTCCGTACTGATTTTTAATTATTGGTATAAGAAAAGGTCACTCACATTGCGTCCGTCATATAAACGGAACCTATGAGACTACCGCGACAAAACGCCTGAGAAAACGTTTTTATCTTTCCGGAAGGCGCTGAATAAATAAATTTCATCTACACCTGCGCCGATATAATTATGTCTGCTCGTCTCCGGTAAGTGCTTAATGGTTTACAGTAATAGTGACCGCTGCGTGAGTTAAGCTGAGGGAATAACGATGCAACGCACCTTTTCGGCATTCTGGATGGTTCTGTTTTTATTCGTCGCACCGCTTCACGCGGAGCCCAACGTCTATGGTGAACAGCGCATCAGCGGCTGGTGGAATGCGCTGACGGATGATATCTCCCGGACATGGGAGGAGCCGCAACGTTACGATCTGTACCTGCCGTTTCTGAGCTGGCACGCTCGCTTTATGTACGACAAAGAAAAAACGGACAATTACAATGAAATGCCCTGGGGGGGCGGGCTGGGCGTTTCCCGCTATAACGAAGAGGGCAACTGGAGCGCGCTGTTCGCGATGATGTTCAAGGACTCGCACAACGAATGGCAGCCCGCGATGGGCTATGGCTGGGAGAAGGGCTGGTATCTGGATAATGCCAAAGATTTCCGCCTTGGGCTCGGTGCCGCAGCGGGCATCACGGCGCGAGATGATTTTGCAAACTATGTCCCGCTACCGTTCATTTTCCCGCTGTTTTCGGCCGGGTATAAGCGCGTTACCGTCCAGTTCACCTATATTCCCGGGACGTATAATAACGGCAACGTGCTCTTTGCCTGGCTGCGCTTGGGCTTTTAAAGGGTTATCACCTTTTTTGCCACGGCGTTAGACAATACCAGCATGGAGAAGAGAACAGAGGTGACGAACGTGAGCACAATCAGCGCCAGCTTCATACCGAGAGAGGTCACCGGTATCAGCGCCGTCAGCAGATGAAACACCGAGTAGTGCACAATGTACACGCCGGTCATCGTTTTGCTGATGGCGGCCAGAATGGACTCCTTAAATTCAGCATTGCGGCGAAAGCGCACGCCGTTCGCCGCAATCACCAGCGCGATGATCAAAACGTAAATTTGAGAGCCGGTGAGAATAAAGGCGTTTCTGTCCGCCTTGAACAGCGCGAAGAAGAAGTGGCGCTCGTAAAACCAGGTGAAGAGGTAAATAAACGGGATGGCGACAACCGCCGCCCTGACCACATTTTTGCGGCTGATCCACTCGGCAATTTTCGGGTCGCAAAAGAGTTGCCCCGTCAGGTAAAACAGCAGCCATGTCCACAGCCGATACTGCGGTGAAAGAGAAAGGACGTGCGTTTCAGGATAAAGCGCCGATAACAGGTCGTATCCGTAGGAAAAGAGCAGCAGGACAGCAATCGTGCCGCAAAACAGCGTTCGCCGCTGGCTAAGCCACTCCACCGCCGGGTGGAAGGTGTAAATCACGACAAAGGCGAACACGAACCATGGCTGGATTAAATACCCACGCTGATAAGGCTCCCACAGGTAGTAGATCGTTATCCAGAACAGAAAAACAATCACCAGGCTTTTAATTTTACCCAGCTGCCAGCGGGTGCCGTGCCGGGACTGGCCGTCGAGATAGCCCGCAACGACAAAAAACAGCGGTGTGGCAATCGTCGAGATAAAGGTTAAAAACCCCAGGATCCAGTGATAGTCATAATCATAATGATCCCAGGTATTGTAGATGGTGAAGAAGGTGACCGCCGTCATACAGCCCAGCGTCTTGATAATGTTCAGCCCTGTCGCGTTCATTGTTGTTTGGCTTCGTCCTTACGATGGAAACACGCATAGATCACGGGGAGTACCAGCAGCGTCAGGATTGTAGCAAACCCCAGTCCAAACATAATCACAACGGCCATGCTCTGGAAGAAAACATCCAGCAGTAGAGGAGCCAGGCCAAGTACGGTAGTGAACGCGGTGAGCAGGATGGGGCGCAGGCGCGAGGTGGCGGCATAAACGATCGCGCTGTGCCGATCCTTTTGCGATTTCTGCTGTTCGATCTCTTCCACCAGCACGATGCCGTTGCGGATGAGCATTCCGCTCAGGCTCAGCAGACCAATCAGCGCCATAAAGCCAAAGGGAATGCCCGTAAGTAAAAATCCCGGCGTCACGCCAATCAGCGCCAGCGGTACGGTCAGCCAGATGGCGACCGCATTTTTTACCGAGCTGAACATCAGCACCGTAATAACAAACATCACCAGATACCCGAGGGGTAGCGTAGTGAATAGCCCCTGCTGCGCTTCACTGGAGTTTTCCGCGTCGCCTCCCCACTCGATGCTATAGCCGTGTGGCAGGGGAAGGGCATCCACTTGCGGCTTCACGCGGGCGAGAATATCGCCGGAGGTTTGCTGGCTCAGCGGATCGGGATCGGTCTGCACCGTCAGCACCCGCGAGCGGTCGCGGCGTAGAATTAGCGGATCTTCCCACTCCAGCGAGAAGCGGCTGACGACGTTACTCAGCGGGATATACTGCCGCCGCGTCTGGCTCCACACCAGCACGTTGTTCAGGTGACTGGCATCCAGCCTTTCGCTTTCCGGGGGCCTCACCACCACGGGCAGCAGGTCACTGCCTTCCCGATACAACCCCGCCCGGCTGCCGGAGAAATTCATCTCCAGCGCGTTGTCTACGTCCTGCTTATCTACGCCAAGCTCGCGTCCCAGGGCGGCGACGTACTGCGGGCGGATCACCTTGCTGCGGTTTTGCCAGTCGTTTCGGACGCTCCCTGTGGCCGGGTCGCGCGCCAGAATATCGTCCACCTGGCTGGCAATCAGACGCAGCCTGTCAGGGTCAGGGCCTTTAATACGCACCTCAATGGCGCTGTCGCCGGAGGGACCAAACATCACCCGTTTCGTGCTGGCGTTGACCTGCGGGTAGTTTCGCGCGATGTACTCATCGACGTGGCGCGTCAATGCGGAGATGTTGCGCTGGTCATCCATGCGCACCATGATCTGGGCATAGTTGCTGTACTGGCGCTGTCCGCTGTAGGTCAGAATAAACCGCATACTTCCCTGACCGATGGTTGAGACGGTGGT
The DNA here is from genome assembly GCF_019968765.1 of Enterobacter sp. JBIWA008. Lineage (NCBI taxonomy): Bacteria > Pseudomonadati > Pseudomonadota > Gammaproteobacteria > Enterobacterales > Enterobacteriaceae > Enterobacter > Enterobacter sp. JBIWA008. The sequence continues at coordinate 3,069,298 of NZ_CP074149.1, read as the reverse complement.
TTCCACGCCGGGCTGGCCCTTGATGGTTTTCTCAATATCACCGGTCATTTTCTCGGTCCATTTGATATCGGTCCCGTAGGGTAACCAGAGATCGACAAAGAAAATCGGCGTATTGGACGACGGGAAAAAGTTTTGCCGCACCGCGCCAAACCCCCAGACAGACGCGGCCAGCAGGGCGGCCATCACTACCAGCGTCGGTGCCTTATGGTGCAACAGCGTGTTAAGCAGGCGCTGGTAGAGGCGGTAGAGACGTTTGTCGTAAGGATCTGACTCGTCGTCAGTTGTGTCCGGCGCGCTGTCGTTTTTAAACAACCACCACTTAATCAGCACCGGGGTGAGGGTGAGCGCCGAGAACCAGCTCAGCATCAGGGAAATCAGCAGCACCTGGAACAGGGATTTACAGTATTCCCCGGTGGAATCCTGCGACAGCCCGATTGGCGCAAACGCAAGGATGGCGATCACCGTCGCCCCCAGCAGCGGCAGGGCGGAGCGGCGGATAATATTGTTAACGGCGGTTAACAGCGGGGAGCCCTGCTGTCGGGCAATCAGCACCCCTTCGACAATCACGATAGCGTTATCCACCAGCATGCTGAGGGCGATAATCAGCGCCCCGAGCGAGATCCGCTGCAGCTCAATGCCACACAGATACATAATCAGCAGCGTGCCCAGCACGTTAAGGGCGAGAGAAACCGCGATGATGATCCCGCTGCGTACCCCCATAAAGATCAGCAGCACGCCGATGACAATCGCCAGCGCCATCAGGAAGTTAATAATAAAACCGTTTACGGAGTGGCCCACTTCGGCTGCCTGATCGTAAAACAGGTCTATCTGTATGCCTGCCGGTTTTTCCGCCGACATCTGGTTTAGCTTTGCCTCCAGCGCGTGGCCCACGTCAATCACGTTCACGCCGGGAATAAACGAGACGCCCATGGTGACGGCTTTTTTGCCGTTGGCGTGGTAGATACTGGCTGGCGATTCGTTCAGCCCGCGCGACAGCGTGGCGATATCCCGCAGACGCGTCGCCGCCCCGGTGCCGGAAGGCGTGATGATGAGATCGGCCAGTTCATCAAGATTCTCGAACTCACCGGTCGGGTGCAGGCGAATGGATTCGGTGCCCGAGGTGATTTCTCCGGCGCTGGAAACGACGTTAAGTCTGCTGAGCAGGGCGGAAAGCTGGTTAAGCGTAATGCCGCGCGCGGCCATTTTTGTCAGGGAGATATCGATGTTGACCTGCTGGCTAATGGCCCCGCCGATGGCGACCTTCGCGACCCCGGGGACCAGAATTAACTCGCGGCGCAGCTGCTCCGCATATCTCACCAGTTCAGGATTACTGAATTCATCCCCGGAAATGGCGAAGAAGAAGCCGAACACGTCGCCGAAATCGTCATTCACAAAGGGCGTGACGACGCCGGGCGGGAACTGGCGCGAGGCATCGCCCACGCGACGGCGCAGTTCATCCCAAATCTGCGGCAGTTCGTTAGAGTGATAGCGTGAAGCGATGTTAACGGTGATTTGCGACAGGCCGTTTGAAGAGATGGAGCTGACGTTGTCCAGATAAGGCAACTGCTGAAGGGCATTCTCCAGCGGAAGCGTCACCTCTTCTTCCACCTGCTGAGCGGATGCGCCGGGGTAGTGGGTGACCACCACTGCGGTTTTGATGGTAAAGGCGGGATCTTCCAGCCTGCCGATATTTAACAGGGCGAAAATACCCCCGATGCCCAGCAGCAGGATCGTTAGCCAGACGCGAACAGGGTTATTAATAAATTGACGAGAGATATCCATTACAGTCCCCGTTCACGCGTCCAGATACGCACCGGCTGGTTAGCATGGAGTTCCCCAACGCCTGCGGCCACCACGCGCTCGCCCGCCTTAAGCCCGCTGGTAATAACCACGCCTTCGGTACTCACTTGCCCCACGCTGACCTTGCGGTCTTCGAGATGGAGCGCGTCACCTTCGCCCGTTACGACCCAGACGTGCGGCTCGTTGCGCGGGCTGTTGTTCGGGTTAAAGACTGCCTCAACCGGTACGACCAGCGCCTGAGCGTCCGCGCCCGCCGGAAGGTTGCTTAAATTGATGGTCACCGTACCGCTTACGCCACCGACGGCGGGAAAATCATCTGGCCGCGGCATGGTCAGTATCACCTGCCAGGTCAGGGTATTGCTGTCGCTGCTGCCCGAGTGCTCTTTGTAGACGGCGGTAAATTCCCGATCCGGAATGGCGTTAATTCTCACCACCGGGCGATACTGCGCGTTGCGGATATCAAAGGTCTTAAACAGGTTTTCAGGGATGCTGAACACAACGTCAAGCAGATCGGTGCGGGTTAACGTTGCAATGGGCTGACCGGCAGATACCACCTGATGGTTTCGTACATGTACGCTGGCCGCCGTTCCGCTGAAGGGGGCAACGAGCGTCATCTGATTCAACTCTTCTCGGGCAATCTGCAGCGCCGCATTCGCCGAATCGCGGTTCGCGCGCTGCACGTCCATTTCTGCTTTCGAAATCGCCTGGCGGCCCGCCAGCGTCTGGAAGCGATCGAATTGCCTCTGGGCCAGCGTCGCCGCCGTTTGTCTGTCGTTAACCCGCTGCTGGGCTTCACGGGCGTTCAGTCTGGCAAGCTGTTGCCCCTGTTTGATGGCTGCGCCCTGGCGTACATCGAGCGCTTCAATTTGGCCTGCGCGCTTGAAGGAAAGGTCAGTGGCATCGCCCGATTCTATGCGGGCGGGAAAAACGCGCTGCTGGGCGTGACCGGGAACCGTCACCTCCGCCACTTTTACCATCCTGGGCAGGGGGGAGGCTTGCTTGGGTTTCGGGTCGCACGCCGTGAGCGTTAACAAAACGAACGGTAGAAGAGAGAGGTAGCGGTTCACTGTATTCCCCTAATAAATAACTGTTTTATTTATTCCATAACCTGGACAGGGGTGACACTATTCTGCCAGAACAGTGACGACCATATAGGTAAATAAACCAATCGCCGTGCTGGCAATAATGGCAAGCGCAATAAACATACCCAGTCGGATCAGGCTTAAACCATACATACATTCCTCCATGAGCCGGAAGCTGTAGCTGACTACTGACTATGAGCATAGTCGGGGAAAAGATAAATGTTAAATAACCATTATCAGTGGGGAAGCGCTAAACCTGATATTCCTGTGCTACGTTTAATATTATCCATCTTTTTGTACCGTAACTGCCATTAAGGGCAACCCCCTGCATTTAATGCGTTTTTTTGCTTCATTCACTCTCGTGTTGGTTATAAAAAGGATGCTCGATATGTATAAAAACATTCTCGTTCCGGTGGATGTCTACGAGACAAGCCTGGCCGATAAAGCGTTGCAGCATGCACAGTTTCTGGCGCAAAGCGCATCGGGTGACATTCATTTGCTGCACGTCATGCCCAAGTTTTCAGCCGAGCTGACGCGTGGTTTTATTTCAGATGCGCGCAAGATGGATGAATATATGATTAATAATTCGAAGGAAAAGCTGTCTGACCTGGTCAAAAAATTGAATCTGTCAGATGAGCGTGTTCATCTCCATGTCCGTAGCGGGAATGTTCGTGATGAGGTTATTAAGCTGGCGGATGAACTTGCTGTCGGCGCGATTATTGTCGGCTCTCGAAATCCAAATATTCAAACCCATTTATTAGGGTCGGAGGCGGCAAGTATTGTTCGTTACGCCCATGTTCCTGTTTTCGTTATTCGTTAATTACATGAAAGCAAGGTGATTTCTGAATAGAACCTGAGGAAGGAACGATGAAAACAGGAAAACCTGAACGTCCGTATTATCAACAAACCGTTGACGAAACCCTGTCGAATATCCAATCCACCCTGGAAGGCCTTAGCGGCACTGAGGCATCAGCCCGACTGCAGCAGCATGGTGAGAATGCGTTACCGCAAAAAAAGGGTAAACCCGCCTGGCTGCGCTTCCTGGCGCATTTTAACGACGTATTGATTTACGTTCTGCTGGTGGCCGCGTTGCTTAAGCTCTTTATGGGCCACTGGGTAGACATGTTTGTGATCCTTGGGGTGGCCATCATTAACGCGCTGATTGGCCATATCCAGGAGAGCAATGCTGAAAAATCGTTGCAGAGTATTCGCAATATGCTCTCCAGCGAAGCCGTGGTGTTACGACAGGGGAATCATGAAACGATCCCCACCACGGCGCTGGTCCCGGGAGATATCGTGGTGATCCGTGCCGGGGATCGTATCCCTGCCGATCTGCGCGTGATTGAAGCGCATAACCTTCGCGTGGAGGAGGCCATCCTGACCGGCGAATCCACCGTTGTTGAGAAAAACAGCGATGCGTTAAGCGGGGAACTGCCGTTAGGTGACCGGTATAATCTGCTCTACTCAGGCACCACCGTCAGCTCCGGCGGCGGTAAAGGCGTGGTGGTGGCAACCGGGGGCGAGACCGAGCTGGGCCACATCAATCAGATGATGTCCGACATTGAAAAGCACCGCACGCCGCTGATGGTGCAGATGGATAAGCTCGGTAAGACCATCTTCATCACTATCCTGGTGATGATGGTGGCGCTGTTTGTCTTTAGCCTCCTGTTCCGCGATATGCCGGTTTCCGAGCTGGTGCTGTCGCTTATCAGCCTCGCCGTTGCCGCGGTGCCGGAAGGCCTGCCGGCCATCATTTCCATCATCCTTTCGCTTGGCGTACAGGCCATGGCGCGCCGCAAGGCCATCATTCGCAAGCTGCCTACGGTGGAAACCCTGGGCGCAATGACGGTCATCTGCTCGGATAAAACCGGCACCCTGACGATGAATGAAATGACGGTCAAAGCGGTGATTACCGCTGACACGACCTATCGCGTGGAGGGCGACAGCTACGAACCGGTGGGGAATATTCACCCCGTAGATGACCCGACGCCCGTCAGCGTGACGCAGGGTTCCCTGCTGGAACGTTATCTGCGCACCATCGACCTCTGCAATGACAGCCAGCTGATCAAAGACGAGCTGGGGCTGTGGAAAATCACCGGGGGCCCGACCGAGGGCGCGCTGAAGGTGCTGGCGGCGAAAATCCCGCTCCCGCCGCTCGATACGGAAATGCGAAGCAAAATCCCGTTTGATTCGCAGTATAAATACATGTCCACGCTTTATCGGCTGGGCGATGAAGAGGTGATTTTAATCACCGGCGCGCCGGACGTCCTGTTCCGCCTCTGCCAGTACCAGCAGACGAATAACGGACTGCAGCCGTTCGATCAGCCTTACTGGGAAGGTAAAATTGAAGAGTATGCCCGGGAAGGGTTGCGCATGGTGGCTGCGGCCTGGAAACCTGCCCGCGAGGGACAACGCGAGCTCGATCATCCGGACCTGCAGGATGGGGTGATCCTGCTGGGTATTGCAGGAATGATGGATCCGCCGCGTCCTGAGGCTATTACCGCGATTGCCGACTGTCTGCAGGCCGGGATTCGCGTGAAAATGATCACCGGCGACCACCCGCAAACGGCGATGAGCATTGGGCAAATGCTGGGGATTGGTAACGCTGCAAGCGCTATTACCGGGCGTGAGCTGGAGGCGATGGACGATCGTCAGCTGAGCGACGCCGCGCAGCAGTACGATATTTTCGCCCGAACCAGCCCGGAGGATAAATTCCGCCTCGTGCAGGCCCTGCAAAGTAAACAGGAAGTCGTGGGCATGACCGGGGATGGCGTAAATGATGCCCCGGCGCTCAAGCGGGCGGATGTGGGTATCGCCATGGGGATTAAGGGGACGGAAGTTACCAAGGAAGCCGCCGATATGGTGTTAACGGATGACAACTTTGCCACCATTGCCAGTGCGGTGCACGAAGGGCGTCGGGTTTACGATAACCTGAAAAAGACCATTCTGTTCGTAATTCCCAGCAACATTGCCCAGGCTCTGCTGATTATCATCGCGCTGCTGGCGGGGAACCTGATCCCGCTGACGCCGGTCCTGATCCTGTGGATGAACATGGCCACGTCGGCAACCCTGTCGTTTGGCCTGGCGTTTGAGGCGGGTGAGAAGGACATCATGAACCGGCCACCGCGCAAGGCGAATCTCCACGTGATGGACGGCTACGCCATCTGGCGCGTGGTGTTCGTCGGTCTGATGATTGCCATCAGCGCCTTCGTGCTGGAAGCCTGGCTACAGCCGCGCGGCTACTCGGCGGAATTTATCCGCACCGTGCTGCTGCAAACCCTGGTCACGGCGCAGTGGTTCTACATGCTCAACTGCCGCGTTAATGACGGCTTCTCGCTGAGCAAAGGCCTGCTGGCGAATAAAGGGATTTGGATCGTGAGCGGCGTACTGCTGGCGTTGCAACTTCTTATCATTTACGCACCCTTCATGCAGATGCTGTTTGGCACCGAAGCGCTGCCGTTCCGCTACTGGGTCATCACCTTCCTGATTGGGTTTGTGATGTTCCTTATTGTCGAGGCGGAGAAAGTGCTGACGCGCAGATGGCGCAAAACCGAGGCGTAAAGCGTAAACTGAGAAAGCCTGCCTGAGCCCAGGCTTTCTCTTTTTTGAGCACAGGAAATTATGATGCGATTTACCTGGTTCGTCCTTACGCTGTGTGCCGCTGTTCCCGGCGCGTTTGCCGTAACCTATACCCTACCGCCGGAAGGCAGTCGTCTGGTGGGAACCCCGATTAACATCACCGTTCCCGAGCGCAATACGTTACCGCTTGAGGCCTTTGCCGCGCGGTATGGGCAGGGGCTAAGCAATATGCTGGAAGCAAACCCGGGCGTGGATCCTTTTTTGCCCAAATCCGGCACCCGGCTGGTAATACCTCAGCAGCTGATTCTGCCTGACACCGTCCGCGAGGGCATTATCGTTAACGCGGCAGAAATGCGCCTTTACTACTACCCGCCAGGCGGAAACACCGTTGAAGTATTGCCCATCGGCATCGGTCAGGCCGGGCGCGAAACCCCGCGTAACTGGGTGACGGCCGTTGAGCGTAAGCAGGAGGGACCAACCTGGTCTCCGACGCCCAATACGCGGCGTGCCTATGCGGCTGAAGGGAAAACGCTTCCGGCATTCGTGCCCGCCGGGCCGGATAACCCGATGGGGCTGTATGCGATTTATATTGGCAGGCTGTATGCCATTCACGGCACAAACTCGAATTTCGGCATCGGGCTGCGGGTGAGTCAGGGCTGTATTCGTCTGCGCAATAACGACATCAAATACCTTTTCGATAACGTTCCCGTAGGAACCCGCGTGCAGCTTATCGACAGGCCCGTTAAGGTTACCATCGAGCCTGATGGCAGCCGCTGGATGGAGGTTCACGAGCCATTATCACGTAACCGCGCGGAGTTTGAATCAACCCGGAAAGTGCCTCTGCCCATTTCAGCCGCGCAGCGAACGCAGTTGATAAATGCGGGGGCGGGAGCTGAACTGGAACGGCGGTCAGGGATGCCGGTTAAAATTGGCATGTGAGTTGATTTTCGCCGCCCGACAATTTACCAGATGCAGAAAAGCAAAAAGCCTGCTTTAAAAGCAGGCTTTCAAATTTGGCTCCTCTGACTGGACTCGAACCAGTGACATACGGATTAACAGTCCGCCGTTCTACCGACTGAACTACAGAGGAATCGTGTGAACGGGGCGCATATTATCGACCTGCGTTCGCCTTGTCAAAGGGTGGATCAACGCCTTTTGATCGTTTGCTGACAAAATCGGCAAACTGCTGTTTTTGACAGCGGAGTGCACCGCTTTGGTGCACGTATACCTCTAATGGGGCAGATCATAAACTGCTGTTTCGGTAATAAAACCCCCCTCCATGATTAGGTTTCCTTATTTTCAGGCGCTTAGCGAACAATTTGGACCGCCTGGTAAAAGTGGCATTCATCTTGCAAAACCTGTTCAACAACGACAGCCGGTTACGGCACAGCATTTCGAACAGGGGGCAAAATGAACTTAAGACGACTGAAATACTTCGTAAAAATCGTCGATATCGGCAGCCTGACTCAAGCGGCAGAAGTGCTGCATATCGCGCAGCCTGCGCTGAGCCAGCAGGTGGCTACTCTGGAAGGCGAGATGGATCAGCAGCTGTTGATTCGCACCAAGCGCGGCGTCACGCCAACGGAAGCCGGTAAGATTCTGTATACCCACGCGCGCACTATTCTTCGCCAGTGTGAACAGGCGCAGCTTGCGGTGAATAACGTGGGCCAGACCCTGAGCGGGCACGTTTCTATCGGCCTGGCGCCGGGAACGGCCGCGTCCTCAATTACCATGCCGCTGCTGCAGGCCGTCCGCGCTGAGCTGCCTGAAGTGCTGGTCTATCTGCACGAAAACAGCGGTTCTGTCCTGAATGATAAACTGCTCAGTGGTCAGCTGGACATGGCGGTCCTTTACGATCGTTCTCCGGTTGCCGGGATTACCAGCCAGCCGCTGCTGAAAGAAGATCTCTATCTCGTGGGCACCCGCGACTGTCCGGGCCAGAGCGTCGACCTTGCCGCCGTGGCAGAAATGAATCTCTATCTGCCGCGCGACTACAGCGCCGTGCGCGTGCGCGTGGACGAAGCGTTCTCCCTGCGCCGCCTGACGGCCAAAATCATCGGCGAAATTGACTCAATCTCCACGCTCACCGCAGCCATTGCCAGCGGCATGGGTGTGACCGTTCTGCCAGAATCCGCAGCCCGCTCGCTGTGCAGCGCGGCGAACGGCTGGATGGCGCGCATCACCACGCCTTCCATGAGCCTGCCGCTGTCGCTGAACATGTCCGCACGCGGTTCGCTGTCGCCGCAGGCGCAGGCGGTAAAAGAGATTTTGATGTCGCTGGTCAGCAAGCCATCGCTTGAGAACCGTGAACTCCAGCTTGTGAGCTGATATTCCATAAAAGCATAAGATGCTGGTTTTTATTATTTGTTCTGCAGCGCGGCTGACTCTAACAATAGAGCTATGTCAGATGCGCCGGAGTGAATCGTGAATTTCCAGCAACTTAAAATTATCCGTGAGGCGGCCAGGCGGGACTATAACCTGACCGAGGTCGCCAATATGCTTTATACCTCTCAGTCCGGCGTCAGCCGCCATATCCGCGAGCTGGAAGAGGAGCTGGGCATCGAAATCTTTATCCGTCGCGGCAAGCGGCTGCTCGGCATGACGGAGCCGGGTAAGGCTCTGCTCACCATCGCTGAGCGGATCCTCAACGAGGCAAGCAACGTGCGTCGTCTGGCGGATCTCTTCACCAATGATGCCTCCGGCGTACTCACCATCGCCACCACCCACACCCAGGCGCGCTACAGCCTTCCGCCGGTGATTAAAGCTTTCCGCGAACTTTTCCCTGACGTCCGTCTGGAGCTTATCCAGGGCACGCCGCAGGAAATTGAAGTGCTGCTGCAAAACGGTGGGGCAGATATCGGTATTGCCAGCGAACGTCTGAGCAACGACCCGCTGCTGGTGGCTTTCCCCTGGTTCCGCTGGTACCACAGTTTACTACTCCCGGTCGATCATCCGCTGAATCAGGTCTCTCCCCTGACGCTGGAAGACATTGCGAAATGGCCGCTGATCACATACCGCCAGGGCATAACCGGACGCTCGCGCATTGATGAAGCCTTCAACCGCAAAGGGCTAACGCCTGACGTGGTGCTGAGCGCGCAGGATTCTGATGTGATCAAAACCTACGTCGAGCTGGGTCTGGGCATTGGTCTGGTGGCGGAACAGTCCAGCGGAGAACGCGAGGACGGAAACCTGGTGCGTCTTGATACGCGTCACCTGTTTGACGCAAACACCGTATGGCTTGGCCTGAAGCGCGGGCAGCTGCAGCGCAACTATGTGTGGCGCTTTATCGAGCTCTGCAACGCAGGGCTGTCGGTGGACGAGATTAAACGCCAGGTGATGGAGCCGGAAGAAGTGGCGATTGATTATCAGATTTAGGTGCTGATTTGCCCGGTAGCGCGGCGCTTACCGGGCTCCTCGACTGAATAAACGTCCAGACAGCCGTGCTCGTTACGGCAACTTATCGATGGCAGTGGGGACATGCTGCTGCATCAGTTCAACGATCCAATCAATAAAAACGCGCAGTTTGGCGTTGACGTGGCGGTTCGGCGGAAATGCCAGGTACAGGGGCATTGGCTTAATACGCCATTGTTCAAATAGCGGAATTAAAGAGCCAGCAGTCTGATGCGCTGCCGCCATATAGACCGGCAGCGCAATCACGCCTAATCCCGCGAGCCCTGCTTCGAGGTAAGCATTACCATCATCCACTGCAAGCACATAGTTTCCCGTGATTTCAATATGTTCACTCTCACCGCGCAGTACCAGAGGATCAACCTTACCGGTGCGTGAGGACAAGAATCCCACTATGCGATGGTCCGTGTTTTCCAGCTCTCGCGGATGCGCAGGGGCGCCGAGGCGTTGCACATAACTCGGTGCGACGTAAACACCGATTTGCAAATCGCCGACATGGCGTGCGATCTGGGACTGGTCATTAATTTCGCCGCCCCGCAGGACGCAATCCACGTTATCGCCGATCAGATCCACCACCCGGTCACTCACGCCCATGTCGAACTGGATCTCAGGGAAGCGCGCGTGAAAAGCCGGTAGCGCGGGCACCAGCACAAAGCGGGCGAGAGGAGTGGGCACATCTACCCGTAGCCGTCCCCTGGGGGTTATCGCCGCACTGGACAGGCTGTTTTCAGCATCTTCCATGTCCGCCAGCAGGCGAATGACGCGCTCGTAGTAGACCGCGCCATCGGGACTGACGCCGAGCCTGCGGGTGGTGCGATGGAGCAGCCTGACGCGCAGGCGTGCTTCCAGCTGCTGAATAAGCTGCGTCACCGTGGTTTTGCTCATATGGAGCGTTTGGGCAGCCTTTGTGAAACTGCCTGCCTCCACCACGCGAGCAAAGGCGCGCATCGCATCGAAACGATCCATCCCTTGTCCTCTCTTTTCACCGATTGTTTGGATATTACAAACAATGATGGACAAAGTCGCTTGTTTATCCGCCCGAACTGGCACCTGTAAAGTGTCTTTATATTCACCTGGCTCATTTCGCCCCATTACAGAGGTACAAACATGACAGCACGCGAAGCAGTTTTTCCCTTTGGTCGACAGGCGCTGTATGAGCGCAATCGGTATTCACCGGCCATCAAATCTAACGGCTTCCTGTTTGTTTCGGGGCAGGTTGGTAGCCGGGAGGATGGTTCGCCTGAAGAGGATCTCAACGCGCAGATCCGGCTGGCATTCGATAACCTGATTGCTGTTCTCGCGGCGGCGGGCTGCACGTTCGATGACGTGGTTGACGTTACCCTCTTTGTCGTCGATCCCGAGACAAACCTCGATGCTATCTGGAGTATCCTGCCAGAATATTGGGGGGAAGCGCCTTACCCTACGTTGACCGGGATCGGCGTGACGTGGCTGTACGGATTCCAGTTTGAGATTAAGGTGATTGCCAGGCTGCCCACGGGTCTTGATGAGGTAGGGGAAAATGGATGAAAGCCGTGGTTTATGACGCGGAAGGTGCTCCCGGCATGGGGGAATTTGATCAACCGCCGCTCAACTCCGCCACCCTTTCCTTAATGGATCGTTGGCTAAGTGGCCGCGGGGACAGCTTCGCTCCCACCTGCGCTGCCCTTCGATGGATAACGGCATTCAGCCCACTCCCGAATAATTCAGCGACATCAGGCCAATAGACCAGGCTACAATACTCGCCACGCCCATTCCTGACGGCAAAAATGAATACACGACACCGCCATTCCCGGTACTGGAAGAACGCATTACAGACTGGTGTTCCCTGCGGACTCCGGGATTAAGCCGATTTATGCCTGTATCAAAACCGCGAGGGATGAGCCATGTGTGGCAAAGGGAGGTGCGAGACGCTATCAGATTCTGAGAAATGGCTTGAAGCAGCAAGCTCGGGTCTGGGGGCACCTGTACCAGCACAGGTTGCTGATAAACTAAGAGAAAAATCCTTCCGTAACGGTATTATCGAAGTGAAATGAATCCAAATCAGACCACTAATTTGCCCTGATGCGGAGAGATAAATCAATATCCGCTGAGACAAGTTTCTCCACGGCCTCACTGAATCAAAAAATTCTTGAGACTTACTGAGACGCATAGAGACAAGAATTTGGATCCTCTGGCTGGATGCGATTATTACTTTATTGTTTTGCATTATAACATTTTTTATCGGCATTAAAAAATGAGGCCCTCAAAAAAGCCCCAGGTGATATTATTGTCTTTAAATGTGATTTAAACCATGTCTCTGCGGTTGTCACTTATATTTTGTAGTCATCCCAAACCCATCATGTTTAGCTCAGAATGAACTATTCCAGCTATTATTAATAGAAAAATCCGTGTCAATTTTTGCATAATGCAAATAACCGCGACAGCACTTCACCACTGAAAAATGAGGACTGTACAGACACCCGAGTATATCCCTCTATAAATAAAGCAATTTTTGCTTAACGAAGAGCAAAAATCAGTCGTCTGGAATAAATTATCAATGCTATAAATAATGCGCAACATACTTATTAATTTCCAAAAGAAAAGGTGGATTTATGTTCTCGAATGTAATTGTAATGGGTAGCCGAACCCAATGTGTTGACAATGCAATGCCGAATGGTGGCTACAAAAGAATTGTCGCTTTTGATAGCACAACGTTTGAGCCTGCAACGGTACGATGGAGCTATGAAGGCGATACGGTATTTTTTGACGCTGATTATTTCATTGACACTGAGCCATCTAAATATCTTCTTGTAACCGACCAGCAGGGTAACGTACAAAGAATCAATAGAGCAAACTTTAATTCACCGGGAGAGGGCGGAATTTTAGATTATAGCATACTAGTAGCACTTAAAGATGACATGACTTTATCACCATGGGGAAATAAATACACATCTGGTATGTATCCAGAAATTCCTGCTGTCGATAATCATGGAGTAAAACAAATCATTAGTGGAACCGAATCGTTTTTAGCACTACGCGAAGATGGTTCAATATTTGGCTGGGGTTGGTCCGAATCTGGAGGGGTTATTCCACCGGATATTTCCCAGCGCAGTGATATTAATGCTGCTCATACTTATGGGGGGGCAATGGTTCTTGGCGATAATTACCCCTATATAGAAACCTGGGCGCGCCAGAACCCTCCTCCAGAAGCAATTGTCAGCATGTCTGATATCAAAAATGCATTCATTAATGGTAATGGTGGTTATATCCTTTCTACTGCCGGGAAAGTGTATTCCTGGTCAGATCTCGCTGGAGAAAACAACGTTCCTGCGTATATCTCTGAGCTGAGTGATATTACACAAATCTATGTAAATGATGGCGCGTGTGTTGCGCTTCGCGGCAATGGCCAAATTGTAGGCTGGGGCCTTCCAGAATGGGGTGGTATAATTCCACTCGATATTCAGTCTTTAACAGACATTGATAGAGTGATTAACGGCAGAAGCTCTTTTGTAGCATTACGTAAAAATGGTTCCGTTGTAGCCTGGGGTGCGGCCAGCGATGGAGGTTCTATTCCAGCAAATATTCTTGAACGAAGTGACATTGTTGATGTTTCTTTTTGCTATGGCTATGACCCGGCACCACAGCCAATGGTTTCTGCATACGTTGCAATTTGTGCTGATGGCTCATTGTGCGCATGGGGAGGACTTGAACAAATTGTGAATGTTCCGGCTACTACTGATGTTATTTCAGTAAGCTGTGGTTACGGTACATGCTGTGGTCTGAAAAAGGATGGGTCGGTAATCTCATGGGGGCTTAATATTGATCAGACACCAGTAGAAGATCTTTTGCATGGAGTTCGTGCTGTTTATGCTGGTTGTACGAGCTTTATTGCCCTAAAGGACGATAAAACAATCGTGGTCTGGGGTAATATCGTCGAAGGGGGGGATATGTCACAAATCCCAGCGGATATTCAGGGTAATGTTTCTTATTATTTATAGCAATATAGCAGGAAGCAGAAACTTATGAATACTCAGTGATTTTAATGCCCTGTTTATTAACCAAGACCAAACTATAATACTACAGGTATAAAAAGACCCGGTTTCCTAATCAGGATAGCCGGGTCAATCTAACTGCTTGTTTTTGAAACGCCTCCGGACTCATTGAGATGTCCTGAGACTAGAATTTGGCTCCTCTGACTGGACTCGAACCAGTGACATACGGATTAACAGTCCGCCGTTCTACCGACTGAACTACAGAGGAATCGTGTGAACGAGGCGCATAGTAACGACCTCAGTGCGCCTTGTCAAAGGGTGAAAACGCGCTTTTCGTTCGTTTGCCGACAATTTCAGCAAATCGCTGATTTTATGGCAAATTTGCATTGAAATTACACAGCAAAAAGCGCCGCCCGCAGGCGGCGCGCAGGATCAGAACAGTACGGAGTAGTTCAGACCAAAGGTACGTCCGCGGCCTTTATAGGTATACAGGCCCGGTGCACCGTAGGTTGGGCTATACAGCCCCGGCGCGCGCTGGCCCCAGGCGGTGGTGTAGTCTTTGTCCAGCAGGTTTTCCACGCTGAAGCTGACCTTACCCACCGGCAGGGCGTAGCTGCCCAGGAAGTCGACCGTGTTATAGCCATCGATCTTCTTGCCGTCGGAGTCTGACACGTCAAAGGTCTGCGTGCTCTGCACGCGCAGGGTCCAGTCGCCCGGCGCCCAGTTGACCCATGCGCTGGCTTTCGACGGGCTGGCGCTGTCAACCGTCAGCTTCTCCCATTTGCCGTTTTCGCGGGTTTCAGACTTGATGGCGTTAAAGTTCGCGCCGGTGCTCCAGTCGCTGTCGGTGAAGAAATAGTCCACCTGACCTTCCACCCCGTAGATACGACGCTTGTCGTCTTCCAGGTTGATGGTCATATCCGTCTTGTTAATGGTGATGGTTTTATCCGAGAGCGAGTAATACGCCGCTACCTGCGTGCGCAGGTTATCCCCGGTGTAGCGCCAGCCAAGCTCATAAGCGTTGACTTTGATACCGTCCAGCGTCGAGTCGTTCACGTTGACGCTGTTCAGCAGGCGATAGTGACCGTTGCTGAGCTGATAGGTGCCGGAGCCGTAGTACTTCGCCAGGTCCGGAATTTCGAAGCCCTGGGAGAAGTTAAACCACACCTGCTGCTGTTCGGTCAGGCGACCGAGGATCCCGGCGTTAAACAGGAAGTTGTTGTAATCGGTTTTCCCGCCCGGCACAGCGTCTGCCGAGGTGGCTTTCCCGGTGGCGATGGCCTGCTGCTGGGTGTAACCGACAAAGTCATCCACCTTGTTCTCGGTGTACTGATAACGCACGCCGCCGCTCAGGGTGATGGCGTCAACGTCATAGCTGGCCTGCAGGAACGGGGCGAGGTTAGTAATGCTGTAGCCTGGGTAACGGCCCACGTTGTAGGCGTTGTCCAGCTCCATGCCGCCGCTCGCGGCCGCTTTGCTCAGGTTAAAGAACTGCTGGTTGGCGTCGAAGGTTTCGTGGTCGGCATCCACACCCCAGGTCAGCGTTAAATCGTCCATCGGCTTGCTGTTCAGCGTCAGCTTTCCGCCGTAGAAATCGGTTTTCTGCTGGGACGCACCGATGCTGCTCACCACGCCTTTGGTCAGGGTCGGGAACGGATAGTAGGTCAGGCTCTCGTCGCGATAGTAAATCTGCGCGACCAGATCCTGGCCCCAGAAGTCGGTATTGGAGTACTGCAGGTTAATCAGATGGCGCTCGGTACCCGGTACGCGGTCAGAGTCGAGGTTACCTTTGTTGTACGCGGTCGCATCGCCCGTTACCGCCGAGAAGTTCTTCCCGAGATACAGACCATGCTTGCCGTCGGACTCGCTCTTGTAGTACTGGGTAGTCAGCTGCAGCTGCTGACGATCGTCGATGTTAATGGTGCCTGTGCCCATCACATCAATACGGTCGGAATACTGGAGGCCGGTCTGGGTGTTATCAATAATCACCTCGTTGCCTTTGCCGTCATACCAGCCGCCGTAGCGCTGATACGACACCGACAGACGACCGGAGGCGTTGTCGTTGCCGCCGCTTACGGCTGCCGACACGTTCTCATCGTGGTCGTTGTGGCTGTTAAATCCGCTTTTTGTCCCAGTCTGAAACTCCACTTCGGTCTCCGGCTGGCCTTTTTTGGTGACGATGTTCACCAGGCCGCCGGTGCTGCCGCCGCCGTAGAGTGACGTGGCGCCGGAGATCACTTCGATACGGTCAATGTTGAACGGATCGATAGAGTCCAGCTGGCGGCTGTCGCTGCGGGACGAGTTCAGGCGAACGCCGTCCACCATCACCATCATGGAGCGGCCGCGCAGGTTCATGCCGTAGTTGGTACGCCCCTGGCTGCTGACGTCCATGCCCGGGATCAGCTGCGCCAGCACTTCTTTAATCTCTTTCCCGCCCTGAACCTGCTGCTCAATTTCAGCCCGCTCAATAACCCAGGTGGTCTGCGCCATCTCCGCCACGCTGCGGTGCGCGCGGCTGGCGGAGACAACGATATTTTCTTCCTTTTGTTCTTCCGCCCACGCAGAGGTAGAAAGCATTGCAAGCAAGCAAGGATTTAAAACCCAAAGATGAGAACGTTTCATTGTTATGTTGATCCTGATTGTGTGTGTCAGTACTCGGTGGTTTTTGCTAACGATTTAAAAACCGGGCTGCTGTCCGGGCTGGCGGTGGTGCGCCAGTGGATAACGCCGGGTGTGGTGGCCAGCTCAAACGGCTCGTCAGCGTGCGCGCGATTCAAGATCCGCGCCGCGCGCCAGGCCATCAGGCTGAGCTGGGGTTCGGCAATGCCGAGACGGTGCATCCCGGCATTCACGGCGAACAGGCGGTTGCTTTGCGGGCCGTCCCATTCGAGGGTGAAATCGTTGTTGATGCAGAAGGCTTCGTCCGTATCCAGATGCAGGCGATGAGACAGCGGCGCGAGGAACGCGGGCTGAACGGCGCGGTAGCCGGTGGCGAAAATCACCACGTCGCTCTCCAGCTGCTCGCGGCCGCCGTCGAGGTGATGCTGAATGCTCAGACGATGTCCGTTTTCCTGGCGCGTCAGGGCCGTCAACGAGCGGGACGGCAGGAGGTGCGCCCAGGGTTTTTCACGCAGCACTTCGAAGCGGTGGTACATGGCGCGGTAAATCGCCAGCAGGGAATCGGTAGTAATCCCGTCGGAGGTCATCTTCTGCTCGTGCAGCATCTGACGACGGGCCTCTTCACCGAGGGTGGAGAAGCTGTCCACGTACTCCGGCGTGAAATACTCGTTGGCAAAGGCGGCTTCATCCAGCGCGTTATAGTTATTGCGGCGCGAGATCCAGTTCAGGCTCAGCGGCTGGCCCCATTCGCCGCGGAAGATATTCAAAAACAGGTCGGCCCCGCTCTGGCCGCCGCCGACGACGGTGACGCGCTTGCCGGTGAGATCCGGCGTGCGCAGCATCATCTCGCTGGCGTGGAAGCAGGTATCGTCCTGCGTCGTGACGCAGTCAGGCAGGTTGATCTGTTTGCCAATCCCCACGCAGACGTGGCGCGCCAGGAAGCGATCGCGCTGGGTCACCACCTCAAACAGGCCGCTTTTCTCATCAAAGCTCGCCTGCTGCACCTGCTGGCTGAAGGCGAGGTTGGTGAGGTTTTCCGCCGCCCAGCACAGGTAGTCCGCAAACTCCTCGCGGGAGACGGTGCGCTGCTCGGTGGTCAGGAAGCGGTAGAACTTTTTGCGCTGCACCAGGTAGTTCAGGAAGCTGTGGCGGTTGGTTGGCTCCACGGCGCTGACCAGATCCTTCAGGAAGCTGGTCTGCATGTGGCAGTCCGGCACCATCATCCCCGGGTGCCAGGAGAAGTGCGGTTTACGCTCAAGGAACAGCGAGCTAAAGCCGTCCAGCCCTTCGGCCAAAGCGGCGATGCTGAGGTTAAACGGGCCAATACCAATGCCGATGAAATCATAGGTTTTCATTGCGCTGACTCCCGGGAGGCGAGAAAAAGAGGGTTATCAAGGTCGGTGACGTAGTTCGGCAGCATGCGGCTGCCGCCGTCGTGTTCGGAGAAGGTCAGTTTGACCGGGTTGAGGATCACGCGAATAATCTGCGGCTTGAACAGGTCGAACGTCGCGAAGCGCTCCGCAAGATCCGGGTGCGCGACCATATAGCGGTGTAAAACCTGCGCCAGGATCTGATAGAAACGGGTTTCGCTCACGCCGCATTGCAGAGTGAGGCGCGAGATAAAGCGCAGCACCGTCACAAAGTTGCCGGTTTGCAGGTCGTGAATAATGTAATCCGCGCTCAGGCGCGCAGTGACGGCCTTCACCTGCTCCGGCAGGCTTTGCGCCTGCGGGAAATCCTCATCCACCAGGCGCATATCGCCCTGGAAATCCTTCAGCAGGATGCGCTGCGGGACGTAATCCTTCATCACCAGCGTCACGTTCTGGCCGTGGGCGATCAGCGCCACGCCGTAGCGGCAGAGCAGGTGATAGAACGGGATCACCGTTGCTTCAAACAGCTTTTCCAGCCACGCGTCGGCGCTTAACCCCGAGCGTTTAATCCACGCGTCGATAAGCGGACGCCCGGCGTTGTCGGTTTCCATCAGCGCCGCCATCAGCACCGCCTGTTCACCGTTTTCTAAATAACAGGACGGGTTCTCGCGCCAGATCACCCCCAGCATCTCCTGATAGCGATAGGGTGCTTTCGGCAACGCGGCGTAGCCCGGATGCGACAGATAGCCGGCGGCGGGTTCGCCCAATACCTGCGCACCGGAGCGGATCAGCGTGGCGTCGGTGGCAAACTGCTGCTGCAGCCAGCGCGAGGCCAGCGGCCCGGCGGCAATGTACTTGCCCGGAATGCCGCGATAGCAGGAGGTGTTGTAGATGGTCAGCGGAAGCTTGATGTCGTACGGAGCGCGACGGCTGACGTTGGTGAGCGTGCGCAGGGACTGCTGCGCCAGATACTCGTCGCCAAATTCGCCCAGCTCAACCATCTCTCCGCGCGCCAGCTGCGCCAGGAAATGAATGGCGATCTTCTGCTGCCACTGCCACGGGTGCAGAGGCACCGGCAGCCAGCCGTCGTCGAGGCCCAGCCCCTGCCAGCGGGCGTCAAAGCGGGCGCGCTCGGTGTTGTCCATGGCGCTGGCCAGCAGAGTATGAATGTCGCACTCGGCGTCGCTGCTCCAGACCAGATGCTCCCGCTGAACGGCAACCCAGTGCAGGCGAAAACGTCCGCGATACTCAGGCGCGTACTGACGCAGCGCGTCCAGCCCCCAGCCGCGGCGGCCTTTGTTGAAAATAAACTTCGGGTGACCGCTCATCAGACACTGTAATTCGTCCGGGTCGAGGTGGATCAGCGCGTCCGCGTCCAGCGCTTCACGCGCCTGCAGCAGCTGCATGTCGCCGCGCAGCGTGGCGTAGAGATCTTCCATGTGCTCTGCCGTTTGCGCGTCGCTCATCTCCAGCACCGCCGCCAGCTGCAGCACCGCGCTTTCCGCTTCGACGGCGTCGCCGCTGGCGGCGATCAGGCTATTCGGGTCGATATGCAGCCAGCCCCAGATCCCGCGCGCGGCGCGAAACAGCCAGGACTCGTCGCCCATGGTGATGCGCCAGCCGTCCGACGAAACCGGCTCGGCGCGCAGGGTGCGTTCATATTCCAGCTCGGCGAGGATCTTCGCCACCATCTCGCGGTTCACTTTCTGCCAGAGCGCGTTCACAGTTCCACCTCGCTGAAGAAGCGGTGACGCTGGCTCATGATGAGGCGCGAGCGCTTGTGCGGGAAGTCGAACTCTTTCACCGTGTCAAAACCGGCGGAGGCCAGGTGGCGGAACAGGCGCTGGTTGTCGAAGCGCGGCTCGGCGACAATGCGCGCGGTGCGCGGTTCATCGAGATACAGATAGTGGCTCAGGCCGCGCAGCCAGCTGCGGATGAACTGCGCGCCGCGCCAGTTCTCTTCGCCCACCAGCATGTGCAGGCCGCGGTCAAACGGCTGCCAGCGGTAGTGGCGGCCAATGCGGTCTTCCGCCGCCCAGTAGAGCTCAAAATAGCCGAACGGCTGGTCGTCGAAGCAGCCGATAACCGGGTAGCAGTAGGTCGAGTCAAGCTGTCGGCGCAGGTAGCTTTCCTGCTCGGCCTGCGGACCTGCCATCTCCCAGAAGGCGTTGACGCGCGGGTTATTCATCCATTGGGTAAAGCGCTCGCCGTCCAGCGCCACGTCGGCCACGCGGAAGCTGAGGGTGCGCTTAATTTGCGGATCGTAACGGCGGTACACTTCGCCCTGCGGACGGTGAGGACGCAGCGGGAAGTACAGCTGACGGCTCTCATCAAACTGCATCCCGCCGCTGGCCTGCGGCCGTTCGCCTTTCAGCCACAGCGGCAGCTGCCAGAAGGTTTCGCGTGCCAGATAGTCCCCGTGGGCCAGGCTAAACAGCGCCTGCGCCTGGGGTTCATCCTGCCAGGTCGCCCAGGGCAGGGTAACGCCGTTCAGCGCGGGCGCGGCAACAAACAGCTGATCCAGGGCTTCCACCAGCCAGCCGTTCGGGATCTCATTCAGACGCTCCAGCACCACGCTGCCGTCGAGACCCAACGTCAGCGGCAGCGCGCGATCCGTTGCGGTGCAGCGAAAGCCGTAGCCGGAATGGACGATATTCGCGATGGCCATTACGCCTTCTCCTTGTAAAACGGGTTGCTAAAGTCGAAATAGATCACCGCCGGATCGGCGATGGTGTTTTCATTACGATCGTGCAGGTAGCAGAAGAAGTTGCCTTTGCAGTTCCAGGTCGGGCTGTCGAGCACGTAGTCGAGGCAGCGGGTCTGCTTCGCCGTGCGGCGCAGTTCCGCCAGCGCGTCGCGAACCCGGGACATCAGGCTCTCCTCGCTGTCAAAACCGGCGGCGGCGAGGGCGGCGGTGACGGCAAGGGTAGAGTTCAGCAGCAGGTAGTAAGGGAAGTAGCGCAGCAGCTGGCTCTCACCGAAGCGGTTTTCCACCTCCGTTTCCCCCGCCTCTTTAAGCCACGCGTCGGCGCTTTCGGTCCACGCGCTGCCCTGGCAGTCGCGGTAGATAAGCCCGACGGGGAAATCCTGCTGCATTTCAACGAGGATATTCTGCTGGTGCGCCAGCAGGACCAGACCGTAGTCCGCCTCGGCGCTGAACAGCGGAAGCAATACGCGGTCGCAGTAGGCGTCCAGCCAGCAGCGGGCGGCCTGGGCGAGCGGTAAATCGAGACGCTGGCTCAGACGGCGGACCGCCGCGGCCAGCAGGCTGTCGCCGCCGTCCGGCGCGGCCTGGGTCAGGCTCACCAGCACGTTGGTCTGGGTGTCAGGCGTATCGAACAGCAGGTTGACGCGCAGGGCCATCAGGCTCTCTTCCTGAATGACGCCGCGGTCATCACGCAGCCCCGCCCAGCCGTCCTCCTGCATCACGCGCATGGTCGGGTAGCGCGCCTGTAAATCTTGCCAGCGTTCCGTTTTCGCCAGGCGCGCCAGGCGCATTCCGCGCTTAACTTCTTTGACCGACAGCGTGCGCACGGAGTTGGTCAGACGCACGCTGAGGGAGAACTTAATCATGTCGCTGTTGGTTTCGCTGTACAGCGAACGCGACGAGCTGGTAGGTAACCACTGCGCGCCCGCTTCGCCCAGGTCCTGCAATGAGCCGTTTTCCGCCAGACGCTGGCACCAGTCCTGCTCCAGCAGATAGTCGGCCTGCCACGGATGCATCGGCAGCAGCCAGCGGGTATCGGTGAAGTGGCCGAGCAGCTCGGGCGCGCTCTGGGCCGCGAAGCGCAGCAGACGCTCGCGCAGGGAGACGTTCAGGCTGTCGCCGGCAACGAGCGTGCTCTCAACGGCAAACCAGCGCAGCGGGAAGCGGGAGGCGAAATCGGGCAGATAGCGACGCGCTTCGGTTTCGTTGAACGGCTCGTGCGACTTCGGTGCCGGGTGAAACGCGTGGCCGACCAGCAGCGCCTGTTCCGCGTCGGCAAACGTCAGCGGCTTATCGCGCAGGGTGGCCCAGCCGTGACGCAGATCGATCGCCTGCCAGGTGTGCGCATGGCTTTCGAGAACGCGCTGCTTAAAACGCGCCAGCGTATCGGCATCCAGTGAGCCTTTTACTGACGGGTTTTCAATAATTAAATCAACCAGTTGATAAAATGTGACGGTGTCACCGTCATCGCTGTTGCTCTGAATAAGCGTTGCCGGGAAGCGGTACTGATGATGCTGGGTAGGAGAGAAATAGCGTACCGGAACCCGAAGCGCCTGAGTTTGGGACAGCGGGATATGAATGTTCGGTAGCGCATCCGCAGCGGTAGCGGGGAGATAGCGCCAGTCCTTCGTTTCGCGCAACAGGGCGTTCAAAAAACACTGGGCTGCAACGTCTGTACCGGCAGAGCGGGGCAGAGCACGCATAGATGTACCTCATTCCATGATTGATAATAATTCTCGTTATGATATTCATTCTGTTTACAGTCGCAACCATTTTTGCAATATTTGTTTTCATAAAATTCATGATTTCCACACATTTATTGACACTATGTTCACATTCTCATGCGCACTGACTCTGAAATATTGACCGAAAACGTCACCTCAAAAGCCAACTGGCCCCTGGCATTATGTGCGGGGTTATTAGGTATCGGGCAAAACGGCCTGCTGGTGATGCTCCCGCAGCTCGTAACCCTGACCGGACTGTCGCTTTCGGTCTGGGCTGGACTGCTCATGTTCGGGTCCATGCTCTTTTTACCGGCCTCGCCCTGGTGGGGACGCCAGAGCGAGCGGCGGGGATGTAAGGCCGTGATGGTGGCCTCGCTGAGCGGCTATCTGGCCAGTTTCGTGGTCATGGCGCTGGTGGTCTGGGCGATGGCGGCCGGAAGGCTGGATACCGTCTGGGGACTGGCGGGACTGATTCTTTCACGTCTGCTCTACGGACTGACGGTCTCGGGGCTGGTGCCTGCGGCCCAGACGTGGGCTATTCAGCGTGCGGGGCTGGAGAAAAGAATGGCGGCGCTGGCGACGATAAGCTCCGGCCTCAGCTGCGGACGTTTGCTCGGCCCGCCGCTGGCGGCGCTGATGCTTAGCGTCAGCCCGGTGGCGCCGCTCTGGCTGATGGCGATCGCGCCGTTAATCGCCCTGCTGCTGGTGCTTCGCGAAGCCGCAGACCCGCCGCTGCCGCCGGTGGCGCACCAGGCGACCCGCCTGCAGGCCTCGATGCTGCCGTTCCTGCTGCTGGCGCTCCTGCTGGCAGCGCTGGTAAGCCTGATGCAGCTTGGCCTGTCTCCACATCTTGGCCCGTTGCTGGACGGCAACGCCCGGGAGATCAGCCATCATGTTGCGCTTCTGCTGAGCCTGGCCGCGCTGGCTACGCTCGCGGCGCAGTTTCTGGTGGTTCGCCCGCAGCATTTCACCCCGATGACGTTGCTCTGTATCGCGGCGGTGTTGATGGTGGTCGGGCTTGGGGTGATGACCGTCGCGGGTTTAACGCTGTTCTACGTGGGGATTGTTATCACTTCACTCGGGGCGGCGATGGCTACGCCGGGCTACCAGCTGCTGCTGAACGACAGGCTTACCACCGGGAAAGGGGCGGGCGTCATCGCCACCAGCCACACGTTAGGCTACGGCGTCAGCGCGCTGCTGGTACCTGTGGTGACGCGCTTTTACGGCGAGCAGTCTTTAACGGTGGCCGCATGGGGAATGGCATTGCTGTTTTTAGCGTTGAGCATAGGGGTACGGTCAACCGAACGTCCCCCTGCTGAAAAGCCTTAATGGATCTGGTGGGAGGAATGACCGCCAGACTCCTCATTTTGCCGCAGACGCTGTAGGGGATCCTGCTGATAAAACTGGCAGAAACGCTGCCATAGCGCCGGGAAACGGGGCGCGAAGAGTTCGGGCGCGCTGAAGAAATACTCCGAGAGAACCGCAAAGCACTCGGCCGGGTCGGTTGCCGCATAGGCGTCAATGCTGGCCGCGCTTTCGCCCACCAGGTCTATTTCATCCTGGATGTTATCCATCGCCGCGTGCAGGTCGTGCTCCCATCCTGCGACTTCACGAAGCGGAATCAATGGAACGCCGCTGGCGCGATCGCCGTTGCGGGTATCCAGCTTGTGCGCCACCTCATGGATAACCAGATTAAAACCGGACGCATCGAACGAGTCCTGAATGTCGAGCCAGTTGAGGATAATCGGCCCTTGTTGCCAGCTTTGCCCGGACTGCACCACGCGCTGGTTGTGCACCAGCCCGATATCGTCCTGCCATTCGTCATCCACCACGAACGGTGCGGGATAGATAAGCACCTCGTGGAAACCGTCCAGCCACTCAATGCCGAGCTCAAGAACCGGCAGACAGAATAGCAGGGCGATGCGCGCGTTTTTCAGGGGATCGAGTTCGAAACCCTGCAGTGGAACCAGGCGTTTATGCTGTAAAAAACGATCCGCCATCTGAACCAGTTTCGCTTGTTCATCCGGGTTAAGATTAGCCAGAACAGGGATCGTCAGCGCGTCATCCCATGGCAGCGCCATATCCCGGCCAGCTTCATTCGTTTTCCAGGGCCACTTTATCATCGCTTTGCTCGCAAACTCGTCACTTGAACAAAAATGGGAAAGTCAGGTTTGGTTAAGATGCCAGAAAATCGCTCACGGCGACAATTCCAGCCTGAATAAACTATCATTCGTACGTAGCGGTGGGTAGCGCTTTGCGGGCATCACCTTCATTTTGTGAAGTCGGTCGTTGCCTTAAGCCACAGGTTCAGTGAAGTCATCAGTACGGTATTGAAAAGATGAGCGATTTTAAAGGTAACAAACAGAGCCTGCCCAGTCGGGTATGTATGCACTGCCAGCGGCCCATGACGTGGCGCAAGAAGTGGGCGAAATGCTGGGATGAGGTCAAATACTGTTCTGAGCGCTGTCGCAGGAGCCACCGTTGACCGAGCTGCGCCTGATCCTGGGCGATCAGCTTAATCCGCACCACAGCTGGTTTGATGCCTGCAATCCGAATGTCATTTACGTGATGCTGGAGCTACGGGCCGAAACCGCGTACGTGCTTCATCACGCCCAGAAAGTTATCGCCATCTTCGCGGCCATGCGCGCGTTTTCCTCTGCGTTAAAGGAAAAGGGGCATCGGGTGAGGTATGTCCGGCTCTCTGACGGCTCAAACCGCGGCGCGCTGGAGGACAATCTCAACGCGCTTGTCGCACATTACGGCGCCGACAGGGTAGTGTGGCAGGAGCCCGATGAATGGCGTCTTGATATGCAGCTGCAGGCGTGGGCGAGAAACGTATCCGTTGAAACCGCCTGCGTCAGCAGCGAGCATTTCTTCACCACCCGTGAACAGGTGAGTGCGTTCTTTGCGTCGCGCAAAAGCTGGCGCATGGAGTACTTTTACCGGGAAATGCGCCGTCAGCACGGCATACTGTTGACCCCGGAAGGCGAGCCCGAAGGGGGAAAATGGAATTTCGATGCAGAAAACCGCAAGCGCTGGTCCGGTGAACCGCCTGCACCGGAGGACACTCGCCTCCGCCACGATCGCACCGCACTATGGGAAGAGATCCAACGCTGTGGCGTAAGCACCTTCGGCGAACCGCAGGCCGACAATTTTCGCTGGCCAGTCGACCGCGCTGAAGCCAAAGCACGGCTGGATGATTTTATCACGCACGTGCTGCCGCAGTTCGGTGCCTGGCAGGATGCGATGCACGCGGAGGAACCCTTCCTTTTCCACTCGTTAATTTCATTCGCGCTAAACACCAAAATGCTAAATCCGCGAGAAGTGGTAGCCGCTGCTGAGCAGGCCTGGCGTACGGGCCATGCGCCGCTGCCCGCCGTCGAAGGGTTTATCCGACAAATTCTCGGCTGGCGGGAGTACGTGCGTGGTATCTATTGGTCGCAGATGCCGGGGTATCGGGAGCTGAATGCCTTAGACCACCACGCCCCTCTGCCGGACTGGTTCTGGACTGGCAAGACGCAGATGCGCTGCCTGGCGCATGCCGTTGAGCAGTCACTCACCGAGGCTTACGCCCACCATATCCAGCGCCTGATGGTCATCGGGAACTTTAGCCTGCTCAGCGGCCTGTCGCCGCAGGCGGTTCATGAATGGTATCTGGGGGTCTATATTGATGCCTTTGAATGGGTGGAGCTGCCCAATACCCTCGGCATGAGCCAGTTTGGCGATGGCGGGTTACTGGCCAGCAAGCCCTACGTCTCGAGCGCGTCTTATATTCATAAGATGAGTAATTACTGTCAGGGGTGCCGGTATCAGTACAACCAGCGTACCGGAGAGCTGGCGTGCCCCTTCAATGCCCTTTACTGGGATTTCTTTGCGCGCAATCAGGCGCGTCTGGGTAACAATCCCCGCCTGGGCATTGTTTTTAAACAGCTTGCGGACATGAAGGAAGAGGAGCGGCAGGCTATTGCCGAGCGCGCCGGGTACATCCGCCTGCATCTCAACGACCTCTGATCGGTATTTCAACGCCCGGCGGTTGCGGCAGGTCAATAAGAGGCTATTATTTTTGACTTTGTTGCGTATTCCCTGACAGGACATCCAGACGCTATGCCCGTGAATTTTGACCTTAACGATCTTTATGCTTTCAGAGCGTTAGTTGAATACGGTAACTTCCGTGTCGCTGCTGAATCTATCTGCTTATCCCAGTCGGCGCTGAGCCGCAGGATTGAAAAGCTGGAAGCCGCGCTGGGAAACCGACTGTTTGACCGTACCACTCGCCGCGTGGCCTTAACGTTATACGGGCAAAACTTTGCTGAACGCTCCGCGCAGCTGCTCGACAACGTTGAGTCAATGCTGGCGGATGTCGATAAAATCAGTGAAGAGCGAACGGGGCTGATCACGGTTGCCGCGGTACCTTCCGCCGCCTGTTACTTTATGCCTGATGTGATCCGTCGTTTTCAGTCTCGCTATCCACGCGTTCGCACTAAGCTTATCGACAGCAGCGCGGGGAATGTGATTGACGCCGTGGCCCGAAGCCAGGCGGATTTTGGTATCTGCTTTGCAGGAAACTTACCGGCTGAAATTGAATTTTTCCCGCTGGTGGAGGATGTCTATGTTGCGGTGTGCCGAAAGGATCACCCGCTGGCGCAGAAGAGTCACCTGACGTGGAAGGCATTTTATCAGCAGGATTATATCTCCCTCGATAAAACGTCAGGTAACCGTAACCTGCTCGATCGGATGCTGGGGAATATCATTCCTGAACGCCCCAGCGTCTGCGAAACGCGCCACGTTACCACGATGCTCGGTATGGTAGCGGCGGGGATCGGCATTGCTGCCGTCCCCGCCATGTCGATGCCGACGTCAGAGCACACGCTGCTGACGCATCTGCCGCTGGTGGCACCGGAAGTGAAACGCACCGTGGGGCTTATCCGGCGCCGGGGGCGCATCCAGTCCTACATTGCGGCTGAACTGGAAAAACAGATCACCGAGCAGTATCACCGGACGTAACGGGGATCATCCCCGTCTTCTCGATGACGGCCCTTGAGGGCGGTGAGGCGAGATAGGTCAGCAGCGCTTTCCCCTCCGCGGGATGTTCTGCATGACGGGTGACCGCACCCGCGAAGCGCGTGATGTACTGAAGATTATCAGGGAGTTTCCCGATAAAGGTGACGCCCTGAACCGGCAGCAGCTCGCTGACCTGCTGGAAACCGACGGCGTATTTTCCTTTCGCCACTTCTGAGGCGACCGGGATACGCTCGACCATTGTCGCTTTACCCGTCACTTCTTTTTCAATCCCCATCTTTTTGAACAACGTCTGGCTGACGTACCTGCCGCTGGCGCTGTCAGAGTAGGCGATGGAGCTGGCCTGCAGCAGCGTGTTACGCAGAGCCGCCTCGCTGCTGATATCAGGGACATTCGCACCTTTTTTCACCACCATGCCAACGGGGGAGTCCGCGAGTTCAGTGCGCGAACCCGGCTGGGTCTGGCCGGCTTTTTCGAGCTTCTCCAGCGCATCGCCCACCATAATCACCACATCGGCTTTCTCGCCGCGTGCCAGTCGGTTTGGGATCGCCTGCGGCGTAGCGCCCATTGAGGGGCCGGGGATGATCACAATTTTATCCCCGGTCCGGTGTTCATATTCCGGGGCCAGCTTTTCAAGGGCGGCTTTGAAGCCGCCTGAGATCATGACCTTCACCTCCTGGGCACAGGCATTGGCGCTCAGGAGCGTCAGCACCAGCGCGCTGGCGGTATAGCGATAAGTGCGTTTCATACTGCCCCCTGTGATTTGACGGTGTTTCGCAGCGATACCGCGCGGCGACGATAGAGGTAGAGCGTGGCCAGCAGGGCACACACGGCAGCGAAACTCATCCAGTAGCCTGGCGAGGCTTTGTCGCCGGTATATTCAATCAGCGCAGTGGACATTACCGGGGTAAAGCCGCCAAAGACCGCCGTTGCCAGGCTGTAAGCCAGAGAGAACCCCGCCACGCGCACTTCAGCAGGCATAATCTCCGTCAGGGCTGGGATCATCGCGCCGTTGTAAAGGCCGTAGAGGAAGGAGAGCCACAGCAGCACGCTCAGCATCATGGAGAAGCTTGGGGCACTCGCCAGCAGCGTCAGGGCGGGGTAGCTGGTCGCCAGCGCCAGCAGGGCCATGGCAATCAGCACCGGCTTGCGCCCGAAGCGATCCGACAGCGCGCCGCCCACCGGCAGCCAGATGAAGTTAGAGATAGCCACCAGTAGCGTGACCAGCAGGCTGTCCGAGGCGCTGAGCATCAGCACCTTTTTGCCAAAGGTGGGAGCGTAGACGGTGATCAGGTAGAACGCGGTGGTGGTCATCGCCACCATCAGCATGCCCGCGACCACCACCTGCCAGTTGCCAAGCAGCGTTTTAAAGACCTGACGCATCTCCAGATGCTGGCGGCGCGCGCTGAACTCTTCCGTCTCCTCCAGCTTGCGGCGCAGGAAGAAGATAAACGGCACGATTAAACAGCCGAACAGGAACGGGATGCGCCAGCCCCATTCGCGAATGGCGCTCTCCTCCATCTGGGCATTCAGGGCAAAGCCCATCGCCGCGGCGACCATAATGGCGACCTGCTGGCTGCCGGACTGCCAGCTGGTGTAAAACCCTTTGCGGCCCGGCGTGGCGATTTCAGCCAGATAGACCGAGACGCCTCCAAGCTCTGCACCGGCGGAAAAGCCCTGCAGCAGACGGCCCGTCAGCACCAGCAGCGGTGCCCACAGACCAATGCTTTGATAAGAGGGGATAAGCACGATCAGGAACGTCCCCGCCGCCATGATGGAAAGCGTAACGATCAGTCCTTTTCTGCGCCCCACCTTGTCGATATACGCGCCAAGCACAATGGCCCCGATGGGCCGCATCAAAAATCCTGCGCCGAAGACGGCGAAGGTCATCATCAGCGACGCAAATTCACTGCTCGCCGGGAAGAACGTGTGGGCGATGTAGGTGGCATAGAAGCCGAAAAGAAAGAAATCGAACTGTTCGAGAAAGTTGCCGGACGTCACGCGAAGTATCGCGCCCGCCTTAGACCGTACGGTTGCAGGTGAGGTTGAGGAAAACATGGTTATCTCCAGTTTATTATTGACGTTTTACGCGTCTGTTTTTGAAAACTGGATCAGGATGAGGAAATAGATAAGCGCAAATGCGACATCGACTGATGCACTTTTTGCATGAATATCCTCAGGGGGATAAATACAATTAATGACAACAATAACTTAACAATTAATTGATTTTTTATTCACCACTTTTTGCTAAGTGGCTGATATCACGGTTTTGTGACGTGGCGCAGGCTGCGTTGCATCTGAAAGAGCCGGGCAAGCGCTTCGTTACCCGGCGGGGGCAATTTAGCGCAGCGCCCTGGCAATGGCGCTAAACATCAGAGAGGCCTCCAGCGGTTGAGCGCTAAAGGATGGTTCCGCCTGCGGCCAGGTAGACCACTGAACGATAACCAGTTTTTCCTTCTGGTTTACCACAATCATCTGACCAAAAATCCCCAGCGCCCAGAGCGAATCTTTCAGCGAATCTCGCACCGTCGGCTCAACGCCCGTGGCGTTGGCGGGAACTGCGTTATTCCACCATTGAAAGCCGTACAGTCCGTCTGGATGGGCGTCTGATACCGAGCCTTTGGCCTTCGTCCAGTCTGACGATTGCTGGATCCAGTTATCCGGAAGGATCGTCTTGCCGTTCGGCAGCGTACCGTTTTTACGGATAAACTCCCCGAAGCGACCCCAGTCCTCCAGCGTGGCGTTAAAGCCGTGCGCGCCGACGTCGTGCTGGCCTTTGCTGTAGGCATGCCATACGCCGTCGCTCGCCATGCCGTACGGCTGCCAGATACTTTTCTCCAGATACGCTGCGATCGTCATGCCGGTAGCGCGCTCCAGCACGTCACCCAGCAGCCAGGCGCCGCCCGAAGAGTAAGACCAGTTCTCTCCGGCCGGGTGAACCCTGCGCAATCCCTTCACCAGCCTGCGCACGCAGTCGTAGGTGCCCGGTTTCGCCTCGCACTCGGTGAGCTGCGCGAAGTCGGAGTTAGGGTTGGTGTAATCCTCGTTCCACGCCACGCCGGAGGTGTGGGTGATAAGCTGTTTGAGCGTCACGCCGTCCCAGGCGGTGCCTTTCAGGTCGGGTTCGTACTGCGTAATCAGGTCGTCGAGTGAATGAATTTTTCCCTCTTTAAGGGCAACGCCCACCAGCGCCGATACCACCGATTTGCCTACCGAGCGCGAGGTCCAGAGCGTGGAGTCGGTATTGCCCTTTGCGAGATATTTCCAGGCGATTTTGCCGTCCTTCAGCACCAGCATGCCGCTGACGTTCTGGCGCTTAAGGTACTCCTGTAGGCCGTAGCGCCTGCCGTTGACCTGATAGTGGGCGTCCGCAAGCGGCTTGTCCGACACAAGCAGCGGCACGGCTTTGCCGTGACGGAAAATATCCCCGGCGTAGTTACGGTAATCATTGCGAAAGCCCACCACGCGGTCGGCCTGACTCCAGGTGAGCATCTTATGGGTGTCCGGCAGCGCGGCGTCAAAGGGGGCAGGGCAGGCGCTAAGGCCGGTGCCATCACAGGCGGCCATTGCCGCAGGGGAGAGCAGGCTGCTGAAGACAAGGCCTGCCAGCAGGGTCCGGTTTACTTTTCTGTTTTTCATATCCGTCTCGTATGGGTTAAGAACGGCTTCAGTTTAAAAACCCCGGGGCTATAATAAAAAACGCGTGGTGGGGGAAAATCCCCCTAAAAAACGGAGGGAGCGTAGCGTGGCGGGACTGATCTATTCTTTTGCACAGCTCGAGGCATTTACCGCCGTGGCCGAGAACGGGAGCCTGAGTAAAGCGGCAGTGGCGCTGAAAAAAGACCGAACGACGCTTCGCGATCTGATTGATTTTCTTGAGGACGGGTTGGGCTACGCGCTGTTTATTCGCGACGGGCGCACCCTTAGGCTCACGGCGGAAGGGGAGCAGCTCCAGCGCCAGGCACATCTGCTGATGCGGCAGGTAAAAGCCTTCGAAGCCTTTGCCAGAGAAGTGCCTCACGGCGCCACGCAGGATCTGACGCTGGTTTACGATCCTTTTACGCCCAGAGCCTTTCTGCACGGGGTTATCGCAGAGATGGCGTCGCGAAAA
The DNA here is from genome assembly GCF_019968765.1 of Enterobacter sp. JBIWA008. Classification (NCBI taxonomy): domain Bacteria; kingdom Pseudomonadati; phylum Pseudomonadota; class Gammaproteobacteria; order Enterobacterales; family Enterobacteriaceae; genus Enterobacter; species Enterobacter sp. JBIWA008. The sequence goes on along the minus strand of NZ_CP074149.1, from coordinate 3,037,908 downwards.
ATCCGGCTGAGCCTGATCTGCGCCTCGCGCGATGAGTCGGAACACATGCTGACGAGCGGTCGTGCCGATCTGGCCATCTGCCAGGCGCGCAACCGCAGCGTGGGCAATGACATGGAGTGGCGGGCCTTAGGCGCAATTGATATGGATTTTTACGCCTCCGGCAAGCTGTTTACGGATATTTCATCCCCCCTGTCGCTGCTCGATCTCTCCCTGGTTCCACAGATAGTTATGCACCCAGCCTCTGACGAGCCGGTCGCGCGTCGCCTGCAGATCTCCGGGCATACCCTTTTTACTAACGAACCGGAGATGCTGCGCGGTCTGCTGGAGCGCGGATGCGGCTGGGGATTTTTACCGACCCATTTTCATGCCGTGCGGTGGCAAAATGTAAAAAGGCTGCGCACAGAAGTGGGCAGCCAGGGAATTAGTCAGACGATGGTCATCATCTGGAAGCCGGGGAGTGACAAGCGCGCCATCATTGCTGACGCGCTGGCGCTATTACCGGAGGTGTGGAAGCACTCAGCGCTGTGAACAGCCTTTGCACTGTTGGTTCTGGATCTGCTGGAAGAAATCGTTGCCTTTGTCATCCACCAGGATAAACGCCGGGAAGTTCTCGACCTCAATTTTCCAGATAGCTTCCATTCCCAGCTCCGGATACGCGACGCATTCCAGGCTCTTAATGCTGTTTTGCGCCAGCACCGCCGCCGGGCCGCCAATGCTGCCCAGGTAGAAGCCGCCGTGTTTATGGCAGGCGTCGGTTACCTGCTGGCTGCGGTTGCCTTTCGCCAGCATGATCATGCTCGCGCCGTGGGATTGCAGTAAATCCACATACGAGTCCATACGTCCCGCCGTGGTCGGGCCGAGTGACCCAGACGCGTAGCCTTCCGGCGTTTTGGCCGGGCCTGCGTAGTAAATCGGGTGATCTTTAACGTACTGCGGCAGTTCTTCACCGTTGTCGAGCAGCTCTTTCAGCTTCGCGTGGGCGATATCGCGCGCCACGATGATGGTACCGTTCAGCGACAGGCGGGTAGAGACCGGGTGCGCGGAGAGCTGCGCCAGGATCTCATTCATCGGTTTGTCCAGGTTGATGCTCACCACGTCGCCTTCGCCCTGCTGACGCAGTGATTCAGGAATATACTGGCCCGGATTGTGCTCCAGCTTCTCAATCCAGATCCCGTCGCGGTTGATTTTCGCTTTGATGTTGCGGTCTGCGGAGCAGGAGACGCCCATGCCGATTGGGCAGGAAGCGCCGTGGCGCGGCAGACGAATCACGCGGATGTCGTGGGCGAAGTATTTACCGCCGAACTGCGCGCCGAGGCCGAGGTTCTGTGCTTCCTGGAGCAGTTCCTGTTCGAGCTGAACGTCGCGGAACGCCTGGCCGTGTTCGTTGCCTTCCGTTGGCAGCGCGTCGTAGTAGCGCGTGGAGGCCAGCTTCACGGTTTTCAGGGTGCTTTCGGCAGAGGTACCACCAATCACAAACGCGATATGGTAAGGCGGGCAGGCGGCAGTTCCCAGGGTGCGCATCTTCTCAACCAGATAGTTTTTCAGCTTTGCCGGGGTGATCAGCGCTTTGGTTTCCTGATACAGATAGGTTTTGTTGGCAGAACCGCCGCCTTTTGCCATGCACAGGAATTTGTATTCGTCGCCGTCCACGCTGTAGAGGTCAATCTGCGCAGGCAGGTTGGTGCCAGTATTCACCTCTTTATACATGTCCAGCGCCGCATTCTGGGAGTAGCGCAGGTTGTCTTCGATGTAGGTGTTATACACCCCCTGGCTCAGGGCTGCTTCGTCACCGCCGCCGGTCCAGACGCGCTGGCCTTTTTTTCCCATGATGATAGCGGTGCCGGTATCCTGACAGGTTGGCAGCACGCCTTTTGCGGCAATTTCAGAGTTACGCAGGAATTGCAGGGCAACGTATTTGTCATTCTGGCTGGCTTCCGGGTCATTGAGAATGGCGGCAACCTGCTTCTGATGGGAAGGACGCAGCATAAACGCGGCGTCGTGGAAGGCCTGCTGTGCCAGCAGAGTCAGGGCTTCCGGCTCCACTTTCAGTACTTCCTGACCGTCGAATTCGGCAACTGAAACGTGCTCTTTGGTCAGCAGGTAGTATTCGGTGTCGTCATGGGAAAGCGGGAAGGGGTTCTGGTAGATAAACGGTTTGTTTGACATAGCGTATTGCTCCACAAAAATAAAACCGCCGGAGGAGAAGTCCGGCGGTCAGGAATCAGAACATCATGGACATCCACGGATAGCCAATCAGCAGCAGGGCCGCCAGGAAGATGGCACCGAAGATGGTGCCAAGGCGCCAGTAGTCTTTGGTTGGCAGGTAGCCGCTACCGTAGTAAATCGGGCTTGGGCCAGTACCGTACGGGGTGATGATCCCCATCACGCCCAGCGAGGTCACCATCAGCAGGACAAACACTTCCATATTCATGCCCGGAATGGTGGAGGCGATGGTCAGCATCGCTGGCAGCAGCGCGGTGGTGTGCGCGGTGGTGCTGGCAAACAGGTAGTGCAGCAGGTAGAACGCCAGCAGCAGAACGATAGTCGCCACGCCCGGTGAAATGCCGCTCATTAACAGACCGCCTTCTTTACCCAGCCAGCCGATAAAGCCGGTGGAGGAGAGGCCGTCCGCCAGCGCCACCAGGGTGGCGAACCAGACGAAGGTATTCCACGCTGCTTTATTACCGGTGATATCGTTCCACTCCAGCACGCCGGTCCACAGCATCAGGCCGACGATGAGCAGGGCTGCCATGGCAGGCTCAATCCACGCGGTGGCGAAGATCCACATCAGCAGCGCGCAGCATACGAATACCAGCAGCAGAATTTCATTGCGGGACAGCTTGCCGAGTTTTTCCAGCTCACGGGTCGCCCACAGCGGCACTTCGTTATTCACTTTGACTTCAGGTGGGTAGAACCAGTAGGCCAGCAGCGGCATGGCAAGAATCAGCAGGATACCCAGCGGCAGGAAGGCGAGGAACCAGGTGCCCCAGGAGATATCAATCCCAACCGTACTTTTCACTAGCGCCAGGGCCAGCAGGTTTGGCGCCAGGGCTGAGAGGAACATTGAACTGGTAATACAGGCCGCGGTGATCGCCACCCACATCAGGTACGAACCGATTTTGCGCGCGCTTGGGTCGTTTGGTTTTGAACCGTACAGTGGCGGCAGGTTAGCGATAATCGGGTAGATGGTCCCGCCGCTGCGCGCGGTGTTGGACGGGGTGAACGGTGCCAGCAGCAGGTCAGCAAACGTAATGGCGTAACCGAGCGTCAGGCTGCGACGGCCCAGGTACTTCACCAGAATCAGCGCCAGACGGCGGCCGAAGCGGGTTTTGTCATAGCCTGCGGCGAACATAAAGGCGCCGAAAATCAGCCAGACGGTAGAGTTACCAAACCCGCTCACCGCCCATTTAAAGGAGGCGCCTGCCAGCTTGAATTTCGGGTCAGCCAGCTGTTCAGGGCTGAACAGCACCCACTGGCTGCACAGGGCAATGGCGACGACGCCGGTCAGACCGATCACCGCACCCGGCAGGGGTTCGAAGATCAGACCGACGATCACGCCGACAAAGATGGCGAAGTAGTGCCACGCGTAAGGAGGCAGGCCTTCCGGAACTGGAACAAACAGCAGCAGTACGGCGACGATGACGGGCAACGCCATCATCAGCAGACGTTTTGCGTTTCCTTTTGATGCCTGGTTCGCCACAGGGGGCGTTACAGCAGTTTTTGTATTCATAGTTTCACGTCTTAAGTTGTCAAAAATTCGGTTGCCCTGAAAAACAAAATCGCTTTCTTAAGTTTTTTTGCTTTCTTTAGTTATTTAAGGTGCTGCTTTGTATTTTCAGTAATAGCGATTTAACGCTTTTTGGGTTGCGTTAAATTAAAAATTGATGATGTTTTTATATTGCGCCTTTGGATGCAATAACTATTGATCGCGATCAAAAAAACAGAATTGCAGTGTTATTTTTATGCTTTTATTAATAACCACTCTGACGTATGTGGGTATTACGTATCTTACGAGTTGGCTTTATCATTATTGTAACATTTTTACTTTTTGTTATTTTTTATCTTATTGATTTATATGGATTTGTATGTGTTCTGGGAAAATGGTTTTACCATTAATCATTTAACGAATTTTAAATTATTGTGAATGGTTGAATTACAATCGCTAACACCAATGTGTTATTTGTGTTACTGATGGGATTAAATAGTTTTTTAACTAATGTAATAACTTTATAAACTAAATTAATCATTATATTAATATCATAACGTCGGCAAATAACAGCGAACTAAAAACACAATCCGATAACGAATTCTTAATTTTTTAAAAGTTTGGAGTTTCTATTATGAGCACTAACGAACGCATTCTTAGCCCCTTCACATTACCGAATGGCACTGAACTGAAAAACCGTTTGTTAATGGCCCCTATGACCACCTGTACCGGCTATTATGACGGCACCGTCACCAGCGAACTGGTGGAGTACTATCGTGCCCGTTCCGGCAGTATCGGCACCATTATTGTGGAGTGTTGCTTCGTCGACGATCTCGGTCTCGCCTTCCCGGGCGCGATCGGTATTGATAATGACGAGAAAATCGCCGGGCTGGCGAAAATCGCAGAGGCCATTAAATCCAAAGGGTCTAAAGCGCTGCTGCAGATCTACCACGGTGGCCGCATGGTCGACCCAAAACTGATCGGTGGCCGTACCCCGGTTGGCCCGAGCGCCGTAGCCGCGCCGCGTGAAGGTGCAGCAACGCCGGTTGCTCTGACGTCTGAAGAAGTGGAAGGCATGATCGGCAAGTTTGGTGAGGCCGTGCGCCGCGCCATCCAGGCCGGTTTTGACGGCGTGGAAATCCACGGGGCGAACACCTATCTGATTCAGCAGTTCTACTCACCGAATTCAAACCAGCGCGATGACGAGTGGGGCGGTAGCCGCGATAACCGCGCGAAGTTCCCGCTGGCTGTGCTGGACATTACCCACAAAATGGTGCGCCAGTACGCGGACGACGCGTTTATTATTGGCTATCGTTTCTCCCCTGAAGAAATGGAAGTCCCGGGCATTCGCTTTGACGACGCCATGTACCTGCTGGAAAAACTGGCGGCGCGCGGCGTGGACTATCTGCACTTCTCCGTCGGCGCGACTCTGCGTCCTTCCATTGTCGACACCCAGGATCCAACCCCGCTTATCGAAAAATACTGCGCGATGCGTTCTGAAACGCTGGCGCAGGTTCCGGTCATGGGCGTGGGCGGCGTGGTGAATGCTTCAGATGTGAATGAAGCGCTGGACCACGGTTACGACCTGATCGCCGTTGGCCGCGCCACCATCGCTTATCCGGACTGGACAGACCGCATCGCGGCTGGCGAAAGCCTTGAGCTGTTTATGGACAGCACCAAGCGCGAGGCGTTGAGCATTCCTGAACCGCTGTGGCGCTTCTCGCTGGTAGAAGCGATGATCCGCGACATGAGCATGGGCGAATCCAAATTCAAACCGGGTACCTTTGCTGAGAAAGTGCAGGATGACGCTAACGAACTGGTGATTAACGTCAGCCTGGAAACTGACCGCATTGCGGACATCGAGCTGGTCTGCGGCCCGAGCGAAGACGTTGAGTTTGTGACCAGCTTTGACGAGATCCGTACCCGCATTCTGGACGCCAATACTCCGCACGTGGATGCCATCACCGGCGCAACCAGCCAGAGTGAAGCGGTGAAGAAAGCGGTTTCTAAAGCGATGCTGAAATCCAGCAAAGCGCTGGCCGCGGAAGAGGGCGTTGACCCGAACGAAACCCGCAGCGTGGACGTGGTGGTTGTCGGCAGCGGCGGCGCCGGTCTGGCGGCGGCGATTCAGGCTCACGACGAAGGCGCGAGCGTGCTGATTGTCGAGAAAATGCCGACCATCGGTGGGAACACCATTAAAGCCTCTGCCGGTATGAACGCCGCCGAAACTCGCTTCCAGCGCGTGAAGGGCATTCAGGACAGCAAAGAGCTGTTCTACCAGGAAAGCCTGAAAGGCGGCGGCAACAAGAACAACCCTGAACTGCTGCGTCGCTTCGTCGAGAACGCGCCGCAGGCAATTGAGTGGCTGGCCACCCGCGGCATCATGCTGAACGACATCACCACCACCGGCGGGATGAGCATTGACCGTACCCACCGTCCAAAAGACGGTTCTGCGGTGGGCGGTTACCTGATCAGCGGCCTGGTGCGCAACGTCAACAAACGCAACATCGAGGTGATGCTGGATACCTCCGTCAGCGACATCATCTTCGAGAACGGTGAAGTCACCGGCGTACGTCTGACCACCGAAGAGAACGAAACCGTCACCGTAGCAACCAAAAGCGTGATTGTCGCCACCGGCGGCTTCAGCGCCAATAGCCAGATGGTGGTGAAATACCGTCCGGATCTGGAAGGTTTCGTCACCACCAACCACAAAGGGGCAACCGGCGGTGGCATCGCGCTGCTGGAGCGCATCGGGGCGGGCACCGTGGATATGGGCGAAATTCAAATTCACCCAACCGTTGAGCAGAAAACCTCGTATCTGATTTCCGAATCTATCCGCGGCGGCGGGGCGATTCTGGTGAATCAGCAGGGGAACCGCTTCTATAACGAAATGTCGACTCGCGATAAAGTATCGGCGCAGATCATCGCTCTGCCGGAGAAATATGCTTACATCGTCTTTGATGAGCATGTCCGCGCTAAAAACAAAGCCGCGGATGAGTACATCGCGAAAGGTTTCGTGACCAGTGCCAGCTCGCCAAAAGCTCTGGCTGAAGCGCTCGGTATGGATCACCACGCTTTCCTGGCGACCCTGGAACGCTACAACGGCTTCGTCGAAAAACAGCACGATGACGATTTTGGTCGTACCACCGCGCTGCGTGCGCCAATCAACGAAGGGCCATTCTACGCCATTCAGATTGCGCCAGGCGTGCACCACACCATGGGCGGCGTAACTATCAACACCGAAACCTGCGTGCTGGACAGCAACCACAACGTGCTGCCAGGCGCGTTCGCGGCCGGTGAAGTGGTCGGCGGGATCCACGGCGGTAACCGTATCGGCGGTAACGCGGTGGCAGATATCATTATTTTTGGTACGCTTGCAGGACACCAGGCGGCTATGCGTTCGAAAAAGCAGTAAGACACCTGTGTTGTAGGCCGGATACGCGCAGCGCTATCCGGCATTTTCCCCGGCGGCACGGTGCCTGCCGGGGCTACATCTGAGGACTCATGCCATGTCTGATAGCCATCGCGTTTACAGCTACTCCGCCGTCCTGATGGGCTCACCCATTCTCCTGAAACTCTTCTCCCATGACGAAGCCCTCGCGTCCCGCGTGTTTCGTCTGATCAAACAGTACGAAGATCTGCTTACCGTCAACCGCGCGCACTCGCAGGTGATGGACATCAACCATGCGGCTGGCCAGCATCCGGTCACCGTCAGTCGGCCGGTGTTTGATCTGGTCCGCTGTGCAAAAGCGGCAAGCCTGCTCAAGGACAGCGCCTTTAATCTGGCGATCGGTCCGCTGGTGAAGCGCTGGAAGATTGGTTTTCAGGGAGACAGCGTTCCGCCCGCTGATGACATTGCGTCGCTGCTGTCGATTACCCGTCCTGAGGATGTTCTCCTTGATGAGGCCAGCAGCAGCGTGTTTCTGGCCCGGGCGGGGATGGAAATCGATCTGGGTGCGATTGCCAAAGGCTATATTGCCGACAGGGTGCGGGATTACCTGCATAAAGAGGGGGCTGAGCTGGGGCTGATTAACCTCGGCGGAAACATTCAGACGTTAGGCTCGCCGGAAGGGGGCTGGAGCGTCGGGCTGAAAAAACCGTTCGCCGGAGATGCGCTGATCGGCACAATGACCGTTGAGAACCTCTCCGTCGTGACGTCGGGAACGTACGAGCGCTATTTTGAACAAAACGGCAAACGCTATCATCATATTCTCGACCCGCGCACCGGGTATCCGCTGGATAACGAACTGGATAGCGTGACCATCATTTCAAAAGACTCCATTGACGGAGATATCTGGACCACGCTGATGTACGGCATGGGCGTGAAGAAGGGCTGCGCCGCGCTGCGCGCGCGTCCCGATATAGAAGCAATCTTTGTGACCAGGACAAAAGAAGTGGTGTTCTCTTCAGCACACCACTTCCGCTTTACCCTGCTGGATGATACCTACCGCGTTACTGGCAGTATTGCTTGAGCAGGCCGGTCTGCTCCGGCTGGAGACGGTAGCGATACACCGGACGCCCGGTGGCACCGTAGTGAATGCTGGTGAACAGAATATTGATTTGCGCCAGCCAGATCAGATATTTGCGGCAGGACACGCGGGAAATATTGACCGCGTTTGCCAGATCGTCGGTAGAAAATTCTGTCTCCGGATGAGCGTCAATCCACTGGCAAATCGTGCGCAGCGTTTGCGGCGTTAACCCCTTCGGCAGCTTTTTACTGTCCGCCAGTTCCGGCGCCCCGCCGTGGATCAGCCGGTCGACGTCGGCCTGCTCATAATACTGGTGCGAACCCATCAGGTTGCGCTTTGCCTTCCAGCCGTTAAGCGCCTCTTCAAAGCGCGGGAACTGGAACGGCTTTATCAGATAATCCACCACGCCGTAATGGATAGAGGTCTGGATCGTCGTGGCGTCAGCAGCCGAGGAGATCATAATCACATCGATTGGGCGACCAGATGCGCGAATAACGGGCAGCAGATCCAGCCCGTTATCCTGCTGCATGTAGACATCCAGCAGTACCAGATCGACAGGCTGGCTGGGGTTATTAATGATGGCCTCGGCCTGGTTTAGCGTGGAGGCGACGCCGCAGCAGCTAAAACCTTCAACACGGTTGACATAGAGACGGTTGAGGTCGGCTACCATGGCGTCATCATCGACAATTAATACATTTATCACGCGATATTCCTCTCGCTATCCCAGGGGATGTGAACAAAAAATTGGGTAAATACGCCTGGCTCAGACTCAACGGTGATATCACCGCCGAGGTTCTGGATTTGCTGGCGAGCAAGGAACAGCCCAACGCCGCGGTTTTCACCTTTTGTTGAGAAGCCCTTTGTAAAAATAGCCTCCAGCTGAGTGGGGTCAATGCCGGGGCCATCGTCGCTGACTTCACAGCTGAGCCAGCCATTCTGATAATGCAGCAGCAGGCCGATCTCACCTTCGTGCTGTCCTTCCATCGCGTCGAGCGCGTTTTCGATGAGGTTACCTAGCACGGTGATCAGCACCGCGACCTGCTCTTCGCTCGCGGTATCCGGTATCTGGCATTCATCCGCCAGCGTCAGGGTGACGCCCGCTTCTTTCGCCCGATTGATTTTACCCAGCAGGAACCCGGCAATCACCGGGGATTTTACCTTGCTCTGTATCGTACCGATATCCGTCTGGTAATTATGTGCCGTCTGGATGATGTACTCCTCCAGCTTGTCGTAGCGCTTCATGTGCAGCAGGCCCAGGATCACATGCAGTTTATTCATAAACTCATGCGTATGGGTCCGCAGGGCGTCGACGTAGTTAACCATGCCATCAATACGCTGCATCAGCTGGCTGATTTCTGTTTTATCGCGGAAGGTGGTGATGGCGCCGATCACCCGATTCTGACTTTTAACGGGGACCATGTTGCACAGCAATAGCCGCCCGTTGCAGCTGATCTCCTGATCCTGGCGCGCGACCCCCGTCTTCGAGACGTCGCGCAGGCTGGCCAGCAGGGGGGCGCTGGCGTTTTCGGTCTGCTTGCCGGCGGGGAGAAGCAATATTTCTCTGGCGGTCTGGTTGATCATCGTCACGCGCCCGTGAATATCGACGGCCAGCACCCCCTCGCGAAGCGACTGCAGCATCGCCTGACGCTGTTCGAACAGGGCGGAAATTTCGTAGGGTTCGAGCCCGAACAGGATGCGTTTCAGTACCCGCACCAGACCCCAAATCGCCATGGAACTCATAAAAATACTGAATAAAATGGTCCAGACGGCGTTTAGCCGCCCGCGTGCAATCTGATCTTCCACTTTTTTGAGGGAGATACCGACCACCACCACGCCGATCTGGTCATGCTGGCTGTCGTAAACGGGCGTAAAGACACGAAGCGCTTCGGCGAGGGCACCCCGGTTTACGGAGACATTTTCTTTACCTTCCAGCGCGGGAGTTAAATCGTCGCCGATAAAATGCAGCCCCAGCAGCGCCTCGTTCGGGTGAGAGTAGCGGATCCCGCGCATATCGGTGACAACGGTGAACAGCAGATCGTTTCGTTTCGTCACCGCCTGGGCGATGGGCTGAATGATATCCGCCTGTGGTGGCTGCATCAGGCCGCGCTGGATCTCCGGGCTGTTGGCCAGCGTTCTGGCGATACCCAGAGCAGTATCTTTTACATCATCGCGCGTCGCCCGGGTGATTTGCACGGAGTAGAGCGCAAAGACCACCAGCAGCACAGAGGCAATAATCGCGCACACCATCAGCGTGACCAGGGTGTTCAGCTTCATGGGGCGCTTGCGCGTCGGAAGGAAAGGCTGCAAATCGCTCATCAACACTCCGCGATGATTAAGAAAGGGGGTAATTATCGCTGATGACGCACTTTTCTTAAAGCCATGTAAAGGCATGGATTTGGTCCTCTTTTCGTGACCCTCCTCGCAGGTCATCCATATAAAACACTTTATAGTGTGTGGGTAATCATAATAAGGAGGCTGTTTATGAGCGTTATGCTTACCGGTTCGGTCAAGGAACGACGGCACGCCAGCACGATGAATATTGATAGATTGTCCACGCTGGACATGCTGAAAGTCATTCACCAGGATGATGCACTCATTTCTGCTGCGATCGCCCCCTGTTTACATACCCTCGCCCGCGTGGTGGACAACGCCGCCGCGACGCTCAGTCACGGCGGTCGCCTGGTCATCGTTGGCGCGGGATCGTCGGGGCGCGTTGGCAACAGGTTGCCGAAGAATATGCGCCAGGCAAAACCCCTGTGATGGCCGTTACGGCACAAGAAGGGGAAGGGAGCTACGAGCGCGGCGTCGCCGATCTGCAGGCCATCAAGTTTGATGAACACGATATGATGCTGGGCGTGACCGTCAGCGGAAAAACGCCTTGGGTCTGGGGGGCTATGCGCCATGCGTGGTCGCTGGGTTCACCAGTTGCCATTATTACCGGTAATGCGCAAAGCGAAGCCGCGCAGCTGGCAAGCATGGTTATCGCTCCGGAGCTGGGTGCCGATGCCGTCGCAGGGTATATCAATACCAAAGCGGGGATTGCGCAGAAGATGATCCTCTCGATGATCGCCACCGGGCTGGCCGTTCGAAGCGGACGTGTTTACAGCAATCTGCGCGTGGATCTTGAGGCGAGCACGACCAAATGGGCTGAACGCCAAATCGCCATTGTGATGGAAGCGGGGGGATGCTCCCGGGCGGAGGCAAAAGCCGCGCTGGAGAGCTGTAACCAACACTGTAAAACGGCAGTATTAATGGTGCTGACAGGGCTGGATGCGTGGAAAGCCCATGAATTGCTGGCGAAGAATAACGGGTTTATTCGCGTGGCGCTGCAGGAAGCGCCATAGAGCATGACAAATGACATAAAAAAGGCCGCAGATGCGGCCTTTGGTATTTTTAGATATTAGAACTGGTAGGTCATGCCGACGCCGACGATGTCATCGGTGGAAATACCGTGTGCGTCATACAGCGCTTCATCGTCATCCAGCATGTTGATCTTGTAATCAACATAGGTGGAGAAGTTTTTGTTGAAGGTGAAGGTCATGCCCAGGTCGATGTAGTTAACCAGATCCTGATTGAATCCCTGACCGTCCAGGTCTTTACCTTTTGAATAAACCCATGCCAGGGAAGGACGCAGACCGAAGTCGAACTGGTACTGTGCAACCGCTTCAAAGTTCTGAGTCTGGTTAGCGATACCCACGCTACCGATTGGCGTCATGTTGCGGGTTTCCGCATACATCATCGCCAGGTAAACGTTGTTTGCATCGTATTTTGCGCCAACGGTCCAGGCTTCAGCTTTATCGCCACCGGCAAAACCGGCGCCTGACCTTCGTTTGTACCCTGATACTGCAGCGCAAAATTCAGACCCTCAACCAGACCGAAGAAATCCTGGTTACGGTAGGTGGCCAGACCGTTAGCACGACCGTTCATAAAGTTATCGGTCCAGGTGTAAGAGTCACCGCCAAATACTGGCAGCATATCGGTCCAGGCTTCTACGTCGTACAGGACGCCGTAATTACGGCCATAATCAAATGAACCGTATTCGCCATATTTCAGACCAGCGTATGCCAGACGGTTAAACGATTTGTCACCCGCGCCTTCGGTATCGTTAGCGTAGGTTTTGTATTCCCACTGGCCGTAACCGATCCGGTCGTTAGCGATCTGGGTTTCGCCTTTGAAACCAATCTGCACATAGGTTTCGTCGCCGTCGTCGCCAGCGTTGTCAGAGAAGGTGTGACGCGCATCGACTTTACCGTACAGGTCAACTTTGTTGCCGTTTTTGTTGTACATTTCAGCCGCATTTGCTGCGCCTGCCATTAATAAAGCGGGTACCACAATTGCCAGAGCTTTTCTTTTTATTATATATTCCCTTAAAGGATAATTTATATAAATATATGTAATTACTCTCCGTAATTACGGGGGCGATACTATTCCAGAAGATGTTATTTAGTTTCAAAAATAAATGTAATTAAATTCGATGAAATATTGCCAAATATCTCTATTAATCTCTTCATTTTTCAAATGAATTAATCTATTGAATTTACATGGTATAATTATTATTAAGTATTTCGGTGTTCTGTTTTTTAATTGGTTTAATTCGCTGTGTTATAATTCCTGCTCTTTTAAACAACAGGATATGACGATGGAACTTGCCCGGTGGCAGCAAAGATTTGAGCGCTGGCTCGAGGAAAACCACAGTACCGACGATACCGCACATGATATTTCGCATTTTCGTCGGGTCTGGATGACGGCGCAAAAAATCATGGATCGCCAGAGGGTAGAGCCGCTGGTGATCCTGACCGCATGCTATTTCCACGATATTGTCAGCCTGCCGAAAAACCATCCCGAACGCAGCCGGTCATCACAGCTGGCAGCGCGCAGGACGCGTGACATTCTGCGCTGCGACTTCCCTGACTTCCCGCCAGAGCACGCTGCCGCCGTTACTCACGCGATTGAGGCGCACAGCTTCAGCGCCGGGATTGCGCCGCAGAGTATGGAGGCCAAAATCGTGCAGGACGCAGACCGGCTGGAAGCCTTAGGCGCTATCGGCCTGGCGCGCGTCTTTGCCGTCTCGGGCGCACTGGGCGTGCCGCTTTTTGATGCTGACGATCCCTTTGCCGACGCGCGTACACTTGACGACCGTGCGTTTGCCCTCGACCATTTTCAGACCAAGCTGCTGCGATTGCCTGATACAATGCAAACGGAAATGGGCCGCGAGCTGGCACGTCACAATGCCGATTTCCTGATCCAGTTTATGGCGAAACTCAGTGCCGAATTACACGGCGACTGCATCGGGCTGGATAGCCAGGTGTTGAGCCACTTCCGTCGCAGTTTGCGCAATTGAACTGTGGTAATCTGTCCCCAGTCTTTATTCTCCGGTTAAAAGAATGCAGGAAAATCGATCAGTGACTGAGCCCGCGCCTGAGCAGGCTGAGAAATCAACGGCAACGGTGCAAGCGTTACTGCGCCAGCTGTTGGATATCTATGATGCTAAAACGCTGGCCAATTTGCTGGTAGCGCACGGCGAGAGCCACTGGAGCCCGGCGATCCTTAAACGTCTGCTGACCAGCGAACGCGCGGGGCGTCGCCTGAGTGAAGGCGAGTTTCGTTATCTGCAAAACCTGCTTCCGCGTCCTTCTGCTGCGCACCCAAACTATGCCTTCCGCTTTATCGATCTATTTGCCGGTATCGGTGGTATTCGACACGGTTTTGAAGCTATCGGCGGACAGTGCGTGTTTACCAGCGAGTGGAACAAACATGCCGTACGAACCTACAAGGCTAACTGGTACTGCGATCCGAACGAGCATCATTTCAACGCGGATATCCGCGATGTGACCCTGAGCCATAAAAGCGGCGTCAGCGATGAACAGGCCGCCGAGCACATTCGTCAGACAATCCCGGCGCATGACGTGCTGCTGGCAGGCTTCCCTTGTCAGCCCTTCTCGCTGGCCGGTGTCTCTAAAAAGAATGCCCTTGGACGGGCCCACGGTTTCGCCTGCGATACGCAGGGAACGCTGTTTTTTGATGTGGCGCGCATTATTGACGCCCGTCGCCCGCCCATCTTTGTGCTGGAAAACGTCAAAAATCTAAAGAGCCACGACGGCGGAAAAACCTTCCGCATTATCATGCAGACGCTGGATGAGCTGGGTTATGACGTGGCCGATTCACAGGACATGGGTGCGGACGATCCTAAAATTATTGATGGCAAACATTTCCTGCCCCAGCATCGCGAACGTATCGTGCTGGTGGGGTTCCGCCGCGATCTCAATCTCAAGGGTGATTTCACCCTGCGGGATATCCCGTCTTTGTATCCCGAGCGCCGTCCCACCGTGGCTGACCTGCTGGAACCGGTCGTCGACGCGAAATTTATCCTTACCCCAGTGCTGTGGAAATACCTCTACCACTATGCCAAGAAGCATCAGGCGAAAGGCAACGGCTTCGGTTTTGGAATGGTAAACCCGAACGATCCGCACTGCGTCACCCGCACGCTGTCTGCTCGCTACTATAAAGACGGCGCGGAAATCCTGATCGACAGAGGCTGGGACAAAGCGCTGGGTGAAAGAGATTTCGACGATCCGCACAACCAGCGCCATCGCCCGCGGCGCTTAACCCCGCGGGAGTGCGCCCGGTTGATGGGATTTGAGACCCCGCAGGGCTACCGCTTCCGGATTCCGGTTTCGGATACTCAGGCGTATCGACAGTTCGGTAATTCTGTTGTGGTTCCTGCGTTCGCGGCCGTAGCAAAACTGCTTTCCTCGCGCATCAGACAGGCGGTGGCGCTCCGCCAGAGTGAGGCCGTCAATGACGGACGTTCACGATAAGACGACGCGCAGCAAAAACATGCGTGCCATCGGCACGCGTGACACCGCCATTGAAAAGCGCCTGGCCGCGTTGCTGACGCAGGCGGGGTTTGACTTCCGCGTGCAGGATCCCGCGCTTGCGGGACGCCCCGATTTCGTCATCGACGCCTGGCAGTGCATCATCTTTACCCACGGCTGTTTCTGGCACCACCACGACTGTTACCTGTTTAAAGTCCCCGCGACGCGTACCGATTTCTGGCTGAATAAAATTGGCAAGAACGTCGAGCGTGACAGCCGGGACCTCAGCGCGCTGATTGCGCAGGGCTGGCGGGTGCTGATCGTCTGGGAGTGTGCGCTGAGAGGCAGATTAAAACTGAACGATACCGATCTGACCGAACGGCTGGAAGAGTGGATCTGCGGCGGCGGCCAGACCGCGCAGATCGACACGAAGGGTATTCACCTGCTTAAGGTTTCTCCACCTCGCAAGGCGTGACTACCGGTTTTGCGGGCAGTAAATATTTGCCCAGGGTGACCAGCACGACGGCAAAAACAATCACCCCTAATGCCAGCCATTCAACGGAAGAGAGCGTTTCTCCCCCCAATCCAGTCCCGAGCAGCACGGCCACGACCGGGTTGACGTAGGCATAGCTGGTGGCGACAGCCGGAGAGACATTACGGATAAGGAACATATAGGCGTTAATTGCGATGATAGAACCAAACAGCGCCAGGTAGCCTACCGCCAGAAAGCCCGACAGCGGCGGCAGGGTCGTCAGCTTTTCTCCCGTCAGCGTGGAGGCAAGCAGCAGTACAATCCCGGCGGCGAGCATCTCAATCGCGCCCGCCATCATGCCGGCCGGCAGTTCGATACGCGAACCGTAGACGGAACCAAACGCCCAGCTCATCGAGCCAATCAGGATGATGACTGCGCCCCACGGATTCCCGCTCAAGTTACCGCCGCTATTCAGCAGAATGATGCCGGCAAGGCCAATACCAATCCCCAGCCATTCCAGCTTGCGGGTTCGGATACCGAAAAGGCGGCTAAAGCAGAGGGTAAACAGCGGTACGGTGGCAACGACCACGGCGGCGATCCCGGACGGTACGTTCCTGTGCTCGGCAATCGTTACAAACCCATTTCCCACCGCCAGAAGCAGCAGGCCAATCAGGGCGGCATTCAGCATCGGGCGCAGAGAGGGAAGTTTATGCCCGCGCAGCAGCAGGAAGGCCAGCAGCAACACGCCAGCCGAGAGAAAGCGAATGCCCGCCATCATCAGTGGTGGCCAGCTTTCCACGCCGATGCGAATGACAAAGTAGGTTGAACCCCAGATGATGTACAGCGAAAAGAGTGCCCCGATGAGCGGTAGCAATTGCCGGAAACGCATAATCCCTCACGACGAAATAAAAAGGTCGCTGATAGTAAACGCGAAAACTATCTCGCTGGCGAGCCCTTTAATTGTGTGGCTGAGGTGAATTTTTTGTTGACGCGAGGTGGGTGTTTCCGGGTTTGCGCTTTTGCTCCATACTATTCACTTAATTACCAAAAAATGAAGGATTAGGATTTTGGCAGGAAGTAGCTTGTTAACATTGCTGGATGATATTGCGACCTTACTGGATGATATTTCAGTGATGGGGAAACTGGCGGCGAAGAAAACCGCAGGCGTGCTGGGAGATGATTTATCGCTTAACGCCCAACAGGTAAGCGGGGTGAGGGCAAACCGTGAACTGCCGGTGGTGTGGGGCGTGGCGAAAGGCTCCTTCCTGAACAAGGTGATTCTGGTGCCGCTGGCGCTGCTGATCAGCGCGTTTATTCCGTGGGCCATCACCCCGTTGCTGATGATTGGCGGCGCATTT
This sequence comes from Enterobacter sp. JBIWA008, assembly GCF_019968765.1. Lineage (NCBI taxonomy): Bacteria > Pseudomonadati > Pseudomonadota > Gammaproteobacteria > Enterobacterales > Enterobacteriaceae > Enterobacter > Enterobacter sp. JBIWA008. The sequence goes on along the minus strand of NZ_CP074149.1, from coordinate 3,021,088 downwards.
CTCTGCTTCGAGGGCGTGGAGAAGGTGCTGCACTCCTTTAGCGCCCGCAAGCAGAGCGATACCCCGGAGATGCGCCAGCAGCGTCTTGAAGCGCTTGCCGCTCAGGATCCGAAAACCTTCGAGCGCGACAAGGTCAAAGGCGCCATTCGGACCGACTTTATCCTGTCCGCGGAGATTGTCGCCATTACGCTGGGCATCGTGTCTGACTCGCCGCTCCTGAATCAGGTTCTGATCCTCTCCGGCATCGCCATTCTGGTCACCGTCGGCGTCTACGGCCTAGTGGGACTGATCGTCAAGCTGGATGATATCGGCTACTGGCTGGAAGAAAAATCGAGCGCGGTGGCAAGAGGCATCGGCAAAAGCCTGCTGGTGCTGGCCCCGTGGCTGATGAAGAGTTTGTCGGTGGTAGGCACGCTGGCGATGTTCCTCGTGGGCGGTGGGATCCTGGTTCACGGTATCGCGCCGCTGCACCATGCTATCGAGCATTTCTCCGCGGCGCAGGGGGCCCTGGTCGCCGCGATTCTGCCCACGCTGCTGAATCTTGTACTGGGCTTTATCATTGGCGCTATCGTTGTCGCGGCGGTGAAGCTGGTTGAGAAAATACGCGGCACGTCGCACTAATTGTTACCCGCGGCAGGATGCAAAAAGACCATTCCTCGTCTAAATTGAAAAAGTTTCACCCTGATACAGGAGGCAGGTATGGTCTTTTTGGTCAGTGATGAAGTTAAGCCTAAAAAGGGCGGCCCACGTATGATCGTCACCGGGTATTCCAGCGGAATGGTGGAGTGTCGGTGGCACGATGGCTACAGCATCAAGCGGGAAGCATTCCGTGAAGAGGAGCTTCAGCCGGGAGACGGGCAGCACAAGCGGGACAAGGCTTAATCACATAACGCCCGGCTTTGCCGGGCGTTTTTATCTCACGTACCGGGTGTAAGGCAGCGATCAGGGAGTGTGTGTGCAGCGCGATACCTTTGTTGTAAGACAATCTTTTTTGCAGTGGCTGCATAAGCGTATCAATCCGGGGTTGATTGTTAATCTCTGTTTTCTGGTTGTTCTGGTATTTTCCACTCTACTGACCTGGCGTGAAGTGGTGGTCCTGGAAGAGGCGTACATCTCAAGCCAGCGAAACCATCTGGACACGGTGGCCAGTTCGCTGGACAGGCAGTTGCAGAACAGCGTGGACCGGATGCTGTTGTTCCGTCAGGGTATGCATGATGCGATTCAGACGCCGCTGGCATTTGACGTACTTCAGAATGCGGTTTCACGCTTTAACACCGTTCGCCAGCTCCCCACCTGGCAGCTTGCCGTCGATAAAAAACGCACCCTTCCCATTAACGGCGTTTCGGATGCATTCGTCGAAAAAACCACGCTTCTGAATCGTGACGCCGAGCGCATCAGTCATGAAATTTCTGCCGCGTTGGAAGTGGGGTATCTGCTCAGGCTGGCGTCATCGAGAGCGCAAACGGAAGCGCGCGTGATCTACGTGTCCCGCGCCGGATTTTTCATTTCCACGGATACGCCGGATCGGGCAGGCGACATTACCTCCCGCTATTACCATCTTGTCACGCAGTCCTGGTTTACCCAGCAGTCAGAACGGAACAATCGCGCACGCGCGGTGCGCTGGTTCATCTCCACGCCTTCATCCTGGACCAACGGTGAACGTACGATCACCGCCAGCGTTCCCATCTATTTCGATCATTACTGGTATGGCGTCGTGGCGATGGATTTTACGTTGAGCACGATGCAGCGTCTGCTGGCTGATGCGACGGAAGACCGAACGGAAGGGGAGTATCAGCTGTACGATACCCGGCTCAATATGATTGCCACCTCTGCCCATACGGGAAACGCGGTGAACCATTTTGACGAACGCGAAACGGCGCAGATTGCGCAGGCGATTGAGCACGCGAACGGCGGCGGGATCCGCCTCGGAAGCCGTTTTGTCAGCTGGGAGCGGCTCGATCACTTCGACGGCGTTGTTCTGCGGATCCACACCCTGCACGAAGGGGTACAGGACGACTTCGGCAGCATCAGCATTGTGCTGGCACTGCTGTGGGCGCTGTTTACCGCCATGCTATTGATCTCGTGGCTGGTGATCCGCCGCATGGTGAGTAACATGTACACGCTTCAGCACTCGCTCCAGTGGCAGGCCTGGCATGACCCGCTTACCCGGTTGAATAACCGCGGTGCGCTGTTCGACCGCGCAAAAATGCTGGCGGAAACCTGTCGCCAGCAGTCGCTGCCGTTCTCGGTGATTCAGATCGATCTCGACCATTTTAAAAATACCAACGACCGCTTCGGCCATCAGGCCGGGGATAAAGTGCTCTCACATACGGCAGGACTGATTGCCAGCTCGTTACGCAAGAATGATGTGGCAGGGCGCGTAGGCGGGGAAGAGTTTTGCGTCGTCCTGCCGGGGATCGGACTGGAGGAGGCGAGAAGCGTCGCCGACCGTATACGCTGCCGGATCAACAGTAAGGAGATCCTGGTGAAGAAGAGCACGACTCAGCGCGTCAGCGCGTCGCTGGGGGTCAGCAGCGCGGATGAAGCGGGTAACTACGAGTTTGAACAGCTGCAGTCGGTGGCGGACGCCCGGCTGTATCAGGCCAAACAGAGCGGGCGTAACAGGGTCGTATGACGGGATCAGGACAGGAAGTGATCCAGCCCCTCCTGCCAGCCCGCCGGACCGGGCTGCCGGGTGTGATAAACCCGGGCAGGGTTATCGTCCCGCAGCCGGATGCCCTGGCGGTTAATGCCCTTAATTACCACCGCGAAATCAACGCTGTCGAGCAGCGGCGCATCATTGGGACCGTCGCCGAGTCCCAGCGTGGTAGGTTCAATCTCTTCCCGATCGCGGTATTGCTCAATCAGCCAGTTAACCGCAACGTCTTTGCCGCAGCGGGCGTCCAGAACATGCCAGAAGCGCGCCCCCTGCAGGCATTTCAGGCCAACATTCGCCAGCGCCTCTTCAAACTGAACCAGTTTCTCGTCGGTATCGCGCCAGATGAGCGTGACGGACGCTTCATGCTTGCGGGCAAGCGTCGAACGGTAGCGCGTCAGTCCGGTCCACTCGCTGATAACGTGCTCATCCACGTCGTCAAAAGTGGTGAATTTAAAGCCCGTCTGCAGGCGAATTTGCTCGATTCGCGGGCAAATATCCCGGTGCGTCATCCCTCCGATCTGGCGCTGAACCTTATCCCAGCGCACGTCAGGCTGTATCACCGCGCCGTTCTCGGCAATAAAAGGCAAGCCTTCAAGCCCCAGATCCAGCTGGAGATCCAGCATCTCTGCCGCGGTCTTGCTGCTGCAGAGAATGATCGGAATCTGGTTATCCTGCAGCCTGTCCAGCCAGGGCATGGCGGGCTGCCAGTCATAGGTATGAATATCCAGCAACGAGCCATCCAGGTCGGAAAAAATCAGCAAGGTATCCCGCAGTGAAGGCATAGCGACTCCTGGTAGCAGATGCATTTCGCCCTAAGAAAATTCCTAAAAAATGATTGAGGCGAAAACCGGAGAAATGAGGGATGCCCCTGGCAAACCCGCATTCGGCGTATGTTATTACTCATAACAAAAAGCATAATGTTAAAAATATTATATTCATCATAAGAATATATGCTTGTCAGCCAAATTCGTTGGAGATAGTGTGGCTTGTACATCAGATTTCCTGGTGTAACGAATTTTCAAGTGCTTCTTGCATAAGCAAGTTTTGATCCCGGTCATCCCCATGACCGGGATTTTTTTCGCCCTACCTATTGGCTTCAGACACGCTAAAGTCGTGAATATCAAGCTCGAAAGCCTCGGCCAGCTCACGATAGGTGTGATAATCCCTTCCGTTGACAATGACGTGGTCTGAATTGTCGTCCGACCGGCGGACTTCTGACTCACTGAGCTCATTGATGGCAGCCAGCAGGGCATCGACATCCACCTCGACTTCACGCTTGATGGTGTCGCTGTACTCTTTATCGGTCTTCATTACGAGGTTCCTCATTCAACCGTGTCCAACGGTAAGTATAGACTGTGCATAAAAACGCCAATCACGTCGGGCGGCGATGTGCGTTTTTGCGTTTTGTTCTACACTGGCTCAAAACCAGAGGAGGAATGTATGAAGGTCAACGATCGGGTAACCGTTAAAACGGACGGTGGGCCGCGCCGCCCGGGCGTGGTGCTGGCAATTGAAGAGTTTAGCGAAGGCACAATGTACCTGGTATCACTTGAAGACTACCCGCTCGGCATCTGGTTTTTTAACGAACTGGGGCATCCGGACGGCATTTTTGTCGAGAAGGCGGAGTAGCACGGGGTCGGGTAGCACATCGCATGCCCGACAACCTCTCTGGAAGCAAAAATCTCTGGCCAGGCCAGAGATCAAAGGTAGGGTGCACAGGGTCTTAAGCGACTAACGCATGTTGACGAAAATCCCGTTCGTCACATTATCGGTCAGGCGTACCACATGGTAGATCACTTGCTTATTATGCGTTTTAATTTTCCGTTTAATATTTCCTTTGTGTGACGAAACGGTTTTCGCTTTAATATTCATCTGGTCAGAGATTTGAATAGTTCCTTGTCCCGCCATCCACATTCGCAGCATACTTGATTCAGTCCTGCTTAATGATAGGGTGGGCAAGTTAACCGCTCCTACATTTTTAACTTCTTTATTCAAATAATCACCCAAAATGTCATCCAGCGACTCGGGTTTAATCGATTTAGAACTGATCAATAAATTTTTACGGACCAACAAATACTCATCGAAATGGATATTCGCGATCGCCATAAAAACAATAAACAGGGTTTTTGGATGCTGATTAATGATTTGCTTAATGTGCTGACTGTTGGCTGGATCGTGAATGAAACAGTCCTCATTAATAAACACCACGCCTGGTTTTAGTTCGTCACAAGCGGCTGCGAGTTCGTCAACGGTGTGTGCATCGTTGATGTCTCTCTTTCTTACCCCTCTGCTTGCCAGGTACCCGGTTAACCCTAGCCGGGTGTAGCTGCATAAATCCATAATGATCGTTGACATGGCATACCCTCACTCAATGCGTAACGATAATTCACCATCTGCCTGAGAGCTCAAAACAGCCATACGGGATGGAAAAAAAATAATAAACCTGTGAGCATGACAAAGACTTTCAGGCGGACTCACTATCCCGTAAAGTTACGTATAATTTGCCAGGAATCTTCTTAAAGTAAAGTAAATATTAAGTATTGTGAGGTGGTTAGAAACAATTAAACCGCGTCAGATATATCCTGGAAGATGTTTTACACGTTTTATTTTAGGAATATCCTCAGAAAGACAATAATAACAGTGAGGGCTATTATTTACGTGGCAGCTCGCTGACAATATCCGCTAACAGGTTGAATATCTCGCCGAATAAATGTTCACAGAAGGGAGCGATAAGTGGCATCAGTAATGACATCAATAAAATTCCAACCGTCAGCGTCAGCGGAAAACCGATGACAAACACTGAAAGCTGCGGCGCCATTCGGTTGAGTAGACCTAACGCCAGGTTGACGGTCAGCAGCAGGGTGATGATCGGCAGCGCCAGCATCAGCCCGTTGAGGAAAATCAGCCCCGCAGCGCGAGTAAGCGCGAGGAAAGCGTTGCTGTTCACCGGATTTTCGCCAATCGGTAGCGTATGGAACGTATCCACCAGCATGGAGATTAGCCACAGATGGCCGTTGAACGACAGGAACAGCAGCATGGCGAGCAGATCGATAATTCGCGCCAGCACGGGCATGTTGAGATGACTACCAGGATCAACAAACGTGGCGAACGAAAGCCCCATCTGCAGACCGATCAGTTCCCCTGCGGTACGCACCGCGGCAAAGGCGAGCTGCATGGTAAAGCCAACGGCGACGCCAATCATCACCTGCTGCAAGGCCACCCACACCGCATTTGCCGAGAAGATCGGAATATCCACGGGGGGCAGAGAGGGCGCAACGATAATGGAGATGATAATCCCCAGCCCCACTTTGACACGCTTGGGTATCGATTTCTCGCTGAGAATGGGGGCGGTGGATATCAGCGCCATGATGCGCAGCATCGGCCAGAAATAGACGCCGAGCCACTGAACCCACTGGTCGCTGGTGAAGTGCAGCATCGTCAGGTCAGCCGATGATGTACGGCAGATTGGTAAACAGGTTGCGCATATAGTCCAGCAACAGGTTCAGCATCCACGGCCCGGCTATGATAATCGCCACGAATACGGCGATGATTTTCGGGATGAAGGACAGCGTCATTTCGTTAATCTGCGTGGCGGCCTGCAGAATACTGATAATCAGACCGGTAACCAGCGCGACAAGCAGCAGCGGTGCGGCAACGGCAATCGCGATTTTCATCGCTTCCGTGCCCATCATCATGACCGATTCGGGTGTCATTGCCGTTCCTTAACTGTAGAAACTCTGCGCCAAAGAACTGACCAGCAGCTGCCAGCCGTCAACCAGTACAAAGAGCATGATCTTAAAGGGCAGGGCAATGGTCGCGGGCGGCACCATCATCATCCCGAGCGCCATCAGAACGCTGGCGATCACCAGGTCGATAATCAGGAACGGAATAAAGATGGTAAAGCCAATCTGGAACGCGGTTTTCAGCTCGCTGGTGACATAGGCAGGCAGAAGAATACGCATTGGCACTGCTTCCGGTCCCTGCAGCTCGCCGGTGTTGGAAAGGCGGGCAAAGAGGGCCAGATCGGCTTCGCGCGTCTGGCGCAGCATAAATTCCCGCAGCGGCTGTGCGCCCTTATCCAGCGCCTCCTGCATGGAGATTTTGTCTTCGCTGAACGGCTGATAGGCGTCGGTATAAATCTTATCGATCACCGGCGACATAATGAAAAAGGTCAAAAACAGCGCCAGCCCCAGCATAACCTGGTTTGGCGGTGCGGAAGGCGTTCCCAGCGCGTTTCGCAGCAGACCAAAAACGATGATGATGCGGGTGAAGCTGGTCATCATCAGCAGGATGGCCGGAATAAACGTCAGCGAGGTGATGAATACCAGCGTCTGAACCGGAAGCGACCAGCTTTGGCCACCGCCCGCGAGAGGGGTTGAAACCAGACCGGGCAGCTGCGCATAGACCGCGGGAGCAAACAGGCCAACGCCCGCAAGCGTCAGGGATAACAAACGGCGCATCAGGATCTCCCGGAACGCTTAAGCAAACTCTTCATCACGGACTGGAAATCCGCAGGGGTCTCTGCACGCTCGTCCACCGCAGCAGGGGCGGGCGGCAGCTTATGTAATACGCTGATGTTTGAAGCCGTTACTCCCAGGACCAGGCGCGCATCGTCCACCTCGACGATGACCACGCGTTCACGAGGTCCCAGCGTGGTGCTGGCGCTGACCTTCAGCCCGTGGGCGCCGGCGGTTTTCCCCGCCAGGCCAAAGCGCTTCACCAGCCAGGCGGCGATAAGAATAAAGGCAATAATACCGAACAATGCCCCGCTCACCTGGAGCAGAGGCGAGCCGGGAACGGCAGCAGGCTGTGATATTGTTGCCTGGGTTTTCATGTTAACGGCTCAGACGACGCATACGTTCAGACGGGGTAATGATGTCGGTGATACGCACGCCGTATTTATCGGCAACCACCACCACTTCACCCTGGGCAATCAGATAACCGTTGATCAGAATATCCAGCGGCTCGCCGGCCAGACCGTCAAGGGCCACCACGGAACCCTGCGTCAGGCGCAGCAGCTCTTTAATGGTCATACGGGTGCGTCCCAGCTCAACGGTCAGCTTAACCGGGATATCCATAATCAGGTCGATGTCCTGCAGCGTGCCGCTGACGTCGCCGCCACCAAGCTGCTGGAATACGGCATCGGCTGCACTTTTGGCCGGGGTCGCCTGTTGCTCGTTTAACGCTTCAGCCCACAGATCGTCCAGTGCTCCGCTGTTTTCATCGGACGGATTGTTCATGTCACTCATTTGGGCTGTTCCTCATTCAGCGAATTCAAAATCGGGTTGATCAAGTGCTCAACGCGTAACGCATACTGACCGTTAATCGTGCCGTACTGGCTTGTCAGCACGGGGACACCATCCACATGGGCAATAATGCGGTCGGGTTTTTCTATCGGCAAAACATCGCCGGGTTGTAATTTCAGGATCTGAGATAACCGCAGCGGGATATCGGCGAAGCTCGCCACCAGCTCAAGCTGCGAATGCTGGACCTGACGGACCAGGTTTTCACGCCAGTTCTGATCTTCGTTGCGGGAGTTCTCCAGCGGCGGGTTCACCAGCAGCTCGCGCAGCGGTTCGATCATGCTGAACGGCAGGCAGATGTTGAACTCGCCGGTCAGGTTACCGATCTCCACGTGGAACGGCGTGTTAACGACGATATCGTTCGGGGAGGTGGTGATATTGGTAAATTTCACCTGCATCTCAGAACGCACGTACTCCACTTCCAGCGGGTTAATCGCTTTCCACGCGTCGCTGTATGACTCCAGCGCCAGCTTCAGCATGCGGTTAATGACGCGCTGTTCGGTGTGGGTGAATTCACGACCTTCTACTTTGGTCGGGAAACGCCCGTCTCCGCCAAACAGGTTATCCACCGCAATGAACACCAGGCTTGGGGAAAACACCACCAGACCGGTGCCGCGCAGCGGCTTCAGATGAATCAGGTTAAGGTTGGTTGGCACCGGCAGGTTGCGGGCAAACTCATGATACGGCTGAATGCGGATCGCACCGACCGTAATATCCGGGCTACGACGCAGCAGGTTAAACAGCCCCATACGGAACTGACGTGCAAAACGTTCGTTAATGATCTCCAGCGCCTGCAGACGCTCACGTACCACGCGACGCTGGGTATTCGGGTCATAGGGACGAATATCGCTATCGCCGCCAATACCCGGTTGCGGATCATCACTTTTATCGCTGTCGCCATTGAGCAGCGCATCGATTTCTGCCTGAGAAAGAATACTGTCGCCCATGTCGTTACCGCAGAATGAATGCTGTATACAGAACGTCAGTGACTTCCTGCTTAGGTTGGCCGTTTACCAGCGGGGTCGCCAGCGTTTGTTTAATGGCGTCGACCAGCTTTTGCTTACCCACATCGGTTGCCAGCGCCGAAGCGTCCTGACGAGAGAACAGCAGCAGCAGACGGCTACGCACTTCTGGAAGGTAATCGTTCAGACGTGAACGGGTGGCTTCATCTTTCAGGCGCAGCGTAATGCCAACGTAAAGCACACGATCCGCATCACCCAGATTAACGGTGAAGGTATCCAGCGGGAAGAACACTGGAGCCGGCGGAGGTGGCGCTTCAGCTTTGGCCGCAGCGGTGGTAGGTTCCTGCTGCATACGCCAGTAACTATAGCCCGCTGTGGCGCAGGCGGCGAGCGTGATCAACACCAGCAGCGGGATCCAGATGGAACGCTTACTTTTTTTGGTGATAGCGGAGTCAGTCATCTGATACGAGCTTCCTGTTTCGGTACAGCTTAATAAGGTGATTATCCCGTGTCCTGCTGTCGTCAAAGCGTGGAAAAGACGGGGATAATCACGCTACCTCTGGCGTTTAGGCGAAGATGTCTACGGCACTGTTACCGCGCGCTGCGGACTGCAGGGCGGCAGGGGTTGGCAGTAACTCATCGCTCTCTTCATTAAAACCGCCGGAGTTGTCGGAACGCGAGGCCTGGTGCTGCTGGGATGAGGACTGCTGCTGCCCGGTGAAGCTCTCGCTGCTGACGCTGCTCTGGGCAAGCTGAATGCCGTTTTCCGCCAGTGAGGTCCGCAGCACCGGCAGCGCGGCTTCCAGTGCCGCACGAACATGGCTGTGCGCAGAGACCATCTGCAGCTGCGCCTGGTTATCATCCAGCTTAAGCGAAATTTGCACCTGACCCAGATCTTCCGGGTGCAGACGCAGCTCTGCCGTCTGCTGGCCCTGCTTAGTAAACAGGGTGATGTGCTGGCTCAGGGATTGCTGCCATTCGTGGGTCCCCAGAGGCTGGCTTAACACCGGCGCGGTGGCGACGGTGGCGGCCGTCTGACTGGTCGCATGGCTGGACATAATCGGTGCCAGGGTGGCGGTTGGGGATGATGAGGAGAACGAACTGGCAAGTTCCTGCTTCTCACCGGCCGGGGTCACGGCCGGTGTAGCAGACGCGTTGCCCGACAGGGCGGGTTCGTTGTTTTTCACCTGGCTCTGGTAAGGCGCAGAGAGCTGCGCTTTATCGTGGCTTCCCGCAGACGCGTTCAGGGACGGTTGGCCCACGCCGTTTTGCGAAAGCGTCGAGGAATTCAGCGTTGAGGTGGCGGTAACGCCGTCACTGCCTGCCTGGCGAGAGGCGGTAGTTTGCTGGTGCGGCAGCATCGCCATCAGCGCGCTTAATCCGGCCAGTTCTTCTTCGCTCAGCTCGCTTTTACCATCATCTTTGCTGTTCGCCGCATTGAGGGTCTTCAGTGCGTCGCCCTTAGACAGCGGCACCAGCCCGGAAACCAGCGCATCAAGCGACGTAACGGGCGACGTTTCATCGCCATTCAGCGCGGTCTGGCGCGAGAGCAGGTCGGCAATTTTGGCCTGCAGGGTGGTATCACCTTTGGCGTCCTGCGCTACTTTTGACAGTTTACTGCCGGCGGCTTTCAGGTCAGCCAGGGTCAGCGGCGCATCTTTGCCCTTGCCCGTTGCGTCCGACAGGGCGCCCGCCAGCAGAGAGAGAAAGTCCTGTGCACCGTCGGAGCCTTTCCCTGTTTGCGTGCCGCCTGACAGGTCGCTGTCTCTCATCAGCAGTTGTTGCAGTGTGATCATTCCGGTTTCCTCATTGATGCGCGCTGGGCAAACTCATCCATTTTCTTCTGATCCAGACGGTTTTCCGCCAGGGTCGTTGCCGCGATCTGTCGGTCCTGTAAGGTTTGCCAGGCCTGCAGTCGCTGCTTCTTCTCGCGCCAGAAATTCAGCGCGGTATCGACTTTCTGGGTCCACTGGTTAAGCTGCTGGCGATGCTGATCTATCGCCTTCTCCAGCGTCTGGATAAACTGCTGATAGTTAATCCAGCGCTGGCTTCCAATGCCCTGTGTCATATCGGTATTGAGGTTGGTGCGATATTCATGCTGATAGTCGATCAACATCTTCAACTGTTCTTCAGCCTGCTGGCACCCGCGTCGCATTGCGCCTAGCTGCAATGCGGCATCATCAACTTCTTTTTCAGCCAGATCTTTCAGCGTTGATAACGCGCTGTTTTGCGCCATGACCTTCGCCCTCCACCTGTGTTACACCTGCGGGAAAATCAGCTCCAGTGCCTGAATTGAATCTTCCCAGTCGGCGCGTTCAAAAATGCCTTGTTGCAAAAATGCCTCCAGCTGCGGCCACAGGCTAATCGCCTTGTCGAGCATCGGGTCGCTGCCTTTGGCATACGCCCCCACGCTGACCAGATCGCGGTTGCGCTGGAAGCTGGAAAGCAGTTGTTTGAAGCTACGCACGCGGGCGTAGTGCTTCTCGGTAATCAGCGCCGTCATTGCGCGGCTGATAGAGGCTTCGATATCAATGGCCGGGTAGTGCCCGGCTTCGGCCAGACGACGCGACAGCACAATATGACCGTCAAGGATCGCGCGCGCGGAGTCGGCAATCGGGTCCTGCTGGTCATCGCCTTCCGTCAGTACCGTATAGAATGCGGTGATGGAGCCGCCGCCGCTGATGCCGTTCCCCGCGCGTTCCACCAGCGCAGGGAGTTTGGCGAATACCGAAGGCGGATAACCTTTGGTCGCCGGTGGCTCACCGATGGCCAGCGCGATTTCACGCTGCGCCATCGCGTAGCGGGTCAGGGAGTCCATGATCAGCAGCACGTGCTTGCCGCGGTCCCGGAAATCTTCGGCAATACGGGTGGCATAAGCTGCACCCTGCATACGCAGCAGCGGCGACACATCCGCCGGCGCGGCAATGACCACCGAGCGGGCGCGGCCTTCCGCGCCCAGAATGTTTTCAATAAAGTCTTTTACTTCACGACCACGCTCGCCGATCAGACCCACGACGATCACGTCGGCCTGCGTGTAGCGCGCCATCATGCCGAGCAGGACGGATTTACCCACGCCTGACCCGGCGAACAGGCCCATACGTTGCCCACGTCCCACGGTGAGCAGGGCGTTAATCGGACGCACGCCGGTGTCCAGCACATGCTCGATAGGGGTTCGCTGCAGGGGGTTGAACGGTTGGGTGATCAGCGCGCCGGTTTCGGTGGTGTCCGGGGAGGGAAGCCCGTCGAGCGGTTTACCGCTGCCGTCAAGCACGCGGCCCAGCAGGGCAGGGCCAAGCGGCAGCTGTTTCCCGCTTTGCAGCCCGTCGCCAGAAATGTTTTTGGCATACACGCGCGCGCCGGGCAGAATGCCTTCCACCTCTTCAAGCGGCATCAGGAACAGACGCTGGCCGTTAAACCCGACCACTTCGCTTTCAACTTCACGCGTTTCCAGACCATCCTGACGCTCAATCACGCAGGTCGCGCCCAGCGGAAGCTGCAGGCCGGTGGCTTCGAGAACCAGACCGGTGGCGCGCGTCAGCCGTCCATACCGACGAACGGATGGCAGTTGCGCCATCCTGGTTTCAAAGTTGTCGAGCGTGGTGAGCCAGCGGGTGAGGCGTGCGGTCATCAGACGACTCCCGGTGCCGCCAGGCGGCACAGTTCCTGCCAGCGGGTGGCGACGCTGGCATCCAGATCGCCTTCATCGGCAGAGACTTTGCAGCCGCCGTGATGTAACGTCGGGTCGCCGCGCAGACGCCAGCCGTGCAGGTTAAGCGTAGCACCCAGACTTTCTTCAACGCGCTGAAGGTCGTCCGGATGGACGCGCAGCTGAGGCTTCCCGCTGAACAGCGGCTCCTGCTGAAGCAGACCCTGAATTTGTTTGATCAGCGCAGCGTTATCCACCACGGGCGTCTGGCCGATAACCTGACGCGCGGCTTCCAGCGCCATCTGCATCAGTCGCGAGGCAATCACGCTGTCCAGCGCGTCCAGGGTGTGCTGAAACTCGCTGACCAGCTGCTGCATGCGGGCATGGATCGGCGCCTGCTGCTGGCGCGCCTGATCGATACCGTGCTCTAACCCTTTCGTCAGACCTTCCTGATACCCCTGCTCGTGGCCTTTCTGCCGGCCTTCGTTCAGACCGGCATTATAGCCCTGCTCGTGCGCCTGCATTTGTAGCTGAGCCAGCCTCTGTGCCTGCTGCTCCTCTTCGGTCAGCTCGGGCTGCTCGACGTCCGGGTCAAGCTCTTCGGTTGCGATGACGGCCGGCGTGAACTCGGAGAGGGGAGGCGCCAGATCGTCCGGGGTCCAGCGCTTCCACGGCAGCTCATTAGACATAGGTGTCGTCTCCGCTGCCAATCACCATCTCGCCGGTTTCCGCCAGACGACGAACAATAAGCAGAATGGCTTTCTGTTCGTTTTCCACCTGAGACAGACGAACCGGGCCGCGGTTTGCAAGGTCGTCGCGCAGGATATCGGCCGCACGCTGGGACATGTTGCGCAGGAACTTCTCGCGCAGCGGCTGCTCGGCGCCCTTGAGGGCGATAAGCAGCGACTCGGAGTCCACTTCCTGGAGCAGGCGCTGGATGCTGCGGTCGTCCACTTCCACGAGGTTTTCGAACAGGAACATCTCGTCGATGATTTTCTGTGCCAGCTCGCCGTCGAACTCGCGAACCGCCGTAATGACGGCTTCTTCCTGCTGCGTTTTCATCAGGTTGATGATTTCCGCCGCCGTTCTCACGCCGCCCATTTTGCTGCGCTTGAGGTTCTGACCGTCGAGCAGGTTGTTCAGCACCTCGGTCAGCTCCGCCAGCGCGGCCGGCTGGACGCCGCCGAAGGTGGCGATACGCAGCATCACATCGTGGCGCAGGCGTTCTTCGAACAGCGCCAGAATATCGGCCGCCTGGCCACGTTTGAGGTGGACAAGGATGGTGGCGATAATCTGCGGGTGCTCGTCGCGAATAAGGTCGGCGGCACTCTGTGGCTCCATGAAGTTGAGCGTTTCGATACCGCTGGCGGTATCGCGCGTTTCCAGAATGTCTTCCAGCAGGCTGGCAGCACGCTCTTCGCCCAGCGCCTTGACCAGCACGGAACGCAGGTAGTCGTTGGCGTTGACGTTCAGCGCGGCAAACTGTTCGGCTTCCTGCTCAAATTCCGACAGCACTTCGGTCAGCTGCTTGTTGGAGATCTGACGCACGTTGGCCATAGCCGCACTGAGAATTTGCACTTCTCGCTGGGAGAGGTGCTTAAACACCTCTGCCGCGCGATCTTCGCCAATGGTCATCAGCAGGATGACGCTTTTATCGGTGCCCGTAAGCGTATTACTCATGTTCGTTACCCATCCACTGGCGGATGACCAGCGCCACGACGCGCGGATCGTTATCTGACATTTCGCGAATGCGCTGGCTCATGACCTCAGCGCCCATGCGCTGGTTAGCACGACGCTGCTGCATCTGTTCATCTTTGCTGAGGCGAACTTCAACAGCTTCTTCCGTTTCCTGACGCGTGTTCATCTGTTCGCGAGCCGCTTTTTCGGCTTCAGCACGACGCTGGAGCTGCGGACGAACGCCCTTACGCCACAGCAGCCACGCGACAATCAGCACCAGCAGCCAGCGTCCTGCGGACATCAGCTGGTCGATAAACGCCTGCTGTTGCCAGAACGGCAGTTCACCGCCGGTCTCTTCAACCGAGTTGAACGGTGAGTTCACCACGTTGAGGGTATCGCCGCGCTTCTCGGAGTAACCCATCGCTTCACGGGTCAGGTTTTCAATCTGCTTCATCTGCTCGGCGGTCAACGGCAGCGGTTTGCCGTCCGCCAGCGTTTTGTAGTTCACCACTACCGCAACGGAAAGACGCTGAATATCGCCCACGTTCAGCTTAGTGTGGCGAATCGTCCGATCCACTTCGTAGTTCGTGGTTTCGTTACGGCTGCTGGTACGCGGACCGGCGCTGTTGGCCGTTGAGGTGGTCTGCTGATTATTTTGCTGACCGTTCTGCTGATTGGCCGGCGGCGTTGAAATCGGTGCCGCGTTGGCCGGGGCAGGTTGGTTAGACAGCGCGCCCGGCACGCCGCCTGGGTATGCACCGCCGACCTGTTCGTTCGAATTGATCTGGCGTGAACGCATGACCGCCTGAGCCGCATCGCCGTTCGGGCTGTATTGTTCTTCAGTTTGTTCTTTATTCGCGAAGTCGATCTGCGCGGTGACCTGCGCGTGCACGTTGCTGTTACCCACGACCGGGCCGAGGATGGCTTCAATACGGCGCTGGAGACGGTTTTCGACATCGGCGGCATATTTCAGCTGCGCATCATTCAGATCGCGACCGGCGGAATTGGATTGCGTCAGCAGGTGACCGCTTTGGTCGACCAGCGTCACGTTACCCGGCGGCAGGCCGGCGACGGCGCTGGAGACGAGATGCGTCACCGCGCTGATTTGCCCTTCGTCGAGCGCGCGGCCAGGTTCGAGGTTTACGGTAACGGAAGCCGAAGGTGATTTCTGTTCACGGACAAATAAAGAAGGTTTAGGCATCGCCAGATGCACGCGGGCACTCTTCACCGGGCCTAATGTTTCAATGGTGCGGGCCAGTTCACCTTCCAGCGCACGCTGGTAGTTCACCTGCTCGCTGAACTGGCTGATACCGAATTTTTCCTGATCCAGCAGCTCAAAGCCAACCGCACCACCCTTCGGCAGCCCCTGCTGAGCCAGACGCAGACGCAGTTCGTGCACTTTATCTGCCGGTACCTCAAGCGCACCGCCATTATCGGCAAAGCGATAAGGGATGTTCATCTGGGTAAGCTGGGTGACGATGGCGCCGCCATCCTGATCGGAAAGATTGCTGTAGAGCGTCCGGTAATCAGGGCTTTTCGCCCACAGGACCATCGCTACAAGGATCGCAATTGCGGCAGCGCCTGCCACGATCAACGGGATTTTAGGATTCGCGCGAAGGCGGTTCATCCACTCGAGTGATTTATTCTGCGGCGCTGTCGATGCTGTTGCACTCATTGCGCACCTCTTAAATCCTGGTGGTTTACGTTATTCGTGTAGAGAAACAAAACTGACTCCCGGGTCGGCAAACACGACAAAAGTTCCATATTGATGGCCCTGCCATTATTTGATGATTCGTGATTTTCTATGCGTCAAATAACCTGGTTTTTTCATGCTATTTACCGCCATTATCTTATTGACAAGCTGTTAGTCTTGACCGCGTAAAAAACCATCCAGGGGAGAGTCATGGCTATACAGGGCATTGAAGGGGTAATCAGTCAGCTGCAGGCAACGGCGATGACGGCCCGTAATCAGAATGTGGCAGATCAGCAGCCGAGCATCAGCTTCGCGGGGCAACTGCATGCCGCTCTTGACCGTATCAGTGATACCCAGACCGCAGCGCGCACTCAGGCCGAAAAGTTCACCCTCGGTGAGCCGGGCGTGGCGCTGAATGATGTGATGACCGATTTGCAAAAAGCCTCGGTTTCCCTGCAGATGGGGATCCAGGTGCGTAACAAGCTGGTGTCGGCGTATCAAGAGGTGATGGGGATGCAGGTTTAAGACCTGGCGATCTTCGCTGGCAGCCGCAGCGCTTTAATGCCACAATATTTTTTTCTTCGAATGCAGGAAAGATGATGAAAAAAATAGCAATTGCTGGCGCGCTGCTGGCACTGACCGGGTGCGTTCAGGTCGATAACTACAACGACGTGATTAAGCATCCTGTCCCGGCGCATCTGGCGGGATACTGGCAGTCGAAAGGGCCGCAGAGCAAAATGGTCAGCCCGAAGGCGATTGCCACGCTGGTGGTGACGGAGGAGGGCGACACGCTGGACTGCCGTCAGTGGCTGCGCGTGATTGCCGTGCCGGGGAAAATCATGCTGCGTTCAGACAGTTATTACAACGTGACGCGTAAGCTCGATATCTATCCGCTGGAGCGCGATGGCTCGACGCTGGAGTATGACGGGCTGGAGCTGCAGAAGGTTGACCGCCCAACGGTTGAGTGTGCGGATTACCTGAGTAAGAATCCGCTGGAGAGTAAGCTACCCTGAGGGTAAACGCAAAACGGCAACCTCGTTGCCGTTTTTGGTGTTTGCACCCTCTCCCAGTGGGAGAGGGCTGGGGTGAGGGCATCAGGCCGCACTCTTCAAATACTACAACGCATCCTCTATTACCCAAACGCTCACGCTCCCCCCATTACAGGTAAACGTCCCTTCGCCATCCGCCGCCGTGGTGATGGTTTCTTCGCGATTGCCGAGAAAATCCCGCCACGTTTTGTTGCCGTAGTTTTCCCCAAGACAAATCACTTTTTCCCCGTCGTCCCCGTTCGACAGCACCACCACGCAGCCGGGATCGTCATCCGTGCCGCTGCGGCTAAAGGCGATGCAGTTAGGATGGTCGAAAAAGAGCGTCTGCACACCGTGGGCAAAACGCTGGCGCGCGAGGATCAGCTCGTGAAGCTGCTCAATGACCGGCATATCAATATGGTATGTTTCACCGTCTCCTCCCGTGTCGTCATAGCTGGCGCCGAAGAGATCCGGGTAAAAGACGCTCGGTACGCCATTTTCCCGCAGCAGGATCAGCGCGTAGGCCAGCGGTTTGAACCAGGGCTCGACCGGCGCTTCGAGCGCCTGCAGAGGTTGGGTGTCATGATTCGCGACGAGGGTGACCGCATGAAACGGATCGGCTTCCACCAGGGTACCGGTGAAGATTTGGCTCATGTCGTAATCCCGGCCCTGACGCGACGCCTCGTGGAATTTCATCTGCAGGGGGGCATCAAACAGCATCGTTTTGCCTTCGACCTGGTCAATATAGGCCTGAAGTTTATCCACCTCGTGAGACCAGTACTCCGCCACGATAAACAGCGGCTGGTCGGCGACCTCCTGGACGAGCTCAATCCACTCTTTGTAAAACCAGGCGGGAATATGCTTGACGGCGTCCAGACGAAAACCGTCGCAGCCCGTTTGGTCCATGACCCAGCGGGCCCAGTATTTGATCTCCTCGGTCACGGCGTGATTGCGAAAGTCGATATTTTCGCCCATCAGGTAATCGAAGTTGCCCATCTCATCATCAACCTGATCGTTCCAGCCTTCGCCGGTGTAGTCGTTGACGATTTTAAAGATGCCGTCTTCATCGGGGTTTTCAATATGGTCGACGCCGCTGAAGCATTTGTAATCCCAGACGAACTGCGAATACTGCCCGGCCCGGGCGGGGAAGGTATAGCGAGTCCAGGCTTCGCACTCAATGACCTCGTCATCGATTTGCGTGCGGTCCTGTTCGTTCACGCGCTGAACGCGCACGGCCTCCTTCTCATCGGCGCCCATTTTGTGGTTGACCACCACGTCCAGCAGCACGGCAATGTCGTTGCTTTTGAGGGCATCAATGGCCTCCAGCAGCTGCGCTTTGTCGCCGTATTTCGTGGCGATACTGCCTTTCTGGTCAAACTCGCCAAGATCGAACAGATCATAAGTGTCATAGCCGACAGAATACCCGCCGGACGCCCCTTTACAGGCGGGCGGCAGCCAGATCATGTTGATGCCGATTTCGTTAAGATTGGGAGCTAACGCCGTGACCTCTCGCCACAATTCACCGCCAGCAGGGTAATACCAGTGAAAACATTGTAACAGGGTGGGGTTTTTCATCATCCTTGCTCCAGAAGCCAGTTGGCAGACTTCTGGAGTATGGATGAAGAAATCATAGTTGTGTGTCGCGGGTAATACTTTCTGGATAAAGAATATTCCCTGACAGCTTTCCATAAGTAGACGTGATGGATTGCTGTTTACCGGTTTGGTCGATCAGGCTGCGCAGTTCTTCCATGCGCGCGGCAAGCAGCGTTTTTAGCTCGGTCTCATTTTGCAGAGCCTTTTCGAGTAAAAAGCGTGCTTGCTCAATCTGCGCGGGATGAGCCTCTGAAATCGGGTTTTTGGAAATGTTCTCTACCAGCTGGACATAGGTAATCTCAAGCGTAATCAGCTCGTCCCAGAGACCGGAACGAGCATGTTTTAGCATGGTGAGGCTGAGGTTATAGAGGGCCTGCCAGTTATCGAGTGCGGTCGCTGGATTATTCATCAAAAGATTTCCTGAGAAGAAGAACCATTGGGACCAATGTGTTTCCACGCGTCCGCAATGTTATTGAGCAGCGCTTCCACTTCGACAATCGCCTCCACGTCATTACGCAGATTCGCATGCAACAAGCGTCTGACCATGTAGTCGTACAGCGCGGCAAGATTGCCCGGCAGTTCACTGTCGATTTCCATATTCAGACCGGCTTTTAAACCATTATCGATGATATTAATTGCCTTCGATAAGGCTTCACCCTTCTCGGTGATTTTACCTTCGTCCAGGAAAAGACGCGCGCGGACAAGGGCACTAAGTGCCCCGTCGAACAGCATAACGACAAGTTGATGCGGACTGGCACTTAGCACCGCGCTTTCCAGCCCGACCTGCTGATAAGCTCGGGCGCCATTTTGTGCATACATATACGTTCCTTACGACTAAGAACTGAATTGCTGTTTCAGGTAGGTGGCCGTGTTGTTCAGTTTACTCATCATGGTATCAAGACTGTTGAACTGGGATTTATAACGGGCCATCGTGGCTTCGATGCTCGCTTCCATTGCGTCGTAGCGCTTATCTAACGTTTTCAACGTGGAGTTGATGCCGTCAGTGGCGCTTTTGATAATCCCTTCTTTACCGGTGGTCGTACTGAGCATGGTGGTCAGCGTTGCGCCCATCTGCGTGGCCAGACCGGTTGTTTTACCATCACCTACAAAGTAGGCCTGGACGGCTTCCGGGCTGTCGGTCAACGCTTTCGTCAGCTTGGCATCGTCGATTTTCAGGTTACCCATTGAGCCGTCGGCACCTACGGTTGGATCCTGCGTGATACCGAGCTGAGCCATGATCGAGTAAGAGCCAGACTGAACGACGGTTAACATATCGCGCAGCTGCGACTGAACGGAACGCACAGTGTTATCACCCAGCAGCGCACCGTTGCTGCCAGACTGATCGGCCCCGGCTTCCACCTTCACATATTTAGTGATACTGGCAATGGTCGACTGAAGGGAGTTATAGGCGGTGACCCAGTCCGTAACGGCTTTTTTAGTGGCATCGGTTGAACGGGTAACGTCCAAATTCTCGCTCTTGGTGCTTTCTGACTTCAGCGTCAGCGTAACGCCCGGCAGCGCATCATTAATCGTGTTTGTAGAACGTTCAATGTCGATATCGTTGATGGTTACCACGGCATTTTTTGATGCGGTTTGCTGATTCATCGCGCCGGTATTCGTCGAGGAATCGTAGCTAATAATGCCTTTTAACGTGTCGTCACCGGTCACCGTTACCGTCATGTCGTTTGCCGTGCCGGTAGTTTTGGAGGACAGCATTAAGGTGTACTGGTTGTCCTTCGACTTCACTACCGTTGCCGTGACGTTGCCGTTAGCCTTGTTAATCGCGTTAGCAATCCCGTTCAGGCTGGTGTCACCGTCGGCAAGATCGACACTCAGCGGCTTGGTGGTGCCTGGCTGAGTAATAGTAATGTTGCGCGTTGTGCCGGTGGTCGCCCCCAGCTGCGCGGTGGCGCTGGTCTGAACGGCAGAGGTTAATACCTGGGCTTTCGCCAGTGATTTAACCTGTACGCTATAGGAACCTACCGCTGCACCGGCCGTGGTCGTGGCGCTGAAGGTGGTGTTGGTCGAGCCAATAGAGGCCGCGTTCCAGGTATCCGTTTTCCCCAGGGCCGCAGTGGCGGTATTCAGCGACGTCATGGCGCTTTGCAGCTTGCTGAACGCGCTCAGCTGGGCATTATAAGAGGTCTGCTGTTTGGTAATGGTGTTTAGCTTGGTTTTTTCAGCCGTTTCGAGGTTGTTATACAGTGTTGCCAGATCCAGACCTGAACCGACGCCCAGACTCGTAATAGTCGCGCCTGAAGAGAGAGTGATTGAGCTACTCGCCATTTTTTTATTTCCTTTAGCCAATGGTAGTTTCAGGTAGTTATCGGCGACTTATGCGGATAGTTTACGTTTCAGGTAAAAAAATTATCGACTGAATAGCGCTCAACCTTACGGTCATATAGCACTATTGGCGCGTGAGAGGCATATATAAAAGAAAAACGAGTGAAGAATAAAATGCGAAAACATTTCCTCAAAAACTGGTTTTTTGATGCCGACCTGAGTACACGTTAATAACTATAAATTTATTAAAATCATGCGGTTAATATTTTTTTGACGAAAATTCTAAAGTCTTATTCAGACCCGTCGATAACTTTCATGACGGTGAGAGACGCCGCGAGTGTTAAGGCACCGACCCTAGAAACCATTTTTGAAGGAATTAAATTATGGCAGTTATCAATACTAACCTGTTGTCCCTGACCACTCAGAACAACCTGAACAAATCTCAGTCTTCTCTGGGCACTGCTATCGAGCGTCTGTCCTCTGGTCTGCGTATCAACAGCGCGAAAGATGACGCTGCTGGCCAGGCGATTGCTAACCGCATGACCTCCCAGGTTAAAGGTATGACCCAGGCGGCACGTAACGCTAACGACGGTATCTCCCTGGTTCAGACTGCTGAAGGTAACCTGAACGAAATCAACACCAACTTACAGCGTATTCGTGAGCTGTCTGTTCAGGCTGCTACCGACACCAACGGCTCTTCTGACCTGACTTCAGTAAACACTGAAATCAAACAGCGTCTGGCTGAAATCGACCGTATCGCGGGCTCAGCTAACTTCAACGGTAAGAAACTGCTGGACGGTTCCGTATCTACCGCGCTGAAAATTCAGGTTGGTGCAGGTACTTCTGCAAACGACACCATCTCCATCGACAGCAACGCGCTGATCAACGCGACCTCTGGTACTCTGAGCGCTGGCCTGAGCACTGCAATCTCCGATAACGCCTCTGCACAGGCTGTTATCTCTGCTGCTGATGCTGCAATCGCGAAAATTGATACCGCGCGTTCTAACATGGGTGCGATTCAGAACCGTTTCGAATCTACCATCAACAACCTGAACAACTCTATCAACAACCTGTCTGCTGCTCAGTCCCGTATCCAGGACGCTGACTACGCTACCGAAGTTTCCAACATGTCTCGCGCGCAGATCCTGCAGCAGGCTGGTACTTCTGTACTGTCTCAGGCAAACCAGGTTCCACAGGCTATGCTGTCCCTGCTGCGTTAATCGCCGCGCCTGTTTCAAAAAAGGTTGCTGGAAACAGCAACCTTTTTTTTTGCCCGCCAGACAATCTCCGAAATAAGCCCTTATTTCCGGGGGTGTTCCTTCCATTATCCCGGATATTCCCTTGTACGATGGGTGAGAATCGCAATCTGACTAAGAGTATCGGGATGAACAAGTTCGAGCGTACACGATCGCTGCATCAGTTTTACCGTGACGAATTTTCGCGGCTAATTTTTTTGCCAGAAACGGATGCATTGCCTGCGCATATTGTGACCGAAATCCTGCACTATAAAAATTCTGATATTTCCACGCTCGAACCCCAGATCATGGATGCAACGACCGATCTGGATGCGCATAAAGAACTCGCCGTTAAGCGCATGCTGTGCGCGATTGCTGCCGCAAACGCCGCGTTTGATTTTAAAAATCAAGGTAAGCCAACGCCATTTTCGAAAGAGCTGAGCGAAACCATTACCGGCTGGATCGTCGAGGCAATCCAGCACGACGACAGTATTAATCTTCTGGTGGCGGGTATTCAGGTCTTCTTTCGTATCAACGAAATCGAAGCCGCGCTATTCCTGATTTCAAATTACTACGCGGTGGTCAACCCATCCCCGGCCGTGATGAAAATATTGCTGCTAGTGTGTCTGATGGAAGATGACTTTAATCAGATACAGACCCTTATTCAGCAGCTGACAGCCAATCCTGAACATATTGGTGAAGATACTTTCACTATGATGATGATCGTCATGGGAATTCATAAGCTGGGTGGCTGCCCTGAATCGTTCATCGATTTTTCCGCATTGAAAATGGCTGATTACGAGCCTGATTTTTCGCACTACGAGTGGCTTCTTCCTGCCGAAGAAAATGGAAAAACCACGGTTCTTGTCGCCTGTGACAAGCGCTATTATTTCGATCACGCCCTGACGCTGTTAGGATCGATCTACCACACCAACGGCAGCCAGCTTAACGTCCACCTGCATCTTTATAACCCTGATGATGAGACAGCGGCGCACGTTCATGCGCTGCACCAGCGTTTTCCGGGCATGGTGATTTCCGCGACGGCCGAAAAGATTGCACCCGTTTTTGGTATCAACGTCTGGTACGCCTCAAGGCGTTTTGTTTTCCTCAGCTATGCGCTGAGCGTATTCACCGCGCCGATTATGGTACTTGATGCGGATTGTCTGGTTCGTAAGAACTGGGCCGATATGAAGCAACATTTCCCGCAGAGTGAGATTGTCCTCTCGTACAGCAACGGCGCACCGCCGTGGGAGCAGGTTCCCGCAGGCTTTGTCTACACGTCCCCGGGCGCGCTTTCACGTAAATATCTTTCGCTTGTTGCGACCTTCATTGACTGGAATTTACGCCGCGGCAACGCGGAATGGTTCCTCGACCAGGTCGCACTGTCGGTCTCTCTGGATGCGCTGCCTGCGGTTGAGCAGATGGCGGTTCATCGCGAACCGCTGGAAAAACTGATCGACATTCGCTACACCGACGACACGTTCAGCTGGACAGTGACCACGCAAAAATCAGGTGGCGAAGCGTATCAGAACTATAAAGCCGCTATGCAACAAACCTATTTTTGTTAACCCCTGAACTCACGGAACTCTCCCTGAATGTTGTATCCAGATAATCGATTTACGCTATCGGGTTTACAGGCTGCAGCTGCCCTGTATCAGTTCCATGCCGGGGCGCCCGCGAGTGCGCGCGTCCTTGATTTAGGCTGTGGGCATGGTGATGCGTTATTATCCACCGCTCTGGCATGGCCAGGCTGTGTCGGGATTGGTATCGAACTCAGCGAAAACGCTATTGCCGAGGGGCAACGACAGGCGCAGCGTCTGGGTATCACCCAGATCGAACTGGTTGCGGCAGGGCTTAACGACGTGCTGAACGTGTCACCGGGAGAGTTCGATTACATTCTGATTCGCGGGAGCTTTATTCCTGCTGGCATGGCAGAGCGAGACGCGTTGCTGAAGTGGTGTCGTCGGCACCTTTCAGCACAGGGGATCATTGCCTTCCATCAGGTCTTTACCCCCCCAGAATCTGCGGCAGAATATGTTCAGGATGCGTTGGCTTTCCATGCGCGTCTGGCGGATCGGCCTGAAGAGAAGGTTGCGTTCGCTCGGGGCATGCTCAGCTATCTGGCATTGACCCAGCCGGAAGGCGAAATCAAACAACATGTGCTCACGATGGAACGCGCTGAAGACGCCGTCCTTCTCGACGCTATGGCACGCGCCACGCTGACCTACGCTCAGTTCAATCAATTTAACGAGAGTCTCACCTCATACGGGTTGCGCTACGTGGGGGACGCAGTTCCTCAGTACGAAAGCGGGGAGAGCGTTAGCGAGCACATTCATCAGCTGCATACGCTGGTGTCATCGGGGCAGGCGTCGACAGCCGCTCAGCAATACCTTGATTTTGCCGTCAACCGTCGCGAACGCGTCAGCCTCCTTTCCCGTGATGATGTCGCTAACGCGGCGGCGCTAGATTTTACCCGGTTAAACACGCTGCACTGGGCTGGGGATTTCAGGCGCTGCCGTAACGATCGCGGCGAGGTCGTCAATGCTCACACCAATGCGGAAGGGAAGTTTTTCTCGACGCAAAATAACACGACGCTGCACATTCTCGATCTCCTTGGCGGCGCATGGCCGCTGAGCCTGTCGTTTGATCAGCTGGTGTTCAACGCTCGCCTTCCCGAAAAAGAGGAAAATGTCGCCCAGCAGGTGCTTGAGTCTCTGAAAGATCTGTTTCTCAACCAAATTCCGGGGCTGCACTGGGCGGGTTCACCTGGGCCGTACAATGTTCAGCCTGAGGGTGAACTCACGTTAATTGCACCCCTTCCGGCGGGGCAAGGCGCAGACGTCACGCTTAATCTCTGGGGGGAGCGTGTGACCCTCAGTGATGACGAGCGAGAGTTCGCGGTTGCGGGCATGGATGTGAATCAGGCCAGATGCAGCGAGCGTTTTTCTGCACTGAAAGCGAAAGGGCTGTTGAAGGGTGCCCCTCAAGCGTGGCGCAAAGCACAGCAGCGTTTTCTGCGTCTGGGGGATGTCGACTACCTCAAACGCAGCATTGAGACGCTATTACTGCTTAACGTCGGGTCGCAACAGGGCGGTTTACTGGCGGACGGGCAGATAATGGTAGAGGAGAGGGCTGAACAGGATCCTGCCATCGATCTCATCTACCAAAACGTAAACGCCCTGATTGCCGCTGGTCTGGCGAAAGACGCGCGCGATTACATAACGGGACAGATTGAGAACGATCCCCATAATCTGCACATGCTTCGCTGCGCTTCCCGCGCCAGCCTGCTGATGGGCGACTGGGATGAGGCGCTATCGTCACTCTGTCAGCTCATGAGCCGCTACTCTGCCGGACAGGATATCTGGTTTGATCTGGCAACCGTGTTGCAGAAAAAAGGCGAGCTGCATTATGCCGCCCGGATCCTGCAGGCGCTGCTGCGGCTAAATAAACATAATGCGTCATTCTGGAATACGCTGGCGGTGGTTTATCACACGCGTCGCAATATGGCCATGGCTGAACGCTGCGCAAGGGAGTCTTTGCGCTATAACGCCACGAATCCGCTTCATCTTGCGATGATGGGCATTATTCTCAGTGATAATCAGAAACTGACGGAAGCACGCTATTTCCTCGAGAAATCGCTCGAGTTTGCGCCGGGTGATTTTGACTGCTTCACCAGCCTGCTGTTTGTTCTTACCCACGACTTTTCTATCTCCCCGGACGTGCTCTTCGAACGCCATCTTGCCTATGGCGAACTGGTGGCCGCGTGGGCGAAAAAATTCGACCTGTCGCTGACGTGGCAGGGTAGCAAGGATCCCGAGCGGCCGCTGCGCGTAGGCTTTGTCTCCGGAGATTTCCGTAACCATCCCGTAAGCCGCTTCCTGCGCCCGTTCTGGGACGGCATGGATCGGAAGCAGTTTTCCCTCTACGGATATAGCACGCTGGACAAAGATGATGCCGTTACGGAGCACTTCCGTAGCACCTCCACGAAGTGGTTATCCGTTACCCATCTCAATAACGTTGAGCTGGCAAAACAGATCCACAGCGACGGTATCGATATTCTTTTTGACCTCTCAGGCCACACCACCGGGACGCGTTTACCCGCGTTTGCCTTTAAGCCTGCGCCGGTGCAAATCACCTGGCTCGGCTATCCGGGCACGACCGGGATGCGGCAGATGGATTACCGCATTATCAGTACCGGGTTTGTCAGGAATGCAGCGATAGACGCTCAGTTCACTGAAAAGCTGATCGCGATTCCACTCGATAACTTCTTCGAGCCGGATGCCTGCAGCCCTGACGTCAATGCCTTGCCAGCCCTGACGAACGGCTGGTTTACCTACGGTAGCTTCAACCGCCCTAAGAAATTGAATGACCAGGTCTTTGCGCTGTGGGCGCGCATTCTGCTGCATAACGCCACGTCACGTTTGCTGATTGGCTTTATGGATGACGATGCGATGATCGCCCGCTACCGCAAAAAGCTAAATGCGCTGGGCGTATCGGATGAGCAGCTTATCTTCCGTAAAACGACGGGGCTGGAGTCCTATCTTCATATGCATCATGAGGTAGACATATTGCTTGATTCCTTCCCGTACAACGGGGGAACCACCACCAGCCATGGCATATGGATGGGTGTCCCGACGCTTACCCTGGCAGGGGCAACCTATCCCGCGCGGCAGGGGCTGGAGATCATGCATATCTACGGGCTGGATGAATTTGTGGCGGAAAGTCAGCAGGACTATTTCGACAAAGCCGTTAGCTGGCAAACCCGCCTGGAAACCCTCAACGCCCTGCGCCAGAAGATGCGGAGCACAATCCCACCGCAGGGCCAGAGCAACGTGGCGATTCCTTTCCAGCAGGCCCTTCGTGAGGCCTGGCGAAAATGGTGTTCTGATGAGGCACCTCGCAGTTTCCGGGTATCAGGTACTGAGGATTAACTTATGAAAAATGTCTACGTTACCAGTCCACTTCTTCCGCCACTTGAGGAGTTTATCCCTTATCTGGAGACCTTGTGGGAAAGTAAAATTTTGACTAACAGCGGGCAATTCCACCAGCAGCTGGAAGAGGCGCTGGCGGCGTATCTGGGCGTGAAGTATGTCTGCCTGTTCTCCAACGGCACGCTTGCACTGCTGACGGCGCTTCAGACATTGCGTATTACCGGCGAAGTGATCACCACGCCGTACTCCTTTGTCGCCACCTCTCACAGCCTGCTGTGGAATGATTTAACGCCGGTCTTTGCCGATATTGACCCCGTTACCTTTAATATCGATCCGGACCGCATTGAAGAGCTGATTACCCCAAAAACGACAGCCATCATGCCGGTCCACTGCTATGGCATTCCTTGCGACATGGAGCGCATCCAGAAAATTGCCGATACCTATGGCCTGAAGGTGATCTACGATGCGGCCCACTGTTTCGGGGTCAAGCAAGATAACGCCAGCATCCTTAATTATGGCGATTTATCCGTGCTGAGCTTCCACGCAACGAAGGTGTTTAATACCTTCGAAGGGGGAGCCATTATTTGCCATGACGCCAAAACCAAACAGCGTATCGATTACCTTAAAAACTTTGGTTTTGCCGATGAAACCATTGTGATGGCGCCGGGTATTAACGCCAAAATGAATGAAGTGCAGGCGGCGATGGGGCTTTTGCAGTTGAAGTATATTGATAGCGCGCTGCAGGAACGCGCAATTATCTATCAACGTTACGTTGAGCTGCTCGATTCCACGCTCCCTGCGCTGGAGTACATTAAGCCTGCCGGTAATATTGAATGGAATTACTCCTATTTCCCGGTGCTTATTCGCGCAGATTCCGCGGTAAGCCGGGATGCCATCTATACGGAGCTGCGCAAGCATAATATCTATGCCCGGCGCTATTTCTATCCGCTGATCAGCGCATTCCCGATGTATCGCCACTTCCCGACGGCTAATGTGCAGAATCTCCCGGTTGCGGACGAAATTTCTCATGCGGTGCTCTGCCTGCCAATCTATCCAGGCCTGCTGGTGGCCGATCAGCGTCGCATCATTGAGATTATCCAGGACTTGTTTATAGATGCCTCCCGTGCAGCAGAGCCTGCGCTGGTCGTCAATGGATAGGAAGGGAAACCGATGAAGCTCGCGATCATGCAGCCCTATTTTTTCCCGTATTGTGGCTATTTCCAGCTGATGGCGGCAGTGGATGCTTTCGTGGTGTATGACAACATTAAGTACACGAAAAAAGGGTGGATTAACCGTAACCGTATCCAGGCTCGCGGCGCGGAGTTGTTAATTTCGCTGCCGTTAAAAAAAGACTCAGACTTTCTGGATATCAGAGAGCGGCAGCTCTCGGCTGCGTTTGACCGCAATAAGCTGTGCAATCAGATTGTTGGTGCGTACCGCCACGCGCCCTGGTTTTCCGCGGTAATGCCGGTAGTTGAGGACATTATTCAGAATCCGGACGATAACCTTTTTAATTATCTGTGGCATGGGCTGACCGGGCTGAGGGATTATTTCGGCTTATCCTGCGAGCTGATTGTTTCGTCTTCGTTACCGGCGAATCACGCCTTAAAGTCCCAGGATCGCGTCATTGATATTTGTCAGGCGATGAACGCCCGTACGTATATTAATCCCCCGGGAGGTATGGCGCTCTATTCCCGGCAGGACTTCGACGAACGCGGGCTTGAACTGCAATTTATACAGCCGCAGCCGTGGCACTACCCGCATTCTGACGCAGAGTTTATCCCCTGGCTGTCGATTATTGACGTCATGATGTTTAACCCTCGCGATGAGGTAGTTCGTCGCCTGCAACGTGGTTATGAGTTAATTTAATATGTTTACATGGAAAAAATTGGGGAAGGTCTTTACCCCGCAGGAGGTGACCCATCTCCCATGGCTTAAAGAGTTTGCGCAGGCCCCCGCGACGCTGATCTTTGATGATTTCGTGCGCGTCTATTTCTCCTGCCGCCCGCCTGCCGATGAACAGGGGAAATATGTCAGCTACTCCGCCTGGGTAGATTTGGCCCGTGATGACCTCTTCAACGTATTAGGCTTTGCCCGCGAACCTATTCTCCCGCTGGGCGGATACGGAGAATTTGACGAGTTTGGTACCTATCCCGTCTCCGTGATGCGCGATAACGATGTGGTAAAGGCCTGGTATGCAGGCTGGACGCGATGTGAGTCCGTGCCCTTCAACGTGGCAATAGGCATGGCGGTAAGCCATGACCAGGGGGAGACCTTCGTTAAAGCGGGGCCTGGGCCGGCAATTGGTTATTCTCCGGATGAACCGTTCGTGATGAGTGGGCCTAAAATTCGCAGATTCAATAACCAATGGCAGCTTTTTTATATTGCCGGGCGCAAATGGAAGTGGGTGGATGGCCGCGCTGAACCGGTCTACAAGATTCGCATGGCGACATCTGAGGATGGCATCAACTGGACGAAGCTGAATAAAGATCTGATCCCCAGCCGTATAGAAGAGGACGAGGCGCAGGCCAGTCCGGATGTCTTTTACGCCAACGGCAAATACCACATGTTTTTTTGCTACCGCTACAGCACCCATTACCGCGGAAAACAGAACGGTTACCGCATTGGCTACGCATGGAGCCTGGATATGATCGCGTGGCATCGGGATGATAGCAAAGCAGGTATTGATGTTTCTGCTTCCGGATGGGATGCAGAAATGATCAGCTACCCGCACGTCTTCGAACTGGATGGCAAGATTTATATGGCT
Organism: Enterobacter sp. JBIWA008; assembly: GCF_019968765.1. NCBI lineage: Bacteria > Pseudomonadati > Pseudomonadota > Gammaproteobacteria > Enterobacterales > Enterobacteriaceae > Enterobacter > Enterobacter sp. JBIWA008. Next base: position 2,991,311 of record NZ_CP074149.1, on the reverse strand, counting down.
TATCTGGGGGATCAGGTAGGGCGCTACGGCTTTGGACTGGCAGAACTTGAGGGCAAATTATGTTAACCCTGAACTGGCATAAGCATGGGCTTATCTATTCGCCGTCACAGTTTCCTCCTCTGGTTAAAGGGGTCGGTTTTGCCCAGTCTCCGCAGGCGCTGGTTTTTGATGATTTTGTTCGCATTTATTTTTCCACGCGCGAGCGGGAGGAAAATTCAGCAAAGTTTATAAGCCGGGTCTGCTATGTGGATATGGATAAATCTCTGCAGGCAGTGCTTCGGGTCAGCCCCGAGCCGGTGATCGCGCCTGCTGAGCTGGGCACATTCGATGAACACGGTATTTTCCCCTGCAACGTCCTGCGTCACGAAGGTAAAATCCTGGCCTGGACAACGGGCTGGAATCGTCGCGTTTCGGTCTCGGTTGATACGGCAATAGGTCTTGCGGTCAGCACGGACAATGGCGAACACTTCACTCGCGTCGGCACTGGCCCTGTAATGGGGCCCTCGCTGCACGAGCCGCATCTGGTGGGGGACGCGTTTGTTATCTATACCCGTGAAAGTTTCCATATGTGGTACATCTTTGGCACGGGCTGGAAAAAGCGCACGCCCGATTCGGTACCGGATCGCATCTATAAAATTGCCCATGCGGTATCAAACGATGGCATAAACTGGCAGCGTGACAGCAGGCAAATTATCCCTTCTGTTCTGGGAGATGACGAATGCCAGGCGCTGCCGACGGTGATTGAAATAAATGGTCGGTATCATATGGTCTTTTGCTTCCGGGAGTGTTTCGATTTCCGCACCGGGCAGGGGCGCGGTTATCGTCTGGGCTATGCCTGGTCTGATGATTTACAGCACTGGCATCGTGACGACAGCCAGATGGCCTCGCTGGTGTCCGGGGATGACTGGGACAGCGAAATGCAGTGCTATCCACATCTTTTCCGCTGCGATGATAAAGTCTATTTGCTCTATAACGGTAATGCATTTGGCAAAGCCGGCTTTGGCCTTGCGGAACTGGTGATATGAATCGCTGGGCGTTTTGTCGTAATCGCGCTACTCCGGAGGAGATCGTCGTCCATTTTAAACAATGTGACCCGTTTTTTATTGCCTCAATTACCGCCGTCATTGCGTTAGAGGACTATGCCCAAAAAATAGTGGATCGCGCATGGCGAGTAGAAGCCTGGCATAACAACACGCTCACAGGGCTGGTTGCAGCTTATTATAACGCGCAGCGTCAACTGGGATTTATTACCAATGTTTCCGTTTTGCCTGACGCGCAGCAATGCGGCCTTGGCAGCCAGCTATTGATTCAATGCATTGAACATTTACAGCGCCTGGGTGTGGCTGAAATTAATCTTGAAGTCGATGAGAATAATGCGTCGGCGCAACGTTTATATCTAAAGCATGGGTTTACCTTCGGCGTTTCAAACGGTTCAAAGAAAACCATGACCTTGCATAGTGAGAAAACAACATGACTCTTCGTGATTATAATCAGGAAATCAAAGATACATCCGATCATCAGTATGCCTATAATTTCGATTTTGATGTGATGCATCCTTTTATGATTCGTGCGTTCACTCCTTTCTTTAAACCGGGTAATTTACTTGAGCTTGGGAGTTTTAAAGGTGATTTTACGGCACGCCTTGCTGAAAAATTCGATGCCATCACCTGCGTGGAAGCCTCGGCAGAGGCGATGGCTATCGCTAGCGAGCGTCTGGGTAAACATATATCGTTTGTTCATTCCCGCTTTGAGGATGTTGTACTGCCGGAACGCTATGACAATATTGTCCTTACGCACGTGCTGGAACATATCGACGATCCCGTTAAACTCTTAAAACGCATTAATGATGAATGGCTAACGGATGACGGATATCTCTTTCTGGTCTGTCCTAATGCACATGCGGCCTCCCGGCAGATTGCCGTTAAAATGGGGTTAATCTCGCATAATAGTGCGGTGACGGAGGCTGAATATCTCCACGGTCATCGCTGCACTTATTCCCTGGATACGCTTGAGAGTGAGGCCCGTCTTGCCGGCCTAAATGTTGTTTATCGAACGGGTATTTTCTTCAAGGCGCTCGCTAATTTCCAGTGGGACAAACTTTTACAGACCGATATCATCTCTAAGCAATATCTTGAGGGATGCTACGAGTTAGGCCATCAATACCCGGATTTATGTTCAAGCATATTTTTGCTGTGCAAAAAAGGCTGACTTTATTCTTACTGAAGGATGCATGTTATGTCGAAATGCATCCGTAACCCCCAAATAACCCCTCATTTTACCCACTATTCATCCAATTGAACGCCCTGCAGAATCGGATAATCATGCCGATAACTCAACTAACGCAGGGCTGTTTATCGTGAATTCACTCTATACCGCTGAAGGTGTAATGGATAAACACTCGCTGTGGCAGCGTTATGTCCCGCTGGTGCGTCACGAAGCATTGCGCCTCCAGGTGCGCTTGCCGGCGAGCGTGGAACTCGACGATCTGCTACAGGCGGGCGGTATCGGGTTATTGAATGCAGTTGACCGATACGACGCTCTGCAAGGAACGGCATTTACGACTTACGCAGTTCAGCGTATTCGTGGTGCGATGCTGGACGAGCTGCGCAGCCGTGACTGGGTGCCGCGCAGTGTTCGCCGCAACGCGCGCGAAGTGGCGCATGCGATGGGGCAGCTGGAACAGGAACTGGGACGTAACGCAACGGAAACCGAAGTGGCGGAACGTCTTGGCATTGCTGTTGAAGAGTATCGTCAGATGTTGCTCGATACCAATAATAGCCAACTCTTCTCTTACGACGAGTGGCGCGAAGAGCATGGCGATAGCATCGAGCTGGTGACGGATGAGCACCAGCAGGAAAACCCGTTACACCATTTAATGGAAGGGAATTTACGCCAGCGCGTAATGGAAGCGATTGAAGCTTTACCAGAACGCGAACAGCTGGTGTTGACCCTTTATTACCAGGAAGAGCTAAACCTTAAAGAGATTGGCGCTGTTCTGGAGGTGGGAGAGTCGCGGGTGAGCCAGCTGCACAGCCAGGCCATTAAACGCTTACGAACCAAGCTGGGTAAGTTATAGGTGATTGATTCACCTGGGAAATGCCGCACAACGTATTGACAACCAGGAGTTATCATGACGGTGCAGCAATCTAAAAGACGGCCTTTAAGCCGCTACCTGAAAGACTTTAAACACAGTCAGACGCATTGCGCCCACTGTAACAAGTTACTCGATCGTATCACGCTGGTTCGTCGCGGCGAAATCGTCAATAAAATTGCGATTTCGCGCCTCGACACATTGATGGACGAAGCAGCATGGCTCGAAGAGCAAAAAGAGTGGGTAGCGCTTTGCCGTTTCTGTGGCGATCTCCACTGCAAAGAGCAAAGCGACTTCTTCGATATTATCGGCTTCAAGCAGTTCCTGTTTGAACAAACGGAGATGAGCCACGGCACCGTTCGCGAATATGTCGTTCGCCTGCGTCGACTTGGGCAGCATCTGACCGTAAACAATATTTCTCGCGATCTGCTGAAAACCGGTTATCTGGATGAAAATCTGGAGCCGTGGCTGCCTGCGACCAGCACCAACAACTACCGAATTGCGCTGCGCAAGTATGCGCAATACAAGGTACAAATGCCGGGTGCCATAAAGCAGAAAGCCCACGCCGGAACAACTTCTGATATATATTAAAAAAGAATAAGATGTAGCGCAGTCGCCTTTGACGTTGCAGGCGATTTCTCTACACTACGTAAAAATTCCACTATATCGGGGTATTTATGAAATTTGCACTTCTGGGTCGTCAGGCGCTGATGGGTGTTATGGCCGTTGCGCTGGTTGCGGGCATGAGCGTGAAAACGTTCGCCGCAGAAAACCTGCTGAATAAAGTAAAAGAGCGCGGTACGCTGCTGGTCGGGCTGGAAGGAACCTATCCTCCGTTCAGCTTCCAGGGCGATGACGGTAAGCTGACCGGTTTTGAAGTGGAGTTTGCTGAAGAGCTGGCGAAGCACCTCGGCGTGAAAGCGTCACTGAAACCGACCAAATGGGACGGTATGCTGGCGTCGCTGGATTCCAAACGTATTGATGTGGTGATCAATCAGGTGACCATTTCTGACGAGCGTAAGAAGAAATATGACTTCTCTACGCCGTACACCGTGTCCGGTATTCAGGCGCTGGTGAAGAAAGGCAATGAAGACGGAATTAAAACTGCCGCGGATCTGAAAGGTAAAAAAGTCGGTGTCGGTCTGGGTACCAACTACGAAGAGTGGCTGCGCCAGAACGTGCAGGGCGTTGATATCCGCACCTATGATGATGACCCGACGAAATACCAGGATCTGCGCGTGGGCCGTATCGACGCCATTCTGGTCGACCGCCTGGCAGCGCTGGATCTGGTTAAGAAAACCAACAATACCCTGGCCGTAGCGGGTGATGCGTTCTCTCGTCAGGAATCCGGCGTGGCCGTTCGTAAGGGCAACGAAGACCTGGTAAAAGCGATTGATTCCGCGATTGCTGACATGCAAAAAGACGGCAGCCTGAAAGCGCTCTCCGAGAAGTGGTTCGGAGCAGACGTCACAAAATAAGTTTCTGCCGTAAAAAAAGGCGCTTTTAAAAGCGCCTTTTTTATTTCTTTCGCGTCTGCGTGCATAATGAAAAATATCACATTTTGTCAGAGTTACCGGAGAACCCATGTCACTACAGAATTTAACGCGCTTTCCCCGCCTGGAGTTTATCGGCGCGCCGACGCCGCTGGAGTACCTGCCGCGATTTTCTGATTATTTAGGGCGCGATATTTTTATTAAGCGTGATGACGTGACGCCGATGGCGATGGGGGGCAACAAGCTGCGCAAGCTGGAGTTTCTGGCGGCTGACGCACTGCGCGAAGGCGCGGATACGCTCATTACTGCCGGGGCTATCCAGTCCAACCACGTTCGTCAGACGGCGGCAGTGGCGGCGAAACTCGGGCTCCACTGCGTGGCATTGCTGGAAAACCCGATTGGCACGCGGGCTGAAAATTATCTGACCAACGGTAACCGCCTGCTGCTGGATCTGTTCAACGTGCAGGTTGAGATGGTTGACGCGCTGACCGACCCGACCGCCCAGCTTGATGAGCTGGCGACGCGTCTGGAAGCGCAGGGGTTCCGCCCCTACGTTATCCCCGTTGGTGGTTCGAGTGCGCTTGGCGCGCTGGGGTATGTGGAAAGTGCGCTGGAAATCGCACAGCAGTGCGAGGGCGCGGTGAGTCTCTCTTCCGTGGTTGTCGCGTCCGGCAGTGCGGGCACGCATGCAGGGCTGGCGGTGGGGCTGGAGCAACTGCTGCCGGACGTCGAGCTGATTGGCGTGACGGTCTCCCGCAGCGTCGCGGATCAGAAGCCGAAAGTGGTCACTTTACAGCAGGCGGTAGCCGCGCAGCTTGAGCTAAAGGCAAAGGCCGATATTCTGCTCTGGGATGACTATTTTGCGCCGGGTTACGGCACGCCGAACGAAGAGGGAATGGAAGCGGTGAAACTACTGGCGCGCCTCGAGGGCATACTGCTCGATCCGGTCTATACCGGCAAAGCGATGGCCGGACTGATCGACGGCATTGCGCAAAAACGCTTTAAGGATGAAGGGCCGATTTTATTTGTCCATACCGGCGGAGCGCCTGCGCTGTTTGCCTACCATCCTCATGTCTAAAAATCAGGTCGAAAAATAATAATGCAAGAAAGTATTCAACTGGTTATTGATTCTCTGCCGTATCTGCTGAAAGGTGCGGTATTTACGTTACAGCTCAGTATTGGCGGGATGTTCTTTGGGCTGGTGCTGGGCTTTGTGCTGGCCTTAATGCGCATGTCACCGGTTTTACCGGTGCGTTGGCTGGCGCGCTTTTATATCTCCGTGTTTCGCGGTACGCCGCTTATCGCTCAGCTCTTTATGATCTACTACGGCTTACCGCAGTTTGGTATCGAGCTGGATCCGATCCCGGCCGCGATGATTGGCCTGTCGCTCAATACCGCGGCGTACACTTCAGAAACCCTGCGTGCGGCCATCTCCTCCATTGATAAAGGCCAGTGGGAGGCGGCGGCCAGCATCGGGATGACGCCATGGCAAACATTGCGCCGGGCCATTCTGCCGCAGGCGGCACGCGTTGCGCTACCACCGCTTAGCAACAGCTTCATCAGCCTGGTGAAAGATACCTCTCTGGCGGCAACGATTCAGGTTCCGGAGCTTTTCCGCCAGGCACAGCTTATCACCTCCCGCACGCTCGAAGTCTTTACCATGTATCTCGCCGCATCGCTGATTTACTGGGTGATGGCGACGGTGCTGTCTGCTCTGCAAAACTATTTCGAAAACCAGCTTAACCGCCAGGAGCGTGATCCAAAATGAGTGCAATCGACGTCAAAAACCTGGTGAAAAAATTCCACGGTCAAACGGTGCTCCACGGGATCGATCTGGAAGTCGAGCAAGGCGAAGTGGTGGCGATTATCGGACCGAGCGGTTCGGGAAAGACGACGCTGCTGCGCAGCATTAACCTGCTTGAACAGCCGGAAGGCGGCACCATTCGGGTAGGGGAGATCACGATTGATACCGGTAAATCCATAAGCCAGCAGAAAGGGTTAATTCGCCGCCTGCGCCAGCATGTCGGCTTTGTTTTCCAGAACTTCAATCTTTTCCCGCACCGTACGGTGCTGGAGAACATTATCGAAGGGCCGGTTATCGTTAAAGGTGAGCCGAAAGAGGAAGCGACGGCGCGGGCTCGCGAACTGCTTGCTAAAGTCGGTCTGGCGGGAAAAGAGACCAGCTATCCGCGTCGCCTGTCTGGCGGGCAACAGCAGCGCGTGGCGATAGCACGTGCGCTGGCGATGCGCCCGGACGTGATCCTTTTTGATGAACCGACCTCTGCGCTCGATCCGGAACTGGTGGGCGAGGTGCTGAGCACCATTCGCCAGCTGGCACAAGAGAAACGTACGATGGTGATCGTGACTCATGAAATGAGCTTTGCGCGCGATGTTGCTGACAGAGCTATCTTCATGGATCAGGGACGGATTGTGGAGCAGGGGCCAGCGAAAAGCCTATTCGCCAACCCTCAACAGCCGCGAACCCGTCAGTTCCTTGAAAAATTCCTTATGCAGTAACATTTTTGCACTCTTTTGCTCCAGGAATAAATCCTGGAGCAAATTATTCACCCTTTGTGCGGGGGGCTTTTTTTTATTCCATCCGGCTCGGACAAACCTTATCGATAGTAAAGTTAATTGTGCTATTACAGATATTTTGCGGTTAGAAAAAAGTTTTATGTGTTAGCTTATATTCACCATAATAATGATTATCTGTTCAGAGGCTTCATTTAGTAAGTATGAAGGATTTAGACTTTTTCACCTGGCGACGGGATTGCTCCCTCCGCTTTCAGGAATTGACCTGTGCTGCAGAGGTATATCATGAGCTGGAGCAACAAACTCAGGCGCTGGAATTCGATTATTACGCGCTCTGCGTGCGCCATCCCGTGCCATTTACGCGCCCTAAAATCTCACTGCATACCACTTACCCAAAGCTGTGGATGGCGCAATATCAATCCGCGAACTATTTCGCGATCGATCCGGTTTTAAAACCGGAGAATTTCATTCAGGGGCATCTCCCCTGGACAGACGCATTATTCGCTGAGGCGCAGGAATTATGGCACAGCGCGCAGGACCACGGTTTACGCGCGGGAATAACGCAGTGCCTGATGCTGCCTAATCATGCGCTCGGCTTCCTGTCAGTTTCTCGCACTAGTGTACGGGAGGGGGCATTAGCCCATGAGGAAATAGAGCTGCGATTGCAAATGCTGGTGCAAATGGCCTTAACCTCTCTGATGCGTTTTGACGATGAGATGGTCATGCCGCCCGAAATGAAATTTAGCAAGCGCGAGCGTGAAATTCTGAAATGGACTGCGGAAGGGAAGACCTCAGCGGAAATAGCGATCATTCTCTCTATCTCCGAGAATACCGTTAACTTCCATCAAAAAAATATGCAGAAAAAATTCAATGCGCCAAATAAAACGCAGATCGCATGCTACGCGGCGGCTACGGGGCTGATTTGAGTAGATAAGACGTTCTGCGTGACAGACGAGATAACGGCTGAATGCCCTGCATTCAGCCGTTTTTTGTTACTGGCGGTAGGCTTGTTTGATTTGCTTAACAGTGTTCGCAAATACTGCTGATTCAGCCTGGTCTTCCATCTCCGCGATTTGTTTTTCCATTTTAATGATCACACGACCGGCATCAGCCTGGCCCATCGCCTGCAGCATCAGCGTCAGCAGCGCTTTCAGGCAGTTGACTTCCTGTGCCAGTTCCTGGTTATTCTCCGCAGTGGCAAATTCAGATGTGCTCATTTATTTTCCTCATTATTTAACGGCGCTAAAACGCGACGACGAAAGTCAAGGCGGCGGAGTATACCACAAGCTGACGCAAAAAATGCAGTGGTTGTTTTTTGTACTTTTACGCGGGTGTTTAATTGCGTAAACAAAGCGAGCCGGTAAACTGAGCCGCTGTTTATGGCAATTAATTGTTTACCCCTGGTTCGCTTGCCGTTAATTATTGTTACAAAAATTTGAGAACTGTTTTTTTGCAGGGAAAGCCTGCAAGTTTTTTGTAACTTTTTGAATACAGATGCTTAAAAAAAGCTGCAAAAGCCCTAAATGCACGGTCTCTCTTTCCATGGACTGTACAGCCTAATTTCCAAAAACGAGAGGGAAATCGAATAGCCGATTTTTTAACGTTTTAATCTTGTGATAAAAACCGTTAATATAAACCAAATTATCACTCAGTAGCGTTATCCCTATTCTGGAGACATTTCCTTTGATCAACGTCCTTCTTGTTGATGACCACGAACTGGTGCGCGCAGGGATACGACGCATTCTTGAAGATATTAAAGGTATTAAAGTTGCCGGTGAGGCCTGCTGTGGCGAAGATGCGGTAAAATGGTGCCGCACAAACTCGGCCGATGTGGTACTGATGGATATGAATATGCCCGGTATCGGCGGTCTTGAAGCAACACGCAAAATTGCGCGTACCTTTGTCGATACAAAAGTCATCATGCTGACCGTGCATACCGAAAACCCACTGCCCGCGAAAGTGATGCAGGCGGGCGCAGCGGGGTACCTGAGTAAAGGGGCCGCGCCGCAGGAAGTCGTCAATGCAATCCGTTCTGTGTTTGCCGGACAGCGCTACATTGCTTCCGATATCGCTCAGCAGATGGCGCTGAGTCAGATCGAGCCCGAGAAAACCGAATCACCCTTTGCCAGTTTGTCCGAGCGTGAATTGCAGATTATGCTGATGATCACCAAAGGTCAGAAGGTGAATGAGATCTCGGAACAGTTGAATCTCAGCCCGAAAACGGTGAACAGCTACCGTTACCGGATGTTCAGTAAACTGAACATTCATGGTGACGTTGAACTGACACATCTGGCCATCCGGCATGGTTTGTGTAATGCGGAGACGTTGTTAAGTCAGTGAGTGATGTGTTCGATTCAAAAGCATTTCTGAAAACCGTAACCAGCCAGCCTGGCGTCTATCGCATGTATGACGCTGGCGGTACGGTTATCTATGTGGGGAAGGCAAAAGATCTTAAAAAACGTCTCTCCAGCTATTTTCGCAGCAACCTGGCCTCACGGAAGACCGAAGCGCTGGTCTCACTCATTCAGAATATTGATGTCACCGTCACGCACACCGAGACAGAAGCGCTGCTGCTTGAGCACAACTATATTAAGCTCTACCAGCCACGCTATAACGTCCTGCTGCGTGATGATAAATCCTACCCGTTTATTTTTCTGAGCGGCGACACCCATCCGCGCCTGGCCATGCACCGCGGTGCAAAACACGCTAAGGGCGAATACTTCGGGCCATTCCCTAATGGTTATGCCGTGCGTGAAACGCTGGCGCTGCTGCAAAAAATCTTCCCGATCCGCCAGTGTGAAAACAGCGTTTACCGTAACCGCTCGCGCCCGTGCCTGCAGTACCAGATTGGGCGCTGCCTGGGGCCCTGCGTGGCGGGGCTGGTAAGTGAAGAAGAGTATGCTCAGCAGGTGGACTATGTGCGCCTGTTCCTGGCCGGAAAAGACGATCAGGTCTTAACGCAGCTGATCGCGCGGATGGAAAAAGCTAGCGCCGCACTCGAGTTCGAAGAGGCCGCGCGTATCCGCGACCAAATCCAGGCGGTGCGCAGAGTCACTGAGAAACAGTTTGTCTCGAACACCGGTGACGATCTCGACGTCATCGGCGTAGCCTTTGACGCCGGAATGGCCTGCGTGCACGTGCTGTTTATTCGCCAGGGCAAAGTGCTCGGCAGCCGCAGCTATTTCCCGAAAGTGCCCGGCGGTACCGAACTGGGTGAAGTGGTGGAAACCTTTGTCGGCCAGTTCTATCTACAGGGGAGCCAGATGCGTACGCTCCCTTCTGAGATCCTGCTCGATTTTAATCTTGACGATAAAACCCTGCTTGCCGATTCGCTCTCTGAACTGGCGGGGCGTCGGGTCAATGTTCAAACCAAACCACGCGGCGATCGCGCGCGTTATCTGAAGCTGGCGCGAACCAACGCGGCGACGGCACTCACCACTAAGCTGTCGCAGCAGTCGACGGTTAACCAGCGTTTAACGGCGCTGGCGACGCTGTTAAAGTTGCCGGAAGTGAAGCGAATGGAATGTTTCGACATCAGTCATACGATGGGGGAACAGACGGTAGCGTCCTGCGTGGTGTTTGATGCTAACGGCCCGCTACGCGCCGAGTATCGCCGCTATAACATCACCGGGATCACGCCGGGTGATGACTATGCGGCCATGAATCAGGTGCTTCGTCGTCGCTATGGTAAAGCCATAGAAGAGAGCAAAATCCCGGATGTGATCCTGATTGACGGTGGGAAAGGGCAGCTAGGCCAGGCGAAAGCGGTATTTGAATCGCTTGATGTCAGCTGGGATAAAAACCATCCGCTGCTGCTGGGTGTCGCAAAAGGGGCCGATCGTAAGGCCGGCCTGGAGACATTGTTCTTCGAGCCGGAAGGTGAGGGATTCAGCCTGCCGCCGGATTCTCCGGCGCTGCACGTCATTCAGCATATTCGCGATGAATCACACGACCATGCCATCAGCGGTCACCGCAAAAAACGGGCGAAGGTGAAAAACACCAGTTCGCTGGAGACCATTGAAGGCGTGGGGCCAAAGCGTCGCCAGATGCTGCTGAAATATATGGGCGGATTGCAAGGGTTACTCAACGCCAGCATGGAGGAAATTGCAAAAGTGCCGGGTATTTCGCAAGGGCTGGCAGAAAAGATCTACTACTCGTTGAAACATTGAGGGCTCTGTAGCAACATAGAGCTAAATTTTACTGACAACAAATAGTTACCGTCACTATGCAATATAATATCCCTACGTTGCTCACTCTCTTTCGTGTTGTACTCATCCCGTTCTTTGTACTGGCGTTTTATCTGCCGGTCGTTTGGGCACCTTTCGCCTGCGCATTGCTCTTTCTGATCGCGGCAGTCACCGACTGGTTTGATGGATATCTGGCGCGCCGCTGGAATCAAAGCACCCGTTTTGGCGCCTTCCTCGATCCGGTGGCGGATAAAGTGATGGTCGCTATCGCCATGGTTCTGGTGGCCGAGCACTATCACACCTGGTGGGTAACGCTGCCTGCGGCTACCATGATCGGCCGTGAGATCATTATCTCTGCACTGCGCGAGTGGATGGCTGAACTGGGCAAACGCAGCAGCGTAGCGGTTTCCTGGATTGGTAAAGTGAAAACGACGGCGCAGATGGCGGCGCTGGTCTGGATGCTCTGGCGTCCGAACGCCTGGGTCGAGTGGGCGGGGATTGGTCTCCTGTGGGTAGCGGCAGTACTGACTCTGTGGTCCATGCTGCAATATTTGAACGCTGCACGCGGGGATTTGCTTGATCAGTGATCGTTTCGCCGTAAATTTCAGCAAACGATCCGGGGATGCAAAAAATAACGTTGACTCATAACGTCATATCAGTAGAATGCAACGCATCGAACGGCGGCACAGCAAGTCGGACGATAATGAAATCAAGTGGTTAGAGAGTTACTTGATAGCATGCGGGAATAGCTCAGTTGGTAGAGCACGACCTTGCCAAGGTCGGGGTCGCGAGTTCGAGTCTCGTTTCCCGCTCCAGATTAAAGACATGCGCAGTTGCGGGTGTCAGTTAGAAAAGTTTTACGGCGCGTTAGCAAAGCGGTTATGTAGCGGATTGCAAATCCGTCTAGTCCGGTTCGACTCCGGAACGCGCCTCCACTTTCTTCCCTGGCCGGATGGTGGAATCGGTAGACACAAGGGATTTAAAATCCCTCGGCGTTCGCGCTGTGTGGGTTCAAGTCCCACTCCGGCTACCATGGGAAAACAAAGAATAATCAAAGCAATAAGCAGTGTCGTGAAACCACCGAAAGGTGGTTTTTTTGTACCTGAATATCCGCCTCACACCCCGCCCAGATAAGCCTTCCTGACCTCCTGATTTCCCAGCAGCTCCTCGCCGCTGCCGCTCAACCGGATCTGCCCGTTAACCATCACATACCCGCGGTCGGAAAGTTTCAACGCGTGATGCGCATTCTGCTCTACCAGAAAGATGGTCATGCCGTTACGGGCAAGCTCGCGAAGGGTCTGGAAGATCTGCTTCACCACTATCGGTGCTAAGCCCAGGCTTGGTTCATCCAGCAGCAGCAGCTTCGGACGGCTCATCAGCGCCCGGGCGATCGCCAGCATCTGCTGTTCCCCGCCTGACATGGTCATCGCGCGCTGCTTGCGTCGCTCCTTGAGGCGGGGGAAAAGGTCGAACATGGTTTGCATATCCTCAGCGGCAAACTGGCTGCCGATGGGGATGGTCCCCATCAGCAGGTTCTCTTCAACGGTCATATCCGGGAAGATTCGTCTGCCTTCCGGCGCCTGCGCAATGCCGCCGGACGCGACGTAGTGGGTGGATTGATGGCTGATATCTTCACCACCGAAAAGGATCTGCCCGTTGCGGATACGGGGCTGGCCAAAGATGGACATCAGCAGTGTCGATTTACCCGCGCCGTTTGCGCCAATCAGCGCCACGGTTTCCCCTTTATTGACCTCGAGGGAAACCTGCTTCAGCGCCTGAATGACGCCGTAAAACACATCCACCTCGCGAAATGCCAGCAGCGGTTCGCTCATAGGGTGACCTCGCTTTCGTCCGTACCCAGGTAGGCGGCAATGACCTTTTCATCATGCTGGATCTGCTCGGGTTTTCCTCTGGCAATCACATCGCCGTGGTCGAGCACGATAACGTCGTCCGAAATTTCCATCACCATCCCCATATCATGCTCAATCAGCAATACCGTGATGTCATGATGATCCCGCAGAAAGCGAATAATGCCGCTCAGCTTATGCGTTTCAACCGGGTTCAGCCCTGCGGCGGGTTCATCCAGACAGATCATTTCCGGCCCTGTGCACATTGCCCGTGCAATTTCCAGACGCCGCTGCTGGCCGTACGACATCTCTCCCGCCAGGCGATTGGCGCACTCCACCAGATCCACCACTTCCAGCCAGTAGAAGGCTCTGTCCAGGGCGTCGCTTTCCGCCCGCCGGTAGGACGGCGTATTTAAGATCCCGGCGAGCAAATTGCGGTTCACCCGCATATGCTGCGCAACCAGCAGGTTTTCCACGACCGACATCTCGCGAAAAAGACGGATATTCTGAAACGTGCGCGCCAGCCCGGCGCGGTTGACCAGATGCGTTCCGCCAAACATTTTGTAGAACAGACGCTGCCCGAACTGCGCGGGGTTAATCCAGTCGCCCGGCTGGAATTTTTGTCCGAGGACCTGAATAACGTTGGTCGTTTTAGTGCGGGTATTAAATAAAATGTTGCCGCCGGAAGCCCTGTAGAAGCCCGTCAGGCAGTTAAACACGGTTGTTTTTCCCGCCCCGTTTGGCCCAATCAGGGCGGTAATTGATCCACGCTGCACGTCCAGGTTGACGTCGTTTAGCGCCTTAATTCCGCCGAAGTGCATCATCAGATGTTCAACGCGTAATATCGTTTCGTTCATGGCGCGACGCCCTTACGCACGGCGAACCCGCTGCGGTTAATGCGGATCAAACCGCGTGGACGCCAGATCATCATCACCACCATCAGCATGCCAAACAGCAGGACGCGGTACTCGGCAAAACTGCGCAGCAGTTCCGGCGTTACCGTGAGCACAAAGGCGGCCAGCACCACGCCAGGCGTAGAGCCCATACCGCCCAGCACCACAATAGCGAGGATCAGTGCCGACTCAAAGAAGGTGAAGGAGGTCGGGTTCACGAACCCCTGATAGGTGGCGAAGAATACGCCGGCAATCCCCGCGGTCGATGCGCCCAGCGTAAAGGCCGAAAGCTTAACCAGAACATGATTCAGCCCCAATGAGCGGCAGGCAATTTCGTCTTCACGCAGTGCTTCCCACGCCCGTCCAATCGGCATTCGCGTCAGGCGGTGCTTGATATAGAGCACCAGCATCACCACCAGGAACAGCACCGTGTAGATAAAAATAAACTTCATGTTCGGGTTGTAGGTCAGGTGGAAAAATTCGTGGAAGGGCACCCCTCCTTCTTTCGCGCGCCGACCAAATTCCAGACCGAAGAGGGTGGGGGGAGGGGCCGACACGCCGTTGGGTCCGCCGGTGAAGGTCAGCCAGTTGTTCAGTATCAGGCGAATGATCTCCCCGAACCCGAGGGTGACGATGGCCAGATAGTCACCGTGCATGCGCAGTACCGGGAAACCGAGCAGGGCGCCTGCGGCGGCGGCCATAATTGCCGCCAGCGGCAGCATGCTCCAGAAGCCTAAGCCGAGATACTGGTATCCCAGCGCCAGGCCGTACGCCCCGATCGCGTAGAATGCGACATATCCCAGGTCCAGCAGACCGGCAAGACCCACGACGATATTCAGCCCCAGGCCGAGAAGCACGTAGATCAGCCCGAGAATGGCGACGGTCAGCACATATTTAGTGGCGACAAACGGAAAGCAAACCGCAAGAGCAATCACCAGCGGAATAATCCAGCGCATGCGGCTTTTGTATTCCGATGGCCGGACATATACGCCCGCGCTATCGGCCTCGAAGCGTGCCTGGAAACGCGCGCCCGCGGCGGTACCTAAAAAGACGCTCAACAGAAAACGCCCGAGCATGACGATGCCAACCATCCAGGCCAGCCGCTGTCCGGCAAAGTTAAAGCTGTACCCGTCCAGCACCACGCCCGCTATTGGGCCGAAGATTATCAGCGCAATCAGCCCGGAAAAAATCGCGTCCAGCATGCAGCGTTTAAGTGAAAAACCGTGTGATGTCATCATTCTCTCCCTCACACTTTGGCTACAATCGGGCGCCCAAGCAGGCCCTGGGGACGGAAAATAAGGATCATGACCAGCAGGCCGAACGAAAAGACATCCTTATAGTCCGAGTTCACCATGCCCGAGAACTGTGCTTCCGCCACGCCAAGGATGAGGCCACCGAGCATGGCGCCGGGGAGGGAGCCGATGCCGCCGAGTACCGCTGCAGTAAAGGCTTTAATGCCGATCACGAACCCGACGTAGAAATCAAAGGTGCCGTAGTTCATGGTGATCAGCACCCCCGCCAGGCCCGCCATCGCCGCACCGATGACAAAGACCAGAGAAATAATCCGGTCGGTGTTAATCCCCAGAATGGCGGCCATCTTACGATCCTGCTGAACCGCGCGGCACATCCGCCCCAGCCGGGTACGGTTGATTATCCAGGTGAGTACCAGCATGCCGGCAAACGAGGCAACCAGGATAAACACTTTGGTGTAGGTTATCTGCACGAACCCGTCGCCCAGATGCAGGCGAATCACGCCGTCCAGCATGGTCGGAACCCCTTGCTGGCGCGGGCCCTGGCTCAGCTGCGCGTAGTTTTGCAGGATAAGCGACATGCCGATGGCGGAGATCAGCGGTGCCAGGCGCGTGGAGTTGCGCAGCGGTTTGTAGGCGATACGCTCGATGGTCCAGCCGTACACCCCGGTTACCACGATGGTGAACGCCAGCGTGCCGAGGATCAGCAGCGGAAAAGACTGCAGACCGAAGAAAGAGAGCAGCGCCAGGCCGATGGCGCAGAGATAGGCGGAAATCATATACACTTCGCCGTGGGCGAAATTGATCATGCCGATAATGCCGTACACCATGGTGTAGCCGATGGCGATCAGGCCGTAGACGGAGCCCAGCGTTAAGCCATTAATTAACTGTTGCAGGAAGAATGTACTCATCTTAGCGCGCTCGTTTTATAGGCTGCGCGAGCCGCGCAGCCTGATGTTTATTACGCGCCGACGGGCAGGCCCGTCGACGTTGAGCGTGACTCCGTCCCGTTACTGCACTTCCTTATATTTGCCTTTGTCGTCCCACTGGTAAACCACGTAGTCAGACACTTTCAGATCGCCTTTGCTGTCCCAGGCTTTTTTGCCCATTACCGTGTCGACGGAATTGGCTTTCAGCCATTCGCTGGCTTTGGCGGAGTCCTTGCCACCGGTGGCCTTGAAGGCCGCGGCAATGGCCTGTACTGAGGCATAGGAGTAAAGGGTGTAACCTTCCGGTTCGAATTTACCGGCGCGGAATTTCTCGATAACCGCTTTACCGTCCGGGATAAGGCGCGGATCTTTACCGAAGGTCATGTAAATGCCGTTCGTGTATTGCGGGCCCCCCGCGGCGGTCACCATCTCTTCGTTGACAATACAGTCGCCGGAGAAGAATTTCGCCTGCACGCCCTGTTCGCGCATCTGGCGAACCAGCGGACCGGCTTCCGGGTGACAGCCACCGAAGAACACGACGTCCGGTTTTTGCGCGCCGATCTTCGTCACCAGCGCGTTAAAGTCTTTTTCACCGCGAGATAACCCCTCATACATCACATCCTGAACCCCGCGTTTCGCCAGCGCCGCTTTGGTGGCGTCAGCCAGACCCTGACCGTAGGTGTCTTTATCGTGAATAATCACCACGCGCCTGGCTTTCAGCTTGTCGATGATGAAGTCGCTGGCAACCTGACCCTGCTGATCGTCGCGTCCGCACATGCGGAAAATATCGCTCATGCCGCGTTCGGTGATCAGCGGGTTAGTTGAGCCGGGTGTAATCGCAATAATGCCTGCGTCGCTATACACCTCGGAGGCGGGCATTGTGGAAGAGGAGCAGAAATGGCCGACCACGGCGTTGACTTTATCCTGGTCAACTAAACGGTTGGCGACGGCCACGGCCTGCTTGGGCTCACAGGCATCATCCCCCTGAACCAGTTTGATCTTCTCGCCGTTAATGCCGCCTGCGGCATTAATGTCTTCAGCGGCCTGCGTTGCGCCGTGCCAGTACTGATCGCCATAGGTGGCATTCGGACCCGTGAACGGCCCGGCCACGCCAATCACAATATCTGCCCGGGCGGAAAACGCCGTCACCAGGCAACTGGCCAACACAAGAGAAAGAGGAGTTCTGATAAATTTCAGCGACATTATTATGTTCCTTAGCAAAGAGGTTTTTGCACCACGGCGTAAACCCGAACGCCCGACGGCGCAGCCAATCCGAAACACGAGCAAGAACAAAATGCACTAAACGAACAAGATACAGACGGCATCCTGCATATTACGGCGAGATTTCCCTGCGCAGGGGCGCGCGAAGAACGTTAAGCAAAAACGTTGCCAGAATGGTTAACCCATTGACGAGCATGCGACATGTTTGAGTATAGAGCGCCGCGTTATGCCGCCTTACGGGAGGAGAAGAAATTACAGCGGAGATCACATATCGTTAACAATAAAGCCCATAAGTTGTGCAAAGGTCACGATTTGCACGTTTTTGCAGCAATAAAGACCTAAACTTCAGCCCGGAGAGGCGTGAGATATGTGTTAGGATCGTTTCCTTTTTTGCAGGAGTATCAGCGATGACTGAAGGCCCATTGAATGAAAGCGAAATGGCGTGGCTTGAAGAGACGTTAATGTCTTACGGTCATGATGACGCGTCCGTGATTGACGTGTCCGAACTGGACGGCATGCTTACCGCAGTGCTTTCCGGTCCTGTTGTCGTTGAGCCAGATGCCTGGCTGGTGGCGGTGTGGGGCGGCGAGAAGTACATTCCGCGCTGGAAAAACGATCGCGAGATGAACCGTTTTATCGATCTCTGCTTTAAGCATATGAACGATATTGCCGAGCGCCTGAGCGAGTACCCGGATCAGTTTGAACCGATGTTCGGTTATAACGACGTTGACGGTGAGAGCTATACCGTGGTGGAAGAGTGGTGTTATGGCTACATGCGCGGTGTGGCGCTGACGGACTGGTCAGCCTTGCCGGAAGCCCTGAAGGCCGATCTTGACGTGATTGCCCTGCACGGGACGGAAGAGAACAGCGAAAAGCTGGATGAACTGTCCGAAGAGGAGTATATCGCCAGCATCGAGAGCATCCAGCCTGCGGCACTGCGTTTATATCAATACTGGGTTAACAACCCGCAGCAGCCGGAAGTGAAGAAGCCGACGGTGAACGGCACGAAGGTCGGGCGTAACGATCCGTGTCCTTGCGGCAGCGGGAAGAAGTTTAAGAGCTGCTATTTGCACTGAAAAAAAAGGGGCTGATGATAGCCCCTTTTTTATTTAACCCACTTCCGGCAGCATTCCGGCCGCAATCAACATCTGCACCAGAATAATCACCACCCCGCAGCCAAATACAATGCACAGCAGCGGTTTTCCGCCCGCCACGCGATATCCCTGCTGAGGATGCTGCTGGCGGCTTTTCCACGCCAGCAGGGAAGGGAGCAGCAGGGCCAGAATAGAGAGCGCCACCCCAGCGTACCCCAGCGCCATCACAAACCCGCGTGGGTAAAACAGCGCGAACGCCAGCGGCGGCAGGAAGGTGATTGCGCCCGTCTGCAACCGTCCGGCCGCGGTATTGCGACGCTGGAACAGGTCAGCCAGATAATCAAACAGGCCGAGCGCGACCCCCAGGAACGAGGTTGCCAGCGCCAGGTCAGCAAACAGGTGCACCGCCAGCTCCACGTGCGGGGAGGTGACGACCTCGCGCAGCGCCAGCAGAAAACCGTTCAGGCCAGCGTGTTGCGCCATCAGCCCAATAAAGGTTGAAGAGTCAATGCTGCCCAGCGTCACCAGCTGCCAGAAAATATAGGCGATCAGCGGGATTGCGCTGCCGATAACAAAGACGCGGCGCAGCTTGCGGATATCGCCGTTCATATAGCTGACGATGCTCGGCACGCTGCCGTGGAAGCCAAACGAGGTGAAAATGACCGGGATCGCGGAAAGCGCCAGCCCTTTTTCCAGCGGCAGCGTCAGCAGGTTGACCTTGTGCACGTGCGGCGCCAGCAGCACCAGCATGACAATCAGGAAGAGAATTTTGGCGCTGAACAGAAAACGGTTAAACAGATCGACCAGCGATGTCCCCACGCAGACCACGCCGCCGCCGATGAGCGCAAAGAAGATAGCCCCCGTCGCTGGGGTAATGTCAGAGCCAGACCAGTCGTTGACGCTGGAGGCGATGAGCTCCCCGGCGCCGCTGATATAGGCGGCGGTCAGGGCATACATCAGGAACATCATGCTAAAGCCGGTTATCCACTGGCCGTAGCGTCCGAGATAGCGCGCCGCAAGCGAACCCAGACCGGTGTCGGCGGGGACGTGCTGGTAAACCTCAAGCAGCAGCAGGGCGGTATAACACATCAGCGCCCAGAGCGTGCCCAGCAGCAGCAGGGTCATGCCAAATCCCACGCCCGCGGCTGCCAGGGGCATTGCCAGCATTCCTGCGCCAATTGTCGTTCCGGCGACAATAAAAATACTTCCCAGAGTTCTGTTTTTCACGCTTTCCTCTACAACGATGCTTAATCGCGAATAAATCTGCGGCGCAGAGTAAGGCAAAAGGGGTAATTCGTCAAACCACCGTTACAAGGTGTGTAATGAAAGGTTTACGTATTGCGCTGCTGCTACTCCTGTGACGCGTGGCGACGCTCAGGCGTGACGTAAACAAAGCGAACAGGGAATAAAAGGCGTGTTTCAGGCGGGGGAGGGAAGGTAAATTAACGCGGTGCCGGAAACCAGCACCGCATTGATATTAATTCTGCGTATCAAGAGTGGAAAGTTCTTTATCAATAAAGTAAAGACCTTCGCCGGATTTCCCTACCAGAGATAATTTATCCAGCACGGATTTAAACAGCTTCTCTTCTTCGTGTTGCTCAGCGACGTACCACTGCAGGAAATTAAAGGTTGGATAATCCTGGCTGGTCATCGCCGCATGAACCAGTTCGTTAATTTTCTGCGTGATCAGCTGCTCGTGCTCGTAGGTGGCGCGGAACAGTTCATCGAGAGAATTATACTCAGCAAAGGGTGATGTCACGGTTTCAATGCGCGGCAGGCTGCCCGTATCTGTCAGATAATCAAACAGACGCTGCATGTGGGTCATCTCTTCCTGAGCGTGACGACGCAGAAACGCGGCAGCGCCCTCGAAACTGTGGTAGCTGCACCAGGCGCTCATCTGCTGGTAGAGCAGGGATGAAAAAAGCTCAAGGTTCATTTGCGCGTTGAGCTTGTCGATCATTTCAGTTTTCAGCATGGTGACGCTCCGGATTATTATTTCTGGTTCACAATGAGCGACACTATAATTTGTTATTTAATTATTTGCAAAACGTAAAATTTTTATTTTTTATTTAAAATACGAATGGGAATAAAACGCATTGGCGGTTTTTATAATTTATTAATGAGAATTGTTTTTGTTCGTAATGAAATAAACTGCCAGCACCTGCTGGCAGTTTCGATTAATACCACGGATTATTTGACTTAGGATTAACGGCGTATCCCATACATTTATACTGGATAGTCACGCTCTCGTTCAGGCACAAAGAGCCGCTCGTCAGAGTGCAGGTTTTAATGGGCTGACCATAGGCTGAGGCGGTGGCATACCCCATGCTCTGACACGCTTTTGCCGCCGTGCTGTTATTCACATACTCATCGGAATACGCATTTTGCAGCACTGCCTGGCCGTAGTCGAGGCGGACGATGCCGTTCGGCGCGTCGAGGCTACTGACTTCAGCCTGGCGGTTAATACTACACCCCGCGAGCAGCAGGATTGTGCCGGCTACAATGACTCTTTTCATGGTTCGCTCTGAGTGGCTGGAAATACGTTATCGTACCCGCAGATGCCCGCTGCAATGCCTGGAATAGCCGGACAATCTGCCCTCACTCTTCGCAACGGGACAGAGGGGAGCGCTATCAGGACACCCTTAATAAAAAATGTGATTATAATCACAAAATGGTTGATTTTTGTGATGACGGTCATATTATGAGCGCGTTGACGATAAAGTTGTATAACAAGTTAATGGAGCATCATCGTGAAACTGCGCAAAATCCTGAAAAGCATGTGGGCCAATTACTGCCGCACGTTCAAAGACGTGCCGCCGGGCGCCATGTTCTGATAAAAAAACCTGCTTCGGCGGGTTTTTTTGTACCTGCAGGCGATGAAGGGAAGATGTCAGGGGGCGTGTTTTGCTACTATGGCGGCCTTTAAATAAGGAGAAAGCCCCCATGTCACAAAACCTGAGCGCCGATCAGGAACTGGTCTCTGACGTTGTTGCCTGTCAGCTGGTTATCAAACAAATTCTTGATGTTCTGGACGTGATTGCGCCGGTTGAAGTGCGCGAGAAGATGTCTACTCAGCTGAAAAACATCGATTTCGCCAGCCATCCTGCTGCCGCTGACCCGGTTACGCTTCGTGCGATCCAGAAAGCCATCGCGCTGATTGAACTGCGATTCACGCCGCAGGGTGAGTCCCACTAAAGCAGGGAAATGGGCGACGGCACGTGTCGCCCTTTGATGCTGTTAAAAGAACGTCTGGACCAGCAGGTAGCTCGCCGCGCACGCGCAGCTAACCCCAATCAGCCCTGGCAGAATAAAGCTGTGGTTGATGATAAATTTGCCGATGCGGGTGGTGCCTGAACGGTCAAAACCGATGCAGGCCAAATCACTTGGATAGGTCGGCAGGACAAAATAGCCGTATGACGCCGGGAAAAAGGCGATCAGCATTTTCGGGTCGATTCCCAGCATAAGGCCCATAGGCGCAACGGCCGTCAGCGCAGCCGCCTGACTATTCACCAGTTTTGACACCAGAAACAGCACAATGGCGTACGTCCACGGGTGGCTTTTCACTACGCCTTCCAGCGCCAGCTTTAGCTCGTCGAGATGCGCCTGGAAAAAGGTATCGCTCATCCACGCCACGCCGAACACCGAGAAGATCGCGACCATACCGGCCTTGAACACCGCGCCGTTGGAAATAGCCGACGCATTGACCTTACAGGCCATCAGCATCACGGCGCCCGCAATTAACATCATCATCTGAATGACAAGGTTCATCGACAACGCCGTCATTTTGCCTTTCAGCTCAAAGGCTGGGCGCAGTTCAGGAAATGCCCCCAGCAAAACGACCACGGCAATACCGGCAAAGAAAATCCACGTGGACCAGTAGGCCTGTTTAGGGAAACGCTGATTCATTAACGTCTCCGTTCCGCCGTAGATAAACTCGCGCTGCTTAGGGTCTTTTAGCTTTTCCTGAAATTCTATGTCGTCAGCCAAATCTTTCCCACGGCGTAAACTCCACAGGGCCGCAATGGCTACGCCGAAAAGCGAAGCGGGAACCGACACGGCGAGAATTTCCAGGATCCCCCACGCGTGGCCGATCCCATGCTGGGCCGCCAGGATGGACACCAGCGATACCACGGCAACGGAAACGGGGGAGGCCGTAATCGCCATCTGCGATGCCACCGATGCCACGGCCATGGGGCGCTCGGGGCGGATCCCTTTTTTCAGGGCGATATCCGCAATGATGGGGAACATGGTGTAGACCACATGCCCGGTGCCGCACAGAAAGGTCAGCATCCAGGTAGTGAAAGGGGCGAGCAGGGTGATGTGCTGCGGATGTTTGCGCAGCAGACGTTCAGCAAACTGCATCATGACGTTGAGGCCGCCCGCAGTCTGCAGCGTAGCCGCACAGCCAATCACCGCAAGGATAGTCAGCATTACGTCTACCGGCGGCTTACCCGGTTGCAGACCAAAGACAAAACATAAAATAAAAAGACCAATTCCGCTGATTAACCCAAGCCCCATACCGCCGAAACGCGTACCCGTCAGCAGGCATAGGAGAATGACAACAAACTCAATGGTGATCATGATGCTCCCTCGTCAATGATTATGTAATTAAATAAATCATCACACGTTGTGTGGTTAATCATTGGGAGCCAGATCTGATTTGTTAAATTTCAGCAAAAGCAGAAGGTTGGAGATGGGAAGGGGCCTGCTTCCCGGGAGGGAAGCAGGCCAAAAACTCAGTGGTGCTGCACCGCCACAATGTCGAGCAGATGACGGTCAGTTTGCTCGGGACATAAACCCGCCTGCTTCGCATTATGGATCTCATCCGCCAGCGTCTTCAGCAGCATGCCATCCTGCTGCTGCTCTTTATCCATATCGCGTAAGAATTTGAGCGTCGTAATGTCCTGCTGCGCTTTGGCCTCATCGGCCAGTTTGCTAAGCGTGCTGCAGCGTTGCTCATACTCTTCAAGCGTTTTTTGGAAGAGTTCTTCCAGGCAAGAGTAGTTTTCGTTGATCCCATCAAGAGCTTTAACGACAGGATTTGCCCCTGCAGCTTTCAGAAAGTTAAAGACACGCATCATATGGGTGACGTTACTTTGCGCCTGAGAGCGAAAGAATGTGGCAGACCCCGTGAGACTATTCTGGGCACACCACGCACTTAAGTGAAGGTGCAGGTTCGAGGCGTAGAACTCAAGGTTCATCTGCGCGTTAAGTTTTTGCATCATCGTTTGGGTAGCCATACTCATATCCTTATTGACTGTGATACGTGATGTCCGTCGCTTAATCTGAGCGCCAGGCAAAAATGAAGAAAAAATGCAGAAATAGACATTCTGCCGTGAACGAAGTAGACCGAAATTCACTTCCTGTGTTCGATATAAATAAGCATACCCTTGCCTTTAGTCTAAGAAAACTCTTAATCAGGCTGTATTTACCATACATTACAAAGTTAAATGTAGTACAGAAATATAACTAGTTCACCATGAATTGAATGTGCCGTAATGGACTAATAATTAACGATTTTTATCGTGAAGATACACTGTTGCTCTTTCGGGGATATTAAGTTGGAATAATACTCCGCGAAAAAGAAAAATACGGATTAATCGTTTCGAATATATGATGTGCCAATAAAATTGCGCTAAATCAACTTCTGCGGAATAACGTTTTTTCTGGTGCATTGTACATTCGTGATGAAAAACATGTTGAAACCGTTTAACGCCTGGTGCCGCTTTGCCCGCTGAGGGAGGCAGGGATATCTTAGCTAATCTTATGGATAATTCTGCTTACCCTCCTGCCATTTGTCTGACAAATACTGCCTTTTTTATGTCATTTTTCGCTGAATTTATGTACGCAATTACTGTAATTCTGCGGTGTAATGGGGCTCTCTTATGGATGATTAATTTCCCGCTAAAACTATCACCAGCAATAACGCTTATGACGAGGTAAGCGCTAATGCCTTGTTTTAAGTCCGATTAAATAAGAAGCACGCACATATTCCCTACAGAAAAGAATGCTAAAGCTGGAGTTTACCATGCACAAATTTACTAAAGCGCTGGCGGCCATCGGTCTGGCTGCCGTTATGTCACAATCCGCTATCGCTGAGAATTTAAAACTCGGTTTTTTGGTAAAACAGCCCGAAGAGCCCTGGTTCCAGACTGAGTGGAAATTCGCAGATAAAGCCGGGAAAGATTTAGGTTTTGAAGTCATTAAAATCGCCGTGCCTGACGGCGAAAAAACCCTGAACGCCATCGACAGCCTGGCGGCCAGCGGTGCAAAAGGTTTCGTTATCTGTACCCCGGATCCAAAGCTGGGATCGGCAATCGCAGCGAAAGCGCGCGGTTACGACATGAAGGTCATCGCGGTTGACGATCAGTTCGTTAACGCTAAAGGCAAGCCGATGGACACCGTCCCGCTGGTCATGATGGCGGCGACAAAAATCGGCGAACGCCAGGGCCAGGAACTCTATAAAGAGATGCAAAAGCGCGGCTGGGATGTCAAAGAGACCGCGGTAATGGCTATCACGGCTGACGAGCTGGACACCGCACGCCGTCGTACTACCGGTTCAATTGATGCGCTGAAAGCGGCCGGCTTCCCGGAAAAACAGATCTATAAAGTCCCAACTAAATCCAACGATATCCCAGGCGCTTTCGACGCCGCGAACTCTATGCTGGTCCAGCATCCGGAGGTCAAACACTGGCTGGTGGTCGGCATGAACGACAACACCGTGCTGGGCGGGGTACGCGCGACGGAAGGTCAGGGCTTCAAAGCGCCTGACGTGATCGGGATTGGCATCAACGGCGTTGACGCCGTCAGCGAGCTGTCTAAAGCGCAGGCTACCGGCTTCTATGGTTCTCTGCTGCCAAGCCCGGACGTTCACGGCTACAAATCCAGCGAGATGCTCTACAACTGGGTAACCAAAGGGGCTGAACCGCCGAAATTTACCGAAGTGACCGACGTGGTATTGATTACCCGCGACAACTTCAAAGAGGAGCTGGCGAAAAAAGGGCTGGGCGGTAAGTAATACGCTGTGATTGTGCCCCTCACGCATCGTGGGGGGCCAGACGTGCACACTAAAGGAATCACGGAGACGTTATGCGACAGTCTGATCCGTATCTCTCTTTTCGCGGCATCGGGAAAACCTTCCCCGGTGTTAACGCGCTGACCGATATCAGCTTCGACTGCTATGCCGGCCAGGTTCACGCCCTGATGGGGGAAAACGGCGCGGGGAAATCCACGCTGTTAAAGATCCTCAGCGGCAACTACGCGCCCACGACCGGCACGCTGGCCATTCGCGGCGAAGAGGTGGCATTTGCCGATACCACGGCGGCGCTCAATGCCGGGGTGGCGATCATCTATCAGGAGCTGCACCTCATTCCCGAGATGACCGTGGCGGAAAATATCTATTTAGGACAGATCCCGCACAAAGGCGGCGTGGTAAATCGTTCGCTACTTAATTATGAAGCGGGGCTGCAGCTTAAACACCTGGGTCTGGACGTTGATCCCCAGACGCCGCTGAAATATCTCTCCATCGGGCAGTGGCAGATGGTTGAAATTGCCAAGGCTCTGGCGCGTAACGCCAGAATTATTGCCTTCGATGAGCCCACCAGTTCGCTCTCCGCGCGTGAAATTGAAAATCTGTTCCGCGTGATCCGCGAATTGCGTCAGGAAGGCCGTACGATTTTGTATGTCTCGCACCGCATGGAAGAGATATTTGCCCTGAGCGACGCCATCACCGTCTTTAAAGACGGGCGCTATGTGCGCACCTTTACCGACATGGCGCAGGTGAACCATGACCAGCTGGTTCAGGCGATGGTCGGACGCGAGCTGGGTGATATCTATCACTGGCAACCGCGCCAGTACGGGCCGGAACGCCTGCGCCTTGATAGCGTAAAAGCGCCGGGCGTCAGAACGCCGATTTCGTTATCCGTACGCAGCGGTGAAATCGTCGGCCTGTTTGGTCTGGTGGGCGCGGGGCGTAGCGAATTGATGAAAGGCCTGTTCGGCGGTACCCGTATTACCGATGGGCAGGTCTCCATTGACGGCCAGCGGATAGATATTCAGAAACCAGCCCACGCGATCGGGGCGGGCATGATGCTCTGCCCGGAAGACCGTAAAGCGGAGGGGATTATTCCGGTGCACTCGGTGCGTGACAACATCAATATTTCCGCCCGCCGCAAGTTTATTCGCGCAGGCTGCCTGATAAACGATAGCTGGGAGTCGAGCAACGCCGACCACCATATTCGCTCGCTGAATATCAAAACGCCGGGTCCGGAACAGCTGATCATGAATCTGTCGGGCGGAAACCAGCAGAAGGCGATATTAGGCCGCTGGCTGTCAGAGGATATGAAGGTCATTTTGCTGGACGAGCCGACGCGCGGTATCGATGTGGGGGCAAAACACGAGATTTATAACGTGATCTATGAGCTGGCAAAACGCGGCGTGGCGGTGCTCTTCGCCTCCAGCGATCTGCCGGAGGTGCTTGGCGTGGCCGACCGCATTGTGGTGATGCGTGAAGGCGAAATTGCCGGTGAATTACTTCATGAACAGGCGAATGAACAACAGGCGTTGAACCTCGCCATGCCTAAAGTCAGCCAGGCTGTCGCCTGAGTAAGGAGTTAATGATGTCCTCTGTTACTACATCCGGAGTGCCGAAGTCGAAGTCGGCGTTAAGTTTTGGACGTATCTGGGATCAGTACGGCATGCTGGTGGTCTTTGCCGCGTTGTTCCTCGCCTGCGCGATCTTTGTCCCTAATTTTGCCACCTTCATTAATATGAAGGGGCTGGGGCTGGCCATTTCCATGTCCGGGATGGTGGCCTGTGGGATGCTGTTCTGCCTTGCCTCCGGCGATTTTGACCTGTCGGTGGCGTCGGTGATTGCCTGTGCAGGCGTCACGACGGCAGTGGTAATCAACATGACGGAGAGTCTGTGGATTGGCGTTTTCGCAGGTCTGCTACTCGGCGTCATCAGCGGTCTGGTGAACGGTTTTGTTATCGCACGCCTGAAGATTAACGCCCTGATCACCACGCTTGCGACGATGCAAATTGTCCGCGGGCTGGCCTATATCATCTCCGACGGTAAGGCGGTGGGGATTGAAGACGAGCGCTTCTTTACGCTGGGTTATGCCAACTGGCTGGGGCTGCCTGCGCCAATCTGGCTGACCGTGGCCTGCCTGATCCTGTTCGGCTTCCTGCTCAACCGGACCACCTTTGGCCGTAATACGCTGGCGATTGGTGGTAACGAAGAGGCCGCTCGTCTGGCCGGGGTGCCGGTGGTGCGCACCAAGATTATTATCTTTGTGCTCTCAGGGCTGGTTTCTGCCGCCGCTGGGATCATCCTGGCTTCGCGTATGACCAGCGGTCAGCCGATGACCTCTATCGGTTATGAGCTGATCGTCATTTCGGCCTGCGTTTTAGGGGGCGTTTCCCTCAAGGGCGGCATCGGAAAAATCTCATATGTGGTGGCCGGTATCCTGATTTTAGGGACGGTGGAGAATGCCATGAACCTGCTGAATATTTCGCCGTTCTCGCAGTACGTAGTGCGTGGCCTGATCCTGCTGGCAGCGGTGATTTTCGACCGTTACAAGCAAAAAGCGAAGCGTACCGTGTAACCTTTTCCCCCAACTTTTATAGCTCAACTTATAACCATAGTTGACCCTTTAACCGCCCCGCCAGTTTTACTGGCGGGGCGGTTGTCAAATGGCGAGCGACGTCACACTGTCTATACTTACATGGCTATGAAAGAGGTAAAGGCGTTTACCTCTCATAAACCGTAAGGAGGAAGAGGGTGGCTGACATGTTAACCGCACCGCCTGTACTGCCCGGACACTATGCTTTCTTTTTCGATCTCGATGGCACGCTCGCCGGGATAAAACCGCACCCCGACCAGGTGTCTATTCCGGATGCGGTGCTACAGGATTTGCATCAGCTCTCGCTCATGAACGAGGGGGCACTGGCATTGATATCAGGGCGCTCAATGGCCGAGCTGGATATGCTCGCCAGTCCTTACCACTTTCCGCTGGCCGGTGTACACGGAGCGGAGCGCCGCGACATCCATGATCAAACGCATATCGTTTCACTCCCCGACGCACTAACGCAAACGCTGCATAAGCAGCTCTCTGCAGCGCTGGCCGAACTGCCCGGCACCGAGCTGGAAGCCAAAGGCATGGCCTTTGCCCTGCATTATCGTCAGGCGCCGCAGCATGAGGAGGCCGTACTTGCGCTGGCTCAGACGGTTGCGGATGCCCATCCACAGCTGGCGTTGCAGCCCGGCAAATGCGTAGTGGAGTTAAAACCGAAAGGGATTAATAAAGGTGCGGCCATCGCCGCGTTTATGGCGTCGCCGCCTTTCAAAGGGCGAACGCCCGTTTTCATTGGGGATGACCTGACCGACGAGGCAGGGTTTCATGTGGTGAATCAGGCCGGAGGGATCGCCGTCAAGGTGGGGCCTGGTGACACTGTTGCCGAATGGCGACTGGCGGATGTCGCCAGCGTCTGGCAGTGGATATCTGACATCGCTAACCAGCAACAACAACAAATAGCGCAAAGCAAAGGGGGAAACCATTATGGGTCGCTTAGTCGTCGTCTCTAACCGAATCGCAGCGCCTGATGATAAAAAAGCCAGTGCAGGTGGCCTGGCGGTAGGGGTGTTAGGTGCCTTAAAAGCCGCTGGCGGGCTGTGGTTTGGCTGGAGTGGGGAAATCAGTGAAGAAGAGAAGCCGCTCAAAAAGGTGACGCGCGGAAACATTACGTGGGCTTCGTTTGCATTGAAAGAGAAAGACTATGACGAGTATTACTCTCAGTTCTCGAATGCCGTTCTGTGGCCTGCGTTTCACTATCGCCTTGACCTGGTCAAATTCCAGCGTGAATCCTTCGAAGGCTACTCGCGCGTGAATGCGCTGCTGGCGGATAAACTGCTGCCATTAATAGAAGAAGACGATATTTTATGGATCCATGATTATCACCTGTTGCCCTTTGCGAGAGAGCTGCGAAAAAGAGGGGTAAATAATCGGATTGGCTTCTTCCTGCACATCCCGTTCCCGACGCCGGAGATTTTTACCGCGCTGCCGCCGCATGAAGAGCTGCTGGAGGCGCTGTGTGACTACGATTTGCTTGGCTTCCAGACTGAAAATGACCGCCTCGCGTTCCTTGACTCCGTATCAGGTAAAGTGCGTCTGGTGACCAAAGGTGGGAAAGCCCATACGGCGTGGGGGAAAACCTTCCACACCGAAGTTTATCCAATAGGGATTGAACCTGACGAAATTGCGGAGCAGGCTTCCGGCCCGCTGCCGCCGAAGCTGGCGCAGCTTAAGAATGAACTCAAGCACGTGAAAAATATCTTCTCGGTTGAGCGTCTTGATTATTCCAAAGGGCTGCCCGAGCGCTTCCTGGCGTATGAAACGCTGCTGGACAAATACCCGCAGCATCACGGGAAAATTCGCTATACCCAGATTGCGCCGACATCGCGCGGTGAGGTTCAGGCCTATCAGGATATTCGCCATCAGCTGGAGACAGAAGCAGGGCGCATTAATGGCCACTACGGCCAGCTGGGCTGGACGCCGCTGTTTTACCTGAATCAGCACTTTGACCGTAAGGTCCTGATGAAGGTCTTCCGCTATGCGGAAGTTGGGCTGGTCACGCCGCTGCGCGACGGGATGAACCTGGTGGCGAAAGAGTATGTGGCGGCCCAGGATCCTGCCGACCCGGGTGTGCTGGTGCTTTCCCAGTTTGCCGGGGCCGCAAATGAGCTCACGTCGGCGCTTATCGTTAACCCTTATGACAGGGATGACGTGGCTAACGCGCTGAATCGCGCCCTGACAATGCCGCTCACGGAACGTATTTCCCGCCATGCTGACATGATGGAGACAATCCGGAAGAACGATATTAACCACTGGCAGGCGCGTTTTATTCAGGATCTCCGGGATATCGCTCCGCAAAGTCATGAAGGCGATCTGCAAAAAAAGATCGCGACCTTCCCTAAACTCGCCTGATCTTCTGCTGGGGGGTTAATGCCCCCCAAGCGGCACTAACAGCACATCGACCTGGCTCGACGCGACAATAGCTTTCGCCGCACAGGCTGCGCGCGATAAAAAGCTGTGGTTATGGTTCCCGCAAATTACTAAATCAATATCTTGTTTACGACACATATCGAGAATATGGGCGTTAAGTTCCCCGGTCGCAATAACAGTTTCGTAAATGGGATATTGTGCCTTTTCCACTAATTCGCCCAGAAATTGCTGCGTTTCTTCCTGCAGAACCTCACGAATATCCTCCAGCATGGGGGCCGCCAGCTGATTATACATCTCTGGCTCTGCGGCGAGCGTGATAAGGCTGATGCGGGCATTGTGGGGCCTGGCAATGGAAACTGCCCGTGCGACGAGCTGATGACTTTCAGGGGAAACTGCAACGGAAACAAGAAGATGGGAGTAACTCATGGCGCACTCCTTAGGTGTCTTAAAGACAGCGTTTAACCACCTTTACCGCGAAATTCCTGCTTCTGCAAGAGCTGATTACGACATTAGTGTGAAGCTTATCATAATTATTCATTAATTATTCTTATAAGAAGAATAACTGAAAAATGCGTCTAAATGAAAAAAATTAACAACTTAACGTAAATCACACAAATTCATGCTTTGACTGTTAAATCGTTTTGATAGGTTACAAACTCATTTCGAATGATCACGTCCTGAAACATCTTTTTTGAGCTGTCTGCATAACTATATGTTTTTTCACGGTAAGAAAAATGTTTCTCGTAGAGGGGGAGGTTGTAAATGTTTCCGCGAGGCGCTTACGGCAGGAAAAGCACGTTGCATGCCAGTTTGAATCATCCGTCTGCATGAGTATTCGTCAATTAAGAATACAAAACAGTCTTGAATGGCCAAATTTTGAGCAAATTACAAGTCATACTGATGGATTTATGGGTCATATTCACTCAAATTGTGTGACGTAGATCACATTTTTTTTAAATTTGAGGGTGGCTGGATTGTATGTGGGAAAACTGACGAGTAGAGTTTGCGTCGAATTAGGAAAAATCTTAGTTATTTGTAAGAAATGATAAAACATGTAAGAGACGCGTTCGCGGTTTCTCTCTTACGGTTTCAGTGAATAGAAACCTAAATTCAACTATGCATTTAGCCTTTTCTTTTTTTTATACCGGGTGATTTCCCGGCGACATCACGGGGTGCGGTCTTTCCGCATAAAAATAATAGTTGGTTATTCGGGATGGGAAAAATGCATACATCCGAGTTGCTAAAACATATCTATGACATCAACTTGTCGTATTTACTGCTCGCGCAGCGTTTGATTAGTCAGGACAAGGCGTCCGCGATGTTTCGTCTGGGTATTAACGAAGAGATGGCAACCATGCTGGGCGGCTTAACCCTTCCGCAGATGGTTAAACTGGCTGAAACGAATCAACTGGTTTGCCAGTTCCGTTTCGATGATTCACAGACAATAACGCGTCTGACGCAGGAGTCCCGTGTGGACGATCTTCAACAGATCCATACCGGTATTCTTCTTTCCACTCGCTTGCTTAACGAAATCAGCCAGCCTGATGACGCAGCCCGTAAGAAAAGGGCCTAGCTATGAGCGAGAAAAGCATTGTTCAGGAAGCGCGTGACATACAGTTGGCCATGGAGCTAATTACACTGGGTGCTCGTTTACAAATGCTGGAAAGCGAGACTCAGCTGAGCCGTGGTCGTCTCATCAAACTATACAAAGAGTTACGTGGTAGTCCCCCGCCGAAAGGCATGCTGCCGTTTTCTACCGACTGGTTTATGACGTGGGAGCAGAATATTCATGCTTCCATGTTCTGTAATGCCTGGCAGTATCTGCTTAAAACCGGTTTGTGTAGCGGCGTTGACGCCGTGATCAAAGCGTACAAACTTTACCTTGAACAATGCCCACAGCAGGAAGAAGGCCCTCTGCTGGCGCTGACCCGCGCATGGACGCTGGTGCGTTTTGTTGAGAGCGGAATGCTTGAACTGTCGCGCTGCAACTGCTGCGACGGCAATTTTATTACCCATGCTCATCAACCTGCAGGCAGCTTCGCCTGTAGTTTATGTCAGCCTCCATCCCGCGCAGTAAAAAGACGTAAACTTTCCCGGGATGCTGCCGATATTATTCCACAACTGCTGGATGAACAGATCGAACAAGCTGTTTAACCCGAACGTGTGGGAAAGATTCCAGCAGCGGTAAGCAATTACCGCTGCTTTTTTTTACCCCGCAAACGGTAAACGCTGTGAGCTGGACGTCCTTGCCATAGTCACTAGCGGAAGGATGATGTCGTGCTTATCTTATTAGGTTACCTGGTAGTTCTCGGTACAGTTTTCGGCGGTTACATGATGACCGGCGGGCACCTTGGAGCACTCTATCAACCGGCTGAACTTATTATCATCGGCGGTGCAGGGGTAGGGGCTTTTATCGTTGGTAACAACGGTAAATCGATCAAGGGCACGCTGAAAGCGATTCCGTTGCTGTTCCGTCGCTCGAAATACACCAAAAGCATGTATATGGATCTGCTGGCACTGCTCTATCGCCTGATGGCGAAGTCGCGTCAGCAGGGCATGTTCTCGCTTGAACGGGATATTGAAAACCCTAAAGAGAGCGAAATTTTTGCCAGCTATCCGCGAATTCTTGCTGACGCCATGATGCTGGATTTCATCGTCGACTACCTGCGACTGATCATCAGCGGCAACATGAATACCTTCGAAATCGAAGCGCTGATGGACGAAGAGATCGAAACCCACGAAAGCGAATCTGAAGTGCCGGCCAACAGCCTGGCGCTGGTCGGCGACTCGCTTCCGGCATTCGGTATCGTTGCTGCGGTGATGGGGGTGGTTCACGCTCTGGCGTCGGCAGACCGTCCGGCAGCCGAGCTGGGCGCGCTGATTGCCCACGCGATGGTGGGAACTTTCCTTGGTATTTTGCTGGCGTACGGCTTCATCTCACCGCTGGCAAGCGTTCTGCGCCAGAAGAGCGCTGAAACCACCAAAATGATGCAGTGCGTGAAGATCACGCTGCTCTCTAACCTCAACGGTTACGCGCCACCGATCGCGGTTGAGTTTGGCCGTAAAACGCTTTACTCCAGCGAGCGTCCGTCGTTTATCGAGCTTGAAGAACACGTGCGCGCGGTGAAAAACCCAAACCAACAGACGACGACTGAGGACGCATGAAAAACCAGTCCCATCCGATCGTCATCGTAAAAAAACGCAAGCACAAGGGCGGCGGGCATGGCGCGCACGGCTCGTGGAAAATTGCGTACGCCGACTTTATGACCGCAATGATGGCGTTCTTTCTGGTGATGTGGCTGATCTCCATCTCCAGCCCAAAAGAACTGATCCAGATTGCCGAATATTTCCGAACGCCGCTGGCAACGGCGGTGGCCGGTGGGCCGCGTATCTCTAACAGCGACAGCCCGATCCCGGGCGGCGGCGATGATTACACCCAGCAGAAGGGTGAGGTGAAAAAAGAGCCGAACATCGACGAGCTGAAAAGAAAGATGGAGCAGGCGCGTCTGAAGAAACTGCGTGGCGATCTCGATCAGCTGATTGAAGCAGATCCGAAACTGCGCGCGCTGCGCCCGCATCTGAAGATCGACCTGGTGCAGGAAGGGCTGCGTATTCAGATTATTGACAGCCAGAATCGCCCAATGTTTAAAACCGGGAGTGCGGAAGTCGAACCGTACATGCGCGACATTCTGCGTGCTATTGCACCGGTGCTGAACGGCATTCCTAACCGAATCAGCCTGTCAGGACACACGGATGATTTCCCGTACGCCAGTGGGGAGAAGGGATACAGCAACTGGGAGCTTTCTGCCGATCGTGCCAACGCCTCGCGTCGCGAGCTGGTGGTAGGTGGGCTTGACGATGGCAAGGTACTGCGCGTAGTCGGCATGGCGGCAACCATGCGCGTTTCCGACCGCGGGCCGGATGATGCCATCAACCGTCGTATCAGTCTTTTAGTGCTGAACCAGCAGGCGGAGCAGGCCATCCTGCATGAAAACGCCGAAAGTCAGAATGAGTCACTGGACGATTTAAAACAGCCTGGGGCCGTTCCTTCGGCTGCCGTTCCAACATCGCCACCAGCCAATCCGAGGTGATAGCGTGAGCATGGATATTAGCGATTTTTACCAAACATTCTTTGATGAAGCCGACGAATTGTTGGCCGATATGGAGCAACACTTGCTCGATTTGGTGCCCGAAGCACCGGACTCCGAGCAGCTCAATGCCATCTTCCGTGCGGCGCACTCTATTAAAGGCGGAGCCGGAACGTTTGGATTTACCATCCTGCAGGAAACGACCCATTTAATGGAAAACCTGCTTGATGAAGCACGACGCGGTGAGATGCAGCTCAATACCGACATTATCAACCTGTTTTTGGAAACCAAAGATATTATGCAGGAACAGCTCGACGCCTATAAAAGCTCGGCAGAGCCTGATGCCGCCAGCTTTGAATACATCTGCAATGCGCTGCGCCAGCTCGCCCTGGAAGCAAAAGGTGAAGTCGCTGCAGCCGTTGTCCCCGCGGCGAAACTGAGCGTTGTCGATGCGGTTGCAGCCGAAGAGGCCGCACCAGCCGCGGCACAAGCGGGCAAACTGCGCGTTGTGCTGTCGCGCCTCAAAGAGAATGAAGTTAACCTGCTGGAAGAAGAGCTGGGCAACCTGGCGAAGTTAAGTAACGTGGTAAAAGGCAAAGACAGCCTTGCCGCGACGCTTGATGACGGTATTGGCCAGGACGATATCGTGGCGGTACTGTGCTTTGTGATTGAAGCTGACCAGATCGCCTTCGAAACCGAAACGGCTGAGGTTGACGCGCCTGCCGCTGCGGAAGAGGTGGCCGTTGTCGCTCAGGCCGCCGCGCCGGCAGTGGCACCTGCGGCCCCGGCGCTGAAGGCCGTGCCAAAAGAGGCCGCGGCACCTGGTGGACGTGGTGAGAAACCTGCCGCGCGCGCCAGCGAGTCAACCAGTATTCGCGTTGCGGTTGAGAAGGTCGACCAGCTGATTAACCTGGTGGGGGAACTGGTCATCACGCAGTCGATGCTGGCGCAACGTTCTAACGAACTGGACCCGGTCACGCACGGCGATCTGATTACCAGCATGGGCCAGCTGCAGCGTAACGCCCGCGACCTGCAGGAATCGGTCATGTCCATCCGTATGATGCCGATGGAATATGTCTTCAGCCGCTTCCCGCGTCTGGTCCGCGACCTTGCCAGCAAGCTGAATAAACAGATTGAACTGACCCTGATGGGCAGCTCAACCGAACTGGATAAGAGCCTGATCGAGCGCATCATTGACCCGTTAACGCACCTGGTGCGTAACAGCCTCGACCACGGTATCGAACTGCCGGAAAACCGCATTGCCGCTGGAAAATCCCCGGTCGGAAATCTGATCCTCTCAGCGGAACACCAGGGCGGGAACATCTGTATCGAAGTGACAGATGACGGCGCGGGTCTTAACCGCGAGCGTATCCTGGCAAAAGCGATTTCGCAGGGAATGGCGGTCAATGAAAACATGACCGACGAAGAAGTGGGCATGCTGATCTTCGCGCCGGGCTTCTCTACCGCCGAGCAGGTGACCGACGTGTCCGGACGCGGTGTGGGCATGGACGTCGTGAAACGTAACATTCAGGAGATGGGCGGCCACGTTGAGATCAAGTCTAAACAGGGTTCCGGCACCACCATTCGCATCCTGCTGCCGCTGACGCTGGCGATCCTCGACGGCATGTCGGTCAAAGTGGCGGACGAAGTCTTTATCCTGCCGCTGAACGCCGTAATGGAATCCCTGCAGCCGCGTGAAGAAGATCTGCATCCGCTGGCCGGCGGCGAGCGCGTGCTCGAAGTGCGTGGCGAATATCTGCCGCTGGTGGAACTGTGGAAAGTGTTCGAAGTGGACGGGGCGAAGACGGAGGCCACGCAGGGCATCGTTGTGATCCTGCAAAGCGCAGGCCGCCGCTATGCGCTGCTGGTCGATCAGCTGATTGGTCAGCACCAGGTGGTAGTGAAGAACCTCGAAAGCAACTACCGCAAAGTGCCGGGTATTTCTGCCGCCACCATTCTGGGTGATGGTAGCGTGGCGCTGATCGTCGATGTGTCGGCGCTTCAGGGATTAAATCGTGAACAACGTGTGGCGTACACAGCCGCCTGATTAAGTAGAAGGTAATAACATGACCGGTATGAGTAATGTAACGAAACTGGCGGGCGAGCCATCAGGGCAGGAATTCCTGGTATTCACTTTAGGCGATGAGGAGTACGGCATCGATATCCTGAAAGTGCAGGAAATCCGTGGTTACGACCAGGTTACCCGCATCGCTAACACGCCTGCTTTTATTAAAGGTGTCACCAACCTGCGTGGCGTCATTGTGCCAATCGTGGACCTGCGCGTGAAGTTCAGCCAGGGCGACGTTGACTATGACGACAACACCGTGGTGATCGTCCTCAATCTGGGGCAGCGCGTGGTAGGTATCGTGGTGGATGGCGTATCTGATGTGCTTTCCCTGACCTCTGACCAAATTCGTCCTGCGCCGGAGTTTGCGGTCACGCTGTCGACCGAATACCTGACCGGTCTGGGCGCGCTCGGCGAGCGTATGCTGATTCTGGTGAACATTGAGAAGCTGCTGAACAGCGATGAGATGGCGCTGCTGGATATCGCCGCGAGTCACGTAGCCTAGGTAAATGCAAAACGGCAACCCAGGTTGCCGTTTTTTGTATTTGCTCCCTCTCCCTGTGGGAGAAGGCTGGGTGAGGGCATCAGGCCTCACCCTTTTTTCACCTTACGCTTCCTGCTTTACCAGCTCCGCTTCTGCTTCTGCTTCCCGTGCGCCTTCATTCTGTGACAGCATCGCGGTCGCGATCCCATTCCCCAGCACGTTAATTGCGGAACGGCCCATGTCCAGGAAATGGTCGATCCCCATCAGCAGCAGAATACCCGCCACCGGAATATTAAAGCTCGGAATGGTTGCTGCCAGCACCACCAGTGAAGAACGCGGTACGCCCGCAATCCCTTTCGACGCAAGCATCAGGGTCAGCATCAGCACCGTCACCTCAGAGAAGCTCAGGTGAATGTTGTACGCCTGAGCGATAAACATCGAAGCGAAAGAGCAGTACACCATCGAACCCACCAGGTTGAAGGAGTAGCCAATCGGCAGAACGAAAGAGGCGATGTTGCGCGAGCAGCCAAAGCGCTCCAGCTGCTCCAGCGTTTTAGGGTAGGCGGCTTCAGAGCTGC
Source organism: Enterobacter sp. JBIWA008 (assembly GCF_019968765.1). Taxonomy (NCBI): domain Bacteria; kingdom Pseudomonadati; phylum Pseudomonadota; class Gammaproteobacteria; order Enterobacterales; family Enterobacteriaceae; genus Enterobacter; species Enterobacter sp. JBIWA008. The sequence goes on along the minus strand of NZ_CP074149.1, from coordinate 2,953,557 downwards.
TGGTGGTAAACGCCACCAGGACAGGATCTTTCAGCATGCTGACCAGGCGAAACACCTCTTTTTTCAGTACCATGTAACCCACGGCCAGCAGCACCATGCAGGTAAGAAGAATGGCAACATAGTAACCGCCAATAAAGGAGGCGTAGTTAAGCAGAATGCCCAGACCCTGCGTGGCAATGACGGATGAAATCGCTGCGAAAATGGCCAGCGGAGCAACGTACATCACATAACCCGTTACCTTCAGCATGATATGGGAAACGACATCCAGCGCGGCCACCAGCGGCGCGTTGAATTTCTGCCCCAGCGACGCGCCGCCGATGCCGAAGAACATTGAGAACACCACAATCTGCAGGATCTCATTGTTCGACATCGCCCCTGCAATGCTGGTTGGGATGGTGTGCGAGAGGAACGCTTTCAGCGTCATGCCGCCAACGGCCAGGCCGGTATCCACCGCTTCTGTCGGGACCGTCAGGTTCAGACCGCTTCCCGGATGCTCCAGCGTGACGATGAACAGTCCGACCAGAATAGAGAGTACGGATGAACTGATAAACCACACCATCGCTTTGCCGCCAACGCGGCCAATGGTGGAGGTTTCGCCCAGCTTCATAATGCCGACGGTGAGCGTGCTGAAGACCAACGGTGCAATGACCATTTTGATCAGACGGAGGAAAATATCGGTCAGAAGGGTAATATTATCCGACCAGGCTTTGATGGCATCCGCAGATGCATACTCATGAATTGCAGCCCCTGAAAGAATACCCGCCAGCATGAATATCACGATGAAGAGTGTGAGTTTGTTTGCACTTGCCACGAAAAAAGACCCTCTATGCGCTTCAGATGTAGCCCGCGTCGATACATATAAATTTTTTATTACGATGCGAGAAATTATTCGGCACATAAATTGACGCAAAGTGTAGGGGGATACAACTCCTTTTTAAGTTTTATTAATTTTGTTGTTAATGCGCTGACGATATATTGTGATCGCTGTCACACTTTAATAGATATATTCTCCCAAAATATAATAAAATCGCTGCCTGAATTAATTTAACTCACTGTTATTTATAGTAAAATTTAGTCAATAAGACATATAGCTTATGCGTTTAGGGTCAGGTGGTCGAAGAGATATCCGTAAACTAAATTCTCAATAACCCCCCTCAGAGGAACCTTAAGCGGGGCTAACATCTTGAACAGCAAAAATAAAATGTGGCAAGGGAACGGAGACGTCTTCTGGAGGGTGGTAAATGAAAAGAAAACTTCTTTTGATCTGCACAGGCACATTACTGGCTGCGACAACGGCGCATCAGGCGCTGGCCGTCACCAGCAGCGGCACCATCGGCGCGACCCTGACGCTGACAAACGGGTGTCTGATAAACGGCTCGCCCGCGCAAAGTGGCATTAACTTCGGTACGCTCGATTTCGGTACCCATCCGGCAACCTTTTCCACGCTTACGACGCAGCTGAGCGGCGCCAGCGGCGGAAACACCTTCACCATTCAATGTACGACCGCCAGCTATACGGTGGCGATCGTCGGCAACACCAACTCCACGGCCCCCGGCACTGTTGTCGGCACGCCGGGCACCCCTGCGCGCTATCTGGTTAATACGGCCAACGCGGCACAGGGCGTGGCTTACAGCCTGTACAGCGACAGCGGGTTTAACACCGTGATTGCCAATAACGCCGCGCTGCCGATCGCGTCCACGGCGGGTGGGGTGGACAGTTACACCCTCTACGGACGGATTACCGGCGGCGGTAACAGCGTGACGGTCGTCCCGGGAACCTACACCGACACGATTAACGTCAGCGTTACCTATTAGTCCCGAACCGCCATGAAGGCATCTCTCACAGGTCTGCGCAAACGCGCAGAGGGACGCGTGCAGCCTTTTTTCGCGCTGATCGTCGGATTGCTGATGATGCCCACGGCGGGGGCGGTGACATCCCAGTCGTTTAAGGTCAGCGCGACGATTGTACCGGGATGCGCCGTGGCAACCGGTAGCGGAGGGCTTCTCGGTACGCTGGATTTTGGCACCCATAACGGCGTCGAGAGCGCGCCGGTCAGCACCAGCTTTGTGCCAAACGGGGCGTTGTCTATCGCCTGTACGCCGGGCGTGGCGCTGAGCATGAGCATTAATGGCGGTCAAAATTACTCATCCGTTCGCCGGATGAAACGCTCGAACGGCGCCGACGTGGTGCCATACCGGCTCTACAGCAGCAGCTCGCTGGCCGCGAACAGCGAAATTGGCGTCAACCAGGCGATCGCGGTGACCTATACCAACAGCAACAACATCGCGCTGCCGCTTTTTGGCGTGGCGCTACTGACCGGTTTTAGTCCGGCGGGAACCTATTCCGATCAGCTCACCGTGACCTTGTCATGGTAATAAAGGGAGAGTGTTGATGAAGCCATTTTTCAGACCGGTTTGTCTGGCGGGCGCATTGGGCATGGCTGCGGTCACCGGCCAGGCGCAGGCGGCGGCCACCATCCTGCTCTGGCCGATCGACCCGTGGCTCGCTGCGGGCGCCAACGCCACGGAACTGTGGATCCAGAACCAGGGAAACAGCGCCACGACGATGCAGGTTCGCATCGTGCGCTGGAAGCAGGAGGACGGACACGAGCGTTATACCGCGCAGCAGGACGTGGTCGCCAGCCCGCCGATCGTCACGATTGGCACAGGCAGCAAGCAGCTTATTCGCCTTATCAAACAGGCTCCGGTTCCCGCAGGCGTCGAACAGGCTTACCGCATTATCGTCGATGAAATTCCCCAGCCTGATGTCAAAACCGAACCCGCCATCGGCCTCAAATTGCAGATGCGTTACTCCATCCCTCTGTTCGTATATGGACAGGGGATCCCGACCCTCAAAGAGGGCGCGCACCACGCGCTGGCGGAAACCCAAAACCTGAGCTGGCGGGTGACGCAGGCGGAGGGAAAGCCTGCGCTGGAGGTCAGAAATCGGGGGGATGTCCACGTCAGGCTGAGCCAGGTGGCGCTGGAGCAGGGAGGTCAGAAACGCACGGTAGCGGAAGGATTGCTGGGTTACGTCCTTCCGGGCAGCACCCGCAGCTGGCCAATACCCGCTGGCGTTCGACAGCCAGAGCGGATGAGCGCGCAGATTAATGCCAGGGACGCACAATGGCAGTCGACGCCCGTCAACTGAAGCCGGCGATGATGATACTGCTATGCGTCAGTTCCGCGACTCTGGCCGAGCCCGGCGACGACAGTTTACCGCCACCTCCCCAGGCGCAGGCGATAAATGATGAAGCGGTTTTCCAGCTTGCTCTCGTGCTCAACCACTACGATACCGGCCTGGTCGTGCCCGTGACGCAGCGTAAAGGCGCTTTCTTTATCTCCAGCGCCGATTTGCTGCGCGCGGGGCTGCCCCCGGCGCATGTTCCCACCGGAGAGGTAAATCTCTCCTCGCTTGCTCAGGTTCGGGTGGAGTACGACAGCGCAGCGCAGCGCCTGCTGCTGACCGTTCCCCGCGACTGGGTCGCGTCCCGCGTGACGCCTTTCAGCGCGCAAGCGGCGCAGGCCAAACCGCACTACGGGCGCGGGGCCTGCTGAATTACGATCTCTACACCAACCACACGGAACATATCGGCGGTCAGGCGTCGCTCTGGCATGAGTTCCGCTACTTCAACGAGAACGGCTCGTTTTCCTCCACCGGTTACGCGCGGGAAAATTTCACCAGTAACCACGGTCAGCAGGAAGGGTATGTTCGCTATGACACGACCCTGCTGTTCACTAACGAAGATGACGCGATGAGCTGGAGCGCCGGGGATGTGATCAGCGATGCCCTGAGCTGGAGCTCCAGCGTGCGGATGGGTGGGATAAGCGTCGGACGGGATTTCTCCCTGCGTCCTGACCTGGTGACATGGCCGCTGCCCGAGTTTGCGGGGGAAGCCGCGGTACCCACTTCGGTCGATCTCTTTATCAACGGCTATCGCTCCGGCTCTACCCAGCTTCAGCCGGGCCCCTTCACCCTGACTAATCTGCCCTATATCAACGGCGCCGGGGATGCGGTACTGGTCACAACGGATGCGCTGGGGCGCCAGGTAAGCACCACGCTACCGTTTTACGTCACCAGCGACCTGCTCAAACAAGGGCTGAGCGACGGCGCCGTGACGCTCGGCAGCCTGAGGCGTAATTACGGTATCAAGAATTTTGACTACGGTTCAGCCGCAGGCAGCGGCTCGTATCGCTACGGAATCACGGACTGGCTAACGCTGGAGGGTCACGCGGAAGGGGCGCAGGAGCTGGCGCTGGGCGGCGCGGGGACGGTAATAAAACTTGGCCAGTTTGGCGTGGTGAATACCTCTTACTCGCAAAGCCGCATGCGCGGAGATGCGGGCGGGCAAATCAACTGGGGGTACCAGTACAGTACCAGCGAGTTTAGCGTCGCCACCCAGCACACGCGTCGCGACCGCGGCTTTGGCAATCTGGCCCTTTACGACCAGCCGACGGTGTATGACGAAAACGATAAGCCCATCGCCAGCTTTAGCCGTAATACGGACCAGTATTCTCTGACCTTCAATATGGGACGATACGGCAACATCGGTGCGGCCTGGATCGGCGTGGAGAGTTTTGACAGTCAAAAAACCGAGCTGCTTAATCTCTCCTGGAGCCGCAATCTGTGGGGGGCAAGCAGCATTTACCTGGCCGGCAGCCGGGATCGGCAGCGGGGAGTCTGGACGGTCGCGCTGTCGCTGCAGGTGCCGCTGGGCGCGCGCGACAGCGCTGCCGTCACCGTTGAAAACACCCCGGATGCCGGTAGTACCCAACGCATTAACTACAACCACTCCATGCCTTCTGACGGTGGGTTCAACTGGAACATGGCCTGGGCCAACCAGTCCAGATCCAGCGATTATCAGCAGGGCACGCTGGGCTGGCGCAACAACAACGTTGAGCTGCAGGGCGGCGCCTATGGCGAAAGGGACATGATGACCTGGTGGGGCGAGGCGATGGGTTCCGTTGTGCTTATGGACGGCGAGCTGTTCGCTGCGAATAAGATCAACGATGCGTTTGTGGTCATCAGTACCGACGGCCACCCGGACGTGCCCGTCAGCTATGAGAACCAGCCCGTCGGTAAAACCAATAACAACGGCTACCTGCTGGTCAGCGGAGTGTCGGCGTATTACCCGGCAAGCTACCGGATTGATACCCTGAACCTGCCGGCGGATACCCGTCTGAAAGAGACCGAACGCCGGATCGCGATTCGGCGTCACAGCGGCTATCTGGTTGATTTTCCGATGGAGCAGGAGCGGGTGGCCAGCGTCATTCTGCATGATGCGCACGGGCAGGCGCTGCCGGTGGGAAGCCAGGTCCGACGCGTCTCGCGCAGCAATGCGGTGGTGGGGTATGACGGCATCGCCTGGCTGGAGAATCTCAGCGATGTTAACCCGCTCGAGGTGATAGCACCTGACGGGAGACGCTGCAGGACTACCCTGACGGTGGGGGCTAATCCGGAGCACAAGCTGAAAACCTACGGGCCGCTGGTTTGCCGGGAGGAACCATGACGCGCCTGCTGCTGTTGATCCTGCTGCTGTTCTCCGGCGGCGGCTGGGCGGCGTGTACCGTCAGTACGGTTAATGCGTCGTTTGGCAGCGTCACCTCGTTCGCGCTCAGCGGAACCGGGGAAGTTCAAACCACCGGCACGCTGGTGGTGGCCTGCGATGCCGTACTGAATCTGCTGACAAGCGACTCGGTAACGCTGACCTACACCGCTGCATCGGTTTCGGGCAGCAGCCGGGCCACGATGAAACGCACGGATAATGCGGCCATCACGGACGTTATCCCCACCCGGCTGTGCGGATTATCGGGATGCGCGAGCAGCAGCGAGGTACAGATAAGTAAATCGTATACCTGGAGCGGGAATACCCTGCTGGGGTTGCTGGGGTCAAAGCAGTACAACATTCCGCTCTATTTCCGCACCGTCGCCGGGCAAAACGTCACTGCCGGGCCATATCAGGTGCAGTTAACCTTCAGCATTAACTACAGCGTGTGCTCCGTGGGCGCGCTCGGCATTTGCACAATCAATCAGACGGGAACCGCGACAACAAGCATCCTGTTAGATATGACCGTGACCAACGACTGCAGCGCCATGACCACGCCGGACGTAAACTTCAACAGCGCACCGCTGGTACAAAGTTTTCCTACGGTCTCGCAGGCGATTGCCGTCACATGTACCAAAGGAAGTACGTATACCATCGGCATCAATAACGGTGCCAACGCGCTGAACAACGTGCGGCGTATGGTGAGCGGCAGCAACGCCATGAGCTACGACATCTACAAGGAAGCCACCGGTAACCGCTGGGGCGGCAGCGGCAGCGAGCGCTGGTCCAGCGCGGTATCGTCGCAGGTCAGCACCGACGGTTTACTGCGTACCTACAACTACACCGCGAAAGTCCTGACCAATCAGGCCACGCCACCCGCCGGGACCTACACCGACACGCTGATTGTCGACGTGGCGTTTTAACCCCGCGCTTTTCCCTTTCTCAAATGTAAAGTTCCTGTGGGCAGTGCCGATAACACCGTTAATAAATCTATGAGAAGGTGTTGTATGTTGAACCGTATCCGCGTTGTCACAATGCTCATGATGGTGCTGGTCATTTTCGCACTTCTTCAGCTCATCTCCGGCGGGCTTTTTTTCTCGTCATTAAAACAGAACCAGGACAGCTTCGCGGCCTCGAACGATCTCCGCCTGCAGCAGAGTGAACTCACGTCGACGTGGGATCTGATGCTGCAAACGCGTATCAACCTGAGCCGCTCGTCCGCGCGCATGATGATGGATCCCAACAATCAGCAGAGCAGCGCGAAAACCGATCTGTTGAAAAATGCCCGTGCCACCCTTGCTGACGCCGCTAAACATTACGACGCCTTCAAAAAGATCGCCCCGCAGCCTGCCATGGAGCAGGTGAGCCAGAATATCGATGAAAAATACAATGCCTACCATACCGGTCTTGCAGAGCTGATTCAGTTCCTGGAGAGCGGCAACATGGACGCCTATTTCGCGCAGCCGACGCAGGGGATGCAAAACGCACTCGGCGCGGCGCTGGGGGAATACGCGAAGACCAGTGGCGATCTCTATCACTCGGCCTTTAGCGCAAGCCAGAATGACTACCGTTTTGCAAAATGGCAGATGGCCGTGCTGGCGCTGGCGCTGGTCATTGTTCTGGTCGCTGTCTGGTACGGCATTCGCCATATCCTGCTGAATCCTCTCGGTCGCGTCATTGCCCACATTCGCGAAATTGCCGACGGTGACCTGACCAAAACGCTGACCGTTTCCGGGCGCAATGAGATCACCGAGCTGGCGAACAGCGTTGACCATATGCAGCGTTCGTTAATCGAAACCGTCGCTAACGTGCGCAACGGGTCGGAGGCTATCTACACCGGCACCAGCGAAATTGCGATGGGAAATAACGATCTCTCATCCCGTACCGAGCAGCAGGCGTCCGCCCTGGAAGAGACGGCCGCCAGCATGGAGCAGCTCACCGCGACCGTGAAGCAGAATGCCGATAACGCCCGCCAGGCGTCTCAGCTGGCGGAAAGCGCGTCCGAGACGGCGCAGCGCGGCGGTCGCGTGGTGGATGGCGTGGTGAAAACCATGCACGAAATCGCCGACAGCTCGAAGAAAATCGCCGACATCATCAGCGTTATCGACGGCATTGCCTTCCAGACCAACATTCTGGCGCTGAACGCCGCCGTGGAAGCGGCGCGCGCGGGAGAGCAGGGGCGCGGGTTTGCCGTGGTGGCAGGGGAAGTGCGCAACCTGGCCAGCCGCAGCGCCAACGCGGCAAAAGAGATCAAGTCGCTGATTGAAGATTCCGTCTCCCGCGTGGATACCGGCTCCGTGCTGGTGGAAAGCGCCGGGGAGACCATGAATGACATCGTGAATGCCGTTACCCGCGTGACGGACATCATGGGTGAAATCGCCTCTGCGTCTGATGAGCAGAGTCGTGGTATCGACCAGGTTGCCCTGGCGGTATCGGAAATGGATCGCGTGACACAACAAAACGCCGCGCTGGTGCAGGAGTCCGCTGCGGCGGCCGCTGCCCTGGAAGCCCAGGCGAGCAGTCTGAAAATGGCCGTCTCGGCGTTTCGTCTCGCTTCACTCGCTGGAAACACGGTCACCCCGCAGGCGACGTATCGCGCGCCAGCCGCTGAACCGGCTGCAAACCGTACGCGCACCTCGACGACCGGACAAGATGAAAACTGGGAAACATTTTGACTGACAATTAAACCGCGGCTGCTTGCCGCTTGATGGGAGCGTGGATGTTAAATCGTATTCGTATCTCGACCACACTGTTTTTGATTCTGATCCTTTGCGGTGTGTTGCAGGTTGGCAGTAACGGGTTGTCTTTTTGGGCGTTTCGCGATGGCTATCAGAATTTGCAGGAAGTTGAGGCGAGTAATCAGCAGCGCTCCGCACTGGCACAAACGCGTGCCGTGCTGTTGCAGGCAAGCACTGCGCTGAACAAGGCAGGAACCCTAACCGCGCTGAGCTATCCGCCGGATGACATTAAAGCGCTAATGGCGACCGCGCGCGACAGCCTGAAACAGGCTGACGCACAGTTTAAGGCCTTTACGGCGCAGGCCGCCGACAGCGAGAAAGAGAAAGCGCTGAAGGCCGCGATGAAGACGAACTTTGAGCAGTGGTACAGCGACCTGGACCATCAGGCGACGTGGCTTGAGAACAACCAGCTGTCGGACTTTATGACCGCACCGGTTCAGGCGTCTCAGGCGGCGTTTGACGGCAGCTTTAACGCGTGGCAGCAGGATATTAACCAGTCCGTTCAGCGTGCCGGTGAACAGAGCCGTCAAAGCTATCACATGTCGGGCGTCATCTTTGCCGTGGTTGTGATTCTGGCAGGGTTGCTGACCGGCGCCGCGCTGCTCTGGTCGCGCAGAATGATTGTGCAGCCGCTGGCAATCATCAGCAGCCATTTCGACAGTATTGCGAAAGGCGACCTGGCGCGTCCGGTAGCGGTGTTCGGCAAGAACGAAATTTCGGCGATCTTTGCCAGCCTGAAGGCGATGCAGGGATCGCTGCGGGAAACGGTATCCGACGTGCGGCAGGGCAGTTATGCCATGCACACCGGGATCTCAGAGATTGCGGCGGGTAACAACGATCTCTCATCCCGCACCGAGCAGCAGGCGGCCTCGCTGGCGCAGACGGCGGCAAGCATGGAGCAGCTGACCGCAACAGTGAGTCAGAACGCCGATAACGCGCGTCAGGCGTCTGACCTGTCAAAACAGGCGGCGATGACGGCGAAGAAAGGCGGTGACCAGGCGTCCCATGTCGCCAGCACCATGCAGGAGATCGCCACCAGTTCACAGAAAATTGGTGACATCATCAGCGTGATTGACGGTATCGCGTTCCAGACCAACATTCTGGCGCTGAATGCCGCGGTTGAAGCGGCGCGCGCCGGGGAACAGGGGCGCGGGTTTGCGGTGGTGGCGGGTGAAGTGCGTAACCTGGCGAGCCGCAGCGCCAACGCGGCGAAAGAGATTAAGGTACTGATTGAAGAGTCGGTCTCGCGCGTTCAGCAGGGCTCAACGCTGGTGGATACGGCGGCGAAAACCATGCTCGAGATCGTCACCTCCGTCACGCGGGTTAACGACATCATGGGCGAGATTGCCTCGGCGTCGGACGAACAGCGTCGCGGCATTGAGCAGGTTGCCCAGGCCGTCAGCCAGATGGATCAGGTGACGCAACAGAACGCATCGTTAGTTGAGGAAGCGGCAGCGGCAACCGATCAGCTGGCCAGCCAGGCGGATCGTCTGACCGGACTGGTCGCGGTATTTAATGTGAAAGAGCACGTTGAAGCAGTAACAGAAGTCGGGCGGTCGCAGGCCGTGCCAGTTGTATCCTGAATGTAATTAAGAAGGCGCTATGACATCACCAATGCCCCCTGGGCAAACGTCATTATTGTTGCAGATGACACAGCGCCTCGCGCTGTCCGACGCGCATTTTCGTCGGATATGTCAGTTAATCTACCAGCGTGCGGGGATCGTGCTTGCGGATCATAAGCGGGACATGGTCTACAACCGTCTGGTGCGGCGCTTGCGTACGCTGGGGCTGGATGATTTTGGCCGCTATCTGAGCATGCTCGAGGCGAACCAGAACAGCGCAGAGTGGCAGGCTTTTATTAACTCGTTAACCACCAACCTGACGGCGTTTTTCCGTGAAGCTCACCACTTCCCGGTACTGGCCGAGCACGCACGCCGTCGCACCGGGGAGTATCGCGTATGGAGTGCGGCCGCCTCAACGGGTGAAGAGCCGTACTCGCTGGCGATCACCCTTGCTGACACCCTGGGCATGACGCCCGGACGCTGGAAAGTTTACGCCAGCGATATCGATACCGAGGTGCTGGAGAAGGCGCGTAACGGTGTTTATCGCCAGGATGAACTGAAAACGCTGTCTCCGCAGCAGATGCAGCGTTATTTCATGCGTGGGACGGGCCCGCATGAAGGCCTGGTACGCGTACGCCAGGAGCTGGCGAACTGCGTCGAATTCGCGCCCGTAAACCTGCTGGATAAGCAGTACAACGTGCCGGGGCCGTTCGACGCCATTTTTTGCCGTAACGTCATGATCTATTTTGATAAAACGACGCAACAGGACATTCTGCGTCGGTTTGTTCCGTTGCTCAAGCCTGACGGTTTACTGTTTGCCGGGCACTCGGAAAACTTCAGCAACCTCGCGCGTGAGTTTAGCCTGCGTGGGCAAACGGTATATGCGCTGAGTAAGGAAAAAGCATGAGTAAAATCAGGGTGTTGTCTGTCGATGATTCAGCGCTGATGCGTCAGATCATGACTGAAATTATCAATAGCCACAGCGACATGGAGATGGTGGCCACTGCGCCCGATCCGCTGGTAGCGCGGGATTTAATTAAAAAATATAACCCCGACGTGCTGACGCTGGATGTCGAGATGCCGCGCATGGACGGCATAGATTTCCTCGAAAAATTAATGCGGCTTCGGCCTATGCCGGTGGTGATGGTCTCCTCCCTGACCGGCAAAGGATCGGAAATCACCCTGAGGGCGCTGGAGCTGGGGGCGGTAGATTTTGTCACCAAGCCGCAGCTCGGTATTCGCGAAGGGATGCTGGCCTACAGCGAAATGATCGCGGAGAAGATCCGCACCGCGTCGCGCGCGAAGCTTGCCGCCCACACGCCATTGGCTGCGCCTGCGACCCTGAAGGCCGGTCCGTTACTCAGCTCGGAAAAACTGCTGGTGATTGGGGCGTCAACCGGAGGAACAGAGGCAATTCGTCATGTACTCCAGCCATTGCCGCTTTCAAGTCCGGGTATTCTGATCACTCAGCATATGCCGCCAGGCTTTACCCGTTCGTTCGCCGAACGCCTGAACAAGCTGTGCCAGATCAGCGTGAAAGAGGCGGAAGACGGCGAGCGCGTGCTCCCGGGACATGCCTATATCGCCCCGGGCGACAGGCATATGGAGCTGTCGCGCAGCGGCGCTAACTATCAAATCAAAATTCATGATGGACCGCCGGTTAACCGGCACCGTCCGTCGGTGGATGTGCTGTTTCATTCGGTGGCGAAACATGCGGGGCGCAACGCCGTTGGGGTGATCCTGACGGGGATGGGCAACGATGGTGCCGCCGGAATGCTTGCAATGCACCAGGCTGGCGCCTGGACGATTGCGCAGAATGAAGCAAGTTGTGTGGTGTTCGGCATGCCGCGCGAGGCCATCAATATGGGTGGCGTGAGCGAAGTGGTCGATCTTAGCCAGGTAAGCCAGCAGATGCTGGCGAAAATCAGTGCCGGACAGGCAATACGTATTTGACTCAGGAGTATTATTTTATGGCGGATAAAGAGCTTAAGTTTTTGGTTGTGGATGACTTTTCCACCATGCGTCGCATCGTGCGCAACCTGCTGAAAGAGCTGGGCTTCAACAACGTTGAAGAAGCAGAAGACGGCGTTGATGCGCTGAACAAACTGCAGGCTGGCGGGTTTGGTTTTGTTATCTCCGACTGGAACATGCCAAACATGGACGGTCTGGAACTGCTGAAAACCATTCGTGCCGATGCGGGAATGGCCTCTATGCCGGTTCTGATGGTCACTGCAGAAGCGAAAAAAGAGAACATCATTGCCGCTGCACAGGCGGGTGCAAGCGGCTATGTGGTGAAGCCATTCACCGCGGCAACCCTGGAAGAGAAGCTCGGTAAGATCTTCGAGAAACTCGGCATGTGAGGTGATGGAAATGTTGCAACCTGCTATGAAACCCGTTGAAGAACACTCGCCGAGCGATATCATCGTCCGCATCGGCAGCCTGACGCGCATGCTGCGTGACAGCCTGCGTGAGCTAGGGCTGGATCAGGCGATTGCCGAAGCGGCGGAAGCCATTCCTGATGCCCGCGATCGTCTGGACTACGTTGTGCAGATGACCGCTCAGGCCGCGGAACGTGCGCTGAACAGCGTTGAAGCGTCACAGCCGCACCAGGATGCGATGGAAAAGGGGGCGAAAGCGCTGAGCAAACGCTGGGACGAGTGGTTTGAGAACCCTATCGAGCTGGCGGATGCCCGCGAGCTGGTCACGGATACCCGTCAGTACCTGGGTGATGTGCCGGGCCACACCAGCTTTACCAATGCCCAGCTGCTGGACATCATGATGGCGCAGGATTTCCAGGACCTGACCGGTCAGGTGATCAAGCGCATGATGGATGTTATCCAGGAGATTGAGCGTCAGCTGCTGATGGTTCTGCTGGAGAACATTCCGGAACCGGCAGCCCGTCCAAAACGCGAGAACGAAAGCCTGCTCAATGGTCCTCAGCTCGACGCCAGCAAAGCGGGCGTTGTGGCAAGCCAGGATCAGGTCGACGACCTGCTGGACAGCCTCGGCTTCTGACCGTCTGTTCCGCCTCAGGGGGTTTACGCCGCCTGAGGCGGTTTACGATAAAATCACCGAAAAGAGCCCGAATAAACGGGCTTTTCCCGCCATTGGATTTCCGCTGCGCTGGCATGATACCCGTGACGTAATGGGCTGAGCATGCACTGTGGCAGAAGAGAACGACGACAAAACGGAAGCCCCCACACCCCACCGACTAGAAAAGGCGCGTGAGGAAGGGCAGATCCCCCGATCCCGAGAATTGACCTCCCTGCTGATCCTTATCGTGGGGGTGTGCATTATCTGGTGGGGCGGGGAGTCGCTCGCCCGCAAGCTGGCGGGGATGTTGTCCACCGGCTTACGTTTTGACCACAGCATGGTCAACGATCCGAATCTGATCCTCAGCCAGATTATTCAGCTTATTAAAGGGGCCATGGCCGCGCTGTTGCCCCTGATTACCGGGGTTGTGCTGGTCGCGCTGGTCTCTCCGGTGATGCTCGGCGGTCTGGTTTTTAGTACCAAATCGCTGCAACCGAAATTTTCCAAACTGAACCCGCTGTCGGGCATTGCGAAAATGTTCTCTGCGCAGACCGGGGCTGAGCTGCTCAAAGCCATTCTCAAATCGGTGCTGATGGGTAGTTCCGCGGGGTTTTACCTCTGGTACCACTGGCCGGAAATGATGCGTCTCATCAGCGAATCGCCTCTCAGCGCGATGAGCAACGCGCTGAATCTGGTCGGGCTCTGCGCGCTGCTGGTGGTGCTCAGCATTATCCCGATGGTGGGTTTTGACGTGATCTTCCAGCTTTATACCCACTTCAAAAAACTGCGCATGTCACGTCAGGATATTCGTGACGAATATAAGCAGATGGAAGGTGACCCGCACGTGAAGGGACGCATCCGTCAGATGCAGCGTGCCGCCGCCCGTCGCCGCATGATGGAAGATGTGCCGAAGGCCGACGTCATTGTTACCAACCCGACACACTATTCCGTTGCGCTGCGCTATGACGAAAACAAAATGAGCGCGCCGAAAGTGGTGGCGAAAGGGGCGGGTCTGATAGCACTTCGTATCCGTGAGATTGGTACTGAAAACCGTGTGCCAATCCTTGAAGCTCCTCCGCTGGCGCGTGCCCTGTACCGTCATGCGGAAATTGGACAACAGATCCCCGGACAACTTTACGCCGCCGTGGCGGAAGTGCTGGCCTGGGTATGGCAGTTGAAGCGCTGGCGCCTGGCCGGCGGTCAACGGCCTGTGAAACCTGAGAACCTTCCGGTGCCTGAAGCGCTGGATTTTTTGAACGAGAAGGACACTGATGGCTAATCTGGTGGCAATGTTGCGCCTGCCCGGCAACCTGAAATCGACCCAATGGCAGATCCTTGCCGGACCGATTCTGATCCTGCTAATTCTGTCGATGATGGTATTGCCGCTCCCGGCGTTCATCCTCGATTTGCTTTTCACTTTCAATATTGCGCTGTCCATTATGGTGCTGCTGGTGGCGATGTTCACCCAGCGTACCCTGGAGTTCGCCGCGTTCCCGACCATTCTGCTGTTTACCACCTTGCTACGACTGGCGCTGAACGTGGCGTCCACGCGTATCATCCTGATGGAAGGCCACACCGGTGCGGCAGCGGCAGGTAAAGTGGTGGAAGCGTTCGGCCACTTCCTGGTGGGCGGCAATTTCGCTATCGGTATCGTGGTGTTCGTTATCCTCGTTATCATCAACTTTATGGTTATCACCAAAGGTGCAGGACGTATCGCGGAAGTCGGCGCGCGTTTTGTGCTGGACGGGATGCCGGGCAAGCAGATGGCGATCGACGCCGACCTCAACGCCGGTCTTATCGCCGAAGATGAAGCCAAAAAACGCCGTTCGGAAGTGACGCAGGAAGCGGACTTCTACGGCTCCATGGACGGTGCGAGTAAGTTTGTGCGCGGTGACGCCATCGCGGGCATTCTGATCATGGTGATTAACGTGGTCGGCGGCCTGCTGGTGGGGGTATTGCAGCACGGTATGGACATGGGCCACGCGGCGGAAAGCTATACGCTGCTGACCATTGGTGACGGACTGGTCGCGCAGATCCCGGCGCTGGTTATCTCTACTGCGGCGGGTGTGATTGTGACTCGCGTGAGTACCGATCAGGACGTTGGCGAGCAGATGGTGGGCCAGCTCTTCAGCAATCCGCGCGTGATGCTGCTGGCCGCTGCGGTTCTGGGTTTACTCGGCCTGGTGCCGGGTATGCCAAACCTGGTGTTCCTGCTGTTTACGGCGGGTCTGCTGGGGCTTGCCTGGTGGATGCGTGGCCGCGAAATCACACCGGCAGCAGAACCTGTTCAGGTAAAAATGCCGGAGAATAACCAGGCCGTAGAAGCGACCTGGAACGACGTTCAGCTGGAAGATTCCCTGGGTATGGAAGTGGGCTATCGCCTGATTCCGATGGTCGATTTCCAGCAGGATGGCGAGCTGCTTGGCCGTATCCGCAGTATCCGTAAAAAATTCGCGCAGGATATGGGCTTCCTGCCGCCGGTTGTCCACATCCGCGACAACATGGACCTGCCGCCCGCGCGCTATCGCATTCTGATGAAAGGTGTCGAAATTGGCAGCGGTGATGCCTATCCAGGCCGCTGGCTGGCGATTAACCCGGGCACCGCCGCAGGCACGCTGCCGGGCGAGCAAACCATCGATCCGGCCTTTGGCCTGGCCGCTATCTGGATTGAAAGTGCCCTGAAAGAGCAGGCGCAAATCCAGGGGTATACGGTTGTTGAAGCCAGTACCGTGGTGGCGACCCACCTTAACCACCTGATTGGGCAATTCTCGGCAGAGCTGTTTGGCCGTCAGGAAGCGCAGCAGCTGCTGGACCGCGTCACGCAAGAGATGCCGAAGCTGACGGAAGATCTGGTTCCGGGCGTGGTGACCTTAACCACGCTGCACAAGGTGCTGCAAAACCTGCTCGAAGAAAAGGTGCCGATCCGCGATATGCGCACCATTCTCGAAACCCTTGCCGAGCATGCGCCGATACAAAACGATCCGCACGAGCTGACGGCGGTGGTGCGCGTGGCGCTGGGGCGTGCGATCACCCAGCAGTGGTTCCCGGGAACCGGGGAAGTGCAGGTCATTGGCCTCGATACGCCGCTTGAACGTTTGCTGCTGCAGGCCCTTCAGGGCGGGGGCGGCCTGGAGCCGGGCCTGGCGGACCGTCTGCTGGCGCAAACGCAGGAGGCGCTGGCGCGCCAGGAGATGCTGGGCGCACCGCCGGTGCTGCTGGTGAACCATGCGCTGCGTCCGCTGCTGTCGCGCTTCTTGCGTCGTAGCCTGAATCAGCTGGTCGTGCTGTCGAATCTGGAGCTGTCGGATAACCGTCATATCCGCATGACCGCGACGATTGGAGGAAAATAATGCGTAAATGGCTCTGGATTTTGCTTTTCCCGCTGGCGGCGCAGGCTGCCGGGGAGGGCTCCTGGCAGGCAAGCAGCATGGGGGTGACCCTCAGCAACCGTGGCGTTGCCATGTCTTCTAACTCGCTGTCGCCTTCTGAAGGCGTTTCCGGTCAGATGGGTCTTGTGGTCTGGAATTACCGGCTGATTGGCCCTACGCCAGCGGGCTTGCGGGTGCGCCTCTGTTCTCAGACGCGCTGCACGGAAATCGACGGCGAAAATGGCACAACGCAGGCATTCAACGGCGTACCGGCCATTGAACCTTTGCGTTTTATCTGGGAAGTACCGGGCGGGGGACGCTTAATCCCGGCACTGAAAGTGCAGAGTAATTCTGTCATCGTGAACTACCGCTAACACCCTGCCTTTTTACCAGCCATCAGGCAATTCTGGTGGCTGGCTCTCAAAATCGACTTCTCATTTTGATCAAATAGAAACGCCGTTTTATAAATCAGTGACGCGCGTGACCTTACTCTTTGTATTTTTGCCATTCACCCGCTATGTAATGGCAGAAACAGAAAGGTATCAACAGGTCGATGCATTTACCGTAGCCGTATAAAAGCTCCCGGACGAGGCTTGATTGCAGGGAGTCTCCTAAAACTGATTAGGGTTGACGGCCATGAAAACACGTAAAATTGGACTCGCGAATTATCTTGCTTACGGGTCAGGTGACTTCCTCGGGGCGGGTACCACCGCCCTGACGGCGGCCTGGCTTTTATATTTTTATACCACCTTCTGCGGGCTCTCACCAATCGAAGCAACGTTCATCTTTGCCGTGGCAAGGGTGCTGGATGCCGTCGTTAGCCCGTTAATGGGGTTTTTAACCGATAATTTTGGTACGACCTGGCTCGGTAAGCGCTTTGGCCGTCGTAAGTTCTTTATCCTGCTGGGGATTCCGTGCGTGTTCAGCTACTCGCTGATGTGGGTTGGGGACATGAGCTTCTGGTACTACCTGCTGACCTATCTGGTGTTTGATATCGTCTACACCATGATTCTGGTGCCGTACGAAACGCTGGTGCCGGAAATGACCGATGACTTTAAACAGAAAACCAAGTTCTCCGGGGCGCGTATCTCTATGGCGCAGATGTCCGCCATTCTGGCTTCCTTCCTGCCGGGGATCCTGTTGACCAGCTTCGGGAAAGACAACGCGGTTTCCTTCTTCTACGCAAGCCTGGTCTTCTCTGTGCTCTGCGCGCTGATGCTGATCTTCGTCTGGTGCTTCACCTGGGAGCGCCCGCGCGAAGAGTGGTCTGAGGCGGCGCTGCGTGCTGAAGAAGAGAAGAAGAATCTGACGATGGGGCAAAGCCTCAACCGCCTGATCGTTGAGCTAAGCTCCACGCTGCGCATCAAGATTTTCCGTCAGCATCTGGGCATGTACCTCGGCGGCTATATCGCGCAGGACGTGTTTAATGCGGTATTCACCTACTACGTGGTGTTCGTGCTGATGCAGGAAGCGTCAATGGCGTCCAGTCTGCTGGGCACGATGGCCATCTTCCAGTTCCTTGCGGTTATCGCCATGATCCCGCTGTGTATCCGCTTCGGGCCAGCGCCGTCCTACCGCATGGTCGTGGTGCTGTTTGGCCTGGCGTCTCTCTCTTACGCCATGCTTTATTACGCTGGCCTGAGCGACGTCTACGCTCTGCTGTTGCTGATCTCTGCGGTGGCTGGGCTGGGGCGCGGCGGTATCAACTATGTGCCATGGAATACCTACACCTACATTGCTGACGTGGATGAAGCGATCACCGGCCAGCGCCGCGAAGGGATCTTCGCGGGCATCATGACCCTGACCCGTAAGGCGTCACAGGCCGGTGCGGTGATGCTGGTGGGCATCGTGATGCAGATGTCCGGCTTTGTCAGCGGTCAGAAAGTGCAGCCTGCGGAAGTGAGCCACACCATTTTGATGATCCTGAGCGTGGGCACCATCCTGGTGCTGTTCTGCGGCTTCCTCGTTTCCCTGCGCTTCAGGCTCAATTTGCAGACCCACAGCACGCTGCGCGAGGAGACCGCGAAAATGCGTGAGTGTGGTTATGCGATGCCAGAGTCAGCGACGCCACACGCCCGCGCCACCGTCGAGATGCTGGCCGGTATGCCCTTTGAGTCACTGTGGGGCAACAACAACATCGGGTATCTGAATCGCAATAAGCCAGCGGCACCTTCGCTAAAGGATCGCGCGGTACTCAATTCGACATACAACAGAGGTTAAGATGATGAAAGTTTGGCCTGTCAAACATAGCCCGTTATTGCGTCAGTCAGAGCGCTTTATCGCCCGGGACGAGCTGAAATCGCTGATTCAAAAGGTGACGCATAGCCTGGTTAATATCCACGATAAAACGGGTGAATTTTTGCTGCGGCTGGATGACGGGCGCGTGATCGACACCAAAGGCTGGGCCGGATGGGAGTGGACGCACGGCGTTGGCCTGTACGGCATCTGGCAGTATTACTGCCAGACCGGCGATGAAGGTATGCGAGACATCATCGACAGCTGGTTTGCCGACCGCTTTGCGGAAGGCGCGACCACCAAAAACGTCAATACCATGTCGCCATTCCTGACGCTGGCTTATCGCTACGAAGAGACCAAAAATCAGGCCTGGCTGCCGTGGCTGGAAAGCTGGGCTGAATGGGCGATGGCCGGGATGCCGCGTACTGAACACGGCGGGATGCAGCACATCACCCTGGCGGAAGAGAACCATCAACAGATGTGGGATGACACGCTGATGATGACGGTGCTACCGCTGGCGAAAATCGGCAAGCTGCTCAATAAACCGGAGTACGTTGAAGAGGCCGTGTATCAGTTCCTGCTGCACGTGCAGAACCTGATGGACCGGGAGACCGGGCTGTGGTTCCACGGCTGGAGTTACGACGGTAATCATAACTTTGCCCGTGCCCGCTGGGCGCGCGGCAACAGCTGGCTCACCATCGTGATCCCGGACTTCCTTGAGCTTGTGGATCTGCCGGAAAACAACGCCGTGCGGCGCTATCTGGTGCAGGTATTGAATGCGCAGATTGCCGCGCTGGCGAAGTATCAGGACGACAGCGGGCTGTGGCACACGCTGCTCGACGATCCACATTCTTATCTTGAGGCGTCCGCCACGGCAGGGTTTGCCTACGGCATTCTGAAAGCCGTGCGCAGGCGCTACGTTGGCGCGGAGTATGCCGAAGTGGCTGAAAAAGCGATTCGCGGTGTCGTCAAGAATATCTCGCCGGAAGGTGAGCTGTTGCAAACGTCGTTCGGCACGGGTATGGGCAGCGATCTTGAGTTTTATCGCCAGATCCCGCTGACGTCGATGCCGTACGGACAGGCGATGGCCATTCTCTGTTTGACGGAATATTTGCGGAAGTATTTCTGATAATAAAAAAACCGGCGCTTGCCGGGTTTTTTGTATTACATACGTTCTACGGTTTCGATACCCAGGGTATCCAGACCCAGCTTCAGGGTCTTCGCCGTGAGCTGCGCCAGCTTCAGGCGGCTGTTGCGAACCGATTCGTTTTCCGCAGACAGAATAGGGCAGTGCTCGTAGAAGCCGGAGAACAGACCCGCCAGATCGTACAGGTAAGCACACATCACGTGCGGCGTTCCGTCACGCGCGACAACCGTCAGCGTCTCTTCGAACTGCAGCAGACGCGCCGCCAGCTGCGCCTCACGATCTTCCGTGATGGTCACGGCAGCATTCGCCAGCACGCTTTCGTCGATGCTGGCTTTACGGAATACCGAGAGCACGCGGGTATAGGCATACTGCATGTAAGGCGCCGTGTTGCCTTCAAACGCCAGCATGTTATCCCAGTCGAAGATATAGTCGGTGGTACGGTTCTTGGAGAGATCCGCGTATTTCACCGCACCGATACCCACGGCGTTCGCCAGTTTTTCCAGCTCATCGGCAGGCATATCCGGGTTCTTCTCGGCCACCAGACGGCGGGCGCGCTCCAGCGCTTCGTCCAGCAGGTCGGACAGCTTCACGGTACCGCCCGCACGGGTTTTGAACGGCTTGCCGTCTTTACCCAG
Organism: Enterobacter sp. JBIWA008; assembly: GCF_019968765.1. Classification (NCBI taxonomy): domain Bacteria; kingdom Pseudomonadati; phylum Pseudomonadota; class Gammaproteobacteria; order Enterobacterales; family Enterobacteriaceae; genus Enterobacter; species Enterobacter sp. JBIWA008. The sequence continues at coordinate 2,933,294 of NZ_CP074149.1, read as the reverse complement.
CATCATGCCGAACATGTGGTGTTCCAGCGGAACGCTCTCAGGCACGTAACCGGCTTTACGCACGATGGTCCATGCCTGCATCAGGTGCTGGTGCTGACGGGAGTCGATGTAGTACAGCACGCGGTCGGCATGCAGCGTTTCGTAACGGTATTTCGCGCAGGCGATGTCTGTGGTGGTGTAGAGGTAGCCGCCATCCTTTTTCTGGATGATCACGCCCATCGGTTCGCCTTCCTTGTTTTTATACTCATCAAGGAATACCACCGTTGCGCCTTCGCTCTCAACCGCCAGGTTTTTGGCTTTCAGGTCAGCCACAATGCCAGGCAGCATTGGGTTGTACAGGCTTTCACCCATCACATCATCACGGGTCAGGGTGACGTTCAGGCGGTTATAGGTGAGCTGGTTCTGAGACATGGTGATATCAACCAGCTTGCGCCACATCTCGAGGAAGTACTGGTCGCCGCCCTGCAGTTTAACCACGTAGCTGCGCGCGCGCTCGGCAAAGGCTTCGTCTTCGTCGTAGTGCTTTTTGGCTTCGCGGTAGAACCCTTCCAGGTCCGCCAGCGCCATTTCACCCGCGTTTTCCTGCTGCTGTTTTTCCAGGTAAGCAATCAGCATACCGAACTGGGTCCCCCAGTCGCCCACGTGGTTCGCGCGGATCACCTTGTGACCAAGGAACTCGAGCGTGCGCACTGCGGCATCACCGATGATGGTGGAGCGCAGGTGGCCAACGTGCATCTCTTTCGCCACGTTCGGGGCAGAGTAGTCGATCACGACGGTCTGCGCTTCCGGCTGGGAAACACCCAGACGGTCAGATTTCAGCGCCGCGTCAACGTGGCTTGCCAGGAATGCAGGCTCAAGGAAGATGTTGATAAAGCCCGGACCGGCGATTTCAGTTTTGCTGGCAATACCGGAAAGATCCAGATGCGTCAGTACCTGCTCAGCGAGCTGTCGCGGCGGCATGCCCAGTTTTTTAGCCACTGCCATCACGCCATTAGCCTGATAGTCGCCAAACTGTACTTTTGCTGACTGACGAACCTGCGGTTCGCAATCCGCAGGCGCACCTGCGGCAATCAGTGCCTGACTGACTTTTTCGGAGAGAAGAGCCTGAATATTCACCTGGATACCTTACGTTTTTGATGCGGGCTTACAACCGCCCGCGCCAGTTAAAGAATTTAGGGCGGGAGTATACTGCAAATGCCTTCTGGCGTCAGCATTACGGGGCCTGAAGATTGCTCAGAATCCAGGCAGTGAAGGTATGCATAATCATGCAGTCGCAAAAAGCCGGATTCTGCGGTTGGTCAAAACAGGTCAACAGAGTAAATTAGCGGCTTTGCGACACGAAAAGAGAGTGAATTATGGCGAACTGGCAATCCATTGACGAACTGCATGATATTTCCGCAGATTTACCGCGCTTCACCCAGGCGTTCACAGAACTTGCCACCCGTCTGGGGCTGGATATCGCACCGCTTGAGGCCGATCACATCTCTTTGCGCTGTCATCAGAATGCCACCGCCGAGCGCTGGCGTCGCGGGTTTGAGCAGTGCGGCGAGTTACTGTCCGAGAACATCATTAACGGTCGCCCCATTTGCCTGTTTAAACTGCATGAACCGGTGAGCGTGGCGCACTGGCAATTCACCGTGGTTGAACTGCCGTGGCCGGGTGAGAAACGCTATCCGCACGAAGGCTGGGAACATATCGAAATTGTCCTGCCGGGAGAGCCGGATACGTTGAACGCGCGCGCGCTGGCCCTGCTTTCTGACGAGGGCTTAAGCAAGCCGGGAATTTTTGTGAAGACGAGTTCACCCAAAGGCGAGCGCGAGCGGTTACCTAACCCGACGCTGGCCGTTACCGATGGACAGGTTACGGTGAAGTTTCATCCGTGGACCATTGAGCAGATCGTTGCCAGTGAAGCGTAAGAGATGTGAGTTCACGCCGGGACTGAAAATGGACGGCGTGTGATGATGGTTCGTTTAGTGGGATTTCAGGAGGATTAAATGGCGCTGCTGGAGATTTGTTGTTACAGCGTGGAGTGTGCCGTAACCGCGCAAAGGCACGGGGCTGACCGCATTGAACTGTGCGCGGCACCCAAAGAGGGCGGGCTGACGCCCTCTTACGGCGTGTTGAAGTCTGCCCGTCAGGCCGTCACCATTCCCGTTCACCCGATTATTCGTCCGCGCGGCGGTGATTTTTGTTACACGGCGGGCGAGTTCAGTGCCATGCTTAATGATATCGCGCTCGTTCGGGACCTCGGGTTTCCAGGGCTTGTGACCGGCCTGCTGGATGAAGACGGCAATATCGATCTACCGCGCATGCGCCAGATTATGAGCGCCGCACAGGGGATGGCCGTCACTTTTCATCGCGCATTTGATATGTGTAAAGATCCGCTTCAGGCCTTTGAAACGCTTGGAGAACTTGGCGTGGCGCGCATCCTGACATCGGGTCAGCAGGCGACAGCTGAAAAAGGACTGCAATTAATTACGGAACTAAAAGCACATTCCGGTGTTCCAATAATAATGGCGGGTGCGGGAGTTCGCGCAAGCAATCTGGAACGGTTTTTAAACGCCGGGGTAGAAGAGCTGCACAGCTCCGCGGGTAAATGGATACCTTCGCCCATGCGTTATCGCAATACAGGTTTGTCAATGTCGACGGATGCTGAAGCGGATGAGTATTCACGCTACGGCGTAGAGGGAGAGTCGGTTGCGGAAATGAAGTCGCTGATTGAGCGCCATCACGTGTAGCAACGTACCGATTTTTACCGCGCATCATGTCGCCCAATATGATGCTTGCTTGTACCAGGCCCCTGCAATTTCAACAGGGGCCTTTTTTTATCCTTCATATTTCAAGCCGCAGCTGCGTTGGCCACCACCCGGCTAACAGGCTACGGCTTGGTCGCAATCAACACCGCACGCATCGGCGCCGGATAGCCTTCGATGGTTTTGCTATGGTCGGCCGGGTCGAGGAACTGCTCCAGTGATTCGGTGATCATCCAGTCGGTGCGGCGCTGTTCCTCGAGTGAGGTCACGCTGACATCGGCAATCCGCACATCCACAAACCCGCACTTCTCCAGCCAGTTCTTCAGCGCCAGCGCGGAAGGGATGAAGTAAACGTTGCGCATCTGCGCATAGCGATCGCCCGGCACCAGAACGGCATGTTCATCGCCTTCAATCACCAGCGTTTCCAGCACCAGCTCGCCGCCGCTGACCAGCTGATCCTTCAATTGCCACAGGTGTTCAAGCGGGGAACGACGGTGATACAGCACGCCCATGGAGAAGACGGTATCAAATGCTTTCAGGGCAGGGAGCTGTTCTATGCCCAGCGGCAGCAGGTGCGCGCGCTGGTCGTTACCCAGCAGCTTGCGTACCGCTTCAAACTGGCACAGGAACAGCTGCATCGGGTCAATACCGACCGCCAGATGCGCGCCCGCGCCAATCATGCGCCACATGTGATAACCGCTGCCGCAGCCCACATCCAGAATGGTACGTCCGGTCAGGTCGGAAAGGTGGGGCAGAACGCGATCCCATTTCCAGTCAGAGCGCCATTCGGTATTGATGTTCACATCGTAAAGTGAAAATGGCCCTTTGCGCCATGGCATCAGGTTACGCATCAGCGTTTCGATGCGGTTGATCTGCCCGGCCGGGAGCGGTTCTTCGCTCTCGGCGGTTACGCTGTGCAGAAGATCCAGACGATGCGGGGTCAGTTCGGGCAGAAACTCCACCGCGTTTGACCACTGCTTTAACAGGCCGTGCTGCTGATCGCGCTGCCAGGCGGCAATCTGCGCGGGCAAGGTTTCCAGCCAGTGGGAGAGCTGGTTTTTGGCAATCAGCTGATAGAAGTTACTGAATTCGATCATGCGGATTCTCCCGCTTTCAGCGCCACCAGAGAGCCAAAGTTAAAGCACTGGAACCACAGTTCGCTGTGCTCAAACCCTGCTTTGCTCAGACGCGCTTTGTGGGTTTCTACGGAATCCGTCAGCATCACGTTTTCGAGCATGCTGCGCTTCTGGCTGATCTCCAGCTCGCTGTAGCCGTTCGCCCGTTTGAAATCGTGGTGCATATTGAACAGCAGCTCGCCAACCACGGCATCTTCGAAGCTGAATTTCTCAGAGAGCACCAGCGCGCCGCCGGGATTTAGCCCCTGGTAAATTTTATCCAGCAGCAGCTGGCGGTCTTGTGGAACAAGGAACTGAAGGGTGAAGTTCAGCACCACCATTGAGGCGTTCTTAATCTCAATCTCGCGGATATCACCTTCCACCACGTCCACCGGAACAGGGGCTTTATAGGCGTCAATATGGCGACGGCAGCGCTCAACCATGGCCGGGGAGTTATCGACGGCAATGATTCGGCAGCCTTCGTGGTGAACGTTACGACGAACCGACAGCGTTGCCGCGCCGAGCGAGCAGCCCAGGTCATAGACCTGCGTGCCGGGTTGAACGAAGCGCTCAGCCAGCATGCCGATCATAGAGATAATATTGGAATAACCGGGAACAGAGCGCTGGATCATATCCGGGAAGACTTCGGCTACCCGTTCATCGAAGGTCCAGTCGCCCAGGCTGGCGATAGGCGCGGAAAAAAGCGTGTCGCGATCTGACATAACGTAAAAATCCGGGAAAAATAAAGTGGCGTATTGTGCGCTAATGGAGGGAGAAAACCAACTCCCACGGCATATACCACAGGTTAGCCAGCACCATCAGCAAAAGCGAACACCAGGTCGCACTCATGCCGGAACGACGCCAGCGGATTAAGCGGTGGTGAAAACCGTAATAGTGCATCAGGCGGCCAGCAATAAGAAGCAGACCACAGATGTGCACCATCCAGGTTTCTGCGCCATTCATCTCCATAAAAAGCAGCAGGATTAAGGCTGCGGGAATGTATTCGACCGCGTTGCCATGAATGCGGATAGCGCTTTGTAGCTCGGAAAATCCGCCGTCACCGTAAGAGACGCGGTACAGCGTTCTGAGGCGCACAACATCAAATGAAAATTTAATCAGCAGTAATGCACCTAACACCGCATACAGCGCGCTGACCATACAAACTCCCTGTTTTTGGCAGATGGCACTTCACTATGATAGGGGGTGATATCAGAAAAGAGAAGATTGTTGTGGAATGCCAGGGGCGCTGCCCACGGACGGCACCGCAGCCTGCAAGGCCTGCCACAGAGCATCGACCAGTTCGGGCGACTGGGCAATATCCGGCGTGTGCAAAAAGAGATACGGCGTGGTGGTCTGTTCCCACTTCGCTAATGTTTGCAGCCAGACGGCGAACATCGCCTGATTTTGCTGCATGTTATCGCTGCCGATAAACCTGACCATTGGGTTATCTGCGGTCACGATGGCGTGGACCGGCACTTTCGGTTTTTTACGCTGCGCTTCAACGATGGCTTCGCTATGGGGGACAGCGCTGTGCACAGGGCGGCTATCGAGGATCACCCGGTTTACGGAACGCTCAAGCAGGCCGCGATTGAGCGCTTTTTCTGCTGCGCCCTTCGCAAAAAATTCTGCATGCCTGACTTCAACGCCGTAGGTGAATTCGCGGGGCAGGGCATCCAGGAACTCCCAGAGCGCGGGCAAATCGCGCGGGCCAAACGTGGCGGGTAGCTGGATCCAGTACTGACCGATGCGGTTCGCCAGCGGCGACATGCGCGCGAAAAATTCTTCGGTCAAATCCCCGCAGTTACGCAGCGCGGCGTTGTGGGAAATGGTGGCCGGAAACTTGAAGCAGAAGCGGAAGTCGTCGGTCGTTTGTTCCCTCCAGCGCGCAACAATCTCGGCTCTGGGGAGCGCATACAGGGTGGTGTTACCCTCGACGCAGTTGAAGTGTCGGGCATACTCCTCAAGGCTGGTGATGCCAAGGCGCACCCATTTCGGGTGCGACCACTGGGGCAGGCCTACATACATCATAGCGCGCTGACAATCTCATCCGTGCTGCGCACGCGGGCGATGCGCGGGAAGATATGGGTCATGCTGCCCTGGTGTTGTTCCGCGGAAGCCGCGCTGCAGGCATCTTCGGCGATCACCAGATTAAAGCCCAGCTCCCACGCGTTGCGGGCGGTAGACTCCACGCCGATATTGGTGGAAATGCCGCACAGGATGATGGTGTCGATGCCGCGACGGCGGAGCTGCAGCTCGAGATCGGTACCGTAAAATGCGCCCCACTGGCGTTTGGTCACTTCGATGTCGCTGTCGCGTTTGCCGAGTGAGGCCGGGTACGTCCACCAGTTTTCCGGCAGGGCATGAGCGGGAGCGTTGGCATCAACAGGTTGTTTTAACGCTTCGGCGTAATCCGCGGACCAGCCTACGCGCACCATGACAACAGGCGCACCGCTGGCACGACATGTTTCCGCCAGGCGAGCGGCGCGGCTGACCACATCATCCGCGGTATGCGGGCCACCGGCGAAGGGCAAAATGCCTTCCTGTAAATCAATCACGACAAGTGCGGTTTTACTGGCATCAAGTGTTAACATCGTTACTCCCGTTAAATGAATCACTTCCAGACACCTTACGACGTGATGGCCTGTTCCTGGGCGGATAATTTTGTTAATTTTTGTGAGAATGCGCAATAAGAGTGCAGCAAACGACCGCCTGGCCGTGGTTCGCTCTTATCGTCCGGCGGAATTTCCAGTATAATAGCCGCCTTTTTTCATCCAGTTGTGACATACAGAAAGCTGCGACATAGTAGCCTGCATACCAGGCGACATTTAGCCTGCGGCTAATTAAGGGATATCTCATGCGTACAGAATATTGCGGGCAGCTGCGTCAGTCCCACGTCGGGCAGCAGGTAACCCTGTGTGGTTGGGTCAATCGTCGTCGTGATCTTGGTAGCCTTATCTTCATCGATATGCGCGACCGCGAAGGTATCGTTCAGGTGTTCTTCGACCCGGATCGCGCAGATGCGTTGAAGCTGGCCTCTGAGCTGCGTAATGAGTTCTGCATTCAGGTTACCGGCACCGTGCGTGCGCGTGACGAGAAAAACGTCAACGCCGACATGGCGACGGGCGCCATCGAAGTGCTGGCGTCCGATCTGGTGATCATTAACCGTGCAGAAGCGCTGCCGCTGGACTCCAACCACGTCAACACTGAAGAAGCGCGTCTGAAATACCGCTACCTGGATCTGCGTCGCCCGGAAATGGCTCAGCGCCTGAAGACCCGTGCGAAAATCACCAGCCTGGTGCGTCGCTTTATGGATGACCACGGTTTCCTCGATATCGAAACCCCGATGCTGACCAAAGCCACGCCGGAAGGCGCGCGCGATTACCTGGTCCCATCCCGCGTTCATAAAGGCAAATTCTACGCGCTGCCGCAGTCTCCACAGCTGTTCAAACAGCTGCTGATGATGTCCGGCTTCGATCGCTACTATCAAATCGTTAAATGCTTCCGCGACGAAGACCTGCGCGCTGACCGCCAGCCAGAATTTACCCAGATCGATGTGGAAACCTCCTTCATGACCGCCGAACAGGTGCGTGAAGTGATGGAAGCCCTGGTGCGTAGCCTGTGGAACGACGTGAAAGGCGTTGAGCTTGGCGATTTCCCTATCATGACCTTCGCTGAAGCCGAGCGTCGCTACGGCTCCGACAAACCAGACCTGCGTAACCCGATGGAGCTGGTGGACGTAGCAGACCTGGTGAAAGGCGTTGAGTTTGCGGTCTTTGCTGGCCCGGCTAACGATCCTAAAGGCCGTGTGGCGGCCCTGCGCGTGCCGGGTGGTGCAGCACTGAGCCGTAAGCAGATCGACGACTACGGCAACTTCATCCAGATCTACGGCGCGAAAGGTCTGGCCTATATCAAGGTGACCGAGCGTGCGAAAGGTCTGGAAGGCATCACCAGCCCGGTAGCGAAATTCCTGAACGCGGACATCGTGGAAGCGATCCTGGAGCGCACCGGCGCGCAGGACGGCGACATGATCTTCTTCGGCGCAGACAATAAGAAAGTCGTGGCGGATGCAATGGGCGCGCTGCGTCTGAAGCTCGGCAAAGACCTGAGCCTGACCGACGAAAACAAATGGGCGCCGCTGTGGGTTATCGACTTCCCAATGTTTGAAGACGACGGTGAAGGCGGCCTGACCGCAATGCACCACCCATTCACCTCGCCAAAAGACATGACGGCGGCAGAGCTGAAAGCGGCGCCGGAAGATGCGGTCGCAAACGCCTACGATATGGTGATCAACGGCTACGAAGTGGGCGGTGGTTCCGTGCGTATTCACAGCGGTGAAATGCAGCAGACCGTGTTCGGCATCCTGGGCATCAACGAGCAGGAGCAGCGCGAGAAGTTCGGTTTCCTGCTGGACGCGCTGAAATACGGTACGCCTCCGCACGCGGGTCTGGCCTTCGGTCTTGACCGTCTGACCATGCTGCTGACCGGCACCGATAACATTCGTGATGTTATTGCCTTCCCGAAAACCACTGCCGCAGCGTGTCTGATGACCGAAGCGCCAAGCTTTGCCAACCCGGCCTCTCTGGCCGAACTGGGCATTGAAGTGGTGAAGAAGGAAGAGAAAAACTGATATGGCATATAAGCTTCCCGTTTCGGTTCTGGTGGTCATTTATGCAGAAGACACGAAGCGGGTGCTGATGTTGCAGCGGCGCGATGACCCTGATTTTTGGCAGTCGGTAACCGGCAGTCTGGAAGAAGGGGAAACCGCGTCGCAGGCCGCCGCGCGTGAAGTAAAGGAAGAGGTCACCATTGATGTTGCCCGCGAGCAACTGACCCTGAAGGACTGTCAGCGCACGGTGGAGTTTGAAATTTTTAGCCATTTACGTCATCGCTACGCGCCGGGTACCGAGCGCAATACGGAGTCGTGGTTCTGTCTCGCGCTCCCCCATGAACGGGAGATCGTGTTTACCGAGCACCTGACCTACCGCTGGGTGAATGCGGCGGATGCCGCCGCACTGACCAAGTCGTGGAGCAACCGGCAGGCGATTGAAGAATTTGTAATTAACGCAGCCTGAGAAGGCGCGATTTTTGGAGAACTTTTTATGGCAGGTCATAGTAAGTGGGCCAACACCAAACACCGCAAAGCGGCACAGGATGCCAAACGCGGTAAAATCTTTACCAAAATCATTCGTGAGCTGGTAACTGCAGCACGTCTGGGCGGCGGCGACCCGGCTTCTAACCCGCGTCTGCGCGCGGCGGTGGATAAAGCGCTGTCAAACAACATGACGCGTGACACCCTGAACCGTGCAATCGCACGTGGCGTGGGCGGTGACGAAGACGCGAACATGGAAACCATCATTTATGAAGGTTACGGCCCTGGCGGTACTGCGGTGATGGTTGAGTGTCTGTCCGACAACCGTAACCGTACCGTTGCGGAAGTGCGCCACGCGTTCACCAAAACCGGTGGCAACCTGGGCACTGACGGTTCCGTTGCTTACCTGTTCAGCAAAAAAGGCGTCATCTCCTTCGAGAAAGGCGATGAAGATGCGATCATGGAAGCTGCGCTGGAAGCCGGTGCGGAAGATGTGGTGACCTTCGATGACGGCGCTATCGACGTTTATACCGCGTGGGAAGAGATGGGTGCCGTGCGCGATGCGCTGGAAGCGGCAGGCCTGAAAGCGGACAACGCTGAAGTGTCCATGATCCCGTCCACCAAAGCGGACATGGATGCGGAAACGGCACCAAAACTGCTGCGTCTGATCGACATGCTCGAAGACTGCGACGACGTGCAGGAAGTGTACCACAACGGTGAAATCTCTGATGAGGTTGCAGCGACTCTCTGATGAGAGCGTATAAATCCGTTACAGGAGACGCGTGATGTCGATTATTCTCGGGATTGACCCAGGCTCACGCGTCACCGGTTATGGCGTTATCCGTCAGGTGGGACGCCAGTTGACCTACCTGGGCAGCGGCTGTATTCGCACTAAAGTGGACGATCTACCATCGCGCCTGAAGCTCATTTATGCGGGCGTCTCGGAGATCATCACCCAGTTTCAGCCGGACTTTTTCGCCATTGAGCAGGTCTTTATGGCGAAAAACGCCGATTCAGCGCTAAAGCTCGGTCAGGCGCGCGGTGTCGCCATCGTCGCTGCCGTGAACCAGGATTTGCCGGTATTCGAATACGCGGCTCGTCAGGTCAAGCAGACGGTGGTGGGCATTGGGAGCGCGGAGAAAAGCCAGGTGCAGCATATGGTGCGTACCTTGCTGAAGCTTCCCGCGAACCCGCAGGCCGACGCCGCCGATGCGCTGGCTATTGCGATTACCCACTGTCACGTCAGCCAGAACGCGATGCAAATGAGCGAGTCGCGGCTCAATCTGGCGCGAGGCAGGTTACGATAATGACAAATCAGGCTGGATGTTTATCCAGCCTTTTTTTATTATGTCGGCAGTTAACTTCTTCCAGAACGCAGGAGCGTCACGTGATAGGCAGACTCAGAGGCATCATCATTGAAAAACAACCCCCGTTAGTGCTGCTGGAAGTGGGTGGCGTGGGCTATGAAGTCCATATGCCGATGACCTGCTTCTACGAGCTGCCGGACGCGGGCAAAGAGGCGATTGTCTTTACCCAGTTTGTGGTGCGCGAAGATGCCCAGCTGCTGTACGGCTTCAATAACAAGCAGGAACGCACCCTGTTCCGCGAGCTGATTAAAACCAACGGCGTCGGTCCGAAGCTGGCGCTGGCGATTTTATCCGGCATGTCAGCGCCACAGTTTGTGAATGCCGTTGAGCGCGAAGATCCTGCGGCGCTGATTAAGCTTCCGGGCATCGGTAAGAAAACTGCCGAGCGTCTGATAGTAGAAATGAAAGACCGCTTTAAAGGTCTGCATGGCGATCTGTTCACGCCGGCTGCCGATTTGGTACTGACCTCTCCTGGCGGCCCTGCCACGGATGATGACGCCGAGCAGGAAGCGGTTGCCGCGCTGGTGGCGCTGGGCTATAAACCTCAGGAGGCAAGCCGTATGGTGAGCAAAATCGCCAAACCGGACGCCAGCAGTGAAACCCTGATTCGTGAAGCGCTGCGCGCTGCATTGTGAGGTAAAGGATGATTGAAGCAGACCGCCTGGTGTCGGCAGGCACTATTCAGGCAGAAGACGTGGTGGATCGCGCGATCCGCCCTAAGCTGCTTGATGAGTATATCGGCCAGCCGCAGGTTCGTTCCCAGATGGAGATTTTCATCCAGGCGGCAAAACTGCGCGGCGATGCGCTCGATCACCTGCTGATTTTTGGCCCTCCGGGTTTAGGGAAAACCACGCTGGCGAATATCGTCGCCAATGAAATGGGCGTCAACCTGCGCACCACCTCCGGCCCGGTGCTGGAGAAGGCGGGCGATCTCGCTGCGATGCTGACCAACCTCGAACCGCATGACGTGCTGTTTATCGATGAGATCCACCGCCTGTCACCGGTGGTGGAGGAAGTGCTCTATCCGGCGATGGAAGATTACCAGCTGGATATCATGATCGGTGAAGGCCCGGCCGCGCGCTCCATCAAAATCGATCTGCCACCCTTTACCCTGATTGGCGCTACCACCCGCGCCGGGTCGTTGACCTCTCCGCTGCGCGACCGTTTCGGCATCGTGCAGCGTCTTGAGTTTTACCAGGTGGCGGACCTCCAGCACATCGTTGGCCGTAGCGCCCGCTATATGGGGCTGGAGATGAGCGAAGAGGGCGCGTTTGAAGTGGCGAAGCGTTCTCGCGGTACGCCACGTATCGCCAACCGTCTGCTGCGCCGCGTGCGCGACTTTGCCGAAGTGAAGCACGATGGCTCGATTTCCGCCGAGATCGCCGCTCAGGCGCTGGATATGCTGAACGTCGATGCCGAAGGCTTTGACTATATGGACCGTAAACTGCTGCTGGCGGTGCTGGATAAGTTCTTTGGCGGCCCGGTCGGGCTGGATAACCTGGCGGCGGCAATTGGGGAAGAGCGTGAGACGATTGAAGATGTGCTGGAGCCGTATCTGATCCAGCAGGGCTTCCTGCAGCGCACCCCCCGTGGACGTATGGCAACGGTGCGGGCGTGGAATCATTTCGGCATTACACCACCGGCAATGCCGTAATGTTTTGTTCCCTCTCCCTGAGGGAGAGGGCATCAGCGCCCTTCATGTTAATTCGCGGTCTTCTTCATCATACTGAAGATAAACAACACCGCCGCACTCAGCACCACGGACGGCCCCGCAGGGGTATCGTAGAACGCCGAGAAGGTTAACCCACCCGTTACCGCAATCATTCCGATAATCACGGCTACGCCGGCCATCTGCTCCGGCGTACGGGCAAAACGACGCGCCGTGGCGGCAGGGATGATCAGCAGCGACGTAATAATCAGCGCGCCGACAAACTTCATCGCGACACCAATCGTTAACGCCGTCACCAGCATCAGCAGCAGTTTTACGCGCTGCAGCTTCACGCCGTCGACAAACGCCAGATCCGGGCTGACGGTCATGGCCAGTAAATTCCGCCACTGCCAGAGCAGAATGGCGAGCACCATCACCACCCCAATGGCGATAGCGATGAGATCCTCCGGCGTCACGGCCAGCAGGTCACCGAAGAGGTAGGCCATCAGATCCACGCGGATGTTCGACATCAGGCTGACCACCACCAGGCCCAGAGACAGGGCACTGTGCGCCATGATGCCAAGCAGCGTATCAATCGCTAGGTGAGGGCGCTTTTCCAGCCAGACCAGACCGGCCGCCAGCAGCAGCGTGACCACAATTACCGCGTAGAAGGGGTTCACATCCAGCAGCAGACCAAAGGCAACGCCCAGCAGAGACGCATGCGCCAGGGTATCGCCAAAATAGGACATTCTGCGCCAGACAACAAACGAGCCGAGTGGACCCGCGGCGCAGGCAAGCATAATCCCGGCCAGCCAGCCGGGCAGTAACAGTTCAATCATGAGTGTCCATTTCCCCGACGTAGTACGATTCGTCCCTGTAAATCATGGCGATGATTATGATGATGGCGGTAAATGCCCAGCTGTTCAGCGCCGCGGGGGCCGAACATAGAGATAAATTCCGGGTGCATTGACACCACTTCAGGCGTACCGGAGCAGCAGATATGATGGTTGAGACACAGCACTTCGTCGGTTTTTGCCATCACCAGATGCAGATCGTGAGACACCATCAGCACTGCGCAATCAAGCTCCCGACGTAGCTGATCGATCAAATCATAAAGCGCAACCTGACCATTCACATCCACACCCTGAGTCGGCTCATCCAGTACCAGCAGCTGCGGGCTGCTCAGCAGCGCGCGGGCAAGTAAAACACGCTGAGTTTCACCGCCGGACAGTTTTTGGAGTGGCGCATCGATAAGATGGCCCGCCTGCACGCGTTTCAGTGCCGGGAGAATATCTGCTTTCCGTGTGCCGGGGCGCAGACGCAGGAAACGGCTGACCGTCAGCGGCAGCGTGGCGTCAAGGTGAAGTTTTTGCGGCACATAGCCAATACGCAATTTTTCCTCGCGCTTAATCACGCCTTCATCGGGGGCGACCAGACCCAGCACCACGCGCACCAGGGTGGATTTGCCTGCGCCATTGGGACCGAGCAGCGTCAGAATTTTGCCGGGCTTCAGATCGAGCGACACGTCAGAGAGGACGCGGCGCTGGCCGAATGAGACCGAAATATTTTCAAGAGAAACCAATGTCGTCATGTCATTTTAAGCTTGAAGAAGTCAACGAATGTTATAATATCACATTCCACGCATTCACTACGATGATTAGTCGCATTATGTTACATAAAAATACGCTTCTTTTCGCAGCATTATCCGCTGCCCTTTGGGGTACAACCGCACAAGATGTTAACGCTGCGGTTGTCGCTTCGCTTAAACCACTCGGATTCATCGCGTCGGCCATTGCCGACGGGGTGACGGAAACCCAGGTTTTGCTCCCTGATGGTGCATCTGAGCATGACTATTCCCTGCGCCCGTCAGATGTAAAACGCTTGCAAAACGCGGACTTAGTCGTCTGGATTGGCCCGGAAATGGAAGCGTTCATGCAGAAGTCAGCAAAACAGGTTGCTGGCGAAAAGCAGGTCGCGATTGCCGCACTCCCCGGCGTGAAACCGTTGCTCATGAAAGGGGCGGATGACGACGGTGACGAACATGACCATCATGCTGCAGACGGTGAAAAAGGTGATGGAGATCACCATCACGGCGAGTACAACATGCATCTTTGGTTATCCCCAGAGATAGCGCGGCTTTCAGCGGTTGCAATCCATGACAAATTAGTGGAACTTATGCCGCAAAGTCGAGCCAAACTAGACGCCAACCTGAAGGATTTTGAGGCACAATTAGCCGCAACCGATAAGCAGGTGGGTAATGAGCTCGCACCGCTGAAAGGTAAAGGGTATTTCGTTTTTCATGACGCCTACGGCTATTACGAAAAACATTACGGTTTGACCCCGCTGGGTCACTTCACCGTCAACCCTGAAATTCAGCCTGGTGCGCAGCGTTTACATGAAATCAGAACACAGTTGGTTGAGCAAAAAGCGACATGCGTTTTTGCTGAGCCGCAGTTCAGGCCAGCGGTCGTAGAAGCCGTGGCCAGGGGGACATCCGTGCGCATGGGGACCCTTGACCCGCTAGGAACGAATATCCAGTTGAGCAAAGCGAGCTATTCGCAGTTCCTCAGCCAACTGGCGAACCAGTATGCGAGCTGCCTGAAAGGAGATTAACGAGGAAGTGAATACGTGCAACAGATAGCCCGCTCTGTCGCCCTGGCATTTAACAATTTGCCTCGACCCCACCGCGTTATGCTGGGGTCGCTTACAGTACTCACCTTAGCGGTCGCCGTCTGGCGGCCCTATGTTTACCACCCGAGTTCTGCCCCTATCATCAAAACTATTGAGCTTGAAAAGAGCGAAATCCGTTCTTTGCTGCCTGAAGCCAGTGAGCCTATCGACCAGGCGGCCCAGGAAGATGAAGCCATCCCGCAGGATGAACTGGACGATAAAACCGAGAACGAAGCGGGTATCCACGAATATGTGGTGTCTACCGGAGACACGCTAAGCAGCGTGCTGAACCAGTACGGCATCGACATGGGCAATATCAGCCAGCTGGCGGCTGCGGATAAAGATCTTCGTAACCTGAAAATCGGACAGCAGCTCTCCTGGACATTAACGGCGGATGGCGATCTGCAGCGTCTGACCTGGGAAATGTCCCGCCGCGAAACCCGCACCTACGATCGCACTGCAAACGGTTTCAAGATGACCAGCGAAATGCAGAAGGGTGAGTGGGTTAACAGCGTTCTGAAAGGCACCGTGGGCGCGAGCTTTGTTTCCAGCGCGCGAGATGCGGGCTTGACCAGCGCTGAAATCAGTTCGGTGATCAAAGCCATGCAGTGGCAGATGGATTTCCGCAAACTGAAGAAGGGCGATGAGTTCTCCGTTCTGATGTCCCGCGAAATGCTGGACGGCAAGCGCGAGCAAAGCCAACTGCTGGGCGTGCGTCTGCGCTCCGAGGGCAAAGATTACTACGCGATTCGTGCCGAAGACGGCAAGTTCTATGACCGCAGCGGTACGGGCCTTGCGAAAGGCTTCCTGCGCTTCCCGACGGCAAAACAGTTCCGCGTCTCCTCTAACTTTAACCCGCGTCGTCTGAACCCGGTAACCGGGCGCGTCGCGCCGCACCGTGGCGTTGACTTTGCCATGCCGCAGGGCACTCCGGTACTGGCGGTAGGGGATGGCGAAGTGGTGGTGGCCAAACGTAGCGGTGCTGCCGGATACTATGTCGCGGTACGACATGGGCGCACTTATACGACCCGCTACATGCACCTGCGTAAGCTGCTGGTTAAACCGGGCCAGAAGGTGAAGCGTGGTGACCGCATCGCGATCTCCGGCAATACCGGACGCTCTACCGGCCCTCACCTGCACTATGAAGTGTGGATCAACCAACAAGCCGTGAACCCGCTGACGGCGAAACTGCCGCGCACCGAAGGCCTGACGGGTAAAGACCGTACTGATTATCTGGCGCAGGTGAAAGAGGTTATTCCGCAGCTGAGCTTAAACTAAGCCCTCTGTTTTTGTTAAAAAAGCCGGCGCACACTGACGCCGGCTTTTTCTTTTGTGCGTGGACGACTGCCTCGCTACACTATCTGAATAAAATTTTGTGTCATCAGACCCTGGATCCAGCATGGAAACCCAAAAAAACAATATTGAATACATTCCTGAGTTTGAAAAATCCTTCCGCCATCCGCGCAACTGGGGCGCCTGGCTTGGTGTCTACGCCTTTGCGGGGATGGCGATGCTGCCTGCTTCCGTCCGCGATCCGGTTCTGGGGAAAATTGGCCGTCTGGCCGGGCGTTTAGGCAAGAGCGCCCGCCGCCGCGCGCAGATCAACCTCTACTACTGTTTTCCTGAGAAAAGCGACGCCGAGCGCGAGGCAATCATTGATGAAATGTATACCACTGCGCCGCAGGCAATGGCGATGATGGCGGAACTGGCGCTGAAAGGGCCGGATAAAATCGTCGATCGCGTTGACTGGACAGGGCTGGACATCATCGAGGAGATGCGCCGCAATAACGAGAAAGTCATTTTCCTTGTCCCCCACGGCTGGGGCGTTGATATTCCGGCGATGCTAATGGCGTCCCAGGGCCAGAAAATGGCGGCGATGTTCCATAACCAGGGAAATAAAATCTACGATTTTGTCTGGAATACGGTGCGTCGTCGTTTTGGCGGACGTTTGCATGCGCGTAACGATGGCATTAAGCCCTTCATTCAGTCGGTTCGTCAGGGGTACTGGGGCTACTATCTGCCGGATCAGGACCACGGCCCCGAGCACAGCGAGTTTGTCGATTTCTTTGCGACCTATAAAGCGACGCTCCCCGCGATTGGTCGCCTGATGAAAGTCTGTCGTGCCCGCGTGATCCCGCTATTTCCGGTCTATGACGGTAAAACGCATCGTCTGAGTATAGAGGTCCGTCCGCCGATGGACGATCTACTCACCGCGGACGACCACACCATCGCGCGTCGAATGAACGAAGAGGTGGAAATCCTGGTGGGGCCGCATGCCGAACAGTACACGTGGATACTTAAGCTGCTTAAAACGCGTAAACCGGGTGAAACAGAGCCTTATAAACGCAAAGAGCTTTATCCGAAGAAATAAAAAAAAGCCCTCTCCATCTGGAGAGGGCTTTTTAATACAGACGTTATTACTCTACCGTCAAGACGCGCGTGGTGTTGGTTGAGCCGATGGTGCTCATCACGTCACCCTGGGTCACAATGACGATATCACCGGACACCAGATAGCCTTTGTCGCGCAGCAGGTTAACGGCGTCGTGCGCGGCTGCCACACCATCATTGGTGCTGTCGAAGTGAACCGGCGTCACGCCGCGGTACAGCGCCGTCAGGTTCAGGGTACGTTCGTGACGGGACATGGCGAAGATCGGCAGGCCAGAGCTGATACGAGAGGTCATCAGCGCGGTGCGGCCAGATTCGGTCATGGTGATGATCGCGGTAACGCCTTTCAGATGGTTTGCCGCGTACATCGCAGACATCGCAATCGCTTCTTCCACATTGTCGAACTGCACGTCCAGGCGGTGTTTAGAGACGTTGATGCTTGGGATCTTTTCAGCGCCCAGGCAAACGCGCGCCATGGCGGCCACGGTTTCTGCCGGATACTGGCCTGCAGCGGTTTCCGCAGAGAGCATCACCGCATCGGTACCGTCCAGCACGGCGTTAGCCACGTCCATGACTTCTGCACGGGTTGGCATTGGGTTGGTGATCATCGATTCCATCATTTGAGTGGCGGTGATCACCGCGCGGTTCAGCTGACGTGCGCGACGAATCAGCGCTTTCTGGATACCGACAAGCTCAGGGTCACCGATTTCCACGCCCAGATCACCGCGAGCAACCATCACTACGTCGGACGCGAGGATCACATCGTCCATGGCATCCTGATCGCAAACGGCTTCCGCGCGTTCAACTTTAGCGACGATTTTGGCATCGCAGCCTGCATCACGAGCCAGGCGACGCGCATAGTTCAGGTCTTCGCCGCAGCGCGGGAAGGAGACGGCCAGGTAGTCAACGCCGATCAGCGCAGCAGTCACAATGTCCGCTTTGTCTTTATCGGTAAGCGCTTCAGCAGAGAGGCCGCCACCCAGTTTGTTGATACCTTTATTGTTGGAGAGCGGGCCGCCGACGGTGACTTCGGTGAACACTTTCATGCCCTGAACTTCCAGCACCTTCAGCTGTACGCGACCATCGTCAAGCAGGAGGATATCGCCAGGCACCACGTCTGCCGGCAGGCCTTTATAGTCGATACCGACTTTTTCTTTATCGCCTTCGCCTTTGCCCAGGTTGGCATCAAGCAGGAATTTGTCGCCGATATTGAGGAATACTTTACCCTCTTTAAAGGTCGAAACACGGATTTTTGGACCCTGCAAATCGCCGAGAATAGCAACGTGGCGGCCCAGTTTTGCTGCGATTTCACGCACTTTATCGGCACGTAATTTATGGTCTTCTGGCGTACCGTGAGAGAAGTTCATACGCACCACGTTGGCGCCGGCGGCGATAATTTTCTCGAGATTATTATCGCGATCGGTGGCCGGGCCTAAGGTGGTTACGATCTTGGTTCTGCGAAGCCTTCTGGACATGTAATACTCCGTTGACTGAAACAACTTTGGTGTTGCGTGAACATTGAATCGGCCTTCATCTGCTGCAAGGCAGCGGAGAGTGGACCGAATGCCGTAAATCGTTACATCGTAATTATTGGTTACGTCTTCGTTATCAACTATCAGGGAACATCGCTCTTTATAAGCAATTCTTTATCAAAACGCGATTCCTTCAGAGCTTCCTTGACCCGCTTCAAGTTATCCCGGAATTTTGCCCCCCGACGCAGGGTAAAACCGGTTGCCAGCACGTCAATCACGGTGAGCTGTGCCAGTCGCGAAACCATCGGCATATAAATGTCGGTGTCTTCCGGCACGTCGAGGGTGATCGCCAGCGTCGCCTCACGGGCCAGCGGCGTGCCTGCCGTGGTGAGGGCAATCACCATGGCATCGTTTTCACGGGCCAGCTGTGCCAGCTCTACCTGACTCTTGGTGCGGCCGGTATGCGAAATCACTACCACGACGTCATCTTCACTGCAATTCATACAGCTCATGCGTTGCAGCACAATATCATCTGAATAAATAACCGGGACGTTAAAGCGGAAAAATTTGTTCATGGCGTCATGCGCCACGGCAGCCGACGACCCGAGACCAAAGAAGGCAATCCGCTTGGCCTGGGTGAGTAAATCCACCGCGCGATTCACGGAACTCATGTCCAGAGACTGACGGACGTGGTCAAGCGAAGCCATAGCCGATTCAAAAATTTTCGCGGTATAGGCATCAACGCTGTCGTCTTCATCCACATTACGATTAACATAAGGGGTGCCATTAGCCAGACTTTGCGCCAGATGCAGTTTAAAATCAGGAAAGCCGCGCGTTTCCATGCTGCGGCAAAAGCGATTGACCGTCGGTTCGCTAACACCCGCTTCCTGTGCCAGAGCGGCGATGCTTGAATGAATCGCCTGAGCGGGGGAGGCGAGAATGACATCGGCCACTTTTCGCTCGGATTTGCTAAGGTGTTCCAGTTGAAACTGGATTTTTTCCAGCATGTTCATGTTAACAGGACGCTCATGGGTGTAAACGATTTCATAAATTGATGACATCGTGATTCGATTTAGCCGATATTACCCTTGTGGCTTCCATTAAGGGTAACAATCGACAAGATAATGTTGTTGTTTTTTTTCATTACTTGATCGGTGTCGGGTTTTGCTATGACCCTGTTGCGCAAAGAAACAACGGTTGTTGCGTCATTACGCCGCCGTAATCACCCAAAGAGTGGAAAATCGCGGTATCGCACGCGACGATAAGCGCTAATGGTTTCGGGAATGACGTAAAAGCAGTACAGTGCATTGTAATAAAATTACAACGATACCTGGCAGAAGTACCAGGTGATCCAACTGAGGAGAATGACATGGCGGTAACGCAAACAGCCCAGGCATGTGATCTGGTCATTTTCGGCGCGAAAGGCGATCTTGCACGCCGAAAATTGCTGCCTTCCCTGTATCAACTGGAGAAAGCGGGCCAAATTCATCCGGATACCCGTATCCTGGGTGTAGGGCGCGCCGACTGGGACAAGGACGCTTATACCAAAGTCGTCCGCGAGGCGCTCGAAACTTTCATGAAAGAAAAAATTGATGAAAGTTTGTGGGATACCCTGAGTGGACGTCTCGATTTCTGTAACCTGGACGTTAATGACGTCAGCGCGTTCGCCCGTTTAGGCGCGATGCTGGATCAGAAAAACCGTGTCACCATTAACTATTTCGCCATGCCGCCAAGCACCTTCGGCGCCATCTGTAAAGGTCTTGGCGAAGCCAAACTGAACGCCAAACCGGCGCGCGTCGTGATGGAGAAGCCGCTGGGCACGTCCCTGGCAACCTCGCGCGAAATCAACGACCAGGTGGGCGAGTTCTTTGAAGAGTGCCAGGTCTACCGTATCGACCACTATCTCGGTAAAGAGACGGTACTGAACCTGCTGGCGCTGCGTTTCGCTAACTCCCTGTTTGTGAATAACTGGGACAACCGCACTATCGACCACGTGGAAATCACCGTGGCGGAAGAGGTGGGGATTGAAGGTCGCTGGGGTTACTTTGACCAGGCCGGTCAGATGCGCGACATGATCCAGAACCACCTGCTGCAAATTCTGTGCATGATTGCCATGTCTCCACCGTCTGACCTGACGGCTGACAGCATCCGTGACGCAAAAGTGAAAGTGCTGAAGTCACTGCGCCGCATCGACCGCTCCAACGTGCGTGAGAAGACTGTTCGTGGTCAGTACACCGCCGGGTTTGCGCAAGGCAAAAAAGTGCCGGGCTACCTGGAAGAAGAGGGCGCGAACAAGTCCAGCAACACCGAGACGTTCGTAGCGATCCGCGTGGATATCGACGACTGGCGTTGGGCGGGAGTTCCGTTCTACCTGCGCACCGGTAAACGTCTGCCGGCCAAATGTTCCGAAGTTGTCGTCTACTTCAAAAACCCGGAACTGAACCTGTTCAAAGAGTCCTGGCAGGAACTGCCGCAGAACAAACTGACCATTCGTCTGCAGCCGGACGAGGGCGTGGATATCCAGATCCTGAACAAAGTGCCGGGGCTGGATCATAAACACAACCTGCAGACCACCAAGCTGGATCTGAGCTACTCCGAAACCTTTAACCAGACGCACCTGGCCGATGCTTACGAGCGTCTGCTGCTGGAAACCATGCGCGGTATCCAGGCGCTGTTCGTGCGCCGCGATGAAGTGGAAGAGGCGTGGAAATGGGTCGACTCCATCACCGAAGCCTGGGCTGCCGATCAGGATGCGCCTAAACCGTATCAGGCGGGTACCTGGGGACCGGTCGCGTCGGTGGCGATGATCACCCGCGATGGCCGCTCCTGGAACGAGTTTGAGTAAGATAATCCTCTAGCTCGAAAGTGTTATTTTACCGGTAACATGATCTAACACAGCTAGTGGCACAATTTTCAACTTTTAAGCTCCGCGTGGATTCACCCGCGGAGCTTTTTTTATTACACTGCCGGAAGTGATTTTGCCCCAGAGCTCCGGACAGCAAGCGTTTCAGCGTTGTTAACAACTGCCAGCGACTTTGTAAACTCCTGAGCCGGACAGATAATTTAGAGGAGCTTTTATGAATCCGACATTGTTACGCGTAACACAACGCATTATCGAGCGTTCGAAAGAGACCCGCTCGGCCTACCTCGCCCGGATTGAACAGGCAAAGAGCAACACCGTCCACCGATCTCAGCTGGCCTGCGGGAACCTGGCGCACGGCTTCGCCGCCTGCCAGCCTGAAGATAAAGCGTCGCTGAAAAGCATGTTGCGTAATAATATCGCCATCATTACCTCCTATAACGATATGCTTTCCGCGCACCAGCCGTATGAGGTCTATCCCACTATCATCCGTAACGCGCTGCACAGCGTGAACGCGGTGGGCCAGGTGGCGGGCGGTGTACCTGCCATGTGCGACGGCGTGACGCAGGGGCAGGACGGTATGGAACTGTCCCTGCTGAGCCGCGAAGTGATTGCCATGTCCGCGGCGGTTGGCCTGTCACACAATATGTTTGATGGCGCGCTGTACCTCGGCGTGTGCGACAAAATTGTTCCGGGCCTGGTGATGGCGGCGCTGTCGTTTGGGCATCTGCCTGCGATCTTCGTCCCGTCCGGCCCAATGGCGAGCGGTCTGCCAAACAAAGAAAAAGTGCGTATTCGCCAGCTGTACGCGGAAGGGAAAGCAGACCGTCAGGCGCTGCTGGAGGCGGAAGCCGCGTCCTACCATGCGCCGGGGACCTGTACGTTCTACGGTACGGCTAATACTAACCAGATGGTCGTGGAGTTTATGGGGATGCAGCTTCCTGGCTCGTCCTTTATCCAGCCGGATGCGCCGCTGCGCAAGGCGCTGACCGAGGCCGCGGCCCGTCAGGTCACGCGTCTGACCGGCAACGGCAATGAATGGATGCCGATGGGCAAAATGGTCGACGAAAAGGTCATCGTCAACGGAATTGTCGCGCTGCTGGCAACGGGGGGATCAACCAACCTCACGATGCATCTGGTGGCCATGGCGCGCGCGGCGGGCATTCTGATCAACTGGGATGACTTCTCCGAGATCTCTTCCGTGGTGCCGCTGATGGCGCGCCTGTACCCGAACGGTCCGGCGGATATTAACCACTTCCAGGCCGCAGGCGGCGTACCGCTGCTGATGCGCGAGCTGCTGAAGGGCGGACTGCTGCATGAAGACGTGAATACCGTGGCGGGCTTTGGCCTTCAGCGCTACACCCAGGAGCCGTGGCTGAACAACGGCGAGCTGGACTGGCGTGAAGGAGCGAGCGCGTCCCTTGATGCGCAGGTGATTGCCACGATCGACAAACCGTTCTCTCCTCATGGTGGCACCAAAGTGCTGAGCGGCAACCTCGGTCGCGCGGTGATGAAGACCTCTGCCGTACCCGAAGAGAACCAGGTTATCGAAGCGCCAGCGGTGGTGTTTGAAAGCCAGCACGACGTATTACCCGCCTTTGACGCCGGTCTGCTCGATAAAGACTGCGTGGTGGTGGTGCGTCATCAGGGGCCTAAAGCCAACGGGATGCCAGAATTACATAAACTTATGCCACCGCTTGGTGTATTATTGGACCGCCGTTTCAAAATTGCGTTGGTAACCGATGGACGTCTCTCAGGCGCTTCAGGTAAAGTACCTTCAGCCATCCACGTGACGCCGGAAGCTTACGACGGCGGTTTACTGGCGAAAGTGCGCGACGGTGACATGATCCGCGTGAACGGCCAGACGGGCGAGTTAACCCTGCTGGTCGATGACGCCGAGCTGGCGGCACGTCAGCCCCATATTCCTGACCTGAGCGCATCGCGCGTGGGTACCGGACGCGAAATGTTCAGCGCGCTGCGCGAGAAACTCTCCGGTGCGGAGCAGGGCGCAACCTGTATTACGTTTTAAGACGACTTGATTTTAACGATCTGGCGAGAGAAAACTCTGATGAAAAACTGGAAAACAAGTGCAGAAGCAATCCTGACCACTGGCCCTGTCGTGCCGGTTATCGTGGTAAACAAGCTGGAGCACGCAGTACCGATGGCGAAAGCGCTGGTTGCGGGCGGCGTTCGCGTTCTGGAAGTGACCCTGCGCACCGCCTGCGCGATGGACGCTATTCGCGCTATCGCCAAAGAAGTGCCGGACGCCATCATCGGTGCGGGTACCGTTCTCAACGCGCAGCAGCTGGCAGAAGTGACCGAAGCGGGCGCGCAGTTCGCCATTAGCCCTGGCCTGACCGAGCCGCTGCTGAAAGCCGCCACCGAAGGCACCATTCCGCTGATCCCGGGCATTAGCACCGTCTCTGAACTGATGCTGGGCATGGACTACGGTCTGAAAGAGTTCAAATTCTTCCCGGCTGAAGCGAACGGCGGCACCAAGGCGCTGCAGGCGATTGCGGGTCCCTTCTCTCAGGTACGCTTCTGCCCGACGGGCGGTATCTCTCCTGCCAACTACCGTGACTACCTGGCGCTGAAAAGCGTGCTGTGCATCGGTGGCTCATGGCTGGTTCCGGCGGATGCCCTGGAAGCGGGCGACTGGGATCGCATTACCAGACTGGCTCGTGAAGCGGTTGAAGGCGCGAAGCAATAAGCCATTCGCCGCATGAAAAAACGGGCCGTAAGGCCCGTTTTTTTATCCTGCAACCTTGACGTTTGCAGCGGCCGCTTTCGCTCTCGCCACGGCGTCGTCAACGTTATCCCCGGTGGCTAATGCCACGCCAAGACGACGGGTTCCGTCGATCTCCGGCTTGCCGAACAAACGTACCTGCAATCCTGCACCCACCGCCCCGTCGACGTTATCAAACGTGACGTTCTGGCTGGTTAACTGCGGCAGGATCACCGCCGAGGCGGCCGGGCCATACTGACGCACACCGCCGACGGGCAGGCCGAGGAACGCGCGCACGTGCAGGGCGAACTCGGAGAGATCCTGCGAAATCAGAGTGACCATGCCGGTGTCATGCGGGCGAGGGGAGACTTCGCTGAAAATCACCTCATCACCGCACACAAACAGCTCCACGCCGAACAGGCCATAGCCGCCCAGCGCCAGGACGGTTTTACGGGCGATCGCCTGAGCACGTTCCAGCGCCAGGGCGCTCATCTGCTGCGGCTGCCAGGACTCGCGGTAATCGCCATCTTCCTGACGGTGGCCAATCGGGTCGCAGAAATGGACGCCGTCAACGGCGCTGACGGTCAGCAGGGTGATTTCAAAATCAAACTTCACGACGCCTTCGACGATCGCGCGACCGGCGCCGGCACGGCCACCCTGCTGGGCATAATCCCAGGCGTTATCCAGGGTGCTGCTGTCGCGAATAAAGCTCTGTCCTTTTCCGGAGGAACTCATCACCGGCTTAACGATGCACGGATAACCAATCTCCTCGACGGCCTTCAGGAATGAGGCCTTATCGCCAGCAAAACGGTAGCTTGAGGTGGGCAATCCCAGCTCTTCCGCTGCCAGGCGACGAATGCCTTCGCGGTTCATGGTCAGCTTTGCGGCTTTCGCGCAGGGCACCACGCGCTGGCCCTCCTGCTCCAGAGCGATCAGCGTATCTGTGGCAATGGCTTCAATTTCCGGTACGACAAAATCGGGTTTCTCGCGCGTAATCAGCTCGCGAAGGGCATCGCCATCCAGCATGTTAATCACATAAGAACGGTGGGCGACGTGCATGGCGGGTGCGTCGGCGTAACGGTCTACGGCAATGACTTCCACGCCTAAACGCTGGCACTCAATGGCGACCTCTTTCCCCAGCTCGCCCGATCCCAACAGCATCACTCGCGTCGCCGCAGGTCGCAGCGCAGTTCCTAAACGAATCATAACAATCCCCCTAAAAAAGTTGCGCGCAGTATAAACGAAAACGTTTGCGTCTGTCTTGTGCACGGCTATACGGGGAGGCAGAAATTTGCGCTTCTTTAGCTCGCCCAGACATTTCCTGACGCCTTCTCGCTTACGCTGTGGAACATGTTCACCGTTAAGTGAGGGAAACCATGTCTGGCTGGTTAAATCAACTGCAATCCCTGTTAGGGCAGAAAACATCGTCTTCCGGCGAGCGGGGCCTCAGTAAACTGCTAGTACCCGGGGCGCTCGGCGGGCTGGCAGGCCTGCTGGTCGCGAATAAATCCTCGCGCAAGCTCCTGGCAAAGTACGGCACAGGTGCGCTGCTGGCTGGCGGAGGCGCCATTGCGGGCACCGTCCTGTGGAATAAATACAAGGACAGGGTCAGGACCGCGCACAGCGATGAACCGCATTATGGCGAGCACACCTCGCCGCTGGATCTGCGTACCGAACGGCTAATCCTTGCGCTGGTTTTTGCCGCGAAAAGTGACGGGCATATTGACGATAAAGAACGAATGGCGATCGAACAGCAGCTGCGTGAAGCAGGCGTTGAAGAGAAGGGCAGAACACTGGTGGCGCAGGCGATTGAACAGCCGCTCGATCCGCAGCGTCTTGCCCAAAGCGTGAAAAATGAGGAAGAGGCGCTGGAGCTCTATTTCCTCAGCTGCGCCGCCATCGATATCGATCATTTTATGGAGCGGAGCTACCTTAACGCCCTCGGCGATGCGTTAAAGATCCCTCAGGACGTGCGCGAGGGAATTGAGCGAGATATCCGGGAACAAAAACAGGCGCTACAGGGATAGCCGTCGCCGCCGCGACGTTGTTTCGCTTGCATCATGCGTGGGTTTTGCCAACCTTATAGGGTGTAGAACTTAAAAGAATGATGACATGCCACCGAAAGCCCGACGTACTCCTTACGCGATCGCCATGCATGGCGATACGCGTATAGACAACTATTACTGGCTGCGGGACGATTCACGTTCCGTGCCAGACGTACTCGACTACCTGCACGCGGAAAACGACTATGGCCGCAAGGTCATGTCCAGCCAGCAGACGCTTCAGGACCAGCTGCTGAATGAAATGGTGCAGCGTATTCCCCAGCGCGATATCTCCGCGCCCTGGACCAAAAACGGCTATCGCTACCGGCATATTTACGAGCCCGGCAACGAGTATCCCATCTACCAGCGTCAGTCGGTCCTGAGCGCCGAATGGGATGCGTGGGATATTCTGCTGGATGCCAACCAGCGCGCGGCCCACAGCGAGTTTTATACGCTTGGCGGCATGTCCATTTCGCCGGATAACGCGGTGATGGCGCTGGCGGAGGATTACCTCTCCCGCCGCCAGTACGGCCTGCGGTTTCGCAATCTGGAGACCGGTAACTGGTATCCGGAAATGCTGGAAAACGTCTCCCCGGATTTTGTCTGGGCGAACGATTCCGAGACGGTTTACTACGTCAAAAAGCACGCGTCGACGCTGCTGCCTTACCAGGTGTGGCGACATACTGTGGGAACGGACTCCGCTGACGACGAGCTGGTTTATGAAGAGAAAGACGAAACGTTTTATGTCAGCCTGCATAAAACTTCCTCACGCCACTATGTGATTATCTTCCTTGCCAGCGCGACGACGTCGGAAGTTCTGCTGCTGGATGCTGAACTGCCCGATGCCCAGCCGCTCTGTTTCCTGCCTCGCCGCAAGGATCACGAGTACAGCCTGGATCACTTCCAGCACAGCTTCTATTTGCGCTCCAATCGCGAGGGCAAAAACTTCGGTCTCTATAAAACCAAAGTGCGCGATGAGCGCAAGTGGGAGGTGCTTATCCCCGCGCGGGATCAGGTGATGCTCGAAGGGTTCACCCTGTTTACCGACTGGCTGGTAGTGGAAGAGCGTCAGCGCGGGTTGACCAGTATCCGGCAAATCAACCGTAAAACCCGGGAAGTTGTGGGGATTGCGTTCGACGACCCGGCCTATGTGACGTGGATTGGTTTCAACCCTGAACCCGAATCGTCGCGGTTGCGCTACGGCTACTCTTCCATGACCACGCCGGACACCCTGTTTGAGCTGGATATGGATACCGGGCAGCGTCAGGTGATTAAACAGACCGAGGTAAAAGGGTTTGAGTCCGAAAACTACCGCAGCGAGCACCTGTGGGTTACCGCCCGGGATGGCGTCGAGGTCCCTGTCTCGCTCGTCTATCACAAAGCCTATTTCCAGAAAGGCAAAAACCCGATCCTGGTGTACGGCTACGGCTCGTATGGCTCAAGCATGGACGCCGATTTCAGCAGCAGCCGATTAAGCCTGCTCGATCGCGGTTTTGTTTTCGCCATCGCCCATATTCGCGGCGGCGGTGAGCTGGGGCAGCACTGGTATGAAGACGGGAAATTCCTGAAAAAGAAAAACACCTTCAATGACTACCTCGACGTCTGCGATGCGCTGATTGATCAGGGCTACGGGGATCCGCAGCTTTGCTTTGGAATGGGCGGAAGCGCGGGGGGAATGCTGATGGGAGCGGTGATCAACCAGCGCCCCGAACGCTTTAAGGGGATTGTCGCGCAGGTTCCGTTTGTCGATGTGGTCACGACCATGCTCGATGAATCCATTCCGCTGACGACCGGGGAATTTGAAGAGTGGGGAAATCCGCAGGATGAGATGTACTACCGCTATATGAAAGAGTACAGCCCGTACGATAACGTAGAGGCGAAAGCCTATCCCCATATGCTGGTCACCACCGGTTTGCATGATTCTCAGGTGCAGTACTGGGAGCCGGCAAAATGGGTGGCGAAACTGCGGGAGCTGAAAACCGATGACAATCTGCTGCTGCTGTGTACCGACATGGATTCCGGACACGGGGGGAAATCGGGACGGTTTAAATCGTACGAAGGGGTTGCCCTTGAATATGCCTTTCTGATAGGCCTGGCGCAGGACACGCTGCCAGGCCGTGCGGAGCGTTAAGCTTCGCCCAGATAGTGCTTTAGCGTCAGGCGCAGCTCCGGGCTCATTCTGTCGAGGTTGTTATACAGCCAGCGCAAATAGCCCGGATCTTTATCCGCCACCTCGGACACCGGCTTCCCGCGATATTTACCAAAGGTAAACGTAGTTAGTAGCGCGGGGCGTCCGGTGATCGTCGCCATATCATCCGGCGTCCAGCCGGAGATATTCATAATATCAATCAGTAACGCTGCGGTGATATAGCAGTCATACAGGGCGCGGTGGTGGTGAAGCCCTTCAGGGGTACGAACGCTGAGCTTGCGGGATTTATACAGCGCCATATTGCTGTATTTAATCCCCGGCCAGAGACGACGTGCCAGCTTCATGGTACAAATCCATTCCCCCGGCATTTCAGGTAACACCCGGCGGTCAAAGCTGGCGTTATGCGCGACGTACCACGGGCTACCGTAGTAGTGGGGAATGATCTCTTCGATCCACGGCTTATCCGCCACCATCGATTCGGTAATGCGATGGATAGCCATCGCCTGAGGGCTGATGGGGCGATCGGGGCGCACCAGATGGCTCATTGGGTTGACGATTTTACCATCAACCACGTCGACAGAGGCCACTTCCACAATTCCGCCCTGAAGATCGCAAGTTTCGGTATCGATGACGCGCAGCATTGAAAACTCCTGAGCTTAAAACGCCTAGCCTAAAGGAATGATATCGCCTTGCCAACCCTCTCCGCCGAGGGTGCCGGTCACCAGAAGCTCGCCCTGATCCGCGCGGACGATCAGCTGGCCTTTTTCATCCCACAGCGCGCTGCCGCCGCAGGCGTTCGCCATCAGCACCGCAATAGCATATTTATGCGCGAAGCGCTGCAGGTTACTGATGGACTGTCGCCAGCGATTATCCCCCACCGACTGGCAGCTGGTGACAAGCGTTGCCCTGGGATCGAGATTGGGGGAATCGGCATGCGCATCAATGATGCTAAGGTGTTTATCCCCCGGAACCAGGCTGGCTCCGCGCCCTTGCGGATAACGCAAAATGCGATGGCGAGCGGGCGAAAACAGCACAAGGCCTTTCTGGCACTGCCCATCCTGTTCCAGGGGGAGCCCCGCAATAACGGTAAGCTGGTAAAAATGTGCCGCGTTAAGCAGCGGCTCCAGCTGCGCGTCATCGGGCGGGGGAGGTAGCGTCGGCGCGCCAGAACCCGTTAATGAGAGTTCAGGGAAGACCAGCAAATCACAGCGCTGCCGTGCTGCTTCGGCGATGAAGCGCAGGTGGTGCGTAACATGGTCATCCACACTCTGATGCAGCCCGCCATACTGGGCTGCCGCAATATTCCAATGTGACATCGTGACTTCCTTATACACTGAGTCGCAGAGTTTTAAGAATACACCTAAATTATTCAGGGTTTTCTTATCCTGCCAGATTCCGCGTAAGAAAGTGTAATGACTCGTTAAGCTTATTTAACTTTAGGCTCGTACGGTAAACGGGAGAGGTTGACCGAGGCAAGGCGGTGGGCGATTAATCTTTCGCGAAACCAGTCGCGCAGATGGGCGGGTTGTTCCCGTTCCACGACTTCAGCCACAATGGGCATGTTGTAACGCTCTTTGAACGCGACGCCTGCGGCAGCGAGATCGACATTCACTTTATCCATCTCGTCCTGCGGAAGGGTGGCCAGATTAATCTTCATTACCTTCTCCTTATTATGCGGCGGCAACGTTACCGCGATTGCACGATGATGACAAGCGGAGGCAGGATGATCCTCGACTCGTTTATTATACAGCGTTATTCTTTAGCATACAGACATAACAAAAAGGAATGATTGAGATGGGTTTCTCCGCTTCCCGCGCGGTATGCGCACTGGTTTTTGTGGCCTCGACAATGATGACGCCCTCCGTGCTGGCACATGCACATCTTAAACAGCAGAGCCCGGCAGCAGACAGCGTAGTGACCGCGCCGCAGGCGCTAACGCTAAATTTTTCGGAAGGTATTGAACCTGGTTTTAGCGGTGTGGTGGTAACGGATGCGCAAAAGCAGGTCATCAAAACGGGAACCGCTATGCGCGACGAAAAGAACAAGGCTCAGCTCACCGTTCCGCTGGAACAAACGCTGGCGTCAGGAACTTACCGGGTGGACTGGCACGTGGTCTCCGTGGACGGACATAAAACCACAGGCAGCTATCGCTTTAGCGTGAAATAGTATGCTGGCGCTGTGTTATATCGGATTACGCTTTATCCATTTCGGGGCGCTGATGCTGGTGTTTGGCAATGCCCTTTACGGCGTCTGGTTTGCGCCTTCGTCTCTCCACCGTCTTATGTCCCGGCGTTTTCAGTCGCAGCAGAAAGTGGCGGCCCTGGCGAGCCTGGCAGCAGCAGTTCTGATGTTTATGCTGCAGGGCGGATTAATGGGTAACGGCTGGGGAGATGTGTTTGCTCCACCGGTCTGGTACAGCGTGATGGGGACCCGGTTTGGCGGCGTCTGGCTGTGGCAGATGATTCTCGCTGCGCTGACGGTCAGTGCAGCATGGCTCGCGCCGCTGAAAGGTTCGCGGCTGCTGCTGCTCGCAATGGGACAGCTTATCCTGCTGGCTGGGGTAGGGCACGCGGCGATGAATGACGGTCCGGTGGGGGCGTTGCAGCGTCTTAATTATGCTTTTCACCTGATCTGCGCCGCAACCTGGCTTGGCGGATTACTGCCTCTGCTGTTCTGCATGCGTCTGGCGAAGGGGCGCTGGCAGAATGCCGCCATCTTTACCATGATGCGCTTCTCGCGCGTGGGCCATTACGCCGTAGCGGGCGTGCTGCTCACCGGGGTGATAAATGCACTCATGATACTGGGACTGGATATTCCCTGGCAGGCTGGCTACGTACAGTTTTTGTTGTTCAAATGTGCGCTGGTGGCGTTGATGGTGGTAATTGCGCTGGCAAATCGGTATTTTCTGGTGCCACGGTTTCGTCCGGAGAGCGGGCGAGCACAACAGATTTTTATCAGGATGACACAGGCAGAAGTGGTGCTGGGGGCGCTGGTGCTGGCAACGGTCAGTCTGTTCGCCACCTGGGAACCCTTCTGACAAGGTTAAATATCATATGAAAAAGACAGTACTTTCTCTCATATTGCTGGCCTGTACGGGGAGCGCGCTTGCCGCACCGCAGGTTATCACCGTGAGCCGTTTTGAAGTGGGTAAAGACAAATGGGCGTTCAATCGCGAAGAGGTAATGCTGACCTGCCGTCCAGGCCATGCGCTGTATGCGATTAACCCGAGCACGCTGGTGCAATACCCGCTGAATGATACCGCAGAGCAGCAGGTAGCCAGCGGCAAGAGCAGCGGCCAGCCGATTAGCATTATTCAGATCGATGACCCGTCCCATCCGGGCCAAAAAATGAGTCTGGCACCGTTTATCGAGCGCGCCGACAAGCTCTGCTAACGTTCGGGTTTCCAATAAAAAAACCGCAGATGCTTGCGAAAGCACTGCGGTTTTTCACTTTTAATGATGCTCTGGCGCTTTTTTTCCGACCGCTTTAGCTGTGGACTGGAAAACCTGGCGTCGTCATCTATTCTTAAAAGGCAGGGCGACTTAGCCTGCATTAATGCCAACTTTTAGCGCACGGCTCTCTCCCAAGAGCCATTTCCCTGGACCGAATACAGGAATCGTATTCGGTCTCTTTTTATCTGCATGAAAGTAAAAGGCTAATCCTTTCGTTGTCTCACTTCTGCAGTGCACGTCCTGTACGTCTGGTTAAAACATAACACACTACGGCATGCTGTAGTCCAGCCCTTTTTGCCTGTTTTGTTAAATTTTCGTGTGTAATACAGGAAAGCGCATGCGGGGTCTAGAAGTGTGATTTAACCGATGCCTCTATTTCATCGAGCAGCTCAAAGCGACGGCGATATTCGGCACGTTTTTTACTGGCAATCTCTTCAAGGGATTTACGCTCCATTTGCAGCGGCAGTTGCCAGCAGAAGCTTGAAAGTTTTTTACCGTCCAGAGATGCCCAAAATTCATCGTAGCTGGCGTGGAAATGGCGACCTTTACTCAGGCGATATCGCAACGCGCGGAAAACGTGTCCTTCATCGCTGACGGCAAAAATCGCCCGGACAGATGACTGCGCAGCCAGCTGGAAGAGGACTTCCATCAACACGCGCTTAGGGAACAGGCCGTGACAGGCGCGGGTGGCCTGCTTAATAACGTCTCTCGATACGCTGCGACGGGGTCCCTGAAGCCCGCCAATGACCATGACCTGCTGACCATTGCTGCGCGCGACGCTAAAGGTCAGGCTGGCCAGCAGCGTATCCTCGCTGTCGCGTAGCCACAGCGTGCTTTCGCCTTCACGCTCGGCTTTTCCCGCAGAGGACGCATTGACCGTATAGATAACACCGTCTTTGGCATGGAAATGCGCAACGGGTTGCTCCTGAGGGCTGGTCATGGCCTGGGCGAGACCGCTCTCTCTCAGGCTATCAATCCAGTAATAATGGCTAACAATAGCGTCGGCGCGATCGTTAGCCGTTAGGCCGCGCATCAGATACTGCCGGTGGGTCTTGCTGGGCAACGTAATTTGAGAGGCCAGCAGTTTGTCGAAATCGTCGCGCCCGGAAAGGGCTTCCAGCATGCGATGCGTAGAAGACCAGAACAGAAGCGAGCGTAAAAGGAACTTCAGACGATATTCGCGTTTCCGCCAGATTGGCCCCGGCACGCGTTTGCCGTTCACCAGTTCGGAAATAATATTTGTGCGATGCGGATAAAAAACATCGTTATGCAGGTGCGTATTAGACACGTGAAGACCCCTCTTTTTTTCTACCCTTATTCTAAAGAGCCAGGAAAAAGGGATTAATAGCGCGAGGATCTTTATTTCTGTTTGGTTTACCGTTTGTTTGACTTCGTGATGACCGCGCCTGTCTGTCGCCTTTTCTGCGGCGGCTATACTGTTTAAAGGAGGTTCTATGTATCAGCGAATTGAAGGTGGGATGTGGCGTCACGTCTGGGTTGTCAGCGATATACACGGTTGTTACCAGTGGCTTATGGATGAGCTTAAACGCCGTCACTTTAACCCGTATGAGGATTTACTTATTTCAGTCGGAGATATGATCGATCGTGGTCCTGATAGCGTTAAATGCCTGCAGTTAATTCATGAAAAATGGTTTCGTGCCGTGCGGGGAAACCATGAGCAAATGGCTCTCGACGGTCTGGATAATAACGATTTTTCTCTCTGGACGATAAATGGCGGAATATGGTTTTCGCATCTTGAACGCGACCAGCAACAGCTTGCCCTGTCGTTGCTCGACGCCTGTCGCGATTTACCGCATATCATCGAGATAACCTGTGCGAACGGTTTGAACGTGATTGCCCATGCTGATTATCCGGCCGCGGAATACCGGTGGCAAAAACCGGTTAGCGCCCAGCGCGTCTTATGGAACCGCGACAGGCTAATGGGATTTATGGTGGGCAAAGGAGAGGGCATCAGCGGTGCGGATCATTTCTGGTTCGGACATACGCCCGTCGACAGAAGGTATGATTTTGACAATCTCCACTACATTGATACGGGGGCTGTTTTCGATGGTTACTTTACGCTGGCGCAGCTGCAGTAATAAATAACCCGCCTTCGGGCGGGTTCTCTTTGGGTCAGGCAAGACGCATGACCCAGGCATCGGTTTTACTATCGTAATGCTCACGGTAAAGGACAGAATGTTCGCCATCAAGTATTGCCGGGACGCTGGTGTCTGCATCCCATGCATCGAGCTGCATGCACAAATCCGGGTCGGATTTGCAGGGAATACTTAACGTTCGATCGCCTTGTGCTTCGCCGCGCAGCTCTGCGTCGTCGATCTCAAAAGCGCCAATACGCACGCTGGTTTTCGTCATAGTGCTCTCCGGGTCGGTTGTCAAAATCTGGTATGACCAGTGCGGCCACCCATTTTTGATCGTAGACAAGGAGAGCAAAATCGCCAGTAAAAAAATGCGCTTTTTTTCAGGCCGTGCGATCGTTACCGGTAAACAGTCGTCCATCCCGAACCAGCTCGCGCGGATAGCTGTTTTTCAGCCTTGAGCCAACCTTTTTCGCCAACCCGAGCGGGTATCCCTGATACGTCACAATTACCTCATCGCCTGGTGGCGTGCTGTCCGGATAGACATCGCGACCACGGTACCACTCTTCCGCTTCCTGATGCGTCAGGGCAAAGGTATTTTCGCGTCCGGCAAGGGCGATAACGGCCTCATGCTGCCAGCGATACCCTTTATTGTGCACTTCCGCCAGGCGGATGCCGATTCGGGAGAAACGGACCTTTCCGATGAGCGGCTCGATCTGTGCCGGGAACAGCCATATCTCTTTATCACGCATCCAGGGGTGCAGGCTCTCATCCCAGACCAGCCCAACCTTTTTGACGGCGGCTTCAAGCTGTGCCGCATCGCGACCTTTAAGAGGGGCAAACGGGAAGTTGCCGACCTTAAATTTAGGTGCGGGCAGGGGCTCAACGGCCTGCGTTTTACGCAGACGCGCCACAAAGAACCCTTCGCAGTCGTAAATCTGCGGGAACACGTGGAGGAAACCTTCAGGCGTGACGGCTTCATGTGCCGAGGCAAACAGATCGTTCAGCGGCAGAAACTCAACCGCATCCGGATATTGTGCTTTCAGCCACAGGCAAACATCTTCGTTTTCATCGCGATTTAGGGTGCAAGTTGAATAGACCAGCGTGCCGCCAGGGCGCAGGGCGTGAAATGCGCTATCAATCAGCTCTCGCTGCGTGGCGGCGATCTCAAGGTTGCTTTCCACGGACCAGTTCTTTAACGCATCGGGATCTTTACGCACCACTCCTTCGCCGGAGCAGGGGGCATCCAGCAGAATGGCATCGAAGGCTTCCGGCAGGGCGGCGCCAAACACGCGTCCGTCGAAGTGGGTCAGGGCAACGTTATGAATACCGCAGCGGCTAATGTTGGCATGCAACACCTTCACGCGGCTGGCGGAAAACTCGTTGGCAAGGATCGCCCCGTTGTTACCCATCCGGGCGGCAATTTGCGTAGTTTTTGAGCCGGGCGCCGCGGCAACATCCATCACGCGTTCAGGCGCATTGCCATCGGCGAACAGGGCGGCCACGGGCAGCATCGAGCTGGCTTCCTGAATATAGAACAGGCCGCTCAGATGTTCAGCGGTACTGCCCAGCGGCAGTGAGGCTTCGTCATCGCGTTCGATCCAGAACCCTTCGGCGCACCACGGTACCGGCGTAAGCTGCCAGCCGTACGGCGAGACCAGCGCCAGAAAATCATCGACGCTGATTTTCAGCGTGTTGACGCGAATACTTCTGCGTAACGGACGCTGGCAGGCGGCGATAAAATCGTCTAACGACAGGTGAGAAGGAAGCGCCTCGCGCATCTGCGCCAGGAATAGTTCAGGAAGAAATACGGAGTTTTGAGCCACGGGCACACCACAGGGAAAAGTTCAGGTGCGCAGTGTAACATAAAGGCTCCGGTGCGTTGACACCGGAGCCTTGCAGATTAACGCGGCAGGGCGGTTCCCCATTCACGCCACTCTTTCGGTTCGCTTTCGAGCAGCAGGAAATGTTTACCCGGCTGCGCTTTCGGCGCCAGCGGCGTGCCCGGCGGCGTGGCAAACGCTATACCGCCGCGAATGAACTGGTTGAAGGTGCCGGTTTTCACCACGCCACCCGTCAGGCCGAAGTCCAGCGAGTAGCCGGATGCCAGCCAGAACACCGAGTTATTACGTACCAGATGCTGGTAGCGTTCGCTGATGCGTAGCGCCACCATCACGCGGTCGGAAAGTGTCCCGAGCGTCAGGCCCGTGACCGTACCGACCTCAATGCCGCGGAACAGGACCGGCGTGCCGATGCTCAGCGAGCCGGCTTCCGGTACTTCCACCACGATGCTCAGGCCGCCAAGGTAGCGCGAGTCGGTGATCGTGGCTTCCTGCAGCTCGAAATCACGACGGGCATTGCCCTGGCCGGGTTCAACGTTAATGTACGGCTGCAAAATGGTATCCAGATGCTCGACGCCCGCGGCCGAAATCTGCGGCGTCACCACCGAGAATCGCGAACCCGTGCGGGCGAAGGTCTGCACATATTCCGGGTACAGCACGGCGGTGGCCTGCACCTCGTTGCGCGAGGTAATTAGCGTCAGCTTCTGGATCTGCCCAATATCAATGCCCAGATAGCGGATTGGCATACCTTCCGCCAGCTTACCGGCATCAAAGGCGTGCAGGGTAATCTGTCCACCCACGGCACGTGCAGCGGTTTCGGACGGGAAGAGAATACGCTTGTCACCTTTGCGCAGATTCGCGCCTGCGCCGCTGAGGTTATCGAAGCTAATCGCCCCGCGCAGCGCGCGTGATAGCGGGGAGGCCTGCACGGTCAGCCCGTTACCATTAAGCTGAACTTTCGCGCCGCCTTCGGCCCAGAAGACGCTGTTTGGCGTCAGCAGCTTGCGATACTCCGGCTTGATGTGCAGTTCGATATCAAACGCGTCGGCACGCGGGCGAACGGTAATCACTTCTCCGACTTCAAACTTGCGATACAGCACCACGGATCCCGCCTGTACGTCCGGCAGCGTCTCGGCGCTTAGCGTCAGCGTGGTGGTAGGAAGATCGCTCAGGCTGTTTTCAATCGCTTTCTCCAGGTTGGCATACAGCGGATAGCTATCGCGCACGGGGCCTTTATCGCCGGGCAGAATGCGGATACCGCCGTTAACCCACTCGCTGGCGCTGGCGCCGAGGAACTCCACGCCGTCCAGACCCACCTTCACGTCGACACGGCTGTTCACCACGAATTTACTGTCACCGTGCACCAGGTCGCTGTACTGCGGATCGATGGCGACGGAGAATTGCACCCCATCCGCGGAGAGCTTACGCTCCAGCACCTGTCCCACCTGCACGCCGTGTAAAATTAACGGCTGACCGGCTTCAATCCCATAGCTTTCTGGCGCATTGAGCGTAACCGTCACGACGCCCGGCTTTTGCAGCAGGGCTTTATCCGCCGGGGCAATCACGAAGCTATTGCTGGGCTGACCTTCACCGGGGATGAGCTCAAAGGTATTGCCGGTCAACAGCGTACTGAGGCTGGCATCGTTCAGAGAGAGCTTTGGACTGCGCATTTCGATACGCGTTTTCTCGCGCAGGAGATCGACCACGCTCGGATCGACAGTCATTTCGCCGGTGACCGAGCCGCCCGGGTTGAGCGTCATTTTGGTGAGCTGGCCGACCTGCAGCCCCTGATACATCAGCGGTGTTGAACCCGCTTTTAGCCCCTTGGCATCGGGCAGGGCGAGTTTGACGATCACGCCGCGCTGGCTGTGCGCCAGGTCTGCGTACAATCCAAACGTGTCATCTGCGGTGGCAGGGCTCGAGTTTTCCGGGGAGTCAAAGGCAATGGCACCGTTCACCAGCGCGGCCAGACTCTCCAGCTTCACTTTCGCACCGCTCAGGCTGAGGTCCGCATCCACGCCGGAGACGTTCCAGAAGCGGCTGCCTTTTTTCACCAGATTGGTGAAGCGACGCTCGATCAGCACGTCGATGGTGACGCCCTGTTTATTCGGGTTGATCGCGTAATCGTAAACGCGGCCAACCGGGATTTTGCGGAAATAGACCAGCGAGCCACTGTTCAGCGAACCGAGGTCCGGGGCCTGGAGATGGATCATCAAATCGCCGTTATTGAGACGGTACTTTGGCTGGGTATCCAGAGCCACAAAGTGATCCTGCGGCTCGCCTTTACCCGGCATCATGCCGATATAGTTACCGCCGACGAGCGCATCCAGCCCTGACACGCCGGCCAGAGAGGCTTTCGGCGTCACCAGCCAGAACTGCGTTTCACTGCGCAGGGCATCCTGCATGTCAGATTTAATGCTGACCCGCACCTGAATCTTGTTCAGCCCTTTTCCAAGGGAGATGTCCTGAACCGTACCCACTTCAACCCCCTGGAAGCGAACGGGCGTTCGCCCGGCGACGATGCCGTCGGCGGTCTGGAAATCAATGGTGACCGTACTCCCGCGATCTTCATAGCTTGTCCAGATAAGCCAGCCTGCAATCATCAGGGCGATGACGGGCAGCAGCCAGAATGGTGAAATGCGGCGTTTTGTTTTAATTCTCGCTTCAGTCGGCGAAGCGGGGGTTTCCTGACTCATGTGCATCCCAAAGTAAGCGGCTATCCAGCCATTCCACAGCAAGAATAGTCAATATCACCGCAGAGCCGAAATAAAAAGCCGCGGGTCCCATTGTAAAAGCAAGTAACTGATCGCGATTGATGAGCGACATCATCAGCGAAATCACGAACAGATCTAACATTGACCAGCGGCCAATCCAGGTGACGAACCGTAGAAGCAGAATTCGGGTCCGTAAACCTTGTTCACACTTTAAGTGAATGCTGATGAGCAGGGTAATCATCACAACCACTTTGGTAAAGGGAACCAGGATACTGGCAATAAAGACGATCGCCGCCACCCCGACGTTGCTGTGCGCAAGGGAGATAATCCCGGAGAGGATAGTATCCTCCTGACGCCCGCCATTCACGTAAATGATGGAAATCGGCAGCATATTGGCGGGGATCAGAAACACCAGGGAGGCGATCAGCGCCGCCCAGCATTTTTGCAGGCTGTTGTTGCGCCGCAGTCTTAATGGAATATGGCATCGCGGGCAGCGTCCTCGCGCGTCGGGCAATCCGGTGTAGTGGCATCCCAGACAGACGCGCAGATTTTCATCAGGACGCGTGGCGGGGCGCTGAGGATAAAATCGCTCCCAGAGCTGTTCAACGTTCAGGTGGATCAAAGTCAGGATGCTCAGCAATACCAGGCTGATGAAAGCAAAGAGTCCGATGCCGGGCTGTAAAAAGGCGTAGTCCTGGACTTTTATGGATGCAACGCCGACGCCGACCAGATAAATATCCAGCATGACCCACTCTTTGAGCTTATCCAGCATAAGCAGCACGGGGCGAAGGTTCATGCCGAGAATATTGCCAAACCAAAGATAGGCAATGGCGGCGACCAGCACCAGCGGCGCGCCAACGGTGCAGAACAGCACCATGGCAGCGGTGATGGGATCGCCCTGACGGGTCATCTGCCAGATACCCTGCAGCACGTTGGCGTCAATGCGCACGCCAAGCAGGTAGAGTTTCAGCAGCGGTTCGCTCCAGGCGAAGGGCATCAGCAGCAGCATCGTGACGGCCATGGCGGCGAGGCGGGTTAGCGACCAGTCGCGGCCATCGCGAATTTTAGCGTCGCAGCGGGGACAAAAGGCACTCTGGTGCGATTTCATCTTCGGCAACATAAAAAGCGTATCGCACTGGGGGCAACGCTGATAATGTGCACGTGGCAAAGCTTCGCTTACCGTATGGACAGTTATCTTTCTTGTCGGCGTAATTTTGGTTGTTTTTAAGGCCATCAGCTGCGCACAAATAAGTATTGTTGAAAGTTATAATAACTCATGAACGGATTCATCTTGAGCATGAGCGCATTTAATGCTTATTTTAATAGGCTATGCGGTAAATTTGTAAGACAACTAAGTGATTGAATAATGAACAAAACAGAATTCTACGCGGATCTAAACCGCGATTTTAAGGCATTGATGGCGGGTGAGACCAGCTTCTTAGCCACTCTGGCAAATACTAGCGCATTGCTGTTTGAACGTCTCTCTGACGTGAACTGGGCCGGTTTTTACCTCCTGGAAGGTGAAACGCTGGTGCTCGGTCCGTTCCAGGGCAAACTGGCCTGCGTGCGTATTCCGGT
Source organism: Enterobacter sp. JBIWA008 (assembly GCF_019968765.1). NCBI lineage: Bacteria > Pseudomonadati > Pseudomonadota > Gammaproteobacteria > Enterobacterales > Enterobacteriaceae > Enterobacter > Enterobacter sp. JBIWA008. The sequence continues at coordinate 2,893,338 of NZ_CP074149.1, read as the reverse complement.
AGGGCGTGGCGTATGCGGCACGGCGGTGGCCGAGAATCAGGTCCAGCGCGTGGAAGACGTTCATGCGTTTGACGGGCACATCGCCTGTGATGCTGCCAGTAATTCTGAAATCGTTCTGCCGCTGGTGGTCAAAAATCAGATTATTGGCGTTCTGGATATCGACAGTACGGTCTTCAGTCGCTTTACAACCGAGGACGAACAGGGGCTGCGCGAGCTGGTGGCGAATCTGGAAAACGTACTCGCTGCAACCGATTATCAAAAATTCTTTGCGAGCGTCGCAGGATAATCAACGGATAACGTAGCATTTACTGATAGCGTCATTATAATGACGCCTGTTCATGCCTGCGCTTGTTGGCAACGTCCGTTGTAATCAGGAAATTTCATGGAAAATCAACCTAAGTTGAATAGCAGTAAAGAAGTTATCGCATTTCTGGCCGAGCGTTTCCCGCAGTGCTTCAGCGCGGAAGGTGAAGCTCGTCCCCTGAAAGTCGGTATTTTTCAGGATCTGGTGGCGCGTGTTGAAGGGGAAATGAACCTCAGCAAAACTCAGCTGCGTTCCGCCTTACGTCTTTATACTTCGAGCTGGCGCTACCTGTACGGTATCAAACCTGGCGCGACCCGCGTGGATCTCGACGGCAACCCGTGTGGTGAGCTGGACGAGCAGCACGTTGAGCACGCGCGTAAGCAGCTTGAAGAAGCCAAAGCACGCGTTCAGGCACAACGTGCAGAACAGCAGGCGAAAAAACGCGAAGCCGCAGCGGCAAACGGCCAGGAAGAAGCGCCTCGTCGTGAGCGTAAACCACGCCCTGCGCCGCGCCGTCACGATAATAACGATCGCAAACCGCGTGCAGACAAACCAGCAGCAAAAGCCCCGCGTGCTCCTCGTGAAGAGCCGCGCCATACGCCGGTTTCTGACATTAACGCCCTGAGCGTAGGTCAGGCACTGAAGGTAAAAGCGGGTAACAATGCTATGGACGCCACCGTACTGGAAATCACCAAAGATGGCGTTCGTGTACAGCTGACTTCTGGTATGTCAATGATTGTACGCGCAGAACACTTGTTGTTCTGAAACGGAGGCCAAGCCTGGCATGAACACTTTTTTTAAGCTCACCGCGCTCGCGGGCCTGTTTGCCATAACAGGTCACGCTTTTGCAGTGGACGATATCACGCGTGTTGATCAAATTCCGGTACTCAAGGAAGAGACGCAGCACGCGACGGTGAGCGAGCGCGTGACCTCACGTTTTACCCGCTCGCACTATCGTCAGTTCGATCTCGATCAGGCCTTTTCGGCCAAAATCTTTGACCGCTATCTGAACTTGCTGGATTACAGCCATAACGTTTTGCTCGCCAGCGATGTCGAGCAGTTCGCTAAGCGCAAATCCGAGGTGGGTGACGAGTTGCGTTCAGGCAAGCTGGATCTGTTCTACGATCTCTATAACCTGTCGCAAAAGCGCCGCTTTGAACGCTATCAGTACGCGCTGAAAGTGCTGGAACGTCCGATGGACTTCACCGGTACTGACACCTTTAATCTGGATCGCAGTAAAGCACCCTGGCCGAAAGATGAAGCCGAGTTGAATGCGCTGTGGGACGGTAAAGTTAAATACGACGAACTGAGCCTTAAGCTGACCGGAAAAGACGAAAAAGAGATCCGTGAAACGCTGACGCGTCGTTACAAATTTGCCATTCGGCGTCTGGCGCAGACCAACAGTGAGGATGTCTTCTCGCTGGCCATGACGGCCTTTGCGCATGAAATCGACCCGCACACCAACTACCTCTCTCCACGCAACACCGAACAGTTCAATACCGAGATGAGCCTGTCTCTGGAAGGTATCGGCGCGGTGCTGCAGATGGACGATGATTACACGGTGATCAATTCGATGGTCGCGGGTGGTCCTGCATCCAAAAGCAAAGCGATTAGCGTAGGCGATCGCATTGTGGGCGTAGGACAAACCGGCCAGAACATGGTCGACGTGATCGGCTGGCGTCTCGATGACGTGGTTGCGCTGATCAAAGGTCCGAAAGGCAGCAAGGTTCGTCTGGAAATTCTGCCTGCCGGTAAAGGCACCAAAACCCGTATCGTTACCCTGACCCGCGAGCGTATCCGTCTGGAAGACCGCGCGGTGAAAATGTCGGTGAAAACCGTGGGTAAAGAGAAGGTCGGTGTCCTGGATATTCCTGGCTTCTACGTAGGGCTGACTGACGATGTGAAAGTTCAGCTGCAGAAGCTTGAAAAGCAGAACGTCAGCAGCATTATCATCGACCTGCGCAGTAACGGCGGCGGGGCGCTGACGGAAGCGGTTTCACTCTCCGGTCTGTTCATTCCATCTGGTCCTGTGGTTCAGGTGCGCGATAACAACGGCAAAGTGCGTGAAGATGCCGACAACGACGGTGTGGTCTACTACAAAGGCCCGCTGGTGGTCCTGGTTGACCGCTTCAGTGCTTCCGCGTCTGAAATCTTTGCCGCTGCAATGCAGGACTATGGCCGCGCGCTGATCGTCGGTGAGCCAACCTTCGGGAAAGGCACCGTTCAGCAGTATCGCTCTCTGAATCGCATTTACGATCAGATGCTGCGTCCGGAATGGCCTGCGCTGGGCTCGGTTCAGTACACCATCCAGAAATTCTACCGCGTGAACGGCGGCAGTACGCAGCGTAAGGGCGTAACGCCGGACATCATCATGCCGACAGGCACGGAAGAGACGGAAACCGGCGAGAAGTTTGAAGATAACGCGTTGCCGTGGGACAGCATCAATGCTGCTACCTACGTGAAAGCGGGTGATATGAAGCAATTTGGCCCTGAACTGCTGAAAGCGCATAACGACCGCATCGCGAAAGATCCGGAGTTCCAGTACATCATGAAGGACATTGCACGGTTCAATGCCCTGAAAGATAAGCGGAATATCGTTTCTCTGAACTACGCACAGCGTGAGAAAGAGAACAACGAAGAAGATGCAACCCGCCTGGCGCGTATCAACGATCGCTTCAAGCGTGAAGGTAAGCCTCTGTTCAAGAAACTGGATGATCTGCCAAAAGATTACCAGGAGCCGGATCCGTATCTGGACGAGACGGTGCATATTGCTCTCGACCTGGCGAATCAGGAAAAAGAGAAGCCTGCCGTACAGCCCGCTCCGGCAAAATAACCCCCCAACAGGCACAAGCAATTGTGCCTGTTTCTTTTTGTTCTGCATCCTTCCGTCAGCCAGATTCCAATTGTGTAAAGTTGTGTCTTTCTGGTGACTTACGCCCGCCGGATGCTTGAAAATAGCCGCAATACCCATACGATGTGGGTAATCGCATAGTGCGTTTTGTTAAACTGAGGTAAAAAGAAAATTATGATGCGAATCGCGCTCTTCCTGCTCACCAACCTGGCGGTCATGGTGGTTTTCGGGCTCGTGCTAAGCCTGACAGGAATTCAGTCGAGCAGCGTTCAGGGTCTGTTGATTATGGCGCTGCTGTTTGGTTTTGGTGGCTCGTTCATCTCCCTGCTGATGTCGAAGTGGATGGCACTGAAATCGGTAGGTGGTGAGGTTATTGAACAGCCGCGTAACGATATGGAACAGTGGCTGATGAATACGGTGGCTCAGCAATCCCGTCAGGCCGGGATCGCCATGCCGCAGGTGGCGATATACCATGCCCCGGACATTAACGCTTTCGCCACGGGCGCCCGTCGCGATGCGTCACTGGTTGCTGTCAGCACCGGATTGCTTCAGAACATGAGCCGTGACGAAGCCGAAGCGGTTATTGCTCACGAAATCAGCCATATCGCCAACGGTGACATGGTGACGATGACCCTGATTCAGGGCGTGGTGAACACCTTCGTGATCTTCATCTCCCGTATTCTGGCGCAGATTGCGGCAGGCTTTATGGGTGGCAACCGCGACGAAGGAGAAGAGAGCAACGGCAATCCGCTGATCTACTTCGCCGTTTCGATGGTTCTGGAACTGGTATTCGGTATTCTGGCCAGCATCATCACCATGTGGTTCTCCCGCCACCGTGAATTCCACGCGGATGCCGGCTCGGCGAAACTGGTTGGTCGTGAGAAGATGATTGCCGCGCTGCAGCGCCTGAAAACCAGTTACGAGCCGCAGGAAGCGAACAGCATGATGGCCTTCTGCATTAACGGTAAATCCAAATCGCTGAGCGAGCTGTTTATGTCTCACCCGCCGCTGGATAAACGTATCGAAGCGCTGCGCAGTGGGGAATACCTGAAGTAACGCTAAGAATTCTAATAAGCCGGGCAGGAGAACACTCCGCCCGGCTTTTTTTATGCCTGAATCCTGGGCTGGGTCACCCGCAGGCCGCTGACGACCGCCGCGAGGGAGGCAAGGGCACCTGCGGTGAGAAGCGCAACATGGTTACCGTTTTGTCCAGCGAGGTTAAACATCAGGGCGACCAGCGCTGCGCCGCTGCTTTGTCCCAGAAGGCGCGCGGTCCCCAACATGCCGCTGGCACCTCCGCTGCGATCACGGGGGGCAGAAGTGATAATGGTGTGGTTGTTAGGCGACTGGAACAGGCCAAACCCCGCGCCGCACAGGATCATGCGCCAGATGATGTCCAGATCGGTTGGCGATGACGGTAGCAGAGCCAGCGCGAAAAGTCCTGTCGCCATTACCGCCAGCCCCAATGCTCCCAGTAATCCGGCATGGACGCGTTCAATTAAGTAACCTGCCAGCGGGGCCATCACCATTGTCGCCAGCGGCCACGGGGTTAACAGCAGGCCGGTCTCCACTTCTGAACGGCCGATCGCGCTTTGCAGGAAGAAGGGCAAAGAAACCAGGGCCAGCATCTGAGCGCAGAACGAGCAGACAGAGGTGCAAATGGAGAGGGAAAAGAGGGGGATACGCAGCAAATCGACTGGCAATAAAGGCACAGGGAGAGTGAGCTGACGGCGAACAAAGAAGAAGCCGATCGCCAGCAGGGCGATGAGCTCCGCGCCGGTAAGCATCAGAGACTGTCCTTGCGCAAAGCCGCTCAGCGCCGTAATCAGCAGGCCAAAGGTCAGGGCATTCATCACCGCACTCGCCATATCGAAGCGCGGCATGGTGCTTTTGGGACCGTTAGCAGGCAGAAAGCGCAGCGCAAAGAATACAGCGACAATGCCCAGCGGCACGTTAATGGCGAACAGCCATTGCCATGACGCAACGGAAAGGATCGCCGCCGCTATGGTTGGCCCGGCGGCGGAAGAGACGGCAACAATAAACGAGTTTATCCCCATGCCGCGCCCCAGATGACGCTGCGGATAAATTAAGCGGATCAACGCGGTGTTTACGCTCATGAGCGCCGCGCCGCCAAAACCTTGCGCAATGCGGGCAAGCGTCAGGGTATGCAGTGAATCTGAAAGGGCGCATAACAAGGACGTGAAGGTGAAAACCGCCAGACCGCACTGATACACCCGACGGTAACCGAACATATCGCCCAGGAAAGAGAACGAGAGCAGGGAAACCACAATTGCAATCTGGTAGGCGTTCACTATCCATATCGAACTGGCGGGAGAGGCATGCAGATCGCTCGCGATGGTTGGCAGGGCAACGTTCGCGATTGCGCCGTCAAGCACGGCCATTGAGATACCGATAATGATGGTGGCTATAGCGCCATACCGCTGGGGTAAAGGCAGACCATCGGAAAGGGTCTTTTTTAATTAAGATTAAAAAAGCTCAGCGTGAAATTATTCTCATGATAACTATTTTAGCACTGTTACAGCTGAGATATGTCGCAGATTTGTAACGAAGTAAACGCGGATTGATTGCAGGTGACATGACGGGAACTTATAATAAAAACAGGTTCTGATTTTTATAAAACACTCTCTATGAGGTGGTAGATGGCTATTGCGGATTTGGATAAACAGCCAGATTCTGTTTCTTCCGTGCTGAAGGTGTTTGGCATCTTACAGGCGCTGGGGGAAGAGCGTGAAATAGGTATTACAGAGTTGTCGCAGCGCGTGATGATGTCTAAAAGCACCGTATATCGCTTTTTACAAACCATGAAGTCGCTGGGCTACGTTGCCCAGGAAGGAGAATCTGAAAAATACTCTCTGACGCTGAAGCTGTTTGAGCTGGGTGCCCGTGCACTACAAAATGTTGACCTGATCCGCAGCGCTGATATTCAGATGCGCGAAATCTCTCGTCTGACTAAAGAGACCATCCATCTCGGTGCGCTGGATGTAAACAGCATTGTTTACATCCATAAAATCGACTCCATGTACAATCTGCGCATGTACTCGCGCATTGGTCGTCGTAACCCGCTCTACAGTACCGCCATTGGTAAGGTTCTGCTGGCGTGGCGCGATCGTGAGGAAGTGAAACAGATCCTCGAAGGCGTGGAATACAAGCAAAGTACTTCACGAACCATTATCAGCACGGACGCGCTGTTAAACGTGCTCGATCGCGTACGCGAGCAGGGGTATGGCGAAGATAACCAAGAGCAGGAAGAGGGGCTGCGCTGCATCGGCGTTCCGGTGTTTGACCGTTTTGGCGTGGTGATCGCGGGCTTAAGTATCTCCTTCCCAACCTTACGCTTCTCCGAAGAGCGTCTGCATGAGTATGTGGCAATTCTGCACACTGCCGCACGTAAGATTTCTGAACAGATGGGTTATCACGACTACCCGTTTTAATCTCTTCTCGCATAAAAAACGCCGCATCTTTTGCGGCATTTTTGTGTAAGTTATTTAACCGACTGATTAGCCATTATCAATCACGACGGATGTCTTACGCAGGACAGGACAGTGGGTTAAGCCAACGATCCCGCTCTCAGTATGCAGATATTGCGCAGTGCTCATACCCTGTGCCGTTAAATATTTACATTGAATCCCTAAGCCGGCAGCGTTCTCGGTGCTTCCCACGAGCACACCGTACCCCGTGAGCAGAAGGCCAATCCAGACGATGGCGAGTGCAATAATTGTTCGAATGATGAAGCGCATCATTAACCTCTTTTGTCTTTGTTATCATAAAGCTAGCGTAAATGATTTATACGATGAAACAAGTGCACGATTCTGAAAAAAAGCGCGATGGCGGTACAGTTAGTCCTTGTTTAAGATATGCGTGATAACCTTGTAACATCAGGTTTTTAGACGGAGTGTGGAGTGAAAAAAATACGCTGGGTAATTCTGATTATCGTGCTGATAGCGTGCGTGGTGTTATGGACGCAGACGATCAATGTGATGTGCGATCAGGATGTACAGTTTTTTAGCGGCGTTTGCGCAATCAATAAGTTTATTCCGTGGTAATACGCATTTTTTCTCAAGGTGATTTCCTTCCTCCGCGCCAGTGGTAAAATAGACGTTTTTATTGAGGTGGTGAAATGGGTGAGTTACTGAATTCAGGGCTGCTGAATATGGCATCCCTGATGATTTCTTTGGTTGTTCTGCTTGTGGGTCTGGTCATTTGGTTTTTCGTGAACCGCGCCAGTTCCCGGACTAACGAGCAGATTGAACTGCTGGAAGCGCTGCTCGATCAGCAAAAACGTCAGAATGCGCTGCTACGCCGTCTGTGTGAGGCTAACGAACCGGAAGAGAAAGACGTGCCGAAAGACGCGGTCGCTGAAGATAACAAAGACGAAGATGACTTTATCCGCCTGGTGGCTGAGCGTTAATCTTTTTATGCTGGGAGGTGGCTGTGGTCTGGAAAAATCCCTGGTATGACCCCTCCCTGAAACATCACACCCCGGACGGTTTTCGTAATACCACTCCTGTCGGACATCAACCCGGCGACCTTGACCGTTGGCGTAAAGCGCGTAAAGAGGCCGGTTTTCCAAAGCCGCCCGCGCTGGGTTATGAAGACTTTATTCAACATTGGTGGCAACCTGTAGAGCTTACGCAATCTCATGAAGATGGGGTGTGGTGGCTCGGACACGCGAGCGTGTTGCTGCAGCTGGACGGCAATATCATCCTTACCGATCCGGTGTTTTCACGACGCGCATCTCCACTGCCTTTCCTGGGACCACAGCGCAAAACGCCTCCTGCGCTGTCAGTCGATCAACTTCATCAGCTTGATGCAGTCGTCATCTCCCATAATCATTACGATCATCTTGATGATGCCACCATTCGCCGTATTCTCAAACGCTTCCCCGATGTCAGTTTTTTTGTTCCGCTGGGACTGGCCGGCTGGTTTCGCCGCCGGGGCGCAAAACGCGTGGTTGAGCTCGACTGGTGGCAGAGCTTCACCTGGCAGGGGATGACGCTGAGCGCCGTACCGGCACAGCACTGGAGTATGCGCACGCCATGGAACCGCAATCGCTCATTATGGTGCGGCTGGGTTATGGAAGGTCGACATCATCGTTTCTGGTTCAGCGGTGATACGGGGTATTCGCCCGAGCTGCTGTTGATACCTGAACGCCTGGGCCATATCGATGCTGCCGCGTTACCGATAGGTGCCTATTCCCCACGATGGTTCATGGCTGTCCATCATATGGATCCGCAATCTGCGGTGGCATTGTGGCAGCAGCTGGGTTGCCCTCTGGCGTTCCCCATTCACTGGGGCGTGTTTGAACTGGCAGATGAAGCCCTGGATGAACCTGTGCGGGAGTTAACTGACGCGCTAAATAATTTAGCACCAGTTAATCATTCTTTCAGGATACTGAAAGTTGGTGAATATTTATCCTTATAAACGAAGCGATAAATTGTTGCATATATTCTTGATGTAAACGCTCGCAGAAATGTTTTATTTTTATCGAAACGTTTTGCTTGCCTTCTTTTGATGCAGAGTCATAAAAATTTCATTATTTTGGTGCATAACGCTGTTTATTAACTGGTGCATTTTAATACAGACGGAAGCTGTTTTTTAACAGTGTTTTTCCTCTGAAACAATTTGGTCGCGTTACAATGATTTAAGCATAAGTTTTCACAAATTGTTCTAACTCAATCAAGGCGCAAGATTTCTTTTCCTTGTTGCTGGACGGTTCGTAATGATTGAGCTATGTTAAAAAAGTCTTAGATTACAGCGCTTGTGCAAGCAACGCTTGGTCTTTGTTACGCAGCAGAGCTGTCTGCACGTGATGCGCATAATTGTGCAAAACCTGACAGGCACTGTTCGAATTTGTGCGGCGGATCGAGACATGTTTAAAAATGGCTTGCCATATTAAACATAGTGTGTGATAACACGTTTTGGGTCAAACGAGGTACAGTTCTGTTTATGTGTGGCATTTTCAGTAAAGAAGTCCTGAGTAAACACGTTGTCGTTGAATACCGCTTCTCTGCCGAACCTTATATTAGTGCCTCATGCAGTAATGTCTCAGTTTTATCTCAGTTAATGCCTGCGGGCTAAGAAAACACTCTAAGGAATTTTGCAAAATGGCAAAGATTAAAGGTCAAGTTAAGTGGTTCAACGAGTCTAAAGGTTTTGGTTTCATTACTCCTGCTGACGGCAGCAAAGACGTGTTCGTACACTTCTCTGCAATCCAGGGTAACGGCTTCAAAACTCTGGCTGAAGGCCAGAACGTTGAGTTCGAAATTCAGGACGGCCAGAAAGGCCCAGCTGCAGTTAACGTAACTGCTATCTGATCGAACCGCTGCTGACTGGAGCGCTTAGCACTTCAATCTCAGACATAAAGCCTCGCATAACGCGGGGCTTTTTTATGTCTCTTATCTTTCAAAATATTACCATTCGCGGTCTTGTTAGTAACTTGTTGCAAAGCTGCGAGGTTAGTAGCACTGTTTTGCCACCTTAAACCCATCTTTTCCCGTTAAATCAGGGCGTTGTTTAACGGTCCTGGGGTTCAGGTGAAGAATAAATTGATAACGACCGCTGGCAATTTCACGCCAGCGCGTTTTGTGCTGCTCTGTTTAGCTATTTTTTGTAGTCTGGCTTTTTTGCTGGGCCGCGTTGCATGGCTGCAAATCATCAAGCCTGATAATCTGGTGAAGCAGGAAGATATGCGCTCCCTGCGCCAGCTGTCGATTGATGCGCCGCGCGGCATGATAATGGATCGCGAAGGCTGCCCCCTGGCGGTGAGCGTGCCCGTCCGGGCCGTCTGGGCCGATCCTAAAACGGTGCTGGCAAAAGGGGGCGTCGGCCTTGATGAACGCTGGCAGGCGCTGGCCAGTGCGTTGCATCTCTCCCTCGGCACGCTCTCGGCGCGAATCAACGCCAACCCACAGGGGCGTTTTATTTATCTTGCCCGTCAGGTCGATCCTGCACAGGCAAAGTGGATCGATAAACTGAATCTGCCCGGCATCAACTTGCGCGATGAATCCCGCCGTTTTTACCCTGCCGGCCATGTGGCTGCGAACCTGATTGGCTTCACCAATATTGACGGGCAGGGCATTGAAGGCGTGGAAAAAAGCTTCAATGCGCAGCTGACCGGCAAGGCGGGTATGCGACAGGTTAGGGAAGACCGCTACGGACGCGTGGTTGAAAACCTGACGGAAGTGGCGCCCGCACCGGCGCATAATATCCAGTTAAGTATCGACGAGCGGCTGCAAACCATCACCGAAGATGCGCTCGATAATGCCGTGGCCTGGAACAAGGCCGAGTCTGGGGCATCGGTGCTAATTAATATCCAAACCGGGGAAATCCTCGCCATGGCGAGCTATCCGGATTTCAACCCCAACAACCGGGAAGGTGCGACGATAAACGATTTTCGCAACCGTGCGATCAGCGATACGTTCGAACCGGGTTCGACGGTCAAGCCGCTGGTGCTGATGACGGCCCTGCAGCAGGGGCTGGTTCAGCCGGACAGCGTGATTGACACTCACCCGTATACCCTCGACGGACATCGTATCCGCGATGTGGGCTATTATCCTGAACTGACGATGACTGGGATCCTGCAAAAATCGAGCGACACCGGCGTTTCCCGACTTTCTCTGGCAATGCCTGTCCAGCATCTTATTGATACCTATAGAAACTTTGGGTTTGGCACAAATACGGGGCTCGGCTTAACGGGCGAGAGCGCGGGGCTGTTGCCAAATCGTAAATACTGGAGCCAGCTCGATCGCGCGACCTTTGCCTTCGGCTACGGGCTGATGGTGACGCCACTCCAGCTGGCGCACGTCTACGCCACGATCGGTGGCTTCGGGCTCGAGCGACCTCTCTCAATTACGCGTATCGATCCACCCGTTATCGGGCACCGCGTTATGCCGGAAGAGATTGCGCACGAGGTGGAGCACATGATGGAGAGCGTTGCGCTGCCCGGCGGTGGGGGCGTTAAGGCCGCCGTTCGAGATTACCGGGTAGCGGTGAAAACCGGTACGGCGAAGAAAATTGACGACAGCGGGAAGTACGTCGATAAATACGTCGCCTATACTGCCGGCGTTGCGCCTGCCAGCGATCCGCGATTTGCCCTGGTAGTGGTCATTAACGATCCGCAAAATGGGGCCTACTACGGCGGTGCCGTTTCCGCGCCTGTCTTCAGCGAGATTATGGGTAACGTGCTGCGTCTGGAGAATGTGAAACCTGACGGGTTACCGGCGGGTTCCGATCGCCTTATCGTTATGCGTTAACCGGGCGTTTATAACCAGGGCGAATAGCGGTACACTTCGCCCTTTGATTATGCTCCGGAGTCACCATGTCCTTCAGCTGTCCCCTTTGCCACGCCCCCCTGACGCACTCAGATAAAAGTTATACCTGTCCGCAGGGGCATCAGTTTGATATGGCAAAAGAAGGCTACGTGAATCTTCTGCCGGTGCAGCATAAGCGCTCCCGCGATCCAGGCGACAGTGCAGAGATGATGCAGGCGCGCCGCGCGTTTCTGGATGCCGGGCACTATTTGCCGCTGCGAGAGACCGTCGCGCAGATGCTGAATGACATTCTGCCGGATTCAGCAGCCGCCATGCTCGATATCGGCTGCGGGGAAGGGTACTACACCGCACGGTTTGCCGGGATTGCCGGTGAGAAGGGGGCGTTGACATTCGGTCTGGACGTATCGAAAGTGGCCATTCGCGCGGCGGCGAAGCGCTACGCGGACGTAACGTTCTGCGTGGCATCCAGCCATCGGCTGCCGTTTGACGATGCCAGCATGGACGCTGTTATCCGCATTTACGCGCCCTGCAAAGCGGAAGAGCTGGCTCGCGTCGTGAAACCGGGCGGATGGGTGGTCACCGTAACGCCGGGCCCGCGTCATCTGATGGAGCTGAAAGGGCTGATCTACGACGAAGTGCGTCTGCATGCACCTCATTCTGAACAGCTGGCCGGTTTTAGCCTGAAGCAGGAGCAAACTGTGGCGTATGAAATGACGCTTAAAGGGGAAGAAGCAACCGCGCTGCTGCAGATGACGCCGTTCGCGTGGCGGGCAAAACCGGAAGTGTGGGAAGCGTTAGCTGTACAATCAATATTTAACTGCCAGACGGATTTCAGTATCCACGTCTGGCAGCGCGAAGATTAACCGGCGAAGTGTGCCCAGAGGATCTGGGCACCAATGCCAATCAGCACAATTCCCCCCAGGATCTCGGCGCGTTTACCCAGCAGCGGGCCGATAAACCGTCCAACCATCATGCCCAGCGTGGACATAATCAGCGTTGCGCAGCCGATGGCCAGCGCGGTAGCGATGATATTGACCTGCAGGAATGCCAGACCGACACCGACGGCCATCGCATCAAGGCTGGTGGCAATGGCAGTGGTGACCAGCAGCCAGAAACCGTGGCGGTGCTGAGGCTCCTCGTCTTCTTCATCACCGCCGCGAAAACCTTCAATCACCATTCGACCCCCGAGAAATACCAGCAGGACGAACGCAATCCAGTGGTTCCACTCCAGTACAAACTGGCTGGCGAGCATGCCAAGACCCCAGCCGATAAGCGGCGTCAGCGTTTCGATAGCACCAAAAATGAGACCGGTACGAAGGGCTTCTGAGAATTTAGGTTTATGGAGCGTGGCGCCTTTTCCGATGGAAGCAGCAAATGCGTCCATGGACATGCCAAAAGCGAGGAGGATCGTAGCGGAGATATTCATAACAGCGTCCAGACCGGGGATATCCATATGACACATCACTGCCCCCAGTAAACAGCAGTTGATGTATCTATGGTCTCGCCTGATTGCGCTGCACATTAGATGTGCTGTCAGCAATCCGTACGCGCCACGTTTTTCAACGAGTATGTTGACACGTACATTTCCTGCGAGCAGGAAATCGGCTACTCCCCAACGACGGGCGCAACCTTAACATATTTTGAGAATATAAAACAACAATGAAGAGGCATTATTTAAATTGCCTGGTGATAACGATTTTCATTTGTCTTTAAGCGTGAGCATATTGTTAAAAAATAGAGATAAAATTAATGAATGGGATATAGCTTCGGCTATATTTCTTGCGCAAGATAAATGCAAAATATAGCCATTGCTATATATCTAACTTATTGAGTTTTAACGAGTAACTTGTATATTTTTTCCAAGTCGTCAATATTCTTCACTCGAACAAGCAGGCGGCGTTGTTCTAATTGCATCACCAGCACACCGTCTTCGGATAAATTCATCTCTTTAATGCGGTTATATTCTATCCACACATTGGCGAAGAAAAACCCGCGGGATTTAAAAATGATTTTCGGCGTGCGGATCCAGAACAGATAAACAGCCATTAATGCCAGCGCACATAATAACCATGTGGTTAATATTGCACCATGGCCGGTGACGTTATTGTAAATAAGAATAGCGATGAGACCCGCGAAGATGAACGCATCCACCCGCCCGCGTCGCAGAAGGGGAAGGGAGAGCAGCGTCTCGCCGTGACGGCGCGGCATGATGAACTCGTCATAGATCGCGTAAGCCAGAAGGGCAGCAATAAATAAAACCAGTACGATGTCCGTGACAGTCATTCATCCTCCAGATAAAAAAACCGGGGGCAAGCCCCCGGCCTAAAGCATTGAAACTTACAGACCCAGCAGGCCGACAGCGTAGCCCGCGATACCGATGACGAAGAAGCCAACGATAATCCACAGCGGGTTCACTTTCTTACGCAGCAGCCACATGCAGGCGAAGGTCAACAGCAGCGGTACGAGGCCTGGCATCAGCTGGTCCAGAATCGTCTGCACGGTGGTGACGCGGGTCTGACCATCCTGCCCGGTGATGGTCGATACCACCAGTGGGATGTTCACGTGCGTCCACTTGTTAACCAACGCACCCATGACAAACAGGCCGAGGATTGACGCCCCCTCAGTCAGTTTCTGCAGGAAGCCGCCGCCCATGTCCTTAACGATATCCACCCCTTTACGGTATCCGTAGGCCACACCGTAGTAACGGGTCAGCAGACGCACGGCGTTGAACAGGATGAAGAACAGCAGCGGGCCAAGCAGGCTGCCGCTCATCGCGATACCGGCACCCAGCGCCGCGAAGACCGGACGCACGGTACCCCAGAAGATTGGGTCACCGACACCGGCTAGCGGACCCATCAGGCCAACTTTGATGCCGTTGATGGCACCATCGTCAATCTCTGCGCCGTTCGCACGCTGTTCTTCCATCGCCAGCGTTACGCCCAGAACAGGAGCCGCTACGTAAGGATGGGTGTTAAAGAATTCCAGGTGACGCTTTATCGCCTGACGACGCGCTTCGTTGTTTTCCGGGTACAGGCGTTTGATCGCCGGCACCATGGAGAAGCAGAAGCCCAGCGCCTGCATACGTTCGAAGTTCCATGAACCCTGAAACAGGTTAGAACGGATGAACACGCCACGAATATCACCCGGAGTGAGTTTTTTCTCGGTGGTAGTTTTTGTCATATCAACCATTTCGCTCACCTGTTAGTCCAGTTCGTTATCGAGATCGTTGTTACCAGCAGCCTGCGCTGGGGCACCCGCGACGCGGTTATATTTCGGGCTGAGCTGGATGTAGAGAATCGCCATTACCGCACCAATCACACCCAGTGCAACCAGGTTGAAGTTGGTGAAGGCAGCGGTCACAAAGCCGAGGTAGAAGAACGGCATCAGGTAGCCTGCGCGCATCATGTTGATGACCATCGCATAACCGACGACCACGATCATGCCGCCCGCAATGTTCAGACCGCCGGTGACCACTTCAGGAATGGCGTTCAGCATGCTTTGCACTTCACTGGTACCGACAGAGATCGCCACGATAACCGCCGGGATCGCGATACGCATCGCCTGCAGGAACAGGGATGATACGTGGATCCACGACAGTGCCGTGAGGTTGCCGTTTTCAGCCGCCTTATCCGCCGCGTGCTGGAAGGCAACGGTGATAGTACGAACGATGATGGTCAGAACCTGGCCTGCTGCTGCCAGCGGGATCGCCAGGGCGATACCGGCACCAATACTCTGGTGACCGGCAATAACCAGAACGGTTGAAATGATAGAGGCCAGCGCGGCATCGGGCGCAACCGCCGCGCCGATGTTCATCCAGCCCAGGGCAATCATTTCCAGGGTACCACCGATGATGATACCGGTTTTCATGTCACCCAGAACGGCCCCAATCAGCGTACAGGCCACCAGAGGGCGGTGGAACTGAAATTCATCAAGTACGGATTCCATACCCGCAATACATGCGACGACGAACACCAGCACAATCTGAAGAGTGGTAATCTCCATTGCACTTCTCCTATTACATAAACTTTATATGAGAACCGGCGCGGGCTTATTTCCCAACTTTGCCGATCAAATCCATCATTTTCAGTTTTTGATCCGTAGAAACCTTACGGGCTTCCAGTTCAATACCGCGGGCATTAAGCTTGTTGAATGCCTCGATATCTTTCGCATCGACTGAAATGGCGTTGTTGACCTGCGTTTTGCCCTGACGGAATGCCATACCACCAATGTTCACGGAGGTGATTTTCACGCCGCCTTCAACAATGCGCTCAACGTCTGTCGGGTTAGTGAACAGGAGCATCACGCGTTCACCCGCGTATTTCGGGTTGTTGTAAACGCGGATCATCTTGGCGACGTCCACGACATGCGCGGTAACGCCTGGAGGAGCAACCTGAGTCAGAAGGGTTTTACGAACGGTATCGGCGGCAACTTCGTCGCTGACCACGATAATGCGTCGAACGTTGGTTTCTTTGGTCCAGCGCGTGGCGACCTGGCCGTGGATTAAGCGGTCATCAATACGCGCAAGGCCGATAACCATGTAATCGTTCGGGCCCATTGGTTTTGCCGGTGCTGCCGCTTTTGGTGCCGCTGCAGGTGCAGGTGCAGGGGCAGGTTTTTCAACTGGCTGCGCTTTCAGGGCTTTTACCCCTTCGCGACCGGTTTCAACGGCCAGTGCCACCAGCTCATCGAACGCCGGATTGTCGTCGCGCGCCATGAAGGTTTCCACCAGCATGGGAATATTAACCCCGGCGACAACTTCATAGTGCTCTTTATCGACGACAATGCGGCTGGCGGCATTGAACGGGCTGCCGCCCCATGTATCAACGAGAAACAGCACGCCTTTGCTGGTATCCAGCTTCGCGAGTTGAGCGTTGTACTTCTCTATCAGCGTCTCGGCGTTTTCACCGGGAACGAAATCGATCCAGCCGACGTTTTCCTGCTCGCCCAACAGCATCTCTGCCGTTTTGAGTAGCTGCTCAGCAGCCCAACCATGTGTGCCTATGACAATAGCAATGGTCACTTGCTACCTCCTTTTATTATCATTAATACGCCTGCCAGGTAGTCGTACTGAGAATCGTATTGGCGAACCGAATCGATTCAGATAAGGGTTAGAGTTCAAAAAAACCAAGACTTCCGCGAATTATTTTAGATAGTGAAAAAATAATTTATGTGATGAAGATCCGTAATTTAGCCACGCGTTACAGATTTATCTGTAGAGTAAAGCCGCTGTGTTACAGAACTTTGCAAAGGAACGTAAATCTTTGCTAAAAACACATTGTCTCTGATATGTTTAGCCTCCGTTTAATAGTTCAGGAGTATAGGGCTACAGCCCACTATATGGACCGTCACCGACGTCAGTCATCTACCAGGCCATTTCGCGCCTTATTCACCGGCGATCCTCGCCACGTATCGACTCTGATTACCTCTGTTTTGCCCACGTTGAGTGGGGCACCGTTTCGTCATTCCTTTAGCAGGAGCTTGTCATGGAATTCTTAATGGACCCGTCAATCTGGGTGGGATTGCTCACGCTGGTGGTGCTGGAGATTGTTCTCGGCATTGATAACCTGGTATTTATCGCCATCCTTGCGGACAAACTGCCGCCAAAACAGCGTGATAAAGCGCGTCTGATTGGTCTCTCGCTGGCGCTGGTCATGCGACTGGGGCTGCTCTCCGTCATCTCCTGGATGGTCACGCTGACCAAACCGCTGTTCTCCGTCATGGATTACACCTTCTCCGGGCGTGATTTAATCATGCTGATCGGGGGGATATTCCTGCTTTTCAAAGCGACGACAGAGCTACACGAGCGGCTGGAAAACCGTCAGCACGATGATGGGCACGGTAAAGGCTATGCCAGCTTCTGGGTGGTGGTGCTGCAGATCGTGGTGCTTGATGCGGTCTTCTCGCTGGATGCGGTGATCACGGCGGTCGGCATGGTGAATCATCTGCCGGTAATGATGGCGGCTGTCGTCATTGCGATGGCGGTAATGCTGCTGGCCTCGAAGCCGCTGACGCGCTTCGTCAACCAGCATCCAACGGTGGTCGTGCTGTGTCTGAGCTTCCTGCTGATGATTGGTCTCAGCCTGGTGGCGGAAGGTTTTGGCTTCCATATTCCGAAAGGCTACCTGTACGCCGCGATTGGCTTCTCGATTCTGATCGAGCTGTTCAACCAGATTGCGCGCCGTAACTTTATTAAACAGCAGTCGAATCAGCCGCTGCGCGCTCGTACAGCAGACGCCATTCTGCGCCTGATGGGCGGTCGTCGTCAGGTGAACGTTCAGTCTGATTCAGAAAATCATAATCCGGTTCCGGTCCCTGAAGGGGCGTTTGTGGAACAAGAGCGCTACATGATTAACGGCGTGCTCTCCCTGGCCTCCCGTTCGCTGCGCGGCATCATGACGCCGCGCGGGGAAATCAGCTGGGTTGATGCTAACCTGAGCGTTGATGAAATTCGCCAGCAGCTACTCTCTTCACCGCATAGCCTGTTCCCGGTGTGTCGTGGGGAGCTGGACGAGATCATCGGCGTCGTGCGGGCCAAAGAGATGCTGGTGGCTCTGGAAGAGGGCGTTAACGTGGAAGCCGTTGCCGCCGCGTCGCCTGCGATTGTCGTACCGGAAACGCTGGATCCTATCAACTTGCTCGGGGTGCTGCGTCGCGCTCGCGGTAGCTTTGTTATCGTCACCAACGAGTTTGGCGTGGTGCAGGGACTGGTCACGCCGCTGGACGTGCTGGAAGCGATTGCCGGTGAATTCCCCGATGCCGACGAAACGCCAGAGATTGTTGCCGACGGTGAAGGCTGGCTGGTTAAAGGTACCACCGACCTGCACGCGCTCTCGCACACGCTTGGGCTGGAAAACGTGATCAACGATGAAGACGACATCGCGACCGTTGCCGGTTTGGTTATCGCCGTTAACGGACAGATCCCGCGCGTCGGAGATGTGATCGAGCTGGCGCCGCTGCACATTACGATCGTTGAAGCCAACGACTATCGCGTTGATATGGTTCGTATTGTTAAAGAACAATCAGCCCACGACGAAGATGAGTAAGCCGGCTTAGCGCAGCGGCATTAAGGGCACGATGTGTCCGTTATGATGCGCTGGCGGGGATGCGCTTCCCGCCAGCCACTTCGGAAAATCCCGTAGCGGCATGGGCCGCGCATAGAAAAAGCCCTGCAGGACAGGCACGCCATGTCGGCGTAAATAGCGCGCCTGCTCCTCTGTCTCGACCCCCTCCGCAACCAGTTCAATATTCAGCCGCTGACCCAGCGCAATAATAATATCCGTCACCGTCGAGTTCACGGCGTCGGTGCCGATGGCGGTGGTAAACGACTGGTCGATTTTCAGCACGTCCGGGTGAAGCTTTTCAAGCCAGGAGAGGGAGCTGTTTCCGGTACCAAAATCGTCGATGGCAAGCTTCACCCCTTTGCGATGCAGTTCGCGCACGATGCGATAATCCGCATCCAGCAGTGCATCCCGTTCCGTGAGTTCAACCACCAGCTGCTGGCGTGGACTGGCGCTGAACCATAGACGGTTCAGGTCCTGTATCAACACCGCGTGACGCAAATGGCTGGCGGCGACGTTAATACCAATGTGAAAACCGGCGCTGGCGGGGAAGTAGCCTATCTGGCGCACCGTTTCGGCGATGACATAGCGGGTCAGGGGGACAATCTGGTTATGTTCTTCTGCCAGAGGGATAAACACCTCCGGGGTGATCCAACCCTGGCGGGGGTTATTCCAGCGCAGCAGGATCTCCACGCCGGTGCACGCCTGGGTACGGGCATTCACCAGCGGCTGGCAGAAAAGCTCAAATTCCCGCGCCGCAATGCCCATATCGATCTCCCACGTAAAGCTCATCCGGTTTGCCGTTGCCAGCCAGGCGAGATAGCCCAGCAACAGGCTGAGCATGAGCCCCAGCGGCAGCTGTGCTGGCAGGCTTTTTAAGGCTAATTCTCCAGGGCCTGGCCCGCTGACCGTAATAGTGAAAGGATTTCGGGTTGATGACTGATGGAAAAGAGAACCTTCCTCATCAAACGTCAGGCTGTCGCTGACGCGTTGTCCATAGCGCAGAAAGCGATCGCCCACGGTCAGCGCCACGTCATTGATGAGCGGGCGCTGGGGCTCCAGGATCATCTTGGCGATCAGATCGATATTGATTATCTCAATAACGCCTGCTTCACCGTCCTGAGAGACGGGATACCACTGGATCAATATCGGGCTCCCCTTAAGCAGCCACTGGTCGGTCGATAAAATCAGCTTCGCCGTGCTGGTGGGTAATTCTTTCTGGAAGTCGCGAACGGGCACATTGCGGCTCCCGAAAATACTTGAGCAATACAGGACACCGTCTTTAATCAGAGCGATGGAGCGTACCGTCTGCAAAATGGCGGCCTGCTTTCGCAGCGCCAGGTGCGCCTGCGGGCAGGGCTGCCCCACCAGGGGCTGCAGCACGCTGCGGCGTTTATCTAAAGAAAGCAGGACGTTATCAAGGGCGCGAATGGTGTGGCTGGTAAAATCGAGGATCCGCTGTTGGTTAACGTTGCGCTGAGAAATAAAGCGAACGCCCAGCGTCAGGATGAGCGTGAGGAGCGCAACCGTCACAGAGACGATAACGCGTTTTCGGCGATAGTTTTTAATGATCGTTTGTGCAGTTTGCATGAACGGTCGCCTGATAAGCCACCAGCCACAAAAGCCGGACGCAACAGTCAAAGTGTAGTGGGGAAAGCAGAAGGAAACGAGGAAGGAGAGGGAAATTCGCCCATCCGTTGCAGATGGGCGAAAGGCAGTATTAGTCGCACTGTACCTTAATGGCCAGGCCACCACGGGACGTCTCGCGGTATTTCGCGTTCATGTCCTTGCCGGTTTCGTACATGGTTTCAATCACCTTATCCAGCGATACGCGAGGTTCGCTGGTACGGCGCATCGCCATACGTGAGGCGTTGATGGCTTTCACCGAGGCAATCGCGTTACGTTCGATGCACGGCACCTGCACCTGGCCCGCGACCGGGTCGCAGGTCAGACCGAGGTTATGTTCCATACCGATTTCCGCCGCCACGCAGACCTGCTCAGGGCTTGCGCCCAGCAGCTCTGCCAGACCCGCCGCCGCCATGGAGCAGGCAACGCCCACTTCACCCTGGCAGCCCACTTCCGCACCGGAGATGGAGGCGTTCATTTTGTACAGCGCACCGATGGCACCTGCCGCCAGGAAATAGCGGATGTAGATGTCCGGCGTTACGGGCTCAATAAAGTGATCGTAATACGCCAGCACTGCCGGGACGATACCGCAGGCACCGTTGGTTGGCGCCGTCACGACGCGTCCACCGGCGGCGTTCTCTTCGTTAACCGCCAGGGCAAACATGTTTACCCAGTCGACCACGTTCATCGGGTCGTTGGAGAACTTGTCCGTGGTCACCAGCATACGGCGCAGGGCAGAGGCACGACGCGGTACGCGCAGTGGACCCGGCAGAACGCCTTCGGTGTTCATCCCGCGGTCGATACAGGCGCGCATGGTTTGCCAGACGTTCGCAAAATAGTCTTCAATCTCTTTTTTGCTGTGCAGGGCCAGTTCGTTCTGCATCACCATGCCGGACAGTGAAAGACCGGTCTCTTTGCAGTAGCCAAGCATCTCGGTAGCCGATTTGAACGGGTACGGTACGCTGACGTCACCGACGCTGTCTTTGCCAAAATGCTCTTCATCCACGATGAAGCCACCGCCGATGGAGTAGTACGTTTTGCTGTAAATCTCTTTTTCACCGCTGTAAGCGTGAATGGTCATGCCGTTTTCATGCAGCGGCAGGTTGTCGCTGCGAAAACGCATGCCGTCATCCTGCGGGAAATCGACTTCCTGCTGGCCGTTTGCCAGCAGCAGGCGGCCGCGTGTTTCCACGTCGCGGATGAATGCCGGGATGGCATCAATATCTACGGTATCCGGCATATTGCCTGCCAGACCCATAATAATGGCGATATCGGTGTGGTGGCCTTTACCCGTTAATGACAGCGAGCCGTAAACATCCACGGCGACGCGGGTAACGCTTTCCAGTAATCCTTTTTCGACCAGATCATCGACGAACTGTTTACCGGCCTTCATCGGGCCAACAGTATGGGAAGACGAAGGGCCGATTCCCACTTTGAACATGTCGAATATACTAATCACTTTCACACTCCTGACAGGGTTACCGGGGTTCCAGTAACGATGTTATAACTGCGCATAGTGTAAGAGGGAACACCGGCCTCGGCTTAACTATTCACATGAATTAAACTAATGGTTAACGATGGGTTTTGCTAATAGCGCGACGCGGATCGCAAACCAGCTAAAAAGGATGGAATTTAAAGTATAGTCAAGGCTTCAGGCCGATTTGCAGCGCCAGTTCACGAATGATGCCCGCCGTCATGCCCCAGACAAAATAATGCTGATACCAGGACAACCAGACCCGATGGTCATGCCCACGACGCTGAATATCCAGCGGGTGATAACGACTCAGTCGGAGGGCTTCATCCAGCGGCATTTCAAACACCGCAGAGACTTCATCGACGCTGGCGTGATACTGCAGGCCCGGCGGGATAATGCCCACCACCGGCGTGACCTGAAAACCGGTGACGCTGTCGACGGGGGGCAGCACGCCGATGACCTCCACCGCCTCCGGCGGAATGGCAACCTCTTCCTGCGCTTCCCGCAGCGCGGCGGCAATCAGCGAGGCGTCGGAACTGTCTACTGCGCCACCCGGAAAGGCGACCTGACCCGCGTGCTTACGTAAATGGGGAGAACGCTGGGTGAGCAGCAGGCCCGGCTGCGCGCGACGCACGACCGGGATCAGCACGGCCGCCTGACGCTGATTCAGCGCCGCGCGGTTGACCTGCGGTCGTAATAGCTGAAAGCGAGATAAAAAATCGTCCAGCGTCAGGTTCTCTTTTTCCACCCGTGATTACTCCAGTTGTTTCAGGATACGGTTAACTTTATCAAAGGTTTCCTGATATTCCGCATCGACCTGGCTATCGGCAACAATGCCGCCCCCGGCCGAACAGTAAAGGTTTCCGTCGCAGGCCGTCAGCGTGCGAATGGTAATGCTGGTATCCATGGTGCCGCACAGGCTGATATAGCCGATGCTGCCGCACCAGGCGTTGCGGCGGTGCGGTTCCAGCTCATCAATGATCTCCATCGCCCGTACCTTAGGCGCGCCGGTGATGGAGCCGCCCGGGAACGCCGCGCGCAGAAGATCGCATGCCGTGCGCGAGGCCGGTAGCGTCGCGGTGATGGTACTGACCAGGTGATGCACCGCCGGGAAAGGCTCGACGACAAACAGTTCCGGCACGCGCACGCTGCCAGGAACGGCCACCCGGCCAATGTCGTTACGCATCAGGTCGACAATCATCAGGTTCTCGGCGCGGTCTTTCGGCGAGGCGGCGAGCTTTTCTGCCTGCTGGCGATCGGCGTCGGGATCGGCAAGACGCGGCAGAGTGCCTTTAATCGGACGGGTTTGAATCGTGCCCTCGGCCAGATGAATAAAGCGCTCGGGTGACAGGCTGAGTATGGCCCCCTGTTCCAGACGCACAAACGCGCTGAACGGCGCCCTGTTGCTGGCGTTAAGACGGGTAAACGCCTGCCACTCATCTCCCCGGTATGTCGCCTGGAAGCGCTGGGCGAGGTTAACCTGATAGCAGTCACCGCTTTGCAGATACGCCTGAACGCGCGCGAATTTTTCGGCATACTCCGCTGCGCTCATATTTGAGCGCCAGCCGGAGGTCAGCGTGAACGTCTGTGCCGGTGCAGGCTGCTGCGCCTCAAGCCATGCCAGACGCGCCTGCACGTCACGGTGGCTCAGCAGGGAAACCGTTTTATTCTGATGATCGACAATTAACGCCCAGTCATACAGCCCTACGGCCATGTCTGGCAGGGAAATATCAGCCTGCGCATGCTCCGGCAGCGTTTCGAAACGGCGGCCCAGGTCGTAACCAAACAGGCCCAGCGCGCCCCCCTGAAAAGGGAGTTCCGGGTTCGGTGCGGCAGATAAGCCCAGCGCGTTAATGGCTTGCTGCAGCTGCAGCAGCGGATCGTCCGTTAAAGACAGGTCATCGGTTGTCAGCGTCGTTAGCGGATCGGCCACCAGAATATCGAAGCGGCTATAGGGATGGTCCGCATGGCCGGAATGCAGCAGCATCGCAAATGGAAGATGGCTCAGGCGGGCAAACCAGAATTCAGCGGCGTCTGCACGCCAGGGCAAGGTAATAACAGTGGGGAAGCGCATGTTCATGTGTGGCATACTACCGGGCAGCGTGAAATTATTAGCGCGAATAATTTAGCAGGAGTTGACAATGTTTGCAGGTTTACCTTCTCTGAGCCATGAACAGCAGCAGAAAGCGGTTGAGCGAATTCAGGAACTGATGTCCCAGGGAATGAGCAGCGGGCAGGCGATTACCGTTGTCGCTCAGGAAATTCGCGCCAGTCATTCCGGCGAGCGGATTGTGGCGCGATTCGAGGATGAAGATGAAGAAGAGTAATCGGGCTTAAACCGCTGCGATAACCTTAATTTCAACCTTATACTCCGGTTTCATCAGCGTGGCCTGTACGGTGCAGCGTACAGGCGCGTGACCCGCCACCACCCACGCATCCCAGGCTTTGTTCATCGCCGCGAAATCGTCTTTATTTGCCAGGAAAATCGTCGCGTCCAGAATGCGGGATTTGTCGCTGCCCTGTTTTTCCAGCACCGCATCAATCTGCGCCAGGGTATTAGCCGTCTGCTCGAACGCATCCGCTTCCAGGTTGGTCGGTACGCCGGTGTAGTAGAGCGTCTGGTTATGGATCACCACATCAGACCAGCGGGCTTCGGCATCAATGCGCACAATTGTCATAAACGTTTCCTCGTTATTTTTCGTCGTCAGGCGGCAAGACTGCCATATTGTTCTCGTGTCGTCACTATTTGGGGTGGCACAGGAGAGGATGGGCTGACATAATCCCTGTGCAAAAATACAGTGAGAGAGCACCGTGGCAGACGATTTTTCCCCTGAAGGTCAATTAGCGCAGGCTATTCCCGGCTTCAAACCCCGTGAGCCTCAGCGTCAGATGGCGCACGCCGTTGCACGCGCCATCGATAAGGCTCAGCCGCTGGTGGTCGAAGCCGGAACCGGCACGGGTAAAACGTATGCTTACCTTGCTCCGGCGCTGCGCGCGAAAAAGAAGGTGATTATTTCCACCGGCTCGAAGGCGCTGCAGGATCAGCTCTACAGCCGAGATTTGCCCACGGTGGCTAAAGCGCTGAAATATAAGGGGCGTCTGGCCTTGTTGAAGGGCCGATCCAACTATCTCTGCCTGGAACGTCTTGAGCAGCAGGCGCTGGCGGGCGGCGACCTGCCGGTGCAAACCCTCAGCGACGTCATTATCCTTCGCGCCTGGGCGAATCAGACCGAAGAGGGCGACATCAGCACCTGCGCGAGCGTGCCGGAAGACTCTCCTGCCTGGCCGCTGGTGACCAGCACCAACGACAACTGCCTCGGCAGCGACTGTCCGCTGTATAAAGACTGTTTTGTGGTGAAAGCGCGCAAAACGGCGATGGACGCGGATGTGGTGGTGGTAAACCACCATCTCTTCCTCGCGGATATGGTCGTCAAGGACAGCGGCTTTGGTGAGCTGATCCCGGAGGCGGAGGTGATGATCTTCGACGAAGCCCACCAGCTTCCGGACATCGCCAGCCAGTATTTTGGCCAGTCGCTCTCCAGCCGCCAGCTGCAGGATCTGGCGAAAGATTTCACCATTGCTTATCGGACCGAACTCAAAGATACCCAGCAGCTGCAGAAGTGCGCCGACCGTCTGGCGCAGAGCGCACAGGATTTCCGCTTACAGCTCGGCGAGCCGGGCTATCGTGGTAACCTGCGCGAGCTGCTGGCGGACAAAAACATCCAGCGCGCGCTGCTGCTGCTCGATGATGCTCTCGAACTCTGCTACGACGTGGCAAAACTGTCCCTCGGCCGTTCCGCGCTGCTGGATGCGGCCTTCGAACGCGCCACGCTCTATCGCGGGCGGCTCAAACGGCTGAAAGAGATTAACCAGCCGGGATTCAGCTACTGGTATGAGTGCACCTCGCGGCATTTCACGCTGGCGCTCACGCCGCTGACGGTGGCGGATAAATTTAAAGAGGTGATGGCGCAAAAACCGGGAAGCTGGATCTTCACGTCGGCAACCCTGTCGGTGAATGACGATCTGCATCACTTCACGGAACGTCTTGGCATTGAGGAGGCGGAATCGCTGCTCCTGCCCAGCCCGTTCGATTACGAAAAACAGGCGCTGCTCTGCGTGCCGCGTAATCTGCCGCTGCCGAACCAGCCGGGTGCAGCGCGCCACCTGGCCGCGATGTTAAAACCGATGATCGAGGCCAACAACGGCCGCTGCTTTATGCTCTGCACCTCGCACGCCATGATGCGAGAACTCGCCGAGCAGTTTCGCGCCACCATGACGCTCCCGGTGCTGCTGCAGGGTGAAACCAGTAAAGGCCAGCTGTTACAGCAGTTTGTCAGCGCCGGAAATGCCCTGCTGGTAGCAACCAGCAGCTTCTGGGAAGGGGTCGATGTGCGGGGCGATACCCTCTCGCTGGTGATCATTGATAAGCTGCCGTTTACCTCCCCGGACGATCCGCTGCTGAAGGCGCGTATGGAAGACTGCCGTCTGCGCGGGGGCGATCCTTTCGACGAGGTGCAACTGCCGGACGCGGTGATTACCCTCAAGCAGGGGGTAGGGCGATTAATTCGCGACGTCACCGATCGCGGGGTGCTGGTCATTTGCGATAATCGGCTGGTGATGCGCCCTTACGGGGCGACCTTCCTTGCCAGCCTGCCACCCGCGCCGCGGACGCGGGACATAAAACGCGCGGTGCGTTTCCTGGCAAACCCAACGGCGGAGTAATTTACCCCGGAGTGTGCTAAGATGCGCGCCATTTTGTGACTGACCCTTGCGAGAGCGCGACGACTGATGCGAATTCTGGCTATTGATACCGCGACTGAGGCTTGCTCTGTCGCTCTGTTGAACGACGGTGCTGTTTCTGCTCATTTCGAAGAGTGCCCACGGGAACACACCCAACGCATTCTGCCCCTGGTAAAAGCCATTTTAACCCAGGGCAACACCTCCTTAACCGACCTCGACGCGCTGGCCTTTGGCCGTGGCCCTGGCAGCTTTACGGGCGTACGTATCGGGATTGGCATTGCGCAGGGGCTGGCGCTGGGCGCCGAACTGCCGATGATCGGGGTCTCTACCCTCGCCACCATGGCGCAGGGAGCATGGCGCATGACCGGGGCAACGCGCGTGCTGGCTGCGATTGATGCCCGCATGGGCGAAGTTTACTGGGCCGAATACACCCGCGACGAGCAGGGCGTGTGGCACGGTGAAGAGACGGAAGCCGTCCTTAAGCCGGAAGCGGTCACTGAACGACTGCAGCAGCTCTCCGGTGAGTGGGCGACCGTAGGCACCGGCTGGTCGGCGTGGCCTGAGATGGCAAACGACACCGGGGTGACGCTGGTGGACGGCAACATGCTGCTGCCGGCTGCGGAAGACATGCTTCCGATTGCCTGCCAGCTGCTCGCGGCAGGAAAAACCGTTGTCGTTGAACACGCGGAGCCGGTTTATTTGCGAAACACCGTCGCGTGGAAGAAACTTCCGGGCCGTGAGTGAATCTCAGTAACAGGAACTGAGAAAAAGGAGTCGCATCATGGCGGTTCAGACTAAAGTAGTACGCCTTATTATGGCAGGCGCGGTTGCCATAGCACTGAGCGGATGCGTTTCCGTTCCTGATGCGATTAAGGGCAGCAGCCCGACGCCACAGCAGGATCTGGTTCGGGTGATGAATGCGCCTGAGCTGTACGTTGGCCAGGAAGCGCGCTTTGGCGGTAAGGTCATAGACGTACAAAACCAGCAGGGGAAAACCCGCCTGGAGATCGCGACCGTTCCGCTGGACAGCGGCGCGCGGCCGGTACTGGGTGAGGCTTCTCGCGGGCGTATCTATGCGGACGTCAGTGGTTTCCTCGATCCGGTCGATTTTCGCGGGCAGCTGGTGACCGTCGTCGGGCCGATTACCGGCGCCGTGCAGGGCAAAATCGGCAGCACGCCGTATAAATTTATGACCATGCAGGTCAACGGGTATAAACGCTGGCGGCTGGCACAGCAGGTGATCATGCCGCCTCAGCCGATGGATCCGTGGATGTGGGGTCCACATCCTTATCGTTACGGCTACCCGGGCTGGGGCTGGTATAACCCGGGGCCAGCACAGGTTCAGACGATCGTTACTGAGTAACTTACTGTTATTGTTAGAAAAGAGACAGCGGCTCAGCCGCTGTCTCTGTTTTTTTACGGATAAAACGAAAAAAAAGAGTGACGCGCTTCGCAACCTTAAATGTGAACAATTAATAAACTGGTACGCTGAGTTAATATAATGTTAACAAACTGTTTATTATCGGGGTTGTGATGACGACGAACACTCAGTTCAGAGGTGATGCATTGAAAAAGGTTTGGCTTAACCGTTATCCAGCAGATGTTCCTGCTGAGATCAATCCTGACCGTTATCAATCCCTGGTGGAATTATTTGAGCACTCGGTAAGGCGTTACGCGGACCAGCCCGCATTCGTGAATATGGGCGAAGTCATGACGTTCCGTAAGCTTGAGGAGCGTAGTCGCGCGTTTGCGGCGTATCTGCAGGAAGGGCTGGGGCTGCAAAAAGGGGACCGCGTCGCGCTGATGATGCCGAACCTGCTGCAATATCCGGTGGCGTTGTTCGGTATCCTGCGAGCCGGGATGATTGTCGTCAACGTTAACCCGCTGTATACCCCGCGAGAGCTGGAGCATCAGCTGAATGACAGCGGCGCGGTCGCGATTGTCATTGTGTCCAACTTCGCCCATACGCTGGAAAAAGTGGTCGACAAAACCCAGGTTAAACACGTCATCCTGACGCGCATGGGGGACCAGCTCTCTACCGCCAAAGGCACGCTGGTTAACTTTGTCGTCAAATACGTCAAACGCCTGGTGCCAAAATACCACCTGCCGGACGCCATCTCCTTCCGTCGCGCGCTGCATGCGGGCTACCGTATGCAGTATGTGAAACCCGAAGTGGTGGCGGAAGATCTTGCGTTTCTGCAATACACGGGCGGGACCACCGGCGTCGCCAAAGGGGCCATGCTTACCCACCGTAATATGCTGGCAAATCTTGAACAGGTGAACGCCACCTACGGGCCGCTGCTGCATCCGGGCAAAGAGGTGGTGATCACCGCGCTTCCGCTGTATCACATCTTTGCGCTGACCATGAACTGCCTGCTGTTTATTGAACTGGGTGGTCAGAACATCCTCATCACCAACCCGCGCGATATCCCGGGCCTGGTGAAGGAGCTGGCAAAATACCCGTTCACCGCTATGACGGGAGTAAACACCCTGTTTAACGCGCTGCTGAATAACAAAGAGTTCCAGCAGCTGGATTTCTCCACGCTGCATCTCTCCGCAGGCGGCGGAATGCCGGTTCAGCAGGCGGTTGCCGAGCGCTGGGTGAAGCTAACCGGACAGTATTTGCTGGAGGGCTATGGCCTGACGGAATGTGCGCCGCTGGTCAGCGTTAACCCACATGATATCGACTATCACAGCGGGAGCATTGGTCTGCCGGTCCCTTCCACAGAGGCGAAACTGGTCGACGATAACGGTAACGAAGTCGCGCCGGGTGAGCCGGGTGAGCTGTGCGTCAAAGGTCCGCAGGTGATGCTGGGTTACTGGCAGCGCCCCGATGCGACCGACGAAATCATCAAAGACGGCTGGCTGCACACCGGTGATATTGCGGTAATGGATGACGAGGGCTTCCTGCGGATCGTCGATCGCAAGAAAGATATGATCCTGGTCTCCGGCTTCAACGTCTATCCGAATGAGATCGAGGACGTGGTTATGCAGCACAGCGGCGTGCTCGAAGTGGCGGCAGTCGGCGTCCCCTCCGGCAGCAGCGGCGAAGCGGTTAAGATATTTGTGGTCAAGAAAGACGCTTCACTCACGGAGGAGGCGCTGGTAACGTTTTGCCGTCGTCAGCTGACAGGCTACAAGGTGCCGAAGCTTGTTGAATTCCGCGACGAGCTGCCTAAATCAAACGTCGGAAAGATATTACGACGAGAATTACGTGACGAAGCCCGTGGCAAAGTAGACAATAAGGCCTGAGCTTCACGCTAATCGCCCAGACGCCGGTTAAGCCGGCGTTTTTTATGGGCGCAAACAAAAGAGAATCCGTTTTGAATTACCAGATGATCACGACCAACGACGAGCTGGCTTCGCTGTGCGAAGTGACGCGCGACTTCCCTGCCATTGCCCTGGATACCGAGTTTGTTCGCACCCGGACCTATTATCCGCAGCTGGGTTTGATTCAGATGTACGACGGTAAACACGTGTCGCTGATCGACCCTCTCGGAATTACCGACTGGACGCCGATGCGTGACCTGCTGCTCGATAACGCCGTGACGAAATACCTGCACGCCGGCAGTGAAGATCTGGAAGTCTTTCTGAACACCTTTGGCATCATGCCCCAGCCGCTGATTGACACGCAGATCCTCGCGGCATTCAGCAATCGTCCGCTCTCATGGGGCTTTGCTGCCATGGTAGAGGAGTATACGGGCCTGACGCTGGATAAAAGCGAATCCCGTACCGACTGGCTGGCGCGCCCGCTAACCGAGCGTCAGCTGGAGTATGCGGCGGCAGATGTGTTTTACCTGTTACCAATTGCCGGACAGCTGATGAAAGAGGCAGAAGCTTCTGGATGGCTCGCTGCTGCGCTGGACGAATGTCGTATGACCCAGCAGCGTCGTCAGGAAGTGGTTGACCCGAAAGAGGCCTGGCGCGATATAAGCAACGCCTGGCAGCTGCGTACGCGCCAGCTGGCATGCCTGCAGCTGCTGGCAGACTGGCGCTTGCGTAAAGCGCGCGAGCGCGATCTGGCCGTTAACTTTGTGGTTCGCGAAGAGCATCTCTGGGCGGTCGCGCGCTATATGCCTGGCAGCCTGGGCGAGCTGGACAGCATTGGGCTTTCGGGCAGCGAGATCCGCTTCCACGGTAAGACTCTGCTGGCGCTGGTCGCAAAAGCGCAGGAGCTGCCGGAAGATGCGCTGCCGGAACCGCTGCTGAACCTGATGGACATGCCGGGCTATCGCAAAGCGTTTAAGGATATCAAAGCGCTGGTGCAGGCAGTTGCAACGGAAAGTAAACTGAGCGCGGAACTGCTCGCCTCACGTCGTCAGATTAACCAGCTGTTGAACTGGCACTGGAAGCTGAAGCCGCAGAGTGGCGTGCCGGAGACGATGGCGGGATGGCGCGGGAAATTGATGGCCGATCGCCTGAATACGCTGCTGGAAGGTTATCCGCGTTAAAAAATATGCCGGGCGATATACCCGGCATATTCCCCGGTGGCGCTGCGCTTACCGGGGCGACGAAATCACAAACTTACGGACGCGACTCTTCCGCTTCCGGGAGCGTCACGTTCAGCTCCAGAATCGAAATATCCCCGTCTTTTTGTTCCAGCTGCACCGTGACCATCTCAGGGTCAATCTGCACATACTTACAGATCACTTCCAGGATGTCCTTGCGCAGCTGCGGCAGGTAGTGAGGCTCGGCGTCGCTACGACGACGCTCCGCAACGATAATTTGCAGACGTTCTTTTGCGATGTTGGCGGTGTTCTTTTTCCGCGAGAGAAAAAAGTCCAGTAATGCCATAACTTATCCTCCGAACAGGCGTTTGAGGAAACCTTTCTTCTCTTCTTCAATGAAGCGGAAAGGACGTTCTTCTCCCAGCAGACGGTCAACGGTATCGGCGTAAGCTTTACCTGCATCTGCCATTGTATCAAGGATCACTGGCTCGCCCTGGTTAGAGGCGCGTAACACGGACTGATCTTCCGGGATAACGCCCACCAGCTTAATGCGCAGGATCTCCAGCACGTCTTCCATGCTCAGCATGTCACCTTTGTTCACGCGGCCCGGATTGTAACGGGTGAGGAGCAGGTGTTCTTTAATCGGGTCTTCGCCATTTTCCGCGCGACGGGATTTAGAGGCGAGGATCCCCAGAATGCGGTCTGAGTCACGCACGGATGAAACTTCAGGGTTGGTGGTGATGATCGCTTCATCAGCGAAGTAGAGCGCCATCAGGGCACCGGTTTCGATGCCCGCAGGGGAGTCGCAGACAATGAAGTCGAAATCCATTTTTTTCAGATCGTCGAGCACCTTTTCTACCCCTTCACGGGTCAGAGCGTCTTTGTCACGCGTCTGAGAAGCCGGGAGAATGTAGAGGTTCTCGGTGCGCTTGTCTTTAATCATCGCCTGGTTCAGCGTGGCATCGCCCTGAATGACGTTTACGAAGTCATACACGACGCGACGCTCACATCCCATGATGAGGTCGAGGTTACGCAGACCGATATCGAAGTCGATAACGATGGTTTTCTTTCCCTTCTGGGCCAAACCAGTAGCGATGGCCGCGCTGGAGGTGGTCTTGCCAACGCCTCCTTTACCCGAAGTAACAACAATAATGCGTGCCATAGAAATTCCTTGTTAAAAAGGGATCAATTCAACGGTTGAACGGTCAACGCGTCGTCTGCCAGAAGCAGGCGAGCCGCTTTGCCATAAAATTCGGCTGGGATCTTGTCGCTCAGCCAATATTCACCTGCGATGGACACCAGTTCCGCCGTCAGGTGAGTACAAAATATTTGCGCATCTCGATCGCCACTTGCACCTGCGAGCGCACGTCCACGCATCATACCGTATACGTGAATATTGCCATCTGCAATCAGCTCAGCGCCAGCACTGACGTGGCTTGTAACAATCAGATCACAGTTTGGTGCATAAATGCGCTGACCGGAACGAACCGGCACATCAATCATTCGCGTTTTTGTGACGGTAGTAACGTTTTGCACCGCAGGAGGGGGCGTTTGCACGGCAACGGGTGCCGCACGCGAGGCTTTTTCTTTGCCCTCATTCAGAAGAGGCAGCCCCGCACGCTCAATTTCCGCTTTCAGCTCAGTATCTTTGCAGCCGCTGATGCCCACGATACGCAGTCCGGTTGAGGAGACGGCCTGCTGGAGAAGTTTCCAGTTAACCGGAGCCTCAAGACCGCTGACGTTGACAACAACAGGGGCGTGCTTCAGAAAGGCCGGAGCCTGGGCGATTTTGTCTTCTAACGCCTGACGAATAACCTCGGGTTTTGCATCATGCAAATGTACCACTGATAAGGTGAAGCTACTGCCTTTAAGCTCGATGGGCGTGTTTGACATCCTGGCCTTACTCAATTTGCTATTAACCGCAACCACTCGCTGCGATATTCCGAAGAGTATCAGGCATGTTATAGTCAGGAGTATATTGAGGCAAGCAACCACCCATTAATTCAGAGTAAAAACATGTTTTGTGTGATCTACAGAAGTACAAGCCGTGACCAGACCTATCTTTATGTGGAAAAGAAAGACGATTTTTCACGCGTGCCTGAAGAATTAATGAAGAACTTTGGCCGACCACAGCTGGCAATGCTGCTGCCGCTTGATGGTCGTAAGAAACTGATTAATGCCGATCTGGATAAAGTGAAAACGGCTTTAGCCGAGCAAGGCTATTATTTACAGCTTCCACCGCCACCCGAGAATTTATTAAAACAGCATCTTGAGGCGAACGGTAAAAAATAGTCTCAACTGTTTTTGGGCACAACACATCAACCGTTTAGGGGTCGACCATGTATCAACATCATAACTGGCAAGGTGCATTACTGGATTATCCCGTCAGCAAAGTAGTCTGCGTGGGCAGCAACTATGCAAAACATATTCAGGAGATGGGCAGCGCGACGCCAGAAGAGCCGGTCCTGTTTATTAAGCCTGAAACGGCGCTTTGCGATATCCGCCAGCCGCTGGCGCTGCCGCAGGGGCTGGGCTCGGTGCATCACGAAGTTGAACTCGCCGTGCTGATCGGCGCGACGCTGCGCCAGGCCTCAGAAGAACATGTTCAGAAAGCGATTGCCGGATACGGCGTGGCGCTCGATCTCACGCTGCGTGACGTGCAGGGCAAAATGAAGAAAGCCGGGCAGCCGTGGGAAAAAGCCAAAGGCTTTGATAATTCCTGCCCGATCTCGGCGTTTGTGCCGGTGAGCGAATTTACCGGCGATCCGCAGGACACGCCGCTCAGCCTGAAGGTTAACGGCGAGTTCCGCCAGCAGGGCACCACGGCGGACATGATCCACAAGATTGTGCCGCTGATCGCCTACATGAGCCGCTTCTTTACCCTTAAGCCGGGCGATGTGATCCTGACCGGAACCCCTGAAGGCGTTGGCCCGCTACTTAGCGGTGACGAGCTAGAGGTCGGTTTTAACGGCCTGTCGCTGAAAACCCGCGTGCTGTAACCCCATCTTGCCGCCTGAAGAGGGCGGCAAAACTTGCAACAACGTGCCAGACTCGTTATAAGGTGCGCTTTCTTTTGACGTGTGGACATCCTGATGAACGACATCCCTTTCTGGCAAAGCAAAACTCTCGACGACATGACTGACGCGGAATGGGAATCATTGTGCGACGGCTGCGGGCAGTGCTGCCTGCACAAGCTGATGGATGAAGATACGGATGAAATCTACTTCACCAACGTTGCCTGCAAGCAGTTAAACATTAAAACCTGCCAGTGCCGCAACTATGAGCGCCGGTTTGAATTTGAGCCTGACTGCATCAAGTTAACCCGGGACAATCTGCCGACGTTTGAATGGCTGCCGCATACCTGCGCGTATCGCCTGCTGGCGGAAGGGAAAGGTCTGCCTGACTGGCATCCACTGTTAACCGGTTCAAAAGCGGCGATGCACGGTGAGCGCATTTCTGTGCGCCACATTGCGGTGAAAGAGTCCGAGGTGCGTGACTGGGAAGATCACATCATGAACCACCCGACCCGTTGAGATTAAAAAAACCCGCCGCGGCGGGTTTTTTATTGTGTTTATGCGGCCTGATGCCCTCAACTAAAAACGGCAACCGTTGTTGCCGTTTTGCTTTTACCTTCCAAAAAGATCGCGTTTCTTCGGTTTGAACGGCTGGGCAATCAGCACCAGCAGCGCCACGACGAAGTAGGCGGCAAAAATACCCACCAGCCACTGCGGCATCTCCAGCGTCAGGAATTCCCATTGACGAACGGAGCAGTCACCGGATGCGACAAACACCTGCGGCAGCCATTTGTCCAGCGGCAGCCAGCTCGGGAAGCGGGCGGCAAAATCACAGGTCATAAACGGTGACGGATGCAGCTGCATCATGGTGTGCTGCCAGGAGAGTTCAATGCCTTTCCAGGCGCTGTACAGCCAGATCGCGATAGCGGCATAGCGAAGCGGCGATTTCGGCGCAATCGCGCCGACCAGGCCCGCACCCATAATGCCGAATAGCGCGCAGCGTTCATAAATACAGAGCACGCAAGGTTTCAGTCCCATTACATGCTGGAACCACAGCGCGACCATTTCCAGCGCAAAGGCGGTCAGGGCCATTAGCAACCACGCTCCGCGACCGCGGGAGCACTGGTTTAAAAATCTCAACATAATCATTTCCCTGGAACATGCTTAGAAAGCGCAGTGTAAACGAATTCGTTTTTTGCGCCACCTGTACCTGGCGAAATAAAACGTAATTGGATGTTTATCGTGCGAAAAGGCAAACGGGCAGCGAACTGCCCGAGATGCATAGTTTACTGCGCCGCAAGTATACCCGCTTGTATCAACCATTGCGTACAGGGAATGAGGGTAATTTTGACGCAAAGCAATCCCACGATCGTGAGCACCAGCGTGTAGGGCAGCGCCATCCACACCATCCTGCCATATGAAAGTCGTATGAGCGGCGCGAGGGCGGAGGTCAGCAGGAACAGGAAGGCGGCCTGGCCATTTGGTGTTGCAACCGACGGCAGGTTGGTGCCGGTATTGATCGCCACGGCCAGCAGCTCAAACTGTCCGGCACTGATAACGCCTTGCTCCATGGCGGCTTTGGCCTCGTTGATGTAGACCGTCCCGACAAAGACGTTATCTGAGATTGACGAGAGCAGGCCGTTAAACAGGTAAAACAGTGAGAGCTGAGCATCCGGTGACGCCTGTAATACAAAGGCAATAATCGGCGCGAAAAGGTGTTGGTCGATAATCACCGCCACGACCGCAAAGAACACCGCCAGCAGGGCGGTAAACGGCAAGGCTTCGGTAAAAGCTTTGCCGATGGCATGCTCGTCCGTTACGCCGGTAAAGGTGGTGGCGAGAATAATGACGGAGAGGCCAATCAGCCCGACTTCGGCAAGATGGAGCGCCAGCGCCGCGATAAGCCAGACGCCGATGATCCCCTGAGCAATCAGTCGTAGCGTCTCCTGGCCCGTCCGCTGGCTTCGGCTCTGCACATCGAATTTATGCAGTTCCTGACGAACCGGCTCCGGGAGCTGAACCCCATAGCCAAAGAGGCGAAACTTCTCCACCAGCAGACAGGTCGCCAGCCCGCAGATCAGCACCGGCACGCTCACTGGCGCCATTCTCAGGAAGAAATCACCGAAGTGCCAGCCCGCCGCTTTAGCAATAATCAGGTTTTGCGGCTCGCCCACCATGGTCATCACGCCGCCCAGCGCGGTACCCACCCCGGCATGCATCATCAGGCTGCGCAGGAAGGCGCGAAACTGTTCCAGCACGTCACGGTTATGCGCCTCGACGTGGCTGTCATCCTGCAGATCCTCCCCCGGGCGAGAGGAGGCCACGCGGTGATAAATACCGTAAAACCCAACCGCAACGCTAATCACCACCGCGACAACCGTCAGTGCATCCAGGAAGGCGGACAGGAAGGCGGCCGCAAGGCAAAACGCCAGCGAGAGGAACATTTTCGACGGAATGCTGAGCAGCAGGCGCGTGAAGATAAACAGCAGCAGCTGTTTCATGAAGTAGATACCCGCCACCATAAATATCAGCAGGAGTAGCACTTCGAGATTTGACGCCAGCTCTGCTTTGACATGCCCGGCGCTGGTCATACCGATGACGACGGCTTCAAACGCCAGCAATCCGCCCGGCAGCAGGGGATAACATTTCAGTGCCATGGCCAGGGTGAAGATAAACTCCGCCACCAGCAGCCACCCGGCAATGAAAGGGTTTACGCTAAAGAGGAGGGGGTTAACGACCAGGAAAACCAGAAGTATAAGTTTGTACCAGTCCGGAGACTGGCCTAAAAAGTTGCGCCACAGTGCGCGCCCAAAAGAAATTTCCACGACAGACGTCCTTCCCCGTCAAGTAAGACAAAACATAAGTATACGCAAAAATCGCGGCCTGGACGCGAATAAGACCGCATTGTAAATTTCACAAAAATGAAACGGCGATCCCTCTTTTCTCTCGTTGCCGCGCTACCTGCCACTGCCTGCCTCTGGTATGATGAGTCCAATTTGCTAAAGCTGTGTAATGGAAATCTCACTATGGTCATTAAGGCGCAGAGCCCGGCGGGTTTCGCGGAAGAGTACATCATTGAAAGCATCTGGAATAATCGTTTCCCTGCGGGGTCCATTCTTCCGGCTGAACGCGAACTCTCTGAACTGATTGGCGTCACTCGCACCACGCTGCGTGAAGTGCTCCAGCGGCTGGCGCGCGATGGCTGGTTGACGATCCAGCACGGTAAGCCTACGAAAGTGAACAATTTCTGGGAAACGTCCGGGCTGAACATTCTTGAAACGCTGGCGCGTCTCGACCATGAAAGCGTGCCGCAGCTCATTGATAATCTGCTCTCCGTTCGCACCAACATCGCGACGATCTTTATTCGTACCGCTTTCCGTCAGCATCCGGAAGACGCTCTTGCGGTGCTGGCCAGCGCGAACGAGGTGGAAGATCATGCCGATGCCTTTGCCACTCTCGATTACAACGTGTTCCGCGGCCTGGCGTTTGCCTCCGGCAACCCGGTGTATGGCCTGATCCTCAACGGTATGAAAGGGCTTTACACCCGCATTGGCCGCCACTACTTTGCCAATCCGGAAGCGCGTAGCCTGGCGCTGGGCTTCTACCACAAGCTGAGCAAGCTCTGTACCGAAGGTCTGCACGATCAGGTTTATGAGACGGTTCGCCGCTACGGTCACGATTCCGGTGAAATCTGGCACCGTATGCAGAAAACGCTGCCGGGTGATTTAGCGATCCAGACCCGCTAAAAGAAAAAACCTCTCATACGAGAGGTTTTTTTTCGCCCGATGGCGGCACTACAGGGTATTCAACCGCGCCGGGCAGCGTTCCAGCAGCTCGATGCTCCCGTCTTCATTCTGCTGCTCCAGCTGCACGTCAAAGCCCCACAGGCGATGCACATGCTTCAGCACTTCTTTACGCCCTTTATCCAGCGGCGCGCGATTGTGCGGGATATAGCGCAGCGTCAGGGAGCGGTCACCTCGCAAATCGACGTTCCATACCTGAATATTCGGTTCAAGGTTGCTCAGGTTGTACTGGGAAGAGAGGCGAGAGCGGATCTCACGGTATCCCTCTTCGTTATGGATTGCGGAAATCTCCAGATAGTTGTTGCGGTCGTCGTCCAGCACGGTGAAGAAGCGGAAATCACGCATGATCTTCGGCGACATAAACTGGCTGATGAAGCTCTCATCCTTAAAGTCGCGCATCGCAAAGTGAAGCGTTTCCAGCCAGTCAGAACCGGCGATGTCCGGGAACCAGTACTTGTCTTCTTCCGTCGGCGACTGGCAGATACGCTTAATGTCCTGGAACATAGCGAAACCAAGCGCATACGGGTTAATTCCGCTGTACCACGGGCTGTTGTAGGGCGGCTGGAACACCACGTTGGTATGGCTGTGGAGGAATTCCATCATGAACCGCTCGGTAACTTTTCCCTCGTCGTACAGATGGTTGAGGATGGTGTAGTGCCAGAAGGTCGCCCAGCCTTCGTTCATCACCTGCGTTTGCTTTTGCGGGTAAAAATACTGGCTCACTTTGCGCACGATGCGCAGGATCTCACGCTGCCACGGCTCCAGCAGCGGGGCGTTCTTCTCCATAAAATAGAGCAGGTTTTCCTGCGGCTCGGAGGGATAGCGACGCGCTTCGGCGATCGTTTTTTCTTCCTCACGCTTAGGCAGGGTACGCCACAGCATGTTCACCTGGCTTTGCAGGTACTCCTCGCGGCTTTTCTGCCGGGCCTTCTCCTCCTGGAGGGAGATTTTCTGCGGGCGTTTGTAGCGGTCCACGCCGTAGTTCATCAGCGCGTGGCAGGAGTCGAGCAGTTTTTCCACTTCGTCCACGCCGTAGCGCTCTTCGCAGTCGGTAATGTATTTACGGGCGAAGATCAGGTAATCGACGATTGAGCTGGCATCCGTCCAGCTGCGGAACAGGTAGTTATTCTTGAAAAATGAGTTGTGCCCATAGCAGGCATGCGCCATCACCAGCGCCTGCATGGTAATGGTGTTCTCTTCCATCAAATAGGCAATACACGGATTGGAGTTAATCACAATCTCATACGCCAGCCCCTGCTGGCCATGCTTATACAGCCGTTCCGTTTCAATAAATTTTTTACCAAACGACCAGTGCGGATAGTTAATCGGCATCCCGACGCTGGAGTAGGCGTCCATCATCTGTTCGGACGTAATGACTTCAATCTGATGGGGATAGGTATCCAGACGATACAGCTTTGCGACCCGGTCGATTTCGGCGAGGTAAACATCCAGCAGCTCGAAGGTCCAGTCGGGTCCATCGCTCAGACGTGTGTTGTCCTTGTTCAGGGAATCAATAGTAGCCATTAGCGCGCCCTCGTTGTGGGTGCTCTCTCTGTCTGGAGAGCCTCCTTTCAAGCATAGATCAACGTGTTAAAAAGCGTGCTGGGGCAGAAATTTTTTCTTTGCGATTTCGCGTTTTTGATACGGCAAAAAAACGGTATGCCTCAGCATATTGTGCTGGTTAAAAATAACGCACAGCAGGAGATCCCAAATTAGCACTATCCCCTGATGATGGGGGATGTGTGAGGTAAGTCACCATAAAAAAGTCGTATGTTGAATAATATTTTCAACTAGGTTATCAATCTGTAATTAGAAGATTGTTCTTTTGCACATAATGGAGTGGCTATGCGTGTTGTCATACTGGGAAGTGGTGTCGTTGGGGTAACCAGCGCCTGGTATTTAAGTCAGGCGGGACATGACGTAACCGTTATCGATCGTGAATCCGGTCCCGCGCTTGAAACCAGCGCGGCGAACGCCGGGCAAATCTCTCCGGGATATGCCGCGCCGTGGGCTGCGCCGGGCGTTCCGCTGAAAGCGATTAAATGGATGTTTCAGCGCCATGCGCCGTTGGCCATCAGCCTTGACGGCACGCCGTTCCAGCTGAAGTGGATGTGGCAGATGCTGCGCAACTGCGACACCCGCCACTACATGGAGAACAAAGGGCGCATGGTGCGCCTGGCGGAATACAGCCGTGACTGTCTGAAAGCGCTGCGCGCGTCGACGGGTATTGAGTATGAAGGCCGTCAGGGCGGGACGCTGCAGCTGTTCCGCACCGAGCAACAGTACGAAAATGCCACCCGCGATATCGCCGTGCTGGAAGATGCTGGCGTTCCGTACCAGCTGCTGGAAGCCAGTCAGTTAGGGCAGGTTGAACCGGCGCTGGCGGAAGTGGCGCATAAACTGACGGGTGGCCTGCGCCTGCCGAATGACGAAACCGGCGACTGCCAGCTTTTTACGCAACGTCTGGCGAAAATGTGCGAGCAGGCGGGGGTGAAGTTCCGCTTTAATACCTCTGTCGACAAGCTGCTGTCGGAAGGCGAAAAAATTTACGGCGTGAAGTGCGGCGAAGAGGTAATCAAAGCCGATGCCTACGTGATGGCGTTTGGCTCGTACTCCACCGCCATGCTGAAAGGCATTCTCGACATTCCGGTTTACCCGCTGAAGGGCTACTCGCTGACCATTCCGGTGAAAGAAGAGAGCGGCGCGCCGGTGTCGACCATTCTGGATGAAACCTACAAAATCGCCATTACCCGCTTCGATAACCGCATTCGCGTAGGCGGCATGGCGGAGATTGTCGGCTTCAACACCGAGCTGCTGCAGCCGCGTCGTGAAACGCTGGAGATGGTCGTGGGGGATCTCTTCCCGCGCGGTGGCTTTGTTGAGCAGGCGACGTTCTGGACCGGCCTGCGTCCGATGACCCCGGACGGTACGCCGATCGTGGGCCGCACGCCGTTCAAAAACCTGTGGACCAATACCGGACACGGCACCCTTGGCTGGACGATGGCCTGCGGATCGGGCCAGCTGCTGAGCGACCTGATTTCCGGGCGCACGCCGGCAATTCCGTTTGACGATTTAAGCGCCGCGCGCTATCAATCGGGGTTTACGCCGTCGCGTCCACAGCACCTGCACGGCGCGCATAGCTAAGGAGTCGTCATGTCCCGTCCTGTTCTGGCCCAGGTGAACCTGCAGGCCCTGAAGGATAACCTGCAGATTGTTCGCCGGGCGGCACCTGGCGCCCGCGTGTGGTCGGTGGTGAAAGCGAATGCCTACGGTCACGGCATTGACCGTATCTGGAGCGCGCTGAGCGCCACCGATGGATTTGCGTTACTTAATCTGGAAGAGGCCATTCTGCTGCGCGAGCGCGGCTGGAAAGGGCCGATTCTACTGCTGGAAGGGTTCTTCCACGCGGACGATCTGCCGCTGCTGGATAAGTACCGTTTGACCACCAGCGTTCACAGCAACTGGCAGATCAAAGCGATTCAGGATGCGAAGCTCCATGCTCCGCTGGATATCTACCTCAAGGTGAACAGCGGCATGAACCGCCTGGGCTTCCAGCCTGAGCGGGTGCATACGGTCTGGCAGCAGCTGCGTGCGCTAAAGAACGTGGGTGAAATGACGCTGATGGCGCATTTTGCCGATGCGGAAAAACCGGACGGCATCGCGGACGCCATGGTCCGCATCGAGCAGGCGGCAGAAGGGCTGGACTGCCCGCGCTCGCTGTCCAACTCGGCGGCCACGCTGTGGCATCCCGAGGCGCACTACAGCTGGGTGCGTCCGGGGATAGTTCTGTACGGTGCATCTCCCTCGGGCCAGTGGCAGGATATCGCCAACAGCGGCCTGAAGCCGGTCATGACCCTGCGCAGTGAAATCATTGGCGTGCAGACTCTGAAGGCCGGTGACACCGTGGGCTACGGCAGCCGCTACCGGGCAAAGGGCGAGCAGCGGATTGGCATCGTGGCGGGCGGTTATGCCGATGGCTACCCGCGCATTGCGCCGACCGGCACGCCTGTGTGGGTAGATGGTGTCCGCACGGGAACGGTAGGCACCGTATCAATGGATATGCTGGCCGTTGACCTGACACCATGCCCGCAGGCGGGTATCGGTTCCCCGGTCGAGCTGTGGGGTAACGAAATCAAAATTGATGACGTGGCTGCCGCGGCGGGGACTGTGGGATATGAACTGATGTGTGCCCTGGCACCAAGAGTGCCGGTTGTGACGGTGTAACATGTTCTTGTCGGGTGGCGTTAACGCCACCCGACAAGAACGCTATTCCACTTCCTCTTCCATCGGCCTCAGGCCGACCTTCCGCACCGCGTTATCTTCTTTTTCGGCAACGGTCCAGATCATCCCGGCAAATTCCACCTGATCGCCCACGACCGGGGCAGCGCCGAGCCGCTGCTGGATAATTTCGCCGAGCGTTTGCTGGCTATCACCGTCTTCAGCACCTTCATCCAGGCCGTAAATCAGTGCCACATCGGCAAACCTGGCGCTGGCTTCCAGAATGAAATCGCCGAAGAAGCGCTGGTCCAGCGCTACCGGAGGCGACTGGCTGAACAGCTTGCCCAGCGCGGGCAGGTCGCGTTCGCGGCCAATCACGCAGAGAATATCCCCTTCGCGCAGGCGGGTGCTGCCGGTAGGGTGCAGCAGAACATTGTCACGGAACAGGGCGGCAATGCGCGTTTCGGCCGGCATGTGCAAATCGCGCAGTGAAGCCCCCACGCACCATTTGTCGGCGCTCAGCTGATAGACGAACTGTTCCCACGGGTTTTCTGGATGGATGTCGAGCCCCACGCGGGAAACCGGCCAGCCCACGGGAGGCACCACCACTTTGGCTTTTTTCGCCGCCCACCCGAGCGAGGTTCCCTGGAACAGCAGGGAAATCAGCACCACGAAGAACGCCACGTTAAAGAACAGCCGGGCGTTATCCAGACCGGCCATCATCGGGAAAACGGCAAGGATAATCGGCACCGCGCCGCGCAGGCCCACCCAGCTGATGAACACCCGCTCGCGCAGGTTGAAGCCGCGAAACGGCAGCAAGCCTGCAAATACCGACAGCGGACGGGCGAAGAAGATCATCCACGCGGACAGCAGCAGCGCCGGAGCCGCGATTGGCAGCAGGTCCGATGGCGTGACCAGAAGACCCAGCACCAGGAACATGCCGATCTGCGCCAGCCAGGCCAGACCGTCGAAGTTCTGCAAAATGGCATGTCGGTTGCGAATAGGACGGTTGCCCATCAGGAACCCGCAGAGGTAAACGGCGAGAATACCGCTGCCGTCCAGCGCGGTGGTAACGGCAAAAATGAGAATGCCGCCGCTCAGCGCCAGCAGGGGGTAAAGCCCCGCGGGCAGCGAGATGCGGTTGATCGTCTGCTGTAGCAGGTATCCCCCCGCCAGGCCGATAACAATCCCCAGTCCGAACTGCTGCAGGATATGCCACGCAAACATCCAGTTCAGGCCCGTCTCGTGCTGCTGGATCATCTCAATCAGCGTGATGGTAAGAAACACCGCCATCGGATCGTTACTGCCGGATTCAATCTCAAGCGTGGAGCCGACACGTTCGTTAAGCCCTTTTCCGCCGAGCAGGGAAAACACCGCTGCCGCATCGGTTGAGCCCACGATAGCGCCAATCAGCAAACCTTCCATGATATTGAGATGGAAAAGCCACGCGGCCATCATTCCGGTGAGGCCGGAGGTAATTAACACGCCAACCGTGGCGAGCGACAGCGCGGGGCCTAAGGCCACGCGGAAGGAGCTCGCCTGGGTGCGCATACCGCCGTCCAGCAGGATCACCGCCAGCGCGAGGTTACTCACCATGTAGGCGAAAGGGTAGTTATCGAAAGGGATACCGCCAATGCCATCAATGCCGGCCAGCATGCCGATGGCGAGGAAAATAACAAGAATAGGTATGCCGAGACGCGATGAAAATGAACTTAATAAAATACTGCTGGTTACAAGGACGGAACCCAAAATGAAAAGGCTGATTATCGCTGCGGCATCCAATGTTCTCTTACTCCCACCTCAATGTTAACGCTGTTACTAAAACCCTAACATATTAACAACGGCAACAGCGTTTTATTAAGGGGGTATAACGGCTTTTTTATGCCTTTATGACAGGATGACCGCTGATGGTCAGCCGGCTGGCGGAATCATTGTGGATCAGGGTGGCGTGCGCCCCCAGCGCCAGGGTCACGGTTTGCTGCTCATGGCCGAAATCCAGACCGGTGATGACCGGAATATCCAGCCGCGAGCGAACGAAGTCGACCATGGTCTCAAGGGAGTAACCCGCGTCATAGTCATTCGGGGCAGAACCGCTGAAGCTGCCCAGCACAATCGCGGACTGGCGCTCAAGAATACCGGCATGATAAAGCTGCAAGAGCATGCGCTCGACGCGGAACGGATGTTCGTTGATATCTTCCAGCACCAGAATGCCGTCCTCGATGTGCGGCATCCACGGCGTGCCGATGAGCGAGACCAGCATTGCCAGGTTCCCGCCCCAGAGCTGGCCTTCACACTCCCAGTGCGGTCCATTGCCTTGCCACTCCACGCTGTAGCTGGGATTACGCAGCGCGCGCCAGAAATGTTCCTCGGTAAACGCATCCAGCTCCGGTGCGCCGAAGTTACCGGCCAGCATCGGACCGCTGAAGGTGATAACGTTATGCAGGGCCAGCAGCCCGAGCTGGATGACGGTGAAATCGCTGTGGCCGCAAATCAACAGAGGGTCCTGCTGCTGGCGCAGTGCCAGCCCCTGCCAGTCAATACTCTCCAGCAGCCGGCTCGCACCATACCCGCCACGTACCGCAAGCACAATCCGGTTTTCGCCCGTCAGGTTCACCAGGCTATTGATATCATTCAGCCTCTGCGCTTCGGTACCGGCAAAACGCTGCTGGCGGCGGGGTATAATCGTCTGATTTTCTACCTGATGGCCAGATTCCAGCAAACGCTGAACGCCCCGCTGCGCCGCGTCCTGGTTAATGCAGTAGCCCGACGGCGCGATGAGATGAAACTGAGACATGGCAATTCCTTGCTGAATGAGAAACTAATTGTCTATATCATGCCGCTTATACGCCGCCTGCTTCAAGAGGTGGCGCACCGCGATGACCGGCTATAAGGATAGATGACGTGAAATTGAGATGGTTTGCTTTTTTGATTGTGTTGCTCGCTGGCTGTAGTTCAAAACATGATTATCAAAACCCGCCCTGGAACCCGGAAGTGCCGGTGAAACGGGCCATGCAGTGGATG
The DNA here is from genome assembly GCF_019968765.1 of Enterobacter sp. JBIWA008. Taxonomy (NCBI): domain Bacteria; kingdom Pseudomonadati; phylum Pseudomonadota; class Gammaproteobacteria; order Enterobacterales; family Enterobacteriaceae; genus Enterobacter; species Enterobacter sp. JBIWA008. The sequence continues at coordinate 2,848,490 of NZ_CP074149.1, read as the reverse complement.
CCGATCAGTGAGCAAGCCGGGAAGGCCTGGGGCGTCAGTCCGCGTCTCATCACGGCGATCATTGCGGTGGAGTCCGGCGGGAATCCCACGCTTGTCAGCAAGTCCAACGCGGTGGGGCTGATGCAGCTTAAAGCGTCAACGGCGGGGAGAGAGGTTTACCGCTATATGGGCTGGAGCGGACAGCCGTCGACCAGCGAGCTGAAGAATCCGGAGCGCAACATTTCAATGGGCACGGCCTATCTGAGCATCATGGAACACGGCGTACTGAAGGGGATTAAGGATCCGGAGGTGATGCAGTACGCGCTGGTGGTATCTTACGTTAACGGTGCCGGCGCGTTGCTCAGAACCTTCTCCTCTGACCGCAAAGAGGCGATAGAAGAGATTAACGACATGGACAAAGACGAATTCTTTGAACACGTGGCGAAAAATCACCCGGCACCACAGGCGCCTCGTTATATCTGGAAAGTACAGAAAGCGATGGATGCCATGTAATGCCGCAGACGGGCGGCGGTCACGCTGCCCGATTTCTTCACAGGACTTTATTTGCGCGTTCCCGCGCCTCACGCTCCAGCGAATAGATGATGCGCTGAAGCTCGCGCTCTGCGCCTGGTCCGACGTTCAGGAAACGAAAGCTCAGACGCGGCGTGGTGATGGTTTCATTTTTGCTGTCCACGACGGTACGGTCGCTGATGGCAATCAGCTGTGCATCGAAATAAAAGCGACCCCAGCCCCCCATATCCAGCTCAATTTGCGTAAACCTCATGCCTTCTACCAGTCCGTCGGGTTTCGGCGCATCCATCAGTGCACCCATGCCGCCCAGCGACAGATCGAAGAGTCGGAAGCGAATCTCTTTTTTGTCCGGCATTTTGGCCTTACAAAAATAGGCGGGATGGAGCGGGGCGCTGATGCGGAAATATTCACGACGCTGAACAAACCAGAGATTGGTGGGAAGCGGGGTAACAAAAGCAGGCAGTCCCTGGTATTCGCTAAGTTCCAGCCGCGAGAGGACAAACTCCACTTTGGCACCCTGCGTTTCGGCCATCACCGCGACATTTTCTGCTTTCAGCGCCGCGCGGTTTTCATATTCCTGACTGCCTAAATCAATTACCAGCCGATCCTGCGAGGCGTCAAGGATCTTGCTGATGAACTGATTATTCGACCAGCTGATGCGTAGCGGCACTTCACCTTTTTGCAGGTCGCGTAATACCCCTAATACAGCCAGCGGATTTTGCTTGAGGAACTGCTCACTGTAATGACTCACGCCGGATGGCTCCTTGATTGATGACAGACTGTCTTAGCGTTATCGGCACTCTGCAATGAAACTTAATACAAACCGGTGAGTTTTTTTGGCTGTTTAAGTAAAGATAAGTCGGTGAGATGAAAATGGTTTTCCGGCAATGACCTATACTTACGTTAGCTGTGCAGAAGGTTTTCTGCGCAAGCGTTAAACCTGCAAGAGGGCATCGCTATGGGTATCATCGCCTGGATTATCTTTGGTCTTATTGCTGGCGCTATCGCCAAACTGATCATGCCGGGAAACGATGGCGGCGGATTTATTTTGACCTGTGTACTCGGGGTCGTTGGTGCGGTTGTGGGCGGCTGGCTGGCGACGATGTTTGGCTTTGGAGGCAGCATAAGTGGTTTCGACCTGCACAGTTTTCTGGTCGCTGTCGTGGGTGCCATTGTGGTGCTGGGCATTTTCAGGTTACTGCGACGAGCATAAAACTTCATAAGCGGCTCTCTGCGGAGGGCCGTTTTTTTGCCTGAGTATTGATTTGTTAATCTAAATGATAATAATTGTCGTTCCGTATTGCATATAACAACAAGACGACATTATGAATAGCTCACGTTTTACGCTTTGCGCCCTGGCAGGTGCCGTTACGCTGGCATTGCAGGTCCCGGCTTTCGCCGAAGAATCCACCATCGTCGTCACGGGCTCAGAGCAGGGCAGCGCGCTGCCGGCCTGGACGAACAGCGCCACAAAATCGGCCGTTGCCGAAGGTAAAACGCCGCAGGTCATCACGACCCTCTCTGCGCCGGAAATTGAAAAGCGTCACGCGAATTCGGTGAATGAAATCCTGCGCTATGCCCCGGGCGTTTCAACCGAGGTGCGGGGGAATACCTCCTACATGAGCGAATATAAAATTCGTGGCTTTACCGTCGATCAGGAGTTCTACAACGGGCTGCAGCTGCCCTACAACGTCACCGGCAATACCAAAGCGCGTATCGATCCGCTGCTAATTGACAGCGTTGATATCCTGAAAGGCCCGTCATCGGTTCTTTACGGCGGCGGTTCGCCGGGCGGGCTGGTGAATATTCAAAGTAAAAAACCGCAGCGGGAAGCCCGAACCGAAATCGGCATTAACACCGGAAACCGTAATCTGAAAGAGGGCTATCTCGATTCAACCGGGCAGATTGCCGACAGCGACTGGAACTACCGTTTGCTGGGCAAAGCCACGGAAAACGACGATCAGCCGCACACCACCCGGTATGAAAACTACCTGGTTGCTCCGTCCGTCACCTGGCAGCCCGACAACAAAACCCGCCTCACCCTGGACGCGCTGGCGCAAAACACCCCGAGCCTCACGCCGTCTAACCCGCTGCCGCTCGCCTACCTGCGCTCTAAATATGCGGGCAAGCGCGATTACGCAGGAGACGAATGGAGCGGGTTTAAGCAGCGTCAGTGGATGCTGGGCTACAGCTTTGAACATGAATTTGACAGCGGCTGGGGCTTTAACCAGAAGGCGCGCTATTTCGACGTCGATACCCACCAGCGCAGCGTCTACGCGACAGGGACGGGAAGCGAGGTGTATCAGCTCAACCGCTTTGCTTACACCACCGATGAAGACCTTAAGAGCTTCAACATCGACAACCAGGTGACCAAAACCGTTGCGCTGGGCGAGTGGAAACACCACCTGCTGGCCGGGTTTGACTATCAGAAGCTGAACTCCCACTTCCACTATCGCTACGCGTCGGCCACGCCGGGTATCGATATGCAGCATCCTGACTATTCGCAGATTCAGGAAAGCGCGCTGGGACTGTATACCGCCCAGAAAAACCGCCTCAGCTACCAGCAGAACGGCTATTACTTACAGGATCAGGTAGAGTTTGGCGGCCTCAACCTGCTGGGCAGCCTGCGCTACGACGATTACCGCTCCGTCACCACCAACTACCTGCAAAACGGTGATAAAGCCTGGGTGTCGCAGGACCGCGTCACCAAACGCCTGGGCGCGCTTTACGCCTTCGATAACGGGATTTCACCATTTATCAGCTATTCCGAAGGTTTTGCGCCGGTGTCGCCGCAGGGCACGCTCGTGGCGAAAGACGTCAAGCCGACCACCAGCAGGCAGGTGGAAGGCGGGGTGAAATATCTGCTGGCCGACTACGCCACCACCTTTACCGCCTCGGTGTTTAACATCCGTCAGAAAAATGTCGTCACCTCCGATCCGGGCTTCCTGAACTATCGTCAGACCGGGGAAGTGGAATCCAAAGGGGCAGAGCTGTCAGCTATCAGCCGTCCGACGGACAGCCTGACGCTGATTGCCAACTATGCGTACACCCACGCGATCAACCGGGAAGATGACAAGTACAAAGGTAAACGTCCAACGCAGGTCCCGGAAAATGCCTTCAACCTCTGGGGGGATTACACCTTTGATAACACGCCGCTGAAAGGACTGATGCTGGGAGCGGGTGCACGCTACACCGGGCCGATGGAAATCTCTCCGGCAAACGATGCGGGTAAACTGGGAGGCACTACGCAGTACGATCTGGCGGCCTCGTACCGGATGGGCGAAATCCTGCCCTCGCTGGCAGGGCTAACGCTTAAAGCCAGCGCGCAGAACATCACCAATAAAGAGACGCTGACCTGCTACGATGCGACCAACTGCTGGATTGGGCGTGACATGACGTATCAGCTAGGGGCGAGTTATAGTTTCTAAGTAATTCCCTGTGAGTTCAAAATGTAGGCCGGGTAAGGCGGAGCCGCCACCCGGCAATACCCTTACTGCGCCGCAGCTTTCACCGGCGCAGCCTCATCATTCGCCGCAGGCTGATTCTCCGGCACGTTGTCGCACGGTTTTGCTTTCGGGCAGACCCGATCCAGCATCTTCAGCGTCACGCCGTTGCTCCAGCCGAAGCCGTCCTGCAGCGGATACTCGCCGCCGCCGCCGCCCGTCCCGGTTGTCGACACGTCATATTTCTCGACCAGTTTCTTTTCGCGGTCGTAAGTATGCTGAACGTTCTTCAGGAAGCGCCAGGTCACGTCCATCGAGACCTTCTCCTGCCCGTAATTCTGCAGCCCTTCCGCAGCCACCCATTGCAGCGGGGCCCAGCCGTTTGGCGCATCCCACTGCTGGCCGCTATTGACGGTGGTGGTCGCAATACCGCCCGGCTTCAACAGGCGCGATGAGGTTGCCGCGGCGACTTTATCGGCCCGATCCTGCGCCGCCGCCTTCACGTAAAGCGGGAACAGGGCTGCCGCCGTAAGCTGATTGCGGACCTTCTTGCTTTTGAGATCGTAATCGGCGTACCAGCCCTCTTTATCATTCCACAGGTGGCTCTCGATGGCTTTCTGACGCGCCGTAGCCAGCGCCTCGTATTTACTCGCGCTGGCGGCGTCGCCACTCTCCTGGCTTGCCCGCGCCAGCAGTTTTTCCATCCTGAACATCAGGGCGTTCAGGTCCACGGGGACAATGCTGGTGGTCCGGATGGTGCCGAGCTTTTGCGGGTCGTCCATCCAGCGGGAGCTAAAGTCCCAGCCCGAGGCCGCAGCGGAACGCAAATCGCGGTAGATCTCGGTCGCAGGTCGGTTAGGGTTACTTTTGGCGGTATTCACATCGTCAAGCCAGGACTCCGGGCGCGGGGTATCGCGGTCGTCCCAGTAGCGGTTGAGGATAGCGCCGTCATCCAGTTTTACCACGCGCTTGTTGGCCTGCCCCGGCTGAAGGGCGTCGACGCCGTCCATCCAGTAGGCATACTCTTTCTCCATCTGCGGACGATACTTCTTCAGCGCATCGCTGTCGTGGGTCGCCAGCAGTTCAACCATCATTGAGAAAAACGGCGGCTGGGAGCGGCTCAGGTAATAGCTGCGGTTGCCGTTGGGAATGTGGCCGAAGGTGTCAATCTCATACGCAAAGTTATCCACCATGTCGCTGATTTTGTCCCAGTGACCGCTCTCTGCCAGGCCCAGCATGGTGAAATAGCTGTCCCAGTAGTAGACCTCGCGGAAACGTCCGCCGGGCACAACGTAAGGTTTCGGTAACGGCAGCAGGGAATCCCATTTGTTGCTGGCTTTATCGGTGGTGCGCGTCAGTACGGGCCAGAGATCGTCAATGTGCTCACGTAAACTTTGTCCAGCAGGCGGAACATATTTTTCACCTTCCGCAGGGAGCGTAAAGTTCATCTCGACAAAGTGGCGTAAGTCAAAGCTGGACTGCGTGTGCTGCATACGATAATCCGCCAGAATCATCAGCGGGTCGCTTTTGGGGACGGCATCAGCAAAGGTTTTCTGATCGGGAAACAGTCTGGCGCTTTGCACATCGTTAAACAGAGGGCCCAGCAAAATATCGGGTGAGGTTGTCTGGGCTGCGGGGCTATCGTCGGCATAACTCAATGTCGTTACGCCGAGCAGCGCGCCTCCTAACGCAAGGGGCAAGAACGCGGGGCGTAGTGTACGAGGTCTTATCATCATTTCGTCTCCTGTCTTCACTAAACAGCGTGGCCGCTGTTGTCAATCACCTGAAAACCTTAGACGAATATTGCCCGCTTCGCGTTAATAATTGCCGGTCTTTCAGACCTCTTCCGGCGTCTGGCTGGCTTCCCGCAGCGTGCCAGGCGCATGCCCAATAATGCGCTTAAATGCCCGGCTAAATGCCGCCAGAGAGCCGTATCCCAGCCGCAGCGCGACGGTTTCAATCGGCTGATTTTCGTGGCGAATGTACTGGATGGCCAGCCGCATCCTCAGCTCGCTGAGATATTTTGCCGGGGTAGTTCCCGTCGCGGCCAGAAACCGTTCGGCGAACACGGAGCGGGAGGTGCCCGCTTCTTTTGCCAGATCCGCGACGCTCCAGTTCAGGCCTGGCTGCTGGTGCATGGCGTAAATGGCCCGGCTCAGGCGCGGGTCGCGCAGAACCTGCACCCAGCCGGTGGCTTTACCGCAGCCGCCTTCAACCCAGCCGCGCACGATTAATGCCGCCACCACGTCGGCCAGTCGCGCAAGGATCCCGGCGTACCCGGCCTGACGCGCCGCGGATTCCCGCTCCATCGCCGCCAGCAGCGGATGAATTTCCGGCCAGGTGGACATCAGCCGGCTGACCATCATCACTTCCGGCATCGCCTTGATAAGCGGCTGCATTCCGCCCAGCTCAAAATCCATGCACCCGCTAAAGATGAGGGTGTTCTCGCTCTCCGGACAGGGCTCGCAGGTGATGGCACACACCGAGCTGCAGATGGGCTCGCTGGGAAAGGCATTGATGGGCGTAATGGTTGCCCGCTCGTCAGAGAGCAGGGCATGGGAATTCCCGCCGGGAATAAAGAGGGCGTCGCCACCGCTCAGTTCGAACGTTGCGCCGCTTTCCATGCGCAGCAGGGCGCTACCGTGGCTCACAAAATGAAACTGTGCCCGGCCGGGCGCCTGATGAAACGCGACGCCAAACGGCGCGCTGGCTTCAATCCGCCGGTACTTCACGCCTGACAGGCGCATGCCGCGTAAAAGTTCGCTGATCAGATCGGGGGACTGTACGGTCATGGCGCAACTCCGGACGAATAATCAATAAGTGGAGATTATATGTCATAGATCGTCCAGGGTGAACCTTCTATTCTTTTGCGACAGTAGTCACATTTTTATAACGGGAGATCAACAGATGAGTTCATGTGTCGCGGCGAGCGAGGCGGTAGCGCCTGCAAAACCCGCCTGGCGGGCCGTCTATTCACTGGGGCTGGGGGTGTTTGGTTTGATTACGGCAGAATTTCTGCCGGCGAGTTTGTTAACGCCGATGGCCGCGAGCCTGGGCGTGAGTGAAGGAATGGCCGGACAGGCCGTCACCGCCACCGCGCTGGTGGCGCTGGTCACCGGACTGCTGATTACGCCAGCCACCAAAAGTATCGACCGCCGCTGGGTGCTGATGTTTTTCTCGGTCCTGCAAATTATCTCCAGCCTGCTGGTGGCCTTTGCACCGACGCTGCACGTCCTGCTGATGGGGCGTCTGCTGCTGGGGATAGCCATCGGGGGATTCTGGGCGATGTCGACGGCCACAACGATGCGTCTGGTCCCGGCGGATAAAGTGCCGAAGGCGCTGGCGGTGATCTTCTCCAGCGTATCGATTGCTACGGTGGTCGCGGCACCGCTGGGCAGCTATCTGGGCAGCCTGATCGGCTGGCGCAACGTCTTTGTTCTCTGCATCCTGCCGAGCATGCTGGCGCTGCTGTGGCAGCTCTGGGTACTGCCGTCCATGAAGCCGGAGAGCAGCGGCAGCCTGAGTACGCTGTTCCGCGTGCTGCGTCGTCCGGGGATGATCGGCGGCATGCTGGCGACCATCCTGATCTTCAGCGGCCATTTTGCCTTCTTTACCTATCTGCGCCCGTTCCTGGAGACTGTGGGGCAGGCGAGCGTGGAGACCATTTCGCTGATCCTGCTGGGATTTGGCATCGCCAACTTTGTCGGCACCTCCGTGGCCGGACATCTGCTGGCACGAAATCTGCGCCTGACGCTGGCGCTGGTGCCGTTTGCGATGGGCGTTCTCGCGCTCATGATGGTCGCCTTTGGTCATCTGGCCATGCTTGACGGGCTGCTGGTCGCGCTGTGGGGCTTTGCATTTGGTCTGGTTCCGGTGGGCTGGTCAACCTGGCTTGCCACCACCGTTCCGGATGAAGCCGAAAGTGCAGGCGGCCTGCTGGTGGCCTCAATCCAGCTGGCGATAAGCGCCGGCGCTGCCGGAGGCGGGGCGGTGTTTGATCTTAACGGTGCCAGCGGCGTGTTCGCGGGCAGCGGTTTCCTGCTGGTAACGGCGATGGTGATTGTGTTTATGGGTGTGAAAGTGAAAGCGGAGTGAATTATTTGCCGGGTGAGCGTTAACGCCACCCGGCGCAAGACTTACAGCCCTTTCTTATCCATAAATACCGCCAAATCCACCAGGCGGTTAGAGAAGCCCCACTCGTTGTCGTACCACGCCAGGATCTTCACCATGTTCCCGCCAATCACCAGCGTGGAAAGCCCGTCAATAATCGAGGAGCGCGGGTCGCCCTGATAATCGCTGGAAACCAGCGGTTCATCGCTATAGCCCAGAATGCCTTTCAGCGGCCCGCTGGCGGCCGCGTTGCGGAACGCCTCGTTCACCTCTTCGGCGGTTACGTTACGGCTCAGCGTTACCGTCAAATCCACAATCGACACCACCGGCACCGGCACGCGCAGGGAGTATCCGGTCAGCTTACCGTCCAGGGAGGGGATCACTTTCCCCAGCGCTTTCGCCGCGCCGCTTGAATAAGGCACAATCGACAGCGCCGCCGCGCGTGCGCCGCGCAGATCTTTCTCCGGCTGATCGTGCAGCGCCTGGCTGTTGGTGTAGGCATGCGTGGTGTTCATCAGGCCATGCTCAATCCCGAACTGCTGATGCAGCACCTGGGCAGCCGGTGCCAGACCGTTCGTGGTGCAGCTCCCGTTGCTCACCACCGCGTGGCGGGCGGGATCGTACTGGTCATGGTTGACGCCCATCACAATCGTCAGGTCGTCGTTCTTCCCGGGGGCGGAAATGATGACGCGCTTAGCGCCGCCGTGGGTAATATGCACTGCGGCTTTTTCCCGCTCTGTAAAGAAGCCGGTGGCCTCAATTACCACGTCAACGCCGACGTCGCGCCACGGGATATTCGCCGGATCGCGTTCGCTAAAAACGGCGATCCGCTGCCCGTCTACCTGCAGCGCACCGTCTGCCGCTTCAACGGGCGCGGGAAGCGTGCCCAGCAGGGAATCATGTTTCAGCAGGTGGGCGAGGGTTTTACTGTCCGTCAGATCGTTAATGGCCACAATCTGCAGATCCGGGTTACCCAGCGCCGCGCGCAGGAAATTACGTCCGATACGGCCGAAACCGTTAATACCGACCTTAACCATGGTGCACTCCTTATCTCTGTTGTCTGGAGTCACTGTAGGCGTCGGGCCGGTTGGCGTAAACGACAAAAAAGGATCAGATTACGCCATTTTGCGGCAGTGGAAGCGCTGGCGGTACTCGCCGGGCGTGAGGTGAAGCTGTTTCTCAAAGATGCGGCGCAAGTTAATGCTGGTGCCAAACCCGCTTTGCTCGGCAACGCGCTCAAGGGAGTCATGGGTCTGCTCAAGCAGCTGGCGGGCCGCGGCCAGACGCGCCTCGGTCACGTAGCGGGCCGGAGAGACTCCCGCCTCGCGGGTAAACACGCGGGTGAAATTACGCGGGCTCATTGCCGCTTTCCCGGCAAGATTTTCCACGCACAGGTCGGCGGTGAGGTTCTGCAGGATCCACGCTTGCAGTTCGCTTATCGGACCGGATGTGCCGGGCTGTTGCAGGCTGTAACGGCTGAACTGTAGCTGGCCGCCGGGACGGCGCAGATACATCACCATATCCTGCGCCACGTCGCGGGCGAGGGTAAATCCGTAGTCGTCTTCCACCAGCGCCAGGGTCAGATCGAACCCGGAGCTCACGCCGCCGGAGGTCCAGATGGGGCCATCCTGAATGTACAGCGGACCGCCTTCGACGCGGATAGCCGGATACCGGGCTTGCATCGTCTCCAGCAGCCGCCAGTGGGTGGTCGCGCGGCGACCGTTCAGCAGGCCGGTCTGGGCCAGCAGCATCGCGCCGCCGCAGATAGAGGCTACCCGCCGGGCGTGGGGCGCAGCGAGATGCAGCCAGTCCACCACCGCCGTGCTCTCCTGCTCGTTCATGCCGCGTCCGGTGATGATAATGGTGTCCAGCGGTTCACGCGGATCCAGCTCCGGCAGGCGATAGTCCGCCAGCAGATTCAGGCCGGACTGGCCGTGGATCACCTGGTGAGGCTGCGTGGTGGCGATGATAATCCGGTAGCGGGGCTGCGAAAGCCCTTCCGGATGCAGCCGGTTGGCCTGCATCAGAATGTCGGCGATACCGGCGGCTTCAAAAAGCATGCCGCCGTCGGGAACGATAATCAGGATTTTCTTCATGTCCTGAAAAGTACCTTTATTACAGAATAAGTCAAGCGACGCGCGGCCCGCAGGTTTCTGGCAAAGCAAAGTGATTTAAGTTCTTTGTTATTTCAGGCGTTATCCCCGATCGTCAGAGAATTATCTCTGGCGAAACGGCGTCTGAAGGAATGAGTCAACGAAGCTCCCTCTATTTACATCCGCAGCAACGCGAACAAATCCGCCATCTCGCATCGGGTTTTTTATGGCGAAGCGAACTGCCCACGTGGCTGTTAATTATTACTATTTATGCAGGCTGGTTTGCCACGCTAACGTTCTGGCAAACGCTCGGCCTGCTGCCCGCCACGCTGCTGCTCGTCGGGTTTACCGCCTGGTACATGTCCCTGCAGCATGAGCTGATCCACGGACACCCCACGCGTTTTGCCTGGCTCAACCAGCTGTTTGGCACGCTCCCGCTGGCGGTCTGGTATCCGTATGGCCTGTACCGGGACTCCCATCTCGCCCATCATCGGCACCATAGCCTGACCCATCCGGTGGATGACCCGGAGTCGTACTATTTTACCGACGAGAGCTGGGCGCGCTTTTCGCCGTGGCAGAAACGCGCGATCCGGGCCCGAAATACCTTCGCCGGGCGGCTGGTGCTGGCGCCGCTGCTGGATATCCTTCAGACGCTGGGCAGCGCCGCGGCGGCGTTTCGCCACCTTCACCTGCGGGCTATGGCTATGTGGCTGGTTCACGTGCTGCTGCTGGTGGCGCTCTTCGCCTGGATGACGCATACCGGTTTTTCACCCGTCTGGTTCGTGCTGGCGGTCAGCTATCCGGCGCTGGCGCTGACCAAGGTCCGATCGTTTTTCGAACATCGCGCGGCGGACGATCCCCTGGCGCGCTCCGTCATTAACGAGGCGGGGCTGTTCTGGCGGGTGCTGTTTTTGAATCTCAACTACCATTCAGTACATCACGATCTGCCGGGCGTTCCCTGGTACGGGCTGAAGGCGATCTACCAGCAAAACCGGGAGGCGTACCAGCAGCGAAACCACGGTTTTCTCGTCAGGGGCTATGGTGAATGGCTGCGTCAGTTCTGGGCCAGACCCGTCGACGTCACCGTTCACCCCACAAAACAACAGGGGGAAGGGTATGAGTAACCTGCTGGCATTTCCCATGTATGCCGTGGATCGCGCCGACACCCGCGCGCTCTGGCTGGCGGTAAAGGGGCTGCTGGCTGCGCGAGGTGTGTCCGTCGATCGCGATCCCGGCTGGCCTGAGTCCGATCTGCTGACCCACTGGAAACAGCCTGCGCTTATCCTCAGCCAGACCTGCGGTTACCCGCTGGTCACGCAGCTCCCGGACGTGCAGGTGGTCGGCTGTTTTCACTACGCGGCACCGGGCTGCGAAGGGAGCCAGTACCGCAGCTTTCTGGTGGTACGCGAGGAGGATCGGCACCTCACGCTGGCGGATTTTCGCGGACGTCGGGCGGTCTGTAATTCTGCGGATTCCCAGTCCGGCTACAATGCGCTGCGAAAGATAGTGGCTCCCCTGGCGAGCGGCGGTCCATTTTTCGCGCAAACGTCCTTCAGCGGCAGCCATCGCCAGTCGCTGATTGATGTGAAACGCGGGGCAGGGGATATCGCGGCCATCGACTGTGTCACCTGGGCACTGCTGCAGCGCCATGAGCCGGAATGGCTTGCGGGGCTGTCGGTCATTGACCGTACCCCGCTGACGCCGGGACTGCCGCTGATCGCCTCGCATAACACCTCGCCTGAAACGCTTAACGCCATTCGCGATGCGCTAGGCGAACTGGTGGATGCGCCTGAATTCCGGGAGGTGTGCGCCGCGGTACTGATTGAGGGGTTTAGCGTCGTGACGCGCCAGGCCTACGCCTCATTGCTGGCGTGATAAACCTCCTGCGCGTCGGTAAAACAGCGCAGCGCCAGCGAGGAGACGGGCTTCTGCCTGCGCATAATCAGGCCGACAGGAGCCTCAATATTCGCGTCGGCGATGGGGACAATCCTGAAGTTGCTGTTCAGTGCCTCCAGCCCGTTGTTCAGCGGCATCACGGCGCAGCACACGCCGCTCTGAACCGCCTGAATGATCTGGAACGTAGAGTCGCTCTCGAAAACGGACGTCGGTTCGATGCCGGCAGCCTTAAAGCTTGCCTCCATATGCGCCCGGTAGTGCATCCCTTTGGTCAGGAACCCCAGCGGAAAATCCGTCAGGTCCTGCCACGTCAGCGTTGCCTGGCCGAGCTGGAAATGGCGGACGTCGTGCAGCAGGCCCATCTTCGTTTTTGGCAGCTGGATAATGTCAAACAGGCTGGTATCGATGCTGTTGAGGTAGCAAATTCCCAGCTCAAGCTGATTGCGGCTGACGCCGTCCGCTATCTGCGCTGAGGACATGGAATAAAGGCTGTAGGTCAGCTCCGGGTATTTTTGCGTCAGATGGCGAATAAAAATCATCGGATCCACGCTCGCCAGCGGCACCATCCCCAGACGTAATTCGCCCACCACCTGACCTTTACACAGCGCGGCTTCCGCCTGTAACCCGTCGTGCGCCGCCAGCAGGGCGCGGGCCCACGCGAGGATGCGTTCACCCTCCGGCGTAAACCCTTCAAAGCGCTGCCCGCGCACAATCAGCACCAGCCCCAGCTCCTCTTCCAGGCTGCGGATGCGCATGGAGAGGGTCGGCTGGGTGATGTTGCACTGCGAGGCCGCCTTGCCAAAATGGCGGGTCTCGTCGAGAGCGATTAAATATTTTAACTGTTTAATATCCATCTTTTTCTCTGCGCGAACAGCCTTACAGCATGCGGATCTCTTTTGAGCGCAGGGTGATGCGAACCGGAACGGATTTATACGACGGGGTACCGCTGTCCTTATCCAGATAATCCAGCGGCACCAGCACGTTGGCCTCCGGGTAATAGGCGCCGACGGTGACCGGCGCGATGCTGTACGCCACCACGGTAATGTCTTTCAGACGCTGAACGCTGCCGGGGAGGGCGGTTTCAATATCCACGCGGTCGCCGTGTGCCAGCCCTGACTGCGCCATGTCCTCTTCGTTCATAAAAAGCACGTCGCGGCGGCCAAACACCCCACGGTAGCGGTCGTCCAGAGCGTAAATGGTGGTGTTGTACTGGTCGTGGCTGCGCAGCGTGATCAGGCGCAGAACATGCTCACCTTCACCGCTGGTGTTCTCGTGAACGCCGTCGAACACCGAGAACATCGCTTTTCCCGTCGCCGTTGGCCAGATACGTTGCGTCGGCGGCAGCGGCATACGGAAGCCGCCGGGAATGCGGATCCGCGCGTTGTAGTTCTCAAAGCCCGGAATGGTCTGCTCGATCAGATCGCGGATCCGGTCATAATCCTCAACCAGCGTCGTCCAGTCCACGCGGGTGTCCGGCAGGGTGGCTTTCGCCATGCCCGCAACGATAGCCGGTTCCGAGCGGAGTAACGGCGAGGCAGGTTTCAGCTTGCCGGAGGAGGCATGCACCATCGACATGGAGTCTTCGACGGTAATGGACTGACGACCGGTAGCCTGAACATCCAGCTCCGTGCGGCCAAGGCACGGGAAAATAAAGGTTTCTTTGCCCACCAGCAGATGGGTGCGGTTGAGCTTGGTGCCGACGTGCACGCTCAAATCCAGATTACCCATCGCCGGGAAACCCCGCTCGTGATCGGGCATCGCCACCGCAAAATTACCCCCGAGGCAGATGAGCGCCTTCGCGCGGCCGTCGATCATCGCCTGCGTGGCCTGCACCGCATCGTGTCCGTGTTGAGACGGCGGTTCAAAGCCGAATACGTCCTTCAGACGGTTCAGGAAGGCCGGGGTAGGCTTCTCGCTAATCCCCACGGTCCGGTTTCCCTGAACGTTTGAGTGACCGCGCAGGGGGCAAATACCCGCGCCGGGCTTGCCGATATTTCCGCGCAGCAGCAGCAGGTCAGCTATCAGGCGGACGTTTGCCGTGCCTTTATTGTGCTGGGTGATTCCCATTCCGTAAGTAATGATGGTGGCATTTGATTTCGCATAGGCCTCTGCTACCGTTTTGAGCGCCGCCTGGCTGAGGCCCGACTCGCGCTCGATCTCGTCCCAGCGGGTTTGCGCGATATCGGCGGCAAAGTCCTCAATGCCCTGGGTATGTTCGGCAATGAATGCGCGATCCAGCACGTCACCGCGTTCGGCCTCCATTTCCAGCAGATGTTTGGCAATGCCCTTCAGCGCGGCGGCATCGCCCCCGGCCTTCACCTGGAAATAGGTCGAGGCGATATCCGTGGAGCCGTAGGTCGCCATTTCAATCACGCTTTGCGGGTCGGCGAAACGTTCGAGGGCGCGTTCGCGCAGCGGGTTAAAGACGATAATCGGCACGTTGCGACGGGCCAGCTCATGCAGAGTACCCATCATTCGCGGATGGTTCGTGCCGGGGTTGTGGCCGATGGAGATCACCAGCTCGGTCTTATCGAAGTCGTCCAGCGAGACGGTACCTTTCCCGATGCCAATCGAACGGGGCAAACCGACGCTGGTGGCCTCGTGACACATATTAGAGCAGTCGGGAAAGTTGTTGGTGCCGTATTCGCGCGCGAACAGCTGGAACAGATACGCCGCTTCGTTAGAGGCTCGCCCGGAGGTATAAAACTCGACCTGGTCCGGTTCGAGCCCGCGTAATACCTCACCGATACGTTGAAACGCCTCGTCCCACTCAACGGGCCGTAAGGTATCGCTTGCCCGGTCATAGCGCAGGGGATGAGTCAGTCGACCGTAGCCTTCCAGCTCAAAGTCCGATTTTGCCAGCAGCGAGGAGACGCTGTTTTCTGCCAGAAATGCGGGAGTAACGCGTTTGCTGGTCGCTTCCCAGGTCACCGCTTTGGCGCCGTTCTCACAGAACTGGAACGTCGATTTGTGTTCTTTATCGGGCCACGCGCAGCCCGGGCAGTCGAAGCCGTCAGGCTGGTTGGTGCGCAGCAGCGTTGCGGGGGCATCAAGGGTATCCATCTGGGTACGTACCGCAATGGCCGTCGCTTTTAGTGCACCCCAGCCTCCGGCAGGACCGTCATAGTGTCGGATACCTGGCACTGAGCGTCTTTTCTTGTTCATACCCACTCCTGATTTGTTCGGTCATACAACGCCTGAACCCATAAAAGCACTACACAGGACAATAAGCGAAAGCAATGACGACCGGATGGCTATGCGCATGCGGTACAGAAAATGCCTTCTCTCAAATTCTTTGTATTACAGCAGCTTATTGGGTCTTAGGTTTAAATATTTAAAGAAATTATAACGAATTTTTATCATTTTAATAATAAATCTTATCTATCACACGGTAAGCAAGCTAGATGGCGGCGAGCAGGAGACTGTGTAGCAACATTAAAACTTCGAAAGAAGCCTGTGAGCGGTAGCAAACAACAACGTTCGCTACCGGCGGGCTATTGAGAGCATTTTCAGCTGCGGTAATGACGGGAAAGTTAACTCAGGCTTAATGATTAATGGATAAAATTTAGGCCTGACTTGGTTAATTACCATAAGGAGAAATATAAAGTTATTTTTAGTCGTGAAATTAATATCGTGCAATATAAGCGAAATAGTCACATTCAAGTCTTCGGGTGGGCTCAATATTAAAGATACCCTGTCAGAGCAACAAATAATTCATCGTTGATATATTCTGCTGCCGCACCAGTATGCAAATTCTACTAATTATGGTAGTGGCGATAATATCACTATTGCGTTAACGAGGGTGGTTCTCTTTTTGTTTTTTTTAATATATAACAGATAGTTATTGTATTGCGTGAGGGAAGAATAAGAGGGTATAGGACATATCGGGCTTTTTCATAGGATTAATCCTATAATTTTCCGACTGCTTCATTTGCCAACAGTTACGTAGCGGTAAATATTGAATTGAGGCGAAGCTCATGTAAACTTGCTTACCGTTTGTCAAAATATGTCAGGAAGACGCTGGGCCTTATTCTGAAGGGCTCGTGCGGTAGCTATGCCCTTAAAATAGTAACGCCCTGAAAATATCCTGGCTATTTTAACAATAGCACTTAAGTCAAACTTCACTCCCTTATCTTCATCATCGAAATATCGCTACGGAAAAGCATATGAAAATGCGCGTACTGTTTTCACTTCTGTTTGTAATGGCGGTGGCGGGCTGTAAAGCGCCGCAGAAACCTGTGATCAACGACGATACGATCGAGACCAGCCAGGTCAACGGCGTCACCTTAACCCACCGTCACGCCGTTACGCCGCCGACGGAGTTCACCCCAGTTAACGCTCCTTATCGCGCCATGTATCCGGCCTCTCTGATGAGCCGTCCTGACTTCGGCGGCAAGGTTATCCGTAACCTCGAGACCGGAAAAACGTATGTGGTGCTGGGGCAGGTTGAACACTACTGGATGGCGCTAGCCGATGAAGGTAACGAGCAGCTGATTGGTTACGTCCCGATGCGCGCCGTTATTAAGGCCGACCAGTACGACGCCGCGGTGCGTAAACAGGCCATTCGTCCTAAGGCGCGTAAAAAAGCGACCTGTGTTGATGTCGATGGCAATAGCAAAGCCTGCAAAGACAGCGCTAACGGTACCTGGATCCTGAACTAAACGGCTTTCATGAGCGCATTTTTATGAATAATAAAAATTTTCATAAGCTGTGGTTATTCTTTTACGCGGTGATTTTCGCCCTGGTCAGTGGTTGTACGTCGTCTTCACACAGCGACCCCTCCCGCTACAATCTGCAGTTTCAGGCTCATCCACAGATCAATGAATCTGCGCCGCTTAAGGTCCGGGTATTGTTGCTGAAATCCGATGCGGATTTCATGTCCAGCGACTTCTACTCCCTGCAGAACAACGCGTCAGCCACGCTTGGCGCGAATCTGCTGAACAGCGACGTGTTCTTCCTGATGCCGGGACAGCTGTCCAAAACCCTCAGCGGGCAAAGTTCTCCGGAGGCCCGCTATATCGGCGTGATGGCGGAGTATCAGGTGCTGGATGGCAAAAAATGGCGCGTTTCACTCCCTCTGCCTGTGCCAGGCGAAAATCATATCTACCAGTTCTGGAAATGGTCCGCGGATGAACTTCAGGCCAACGTTTTTCTCGACGTAAACGGCATTCGGGTCATCAGCCAGTAACGCGCTTCAAAACAGGAAACACATCATCATGACGAAAGCAGAAAAGGTCGTCTGGACCGAAGGCATGTTCCTGCGTCCACACCATTTTCAGCGGACTGAAAGCTATCTGCTCAACCATGTTCGTGAATGGGGTGCGCTACAGCGGTCATATCTCTGGGGCTTTCTTGACGTTGAGCTGGATGAAGCGATGCTTCGTCAGGGCTGCATTGCCCTGAGCTACTGCAGCGGCTTGCTGCCGGACGGTACCTTTTTCCAGGTGCGTAACGGGCGCAACGGTCCTGCACCGCTGAAAATTCCTGACAATCTCACCAACGAAAAGGTAGTGCTCGCACTGCCGGTCCGTCGTGGCGAGAGAGAAGAGGTGATTTTTAGCGAAGAGCCGGCCTCGCTGGCGCGCTTTATCGCGTTCGAGCAAGAGGTGGAAGACGATAACGCCATGTCGGTGGGGGACGCCACCGTTCAGTTTGGCCGTCTGCGTCTGACCCTGATGCTTGAAAAAGATCTCACGGCGGAATGGACCGCCATCGGCGTGGCGTTTGTGGCCGAGAAACGCAACGACAACCACGTGCGCCTTGATAACAGCTACATTCCGCCGATGCTGAACGCCAATAACAGCCCGCAGATCTACAGCATGATCAACGATCTGCACGGCTTGCTGGTGCAGCGCAGCCAGCAGATTGGCGGCCGACTGCGCCAGCCCGGCCGCTTTAACACCTCTGAAATGATTGAGTTTACGCTGCTGTCGCTGGTTAACCGTCATCTGGGCGAGGTGTCTCATTTAAAAACCCTCCCGCTGCTGCATCCGGAAACGCTCTGGCGCAGCTGGCTGCCGTTTGCCACCGAGCTCGCCACCTGGACGTCGCAGCGTACCGCCGAAAGCGTGCTGCCGATTTACGATCATGACGATCTGGCAAACTGCTTCAGCAAGCTGATGCTGATGCTGCGCCAGGGTCTGTCGCTGGTGATGGAAGACCATGCCATTCAGCTGCCGCTTAACGAACGCTCTCACGGCCTGAACATCGCCACGGTGCCTGAAACCAGCATGGTGCGTGAGTTCGGCTTCGTGCTGGCGGTAAAAGCCAACGTGCCAGGCGAACACCTGCAAACCCACTTCCCGGCGCAGATGAAGGTCGCGCCGGTCTCGAAAATCCGCGATCTGGTTCAGCTTCAGCTGCCGGGCATTATGCTGCGCGCCATGCCGGTCGCGCCGCCGCAGATCCCGTGGCATGCCGGCTACAGCTACTTTGAACTGGAGAAGGGCAGCGAGCTGTGGCACGAGATGGATAAGTCCGGCGCATTCGCCCTGCACCTTGCAGGGGAGTTCCCGGGGCTGGATATGGAGTTTTGGGCCATCCGTAGCCCGACAGAATAATAAAGCGAGCGCTTAATATGCAGGAACGACAGGACACCGGCAGTGATGCCGCGTTTACCGGAGCCAGTAGCAACAACCAGCTGGTGGCGGCCGCCAATCCGCTGCTCAATGCGATTCCGCAGATCCGTCACTCGGTCTCCCATGACGATCAGGTGGCGTTACGCCAGCGCCTGATCGATGAGATTCGCCGTTTCGAAGTCCGCTGCCAGCAGGCGGGGCTGCCCTACGAAGTGATCGTCGGGGCGCGCTACTGCCTGTGTACGGCGCTCGATGAGGCTGCCGCGCTTACCCCCTGGGGCAGCAGCGGCGTCTGGTCAAGCAACGGCCTGCTGGTGACGTTCCATAACGAAACCTGGGGCGGCGAGAAGTTTTTCCAGCTGCTGGCGCGCCTGTCGCAGAACCCTCGCGAGCATATCCTGCTGCTGGAGATGATCAACTACTGCCTGCTGCTGGGCTTCGAAGGACGCTATCGGGTGCTGGACAATGGCCGCACCCAGCTTGAAACCATCAAGCAGCGGCTGTGGCAGATGATCCGCGGCGTGCGCGGCAGCTATCCCCCACCGCTTTCTCCGCATCCGGAAGATCGTCCGGTGCTGCGCAAGCTCTGGCGGCCGATGGTTCCCCTGTGGGCCTGCGTGGCGCTGGCCGGGTTTATCGCCTGCCTGTTTTATATCGTGCTTAACTGGCGTCTTGGCGATAACACCAGCCCGGTACTGGCGAAGATTTACCAGTCCCAGCTGCCGGAAACCACAATTCAGCAGCCGGCCCGTCAGCTACCGGCGGTGCTGAACCTGCGCGGCTTCCTGAAGCCTGAAATCGAGGCTGGCCTGGTCGCGGTGAAGGACGAAGCGGATCGCAGCGTCGTTATCCTGAAGGGCGACGGGCTGTTTGCCTCTGCCTCTACCGTCGTGCGTGACCGCTATGAACCGGTCATCAACCGCATTGCGCAGGCGATGAATAACGTCAGCGGCAAAATTCTGGTGGTGGGCTACAGCGACAACGTGCCGATCCGCAGCGCGCGCTTTGCCTCGAACTATGAACTCTCTCTGGAACGCGCCCGCTCGGTACAGAAAATGCTGCAGGGAAGCCTCTCTCAGCCTGGCCGCGTAAAGGCGGAAGGGCGGGGCGAGATTAACCCGGTGGCGCCGAACACGACGCCGGAAAACCGCGCCCGTAACCGCCGTGTGGAGATTACTCTGCTGGTGTCGCCTGAAAACACTCAGGCCGAGCTGAACGGATTGCCGCAAGGAAACTAAGGATGCTGACTACACTTCTTTCCATTTTGACCAACCGCATTCTGTGGAGCTTCCTCGGCGTAACGGCGCTTGCGGCGGTGATCTGGATGATTGGTCCCCTGTTGTCCATCGTGGACACCCGACCGCTTGAGTCTGAACAGAATCGTATCATCAGCATTGCCGTGGTCTATCTGCTCTGGGCGCAGGGCCACATTCTGCCGCGCCTGTACAATGCCTGGCTGAACCGCAAGCTGATGGACAAGCTCAAAGAGAACACCGCCAGCCAGGAAGCGGCGGATCCGCAGAAGCGGCTGAACAGCGAGGAGCAGATCCTCGCCAGCCGTTTTGATGAAGCCGCGCAGATGCTGAAAAAAGCGCACTTCAGCAAAGCGGGCCAGGGCGCCCAGTGGACGCAGCGCTTCAGCACGCAATATCTCTATCAGCTGCCGTGGTACGTCATTATCGGCGCGCCGGGCTCCGGTAAAACCACGGCGCTGGTTAACTCCGGGCTGCAGTTCCCGCTGGCCGATCGCTTTGGTAAGACCGCGCTGCGGGGCATTGGCGGCACGCGCAACTGCGACTGGTGGTTCACCAATGAGGCCGTGCTGCTGGACACGGCGGGCCGCTATACCACCCAGGAGAGCGAGCAGGTGCAGGACGCCGGCGAATGGCTGGAGTTTATCAACCTGCTGCGCAAGTATCGCCGCCGCCAGCCGATCAACGGCGTCATCATTACTATTAGCATTTCTGACCTGCTCACCCAGTCCGCCGAGGCGTCCCGCCAGCAGGCGGTGAACCTGCGCCAGCGTCTGTCCGAGCTGCATGAACAGCTGGGTATCCGCTTCCCGGTGTACGTGATGGTGACCAAGGCCGACCTGCTTAAAGGCTTCCGCGCCTGGTTTGCCGACTACGACAAAGCGCAGCGCGACCAGATCTGGGGCTTCACGCTGCCGTGGGAGCAAACCAAACACGCCGATTACGACCTGATGGGCAACTTCCAGCAGGAGTTTTCCCTGCTGCAGCAGCGCCTCGATGCCGGGCTGCCGGAAACCATGCTGAAAGAGCATGACGCAAAAACCCGCGCAGAAGCGTATCTCTTCCCGCAGGAGTTCGCCGCGCTGCGTCCGCTGCTGGCGGACTATCTGAGCACGGTCTTCGCCCGCTCCAACTTCGAAACCGAGTTCTCTCCGCGCGGGATCTACTTCGCCAGCGGAACTCAGGAAGGCATGCCGTTCGACCGCGTGATGGGCGAACTGAACCGCGCGCTGTCGCTGCCGGAAGGGGCGGAGGCGGATAACTGGGATTCGGTCAGCAAAGAAGCGCCTATCCCGGGGGCAAAAGGCCAGAGTTTCTTCATTAAGAACTTGCTGCAAAACGTCATATTCCAGGAAGCCGGGATCGCGGGCGAAAACCGCTGGTGGGAGCTGCGCAACCGGGCGGCGATCTGGTCCGGCTACGCGGCGCTGCTGGCCCTGCTGGCGATCCTCGGCGGGCTGTGGCTGACCAGCTATGCCAAAAACAAAACCTATCTGGCAGAGGTGGATGCGAAGGTGCCCCAGCTGGATCAGCAGAGCAAGGCGTTACAGAACCAGCCGCAGCGTGACCTGTTCGATCTGCTGCCGCTGCTGAACGGTCTGGTTGACCTGCCGAAAAGCGACGCGTTTGATGTGAACGATCCGCCCGTATCCCGCCGTATGGGTCTCTATCGCGGGGATGACGTCAGCGATGCCGCGCAGTCTTTGTACCAGAAAGCGCTGGATCAGATGCTGTTACCTGCCGTCGCCATGCACATTACCACCTGGCTTCGCAACGACAACGGCAGCGACGTGGAATACAGCTATGAAGCGCTGAAAGCCTATCAGATGCTGTATCAGCCGAAGCACTATGACGGCAAATTCCTGCATTCGTGGGTGATGCTCAACCTGCAGCGAAATCTGCCGCAGAACGTCACGAAGGCGCAGCTGCAGCAGCTTGAATGGCACCTGACGCAGCTGCTGGAACCGAAAATTCAGGCCTCGCCGTACGCACAGGATGAATCCCTGGTTGCGCGCGAAAGAGCGATGATCGGCCAGCAGCCGCTCTCCACGCGCGTATACGGTCGTCTCAAACGTCTGCTGGAGCATGATGACAACCTCAAGCCGGTCTCCCTTTCCGACCTGGGCGGACCGCAGAGCGAGCTGGTGTTTTCACGCAAAAGCGGCAAGCCGGTGAGCGAAGGCGTCCCGGGCCTCTATACGCCGGACGGCTACTGGAAAAGCTTTAACGGCCAGATTGACAGCGTAACCACCGCCCTGCACGAGGACGACGCCTGGGTGCTGGGGGCCGCCACGGCGCAGGAGGATAAACAGCAGATCGATAACGCCGTGCGCCAGCTCTACATGCGCGACTTTATCGCTAACTGGGATCGCTTCCTCGCCGACATCCAGCTCAATAACAGCGCCGATCTTTCCCAGAGCATCAACACCGCGCGCCTACTCTCCGGCGCAAACTCGCCGCTGCGCCGTCTGGTGCAGAACCTGAGCCAGGTCCTGACGCTGTCACGCAATGCGCCAGCGCCGGAAGATGCGGATAAAGCGCAGGCGCAGAGCAACCGCGCCACCCGCACGCTGGAAGCGCTGTTCAGCAACAATGACGCTGCGCCGACCCAGGCCGCCGTGGTCACCCAGGCGCCGGAGCAGCTGGTCACCGACCACTACGCGCCGATGATTGAGCTGGCGCAGCCGCTGGAGAAGGGCGGGAAGACCATCGTGTTTGATGATTTTCTCAAGCAGGTGGATGAGCTCTATCGCTACCTGACCGCGGTCCAGGATGCGGCCAACAGCGGCATGCCGGCACCGGGCGGCGAGGCGATCAGCCGTCTGCAGGCCAGCGCCGGACGCCTGCCGGGCGGTCTGCAAACTATGTTCAGCAATATGGCGGTGGGTGCCAGCAGCGATACTCAGCGCCGTGACCTGGAAAACGTGCGGAAGCGGATTAACGTTGAGGTGGGCGGTTTCTGCCGTCAGGCGATTGCCGGTCGCTACCCGCTGGTGCGCAGCGCCAGCACCGAGGTCACCCCTGACGATCTCGCGCGCATGTTTGCGCCTGGAACCGGGCTAATGGACGCCTTCTTCCGCGACAATCTGACCAATAAAGTGGATACCACGCAGGCAAACTGGCGCTTTATGCCGGGCATCGACGGTAAAACGCTGCCGGGCAGCGAAGGGCTGCTGAGACCGTTCCAGCAGGCTCAGTCGATTCGCGACGCCTTCTTTGCTAATGGCGCAACCACGCCGTCCTTCAAGGTGACGGTTCGCACCGTGCGAATGGATAACACCATTCTGAACCTGACGCTGGACGTTGACGGCCAGCTGCTGCGCTACAGCCACGGTCCGCAGGCCGTGCAGATCATGAACTGGCCGGGGCCGGGCGGTACCAACCAGGTACGCATGCAGCTGGGGCTGGCGAACGGCAGCACCGCGACGCTGGTCACCAACGGCGCCTGGGCGCTCAACCGCTTCTTCGATAAAGCGAGCACCAGCCCGGGCGCGGGTAGCCTGAGCCGTCAGGCCACATTCAGCGTCGACGGACATCAGGTCACGCTGGAGTTTGCGCCAAACAGCATTCGTAACCCGTTCCAGCTTCCCCGTTTCTCATGCCCATAACCGCAAGGACAGCCGTATGACGAATACCCCTGCGATGAACCGCTACAGCTGGTATGGCAAGTTACCCAGCGCCGGAGATTTTTTGCAGCGTCGCTTTCCTGACACTTTACAGCGCCAGTGGTCACACTGGTTCCAGGTCGGTCTGCTGGCCTGGCAGCAGGAAGAGCAGCGCAGCGGCGAGCGCCAGTTTCACAAAGCGCCAGTCTGGAATTTTGTTGTACCGCCCATGCTGGGCAGCCAGATGATCCAGATGGGCTGCCTGCTGCCCGGCCGCGACAGCGTTGGACGACAGTATCCGGTCTGCCTTCAGCTGAGCTTCACCCCGTCAGAGTGGTCGACCAGCCTGCTCAGCCAGGCCGAAAGCTGGTACCAGCAGATTGGGCGCCTGGGGCTGCACGCGGTGCGCAACAGTTTTTCCGCCTCGCAGCTCGATGAGATGCTGATGACCATTCCGGCACCGCAGCCCGTCGAGCCGCAAAAGCGCTCCGACATCCTGGATGTGATTGGCTATGACGAGGACGGCCAGAGCACGCTGGGCTGGCCTCAGGCGGCCGAGTGTTTTGATCCGCTGCGTCAGACCAGCTACTGGTGGACCAACCGCTGCGACGGTTACCCGCTCTACACCCACGTGCACAGCGGTAACTTTACCGGGCAGCTTTTCACCCTGCTGTTCGACCCGGCAGGGGGCGCCCGTCCGGGGCGTCACGGTCTCTATCCGCCCATGTTTGAATAAGCAGGGATCTCATGAATATCGAAGAATTTCTCGCGCCAATAAGCCCCGAAAAACCCTGCGGCGAAAACCTGGAGTACGACGCCGACTTCCAGATTATGAATCAGGCAAGCCTTGGGAAAGCGGAACAGCAGTTTGGCGACACCATTATCCCGGCAGAGCCAGCTGACTGGAACACGGTGGAAAAATACGCCACCAGCCTGCTGACCCGCACCAAAGATCTTCGCGTCCTGCTGGCGTTAACCCATGCCTGGACGCGCCGCCGCGGGCTTGCGGGCTACGCGGACGGATTACTGCTGGTACAGGAGGCGATCGCCCGTTACTGGGAGCCGCTCTATCCGCTGCTGGAAGAGTATGGCGAAACCGATCCGTTCTACCGCATTAACGCCCTGGCAGGGCTGAGCGATAAATCCGACCTCACCGTCGCCGTTCGTAACGCCTCGCTGCTGCGTTCAAACGGCGATGAAATTTCGCTCCGGGATGCCCAGGCCCTGCTGGACGGCAGCAAAACGGAATGCCCGGACTATCCCGGCGGCCGTCCACGGCTGATTGACGAGCTGGCCCGCGGCGACCAGCCGGGAACCGCAGCGGTTATCGTCATTAACGAACGTCTGCTGGCGATTCGCGAGCTGCTCTCCGGGCATCTCGGTGAAAGCGGCGTGCCCGAGATGGAGCAGCTGCTGAAAACCGTCGGGCTGGTGGCCAGCGCGTGTCAGGTAACCGACATCAGCAAGCTGCTGCCGAACCGTGAGGCGCAGGCAGAACCCCAGGCCGAGCAGCAGTCGGCGGCAGCGCAGCCCGTTCAGCCGGTCACCGACTGGCGCAGCGTGCAGGTCACCAGCCGCGCCGACGCGCAGCTGATGCTGGAAAAAGCGAAGCAGTATTTTGCGCAGTACGAACCGAGCCACCCCGCACCGCTGATGATTGAACGGGTGCAGCGGCTGTCAGAACTTAACTTTATGGATATTATTCGCGACCTGGCGCCAGACGGCGTTAACCAACTTGAAAACATCTTTGGGCGCCGCGAATAACGCGTCCAGGCATTATGACGACAGGCATGGAGCCTGCCGTTTCACCTTCACCGCGCATCTTTGATGGAGAACATCATGGCAATGAGTAACAGTGGACAGAAATTCATCGCACGTAACCGTGCTCCCCGCGTGCAGATCGAGTACGACGTAGAGATCTACGGTGCAGAACGTAAAATTCAGCTGCCGTTTGTGATGGGCGTCATGGCCGATCTGGTCGGCAAACCGGTGGAAAACCTGCCGGCCGTCGACGAGCGTAAATTCCTCGAAATCGACATCGACAACTTTGACGAACGCATGAAGGCGCTGAAGCCGCGCGTGGCGTTCCAGGTGGATAACACCCTGACCGGCGAAGGTAAACTCAACGTGGATCTGACCTTCGACAGCATGGACGACTTCCTGCCGGATGCGGTAGCACGCAAGGTCGAGCCGCTGAACAAGCTGCTGGAAGCGCGTACCCAGCTCTCCAACCTGCTGACCTATATGGACGGCAAAAACGGTGCGGAAGAGCTGATCGCTAAAATTCTGCAGGATCCGACGCTGCTCAAATCCCTGAGCCAGTTGCCGAAAAATGACGAAAGCGCGAAAGGTAGCGAGGAATAATCGATGAGCAACCAGACTCAACAACATGAGCAGCAGGCGGGCCAGGCGTTCAGCCAGGATGAATTCAGCGCGCTGCTGAACAAAGAGTTCCGCCCGAAAACCGACCAGGCCCGCTCCGCCGTAGAAAGCGCGGTTAAAACCCTGGCGCAGCAGGCGCTGGAAAATACCGTCACCTTCTCCAACGATACCTACCGCACCATTCAGAACCTGATCGCCGGTATCGACGAGCAGCTGTCGCAGCAGGTAAACCAGATCATTCACCACGAAGAGTTTCAGAAGCTGGAGAGCGCCTGGCGCGGTCTGAGCTACCTGGTGAACAACACTGAAACTGACGAGATGCTGAAGATCCGCTTTATGAGCATCTCCAAGCAGGAGCTGGGCCGCACCCTGAAGCGCTTCAAGGGCGTGGGCTGGGACCAGAGCCCGATCTTCAAGAAAATCTACGAGCAGGAGTACGGTCAGTTCGGCGGCGAGCCGTTTGGCTGCATCGTGGGCGACTACTACTTCGACCACAGCCCGCAGGACGTTGAGCTGCTGGGCGAAATGGCGCGCATCGGCTCTGCGGCGCACTGTCCGTTTATCACCGGTACCGCACCGGGCGTGATGCAGATGGAGTCCTGGCAGGAGCTGGCTAACCCGCGCGACCTGACCAAGATCTTCCAGAACACCGAATACGCCGCCTGGCGTTCACTGCGTGAATCAGAAGATGCCCGCTATCTGGGTCTGGTGATGCCGCGCTTCCTGTCGCGCCTGCCGTACGGCATTCGCACTAACCCGGTCGACAGCTTCGACTTTGAAGAGCAGACCGACGGCGCGAACCACAACAGCTACTCCTGGGCGAACGCCGCGTACGCGATGGCCGCCAACATCAACCGCTCCTTCAAAGAGTACGGCTGGTGCACCTCGATTCGCGGCGTGGAGTCCGGCGGGGCGGTGGAAAACCTGCCGTGCCACACCTTCCCGAGCGACGACGGCGGCGTGGACATGAAGTGCCCGACCGAGATCGCCATCAGCGATCGTCGTGAAGCCGAGCTGGCGAAAAACGGCTTTATGCCGCTGGTACACCGCAAAAACTCCGACTTTGCCGCCTTCATCGGCGCGCAGTCGCTGCAGAAACCGGCCGAGTACCACGATCCGGATGCCACCGCCAACGCGCGTCTGGCCTCTCGCCTGCCGTACCTGTTCGCCTGCTGCCGCTTTGCCCACTACCTGAAGTGCATCGTGCGCGACAAAATCGGCTCCTTCCGCGAACGCGAAGAGATGGAGCGCTGGCTGAACGACTGGGTGATGAACTACGTCGACGGTGACCCGGCGAACTCCTCTCAGGAGACCAAGTCCCGTAAACCGCTCGCGGCTGCGGAAGTGCAGGTGCAGGAGATCGAAGACAACCCGGGCTACTACGCCGCGAAGTTCTTCCTGCGTCCACACTACCAGCTGGAAGGTCTGACCGTTTCCCTGCGTCTGGTATCTAAACTGCCGTCGCTCAAAACGAAAGACGCGTGATGATAATTGCCGCCGGGAGGCCATGCCCGGCGTTGGCTGTGTAGTATGGAAATTTGAGAGGAAATATGACCGCGAGACCTTCGTTTGTTGCTGCCTGGGCGGCAGCAACACGTATTTACGATGCAAATGATTCTATCGGCAAAGTTAAGCAAGTTATCGGCGGCAAGGTTAAGCACAACTTCGAAATACCGCAAGATCAGGGTGGGTGGTCAAATAGTTGTGCCGTACGCATGAGTTATGTTCTTAACTATACCGGGCATCCCGTTCCGCGTATTGCAAATCTCACGGTATCCGGCGCTGATAATAAATGGTACTTCTACCGCGTAAAGGATGTCATTGCCTGGCTGACGCGTCAGTGGGGTAAACCTGACATGATCGTGAGTTATCCTTCCTTACCCGTTCATCAATTAGCCAACAAAAAGGGCGTAATTCTGTTTGAGGTACAGGGCTGGAGTGACGCCGCAGGTCATGCAACATTCTGGAATGGTTTAACCTGTTCGGATCACTGTTATTTCAATGCGCCGGAGACGAATTACACGACGACCAAAGCTAATTTTTGGGAGTTGCCATGAAAAAAATGATTGTTAGTCTACTGTTGCTCACCAGTTCCGTTTCTGTATATGCAACTGACGACCCGGTGTTGTTTGTCAAAAAAATGCCGTATAAGCAAGTTGTTAAAGACGTTGTTTTTTCTCGCTGCCTGGCACAAGTTTCAGATGATAAAAGCCAGTTTTCTCTGGATGCAGCGCGTAGCAGTAGTGCATTACTGGAATGGGTGCCTTTCGATATTGAAAATGGCAATGACAAAATTAATGCCCTTATTAATAAATATAAAGGCGCAACCAATGCTTTTCATTCTGAGATAAAGCCCGATATAAAAGGCGTAACCTTAAACTGTTTACGTCTTTATCATAGTGAAGAGCTTAATAAACTTGTTCCTCAATTAATCATCGGAAATCCTGACCGCACATGGATTCAGGATAATCCACAATAGTAAAAGACTTCACATTCTTTCCATTTATTCCGGGAGAATGTAAGACTGTCAAATGACACGGGTCATTTGATGTGAGGCAGAGGTAAAATATGGACGGTTTTATTCAGCCCCATGCTTTCCTGTTTGCCATATAAGGGCTTTTTCGAAAGCAATATTGTTCATCCACGAAGAGTAGATATTATGGCTATTGATATGTTTCTGAAGGTCGAGGGTGTTACGGGCGAATCTAAAGATTCTAACCACACCGGCTGGACTGATATTACCTCCTTCTCCTGGGGCGCTTCCCAGCCGGGTAATATGAGCGTTGGCGGTGGCGGCGGTGCCGGTAAAGTTAACTTTAACGACCTGCACGTTAACGCCCTGATCGACAAATCCACCACAGCTATCCTGAAACACTGCGCCAGCGGTAAACACCTGACCAAAGTTGAGCTGTCCGTCTGTAAAGCCGGCGGCCAGCAGGTGGAATATACCCGCATCACGCTGGAAGATGTGCTGGTGACCTCTGTTCAGTACACCGGTGCTGACAACGGCGATACCGTTGGTGTGACCTATGCATTCCAGGCTGCGAAAGTGAAACAGCAGTACTGGGAGCAGACCACGTCTGGTGGTAAAGGTGCTGAAAGCAGCGCTGGCTGGAACATCAAAGAGAATAAAGAAGCGTAATTGCGTATGTGGCCGGGGAGTTTTCCCCGGTCATTATCAACCGGGAAGGAAGATAGCATGGCAAGTTTGCAGGAAGGAGGCGCCCGTCCTCTCACCATTGGCGAAATAGCACTGGCGCGCTCGGTTTTTGGTGACGCAATAAAGTACTCAGAAGTGAAAGTCCATAATAAAAGCTATTTGCCGTTTAATATGCAGTCGACAGATGTCGCGATGACCCCCAACGGTGAGCTCTATTTTCGCGAGCCGCATTATCGGGATGACTTCTCAATAGAGGTTCCGCGATATAAACACTGGTTTATTCACGAAATGGTGCATGTATTGCAGCATCAGATTGGAATGAATGTTCGAACCCGAGGCGCATTCAGCTGGGCAGCAAGTTATAATTATTCTCTGCCCCCCGATAAAAAACTATCGGACTTTGGTATGGAGCAGCAGGCTTCTATCATTTCAGATTTTTATTATCTGATAAATTACGGTCTGGGTGATTTCCGAAACATAGCAGGTTTTGAGGGAATTATTGGACCCGACCTGAAGGATAAATATCTGCAGGTATTATCGTTGTTTATTCAAAATCCTAAAGACCGGCGGGTATGGTTATGAAACAGTTACTCAGTGTTGTAGCAATCGCATTAACGGTGAGTGCCTGTGTCTCTCATCCTGCACAATATCAGTCGCTTACGGTTACGCTAAAGAACAACGAACCCTGCTTTGCTATTCCCGCTAACTCAGGATTAGACGCGCCTGTTACCAGCCATTCGCCCACCATAATGAAACGCGCGGGAAATGAATGGAAAGCGATATCGCCGCCGTCAACGTTTAGCCCTGAGGTGACGTTAACGACCCAACAGTGTCACCAGTGGAAGGGGATTACGTGGCAAGCCGGAGAATATGATGTTGCCCTGAAGGTGTCAGGGAAAAACGATTCTATTCGCTATGCTGCCCGTTTCACCTTACAAGAAGGTCCTTCAGGCCAGTTTAAGCTTACGCAGACTGAATAGAATGTGTTAACCCCCAAACGCCGCCGTTCTCGCCCCGAGAGCGGCAGCGTTTGAGCGCTAATCATACCAGCAGGAATACGCCATGCGATTCACGATTATTTCTACGAAACCCGGTCATCAGCCGCCGCAAAGCAGCTGTGATTTTTACGCCCCGGGCGGCACCATTGGGCGCGGTACGGATAACAATCTGGTGTTGCCGGATAATGACCGCACCATCTCTCGTCTGCAGGCCATTGTTCACGTTGACGCCCAGGGCGAATGCCGCGTGACCAACCGTGGCAGCGTCACCCGCGTGGTATTAAATGACATTCCGCTGGAGCGAGGGCGTCAGGTCGAGCTGCAGGATGGCGACATTCTCGGTATTGATGACTACCGTATCGAAGTGACCGAACTGATCCACGACACGCAGCCCGTGAGCCGTATGGCGGCCAGCATGCATCAGCAGGCGCGTCCGGCAGCCGCTTCCGCGCCCGCTCCGCAACAGAAACCGGCGAGTGCCGCACCGCGCGGCAAAGCCGAGCCGACCGCCGTGCCAACGGAGATCTGGGATAGCCTGATGCAGGAGTTCTCCATCTCCGACAGCATCTCCAGCAACCGTGCAAAACCGCAGCCTGCTGCATCGCACGATCCGTTCTCCCAGCCTGCGGCCCCGGAGCGTAATGCCGAAGATCCGCTGGCGATGTTCAACGACAGCGATCCAAAGCTTGAGCGTAAGCATGTTGACCCGGACACGCTGTTCAGCGACGAAGCGTTGTTCAAAAAAGAGAGTATTTTTGACGACGTCACCCCGTCAACGCTGGTGGCGCCGGGCGAGAATACCCCCGCTAAGCCAGAAGGCGAGGCGACGGACGAGCTCGATCCGCTGGCCCTGTTTGGCGGTAAGGCCAGCGCACCGGCCGCGCGAAATGACGACCCGCTCGGGCTGATGGGCGGGGCGCCATTAACCCATCCGGATGACATACTTGCCGAAAAGCCTGCACCAGTGCCGGAGCCTGAGCAGGAAGAGGACGTGCTGGCCGATTCTCCGCTGTTCGCCCCCGAGCCGCAGGAAGAACCGCGTGCTGAAGAAGAGCCCGCGCGACCGGATTACGCAGGCTTCACTATGCCTACGCCACAGGCCGTTGCGCGCAGCAGCGCTCAGGCCCCGAAGGGCCGCCTGCGCATCGACCCGGTCAATAACGCCGCCTCCCCAGCTGCCACAGTAAACAGCGGTGAGAAGGGCGAAGTGCTGCAGGGCGAGCTGCTGGAGGCGCTGCTGGAAGGCATGGGGCTGAGCGAAATGCAGCCCGTCCCGCAGTTTGACCGGGAAAATATGCGTCAGCTGGGGCAGATCCTCGGCATGTTCTCTCAGGGGACCGTGGCGCTGCTCTCCTCGCGCTCTATCCTCAAGCGTGGCGTGAAGGCCGATATGACCATGGTGCTGGACGATGCCAACAACCCGTTCAAGCTGTTGCCGACCGGCAAAACCGTGCTGATCCAGATGTTCGGCACCCCGATGCCGGGCTTTATGCCGCCAACCAAATCCGTGCGCGACGCGCTGATCGATCTGCAGGCGCACCAGCTGGGCATGATCTCCGGTATCCGCGCCATTATTGCCGCGATGCTGCAGTCCTTTAACCCGGAACAGCTGGAAGAGCAGGCGAAGCAGAACGGAATGACCTCTCGTCTGGCGCTGCCGGGCAGCCGGAAAGCCGCCCTGTGGGACTATTTTGTTCGCAGCTACGGCGAGACGGCGGGCGAGATTGAGGATGACTTCCACACCCTCTTCGGCGAAGCCTTCCTTCATGCGTACGACATGGAGGTGAATCAGTACAAAGACTCACAGAGCGGATCGGAAGACAAATGAATATCGCAACGGCTTCTCTCTCCCGCCAGGGGACGCGCGCCAGCAACCAGGATCAGACGGGAGAAACCATAGGGGAACGTTCGGCCTGCTTTGTCGTCTGCGACGGCATCGCGGGCCTGCCGGGCGGTGAGGTGGCTGCAGAGCTGGCCCGCAACAGCATTATCTCCCGCTTCGATGGCGACAAACATCTTAACGCGCAGCACATCCGCGACTACGTGCAGACGGCGAACCGCACCATTCTCAGCGAACAGCAGGCCGTTCAGGACTACCGCCGGATGGGCACGACGCTGGTCAGCCTGTTCATTGACCGTGATTACGGGCTGGCCTACTGGGCGCACGCCGGAGACAGCCGCCTGTACCTGTTTCGTCGGGGATGGCTGTGGCATGTGACCACCGACCACAGCCTGGTGCAGCAGATGAAAGACGCCGGGCACCAGACCGACAACCTGAACAGCAATTTGCTCTATCTGGCGCTGGGGATTGAAAACGGCGGGCCGGAAGCGAGCTACAGCGACGTGGTGCAGGTGGAAGACGGCGATGCATTCTTACTCTGCACCGACGGGTTCTGGCACGGCGTCAGCGAAGAGCAAATGAAGCAGTCGCTGCATATGGTCAATACGCCGCAGGAGTGGCTGACCTTAATGAACCAAATCATTCAAAAGAATGGCGAACAGGAAGGGAATGCTCAGGATAACTATACTGCCCTGGCGGTATGGATGGGCAACCCTCAGGACACCACTTTGCTGCACACCCTCTCTGACGCAGCACAATTTCTTCCCTGCGGAACTGATTAGACACACAAGGAACGATATGAAACTTTGGCTATCGGGTTTGGCACTTCTGGCGGTCACCTCCACCGCGCAGGCTGAGAATTTCCGCATCGTGCAGTCTCCTGCGCAGAAGCTGGATATCTGGATCGACAACATTAAAGACAACACGCCGCAGAGCTGGTGTAAGCCTGAGGTGGCGCTGCGTATTGTGGCGAACGGCAAGAAAGACGTCTCCGTGCTGGAGAACTTTGTGCCGCGTCTTGGCTCCCTGCTGGAACACCAGTGCAGCAAAGTGAATAAGCTCAGCTGGACGCTCAACGATCCGGCGGGTACCACGCTGGCCCAGGGCACGGCAGGCAAAGCGCAGGACTGGGCGCTGGTGGTGAAACAGGAGCAGGCCGCGCCTGCTGCGACCGTCACCGCAACCCCATCCAGCGGCGCGTTGCTGCCGCCGGACCAGGACGTGGCTTCCCGCACCGTTGCCGCCGACCGCACGCCGTGGCAGGAGTTTACCCTGCAGGACGGCTGCCACCTGCGCACCTTCTGGGAAGGGGGCGCTTCTGCACCGGCGCTCTTTATTCCCGATTCTGACACCACCCGCTGCGGTAACGGCAGCTGGCTGAGCGGACACACCGTTGTGTCGCAGTCCCGCAACGGCGGGCAGAAAGAGATGGCGGTGACGTACATCCATGGCTTCCCGGTGACGGGTCTGAATCAAAGCGCCGATCCTGAAAACGCGCTGATCACCTCCGTCAACAAAGAGCGCATGGTTTTCAGCACCCCAAACAGCGACCAGAGCTGGATGATCCTGCCTTACGATAGCGCCCTGAACAGCTGGAAAAGCAACGGCACCGTCGCGGTGGAGATTTCCCGTGAAATCGCCAGCGATGACGTAAAACTGCAGGCGCGTATCGCGGCGGTGAAAAAAACGTGGGGCGCCTGGGTCGCACCCGGCACGCCGCTGAATATCGTTCTGATTGACACCCTGCGTCCTCAGCTGCGCGATCCGGCCGTCGGCGCATGGCGCGCGGCGAATTAAGGAATGGCTATGAATACGCTCTATCAACGCCTGGCCGGCGAGTCGCTCAACGATGCGCTCGCGCGTCTGGAAGCAGAAATCAAAGCCCGTCCGGCGGATGCCGACCTCCGCGCCGCGTTCGTGCAGTTTTTAACCCTCAGCGGCAACTGGACGCGCGCGCTGACCCAGCTGAAAAGCTGGCTGGCGCTCAAGCCCCAGGCGAAGCCCACCGTCACGCTGCTGGAGCAATCCATTCAGGGCGAGCTGCAGCGCGCGCAGGTGATGGCGGGACAGGCGCGTCCGACCATGCCTGAATCCCAGTGGCCGTGGCTGACGACCCTGGCCGCGGCGCTAAGCGAGGAGGGCGAGCGCGCCCGGGCGCTGCGTCTTGAAGCCCTTGAACAGGCTCAGGCCAACCCAGGCCGCATCGCCCTCGAAAACGAGGAGACGCAGGCTTTTGAGTGGCTGATGGACGGCGATGCCCGTCTCGGCCCGGTCTGCGAAACCATTGTTAACGGCCGCTATTTCTGGCTGCCGTTTAGCGCTATCGCGGAGATCCGTTTCCAGGCGCCTGCCAGCGTGACCGATCTGGTCTGGCGCCACGCGCTGGTGCGCCTGACCGACGGTACGGAGCAGGTGTGTCAGATCCCGGCGCGTTATCCGTTTGCTGCCGATGCCACTGATGCGCTCAGGCTGGGCCGCACCACCGAGTGGCTGCCGCTCGACGAAGACGGCACCCTTTACGAAGGCAGGGGCCAGAAGGCCTGGCTGAGCGAGCAAAGCGAAAGCCCGCTGCTGTCCTTAAGCCTCGTGACGTTTGCGACGGACGGAGCCGATGAGTAATCCCGCTGGCGAAGGCGATCTGCTGCGCAGCGGCTGGCAAGCCCGCAGCAGGCAGGAGAAGGTGGGGGCGCGCGACAAAATGCAGCCCTCGCTGCTGGATCGCCTCACCGATAACGACCCGGAAAAAAAACGCGAGTCGGCCAACAGCAATCTGATCACCCACGCCGCCCTGCGCCGCAATGTCCTGCGGGATCTGCAGTGGCTGTTTAACACCATCAACCACGATGCCTCCGGCGATTTGAGCGCCTTGCCGCACGTGAAGCGCTCGGTGGTTAACTTCGGCGTCGCGCCGCTGGCCGGAAAAAGAATGTCGGACATCGAATGGCATGACATTCAGCGCAAGCTCACCGAGGCCATCATCAATTTTGAACCGCGCATTTTGCCGCAGGGGCTGCAGGTCCGCTGCGTGTCGGATACCTCCTCGCTGGATCTGCACAACGTGCTCTCCATCGAGATCAAAGGGCGTCTGTGGTGTGTGCCGTACCCGCTGGAGTTTCTGTTTCGTACCGATGTCGATCTGGAAAACGGCCATTTTGAACTGAAAGATGCGGGGTAATCATGGAAAGTAAACTGCTCGAATACTACAACCGTGAGCTGGCCTACCTGCGCGAAATGGGGGCCGAGTTTGCCGAGCGCTACCCTAAGGTCGCCGGACGGCTGGGCATGCGCGGCATCGACGTGGCGGACCCGTATACCGAACGCCTGATGGAAGGGTTCGCCTTCCTGACCTCCCGCGTGCAGATGAAAATGGACGCGGAGTTTCCGCGCTTCTCCCAGCGTCTGCTGGAGATGATTGCGCCGAACTATCTTGCGCCCACGCCGTCGATGGCGATTGCGGAGATTGCGCCCGACAGCAGCCGGGGCGACCTGAGCAAGGGATTCATTGTGCCGCGCGGTACCATGATGGACAGCCTGGCGCTGAAAAAAAACGGCGTGACCTGCAGCTATACCACGGCGCACGAGGTCAACCTGCTGCCGCTGAAAATCGATAAGGTTGAGCTGGGCGGCGTGCCCGCCGATCTGCCGCTGGCGCAGCTGGGTCTGAGCCAGCGGGGGATCGGCAGCGCCCTGCGGATCCGCATCGCCTGCGACGGCCCGCAAAACCTCGGGCACCTGGATTTTGACCGACTCGAATTTTTCCTCGCCGGTCCGGATATTGAAGCGCTGAAGCTGCTGGAGCTGGTGATGGAGCACCACGCCGGGATCGTCTGTCAGACGGTCAGCCCGCAGCCGCAGCGACAGCTGCTGGCGTCGGACGCGCTGCGCCAGGAGGGCTTTGAGCCTGACCAGGCGCTGCTTCCGGACGATCTGCGCAACTTTGACGGCTACCGTCTGCTGCAGGAGTATTTCGCGTTTCCGGCCCGCTTCCGCTTCATTAGCCTGAGCGGTCTGAGCACGCTCATCCAGCGCTGTGAAGGCGAAAAAGCCTTCGACATCTTCATTCTGCTGGATAAGTCGGATGAACAGCTGGAGCGCGTGGTCGATGCCAGCCATCTGGCGCTGCACTGTACGCCGGTCATCAACCTGTTTCCAAAGGTCGCGGCGCGTCAGAAGCTGAATGAAGGCCAGCATGAATACCATCTGGTGGTCGATAACATTCGTCCGCTGGATTATGAAATTTACGCGGTCAAAAAAATCTACGGCAGCGCCGACGGTCAGCGCGATGACCAGACGTTTCGTCCATTCTGGAGCACCTGGAGCGGCGATGCGGGCAACTACGGGGCCTATTTTTCCCTGCGCCGCGAACAGCGCGTGCTGTCCGAGCACGCCCTGCGCTACGGCACCCGCACCGGCTATATTGGCTCGGAGGTGTTTGTTTCGCTGGTGGATGAACAGCATGCCCCCTGGCAGGAAAACCTGCGCTATATCTCTGCCGAGGTGCTCTGCACCAGCCGCGATCTGCCGCTGATGCTGCAGCAGGAGCTCGGGCAGTTCATTATGGCCGATTCCATGCCGGTGAAATCTCTCACCCTGCGCAAAGGCCCGACGCCGCCGCGTCCCGCGCTGGCGGAAGGGTTCAGCACCTGGCGGCTCATCAGCCAGCTGCAGATGAACTACCTCAGCCTGATGGACAGCGAAAACGAAGACGGCGCGGCCGCGCTGCGCCAGCTGTTAGGGCTGTACGCCAACCTGGCAGAAACGCCCGTTGCGCGTCAGGTGGAAGGCGTTCGTCACTGCGTGCTGGAGCCGGTTCACCGCCGCGTGCCTGAACCCGGTCCGGTCGTTTTCGCCCGCGGGATCGGCATTACCCTGACGGTGGATGAGCGCGCCTTTTCCGGCGCCAGTCCGTGGCTCTTTGGCAGCGTGATGGAACGTCTCTTTGCCCGACTGGTCTCCATCAACAGCTTTACGGAGTTCACCCTGAAAAGTCAGCAGCGCGGCGAAATTGGCTACTGGGCGCCGCGCATGGGTAAAAGGGCGCTGATATGAGTGACGCCGCCACTGCACCGCTGCGCGTGCATCGCCTGACGAAGCTGCCGGACGCGTTCTGGCAGGGGGTTCGTGAGACGCCCTGGCGCTACGATCTGTTTCAGCTGTTAAGGCGCATTGATGCCCTGGGCGGCGAGCGCTACCCGCTGGGCCGCGCGCCGCTGCCGAAATTTGAACCGCTGCGCATCGGCCAGCAGCCGTCGATGAGTTTTGCTCCGTCGACGCTGGCCCAGGTTCGCCAACGGGAAGAGAGCGGGCTGCATGAGGTGTCAATCCTCAGCTTCGGCCTGTTTGGCCCGAACGGCCCGCTGCCGGTCCACATGACCGAATACGTCCGCGAGCGTATTTATCATCATCAGGACACCAGCCTCAGCGCGTTTGCCGACCTGTTTCATCATCGCCTGGCGCTGCTGTTTTACCGCGCCTGGGCGGATGCGCAGCCGACCGTCTCGCTGGACCGCGCCGATAACAGGCGCTTTGAGGGCTACCTGGCCTCGCTGATTGGCATGGGCCAGCCGGGTCAGATGAACAAAGGCAGCCTGAGCCCGCATGCCCGCTTTACCCACGCCGGTCACCTGACCCGTCACGGGCGGGATCCGGAGGGGCTGGAGAAGATCCTGCGCAGCTATTTTAAGGCGCCGGTCAAGCTGGTCAGCAACGTGCCGCAGTGGATGCCGCTCTCCACGCGCGAGCAGGCGCAGCTTGGCGCAGGACGCCGCATGCCGCGCATGGGGGAATCCGCCTTTCTCGGCGTTGCGGTGCGCGACGTGCAGCATAAGTTTCGCATCGAAATTGGCCCGCTGAGCGCGGAGGAGTACAACCGTTTTCTGCCGGGGGAGGCGTGGGTCACCGAGCTGCGCGACTGGGTGCGCCAGTACGTCGGGGTGGAGTTTGAATGGGAAACGCGGGTGATCCTGCGTGCAGACGCGGTGCAGGGCACCACGCTCGGCAGTAATGGGCGATTAGGCTACAACACCTGGCTGGGCCTTCAGCCGCAGCCCGTCCCGCGTGGCGATCTGATGTATCGCGCAGAGCGGTAATCCTTCCGTATACCGAATCATTGTTAATGGAAACTAACATGTCAGAAATTAGCCGTGCCGTGCTTTTCGGCAAACTGGATACGCTGTTATTTACCTCTCTGGAAAGCGCGACTGCGTTCTGCAAGCTGCGCGGCAACCCGTATGTTGAGCTGGTGCACTGGCTGCATCAGCTG
This sequence comes from Enterobacter sp. JBIWA008, assembly GCF_019968765.1. Taxonomy (NCBI): domain Bacteria; kingdom Pseudomonadati; phylum Pseudomonadota; class Gammaproteobacteria; order Enterobacterales; family Enterobacteriaceae; genus Enterobacter; species Enterobacter sp. JBIWA008. Next base: position 2,810,360 of record NZ_CP074149.1, on the reverse strand, counting down.
ATGCAGCAGCAGGATGGCGATCTGCAGCAGGTCATCCGCCACTTTGCACTCGATGAACAGCAGCTGACGCGCGATATCGTTGCGGCGCTGGATGTCCTTCCGCGTGGCGCCAGTTCAGTTTCCGATCTCTCCGAGCATATCGACAGCGCAGTGGAGCGCGCCTGGGTCTTCGGCTCGCTGAAGTTTGGCGTCAGCCGCATTCGCGGCGGCCACCTGCTAATCGGCATGCTAAAAACCTGGAATCTGGCCAACGTGCTGAAAAGCATCTCGGCGCAGTTCACCCGCCTTAACGTCGAGGTGCTGATTGAGCAGTTCGATACCATCTGCGCCAACAGCAAAGAGACGCAGCAGGCCGCTGCCGCCGCAGACGCACCGGCAGGTACGGTACCGGCGGCGCAGGGAACGCTGGCCCAGTACGGCCAGGACCTGACCGCCCGCGCCCGCGAAGGGAAAATTGACCCGGTCGTCGGGCGCGACGAGGAGATCCGCCAGATGGTGGATATCCTGATGCGTCGCCGCCAGAACAACCCCCTGTTGACCGGGGAAGCCGGGGTCGGGAAAACGGCGGTGGTGGAAGGGCTGGCGCTGCGTATCGCCGACGGCGACGTGCCGGAGCCGCTGCAAAATATTCAGCTGTGGCTGCTGGATATCGGCATGCTGCAGGCAGGCGCAGGCATGAAAGGCGAGTTCGAGGCCCGTCTGCAGGCGCTCATTAATGAAGTCCAGTCCAGCGCCACGCCGATTATTCTGTTTATCGATGAGATCCACACCCTGATTGGCGCAGGCGGCCAGCAGGGGACCGGCGATGCGGCGAACCTGCTGAAGCCCGCGCTGGCGCGCGGACAGCTGCGCACCATCGGCGCCACTACCTGGGCGGAATACAAAAAGTACATCGAGAAAGACCCGGCGCTGACCCGTCGTTTCCAGACGGTGCAGGTGCACGAGCCGGACGAAGCGAAGGCCATTCTGATGCTGCGCAGCACCGTGTCGCCGCTGGAGACGCACCACCAGGTCCTGCTGCTCGACGAAGCGGTCAGCGCGGCGGTGAAGCTGTCGCATCGCTACATACCGGCGCGTCAGCTGCCGGATAAAGCCGTTGCGCTGCTCGACACCGCCTGCGCCCGCGTCGCGGTGAGCCAGAGCGCGCCTCCTGCGCAGCTGGAAGACTGCCTGCGCCACCTTGCCGCGCTGGACGTGGAAATTGAGATTGCTGAACGCGAAGCGCGCGTGGGAGCCGGTGACGCCGATCGCGTGACCGTTTTACTCGCCGAACGCGACGCGTATGAAATAAAACGCCAAGCCCTGTCCCGGCGCTGGGAAGAAGAGCGCAGCCTGGTGCAGGAGATTATCCGCCTGCGCGCCGCGCTGTTCGCGGCAGGCGAGGAAGATAGCGCCGAGCTGCGCGGCCAGCTGGCGGAACAGCAGCATGCGCTGAACGCCCTGCAGGGCGATGAACCGCTGCTGTTTGCGGCGGTGGATGAAAACGTGGTCGCCGCGGTGGTCTCTGACTGGACCGGGATCCCGCTGGGCCGAATGGTGAAAAACGAGATCGACGCGGTGCTGAACCTCGCCGACACGCTCAACCAGCGCGTTATCGGCCAGCGTCACGGTCTGGACCTCATTGCCCGGCGCGTGAAAACCTCGCGGGCGAAGCTCGACGATCCCAACAAACCGGTGGGCGTCTTTATGCTGTGCGGCCCGTCCGGGGTCGGTAAAACCGAAACCGCGCTGGCGCTCGCGGAATCCCTCTACGGCGGCGAGCAGAACGTTATCACCATCAACATGAGCGAGTTTCAGGAAGCGCACACCGTTTCCACCCTAAAAGGTGCGCCTCCAGGGTACGTAGGGTATGGTGAAGGCGGCGTGTTAACCGAGGCCGTGCGCCGCCGCCCGTACAGCGTGGTGCTGCTGGATGAAATTGAAAAAGCGCACCCGGACGTCCACGAAATCTTCTTCCAGGTCTTTGATAAGGGCTGGATGGAAGACGGCGAGGGGCGCCACATCGATTTCCGTAACACCATCATTATTCTGACCTCCAACGTCGGCACCGACCTGATTAGCGCCATGTGCGCCGATCCGGAGCTGATGCCGGAGCCTGACGCGTTAAGCGGCGCCCTGCGCCAGCCGCTGCTGGAGGTCTTCCCGCCGGCGCTGCTGGGCCGCCTGCTGGTGGTGCCGTACTACCCACTCAGCGACGAGATGCTGGGGCAGATTGTTCGCCTGCAGCTCAAGCGCATTCAGCGTCGTCTGGAAGAGAATCACAGCATTATTTCTGAATTTGACGACAGCGTGGTGGAACAGATTGTTCAGCGCTGTACCGAGGTGGAGTCCGGGGGCCGCATGGTGGACGCTATTCTGACCAACACCTTGCTGCCTCAGATGAGCCAGATCTTACTTACCGCCAGCCGCAGCGATGAGCAGTACCGACGTCTGCACGTCACCTGCGAGCAGGGCGAGTTTCACTGTCAGTTTGCCGCGTAATAATCATCAAGAGAACTGTAAAAGATGACGGATAATGATAACAATCGGACTGTCCCAAACGCGCTCCCGGTCGGGTACCGCTTCAACGAGTTTGAAATCAAAGAGGTGATCGGCGGCGGCGGTTTTGGCATCGTCTATCGCGCGTGGGATCACCAGCTCGAACGCACTATCGCTATCAAAGAATTTATGCCTTCCTCGCTCGCCGTGCGCGGCGACGACATGACCCTGGTGCTGCGCAGCGAGCGCTTTGGCAAAGCGTTTTCCGCTGGCCTGAACAGCTTCATTCAGGAAGCCCGTCTGCTGGCGCGCTTTAACCACCCGAACCTGCTGCACGTTCTGCGTTTCTGGGTGCAAAACGACACGGCCTACATGGGGACGCTGTTCTACAGCGGAACCACGCTTTCTCGCCTGCGCGAAGAAAAGCCGGAGCTGATCAACGAAGCCTGGATCCGCCGCACGCTGCCGATGCTGTTTGGCGCAATCAAGACCATCCACGACGAAGGCTACCTGCACCGCGACATCTCTCTGGATAACATCCAGATCCAGGATAACGGCCTGCCGGTGCTGCTCGATTTCGGCTCCGCGCGCCGCACCATCGGTAACCTTTCCGACGAAACGGAAACCATGCTGCGCCCGGGCTTTGCGCCGATCGAGCAGTACACCGACGACAACGAAAGCGAGCAGGGCCCTTGGACGGACATATACGCCCTCGGCGCCGTGCTGCGTACCCTGATTGTGGGTTCTCCGCCGCCGGTCAGCGTGGTGCGCTCGATTCAGGATACCTGCAAACCGCTGGTGGAAATCATGCCGCAAGGCTATTCCATTCCGCTGCTGCAGGCCATCGACCGCGCGCTGGCGCTGCACATGGAGGACCGTCCGCAGTCAATCGACGAGTTTGCCGCGCTGATTGAGATGCCGGTCGCGGGTATCAACGACGTGCTGACGGCGAAAAAGCCCGGCACGATGCTGGTTCCGGTTGAAGACGAAAAACCGGCGTCGCTCCTCGACTGGCGTCGCTACAAGATCCCGGGCATGGTTGCCGCAGGCGTGCTGGTCGGCGTTGTCGCTGGCGCGATGCTGTTCAGCAGCGGTAATGATGCTCCCGAGCAGGCTGCACAAGCACCGGCAGAGACGCGTCCGACTGAAACCGCCGCGAACGCGCCGGACGTGAAGCCAGAAACGGCGAAGGTGAGCGAGCAGGCGACGGCACAGCAGACGCCACCGCCTGTCGAGAGCCCTGTTGCGTTGGTCTATATCCGGATCCTCGACGGCGAAACGCTGAAAGTGAACGGCGAGCCAAAAGCGCTGCGCCCGGGAACCAACGGCTATGCATCGCTCAAGCTGCCGGCCGGTGAGGCGAAGATTGAACTGCAGGGCAACGGAAGAACGCGTGGCCAGACGCTGGATATCACCAAGCCGGGCACCTGGCTGGTGAATCCGTAGGAACGTACGATCTTCGAGGCCAGGGACTTATTCCAAAGGTGTTCGATGATTGTTTCTCCTCTTTGCGTACAAAATCTCATTTGAATTAAATGCTCAATAGGCTCAGGAGCGGTGGTCTTAATCGACCACCCTCAGAGAAAAACAACCGGGCCTTTTTTTTCTCCGACCTCGGAGAGTTTGATGAAGCGAAATTCCATTTTTGTAAATGATAATAACGTTCGTAAACTAAAAAATGTCGCGCATTTAAAGAGTAAAACAGGGTATGTCTGGGGAAGCATGGATCTTCTCGCCATTTTACTTTATTGCGTGAATTCAGTTCGCCACGACAGAATTCCATTCATTTCTGACGCAAAAGCGTTTAGTGCTTCGTTGCATTATTACGCAGGTGATGGTTTCAGCATTTTGGTCATGCTTTTTTTTATGCTTGACTTACTTTTATTACTCTCTTTGTTTGCTTCGGCCTGGTTATTCTTCAAGCGAAAGATCGGATCGGTTAAATTCGCACTTGCTCAGGAATTATTTCGCTTGATTTCATTCAGATGCTCGGTCTCATTTTTCCCTCTTTTAGTAAGTATGTTTGATATCTCAAACATCTGGTTGAATGTAGGCTTATTTGTCACATCAGAGACACTGAAAATCTACTCTCTTGTTTTTTGGATGAACAAGAGGGAAACGCCCCTTTCTTGAATGACGCTTTATCACAGATGCGAACCTCTTTTCTGCATCGCATAAGCTAGATGGAATAAAGATTATGCTCAACCGAATTACCGTTCAGCTCCCGGTGGAGGGGCTTCTGTTCTGGAAACTGACGGGCCGCGAGGCAATGTCCGAGTCGTTTGCGCTGACGCTGACCGTGCTCGGCACGGACGCGCGCATCGACCGCAGCAGGCTGCTGGGCCAGCCGGTGACGGTGACCATCCCGACGCAGAGCCTGCTGACGTCCCGCTATGTTAACGGCAAGATTACCCGCGTGGCGGTCAGCGCCGTTGAGCTGACGGGCACCCGCTATGCGGTCTACCAGTTGACGGTGGAGCCGGACCTGTGGCCGATGAAGCGCGACCGTAACCTGCGTATCTTCCAGGGCCAGACGGTGCCGCAGATTGTGAAAACCCTGCTCGGTGAGCATCAGGTCAACGTTGAGGATAAGCTCATCGGCAGCTACCGGGTGTGGGACTACTGCGTGCAGTATCAGGAGTCGAGCCTGGACTTCATCAGCCGCCTGATGGAGCTGGAGGGGATTGCGTATCACTTCCGCCACGAGGCGGACAAACATACCCTGGTGCTGAACGACGCGGCGACGCAGCATCAGCCGTTCAGCGGCTATGAGGTTATTCCTTACCACCAGACGCCGTCCGGCGGCAGTACGGACGAAGAGGGCATCAGCCAGTGGGCGCTGGAGGACAGCGTGACGCCGGGGATTTACAGCCTCGACGACTATGACTTCCGCAAGCCGAACGCGTGGCTGTTCCAGGCCCAGCAGAACCCGGCGTCGCCGAAGCCGGGGAGCATCGACGTGTACGACTGGCCGGGGCGCTTTGTGGATAAAGGGCACGGGGAGTTCTATGCCCGTATCCGTCAGGAGCGCTGGCAGGTGGAGCATCAGCAGATTCAGGCCACCGCCACGGCGGCGGGGATTGCGCCGGGGCACACCTTCACGTTAACCAACGCGCCGTTCTTCAGCGACAACGGGGAGTATCTGGTGACTGCTGCGGGCTACCACTTCGAGGAGAACCGCTACGCCAGCGGCGAGGGTGAAACCATTCACCGCACCGATTTCACGGTGATCCCGTCGGCGGTGGTGTACCGCCCGGCGCAGTCCACGGCGTGGCCGCGCACCTACGGCCCGCAGACCGCGAAGGTGGTGGGGCCGAACGGCGAGAGTATCTGGACGGACAAATACGGCCGCGTGAAGGTGAAGTTCCACTGGGACCGCCTGGCGAAGGGGGATGACACCAGCTCCTGCTGGGTGCGCGTGTCGAGCGCGTGGGCGGGCCAGGGCTACGGCGGCGTACAAATCCCTCGCGTCGGCGACGAGGTGGTGGTGGACTTTATCAACGGCGACCCGGACCGTCCGATTATTACCGGTCGCGTGTACAACGACGCGAGCATGCCGCCGTGGGCGCTGCCGGCTGCGGCGACGCAGATGGGCTTTATGAGCCGCACGAAAGACGGTTCCGTGGACAACGCCAACGCCCTGCGATTTGAGGACAAGGCGGGCGCGGAGCAGGTGTGGATCCAGGCCGAGCGGAATCTGGATATTAACGTCAAAAACGACGAGTGGCATTCTACTGAAAAAAATCGCACTCAGTTTGTTGGAGAAGATGAAACTTTACGGGTAGCGAAAAACCAGAAATCAGGTATTAAAGGCGATGTGATATGCCTGACGGGTAAGAGTCGAAACGATAAAGTGGTTAACAATTTTATCCTTTCCGCAGGTAATACGCTGAGACTGGAATGTGGTGAAAGTGCTATCGAGCTATCAAAAGACGGCAGCGTCCATATCATTGGTAATAACTTTAACTTTACTGCAAAACAGAATGCACAAATTAATACGCTTTCCGGTGAATTGCATTTAAATCCTGATGATGGACGAAACGTTATCGATCCTCCTGGCGCATCCCATCAGGGTGAAATCCAGCAGGAAGTGGATAGTTTTTTTGTTATTAATGGCAATAAATAAGAGTAACCCGAATGGCTGAATATATTCTTCAGGAAGCATCCCTCGCCTTACCTGATGTGTTTAAAGACAGAACCATGAATTTATTTACCCTGAGTGATAACGGAGCCAGCGAGTTTACTTTTGTTGTTTCTCGTGCGAGTGCTAAAAACGAAGATAAAGTCCAGGATGCGGCAACACGGCTGGTACGTGAACTGGAAATTACGGTGCCCGAATTTCGTCTCGAATCCTCTCAGATGACCTCTGTTGATGGTCTCCCGGCGGTTGAGCTTTTTTATCAGTTCAAAAATGATAATGCGATCATTTTCCAGAGACAGACCGTTATTTTGCTCGGTGACCATCCTGGTGGCCAAAAGATGGTGTGTTATATCGGTACTTGCCCGGGCGAGTTTAGCGATTATTATCATAATCAATATCAGGAAATTATCCGCAGTATTAAGTTCCACAAACCGGCTCAGACTGAAACCCAGGAAATGCTCGCTGCCGACAGCCAGGGGCCTTTTTTTGCGCTTGATAGTGAGAGTAAGGTACTCAGTGTCTTTGAAAACATTCAGGAACTGTATGGACACCTTTCGCTTCAGCGGGCGAAAGAGGGGCAGTATTTGCTTTTTGAAAAGCGGGGTAAACCACTCAGTATTGCACCCGTTCCGGACAGCCAACCCCTTCGTTACGCGCTCTGGACGACTTCCTCAGACAAATCACATCACTTGCTTTCACAGCTTTCCGTATGCCGCCAGGTCTCTGGTTCTGACCAACTTAATACACCCGATCGGATACGTGGGTATCTGATGGCACAGCGAGCCGAATAGTTATGTCCGAATGTCTGGCCGCTCGCGTAGATGATGAGATTGCTCATACAGCCTCAAAAGGCTGGATGATCGCAGGATTGGTTGGTGGGGCAATTCTGGGAGCAGCTGCCGTTGTCGTCACCGGAGGGACCGCGCTGGTTGCTGTTTCAGCCGTTGCGGCCGGGGCCTGTGCTGCGGGTGGGTTGGGTGAGCTCCTCGGCAGTATGTCATGGGCTCCACGCCATACTACCGGTACGCTAAAAGAAGGTTCACCCAATGTCTTTATCAACAGCCGAAAGGCTATCCGCGCTCATCTGTCAGCCGGAGAGTGTGACGAACACAGCGGTAGTCTGCAACGGGTTGCCGAAGGTTCGATAAAGGTTTACATCAACAACTTTCCCGCCTCTCGCACTGGCGATAAGCTGACATGCAGCGCTGAGATTAGCCAGGGATCGCGAAATGTTATTATCGGTGGAAGCAAGGTTCAGACCGATGAAATAAGTCCTGAAATCCCGGAATGGGTGAACTGGACGATGCTTGCCGTTGGTGCCGGAGCTATGGCGGTGCTGGCCAGTCCGGCAATCGCACTTCTGAGCACCCTCGGTGCTATGGGCGGTGGGACTATTGGTGGCTACGCGGGTGGAATGCTGTGTGGCGAAGGTAGCGACGGTCAGAAATGGGGGATGCTGATCGGCTCCGTTATCGGCGGCGGGGCTGGCATTAAAGGCGGAGCACGGTTTGATGCGTGGCGGGCTGGTAAAATACCGGCAGTTAGGCCTGTCGAAGCAAGCCCATTAGGCGCTACAGCGCTAAATAAACCGAAGATGACTTTATCCGAGGCTGTAGGTAAAGACCTGGCTAATACATGGGTAACGAAGGGAAGACAGCTTGCTGAACAAGGGGATAAACGACTCTCCTCCCTGCTAACCGATGATGAAGTAGGGGCTCTTTATGGTTATACTACGAATGAAGGTTATCCGATGGTTAACAATGCGCTAAGAGGCCAGGCTGAACTTACACCAGAAATTCAAGCTTTTGCGGATCACGCCACTAACGCTCTTGATAAGCTTCCTTCTTATGAGGGCATAACATATCGAGGCGCGACGTTACCTGAAAACGTACTAATGGAAAACCAGGTGGGTAATGTTGTTTCTGATCCAGCATTTATGAGCACCGATCAGAAAGTTCCTTTTTCAGGAGATACCACCATTACGATTAATGGTAAAACAGGTAAGCCTATTGATTTTCTCTCTGAATATAAAGGAACTGAAACGGAGGTGCTTTTCAAACCAGGTACCAAATTTGAAGTTGTTGAGCGTGTTGATTCTGGTGGTAAAACCGCGCTTACATATAAGGAATTATAATGATCGATCTGCACACTGATTTAAATACGCTGCTAAAGTATGTGGACAAATATCGACAATACTTACCCGTAAGCAATCCTTCAGTCCAGCGGAGGATGCAGTATACTTATGATAATAAATCCTTAGAATCTTCCTCCAATAGTGATGTGCAAAAACAATGGGACTTAACACCATCATGTAACATATCCCTGGCGGAATCACGTGATCGTGCTGTCGGTGCGCTTATTGGTCTTGCTGTAGGAGATGCTGTAGGTACGACGCTTGAGTTTTTACCTCGAGACAAAGCACACGTCAACGATATGACTGGTGGTGGGCCATTTCGACTTCGCGCAGGCGAATGGACGGATGATACATCCATGGCATTATGTCTTGCGGAAACGCTTCTTGAGAAAGGTGATGCTGATACTATATGCTTCAGGAATAAGCTTCTGGAATGGTATCGGCATGGTTATAACAGTTCAAATGGCATCTGTTTTGATATAGGTAATACAACTCGCTTTGCTTTAGACCAATATTTAACTGTTGGTCCTGGGTGGAGCGGTAATACAGCGCCAGAAACTGCAGGTAATGCTTCCATTATCAGACAAGCACCTGTCTCTATTTTTTTTAGAAAATCATTAAGCAAAGCGTTTTATGAAGCTAAAAAACAAAGTATCGCAACACACGGTGCCGCGGAAGCAATAAATAGTACACAGTATTTAAGTTATTTGCTTGTGCATATGATTAACGGTAGCAATAAAGATTTTGTTTTTTCTCCGCACGTCATGCCGCTTCAGCCACGTGTAATGATAATCAACGCGGGTGAGTATAAGCAAAAAACTCGCGATCAGATTCGTTCAAGTGGTTATGTTATCGATACGCTTGAGGCCGCGATGTGGTCGGTATGGAATACGGATAATTTCCGCGATGCAATTCTGCTGGCCGCCAATCTTGCCGATGACGCTGACAGCGTTGCGGCGACAGCGGGGCAAATAGCTGGAGCATTATATGGTTATTCCGGTATTCCCCTGGAGTGGAAAAATAAACTCGTGCAACACGAACGTATCGCCACCATGGCAGGTGAGTTATTCGATAGAGCACCTGAGGACAATTTTTTATAATTGCATGATCCCTATGGCACGGCTATTGTAGCGTGCCATTCAGTTGAGCAGAAAATGTTGGGTTAATGTGAAGTTATATGTGAGTCAAAACAACTCACTTTGCCAGTATTGAAAATACACCTAAATATCAAATATGCCATTCTTAATGATAATCATTCATTGATAAAAAGGTGGTTTTTAATTTGTCCTCTTGCCTCTACTTTTTTCTTAAATAAAAAGCAATGGTTAATATTATAAAGTGGAAGTAGTGGGGGTAATAGACGTATTCCCATCTAATAATTTAACTCAATATAATGAATGAAATAACAGTCTTGGATTATGTAGAAAAACCATTAACTTTAGCAAAAAAGAGATATGCTTATGTCAAAAATATCAATCCCAACTCCCCACTTTTACAAATGTACGACTCTATTGTGCAACAATTGTTATTTCTACAGGATTTAATCGAAGGCAAGGAAAATGATAAAGCGAAATTATGGAAGATGACGTTCGGTATGTATGCAGCGAAGGAGTTTGATAATTCGGATGAGTTGTTTTTTGAAAGGTTGTCGGATGTCTGGTTTATTGTTGAACAAATCCGTCGAGGATTAAAGGTTAGGCTCCCGCATGAGGTTGATGCCAATTACAGAATAAAACAAAAGATCATTAAAATGAAATGCCATGATGAATTTTAGGGTTGATATTAAATATATTTCATTATGGGTAAATGGTGGTTGATTTACATGCTAATTTGAATGTATTGTTTAAATATGTAGATAGATATCATAAGTACTTACCTGTTAGCAGTCTTTCAGATCAGCAGAAAATGCAGTATAAATATAATGATAAACTATTAGAATCATCTTTTGATTGCGATACACAAAAATAATGGGACTTAACACCATCATGTAACATCTCGCTAGCAGAATCGCGAGATCGTGCTGTTAGTGCGCTTATTGGGTTTGGTTTGGCAAACAGTCTGATGCGAATAGGTTAGATGGATGCCGAAAATAACATGATATATAAATGTGGAATGTTATGATGCATTGGTTTTTCTTTCTTCTCTTTCTGGTTTGGGCACTAGCGCTTATCTGGAATGGAAAAGATTTGTTCAGTAAAAAACAATGGTTGCTTGCTGGGTTAATGTTCGTTCTGGTGCTAGTGACTACGGTTGTTATTGGCTTTGCGTTGAAATGGTTCGCTCAGTCAATGTCATTATTCTCCGTCGCAACGGCGAAACAATATTCGATTATCTTTTCCATGTCTTTCCTGTGCGTATGGGGTTTAAAGATTACCGTTGTGCTGCTCTGCACGATTTTTCACGGGGTTATAGGGGGGCACAAAAAATACAATGCAGAAAACCATGAAAAAATATCGTCTATAACACGCGTCGTTGCGCCTGGCTTACTTATCGTTGCTAAAAGCGTAGTTTCCCTGGGTAGCGTCCTTATGTTTTCAGGTTTATGGCTTAAATAAGCACGATATTAACTTAAAAATATCTCAATGAAACTACAGGAAAAGTAGTTTCATTTTGTGGCAAGCGAAGTCAATCTTACAGCTACTCATTATCAAACCAGCAGCGTTTACGCTTTGCGTATTGAAATGAGTTAACTTCTGGCACTGAGATTAGTCCATAGTGGAATAAAGATTATGCTCAACCGAATTACCGTTCAGCTCCCGGTGGAGGGGCTTCTGTTCTGGAAACTGACGGGCCGCGAGGCGATGTCCGAGTCGTTCGCGCTGACGCTGACCGTGCTCGGCACGGACGCGCGCATCGACCGCAGCAGGCTGCTGGGCCAGCCGGTGACTGTGACCATCCCGACGCAGAGCCTGCTGACGTCCCGCTATGTTAACGGCAAGATTACCCGCGTGGCGGTCAGCGCCGTTGAGCTGACGGGCACCCGCTATGCGGTCTACCAGCTGACGGTGGAGCCGGACCTGTGGCCGATGAAGCGCGACCGTAACCTGCGTATCTTCCAGGGGCAGACGGTGCCGCAGATTGTGAAAACCCTGCTGGGTGAGCATCAGGTCAACGTTGAGGATAAGCTCACCGGCAGCTACCGGGTGTGGGACTACTGCGTGCAGTATCAGGAGTCGAGCCTGGACTTCATCAGCCGCCTGATGGAGCTGGAGGGGATTGCGTATCACTTCCGCCACGAGGCGGACAAACATACCCTGGTGCTGACCGACGCCGCGACGCAGCATCAGCCGTTCAGCGGCTATGAGGTTATTCCTTACCACCAGACGCCGTCCGGCGGCAGTACGGACGAAGAGGGCATCAGCCAGTGGGCGCTGGAGGACAGCGTGACGCCGGGGATTTACAGCCTCGACGACTATGACTTCCGCAAGCCGAACGCGTGGCTGTTCCAGGCCCAGCAGAACCCGGCGTCGCCGAAGCCGGGGAGCATCGACGTGTACGACTGGCCGGGGCGCTTTGTGGATAAAGGGCACGGGGAGTTCTATGCCCGTATCCGTCAGGAACGCTGGCAGGTGGAGCATCAGCAGATTCAGGCCACCGCCACGGCGGCGGGGATTGCGCCGGGGCACACCTTCACGTTAACCAACGCGCCGTTCTTCAGCGACAACGGGGAGTATCTGGTGACTGCTGCGGGCTACCACTTCGAGGAGAACCGCTACGCCAGCGGCGAGGGTGAAACCATTCACCGCACCGATTTCACGGTGATCCCGTCGGCGGTGGTGTACCGCCCGGCGCAGTCCACGGCGTGGCCGCGCACCTACGGCCCGCAGACCGCGAAGGTGGTGGGGCCGAACGGCGAGAGTATCTGGACGGACAAATACGGCCGCGTGAAGGTGAAGTTCCACTGGGACCGCCTGGCGAAGGGGGATGACACCAGCTCCTGCTGGGTGCGCGTGTCGAGCGCGTGGGCGGGCCAGGGCTACGGCGGGGTACAAATCCCGCGCGTCGGCGACGAGGTGGTGGTGGACTTTATCAACGGCGACCCGGACCGTCCGATTATTACCGGCCGCGTGTACAACGACGCAAGCATGCCGCCGTGGGCGCTGCCGGCCGCGGCGACGCAGATGGGCTTTATGAGCCGCACGAAAGACGGTTCCGTGGACAACGCCAACGCCCTGCGATTTGAGGATAAAGCGGGTGCAGAGCAGGTGTGGATCCAGGCCGAGCGCAACATGGACACCAGCGTTAAAAATGATGAAACGCACAGCGTCGGCGGCGAGCGCAGCCATTACGTGAAGAAAAATGAACTGCATCGCGTGGAAGCGAACCAGACGCAGGCCGTGAAAGGCGGCACCGAGATCCTGACTGGGAAAGGCAAGCTGGATGCGGCGGTAGAGCAGTACGTCATTGCTTCCGGGACGAAGCTGAGGCTGGTTTCAGGCGAAAGCGCCATTGAGCTGAACGCGAACGGCAAGATTAACCTGATCGGCAAAGAGTTTAACTTCTTTGTCGAAGGGGATGGGTATATTACCACGGGCGGTAAGCTTCATCTGAACACGTCGGGAACCAAGCCGGGCACTACGGCGCCGGGATCGGGGCATAAAGGGGATATTGATGCGGCGGTGCAGGCGAAATTTACGCCAAAAGATGAGTAAGGCCGGTGCGGTGCTTATCGCATTATTAACGACGGGAATGGCTGAAGGAGACGCTCAGAAAAAGGATCTTTGGATGTTCATTTCCGGGATGAGTGCATCACTCAGATCATTATCCGTTACAAGCCTAAGCAATGCGCCGTTGTCATTTAAGATCACCAAACAAAATGAATATATCAATTTCTACAAAGCTGACGATTTCAAACTGGATGATGGAACGAGCATTACCGAAATTGGTTTACGTTTAAGCAAATATAACGGCGACATGGCGCCATTACTTAATTTTTCACCGTCAGGCCAGTGCATCACTCTCGACACTGTTAAAAAACATTATCCGCAACTGACGTTAACTGATTATCCACGAGGCCGCTCTGAGAGTGAAGTGACCAGTTATACAGCGCCAAAAGATATGAATGAACAAAAGGTGAGCTTCAGCTTCACCGTTAAAAATCCTGACTGTCTGGGTTCAGTCGTCATAAGCGCCGAATAAGAAACGCTGCTCCCATGTCCTGGCGGTGTTTCCAGTGGCGCGAAGCGCAGTAAATATTCATTGAATGACAATTAATGTGAAAAAACACACTCCGACATTTCTTTGTTCTGCCCTGATATTTAACTGCCTGAGCAGCAACGTGGTTTTGGCTCAGGTTATGCCGCCCGTTCTGACAAAACAGGATTTTTCCGTCAAGGTCAAAGGCCAGCCTGTCACCTTAGGCGACAGATGGACTCCTGATATTGCCCGTAAAATTGACGTGCCGCTTGAAGGCCATTTTGTCGGTGAGGTTCCTTTTGACGGAACCCAATATAAGTTCTTTCAGCATCAAAAGGCTGGTTTAGAAATATTCACTTCCAATCTCTGGTGGGATAAAGCTGAACGAAGCGTTGATGATTATATCGTGTCTCAAATTACGCTGACTGCCGAAGACTTGGCAACGCCGCGTGGTGTCCATGTGGGTTCAACAATCAGAGCACTGAAAAATGCATACGGCGATGGTCAGGTCGAAAATGATTCCGTGGAGCAGTGGGTTTCCTATGAATTGGGTAAGAAATTGCTCTCTTTTGAGGTTAAAGACAGTAAGGTTGTGAAGATAACAATGAATTACGATAATGGTTCTTCAGAGTAAATTATGGCCAAAAAATATCTGGCAGCCGTATTGTTCACCGCTTTATTGACAGGCGTTGTTGAAACGTCATCGGCGCTTGAATTATCGCAATACAATAAGCTCGACACGGTTAGCCGCATCGTTAACGACAGCGAAGTGACAGACAATCTCAGGAAAACGCTGGTAAATCATTACCAGATCTTTATTGATAACTTTGATGTCTTCGGTGAACCGCATACCACCATTGGTGGCGGATTGTTTGTTGAAGGCTGGCTAAAGGATCTCTACCAGGAGAATGCGTCAGCGCTGGTCATCAATCCTGACGGCAAAATCTTTGCGGCCTGGGTGGTTCCGGAGTCGGACGTTATTCATTACCAGTCTTCTGATAATAGCCCGGTTATTAATGCCGATATTCAGCAATGGGCTGCCAGATTTAATGCGATGCATTTTGCAACGAACAGCCATTCAGGCCTCGTGTTTGACGGGGACTGGGCTGGCGAATTCGGGAACGACTCAACGTTAACCCTGCGGTTAGCTGAATCAGGCAACCGTATCACCGGGTCTTATTGCTATATCTCCCAGAGAGGAAACCGCATAGATTGCCCGGAAGATGATGAGCGTAATCTTACCGGTACGATCGCTGGCAATCGTGCCAATATTGAATTCAACTCATCGTTTGGCGGCCCAGGCGGACGGGCTGTTCTGGAAATAAAGGGGGATGAAATGGAATGGCGCTTAGCTACTCCTCCTCAAAATGGAAATTATTATGCTCCGCAGCGTTATACGTTACGTAAAGCCGCTTCGGTTCATAACGCTGAAACCAGAAAACTGGACACCGAAAAGTTCACTATTTCGCTGATAAACAGGTGCGGGCGTTTTGGGAGCGAGTGTGACGAGATGGTCTATCTCGGCGTGCGCAAAAGCGATAACAGTACGATCTCCTTAAAGGGAAAAACGTTACGCGACTCCGCAGGTAAAATAATCGGCTCAACGTACAAGAATGGCGAGATCGTTTATACCGTGACGTATGCACCCGCGAAATTGATTGTCAGCAAAGGCAGCCATGTTTTAGTCGAACAGTCAGGTCAATGGCTTAAATAATAAAACAGCCAGCCAGAGGGCCAGCATGGATTGGCCTTTATGTTTCTCACAATATTAATCATCCCGAGTTCACTTATGAAATACACCCTCCAGGAAGGTTCGTTTTCCCTTTTTCCTGCTGCCTGGCAGGATAACAGCATGAATATTATTCGCGATGACGAAAGCGGGCTGTCCGTGGTGGTCAGCCGCGGCGTTATCCCCGATGGCAGCGACTATGAACAAGAGTTCCACCGCCAGTGGGATGTGCTGCGTCCTCAGATGGGTGAAATTGCCCAGAGCGAATTCCGGAACGTAAAGGCCGGGCCTGACGGAAAAATTAGCGGGCTGGAAGTTGAGACCACCTTTGACCGTAACGGGCAGCGCCTGTGGCAAAAACAGCTGGCCGTTCAAACGCCGGGCAAACCGGTATTGATGATTTTTACCCTCTCGGCACTCAGAGCCTTTACCGAAGAGGACGAGGTGCGCTGGAGCGCGCTTAAGCAGAGTCTGACGCTAAACGACAACCGGAATGTGTAAGGCATGAGCGATAACAACGCGGCCCGTAAGGGCGACGAGATCATTCACTCCAGTATTTTTGCTGACATCACCAGCATCGTGGCGGAAGGTGCCGCCTATGCGGTGATCGGCGCGGCGGTGGGGCTGGCGGCTACGGCCGCCGCGCCACTCCTCGGTGCCGGAGCCGCCGCAGCAGGCGTGGCGGCAATAGGATCCAGCTGTCTGCTAAGCGGAATTATCGGTGGCGTGCTGGCGAACGTGGCGGGTATTACCGACGATATTAGCAACGCCGCTGAGGGGTTAGGCAATGCGCTTTTCCCGCCGTCGCCTGCGGGTAAAATCACTACCGGTTCCAGTAACGTTCTCACCAACGCAATCCCCGCCGCGCGCGCGGCAGGCACGCTGACGCCCGCCGATACGCCGTCTCCTGAGCCGCAGTCCCCGGGCAGCTTTGCCGATTACGCGGGCATGCTGCTATCCGCAGCCGGTCAGTTTGGCAGCGAAATGTGGCAGCCGAGCGTGGCCTATGCCGCCGCGGGAACCTCGCCGCTGGAAGAAGACAAGGTGGCGTGCGAAAAGCACTCCGGGCCGCAGTATCTGGCGGAAGGCTCTAAAAGCGTCTTTATCAACGGGCAGCCCGCGGTGCGCGCGAAAGATCGCACTACCTGCGAAGGTACCGTCTCCGACGATGTCTCCCCGAACGTGATCATCGGCGGGGACACGCTCACGGTCCGCGATATCAAAAGCGGTAAAACGCCGGGTCTGGCGCTGGGGATGATTGCGCTCTCTCTGCTGCGCGGGCGTCCGGGCAAGATCCTGAAAAACATGCCCTGTGCACTGGCTTCAGCTGGCGGCGGGATGCTGGCCGATATGGCGGTAAATGCCGTGTTTGGCTCCTCGCACCCTGTTCACGCCGCCACCGGCGTGAAGGTGCTGAATGACGACGACGAACTCGATTTCTCGCTGCCGGGGCGCTTCCCGCTTCGCTGGCAGCGCAGCTACAACAGCCTGACCACCCGCGAAGGGCTGTTCGGTCTGGGCTGGGCAACCACCTTTGACAGCTATCTGGCGCTGGAAGAAAACAATGCCACCTGGTTCGATGAAACCGGGCGCGAGCTGAGCTTCGAGCTGCCGCCTGTCGACCGCGCGTTTTACAGCATCAGCGAAGGCATCATTATCCGCCGTAATGAGAACGGCGACGTGGCGATTGCCGACGATGACGGTGCGGTATGGCGTCTGTATAAACCGACCCGGGCGAATCCATCCATCCTGCGTCTGGCCTCCCTCAGCGATGAATACGGCAACGCGCTGCTGACGGAGTGGGACGAGCACGGCAGGCTGGTCGGCCTTCACGATGAGCCGCGGGCAATCGACGTCACCCTGCGCTATGACGATGAACGTTTCCCGCAGCGCGTTACCGCTGCCAGCCATTTTGACGGTAACCAGACATGGCCGCTAATGCAGTGGGGCTACGACGCGCGCGGCCAGCTGTCGAGCGCGACGGATGCCTCCGGCGTGGTGACGCGTGAATATCGCTATAACGAGCACGGGCTGATGGTCTGGCACCGGATGCCGGGCGGTCTGGAGAGTGAATACCGCTGGAAAAAGTTCGATCACTGGCGCGTGGTGGAAAACCGCACCAGCACCGGCGACGGGTGCCGCTTTAGCTACGATTTAGCCGCCGGGCTGACGACCGTCGAGCACTACGACGGCCAGACGCGCCGCCACTACTGGAACGCGCAAAACCTGATTGTCCGCTACGTGGACGAGCGCGGTGAAAACTGGCGCTACGAGTGGGACGAGAACGAGCTTCTGACGCGTCGCATCGATCCGCTCGGCAATGCCGTTACCTTCGTCTACGACGACATGGGCAACCGGGTTCAGGAGACCGATGCCGACGGCAATACCCGCACTACCACCTGGCTGGAGCACCGCGCGCTTCCTGCGGCCATAATCGAAGCCGACGGCAGCGCCACCCGGTTCTGGTACGACGAACATCACGGCCTTAAGCGCGTGGTGGACCCGATGGGGCAGACCACGCAGCTGCGCCGGGACGAGTTCGGCCAGGTCGTTGAAGAGGTTGATGCCGCCGGAAACAGCCGCTACCAGGAGTACAACGAGGCCGGACAGATCGTTCGTTCGACGGACTGTTCCGGGCGTATTACCCGCTACCGCTACCACCCGCTGGGGTGGCTGGTGGCCGAGGTGAGCGCCGACGGGGAAGAGACGCGCTACCGCTACGACGCCGCAGGGCGTCCGGTGCAGCTCGATCGTCCGGAAGGCTGGACGGAATCGCTCAAATGGAACGAACGTGGCCTGCCGGTGAAGCATGCTGGCGCCGACGGTAAAGAGAGTGAGTTCAGATACGACGAGGCGGGGCGCTTAACCGCCACCCGTAATACCCAGGGTGAAGAGGTCCGTCGCCGCTGGGACAGCCGCGGGCGTCTGATTGCCCTGGAAAACGAAAACGGTGAAGCGTACCAGTTCCGCTGGGGCGCGGACTCGCTGCTGCTGGAAGAGATTGGGCTCGATGGCGTGGCCTCGCAGTATCGCTACGACGCCTGCGGGCGCACGATAGCGCGCACGTTTGCAGCCGGTCATCCGGAGGCCATCACCCACGCCTTCGCCTGGAGCGCGAGCGGCCAGCTGGTCGCCCGCATCACCCCGGAAGGGCAGACCCGCTACCACTACACGCCGTCCGGACTGTTAAGCCGGATTGGGCTGCATCCTGCGCTTGCAGCCGACGCGTGGACCACCGAGGCAGAGCAGGAGCTCGCCTTTGAGTATGACGCGCTTGGTCGCGTGACGCGCGAAGCGGGCGAGCACGGCGAGCTGGCGTGGGAGTATGACGCGCTGGGTAATCGCACCTCTATCACGCTTCCCGACGGCCGCGAGCTGAAGCAGTTTTACTACGGCAGCGGGCATCTGCTCAGCATTGCTCTCGATAAGCTGTCGGTCTCCGACTTTACCCGCGACGAACTCCACCGGGAGACCAGCCGCACCCAGGGGCTGCTGACCACCCGCAGCGAATACGACCGCCTCGGCCGACTGCATCGCCGGGACGTATTTACCGGCAATGCCCAGCGCCCGTCGCCGCGCCGCTGGTCCCGCCGCTGGGATTACGACTACCGCAATAACCTGGTCCGAGAAGAGCGGGACGATAACCCGTTCAGCTGGTACCGCTGGCAGTACGACAGCGCCGGTCGTCTGCTGGTTCAGGACGGCACGCTGCCCGGACAGGAGCAGTGGCGCTGGGATGCAGCCGGCAACCCGCTGGAAGGATCTGCTGAGAAGGTCACGCACAACCGCCTGACGCAGCTGAACGGCGTTCGCTGGCGCTATGACATCCACGGCCGCACCGTGGAGAAGGATAACGGCCAGACGCGCTGGCACTACCGCTACGACGGTGAACATCGCCTGACGGAGGTCATCAGCCAGCCGCGGGACCGCAACAAGCCGCAGACGCAGGTCAGCTTCCGCTACGATCCGCTCGGGCGACGCATCAGCAAAACGCGACGCCAGATGCTGGGCGGACAGCCAACCGGCAAGCCGGTCACCACCCGGTTTGTCTGGGAAGGGTTCCGCCTGTTGCAGGAGGTGCACGGGGATGTGCCGCTGACCTACGTCTACAGCGATCAGGACAGCTACGATCCGCTGGCGCGTATTGATGGCGTTGATGCCCCGGAGATCTTCTGGTTCCACTGCCAGCCCAACGGCACGCCGGAGCGGATGACGGATATCGAAGGGCAGGTGCGCTGGGAAGGCGTGAACAGCGCCTGGGGCAAGCTGCTGCGTGAAAGCGAGACGCAGGTATCAGGATATTCTCAGAACCTGCGCATGCAGGGGCAATACCTGGACCGTGAGACAGGGCTGCACTACAATCTGTTCCGGTATTACGACCCGGACTGCGGAAGATTTACTCAGCAGGACCCGATAGGGCTGGCGGGGGGGATAAACCTTTACCAGTATGCGCCGAATGCACTGGGGTGGGTGGATCCGTGGGGGTTAACTCCTGAAGATCTGATTCGCTACCGCCCACACGATTCTCTTTCTGCTCAAAACGGAGCTAGAAGCTCTGCTATCTCTAGGGCATGGGTGCAAGAAAAAGCCTTATTGCAGGATGGTGGGGCTGGGACCAGGAATTGGACAGCGCAAGAGAGAGATTTAATATTGAAGACTCCGAACAAGAGTCTTACCTCCGTGATGTCACGGGCAGGCTATACTGGGCATCATATCAACTCGGTAGAAGGCAATGGTACACTTGGTTCTAAATGGCAAGGTGATCCGAGGAATATTGTTTTCTTGAAAAATCATAACCATCCCGACAAGTTCAATGAGCATGTCCATGGTGATCAAGGACATAGAGGGAATACTAAAAACTCGACGCGCGGGCGCTTAATCGATAGAGAAAGAACACTAAAATCCAGACAACGATGTAAGCAATTATAGGGGGTAAGATGAACATAAAAAATGCAGTCCAAGACTTTGTTAGCAAATTCAAAATGAATGATTTAAATATGGGAGAGATAGACTATACAGACGATGAAAATGAAACTTCTTTTCCAGTGAATTTAAATGGCGAAATTCGTTTTTTTTATAGCCATTTGATTTTAAATGACCACCCAACATTTGATGGTACTTTCTTTATACAGATTGTTGAGTCCCAAGAGCTTAATGAAATGTTATCAGGCTGGCGAGTTCAAAATGACACGACCTGGAGAGATGAATATATAATCTTTGCTGAAAGAAATGGAGATGTTCTTTTTTGTGATACCCAAAATATTACATCTCCTGTTTATGGTAGTATTCAAAAAAGAAATTTCATTATTTCCAATTCGTTAGCCGACTTTTTGGATGCTTTTTGTTCTGCCATTGAGATAGAGCAAAGTAAATATGATGGTGATGCTACAGATGATGATTTTAATTTCAGAGAGGACTTTCTGGAAGATATCGATTTAATGCTAAAAAGCAAGCTTAAGGATGTTGAGGCAGAAGCTTTTAAATATTTCTTTTTTGGTTAGTTAACAATAAAAACTTACTCTTTTAGAGACCTCCATGCTTCTAAAGGCATTTATCGCTTATATCCCTTTTATATAGGCAAGGAGGTCTTTTTTCGAATGATAATGAATAAATATATGAAAAACGTATGCTATAAATTCGATGAAAAAAGATTTACATCTCTTGTAGAAAAAGGAAACGAGTTTCACGACAACCAAAAATACGCCGAAGCTTTAGAGCAATACCAAAAAGCCTGGCAAGCTCTTCCTGAGCCAAAGTTTGAATCGGAATTTGCTAACTGGATCGCTGCGTGCATGTACAGCGCTTACTTTGATCTTGAGGATTACGATGAGGCGAAGAAATGGGGAGAGACGACGTTGCGCACACGTGGATCGGATATAGACACTGCACCATCAATCGACTTGGGTATGGTCTGTTACGAGCTGAATCAATTCGATGAAGCGTATAAATATTTCAACGATGCTTATAACTACGGCAAAGAGCGTGCGTTTCAGGATAGACCTAAAAAATACCTTGAGTTCTATCTGCGCAAGAGGGCGTAAGTTCGTTAATTTATAAAAAAATCCACGCCAGGGCGTGGATTTTTTTCATTCAAGACGAATCAGACGTTAAACAGGAAGTTCATTACGTCGCCATCTTTAACGATGTAATCTTTCCCTTCCGCACGCATCTTGCCTGCTTCTTTCGCGCCTTGCTCACCCTTGTAGGTGATGAAGTCTTCAAACGCGATTGTCTGCGCACGAATAAAGCCTTTCTCGAAGTCAGTGTGGATTTTACCAGCCGCCTGAGGCGCAGTTGCACCTACAGGGATCGTCCACGCACGCACTTCCTTCACGCCAGCGGTGAAGTAGGTCTGCAGGTTCAGCAGCTCATAGCCTGCGCGAATTACGCGGTTCAGGCCCGGCTCTTCCAGACCCAGCTCGGCCATGAACTCTTCACGGTCGGCATCGTCCAGCTCGGCGATATCGGATTCAACGGCAGCGCAAACCGCCACAACCACAGAACCTTCAGCCGCGGCGATTTCACGCACTTTGTCCAGGTACGGGTTGTTCTCGAAACCGTCTTCGTTAACGTTGGCGATGTACATGGTTGGCTTCAGAGTCAGGAAGCTCAGGTATTTGATCGCCGCCTTGTCTTCTTCAGTCAGGTTTTTCAGCGCGCGCAGCATGCCCGCGTTTTCCAGCTGTGGCAGACATTTTTCCAGCGCAGCCAGTTCCGCTTTCGCGTCCTTGTCGCCGCCTTTGGCTTTCTTCTGCACGCGGTGAATCGCGCGTTCGCAGGTGTCGAGGTCAGAGAGCGCCAGCTCGGTGTTGATAACGTCGATGTCGTCAGCCGGATCCACTTTGTTGTTAACGTGGATAATGTTGTCGTTCTCGAAGCAGCGCACAACGTGGCCGATCGCTTCGGTTTCACGAATGTTGGTCAGGAACTGGTTACCCAGGCCTTCACCTTTGGACGCGCCTTTTACCAGGCCCGCGATGTCCACGAATTCCATGGTGGTTGGCAGAATGCGCTGCGGCTTCACGATTTCCGCGAGCTGGTCCAGACGCGGGTCCGGCATTGGCACAACGCCGGTGTTAGGTTCGATGGTACAGAACGGGAAGTTCGCCGCTTCGATACCCGCTTTGGTAAGCGCGTTAAACAGGGTGGATTTGCCCACGTTTGGCAGACCGACGATACCGCATTTGAATCCCATTTCTAAATCACCTTAATATCTTGATAATCAATCCGTTAACGATAACCGACTGATGAAAAGTAAATAACTACGCCTATTATACACGTAACCCGCATGACGCGCGGTAAAAATGCCGTACCGGGCGGATTATTGCGCTTTGAAAGCGTGTAAGCGGTTTGTCGCTTTGGTTAAGCCGTCTTTCAGCCAGATTTCGGTGCAGCGCGCCGCTTCGTCTACCGCCTCGTCAATCAGTTTCTGCTCAGAAACCGGGGGTTTACCGAGAACAAAACCGACAACTTTGTTTTTATCGCCCGGATGGCCGATTCCCACGCGCAAACGGTGAAAATTCGGGTTATTGCCCAGCTTGCTGATGATGTCTTTAAGACCGTTGTGGCCGCCGTGTCCGCCGCCCAGCTTGAATTTTGCCACGCCGGGCGGGAGATCCAGCTCATCGTGTGCGACCAGAATTTCATCCGGATTAATGCGATAAAACGTCGCCATCGCCGCCACCGCTTTACCGCTCAGGTTCATAAAGGTGGTGGGCACCAGTAAGCGAATATCCGCGCCTGCAAGATTGATACGTGAGGTATACCCGAAGAATTTAGGTTCTTCACGCAGGGGAGCACGTAACCGCTCGGCCAGCAGATCGACATACCATGCCCCGGCGTTGTGGCGGGTGGCCGCATACTCTGCGCCCGGGTTGGCGAGGCCGACAATCAGTTTAATCGTCACGATTCATTCCTAATGGGTTCCAGATCTGGCGCGTAGTTTACTGTCTGGCGCGCCGCTTGACAAAATTCTGCGATCTTCTCGGCGAAATACGAATAATTTCTGATTTGAACAATTAGAATTTCAAGCTGTTCAAAGTCTTATTTGTAAACTTTTGTTTGGGCGTTATCTGTAATTGTGATCATTCACGCAACTCATAAAAGGGGCGTTGTCTATACTTTACACACAAGGATTAGGGGCTTTTCCCCTGACAACCCAAAGTTCCGGAGGTGACACATGAAACGCAAAAACGCTTCGTTACTCGGTAACGTACTGATGGGATTGGGGCTGTTCGTGATGGTAGCCGGCGTGGGTTATTCCATTTTAAACCAGTTACCCCAGATTAACCTCCCGCAATACTTCGCGCATGGCGCGATATTGAGCATCTTTGTTGGTGCGGTATTGTGGCTCGCCGGGGCGCGCGTGAGCGGACATGAGGAAGTCTGCGATAAATACTGGTGGGTGCGCCACTACGACAAACGCTGCCGTCGCGACCAGCATAAGCACAGCTAGTGCCTGATAAAGAACACCGAAACGGCTCCCGCGGGAGCCGTTTTTTTTGCATGAAGGGTTGACCCTCACGTAACGTAAGGCTCCAGAGTGGCGCCACTGGCAAAGTAAAAGGAACAGTTATGTTGATTCAGGTGGGTGAGCTGGCGAAACGGGCCGGGATCACCGTGCGGACATTGCACCACTATGAGCAAACAGGGTTGTTGCTGCCTTCTGCCAGAAGCGCGGCAGGTTACCGGCTTTACAACCTGGCGGATGTCCAGCGTCTGCACATGATCCAGGCGCTGGCAAAAGCGGGGCTGGAACTTGCTGAAATCAGGGATTTCCTGGAACAGGAGTCGCTGTCGTTAACCGAGCTACTCGATGCGCAAATCACGCTGCTGGATAAACAGCTGCGCAGCATACATACGCTGCGCGACCGGCTTGTGGAGCTGCGTACCGGGCTTCTCGACGATGCGACGCCGGATCTGGAATCCTGGCTACAGACTCTGGAGTTAATGAATATGTACGATCGCTGGTTTAGCAAAGAAGAGTTACAGCAGCTGCCGTTTGCGGTGCAGAAGGATGCGCTGGCGGCTATCTGGTCAGGGCTGGTCGCAGAGGCCAACAGGCTGCTGGAGCAGCGCATACCCGTTACGGACGCGCGGGCTATGGACCTCGCGACGCGCTGGATGGAGCGCCTCGAGCAGGACACGGCGGGCAAGCCGGAGTTTCTCACCCGGCTGAACGAGATGCACAGCGTTGAACCGCAGATGCAGGCGCAGACCGGCATCACGCCAGAGATGACGGATTACATCACGCGCGCGTTTGCGGAATCTAAGCTCAGCATATGGGAGAAGTATCTCACTGCCGAAGAGATGGCCTTTACCCGGGCACACTACTTTGACCGCATGATGGAGTGGCCGCCGCTGGTGGCGAAGCTGCACCAAGCGCAGCGGGAAAATCTCGATCCTGCCTCGGAGAAGGCGCAAAAGCTGGCTGAAAACTGGCTGGCATTATTCCAGTCTTACGCGGGCACTAGCCCGGAAACTCAGCAAAAGTTTCGCACTACCATGCAGCAGGAGCCGCACCTTATGAAGGGAACATGGATGACGCCTGCCGTGCTTGCGTGGCTCCAGCAGGCGATCGGGGTGATGATGCAGAGACGTTTCTCTGCATCAGGTAACTCACAGATCCGCTAACGCGGCTTCACGGTTAGGGTAGAAGGAGAGTCGGCCAGGGATCGGCTGTACACCCGCGCGCGCCATGGTGCGCAGCGGCTGAAATTCCAGGTTACTTACCCGCAGCTCGCAGCCTTCCGGCAGACGTTTTACAAAGCGCTGGAAGGCATCCAGGCCGCCGGCATCCAGCACCGGTACGGCATCCCATTTCAGCACTACAACCCGCTTGCCCGCGATGCGGGACTCCAGATCGCTGAACAGACCTTCCGCCGCGGCGAAGAACAGCGGGCCAATCACGCGCAGCACCAGCACATCGTCAGGCACTTCCACGTTAACCGGGGAGAGGCGCGTCATCTGCGCAATACGGCGCATAAACAGCAGGGAGGCCAGCACGATCCCCACGCTAATGGCGATAACCATATCGAACAGCACCGTCAGCGACATACAGATCAGCATCACGATGATGTCGTCTTTCGGCGCGCGACGCAGAAGGTGAACGACCTTATGCGCCTCGCTCATGTTCCAGGCCACCATCAGCAGCAGGGCAGCCATGGCGGAAAGCGGAAGCCAGGAGAGCAGCGGGGCGAGGATCAGCAGGGCGAGGATCACCAGCACGGAGTGGATAACCGCCGAAACGGGTGAGGTTGCCCCCGCGCGCACGTTGGCCGCAGAACGGGCGATGGCTGCCGTTGCTGTAATACCGCCGAAGAACGGCGCGACGAGGTTGCCTAATCCCTGACCAACCAGCTCGCTGTTGGCTTTGTGTTTGGTGCCGGTCATGCCGTCAAGCACTACAGCGCAAAGCAGGGATTCAATCGCCCCCAGCATCGCCATAGAGAACGCGGCGGGAAGCAGGGCGCGAAGGGAATCCCAGCTTAGGGTAAAGCTGGAGCCTGGCATGTCCCACGGCAGCACCAGCTGCGGCAGCAGTTGCGGAATGCCGCTACCCTGTGAACCGTCCGCCAGAACATAGTGGAACTGCGAGCCGATAGTCGCGACATGACCACCGAACATATTGACGATGGCCATCACCGCGCAGCCCAGCAGCAGCGCGGGCAGATGGCCCGGCAGACGGATCCCCAGACGAGGCCAGACGATCAGCGTGCCCAGCGTCACAATCCCGATGGCGGCATCGCCCAGGTTGGCCGTCGGCAGCGCCATAAACAGCGCCCCCACTTTTTGCAGGTAGTGTTCAGGTACGTGGGGCATCTGCAGGCCGAGGAAGTCCTTGATCTGCATGGTTCCGATGGTGATACCAATCCCCGAGGTAAATCCCAGCGTCACGGAAAGGGGAATATATTCAATCAGGCGACCAAAGCGGGCCAGACCAAACAGAATCAAAAAGACGCCGGACATCAGGGTGGCGACCAGCAGGCCTGCCAGACCAAACTGCTGCGAAACCGGGTAGAGGATCACCACGAAGGCGGCGGTCGGGCCGGAGACGCTGAAGCGCGAACCGCCCGTCAGGGCAATGACGATCCCGGCAACGGCCGAGGTGTACAGACCGTACTGCGGCGCAACGCCGCTGCCAATCGCCAGCGCCATCGCCAGCGGGATGGCGATAATGCCGACGGTGATCCCGGCAATCAGGTCACGGACAAAGCGTGACGAGGTGTACTTCTCTTTCCAGCAGGCGTCGATGAGGGCGCGAAAGGGCAGAACATGTGAGGAGGCTACGTTTTTCACAATTATCTATCATCCGTATGCGCATCATCTGTCATGTGAATGGCAGGTGAAGGAGGCATTAATCATACAAATAAAACCCAGAGACAAAAAAACCCGCCGCAGCGGGTTTTTTGGCCGTGCTCGATTAGTGTTCGAACATTGCTGAGATGGATTCTTCGTTGCTGATACGACGAATCGCTTCGGCCAGCATCCCGGACAGAGTCAGCGTACGCACGTTTGGCAGTGCTTTGATCTCGTCGCTCAGTGGGATGGTATCGCATACCACCACTTCGTCAATGACGGAGTTGCGCAGGTTGTTTACCGCATTACCGGAGAAGATCGGGTGAGTCGCGTAAGCGAACACGCGCTTGGCACCACGCTCTTTCAACGCTTCAGCGGCTTTACACAGCGTACCGCCGGTATCGATCATGTCGTCAACCAGCACGCAGTCGCGGCCAGCAACGTCACCGATGATGTGCATCACCTGAGAAACGTTAGCGCGCGGACGGCGTTTGTCGATGATCGCCATGTCGGTATCGTTCAGCAGCTTAGCGATAGCACGGGCACGTACCACGCCGCCGATGTCCGGAGAAACCACGATTGGGTTATCCAGATTCAGCTGCAGCATATCTTCCAGCAGGATTGGGCTGCCGAATACGTTATCAACCGGAACGTCGAAGAAGCCCTGGATCTGCTCTGCGTGCAGGTCAACGGTCAGTACGCGGTCAACGCCGACGCTGGACAGGAAGTCAGCGACAACTTTAGCGGTAATTGGCACACGCGCGGAACGGACGCGACGGTCCTGACGGGCATAGCCGAAGTAAGGGATTACAGCAGTGATACGGCCTGCGGAAGCGCGACGCAGGGCGTCGACCATAACAACCAGTTCCATCAGGTTGTCGTTCGTTGGAGCACAGGTGGACTGGATGATGAAAATATCACCACCGCGTACATTTTCGTTGATTTGTACGCTGACTTCGCCGTCGCTAAAGCGACCTACGGCGGCGTCGCCGAGGGAAGTGTACAGGCGGTTGGCAATACGTTGTGCTAGTTCCGGGGTGGCGTTACCAGCAAAAAGCTTCATATCAGGCACGAGAAGAACCTCAGGCATGCGTCCAGTGGTGGATAGCGTTCGCCGCAAACTGTGCGGGCCAGGCGAAGGCTATCCAGGCGGTGTATTAAAGAGCGCGATGCAACGTCTGGAACAGGGTGACGTTGTCACCGAAACTCAGTCTGCGCCAGAATGGCCTGCTGTAGGGGGGAGGTGTTCATCCCACGTGCTACAAAACCATGCAGCCAAACCGGCGCTTGCTCAAGCACCTGACGAGCGGCGGATTCGGTGTCAAATTCAGCAAAGACACAGGCCCCTGTACCAGTCAGGCGCGACGGCGCGTATTCTAACAGCCAGGAAAGCACCGCATCAACCTCGCGAAAACGTTTTCTTGCGATATCCTCGCAATCGTTGCTGAATTCACAATTTAATAACGTTTCTATTGACCGAACCGGGGTATTCCTTTTCAGGTCAGGATCTTTAAAGATGACCGGGGTCGGAATGTTCACGCCTGGGTGAGCAACCAGATACCATTTTTCCGGCGGTTCAACCGGGGAGAGGATCTCACCCACGCCCTCAGCAAAGGCCGCATGACCGCGCACAAACACCGGGACATCCGCACCCAGCGTCAAGCCTAAGGCGGCCAGTTCGTCCTTCGACAGCCCGCAGCCCCAGAGGTGATTCAGGGCGACCAGCACGGTGGCGGCGTTAGATGAGCCACCGCCCAGCCCGCCGCCCATCGGCAGGCGCTTCTCAATACGGATATCCGCACCGCTTCCCGCGGGCAGACGGCCAGATTCCATCGCGGCTTTCATCAGCAGACGCGCGGCGCGCACGATCAGGTTGTCCTCATGCGCCACGCCTTCTACCGGCGTTAGCAGGCAAATCTGCCCATCCTGACGCAGTTCAATGGAGATCGTGTCGCCATAGTCAATAAACTGAAACAGCGTCTGCAGGGTGTGATAACCGTCAGCACGCTGGCCGGTGATGTATAAAAACAGGTTCAGCTTTGCCGGAGAGGGCCAGTGGGTCATCATTTAACGATCCAGTTGTCCATTTTCAGCTTGATACGCTGGCTGCCCTGGGTCAGCTCCATGTTTGATGGCAGCGACGGTTTGCTCTTGCTGTCATAGGCGCTGTACACCACTTTCCAGGTTTTGCCGTTCTGGGTGTAGTTCACCTGGCTCAGACGGTACTGGTCGTCAAGGCTGTAGTCAGTTGCCTCGCCCGGCAGGCCAAGGATCCACTGGCGCAGGCTGTTGAGCGGGATAGGCATCCCGGTCAGCTTGCCAATCATCTCTTCGGCATCGGTCGCGGTATAGTGCTTGCCTTTGTTATCGGTGATCTGCGCTTCGCCCGGTTTGGCGATAAGCTCCAGTTCGGTGCTGCCCAGCGGGTTCAGCAGCAGCAGGCGGTAGTTGTCCTGCCCCGTCTGCTGCCAGAAGAAGCGGGCATAAACCTTTTGCTCATCAGAGAGATAAGCGAAGGCGCCGCGGGTCTGGTACTGGTTCAAATTACGGACGTCCTGCTGGTGCTGACGCCACTGCGGTGAATCAGGGCTTTTGCCCGGGCCTTTTGGTTGGGTGACGGTACACGCGGTCAGAACCAGTGCTGCAAGCGGCAGCAGGCGAATCAGTCGGGTCATAATCAGGACAAATCCTTGAGATACGTTGCAGTTATAACTGTTAATGCTAGCGTCGAAGGGGGCTACCGTCTACGTTCAAATTATCTCAAAGCGTTGTGTAACCTATTACTCCGAAAGGAGGCAGTCCCTTTTATTGATCTCGCGCATCCTGTATGATGCGTTCTGCTAACCTTATTAACGCTGGTACTACTCCCGCTCAACATGACCCTATTAGCACTCGGCATCAACCACAAAACGGCTCCGGTTTCGCTGCGAGAACGCGTGACGTTTTCGCCGGATACGCTTGACCTGGCGCTGGACAGCCTGCTTGCACAGCCTATGGTGCAGGGTGGCGTGGTGCTCTCGACGTGCAACCGTACCGAGCTGTATTTAAGCGTGGAAGAGCAGGACAACCTGCATGAAGCGCTGATCCGCTGGCTATGCGACTACCACAACCTCAATGAAGACGAGCTGCGCAACAGCCTGTACTGGCATCAGGACAACGATGCCGTCAGCCATCTGATGCGCGTCGCCAGCGGGCTGGATTCGCTGGTGCTGGGCGAGCCGCAGATCCTGGGTCAGGTGAAAAAGGCGTTTGCCGATTCGCAAAAAGGACATCTGAAGGCCAGCGAGCTGGAGCGCATGTTCCAGAAGTCGTTCTCCGTGGCGAAGCGTGTGCGAACAGAAACCGACATTGGTGCCAGTGCGGTTTCTGTTGCTTTCGCGGCCTGCACCCTTGCACGCCAAATCTTTGAATCCCTTTCTACCGTCACCGTGATGCTGGTAGGGGCGGGCGAAACCATCGAACTTGTGGCGCGCCATCTGCGCGAGCATAAAGTGAAAAAGATGATTATCGCTAACCGCACCCGCGAACGCGCGCAGGTGCTGGCGGATGAAGTGGGTGCAGAGGTGGTTGCGCTGAGTGACATTGATGAACGCCTGAAAGAGGCGGACATTATCATCAGCTCTACCGCCAGCCCGCTGCCGATTATCGGAAAAGGGATGGTGGAGCGTGCGCTGAAGTCCCGCCGTAATCAGCCGATGCTGCTGGTGGATATCGCCGTTCCCCGCGATGTTGAGCCGGAAGTGGGCAAGCTGCCTAACGCCTATCTCTACAGCGTGGATGACCTGCAAAGCATCATTTCGCACAACCTCGCCCAGCGTAAAGCGGCGGCGGTTCAGGCGGAAACCATCGTTGAGCAGGAAACCAGTGAGTTTATGGCCTGGCTGCGCGCGCAAAGCGTCAGCGAGACCATCCGCGAGTACCGCGGGCAGGCGGAGCAGGTGCGTGATGACCTGACTGCCAAAGCGTTAGCGGCCCTTGAACAGGGCGGCGACGCAAATGCGATTATGCAGGATCTGGCGTGGAAACTGACCAACCGCCTGATCCATGCACCAACCAAATCTCTTCAGCAGGCCGCCCGTGACGGGGATGATGAACGCCTGACTATTCTGCGCAACAGCCTCGGGCTGGAATAGCGCCCTATACCCATTTTCTAAGACAAGGTGCACTTACGCCTATGAAGCCTTCTATCGTCGCTAAACTGGAAGCTCTGCACGAGCGCCATGAAGAAGTACAGGCGCTGCTCGGCGATGCCGGGACCATTGCGGACCAGGAACGTTTTCGCGCGCTCTCGCGTGAATACGCGCAGTTAAGTGATGTTTCCAAATGCTTTACCGACTGGCGGCAGGTTCAGGAAGATATCGAAACCGCGCAGATGATGCTCGACGATCCTGAAATGCGCGAGATGGCGCAGGAAGAGTTGCAGGATGCGAAAGCGCGTTCTGAAGAGATGGAGCAGCAGCTTCAGGTGCTTCTGCTGCCGAAAGATCCGGACGATGAGCGTAACGCGTTTGTCGAAGTGCGTGCCGGTACCGGCGGTGACGAAGCGGCGCTGTTTGCCGGGGATCTGTTCCGCATGTACAGCCGCTACGCCGAATCGCGTCGCTGGCGCGTGGAGATCATGAGCGCAAACGAAGGCGAACATGGTGGCTACAAAGAGGTTATCGCCAAGATCAGCGGCGACGGCGCGTACGGTCGTCTCAAGTTTGAATCAGGCGGTCACCGCGTGCAGCGCGTACCGGCCACCGAATCTCAGGGCCGCATTCACACCTCCGCCTGTACGGTTGCGGTGATGCCGGAGCTGCCGGAAGCAGAACTGCCGGACATCAATCCGGCGGACCTGCGTATTGATACTTTCCGCTCCTCTGGCGCGGGCGGTCAGCACGTTAACACCACCGATTCCGCCATCCGTATTACCCACCTGCCAACCGGCATAGTCGTTGAATGTCAGGACGAGCGTTCACAGCACAAAAACAAAGCCAAAGCGTTGTCCGTGCTGGGGGCGCGTATCCATGCAGCCGAAATGGCGAAACGCCAGCAGGCGGAAGCGTCTACGCGTCGTAACCTGCTGGGCAGCGGCGATCGCAGCGACCGTAACCGCACCTATAACTTCCCGCAGGGCCGCGTAACCGACCACCGCATCAACCTGACGCTGTACCGTCTGGACGAGGTGATGGAAGGGAAACTGGATATGCTGATTGAGCCTATCGTGCAGGAATACCAGGCCGACCAGCTGGCGGCGCTGTCCGAGCAGGAATAATGGATTTTCAGCGCTGGTTACGTGAGGCGGCGGTTGAGCTTTCAGAAAGCGAAAGCCCGAAACGCGATGCCGAAATTTTGCTTGAGCATGTGACGGGTAAAGCCCGCACGTATCTCCTCGCATTTGGTGAGACGCCCCTGACCGCCGAGCAGGAAGCCCGGCTTACCGCCCTGCTTGCCCGCCGTAAAACTGGCGAGCCGGTGGCGCATCTGGTCGGGGAGCGTGAATTCTGGTCGTTACCGCTGTACGTCTCGGCGGCAACCCTGATCCCGCGTCCGGACACCGAGTGTCTGGTTGAGCAGGCGCTGGCGCGTTTACCGGCGGCGGCCTGCAGCGTTCTCGATCTCGGTACCGGCACCGGTGCTATCGCGCTGGCGCTCGCCACCGAGCGGCCCGACTGCGCGGTGACGGCGGTGGATGTCATGCCCGATGCGGTAGCGCTGGCGCAGCGTAACGTGGAACGACTGGGCGTAACTAACGTGACCGTGCTGCAGAGCAGCTGGTTTTCCGCCCTTGGGGATCGCGCGTACGCAATGATTGTCAGCAACCCTCCTTATATTGACGAGCATGACCCGCACCTTGCGCAGGGAGACGTTCGCTTCGAACCGCTGACGGCGCTCGTGGCCGCCAACGCGGGATTAGCCGATCTAGAGCGCATTGTGACAACGTCACGGAAACATTTGCTTTCCGGCGGCTGGCTGCTCGTGGAGCATGGCTGGACTCAGGGTGAAGCGGTGCGGGCACTGTTTACCGAAGCAGGCTACGCCGCTGTCGAAACCTGCCGCGACTACGGCGGCAACGAACGCCTGACGCTGGGGCAGTGGCTGTGAGCCTGTTTACCGTGCTTATTACCGTCCACCTGATTTCCGTTACGCTGACCATCAGCTTTTTCATCGTCCGTTACTGGT
Source organism: Enterobacter sp. JBIWA008 (assembly GCF_019968765.1). Classification (NCBI taxonomy): domain Bacteria; kingdom Pseudomonadati; phylum Pseudomonadota; class Gammaproteobacteria; order Enterobacterales; family Enterobacteriaceae; genus Enterobacter; species Enterobacter sp. JBIWA008. The sequence goes on along the minus strand of NZ_CP074149.1, from coordinate 2,777,279 downwards.
GGCGCTACAGCAACAATCCGCTGATGGATGCACGCTGGGTGCGTATCGTGCCGCACTGCATCGACACGCTATTGCTCCTTTCCGGTGCCGGGCTTATGTGGAAGACCGGCTATCTGCCATTTACTGATAAAGGCGCATGGCTGACTGAAAAGCTGTTTGGCGTTATCATCTACATCGTTTTGGGTTTTATCGCGCTTGGGCGTCGTCGTCCGCGCAGCCAGCAGGTCGGGTTTATCGCCTTTCTGCTGGGTCTGGTGGTGCTGTACATCATCATTAAACTCGCCACCACAAGAATACCGTTACTGGGGTAAGTCATGAGGTCCTTAGCCGATTTCGAATTTAATAAAGTGCCGCTTTGTGACGGCATGATCCTGATTTCTGAGATGATTCGTGACGATTTTACGTCGCAGTACGTCATCGACGAGCTGGAAAATCTGGTCAGCCTGGCGCGTGAAGAGATTAATCAGGCGCGTCCGCAGGACTGGCAGCTTGAGAAGCTGCTTGAACTTTTCTACGGCGAATGGGGTTTCTGCGACACGCGTGGCGTATACCGCCTGTCAGATGCGTTATGGCTGGACCAGGTCTTAAAAAATCGTCAGGGCAGCGCCGTGGCGCTGGGTTCTATTTTGCTGTGGGTCGCGCATCGTCTGGATATTCCGCTGGTCCCGGTCATTTTTCCGACGCAGATGATCCTGCGTGCAGAGTGGCTGGACGGCGAAATGTGGCTCATCAATCCCTTCAACGGCGACACGCTGGATGAACATACGCTGGACGTGTGGCTGAAAGGCAATATCAGCCCGGTGGCTGAACTCTTCAACGAAGATCTCGACGAGGCGGATAACGCAGAGGTCATTCGCAAGCTGCTGGATACGCTGAAGTCCGCGTTAATGGAAGAGCGTCAGATGGAGCTGGCGTTGCGCGCCAGTGAAGTCTTGCTGCAGTTCAACCCGGAAGATCCGTACGAAATTCGCGATCGCGGGCTGATCTATGCGCAGCTCGACTGCGAACACGTGGCGCTGAACGATCTGAGCTATTTCGTCGAGCAGTGTCCGGAAGACCCCATTAGCGAAATGATTCGTGCGCAGATCAATGCGATCTCGCACAAACAAATTACACTGCATTAATCTTAATTCCGATTCACACCTGAATAAGGCGATCCTATGAAACAAAAAGTGGTTAGCATTGGTGATATCAAGGTAGCAAACGACCTGCCGTTCGTACTGTTTGGCGGCATGAACGTGCTGGAATCCCGCGACCTCGCCATGCGTATCTGCGAACACTACGTGACCGTGACCCAGAAGCTGGGCATCCCGTACGTGTTTAAAGCCTCTTTTGACAAAGCCAACCGCTCCTCCATCAACTCTTACCGTGGCCCGGGCCTGGAAGAGGGAATGAAAATTTTCCAGGAGCTGAAGCAGACCTTTGGCGTGAAAGTGATCACCGACGTGCATGAAGCCTCACAGGCGCAGCCGGTGGCAGACGTGGTGGACGTGATCCAGCTCCCAGCGTTCCTCGCTCGCCAGACCGACCTGGTTGCGGCGATGGCGAAAACCGGTGCCGTGATTAACGTGAAAAAACCACAGTTCGTCAGCCCGGGGCAGATGGGTAACATCGTCGATAAGTTTATCGAAGGCGGTAACGATCAGGTGATCCTGTGCGACCGTGGCGCAAACTTCGGTTACGACAACCTGGTCGTGGATATGCTGGGCTTCAGCGTGATGAAAAACGTCTCTAACCAGTCTCCGGTGATTTTCGACGTGACCCACGCCCTGCAGTGCCGCGACCCGTTCGGCGCCGCGTCCGGTGGACGTCGTGCCCAGGTTACCGAGCTGGCGCGCGCCGGTATGGCGACCGGTCTGGCAGGCCTGTTCATTGAAGCGCATCCGGATCCGGCTAACGCGAAATGCGACGGCCCATCCGCGCTGCCGCTGGATAAGCTGGAGCCGTTCCTGAAGCAGATCAAAGCGATTGACGATCTGGTGAAGAGCTTCGACGAGCTGGATACCAGCAACTAATAAAAAAACCCGCTTCGGCGGGTTTTTTTATGCTTTCTTTCTTTCACTGTGAGAGAGAGTTGGGGTGAGGGCATCAAGCCCGCACCGGACCACTCTTACGCAAATATCGTCATCAAATACGCAATAAACAACGCCATATGCGCCGCGCCGTTCAGCACGTTGGTACGCCCGGTTGAGAAGGAAATCTGGCACAGCAGCAACGAGGCGACCATCACGATCATCTCCGGCGCGCCCAGCGCAAACTGCAGCTCGTTGCCGGTCATAAAGGCAATTAGCGTCACAACCGGTACGGTAAGTGAAATGGTCGCCAGTACGGAGCCGAAGAACAGGTTCATTGCGCGCTGCACCTGATTATTCAACACCGCTTTCAGCGCGCCCAGCCCTTCAGGGGAGAGAATCAGCAGCGCCACCAGGAAGCCGGTAAACGCCACCGGCGCGTTAAGCTCGGTTAACAGGGTTTCCAGCGGGTTAGCGTTCATCTTGGTGACTACAATCACCGCAATCAGATGTACGATCAGCCAAACCGTATGCCACACGCTGCTGTGGGCCGACGGCTTGCCGTGGTGCGGGTCATCATCATCGCCATCGTCTTCATGCTCGTACACAAACAGACTCTGGTGCGTTTTGGTCTGAATCAACAGGAACACGCCGTACATGGCGGCGGAAATCAGTGCGACCAGCAGCGCCTGCCCGGTGGAAAAGTTTGCACCCGGTAGCGCCATCGGGAAGACCAGCACGATGATCGCCAGCGGGAAGAGGGCGATCAGATACTGTTTAATGCCGAACAGGTTCATATACTGGGTCGCAAATTTGCGCCCGCCCAGCAGCAGAGAGAAGCCCACCAGTCCACCCGTCACAATCATAATGATTGAGTAGAGCGTATCGCGCATTAGCGTCGGTGCGGCATCGCCGGTCGCCATGAGCGCGGAAATCAGACTGACTTCGAGAATAACAACGGAAAGGCTGAGAATTAACGATCCGTACGGCTCGCCCAGACGGTGGGCCAGGACGTCCGCATGGCGAACAACGCTAAATGCGCTGGTTAAGATGCCGACCAGGGCAAGAATATTGATACCAACCACCACTGGCAGTGACTGACTGCTTCCCCAGAAGAGCAGCACAGCCAGTGCCAGAACCGGGAAAATGAGTGACGTCTCCTTGTGGCGGGTCTTTACCGCCTCGTGTGTTGCTGTCATGTGCTTCTCCATCAATGCAGGTGCTTGTAATTATAGATAGATTTTTGAGGCCATTAAACTAACAGATCTCTGTTAAATACCCTTTATTTTTTACTTAATTTTACCCTTTGTTATTTTTTTTCATTCCTGATGACTATAATTCGCTGTTTTTATTTAATATTCATTAAATAACAATGGATTATAAGAGGTGTGTATTCATAAATTATCGCTGAGTGGCACCGCATGATATCGTCGTCCACACTTACCTCTTTAACCAAAAGAGAGGTTAGTAATGCCCTATAAAGCGAAACGCGAATTACCGGATAACGTGCAAAACGTGCTGCCCGCTCACGCGCAGGATATCTACAAAGAGGCGTTTAACAGTGCCTGGGATCAATACAAAGATAAGGACGACCGCCGGGATGATGCCAGCCGTGAAGAGACGGCGCACAAAGTCGCCTGGGCGGCCGTAAAACATGAATATGAGAAAGGGGACGACGATAAATGGCATAAAAAGAAATAGCCGTGAAATAATTCGCTGCCTTCATTTTGACTTTTCAGGCGGTTGAACTTCCGTTGTATTGCAACTGGTCCGCTAATTGCTTATCGTTATTTAACTGCTGGCAAAATGACCAGCACATAATGCCGGGAAGGCGAATTACAGAAGTCGCAAGGAAGCATGCAGTGGCGGAGGTGTGAAGTGTTAACGCGTGATTTCTTAATGAAGGCAGATTGTAAGACGGCATTTGGTGCTATTGAGGAATCGCTTCTCTGGTCAGCTGAACAACGTGCTGCGTCACTCGCTGCCACGCTTGCCTGCCGCCCGGATGATGGCCCGGTATGGATTTTTGGCTACGGCTCCCTGATGTGGAACCCGGCTCTGGAATTTGTCGAATCGGCAACGGGAACGCTGCCTGGCTGGCATCGCGCATTTTGCCTGCGCCTGACGGCCGGACGCGGCAGCGCGTGCCAGCCCGGGCGCATGCTTGCACTGAAAGAGGGCGGGCGCACCACGGGCGTGGCCTATCGCCTGCCGGATGCCACGCTGGAAGAGGAGCTCACGCTGCTCTGGAAGCGTGAGATGATCACCGGCTGCTATATGCCGAGCTGGTGCAAGCTGGAACTGGACGACGGTCGTACCGTCAATGCGCTGGTGTTTATTATGGACCCGCGCCATCCGCTGTATGAAGCAGATACCCGTACGCAGGTGATTGCCCCGTTGATTGCCGCCGCGAGTGGGCCGCTGGGCACCAACGCGCAGTATCTCTTCTCCCTCGATCAGGAGCTAACCCGCCTCGGCATGAAGGACGACTGTCTGAATGAGCTGGTGGTGAAGGTGAAGGCGCTGCTGGAAGGGAACCCGCTCAACGGCACGCTGCGAGCCGGTTTTGCCTGATAATACGCCCGGCTTGCCGGGCGTTTAATGTTATGCGGCCACGTAGCTGATGGAATGCTCCAGCGACTGGCTGTGGCTGTCAATCAGCACATCCCACGTGCCGGTATACGGCACGGTAAGCCAGGCCTTATCGTCCTGTACGGTGAGAATATCCGCCTGGGACTGTTTTTGTGCTTTCGAACTCATCAGATGAATACGACAGCGTTCTGAGCAACGCACCACTACCGTATCCCCGCCAAACAGTTTCAAACTTGTTTTTACCAGTGCCATTTTTTACCCCGTCGATTTTGCCCATCCCGAGCGTGATATTGTTCACAAATTACTCACTGCATAACACCAAAGCGGGGGACGAGGGATGATGATTTTGATCAAAAAATGGCATAACGTTTAAACAAAAATGACAAAATGCCTGAAAGCATTCAGCTGGCGCGCGTTTTACCCGCTAAACGCGCGCCGGAAGAAGATTAAATGCGGAAATGCCCGGCTGTTTCAGCAAGGTCGCCCGCCTGGCTCTGCAGGGCACCCGCGGCGGCGGCGGACTCGACCACCAGCTCGGCGTTCTGTTGAACCATTCTGTCCAGGTGGGTTACCGCGTGGTTAATCTCGTGAATGCCTTTCATCTGCTCGCTGGTGGCGATGGAAATTTCGCGCATGATGCCAGAGACGCTGCCGATGCTGGAGCGGATCTCATCCATGCTTTCCCCGGCCAGATGCACGTAGCGGGAGCCGGTTGCCACGCTGTCGGTGGTGGAATCAATCAGGGATTTGATCTCTTTCGCCGCCTGAGCGCTGCGGCTCGCCAGGTTACGCACTTCGCCTGCTACAACGGCAAACCCGCGCCCCTGCTCACCGGCACGCGCCGCCTCGACGGAGGCGTTCAGCGCCAGAATGTTGGTCTGGAAAGCAATGCCGTCAATGACGCTGGTGATATCGCCAATTTTTGCCGACGCGACTTCAATGGACTGCATCGTGCTGATCGCCTGCGATACCACCTCGCCGCCGCGTGCCGCGGCCGCTGAGGCTTTGCTCGCCTGATCGTTGGCTTCTGCCGCCGATTCATTCGACTGCGTCACGGAGGCGGTGATCTGCTCCACGGCGCTTGCCGTCTCGCGCAGGCTGGATGCCGCCTGCTCGGTACGTCCGGAAAGATCCTGGTTACCTGCGGCAATCTCCTGCGCCGCGTTTTTCACCGATTCGCTGGCATCACGGAGCTGCACCATCACCACCGACAGCTTATCGCTGAAGGCGTTAAAGGCCTGGGCAATCTGCGCGACTTCGTCCTCGCCGCTGTCCGGCAGGCGCTGGGACAGATCGTTAGTGCCGTTGGCAATGTTGTGCATCGCGTCGCGAATGTCGGACAAACGCTTGAGCAGGCGGGCAATAAGGAAATGCACTATGGCAGCACTCAGGAGTGCCAGGATCACCAGCGAAATCGCCGAGGCTTTAAGCAGGGAACGCATGCCGGAGGTGGCGTCACCGTTGTCGAGCGCGACGACTAACAGCCAGTTTGTGCCCGGCACGGCTGTCGCCACGAAGGTTTTTTCAGCGTCGTTCAGCGTTCCGTCGACGAGGTTACCGCTTTTCAGCGCAGCAAAATCAATGCCCTTGATCGTCTCAGCAAACGGTTTCAGCGTCAGGGCCGGATCGTTAGCGGCAATCACGCTGCCGTCACTGTTCAGAAGCAACCCGCTGCTGGCCGGGGTCGGATGGATCCCGCGCACGTTAGCAACCACGCTGTCCATCGCCACATCGCCCGCCACTACCGCTTTGAGTGTGCCATTTTCTTTCACCGGCACGGCGAAGGTCACCACCAGTTTACCGGTCCCCGCGTCAACGTAAGGCGCGGTGACAACCGGACCGTCCGTGCTGACCACCTGCTGATACCACGGGCGAATGGTCGGGTCATAGTCCGCCGGAACGCCCGCCGGTTCAGAGAATTTCGCCGTTTTGCTGGCATAGCCAACATAAACGTTGGTGAATCCACCCGCCTGCGCAAGCTGTTTAAACACCGGAACCGGATCGTCACTCAGCGCAACGGTCTGCGCGGAGGCGATCACCGTCATCTTGCTTTTAACCCAGTCGGCAATCGCCATGTTATGGCTGGCGCTGGTGCTGGTCAGGATATCGCGCTGGGACTGCTGGTTATCCTGACGTGTGACCTGGAAGTTAATAACGGTATTAAGGAGAAGGGCGACGACCAGACAGCCTGCCGTCGCAGCGATGATGCGTGCACGAATCGATCTGAACATAAGTGAAATACCTGCTGTGTTGTTTCCATGCCTATCGGCAAGCCCGCAGGTAAACTTGATGCTGAAACCGCGTCCATAAGAAAATAATATTTTTACGGGTTTATTATTAAAAAGTTAATACTTTATCTGCGGACAGCGTCCACTCGGCCAGTTCAACCAGCGTACCAATCTCCACGCCATCAATCAGCGGCAGACCGGTAATACCGCGGCCGTCGGTGCAGGTCTTGCACAGCTTCACCGGCACGTTTTGCGCGGTCAGGATCTCCAGCATCTGCTGAATGTTATAGCCCTCGGCCGGTTTTTGACCTTTCAGCCCCGCGGTGACCGCCTCTGACATTAAAAAGAGTCGTAACGCCAGGTCGCTCTCTTTTTCACGCAGCGCAATCGCCAGGCGCAGGCTGTTGAAAAGGGATTCGCTGCCGTAAGCCGCACCGTTGGCGACGATAACAATCTTTTGCATATTGACTCCTGTTTTTATAAAGGCACGAATAATATAAGGTTTAGCGAGTTTACGCTGCCTGCTGCCGTCAATAAACTTCAGGATATTCCTGAAATTTCCCGTAAAGCTGCAATTCTTTCTCAATAGCGTTAAGGTAAGAGCGTCTTTTACAAAATCCAGGTGCTAAACCCGACGTTGATGGCTGTATCGTCCCGCATTTGTTTGCTGTTATTACTCCCCCTTCTTACGGCCGGAGCCGTTTACGGTGCGCCGAATTCCTTTATCCAGCAGGCACAACATCCCTTCGATAATAATGGGGATAGTTTGCCTGACCTCGGTATGGCGGCGCCAACGGGCGAGGGAGAGAAGCATCTGGCCGAAATGGCAAAAGCCTTTGGTGAAGCCAGCATGACCGACAACGGCCTCACAACCGGCGAGCAGGCGCGTCAGTTTGCCTTTGGTCAGGTGCGCGACGCGGTGAGCGGAGAAGTGAACCAGCAGATTGAATCCTGGCTTTCGCCCTGGGGGAACGCCAGCGTGAACTTACTGGTAGATAACGATGGCAAATTTAACGGCAGCAGCGGGAGCTGGTTTATCCCCTGGAACGATAACAACCGTTATCTGAGCTGGAGCCAGCTTGGCCTGACGCAGCAGACGGATGGCCTGGTCAGCAATGCCGGTATAGGCCAGCGCTGGGTGGCCGGCAAATGGCTGCTGGGTTACAACACCTTTTACGATAACCTTCTGGATGAAAACCTGCAGCGTGCCGGGCTGGGCGCGGAAGCGTGGGGGGAAAATCTGCGCCTGTCAGCCAACTATTATCAGCCCTTTGCCGGCTGGCGCGATCGCTCCGACGTCCAGGAGCAGCGCATGGCGCGCGGATATGACGTCACCGCTAAAGCCTGGCTGCCGTGGTTCCATCATCTGAATACCAGCGTAAGCTTTGAGCAATACTTTGGCGATAACGTCGATCTCTTCAACAGCGGAACGGGCTATCACAATCCGGTGGCGGTGAATCTGGGGCTTAACTATACCCCCGTTCCTCTGGTCACCCTGACCGCAGCGCACAAGCAGGGCGAAAGTGGCGAGAGCCAGAATAACCTCGGACTGAAGCTCAACTATCGCTTTGGCGTGCCGCTGGTGAAGCAGCTTTCCGCCGGTGAAGTCGCCGCTACGCGTTCCCTGCGCGGAAGCCGCTATGATTCGCCGGAGCGCAATAGCCTGCCGGTGATGGAGTTCCGCCAGCGTAAAACGCTGTCCGTCTGGCTGGCAACGCCGCCGTGGGATCTCAAAGGGGGCGAGACCGTTATGCTGAAGCTTCAGGTTCGCAGCGCGCACGGCATTCGTCAGATCCACTGGCAGGGGGATACGCAGGCGCTGAGCCTGACGTCGCCGGCCAAAAGCAACAGCAGCGACGGCTGGAGCGTGATTATGCCTGCCTGGGATGACAGTGAAGGGGCGTCAAACCGCTGGCACCTGTCGGCGGTGGTGGAAGATGAGAAAGGCCAGCGCGTCTCGTCCAATGAGATCGTGCTGACCGTCGTGCAGCCGCTGGTCGCATTGCCTGACAACGACCCGCGCTGGAAGCTTCTGCCGGAGGAGTAATCCTTAAAAAATGCGTTCCTGATGCACCCACACGGCGGCTTCAACGCGGGATTTTAACTTCATTTTCTTCAGCATATGCTTCACGTGCACTTTCACCGTGCTTTCGGTGATGTCCAGGCGGCGGGCGATCATTTTGTTCGGCAGCCCCTGGGCGATAAGTTTGAGAATATCGCGCTCGCGCGGGGTTAACTGGCTAACGTCACGGTCAGAGGTGGCGCGGTTTGCCCGCAGGCTGGCGGCCAGCACCGGCGTTAAGGCTTCGCTGAGAACCATCTCGCCCGCCGCAGCCTGCTGCAGCGCCTTAAGCAGGTCTTCCGGCTCCATATCCTTCAGCAGATAACCATCCGCACCGCGCTTCAGCGCCGTAACCACATCCTCTTCATGGTTCGACACGCTAAAGACGACGATGCGCCCGGAAAGGGATTTTTCCCGCAGCTTGTCGAGGGTCTCCAGACCGTTCATGCCGGGCATATTCAGATCGAGCAGGATCAGATCGGGATCGAGGGCTTCGGCAAGCTCAATGCCCTGTTCACCGTTGCTGGCTTCGCCCACCACGGTGATATCGGGTGCCATGCTGACCAGCTGTTTCACGCCAGTACGCAGCATCGGATGGTCGTCGATCAACAGGATGGATGCCGGTTCCTGATTAGTCATGGGTTTCTCCTTGAGCAGTTGTAAGCGGTTTCTCCGGAATAAAGGTGACCACGACTTCCGTGCCACCCGTCTCTCTCCGGCGAACCTGGCAATCACCGCGCAGGCTTTGGGCGCGGTCTCGCATAATAATTAAACCGTAGTGGTTCGTTCGTTCGGCATTTTCCGGCACGCCGCGGCCGTTGTCGTGAACCGTAAGCTTCACCTGATTGTTGTGCTGGCTGACGGTGACCGTTACCGCCGTCGCGCCGGAATGCTTGAGCACGTTGCTCAGCGCTTCACGGGCGATTTGCAGTAAATGTATGGCCTGATGGGAGGGGACAAACCGCGGCGGCAGCTGGTAGTCCAGCTTTACCGGGAACCCCAGCCGGGCGCTAAATTCGTGACAGCTGGACTCCAGTGCCGCACGCAGGCCCGGCTCGGTCAGCTGCAGCCGGAAGGTGGTCAGCAGCTCGCGAAGCTGTATCCAGGAGGTGTTCAGCTCGTTGCGGATCTGACCGAGCAGCTGCTTGTTGCTTTCCGGCATCTCCGCATCCTGCATCTGCAGGCAACTCACCTGCATTTTCATACAGGAGAGCGACTGGGCGATCGAGTCGTGAAGCTCGCGGGCAATAGTCGCGCGCTCTTCCATGACGATCAGCTGCTGCTGCTTTTCCTGATGCCTGTCGAGCGCCAGCGTGGCCGTTAGCTGTTCGACCAGCGTATCGACCAGCTGCTGCTGGTCGTGACTCAGGTGACGCCCGGCTGGCAGCGTTGCCAGCAGAATACCGTACTGGGTGTGGCTATCGGTCAGGCGCCACTTCAGGGTGGTGGTGCCGGACGTCAGCGGCGGCAGGCCGCGAGGGCAAAGATGGCAGCCTTTGTCATCGCAGGACGTATCCGACTGACAGGTAAATTCCTGATGGTTATCTTCATCTTCCACGTCGTAAACGCGCAGCTCAAGGTCGTGAAGCAGGGTCAGATTTTGCAGGCCATTCAGCACCGGCGAGAGGCGTTCGCATAGCGGTACCTGCATGTGCAGACGACGGTTGGCCTGCCACAGGAAGGAAAGGATCTCGTTTTTCTGCTCCAGCCCGGCCGTTTTTTCCTGAACGCGCTGTTCCAGCACCGCATAGCTCTCGGAGAGCTCTGCCGACATGGTGTTGAGCGCCTGGCCGAGCATGGCCATCTCGTTGCGCCCGCTGATGTGCGTGCGCTGGGTAAAATCGCGTGCGGTGACCGCGCGGGCCATTGCCAGCAGCTGTTTCCACGGGTTCAGCAGCCGCGCCCGGAGCCAGACGATGGTGAAGATCAGCAGCAGTCCCATAAACAGCGCCATGGTGCGGTGCACCATCAACACCCGATCGATGCGTAATTCGGTGGTTTGATCGAAAGAGGAGACCAGTTTATCGATGCGTGAGACGAACCCCGCGACGTCCTGCGCAACGGTTTCTGTGCTGTGCGCCTGTTTCAGTCCGGGCTCCAGCTGGGTATGCCAGTAGCCCTGAAGGGCGTTAAGCTGGGACTGCTGACCGGCGCGGATGGCGGCGTTTTCCAGTTCGGGGCTGAAGACCGTGCGCTCCATTTCATCAATCAGGGGCCGATCGTCCTGCGTCAGGGGAACCGACGCCAGCAGGCGATAACTCTGCATGCGTAGCGAGCCTGCCTCGTTGATGGCATGCGCATTACCCTGTACTCCCTGCACCAGCCAGCCGGAGATCGCCATGCCGGTCACGCCGATGGCGGTGGACAGCAAAACAATCAGGGCTACCTGATTCACGAGCGTCAGCGGAGATAAACATCTTTTTAACATAGAGGGGGCGTGCTCCTGACGTGGCCTGCTTGCAGGAATGGCGCTATTCTGGTGCATACCCTGGAGTATACCCATACCAATAAAGGATTACCCCTAAATTGCCAGTGGAGTAGGGGGAAGGTGGTGGGGGTAGCCAGGAACCGTCAGTACCGTGAAAAACCACGTCTTTTTTACCGAATTAGGCTACTCACTAAGGATGAGACCTTATTTTGCGCCGCAAATCCTCCCACTTTTCCTTTGATTTATATCAACTTACCGCCGCCCTAAAACCCTAATGTTTGCAGCATCATTCGAGAATCAGAGGTGTCTATGAGTCACTCATCCGCTCCCGAAAGGGAAAATGGTGCCGTTATTACAGACTGGCGTCCAGAGGATCCGGCGTTCTGGCAACAGCGCGGCCATCGTGTAGCAAGCCGGAATCTGTGGATTTCCGTGCCGTGTCTGCTATTAGCGTTTTGCGTATGGATGTTGTTTAGCGCGGTGGCGGTCAACCTGCCCAAAGTCGGGTTTACGTTTACGACCGATCAGCTTTTCATGCTGACCGCGCTGCCGTCGCTGTCAGGCGCGCTGCTGCGTGTACCTTACGCCTTTATGGTGCCGGTGTTTGGCGGTCGTCGCTGGACGGCATTCAGTACGGGCATCATGATCGTCCCCTGCGTTTGGCTCGGCTTCGCGGTGCAGGATACCTCTACGCCGTTCAGCGTATTCGTGATTATCTCCCTGCTGTGCGGTTTTGCGGGCGCGAACTTCGCCTCCAGCATGGCGAACATCAGTTTCTTCTTCCCGAAAGCGAAGCAGGGCGGTGCGCTGGGGATTAACGGCGGTCTGGGGAATATGGGCGTGAGCGTGATGCAGCTGATTGCCCCGCTGGCGATCTCTGTTTCTATTTTTGCGGCCTTTGGCGGCGGTGGCGTTGAGCAGGCGGATGGTTCTTCCCTCTATCTGCAAAACGCCGCCTGGATCTGGGTACCTTTCCTGGTGGTATTCACCCTCGCAGCCTGGTTCTTTATGAACGACCTGTCCGCGTCGAAGGCGTCGCTGAGCGAACAGCTTCCGGTGCTGAAGCGTGGACACCTCTGGGTGATGGCGCTGCTGTATCTTGCCACCTTCGGTTCGTTTATTGGCTTCTCTGCGGGCTTCGCGATGCTGTCGAAAACGCAGTTCCCGGAAGTTCAGATCCTGCAGTTTGCCTTCTTCGGGCCGTTTATCGGTGCCCTGGCTCGTTCGCTGGGCGGCATGGTCTCTGACCGTCTGGGCGGTACCCGCGTGACGCTGGTTAACTTCGTCGTGATGGCGGTCTTCTGCGCGCTGCTGTTCCTCACGCTGCCAGCCGACGGGCAGGGCGGTAACTTCATTGCCTTCTTCGGCGTGTTTATGGTGCTGTTCCTGACCGCCGGGCTGGGAAGTGCATCTACCTTCCAGATGATCTCCGTGATCTTCCGTAAGCTGACGATGGATCGCGTGAAGGCGCAGGGCGGGAGCGAAGAGCAGGCCATGCGCGAGGCGGCGACGGATACGGCTGCGGCGCTGGGCTTTATCTCTGCCATCGGCGCGATTGGCGGCTTCTTTATCCCGAAAGCGTTCGGTATCTCACTGGACCTGACCGGCTCACCGGCTGGCGCCATGAAAGTCTTCCTCGTCTTCTATATCGCCTGCGTCGTGATTACGTGGCTGGTATATGGCCGTAATACCAAGAAAAATAAGTAAGTGTGATTATCCGTTTACGCGGCCTTCGGGCCGCGTTTTTTTTGCGGTCAAAATAGTTACAACATACTGATGGGTTTACACAGGAAGCCCGCAGGTAGCACCGTGATCGCCATCGCTTTGCAGGGTGCTCTACCCCTTAATACCTGAGATGTTAAATTCTGACTGGCTTTTTGTACGACGAAATAAAAATAACTTTATATTTCATATTGATATGATTTTTTTGAAGATACCGCTTTGGTGGTATTCGGTGTAACCCCTCGCCTGAAAGTCCCTCGTCGTCTTGATCGTTATCAATTCTCCCCCTCTTTCAGGGCGTTACCTTCGCTGCAAATCAGCAATGTCGATTTAGAGAGCCACAGGCTCCACACAGGAGATACCCGATGAGCAAATTTTTGGACCGGTTTCGCTACTTCAAACAGAAGGGTGAAACTTTTGCCGATGGGCACGGCCAGGTTCTGGATACCAACCGGGACTGGGAAGACGGTTACCGCCAGCGCTGGCAGCATGACAAAGTGGTCCGTTCGACCCACGGCGTGAACTGCACCGGTTCATGCAGCTGGAAGATTTTCGTTAAAAACGGTCTGGTGACCTGGGAAATGCAGCAGACCGACTACCCGCGCACCCGCCCGGATATGCCAAACCACGAACCGCGCGGCTGCCCGCGTGGCGCCAGCTACTCCTGGTATCTCTACAGCGCCAACCGTCTGAAATACCCCCTGATGCGCAAGCGCCTGATGAAAATGTGGCGTGAGGCGAAAGTACAGCACAGCGATCCTGTGGATGCCTGGGCGTCCATCATCGAAGACGCTGACAAAGCAAAAAGCTTCAAGCAGGCTCGCGGTCGCGGTGGTTTCGTCCGCTCCTCATGGAAAGAGGTAAACGAGCTGATTGCCGCCTCCAACGTCTACACCGTTAAAACCTACGGTCCTGACCGCGTGGCCGGCTTCTCGCCTATCCCGGCGATGTCGATGGTCTCTTACGCCTCCGGCGCGCGTTACCTGTCTCTTATCGGCGGTACCTGTCTGAGCTTCTACGACTGGTACTGCGACCTGCCGCCTGCGTCTCCACAGACCTGGGGCGAGCAGACCGACGTGCCGGAATCCGCGGACTGGTATAACTCCAGCTACATCATCGCCTGGGGCTCAAACGTTCCTCAGACGCGTACGCCGGACGCGCACTTCTTTACCGAAGTCCGTTACAAAGGTACCAAAACCGTGGCGGTAACCCCGGACTACGCCGAAATCGCCAAGCTCTGCGATCTGTGGCTGGCGCCGAAACAGGGTACCGATGCGGCGATGGCGATGGCGATGGGCCACGTCATGCTGCGTGAATTCCATCTTGATAAGCCAAGCCAGTACTTCACCGACTACGTTCGCCGCTACACCGACATGCCGATGCTGGTCATGCTGGAAGAGCGTGAGGGTTACTATGCCGCTGGCCGTACGCTGCGCGCAGCCGATCTGGTGGATTCGCTGGGCCAGGAAAATAACCCTGAGTGGAAAACCGTTGCCTATAACAGCAACGGCGAGCTGGTGGCGCCAAACGGCTCAATCGGCTTCCGCTGGGGCGAGAAGGGCAAGTGGAACCTTGAGCAACGCAACGGCACCACCGGCGAAGAGACGGAGCTGCGCCTGAGCATGCTGGGTAGCCAGGACGAGATCGCCGAGGTCGGGTTCCCGTACTTCGGCGGTGAAGGTTCAGAGCACTTCAACAAGGTTGAACTGAAAAACGTCCTGATGCACAAACTGCCGGTTAAACGCCTGCAGCTGGCCGACGGTTCCACCGCGCTGGTCACCACCGTTTATGACCTGACCATGGCCAACTATGGTCTGGAGCGCGGTCTGGAGGATGACAACTGCGCAACCGGCTATGACGAGATGAAGGCCTACACCCCTGCCTGGGCGGAACAAATTACCGGCGTTCCTCGCGCGCACATTACCCGTATCGCACGTGAGTTCGCAGAAAACGCGGACAAAACGCACGGTCGTTCGATGATCATCGTCGGTGCCGGTCTGAACCACTGGTATCACCTCGATATGAACTATCGCGGTCTGATCAACATGCTGATCTTCTGCGGCTGCGTCGGTCAGAGCGGCGGCGGCTGGGCGCACTACGTGGGCCAGGAAAAACTGCGTCCGCAGACCGGCTGGCAGCCGCTGGCGTTTGCCCTCGACTGGCAGCGTCCGGCACGCCATATGAACAGCACCTCCTACTTCTATAACCACTCCAGCCAGTGGCGCTACGAAACGGTCACCGCGCAGGAGCTGCTGTCACCGATGGCGGATAAATCCCGCTACAGCGGCCATCTGATTGACTTCAACGTGCGTGCTGAACGTATGGGCTGGCTGCCGTCTGCGCCACAGCTGGGCACTAACCCGCTGCGTATTGCGGAAGCGGCGAAGCAGGCGGGCATGTCACCGGTGGATTACACCGTGAAATCCCTGAAGGATGGCTCAATCCGTTTCGCGGCAGAACAGCCGGAGAACGGTAAAAACCATCCGCGTAACCTGTTCATCTGGCGCTCCAACCTGCTGGGCTCGTCCGGTAAAGGCCACGAGTTCATGCTGAAATACCTGCTCGGTACGGAAAACGGTATCCAGGGAAAAGATCTCGGCAAGCAGGGCGGCGTGAAGCCGGAAGAGGTGGAGTGGAAAGATAACGGTCTCGACGGCAAGCTCGATCTGGTGGTGACGCTCGACTTCCGTCTGTCCAGCACCTGCCTGTACTCCGACATCGTGCTGCCAACCGCGACCTGGTACGAAAAAGACGACATGAATACCTCGGATATGCATCCGTTTATTCATCCGCTGTCTGCGGCCGTTGACCCGGCGTGGGAATCGAAAAGCGACTGGGATATCTACAAAGACATCGCGAAGAAATTCTCCGAAGTCTGCGTCGGACACCTGGGCAAAGAGACCGACGTGGTGACGCTGCCAATCCAGCACGACTCCGCTGCCGAACTGGCCCAGCCGCTGGACGTGAAGGACTGGAAAAAAGGCGAATGTGACCTGATCCCGGGCGTGACCGCGCCGCACATTATTCCGGTTGAACGCGACTACCCGGCAACCTACGAGCGCTTTACCTCTATCGGCCCGCTGATGGAGAAAATCGGTAACGGCGGGAAAGGGATCGCCTGGAACACCCAGAGCGAAATGGATCTGCTGCGCAAGCTCAACTACACCAAGGCGGACGGCCCGGCGAAAGGCCAGCCCATGCTGAACACGGCGATTGATGCGGCAGAGATGATCCTGACCCTGGCCCCGGAAACCAACGGCCACGTCGCGGTGAAAGCCTGGGCGGCGCTGAGCGAGTTCACCGGTCGCGACCATACTCACCTGGCGACGAATAAAGAGGAAGAGAAAATCCGCTTCCGCGATATTCAGGCGCAGCCGCGCAAGATTATCTCCAGCCCGACCTGGTCTGGCCTGGAAGATGAGCATGTGTCCTATAACGCAGGCTACACCAACGTTCACGAGCTGATCCCATGGCGCACTCTGTCCGGCCGTCAGTCGCTGTATCAGGATCACCAGTGGATGCGCGACTTTGGTGAAAGCCTGCTGGTCTACCGTCCGCCAATCGACACCCGCTCTGTGAAAGCGGTAATGGGCGCGAAATCGAACGGTAATCCTGAGAAGGCGCTGAACTTCCTGACGCCGCACCAGAAGTGGGGCATTCACTCCACCTACAGCGACAACCTGCTGATGCTGACCCTGTCTCGCGGCGGTCCGATTGTCTGGATGAGCGAAACGGACGCCAAAGAGCTGGGGATTGAAGATAACGACTGGATCGAAGTGTTCAACAGCAACGGTGCCCTGACGGCGCGTGCGGTGGTGAGCCAGCGCGTACCGGCCGGGATGACCATGATGTACCACGCGCAGGAACGTATCGTTAACCTGCCGGGGTCAGAAATTACCGAGCAGCGCGGCGGGATCCACAACTCCGTGACCCGCATTACGCCGAAGCCGACCCATATGATCGGTGGCTATGCGCAGCTGGCCTACGGCTTTAACTATTACGGCACAGTAGGATCGAACCGCGATGAGTTCGTGGTGGTACGTAAGATGAAGAATATTAACTGGTTAGACGGCGAAGGTAATGACCAGGTACAGGAGAGCGTAAAATGAAAATTCGTTCACAAGTCGGCATGGTGCTGAATCTGGATAAATGCATCGGCTGTCATACCTGCTCGGTCACCTGTAAAAACGTCTGGACCAGCCGCGAAGGTATGGAGTACGCCTGGTTCAACAACGTCGAAAGCAAGCCGGGCACCGGCTTCCCGACCGACTGGGAAGACCAGGAGAAATACAAGGGCGGCTGGATCCGCAAGATCAACGGCAAAATCCAGCCACGCATGGGTAACCGCGCGATGCTGCTGGGAAAAATCTTCGCTAACCCGCATCTGCCGGGCATCGACGATTACTATGAGCCGTTTGACTACGACTACCAGAACCTGCACAACGCGTCGGAGGGTAAACACCAGCCGATCGCCCGTCCTCGTTCGCTGATCACCGGTCAGCGCATGGCGAAGATTGAAAAAGGGCCGAACTGGGAAGACGACCTTGGCGGTGAGTTTGAGAAGCTGTCGAAAGACAAAAACTTCGAGAACATGCAGAAGGCAATGTACGGTCAATTCGAAAACACCTTCATGATGTATCTGCCGCGCCTGTGCGAGCACTGCCTTAACCCGGCCTGCGTGGCGACCTGCCCAAGCGGCGCCATCTACAAGCGTGAAGAAGATGGCATCGTGCTAATCGACCAGGACAAGTGCCGCGGCTGGCGTATGTGCATCACCGGCTGCCCGTACAAAAAAATCTACTTCAACTGGAAGAGCGGTAAGTCTGAGAAGTGCATCTTCTGCTACCCGCGTATTGAAGCCGGAATGCCGACCGTTTGCTCAGAAAGCTGCGTAGGCCGTATTCGCTACCTCGGCGTGCTGCTGTATGACGCGGACGCGATTGAAAATGCTGCGAGCGCCGAGCACGAGAAAGATCTGTATCAGCGTCAGCTGGACGTGTTCCTCGACCCGAACGATCCGAAGGTGATTGACCAGGCGCTGAAAGACGGCGTGCCGCAGAGCGTGATTGACGCGGCGCAGCAGTCTCCGGTGTACAAAATGGCGATGGACTGGAAGCTGGCGCTGCCGCTGCATCCGGAATACCGCACCCTGCCGATGGTCTGGTACGTGCCGCCTCTGTCGCCGATTCAGTCTGCCGCTGATGCGGGCGAGCTGGGCAGCAACGGCATCCTGCCGGACGTGGAAAGCCTGCGTATTCCGGTTCAGTACCTGGCGAACCTCCTGACCGCAGGTGATACCCAGCCGGTACTGCTCGCGCTGAAGCGTATGCTGGCGATGCGTCACTTCAAACGCGCGGAAACCGTCGACGGCGTGACCGATACCCGCGCGCTGGAAGAGGTCGGCCTGACCGAAGCGCAGGCGCAGGAAATGTACCGCTATCTGGCGATTGCCAACTACGAAGACCGTTTCGTGGTGCCGGGCAGCCACCGTGAGCTGGCTCGTGAAGCCTTCCCGGAAAAAAATGGCTGTGGCTTTACCTTTGGCGACGGTTGCCACGGGTCAGACAGCAAATTCAATCTGTTCAACAGCCGCCGCATCGATGCCATGGATGTGACCAGCAAAACGGAGCCGCACCAATGATTGAATTCGTCATTGTTTCGCGTCTGCTTGAGTACCCGGATGCTGCGCTTGTGCAGCATCAGCAGGAACTCTTTGATGCACTCGCGTCATCTGAAAACCTGGAAAAAGACGATGCCCAGAAGCTGGGCGTTTTCCTCCGCGATCTGCTGGCACGCGACCTTCTGGATGCCCAGTCGGACTACAGCCAGCTGTTTGACCGTGGTCGTGCGACCTCGCTGCTGCTGTTTGAACACGTGCACGGCGAATCCCGAGACCGCGGTCAGGCGATGGTAGACCTGATGGCCCAATATGAACAGCACGGCCTGCAGCTCAACAGCCGCGAGCTACCGGATCATCTGCCGCTGTATCTGGAGTACCTGGCGCAGCTGCCGAAAGAAGAGGCGCTGGGCGGTTTGCAGGATATTGCGCCGATCCTGGCGCTGCTCGGCGCGCGTCTACATCAGCGCGAGAGCCGCTATGCGGTGCTGTTCGATCTGCTGGTGAAGCTGGCCAACGCCGCGGTCGACAGTGAAAAAGTGGCGGAGAAAATTGCGGATGAAGCCCGGGATGATACGCCACAAGCGCTGGATGCGGTCTGGGAAGAAGAGCAGGTGAAATTCTTTGCTGACCAGAACTGCGGCGAGTCTGAAATCTCCGCTCACCAGCGTCGTTTTGCCGGCGCGGTTGCCCCGCAATATTTGAATATCTCTAACGGAGGACGGCACTAATGCACTTCCTGAATATGTTCTTCTTTGACATTTACCCGTATATCGCGGGCACCGTGTTCCTGGTGGGAAGCTGGCTGCGTTACGACTACGGCCAGTACACCTGGCGTGCGGCCTCCAGCCAGATGCTGGATCGTAAAGGGATGCATGTGGGCTCTAACCTGTTCCACATCGGTATTCTGGGGATTTTTGCCGGTCACTTCCTCGGGATGCTGACGCCGCACTGGATGTATGAAGCGTGGCTACCGATCGAGGTGAAGCAGAAGATGGCGATGATCGCCGGCGGTGCCTGCGGCGTGATGACTTTAGTGGGAGGCCTGCTGCTGCTGAAACGTCGTCTGTTCAGCCCGCGCGTGCGTGCGACCACTACCGCAGCGGACATCCTGATCCTCTCTCTGCTGATGGTGCAGTGCGCGCTGGGCCTGCTGACCATTCCGTTCTCGGCGCAGCATATGGACGGCAGCGAAATGATGAAGCTGGTCGGCTGGGCGCAGTCCGTGGTGACCTTCCACGGCGGAGCATCCGCGCACCTGGACGGCGTGGCGTTTATCTTCCGCGTTCACCTGGTGCTGGGGATGACGCTGTTTGTGCTGTTCCCGTTCTCTCGTCTGGTGCATATCTGGAGCGCGCCGGTGGAGTACCTGACGCGCAAATACCAGATTGTGCGCGCCCGTCGCTAATTCACCGTTTTGATACTCACCCCGCACTCGCGGGGTTTTTTTTCGCCCCAGCCCAGGTTATTGCCCGCGGCAGCAAACAGGATCAGCGCGCCGCCCGCCAGCTGTGCCAGGTTCAGCGAGTGTCCGAACACCAGATTATCGACAACGATCGCCACCACCGGATAGATAAACGACAGGGAGCCGGTAATGGGCGTAGGCAGCTTCTGGAGCGCGCTGTAGAGCAGCTGGTACATAACGCCGGTATGGACGATGCCCAGCGTCAGCAGGATAGGCCAGGGAAAATCACCGGAAAATGACGGCATGCTGGCAAACGGCAAAAGCATCACGACGCCGGTCAGTACCTGGATAAAGGCAATATGCTGCGGCGCAACGGTTCTGAGTTTGCGGGCAATAATGGCCGTGACCGCGTAGAAGAAAGCCGCGGCCATCGCAAGGCCGATTCCGGCGAACCATTCACCGCTATGCGCGCCGGTAAGCTCGCTGGAGAGCAGTATCACTACGCCGCCAAAGGCGAGGAACAGCCAGCCCCATTTCACCAGGCTGACGCGCTCACCTAAAAACATCCCCATCAGGACCAGCATAAATGGCTGGGTGTTATAGACCATGGTCGAAAGACCAATCGAGATCCGCTCATAGGCCGCGAAGAGCAGCAGCCAGTTCACCACTAATGCCACGCCGCCGAGAATGGCCAGCAGCAGCGTGGTGCGGGTGAGGGGACTAAAGGGCTTTTGACTCACCCGGATAAAAATAAAAAGCGCCATTGCCCCGATAAGACAGCGCCAGAACACCACTTCCGTCACCGGCAGACCGCTGAGCAAAACAAACGCACCGATAGAACCGGAAATTAACATCGCCAGGCTCATTTGCCAGACGCCTTTATGAAAATCACGCATCATCCACCTCCTGATTGAATGATGTTATTGTCGAAAATCGCTGTCGGGTTTTACAGGGATGAGATAAGGTGAAATGCAGTGCTGGCTTTTTAAAATTAGGTGAAAGCGATGGAATACCTTCTCGATGATATCGACCGACAAATATTAGCCTGTCTGGTGGAGGATGCGCGCATGTCTTTGAAGGTGCTCAGCGGACGCATCGGTCTGACTTCCCCCAGCACTGCAGAACGCCTGAAAAGGCTGGAAGAGCGCGGTGTGATTCAGGGGTATGGCGCACGGGTGAATCTGGCTGCGCTGGGGTATACGCTGCAGGCGCTGGTGCGCGTGCGGCCTTTGCCAGGGTTGTTGCATAAGGTTGATAAGTACATTCAGGCGATGCCGGAGTGTATTGAAAGCGACAAGGTGACCGGTGAAGACTGTTTTGTTATCCGGCTGGTGGTGCGGTCAATTGAGCAGCTGGATGTGCTGCTGGACGGCCTGGCGGAACATGCCCAGTGCAATACGTCGATTGTGAAGAGTTCGCCAGTGAAGCGTCGTTTGCCGCCGATGTAGGCTTCTGTCGCCGGGTGACGGCTGCGCCTTACCGGGCCTGCAAAGGCTTCTCTGTTACGGATATGCATCATACCCGGTGCGAACAGAAGGTTTGGAGTCATTTGAAAGTGATGGTGGTGGGGGAAGGATTCGAACCTTCGAAGTCGATGACGGCAGATTTACAGTCTGCTCCCTTTGGCCGCTCGGGAACCCCACCACGGGGTAATGCTTTTTACTGGCCTGCTTCCTGCTGGAAGCGGGGCGCATCATATCAAATGAGACGCCCCTGTAAAGCATTCCTTTAGGTAAATGAAGTTGTTTGCCTGCTTTTTATCCGTAAAGGCGCAAAGCTAATCAATTCATTTTCCGAAAGATTAAAGAATGATAGTTCTGTTGCCGTACACGAAGACCCGCTGCGCCAGCACCTGATACAGCGCACGACTCAGAACGTTCTTCTCAACGTCGCGCCCCGCACGCATCATGTCCTCAGCAGTGTAGGTGTGATCCACGTGAATCACGTCCTGCATGATGATTGGACCTTCGTCCAGGTTGTCATTCACGTAGTGTGCGGTCGCTCCGATGATCTTCACCCCGCGCTCGTAAGCCTGGTGGTAGGGACGCGCGCCAATAAAGGCCGGCAGGAACGAGTGGTGGATGTTGATGATTTTGTTCGGGAAGCGCGCCACGAACGAAGGCGTCAGCACGCGCATATATTTCGCCAGTACTACGTAGTCCGGATTATGCGCTTCAATGGCCTGCGCCATCAGATCGTCGTGTTCTTCACGGGTATGGCCTTCGTGGCTGACCAGTTCGAACGGAATATCAAAGCGCTCGACCAGCGTGCGCAGCGTCTCATGGTTGCCAATAACGGCGGCAATTTCAACGTCCAGACCGCCGTAGTTTGCCTTCATCAGCAGGTCGCCAAGACAGTGTGCTTCTTTGGTCACCAGGATCACGATACGGCGTCGACCTGCTGGGGTCAGTTCGCGCACGGAACCTTCCGGAAGCGCGCTGTCCAGGTCGGCAAGCAGGGTGGTGTCGTTAAAAATACCTTCCAGCTCGGTACGCATAAAGAAGCGGCCGGTACGGTGGTCAACGAACTCGTTGTTCTGCACGATATTCAGTTCATGTTTGTAGCAAATGTTGGTAATTCGTGCGATCAGTCCTTTTTGATCGGGACAGATGGTGCGCAGAACTTTACGTTGTAATGATTGCATCGCCGGGAAATCCTGTTTGTATTTGCGAAGTCTGGGTTGTCAGGCATTACTGCCCGCAACACTTTTTAAATTTTTTACCTGAACCACACGGGCAGGGATCGTTACGACCAAACTGTGGGCGCGTTCCGTCAATATAATACCACTGCCCGCTTTCCTTTAAGAACCGGGAACGCTCGATAATGGCACCTGGTTTATTATTCTCACTGAAACGGGCAACAAAGCTGACGTAACCTTCATCAGCATGACTGCCTGTTGAGGATTCATAGACGGTAAGGCCGAGCCACTGCGTGTTCGCGAACCCGGCCTCGATGTCCTGTCTGAATTCGGCAGCGTGGCAGGAGGAATGCCAGGTTTTAATCAGGTAGTCTGCGTCTTTGATCACAAAAGCAGTGTAACGCGAACGCATGAGGTGTGACGGGGCTGGTGCAACCTGATCGCCAGACAGATATCGCTGGCAACATAGGCTATACTCCAGAGCGCTACCACAAGGGCAGAGTTGAGACACGATTCTCTTCCTGGAACAAATAATAAAGGCGTAAAACGCTTCGGGTAGCACTATGTTAACTGAGCTGTTGCGTTGACGCTATGTCAGGAATCCAGGGGAAGTAAAACAGGGCTAATGAGAAAGGTTAAAATTGGACTGGCGCTGGGCTCAGGTGCAGCCCGGGGATGGTCACACATCGGCGTGATTAATGCCTTAAACAAGATGGGCATTAACATAGATATTGTCGCAGGGTGTTCAATAGGATCGCTTGTCGGCTCTGCTTACGCGTGCGGAAGGCTTCCGGAACTCGAGACCTGGGTGCGTTCCTTCAGTTACTGGGAAGTCCTGCGTCTGATGGACCTCTCGTGGCAGCGTGGTGGGCTGTTGCGCGGCGAACGCGTCTTTAACCAGTTCCGCAAGGTGATGCCTCTTGAAGACTTCATTGATTGTCAGATGCCCTTCGGCGCCGTCGCGACGAACCTCAGCACAGGACGCGAACTCTGGCTAACAGAAGGGGATATCCATCTTGCGGTGCGAGCCTCCTGCAGCATCCCGGGGCTCATGGCACCTGTCCCACACAACGGTTACTGGCTTGTCGACGGGGGCGTTGTGAACCCGGTTCCCATCTCTCTGACCCGTGCAATGGGGGCGGATATCGTGATTGCCGTTGACCTGCAGCACGACGCCCACCTGATGCAACAGGACCTCATGCCGGTTAATCTTCAGAGCGAAGATGCCGAGGGCGAGAAACTGGCCTGGCATGAGCGCCTTCGTGGAAGAATCGGGCGCATGGCCGCGCGACGCTCTGTTGCCGCGCCGACGGCGATGGAAATCATGACCACGTCAATCCAGGTGCTGGAGAATCGCCTTAAGCGCAATCGTATGGCTGGCGACCCGCCAGATATTCTTATTCAGCCTTACTGTCCGCAAATCTCTACTCTTGATTTCCATCGGGCTGAGGCCGCCATCGCAGCGGGCTCGTTAGCCGTCGAAAAGAAAATGGACGAATTGTTGCCTTTTGTGCAAACAGCACGTTAAGCATCTTTTTTGACTACTTCAGCAAAATCTGACAGGCGATAGTGCCGATCGCATGCCACTATTTAGTTACTGTCAGCCAGGGGAGGAACCATGACGCAGCCATTGGCCGGAAAACACATTTTGATTGTTGAAGACGAGCCCGTTTTCCGATCGCTACTGGATTCGTGGTTATCCTCGCTGGGCGCAATGACGTCACTGGCTGAAGATGGCATCGACGCCCTGGAAAAAATGATCAGCATTACGCCCGATTTGATGATTTGCGACATTGCGATGCCGCGCATGAATGGACTGAAGCTGGTTGAACATCTGCGTAACGAAGGAAACCAGACGCCGATTCTGGTGATCTCTGCCACAGAGAATATGGCGGATATCGCCAAAGCATTGCGACTTGGCGTCCAGGATATTCTGCTTAAACCGGTCAAGGATCTAAACCGACTGCGAGAAACGGTCTTAGCGTGCCTTTATCCGAATATGTTTAATTCCCGGGTTGAGGAAGAGGAGCGTCTTTTCCAGGACTGGGATGCCCTGGTGAGTAATCCGCCTGCTGCGGCGAAACTGTTGCAAGAACTCCAGCCGCCCGTACAGCAAACTATTTCACACTGCCGCGTAAATTATCGCCAGCTGGTGGCGGCTGACCAACCGGGACTGGTGCTGGATATTGCGCCACTGTCAGATTCCGACCTCGCGTTTTATTCTTTGGATGTCACCCGGGCAGGGGATAATGGTGTATTAGCCGCGTTGCTTCTTCGCGCGCTATTTAATGGTTTGCTGCAGGAACAGTTATCGCATCAGGGACAACGGCTACCGGAGTTGGGCAGTTTACTCAAACAGGTAAACCAGCTTTTTCGGCAGGCCAATTTGCCCGGACAGTTTCCGCTGCTGGTCGGCTATTACCACAGCGGTTTAAAGAATCTGATCCTCGTCTCAGCAGGTCTAAACGCTTCACTGAATACCGGTGAACATCATATTCAGGTGAGTAACGGTGTGCCGCTTGGGACATTAAGAACGGCGTATCTTAATCAAATTAGCCACCGTTGTTCCTCCTGGCAGTGCCAAATTTGGGGCGCCGGGGGACGGCTACGCTTAATGTTGTCCACGGAATAAGCAATTGGATCTTAATTTTAAGATTGCTTTACCTGTGTTTTGCGGGGAGTGCTACTATCGCTGCCCGGTTTCATGCGTATTTATCCTAATTGATCGGCAACGCGTTCTTTTCAGACCCGGACTGCGGGGCGAGGCTGATATACTCAACGCGTTATTTATTGCATAAAAGTTCAAAACTTGAACAGCTCAGGAGAATTTGAATGGCTGCCCTAAATTCGAAAGTCAGAAAGGCCGTCATCCCGGTAGCGGGATTGGGGACCAGGATGTTACCAGCAACTAAGGCAATTCCTAAAGAAATGCTGCCTCTGGTTGATAAGCCATTAATCCAGTATGTCGTTAACGAGTGTATCGCTGCTGGCATAACTGAAATTGTGCTGGTTACGCATTCATCAAAAAACTCTATCGAAAACCATTTCGATACAAGCTTTGAACTTGAAGCCATGCTCGAAAAGCGTGTTAAGCGTCAGCTGTTAGAAGAAGTTCAATCTATTTGTCCGCCACACGTTACCATTATGCAGGTTCGTCAGGGCCTGGCTAAAGGTCTGGGCCACGCTGTGATGTGCGCGCATCCCGTTGTAGGTGATGAGCCTGTAGCGGTAATCCTGCCTGACGTTATTCTGGATGAATATGAATCCGATCTTTCTCAGGATAACCTGGCTGAGATGATCAAACGTTTCGACGAAACCGGCAGCAGCCAGATCATGGTTGAGCCTGTTGAAGACGTGACGGCATACGGTGTGGTTGACTGCAAAGGCGTTAACCTTGAGCCGGGCGAAAGCGTGCCAATGGTTGGCGTGGTAGAGAAGCCTAAAGCCGACGTAGCGCCTTCAAACCTGGCAGTTGTAGGTCGCTACGTCCTGAGCGCTGAAATCTGGCCTCTGCTGGCGAAAACGCCTCCAGGAGCGGGTGATGAGATCCAGCTTACGGATGCCATTGATATGCTGATCGAGAAAGAAACCGTTGAGGCTTACCATATGAAAGGTAAGAGCCACGACTGCGGTAATAAGCTCGGTTATATGCAGGCGTTTGTTGAATATGGTATTCGCCACAATACCCTTGGCGAAGAATTTAAAACCTGGCTCAAAGATAGCCTGGGTATTAAGAAATAAGCCACGGTTACATATGTCCGAAACCGGTGAGGCATTGCCCACCGGTTTTTTTATGCTCCAGACACTTCCAAAACCTGTCTCAAAGTACAGTTATTACAATTGCCAAATAATGCTTTATGACCGAGTGTAAGGGGATGTTTGCGACAAATTTAAGTTAAAAAAAATCCCGCATTACGCGGGATTTTTCTGAATACGGCTTGATTAATCCTTGATCAGGAAGTCGTCCAGCTGTTTACCTTGTTCATCCATGGCTTTCTTGATAACAGCGGGAGTGCGGCCCTGGCCAGTCCAGGTTTTAGTTTCGCCGTTCTCGTCAACGTAGCTATATTTAGCAGGACGAGCAGCACGCTTGGCTTTAGTACCGGTTTTAGCGGCAGCCATGCTGTTCAGCAATTCATTTGGATCGATACCATCAGCAATCAGCATTTCACGATATTGCTGCAGTTTACGAGTGCGTTCTTCGATTTCAGCAGCAGCTGCGCTTTCTTCTTCACGACGTTCATTAACTACAACTTCTAATTTTTCCAGCATTTCTTCAAGCGTTTCGAGGGTGCATTCTCTAGCCTGCGCACGAAGAGTACGGATGTTGTTCAGAATTTTAAGTGCTTCGCTCATTGTAGTAATCTCAAACTTATAATGGGGGGGTGGTTTGTTGACCTAATAATAGAGCCATAAATTCAGTTGTGCAATAGCCAGGAATGTAAGGAATTCAAAAAATACTAAATAATGCCGCTATTATTAATTACGCTAACTTAAATTTCATCACCCAACAGTCTCGTTTGTTATCACGTAACCCGGCCGAACCCGGCCGATTGCATCTTTTTTTTGTGACATTTACCGCAGGAATTATAGTCGCGCTGGAGAAATATCAGCCTTTTGTATTAGTTCCCCGCCGTGATTTTAAGACTGAAATAGTTAATAAATAGTGAATTTTAATGAACGGGGATTCCACTATAAAAAGCAATGTTATGTTTGGCTGAACATATAACATATTGGCCGGGCTGAAGGAGTTTACTTCATGTTTTAACGGGTTATTTTCATAAAAAGAAGGTTGTGAACTCCGTGCTGAAACGCTTCCCATGTGTGCTACATCGCTGATGACCAGACAAAATATGGTACAATGAATCATCGGGAATATTACACATTGATTAGGGTTTTACGGCCAATGGCACAACTTTATTTCTACTATTCGGCAATGAATGCCGGGAAATCCACCGCGCTGCTGCAATCCTCGTACAATTACCAGGAGCGCGGGATGCGTACAGTTGTTTATACGGCTGAAATTGACGATCGCTTTGGAGCAGGGAAGGTGAGTTCCAGAATAGGACTCTCGTCGCCTGCCAGGCTTTTTAACCCGCAAACCGATCTGTTTGAAGACATTCATGCAGAACATGCTGCGCAGCCGATTCACTGTGTCCTGGTCGATGAGAGCCAGTTTCTGACGCGTGAACAGGTATATGCCCTGTCAGAAGTAGTCGATGAGCTTGATATCCCCGTGCTGTGTTACGGCCTGCGCACGGATTTCCGCGGTGAGCTCTTTGCCGGGAGCCAGTATTTGCTCGCCTGGTCGGATAAACTTGTTGAACTGAAAACAATCTGCTTCTGCGGTCGTAAAGCCAGTATGGTACTTCGCCTCGACCAGGCCGGAAAACCTTATGCGGATGGTGAGCAGGTGGTGATAGGCGGTAATGAACGCTATGTATCGGTGTGTCGGAAGCATTATAAAGAAGCGTTGTCTGAAGGCTCGCTGACGGCAATTCAGCACGACAACAGGAAATAAGGTCCGCCTTATTATTCAGGCATAAAAAAACCCGCCATAAAGGCGGGTTTTTCATTTACTGTCAGTTAAGCGCTTTTCTTCGCTTTCTTGTCAGCTTTGATGACAGGAACTTCTGTTTTCACAGCGGCAACGTCATTTTCTTTGAACTCACGACCGTAGAAGGTATCCAGCAGAATCTGTTTCAGCTCGGAGATCAGTGGGTAGCGCGGGTTAGCACCAGTACACTGGTCATCGAATGCATCTTCAGACAGCTTATCTACATGAGCGAGGAAGTCAGCTTCCTGAACGCCTGCTTCACGGATAGATTTAGGAATACCCAGTTCAGCTTTCAGGCTTTCCAGCCATGCCAGCAGTTTCTCAATCTTCGCAGCAGTACGGTCGCCCGGTGCGCTCAGACCAAGGTGGTCTGCAATTTCGGCATAACGACGACGTGCTTGCGGACGGTCGTACTGGCTGAAAGCAGTCTGCTTGGTTGGGTTGTCGTTAGCGTTATAACGGATAACGTTGCTGATCAACAGGGCGTTCGCCAGACCGTGAGGAATGTGGAACTGGGAGCCCAGTTTGTGCGCCATAGAGTGGCAAACACCCAGGAAGGCGTTAGCAAACGCGATACCGGCGATGGTTGCTGCACTGTGAACGCGTTCACGTGCTACTGGGTTTTTAGATCCTTCGTTGTATGACGCTGGCAGGTTTTCCTTCAGCAGTTTCAGAGCCTGAAGAGCCTGACCGTCAGAGAACTCAGATGCCAGTACAGAAACGTAGGCTTCCAGGGCGTGAGTCACCGCATCCAGACCACCGAATGCACACAGTGACTTCGGCATCTCCATGACCAGGTTCGCATCAACGATAGCCATATCTGGGGTCAGTGCGTAGTCAGCCAGTGGATATTTCTGACCTGTTGCATCGTCCGTTACTACCGCGAATGGCGTGACTTCTGAACCGGTACCGGAAGTGGTGGTTACCGCGATCATTTTCGCTTTTACGCCCATTTTCGGGAACTTGTAGATACGTTTACGGATGTCCATAAAGCGCAGCGCCAGTTCTTCGAAGTGAGTTTCTGGATGCTCGTACATTACCCACATGATTTTCGCGGCGTCCATTGGGGAACCACCACCCAGTGCGATAATCACATCTGGTTTGAAGGAGTTAGCCAGTTCAGCACCTTTACGTACAACGCTCAGGGTTGGGTCAGCTTCAACTTCGAAGAAAACTTCAGTTTCGACCCCAGCCGCTTTCAGTACAGAGGTGATCTGATCAGCGTAGCCGTTGTTGAACAGGAAACGGTCAGTCACGATGAGCGCACGTTTGTGGCCATCAGTAATCACTTCATCCAGCGCGATTGGCAGTGAGCCACGGCGGAAGTAGATAGATTTCGGAAGTTTGTGCCACAACATGTTTTCAGCTCGCTTAGCAACGGTTTTCTTGTTGATCAGGTGTTTTGGACCAACGTTTTCAGAGATGGAGTTACCACCCCAGGAACCACAACCCAGAGTCAGGGAAGGTGCGAGTTTGAAGTTATACAGGTCACCGATACCACCCTGAGAAGCAGGGGTGTTGATCAGAATACGTGCAGTTTTCATCATCTGACCGAAGTGAGCAACGCGCTCAGGCTGGTTATCCTGGTCTGTGTACAGACAAGAGGTATGACCGATGCCGCCCATAGCAACCAGCTTCTCAGCTTTCTCTACCGCGTCTTCGAAATCTTTCGCACGGTACATGGCAAGCGTTGGAGACAGTTTTTCGTGTGCAAACGGCTCGCTTTCATCGACAACTTTCACTTCACCGATCAGGATTTTGGTTGTTGCCGGAACGGTAAAGCCTGCGAGTTCAGCAATTTTGTACGCTGGCTGACCCACGATAGCAGCGTTCAGCGCGCCATTTTTCAGGATGATGTCCTGAACTGCTTTCAGCTCTTTGCCCTGCAGCAGGTAGCCGCCATGGCTGGCGAAACGTTCGCGAACTGCATCGTACACGGAATCGACAACAACAACAGACTGTTCAGAAGCACAGATCACACCGTTATCGAAGGTTTTAGACATCAGTACAGACGCAACGGCACGTTTGATGTCAGCGGTTTCGTCGATAACAACAGGAGTGTTACCGGCACCCACACCGATAGCTGGTTTACCGGAGCTGTATGCGGCTTTAACCATGCCAGGACCACCAGTCGCCAGGATCAGGTTAATGTCCGGGTGATGCATCAGCGCATTGGAGAGCTCAACAGAAGGTTGGTCGATCCAGCCAATCAGATCTTTTGGTGCACCAGCAGCGATAGCTGCCTGCAGGACGATATCTGCAGCTTTGTTGGTCGCGTCTTTCGCACGTGGGTGTGGAGAGAAGATGATTGCGTTACGGGTCTTCAGGCTAATCAGTGATTTGAAGATAGCAGTAGACGTTGGGTTAGTAGTCGGAACAATACCGCAGATGATGCCGATAGGTTCAGCGATGGTGATGGTACCGAAGGTGTCATCTTCGGACAGCACGCCACAGGTTTTCTCATCTTTATAGGCGTTGTAGATATACTCGGAAGCGAAGTGGTTTTTAATCACTTTATCTTCCACGATACCCATGCCGGATTCGGCAACGGCCATTTTAGCGAGAGGGATTCGAGCATCTGCAGCAGCCAGTGCGGCCGCGCGGAAGATTTTATCAACCTGTTCTTGGGTGAAATTGGCATATTCACGCTGGGCTTTTTTAACGCGCTCGACGAGGGCGTTCAGTTCAGCGATATTAGTAACAGCCATAATGCTCTCCTGATAATGTTTAAACTCTTTTAGTAAACCAGCGCTCGATACGTCACACAGTATAGACAGAGCCGATACGACTTGCGTAACACAAAGTAAAACAAAGAGTTACTTTCTGCGTCAGCACACTAATTTACTAAAAGAGCCTTACCTTAGCATCATCCCTTTTTGTCAGGCGATCTCCCTGGGGCGTAACCAAGATTACTCACTTCTGAGTACGGAAATCATGATCTGCGTCAATTTTCTCCCAAGCTGATACCTTTCAGCAGGGTTATTTCATTGAGATTTTTCCAGTGTTAAATAATTACGTAAGTATTAGAAGCGAAGCTTTCATTGATTATACATATGTTTAACATATGAAATGATAACGTTTTGGCACAGATTTCGAGTGAAGTATGCTAATAAAAAGGGTATCTTCAGCGCGATTTCTCATGACAAAGTGTCAGTCCCGGGCATGTGTATAAGCGGAGCAAAACGTGATCCAAACGCTCTTTGATTTTCCAACATATTTTAAATTTTTTATTGGTTTGTTTGCCCTGGTCAACCCGGTGGGGATCATTCCTGTCTTCATTAGTATGACGAGTTATCAGACGGCGGCGGCCAGGAATAAAACCAACCTCACCGCTAACCTGTCGGTGGCTATCATATTGCTCACCTCCCTTTTCCTGGGTGACGCCATTCTCCAGCTCTTCGGAATTTCGATCGACTCTTTCCGCATTGCGGGTGGGATTCTGGTCGTGACCATCGCCATGTCCATGATCAGCGGTAAGCTCGGCGAGGATAAACAAAACAAGCAGGAGAAGTCAGAAACCGCCATCCGCGAAAGTATTGGCGTGGTGCCGCTGGCCTTACCGCTCATGGCCGGTCCTGGCGCTATCAGTTCAACCATTGTCTGGGGCACGCGTTACCATAGCCTGATGCACCTGATTGGATTTTCAGTTGCTATAGCCATTTTTGCGCTCTGCTGTTGGGGAGTTTTCCGCATGGCGCCCTGGCTGGTACGTCTGTTGGGGCAGACGGGTATTAACGTCATAACGCGTATCATGGGCCTGCTGTTGATGGCGTTAGGGATTGAATTCATCGTTACGGGTATTAAAAGCATTTTCCCCGGTTTGCTGCACTGATACTTCGTATGAAAGAACGGAGCCACGGCTCCGTTTTTTACGTCATTATCAGTAAATCCTATAACTAAAGTTGAAATGCTCACATATCATAATAAATTCTACTAATAATGTTCATTTCTTGTATTTCAACAAGTTACTAAGTTCCCCCAAACCCGCCTGCGCAGAAAACCTTCGATCGCTCTGTTATTTTACTCACATGATACTCTGGGGCTTGCTGAGAGATAACCGAAATGATATTAGTAAATTCAACATTCCCCTAGATGAATGTGCTAAATAATAACCAATTGTTAAATTTTTGTACAGAATCACTCGATGATAGCGCAGCGACGCGCTTGTAGAGAAAAATTTCTCTATCTTATTGAATGTCATGTTTTTTAAGTGATGTTTGATGTCCGGCAGGGCTGCCCTCAACGATGCGGTACTCACCGTAAAAGAGAATTGCTTAACAAATTTGCAAAATGTATTGGCGCGCGTTTACGCCATTTGATACTTTCCGGCCTAATATTTTGCAGCATAAAACAAGCAGATGAGAATTATTTTCATATGGTTCTCTTCTCAGATATCCAGCGCAGGTCTCAAACAGGGGAGGCCTGTAAAGAATCGACGCAAGACGGCCATACGAGCGGTCAGTAATAAAAAAGTCGGTGATAGCAAGTAGTAAAAGAAGAACCTGACAGCAGCAAAAAAAACTCCTGCGCTGTACAGGCCCCAACAGGGGATTACACAGCTGGCGAAGGCCAGTCATTATAATGAGTGGAGTACCAACACAATGTCCATCATCACAAAAAAAAATCTGGTAGCGGCGGGGATTTTAACTGCGCTAATCGCGGGCAACGCTGCAATGGCTGCGGACGTTCCTGCAGGTGTTCAACTGGCTGATAAACAGACGCTGGTGCGTAACAACGGTGCGGAAGTTCAGTCTCTTGACCCGCACAAAATTGAAGGTGTTCCTGAGTCTAACGTTAACCGCGACCTGTTCGAAGGCCTGCTGGTGACTGACGTAGACGGCCACCCGGCGCCGGGTGTTGCGGAAAAATGGGAAAACAAAGATTTCAAAGTCTGGACCTTCCATCTGCGTAAAGATGCAAAATGGTCCGACGGTACGCCGGTTACGGCCGAAGATTTCGTTTATAGCTGGCAGCGTCTGGCGAATCCAACCACTGCCTCTCCGTATGCGAGCTACCTGCAATATGGCCACATTGCCAATATTGATGACATCATCGCGGGCAAAAAACCGATCACCGATCTGGGCGTTAAAGCGATAGATGCCAATACCTTTGAAGTGACGTTGAGCGAACCTGTTCCGTACTTCTATAAGCTGCTGGTTCACCCGTCCGTCTCTCCGGTACCAAAATCAGCCGTGGAAAAATTTGGTGAAAAATGGACACAGCCAGCCAATATCGTGACCAACGGCGCCTATAAGCTGAAAGACTGGGTGGTCAACGAACGTATGGTGCTTGAGCGTAACCCGCAATACTGGGACAACGCGAAAACCGTCATTAATCAGGTTACCTACCTGCCAATTTCTTCCGAAGTGACAGACGTTAACCGCTATCGTAGCGGTGAAATTGACATGACCTATAACAACATGCCGATTGAACTGTTCCAGAAACTGAAAAAAGAGATCCCTAAAGAGGTTCACGTCGATCCGTACCTGTGCACCTATTACTATGAAATCAACAATCAGAAAGCACCGTTTACCGACGTACGTGTCCGTACCGCGCTGAAGCTGGCACTGGATCGCGATATCATCGTGAACAAAGTGAAAAACCAGGGCGATCTGCCAGCGTACAGCTATACCCCTCCATATACCGATGGGGCAAAACTGACCGAACCAGAGTGGTTCAAACAGACTCAGGAACAGCGTAACGCGGAAGCGAAGAAACTGCTGGCCGAAGCGGGTTACACCGCAGATAAGCCGCTGACCTTCAGCCTGTTGTATAACACTTCAGATCTGCACAAAAAACTGGCTATCGCCGTCGCCTCGATCTGGAAAAAGAACCTGGGCGCAAACGTGAAGCTGGAGAACCAGGAGTGGAAAACCTTCCTCGACAGCCGTCATCAGGGCACCTTTGACGTGGCGCGTGCTGGCTGGTGTGCGGACTATAACGAACCGACCTCCTTCCTGAACACCATGCTGAGCGACAGCTCGAACAACACCGCGCACTATAAGAGCCCGGCATTCGACAAGCTGATTGGCGACACGCTGAAAACCACTGACGAAGCACAGCGTACAGAGCTGTACTCTAAAGCTGAGCAGCAGCTGGATAAAGATTCCGCGATCGTTCCGGTTTACTACTACGTTAACGCCCGTCTGGTGAAACCGTGGGTAGGTGGATATACCGGTAAAGACCCGATGGATAATATCTACGTTAAAAACTTGTATATTATCAAGCATTAATGGCAATGAGTGGGGCGGGCGTGCTCGCCCCACGGTGTCTAACCAACGTCACATAATATAGGCACACGCCAGAAGGTACGGGCAATGTTGAAATTTATCCTACGTCGCTGTCTTGAAGCGATTCCAACGCTATTTATTCTCATCACGATTTCCTTCTTCATGATGCGCCTTGCGCCGGGAAGTCCATTTACCGGTGAGCGTACGCTGCCGCCAGAAGTTATGGCGAATATCGAAGCGAAATACCACTTAAACGATCCTATCTCCACCCAGTACTTCAATTACCTGAAGCAGCTGGCCCACGGTGATTTCGGACCGTCATTTAAATATAAAGACTATTCCGTTAACGACCTGGTGGCCTCCAGCTTCCCGGTTTCGGCGAAATTGGGTGCTGCGGCATTCATTCTGGCGATCGTTTTCGGGGTCACCGCAGGTGTAATTGCCGCGCTCAGACAAAATACCAAATGGGATTATGCCGTAATGGGGGTGGCAATGACCGGGGTAGTCATACCCAGCTTCGTTGTCGCGCCATTACTGGTGATGATATTTGCCATCACGCTGAAGTGGCTGCCTGGCGGCGGCTGGAACGGCGGGGCACTGAAGTTCATGATTTTGCCGATGGTGGCATTATCGCTGGCGTACATCGCCAGTATTGCGCGTATCACCCGTGGTTCAATGATCGAAGTGCTGCACTCGAACTTTATTCGGACCGCGCGCGCTAAAGGCCTGCCGATGCGTCGGATTATCTTCCGCCACGCGCTCAAACCGGCGCTGTTGCCCGTGCTCTCCTACATGGGACCGGCGTTCGTCGGGATCATCACCGGCTCGATGGTTATCGAAACAATCTACGGCCTGCCTGGCATTGGTCAGCTGTTCGTTAACGGCGCGCTCAACCGCGACTATTCGCTGGTACTGAGCCTGACGATTCTCGTCGGTGCGCTGACCATTCTCTTTAACGCTATCGTCGATGTCCTGTACGCCGTCATCGACCCGAAAATCCGTTACTAACTGGAGCACGCCATGATGTTGAGTAAGAAAAACAGCGAGGCGCTGGAAAACTTCAGTGAAAAACTGGAAGTGGAAGGTCGTAGCCTCTGGCAGGACGCGCGCCGTCGCTTTATGCACAACCGTGCAGCGGTTGCCAGTCTGGTTGTTCTGGTGATCATCGCGCTGTTTGTG
Source organism: Enterobacter sp. JBIWA008 (assembly GCF_019968765.1). Taxonomy (NCBI): domain Bacteria; kingdom Pseudomonadati; phylum Pseudomonadota; class Gammaproteobacteria; order Enterobacterales; family Enterobacteriaceae; genus Enterobacter; species Enterobacter sp. JBIWA008. The sequence goes on along the minus strand of NZ_CP074149.1, from coordinate 2,741,609 downwards.
ACCCTGGCGCCGATGCTGTCGCAATTTACCTATTTCGACACCGACTGGGGCATGATGTCCAGCGCGCCGGATATGGAGTCTGGCCACTATTTTGGCACGGACTCTTCCGGACGCGATCTGCTGGTGCGTGTCGCTATCGGTGGCCGTATCTCGCTGATGGTCGGTATTGCTGCCGCGCTGGTGGCGGTGATCGTGGGTACGCTCTATGGCTCACTTTCCGGCTATCTTGGCGGCAAAATAGACTCGATAATGATGCGTCTGCTGGAAATCCTGAACTCCTTCCCGTTCATGTTCTTCGTCATTCTGCTGGTGACCTTCTTTGGTCAAAATATTCTGTTAATCTTCGTGGCCATCGGGATGGTTTCCTGGCTGGATATGGCGCGTATAGTTCGCGGCCAGACGCTGAGCCTTAAACGCAAAGAGTTTATCGAAGCGGCGCAGGTTGGCGGCGTGTCTACCGGGAATATTGTGGTTCGCCATATCGTTCCTAACGTGCTGGGCGTGGTGGTGGTCTATGCCTCACTGCTGGTGCCCAGCATGATCCTGTTCGAATCTTTCCTTAGCTTCCTGGGTCTCGGTACACAAGAGCCTCTGAGCAGCTGGGGCGCGCTGCTGAGCGATGGCGCAAACTCGATGGAAGTTTCACCGTGGCTGCTGCTTTATCCGGCGGGTTTCCTGGTCGTTACCCTGTTTTGTTTTAACTTTATCGGCGATGGCCTGCGTGATGCCCTCGACCCGAAAGACCGTTAAGGAGCGCCGTCATGACAATTATTGAAACGGCCACTGCGCCACAGGCGCAACAGCAGAATAATCTTCTGCTGGATGTGAAAGACCTCCGCGTGACCTTTAAAACGCCGGACGGGGATGTTACCGCCGTCAACGATCTCAACTTCAACCTGCGCGCGGGCGAAACGCTCGGAATCGTGGGCGAATCCGGATCCGGTAAATCGCAGACTGCCTTTGCGTTAATGGGCCTGCTGGCTGCTAACGGCGTGATTGGCGGTTCCGCTAAATTCAACGGTCGTGAAATCCTTAACCTGCCGGAGCACGAGCTGAACAAGCTGCGCGCTGAGCAGATCTCGATGATTTTCCAGGATCCAATGACCTCGCTGAATCCTTATATGCGCGTAGGCGAGCAGCTGATGGAAGTCCTGATGCTGCACAAAGGCCTGGGCAAAGCGGAAGCCTTTGAAGAGTCGGTCAAAATGCTGGATGCGGTGAAAATGCCGGAGGCACGCAAGCGTATGCGCATGTTCCCGCACGAGTTTTCTGGCGGTATGCGTCAGCGCGTGATGATTGCGATGGCGCTGCTGTGCCGGCCAAAGCTGCTGATTGCCGACGAACCAACCACCGCGCTGGACGTTACCGTTCAGGCGCAAATTATGACCCTGTTGAACGAGCTGAAGCGTGAGTTCAACACGGCGATTATCATGATCACCCACGACCTGGGCGTGGTGGCGGGCATCTGTGACAAAGTGCTGGTGATGTACGCCGGTCGTACCATGGAGTACGGCAAAGCGCGCGATGTCTTCTATCAGCCTGCGCACCCGTACTCGATTGGTCTGTTGAATGCGGTGCCGCGTCTTGATGCAGAAGGGGAATCTCTGCTCACCATTCCGGGCAACCCGCCAAACCTGCTGCGTCTGCCGAAAGGCTGTCCGTTCCAGCCGCGCTGCCCGCACGCGATGGAAATCTGCAACAGCGCTCCGCCGCTGGAAGAGTTTGCACCAGGCCGTCTGCGCGCCTGCTTTAAGCCGCAGGAGGAGCTGGTATGAACGCATTAGATGAAAAACGCAACGTGCTGCTCGAAATCGCTGACCTTAAAGTGCATTTCGACATTAAAGACGGCAAACAGTGGTTCTGGCAGCCGCCGAAGACCCTGAAAGCGGTGGACGGCGTCACGCTGCGCCTGTATGAAGGGGAAACTCTGGGCGTGGTGGGAGAGTCCGGCTGCGGTAAATCGACCTTTGCGCGAGCCATTATCGGTCTGGTAAAAGCCACCGACGGTAAAGTGGCCTGGCTGGGTAAAGATCTGCTGGGTATGAAACCTGACGAGTGGCGCGAGGTGCGCAGCGATATCCAGATGATTTTCCAGGATCCGCTGGCATCACTTAACCCGCGTATGACCATTGGCGAGATTATTGCCGAGCCGCTGCGGACCTATCATCCGAAGATGTCTCGTCAGGAAGTGCGCGATCGCGTTAAGGCAATGATGATGAAAGTCGGCCTGTTGCCTAACCTCATCAACCGCTACCCGCACGAATTCTCCGGCGGTCAGTGCCAGCGTATTGGTATAGCCCGTGCGCTGATCCTCGAACCGAAGCTGATTATCTGCGATGAGCCGGTTTCCGCGCTGGACGTGTCCATTCAGGCACAGGTGGTTAACCTGCTGCAGAAGCTGCAGCGCGAAATGGGGCTGTCGCTGATCTTCATCGCGCACGATCTGGCCGTGGTAAAACACATCTCTGACCGCGTGCTGGTGATGTATCTGGGTCATGCCGTGGAGCTGGGTACCTATGACGAGGTGTACCACAATCCATTGCATCCTTACACCAGAGCGCTGATGTCCGCGGTGCCGATCCCAGATCCCGATCTGGAAAAGAATAAGACCATCCAGCTGCTGGAAGGTGAATTACCCTCACCGATTAACCCGCCCTCTGGCTGCGTCTTCCGCACGCGCTGCCCAATGGCCGGGCCGGAATGTGCAAAAACGCGACCGGTTCTCGAAGGCAGTTTCCGACATGCGGTTTCCTGCCTGAAAGTAGACCCGTTATAATCGCAAGGGCTGACATGATGTCAGCCCTTATTTTTTGAGAGGTTATTGTGTCGCGTTTATTCAGGTCAGCTCGTCGGCGGCTTTATCATTTTCTATTCGATCCTGAAACGGTATCCGGGCGTCGCGTCGAAGGTGTTTGCGGTTTATTTGCGCTTCTCAGCGTGGTTGTCATCTTTTTTGAATCGGGTGCCGGGACGCAATATCACCTTACGTTTGACGAATGGCATATCTTTGTCTGGCTTGAGCTGGCGATTACCCTGGTCTTTACCGCCGAATATCTCCTCAGAGTAATAGCCTGGCCCAACCCGGCCAGATATGTTTTCAGCTTCTGGGGATTTATCGATTTAGCCACCACCCTGCCGCTCTATGTGATGTGGCTGTGGCCGGAGATCAGCCTCAGTTATGTCTTTGTCTGGCGAGCGATGCGCGTGATTCGGGTATTACGTATTCTGAAATTACTGCGTTTTATGCCGTCATTACGCGTGTTCTGGAGTGCAATCGTCAGCGCACGGCATCAGCTTATTCTGTTCTACTCGTTTATTGCCATCGTCATGATTGTTTTTGGCGCGCTGATGTATTTAATAGAAGGGCCCAGATATGGCTTTACGACGCTCAATGCGTCCGTCTACTGGGCGATTGTGACCGTCACGACCGTGGGTTACGGTGATATTACGCCCCATACCCCACTGGGTCGCATCGTGGCGTCAGTGCTGATTTTGATTGGCTATTCGGTGATAGCAATCCCGACGGGGCTTATTACTACACACATGAGTAGTGCCTTTCAGAGCCGGAAGCAGCAGCGCAAGTGTCCTCATTGCCAGCAGGGCGAACATGAACACGACGCGCGGTATTGTCATCGCTGCGGCAATAAATTGCCGGAGTAAATAAAAAAGGCTGCAATCGCAGCCTTTTTATTATTCGCGCCAGAGAATATGGCACAGCTTATGGTCTTTCTCACGACAGAGCAGGACGCGCGCGAAAATATCGTTAATTTCGCCACCGTCCTCATCGGCCAGCCCAATCACCACTTCGGCAAAGAAGTCCGGATTCAGGTCGAAATCAACATGCTCAGCCCAGTCTTCTGAAGGGTCGAACAATTCGGCACCGCCGCGCTCTTCGAACTGCAGATTAAAAAGGATCACGTCCGCGGGATCGAGATTATCAACCGCCAGTTCGAGAAAAATGTCATAGGCCTGCTCGAGCGTTTCGTCTTCGGTCAGGCGATTGTTCAGATCCATTTCCATGATGACTACCTGTTTAACATCGTTGGGCACGTTTTACAGCAACGGACTAAAGAAGTAAAACAGTCGTTCGGCAATTCTCTGCCACAGCGGACGTTTTACCCACAGTCTGGCATCCAGCAGACGCGAGCGGGAGATATAATCATCCTGCACCGCTGCCAGATCGCCGCCAAAGCCGGCATCATCAATGACCAGAGTGATTTCAAAGTTTAGCCACAGGCTGCGCATATCCAGATTGACCGTGCCCACCAGGCTCAGTTCACCGTCGACGAGAACGCTCTTGGTGTGGAGCAATCCGCCTTCAAACTGGTAAATTTTCACCCCGGCGGCCAGCAGTTCGCTGAAGAATGCCCGGCTGGCCCAGCCTACCAGTAGGGAGTCATTTTTACGCGGCAAAATGATGCTCACATCGACACCGCGCTGGGCGGCGGTACAGATCGCGTGCAGAAGGTCGTCGCTGGGGACGAAGTAGGGCGTCGTCATGATCAGATATTCACGCGCTGAGTAGGTTGCTGTCAGCAGCGCCTGATGGATTAAGTCCTCCGGGAAGCCCGGCCCGGAAGCAATGGTATGAATAGTGTGACCGCTGGCCTCCTCAAAAGGCATAATATTGCCGTCCGGCGGCGGCGGCAGGATACGCTTGCCGGTTTCAATCTCCCAGTCGCAGGAGTAAACGATGCCCATCGAGGTGGCAATCGGCCCTTCCATTCGCGCCATCAAATCCACCCACTGGCCCACGCCCGAGTCCTGCTTGAAGAAGCGCGGGTCAACCATGTTCATACTGCCGGTGTAGGCAATATAGTTATCGATCATGATCATTTTGCGATGCTGGCGGAGATCCATCCGGCGTAGAAACACGCGCAGGAGATTCACCTTCAACGCCTCAACCACTTCGATCCCGGCATTGCGCATCATGCCCGCCCAGGGGCTACGGAAAAATGCCACGCTGCCTGCGGAGTCAAGCATCAGGCGGCAGTGAATGCCGCGCCGCGCGGCGGCCATCAGCGATTCAGCGACCTGGTCAGCCATCCCGCCGGGCTGCCAGATATAAAAAACCATCTCGATATTATGACGCGCCAGCTGAATATCGCGGATTAACGCCTGCATGACGTCGTCGGACGAGGTAAGTAGTTGCAGTTGATTGCCCTTAACACCGCCAATCCCCTGACGGCGCTCGCACAGCTTAAACAGTGACGATGCGACGCTGCTGTTCTCCTCGGCGAAGATATGCTTGCAGGCCTTAAGATCGTTCAGCCACTTTGCGGTTGAGGGCCACATGGCGCGGGCGCGCTCGGCGCGGCGTTTACCCAGATGAAGCTCACCGAAAGAGAGATAGGCAATAATTCCCACCAGCGGCAGGATGTAGATGATCAGAAGCCAGGCCATGGCAGAGGGTACGGCTCTGCGCTTCATCAGGATGCGTAATGTCACACCCGCGATTAACAGCCAGTATCCCAGAATGACCAGCCAACTCACCACGGTGTAGAAGGTTGTCATAGGTAAAAAAATCCTTTTGAAAGCGTATTGTTATGAGTGTACGCATCAGGATTCATCTGGCAAATAAAAACGCCAGGTAAAAGCGCTGGTTTGCTGCCGGGTTGGGTTTATAATGGCCTTTCTTTTAGAGAAAAAGTGTTAGAGAAAGAGTTGTAGACATGAAGCGCAGTAGAACAGAAGTAGGGCGCTGGCGCATGTTGCGACAGGTGAGTCGTCGCAAGGCTCGTTGGCTGGAAGCACAATCCCGCCGCAATATGCGTATTCACGCCATCAGAAAATGTGGATTGACCCGGCACCGCAATGCGTTGTTGTTTGCAGTCCAGGATATCTGAGTACCATGAGGGCACCGTAACTGATGCCCGCTGATTTTATAGCGTCTGATTTTTTGGGGAATAGCGTATTTGCAGCGCTATTCCTGCTGTGTTTAGCAAAAGGAGGGAGAAGTGTTTGCGGAGTTTGGCGTACTGAATTTCTGGACGTATGTTGTTGGCGCGTTTTTTATCGTGCTGGTACCGGGGCCGAATACCCTGTTTGTGCTCAAAACCGGAATTGGACACGGCGTTAAAAAAGGATATCTTGCCGCGTTGGGCGTATTTATCGGCGATGCGGTTCTGATGTTTCTTGCCTGGGCGGGCGTCGCGGCATTGATCCAGACCACCCCCGTACTGTTTAATATCGTGCGCTATCTCGGGGCTTTCTATCTGCTCTGGCTGGGGGGCAAAATGCTCTGGTCGGTGGTGAATCGTCAGAAAAACGCCCATGAGAGTGGCCCTGAACCAGCCAGTATGATCATGAAACGTTCGCTGGTGTTAAGTCTGACCAATCCCAAAGCGATCCTGTTCTACGTATCGTTCTTTGTTCAGTTCATTGACGTGAATGCACAGAGCACCGGCACTTCTTTCCTGATCCTCGCGACGACGCTGGAGTTAATAAGCTTTACGTACATGAGCTTCCTGATCTTCTCCGGTGCGTTTGTCACACGCTATCTCAAAACGAAAAAGAAAATGGCAACGCTGGGGAACGGGCTGATAGGGTTGCTGTTTGTTGGATTTGCGGCGAGGTTGGCGTCGCTACATTGATTGAAAGGCTCCTGAGGGAGCCTTTTTAATTCTGTTTGACAATTCCTCATCATTTAGTTGTATGGTGAAACTAAATGATGCGGGCAAAATATGCACAGCGAAACCCCGGTAGTCAGTGTTATTCGACGTTCCTCTCGCCTGATGGTGTGAGAGTTAGGTTTTATGAGTCTACCCAGGCCTCAACGAATTACTCACCTTCGGCCGTCCAAACCCTGCCCTACGCAAAGAAATGACGGCGAGTCAGCTGGTGCAACTGCTGGGCCTGGAAAAGTCCATCGTCAGCCGGATGCTGGCTCGCCTGATTGCAGCGGGCGAACTGGAGGAGGTGACTTCAGCTGAAGATCCGAGAGCTAAGAGTTTCAGGCTGACCGCGAAAGGTCATGGGACGGTCAGTAAAATTAATATCTTTAGCAATGAGCGCGTGGTCTCAGCAATAAAGCCTCTTGCTCCTGCCCAGCAGCAGACCATTTCTGAGGGACTCTCCCTCTATGCCAACGCGCTGCTGGCATGCCGTGAGACGGGTAACGACACGCACTCCGACGAGCTCACGATAGTGCAGGGGTTGCAGAATTTAGTGAACGGTTGGATAAGACATGCAACCAGATCTGGCTGGCGGTGATGAACGGCAGGATAGTGGGGTCAGTGGCGATAGATGGCGAAGATTTGGCGCCGGGTGAAGCCCATCTTCGCTGGTTTATTCTTGACGATGGTTGCCGGGGACATGGGGTGGGGAAAAAAACTGCTGACCGAAGCGATGCGCTTTTGCGACAGTGTTGGTTTCTCTGCCGTGCATCTCTGGACACTCAATAAGCTTACCGCCGCCCGGTGTCTGTACGACTCGTTTGGATCTACGCTGGTAAAAGTGTGGGAAGGCGACCAGTGGGGAAGCCTTATCATAGAGCAGCAGTTTACCCGGCATAGAGACGCATAGCCGCCGCCATAAAAAAGGCTCCTTTCGGAGCCGCTTTGGTATCAGAACACTTTCTTATACGGTCGAACCGTTACTTTCGCATACACACCTACGGCAACGTACGGATCTGCGTCAGCCCATGCCTGAGCGCTTTCCTGAGATTCAAACTCAGCAATCACTGTGGAACCGGCAAAACCGGCGGCGCCAGGATCGTTGCTATCTACTGCAGGCATTGGGCCGGCGGTGAGTAAACGGCCCTCATCCTGGAGCAGCTGCAAACGTGCCAGATGCGCAGGGCGTACAGACTGGCGTTTTTCGAGTGAATCGGCAACATCTTCAGAGTAAATCACGTAAAACACGGCGAAGCTCCTTAACCAGTAAAAGTGCGAGTTACGTTATGTGAAAGGGCTAACGACTGCAATGTAAAATAAAAACAATGTTAATACCCTGATCCGAATGAGCCTTTTTTGGCCTCTCAGGCGCTAAAGTTGCGTCAGAACAAAGTGTCTTATTGAATATGATTGCTATTTGCATTTAAAATCAGTGTTCGGTTTTTTAACGTTGATGATTATGACTTCGATGACCCTTGATTTACCTCGCCGCTTTCCCTGGCCGACGCTGCTTTCTGTCGTGATTCACGGTGCTGTTGTGGCGGGTTTACTGTATACCTCGGTTCATCAGGTTATTGAAATGCCCGCGCCCGCGCAGCCGATTTCGGTGACGATGGTATCGCCAGCGGATCTCGAACCGCCGCAGGTAGCACCTCCGCCACCGCAGCCGGTGGCTGAACCTGAGCCAGAGCCCGAGCCAGTTCCGGCGCCACCGAAGGAAGCGCCGGTGGTGATCCACAAGCCTGAACCGAAGCCAAAACCTAAGCCGAAGCCAAAACCGGTGAAGAAGGTCGAGGAGCGTCCGAAACGCGAGGAACGTCCGGTTGAACCGCGTGCGACCCAGACGGTGGAGAATGCGGCGCCTTCGCGTCCGGTGATGAATAACACCGCAACCGCGCCTAAGCCGACAGTCAGTGCCCCCGCGGGCCCGCGCGCGCTGAGTCGCAACCAGCCTCAGTATCCGGCGCGAGCGCAGGCCTTACGTATTGAAGGCCGCGTACGGGTAAAATTTGACGTCACTGCCGATGGCCGCGTGGATAATGTGGAAATCTTGTCCGCTCAGCCTTCTAATATGTTTGAGCGTGAAGTGAAATCGGCGATGCGCAGATGGCGCTATGAAGCAGGAAAACCGGGCAACGGACTGATTGTGAATATTGTTTTCCGCCTGAACGGCGGGGCACAGATGGAATAAAAAAAGCCTCCTGATGGAGGCTTTTTTTTGCCTGTCGATCAGGCCTGGGGAAGTTGACGAGGTTTGCCCTCGCTATCCACTGCGACATAAATAAACAGTGCTTCAGTGGCCTTATAACGCTGCCCAATAGGTTCAGAAGAGACTTTCTTCACCCAGACTTCGATGTTGATGGAAATGGAGGTATTACCGCGTTTCACGCAGCGCGCGTAGCAGCAAACCACATCTCCCACCGCAACCGGGCGCAGGAAGGTCATGCCGTCCACTCGTACAGTCACCACGCGCCCGTGGGCGATCTCTTTTGCCAGAATTGCGCCGCCCATATCCATCTGCGACATCAGCCAGCCGCCAAAAATATCGCCATTGGCATTGGTGTCAGCGGGCATTGCCAGTGTGCGTAAAACCAGTTCGCCCTGAGGGGCGTTAGTTGTTGTCATTGTTTTAACTCGTAACGGAAGACTTCAGGCGGGATGCTACTATGATTCGCGTGCGGAGAGAATAGACCAGAACGCCTGTCGTTGACGTTCTGGTCAGTCATTAATCAGTGCTTGTCGTCCTGCGGCATGTGGCGATAGATGTATACGCCGCTTAACAGCGTGAAGATAAGCGTCAGCGCGGTCAGGCCGAAGACCTTAAAGTTGACCCAGATATTCTGCGGCAGCCAGAAGGCGATATAGATATTGGCAAGACCACAGAGAATAAAGAAGATCGCCCAGGCGATATTCAAACGGGACCAGACTTCCTGAGGCAGCGTCAGCTCTTTGCCCAGCATGCGCTGGATCAGCGGCTTTTTCATGACCCACTGGCTAATTAACAATGCGCCCGCAAACAACGCGTAAATAACGGTCACTTTCCACTTAATAAACTCATCGTTGTGGAAGAACAGCGTAAGCCCGCCGAATACGGCGACCAGAACGAAGGTAACCAGCGCCATTTTTTCGACTTTACGATAGCGAACCCAGCTGTAGATCAGCACGACGGCGGTTGCAACGATCAGCGCAGTGGTCGCGGCATAAATATCGTAAAGCTTATAAAAAGCAAAAAAGACCACGAGCGGTAAAAAATCAAGAAACTGCTTCATTCTGTGATTCCATCTTCTGAGCGGGGCGGGAGACAGCGATGCCCCCCGCCTCAGGATTACTGACGAATTAACATATAGAGGCGGAACAGATAGACCAGCAGTACCGCTGAAATCAGATTGCTCAGCGTATTCGCCACTACCGCGCCAACATTGGGCGTTAATACCGCAAAATTCGGTGCAAACAATAGCAGGAGCGTTTTGGCGAGCAGCCAGCCGATCACGGCGGGAGCCACCAGACGCATGTTAGCCCATGCCAGTCTGATACTGCTGCGCATCGCGGTAAAAATCCCCATCTTATCCTGCACGACCATCACAGGCGCAAATGAGAGCACGATAGCCAGTAATACGCCCGGCACCACGACCAGCATAATCCCCATTTGTACCAGCATGGTGGTTAAAAAGATCAGGATAAACAGCTTAGGTAAAACTGGCGCACTGGCACCAATCGCCCGTAAGGCGCTGACCCGGTGACCCGCCGATACCAGCTGAATCATCAGCAAAACGCCGCCCGCCAGGATTGCATTACCAATCAGGCCTGAGAACGTGGATGCGGCAGACGCCCGCAACAGAATTTGCTGCTGCTCCGGCGTCATGTTCTGCACCAGTTCAAATAGCCCAACGCTTCCGGCAAGGTGGTCACCCTGGCTCAGGCTGGCAATCTGTTCATCGCTCGGTGAGAAGGCATGGCCCAGCACCACCGTGATAAAGGCACATAGCAACGCGATCAGTAAAAGGGTTATGAACTGATTGCGGAAAAAGTTTCCCGTGTCACGGTAGACAGACTTCGCCGTGATAGACATGCACTCTCCTTGAGTATTGCAGGTGTTAATTAGCCGGCAATTGTACACCGGATGCACCTGCTGTGGCAGCATCAAGGCTTGTATGGAAAAGCATATCTTTGTAAAGCGGCGGTAATCCAACGCGGGCCCGGGCGCGGTTACAGGCTTCGTTGACCTGCCCATCTTCCCCCGACATGGCAAATTCCCGGCACGGACTGGGGCGATCCTCGTAGATAGCACACCGGGTAGAGACTCCGGGCTCCCCCTGTAGCGCTACGCAGCGGGCCTGCTTTTGGTTTGTTCCGCTCATGCAGCGCAGAAAGGGGGTTAACGGCTCGGTAAGATGAACCGGAACGGTACCGCCGCCATCGCTGGCCTCGGCCCAGTAGAAAGAGACTCGAAAATACGCACAACAGGCTCCGCACGTCATGCACGGGTTAATATCACTCATGGCACACCTGCTAAAGAAGAACGCATCAAATCAACTTGTGAGAGCGATAAATTATCCAGCCGCCAGAGGAAGAGCAAGAGGGGGAAAAGGGAAAATTTTGTAACTGTGAAATGCCAAAAATTGACATGGAAACAACTTATTGTTTTTCAACCCGCCACAAAAAATTAACCCAGATCAATGAATGTTAACTTACTGGTTTTAATGTGATCTGTGGCAGATCACTTATTACTCTTTTATGAGTATATTCTCATCCGCGATTAAAACCACAACGATGGAGCGGATATGAAAAAATTAGCGGTGGCAGCCCTTGTATTAAGCAGTATCTCTGGCGGCGCGTATGCGCATGAAGCAGGCGAATTCTTTATTCGTGCCGGTTCGGCAACGGTTCGCCCGACTGAAGGATCGGATGACGTACTGAAAATGGGCGGTTTTAACGTCAGTAATAACACCCAGTTAGGTTTAACCTTTACCTATATGGCGACGGATAACGTGGGTATTGAGCTTCTGGCTGCAACACCGTTCCGTCATCGCGTGGGCCTCGGGCCAACCGGTGATATCGCCACGGTTCACCATTTACCGCCAACGCTGATGGCGCAATGGTACTTTGGCGATTCAAGCAGCAAGGTGCGTCCTTATATTGGCGCCGGTGTGAACTACACCACCTTCTTTGACGAGAAGTTTAACGATACCGGTAAAGAGGCCGGTCTGTCTGACCTCAGCCTGAAAGATTCATGGGGCATGGCAGGGCAGGTCGGGCTGGATTATCTGATTAACCGAGACTGGTTAATTAACGCCTCCGTCTGGTATATGGATATTGATACGGACGTACGCTTCAAGGCGGGTGGTCAGCAGCAGAGTATCAATACTCGCCTGGATCCGTGGGTGTTTATGTTCTCTGCGGGTTATCGTTTCTGATCCCCGTCAAACTGGCCACAGGATGGCCAGTTTGCTTTGCTCACTTCAAAACGACGGATAAACCGGCCGTTCATCAAGTTTTTCGCAGTGCCTCAGGACCTTTTCCCCATCATATAAATAGCCGAAAGCGTCGCTGGACGTGGAATGGAAAAGAATATCGCCGTTGGCAAACGGGATAATTTCGGTATCACCCGCGCGTTTATGTCCCGCGCCGGTTTCAAAATGACCGTGCCATCGTTCCTGGGTATGGTCATAAACGTGCAGAATAACCTCGACAAGTCCTCTTTGCGGACAATTAAGGCGCAGGAAGGTAGAAGAGAAGTTCAGGGACAGCGCATGGAAGGGAATTAATAAGGCGAAAACCAGTAAAGCTCGTAAATACATCAAACCGCGAAAACCTCCTTCAAAAGGGAAATGAGATTTTACTTAAGTCAAAAAACGCGTTTTTGCTGTGAATCAAGATATCTTATAATTCAAGACGATAAAGGCCTCTGACGAGGCCTTCAGCGATCATTTTTGAATCCAATAGCGAATGGTTGGGCCATCCTGCTGAATATCCAGCACCCTGTAGCCGTGGTTTTTCGCATCCAGCGGAATGTTGTTAATGGACTGCGGGCAGTCGCTGACCACTTCCAGAATTTCCCCTTTTTTAAGCTGCGGGAGCGCTTCAAGCGTGGCAACAGCTGGATAAGGGCAGGGTTCACCGACCATATCCAGACGGTAATCGGGCACGATCTCTTTCATGCAACATTCTCCTGCGTTTCTGTTTTAACACTCGCACGGCGGAAGAAGCGTTTCTCCTGCGCGACAACCAGTAAAAAAGCGACCAGCAGCAGGGCATAGGTGACCAGCAGGCCGCCGAGGGGGCCGAAGGTGCTCAGCAGGTTGACCTTATCCCAGTTCGTGGCCAGCACTGGGGACAGATCGTCCCAGAAGTACGCCAGGATCGTAGAGCCAATAACATTTCCAAGGCCCACCCACCAGTAATGCACCTGGCCTTCAACGGCACGGTACATCCAGCCGGTTTCACACCCGCCGGCCAGTACAATCCCGAAGCCAAACAGCAGACCGCCAATCACCGCATTAGGGCCAGCCCACATGATTTTCGGTTCAACGCCTAGCTGAACATAGCTGAAGATTCCGATGGCGCTCACCGCCATCCCGGCGATAATCGCCTTCGCCATCATCGTGCGGCCGGTGATCCACATATCGCGAAACGCGGAGGTAAAGCAGATCTGCGCGCGTTCAATGAGCAGACCAAAACCCACGCCGAACAGCATCGCCAGACCGAGTTTGGGCTGGTTCAGAGCCGTACACAGAGCCCATGCCACCATAGCGAAAAAGAGCAACATTCCGAGACGGAAACGGCGGCGAGCCTGAGAGGGCCTTTGCGTGAGCGGCGACGCTGCACTCACTTTGACCATTCTGACGGGAATGCGAAATAGCGGCAGAAGGGTAAATTTTGCGCCAAAGTAAGAGCCGATGGCCGTGGCAACAGCAAAGAACCAGGCGTGAAGCGAAAACTGAGGAATACCCGTAAAAAAGGCGGCAAGGTTACACCCCATCGCCAGACGGGCCCCAAACCCGGCAATGATACCGCCGACAATTGCCTGAAGAATGCGGGTCCGGCTTTTGGGCATCCGCAACTTAACGTTGTTTGCCCATAGCGCCGCAGCGAAACAGCCGCCGAACATGCCGATGATCATCATCCCGTCGATGCGGGTAAGCGGTGTTCCGTCCAGATGAATGAGTTTAAAGTAACCCCACTCTTCAGTATGCACGCCAGCGAGTTGCAGTAATTGACCACCCCAGCGGGTGAACTCGCCGGTCACGGCCCAGAAGGTGCCGGTGATGCCGAAATAGTAGGTAGAGAGAATGCCTGCCGCGATAACGGCCGGAACAGGTGACCAGAACTTAACCAGGTAAGTCTGTTTGAAGTATTGCCATGACATGAATAAGCCTCTGAACTCAGAAGGATTAAAGATAAAAAAGAGTCCAGATCATACGCTTGCACGTAAGAATGGAAAGCCACTCACGCCGAAAATATCGACGGGATCAATTTTAAGGTAATCCGTTGTAGAAGGCGGGGAAAGAAGGGTAACCGTCTGGCAGGGAGCCAGACGGTAGAGAGGTTATGCTTTACGCGTCGCCGCTTTCATTGCGGTCACAAACGCTTTCAGCTCGGCCAGCATCTGCTCTGGCTTGTCGACGTTCTTCTCGATGATTTTCACAATCGCGGAGCCGGAGATGGCACCTGCCGCCTTCGCGTCAATCGCTGCGGTGACCTGATCCGGAGAGGAGATCCCGAAGCCCTGCAGCGGCGGTGCGGCATGGTACTCCGCCAGCTTTTCCACCAGATGATGCAGCGGCAGGGCGGCTTTATTCTCGGCACCGGTCACGCCTGCGCGGGAGAGCAGGTAGGTATACCCCCGTCCGTAAGAGGCAATCTGGCGCAGCAGTTCGTCATCAGCGTTCGGTGGGCAGATGAAAATCGGGGCGACGTTATGGCGCATCGCCGCCTGACGGAATTGCGCGGACTCTTCAACCGGCACGTCTGCCACCAGAACGGAGTCGACGCCCACGCGTGCGCACTCGGCGTAAAACTCATCGATACCGCGGTTGAACACCAGGTTGGCGTACATCAGCAGGCCAATCGGAATGGTTGGGTGTTTCTGGCGAATCGCCGCCAGCATCTCGAAGCACTGGGTCGGCGTAACGCCTGAGGCAAATGCGCGCAGCGTCGCATTCTGAATGGTCGGGCCATCCGCCAGCGGATCGGAAAACGGAATCCCCAGCTCCAGCGCGTCGGCTCCGGCTTCAATCAGGGTGTCGATAATTTTCAGCGACTGTTCCGGGCCCGGGTCGCCCAGGGTGACGAAGGGAACGAACGCGCCTTCCTGGCGGGATTTCAGCTCTGCAAATACGTTATCGTAGCGTTCCATCAGATTTCCCCTCGTGCTTTCAGAATATCGTGAACTGTGAAGATATCTTTGTCACCGCGGCCGGAAAGGTTTACCACCAGCAGCTGTTCTTTTTCCGGGTTCTCTTTCATCATTTTCAGCGCGTGCGCCAGGGCGTGTGAAGACTCCAGCGCCGGGATGATCCCTTCGCTGCGGCACAGCGTTTTAAAGGCTTCCAGCGCTTCGTCATCGGTAATGGAGACATAGTCCGCGCGGCCGGTACTGTTCAGATACGCATGCTGTGGCCCGACGGACGGGAAGTCGAGGCCGGCAGAAATAGAGTAAGACTCTTCAATCTGGCCCTCGTCGGTTTGCATCATCGGGGATTTCATCCCGAAGTAGATCCCCACGCGGCCATGCTTCAGAGGCGCGCCGTGTTCACCCGATTCAATGCCGTGACCGGCAGGCTCGACGCCAATCAGACCTACGCTGGTGTCGTCGATAAAGTCTGCGAACATACCGATGGCGTTAGAACCGCCGCCAACGCAGGCGATCACCGCATCCGGCAAGCGACCTTCTTTTTCGAGGATCTGCGCTTTGGTCTCTTCACCGATCATGCGCTGGAATTCGCGCACGATAGTCGGGAACGGGTGCGGGCCCGCCGCGGTACCGAGCATATAGTGTGCGGTTTCATAGCTGCCAGACCAGTCGCGCAGCGCCTCGTTACAGGCATCCTTCAGCGTTGCGGAGCCGCTGTGCACCGGGATCACTTCCGCCCCCATCAGACGCATACGGAAGACGTTCGGAGACTGACGCTCAACGTCTTTCGCGCCCATATAGATGCGGCATTTCAGACCGAGCAGGGCGCTGGCAAGCGCAGAGGCCACGCCGTGCTGACCCGCACCGGTTTCGGCGATGATTTCGGTTTTACCCATACGCTTGGCGAGAAGCGCCTGGCCCAGCACCTGGTTAGTTTTATGCGCACCGCCGTGCAGCAGGTCTTCACGCTTCAGATACAGCGTGGTTTTGGTGCCTTCCGCCAGGTTGCGGCATTTGGTCAGCGCCGTAGGACGACCGGCGTAATTTTTCAGCAGGTCGGTAAACTCAGCCTGAAACGCCGGGTCTTTCTGCGCGCTGACAAACGCTTCTTCCAGCTGGCGCAGCGCGGGCATCAGGATTTGCGGGACGTACATCCCGCCGAATTCACCAAAATACGGGTTAAGTAATGTCGTCATCTTCTCTTCCTTAATATGCACGCAGAGTTTTAAAAACCGAGGCCAGCTTGCTGGCATCTTTAATACCCGGTTCTGACTCTACGCCTGAATTGAAATCGAGGCCTGCGCAGCCGGTTTTGGCGGCTTCTACGCAGTTATCCGGGCTTAATCCGCCCGCCAGCAGGACGTTGTCCAGTTTTTCGCCGTTCAGCAGCGACCAGTCAAAACGCTGGCCCGTGCCGCCCTGGCCGTTATCGAGGACATATTTATCCACGTGGTTCAGGTTACGCGAGGGCAAAGTATCGCCAACGCATTGCGCTTTCCAGATCTGCACCTGTGGTGCCAGCGCGGCGCGCAGGGCATCGATATAGCTCTGGTCTTCATCGCCGTGGAGCTGTACCGCGCTCAGGGATAACGCGTCGGCTTTTGCCGCAACGTCTGAAATATCTGCATTGCGGAAAACGCCCACGTAGCTGAGCGGAGCCGCTGCGATGACCTTACGCGCCAGCTCTTCGCTGACCGCGCGCGGAGAGGAATCCACAAAGATAAGCCCGCCATAAATCGCCCCGGCTTCATACGCGGCCTGGGCATCCTGTTCGCGGGTTAAGCCGCAGACTTTGTTTTCACCCAGCAGCACGCGACGTACCGCCGCACTGAGATCGTCATGCTCCATCATGGCGGAGCCAATCAGGAAACCGTTGGCGAAGTGGCTCAGCTCGCGCACCTGGGCGTAGCTGTTAATGCCGGATTCGCTGATCACCGTGACGCCAGACCCCAGACGCGGCGCCAACTGACGCGTACGGTTAAGGTCAATGGACAGGTCGCGAAGATCGCGGTTGTTAATTCCGACCACTTTGGCTTCCAGCGCAATCGCGCGCTCAAGCTCCTCTTCATTACTCACTTCGGTCAGCACGCCCATGTTCAGGCTGTGCGCCACGGCGGAAAGCTGGCGATACTGCTCGTCGTCGAGCACTGAGAGCATCAGCAGGCAGGCGTCGGCCTGGTAAAAGCGCGCCAGCCAGATCTGATAAGGGTCGATGATAAAGTCTTTGCACAGGATCGGCTGCGGCGCGATGCCGCTGACGATCGGCAGAAAATCGAAGCTGCCCTGAAAATATTTCTCATCCGTCAGCACGGAGATGGCTGATGCATGATGCTTATAAATGCCGGCAATACGCGCCGGGTCGAAATCGTCACGAATAACGCCTTTGGACGGGGACGCTTTCTTGCACTCAAGAATAAATGCGGTGCGCGTACCCTGCAGGGCGTCATAGAAACGACGGCTGCTCGGGACGACGTCATTCTGGAAACTGGCAAGCGGCTGCTGTTGCTTGCGGGCTTCCACCCAGATGGCCTTATCGGCAACGATTTTCGCTAAAACGGTCTGCATTCTTTACCCTCTTGCCGCAAGTGCGGTAACGCGATCGTAAGCTGCACCGGAGCGCAGTACATCCAGAACTTTTTGAACGTTGGCCTTCAGGTCTTCCTCACCGTGCAAACGCATCAGCATGGCGACGTTGGCAGCAACCGCTGCCTCGTGTGCGACCTCTCCTTTACCTTGTAATAAGCGCGTGAGAATGTCACGGTTTTCTTCCGGCGTACCGCCTGCCAGCGCTTCCTGATGGTATGGCGCAAGACCGAAGTCGGCAGCTTCCAGCTGGTAGCTCAGGATTTCACCATCGCGCAGTTCGGCCACAAGCGTAGGCGCATGAAGAGAAACCTCATCCATACCGCCGCTGTGCACCACGGCGGCACGTTGGTAACCCAGCACGCGCAGCGTCTCGGCAATCGGCAGAACCAGTTCCGGACTGTAGACACCAATCAGCGCCAGCGGTGGGTGAGCCGGGTTGATCAGCGGGCCGAGCACGTTAAACAGCGTGCGCGTTTTAAGCTGCTGACGAACCGGCATCGCGTGGCGGAAACCGGTATGGTACTTCGGCGCAAACAGGAAGCAGACGCCCAGGTCATCCAGCGCTTCGCGGGAACGCTCGGCGTTCATATCGAGATTAATACCGAATGCGGCGAGCAAATCGGAAGAACCTGACCGGCTGGAAACGCTGCGGTTACCGTGCTTCGCGACCTTCAAACCGCACGCCGCCGCCACGAAGGCGCTGGCGGTGGAGATATTGATGCTATTACTGCCGTCACCGCCGGTGCCGACGATATCGGCAAACTGATAGTCCGGGCGCGGGAACGGGGCGGCATTTTCCAGCAGGGCCGTAGCGGCACCGGCGATCTCCTGCGGGCTTTCGCCGCGCACCTTCATGCTCACCAGCGCGGCCGCCAGCTGTTCAGGTTTCAGCTCACCGCGAACCACGGCGGAGAAGAGCTGGTGGCTCTCCTGCTGGCTCAGGGTCTGCGCCTGGTACAGTTTTTCGAGAATCGGCTGCAGGGTATTGGTCTGCTCCAGCTTCTGTAACGCCCAGTCGAGCGTCTGCTCCAGCAGGCGGGCGCCGTGGGAGGTCAGAATCGATTCCGGGTGGAACTGCAGGCCGCAGACGCGGTCCGCATCGTGGCGCACAGCCATCACCATGCCTTCAAACGAGGCGTTGATCGTCAGCCCGGCGGGAATGTTGCTGCCAACCAGCGAGTGATAGCGCGCGACCGGAAGCGGATTAGGCAGCCCGGCAAACATTGCCTGGCCGTCATGTTCAATGCTGGACGCTTTACCGTGCAGGATCTCACCCGCCTGGCCAACGTAGCCGCCATAGGCTTCAACGATTGCCTGATGGCCGAGGCAGATGCCGACGATCGGCAGTTTGCCGCGCATCCGGGTCAGCAGCTCCGGCATACAGCCCGCTTCGCTCGGTGCGCCTGGCCCCGGAGAGAGCATCAGCACCGGGTTTTGCATGGTTGCCAGGCGGTCAATCAGGGTCTGCGCCGGAACGTGGTTGCGGTAGATAACGACGTTGTGGCCATTCGCACGCAGCTGATCTGCCAGGTTATAGGTAAAGGAGTCGATATTATCGAGCAGCAGAATGTCAGCCATCAGAAAATCTCCTGTGCATGATGTGCGGTAGCAATGGCGCGCAATACCGCGCGAGCCTTACTGCGGGTTTCGTCAGCTTCAGACTGCGGAACAGAGTCGAGAACAATCCCGGCGCCGGCCTGGACGGTGGCAATCCCGTCTTCAACGTAGGCAGAGCGGATCACGATGCAGGTATCGAGATCGCCGTGGGCAGTGAAGTAACCCACCGCGCCGCCGTAGCTGCCGCGACGGCGTCCTTCGGCGGCGGCAATCAGCTGCATGGCGCGCACTTTAGGCGCGCCGCTCAGGGTGCCCATGTTCATGCAGGCGCGGTAGGCGTGCAGCACGTCGAGATCGTGGCGCAGCTCACCGACCACGCGGGAGACCAGGTGCATCACGAACGAATAGCGGTCGACTTTTGTCAGGTCCGCCACGTAGCGGCTGCCGGGGGTACAAATGCGTGCCAGATCGTTACGCGCCAGGTCTACCAGCATCAGGTGCTCGGAGAGTTCTTTATGGTCGGTCCGCATCTCCAGTTCGATGCGGCTGTCCAGATCGCGGTCCAGCGAGCCGTCGGCGCGACGTCCGCGCGGACGGGTACCGGCAATCGGGTAGATCTCAATCTGACGGCTGGTGGCGTCGTATTTCAGCGAGCTTTCCGGCGAGGCGCCGAACAGCGTGAACTCGTTGTCCTGCATGAAAAACATGTACGGGCTTGGGTTACTCTTTTTCAGCACGTCGTAGGCTGCGAGCGGCGACGGGCAGGGCAGCGAGAAGCGACGGGACGGTACGACCTGGAAAATTTCCCCCGCGCGAATCGCTTTTTGCATCTGGCGAACCACGGCACCGTACTGATCGTCAGTCTGGTTAACGTCGCAGGTCATTTTCTCCACGCGCTGCACCGGCAGCGCGGGCGGCGCTTCCGTCATCTGCTGCTGCAGTTGAGCGATGCGGTGCTCAAGACGGTTTTTCTCAGCGGCAGACGGCGTGAACAGGCTCGCCTGGATGCGGGTGTATTGCTTCTGGTGGTCGATCACCAGCAGCGTTTCAGCCAGATAGAAGCAATAGTCCGGGCAGCGATTACCCTGCTCGGTTTCCGGCAAATCTTCAAAACCGGCAACCAGGTCGTAAGCAAACAGCCCGCCGAAGAACATCGCTTCACGCTCGTCTTCCGGCACGGTGACCAGGTTCTGCAGCAGGCGGAAGGCATCGAAAACGGACAGGGAGCAGAGGCGCGCGTCTTCGTCCAGCAGCTGGCTCACCGGCGGGAAATGCAGAATGCGCATTTCTGGATGACGTTCATTTTCAATGCCTGAAGGCAGGGCGGCATCCAGCAGCGGCAGCAGCGATGCGCCATTGTCAGACAATGCCTTGATGGTGACGGTGTCACCTAAAGCGGTAATGCGCAGCGCGCTGTCGACCAGCAGAAGACTCTTAAGGTCGTCCTTGCTGTCGATATCCGCAGATTCCAGCAGCAGCGTTGCCGGACGTGCCCCGCACACCTGATGAAACAGCGCGGTCGGGTTGTGGCGATAGGCCGCCTCGCAGGTCAGCAGTTCGAGATGAGGTTTGGCTGTTTGCATGTTGTTGTTCTCATATTTTGTTCAAAAAAAAGCCCGCTGGGAAGCGGGCGGGTATCTGTTTGCATTTCGCAGACGCGTGACACTGCCCGGAGATCAGGAAGTGCGCCACCAGCCGTGCAGAGTGAAATGTGCTGTCATTTTCAGATACCTTTCTCGTGTGAACTTGCGTACTAGTTAACTAGTTCGATGGCAAGTTGTCAACCCTTGATTTCAGAATTTCGCGTTAAGTCGGTATCATGGTGCTTTCGGATGTCTCCAACCTGTTATGGGAAGTGCTTTGAGCGATACCACCTACGCCATTATTTATGATTTACACAGCCATACTCAGGCCTCTGATGGCCTGCTGACACCCGAAGCCCTGGTTCATCGTGCCGTTGAAATGCGCGTCGGTACGCTGGCGATCACCGATCACGATACGACAGATGCCATTCCGGCGGCGCGCGCTGAGATCGCCCGCAGCGGGCTGGCGCTGAATCTGGTGTCCGGCGTCGAGATCTCGACCATCTGGGAAAACCATGAGATTCATATTGTTGGCCTCAACATCGATATAGACCATCCGGCACTTACTGCTTTTTTGCAAGAGCAAAAAACGCGGCGCAATCAGCGTGCAGAGATGATCGGCGAGCGTCTCGAAAAGGCGCACATTCCGGGCGCGCTGGAAGGCGCACAAAAGATGGCGAACGGCGGGGCGGTCACGCGCGGTCATTTCGCCCGTTTTCTGGTAGAGGCAGGCAAAGCCACTACGATGGCGGATGTTTTCAAAAAGTATCTGGCGCGCGGGAAAACCGGATACGTTCCGCCACAGTGGTGTACAATAAAACAAGCTATTGATGTGATTCATCATTCTGGCGGTAAGGCCGTGCTGGCCCATCCGGGGCGGTATAATCTTTCTGCTAAATGGCTGAAAAGGCTGCTGGCACACTTTGCCGAATGCGGTGGCGAGGCGATGGAAGTCGCCCAGTGTCAGCAGGCGCCCAACGAGCGCGCCCAGCTCGCGACCTATGCCCGCCAGTTCGGCCTGCTTGGGTCACAGGGGTCTGATTTCCATCAGCCCTGCGCGTGGATCGAACTAGGGCGCAAGCTCTGGTTGCCCGCTGGCGTTGAGCCGGTCTGGCAGCTCTGGGAACAGCCGCAGCAAATTGAAGAGAGGGAAGTATGAGTCAGTTTTTCTATATCCATCCGGATAACCCCCAGCCACGTCTGATTAACCAGGCCGTGGAGATCGTCCGCAAAGGCGGCGTGATTGTCTACCCGACCGATTCAGGCTACGCGCTGGGCTGCAAAATTGAAGATAAAGGGGCGATGGAACGCATTTGCCGTATTCGCCAGTTGCCGGACGGCCATAACTTTACCCTGATGTGCCGCGATCTCTCTGAGCTGTCGACCTATGCGTATGTTGATAACGTGGCGTTTCGCCTGATTAAGAACAATACGCCGGGTAACTACACCTTCATCCTGAAGGGCACGAAGGAAGTACCGCGTCGTCTGCTGCAGGAAAAACGTAAGACTATCGGCATGCGCGTGCCGTCGAACCCAATTGCGCAGGCGTTGCTGGAAACTCTCGGGGAACCGATGCTGTCTACCTCGCTGATGCTGCCGGGCAGCGAGTTTACCGAGTCCGATCCGGAAGAGATCAAAGATCGTCTGGAGAAGGTGGTCGAGCTGATTATTCACGGCGGTTATCTTGGCCAGCAGCCGACTACCGTGGTCGACTTAACCGAAGATGCACCGGAAGTGATTCGTGAAGGTGTGGGTGACGTAAAGCCTTTCTTGTAAAGGTATAAGCAGATATACTACGCGGCCATCAAAGCAGGGCACAGCCCTCTTTTGACCTGATTCGACGCCTGTGAAGGCGACACCTGAGGAAGCTCAATGAGCGAGAAGTTACAGAAAGTGCTGGCGCGCGCCGGCCACGGTTCACGCCGTGAAATCGAAGCCATTATTGAAGCGGGTCGCGTGAGTGTGGACGGTAAAATCGCCACGCTGGGTGACCGCGTAGAAATCGTACCGGGGCTGAAGATCCGTATCGACGGTCATCTTATCTCCGTTAAAGAGTCCGCCGAACAAATCTGCCGCGTGCTGGCTTACTACAAGCCGGAAGGCGAGCTGTGCACCCGCAATGACCCGGAAGGTCGTCCGACGGTGTTTGACCGTCTGCCTAAACTGCGTGGCGCTCGCTGGATTGCCGTCGGTCGTCTGGACGTGAACACCTGCGGTCTGCTGCTGTTTACCACCGATGGTGAACTGGCGAACCGTCTGATGCACCCAAGCCGTGAAGTAGAACGTGAATACGCGGTACGCGTATTTGGCCAGGTTGATGAGAATAAACTGCGCGACCTGTCGCGTGGCGTTCAGCTGGAAGACGGCCCTGCGGCGTTCAAAACCATCAAATTCACCGGTGGGGAAGGCATTAACCAGTGGTACAACGTGACCCTGACCGAAGGCCGTAACCGCGAGGTACGTCGTCTCTGGGAAGCGGTAGGCGTTCAGGTGAGCCGTCTGATCCGCGTCCGTTACGGTGACATTCTGCTGCCGAAAGGTCTGCCGCGAGGTGGTTATACCGAACTGGATTTGACCCAAACTAACTATCTGCGCGAGCTGGTCGGCCTGACGCCGGAAACCACTTCAAAAGTGGCGGTGGAAAAAGATCGTCGACGCATGAAGGCGAACCAGATTCGCCGTGCGGTGAAGCGCCACAGCCAGGTGAGCAGCAGCCGCCGCTCCGGCAGCCGTAATAACAACGGTTAATATAAAAGCCCGGTCAACGCACCGGGCTTTTTTCTTTAGTAATCAATTCCAATTTGCGCTTTGATGCCTGCATCAAACGCGTGTTTGACCGGACGCAGCTCACTCACGGTATCTGCCAGCTCCAGAATATCCCGATGACACCCGCGCCCCGTGATAATCACCGTCTGATGAGCGGGACGGTTTTTCAGTGCATTAAGTACGGCGTCCAGCGGCAGGTAGTCGTAGGCGACCATATACGTGATCTCATCCAGCAGAACCATATTGAGTGAAGGATCGGCCAGCATTCTTTTCGCGTGCTCCCAGACGGCGAGGCAGGCTGCGGTGTCGGTTTCCCGGTTCTGAGTATCCCACGTAAACCCGGTCGCCATTACCTGAAACTCGACGCCGTGAGGTTCAAGCAAATTACGCTCGCCGTTAGGCCATTCACCCTTAATAAACTGGATCACACCCACTTTCTGCCCGTGTCCGACGGCGCGGGTCGCCGTGCCGAATGCGGCGGTGGTTTTGCCTTTACCGTTGCCGGTAAAGACGATGAGGATCCCTCGCTCGTCCTGGGCCGCGGCAACGCGCGCATCGACCTGTTCTTTCAGCCGCTGCTGGCGCTGCTGGTGACGTTCTTCACTCATTGCGAGATTCCTGGTTTACGGCCCGGCTGGGCATCAAAGGTCATTCCGGTTTTGCGGCGGCTGTCGTCGCCCATCAGCCAGAGATAGAGCGGCATAATGTCTGCCGGGGTTTTCAGCTTATGCGGATCTTCGCTCGGGAACGCGCTGGCGCGCATTTTGGTGCGCGTACCGCCCGGGTTAATGCAGTTTACGCGCAGATGGCGGCTCTGGTACTCCTCTGCAAGCACCTGCATCATGCCTTCGGTTGCGAATTTTGATACGGCATAGGCGCCCCAGTTTGCGCGCCCCTCGCGGCCTACGCTGGAGGAGGTAAATACCAGTGAGCCGGAATCCGATTTGAGTAATAAAGGAAGCAGTGCCTGGGTCAGGAAAAACGTGCCGTTGACGTTGACCTGCATGACCTCCTGCCAGATCTCTGGATCTTGTTCATCCATCGGGCGAACTTCGCCAAGCAAGCCGGCATTGTGCAGTACGCCATCCAGCCGTGGGTAATGGGTGCTGATGCGGTGAGCAAGCTCCTGACATGACGCGGGCGTGCAGGTGAGCAGATCGAGCGTGTACCAGCGGGAAGGAATCCCCCCTGCTGCTTCAATCTCCTGTGCCACACTTTTAAGTTTTTCTTCGTTTCGACCAGTCAGGATGACGCTCGCGCCATATTCAGCGTAGGTCAGCGCCGCTTCACGGCCAATCCCGTCGCTGGCACCGGTGACAAGAATAATCCGGTTCTGCAGCAGATTTTTTTGCGGTTGATAATGCACGGTGACTCCTCGGCGCACAGTGACTCTAAGACGCCTTCTTTTATGACTTTTCGGCTTTATGCCCGAATTAGCCTAATAATTCAATCAGTCTACAGGACGCATTGCTGTAAAATTAACAATTTGCAAATATTTAAACTCCAGATCGGGGATTCCTGAAGGCTGCTCGCAGAGGTAATGTCACGAGCGAGACGCATGGGCAGGGCTGTTGTACACTGCCGTGAAAGATTCGTGGTTAAATCAAGGTGGAACGCGTGGAATTACTTTCTCAATATGGGTTGTTTTTGGCCAAAATCGCGACGGTGGTGATTGCCATTGCGGTGGTTGCCGTTCTGATTGTCAACCTGACGCAGCGAAAGCGTCAGCGTGGGGAGTTACGCATCACCCGTCTGAGTGAGCAGTATAAAGAGATGCAGGAAGATATGTCTCTGGCACTGCTTGATAGTCATCAACAGAAACTCTGGCTGAAAGCGCAGAAGAAAAAGCATAAACAGGAAGCCAAAGCGGCAAAGGCAAAAGCAAAGCTCAATGCGCCGCAGGATAAGGCGACGCCACGCGTCTATGTGCTCGATTTTAAAGGCAGTATGGATGCGCATGAGGTTTCCTCTCTGCGGGAGGAAGTGACTGCCGTTCTGGCCGTGGCGACACCGCAGGATCAGGTCGTCGTGCGTCTTGAAAGCCCGGGGGGAGTGGTTCACGGCTACGGGCTGGCCGCCTCGCAGCTGCAGCGCCTGCGTGAAAAACAGATCCCGCTGACCGTGGCCGTGGATAAAGTGGCGGCGAGCGGTGGATACATGATGGCCTGCGTGGCGGACAAAATTGTTGCCGCGCCGTTCGCCATTATTGGCTCGATCGGCGTGGTCGCCCAAATTCCGAATTTTAACCGCTTCCTGAAAAACAAAGAGATTGATATCGAGCTTCACACGGCGGGTCAGTACAAGCGTACCCTGACGCTGCTGGGGGAAAATACGGAAGAAGGGCGTCAAAAATTCCGTGAAGATCTCAACGAAACGCATCATCTCTTTAAAGATTTTGTACACCGTATGCGCCCAACGCTCGATATTGAACAGGTCGCGACGGGCGAGCACTGGTACGGCGTCCAGGCGCAGGAGAAAGGGCTGGTGGATGAAGTTGGAACCAGCGACGATCTGCTCCTCAACCTGATGGAAGGCCGGGAACTGGTGGGCGTGCGCTTTACCCGGCGTAAGCGACTCCTTGACCGTTTTACCAACAGTGCGGCAGAAAGCGCGGATCGCCTGCTTCTCCGCTGGCTACAGCGCGGACAAAAACCGCTGCTGTAAACAAAAACGCGAGGCATATGCCTCGCGTTTTGCGTTAGTCGACCAGGTGATATTTCTCGGAAAGCGTATGCGCCAGGTATTTAAACATGTTAAACACGGCGGTGCTTTTCGGGGTCGGTAAGCCCTGTTCATCAAGGAAGTATTCGCCGCTGAAAACCAGCACGCCATTTCGCTGCTCTACGCCGGTGGCTTCAATGCCTGCCAGCGTATCTTCATGGTCACGGATAAGCTTGTTTGCTTCGATAAGCAGAGAGGCTCGGTCAATAGGTTGGGTCGTATTCTGCATAATCCACTCCTTAAACAGTGACAATAGTCTACGCCGAGGGCGCTTTGGGGGCAAATTTTCCCTGTAATGTGAGGGGATAAGGTGCAGGGGCCTGGCTGGCGGGATTTGCTTTTGCATGCTAATAAAGTTGCGTAACGAATTTTATCAGGTAGAGTGTGCGCTTTCGTCATTCTGGCAACAGAATTGCTTGACATTCAACCGGGAATTCGTCACGAATTACACTAGATGTGAGAAAAATACCCGAAAACTCAATCACCTGGGCGTCTTTTCTTTAACGCCCGGTAAGACAAAGGGGTTGATATCTCCTGACGCAGTCGCAATATCATTGGCTCGTCGTCAGTGGAAGGGAAATCAACGTGCGGCGTATTCCTGGAAGAATTAAATTAGGTAAAGGTGAATATGGGTAAAGCTCTCGTCATCGTTGAGTCCCCGGCAAAAGCCAAAACGATCAATAAGTATCTGGGTAATGACTACGTGGTTAAGTCCAGCGTGGGTCATATCCGCGATTTGCCGACCAGTGGCTCAGCCAGCAAAAAGAGCGCAGACTCTACCTCCACCAAAGGGGCTAAAAAGCCTAAAAAGGATGAACGTAGCGCGCTTGTCAACCGCATGGGTGTGAACCCATGGCACAACTGGGATGCACAATATGAAGTGCTGCCCGGGAAAGAAAAAGTCGTTAACGAGCTGAAGCAGCTTGCTGAAAAAGCAGACCACATCTATCTCGCAACCGACCTTGACCGCGAAGGGGAAGCCATTGCGTGGCACCTGCGGGAAGTGATTGGTGGTGATGACAAACGCTACAGCCGCGTAGTGTTTAACGAAATTACGAAGAATGCGATTCGTCAGGCGTTTGAGAAGCCGGGCGAACTGAATATTGACCGTGTAAACGCACAGCAGGCACGTCGCTTTATGGACCGCGTTGTGGGATACATGGTTTCTCCACTGCTGTGGAAGAAGATTGCCCGTGGCCTGTCCGCCGGTCGTGTGCAATCCGTCGCCGTACGTCTGGTCGTTGAGCGTGAGCGCGAAATTAAAGCCTTCGTCCCGGAAGAGTTCTGGGAAGTCGATGCCAATGTGACTACGCCGGGCGGTGACGCACTGCCGCTGCAGGTCAGCCATCAGAACGACAAGCCTTTCCGTCCGGAAAACCGCGACCAGACCATGGCCGCCGTGGCGCTGCTGGAAAAAGCACGTTATCAGGTGCTGGAGCGTGAAGACAAACCGACCAGCAGCAAGCCAGGTGCGCCGTTTATTACTTCTACGCTGCAACAGGCTGCAAGCACGCGTCTGGGCTATGGCGTGAAGAAGACCATGATGATGGCCCAGCGCCTGTATGAAGCGGGTTACATCACCTATATGCGTACCGACTCAACCAACCTGAGCCAGGACGCGGTCAACATGGTGCGCGGCTACATCAGTGACAATTTCGGTAAGAAATACCTGCCGGAAAGCGCTAACCAGTTCGCCAGCAAAGAGAACTCTCAGGAAGCTCACGAAGCGATTCGTCCTTCTGATGTCTCTGTGCTGGCGGAATCGCTAAAAGATATGGAAGCCGACGCGCAGAAGCTGTATCAGCTGATCTGGCGCCAGTTCGTGGCGTGTCAGATGACGCCAGCGCAGTACGACTCCACCACGCTGACCGTTGGCGCGGGTGATTTCCGTCTCAAAGCGCGCGGTCGTATCCTGCGTTTCGACGGCTGGACGAAAGTGATGCCAGCGCTGCGTAAAGGTGATGAAGACCGCACGCTGCCGGCGGTGAACAAAGGGGATGAGCTCTCGCTGGTTGATCTCGTGCCTGCACAGCACTTCACCAAGCCGCCTGCACGCTTCAGTGAAGCATCTCTGGTAAAAGAGCTGGAAAAACGCGGTATTGGCCGTCCGTCGACCTATGCGTCCATCATCTCGACGATTCAGGACCGTGGCTACGTTCGCGTTGAAAACCGCCGTTTCTATGCGGAAAAAATGGGCGAGATCGTTACCGACCGTCTGGAAGCGAACTTCCGCGAGTTGATGAATTACGATTTTACCGCGCAGATGGAAGACAGCCTCGACCAGGTTGCCACCCATCAGGCGGAATGGAAAAAGGTTCTCGACAGCTTCTTCAGCGACTTTACCGACCAGCTTGAAAAAGCGGAGAAAGATCCTGAAGAGGGCGGCATGCTGCCAAACCAGATGGTTCTGACCAGCATCGACTGTCCAACCTGCGGCCGCAAGATGGGGATCCGTACCGCAACCACGGGCGTGTTCCTTGGCTGCTCCGGCTACGCACTGTCACCAAAAGAGCGCTGCAAAACCACCATCAACCTTGTGCCTGAGAACGAAGTTCTCAACGTGCTGGAAGGTGACGATGCGGAAACTAACGCTCTGCGTGCCAAACGCCGCTGCAAAAAATGCGGTACGGCAATGGACAGCTACCTGATCGATCCAAAACGCAAGCTGCACGTCTGCGGTAATAACCCAACGTGTGACGGGTATGAGATCGAAGAGGGCGAATTCCGCATTAAAGGCTATGACGGCCCGATTGTGGAGTGCGAGAAGTGTGGCTCTGAAATGCACCTGAAAATGGGGCGTTTCGGTAAGTACATGGCCTGTACCAACGACGAGTGTAAAAACACGCGCAAAATTCTGCGTAACGGTGAAGTGGCTCCGCCGAAGGAAGATCCGGTTCCGCTGCCAGAACTGCCGTGTGAAAAATCCGACGCGTACTTCGTACTGCGTGATGGTGCCGCAGGTGTCTTCCTGGCCGCCAACACCTTCCCGAAATCGCGCGAAACGCGAGCGCCGCTGGTGGAAGAGCTGTACCGTTTCCGCGATCGTCTGCCGGAGAAACTGCGTTATCTGGCCGATGCGCCACAGCAGGATCCGGAAGGCAACAAAACCGTGGTACGGTTCAGCCGTAAAACCAAGCAGCAGTATGTTGCGGCAGAGAAAGAGGGTAAAGCGACTGGATGGTCAGCCTTCTTTGTCGATGGCAAATGGGTTGAAGGCAAGAAATAATCTTCCCTTACCGTAACTTACCTGTGAAAGGGCCGTATTTCCGGCCCTTTTTTATTGCCTTGTTATTATTTTTTGTTCCGTACTATACAGTCAGGCTATAAATGATATAGTGGTTATAGTTAACCTGTTTCTTATTATTAAATCGTCTTAAGCGATTGACCGCATGCGCTAAATCGGATGGTCTGGCATGAAATTACAGCAGCTTCGTTATATCGTTGAGGTGGTGAATCATAACCTTAACGTCTCTTCTACCGCCGAGGGGTTGTATACCTCGCAACCGGGCATCAGCAAACAAGTTCGTATGCTGGAGGATGAGCTAGGTATCCAGATATTTGCCCGCAGCGGTAAGCATCTTACCCAGGTGACGCCTGCGGGGCAGGAGATTATCCGCATTGCGCGTGAAGTCCTCTCTAAAGTCGATGCGATTAAGTCTGTGGCGGGGGAACACACCTGGCCGGATAAAGGCTCGCTGTATATTGCCACAACGCATACTCAGGCGCGCTATGCGCTACCCGGTGTTATCAAAGGCTTTATCGAGCGTTATCCTCGCGTCTCTTTGCATATGCACCAGGGCTCGCCAACGCAAATTGCTGAAGCCGTTTCCAAGGGGAATGCTGATTTTGCCATTGCCACCGAAGCGCTTCACCTCTATGACGATCTGGTCATGCTTCCATGCTATCACTGGAACCGTTCTATCGTGGTGACCCCCGATCACCCCCTGGCGGGTAAAGGATCGGTCACTATCGAAGAGCTGGCGCAATATCCGTTGGTGACGTATACGTTTGGCTTTACCGGACGGTCCGAGCTTGATACGGCCTTTAATCGGGCAGGGTTAACGCCGCGTATTGTCTTTACCGCGACGGATGCCGACGTGATTAAGACCTATGTGCGGCTTGGTCTGGGGGTGGGCGTCATTGCCAGCATGGCGGTGGATCCGGTGTCAGACCCTGATCTGGTGCGTCTTGATGCGCACGATGTTTTCAGTCATAGCACCACAAAGATTGGATTCCGTCGCAGCACCTTCCTGCGCAGCTATATGTATGATTTTATTCAGCGCTTTGCCCCTCATTTAACGCGTGACGTGGTTGATACCGCCGTTGCATTACGCTCAAATGAAGATATTGAAGAGATGTTTGAAGACATCAAACTCCCCGAAAAATAATCACACCCGGTATCTTTCCCTTAGGGAAAGATACCGAAATAACGCCTCAAAGCTAAATTAGAATTATCATCATCTACGTATCCTCTGCCATATAATGTCATTATCCATTTAATTCGTAAGGTTATAATGTCGTGAATTGGCGACAAAAGTAGAAACTAATTTACGCCTTCGCAAATTTTTCTTTTCAATTATTTATTTCTGGTCAAAAGATTGAATATTTCATACCTCCCGGTGCGTAAATTCACTGGCTTTTCGGCTAAAGTTTCTTTAGGATTTATCTCAACAGATGATTAATTGTACCAATTGTTTGGTCCTAAATGATAAGCGATGTCGATTGTATGAGGTTAGCAATGCCTTCAGGAAGTGAAGAACCGCAAAGGGATCCTGCGCTCAAGCGTAAAGCCTGGCTGGCGGTCTTTCTCGTCTCTACCCTGTTTTGGGTAGTGGTTGCTCTCCTGGCCTGGAAATATTGGGGTTAAATATGGCAGTGACGGTACGTACAGAAACGGTGAAACAGATGTGTCAGCATCGTGACAACGGCCACAGAGGGCGTAAAGCACCTGCGACTGTTGTACCCGCGTCCTGGAAACTGACGCCGCAGCAGCAAGCGTTTATTGATGTGTTCGCAGAAGACGAACCCAAAAAACAATAATTTAGTTAATTGCGTAATGATGCAAATAGTCTGAATATCGACTCTGCACTTTTGTACTCTTTAATAAATACACATCA
The DNA here is from genome assembly GCF_019968765.1 of Enterobacter sp. JBIWA008. NCBI lineage: Bacteria > Pseudomonadati > Pseudomonadota > Gammaproteobacteria > Enterobacterales > Enterobacteriaceae > Enterobacter > Enterobacter sp. JBIWA008. The sequence goes on along the minus strand of NZ_CP074149.1, from coordinate 2,710,312 downwards.
GCAATATAGCACTGAGGACTCACCTCGGAACTTTTAATAAATAATGCCTGGTGTCCCTACGATGAATAACATGACGTCTCACAAATACTGGTCATGGATCGGCGTTTTTACCGTGTCGATTCTGTTCTGGAGTCAGCTCATCTGGTTGGCCCTCCGCTAAATTGTAAAACCTCGCTACGGCGGGGTTTTTTGTTTTCCCATTCGGGACCAATCCTAAATTTATCAATTTGGGTTGTTATCAAAACGTTACGACATCTTTGTGTTATCTTTAATTACGGCCCTGATGATTGTCGGGGCATCTCTGTGATTAAGGAGGAGCTTATGTCGTTAACCCTACGCGAAGCCAGTAAGGACACATTACAGGCAGAAAACAAAACCTGGCATTACTACAGCCTGCCGCTGGCTGCCAGAACGCTTGGGGACATTTCGCGTTTACCCAAGTCATTGAAAGTTTTACTGGAAAATCTGTTGCGCTGGCAGGACGGTGACTCTGTCACCCTCGATGATATCCAGGCGCTGGCAGGGTGGCTTGAAAAAGCCCATGCCGACAGAGAAATCGCCTACCGCCCGGCAAGGGTGCTGATGCAGGACTTTACCGGCGTCCCTGCCGTCGTTGATTTAGCCGCGATGCGCGAGGCCGTTAAGCGTCTCGGCGGAGATACGGCAAAAGTGAATCCGCTTTCCCCTGTTGACCTCGTCATTGACCACTCCGTAACCGTTGACCGCTTTGGTGATGACGACGCCTTTGGCGAGAACGTGCGTCTTGAGATGGAGCGCAACCACGAGCGCTACGTGTTCCTGAAGTGGGGGCAGCAGGCGTTCAGCCGGTTTAGCGTGGTCCCGCCGGGTACCGGTATTTGTCACCAGGTTAACCTTGAATATCTGGGTAAAGCCGTCTGGAGTGAGTTGCAGGATAAAGAGTGGGTCGCCTATCCGGACACGCTGGTGGGCACGGACTCCCATACCACCATGATCAACGGTCTGGGCGTGTTGGGGTGGGGCGTCGGGGGTATCGAAGCGGAAGCGGCCATGCTCGGCCAGCCGGTGTCCATGCTTATCCCTGACGTGGTGGGCTTCAAGCTCACCGGCAAGCTGTCTGAAGGCATTACCGCCACCGATCTGGTGCTCACCGTCACCCAGATGCTGCGTAAGCATGGTGTGGTGGGTAAGTTTGTCGAATTCTACGGAGACGGACTGGATTCGCTGCCGCTGGCCGACCGCGCCACCATTGCCAACATGGCACCGGAATATGGAGCAACCTGCGGCTTTTTCCCCATCGATGATGTCACGCTGGAGTACATGCGCCTTAGCGGGCGCAGCGAAGAGCAGGTCGCGTTGGTGGAGGCCTATACCAAAGCGCAGGGCATGTGGCGAAACCCGGGCGATGAACCGGTCTTCACCAGCACGCTTGAACTCGATATGGGAAGCGTCGAGGCGAGCCTCGCCGGGCCGAAACGTCCGCAGGATCGGGTTGCGCTGAGGGACGTGCCAAAAGCCTTTGCCGCCAGCAATGCGCTGGAAGTGAACGTGGCGCAGAAAGACCATCGTCCGGTCGGCTATGTTATGAACGGACATCAGTATCAGCTCCCGGATGGCGCGGTGGTTATTGCCGCTATTACCTCCTGCACCAATACCTCGAACCCCAGCGTATTAATGGCGGCCGGTCTGCTGGCTAAAAAGGCGGTAGAGCTTGGGCTAAAACCTCAGCCATGGGTCAAGGCCTCGCTGGCACCGGGTTCCAAAGTGGTGTCGGATTACCTGGCACAGGCCAAACTGACGCCGTACCTTGACGAGCTGGGCTTTAACCTCGTGGGCTACGGCTGTACGACCTGTATTGGTAACTCCGGTCCGCTGCCTGAACCCATTGAAACGGCGATCAAGCAGGGCGACCTGACGGTAGGCGCGGTCCTGTCCGGCAACCGTAACTTTGAAGGGCGTATTCACCCGCTGGTGAAAACCAACTGGCTCGCCTCGCCGCCGCTGGTGGTAGCTTATGCCCTGGCAGGTAACATGAATATCAACCTGGCGACCGACCCGATTGGCCACGATCGCAAGAATGATCCTGTCTACCTGAAAGATATCTGGCCATCTTCGCGTGAAATCGCGCTGGCCGTTGAAAAGGTCTCAACCGAGATGTTCCGCAAAGAGTATGCGGAGGTCTTTGAAGGCACGCCGGAGTGGAAAACCATCAACGTCGTGGGCTCAGATACCTACGACTGGCAGGATGACTCGACCTATATTCGTCTGTCGCCGTTCTTTGATGAGATGCAGGCCGAGCCGGCACCGCTTAAGGATATCCACGGCGCGCGCATACTGGCGATGCTGGGAGATTCCGTCACTACCGACCATATCTCTCCGGCGGGGAGCATCAAAGCCGATAGCCCTGCTGGTCATTATCTGCAAAGCCGGGGCGTCGAACGCCGTGATTTTAACTCCTACGGATCGCGCCGCGGCAACCATGAAGTCATGATGCGCGGAACGTTTGCTAACATCCGCATTCGTAACGAAATGGTACCGGGCGTGGAAGGGGGCATGACGCGTCATCTGCCGGGTACGGAAGTGGTTTCGATTTATGATGCGGCGGTCAAATATCAACAGGAAGGTACGCCGCTGGCCGTGATCGCCGGGAAAGAGTACGGTTCCGGCTCCAGCCGTGACTGGGCGGCGAAAGGTCCGCGTCTGCTTGGCGTTCGCGTGGTCATCGCCGAATCGTTTGAACGTATTCACCGCTCGAATCTGATCGGTATGGGGATCCTGCCGCTCGAGTTTCCGCAGGGCGTGACGCGTAAAACGCTGGGACTGACCGGGGAAGAGCAGATTGAGATTAGCGGTCTGCAAAACCTGCAGCCGGGTAAAACGGTGCCGGTGAAGCTAACGCGGATAGACGGGAAAACCGAGGTGCTGGATTGCCGGTGTCGTATTGATACGGCAACCGAACTGACCTATTACCAAAACGACGGCATTTTACATTATGTGATTCGTAAGATGCTGGACTGATGAAACGAGCCCGGCACGCGTGCCGGGCTTTTTAGGATCACTCTTTCAGCAGATGGCCCATTTTGGCGGCTTTGGTATCCAGGTAGTGGGCGTTTTTCGGGTTACGACCCACAATCAGCGGTACACGCTCGACGATGTTGATCCCGGCCTCGGTCAGGATCTCCACTTTTTTCGGGTTATTGGTCAGCAGGCGAACTTCGTCCACGCCCAGAAGCTTGAACATATCGGCGCACAAGGTGAAGTCACGTTCATCAGCGGCAAAGCCGAGCTGATGGTTTGCTTCAACCGTATCGTAGCCCTGGTCCTGAAGCGCGTAAGCGCGGATTTTATTCAGTAGACCAATATTACGACCTTCCTGACGGTGATAAAGCAGCACACCGCGACCTTCTTCTGCAATATGAGACAGGGCGGCTTCCAGCTGGAAACCACAATCACAGCGCAGGCTGAACAGCGCGTCGCCGGTGAGACACTCTGAATGGACGCGGGACAGCACCGGCGTCTGCCCTGAAATGTCGCCATACACCAGCGCGACATGATCCTGTCCGGTTGCCAGTTCTTCAAAACCCACCATCAGGAAATCGCCCCATGGGGTTGGCAGTTTGGCTTCTGCCACACGTTTAAGCTGCATGTGATTCTCCAGAGTAGGCTGACACGTTTCGTGCCTTTGCCCTGTTTTGCTTTCTGTATCAATTCATTTTGCCACAATCTCAGCAGGTTCGCCTAATGGGCACCATGCTATATGAACGTTAAACGCACGATCCGACATCTCCACCCGGAGGATTAATTTCAGTTATGATTGTGATGCTTAGCGAAAAAAGGAGAAGACATGCTTTCAATCGCCAGACGTACGGCAGCAGGTGCGGTCATTTTACTGATTATGCCTCTGGCCGTATGGCTTTCAGGCTGGATGTGGCAGCCCGGGCAGAACGCCATGTGGCTGAAAACGTTATACTGGATAACGGAAACGGTCACCCAGCCGTGGGGAGTTATTACCCACGTACTTCTTTGCGCCTGGTTTCTGTGGTGCCTGCGCTTTCGTCTGCGCGCGGCGCTGATGCTCTTTGCGATCCTCGGGGGCGCTATCCTTGTCGGGCAGGGCGTGAAGTCCTGGGTTAAAGATCGCGTTCAGGAGCCGCGTCCTTTTGTCGTCTGGCTGGAAAAAACGCATCATATTCCGGTGGATGAGTTCTACAATTTAAAGCGTAAAGATCGCGGCGCGCTGGTGAAAGAACAGCTTGCGGAACAGCAGGATATCCCGAAATTCTTGCGTAAACACTGGCAGAAAGAGACGGGGTTCGCGTTTCCTTCCGGTCACACCATGTTTGCGGCCAGCTGGGCGTTGCTGGGGGTTGGGCTGCTTTGGCCACGGCGTCGAACGGTCACTATCGTGATTTTACTGGTCTGGGCGACGGGGGTTATGGGCAGCCGCTTGCTGCTGGGGATGCACTGGCCGCGCGATCTGGTCGTCGCCACGCTCATCTCATGGCTGCTGATTATGATGGCGACCTGGCTCACTGAACGATTCTGCGGCCCGCTAACGCCACCGCCAGAAGAGAAAGAAGAAATAGCCGAAAGGGACCAGACAGACGCCTGACGGTTGATATTCCGTATTTTGCCCATAGATCCATGACCTGCGCGTCACTTTTTCCGTTTCGCGCTCGTCGCTAAAATGGTAGTTTATAAGGCTGATTGCGGTGAATTGAACACACTTTATTCGCTTGAACCACATAACGGGAAGTAATGTGAAATATTTACTCATTTTCTTACTGGTATTGGCGATTTTTGTCATTTCAGTCACGTTGGGTGCACAAAACGATCAGCAGGTGACGTTTAACTATCTGCTGGCTCAGGGCGAGTATCGCGTCTCGAGCCTGCTGGCGGTCTTATTTGCTGCCGGCTTTGCCATTGGCTGGCTGGTTTGCGGTCTGTTCTGGCTGAAAGTCCGTGTTTCTCTTGCGCGCGCTGAACGTAAAATTAAGCGACTCGAAAATAACATTGCCCCTGCGTCTGACATCCCGGAAAGCTCTGGTGTGCCGGTCGTGAAGGAATAATCGACTATGCTGGAGTTGTTGTTTCTGCTTTTGCCTGTAGCCGCAGCCTATGGCTGGTATATGGGCCGCAGAAGTGCGCAACAAACAAAACAGGATGAGGCCAACCGGCTCTCCCGCGACTACGTTGCGGGGGTAAACTTCCTCCTGAGCAATCAGCAGGACAAAGCGGTAGATCTGTTCCTTGATATGCTGAAAGAGGATACGGGGACGGTTGAAGCGCATCTCACCCTGGGCAACCTGTTCCGCTCGCGCGGCGAGGTCGATCGCGCCATTCGCATTCACCAGACCCTGATGGAAAGCGCCTCGCTGACCTACGATCAACGTCTCCTTGCGGTGCAACAGCTGGGGCGTGATTACATGGCCGCGGGGTTGTACGATCGCGCTGAAGATATGTTCGCGCAGCTGGTAGATGAAACAGATTTTCGCATTGGCGCGTTGCAGCAGCTCCTGCAGATTTATCAGGCCACCAGCGACTGGCAGAAAGCCATTGATACCGCTGAACGGCTGGTGAAGCTGGGTAAAGATAAGCAGCGCGTGGAGATAGCGCATTTCTACTGTGAGCTTGCGCTTCAGCAGATGGGCAATGACGACATGGATAAAGCCATGGCGCTGCTGAAGAAAGGCGCCGCCGCGGACCGCAACAGCGCGCGGATCTCCATCATGATGGGGCGTGTCTTTATGGCGAATGGCGACTACGCTAAAGCCGTTGAAAGCCTGCTGCGGGTTATCGACCAGGACAAAGAGCTGGTCAGTGAAACGCTGGAAATGCTGCAAACCTGCTATCAACAGCTGGACAAGCAGGAAGAGTGGGTAGCATTCCTGCGTCGTTGCGTGGAAGAGAATACCGGTGCCACCGCTGAACTAATGCTCTCAGACGTCGTTGAGCAGTATGAGGGAAGCGACACCGCGCAGGTTTATATTACGCGTCAGCTGCAGCGTCATCCGACCATGCGGGTATTCCATAAGCTGATGGATTACCACCTGAACGACGCTGAAGAAGGGCGCGCCAAAGAGAGCCTAATGGTGCTGCGCGACATGGTTGGCGAGCAGGTGCGCAGCAAGCCGCGCTATCGCTGCCAGAAGTGTGGCTTTACCGCGTATACGCTCTACTGGCACTGTCCTTCCTGCCGTGCCTGGTCCACCATCAAACCAATCCGCGGCCTGGACGGGCAGTAATTTTTTAAAACGCCTCATTTTAGTTACAACATACTGATGGTTTTTACCCTGTCCTGAATTCCGTGCGGTTTGCCGGCCTGGCAGGCGCGTAAATGGATCCTGTCAATTTGCGGCGTCGGCAGGTAGAATGCTGGCCGTTTATCTGTTCCGCGCCGCTGCGCGCCCATAGACGAAAAGGGCTGGTCATGACGTCTGTTACATCCTCCACTTCCCGCGTAATTACGGATTCTCCTGTTGTTGTTGCGCTTGATTACAACAAGCGTGACGCTGCACTGGCGTTTGTCGACGGCATTGACCCTCGCGACTGCCGCCTGAAAGTTGGCAAAGAGATGTTCACGCTGTTTGGACCGCAAATCGTTCGCGATCTGCAGCAGCGCGGCTTTGACGTTTTCCTCGACCTGAAATTCCATGATATCCCGAATACCACGGCGCACGCGGTTGCCGCAGCCGCAGAGCTGGGCGTATGGATGGTCAATGTCCATGCATCGGGTGGGGCAAGAATGATGACAGCCGCCCGAGAGGCGCTCCTGCCGTTCGGTAAAGATGCGCCGTTGCTGATTGCGGTCACCGTGCTGACCAGTATGGACGAAAATGATTTACGCGACCTGGGCGTGACGTTGTCACCCGCCGAGCATGCCGAACGTCTCGCGCGTCTGACGAAGCATTGCGGCCTGGATGGCGTTGTTTGCTCCGCGCAGGAAGCGGTACGTTTCAAATCAGCGCTGGGTCAGGATTTTAAACTGGTTACGCCGGGTATCCGCCCTGCAGGCAGCGACGTAGGCGATCAGCGCCGCATTATGACGCCTGAGCAGGCGCTGGCTGCTGGCGTTGACTATATGGTCATCGGACGTCCGGTTACGCAGTCTGCAAATCCGGCTGAGACGCTTAAGGCTATCAACGCAACGCTGAAGAAGGGGGCGTAATGACCGATTCCAACAGCCGTCTGGTCTATTCAACCGATAGCGGGCGTATAGACGAACCGAAAGCGAAAGTGGAACGTCTAAAAGGGGACGGTATCGTTCGGATCCAGCGTCAAACCAGTGGACGAAAAGGGAAAGGGGTTTGCCTTATCTCCGGCATTGACCTGGATGATGCTGAACTGGCAAAGCTGGCGGCCGAGCTGAAAAAGAAGTGTGGCTGCGGCGGTGCCGTGAAAGACGGCATTATTGAAATCCAGGGCGATAAGCGCGATTTAATAAAATCACTGCTGGAGGCCAAAGGCATGAAAGTCAAACTGGCAGGCGGCTAAAATAAATGAGCCACGGCAAATGCCGTGGCTCATGTTATATACGTGCGTATGTCAGACCTGAAATGCGTTCAAATATCGCGATGCCGGGGAAGGCTTAGATAATAATTATTTGCCAACCTGGTGACCGATAATACCGCCGACAGCAGCGCCACCTAATGTACCCAGCGTACTACCATCCGTTAATACTGCACCACCGAGAGCACCGGCACCGGCACCAATAGCGGTGTTACGGTCACGTTTAGACCAGTTAGAGCACGCGCTCAGGGACATTGCTACAGTGATTGCCAGAACAGCGGCGGCTAATTTTTTGCTGGTTAAGGTCATAATACTTTCTCCTGAATTATCGATTCACGGAAAGAGGTACACGTTAAGTATAGACGAATCGAATACTTAATTCTGTTCTCCGTGAAAGCTGGTCGCGCAGGCGTTACGTAATCACGCAGGTGATAGTCACTTCCTGTTATATCGCTAACATTAATTTTACGACTTTGATGCAGCTTAAACAGGTAAAAACTCTTAAAGACGTACCAGGAATCATCCCAGAGAAAGAGGGGCGTATGCGCCCGAAATTCGGGCGCGGAGGAGGCTCAGGCGGTTGTTTTAATAATATTGACGATCAGTCCGTCATCTTCCAGTTTATTACGGTGCGCGTTGCTCAACCGTTCGTCAGTAATCACGCGGCTAAAGCGTGAAGCGGGGCCCATCATATAAGGGTGAACGGCGCCAAATTTAGAGCTGTCGGTCAGCACAATGGCTTCACACTCTTTTTCCAGCACGGCATTCACCACGTCAGAGCGCATCATATCCCGGCCGGTAAAACCTGTCTCCGGTTGCCAGCCGTCAATCCCGATAAAGGCCTTGCTGAAATGAACCTGCTGGACATACTGACGGGTCAGCGGGCCGACCATGCTTTCACTTTTTTTCTGGTAAATACCGCCCAGCAGAATCACCTCGCAGCGCGTCTCTTTCAGCAAATGCGCGATATAGCTGCTGACGGTGATGATTGTAACGTCCTTTTGATCTGCAAGCGTGCGCGCCAGAAGGGCATTACTGCTGCCGTTTTCAATAAAGACGGTCTCGCCGTTATTCACCAGTGACGCGGCAAATTCTGCCAGTTCACGTTTAAGCGCGTAGTTATTCATCATGCGCGTCTCAACGTCATCACTGTCCAGCGGGACAGCATATCCGTGCGCGCGACGAAGGTAGCTCTGTTTTTCCAGCAGATTAAGATCCTGACGGATGGTGACTTCAGAAACGCCGGTGGTTTTAGCGAGATCGACTACGCTTACGCGTCCCTGATCGATGACCATCTGCAAAATGAGTTGTTGTCGGGAATTCATAGCATCCATTTAATAAAGCGAAACGAGGTCGGAGACGGTGGGGTTAAACTTCCCACGGCGCTTTTGGCTGTCTGTCTTCAGACGCATTGTCAGCGCCATTCTGAGCAAGAAGTTCAGACTTCAGGATCTCGAGATTACGGATAGCAGAGTGATAATCGCCCGCCACCAGGATATCCAGCACGGTATCAATTCGTTGTGCTACAGCTTGTGCGTCAATAGTCGACATAATCTCACCCCAGGCGCGAAAAGTTAATATTTTCAATGATGCAGAAATTAGGTTCAAAAGAGAAGGGAAAAAATGCAATAACTAAATTACATAAACGTAAGTGATAAATTTATTCCCCCTCATACAGCAGGCTTAATGACTGGATTAGTCTAAAACTGCGCGCAAGGCGCTTTTTTATATGAGGAATTAGACTATGACAGTTATCAATCAGCCTGGCTGCACACTGTTTACCGATACTGAACGGTTCACGCAGCTGTCAGGGTATTACGAGGCGGAGCGTCACACGGTCTGGATGATGCTGCGGGCTCAGCCACGACCCTGCTTCAACCATGCGTTAATTGAGGAGATCATGAATTTTTCATGGCTGGTTCGCCAGTCTGGTTTTGCGGTTGATTTTTGGGTAACCGGTTCGCTGGTTCCCGGGATGTACAATGTGGGCGGTGATTTACAGTTCTTCGTCGAGTGCATTCAGAACGGACGTCGGGAAGCGTTACGGGCGTACGCTCGCGCTTGCGTTGATTGCGTCCATGCAGCCTCAAGGGGGTTTGATACGGGGGCCATCACTCTGGCAATGGTAGAAGGCAGTGCGCTAGGGGGCGGGTTTGAGGCCGCTCTGGCGCACCATTTCGTCCTGGCTCAGCGCGATGCCCGTCTGGGTTTCCCGGAGATTGCCTTCAACCTGTTTCCGGGTATGGGGGGATATTCCCTGGTCGCACGCCGTTCAGGCATGAAGCTGGCGGAGGAACTCATCTACAAAGGGGAATCCCATACGGCTGAATGGTACGAACAGCACGGGCTGGTGGATGTCCTGTTTAAACCCGGACAAAGCTATGTCTCCACCCGAACCTTCATCGATACGCTGCGGCCAAAACTGAATGGCGTAAGGGCGATGCTGCGTGCCCGTACGCGCGTTCTGCAGTTGCCTCGCAGCGAACTGATGGACATCACGGAAGACTGGGTTGATGCCGCTTTCTGCCTGGAGCCGAAAGATATCGCTTACATGGAGCGTCTGGTTACGCTGCAAAGCCGCCTTCATGCGGCCGGCCTGCGTAAAGCCAGTTAACGTTGATTCCGCGCTTGATATCGTTTTAGCCATCGCTCGAATGCGGCAGCGGGCATCGGCTTAGCAAACAGAAAACCCTGCCGTTCGTTGACGCCGTTCTTGGTCAGAAAGGCGTCTTCTTTCGCATTTTCGACCCCTTCGGCAATCACCTGCAGGTTTAACGCCTGCGCTACCGCGACGATAGCGCGCACCAGTGACTGTGAAATAGATTGCTTATGAATATCCCTGACAAACGATTGATCGAGTTTAATGGCGTCGATAGGGAAACGGGCCAGCTGTGAGAGGGAAGAATAGCCGGTGCCGAAATCATAAAGATGAATTTGCGCCCCGAGCCGGCTGAATTGCTGGATCACGGACAGCGCCAACTCTTCATTCTCGATAAGACAGCTTTCGGTTAATTCAACGTCGACAGGGCAGTATTCAAAATTCAGATCCTTCAGCGCCTGCTTTAAGTCACTGAAAATAGTCTGGTCGGCGAGCTGGCGTGCTGAGACGTTCACCGCCACGCGCAGATTAATCCCCTTGTCGCGCCATTTAGCAATCTGACGAACCACGTCCAGCATCACCCAGCGGCCCAGCGGCACAATCAACCCCGACTCCTCGGCATAAGAGATAAACTCCAGCGGCGGGATCAATCCTCGTTCTGGAGATTGCCAGCGGACCAGTGCTTCAAGGCTTCTGACTTCCCCGCGCCAGGTTATTTTCGGCTGATAGTGGATCAGAAGCTGATCGTTATCCAGGGCCTTACGCAGGTTGGTATCCAGCCAGAGATACTCCAATACGCGCTGGTTCATCTCGGGTGAGAAGACGCAGAACTTGCCCCGGCCGTTCTCTTTGGCAGTGTACATGGCGGTATCGGCGTTACGAATCACGCTTTCCCGGTCGTTCCCATGCTGCGGGGCGAGGGCGATACCCAGTGAGCAACCGGTATAAATTTCAATCAGACCGATTCTGAACGGCTGGCGCAGACGGGTTAAAATGCGCGATGCCATTGCCTCCAGAGAGCCCTGAGAGGTATTGGTGGCCATGACGATAAACTCATCGCCGCCAAGTCGCGCCAGCACCTGTCCCTCATCCAGACAGCTCAAAATGGCGAGGGCGACAGCCTGTAACAGCTGATCGCCAAACATATGACCGTAAGCATCGTTGACCTTTTTAAAATTATCCAGGTCGAGATATACCACGCCCACCTGCGTGTCGCCGCGGTTGCCGATGGCGTCAGAAATCAGATCGTGGATCGCATTGCGGTTTGGCAAGCCGGTGATGGTATCGGTATTGGCCAGCACGCGCAGCCGCTCCTGAGCGCGGCGTTCCTCGGTAATATCGGTTCCGGAACAGATAAGGAAAATTTCATTTTTACCGCTGCCGCTGTGAACAAATTTGTTTCTGAACAGAAACAGTCGTTGCCCTTTACGCGTTTTGATCCAGCGTTCGACTTCGTAGGAGCTGCCGTTGCGAAAGAAACCGGTAATATTGCGCTTTGAAGCGGCTGCTTCGCTACGGCTCATGAACAGCTTAAACACGTTCTGGCCAATTACTTCTTGCTCTTTCAGGCCGGTGTACTCTTCGCTAAGCCGATTAAAACGCTGAATATTGCCGTGCTGATCGAGAATAACAATGACGGAGTTGGCCTCTGAGACAACCTGCTCCGCGAAAGAGAGCCCATGAGCCAGATCGCGCGCCACGGAGGGCGTATCGTTCCAGGCGGAAGCGGTTCCGGCCCACTCGTTACGGGTAATTTTACGGCCCACAAGATGGACCGGAACATCTTCCCCGTACAGGGAGAGCGACATGGAAATGCTGGAGGTAATAACGGTTAAATGACGGATGAGATCGGCCTGATCATCCTCCAGGGCAATCACCTGAGTGACATCGGCATTTTCGCTGGCTGCAAGGTGCAGAGCGTTGCTGTCAGCTGACAAGCGCCACCACGGACTGTGGGTCCCCATGTAGCGAAACAGCAAATTCTGCCCCTGATCGTCCATCATGTTTCTCCCGCAGCTGTTCATTAGCGCACAAATTATTCATTTGCAGTCGACTTTTCCGTTGAAAACAGCGGCAAAACCGAAGTGAACCTGTTGTTTTTTCCCTGTTTTCTTATATTAAGACGACACAGGTTAAAAAGGATACTGAGCGTATAAAAATTCACGTAACCGAATATAACAACACTCTTTTACTGTAGATAATTATGGCGGTTTTGGGCGAAGGGATGCTGAAAATAATAAGGAAAAATAATGATTTTGTGGCGGGGATAAAAAGAAAAATTGTCGGCCCTTCCGGAAAGGAAATGGCCGACAATTGAATTGATTATCAGGCGACAGGACGTGCGATAATACTGCGGGTTTCCATGCGAACTTCGGCGATATTGACGTCAATCACGTCGGTGACTTTGTAAACTGTTTCACCTTTAATTTGCACGGTACCGTTTTCCTGACTACAGACCATTTCGTCACGAACCGCATGCAGGAACGGCGCAGGAATAAACGCGACAGCACCGTTATCGACCAGACGGACGCGCATTCCACCGCGGCTGATATCAATAATCTCTGCGGCGAAACGGGTGTCCGTACCGGCTTTATCCTGCAGGAAGCGTGCGTACAGCCAGTCTCCAACGTCACGCTCCGCCATGCGGTTCAGACGGCGACGGTCGGCCATCTGCAGCGTGGTGTCCTCCTGAGGACGAGCAATAGTTTCACCTTTGATAATCGCTTTCAGCAGACGGTGGTTAACCATATCGCCATACTTGCGGATCGGCGATGTCCAGGTGGCGTAAGCTTCGAGGCCAAGGCCAAAGTGCGGGCCAGGCTCGGTACTGATTTCAGCGAAGGACTGGAAGCGACGAATGCGGCTGTCCAGGAAGCCCGAAGGCTGCGCGTCCAGTTCGCGGCGAAGCTTGCAGAAGCCCGGCAGCGTCAGCACTTCTTCCGGATCAACATGCACATCGTGATTCTTCAGCAGGGCCGCCAGCGCTTCGGTATTCGCCGGATCAAACCCGGTGTGGACGTTGTAAATGCCGAAGCCCAGCTTGTCGCGCAGCACGCGTGCGGCGCAGATGTTGGCGGAAATCATCGCCTCTTCAACGATGCGGTTTGCAATGCGTCGCGGTTCGGCCACGATATCCAGCACTTCGCCTTTCTCGCCCAGAACAAAGCGATAATCAGGGCGGTCTTTGAACACCAGCGCATGGGTTTTACGCCACTCGCCGCGGTTCAGACAGATGCGATGCAGCAGACGGATTTGCGCGGCAATGGCGTCTGATTCAGGTTTCCAGCTACCGGTATTTTCAAGCCAGTCGGAGACGTTATCGTAGGCCAGCTTGGCTTTCGATTCGATAGTGGCGGCAAAAAACTCGATATCGTCTTCAATCGCGCCATCTGCGGCAATAGTCATGCGGCAGGCAAGGACCGGGCGCACTTCATTTGGACGCAGCGAGCAGAGATCGTCTGACAATTCGCGCGGCAGCATCGGAATGTTGAAGCCCGGCAGGTAGTTGGTGAACGCACGGATTTTCGCCGCGTCATCCAGCTTGCTGCCTTCGGCAATCCAGGCGGTTGGATCGGCAATGGCGACGGTCAGATGCAGTTTGCCATCGGCGCTCTCTTCAGCGTACAGCGCGTCATCCATATCTTCCGTGCTGGCGCTGTCGATGGTGACAAACTCCAGCGCGGTGAGATCGCGGCGCGTCAGACCTTCGTCCTGCATCTCAGTCGCTACGCCGTTCGGCGCTTCTTTTTCAAGATTGTGGCGTGCCAGCGTGACCCACCATGGCACGAAATGATCGGCGCCAAAGGTGATGAACTGGGTCAGCTCAGCATAAAAACCGCGATCGCCTTTCAGAGGATGACGGCGCATTTCTGCTACGGCCCAGTCACCTTCTTTAAAATCATGCTCAACGCCACGGGCGGCGCGGCAGGGAATGGCATCTTTCAGCAGGGGATGATCCGGCACGATAGAAAGACGATCGTCTTTTCTCTGCACCTTACCCACAAAACGGGTCAGGAACGGTTCGATCAGTTCTTCCGGCTCGGCAGACTCTCGGTCTTTCTCGGTATGAATGACGGCCATGACGCGATCGCCATGCATCACTTTCTTCATCTGCGGAGGCGGAATGAAGTAGCTTTTCTGCGCGTCAACCTCAAGGAAGCCAAAGCCCTTTTCCGTGGCTTTTACGACCCCTTCCGCACGCGGCGTCTGGGAATGCAGTTGCTGTTTAAGCTGCGCTAGCAGCGGGTTGTCCTGAAACATAATGTTCTATTTTCGTAGCCATTGAGCGGCTGACAGTTTTACGCGATTCTCACTGTCTCAGCAAGCGGTCTTTGGGTAATTAGTATGGTTATTCCTCTTTACCAAACGCGACTTTCAGACGATTGAGCCAGCCATCAAACGCACTCCGGGTAAGCAGGGTGATGGCATGTTCGCCGGGGAGTCCTTGATCCGTGAGCGGGGTAAACTGCGCGGCGCTGAAGCGGTCCGGAGAGCGTGTCAGCAGTTCGACCGCAGCCGAAAGCTCGGGGGACGTCAGTGGGGTCTCTTCGCGGCTGTTTAACAGGATCTCTCCGGTCAGGTCGAGCAGCGACGGCTCATGGCAAAGGACCGGCGTTAGCGCCTCCAGCGCGGGTTCTGCCTGCCAGCGAGACAGCGACTCAAGCTGATGCGCACTCGCATAGCGCAGCTCGACAACGGGCAAAAGCGGCACCCACGCGGCGTGGCGCGCAGGCAGCGTGTGCGGTTGAATATGATGGCCTGGCAACCAGCGAACGGGGTGTCCTAACAGCGCCTGAAAAACCGCGACCACGCGCGCCTGAAAACCAATAAACCCGATAATCTGGTTAATCACCACAATGTCATATATTGACAGGCCAACCTCATCAAGCTGGTTCTGTGCTTTATCATCAATGACATCAGGGGAGCTGGCGAGCTGGCGGGCATACTGCGTAATTTGCGCCAGACGTCGGTTACTCTCGCGCGAGGAGTCCGGGCCGGGAAGCGGGGCGAGGAGGGCGGCGTAATGATTACAGAGCCGCTGAACGCCACAGGCCTGTGCGACCGTTAGCGCGGTACTGAGTCGATCGTAGGCGCTGAGCGTATGCAGGCGGTTCACGGGAATCGAGAGCGGAAACAGCTGGTGGCATAAGGCTCTGGCAGGGGTAAGCCAGCCAGAACAGGCGGCGACAATCTCATCAGGCAGGGCTAAATCGAGCAAAAAACGATCGTCGACGTTAGCGGCTTCGGGCACCAGAGGCAGAACATCTGTCTGCGCGTGGTTTGACTGGGTTTCGTGATACCAGTGGCCTTTGCCGGAAAAACGGCGTTGTTCCATGTGCGTTCCTTGATCTCAAAATGGCGATCAATATCCTGGCGTAAGGCAGATAAAGGGAAAAATATTGTTAGGTGATAACAAATAGCAGAACGGAATAACGAAGGGATGGGGCGGGGAGAAAACTCTCTTCCCGTGCGGGAAGAGAGTTACAGCTTATTTAATTTCCAGCTCGTTCATTGCAGCAATGTTGAAGCCGCCGTCAACGTGAACCACTTCGCCGGAGATACCAGCAGAAAGGTCAGAGCACAGGAATGCTGCAGAGTTACCCACATCTTCAATGGTAACGGTACGACGAATCGGGGTAACCGCTTCGCAGTGTGCCAGCATTTTACGGAAATCTTTAATACCGGAAGCTGCCAGGGTGCGGATAGGACCTGCAGAGATGGCGTTAACGCGCACGCCTTCAGGACCCATTGCGTTCGCCATGTAGCGTACGTTCGCTTCCAGAGACGCTTTAGCCAGACCCATAACGTTGTAGTTAGGGATAGCGCGCTCAGCGCCCAGGTAGGAGAGGGTCAGCAGGGCTGCGCCCGGGTTCAGCATCGCGCGGCAGGATTTCGCCATCGCAACGAAGCTGTAGGAGCTGATGTCGTGAGCGATTTTGAAGCCATCACGGGTAACCGCGTTCACGTAGTCACCGTCCAGCTGGTCGCCAGGAGCGAAGCCAATGGAGTGAACGAAACCGTCGAATTTCGGCCATGCTTTTGCCAGTTCAGCAAACATGCCGTCGATGCTTTCGTCTTGTGCAACGTCACATTCCAGAACAATGCTGGAACCCAGCTGCGCGGCAAACTCTTCAACACGGCCTTTCAGCTTGTCGTTCTGGTAGGTGAACGCCAGCTCAGCGCCTTCGCGATGCATTGCCTGTGCGATGCCGTATGCGATGGACAGTTTGCTGGCAACGCCAGTCACCAGAATGCGCTTACCGGAAAGAAAACCCATAGCTTTAATCCTTATATTCATTGCTAATTTTGCCTTGTAATTCATAGTGTTACAGGCAGTATTTCAAAATCATTCGAAATTAGCTCGAAATTATAGCCCACTCACAGCCCCTTGTGTCACGATATTTCTCGCACTTCTCCGAAGACGCCTGCCCCGAAGAATGCACCGCGGACTCGCGGGGGCTCAAAATTTCAGCATTCGTCCAGTATATCACCCGGCAACAGCTTCGCCTCATCCAACCAGAGAGGGTGCGCGATTCCGCCAGGGTATTCACGCTTTCCTGATGTTGTCGACAAAACGCGCAATGACGATAAAGAAAACCGGTACGAAGAAGATCGCGAGAAGCGTACCGCTAATCATGCCGCCAAATACGCCGGTACCGATGGCATGCTGAGTACTGTCGCTCGCCCCACGGGCCAGCATCAAGGGAACAACCCCTAAGGTGAAGGCTAACGACGTCATCAGAATGGGGCGCAGGCGCTGGCTGGCGGCATGAACGGTTGCCGCCAGCAGGGGTTGCCCTTCACGATGGAGCTGCCTGGCAAATTCAACAATCAGAATGGCGTTCTTGGCCGAAAGGCCGATAAGCGTAATCAGGCCGACCTTGAAGAAAACGTCATTCGTCATGCCGGCAACGGACACCGCGATCACCGCGCCGATAAGACCCAGCGGAACGACCAGCATGACCGCAAAAGGAATAGACCAGCTCTCATACAGCGCGGCGAGTACCATAAACACGACCAGTATCGACAGGACGATAAGGCCCGGAAGCTGAGATTCCGATTTTCTCTCCTGCAATGAACTCCCTGCCCACTCGCCCGCGATGCCCTGAGGTAAATCTCTGGACAAACTCTCCATAACCTTCATTGCGGTACCGCTGGATTCTCCCGACGCCGCATTTCCGGTAATGCGAATAGCCGAATATCCCTGATAACGCGTCAACTGCTGCGGCGCAACGTTCCAGGAAAGCGTGGCAAACGTCGATACCGGCACCATCTGTCCCATCCGGTTTTTCACCGATAATTTCAGTATCTGCTCAGGCTGCATTCGGTAGGGCGCATCGGCCTGCACTATCACCTGCTGAACGCGGCCGTTGTTCGTATAGTCATTGACGTAATTTGAGCCCAGGGTGACGGAGAGCGTTTGGTTGATTTCATCAAATGAGACGCCCATCGCTTCCGCCTTTTCTCTGTCAACCTGGAGCGCAAGGCTTGTCCCTTCCGGAAGCCCGTCTATATATACGTCACTCAGTTCAGGGCGCTGGTTGGCCTGCAGGACCAGCGCGTCGGCAGCGCGTTTTAACGCCTCGTAGCCCAATCCCGCTCTGTCCTGCACGTACCAGGTGAAGCCTGAGGAGGTGCCCATATCCGAAATGGCTGGCGGGAGCAGGCTCATCGTGACGGCATCAGAGACGTTCGCCATGCTGGCCTGTATCTGGTCGGCTTCATTCTGGGCCGTCGAGCCCTGCCGATTTTTCCAGTCCTTCAGCGTGGTGAAGGCCATAGCCGAATTTGGTCCTGAACCTGAAAATCCAAACCCCAGGATCATAAGGTTGCTTTCAATATCCGGTCGGGTCGCAATTTCCTCTTCAAATTTTTTAACCACGTTGAGGGTACGCTGCATCGTGGCATCAGAAGGGAGCTGGATTGAGGACATAAAATAGCCCTGATCTTCGTCCGGCAGAAAGGACGACGGTAACGAAGACAATCCCAGAAACAGCGCAGCACAAAGCGCAGCGTACAGGAGCAGCATACGCCCGGTTCGCTTCAGAACGGCACCCAGCCCGGCTTCGTAACAGGCGGTGAGCGAACGAAAGCGCGCGTTAAACCTGGCCGCGAACCTTCCGCCTCCGCTCTTTCCTGCCTTATGCGGCTTGAGTAGCGTTGCGCACAGGGCAGGCGTCAGCGTCAGGGCAAGAAACGCGGACAGCAGTATGGAGACCGCCATGGAAATACAAAATTGTCGGTAGATAATCCCGACGGAGCCTTCAGCAAACCCCATGGGGATAAAGACGGCGGTTAGCACCAGCGTGATGCCTATAATCGCCGGGGTGATTTCCTGCATGGCTTGCCGCGTGGCGTCACGCGGGGACAGGCTTTTTTCCTCCATCAGTCGTTCAACGTTTTCTACGACCACGATGGCATCATCAACGATAATCCCTATCGCCAGCACCATACCGAACATCGTCAGAATATTGATGGAGTAGCCGCTCAGTAACATCACCGTGAAGGTGCCAAGAAGTGCGACGGGAGCAACTATCGCCGGGATAAGCGTACAGCGTATCTTGTGCAGAAACAGCAGCATCACCAGGAAGACCAGGACCATCGCCTCAACAAATGTCTGAACAACCTTCACGATAGAAAGTTTCACAAACGGCGCGGTATCGAAGGGAACCGTAAACGTCATTCCGTCGGGTAACACCCGGGAAAGCTCGTCGATGCGCGCACGCACGCCTGAAGCCGTACTCATTGCATTCGCGCCCGGAGAGAGCTGGATTGCCGCCGCCGTCGCAGGAACCCCATTCTCGCGAATACCAAAGGCGTAGCTTTGCAGGCCAGATTCAATCCGCGCAATGTCGGACAATTTCAGGCGGGCACCGGATGCGTCAGATTTCAGGATGATATTCCTGAACGCCTCTACCGAGGAGAGCTGTCCCTTCACGGTGATGGGATAGGTCACCCCTTGTCCTGCAGATGCTGGCTCATCTCCCGTTTTACCGGGCGAAACAAGGGCATTTTGCTGGCCAACAGCGGTAAGAACATCGCTCACCGAAAGCCCGTAGCCGTGGAGCTTCATCGGATCTAACCAGATGCGCAGCGCTTTTTCGCCACCGAACAGCTGAACTTTCCCCACGCCGGGCACGCGACGAAGCTCGTCACTGACGTTTCGGGCAAAATAGTCGCTTAAATCTGCTTCCTCAAATTCACCCTTCGTGGACTTCAGCCCCACCATCATTAAAAAACCAGAATTAGCGGCCTCGACGTTAATGCCGTTTTGCCTTACCGCCTGAGGCAGACGAGGCTCGACGATCTTAATCTGATTCTGCAGATCCATCTGCGCCAGCTTGATGTCCGTGCCCGGTTTAAACGTGACGGTAATCGATGCCGAACCGGTTGTGTCACTGGAGGATTCGAAATAGAGCAAATTATCGACTCCAGAGATTTCGCGCTCGATTAACGATACCACCGACGTATTCATGATATCGGGGCTGGCACCCGGGTAACTGACGGAAATAATGATTCCCGGCGGTGCTACCGCTGGATACTGCGCAACCGGCAAACGAGGAATAGACAGGAGCCCTGCCAGAACGATAAAAAGCGCCACTACCCAGGCGAAAACGGGGCGTTCAATAAAAAAATGCGGCATTAAATTAACGTCCAGTTACGTGAATTTCATCATCTGTGGATACGCGCTTGCCGATATCCCTGAGCTGCGAAAATTTCTCAAGAAGCTGCGGCGCGTCATCGAGGCTCGTCGCGAACATCCACATGTAGGTCATCACGGAGTAAATATGTCCGGCGGTGATGCCGGTTGAGCGTGTCATCCAGACGATGGTCAGCGTAAAAAGCGCGGCAACAAGCACGCCGACCCACAAATAGCCCCATGCCTCGCGGTCAGATAATGCGATACGTAAACGCGCAAGCGTGGAGTAATGTCGGTGAAGCGTGGCCGTTCCCGCCTTATGAACATAATCCACTTCTTTTTCCAGACGATTATTCAGACGCATGAACAGCCATTCATTTTTACGGGCATATCCTGAGACAAATCCGAGCAGGATAAATACAATCGCAAAGCACATGACGCCGGCCCAAAATTCAATAAACAGCAACATGATTGCGGCACCAAAAAGTGAACTCAGCGATGTAATAAGCAGGGGAAGGTGCATTTCAAAGAAATCCACATATTCGCGCGAGAGCGTTACCCTGGCGGCGATTGCCGAATGGTTAAGCTGATATTTGCGCTGTGCCAGAACGACGGAAACAGCGAGTCCGGCATAAATGCGTGCAAACGTGCGGGTGTCTACGCTCCGTCTGGCCGCACCGATGAACCACATACAAAGTACCATCAGGCCATACAGCGCGGCGTTTAGCGTTTCACCGGCGAGGATGGCATTTATCGCGATGCCAGCCAGAACGGGATAAAGTAAAAACGTCACGTTTTCAGCGACCACCAGGAAAAAAGTGACGGCCAGTTTTTTCCGGTGCCGTATCGCGAGTTTTTTTAGCGAGTGCATTACTCCAGCAGGTTCAGAAGAACGAAGATTATTACGGTTCATCATCATGGATAAGTTTTGTCAGACTTTTTTAGTGAGTTATTTTTGTGCAAAATAGTGTGAGGGAGAGTCTACCGCGCGCCTGTTTAGCGGAAATGGGCGGTTTGTGGAGGCTGTGTGGAGCAACGAGTCAAATCATTCTCATAATAAGATACAGCGGGGCTCCGCCAAAAAAAATGATCAAATAACACTCGTAGTAAAAGATCAGATCCTCGATATCGGGCATCGCGTTTAACAGCACGGTGAACGTAATAATAAGATAAACAAAAATCACCATCAGCCAGAAGGTGACGACGAGTAGCTCAGTTAGTGCGCCAGCTTTATTCTGGATTATCAGAGAGACAACCGACAATGCGATACAGCCATAGATGATGGGTGAAGAGAGCAGCGTCGAGGCGACTTTCTCATCCATTCTGTGTACCAACACCAGCCATATATAAAGTAATCCCCATGTCAGCAGCAGAAACAGGGAATATATGCCCAGTTTTTTAGGGGAAAAATATTTAGAAAGTTCCATGTTCATTATTTCAGCCAGCTTCATAAAGTCTTTAAGAAACAGTGGTAATTTGCAACGCGTAATGCAAAAAGGGGTATACCTCAATAGCGATTTTGAACTGACATTGTCGAGTCTTTATTGACGGAATGTGTAGGCTGTATGGAGAAATAACCGGGCAGGTAAATCAAACGGGAAATTTTCGTGACTGCGGCACTTTTTCCCGGAGGCTGTGTCTTATTGTGCTAAAGATATCTGATAGCGTGCTTAAAGGGATTTCACCCGCGGAGATAATATGAACAAAAATACGCTGATCCTTGTTGTTGAAGATGAAGACGAAATCGCCGATATACTGATGAGCTACTTAGAGCGTTCGGGAATGAAAACGCTCAGAGCCATGCAGGGCGAGCAGGCTATAGCGCTCAATCGCCTGCATAAACCGGATCTCATCTTGCTGGACATTCACCTGCCCGTGTGTGACGGCTGGAGCGTGCTTACCACGCTTCGTCAGGAAAGTGCTGTCCCCGTCATTATGGTTTCCGCTCTCGATCAGGACGTCGATAAGCTTATGGGGCTGAGGCTCGGCGCGGATGATTACGTAATCAAACCCTTTAACCCTGCTGAAGTTGTCGCGCGAGTTGAGGCGGTGCTGCGCAGGACAAAACCCGCGCTTCAGCAGGCGGGTTCCCTGCCGCTCAGAACGCCCTTTATTACGATCTATCCGGATGACTTCTACGTGGAGGTCACCGTGGGCGCAGAGGTTGTCTCCCCGGTATTAACGACGACCGAATTTAAATTACTCACCTGGCTGGCGAGATATCCGCGCAAGGTCTGTTCCCGCGAAGAGTTACTCAACGCGTGTCTGCCGGAAGGCGATACGCTCGACAGAACCGTCGACAGCCATATGAGCAAGCTGCGAAAAAAACTGGAGCTGGCCGGTCTTTATGGCGTTCCCGAGAGCATCAGGGGCATGGGTTACCGGCTTGGGGAAAAGAAATGAATAAAGAGTCTGTCCTGAGTCGTCAGATCTTAACGTATATGCTGTTGCTGACGTTTACGATAATTGCCATCGCCATACTGGGCTCCTGGTTTTTTTACTCCTTTATTCTGGATCACCTCCCGGGCGGCGCTGCTGCGGGCGATGACGAGCAGATGACGATGTGGGACTGGGTATGGATTAGTACCGCGACAACCATCAGTCTGATTATTGCACTCTTTTTCACGGTCAAACTTTCATCGCGAATACTCACCCCGCTAAACGCGGTAGCGTCCAGCCTGAAAAAGATTTCCCAGGGCGATCTGGACGCCCGGGCATTCTGCGCCAGTTCGCGGCTGGGCGAGATTAATCACCTCGTGACGGATTTCAATGAAATGGCGGAAAAATTACAGACGCTGGATATTCAGAGAAAATCCTGGAATGCCGCTATTGCGCATGAGCTGAGAACCCCGGTCACGATCTTACGCGGACGGCTTCAGGGGTTGGTTGACGGTGTTTTTACCCCGGACACGGTTCTGTTTAATAATCTTCTCAAACAGACGGAAGGTTTAACCCGCCTGATTGAAGATCTCCGTGTTATCAGTTCGGATGGCGGGGCAGGATACACATTATGCCAGTTCAGAACCGATCTAAAAGGGACAATACAGAATGCACTTGATACGTTCATGCCCGAGTTCAGCCGTAAGGCATTTACCGTCAATACAGAACTGAGGGAGCAGCAATGCGTATTCGATCCCTTACGCATCAATCAGTGTCTGACCGTTTTATTTGATAATGCCTTACACTATTCAACCTCGCGCACGCTCATCGTGAAAAATGGCGTTTCTGATAAAGGCAATTATATCCTTATTCAGGACGGGGGACCGGGCATCCCCAGAGAGTTTCATGATTTCCTGTTTCAGCCCTTTCAGCGCGATAATGGCGCCAGACATGTGAATCCGGAAGGCTGTGGTTTAGGCTTGTCGGTGGTAAAAGCCATCATGCTGGCTCATGGTGGCGATGTTACCTATACCTTATCGACGCAAAATCACTCGATATTTAAACTCACCTGGCCCGACTCGTGAGTTTCAGCGGCAGGTCAAAAGCGCCTGCCGGCGATAAATGCCATATTTTCCCTAACCTAGCATCCCATTCCTGCGGGGTAATCGTCAGTTTACCGCGTCTGGGGCTTAAGGTTATTTCACTGAAAAAGATTTCATCTTTTTTTAGCATCAGGTCAACGCGGCAGTAGTCAATTCCATGCGCCAGCTCCTGGGAGGCTAACAGTGCCTGACGGAACAAGAGCGGTTCGCCTGGTTCTACTGATGTATTTGGATATTCCATCTGGAAGGGTTGTAAGTTCCAGTGCCTGTCATAAACGTTGATAAACCCTTTGCCGTTATCATCCGTAAAATCCGCTTCTACATAGTGGGCAACGCCGTGAAAGCAATGGATCCTCAGCATTTCGGGCGTTATGTTTCTGTCAGCATCGTCGAAGAGATCGACAAACGGCTCGCAAAGTATACTCGGCGTAATGTTTTTGTACTGCCATTCACGCGTGGTGTAGTAAAGATTTTTCTTTAACGAGAGGCTCAGCTTTTTACATGCTTCCCTGACATTAAATTGCGCTTTGTTTGTACATATTATTGTACTGCCACTGTCATGATTGCACTTAAGGACGAATTTGTCAGGGAGTACAGAAAAATCAATTTGCGATGGTCTGGTATAAACACCAATTAATGGCACCGTTTTCACGCGCGTTGTTCTGGAATAAACGTATGCCCGAACGGCGAGTTTATCGGCAAGCATCGTGTAGAGGTTATTATGGTCATAAACAAGACGATGGCATATTTTTTCACTCAACGTCGTGGGTGACTGAATGTCAGGGGTTTTCCCGGTTGTTTTCTTAAGCCTCACAGTATGAAAGTGCAGATCCGTCATTAAAAATGAACGGCATTTTCTGATGAGGTACTCGGTATATTTTAGAACGTAAGTGGCGGTGTTCATTTCTTCTCCTCCGTAATGTCCTGGTATTCTGGAGAAGAACTGTTGATTGATATTGATTAAAATATGGAGCAGGGATGGAGATGAAAAATTAAAGGATTAAATAGCGTGTGCGGGCTATTTAATCCTTAATGTAGTGGGGCAATTTGTGTTGAGCGTCGCGCTTAGCGATCCTTTCTCCACGCATCGGCGGTCAATGCTTCACCGAAATGACCGGCTATCAGTCGTTTTGTCAGCTCATGAAGCGGGGAGGCCATCACATCCGCCGTGCTGCCGCGCTCGACTACTTCGCCCTGGTGCATGACCATCACCTGATCGCTGATGTGCTTCATCATTCCCAGATGCTGGGTGACGTAGATATACGAAATCCCCTGTTTTTCCTGCAATTCCAGCATCAGGTTAATCAGCTGCGAGCGCATCGACATATCCAGCGAGGCAAGCGCTTCATCAGCAATGATCACTTTAGGCCGTAAAATCAACGCACGCGCCAGACCCAGACGCTGTTTCTGGCCGGGGGCCAGCATATGCGGGTAGTAGCTTTCGTGATCCGGTAACAGCCCAACCATACGCAGGGTTTCAAAGACGCGCTTACGGCGCGCCTCCGGCTCCAGGTCAGTGTTCAGACGCAGCGGAAAATCGAGGATCTGCGAAATGCGCTGGCGCGGGTTAAGCGAGGTAGACGGATCCTGGAAGATCATGCGGATGCGCTGGCTGCGGAAAGAGTAATCGCCGAACGTCAGAGGATGATCGTCAATCAACACTTCGCCTGCCGTCGGTTCAACCATGCCGGCGAGCATTTTCGCCAGGGTGGATTTCCCGGAACCGTTCTCGCCGATGATCGCCAGAGTCTGTTTTTCACGCAGCGTAAAGCTCAGCGGTTTTACCGCGTCGACGGTTTGACGATGAAACAGCCCCGTGCGGTAGCGAAAGGTCTTACTCAGGTTGCGGACTTCAAGTAAGGTTTCGACCATTTCACTCTCTCTCCATGTTCAGCGGGAAATGACAGGCGTAAAGATGATTTTTGGCCCCGGTCAGGCGTGGCGTCTCGATACATTTACGCTGAGCATAGGGGCACCGCGGCCCCAGACGACAGCCTATCGGCAAGGATTCCAGCAGCGGAATCGCCCCCGGCAGGGTATTCAGGCGGCTTTTATGCGGCATGGCGCTGCCAAAATCCGGAATGGCGCGGATAAGCGCCTGCGTATACGGATGATGCGGGGCGCCGATCAGATCTTCACTCGGCGCGGTTTCGACCGTTTGCCCGCAGTACATCACGTCAATCTTATCCGCCCATTTGCTGAGCATTTGCAGGTCATGGCTGATCAGCAAAATGGTGGTGTTGTTATTCTGATTGAGGCGCGACAGCAGGCGGAAAATTTGCGCCTGCGTGGTGGGTTCCATCGCGTTGGTGGGCTCATCCGCAATCAGCAAACGCGGCTGATTGGCCAGCGCGATGGCAATCATCACTTTCTGACATTCGCCGTCGGTAAGCTCATACGGGAAGCTGCGCATTGCGTCTTTGTGATCTTTGATGCCGACGCGGTGCAGAAGCTCAATGGCGCGACGCTTGCGCCAGCCAACGCGTTGCCACCAGCGGCCTTTATAGGTCCAGCCGGGAATGTTCTGCATCAGCTGTTTGCCCACGCGTTCGGACGGGTCGAGACAGGACTGCGGCTCCTGGAAAATCATCGAGACGTTATGCCCGACCAGCTTACGCCGCTCGCGGGGGGAGAGGCGCAGCAGGTCGATATCATCAAAACGCATACGGTCTGCGGTCACGCGCCAGTTGTCCTTCGCCACGCCGCAAATAGCTTTGGCAATCAGACTTTTTCCTGAGCCGGATTCCCCCACCAGCCCGCGAATTTCACCCTCCGCGAGGGTGATGCTGATGCGATCGACGGCTTTAACCCAGCCTTCACCGGTTTTGAATTCGATGGTGAGGTTGCGAATATCAAGAAGCGGCATTATTGCACCCCCGCATTAATTGCACGGCGAATACCGTCGCCCAGCAGGTTGATGAGCAGCACGCTCACCATAATAGCCGCACCCGGCAGCATGACCGTCCACGGTGCCACGTAGATTAACTCCAGCGCGTCGCCGAGCATCGCCCCCCATTCGGGCGACGGCAGCTGCGCACCGAGATCGAGAAAGCCGAGCGCCGCGATGTCCAGGATCGCCATAGACAGCGCGCGGGTGATCTCAGTGACCAGCCCGGAGGCGATGTTAGGTAGCACGGCAAACCACAGAATGTTGAATGTCGTCGCGCCGTCCAGACGCGCGGCGACGACATACTCTTTTTCCAGCTCATCATGCACCATGCTGTAAACCGAGCGCACGATGCGGGGCAGAATAGCCAGCCAGACGGCGAACATGGCATGCGACAAATGCGGACCGGCAAAGGCAACAACAATGATTGCCAGCAGCAGGGACGGAATCGACAGCAGCGTATCCAGAATGTGGTTAAGGACCGCCGAACGCAGGCCATGCGTAGAACCCGCAAAAATACCGAGCGCCAGCCCACAGATCGTTGCCGCGAGCGTCACCACAAATGCGCCGCCGACCGTCGGGGCTGCACCGCTCAGCAGGCGGCTCAACACGTCACGTCCGAGGTCGTCCGTTCCCAGGAAGAAAGAGACTTCGCCGTAGCGGGACCAGGAAGGTGGCAGCAGCTGATAGCCAAGGAACTGCTGATCAATGCCATACGGCGCAAACCACGAGCCAAAGACGCACAGCAATAACAGCCCGGCGCAGCCGTAAAGGCCGATCATTGCCGTGGTGTCACCATAGAATTTACGCCACACGGTACGCAGCACGCCGGGCGTGCGCTTTTCACTGTATACGCTATCGTAAGGCATACCATTCCTTATGCTTCAATGGGTTGGCCATGGCACCCAGAATATCGGACAACACGTTAACAATAATCACCAGCGAACCAATCACCATCACACCAGCAGAAATAGCGGCGTAGTCCTGCTGGCGGATGGCGTTAATCATCCATCGCCCCAGGCCAGGCCAGCTAAAGACCATCTCGGTGATCATGGCCAGCGTCAGCATGGTGGAAAACTGTAATCCCAGACGCGGAATAACCGGCGGCAGCGCGTTGTGCAGGACGTTGCGGCGCAGTATGGTCAGGCGAGACAACCCGCGCGTGGCGGCGGCTTTGACATAGTTCTGGTCAAACACCTCAATGGTGCTCAGGCGCATCAGGCGGATCACTTCGGTTGTTGGCGCAACCGCCAGCGTCAGCACCGGCAATACCATATGGCGCACGGCGCTGACGATCATCTCATGACGCCATACCGAATCGGACAGCCACGCGTCAATGATGGCAAAACCCGTCACCGTTTTAACCGTATAGAGCAGGTCAAAACGACCAGAAACCGGCAGCCAGCCCATCGTCAGCGAGAAGAACAGCGTCAGCAGCAGCGCCAGCCAGAATACCGGAATGGAGAAGCCGAACAGGGCGAGGGCGCTGATAAACTTATCCTGCCATTTGTTGCGATAGATCCCGGCCAGCATGCCCACGGGGATCCCGACCATCAGGGCGAAGCCGAAGGCCAGAATGCACAGCTCCATCGTGGCCGGAAACACCTCTTTCAGCTGCTCGGAAATCAGCTGTCCGTTAATGCTGGACACGCCGAAATCCCAGTGCAGCAGCCCGTTAAACCAGAAGAGCCAGGCATCCCACAGCGACGACCCCTGGAGCGGGGCGTGAGGGGTGAAATAGCTCAGGCTGAAGCCGACAAAGTTCAGGAAAAAGAGCGTCACCAGCAGCAAAAGGAGCCGGCGTAAGGTAAAAATAATCATGGTTTTTTCACCTCTTGTTCTTTTTCACGCGACACGCCGGCGAACGAGGCGTTGCCGAACGGACTCAGCACCAGGCCTTTAATATCATAACGATAGGCCTGAAGACGAAGGGAAGAGGCCAGCGGCAGCACCGGCAGTTCCTGAGCAAGGATCTTCTGTGCTTCATCATAGGCGTCAATACGTGAGGCCAGCTGTTGGGAAGCCAGCGCTTTTTGCAGCACTGCGTCAAACTCCCGGTTACACCAGTGGGCGTAGTTGGTCTGCGAATTTATCGCCGCACAGCTCAGGAGCGGACGGAAGAAGCTGTCCGGATCGTTACTGTCGGTCGCCCAGCCGGTCAGGGTTAAATCATGATTCATGTCCATCAGGCGCGCCTCCTGGAAACGGCCCTCAACCGGTACGATGATCACTTTGACGCCCACCTGCGCCATATCCGCCTGCAGCAGTTCGGCGGTCTTGAGCGGGCTGGGGTTCCACGCCTGGGAACTGGTTGGCACCCAAAGCTGCAGCGTGAGGTTTTCCGCCCCCAGCGCTTTCAGTTGTTCACGCGCTTTTGCCGGATTGTATTCCGTAATTTTAGCCTCACCGTCATAGGCCCACGAGGCGCGCGGTAAAATTGAGGCGGCGGTTTCCGCCGTGCCGTAGTAGATCGACTGCATCAAACGCTGGTTGTTAATCGCCAGCGCCAGAGCGTGGCGAACGGCAGGGTTATTCAATGGCGGCTTATCCGTGTTAAAGGCCAGATAAGCGATATTCATGCCGGGGCGTAACGTCAGACGCAGGCGTGGATCGTCGCGCAGGATGGTGAGCTGGCTGGCCGCGGGCCAGGCGAGCACGTCGCACTCCCCGGTGAGCAATTTTGACAGACGTCCCGTTCCGCCTGAACCGAGATCGACCACTACCTGCGGCATCAGCGGAGTGCCGCGCCAGAAATGCTCATGGCGCTGCAGGCGAATATACTGCCCGGCACGGTATTCAGCCAGCTGGAACGGACCGGTGCCGACCGGCTGACGATCCAGCAACTCCTGACGATCCTTTTTCGTCAGGTTCGCCGCGTATTCAGCGGACATGACTGACGCATAGTGGGTTGCCAGGTGCCAGAGGAAGGATGCATCCGGGCGCATCAGCGTAAATTCAACCGTCCGGTTATCCAGCTTACGCACGCTCTTGACGGTGTCGGCAAACTGCAGGCTGTCGAAATAGGGGAAGTTGCTGCCGTTAACGTTATGCCACGGGTGGTTGCGGTTAAAGATACGCTGGAAGGTGAAGACCACGTCATCTGCGTTCAGCTTGCGGGTGGGGATAAACCACGGCGTGCGTTGAAAAGAGACGTCATCGCGCAGGTGGAAACGGTAGGTTGCGCCGTTATCCAGCACTTCCCAGCTTTCCGCAAGCTCAGGCACCAGACGGTAGGTGTATGGGTCAACATCAAGCAGACGATCGTAAAGCTGCGCGGCCAGGGTATCCACAATCAGGCCGCTGCCCGCTTTTTGAGGGTTGAAGGTATCCACCTGGCCGCTTACGCAATAGACGAAGCCGCTGTCACGAATGTCAGGCTGCGGCGTTTGCCCGGGGGCGGCAAAGGCCAGGCTGCTAAACAGACCAAGTGCAAAAAAGGACGATAAAACCAGACGCATAATTTTTAAGGTTTTTAGGTTCGATCTGCAAAGTGTATCGCACTTACGCCTGCTTCGTAAAAATGTCTGTAGGTAAGTGCTGATATTGTCAGCGCATGTGATGCTTTTTAAGCAATGCCCGCAGCTGATGGTAAGTCAGACCCAGCAGTTCAGCCGCCCGTTTCTGGTTATATTTCGCCGTCTTCAGGCTTTGCTCCAGCAGCTGTTTCTCCTGGTCGTTCTGGAACTGGCGTAAATCAAGGGGGAGAGTAGGGAGATCGCCTGAAGACGTTGGTACGGGCAGCGCTGCTGGGCTACGCTGAAAAGGATCGATAATGATGTTGTCCAGCTCCGTCTCGCTGCTGCCGTGACGATAGACTGAGCGTTCCACGACGTTTTTCAGTTCGCGGATATTTCCCGGCCAGTGGTAAGCAAGCAGCGTCTCCTGTGCATAATCGCTGAAGCCGGGGAACAGCGGCAGGCCGAGCTCGCGGCACATCTGAATCGCAAACTGGTCTGCCAGCAGCATAATGTCGCTTTTGCGCTCGCGCAGCGGAGGAAACTGAACGACGTCAAAGGCCAGGCGGTCGAGCAGGTCGGCACGGAATTTCTCCTCCGCCACCATCTCCGGCAGGTTAGCGTTAGTGGCGCACACCAGGCGCACGTTAACCTGCAGCGGCTGGCTACCGCCGACGCGCTCCAGCTCGCCGTACTCAATCACGCGCAGCAGTTTTTCCTGTACCAGCATGGGCGCGGTGGCCAGTTCATCAAGAAACAGCGTCCCACCGTCGGCGCGCTCAAAGCGTCCGGGATGGCGTTTCTGGGCACCGGTAAACGCGCCCGCTTCATGGCCGAAGAGCTCGGTGTCGAGCAGGTTTTCATTCAGCGCCGCGCAGTTAAGGGAAATGAAGGGGCCATCCCAGCGCCCGGATAAGTAATGCAGACGGTTAGCTATCAGCTCTTTCCCCGTTCCGCGTTCACCGATGATCAGCACCGGTTTATTGAGCGGCGCCAGGCGAGAAACCTGTTCCAGCACTTCAAGGAAACTGTTTGCTTCGCCGAGTAAATTGTCTTTGTATCCAGGCATGATGAAATTAACCACTCCTTAGCGATATTCACCAGGGAAGAATAGTCCGTTTCTGCGTAAAAATCAATCATACTCATTAAAATCAATAAGATAAAAAGTTGGCATGATGTTTGTATTATCAGTACAGCAGGGCATAGCCCGATAACAGAACTATGAGGATTAGATTATGGGTATTTTTTCTCGTTTTGCCGACATCGTGAACGCCAACATCAACTCACTGCTTGAGAAGGCGGAAGATCCGCAGAAGCTGGTACGTCTGATGATTCAGGAGATGGAAGACACGCTGGTTGAAGTGCGTTCTACCTCCGCCCGCGCGCTGGCGGAGAAAAAACAGCTTACGCGTCGTATTGAACAAGCTACCGCTCAGCTGAACGAATGGCAGGAAAAAGCGGAACTTGCGCTGCGCAAAGACAAAGAGGATCTGGCCCGTGCTGCGCTGATCGAAAAACAGAAGCTGGCCGATATGGTCGCGACGCTCGAGCATGAAGTGACGCTGGTGGATGACACGCTCACCCGTATGAAGAAAGAGATTGGCGAGCTGGAAAACAAACTGAGCGAAACCCGCGCGCGTCAGCAGGCGCTGACCCTGCGTCACCAGGCGGCAAGCTCTTCCCGCGACGTGCGTCGTCAGCTGGACAGCGGTAAGCTTGATGAAGCGATGGCGCGTTTTGAATCGTTTGAACGTCGTATCGACCACATGGAAGCCGAAGCCGAAAGCCACGGTATCGGTAAGCAGAAGTCGCTGGATCAACAGTTCGCCGACCTGAAGGCCGACGATGAAATCAGCGAACAGCTGGCGGCACTGAAAGCCAAAATGAAGCAAGACAACCAATAATAATTCCTGCGGCACCTGAGCGTGCCGCATCGTAAGACAAGGAGTACACATGAGCGCGCTTTTTCTGGCCATTCCCCTGACAATTTTCGTGCTGTTCGTTTTGCCGATTTGGCTATGGCTGCATTACAGCAACCGTTCTTCACGGGGCGAACTCTCCCAGAGTGAACAACAGCGTCTGGTGCAGCTCTCCGATGAGGCGAACAAAATGCGTGAACGCATTCAGGCGCTGGAAGCCATCCTGGATGCTGAACATCCAAACTGGAGGGACCGTTAATGTCTGGAGTGAATCTGAACAAAAAGTTGTGGCGTATTCCACAGCAGGGCATGGTGCGCGGCGTTTGTGCCGGGCTGGCTCATTATCTTGATGTCCCGGTCAAACTGGTGCGCGTGGTCACGGTGCTATCGATCTTCTTCGGTCTGGCCTTTATTACGCTGGTGGCATACATCGTCCTGTCGTTTGTCCTTGACCCGATGCCGGAAGGAGAACTGGCTGCAGAGGGGGCCCCGACCAGCAGCGATCTTCTCAATGCGGTTGACGAGCAACTCGCCGCCGGTGAGAAGCGGCTAAGGGAAATGGAACGCTATGTCACGTCGGATACCTTTACGCTGAGAAGTCGCTTTCGTCAGCTTTAAGAGAGAGATGAGATGAAACAACACTGGCAACAGGCCGGTCTGAAGGTAAAACCCGGCCTGAAAATCGCAGGTAAACTGGTCCTGCTGACCGCGTTACGGTTCGGCCCGGCTGGTGTGGCGGGTTGGGCGATTAAATCCGTTGCCCGCAAGCCGGTCAGAATGGTGCTGGCCGTGGCGCTCGAACCGCTGTTGCAAAAGGTGGCAAAACGGCTTTCTCGCCGCTACTTATCCCAATAATTTCCGCTGGCGCTGGTCCTTTCCCTGACGGGTGAGGGACTGGCGACGGCTCACCGTATTTCCTCTTTTTTTCACGTTCTTTCTTTGCGGCAGCTCACAATATTGCGCTGAGCTGCTTTGCAAACACCTTTTTCTCCTCCCTGGTCCGTTGACAGATATTTTACATGGGAGTAGATTGCCATTCCGTGGGACCGCTACCATGGAAAATGAAATGAATGCAAAAATTAAAGAGCTCATTAATCTTGTTTACGGGGAAACGTTTTCTGAATCCAATCTTAATGTGCTGCTGGAGAATATTGGAAAGGCTGCTTCTATTATTACGCAAAAACGTAAAACGGGTTGGGATGAAAAAGACGTTGTACTGATTACCTATGCCGATCAGTTTTCAGCGAAAGGGGAGAAGGCGCTGCCGGTTTTTACACGTTTTTATAACAAGTGGCTTTCTCATTCTTTTTCTCATGTCCATCTTTTACCTTTTTATCCATGGTCTTCGGACGACGGGTTTTCCGTTATTGATTATCATGAGGTTGCGCCTGAAACGGGTACGTGGCGAGATGTTGCTGAGTTAAAACAGTCTGCCAGCTTAATGTTTGATTTCGTCTGCAACCATATGTCAGCCAAAAGCAAATGGTTCGCTAATTATCTGAAGCAAACGCCTGGCTATGAAGATTTCTTTATTTCTGTCGATCCTGAAACAGACTTATCCGCGGTGACGCGTCCGCGTGCCTTACCGCTTCTTACGCCTTTCACGCTACATGATGGCAGCGTGCGACACCTGTGGACAACCTTCAGCGAGGACCAGATTGATCTTAATTTCGCCTCTCCGCAGGTGCTGATCGCAATGGTGGATGTGCTGCTGCATTACCTTATTGAAGGGGCGCGATACATTCGTCTGGATGCTGTGGGATTCATGTGGAAAATACCCGGAACAAACTGCATCCACCTTGAGCAAACCCACCAGCTCATCCAGCTTTTCCGCGCCATTACCGAGGCTGTCGCCCCTGGAACGGTGATTATCACCGAGACGAACGTTCCGCATAAAGATAACGTTGCTTACTTCGGTGACGGTGAAAATGAAGCGCAGATGGTTTATCAGTTCTCTTTGCCCCCGCTGGTACTGCATGCGGTGCATTGTCAGGACGTCCGGACGCTGAGCCAGTGGGCAGCGTCGCTGAAGTTGCCTTCAACGAAAACCACCTGGTTTAATTTCCTGGCCTCGCATGACGGGATTGGTCTGAATCCGTTACGCGGCATTTTACCTGAGTCGGAAATCCTCTCACTTGTGGAGAAACTTCAGGCTGAAGGGGCGTTGGTTAACTGGAAAAATAACCCGGATGGTACACGCAGTCCTTATGAAATTAATGTGACCTATCTGGATGCATTAAGTACGCGTGACAGTCTTGATAGCCATAGGATTGCCCGGTTTATTCTGGCGCATGCCGTTCTCTTGAGCTTCCCCGGTGTGCCTGCGGTTTATATCCAGAGTATTCTCGGCTCGCGTAATGATTATGCAGGTGTTGAACGCCTCGGATACAACCGCGCGATAAATCGTGAGAAATACACTGCAGGACAAATTGATAGCATGCTTGAAGATAAAAATAGCCTGCGCTCTCAGGTCTATTTCTCGTTAAGCGATTTAATCGCGCTGCGCCGGGCGGAAAAAGCATTCCATCCTGACAGTGAGGCTAATTTTGTACGTCAGGTGAACATGTTTTAAAAATTGTTCGCGTGGCGAGTTGTGGCGAAAAAATAACAGCGTTGTTTAATTTCAGTGATGGCATTCAAACGGTGAAGTCCGATATTCAATCCGGAACGGAGTTGATTACCGGAGAAGATATTTCAGATAAAACGCTGACCCTATATCCATGGCAGGTGTTGTGGATTAAAGAAAACTAAAAAGGACCTTAATAATGAAAATGCCAGGAATTGTGCTGATATCAGCACTCGTTTCGTGCGCCTTGTTATCAGGCTGCAAGGACGACAAAAAGTCTGCTGTCACTATTGAGTTTATGCACTCGTCAGTCGAGCAGGAGCGTCAGGCGGTTATCACGAAGCTGATCGAAAAATTCGAGAAAGAGAACCCCGGCATCACGGTGAAACAGGTGCCGGTAGAAGAGGATGCCTATAACACCAAGGTCATTACGCTCGCCAGAACGGGCGCGCTGCCAGAGGTGATTGAAGTCAGCCATGACTACGCGAAAGTCATGGACAAGGAACAGCTGCTGGATCGCAAAGCTATAGGCGAAGCCATTAAAGCGGTAGGCGAGGACACCTTCTATGACGGCATCTTGCGTGTTGTTCGTACGGAAGACGGTTCAGCCTGGACGGGGGTGCCAGTCAGCGCCTGGCTATCCGGCGTCTGGTATCACAAAGATGCGCTGGCTGCGGCGGGTATTCAGGAGCCGCATAACTGGGAACAGCTGCTGAAAGCCAGCCAGAGTCTTAACGACCCGGCCAAAAAACATTACGGCATTGCGCTGCCCACCGCGGAAAGCGTGATGACAGAACAGGCATTCTCCCAGTTTGCACTTTCCGGCGGCGCGAACGTTTTTGATGCAAAAGGGAACGTCGACATCGATACCCCTGAAATGGCAAAAGCCCTGGCTTTTTATAAAGCCCTGGCCGCGACCACCATGCCGGGTTCAAACGACGTCATGGAGATCAAAGATGCCTTCATGAACGGTTCTGCTCCGATGGCGGTTTACTCCACCTACATCCTTCCGGCGGTATTCCAGGACGGAAACCCTGCCAACCTGGGCTTCGTCGTCCCAACAGAAACATCTTCTGCTGTTTACGGCATGGTCACGTCGCTGACGATTACCACCGGTCAAACCGAAGATGAAACTCAGGCGGCTGAAAAGTTTGTGACCTGGATGGAGCAGGCTCAAAACGCAACTGACTGGGTCATGATGTCGCCTGGCGCGGCACTTCCGGTGAACAAGCTGGTGGTGGGCACCGATACCTGGAAAAACAACGAAGTGATTAAAGCGTTTGGGCAACTGCCATATGAGCTGATTGCGCAGTTCCCTAATGTGCAGGTGTTTGGCGCAGTGGGCGACAAAAACTTCACACGCATGGGCGATGTAACCGGGTCCGGCATTATCAGTTCCATGGTGCATAACGTCACTGTGGGGAAACAAAAACTCAGCAACACGCTTAGTGACAGCCAGAAGCGACTGACTGATCTGTTTTCACAACGATAGGAGCGCTCTGCGGAAGGAAATTATGAAGACGTTGTTTTCTGGTCGTTCAGATATGCCTTTCGCCATGCTGCTGTTGGCCCCCAGCCTGATTTTGCTGGGGGGCCTGGTGGCCTGGCCGATGATTTCCAATATTGAAATCAGTTTTTTACGACTGCCGCTTAACCCGCGCATTAGCGCTGTGTTTGTCGGGCTGGATAATTACATTCGCATTCTCAGTGATGCAGCATTCTGGCACTCGCTGTGGATGACGTTCTGGTACACCGCGCTGGTGGTGATCGGCAGCACGGGGTTGGGGCTGGCTGTTGCGATCTTCTTTAATCGTGAATTCCGTATGCGGAAAACGGCACGTTCACTGGTGATTTTATCCTACGTCACCCCGTCCATTTCGCTGGTGTTTGCATGGAAATACATGTTCAACAACGGCTACGGCATTGTGAACTATCTGGGCGTAGACCTGCTGCATCTGTATGACCAGGCGCCCCTGTGGTTCGACAATCCTGGCAGCAGCTTTGCACTGGTGGTGCTGTTCGCCATCTGGCGTTACTTCCCGTACGCGTTCATTTCGTTCCTGGCGATTTTGCAGACCATTGATAAGTCGCTGTATGAAGCGGCGGAAATGGACGGCGCGAATGCCTGGCAGCGTTTTCGAATCGTTACGCTGCCCGCGATTATGCCGGTGCTGGCAACGGTAGTGACGCTCCGCACTATCTGGATGTTCTACATGTTTGCGGATGTCTACCTGTTGACTACTAAGGTCGATATTTTGGGCGTCTACCTCTACAAAACGGCATTCGCTTTCAATGATTTGGGTAAAGCTGCGGCGATCTCCGTCGTGCTGTTCGTGATCATCTTCGCGGTGATTCTGCTGACCAGAAAAAGGGTAAACCTCAATGGCAACAAATAAACGCGTACTGAGCCGTATTGGTTTTTATCTGGGGCTGGCGGTGTTTTTGGTCATCACACTGTTCCCGTTCTTTGTGATGCTAATGACGTCGTTTAAGAGTGCGAAAGAGGCGATATCGCTTAATCCGACCATATTGCCGCAGGCGTGGACGCTGCAGCATTACGTCGACATCTTTAACCCGCTGATTTTCCCGTTTGTGGACTATTTCAGAAACAGCATGGTGGTGTCGCTGACCTCCTCGGTCATTGCCGTGTTTCTCGGTACGCTCGGGGCTTACGCCTTGTCCAAACTGCGTTTTAAGGGCCGCACGACGATCAATGCGAGTTTTTATACCGTCTACATGTTCTCCGGAATATTGCTGGTGGTACCGCTGTTCAAAATCATCACTGCCCTTGGGATCTACGACACCGAGCTGGCGCTGATTATCACCATGGTGACCCAAACGTTACCGACAGCGGTGTTCATGCTGCGCAGCTATTTCGACACCATCCCGGACGAAATCGAAGAAGCCGCGATGATGGACGGCCTGAACCGCCTGCAAATCATCTTCCGCATCACCGTGCCGCTGGCGATTTCCGGGCTTGTATCGGTGTTTGTCTACTGCTTCATGGTGGCGTGGAACGACTACCTGTTTGCGTCCATTTTCCTGTCCAGCGCCAGCAATTTTACCTTGCCGGTCGGGCTGAACACGCTCTTTAGCACGCCAGATTATATCTGGGGTCGCATGATGGCGGCATCGCTGGTGACGGCGCTTCCGGTGGTCATCATGTATGCCCTGTCTGAACGTTTTATTAAAAGTGGTTTGACCGCCGGTGGCGTGAAGGGCTGAGGCGGCCAATTTTAACAAGGAGTCAGTCATGAAAAAATTAGTAGCGACAGCGCCACGCGTGGCGGCGCTGGTGGAATATGAAGATCGTGCTGTGGAAGCACATGAAGTGAAAATTCGCGCCCGCTTTGGCGCGCCGAAACACGGTACCGAAGTGGTGGATTTCCGCGCCGCCAGCCCGTTTATCGATGAAGAATTCAACGCGGAGTGGCAGATGTTCACGCCGCGTGAAGAGGGCGCAGCGCGCGGGATCGAATTTGGTAAGTTCCAGCTTGGCAACATGATTGTTGGCGACATTATCGAATGCGGTGCTGACGTCACTGAATACCAGATTGGCGACAGCGTCTGCTGCTACGGCCCGCTGCAGGAAACAGTCATCGTCAACGCGGTGAACAACTACAAGCTGCGCAAAATGCCGCAGGGCGCGTCCTGGAAGAACGCCGTTTGCTACGATCCAGCGCAGTTCGCCATGAGCGGCGTGCGTGATGCCAACGTCCGCGTGGGCGACTTTGTTGTCGTGGTAGGTCTGGGAGCCATCGGGCAGATTGCGATCCAGTTGGCCAAAAAAGCCGGTGCGTCAGTGGTTATCGGCGTTGATCCGATCGAACACCGCTGCGAGATTGCTCGTCGTCACGGCGCGGACCATTGCCTGAATCCAATCGGAACCGATGTCGGTCTGGAAATCAAAAAGCTGACCGGCAAGCAGGGCGCGGACGTGATCATCGAAACCAGCGGCTTTGCGGATGCGCTACAGTCCGCGCTGCGCGGACTTGCCTACGGCGGCACCATCTCCTACGTAGCCTTCGCGAAACCGTTCGCGGAAGGCTTTAACCTCGGCCGCGAAGCGCATTTCAATAACGCGAAGATTGTCTTCTCCCGCGCCTGCAGCGAACCAAACCCGGACTACCCGCGCTGGAGCCGCAAGCGTATCGAAGAGACCTGCTGGGAACTGTTGATGAACGGCTATCTCAATTGTGACGATCTGATCGACCCGGTCGTGACCTTCACCACCAGCCCGGAAAGCTACATGACGTATGTCGATCAGCACCCGGAACTCAGTATCAAAATGGGCGTCACTTTTTAAGCTAAGGAGAGCAAATCATGAAAATCGCAACACAAAACCAGGCCTTTTTCCCGACCAGCATCATGGAAAAATTCCAGTATATCAAAGCGATGGGGTTTGATGGCTACGAAATTGACGGCCGACTGCTGGTAGAAAACCTCGACGAAGTTAAAGCGGCCATCAAAGCCACAGGTCTGCCGGTGACGACGGCCTGCGGTGGATACGATGGCTGGATCGGCGACTTCATCGAAGAGCGCCGTCTGAACGGATTACAGCAGATTGAGCGTATTCTGGAAGCGCTGGCTGAAGTGGGTGGCAAGGGCATTATCGTGCCTGCCGCGTGGGGGATGTTTACCTTCCGACTGCCGCCAATGACCTCCCCACGCAGCCTGGACGGTGACCGCAAAGCGGTTAGCGCCTCCCTGCGCTGGCTGGATGAAGTCGCGGCGCGCACCGGGACGACCGTCTACCTGGAACCGCTGAACCGCTATCAGGATCATATGATCAACACCCTGGCTGACGCGCGTCGATACATCGAAGAGAACGGCCTGAAGCATGTGCAGATCATCGGCGATTTCTATCATATGAACATCGAAGAAGACTCGCTGACGGATGCGCTGCATCAGAACCGCGATCTGCTGGGCCATGTGCACATCGCAGATAACCATCGCTACCAGCCGGGCAGCGGCAGCCTCGATTTTGCCAGCCTGTTCGATCAGCTACGTGCGGATAACTACCAGGGTTACGTGGTGTATGAGTGCCGCGTGCGCGCCGAGGATCCGGCACAGGCATACCAGGACTCCCTCACTTATCTGCGTAAATGCTAAGGATGACGAGCGTGATGAGTGCTTCTACACCTTCGCCTCTGCGCGTCGCCATCATTGGCGCCGGGCAGGTCGCGGATAAAGTGCATGCCTCGTATTACGCCACGCGCAGTGATGTTCAGATGGTGGCTGTTATGGACAGCCATCCTGAACAGGCTCGGGCGTTTGCGGAACGTCATGGTATTCCCTCGGTATGGCAGGAAGCGCGAGAAATGCTCGAGGCGGTTAAGCCGGATGCGGTGAGCGTCTGTTCGCCTAACCGGTTCCATTTCGAGCATGTCATGGCAGCGCTGGAAGCAGGCTGCCATGTGATGTGTGAAAAACCGCCGGCTATGACGCCGCAGGAGTCCGATCGGATGCGCATGGCTGCGCGCAAGGCGGGAAAAGTGCTGGCGTATGATTTTCACCATCGTTTTGCCCTGGATACCCAGCTGCTGCGCGATGCGGTAATGAACGGAACGCTCGGAGAAATTTACTTCACGTCGGCGCAGGCGCTTCGTCGTTGCGGTGTGCCGGGGTGGGGCGTTTTTACCAATAAATCGCTACAGGGCGGTGGTCCGCTGATTGATATCGGCATCCATATGCTTGATGCCGCAATGTATGTTCTGGGGTTCCCGGCGGTAAAACGGGTGACCGCGCATAGCTTCCAGAGGCTGGGGAACCGTAAAAGCAGCGGTCAGTTTGGCGAGTGGGATCCCACGCAGTTTACCGTGGAAGATGCCCTGTTTGGCACCATTGAATTTTGCAACGGCGGTATTCTGCGTCTGGACACGTCGTTTGCGCTCAATATCCGCGAGCAGTCGATCATGAACGTCGCATTCTGTGGTGAAAAGGCGGGGGCTACGCTGTTCCCGGCGCACATCTACAGCGACGAAGCCGGTACTTTAGTCACCCTCACGCAGCGTGAAGAAGCTGACGACCAGCGTCATATGCGCAGTATGGATGCCTTCGTGCGCCATGTGCAGGGAGAGCCCGTCATGATCGCTGATGCAGAACAGGGGCTGGTTATCCAGCAGCTTGTCGCTGCGCTGTATGAATCAGCAGAAACAGAGGGAAGCGTGACGTTATGCTAAACGTGTCTGTATTAACCGACCCGGGGTTTTGTCCACACAGCCTGAATAAATACGCCTCCATCATGGCTTGCGGTAACGGCTACATGGGGATCCGCGCTGCGCATGAAGAAGATTACACCCAGCAAATCAGAGGTATGTATCTTGCGGGTCTGTATCATCGTGCTGGTCGCAACGAGACCACTGAGCTGGTCAATTTGCCCGATATCACCGGTATTGAGGTTGAGCTGGATGGGGTGAATTTTACCCTTCTGGCCGGGGATATTCTCGAGTGGCAGCGCGAGCTGGCGTTTGCCAATGGCGAACTTCGTCGCAGCGTCGTCTGGCGCTCGCCCGACGGAAAACGCTATCGACTGGAGAGTCGTCGTTTCGTGTCGCTGGATCAGTTACCCTTAGTGGCCATGCAGCTTTCCATCACACCGCTCGATGCCGCCACGCAGGCCGTGCTGAAAACCGGCATTGATGCAACGCAAACGAACAGCGGCAGACAGCATCTGGATGAGATGTCGGTCAGAGTGTTCGACCAGCATTACATGCAGGGCGTGTATGAAACGCAGGACCGTGCGTCTGAAGTTGTTGTTTCGGCGTTTTGTCAACTCTCTGCGAAGAGCGACAGTTGCTTCACCGCCAAAAATCGTCGTCTCAGCGTTCATCATTCGCTAACGATTGCGAAGGGTGACACTGTCACGCTAGACAAAATCGTCTGGCTGACGCATCGCAGTGATAAAGCACCATCGCAGTCCTCTTTCGCTCACAACGCGCTAGCCGATCTTAAGGTTTGCGCGGCAAGAGGCTACGACGCCTTGCTTGAGAGTTCATCGTATGCATGGGAAGCGATCTGGCGTGACGCTCGGGTGGAGGTGGACTCTGCGGTGCATCAGGATCAGATGGCGCTGGATTACGCCGTCTGGCATTTGACGACCATGACGCCAGCCCATGATGAGCACAGCAGTATCGCCGCCAAAGGGCTGACGGGCGAGGGGTATAAAGGCCACGTCTTCTGGGATACCGAAATTTTCCTGCTGCCTTTCCATCTCTTCACGCGCCCCCAAACCGCCCGAAGCCTGCTGCGTTATCGTTGGCTCAACCTGGCCGGGGCGCAGGAAAAAGCCCGTCGCAACGGCTGGCCTGGCGCGTTGTTCCCATGGGAAAGTGCCGCCAGCGGGCTGGAAGAGACGCCGGAGTTCGCGGCTATCAACATCCGAACCGGCATGCGCCAGAAGGTGGCCTCCGCGCTGGCAGAACACCACATCGTCGCGGACATTGCCTGGGCCGTCGTCGCTTACTGGCAGGCGACACACGATGATGCCTTTATGCGCAATGAAGGGCTGACGCTGCTGATGGAAACCGCTGCGTTCTGGATGGGCCGCGCCACGGAGGTCAACGGGCGCCTGGAAATCCATGACGTCATCGGTCCGGACGAATATACCGAGCATGTAAACAACAACGCCTATACCAATTATATGGCCTGGCACAACGTTGCCTGCGCTCGCCAGTTTATGACGATGTTTGGGCGCGAGGATGAAGGTTTTACGCAGAAAGCGACACGGTACCTGACGCGCTTATGGCTGCCGGAGGCCAATTCAGACGGTGTGATCCCGCAGGATGATACCTTTATGGCAAAACCTGCCATCGATCTGAGCCGCTACAAAGCCAAAGCGGGGAAGCAGACCATTCTGCTCGATTATTCCCGCGCGGAAGTTAACGACATGCAGATCCTTAAGCAGGCTGATGTGGTGATGCTTACCTACCTGTTGCCGGAGCGGTTTACCCCGCAGCAGTGCGCCGCCAATCTGGCGTTCTACGAGCCCCGCACGATCCATGATTCTTCGCTGAGCAAGGCCATTCACGGCATTGTGGCCGCCCGCTGTGGCGATATGGAAGGTGCCTACGCCTTCTGGCGTGATGGCGTCGCAATCGATCTCGGGGACGACCCGCACAGCTGCGATGACGGGATTCACGCCGCTGCGACCGGCGCGATCTGGTCCGGCGTCATTCAGGGATTTGCCGGAATGCAGATTGTGGAAGGGGAACTGCAGCTTGCGCCCAGCCTGCCGGCCCAATGGCGAAGACTTGCTTTCCCCCTGCGCTGGCGGAACGCAACGCTGCATTTTACGTATGAAAACGAGGTTTTAACCATCGAGACTTCGGCACCTGTAACGCTGACGCTGTGGGGCAAAACGCTACATGTATCGGGGCGGAAAATTTGCGCTTATAAGGATTTTCTTGCATCTGAAAATGGGACCGCTACCACGGAGAGTCGCCATGATGCTTAAGGCTGTTGTATTCGATCTGGACGGTGTGATCACCGATACCGCACACCTCCATTTTATTGCCTGGCGTGCAGTAGCGGACGAAATCGGCATCACCTTTGACGAAGTGTTTAATGAACAGCTGAAGGGAATAAGCCGCATGGATTCCCTGCAGCGCATCCTGAAGCATGGCGGGAAAGAGGGGATGTTTAGCGATGAGCAGTGCCTCGCGCTGGCGACGAAAAAAAACGCGCTCTATGTCCAGTCTCTGGCGTCACTGACGGGAGATTCACTGCTTCCAGGTATTCGCGAGGTGCTGGCGGATATCCGTGCGGCGAACGTCAAAACTGGGCTCGCCTCCGTTTCTCTGAATG
This sequence comes from Enterobacter sp. JBIWA008, assembly GCF_019968765.1. Lineage (NCBI taxonomy): Bacteria > Pseudomonadati > Pseudomonadota > Gammaproteobacteria > Enterobacterales > Enterobacteriaceae > Enterobacter > Enterobacter sp. JBIWA008. Next base: position 2,667,471 of record NZ_CP074149.1, on the reverse strand, counting down.
CCCCTGGGATCCTCCACGCGCTGGGCATTTATCAGGCCTTCGATTTTTGCGCCGATGCTTCCCGTATTCGCCGCTCAAAGCCAGACCCGGAGATCTTTCTTGCCGCATGTGCAGGCCTGAATGTGCGTCCTGAAGAGGCCATAGGTATCGAAGATGCAGCAGCAGGCGTTGAGGCGATCAACGCGGCGGGAATGTTATCGGTTGGGATTGGATCTGGCCTGCATCATGCGGGATTACAACTTCATTCAACGCGAGAACTGACCTGGAAATGCCTGACCGAATTTTGGGCAACCCGGACGTATTGATAAGGAATTAACAATGGCTCAACTGTCTCTGAAACACATTCAGAAAATCTATGATAACCAGGTCCACGTGGTTAAGGATTTTAATCTCGAAATCGAAGACAAGGAGTTTATCGTCTTCGTCGGGCCTTCGGGCTGCGGTAAATCCACGACGCTGCGTATGATTGCCGGTCTCGAGGATATCAGCGCGGGTGAACTGATAATTGACGGGGTTTGCATGAACGACGTGCCCGCCAAGTCTCGCGATATTGCGATGGTGTTTCAGAACTATGCGCTTTATCCGCACATGACGGTCTACGACAACATGGCGTTTGGCCTGAAGATGCAAAAAATAGCGCCTGCGGTTATCGAAGAACGCGTTAACTGGGCGGCACAGATCCTCGGATTACGTGAATATCTCAAGCGTAAACCCGGCGCGCTGTCCGGCGGTCAGCGCCAGCGCGTGGCGTTAGGCAGAGCGATCGTGCGCGAAGCGGGCGTGTTCCTGATGGATGAACCGCTCTCCAACCTCGATGCCAAGCTTCGCGTGCAGATGCGGGCTGAAATCAGCAAGCTGCACCAGAAGCTTAATACCACCATGATTTACGTGACCCACGATCAGACGGAAGCCATGACGATGGCGACCCGTATCGTAATCTTAAAAGACGGCATTATTCAGCAGGTCGGTGCACCGAAGCAGGTGTACAACGAACCGGCAAATATGTTTGTCGCAGGGTTTATTGGATCGCCAGCCATGAACTTTATTCGCGGCGCTATTGACGATCGTTATTTCGTCACGGAAACGCTGCGTCTGGCGATCCCGGAAGACAAGCTCGCCTCACTGAATGCCGCAGGGTATCAGCGTAAAGCCGTGGTCTTTGGGATCCGCCCGGAAGATATTCTCACTCTGCAGAGCAGCGGTAAGAATATCCCGGCGAAAGTCAGCGTAGCCGAACTGACTGGCGCGGAGTTCATGCTCTACGCCACCGTTGGCGGCCATGAGCTTGTTGTTCGCGCTGGAGCCGCGAATGATTATGCCGCTGGGGATAATATCGACATCCAGTTCGATATGAATAAGTGCCATTTCTTCGACGCCGAAACCGAAGCGGCTATTAGATAAGAAAGGTGTTTGCCGGGAATACCCATTTCCGGTTTTTTTGTTTGTTACTTATAAAGGGAATATTTGATGAGTACTCTACTAAAAAGTGCTGCGCTCGTGCTGTGCGCAGGGGTTAGCTGCGCACATGCAACAGAAACCGCTAAACAGTGGGAGTTTAATATTGGCGCGATGTATGAAATAGAAAACGTCGAAGGCCAGGCGGAGGATAAAGACGGGTTATATGAACCCTCCGTCTGGTTTAATGCGACCTGGGATGCCTGGACAATTTCGCTGGCGATGTATCAGGAGGGGCCGGTTGATTATAGCAGCATGACCCGTGGCACCTATTTTGATCGCCCGGAATTTGAATTACGCTATCGCTTTATCGGAACAAATGATTTTACGTTCGGTCTGACCGGCGGCTTCCGTAATTATGGCTATCACTTTAAAGATGAACACGGCGCCAGAGACGGCAGCGCTAATATGCAGCGCTACAAAGTTCAGCCTGACTGGGATATAAAATTAACCGATGACTGGCGTTTCAGCGGCTGGTTTGCCATGTATCAGTTTGCCAACGATCTGGAAAAAACCGGCTATGCTGACAGCCGCGTCGAAACCGAAACGGGCTTTACCTGGAGCATCAACGAAACCTTTGCGGCTAAAGTGAATTACTATTTAGAGCGTGGTTTCAATATGGACGGTTCACGTAATAACGGCCAGTTCTCGACCCAGGAAATTCGCGCCTATTTGCCTATTTCGTTAGGCCAGACGACCTTAACGCCATATACCCGACTGGGGCTCGATCGCTGGTCGAACTGGGACTGGCAGGACGATCCTGAGCGTGAAGGGCATGATTTCAACCGCCTGGGTATCCAGTACGCCTATGACTTCAACAACGGTTTATCCATGTCGCTTGAATACGCCTATGAATGGGAAAATCATGACGAGGGTGAAAACGACCGTTTCCACTATGCGGGCGTCGGGGTAAATTACGCGTTCTGACCAAGAGTCTGCCAGGGGCTAACTGCCCCTGGTTTTAGCGCAGAGAGGCCGCCAGTAAAAAATGGGTATCAACAAGCACTTTTTGCGGAGCGGGATGACCCGCAATACGCCTGAAAAGAAGATTGCAGCTCTCTTCCCCCAGTTTTCGAATGGGGATATCAAAGCCGCCTGGCGCGGGCGTTAAAATGAGAGACAGCATCGGGTCACTGTATCCGGCTATCACCACCTGCTCTGGGATCATCAGATTCAACTCATCCGCGGCGCGATAGAGGCTGAGCAACTTCATGCTGTCGGTAGCGAATACCGCATCAGGCGGCGTCGGTGAAGAAAGCAATTCCAGAGCCGCCGTAAGCGCACTCTCATGGGTATATCCGCCATCCCTGATCCAGTCCGGGTTAATGGCAATATGGTGCTTTTCCAGACTGGCTTTATAGCCAGCAAGACGATCGATAGAAACATGATAATCAAGAGGGGCGTGCAGACACGCAATTTTACGGCGGCCGTTTTTAATAAAGGTTTCGGTCAGCGTGGCGCTGTCATGGAAATTATCCGTATCGACGGAATATATATTCTGATACTCACCTTCTACTTTGCCGATAACTACTACCGGTACGCCATACGCATCCAGCGTGGTGAAAAAGGATTCGTTAGCTGGCGAACTTAGCATAATGATCCCTTTGATCATCTTTTGCTTTATTTTACTGACGCATTTCAGCAGATCGTCTTCGCTACTTTTTGACGTTTGTAAAATAACGTCAAATCCTTCTTCTTCCGCTTTTGCCGTAATGGCATGAAGGACATCGGAGAAAAAAGGGTTGCCGGCAGTGGTTTTAGTTGAACGGGTCGAAATAACCATAATGGCATCGAAGCCTGAAGAGGTCAGGGCGCGGGCCAGTTTGTTGGGCTGATAATTTAATTCGTCAATCGCCTTCAGCACTTTGTCACGCGCTTCGGGAGAAATATTCGTTTGTTTATTCAGAACGCGGGAAACGGTTGATTTCGATACGCCCGCAACCCGTGCGATATCATAGATGGTGGGTGACATACACCTTACTCACTCAGAACTGACAGCAATGTCGTTCATCTTACTGGAGAAAAAACGGCAATAGCAATAAATAAGAATTGATAATCAACGATCTGCCCCCATTTATTGTATTCTAAAGCCATGCATTCAAGGCTTCCAGGCAATGAAGGACGGCGATGAAGCGACTTAAAAACGAAATCAATTCACTGGTGAACCGTGGCGTTGACCGTCATCTGCGTCTGGCCGTGACGGGGCTGAGCCGCAGCGGTAAGACGGCGTTTATCACCGCGATAGTAAACCAGCTCCTGAATCTGCACGCCGGCGCGCGTCTGCCGTTGCTTAGCGCGGTGCGGGAAGAACGTCTGTTGGGCGTGAAGCGCGTTCCTCAACGCGATTTTGGTATTCCACGTTTTACCTATGACGAAGGGCTGGCGCAGCTCTATGGGGATCCGCCCACGTGGCCGACGCCGACGCGCGGCGTCAGTGAAATTCGCCTTGCTCTGCGTTTTCGCTCGAATGAATCCCTGATGCGCCACTTCAAGGATACCTCTACGCTGTACCTTGAAATCGTCGATTACCCTGGCGAATGGCTGCTCGATTTGCCGATGCTGGCCCAGGATTACCTCAGCTGGTCCCGCCAGATGACGGGCTTGTTGCAGGGGCAGCGCGCCGGGTGGTCGGCCAAATGGCGACAGCTGTGCGAAGGCCTGGACCCGCTTGCGCCGGCCGATGAAAACCGTCTGGCGGCCATTGCCGAAGCCTGGACGGCGTATCTGCATCAGTGCAAGCAGGAAGGGTTGCACTTCATTCAGCCGGGTCGCTTTGTCCTGCCGGGTGATTTAGCGGGCGCGCCTGCGCTTCAGTTCTTCCCCTGGCCGGACGTGGACGGGGTGGGCGAGTCGAAGCTGGCGCAGGCTGATAAGAATACTAACGCCGGGATGCTGCGCGAGCGTTACCATTACTACTGTGAGAAAGTGGTCAAGGGATTCTATAAGAATCACTTTCTGCGATTTGACCGTCAGATTGTGCTGGTGGATTGTCTACAGCCGCTTAACAGCGGGCCGCAGGCCTTCAACGATATGCGCCTGGCGCTGACGCAGCTGATGCAAAGTTTTCACTACGGGCAGCGAACGCTGTTTCGCCGTCTGTTCTCACCGGTGATCGACAAACTGCTCTTTGCGGCCACGAAGGCCGATCACGTCACGGTCGATCAGCATGCCAATATGGTATCGCTGCTGCAGCAGCTGGTGCAGGACGCCTGGCAAAACGCCGCCTTCGAAGGGATCGGCATGGATTGCCTTGGGCTCGCGTCCGTACAGGCGACACAAAGCGGGCTGATCGATCTTAACGGTGAGAAAATACCGGCATTACGCGGTAACCGTCTCAGCGACGGTGAACCGCTTACCGTGTATCCGGGCGAAGTGCCTGCGCGGCTGCCGGGTCAGGCCTTCTGGCAGAACCAGGGCTTCCAGTTTGAAGCCTTCCGCCCGCAGGCAATGAGCGTCGATCGGCCATTACCACACATCCGTCTGGATGCTGCGCTGGAGTTTTTGATTGGAGATAAATTGCGATGACGGAACCGTTAAAACCGCGCATGGACTTTACCGGAACGCTTGAGCAGGACCCTCAGGAGGCGTTCAAAACGGCGCAGACGTTCAGCGGCACGCAGGCTGATAACTTTGCCCCGGCCCTGACCGAGGAGCCGGGCGTCGAGGAAGGTCCGGCAGAGGCGGTTGTGGAAGCCGCCCTGCGTCCAAAGCGCAGCCTGTGGCGCAAGATGGTTACCGCCGGGCTGGCGCTGTTTGGCGTAAGCGTGGTTGGGCAGGGCGTCCAGTGGGGTATCAACGCCTGGCAAACCCAGGACTGGGTCGCGCTGGGCGGATGTGCCGCGGGGGCGCTGATTGTGGGGGCGGGTATCGGGTCGGTTGCCACCGAGTGGCGTCGGCTCTGGCGTTTGCGCCAGCGCGCGCATGAGCGTGATGAAGCGCGGGATCTGCTCCACAGCCACGGAACCGGCAAAGGCCGCGCATTCTGCGAAAAGCTGGCAGCGCAGGCCGGGATAGACCAGTCGCACCCGGCGCTGCAGCGCTGGTATGCCGCCATCCATGAAACTCAGAATGACCGGGAAGTCGTTACGCTCTATTCCCATATGGTTCAGCCAGTGCTGGACGCTCAGGCGCGGCGCGAGATTAGCCGTTCTGCGGCAGAATCCACCCTGATGATTGCCGTCAGCCCGCTGGCGCTGGTCGATATGGCGTTCATCGCCTGGCGTAATCTGCGCCTGATTAACCGTATCGCGAACCTTTACGGCATAGAGCTGGGTTACTACAGCCGGCTCAGGCTGTTCAAACTGGTTCTGCTCAATATCGCGTTTGCCGGGGCGAGTGAACTGGTGCGCGAGGTGGGAATGGACTGGATGTCGCAGGATCTGGCGGCACGTCTTTCTGCCCGTGCCGCTCAGGGTATCGGCGCGGGATTATTGACGGCGCGTTTGGGGATTAAAGCGATGGAAGTCTGCCGTCCGCTGCCGTGGATTGATGGCGATAAGCCCCGACTGGGGGATTTCAGGCGGGAACTTATCGGCCAGCTCAAAGAGACGCTCAATAAAAAACCGGTTCAGTAACCGATTTGTTTACTAATCGTGCTGGCTGTCAATATTTGTTGACAGCCATCTTCCGGTTCACCGTGTTCTGACATATCATTTTAACGTTACTGGCTTAAAACGGTGAATTTCCCATGCGTCTTGAAGTCTTCTGTGAAGACCGTCTCGGTCTTACCCGCGAGTTACTCGATCTTCTTGTTTTACGTAACATTGATTTACGTGGAATTGAAATCGATCCTGTCGGGCGAATTTACCTCAATTTTGCCGAAATTGAATTTAATACATTCAGCAGCCTGATGGCGGAAATCCGCCGTATCGCTGGCGTTACGGATGTGCGCACCATTCCCTGGATGCCTTCCGAGCGTGAGCATCTGGCGCTGAGTGCGCTGCTGGAAGCGATGCCTGAACCGTTCCTCTCCCTGGATTTGAAAAGCAAAGTAGAGCGCGTTAACCACGCGAGCTGCCAGCTTTTCGCGCAGAGCCAGGAGAAGCTCAGCAATCATAACGCCGCGCAGCTGATCCCCGGCTTTAACTTCCAGCGCTGGCTGGAAAGCAACCCGCAAAATACGCATAGCGAGCATGTGGTGATCAACGGGCAGAATTTCCTGATGGAGATCACCCCGGTCTATCTGAAAGGGGAAGGGGATACCCGCGTGTTGACCGGGGCGGTGATCATGCTGCGCTCAACGCTACGCATGGGTCGTCAGCTGCAAAACCTCTCCAGTCAGGACGTTGGCGCATTCAGCCAGATTATTGCCGTCAGCCCGAAAATGCGCCATGTGGTTGATCAGGCGCGCAAGCTCGCAAGCCTGACCGCGCCGTTGCTGATTACCGGGGATACCGGTACCGGGAAAGACCTGCTGGCTCACGCAGTGCATCTGGCGAGCCCGCGAGCAGCTAAGCCTTATCTGGCACTTAACTGCGCCTCAATTCCGGAAGATGCCGTTGAAAGCGAGCTGTTTGGCCACGCGCCGGAGGGCAAGAAAGGGTTCTTCGAGCAGGCTAACGGCGGCTCCGTGCTGCTGGACGAAATCGGAGAAATGTCGCCGCGCATGCAGGCTAAGCTGCTGCGTTTCCTGAACGACGGTACGTTCCGCCGCGTCGGTGAGGATCACGAAGTGCATGTGGACGTGCGCGTCATTTGCGCCACCCAGAAAAACCTGGTGGAACTGGTGCAAAAGGGGATCTTCCGTGAGGATCTTTATTACCGCCTCAACGTCCTGACGCTGAATATTCCCCCGCTGCGCGATTGTCCGCAGGACATTATGCCGCTAACGGAGCTGTTCGTTGCCCGCTTTGCCGACGAGCAAGGGGTACCGCGTCCGAAGCTGTCTGCCGATCTCGGCACGGTGCTCATGCGCTACGGCTGGCCGGGCAACATCCGTCAGCTAAAAAACGCCGTTTATCGCGCGCTGACCCAGCTGGAAGGCTATGAACTGCGTCCGCAGGATATTCTGTTGCCTGATTACGACGCGGGGACGGTATCGGTCGGCGAAGAGGCGATGGAAGGTTCGCTGGACGATATCACCAGCCGTTTTGAGCGTTCAGTGCTGACGCAGCTATACCGTAGCTATCCCAGCACCCGCAAGCTGGCAAAACGCCTTGGTGTCTCGCACACCGCGATCGCGAACAAGCTGCGTGAGTACGGTTTGAATCATAAGAAAGGTGACGAATAGCAAAAAGCCTCTGTAAAGAGGCTTTTTGCTTTATGGCTATTCCTTCGCCAGAGGCGCGTTAACGATTTCTGTTTTTGTCTCTCCCTGAATCGACGCAATCCTGCTTTCGACGTCCTTCACCTGCTGCGGGCTGTGGAGCAGGGTATAGGTCAGGTCAAACTGCGCGCTGGCGCCAGGCTGCAGCTGCTTAACCCGCTTCTGCTCGCGTTCAATCGTAACGGGGTAAGCGTAGCTGGTGCCTGGCTCAATGCCCGTGACATAGCCCTGCTTCAGCGTGTCGGTGTTCTTCCATAAGGTCAGCACGGGCAGCTGGCGGGTATCAAACTGGATTGACGCGCCTTTATCTCCGGCTTTATTGATCACCGCCGCGAGCGTTTCGTGGTTATTGTCCGCGAGCGGTTTAATGTTGAAGACCATCTCATCAAAGCCTTTTGTCGGCCCGGCATAGGTCTGCCAGTCATTAACGCCCGCTTTGGCGTAGTCATTGAATGGGCTCACGCTTGCCGCCGGCGCAAGGAAACGGGCGCCTTCTTCAAGGATCGGCGTGCCGAAGTTGCTGTGATAGATGATTTGGTAATCGTGAGGGTAGTCTGCATGGTTGGTCAGGACATCATGCAGGCTGAACTGGTTGGTTCCGGGAACGTAGCGCAGTTCGGTCATGGTTTGCAGATCCGCTTTTTTAAACGTGCTCTCTTTGATCAAACCCCGAACGCGGATCTCATGCGGGGCGGCATCCGCGATTTCAACCTCGACCTGCGAAACGGGGGTATTACCGGCCCTGCCATGCAGGGTGTAAATTTGCCCATCCGCGGTGACAGGATGACCTGTCCATTCGTAGCCACAGCGCACCATCATCTCGTTGAAACCATCCAGCCAGCCGAGACCGTTGCGGCTTTCAAGATTGATATAAGCCGGGTTCACTACCTCTTTAACGGGAGAATTCCAGCCCAGTCGGGTGCCAAACCCTTCTACATGCAGCAGGTTCATCCCGCGGGTCGGGCTCAGGGTAATCGTCAGGCCATCTTTGCTGCTAATAATGATGACTTTGCTGCCTTCCTGTTTACCACCGTGTAACACTTTTTGCTCAATGCTGAACGTCCGATCTTTAACTTTCAGCTCATCGCTGGAAACCTTCCAGTTTCCTTTCTCTACGCTGCTTTCAGCGCTTGTCAGCACCCAGGTTTTGGCCACCGCATGGCCAGAAATCAGTACCGCAAGGAGCGTAAACGCGAATTTAATCTTCATATATTATCCTTTTTGCTGAAACGATTATTTTCTTTCGTAAGCAAATCTAATGTTTAGGCAAAAAGGGAAATGTGATGTGCTTCACTGCGGTCAAAAATAGAGAAATTTAACGATTATTATGCGTTACCGATCACGCTCATGTTACATATTGTCTAAGTTATTGCATGATTAATGTGATTTGTGTGTATTTATGCTTTAACGATTCAGCTTTGAGGTAATAAAAAACCCCGCCGCAGCGAGGTTGAGAATAAGCTGTATAGAATGCTAAGGACTTATTATGCTTTCAGCACGTCCAGCGCGGCAGTGTAATCCGGCTCGGTGGTGATTTCGTTAACCAGTTCGCTGAAGACGACGGTGTCGTTTTCATCCAGAACCAGTACGGCACGTGCTGCCAGACCTTTCAGTGGGCCTTCCGCGATGCTTACGCCGTATTTCTCGAGGAAATCTGCGCTGCGCAGTGTGGAGAGGGTAATGACGTTGCTCAGGCCTTCAGCACCGCAGAAACGGGACTGGGCAAACGGCAGGTCAGCAGAAATGCACAGCACAACGGTGTTGTCCATTTCAGTCGCCAGCTGGTTGAATTTACGCACGGACGCGGCACAAACGCCGGTATCAATGCTTGGGAAAATGTTCAGTACTTTGCGTTTACCCGCAAACTGAGCCAGTGTGACGTCAGACAGATCTTTAGCCACCAGGGTAAAAGCCTGCGCTTTGCTGCCAGCCTGCGGAATGGAACCTGCAACAGCAACCGGGTTGCCCTGGAAATGAACGAGTTGTGACATAGATATCTTCCTGTTTACATATAGTTAACGTCGGGGCTAGTGTATGCCATCAGCGGATAACACGGCAAACCAAATTTTTCGCCTTTCCGGGCCGCAAGGAGTCAGTGATGAGAAGCGTTAAGGTCTATGAAGAAGCCTGGCCATTGCATACCCCGTTTGTGATCTCCCGTGGCAGCCGAAGTGAAGCCAGCGTGGTCGTGGTTGAAATCGAAGAGGAGGGATTTAAAGGCGTCGGGGAATGTACGCCTTACCCGCGCTATGGGGAAAGTCTTGCATCTGTGATGGCGCAGATCATGACCCTGGTGCCTGACCTGCAAAAAGGGCTCACGCGCGACGCGTTACAGCAGCGTTTACCCGCCGGGGCGGCGCGCAACGCCATCGACTCTGCGCTCTGGAGTCTTGAGTCAGCGAAGCAGCAACAATCGCTGACTACCTTGCTGGGTGTGGCGCTGCCGGAGTTCGTCGTGACGGCGCAAACGGTCGTGATTGGTGAGCCGGAGCAAATGGCCGCCAGCGCAAAAGCACTCTATGACGCCGGGGCTACGGTGCTAAAAGTAAAGCTCGACGATCGCCTGATCAGCGAGCGGATGGTCGCCATTCGCTCGGCGGTGCCCTCGGCAACGCTGATTGTTGACGCCAACGAGTCGTGGCATCCCGAGGGGCTGGCCGCACGATGTCAGCTGCTGGCTGACCTGGGCGTGGCGATGCTGGAGCAGCCTCTACCAGCGAAGGATGACGAGGCGCTGAAGAATTTTATCCATCCGCTGCCCGTCTGCGCGGACGAGAGTTGCCATACCCGCGAGAATTTGAGCGCGCTTAAGGGCCGCTATGAGATGGTCAATATCAAGCTTGATAAAACCGGCGGGCTGACAGAAGCGCTGGCCCTGGCGGCGGAAGCGCAGGCGCAGGGCTTTTCCCTGATGCTGGGATGCATGCTCTGCACATCCCGGGCGATCGGCGCGGCGCTGCCGCTGGTCAATCAGGTCCGTTTTGCCGATCTGGATGGCCCGACCTGGCTGGCGGTTGACGTTTCACCGACGCTTAATTTTACCAGCGGCGTGCTTCATCTTTGAGGTTGCCAGCGCAAAAGCTCCATCATCGCTGTTAAGTATTTTTCGCTGGCTTCGTCGGAGGAGATCGGCGGGAATTCAGCGGTGATGCAGGGCAGGCTCAAATCGGCGCACCAGCTACCGAACGATCCGGGTGTTTCATAGCCCACGCTGGTGACGAGCGGCAGGGCGAAAGCCTGTGCCAGCCACGCGCCCAGATCGGAATGACGCGGGTCTTCAATACAGGCCAGCGGATCGTGGAAGGAGACAACCCATGCGGGGTGAATCTTATGGATAAGCTGGCACAGCGCCTGCGTTTCCGGCTCTGAGCCGGGCTTGTCTCCCGTCAGCAGCACCACGTCCCGCTCCTCGGCGGAGCTGTTCCAGCGATAAACCGTTTCTCCTGCGCGCCAGTTTGCTGCCGGGAAATTACGGTTCAGGTCGATCCCCCTCGCATTAGCCCGTAATCCGAGCTGGCAGCCGTCCGGATTAACGGCAAGAATCACATGATGGCGTCGCAATGAAGGCGTCAGCGTACGCAGCGCGCACGAGAGCGTGACGATCGACGAGTTCTCATCTCCGTGCGTGCCGGCAATGATCAAACCGCTGCTGCGATCGGCATCGGGCGCCGGGAACCAGATCAGCGATGCGCCTAAAAATGATCGGCCATATTGCTCAGCGCCGGGCGGAAAGGCGCCGCGTTCCGCTCGTGGTCGGGTGATTGCCATACGAAATCCTGATAAAGAAGTCTCTACTGGCAGTGTTGTGCAAAACTCACTGTTAATCAAATAGTTTCCGTGAAGGCTGAGAATTGCCTCAAATCACTATTCCGGACGAAGGTATTTGCATTTCTCTGTTTCGAAACAAATAATTACGCATCTGCTTGTTACCTGAATTCATTAAAGGGGATCTTATGAAGCATCCTGTTTCGCGTCTCTGTGCTGCACTGTACCTGTGCGGGCTCTCTACACTCTCGTACGCTGCTGATGTGCCCAAGGGCACGGTACTGGCGCAAAAACAGGAGCTGGTCAGGCATATTAAAGACGAGCCGGCTTCGCTCGATCCGGCAAAAGCGGTGGGATTACCCGAGATTCAGGTGATTCGCGATCTTTTCGAAGGGCTGGTGAATCAGAACGAGAAGGGGGAACTGACCCCGGGCGTAGCGACGCGCTGGCAGAGCAACGATAACCGTATCTGGACGTTTACCCTGCGCGATAACGCGAAATGGTCTGACGGTACGCCCGTCACCGCGCAGGATTTCGTCTACAGCTGGCAGCGTCTGGTCGACCCGAAAACCACGTCTCCGTTTGCCTGGTTCGCGGCGCTGGCGGGCATCAACAATGCGCAGGCCATTATCGATGGCAAAGCGGCGCCAGATACCCTGGGCGTGACGGCGGTGGATGCCAGAACCTTACGCGTCCAGCTCGACAAACCGCTACCGTGGTTTAGCAACCTGACGGCGAACTTTGCCTTCTATCCGGTGCAAAAAGCGAACGTTGAAAGCGGTAAAGAGTGGACGCGTCCGGGAGCGCTGGTGGGCAATGGCGCATACGTCCTGAACGACCGCGTGGTGAATGAAAAACTGGTTGTCGTTCCGAATACGCATTACTGGGACAATGCGAAAACTGTCCTGCAAAAAGTGACTTTCATTCCGATTAATCAGGAATCGTCAGCCACTAAGCGCTATCTGGCGGGGGATATTGATATCACCGAGTCGTTCCCGAAAAATATGTATCAGAAGCTCCTGAAGGACATTCCGGGACAGGTGTATACGCCGCCACAGCTCGGAACCTATTACTACGCGTTTAACACGCAAAAGGGTCCGACGGCCGATGCCCGGGTGCGTCTTGCGCTGAGCATGACTATCGATCGCCGCATTATGGCTGAAAAGGTATTAGGTACAGGTGAGAAGCCGGCCTGGCATTTCACCCCTGACGTAACGGCGGGTTTCACCCCTGAGCCTTCACCATTCGAGCAGATGTCCCAGCAGGAGTTGAACGCTCAGGCGAAAACCTTGCTCCAGGCCGCAGGTTATGGCCCTCAGCGTCCGCTGAAGTTGACCCTGCTGTACAATACCTCGGAAAACCACCAGAAAATCGCCATTGCGGTGGCGTCCATGTGGAAGAAAAATCTCGGTGTGGATGTCAGACTGCAAAACCAGGAGTGGAAAACCTATATCGACAGCCGTAATACCGGCAATTTTGATGTGATCCGCGCGTCATGGGTGGGCGATTACAACGAGCCATCGACCTTCCTGTCCCTGCTGACCTCAACCCACAGCGGCAATATCTCGCGTTTCAACGATCCGGCCTACGATAAAATTATTCATCAGGCGACGCTGGAAACCACGGCCAAAGCGCGTAATAAGGACTACAACATGGCGGAGAAAATCCTCATGGAGAAAGCGCCCATCGCGCCAATTTATCAGTACACCAATGGCCGCCTTATTAAGCCCTGGGTTAAAGGTTATCCCATCAATAACCCGGAAGACGTGGCATATAGCCGGACAATGTATATTGAGAAGCACTGATGTTTAATGGGAACTGGCGCATTCTTGCGCCAGTTCTGCAATATGCGCTACCGCTTCATTTGCCACCAGTGGCCTGATACCAGGTTTCTATGGTTCTAACAGCGCATTAAACTTCGCCAGCCACTGCGGATGTGCGGGCCAGGCGGGAGCCGTCACCAGGTTGCCGTCTACATGGGCCTGATCGATGCCGATAGTGGCGTAGTGTCCACCCGCGAGGCGTACCTCAGGTGCACAGGCCGGGTAGGCGCTACAGGTACGACCTTTCAGAACGCCCGCGGCAGCGAGCAGCTGCGGACCATGGCACACTGCCGCTATCGGCTTACGCGCGGCGTCAAATGCCTGCACCAGCTTTAGCACGTCCTCATTTAGCCGCAGATACTCGGGCGCTCTCCCGCCTGGGATGAGCAGCGCGTCGTAATCCTGTTCCTTGACGGTGGAAAAGTCGGCGTTGAGGGTAAACCGGTGACCCGGTTTTTCGCTATAGGTCTGGGCGCCGTCAAAGTCATGGATTGCCGTCATAATGTAGTCGCCCTTCGGTTTGTCGGGGCAGACCGCATCCACCTGATGGCCAATCATCTGCAACGCCTGAAAAGGCACCATGGTTTCGTAATCTTCGGCGTAATCACCAACCAGCATCAGGATCTTCTTGCTCATCATTCCTCACCTTTTTCAATAAAGATGATTAAGATATAGCCTGGCATGGCTGAATTGCCGGAAATAAAAAAGCCCGTCAGAGCACGGGCAACATAAGCAAATGAATTAATGATTCGTTATCAACGTTGTTGGAGGATAACATCGCGTATTTTACGCGGCTGTAAGGGAAGCAGATACCTGACAAATTCGGTAGGTGAAACAAGCTATTAAACGTGTGTTACGACGCGTCGAAGGTCGGGTAAAGGCTATTTTCAAGAAATTCGACGAGATGCCAGACCTCGCCGCTAAAAATAAACCAGAAGCCAAATATTATAAGCAGCAAAATAATTAAGGTGAGTATTATTTCCGTTTTTCCCATTGAAGCTTTAACCCACCTGAAGCTAATTGATTCGAGGTAGGCATTGTAGCGGGGCTTTCCCGGATACTCCAGTTTCATGCAGCAAGGACTTTATTGCGTCCGTCATTTTTAGCGCGATACAGCGCATCGTCCACACGCTTAAATAACTCGTCAATACTCTCCCCCTGATTGTGCCGCGCCACGCCAATGCTAACGGTAAATCTCGGCAGGCCCGGAATCGTAATGCGGGCAACGGCTGCACGTACTGACTCGGCAATCTGCATCGCGGTATCGATAGAGGTACGCGGCAGCAGGATAACAAACTCTTCGCCACCCCAGCGGAACACCATGTCGCCCTCCCGACTACAGGCCTCCAGCGTTCGGGAAAGGGCGATAAGCACCTCATCGCCTTTCAGATGACCGAAAAGATCATTAATGTTTTTGAAATGGTCGGTATCCACCAGCAGCAGGCTAAATTGCTGTTGTGCAGGTAGTTTATTCAGATTGCTTTGATCGGTAATTGCGTAGAACTGGCGCCGGTTGAGTAACCCCGTCATGGAGTCACGTAACGCCGCATGTTCCAGCTCCTGCTCCAGCCTTTTTTGCTCGGTGATATCGTGGATGATGCACAGCATCAGCTTGTCACCGTAGATTTCAATGGGCCCGGCATACGTCTGAACGTGGCGTGTGGATCCATCGGCAAGGCGATGAACAAAATTGAGCGGCTTATGACCACCGGGCAGCGCGGCAATCGCAGTCATTATGGGCATCACATCTCGCCCCAGCGTATTGATTTCCCAGGTATGCTTACTGCACATGTCATCATGTGAATAACCGTAAAAATTGAGCGCGGCCAGATTCGCATCGACGATTTGGCCGTCACGGGCCGGATCGATTAACAGCATCGGGGCGCTGTTGGTCAGAAAAAAGCGCGCATAAAAACCCTGTTTTTTTCGCCGATAGGTGGCGGAACGGCTGGCCTTCAATCCTGAGAGTATTTGTGGGGATATGCCCTCGAAAACAATCACATCTCCCCAGGGCACGTAGTGGGCAAGCGAGAGGCGACAGCTTAACGGCGTATGCTGTCCATCCCTGCTCGTTGTCCAGATTTCGACGATCTCCTGCTCTGTTTTCAGTTCAGATACATACATCGACAGGACTGTTTGCGCACTGGCTGAATAGATCCCTTTGCGCAGGTCATCGAGCGTTTTATCCCCCATGACCTGCATTGCTGCCACATTCGCAAAAATGATCTTTTCCGACACGGGTGAAACGAGCCACACGGGTGTTTTAATTACATTCAACGCATCAAAACAAGGTTGCGACATAGGCGTTTCCTGTTCATCGACAACATGTGCCTTACGATCATGACAGAATTGACTCGCGTGTACTCCTTTGAAACATACTCCACTTAACCCCGTCAGGCATGATTTTTTTGAGAAATAAATGCGGGGTCCGTTTGAATTTTATTAATGGGTATAATCTGTTTGTCTGAGTTTATCTGAAGCAGTAGCCACGGTACCTGTTCGGCAGGGAAGGGTCTGGAGAAAAGGTAACCTTGCAGGTAATCGCAGCCGAGACGGGTGAGAACCGCCTGCTGTTCTTCCGTCTCAATCCCTTCTGCCACCACATTCATCTCCATGGTTCGGGCGATACTGATAATGGTTTCAACCAGCTTGTAGCTTTTTTCATTTTCCAGCATCGACGTGACAAAGCTTCTGTCGATCTTGAGTTCTTTTGCCGGAAGCACGCTCAGCATCAAAAGGTTGGAATAGCCCGTACCAAAATCATCAATCGAGACGACGATCCCCGCGTGATTAAACGCATTGAGCAACTCAATGCTGCGGTCGAGATTTTTAAGCGCGGTGCTTTCCGTTACCTCAAGGATCAGCCTGGACGGAGACAAGCTATATTTTTCCAGCATCGACGAGACGATCTGGAAAATATCCGGCTGTTCAAACTGGATGGGGGATAGGTTGAGAGACAGCGTCCACTGGCTGAAACCTTGCTCAGTCCAGAAATGAAGCTGTCGGCATGCCGCTTCAATGGCCCAGTTACCTACCGGAATAATTAAGCCCGTTTGTTCCAGCGAGGGGATAAACAGGTTAGGCAGTACAACCCCTTGCTCGGGATGCCGCCAGCGCAGAAGGGCTTCAAAACCGTGAATGGTTTTCTCTCCCGCATGCCAGGTTGGCTGGTACCACAGTTCAAACTGATCGCGCTCAAGCGCCTGAGAAAGCTCCTGCAGGAAACCGGGTTTCGCCGGGATCGCCGTTGACATCTCGGTCCGGTAGATCGCCCAGCCGTTGCGGCCATCTTCCTTGACGCGATGTAAGGCTGCATCCGCCTTGAGCTTCAGCTCGTGCAGCGTTTCGCCGTCCTGAGGATAGAGGCTAACACCCGCGCTGATCGTCGTGCTTAAGGTATGTCCGCAGACAGACAGAGGGCGTCGCACGTCTTCGAGCAACGCGGTGAGCAGGGCGTTGAGCCTGTCGTCGTCACATTCCGGCACCAGCAGGATAAAAGCGTCTCCTCCCAGCCTTGCCAAGGTCATCTCACGCGTGAGCCGTGCCGTGATGCGCTGCGCAACCGCGATCAATAGTTCATCACCGACGCTGTGACCCCAGGTATCGTTAACGCGCTTGAAGTGATCGACGTTCAGGAAAATAACCGCAAATGGCTTCTTGCTCAGCAGCGCGCTGCGCAAACAATCCTGCATGCGGAGATCCATCTGGTGGCGGTTTGCGAGCCCGGTGAGCGCGTCAAAACGCGCCTGTAGCTCAAGCTGGCGGTTGAGCTGCTGAAGATTATCCGTCAGCCGGCTGGTGCGCCGGTGGGAATCAATAAGTGAAATGATTAACATCAGGCCGAGCAGGCAGAGCGTGGTGACCGAAACCCAGATGGATAGCCCCAGTTCGCCGATCCCGCCGGGGAGAGTATGCGCCATTTCCTGAAACTGCGCGGCACTCATGCCGATATAATGCATCGCGCAAATCGCGGCGCCCATGACGAAGGCCGCGAGAATGCGATTTATAAAGACGCCTTTGCGTTTATCCCGCAGACGGAAAGCCAGCCATAGCGCCGTGCCGGAGGCAACAACGGCAATAACCACGGATAACGCCACAATGCGGCGATCCCAGATGATGCTGCCATCCAGCATCAGGGCCGCCATACCGATGTAATGCATAGACACTACGCCAGCGCTCAGGAGCACCGTGGCAAAGGTCAGTCGAAAGGGAGAAAGTTTTTTGCCCGCGACGGCAATATTAAGTGCCGTGGTCGATGCAACCACTGCGACGCCCAGTGACGTAAGGGTTAACCAGAGGTCGTAGCTCATCATCATGGGCATTTGCATCGACAGCATGCCGATAAAGTGCATCGACCAAATTCCAATGCCCAACGTAACCCCACCGGCAATGCGCCAGAAGAGGGCAGCCTTTCTGCTGGAGAGGGGGATCTTTCCGGCGCTGTCCAGCGCCACAAAGGAGGCGATAAACGCCACCAGATAGGAGATAGCGATTAACACAGGGTCCCACGATATATTGAGCATTATGCAATCCCACGCCTGAGAGGGTTACCGATTTCGTCTGCCGGGCACATCTCTATCGGGCAACGAACATGCGCATTCAAACCATATTAGTTATTTATCGTGAAAAATGACCAGTCATATTAACACTCTAAAACTTATTAAGAATATAAAATATATTCCATTGTTAATATATTAAGCATTGCTAAACAAGAACGAATAGCAGTAGCAAAGCTCCTTAAATATGGGGGCGATCGTATCGTCTCACCGCGGGCGATACTATCGCTTAACATGGCTGGAAACCAGTATCACAGCATGCTGAGCAGAACATTTTCACTAATACGCTCTTTTTATCTGACTTAAATCAAATCTCAGGATGCTAACGGCGAAACAAAAAACAAGTGTCGTTTGCGATGAAAAACTTCTGGGCCAATGCTATAAGTCTAAGTGCCGACCAAAATATAAAACGTGGGTATTATTATGCTAAAAAATATTAGTGTCAGGACCTTTATTATCGGGTTCCTTTTATCTCTTTTTTTGGTAAGTGCAGGTGTCGTTGTTCTATTTTCCAGCAATCCATCTCTCTTTATTTCACTTAATGTCATCAACTTCGTTGCACTATTTTTGCTCTGGGTCTATATGACAAAGTATCTTGTGACGCCGATCAATACGGTAAAGAAAAGTATTGAAGAGGTGACCGCAGGCAACCTTGGTGTATCTATCCCTGAATTTGGCAATAACTGTGCGGGCAGACTCATCCCCGGGATAAACAGCCTTTCCGGCAATATCGCGACGCTGGTACGTGAGATTAGGGCGTCATCGCAGACCGCCATGACCTTATCGGATCAGCTCTCGACACGTAGCGCTCAGCTTTCGGTGAAAACCGAGCAGCAGTCTGCGTCTTTGGTGCAAACCGCAGCCAGCATGGAGCAAATGGCCGCAAGCACCAAAAACAATGCCGATAACACCCGCCTGGCGAGCGAGCAGGCAAATGTGGCGACGTTACAGGCGCGCAAGGGCGGTGAGCTCATGGGCCAGGTCGCCAGCAATATGCAGTCGATTACCGAATGCGCCCAGCAGATGACGGAGATTATTTCGTTGATTGACGGCATTGCGTTCCAGACGAATATCCTGGCACTCAACGCGGCCGTTGAGGCGGCGAGGGCCGGCGATCATGGAAAGGGTTTTTCTGTGGTCGCGGAAGAGGTCAGAAACCTGGCGCACCGCAGCGCAGAGGCGGCGAAAAATATCAAAACGCTGATTGAAGTGACCAGCAATAACGTTACGCAGGGCGTTAGCGTTGTGTCACAGGCGGAGAAGAATATGCATGAAATCGTGACGGGTTCGGGGAATGTTAGCCGCTTAATGGACGAAATTTCCGCGTCGACGTCAGAGCAGGAGAAAGGCATTTCTCAGATTACCCTGGCGCTATCGGAGCTGGAGCGGGTCACTCAAAGTAACGTGGCAATGGCAGAGGAACTCAACGGTTCCTCTGATGTACTGCGTAATCAGGTGATTGAGCTGCAGACCCGAACGCGTAATTTCAGGCTCGATCAGTCATCCTCGCCCTCATCGCCTGGAGGCTCGCCATCCTTCCTTCAGCGGCCAGAGCACTCTCTCTGACAGAACTTCAAAGCCTGGCATGCCGGGCTTTTTTTATGCCCCTGGCCAGCATGTACAATTCCTGAGCGATTTCAGCGCGATGGGATATATAGTTGTTGCTTAACACCTGATGAAAGCTAGACTGTCACCGAAAGAGCTAAAAAGGTGGAGGCGCTGTGGAAAGCATTAAAGGGTCGGAACTTAACGTTCCTGACGCAGTTTTTGCATGGGTGCTGGATGGTCGCGGCGGTGCACGACCTCTGGATGATAATGATGTGATCGATAATGCGCATCCCTGCTGGCTACATCTGAACTACACCCACACGGACAGCGCTGACTGGCTCGCCTCGACTCCGCTCTTGCCAAATAACGTGCGCGATGCGCTGGCGGGTGAGAGCCTGCGGCCCCGCGTGAGCCGAATGGGTGAGGGTACGTTGATCACCCTACGCTGCATTAACGGCAGCACGGATGAACGCCCGGATCAGCTGGTTGCGATGCGTGTCTACATGGACGATGGACTCATTGTGTCAACCCGACAGCGAAAAGTGCTGGCGCTGGATGACATCGTAAACGATCTGAAAGAGGGCACCGGGCCGGTGGACTGCGGCAGCTGGCTGGTGGACGTCTGTGACGCCCTTACCGATCATGCGAGCGAGTTTATTGAAGAACTGCACGACAAAATCATCGACCTGGAAGATAACCTGCTCGATCAGCAGATTCCACCGCGCGGTTTTTTGGCCTTATTGCGTAAACAGCTAATTGTTATGCGCCGCTACATGACGCCGCAGCGGGACGTGTATGCGCGGCTGGCCAGCGAAAGGCTCACCTGGATGAACGACGACCATCGACGCAGAATGCAGGATATTGCCGACAGGCTGGGCCGCGGGCTGGATGAAATTGATTCCTGTATTGCCAGAACGGCGGTGATGGCGGACGAAATCGCGCAGGTGATGCAGGAGTCGCTGGCGCGAAGAACCTATACGATGTCCCTGATGGCGATGGTGTTTTTACCCAGCACGTTTCTTACCGGTTTGTTTGGCGTGAACCTGGGCGGCATTCCAGGTGGCGCTTATCGCTACGGATTTACCGCGTTTTGCGTGATGTTAGTTGTTTTGATTGGTGGTGTTGCATGGTGGTTGCATCGTAGTAAATGGCTGTAAATTTACGCTTTTTTCAGCTTTCAACGGGATCAAAACGCTCTTTTAATTGAGCGAAGTCAATAAACATCTACCCCGTAAGGTGCAATATTACTCCCGCAGGTGAATGCAACGTCAAGCGATGGGCGTTGCGCTCCATATTGTCTTACTTCCTTTTTTGAATTACTGCATAGCACAATTGATTCGTACGACGCCGACTTCATAGTCGGCTTTTTTTTGCCTCCTGATTCTCAGCGTCTACCCTTGAAGGGACGACAGCAAATTCTGGAGGGAATGATGAGCTTCCTCAATGCTCTGCTACTGCAACAATCGCGTCAATCCGATCCCATCCCCACCGATCCGGTGCCTATGCCCGATCCCATTCCGCGTCCGCAGCCGATGCCCGACCCGCCGCCAGATCAAGAACCGATTAAATTGTCGCATCGAACCGCGAGATCTGCGAGGATACGCGCCATCTGACCGCAAAGATGACCACGAGAGACTACTGTGACCGCTTTTTCTACCCTGAATGTTCTACCTGCCGCCCAACTCAATAACCTCAACGAGTTGGGTTACCTCACGATGACGCCTGTTCAGGCGGCCGCGTTGCCCGCCATCCTTGAGGGCCGTGACGTGCGCGTGCAGGCGAAAACGGGCAGCGGGAAAACGGCGGCATTTGGCCTTGGCCTGTTGCAGCATATCGATGCGGCGCTATTTCAGACCCAGTCTCTGGTGTTGTGCCCGACCCGCGAACTGGCAGACCAGGTCGCGGGTGAGCTGCGTCGCCTGGCGCGTTTCCTGCCCAACACCAAGATTTTAACCCTCTGCGGCGGACAGCCGTTTGGCGCACAGCGTGATTCACTCCAGCATGCGCCGCACATTATTGTCGCAACGCCCGGCCGCCTGCTGGATCACCTGCAAAAAGGCACCGTATCGCTGGATGCGTTACAAACGCTGGTGATGGATGAGGCTGACAGGATGCTGGATATGGGCTTCAGCGATGCGATTGACGAGGTGATCCGTTTCGCCCCGGCCGATCGTCAGACGCTGCTGTTCTCCGCGACCTGGCCGGAGGCCATCGCCGCCATCAGCGGGCGCGTGCAGAAAAACGCGCTCACCATTGAAATCGACAGCGTAGATGCGCTGCCCGCTATCGAGCAGCAGTTCTTTGAAACCTCGCAGCAGGGGAAAATCCCGCTCCTTCAGAAATTGCTGAGCCAGCATCAGCCTGCGTCCTGCGTGGTGTTCTGTAATACCAAAAAAGACTGTCAGTCGGTCTGTGATGCCCTGAATGCCGCCGGGCAGAGCGCATTGTCGCTGCATGGCGATCTGGAACAGCGCGATCGCGATCAGACTCTGGTTCGTTTCGCTAACGGCAGCGCCCGCGTTCTTGTCGCAACCGACGTCGCTGCGCGCGGTCTGGATATTAAATCTCTTGAGCTGGTGGTGAACTATGAGCTGGCGTGGGATCCTGAAGTGCATGTGCACCGTATTGGCCGTACCGCGCGCGCGGGAAACAGCGGTCTGGCGATCAGCCTTTGCGCACCGGAAGAGGCGCAGCGCGCCAATATTCTCTCTGAGATGCTGCAGATTAAGCTGAACTGGATGAATGCACCGGCCAGCGTCAGCCTTGTGCCGCTGGAGGCTGAAATGGCGACGCTGTGCATTGATGGCGGTAAAAAAGCCAAGATGCGTCCAGGTGACGTATTAGGGGCGCTGACCGGGGATGTGGGTCTGGACGGGGCGGATATCGGCAAGATTGCTGTCCATCCGGCGCATGTCTACGTAGCGGTTCGCCATGCGGTTGCCCATAAGGCATGGAAGCAGCTGCAAAACGGGAAAATTAAAGGTAAAACCTGCCGCGTACGTCTGCTGAAATAAAGAATGAAGCGTCTCAGAAGATGTTTCTGAGACGCTAATCGCTTACTTCACTTCAAGCACATTCAGACGCAGCTCTTCAAACTGATTGTCGTCTTCTTCCGGCTGCCAGCCCGCTGGCTGCATGGGAATATCTTCCCGATCAAACGCCAGGTCCCCGCCGTTCACAACTTCTGACTCGTGGTTGATGCCTTTAAAGTCGAACAGCTCTACATCCGCAAGATGTGAAGGGACGACGTTCTGCATCGCGCTGAACATGGTTTCGATACGACCCGGATAACGCTTATCCCAGTCGCGCAGCATGTCGCCAATCACCTGACGCTGCAGGTTCGGCTGAGAGCCGCAAAGGTTACATGGAATGATCGGGAACCCTTTAGCCTGAGAAAAACGCTCAATGTCTTTTTCACGACAGTAGGCAAGCGGGCGGATCACAATGTGTTTACCGTCATCGCTCATCAGCTTAGGCGGCATGCCTTTCATCTTGCCGCCGTAGAACATATTGAGGAACAGCGTTTGAAGGATATCGTCGCGATGGTGGCCCAGCGCAATTTTGGTCGCCCCCAGCTCCGTCGCGGTACGATACAGGATGCCGCGGCGCAGGCGAGAGCAGAGTGAGCAGGTAGTTTTCCCTTCCGGGATTTTCTCTTTTACAATGCCGTAGGTATTTTCTTCGACGATTTTGTACTCAACGCCCAGCTTCTCGAGGTATTCCGGCAGAATGTGCTCCGGGAAACCCGGCTGTTTCTGGTCAAGGTTGACCGCCACCAGGGAAAAATTCACCGGCGCACTTTGCTGAAGATTACGCAGGATCTCCAGCATGGTGTAGCTGTCTTTACCCCCTGACAGGCAAACCATGATGCGGTCGCCTTCTTCAATCATGTTGAAGTCTGCAATGGCTTCGCCCACGTTACGGCGCAGTCGCTTTTGCAGTTTATTCAGGTTGTATTGCTCTTTCTTTGTATTTGATTGATTTTCTTGCATTTATTACTACCTTCGGAGCCAATAGGGGCAAAAATTTTTCAGCGTGCCAGCTTATCGTAAGCATCAGCACCTGTTCGCCATTCATTTCTTCAATCCACGCACCGTAGACTTCATAGACCATTTGCGCGTTTTCATGCCCCATCTGGCTGGCTATGAAAGACGGGTTAGCGCCGGCAGATTACAGCCAGCAGGCAAAAGTATGCCGCGTATGGTACGGATTCCGGCGACGAATACCAGCACGTTTTACAGCCGCGTTAAATCTGGCGCCGATACTTGATAAAGAGTAGTAGGCTTTCTGTTCCCCCTTGCGCATCCGGGGTATGAAAGCGTGAACGCTATTGCTATAGGTCCGAAAGATTTTTTTAGGCCACATGCTTATCGCTGAACGCTTTGAGCGTAGCTGAAGTGACTGATGCTGACTGAGGGATGCGCGGAGAAATTGCTGCCTAATAACTCAATCATATTAATCGCTTTTCCCATGCTACCTTTTTGAACTTGAGGATTAGGCAGTTCGAAACCCTGTCATGACATAAATTTTCTTAAGCTAATGAAGATTGTAATACGCATGGATAATTTCAAGGATTTTTTTCAGGAGGATGATTTAAGATTGCGTGTGGGAGTGGATGCCCACTAAATGGTTTAGTTAGGCGAAAAAATTCTTTTTCTATAAGACTCAGTGGGTTGTTATTGATATTCGAGGAATTGCCTTCTGGATTCATCTTCCCCAATATATTCAAAAGATAGAAGACGAATTGGGATTAAGTTATAAAACCAATGGCAATCATTTCGTTGAATGACTTCGCCTGGTTTGAAACATATCCCTGATGCTTCCCGGACAATGGCAAATTTACCATTACTAAATCTCACTCTGTGGATACAGAAATGTTGACCGATCTGTCCATGGCAGCTGTTGGAAAGAATATCTCCTTCAATAAAAATAGATTTTTTATCTTTCATCATAAATGCCCTCTACTACCAGACTATAAAAGGAACGTTGGCATTACCTGATATCGGTTAAGTTGCTGGAACAGCTCAGCCGCCGATGCACCAGCATTCTGATGGCCTGAACAACAGCCCGCAGGCAGGACATTCCAGAACAGCATCTTTTCTTAGTTTTCCTGCTTTCTGATTGGCTCTGTATGCGCATGCCGGGCAAGCAACATGGACCGGTCTTTCTTTAAAATGTCTAAGTCCTTCTGTAAATGACATAAAATAACCTCTCAAAAATATAATATGTATTATACGCTTTAAAATATAAATTGTTGGGTTAAGTTATGAAGATTTATTGCTGAATAAAATATGCGCTTTTAGAAAAAAACAGTTTGATTTATGTTACAATATCCTTCCATGAGAAATTTATGATGAAATCAGAAGACACTCTTGACTGGTACCCAGCGCAGTTGCCGCCAGTAAAAATTATTTTAGGTGAAGCAGTGCTTGCTGTGGGTAAACAGGGAAGGCCGATTAATACACGGACCTTGCTCGAGTATCTTCAAGTCATGCAAGGTAAGCAAAAAAGACGTGATGATAAAGTTGCTATGAAGACTGCGATTGAAGTGCTTAGAGACAATCAGCGCATTAACGGTAGGCGTTAATGCGCTCTTGAAGTCTCTTAGTTCTGAGTAATCTCTACTATGTGTCTTTGACCATCCTGCTTTAGCGGTATTCGGTCATCAGACAGTTCGATACCATCCAGTGTGACCCGATACTCCCCGTTGCCACGTGTAATGGTAATCTCGTAATGACTTTCGTCATGTTGATATGTCAGAGAAAAAGACTCCCACTCTGCTGGTAAGAGGGGATGTATGGTCAAGACATCACCGGAACGTTTTATGCCCAGCAATTCTTCTGTAAGAAGACGGTATGCCCAACCCGCCGATCCGGTATACCAACTCCAACCTGCACGTCCAGTATGTGGCGCGACGCTGTAAACATCTGCACTCATTACGTATGGCTCAGCTCTGTAAATCGCAACTTCTTCGGCAGTTGACGCGTGGTTTATTGGATTGATCAATGACCAGAGTTGCCACGCCCGCTTTGCATTTCCCATTCGGGCAAATGCCATCACGGCCCAGATAGCACCATGGGTATATTGCCCGCCATTTTCACGCACGCCAGGCACATAACCCTGAATGTAGCCGGGATTTGGTCCGTGTCCATCGAATGGCGGTGAAAGTAGCTTTATCAGCCTGGATTCGGCGTTTACCAGATGCTTGTCCAGAGCCTGCATTGATTTACCGGCACGTTCGCAGTCAGTCGCACCGGATAAAACGGACCAGCTTTGAGCTATTGCATCAATCCGGCAGTCTTGAGAGCTTTTAGATCCTAAAGGCGTTCCATCATCAAAATATCCACGCCGAAACCATTCCCCGTCCCAGGCTGTAGCATTCAGATTTTTTTGCAACTTCTCCGCCTCCGTGCGACACAGCGATGCTACAGGCTTATCCTGCTGCCGATCAGCAAGCGTGGCGAAACGGTTTAAAATGTCGAACAGGAAGAACCCGAGCCAAACGCTTTCACCTTTTCCTTCGATGCCGACCCGGTTCATCCCATCGTTCCAGTCGCCAGCGCCCATTAGCGGCAGACCATGTTGTCCAAAACGAAGCCCATGCTTAATGGCTTTAACGCAGTGTTGCCATAGCGTCTCTTCGGTGTGGCTGATTAGTGGCGTATCGTAAACGGACTCTTCTCCAGGCTGGAGCTGACGTCCTTCCAGATAAGGAATCATCTGCTCTAGTATTCCGATATCCCCAGAAGTGTCGACGTAGTGACAGACGGCGAGCGGGAGCCAGAGAAAATCATCAGAACATCGCGTGCGTACGCCGTTACCCTGAGGTGGATGCCACCAGTGCTGCACATCGCCTTCAATAAACTGCCTTGACGCACATAGTACTATTTGGTCGCGCAGGCGTTCCGGTGCGGCGTGGGTCAGTGCCAATGTATCCTGGAGTTGATCGCGAAAACCAAATGCGCCACCCGATTGATAATAACCGCTGCGCGCCATGAGACGACAGGCCATTGTCTGATATAGCAGCCAACCGTTAACAAGCTTATCAACGGTATGGTCTGGCGTATTGACCGCTATCTTATCCAGCATGCGGTGCCAGTGACGATGGACATTGTCCAACTCCTGTCGAACGATATTTTCATCCAAATAATGAGCGAGTATAGTCTGAGCCCGGGCGGCGTTTTCCTCGCTGCCGAGCACAAAAATAAAGGTCTTCTGATCGCCGTCAATTAGGGTGGTAACAGCCTGAACTGCACCACACGGATCCAAACCAGCGCCGGTATTTCCCGACAAACTGCGCAGCTTCATAGCCGCCGGTTTTTGCAACGAGCCATTGCGGCCAATAAACTCTCGGCGATCGCCCGTCAACGTACAATGAGGATCGTTGACAGCGAAAAATGCAATGCGTCCTTCGCCGTTAGCCCCGTAGAAGTTATTTGCTGTAACTCCAGTCCCCCCCGGCACGACCACCGTATGTGTAACGATATGGGGAGCAGAACGCGAGCGTGATTCCCCAAGCGTCCACTCTACGTACCCTGTGACCGATAGACTGCGCGTGCGGCCCGAATTGTTACTAAGCGTCAGAAGTGCCAACTTAACAGGATCGTGTTCGGCAACCAGTATTGTTAACTCGCTATCTATACCACTATCGCGGTGCGCGAATACGCTGTAGCCAAAACCATGACGGGTTAAATAATCCCCGCGGCCACGCAGAGGTAACGTCGTGGGCGACCATACCGTTCCGCTTTCTTCATCACGAATATAAAAAGCCTCGCCGCTACGATCGCTTACCGGATCGTTTTCCCAGGGGGTTAAACGATATTCATGAGCGTTCTCATACCAAGTGTATGCCTGTCCGGCTTCTGAAATGACGCTACCAAAACAGGAGTTTGCGAGCACATTAGACCAGGGGGCTGGCGTTGGTACATTTTCCTTCAGGATAATCTGATACTCCCGTCCATCCTCAGAAAACCCTCCATGCCCATTGAAGTTGAACAGATGTTCTGTATGCGGCGTCCAGTCTTCGTGTCGATTGCTTCCCTCAGTGACAAAAGGTACAAATGGCCTGTGCGGTTTAATAGACGAGTGGAGCCGCTGATTGAGCTGCTCGTTTAGTCCGCCGGCGCGATCGTCAAGATACATACATGCAACGCTCATCAACAGTTGCTTATCTTCGGAAGACAAATGCTCCCCGTTACGGACAAAAATGCCGCCAGGTTTATCCAGCAGGCTGGCTTCTGAACCGGCATAGATTAAATCCATAATCAGTGTTTGTAGGGCCTGCTGATAGCCACCGGCGCTGTTATTGAGGATAACAAGATCCACTTCAAGCCCTTTCAGTCGCCAGTAACGATGAGCCTGAATCAGTGTAGTGATAGAGGTCATACTCTCATCGCTGGTCACGCTATGCAGTACAATCGGTAGATCACCTGAAATACCCCAGCCCCACAGTCCGGACTGACCGCGGCGGTTGCGGCTTATGACCTGAACGTCGGCGCGTAGTTCGTGACAGGGATAAAGCACAGCGCTAGCGAGTCGGTTAAACAGCGTTGCGTCATCTTCGCTGGCATTTATCTGCCTTAGCACTACCAGACTGTGCGACCAGGCAAGCTCAAAAACACGCTCGGCGATTGGGTAATCACGGTATTTTTCCAATAATGCCTGGCTTTGCTGACGGCTCTCACTGATGCCATAAACGATATCAATCGTTATCGGAACACCTGGCATGAGTCTCACAACTTGTCGGATCGCCAGGACAGGATCCAGCACGGCACCAGAAGTATTGCTGAGTGGCCCGTTAGCATAGATAGCAGCGGCATCAGCCGGACTTCTTCCCCTTCCAATAAACTTAGCCCGGTCGGTTTCAAACGAGGCTTCATTATGATCATTGCCATGCACCACCATCATGTGAAACAGAAACGGGCTCGGTTCATCTGGAGAACGCGGTCGTCGATGGCAAAGAATAGCGTCCCGGCGGGAATCAATCTCAGTTTCGATGAACAAATTACTGAATGCCGGATGCGCTAGATCGCTGGTTTCTGGAGCAATCACCACTTCAGCATACGTTGTTAGTTCAAGCGTTCGCGGTAGACGGCCATGGTGTACCAGGGTGACACGCCGCAGCTCTATATCGTCCTCCGGGGAAACCACAACCTGTGTCCTGACGCTAAGGGTTCCGAGGGTGCGCCTGAATTCTGCGCCTGCGTCGGTGAAGATTATCTCATCACTGCTGTTCGCATTCTCGCCCATGGGCTGCCAGGTATTGCTCCATACCTCATTCGTCTGCGGATCGCGGATATAACAGAACGATCCCCAGTTATCACGGGTTGTATCGCTGCGCCAGCGGGTAACTGAAATCGAATTCCAGCGGCTGTATCCTCCACCGCCGGGCGTCAGCATCAGGTGGTAATGCCCATTTGAGAGCAGCTGTATTTCCGGAGTAGGGCTGTCTACATGACTGAAAACTCTCGGTTCATATCGCACCGGTTTAACCCTTCCTTCATGGGATTCAAAATGGCGGCGAGGGCTGTAAAGATCGACTGCATCCGGGACGCGTTCCTGCAAAAGAAGATTTGCCGACATAAAGGTGGGGCTTGCCATAAATCGCTCGATCATTGGGGCATCAAGCAGGATATGCGCTAGCGCCTGGAATCCCATCCCCTGGTGGTGTGCCATCCAGGACTGAACAACCGCGTACAGTTGCCCGGTAGCAAGCCGTGATGGCGTGTAGTCCAGCGCTTCATAAAACCCGTATTCGCCATGTGCACCGCTCTGCTCCAGTCTAAGCAAGTTTTCGCAGGCCTTCTGGGGGGAAACGAGCAGAGCCAGTAGTGTTGCATACGGCGCGACAACCATATCGTCCGCAAGTCCTCGGCGAAGACCGAGTCCAGGTACCCCGAATGCCTGATACTGATAATTACGCTGGACATCAAATGCATGATAGCCGGACTCAGAAACGCCCCATGGTACGCCACGTTCCTTACCCCAGTTAATCTGGCGTGTCACCGCGGATTTGCCCATTTCATCAAGCAAACTGCCGCGCCAGTTTGGCATCACCAGATTGGGCATCAGGTATTCAAACATCGAGCCGCTCCATGACATCAACGCGGTTTCATTGTCGATATTGGTGAACAACCTTCCCAACGCATACCAGCTTTTCATCGGAAGCTGATTTGTCGCGATAGCGAGATAGCCTGTCAGCCTGATTTCAGAGGGCAGAAGGTCATAGTGGCTTTTATCGGCGGTATTTGTGTCGCAGTTATATCCGACGCTGAGCAGGCTGGTAGCTTCGCTGTAGAGAAAGGCAAAATCCATTCGCGCATGGTCATTTAACCTCTTTTCAAGTTCGCTGATGATATCCAGCCGCAAACGAGCGTAAGTAATAACTGATGCAGGAGGCGTTCCTTCTCCGGTATCGGTACTCTGCGCCAACCAGCTTAGTGTTGGCAGTGTCTCGCTTTGGTATGTAGGGGGTAACCACGCGAGCAGATGTGACCATTCTTGGCATAATTCAACCAACTGATGCTCCAGATGCTCGGCCCAGCGCACCACAAGAGCGCCTTCATGCTGACTCGCAGCGGTGAGATGTTTGCACTGAGTACGCATCTTTTTAAGTTCGCTGTAAAGAGCTCCCGAAGGTAGTTCCGCTGAGCTGAAACACTGCTTTTGAAGCTCTTTAAGCGTATCCGGTGCCCTCGGTCCCCAGTGTTTTTCAAGAAGTAATAATGTATCGTTTAACCCTGCAAGTATTCTTTCGCCACTCAAAATGGGTTGGTTTCGCATGGCTAATAACCCTTCACGCAGGGTTAATAAATGTCCGGCCATATTACCGCTATCCACGCTTGATACGTAACGCGGGCTGAGCGGCGCAAGCGTTCGAGTGTCATACCAGTTATATAAATGACCCCGAAAATGTTCCATATTATCAAGAGAGTCGAGCGTAAGCGTTATGCGTTGTAAGACGCTACCGCCTGGCAAATAGCCAAAATCCCAGGCAGTAAGGTTAGCCAGTAGCGATAACCCAATGTTGGTTGGGGATGTACGGTGCGCGATCGTCGGCTGCGGTATTTCCTGATAATTATCGGGGGGGAGCCAGTTTTCTTTTGCTGTGGCGAAGGTCTCAAAAAAAGACCATATTTCTCGGCTTGTCTGTCTCAGCAGAAGTTTCTGTTTCTGATCTGGCAAAAAGGGCTTACGCGCGGGCTGGTGGCTCAGCCAGGCCATTATAATGGGAGCTATGCACCACCCGACGCTAATGGGCAATGCGATGAACAGCATCAGCGGATCAAACACCAATGCGAGTAATGTGAGACTCAGACCGCAGGCAACATTCAGCCACATTGCCCGATAAAAACCTAAAACAGAAATACGGGATTGGTAGTTATCTGGGCTATAGCTGACCCATTGATTGAGGTTACGCTGGCTTACACCAAGTCGCCAAAGCGTAACTCCAATAGCGTATAATGAGTAAGCGGCCTCGTGGGGTAGTATCATAAACGTGAGACCGATACGTGAAATGCGCTTCAAGGCTCCAGCTAAGACAAGTTGCAGATGTTGTTTGAGGGGACGGCGGTGCGGTTTATGAACGAGATCCCATGCTATGCTAAGCGCCGCAGGAAGAAATAATATCAGCGTAAGCACGCTAAACCAGTATAAAGGGTTGGGGAGCCAGAGCAGCGTGCTAAATACAAGCAGCATGATCGACGGCGCTACCAGGCTGCGTCGGAGATTATCCAGTAACTTCCAGCGAGAAAGGATGGACAATGGATTTTTTCCCCTGCTTCCGTCAGCTTTTCTGACCTGACCCCTTAACCAATTGAGCAGTTGCCAATCTCCGCGGATCCAGCGCGTACGACGTGCGACGTCAGAGAGATAATTAGTTGGATATTGTTCGTAAAGTAAAACGTCGCTCAGCAGTCCTGAGCGGGCGTAACACCCTTCCAGCAGGTCGTGACTGAGCACGAGATTTTCCGGACAGACGTTGGCAGTGGATTGGACAAAAATATCTACATCATAGATACCTTTGCCTACGAACGATCCCTCGCCGAAAAGATCCTGATATATATCCGAAGACATCATCGAATAGGGATTATTACCCGGGACGCTGCTGCGCATGGCGGCGTAGCGCCCCTGACCGTAAAGAGGCATTTCCTCCGCCAGTCCTGGCTGTAAAATTCCGTACCCTTTAACGACTCGTTGGAACGTTGGATCATATTCTGGTTTGTTCAGCGGATGCGCCATTGTGGCCACCAGCTTATGAGCGGTATCGCGAGGCAGGAGCGTATCACTGTCAAGAGTGATGACGTATTTAATCCGTCCGGGCAAAGCCTGCGAGGGAAGGCCTGCAACGCTCGAAAACTGGGTTCCCTGTTGGCGTAACCAGCTGTTAAGAAGAGCCAGTTTGCCCCGCTTGCGCTCATATCCCATCCAGATTCTCTGCGAATCGTTCCACTCCGGCTGGCGGTGCAGCAGATAAAACCGGGATCGGCCGCCCGGGTAGCGCCGATTAAGTCTCTGCATCTCAGCAATCGCTTGTTTTAAAAGGATAGTGTTTTCCCTGGTGTCCTCAGTTGATGAATCCGCAAAGTCGGTAAGAAGTGCAAAGCAGAGATTTTCATCCTGATTGCCAAGGCTGCAGACTTCCAGGCGAGAGAGAAGTTTGCTGAGGCTTTCATAGCTTGTCAGCATGCAAGGGATCGCAACCATTGTGGCATATTCAACCGGTATCCCGCTTGAAAAGTCCATCCGCGGCAGAGGCCTGGGAATACGGAAGCGTGTCGTTGCTTCACTAAGCATATCGCTGGCGAGTTGACTAATGGCAACAATAAGGGGGAGGGCCAGGGGGATGAGCAGCCAGAATATACCCTGCAGTGCCGTTTCATACAGTATGGTAGCCGTAGCGGCCGTGGTCAGAAGACTCAGGCTACCGAGCCATGACAGAAGGGGGGATTTATTCATACTCTGCCGCAGCCGTTTCAATAGAGGCCTTTCAGCTGACAACAGTTTTTCGAGCTGTGGTCTTCCATCCCCAAGCAGAAAATAACCGATATGTCGGTGCTCAGGATCTAAACTCGGCTCGCAAGACATTGCCATCACGCGGTTTGCAACTTCCGGTTCACTTAAGCTCGCATCCCTGGCGAGCGTTTCAATCACATGGCGATAATG
Source organism: Enterobacter sp. JBIWA008 (assembly GCF_019968765.1). NCBI lineage: Bacteria > Pseudomonadati > Pseudomonadota > Gammaproteobacteria > Enterobacterales > Enterobacteriaceae > Enterobacter > Enterobacter sp. JBIWA008. The sequence continues at coordinate 2,634,895 of NZ_CP074149.1, read as the reverse complement.
ATCTCGGGTGTCGAAGTGCATGTGAGGATATATACCCGTTGGGTCAAGGCGTAACGTTTGCTCGACAACGCTGATGGTCTCTGCAAAATCAGACCAGTTTGTTTCACTCAGCAGACGTAAACCCGAAATACTGTTACTGACGGAAAGCTGGCTGGCGGCAAGCTGCTGATTGAAGCGATGAATCAGAAGCTCAGTTGTAACACCTTGCTCTGCAAGACGTTGTTCAATCCAATTCAGAGGGAGTGCAAGAGCATTGCCATGCCCCTGCAGACGACGAACCATTTCGGCGACAAAGGCACTGCTCAGCGGAGGGTGAGTACGCGCCATATCGGCAACAATCATGATTAGGTCGGCGGGAGCATTCTCTGCACAATCAAAAATCCGCGTTATCCACATATCTGCAAGATTTCGCTCCTGCTGGGCCTGGGTCACTTCGTTGCTCACACGACGCAGGTTTTCAATCAGCGCCAGACGCAGCATTCCTGGCAAAGCCCATATCTCCCCCAACGTCAGAGGTGTCACCTCTTGATAGGCGGAAATATAACTGGTAAGGCTACTGGTATCCCAGCGCCCGTCGCCATGCGCTATGGCCTCTGAGGCTAAGTCATAAATTCTGGGACATCTATGTGGGTAGGCTAGTACCGGAAGACCCTTACCAAAGCTTTTCGGTAAGTGCTGGCGAACCATGCGAATCTGCTCTTCAATCAGGTAATAGTTGTCCAGCAGCCACTCACCTGCGGGCATGATGCTCGTTTTTTTTCCTGCATTGAGTAGATAGCAGCATCGCGTAATTATCGTTTCATTGTCAGTTAGTCGTTTAAGAAGGTAGTACGGTAGTATTTCCGGAGACAATTTGTGCGTACGAGCCAGTTTTTTTCCAAAGCGTTCCAGCTGAGGGGTAGAAAACAGTTCCGAACGCAAATAGTTTTCTCCTCCCGAATCGTTGACTGGGGCTGATAGGCTGCCTTCGGGCGGAATACGAGTTCGCTTGAACCATGCAATAGGTTTCATTTTCATAGAGTTGCCCTTTGCTACGTTAACGCGCAGGAGCAGATGCGAAATCAGTTCAGAAACGTTCTCTCAGGATGGGCGTAAGGCATCGGGGATTTGACAACTGCTGATATTATATTAAGTGTAGAACATCGGCTGTGAAGCTAGCGTGGAGAGATAAAAAGTGCTTTACACCCTGGACAAAGCATGGGGCTTTTTAGACGCAGTTTAGAGGCAGACTGAGCGGATTTTAATCCGCAAACAGGGCAGGTGGCGGTGGTGGTTAATATTGTTCCAAAAAGTTTCATTGCATAATTGATAACAGACATGATGATTAGCCTTCTCAATGAATGTATTTCACTCTATCACATCTGGCTAAAATTAAATCAATTATATCCATCGAAAGTGTCTTGATAAGCAACGACCGGCCGTCAGTGAGTGTACTAAGATCTTTGCGCCTAACGAGTCGTATCATCAACGCCGCGGTAAAGTGCCTGGCCGGTAGCGAAAGATGGGAAAGGCACGCTCTACTATGTTTTTTTCGCAATTCTCATGGTTAAAGTATTTTTTAATGATTAAGTTTAAAATTGTGATGTTTATTTTTTAAATTTAAGTCTTGAAACAAAAGTTAAGGTTTTATCTTCTGGGCAAATCATCAGGAAAATTGCAGGTGGATATGTTTCTGAACGTATAATGGCATGAAGCATATGGTAGAGTCTTTTTTTTAATTTTTCTGCTCCATCTTTTTCAGATTCCCACTCTGAAATTGCTTGACCCTCTAAACCGACGAACACATAGGATGGAAGTTTAACGCCTCGGTTTGATTTGTTTGAATACTTTCGGTCATGCAAGAGACTCAAAATAAGAGGGTTGATGTTATTATCTGAGGAGGGAGCCTCAATAACTATTAAGACCGTGTAATGTTGGATTTTCATGGTAGCCTTATGGTTGCATTAGCAATAAAGTTATATTGGCAGGGCGTTGGATGCTCGTGTCGTAATTGTGTGTATTTGTGTGTGGTGTGAAAAAAAACCTGCGTTAAGCAGGCTATAATAATGAAGCTTAGTTATAATAATAATGTTTCATGAGTATTGGCATTGAATCCCGAACGTCAAAGAAACTTCTGCGCCGCGTCTAATATCTCTTGAGGCGTAAGCTCTCGATCTGATGCCACGTAGACAACTTCATGGTCACCGGTTAAAGAGGGAAAGCCAGCTGACATTATCTGAAGGTTTATCACTTCTCCATTAGGATATTCTTCGCGTATTGATGTCACATCGTTAAGTACAGTGATGACTTTACTTGGTTTACCATTAAAAAAAATGATTACTTTTTTCATATATCACCATGTATTTTAAGGGTTTTCAATCCCTGTAGCTGTTCGAAAGGGTTCTGTTGACTCACGTTTTTTTACCTCTCTCGAAATTAAAACAAGCAATATAGTGCCTTAACGTGTACTGTAGCGGTCCATTTGAACTGGAGAAGTCTATGTCTGCACGTAAAAACACTCAATTCCGCCGAAATTATTTAGTCAAATGTCCTTGTCCAAACTGCTTAAAAGATTCTGAACATAGCCACAATCGTGTACAAAAGGGGGCTCAGTTGGTGTGCCCATACTGCAGTGCATTGTTCAAATCTTCCCAGCGTCTCTAAGAAAACTAATACAATAAATAAGACGTAATGCTTTTGGAGGCTGCCTGGCCTCTTACGCACTTTGCGACTGTTCATGCAGCAGTCCTGCATTTCATCACATCGGTCAGCAAACTTGATGTCAGGTAAATATGCTGGCCTGTTGTAATGAAGTGCTTAACAGAAGAATCATCCTCCACTGATAAAGTCTTGCTAAGCTAAGCAAACGATTTATAGAGTTATCTATCGCAGAGCGTTACATTGGCAGCGGTTGGACCTTTAGTTCCAGCTATGATAGCGAATTTAACTTTTTGGCCTTCAAATAGCGTTTTAAATGTTTCTCCCTGCAGAGAAGAAGTGTGAACAAGAACATCTTTACTTCCATCGAGTGGAGAGATAAAGCCAAATCCTTTATCTGCGTTAAACCACTTAACAAGACCTATGATTTTAGATGACACAAAACCTCCGTTTGAACATTTTCAAACTAACAAGCTGATGATAATAAACATATGATGGTATACGTATGGACTCAAGAGGAGGGGATATCAGAGATAACACCTGGTTATGAGGACAACTTTTGGAAAAGTTAGATTCATCATCACAACGAATCAGCCAAATCATTAAGGCATGTGTTGAGTGAATAAGCAAATTTTATTTTAGACATCCGGAGGGCCATTAAAATAAAATTGGCTATTATTCACTAGTCCTGTATAGTCAAGTCTGGATAGCTAATAGGAAAATATTTGTCTCGTAAAATGACAGGAATCGTCAAAAGTTTTGACTTCAAGAGTGGAAAGGGGTTGATTATCCCATCTGATGGTAGAAAAGATGTTTTTTTACATGTTTCCGCATTAAGTAATAGCGAAAGCCAAACGTTACAACCCGGTGTTCGCGTTGAATTTTATCGTATAAATGGACTTAGTGGTCCGATGGCTGCAAACATATTTTTTTCTTAAAATAAGATTATGCTGAATTAAATATAAAGTGCATACTGAAAGGACATCGGATTATATATCTATTTGTTCTGTCAATTCCCCCCCCCTGATTTTTTACATTTCCCACAGCACCGTGTGAAACTATCTTTTCCGCCTTCTTCCCGACAATATCCAGGCGCATCCACTCACGGATCGCTTCTGGTGACAAAACAAGTTGAGTTACCCGTCTGCGCGGTACATGAAGCAGGGCTGCGTCTTGTCGCTTTCCTTCTTCCATTCGAACCATCCATCCGCAAAGCGGATAACGCGACCATGCTGCCAGAGGGATTTAAACAATCGGCTGGTGGCTATTGCCAGGTAAGCCAGATTTTCTTCGCGCGTTTGAGCTTATAAACCTCGAGCCAGATTTCAGACTGAAAGTATAGGGGCAGGGGGAAAAAGAGGTGCGCAATGAGTAAAGTTAGGGGCAAATTTAGGGGCAAAAATTGTCTGCCGCGTATGGTACGGATTACGGCGACGAATGCCAGCACGTTTTGCAGCGGCGTTGATTCTGGGGCCGGCATCCGGCGTAATCGCCTTTCTGTTCGGTTTTGTGCATAGCTGGGCATGAAAACAATGGGTTGAAGGTATTGACCGCGAAAAAATATCTTGATTAATCTATAGCGGCACCACGCTTTTTCTTAAAATTCTATCCCATTGGAAGGGGGGAACGTGTTCAAGCTTAATTCATACTTACTGGCGGTTTTGCTGTTGTCAGGCTGTAGCTCCGATCTGGAACTTAGTCCACCTAAGCAACCCGAATACAAGTCAATGCCCGAAATAACCCAGTCTGTGACGCCAACGCAACAGCGTGCCATCATGGCTGGCGAAAGACCAGACTGGTCAGAACGAACCCCGATCAATACAATAAAGCGGTATTAATAAACGCTTATCTACCAGGGCTGCCGTTCGGCGGCCTTTTGTTTCCCCTCAATCTGGTTTACGAGAAAATTTCTGACGCCTGATATGGTATTTATTTCTTTATCAACCATGCTTAAGACGATGACAATTCAATCACTTCAGCAGCGTTGAAGCGGTAACTTTACTTAAATCGAGAACCCTAAATGCGCCATGCATCTATCCCCGTAGTTGCAGCCACGACGATGTTTTTGCTCGGCGTTTTTATCATCAATTTACAGGTTTGGTATTCTGCACGGGCTGATAGCCTGGCAGGGGCGCACTACGTCGTGCGGAACATGAATGTTATTCTAAAAGAGGCTCGTCATGCGACTCAGATGGCAATGCAACTTGCCGAGAATGACTGTGATGCTGAAGGGCAATATCGGCTGGGCACCGAGGCTGCATTACAGCCTCACCTGAGAACGATCATTATTCTGAAAAATAATGCGGTCTGGTGCTCCTCTTTACCGGGAAACCGCGTATTGTTGGTCAACAGCTCAGTGCTGCCTGAGTCATCATTGCTCCTCGTTCCTTCGGGGAGTACCGTCAACGGTCTTCCGGTTCTCTTATACCAGACAAATCACGTCGGAAGCCGAATCATCGTTAGCATTAGCGATAGCCATATCCGTGATGCGCTGGATATGCCATTAAATGGCGTTGAATATTCCCTGAGAGTAGGAAATACCCTTTTAGGCCTGACGGGCGATGTGACGACGGCAGACAATACGAAGAAAGAGGTATTAACGGTAAAAGCCTCTAATTTTCCTTTTTCGGTACAATTTAACTCTCCGCCTCTTTTTAGTCTTAATAGATTATTCAATCGAGCCGGAGGGGTGGTACTATTCCTGTTGATAATATCGTCTCTTTCTGCTTATATTCTTCAGCGCTATATTTCTAAGGATGTCTCACCCGAAGAGTCACTGCGCATGGCAATTTACAGAAATGAAATTATTCCGTATTACCAACCCGTTGTGAGCGGTAAAGAGGGAACTTTGCGGGGGGTGGAAGTGCTGGCCAGATGGAAGCATCCTCAATCAGGGTTTATTTCTCCCGCATCCTTCATTCCTCTTGCTGAGAAATCCGGTTTAATTATTCCTTTGACTCAGAGCTTAATGAAGCAGGTTGCAATGCAAATGAATTCTATTGCGACATTGCTGCCAGAAGGGTTTCACGTAGGGGTTAACTTCAGCGCTTCTCATATCGTTGCGTCCACCTTTGTTGAGGAATGTCGCCACTACAAGCGCAGTTTTACTCGACAGGATCTCAACCTTGTCGTTGAGGTGACGGAGCGTGAACCACTCGACATTGATGAACATCTCGTTAACACATTAAATGAATTACATAACAACGGATTTGCCATTGCGCTGGATGACTTTGGTACGGGGTATTCCGGTCTATCCTATCTGCAGGATCTGCATATTGATTACATTAAAATCGACCAAAGCTTTGTTGCCAGGGTTAACGCGAATGAGGATTCAACGCTAATCCTCGATTCGGTACTGGAGTTGGCCAAGAAACTCTCAATTAGTATCGTGGCGGAAGGCGTTGAAACAGCAGAGCAACTTGATTACCTCACACGCAATCATATCCGGTTTCTACAGGGATTTTTCTTCTACAAACCTCTTCCTTTCAAGGAACTGATCAAAGTTCTCTTGTCGAAGCCAAAAGTTAATGTCAGGGTGGAATAATGTTTATTCAGTTGTTTCTGAGAAAATAAAAAAGGGAGGCATCATCCCCCAAAAAATGCTAGCTGCCAAAACATAATGAAATAATGCTTACTTATTGCGGCAGTTTAAATGTTAATCAGTAAAGGCCTGAGGCGCAGATTGCTTTTAGAAAAGCCGTCTCACTCTGATATTTTCGTTAATTAGCGTATAGTACGTTATCCAAAACCGCTAAACATCCCGTGGCTCGTGCTATGACCCTGAATCGCTTTTGTTATTTACTCCTGATGTTCGCTGCGATAGGCAGCCTTTTTGCTACGAGTCCTCTGGGCATGTGGTTTCTGTTGATCAATGTGCTGACGATGAGCATGTATGGCGCCGATAAAATGGCGGCGCGCAAAGGCATGCGCAGGGTCCCGGAAGCTACGTTGCTGGTATTTGGCGCGACGGGCGGCTGGCCTGGTGCCATTGTGGGCCAGCAACTCTTTCGCCATAAAACCAAAAAGCAGCCTTTCAAAACCTACTTTTTCATCAGCGTTGTCGTCAGCATCGCCGCGACGGCGGCGCTTTATCATTTCACTGCGTTTTCGTCTGCATGAGCGTGTTGACATCAAGTTAACTTGAGCTTTTAAGATGTGTGTACCACTTTGAAAGGAGTAACATCTTAAAATGAAAGACATTGATGTAGGTTTCACGCATGTGGCGTTTATGGTCAGGGAGCTGGAAAAAAGTATTGCCTTTTACCGCCGCTATGCCGGCATGGAGGTGATTCATTCCCGCGAACCCGATCTGCCTGATGCAAGGAAAGTTGCATGGCTTAGCGACCATACCCGTCCTTTTGCACTGGTTCTGGTGCAGGCAGACACGGTGACCGATACCCCGCTTGGCAACTTTGGCCACCTTGGTATTGCCTGCGCCACCCGTGAAGAAATTGACAGAAAAACGGAGATGGCTACCGCAGAAGGGGTATTAAGGAAAGCGCCCGAGAATCTGGGCGATCCCGTCGGCTACTATGCTTTTTTTGCCGATCCTGATGGAAATACGTTAGAACTGTCATTCGGACAGCGCGTCGGCCTGGAGGCGATTCGAACGGCGAACAGGGATAAATAGAGCGGGCTAATGGCCGGAACTCACAGGTGGAAAGTTTCGTACGTCGATATGCCTTCCCCCCATCACTGCCAATAGTAGTAGGACTATTCTTAAGAGGTTGCTGTTTTTTGCACAATCTGAATAATACGTGCAACAACACGGACGACAACATCCCATGAAAATAGAATCTATTACGCTGGCAGTGCTGGTGATCTTTTCTGCGCCTTCCTGGTCCGCCTTTCAGGAGCGGGAATATAATACCTGGTATATGAAGAATGCTGTTCTTTATGATATGACGCAGACCTCGGAAGGGTTTCCTGTCATGGTAAGCTTCTCTCAGCCAGGAAAAAAATCCGCTAATTTGCTGGTGTCATATATTACGGAAGGCCGTTGTGGTGAGAATTACCTGCCGCTTAATGTGAACGGTAAAGTGCTGCCTGCCAAATATCACTGTGTACAGGTGGGACAGAACAGAATTGAACATTTTTCTGTAGTTGATGCGGACAGCGTGAATGACATGGTGACGCATTTGAAATCAGATTTTACTCTTCTTCTGCAAAACGATATCAAGATTTGGGCCGCCAATATTAAAACGCCAGAATACGGAATGACGCCGCGATTCTAAATGTGGAATGTTTGTTTTGACAAGAATTTAAATGGCGTAGCAATCATGTTGAAGTTAATAGTTTCCGAGCGTGGCTAATCAAGTTGAGGAGTAAGTGGCCTCGTTTTTTTACGTATTTAAATAAACTGTATGCTAAACGGTACGAAACAGCCTAAGTAAACCTTTCTGACCTTCTTCTGTTAACAAGCTTTGATGGCGGGCGTGCCAGGACTGAGCTTGAGTATCAGATCTTGTTTGAACAGACCAATCTTAAGCTAAACAAAATAATAGACACCCGTTCGTATCTGTCGATTTTAGAGGTCGTACCTGTCTAAACGTGTCCGTCATTTCGTTTTAGCGTATTCCTGCTACGCTTGTTTGTTGTACCAGGAGCATGAATATGAAAAACAAAGACGAACAAACCGGATTAGTGGGGCTGGCGATTGGGGCCGCCGTTATTGGGCTGGTTTCAGCGCAGAAACCGATTCATCGCAACAGTATTGTGGATGAACTTGTCAGACTCGGCAGGCAAAAAGGCGATGGCGTAGAAGACGAGGTTTTTGTTAAAGCGGCCGAGCTGGTGAGAAAAGGGGTATAGCCCATGTCTGAAAGACGAAATGCGAGGTGCCATTGCGGCGCGGTGGCATTCACCGTTGAGCTCACTGATGGCCTGAACACCGCGCGGCGCTGCAGCTGTTCCTTTTGTCGAATGCGAGGCGCGGTCGTCGTCTCTGCGCCGCTATCGGGGATTACGGTGACCAAAGGTGAGGATAAGCTCGCCGAGTACCGCTTTAACACGGGAACGGCACGCCATTTCTTCTGCTCGGTGTGCGGGATCTACACGTTCCATCAGCGGCGTTCTAACCCAAACGAATACGGCGTGAATGTCGCCTGTTTTGAAAACGTTTCACCTTTTGATTTTCCAGAGGTGAAGGTGATGGACGGCGTTAACCATCCCATGGATGGGGAAAGTGGAGTATTCGGATATCTCACTTTTCGCGAGAACGAGGAAGGGCAGGCGTGACTGCCGCCTCAGCCTGGCACCGGTAATGCTGGTGGCTTTTTGTTTCCAGGGAACATGGTTAACTGCCATCAAGATGGTTTAACAGCGCGCCGAGATGCCCGACAATATCATTAAAATCAAAAATTAACGCCATCCACAGCAATGCTAAAAGGGTAAGTACGGTAAGGGATATACGACCAAACAATGCTGTTATCCTTAGTAACTAAAGGGCTATCACCTGAGTTTAACCTGCTTTCTTTCAACTTACCCTCAACCAAACCCTTTATTAAACAGCCTTTCGTGACGAGCTTCAATAAAAGCGAGCCCGCATCATGATGCGGGCTCTGACAATCAGAACTGGTAAACCAGACCTAACGCTACGACATCATCCGTACCGATGCCGTTGTTTTTGTAGAAGCTGTCATCTTCATCCAGCAGGTTGATTTTGTAATCAACGTAGGTGGACATGTTTTTATTGAAGTAGTAGGTCGCGCCTACGTCAGCGTACTTAACCAGATCCTGATCGCCCTGACCGTTGCCCAGGTCCTTACCTTTAGACTGCAGATAGGAAATAGCAGGACGCAGGCCGAAGTCGAACTGGTACTGCGCGGTCACTTCAAAGTTCTGGGTTTTATTCGCTACGGCGTCAGTATTATCACCATACGGTGTCATATTGCGGGTTTCAGAGTACATTGCCGCCAGATAGATGTTATTGGCGTCATATTTCAGACCAGCAGTCCACGCATCAGCTTTGTCACCACCCGCAGTGGTGTTCATGACCTGCTCGTTGGTGCGGTCAGAAGAGGTGTAGGCCGCACCCGCAGTAATCCCCATGCCAAAGTCATAGGTGGTAGAAATACCGAAGCCGTCACCGTTCTCGTGACGCGTGTCGCGACCGTTGTTGGTGCCTTCCTGATTGTTGCTGGCATCTTCATTTTTGCCCTGATACTGCAGAGCAAAGTTCAGGCCCTGCACCAGACCATAGAAGTCGGTGTTACGGTAGGTTGCCACGCCGTTGGCGCGGCTGGTCATGAAGTTGTCGGCTTTGCTGTAGGAGTCGCCACCAAACTCAGGCAGCATATCGGTCCAGCCTTCCACGTCGTACAGCACGCCGTAGTTACGGCCATAATCGAAGGAGCCGTAGTCGCCCACTTTGACACCAGCGAAGGCCAGACGCGTCCAGGACTGATTATCAGACCCTTCCGTGTTATTAGCCTGAATATTGTATTCCCACTGTGCGTAACCGGTCATCATGTCGTTGATCTGGGTTTCGCCTTTGAAGCCCAGACGCATGTACGTTTGATCGCCGTCAGCGCCTTTATCGTCGGAGAAATAGTGCAGACCATCTACTTTTCCGTACAGATCTAATTTGTTGCCGTCTTTATTATAAATCTCTGCGGCATGAGTTGCGCCAGCCATTAACAGAGCCGGAATCATCAGGGCCAGTACTTTTCTTTGCATTTTGATATTCCTTTGTGGTTGTTTTTATTTGATTACCTGTTGAACTTTCAGAATGAGAAAGTTGTCTCATGCTAAATCACTCCTGTGTAAGAGTAATAAAGTATAATTGTTACGAATCAAGTAAAATCTATACCGAATAAATCAGCGGAAATAGTCATTGGCTGTATGAATGATTTAAAAGTAAGTATATTAAATTAAAATTATTAATCAGGCGTTAATTATGGTGGTTTTGATGGTCTTATATGCTTTTAAGATAATTAATCAATAATTAACATGAATGTTATTAAGTAAAGTAAATAGATATTCATTGATTATATTGATTATCTGGATCCGCCCGGTGTGAATACGCCGGGCTTTTTTATGGTGAAAAAAATGCCCGGACAAGCCGGGCAGAGGTACTAGTCGCTGGTCGGTTTTTCGGCTTTACCCGCCATTTGCGCCAGGAAGTCATAACGTTTTTGCAGGTCAGCAGCGGCATCTTTCCAGAGCTGTTCGGCCACTTCCGGCTGCTGCGCGTTAAGGCGACGGAAGCGCTGCTCCTGCATTAACGTCTCGGCCAGGGCATCGGACGGCGGACGCGAATCCAGCGCCAGCGGTAATTTACCCTCGTCAGCACGACGCGGGTCGAACCGGTACAACGGCCAGAAGCCGGTCGCGGTCAACTGACGCATCTGGTCGTGGCTGAGTGCCAGATCGTAGCCATGCTCTTCGCAAGGGCTGTAGGCAATGATCAGCGACGGGCCAGGATACGCTTCAGCTTCCTGGATCGCTTTTACCGTCTGGTTAAGCTGGGCACCCAGCGAGATTTGCGCGACGTAAACGTGACCATACATCATCATGCTTACACCGAGATCTTTGCGCGCCTTGCGTTTACCGTGTTCGCCGAATTTCGTCACAGCGCCTAACGGCGTTGCTTTCGAGGCCTGACCACCGGTGTTGGAATAACACTGCGTATCCAGAACCAGGATATTGACGTTTTCGGTCAGGCTTAACACGTGATCCAGTCCGCCAAAGCCGATGTCGTAAGCCCAGCCGTCACCGCCGATCAGCCAGATTGATTTTTCAACCAGCGCGTCCGCGTCGGTCAGCAGCTGTTCAGCGCCCGCCACGCCCTGAAGCATCTGACGCAGCTCAGCTACCTGCTCACGACGTACCTCTGGCGTCGCGTCAGCGTGAAGCGCTTCATTGAGCCCGGCAGGGATCTGTCCGGCAAACTGTTCCAGCAGGCGCATCACGCGTGCGCGGTGCTGGTCAACGGTCAGGCGGAAGCCCAGACCAAATTCGGCGTTGTCTTCGAACAGCGAGTTTGCCCACGCGGGACCGCGACCGTTGGCATCGGTGGTGTACGGCGTGGAGGGCAGGTTACCGCCATAGATAGACGAACAGCCGGTAGCGTTGGCAATCAGCATCCTGTCACCGTACAGCTGGGTAAGCAGCTTGATATACGGTGTTTCACCGCAGCCTGAGCAGGCACCGGAGTATTCAAACAGCGGCGTAATCAGCTGCGAGGTACGAATATCAATGCGCTCCAGTTTGCTGCGATCGATTTCCGGCAGATTCAGGAAGAAATCATAATTGACCTTCTCCTCTTCAACATGCTCCAGACGCGACATCATGTTGATGGCTTTGATCTCTGGATCCTGCCTGTCTTTCGCCGGACAGACCTCGACGCACAGGTTACAGCCGGTGCAATCTTCAGGCGCGACCTGCAGAACGTATTTCTGTCCGCGCATATCGCGGGATTTCACATCAAGCGAATGCAGGCTGGGCGGGGCGGATTCCATCTCTTCCGGTGAAACCACTTTGGCACGAATGGCAGAATGCGGGCATGCCGCAACGCAGTGGTTGCACTGGGTACACAGCTCTTCTTTCCAGATAGGGATCGCTTCGGCAATGTTACGTTTTTCCCAGCGGGTGGTACCCATCGGCCAGGTGCCATCCGGCGGCAGCGCAGAGACGGGCAGGGCATCCCCCAGACCTGCCAGCATCGCCGCCGTCACGGTCTTCACGAAATCAGGTGCCGCATCGGAGACCACCGGAGGGCGGTTTGGGCTTGCGGCATTGACCGGCTGCAGCGGTACTTCAAACAGCGACTCGCGCGCCAGCGCCAGCGCCTGCCAGTTACGTTCGACCAGCTCCTGGCCCTTGCTGCTGTAGCTTTTGGCAATCGCACCCTGCAGTTCCGCCAGCGCGCTGTCGCCCGGCAGGATATTCGTCAGATGGAAGAAGGCCATCTGCATAACGGTATTGATACGCGCGGCAAGGCCACATTCGCGAGCAATTTTCGCCGCGTTGACCACGTAGAAACGGGCTTTTTTCTGGTTCAGCACCGCCTGAACTTCCTGCGGCAGGCGCGACCAGACTTCATCTGCGCTGTACGGCGTATTGAGGAGGAAAATACCGCCGGGCTTCAGGCGCTCGGCCATCTGGTATTTATCGATAAACTGCAGCTGGTGACAGCCAACAAAATCGGCCTGAGAAATAAGATACGCAGAGCGGATGGGCTGTTCGCTCACGCGCAGGTGGGAAACGGTCAGGCCGCCTGCTTTTTTGGAGTCGTAAACGAAGTACCCCTGGGCGTACCACGGCGTGGAGTTCCCGATGATTTTGATGTTGTTTTTGGTCGCAGAGACGCTACCGTCGCTGCCCAGACCATAGAACAGAGCCTCAAGTTTGGCTGTCGAGGGCAAGGTGTTTTCCGGCAACGACAGGGACAGATTCGTCACATCATCATAAATGCCGACGGTAAAGCGCGGCCTGGGTTTCGCTTCGCTTAACTCGTTGAATACCGCCAGCACGCAGTCCGGACCAAACTCTTTAGAGGACAAACCATAGCGCCCCCCGATCACGCGCGGCAGCGTTTCACGTTCGCCATGATTAAAGGCTTCGGCCAGGGCCGTCATCACATCCAGATACAGCGGTTCCGCCTGCGCCCCCGGCTCTTTGGTACGATCGAGCACCGCAACGGTACGCGCGCTCTCCGGCAGGGCAGAGAGCAGGTGTTTCGCCGAGAACGGGCGATAGAGACGCACTTTTAGCACGCCAACTTTTTCGCCGCGCGTCAGCAGTTCGTCAACCACCTCTTCACAGGTCCCAATGGCTGACCCCATCAGCACAATCACCCGTTCCGCCTGCGGATGGCCGTAATACTCAAAGGGTTTGTATTCCCGACCGGTCGCGGCGGCGAAGTCATTCATTGCCTGTTCAACATGGTCGTAAACCGCGTTATACCAGGGGTTCGTGGCCTCGCGGGACTGGAAATAAGTATCCGGGTTTGCCGATGTCCCGCGAATAACCGGGTGTTCAGGATTCAGAGCCCGGGCGCGATGCGCGTCGATTTCCGCCTGCGGGAGAAGATTCAGGATAGTATCGTCAGCCAGCGGGACGATTTTATTGATTTCGTGAGAGGTGCGGAAACCATCAAAGAAGTGAATAAACGGCACGCGGCTTTTGAGCGTGGCGATATGGGAAATTAAGGCAAAGTCCTGGGCTTCCTGAACGCTGCTGGCGCAAAGCATCGCACAGCCGGTCTGGCGCACGGCCATCACGTCTGAGTGATCGCCAAAGATAGAGAGCGCGTGGGTAGCAACGGTACGCGCAGCAACGTGCAGAACGAAGGGGGTCAGTTGACCGGCGAGTTTGTACAGCGTAGGGATCATTAACAGCAATCCCTGAGAGGAGGTAAACGACGTGGAAAGCGCGCCGGTCTGAAGCGCACCGTGTACCGTGGCAATCGCACCGGCTTCAGACTGCATTTCAACCACTCTCGGGACATCGCCCCAGACGTTTTTTAACCCGTTACCCGCCCAGGCATCCGCCTGCTCGGCCATGGTAGAACTTGGCGTAATCGGGTAGATGGCGATAACTTCACTGGTGCGAAACGCGACTGAGGCAACTGCACCATTACCGTCAATAGTTTGCATAGGACAACACCCTTACATTGCGCAAAAAAATAGGGGTCTGTATTACGGCAACAAACCCTGAATATTATCTGTGTATTCTAGCAAACGAGGGATTTTACGATTTTCGCTTTTGTGTCCTTGCTATTCTCTCCATCAATGAGTAGATCAAACTTTTGGCGAAAAAATTGCGAGAAATTGTTTCCGGAGCGCATAAATACGCACTTCTGCTCTCGACGACACGGGATGTGATGCCTATTATGCATAGGTTTCGCATTATTCATGGGGGAGAGAGCATGCGCTCAGCATTTTGGGTAGGGTGTGCCGCGTTATTGTTGTCGGCATGTAGCAGTGAACCAGTCCAGCAGGCAACGGCAGCCCACGTGGCGCCGGGAATGAAAGCGGCGATGTCCAGTTCTGGTCAAGCCAACTGCGCAATGATTGGCGGCTCGCTGTCTGTCGCCCGCCAGCTTGATGGTTCTGCTATTGGGATGTGCGCCTTGCCAAACGGCAAACGCTGTAGCGAACAGTCGCTTGCCGTTGGAAGCTGCGGTAACTACTGATTATTCTACACGCTTAAACATCAGCGTTTTATCGGCTGTCGCCAGCGTTAACTGGTCCTCAGTCAGGTCGACCTGCGCCCCTTTGCGCAGCATGTCGCCGATGGCCTGATCCAACTCATTCAGCTGCGGTTCAGTGCAGAGCTTGCGCGTCATGGCCAGCGTTTTAACCTTAAGCTCGCCTTCGGACAATTTTCCCTGTCCGTTGAAGCGATTACACATCTGGCCAGAAACGCTGATGTTATTCACCAGGCTGATATCTGGCAGCGCGCTAAAACCGATCTCAGGTTGCATTGTCGCGGTCTTCACGGCCTTACCGTTTACATTTTCCAGCACAAAGCGGTGGTTTTTAAGTTGCTCCGGCTGAACGGAGGCTTTACCCGGATTAACGCAGCCGGTAAGGACAAGACTAATAACGCTTAACGCAATGAGCTTTTTCATTTTGCTTCTCAAATTATAAATACCGTGAATCTTTTCCTAGTGTAACGATACTCTGACCTGCGTTAATGGGGTTTATCTGAAAGTGCGGGGGTAGGTACCGGGCAACGCAGCGGTTGCCCGGAATGACGTTAATGTGATTTAAACCCTGCCGCCGTCATCAGCATACGGAAGAGCATACTGACCGCAGCCAGCGCCAGTACGCTGCCGCCCCAGATAATGGCCAGCCACAGCAATTTTTTCCAGACCGGTTGTTGCATCAGTGATAACCCTCCCCATGCTGAACTTTGCCGCGAAACACGTAGTAGCTCCAGAAGGTGTAGACCAGAATAACGGGAATGATCAACAGCGCGCCCACCAGCATAAAGCCCTGGCTTTGCGTCGGGGCGGCGGCCTGCCACAGGGTGATCGACGGTGGAATAATATGCGGCCATATGCTGATCCCAAGCCCGCTAAAGCCGAGGAATATCAGCCCCAGCGTCAGGATAAACGGACGGCTATGGCTGTCGGGATTATTCAGGCAGCGCCACTGGTAGAGGCTAAAAATCACCACCAGGGCAGGGACAGGCAGCAGATAGAACAGATTCGGCAGCGTAAACCAGCGCGCAGCGATGGCCGGTTGCGCCAGCGGCGTCCAGAGGCTGATCGCCGCAATAAACGCCAGCAGTACGATTAACAGCGTTTTCGACACATCACGCATCCGCTGCTGCAGCGCGTTTTCGCTTTTCATCACCAACCAGGTAGAGCCTAACAGCGCGTAGGCCACCACCAGACCCGCGCCGCAAAACAGGTTAAACGCGGTAAACCAGTCAAAGGGTCCGCCGGTATAGGCCCGGCCGGTGACGGCAAAACCGTTAATGACGGCGCCTACCGTCACGCCCTGGGTAAACGTTGCCAGAATTGAGCCGCCAATAAACGCCTTATCCCAGAAGGGGCGGTGGGCCGGCGTGGCTTTAAAGCGAAACTCAAATGCTACACCGCGGAAAATAAGTCCGATCAGCATTAATGTTAGCGGAATGGTCAGGGCATCAACGATCACCGCATAGGCCAGCGGGAATGCGCCGAACAGGGCGGCACCGCCTAGCACCAGCCAGGTTTCATTTCCGTCCCAGACCGGCGCGACGCTGTTGACCATCACGTCGCGATCGTCGGCGTCCTGCGTTGCCGGGAACAGAATACCGATCCCCAGATCAAAACCGTCCATCACGATATACATCAGCGTGGCAAAGACGATGATCACAAACCAGATAATGGAAAGATCGATACCCATTATGGCTGCTCCTTATGTTCAGTTGTGACGGCAGAAAGCGGGCGCGCCGGACGTCCGTCGGACTCGGTGGCGAAAGACTCATGCGGCTGCGGGCCTTTTCGGATGAGGCGCACCATATAGCTGTAACCCACGCCGAATACCGAGGTATAGACGACGAAGAAGGCCAGCAGGCTCACGCTCATGTGCAGGTCACCGTGAGCAGAAACCGCATCCTTCGTTCGCTGGAGTCCGTAGACCACCCACGGCTGGCGGCCCACTTCGGTGGTGATCCACCCGGCCAGAATAGCAATCAGCCCGGATGGCCCCATCAGCAGCGTAAACCACAGGAAAGGGCGCGACGAATAAACGCGTTTTTTATAGCGCAGCCAGAGTGCCATCACCCCGAGCAGCAGCATCAGCATGCCCAGGCCCGCCATAATGCGGAATGACCAGAAGACGATAGTGGAATTCGGTCGGTCTTCCTTCGGAAACTCTTTGAGGGCCGGAACCTGTTTATCCAGACTGTGCGTCAGAATAAGACTGCCGAGTGCGGGGATCTCCAGCCCAAAGCGGGTGCGCTCCTGTTCCATATCCGGCCAGCCAAACAGCAGCAGGGGGGTAGGCTCACCCGGAGGATTTTCCCAGTGGCCTTCAATGGCGGCAATCTTGGCGGGCTGGTGTTTTAAGGTGTTCAACCCGTGCATATCGCCAACCATGGCCTGGATGGGGGCGACAATTAGCGTCATCCACAGCGCCATCGAAAACATCGCGCGGATGGCAGGGGTATTATTGCCGCGCAGCAGATGCCATGCCGCCGATGCGCCCACAAACAGGGCGCTGCTCAGGAATGCGGCTATCGACATATGCAGCAGGCGGTAAGGGAAGGAGGGATTAAACACCACGGCGAACCAGTCCACCGGCACCACCTGACCGTTGACGATCTCATAGCCCTGCGGGGTTTGCATCCAGCTGTTCGACGAGAGGATCCAGAAGGTGGAGATGATGGTGCCCAGCGCCACCATACAGGTAGAGAAGAAGTGCAGACCCGGTCCGACTTTGTTCCATCCGAACAGCATCACGCCGAGGAACCCGGCTTCGAGGAAGAAGGCGGTTAGCACTTCATAGGTCAGCAGCGGACCGGTAATGCTGCCCGCAAACTGTGAAAATCCACTCCAGTTGGTGCCAAACTGGTAGGCCATCACCAGCCCGGAGACCACGCCCATGCCGAAGTTGACGGCAAAAATCTTCGACCAGAAATGGTACAGCGAGCGCCAGACCGGATTTTTTGTTTTCAGCCACAGCCCTTCGAGTACGGCAAGATAGCTTGCCAGGCCGATGGTGATGGCGGGGAAAATAATGTGAAAGGATACGGTAAAGGCAAACTGTATCCGTGCAAGGTGAAAAGCATCTAAACCAAACATGCACAACCTCAATGTCAAACGGTGTGCTGTTATGGTATAGGGGCAAAGTTCGGACTATCAGACGCAGAAAAGTGATTTTTAACCATAACAGTTGGCTTAAAACTCATACTTTAGCCATCTGATATACCTCGAGGATGAGGAATAAAAACAGTATTTTTATGAATTTTCTGCATAAAACTGCTTGCCTTGTCGTCTGTGCCGTGCGTTAATGGTCTTCTGGTTTTGAGTCCAAATAAATATCTGACGTAGTTTTATAAAGCAGTTCTCATCACGTTGTGCCTCTCCGCAGCCTCTCTTGGGTCTTTATCTACATTCCGATTCGTTTTGTTTAAAACCATTATTGCCCTATCGGCCCATTAGTAATTTATGTTTCAGGAGAATTCTATGACTTCTTATATTCATTTTCGCTGCCCATGCTGTCATGGCTCGCAGTACCGTACCTCAGTCTTCGATGTGTCTGAGAAAAATCCACTCGGCGCGAAATGCATTTTTTGCAAATCGTCGATGATCACGCTCGATCATCTGGCCGCAGCGCGTCACGCGCAAAGCCACGTTACCGAGTACCGTAAGTAATTCATTTTAGAAACTATAACAGTTAGCTAAATCTTCACTTTTTCTCCTGCTGATATACACTGTCGGTTATAAGGAGAATCTGATGAAAAAATACCAGCGTCTGGCGCAACAAATTATCTCGCAGATTGAGCTTGGCGTATGGCTGCCGGGCGATAAGCTGCCTTCGCTGCGAGAGCAGGTGGCGAGCAGCGGCATGAGTTTTATGACCGTTGGCCACGCGTATCAGATGCTGGAAAGTCAGGGGCGCATTGTCGCCAGACCGCAGTCGGGCTATTACGTTGCCTCGCGCCCGACCGCACAACAGCCTGCTCCACCTGCCCAGGTGATGCGTGACGAAGTGGTGGATATTAACACCTACATCTTCGACGTCTTACAGGCCAGCCGCGACCCGTCCGTTGTCCCTTTTGCCTCCGCATTTCCCGACCCCCGGCTTTTCCCGCTTCAGCAGCTTAACCGCTCGCTGGCTAACGTCAGTAAAACCGCGACGGCGATGAGCGTGATTGAGAACCTGCCGCCGGGAAACGTCGATCTTCGCCACGCCATTGCCCGTCGCTACGCGCAGCAGGGGATGAACATCTCCCCGGAAGAGATCGTGATCACCGCAGGCGCGCTTGAAGCGCTCAATCTCAGCCTGCAGGCCGTGACCGAGCCGGGCGACTGGGTGATCGTCGAAAACCCGTGTTTCTACGGCGCGCTGCAGGCGCTGGAACGCCTGAAACTCAAAGCGTTGTCGATTGCGACGGATGTCCGCGAGGGGATTGACCTGAATGCCCTTGAACAGGCGCTGAATGAGTACCCGGTTAAAGCCTGCTGGATCATGACCAACAGTCAAAACCCGCTTGGCTTCACGCTGAACGCGGAGAAAAAGGCGCAGCTTGTCGCGCTGTTAACGCAGCACAATGTCCCCCTTATTGAAGACGATGTCTACAGCGAGCTCTATTTTGGCCGCGAAAAGCCGCTTCCGGCGAAAGCGTGGGATCGCCAGGACATGACGCTGCACTGCTCGTCCTTTTCAAAATGTCTGGTGGCCGGTTTTCGCATCGGCTGGGTCGCGGCAGGAAAACACGCGCGACGCATTCAGCAGCTGCAGCTGATGAGCACGCTCTCCACCAGCTCTCCTGTGCAGCTGGCGCTGGTGGATTACCTGGCGACTAAACGCTACGACGCCCATCTGCGCCGCCTGCGGCGTACGCTCGCCGAGCGAAAGCAGCAGGCCTGGCAGTCACTTTTGCGCCATATGCCTGCCGGCGTCAAAATCCACCATAACGACAGCGGCTACTTTTTATGGCTGGAGCTTCCGGCGCAGCTGGATGCGGGGCTGCTCAGCGAAAAAGCCTTAACGCACCACATCAGCATTGCCCCCGGAAAGATGTTTTCTACCTCCGACGCGTGGACGCCGTTCTTCCGATTTAATACCTCCTGGGCCTGGGGAGAGCGAGAAGAGCAGGCGGTTGTTCAGTTAGGAAAATTAATTAGCGCGATGCTGGAATAATCTTTTCTCCGTTATTTAAATAATCAATTCTTATCCTGATGACGGCACGGCGAATATTTCGCGGTGCCCGGTCATAGGAAATCTGCATACCGTCTCTCGCGGCTAACTCCTTGTCTATAATCCAGTTAACGGGGAATGCGCCCTCGGTCACACCTTGATGAAATTTCCTGAAGCCGTACGGTGCGGCGCATTTGCGCGGTCTACGTTTAATAAGGGAGATATTTTTACGGCACGGCTGCCGCTAAATTTCATTGCGACAGGAGTAACTCTTATGAGCAAACATTTTGCCCGCAGCAGCCTGTGCGCGCTCGGCATGACTATCATGACAGCGCAAGCCGCAGAACCACCAAAGGCCATTGGCGACGGCGAAGGTCGACTGGATATTATCGCCTGGCCGGGATACATCGAGCGGGGTCAGACGGATAAAAACTACGACTGGGTCACCCAGTTTGAAAAAGAGACCGGGTGTGCGGTCAACGTCAAGACGGCGGCCACGTCGGATGAAATGGTCAGCCTGATGGCGAAAGGGGGCTATGACCTTGTCACCGCCTCGGGTGATGCCTCCCTGCGCCTGATCATGGGGAAACGCGTTCAGCCTATTAACCCCGACCTCATTCCCAACTGGAAAACCCTCGACGCGCGGATTGTGAAAGGGGAATGGTTTAACGTCGGCGGGAAAGTCTACGGCACGCCGTATCAGTGGGGGCCAAACCTGCTGATGTACAACACCAAAACCTTCCCGACGCCACCGGACAGCTGGAGCGTGGTCTTTACCAAACAGGATCTGCCGGACGGTAAAACCAATCAGGGACGCGTGCAGGCATACGACGGCCCGATTTATATCGCCGATGCCGCGCTGTTCGTCAAAGCCACGCAGCCTCAGCTGGGTATTAAAGATCCGTACCAGCTCAATGAGGAACAGTATGCCGCCGTGCTCAAGGTGCTTCGCGATCAGCACGCGCTGATCCACCGCTACTGGCATGACACCACCGTTCAGATGAGCGACTTCAAAAACGAAGGCGTCGTGGCCTCCAGCGCCTGGCCGTATCAGGCGAATGCCCTGAAGGCCGAAAACCAGCCCGTTGCCACCGTCTTCCCGAAGGAGGGAGTGACCGGCTGGGCGGACACCACCATGCTGCACGCGCAGGCAAAACACCCGATGTGCGCCTACAAGTGGATGAACTGGTCGCTGACGCCGAAAGTGCAGGGCGATCTGGCGGCATGGTTTGGCTCCCTGCCCGTGGTTGCGCAAGGGTGTAAGGCCAGCACGCTGCTGGGTGAGAAAGGCTGCGAAACAAACGGTTATAACGAGTTCGACAAAATCATGTTCTGGAAAACCCCCATCGCAGAAGGCGGCAAATTTGTCCCTTACAGCCGCTGGACGCAGGATTACATCGCCATCATGGGCGGTCGTTAATTGCCCGGGAGCAGAACATGACGTACGCGGTAGAGTTTAACAACGTTTCCCGTCTGTACGGCGACGTACGGGCGGTGGATGGGGTCACCATTGCTATTCGTGACGGAGAATTTTTCTCCATGCTGGGGCCTTCGGGCTCCGGCAAAACCACCTGCCTGCGTCTGATTGCCGGCTTTGAGCAGCTGTCAGGCGGCACGATTTCTATCTTCGGCAAAGAGGCGAGCGAACTGCCTCCCTGGGAGCGGGATGTGAACACCGTCTTTCAGGACTACGCGCTATTCCCGCATATGTCGATCCTCGACAATGTCGCTTACGGTTTGATGGTCAAAGGCATCGACAGGAAAAAACGCCATGCGCAGGCCCGTGATGCCCTGGAAAAAGTGGGCCTGAGCTTTGCCGTTGCCCGCAAGCCTTCGCAACTTTCCGGCGGTCAGCGGCAGCGTGTCGCCATCGCCCGGGCGTTGGTCAATGAGCCGCGCGTCCTGCTGCTGGACGAACCCCTGGGTGCGCTCGATCTCAAACTGCGTGAACAGATGCAGTTTGAACTGAAGAAGCTTCAGCAGGACCTGGGCATTACCTTTATTTTCGTCACCCACGATCAGGGCGAAGCGCTCTCCATGTCGGACCGGGTGGCGGTGTTCAATAACGGGCGCATCGAGCAGGTGGATACCCCACGCGATCTCTATATGCGTCCGCGCACGCCGTTTGTCGCCGGTTTTGTGGGCACATCCAACGTCTTTGATGCAGCACTTGCGCAGAGAATTTGCGGTATGGAAGGCAGCTATTCCCTGCGCCCGGAACATATTCGCCTGAATGAGGGCGGAGACGTTCAGGTTCAGGGCATCGTGCAGGCCGTTCAGTATCAGGGGGCGGCCACGCGGCTGGAGCTGAAGCTTGCCGATGGCGCCAAACTGCTGGTGAGCCAGGCTAATCTCAGTGAAGCCTCGCCGCTGAGCGGTATTGCGCCGGGGCAGGCGGTGATGGCGTCGTGGCCACGCGACGCGATGATCCGCCTGCACGAGGAGAGGTGAAATGTCTATGAGTGTCGCGCATCCTCCCGCCCCGCGCGGCCGCTTAAGCCGCATGACGGCGCTGTTCTGGCGTAAACCGTCGCTCGGCCTGTTCCTGCTTCTGCTTGCGCCGCTGATGTGGTTTGGCATCGTCTATTTAGGATCGTTGCTGACCCTGCTGTGGCAAGGTTTTTACACCTTTGACGATTTCACCATGGCCGTCACGCCGGATCTGACCCTGGCGAACATTCAGGCGCTTTTCAACCCGGCAAACTACGACATCATCCTGCGCACGTTAACCATGGCGATTGCGGTGACGATAGCCAGCGCCATCCTGGCATTCCCGATGGCCTGGTACATGGCGCGATACACCCGCGGCAAGTGGAAAGCGTTTTTCTATATCGCCGTGATGCTGCCAATGTGGGCGAGCTACATCGTCAAAGCCTACGCCTGGACGTTGCTGCTGGCGAAGGATGGGGTTGCGCAGTGGTTTCTCAAACACATGGGGCTGGAGCCGATCCTGACCTCACTCCTTACGCTCCCGGCGATTGGCGGCAACACCTTATCCACTTCCGGGCTGGGGCGTTTTCTGGTCTTCGTCTACATCTGGCTGCCGTTTATGATCCTGCCCGTCCAGGCGGCGCTGGAACGCCTTCCGGCCTCGCTACTGCAGGCCTCAGCCGACCTCGGCGCGCGTCCTCGCCAGACCTTTCGCTACGTCGTTCTGCCGCTGGCGATCCCGGGTATTGCCGCAGGTTCAATATTCACCTTTTCCCTGACGCTGGGGGATTTCATCGTTCCGCAGCTGGTGGGGCCTCCGGGGTACTTCATCGGTAATATGGTCTACTCACAGCAGGGCGCCATTGGCAATATGCCTATGGCCGCCGCGTTCACGCTGGTACCCATTGTGCTGATTTCACTCTATCTGGCGTTCGTGAAACGTCTGGGAGCATTCGATGCACTCTGAACGCGCACCGCTGTTTCTGAAAGTGGCAGCCTGGGGGGGCGTTATCTTCCTGCACTTCCCGCTGCTGATTATCGCGACCTACGCCTTTAATACCGAAGACGCGGCCTTCAGCTTTCCGCCGCAGGGGCTGACGCTGAAGTGGTTTAGCGTAGCGGCGGGGCGCGGCGATATTATTGAATCCGTGACGTTGTCACTTCAAATTGCGGCGCTATCCACCGCCATTGCCCTCGTGCTTGGCACGCTTGCTGCAGCGGCGCTGTGGCGAAGCGAGTTTTTTGGCAAGAATGCGATCTCACTTCTGCTGCTGTTGCCGATTGCGTTACCGGGGATCATTACCGGCCTGGCGCTGCTGACTGCATTCAAAACGATCGACCTTGAGCCTGGCTTTTTCACCATCGTAGTCGGACACGCCACCTTTTGCGTAGTGGTGGTGTTTAACAACGTGATTGCCCGGTTCAGACGCACCTCCTGGAGCCTGGTGGAAGCGTCGATGGATCTCGGGGCCGACGGATGGCAAACCTTCCGCTACGTGGTGCTGCCCAATCTGGGTTCCGCGCTGCTGGCCGGGGGAATGCTGGCGTTTGCCCTGTCGTTTGACGAGATAATCGTCACAACATTTACGGCGGGACACGAGCGAACGCTACCGCTGTGGTTGCTCAATCAGCTCGGCCGTCCGCGCGACGTGCCGGTCACCAACGTTGTAGCACTACTGGTGATGCTGGTGACAACTATCCCCATTCTGGGAGCCTGGTGGCTAACCCGCGACGGCGAGAACATCGCCGGCAGCGGGAAATAACAGTGAATTCAACAGGAAAATGCTATGCAAACACAACTGCTGATAGAGGGAAAACTGGTAACCGGAGAGGGAGAAAAACAGCCGGTCTATAACCCGGCCACTGGAGAGCTCCTGCTGGAGATTGCTGAGGCGTCAGCGGCTCAGGTCGACGCCGCGGTTCAGGCGGCCGACCATGCTTTTGTGGCGTGGGGACAAACAACGCCAAAAACCCGTGCCGAGTGCCTGCTGAAGCTGGCGGATGCGATTGAAGCGCATGGTGAGGAGTTTGCCCGGCTCGAATCCCTCAACTGCGGCAAGCCGCTGCACTGTGCTCTGGGTGATGAAATTCCGGCGGTGGTCGACGTTTTCCGTTTCTTCGCCGGGGCCGCCCGCTGTCTTAACGGGCTGGCCGCCGGGGAGTACCTTGACGGCCACACGTCGATGATCCGCCGGGATCCGGTGGGCGTGGTTGCCTCTATTGCCCCCTGGAACTATCCGTTGATGATGGCGGCATGGAAACTGGCCCCCGCGCTGGCGGCAGGGAACTGCGTGGTGATTAAGCCCTCAGAGATCACGCCGCTGACCGCGCTGAAGCTGGGAGAGCTGGCAAAAGATATCTTCCCGGCGGGCGTTCTGAACGTCCTGTTTGGCCGGGGGAAAACGGTGGGCGATCCGCTGACCGGGCATGAAAAAGTCCGTATGGTCTCGCTGACCGGTTCGATTGCGACCGGGGAACATATCATCGGCCATACGGCATCCTCCATTAAACGCACCCACATGGAGCTGGGCGGTAAAGCGCCGGTTATCGTCTTTGATGATGCCGACCTTGATGCGGTTGTCGAAGGGGTGCGGACGTTTGGTTTCTACAATGCCGGGCAGGACTGTACGGCGGCCTGCCGGATTTATGCCCAGAAGGGCATCTATGCCGCGCTGGTGGAAAAGCTGGGCGCAGCGGTCGCCAGCCTTAAAATGGGGGCGCCGGAGGATGCCTCTACCGAACTGGGACCGCTCAGCTCCGCCGCCCATCTTGCACGCGTCTGTCAGGCCGTCGATGAGGCGAAAGCGCTCGGCCATATCCGCGTTGTCACGGGCGGTAGCAAAGAAGAAGGGGCGGGATACTACTTCCAGCCAACCCTGCTGGCGGGGGCAAAACAGGACGATGCCATCGTTCAGCGCGAGGTGTTTGGCCCGGTGGTGAGCGTCACCGAGTTTGATGACGAGGCGCAGGTGCTGGCCTGGGCGAACGATTCGCAGTATGGCCTGGCGTCATCGGTCTGGACCAAAGACGTGGGCCGCGCCCATCGTCTGAGCGCGCGCCTGCAGTACGGCTGCACCTGGGTGAATACCCATTTTATGCTGGTTAGCGAAATGCCGCACGGCGGCATGAAATTATCCGGCTACGGCAAAGATATGTCGGTCTACGGGCTTGAGGATTATACGGTCGTACGGCATGTGATGATAAAACACTAATCCCGCTAGCCTGGTCGCATACGCGGCCAGGCGTTCCCCACGCCCGCCATGAGTGTTACGCAAGATACTCATTTGTTATTATCCGTAGTATTTAAGTGGTTATTCTGTAACGAAAAAACTTGATCTGTATCAACATATGACGCATATTGCGTGCGGTTATTTTTTCGGCTCTGGTATACAGAATGACGTTGTATCAAAAGATGTTGGTTTTTTACGCAATCATGGCTTCCATCTGCGCATTAATTACCTGGTTCCTCTCTAAAGACCGCAAACGTATCCGCCTGCTCAGTGCTTTTCTGGTGGGGTCAACCTGGCCAATGAGCTTTCCCGTTGCGCTGCTGATCTCGCTTTTCTGAAGCACGCTTCCATTTTTAAAAGATGAATATGGCATTCCAGATACGATAACTGTATAAATATACAGTGCATCGTAAAAGGAGTGCTTATGAACAGTTTTTACTCGCAGCAGGCCGGTTGCACCGTGCGCTGGCATGACTTGCCCGGCACCGGCGATCCCGTGGTGTTCATTCACGGGCTGGGCTGCGCCTCTTCCTATGAATATCCCCGTGTCGTTCATGACCCGCTGTTTGGCGCGCGCAGAGCGATTCTCATCGATTTGCCCGGCAGCGGCTACAGCGACAAACCAGAGCACTACAGCTATAAAACCACCGACCAGGCGCACGTCGTGGCGGAGCTGGTTGACCACCTTAAGCTGGATGCCTTCTGGTTATACGGGCACAGCATGGGCGGCAGCATTGCTATCGAAACGGCGGGGCTGCTGGCGTCGCGCGTGAAGGGGCTGATGGTGTCAGAGCCCAATTTTCATGCAGGTGGAGGGATGTTTAGCCGGTCGATTGCAGCGCAAACCGAGCTGCAGTTTCTGAACCAGGGCTATGACGCCATGCTCAGCGCGGAAAAAACGCCGTGGGCGGGGTGTCTGCAGAGCAATGCCGCTTATGCCGTCTGGCGCGGTGCATCGAGCCTGGTGGCGGGCGTTGAGCCGGAATGGGAAGCGCAGTTCCTGTCACTCCCTTGCCCGGTAACGTTGATTTTCGGCGAGCTGTCTCTTCCGGATGACGATGTAGATAATCTGAAGCAAAAGGGCGTCGAGGTGAAAATCATTCCTGCGGCAGGGCATTCAATGTCGTGGGAAAATCCCTCAGCGCTGGCGCAGACGCTCGTGGAGTGTATGGCGCGGTGAAAATGGCCCGCATGGCTGCGGGCCGAAATCTCAGCGTAATAACGCCTGTAAGGCCCGGCGAGCACCCGGCTGAACATCATGTGGATGCTGGTAATCAATGTTCTCTATCGCGCGGCTATAGAGTGCGACCAGCCAGTCGTAAACGTACGCGGTGGCCGCATGCACAGGCTGTTCTCCCAGGCGCGTCAAACGAGGCTCCGCGCTGCTGACCACCGGCGTAACGAAGATTGCCTGACCCTTGCGGATGCGGCTTGCCGGACGTGTAGCCACGGGCGTCTGGTCAAAACCGAGCCAGCCAATGAAATTGCCCATCACTGCATGCAGCTGCGCAGCGCTACTTTTATCCGCTTCGACAATGCGCTGAAGCTGTTGAGGCAGATCCAGCCGGTAGCTGGTGACCACCAGCACATCCGCGATTTGCTGTAATACCGCAGGCTCCAGCCCAAGGCGTGCAGCCGTGGCCTCATTGCGGCTCCACTGGCGCAGATGATTTATCCAGACTCTGTGCGCCAGGCGCGCTTTATCTTTTGTCTGGAACAGTCCGGCGCTTTCCTGGGCGCTATCGGCAAACAGGTCAATGGCGTCCGTAAACAGCCCGTTCACCTGCTCCTCGCGGGGCTGCTGAACGGCGAGCAGCGTTTCAAAGGCTTTCAGCGGCGGCAGCAGGCCTTCAAGCAGTTCGCCGTGGCGGGCGGCGCTGCTTTGCAGCGTGCGCACCATGTTTTCGGCCTGAGCACGTCTTGTCCCCGGCTCCTCAACCAGCGGCGCC
The DNA here is from genome assembly GCF_019968765.1 of Enterobacter sp. JBIWA008. Taxonomy (NCBI): domain Bacteria; kingdom Pseudomonadati; phylum Pseudomonadota; class Gammaproteobacteria; order Enterobacterales; family Enterobacteriaceae; genus Enterobacter; species Enterobacter sp. JBIWA008. Next base: position 2,607,343 of record NZ_CP074149.1, on the reverse strand, counting down.
AGATAGCTTTGCATCAGCGACGAGAGCTCCTGTCGCAACAGGCCTTTCAGCGTGCTGAGACGCTTTTGTCGCTGCGCGGGCAGCGTGGCCTGAGACAGCCATTCGATGACGCGCTGCATGCTGTGGCTGTCCAGCGCCTGCAGCGTGCCCCAGCGCAGGCCAGGCTTCCCGAGCAGATGCTGTACGGCTTCATCGAGATTCTGCCGGGTGGTAAAGCGGGCGTCATGCGGAGTGATCGCCCACACCAGCCCCGGCAGGGCAGATTCTTCAGCAGGCTGCGTCTCCTTGACCCAGTTCATCAGCACTTTTGCTTTTTTTGCCGTCTGCTCGTGATGCGCCGTCGCATTACAAATCACCAGCACATCCGGCTGAAGCTGTTGACGGTAATGCTCGAGCAGCCACTGGGACTTCGCCTGGCGTAGCGGGTCGGCACGGTTATCTTCAAAAACCGGGATATCAATAATATCGACGTTATCCAGCGCGCCGTTCTCCACCGGCAGCACCAGCTCGCGGGTCAGGAAGGCCAGCACGTCGACGGGGATGCTGATGGCGTTAAGCATTTCGCCGCTATTCAGCGGATGAAGCAGCGTCTCCTGCGCGTCCTGAAGGTCTAACGTGCCGTCGTGCGTCAGGAACCCTTCACCCGGCAGCCCAAAGCTGTCCACCAGCAGGCTAAGCGGGGCAGCAAGCTCGCAGGCATGGCTGGTCTGGTGCAGCACATGGGCCATTTTTAACCACTGCTGGGTCAGCTCCTGCTGCTCGCCCCACAGCAGCGACCAGACGCTGGCCCGCGTGCTGAGATCGAGAGAAGGCACCAGCCGGGCGAACTCATGCCACAGGGCATCATCAATTTGCTGCTTAGCGGCGGGTACGGTGCTTTGCCAGAAGCGGGCAATCGCACCCACTTCCTGAGCCGTGATCCCGGGCACGCCCTGCGGCTGGCGCAGCCCGCGCCATTTCTCCAGACGTGTCTCAATGACCGCCTTATCTACCGCGCGCATCTGTGGATGCAGCGTCGTTCGGGCAATAAACAGCTGTACCAGCTCGGCCTCGGTGACCAGGCTCAGACGCAGCGGGAATGCCTCATCCGCCACCTCCGGGTTCTCCCGGGTGAAGCGGACCGCCATGTTGGTCAGGGCATGTCCCGGATTGATATGCGAAAAATAGTCAAAGGTGCGCTGGCCCGGCGTCACGTTCAGGCGTCCATTACCGCTGCCGCACAGAGACAGCAGCAGGTGCGCTTTCGCGCTCTGCGAATGACCGTAAAGCCCAACGCTGCTCTGGCGGGTCATGGCGCGTTCAATGGCCTGCTCCCGCGCCTGCGCCGCGTTGATGCGAGCAAGCAGGGCGTCAGCATCGTTATCCAGCACAGGGGCGTTCAGGCGCGTCTCATTAATCCACCCGATTAAGGCCTGAGTGGTGGTCGTCGTCGCTGTCATTTCAGGTATACGCTCCCGCTGTCGATCCAGTAGTGGCTACCGCTGTGTCGGCGATCGGCCAAAGTATTCAGTTTGAAGGTTAATGCGTCAGGCGCAACCGGCGTGCCGTCCTGCAGCCAGGCATCGCTCAGCTCGAAGGCCTCAGGCCCTTCCTGCTTGCTGCCGCCGCAGAGTTTGAGCCGCACGTTCAGCACGCCGTCACCGGCAATGGCTTTCGCCAGTTCAGCCGAGTTGATGCTGAGCGTGTAGAGCGGCGTGGCGGGCCAGCGCGCGTTCGCCAGCTGGCGGAAGCCGAGGGTGACGCTACCGCGCAGCGGGAAGTGCAGACGTGCGTCGAGTTTCGCGCCGGGTTTATCAAGATCGATATCCTGATACCAGACGTTTTCCTCGCGCAGGGTATTGACGGTGTTATCCAGCACGCCGAGATACCGCACGGTTGAATACGCGCCAATGTCCGCGGCTTTAAAGTTGAAGCGCGGCAGGCGCAGGTCGAGCGCCAGGCTGCAGAGCATGGCTCCCACCGCGGCTGTCGATTTCGGGTTGCCAATGCGTCCCTGCTGGCTGAACGGATACCACTCGTGCACCTGGTATTTATCCAGCCAGACGATGCGGTTGACCGGCACCGGCTGCAGATGACGAATGAGCGCCTGAACGCCGGGCAGGCAGCCGGGGCGTCCGGTGATCAGCAGAATGTCGCAGCTGTAATGGGATATCGCCTCGCACACCGCGTGAAGCGGCGAGGCCAGCGTAAACTGCCCGGCCAGCATCGCATCCTGCATTTCGCGGAAATTCACGTGCAGCGGCACGGCGAACAGGTCAAACGCGTCTGAACCCGCAGGCAGGGCATGATCGATCGCCTGCTGCAGGTAATTCATCACGTTACGGGTCGGTTTCTGCGCCACGAGATCGCCAAAGGTGGCATGCAGACCGGCCAGCGGATCGTCAACGTCGCTCGATTCCCACGCGGCAAGAATGGCATGGCCAATCGGCATAAAGAGCTGAAGCGCCGTTTGCTGGCGAAGTACGGCCTGGGTATCGATGCGCCCGGAGTCGCCGAACAGCGAAGCCATCAGCAGCGAGGCGTCCGCAATGCCGGATTTCTGCAGCTGCGTTTGCAGGGCAGGCAACACGTAGCGCTGAATCACGTCCAGAAGCGTATCGTCACCCGCGACCTTAAAGCCTTCACGGAACAGCAGCTGCGGGGTGATCTTGACGTTATTGCCGGAACCGTCATCCAGCTGGTAATGGGTGATCGCCATATCCGTTGTGCCGCCGCCGATGTCGATAGACGCGACGCGCAGCGCGCGCCCCGGCTGGCTACCCGGCTCTGGCTCACGGTCCGGGCGGGCGAGGGAGGCGAAGAAGGCTTCGGTCTGACCGCCAAAGCGGGAGATCGCTTCGTTATACAGCCAGACCAGTTGACCGCAGCTGGCTTCATCCCACTCCATCTGGATTTCAGGAACCGGCACCACGCTTTTATCCTGCTGTTTGCGGGTGACAAAATCCTCATCCTGCGGGTGCCAGCCCATCGCTTTCCAGACGATGGCGATGGCTTCAAACATGCGGCGTCGGAAAATCTCTCGCTCCTGCTTTGGCATGGCCGAGGGCAGGGTCAGGATCAGGGTGCGGAGCTGTCGCGGCGATGCCGGGAAGCCCAGACGCAGGCGCGTGGCGACGCTGTTGATCTGCCCCAGCGCCTGTGCCAGCAGCTCGCACAGCATGTGCGTCATCAGCGTACTTCGGCTGTACTGCGGCGAGAAGACCGGCAGCCGCTCGTCCTGCGGCAGCGTGAAGAGCGGCTCGCCGTCATCGTTCATCAGGTTCATCAGCGGAAACGCGGTGGCAAGCGGTTCACGCTGGGTTTTGCTGTTCATCTGGCTAAAGCGCCAGTCCTGCACGACCGGCGTTTCATCCCACAGGTAGCGACGCGGGCTGGAGATGCCGCTGTTGCCTTCGGTCCCCAGACGCTGCATCGCCAGCTTGCGGGCTTCATCACCCACGCGAACAATCGACGGCCAGACAAAGGCATCTTCGCGACCGCTTTCAACAGAGAAGTGCTGCTTGCCAAAGCGCGCTTCCGAAAACTCAAGACGGCTGGTAAACAGCGGCGCATTCAGGAACTGCGGCTCGCTTAGCGAGCGGACCTGCAGCTCGGCGGTCTGGCGCAGTCCATCGTTTGCATCGCCGTGGTCTTCAATAATGACGCCGCAGGTGTGGGTATTGCCCACGTCGAGGATCAGGTCGACCGGAATGGCAGGCGTGCTGAGCGTATGGGTAACAAATTTCACTTCCGGCACGGTAAGCTGTTCACCGAGCATGGTCATCAGGTTAAGCCAGTGGGCCTGATATTCAAACCCGCGCATCGCCTGCTGGAGATCGCGTTCTGAGCGGTTTTCAACGCCGTCGGCATACTGGGTAAATGCCTCGCGCAGCCAGCCGTCAATCCAGGTCTGGTCGAGGAAACTTTCAACCTCATTGTCTCGCCAGGCCAGCGCGAATCGGGTCCCGTTCAGAATATCGTTTTCCACCGGGGAGAGGGCTGACGTGGCGTGTTCGGCAATCTGGCTGTCAAGGGCGAGAGTGACGCGGTGCGTATTGCCTGCCGTGTCGGGTGTATCCAGCCTGCGCACCTGAACGCGGGCCCAGTTATCCGGCCCCTCAACGAAGGTTCGCGGAGGGTTGAAGCGCAGGAACGGAACCGGAAGCCAGACGCCGTCCAGTACCGCCAGGGACTGATGCAGCGGGATGGTGGTTTCCGGTTTAACCACTTCAGGCTGCCCGCCGTTCGTTCCCGGCACGGTATAGCGCCCGTTAACCAGGTCGAAATCGAGTCGCAAAAGCGGGCCGTTCGCGGTTTTACGTACGAAGCGCCCGTTGCTGGCGGTGTCCTGTGGCGTCAGCCCGAAATCGAGAAACTGCACACCGCTGTTGGCAATAAGCGTGACGCTTTGTTTATAGTCGCAAAGATTTACCAGCATAGGATCAGGCACCTGCTTTCTTGAACGTCAGTGGAACGACGGTATTGGCATCATAACGGGCGCGACATTCTGCGATATCGCTGGCGCCTGCTTTACAGGCAACCTCCGGCATCGGGTAGCGGGAGCCGTCGGTGCATCGGGCAGTACCGCGACTTTTAATCATCAGCTCGCCGTTGCTGTGCAGGCCGGAGAACACTTCCGCGCGACAGACAACGTTGTCGCCATGGACAACCCGGGCGAAACCTTTATTGTTCTGGATCTGATAACGCATTGACGGCGGTTTGCCGGTGACCGGATCTTTCACGTCGAGAACCGCACGCCAGGTACCGTTCAGGAAACGCGTCGATCCCGCTTTCACCTGATTCGCTTCCATCACCATGGCGTCTTTCGGGATGGCGACAATCACCACCGGGGCAGGCTGTGGCGCAGGCACCGGAGCGGCTTCTTTTTCTTTGCTTGCCAGGACCTCTGCCTGATGCAGCGGTAATTTCAATGCCAGCGGCTCAACCGCCTTGATCGGCTTCGGCGCAATCTCCACGGGCTCAGGTGCGGGCGCCGGTGCAGGCTCAGCGGAAGGCGACTGTTTTGGCCACAGCAGCGGTGCGGCAATGGCGGCAACGATCATGGCGGCAACCGGCAGCGTCCACAGGGGAACGCGGCGCTTTTTCGCGACGATCGGCACAGCCGGTTCCTGAACGGGTTGCGCAACGGCCGGTGCCGGCTCAGGCTCATACAGTTCTTCCGGCGTGATGCGCACCACCGTGGAAGGGGCGATCAGCGGCTCGTCGGCGTGTTCAAAGGCCACCACCGGTTCTGGCTCAGGCTCGGGCTCAGGATCTTCAATCACAACGGGGGCGGGCTCAGGGACCAGCGATTCACGCAGGCAGTCGAGAACATCGTCGCGCGCATTTTCGTTCAGGTTTACAAAACCCCAGAAGCTGATGACCGGCTTTCCGTCCACCAGGAAGAGGAAGTTCTCACCCGGGAACTGAAACGCCTTCGACAGCAGAGAACCAAAAAGCTGCTGCGCGGTTTTGGGGGACTGGAGGCATTTCTTGCTTAACGACTCAACGCTGGCCAGCGTGTTTTCCAGATAGCGCAGGGCGCGATAACGGTCATCCTCATCGGCCGCTTTCCAGCTGGTTACGCTCCCTTCAACAGGGGAATACCAGTCCACGCGGTCACCGCTGTCGTTGACCTGAGGAATAGCCAGACAGTCGACGATGGCCTGTTGTTTGCGCAACCGGAGCGCTTCCCGGATTTGTAACGCTGATTCAAAAACGGCTTGTCCGCCGCCGCCAACGGCCTGAAAGTCATCCAGGTTACCGCTGCGTAAAAGAGTTTTTGCCACGATTTGATCCCATATACTTCTTCACACCGTTACTTTAACGAAACGAGGAAGCAACCAAACGGGGGAAGAGACGCTAAAAGGACCGATTTCTTGCGGCATAGAAAGTGACGGTTGTGCTTGACGAATAATGGCCCTTAAGGCAAATCACCTTTTCGGGCGCTGACTGTTAAAACAGCAAAAAACGCGGCTTTAGAATAACCTGATAGTGTTTCGTTATTTGCCAGGTCATATCGCCTGTGCTGTTATTACTGTCTTATATAATAAAACTATCAGGGTTATAACCATGTCTACAGGGAAAACACTGCTCGCCCTCGCGCTGAGCGCTCTTTTACCAGCCGGTGCCGCATGGGCGGCAAACAACGACACCCTTATTTACTGTTCAGAAGCGTCCCCCGAGTCCTTCAACCCGCAAATCGCCAGCTCTGGCCCGTCGTTTGTGGCCAGCTCGCAGGTGCTGTATAACCGCCTGATCAATTTCGACCCGGTGAAAAACACCCCGGTGCCGTCGCTGGCGGAGTCCTGGACGATCTCGCCGGACGGTAAGACTTATACCTTTACCCTGCGCAAAGGGGTGAAGTTCAACAGCAACAAATACTTCAAACCGACGCGCGACTTTAACGCCGATGACGTTATTTTCTCGGTCATGCGTCAGAAAGACCCTAAACACCCGTATCACAACGTGTCGCAGGGCAACTACGAATACTTTAACGATGTCGGGCTCGATAAGCTGATTCAGGACGTGAAAAAGGTCGATGATTATCACGTTCAGTTCACCCTCAGCGAGCCCAACGCCGCGTTTCTGGCCGACTGGGGGATGGATTTCGCCTCCATTCTCTCCGCCGAATACGCCGATGCGATGCTGAAAAAAGGCACGCCTGAGAACGTAGACACCTGGCCGATTGGTACCGGGCCTTATGTCCTGCAGCAGTACAAGGTGGATTCGCTGATCCGCTATGTTGCTAACCCGAACTACTGGGAAGGCGAGGTGCCGACTAAGCATCTCATCTTCTCCATCACGCCGAACGTGGAAACCCGTCTGGCGAAGCTGCAGACCAACGAGTGCCAGATTATTCCTGCACCGTCCCCGGTTCAGTTTGACGTCATCAAGAACAACAAAGACCTGACGCTGCACTCGGTCGATGCCCTGAACGTCGGCTATCTGGCGTTTAACACCGAGAAAAAACCGTTTGATAACGTGCTGGTGCGTCAGGCGCTTAACTACGCGACCGACAAGAAGGCTATCGTCAATGCGGTCTTTATGGGGTCCGGTACGGTGGCAAAATCGCCGATCCCGCCAAATATGCTGGGCTTTAATAAAGACCTGAAGGACTACAGCTACGATCCAGAAAAAGCGAAAGCGCTGCTGAAGCAGGCGGGGCTGGAGAAGGGGACGGAAGTCACGCTGTGGTCAATGCCGGTTCAGCGTCCGTATAACCCGAACTCGCGCCGTATCGCGGAGATGATCCAGAGCGACTGGGCGAAAGTCGGCGTGAAGGCCAAAATTGTCTCTTACGAATGGGGCGAATATCTCTCCGGAATGCGTAAAGGCGAACATGACTCCGCGCTGTTTGGCTGGATGTCTGATAACGGCGACCCGGACAACTTTGCTGACGTGCTGCTGGGCTGCAACAGTATCAAAACCGGATCAAACGCCGCGCGCTGGTGTGATAAGGGTTATGATGATCTGGTGCAAAAAGCGAAGCTGACCAGCAGCCCGGCCGAGCGCGCAAAACTCTACGGGCAGGCGCAGGAGATCTTCTATCAGCAGGCGCCGTGGATCGCACTGGCAAACGGGAAAACGTTCTATGCGACCCGCAGCAACGTTACCGGATACAGCGTGAGCCTGATGGGCAGCGATTTCTCGAAAGCGAAGCTAAACTAAGCGTTTTATTGCCCGGTACGGCGTGGCACCACCGGGCACATAACAAGGAGTGACAATGTCACGTTTAAGCGAAGTTACCGCCCGTGTGGATGCCGCCATTGAAGAGGGCGTCATCACCCATATGAACGAACTGCTGATCGAATTAAGCGATGACGCAGAGCTGAGCCGTGAAGAACGCTACACCCAGCAGCAGCGTCTGCGTACCGCGATTTCGCACCACGGTAAGCAGCATAAAGAGGAGCTGGACGCGCGTGAGGAACAGCTGACCAAAGGCGGCACTATACTGTAACGATCAAAACTGGCGTCGTGCCACCAGCCAGGCCCCGACAACCAGCATCACCGCGCCGCACACCGGGCCGATCAGGGCGCGGAGCGGAATGCCGTTGCTCCTCAGCACGTCCATCACCAGCCCGCCAATCAGCTGGCTTGCTACCAGCACGGCAATAGTCGTCGCCGCGCCAAGGTTCTGATATCCGCTGATGCTGGCAAACACGAAAAATGACCCCAGTAGCCCCGGGATAAGCGTCCACCAGCGCACCGTTGCGGCCAGCTCGCTAAATCCGGCGGCGCCCTGTTTCAGCAGCAGAATGCTGACAAACAGCACAATGCCGACCAGGGAGTTCAGCAGCATCGCGATGAGAATGGTGGAGGAGGACTGGGTGATACGCACCATCAGTGTGTTCTGCACCACCAGACCGATCCCCGCCGCCACCAGAAACGCCAGCGTCAGTGACTGATTCATGGGATAGCGTCCGGATCGCTGCGCTCGTCCAGCTGCAGCTGCATAAAGGTTAAGTCCAGCCAACGGCCAAACTTGGTTCCCACCTGCGGCATCTGCCCCGTAGTGACAAAACCGAGCGTTTCGTGGAGATGAATAGAGGCATGGTTTTGCGCTTCAATACCGGCCACCATCACGTGTTTACCGATAGCACGGGCCTCGTTTATCAGCGCGATCATCAGCGTGCGGCCAATGCCTTTGCCCTGATGGTCCGGGTGGACGTAGACCGAATGCTCAACCGTATGACGAAACCCGTCGAAGGCGCGCCAGTCGCCGAAAGAGGCGTAGCCGGTAATCGTACCGTCTTCCTCACTCACCAGAACCGGGTAACCCGCGAGCGCGCGCGCCTCAAACCACGCGATTCGGTTATCGGTATCGACGATTTTATCGTTCCAGATCGCGGCAGTATGCAGCACCGCGTGGTTGTAGATTTCTCCTATCGCAGCGCAGTCTTCCTTGCAGGCATGACGAACGATCATGATTAACCCTCTGTGTGTTGTTCACTATAGTATTACGATGTAGCTACGATATTACACAACCGTGTTACCCGATCGCTACGGCATAAGCCATATTTTTTTGTTATCAAAAGCCCATTGAAAAGCCGTTCATACACTATAGTATGACGTCATGAACACCATAACAGACACAATGAATCAACGGATTAGCGCAAGAATTCGCCTTGAACGCGAGTCTCGCGGATGGTCCCTGAGCGAGCTTGCTGACCGGGCAGGGGTCTCTCGCGCGATGATCCACAAAATAGAGCGCGGAGACAGCAGCCCGACAGCCACCTTGCTGGCACGTCTGTCAGGCGCGTTTGGCATCAGCATGTCCACGCTCATTGCCCGGGCCGAGATGCAGGAAGGAAAGCTGCTGCGCCTGGCAAATCAGCCCGTCTGGCGCGACCCGCAGACGCACTATCTCCGCCGCCATATTTCTCCCCGCACCGATCTGCCCATCGACCTTGTTCAGGTTGAACTGCCTGCGGGCAGCGATGTTCCGATGCCTGCATCTTCTTACGCGCTTGCACGTCAGCTTATCTGGCTCCAGTCCGGTGAGCTGGTGTTTCAGGAGGGCGACACGCGCCACGAAATGCACGCCGGAGACTGTCTCGAGCTGGGGCCGCCAAATGACTGCAGGTTCATCAACGAAACGAATGAAACCTGTGTCTATCTTGTTGTACGGCTGAACCAGTCCGGCTCGTAATGCTAATGCGGTAACGCCGATCGTGAGCCAGGCTGTAATGACATTTGTACCAGAAGGAGATCCCGATGAATCAACCTGTTTCGCAAAATCGCCGCTGGGTACTGGCCTCGCGTCCACAGGGCGCGCCGGTCGCGGAAAATTTTCGTCTCGAAACGCAGCCTGTTCCTGCCCCCGCCGAGCGGCAGCTTTTGCTCCGCACCGTCTGGCTGTCGCTGGACCCGTACATGCGGGGCCGCATGAGCGATGCGCCATCCTATTCCCCTCCGGTTGAGATTGGCGCGGTGATGGTGGGGGGAACGGTCAGCCGGGTTGAGCAGTCAAACCATCCCGATTTCAAACCGGGTGAGTGGGTGCTGGGCTACAGCGGCTGGCAGGAGTATGAACTTTCAGACGGTAGCGGCCTGGTGAAGCTGGGCGAAAATCCGTCACATCCTTCCTGGGCGCTGGGTATTCTTGGCATGCCGGGCTTTACCGCCTATATGGGATTGCTGGATATCGGGCAACCCAAAGCGGGTGAAACGCTGGTGGTTGCCGCGGCGACGGGCCCGGTTGGCGCAACCGTCGGGCAAATCGGCAAAATCAAAGGTTGCCGTGTGGTCGGCGTCGCCGGTGGCGCTGAAAAATGCCGCCATGCCGTTGAGGTACTGGGGTTTGATCTGTGTCTGGATCACCACGCGGCCGATTTTGCCGAACAGCTGAAACACGCCTGCCCGAAAGGAATTGATGTCTATTATGAAAACGTCGGCGGAAAAGTGTTTGACGCCGTGCTGCCCCTGCTTAACACCTCTGCCCGCGTGCCGGTTTGTGGCCTGGTAAGCGGCTACAATGCGACGGGCCTGCCTGAAGGGCCGGATCGCCTGCCGCTCCTGATGGCGACCATTCTGAAGAAACGCATTCGTATGCAGGGCTTTATCATCGGCCAGGATTACGGGCACCGCATTAAGGAGTTCCAGGAAGAGATGGGGCGCTGGGTGCAGGAGGGGAAAATCCACTATCGTGAACAGGTGACGGACGGGCTGGAAAACGCACCTGAGGCGCTGATTGGCCTGCTGGAAGGACGAAACTTCGGCAAAGTCGTGATTCGCGTCGCGAGTGACAATAAATAAAGAGTACGATGGCGGGGTTTCCCGCCATATTTATTTGTGAAGATACGATATATTGTCTTTAATTAATGGACATGGCATTTCGCGCCTGCATCCCGAATGGGCCCGAAACCGATAAAAAATAAATTTTGCTTTTTTTTGCTGTTTTTATGTACTTCCCACCACCAGGCATGACGATACAGGATATATCGTACCGGCGTCGTTTTATTAAAACTGGCGTTTAAAAATAGCATTAAGTTTTAGCTACAGGAATTCCACATGCTTGATTTGGATCACTTAGAAAAAGCCCAAAGGGTTAGTCTTACCATGCAGGTTGAACTCAGTCTGAAAGGTGCGTTAATTACAGGCTCACTCAAACCTGGGGCACGACTGATTACGAAAGAGATCGCCGATAAATTAGGAACCAGTATTACCCCGGTTCGCGAGGCGCTTTTGCGCCTGGTGTCAGCAGGGGCTTTACACGCCACGCCCGCGCAGGCATTTCTGGTTCCGGAGGTCACGCTGGAGCGTTATAACGAGATTAACGCTATCCGCAAGCAGCTTGAGCCCATGGCAGTCGCCGCAGCCTGTCAGAATATGTCTGATAGCAAGCTGGAGACATTGCGCAAACTGTCGGATGCCTTTCATGAGGCCATGCGCAACGGAAACGTTCAGCAGGCTCTTCATGCAAATCGGGTCTTCCGCTTTACGCTTTATCAGTATGCGGAAATGCCGACGCTCAACGCCTTAATTGAACAGCTCTGGGTGCGCATCGGGCCCTGCATTAACTATCTGCACCAGGAGCTGAACGACATTAAAGAGTCAGCGTATCACTACGAGGAGCTGCTTTCCGCTCTGGAACGCCGCGATGTCGATTCCAGCCAGAGGGCGATTGATAAGTTGATTGACGAAGCGAATGTGCTTTTACAGCGACAATATTTTAACTGAGAGATTATTTAGCAAAGCGACTATATACCGCACCTAATTATTTATCTGGTGAATAACTCCTGATGGTTTATTGCCATCAGGAGGGTTATTTCGTTTATACGTCAACGTGACTTATTCGAAGCGATAAGAAACCGACAGCCCGACGCCGTAGTTACGGCCAGGTGCAGGCTCGTAATAACGGCCGTTCGACTCGTTGACAATAACCGAGCCAACGTATTCTTTGTCAAACAGGTTATCGACGCGGCCAAAGACGTCCATGCCCCAGTTGCCATAGTTGAATTTATACCCGGTATTCAGCCCGACCACCGTATACGACGGCGCTTTCGCCGTGTTCTCGTCGTCGGCCATGATGTCGCTCATGTAACGCACGTCAGTACCCGCGTACCAGCCTTCTTCCGGCTGCCAGCCAAATGAAGCGTAACCCATGTTGCGGGCGATGCCCGGCATCCGGTTACCGTTGCAGCTAGCGTCGCCGCAGACGTTGGTACGATAGGTGGCGTCCAGGTAAGTCCACGCCAGCTTCAGCTTCCAGTTCTCAGCAAACTGCTGATCGAGGGAGACCTCCACACCCTGACGACGGGTTTTACCGGCATTTTTATAGCTGGTACGTCCGCCCGCGCTGGCATCTACCACGATCTCATCATCCGTATCGGTGCGGAACAGGGCTGCGGTCAGCAGGCCATTGCCGATGCGGGTTTTGCTGCCCACTTCATAGGTGTTGTTAGTGGATGGCTTCAAGCCAATGTTCAGACCGCCCTGGTTATCGGCGCGATACGAGAGTTCGTTGATGGTTGGCGTTTCGAATCCACGCCCTGCGGCAGCGTAGAGGTTCCATGCGTCCGTCACCGCATACTTCACGGAGCCAGCCGGGAGCCATTTGTGATAGCTCGCGTCACCGCTGTCATCACCGTTGCCCGGCGTAACGTAATGGTCGTTGGAATCAAACCAGACCGAGCTGTAGCGCACCCCCGCATCCACGGACAGCTTCTGCGTCAGCTGCCAGCTCGTTTGCAGGTAAGGGTCAACGTTCCACATAAGGTTACGTTCGTTTCGACGCTTGTCACCCTTCACGCCGTAATCCGGCACGCCGTTGTTCATCACGAAGTTCTCGTATCCGCGACGATCTTCGCTCAGGTTTTCGTAGTTCAGACCGGTGGTAAAGGTGACAGGTACCAGCAGCTCGCCGCGGTGCGTCCAGCGGGTATCAATGCCCTGATAATGACGCTGCATATCAATCACCCCGCCGGAGTGGGAGGGTTTGAGCTGCGGCTGATACGGAATCGACTGGTACTGCGTCATTTCGCGCTCACCGGCGTACATCATCACGCTGAGGTCGTCCTGCGCGCTGAGCTGGCGATCGTAGCGCAGACCGGCCTGGGTCTGTTTGATGGTCTTACGCGTGTTGTACTGATCGCCACGCGGAGACTGACGCGGATTATTCTGCCACTCCTGATAGCTCAGACCGCCCGGATCGTTGGCCTTCATGTCCACGCTGTTGAAAATCAGCGTCAGCTTGCTGACGTCATCAATACGCACGCCCAGCTTCGCATTGGCCAGATTTTTCCGCGCGCCGCTGTGGTCACGGTAGCCTTTGGTGGTGAAACGGGTGGTGGAAACGGTGTAATCCACATCGCCCGCGTGGGTGCCGTCACCCATCGCGCCGGTGGCCTTCATGCCGTAGCGCCAGGTACCGTAGCTGCCGTAATAGCTGCTGGCTTCAATGGTCGGCGGCTGCTGACCGGTCTGGGTGTTGATGTTAATCACGCCACCGGAGGCGTTGCCGTACAGGGCAGAGAAGGGACCGCGCAGCACTTCAACGCTCTCCACGCTGGAGAGATCGATGTTGGAGGTCTGGCCCTGTCCGTCCGGCATGGTGGCAGGAATACCGTCGACATACATACGGATACCGCGCACGCCAAACGTTGAGCGTGCGCCAAACCCGCGCATCGAAAGCTGGAGATCCTGGGCGTAGTTCTGGCGGTTCTGAATTTGCAGTCCCGGGACGCTGCCGAGGGATTCAGAGAGGTTGATGCGCGGCGCGGCCTGGCGCATGTCGTCGCCATTGACGACGCTGACCGCGGCCGGGGTATCCAGTTCCGATACGGTTTGCGGCGTGGCGCTGACGATCATGGTCTGTTCCTCCGCGCTCATTGCGGTTAGCGGCGCGAAAGTAACGGGAACCAGCAGCAGCGGGAGAGAGGCCTTACGGGCAGAAATGATTTTCATGAATAAAACCGGTTGTGGTGTGTAAACGAACCAAATGGAACATGTCCATACATGTTAAAGGTTTTGTAAATGTTTTGAAAACTATAACCGCACATTGCGTTAATGAAAGGCGAGATGTGAAAGAAAAACTCCACATTCAGTTGATTAATGATTACTATTCTCATTATCAAAAGGCGATGCCATGACGTTGCCTGCCGGAAGTGATGTCAGCCCAAACCCCTCTTTTCAGAAAAGGAATTGTTATGTCTTTACGTCATCTGTGCTCGCCGCGTCTGAGCCTGTCGCTGCTGTCTGCCACTTTACTGCTTGCCGGGACGTTCCAGGTGCATGCCGCCGAAGAGGTGCTGCGTAAAGCGGTGGGCAAAGGGGCGTATGAAATGGCGGTCAGCCAGCAGGAGAACGCGCTGTGGGTGGCGACCTCGCAAAGCCGTAAAACCGATAAGGGCGGGGTTATCTATCGCCTTGACCCGATCACCCTGGATGTGACGCAGGCGATTCATAGCGATCTGAAACCCTTTGGTGCCACCTTTGACAAGGCGACTCAAACGCTGTGGTTCGGTAACACCATCAACGGCGCGGTGACTGCCATTGATGCGAAAACCGGCGACGTGAAAGGGCGTCTGGTGCTTGATAATCGCCAGCGCAGTGAAACCGTCAAACCGCTGCAGCCGCGCCAGCTGGTAGCGGATGACGCGAGCAATACAATTTACATCACCGGCGTCGGCAAAGAGAGCGTGATTTGGGTCGTGGATGGCGCAACGCTGAAGCTTAAAGAGACAATTGCAAAAACCGGTACGTACAGCACCGGCCTGGCGCTGGATGCGCAGGCAAAACGTCTGTACACCACGAATGCGGACGGCGAGCTGGTGACGATTGATACGGCCACGAACAAAATCCTGAGCCGTAAAAAAGTGCAGGATGACGGAAAAGAGCACTTCTACCTGAACCTCAGCCTCGACACCGCCGGGCAGCGTGCCTTCCTGACCGATTCAAAACAGCCTGAAGTGCTGGTGGTGAGCCTGAAAGACGGCAGCGTGATCGAGAAAATCGCCGCGCCAGAGTCCCTGGCGGTCCTGTTCAACCCGGCCCGCAATGAAGCCTATGTGACGCACCGTGAAGCCGGTAAGGTGAGCGTGATCGACGCGAAATCTTATAAGGTCACAAAAACCTTCGACACGCCGGTCTACCCGAACAGCCTGGCTCTCTCTGCGGATGGCAAAACCCTGTACGTGACGGTGAAACAAAAATCGACTCGCCAGCAGGAAGCCACCCAGCCTGACGACGTCATTCGTATCGCGCTGTAAATAAAAAAGGGAAGGCAGTTGCCTTCCCTATTTGATGCTTACTGGATACTTAACGCGAGGTTTCTTCTACCAGCGGTGCGTCGTGTTTTTCATCGTCGTGATGAACCGGCGCGGTGCTGTGGATCTCGTGAACGCGCTTACGCACGCCGAACCAGCCGGCAATCAGCAGCACGGCCAGCAGCGGAATGGTCGCGATGGTGTAGGTACCGTTCGGGTAGTCAAACGCCATCAGCACCAGCACGCTGAACAGGAACAGCAGGGTGAGCCAGGAGGTCACCGGTGCGCCCGGCATCTTGAAGCTCACATCAGCCGCTTTGCCTTCTTTGATCGCTTTGCGCAGACGCATCTGGCAGACCACGATGAAGGCCCAGGAGGCGATAATCCCCAGTGCAGCCACGTTCAGAACGATCTCAAATACGCGGGACGGCACCAGATAGTTCAGGAACACGCCAAAAACGTAAACCACCAGCGTTGCCAGAATCCCCGCATAGGGAACCTGCTGCTTGCTCATCTTCGACATGAACTTCGGCGCAGAACCGCCCATCGACATGGAGCGCAGGATCCGGAGTTCAGGCTGGAGAGCGCCGCCGTCAGGACCACGATGTTCATGATGCTGCCCACGTAAGGCACGCCGAGCTTAGAGAAGAAGGTCACGAACGGACTCTGACCCGCCTGATAGGCAGTCCACGGGAGAAGCAGAACCAGCAGCACCACGGAACCGACGTAGAACAGACCGATACGCCAGATCACGCTGTTAATGGCTTTTGGCACCATCGTCTGCGGATCTTTACATTCACCTGCTGCGGTGCCCACCAGTTCGATAGAGGCGAAGGCGAACACGACGCCCTGAACCAGTACCAGCGCAGGCAGCAGACCGTGCGGGAAGAATCCGCCGTTGTCGGTTATCAGGTGGAAGCCGGTGGCATTGCCGTCCAGCGGTTTGCCGCTGCCGAGGAAGACGGTACCCACGACCAGGAACACCACGATGGCCAGCACTTTTACCAGCGCAAACCAGAACTCCATCTCCGCGAACCACTTCACGCCGATCATGTTCATGGTGCCGACAATCGCCAGCGCGCCAAGCGCAAAGACCCACTGCGGCACATCGCCAAACGCGCCCCAGTAGTGCATATAGAGCGCAACGGCGGTGATATCGACAATACCGGTCATCGCCCAGTTGACGAAGTACATCCAGCCCGCAACGTAGGCCGCTTTTTCACCGAGGAATTCACGGGCGTAAGAGACGAAGCTTCCGCTGGAAGGGCGATGCAGTACCAGTTCGCCCAGCGCGCGTAGAATGAAGAAAGAGAAGATCCCGCACACCAGATAGACCAGGGCGAGAGCCGGGCCAGCCATTTGCAGACGCGCACCAGCACCTAAAAACAGACCCGTTCCGATAGCGCCGCCGATGGCGATCATTTGAACCTGACGGTTGCCCATCGCTTTGTGGTAGCCCTCTTCGTGGGAGTTCAACCAGCGACGTTTAGCAGCATGATGATCGGCTGCGCTTTTATTGCTTGTTTTCATTGAGTTACCTGTTTGCCTGTCTGAACCATTATCGTGATAGTCCTGTCTGGCAGAGCGCAATACAAACGATTGCTTCTGCGCAAACACATGTCGCCTTCCCAGTCATTCTGCGTATGGATAAGGCGAAACATGGCGAGGCATCCTACCTGCAATTCATAAGCGACGCAAAATATAACCGTGCCGAAAGTGATGCACGTCGAAGGAAATCGTGTGGTCAGAGCAGACGGCGATCACAACACGCTGAATCGTGGTGAGTTTTTAGACAAAACGGTCGGTGGGTTGATTGTTTAATCATCAGATTCGCTTAATTATTACCAGACGGTAAAGATTTTGACTGCTGCAGAGCATCTAACAGTAACCTGAAGGCTGTAGTGTGCTGGCGACGGCTCGGATAATAAAGGTGATACCCCTCGAAAGTAGGGCACCACGATTCAAGGACCCTGACCAGCCGTCCGTCACTCAGCGCCCCCAAAACCGACGCCTCCGGCACGTAGGCTAATCCGAGGCCATGCTCAGCGGCGTCGATGCGCTGCGACAGGTTGCTCAGCGTAAGCTGCCCCTCAACCCGCACGCGAAGCTCGCGCCCGTCGCGTTCAAATTCCCAGTGATACAATCCCCCGCGCGTGGGCAGGCGCATATTGATACAGCGGTGGTCAGCGAGCTGCTCCGGCGTCTGCGGTACGCCAAAGCGTGCCAGATAATTCGTGGAACCGACCACGGCCATGCGCATATCCGGCGCGATCCGTACCGCAATCATATCTTTTGCCACCTGTTCACCCAGGCGTACTCCCGCGTCGAAACGGCCATCCACGATATCCGTCAGGCCGTTATCTACCGTCACTTCGACGTTAATTTCAGGATACTGCACCATAAAAGCCTTCAGTACCGGCCAGAGCACGGAGTCCATCGCGTGCTCGCCGGCGACGATGCGGATAGAGCCTGCGGGTTTGTCGCGGGTGCTACGAAGCGCCGTGAGTTCCTGTTCGATCTCCAGCAGATGCGGGCTTAAGCGCGAAAAGAGCTGCTCACCTGCTGGCGTCGGAACCACGCTGCGGGTTGTGCGGGTTAACAGGCGAACGTCTAATCGCGCTTCAAGCTTGCGCATGGCATGGCTTAGCGCCGATTGCGAGACGCCCAGCTGCGCCGCCGCGCGCGTAAAGCTGCGCTCGCGGGCGACTACCATAAAAGAGAGCAGGTCGTTGAAATTATCTTTTAGCATCGCGTTTCTATTTATGAATTTAAGTCATGTGTTCTATCTGATTATGCACCCTAATGCTCCGGATTGCTTTGCGCTACTGTTAACGCAACAGCCAACGAGGAGCATAAGATGAAAATTATCCGCAGCGGGTCATTACCTTCGGCAAAGGGACCGGAAGCCTGGTTTACCGGCACCGTTCGCATTGACGCGCCTTTTCAGGCGACCGAACCTGCCAGCGTCGGCGGGGCAACCGTGACCTTTGAGCCGGGTGCGCGCACCGCGTGGCATACGCATCCCCTTGGACAAACGCTGATTGTGACGCAGGGGCGCGGCTGGTTACAGGAGTGGGGCAAAGCGGCGGAAGTATTGAATCAGGGCGATATCGCCTGGATCCCACCGGGCGTAAAGCACTGGCACGGCGCGAGCGCGCAAACGGCGATGACGCATATTGCCATCGCCGAATCCGTTAACGGCAGCCCGGTAACATGGCTGGAAAAAGTGACCGACGAGCAGTACCCGAACGGCTAACCGCCAAAAACGGCAATCGCCTGCTGCAGGCGCGTGGTGCGCTGCGTCAGGTGATTCGCGGCATGAGTGACGTTATCCACCATTCCCGTATTGTTGTGGGTCATTGCGCCGATACGGGAGATGGATGCGTTAATGAGCGTCAGCGCCTGGGTTTGCTCCTGCGTGGCGTGGCCGATCTCCTTAATCAAGGTGGAAACCTGCAGCACGTTGTCGATCATCACCGTCAGCTGCGTTTCGGTTTGTTCTACTTTCTCCACCCCAGCGTTGACGCTGGCGACGTTTTTCTCAATCAGCGTTTTAATCTCTTTCGCCGCCGTCGCGGAGTGCTGCGCAAGGTTGCGCACCTCAGCCGCCACCACGGCGAACCCGCGCCCGGCTTCACCCGCGCGCGCCGCTTCCACGGCAGCATTCAGCGCAAGAATGTTTGTCTGGAAAGCAATACGATCGATAACGCTGATAATATCGACGATCTGGCTGTTATCCTGCGACACGGATTGCATCATACCGATGGTTTCTTTCATCATCGCTTCACCGCGGTGGGCGCTGTCGCGGGTGCGATCCGCCATCTCCGTGGCTTCTTTCGCGGTTTCTGCCGTCTGCTTTACCGCACTGGCGATCTCTTCCACCGCTGACGCGGTTTGCTGCAGAAAGTCTGCGGTTTCCTCAGAACGCGTCTGCAGTGCAGCACCTTCTTTCGCGACCTGCTGGCTGATGGTGCCAATCCCGCTGATTTGCGCCCCGACATCGTCAACCAGCGAATTCAGGTTCAAACCTGATTGATTTACCAGGCGCATCATCAGCCCGATGTCATCGATCCTGTCAAAATGGTAATAGTCCGTTTTACGTCCTGAAACCACGCGCTGCATCTGCTGCACAATGGATTTTAACGGAGTGGCGATCTGCGCATGAAGATACCAGGCCAGGGAAGTAAACAGCAGCACCAGACTTGCCGATTGCACAAATTTATCAGGGAATAAATACACCGCCAGGCAGGAGAGTAACGCCGTCGTCGCAATACCAAGATGAATTCGTTTACGGGTGCTGAGACATTTAAAAAGCGACATAAACGAAAATAAACCGCGGCGAACCAGTAACCCTTTATAGAAGCGGTAATGTTTTAATTCGTTATTACGCACTTTTGCATACAGTTTTTCACTGGCCGCAATCTCTTCCCGTGCGGGTATATTTCGCACGGAAATATACCCCGTCAGGGATCCACCCTGCCAGACCGGCGTCACGTTAGCCCGCACCCAGTAGTGATCGCCATTATGACGACGGTTCTTCACCAGCCCCGTCCAGGTCTCACCTTGCTGCAGGGTAAACCACATGTCACCAAACGCTTCGGCAGGCATATCGGGGTGGCGGATGAGGTTATGCGGCTCACCCAGAAGATGTTCTTCTTTATATCCGCTGGCTTCAATAAAAGCGGAATTAGCATAGGTAATATGACTTTTTGTATCGGTGGTCGACATTAACGTCGAACCATCGTTAAGCAAATACTCGGATTGTGTAACGGGAATGTTACGCCTCATGAGTAACTCCATGATGATGTGCAAGAATAAAAAAACGTCCGGAAAACGCTCCGGTAAGATGAATATGATTATTTTTTATAACTATAATTTGCTTATTCTCTCTGAAATTCTGACCGCCTGAAATACCCATCGTTAATTATTTTTAATCTGTTAATACTATCGAATGTAATAAAAATGAAAATATTTTCAGGGGCATTTTTGGGTGGTGCCGTAAATAAATGACATAAGCCAAATTGAAAGGGGGAGATCGTCTCTCAGGAAAAATTGCCATGCTGAAATAGCGTTTCGTTAACAGGATCAAAACGCTATGATTTGGTCAGTTTTTCTTAACACAGTGAGGCTGAGGTGAAAATTAACGTCATCGGAACCAGCGGGAGCGGAAAAAGCACGCTGGCGAAGCAGATTGCGACCGAACTGGCTATTCCCTGTATTGAGATGGACAGACTCTACTGGCGACCCGACTGGCAGGGAACGCCGGACGATGTGTTTCAGGAAAGGCTGGAGCAGGCGCTGCTGGCTTCGCCTGACTGGGTGCTCGATGGCAACTATAACCGCACGCGGCCCGTGAAATGGCGTAATGTCGACGTTGTGGTGTGGGTGGATTATGGCTTTGCCCGCACCCTCTGGCAGGCCGTCACCAGGGCAATCAAACGGGCCTGGCATAAGCACGAGCTCTGGCCCGGAACCGGGAACAAAGAGAGTTTCCGGCGCGCGTTTTTCAGCAGAGAGTCCATTCTCATCTGGACGATGAAAACCTGGCGTAACAACCGCACGCGTTATGAAGCCGATCTGCAAAACCCGCAGTATGGACATATTCGCTTCGTCCGCATTACCCGTCGCGAGCAGGTGGAAACGCTGATCGCCTCCTTAAAGTCTTATTCTTAGCATGGTTTTATATATCTGATTTCCGGCAAACCAAATGTAAATTAATTGTTTCTCAGTGGTGAAATACGCCTTTAATAATGTCGACATGTTAAGTCAAACGAGAACGCAACATGTCATGGCGAATCAGCATTCTGGATAAAAGCCCCATAGCTGAAAACGAAACGGCTGCCGATGCGCTGGCGCGTACCCTGGCGCTGGCGCAGCAGGCAGAAAATCTGGGCTATCACCGCTTCTGGATTGCCGAACACCACAACACTCCCCATCTTGCCAGCCCCTCGCCGGAGCTGCTGATTGCATGGATCCTCGGGCAGACCACGCGCATCCGCGTTGGATCAGGCGGCGTGATGCTCCAGCACTACAGCCCTTATAAAGTCGCTGAGAATTTCAACGTGCTGGCCTCGCTGGCGCCCGGCCGCGTGGATCTTGGCGTCGGTAAAGCCCCCGGCGGGCTACCGCTCTCAACCCGCGCGCTTCAGCAGGGTCTGAATCAACAGGAAAAGGGCAGCTTTGCCGAACAGCTGGCCCAGCTCGATCGCTGGATCCGCCCTGTGCATCCGTCTGATGAAGAGGCCGTTCGCGCCACGCCGCTGCCGCCGTTGCCTGCAGAGGGTTTCCTGCTGGGTGCGAGCATCGATAGCGCGCTGCTGGCCGCCAGGCTCGACTGGCACTTTGTGTTTGCCGCGCATCTTAACGGTGACCCGGAGCTGCTGCGCGAGGTGGTATCGACCTGGCGTAAGAACAGCGCGCGGGATGTGATTGTGGCGGTACAGGCGATTGTCGCGCCGACGCAGGCCGAGGCAGATGAGCTGGCGCAGAAGGTTGAAGTGTGGGGCGTTGAGCTGGCAAACGGCCAGCGCGTCACCGTGGCCAGCGAAGAGCAGGCCTACGCCTTTGCGCGTCAGGCAGGCAGCGAGCCGGTGCGCATTGCACGTCGGGCGCAGTCGCTGCTGGCGGGGACGGCTGAGTCGGTGCTCGTACAGCTTAACGCCCTGCATGAAAAGTGGGGCATTGACGAATTTATCATCGACACGCCGGTAGCGGAGGGGGCAGCGCGCGTCGCGTCGCTGCGCCTGCTTGCCGAGGCGCGTCTTAACAAGGAGGTCACCGTATGAGCTTTGGCGAACAGCTGATTGCCTGGCGTCGCGAGCTGCACCAGAACCCGGAGCTGTCCGGCCAGGAAGTGGAAACCACGACGCGTCTGCGCCAGTGGCTGACAAATGCCGGGATTACCCCACAGCCTTACGACCTGTCGACCGGGCTGGTGGCGGAAATCGGCTCGGGCAACAAACTGATTGCGCTGCGCGCAGATATCGATGCCCTGCCGATTGAAGAGCGCAGCGGCGTGCCGTTTAGCTCGCAGCGTGCAGGCGTGATGCATGCCTGCGGACACGATATCCACACCAGCGTGATCCTCGGCGCCGCGTTAAAGCTGAAAGAGCGGGAAGCCTCGCTTAACGGCCGGGTGCGGATCCTGTTTCAGCCTGCCGAAGAGAACTTTGGCGGTGCGAAGAGCATGGTGCGGGCCGGTGCCCTGCGTGACGTCAGCGCCATCTTCGGCATGCATAACGAGCCCGGCCTGCCGGTCGGTGAGTTCGCCACTCGCGGCGGGCCGTTCTATGCCAACGTCGACCGCTTCGTGATCCGCATTACCGGTAAGGGCGCGCACGCCGCACGTCCGCACGAAGGCAATGACGCCATCGTGCTGGCGAGCCAGCTGGTGACGGCGCTGCAAAGCGTCGCCAGCCGCAACGTCAATACGCTGGATTCGGTGGTGCTGAGCGTGACGCGCATTGCAGGCGGTAACACCTGGAACGTGCTGCCGGAAAGCGTCGAGCTGGAAGGCACGCTGCGCACCCACCGCCCGGAAGTGCAGCATAACGTGAAGGCCCGCGTGGGCGAAATCGCTGCCGGGTTTGCCAGCGCCTTTAGCGCGCAGATTGATATCACCTGGTATGCCGGGCCTACCGCGCTGGTAAATGACGAACGCTGGGCCGACTTCGCCACCTCGGTTGCCCGGGAAGCCGGTTACGAAACCCGACACGCCGAGCTGCATATGGGCGGGGAAGATTTCGCGGTCTATCTCCAGCAGATCCCGGGGGCGTTTGTCAGCATCGGCAGCAACAGCCCGTATGGTTTACATCATCCGGCATTCAACCCGGATGAAGCCTTAATTGAGCCCGCTGCCCGCTATTTTGCACAGCTTGCGGAAAAAGCCCTGCAACACGTTTAATTCTTAAGAGGTGAATATGTCTGCACATCGTCAACTGCGGCTGGGGACCATTTTGCATGGTGCATCCGGAAATATGTCCGCCTGGCGTCACCCTGAGGCCGTCGCCGATGCCAGCATCAATTTTGATTTCGTCAAAGCGACGGCGTTAAAGGCGGAGGAGGGCAAACTCGATTTTTTATTCGTTGCCGACGGTCTCTATATCAACGAGAAGTCGATCCCGCATTTTTTAAATCGCTTTGAACCGCTGACGGTGTTATCCGCTCTCGCCAGCATTACCTCGCGTCTGGGGCTGGTGGGAACCTTATCCACCTCCTACAGCGAGCCTTTCACCACGGCGCGCCAGTTCGCCAGCCTCGACCACCTGAGCAACGGGCGCGCGGGCTGGAACGTGGTGACCTCGCCGCTGGAAGGTTCGGCAAAGAACTTCTCTCGCGAAAAACACCCCGAGCATGCGCTGCGCTACCGCATTGCGGATGAGTACCTCGACGTGGTGAAAGGGCTGTGGGATTCCTGGGAGGGCGACGCCTTTGTGCGCAATAAAGATAGCGGTCAATTTTTTGACCCGGCCAGGCTGCATACGCTCGACCACCGCGGTGATTTCTTCCAGGTTGCCGGTCCGCTAAATATTGGCCGCACGCCGCAGGGACGGCCGATTGTCTTTCAGGCGGGCGCGTCGGACGACGGGAAAAAGCTGGCGGCGAAACATGCCGACGCCATTTTTACCCATCACGACACCCTCGACGAGGCAAAAGCCTTTTACCGCGACGTGAAGCAGCAGCTGGAAACAAACGGCCGCCGCGCCTCGGATCTCCATATTTTCCAGGGCGTCAGCGTGATTGTGGGAAAAGACGCCGATGACGTGGAAAACCAGTATCAAACCACGGCGGCGCTGGTGTCGATTAACGATGCCCTCAACTACCTCGGGCGCTATTTCGAACATCACGATTTCAGCCAGTATCCGCTCGACGAGCCGTTCCCGGATATCGGCGACTTAGGCAAAAACAGCTTCCGCAGCACCACCGATGAAATTAAGCGTAACGCCCGCGAGCGCGGCTTAACCCTGCGTCAGGTGGCCCTTGAAGCCGCATCACCGCGTCCGCGCTTTTCCGGTACGCCAGAAGAGGTGGCCGACGGCCTGCAGGCCTGGTTTGAAGGCTATGCCGCAGACGGCTTCATCATTCAGGGCGGTACGCCGGACACCTTCCCGCGCTTCGTTGACCAGGTGGTTCCTGTTCTGCAGGCCCGCGGCCTGTTCCGCACCGACTACCCGGGCACCACGCTGCGCGAAAGCCTCGGCTTAGACGAACCCAAAAACCAGTTCACACAACAATAAAAGAGAACACCGCTATGCAGAAAACATCGCTTATTCTGGCGCTCGCGCTGGCCTTTACCCCTGCCGTCTGGGCAGAGAATGTGAATATTAACGGCACCGGCGTGAGCATCGAGGCCAATAAAACGCCGGTTAATACCGCTAAAAACAATGATGCGGTGGCACAGCTGCCGAAAGACTATCGCTTTGCCGTGCCGGGAAAATTTACCGTTGCGGTGGCGGGCCTCAATCAGCCGCCGCTGACGGTGTTTTCCGATGACAACAAAACGCTGCTGGGAAGCGAGGTTGACGTCGCCCGTCTGGTCGCTGACAGCCTGGGGCTGGAGCTGAACGTGGTGCCAACCTCCTGGGAAGACTGGCCGCTGGGCGTGGCCTCCGGGAAATATGACGCCGCCATCAGCAACATCACCGTCACCAAAGAGCGTAAAGAGAAGTTTGACTTCGCCACCTACCGAAAAGATTCCCTCGGGTTCTACGTGAAATCAAACAGCCCGATCAAGTCGCTTGAGAAGGCTGAGGATATCGCCGGGCTGCGGATTATCGTCGGTTCCGGTACCAACCAGGAGGCCATCCTGCTGGCATGGAATGCCGAAAACCTGAAGAAGGGGCTGAAACCCTTTACCCCGATCTATAACAAAGACGATGCGGCACAAACGCTGGCGCTGCAGTCCGGACGCGCGGATGCGTACTTCGGTCCGAACGTGATTGGCGCATGGAAAGCGGCGCTAAACGGGAAAACCAAACTGGTGGGTAGCGTCGACGGCGGCTGGCCGAAGGCGGCGCACATTGCCGTGACGCTGAAAAAAGGCAGCGGGCTGGTTGAGCCGGTGCAAACCGCGCTGAACGGCGTCATCAAAAACGGTGATTACGACAAAGTGCTGAACCGCTGGGGTGAAGGGGTTGAGCGCATTCCTCAGTCCGAAGTGAACCCGGCTGGCCTGGGCGATTAAGGAGGCGTGATGAGCGAACGATTTCGTGATGTTTCCCCGGAAGATGCCGAACTTCAGCCCATCATTGAGGGGCTGTTCGGTGAATATGCCGCCCGTTACGGGGACTACTTCTCTAAAGACGCGGAAGTTGAACTCACCGAGTGGTATTTAGCGCCGCAGGGGCTGTTTATCGTCCTGGAGCGTGACGGGAAGATTATCGCCACCGGCGCGTACAAACCTTTCGACGAACGCACCGCGGAAATCAAACGCATCTGGACGGACAAAACCCTGCGTCAGCAGGGGCTTGCCGGGCGCGTGGTGCAGGAGCTGGAGCGCAGGGCGGTGCTGGCAGGATATAGCCAAATCTACCTGACGACCGGCTTTCGCCAGCCGGAAGCGGTACGGCTCTATCTCAGCCAGGGCTATCAGGCGCAGTTCGATCTGAACCGCGATCCGGAAGAGTACAGCCAGCCGCCGTTTGACGGCCGGCTGCGTTTCACCAAAACGCTGGTACGCGAAGCGTTCAGTAAAACCGCATGAGGAACGACGATGAGCAACGTTGAAACCATTAAGGTGGTCCCGGCGCGTTATCCGCTGCGGACCGTCGGTGCCGCTGTGGCGCTGTTTGTCCTGGCGGTCGTGATTCAGTCCGTGGCCTTTAACCCGCGCTGGGAGTGGGCGGTGTTCGCCCGCTGGTTCTTTGACCCGGTGATCCTCGAAGGTGTCGGTCAGACGCTGCTGCTTACCCTGATCGGCACCGCGCTGAGCGTGGTGTTGGGCGGCATGCTGGCGCTGGCGAGACTGTCCTCGTCATGGCTTCTGAGCAGCCTGGCATGGGGCTACATCTGGCTGTTTCGATCGCTGCCGCTGATTGTGGTGCTGATCGTCCTGTACAACTTTTCCTATCTCTACGACACGCTCTCTCTCGGCGTGCCGTTCACCGGCATCACCTGGGGCAGCTTTGAAACCATCAACGTGCTGGGTCAGTTTTCTACCGCCGTGGTGGGGCTCACTCTGGTGCAGAGCGCCTATACCGCCGAGATTATTCGCGGCGGATTCCTCGGGGTCGATCACGGGCAGTATGAGGCCGCCGCCGCGCTCGGCCTGCCGGCCTGGCGCCGCACGGTGCGGATCATTTTACCTCAGGCGCTGCGCACCATTCTGCCGTCGGGGTTCAATGAAATCATCAGCCTCGCCAAGGGCACGGCGATGGTGTATGTCCTGGCGATGCCGGAGCTGTTCTATACCATCCAGATGATCTACAACCGCACGCAGGAGGTGATCCCGCTGCTGATGGTCGGTGCCGCCTGGTACCTGGCGATCACCACCGTCCTGTCCGCTATCCAGTATGGCGTCGAGCGCGCGCTTGCCCGCAGCGAACGCCGCTCTGCCGTTAATCAGAACCGTGCCGCCCGTCGCACCCGTTCAGTCACCACCACGCCAGCACAGGAGCCCGTCCATGCAAGCCTCTCCTGAAGGACATATTTCGATTACCGGCGTCAGCAAGTATTTTGGTCGCCATAAAGCGCTCGACAACGTTTCGCTTGAGATCCTGCCCGGGTCCGTGACGGTCATCCTCGGGCCGTCCGGCTCCGGTAAATCGACGCTGCTGCGCACCATTAATCACCTGGAGCGCGTCGACGAAGGTTTTATTCAGATCGACGGAGACTACATTGGCTACCGTCGTCAGGGCGATAAGCTCTATGAGCTAAAGGAGAAGGAGATCCTCAAGCAGCGCGTCAACGTGGGCTATGTGTTCCAGAACTTCAATCTGTTTCCGCATCTCACGGTGCTGGAAAACCTGATAGAGGCGCCCATCGCGCATAAAAAGCTCAGCAAAAAAGAGGCGGTGGACAGGGCGTACAGCCTGCTGGACGTGGTTGGGCTACGGGATAAAGCCGATGCCTGGTCACGCCATCTTTCCGGCGGGCAACAGCAGCGCATTGCCATTGCCCGCGCGCTGGCGCTGCGTCCCCGCGTGATGCTGTTTGATGAGCCCACCTCGGCGCTGGATCCGGAGCTGGTGGGGGAAGTGCTTGACGTGATCAAAAAGCTGGCCCGGTCCGGCACCACGCTGGTGGTGGTGACCCACGAGATCGGCTTTGCCCGGGAGGTGGCGGATCAGGTGGTGTTTATGGTCGACGGAAAAATTGTCGAGCAGGGAAGCAGTGACGAGGTATTAAACCGTCCGTCACATGCCAGAACGCGCCAGTTCTTGTCAAAAGTGCTGTAAGGAGCGCCAATGAAATATGGACTTCTGGCGGGGCTGGTCTTCACGACGGTGAGCCACGCCAGCATTGATTTGAAAGCCAACGAGCAGCCGCTGCCGGTGACGGTGGATCGGCAGGCCGTGGCGAAGATCCCCGCCAATTACAAATTCGTTGAGCCGGGTACGCTGACGGTCGCCGTTTCGGCGCTGAATTCTCCGCCGCTGGCGCTGCTTGCCAGCGATAACCGCACGCGCATCGGCAGCGATCCGGATATCGCCCGCCTGCTGGCGGGCAGCCTGGGATTAAAGCTGAAGCTGGTGCCAACGGCGTGGGAAGACTGGCCGCTGGGGATCGCCTCCGGGCGCTACGACGTGGCGCTGGTGAACATTGCGGTGACCGAACAGCGTAAAGAGAAGTTTGATTTTGCGACCTACCGCGTCGATTCGCTGGCGTTTTCGGTGAAATCCACCAGCGAGATCCAGTCAATCAAAAGCGCGGAAGATCTGGCCGGGAAAAAGGTGATTGTCGGCTCTGGTACTAATCAGGAACGCATCCTTTTGGGCTGGAACGAAGAGAACAAAAAGGCGGGAAGAGCGCCTGCGCTGCCGGTCTATCTCCACGACGATGCCTCGGGCAATCTCTATATTCAGTCCGGCAGGGCGGACGTGTTCTTTGGTCCGCAGTCGGTATCGGCCTATAAGGCTGCGCTCACGGGCAAAACCCGCGTCGTCGGTTTAGGTCCGAAAAAAGCCTATGTCGCGACCACCACCAAAAAAGGCAATGAGCTGGTGTACGCGCTGCAGGCCGCGCTGGACGGCGCGATTAAGCGGGGTGATTACCAGAAGGTGCTGGCGCGCTGGGGCGAGCAGGGCGAAGCGGTGGCGCAGTCGGAGGTCAACCCGCCTGGGATAACCTACTAATGGTGCTCTACACTTAGGGTTTTCATCCCTGAGGGGGCAACATGATTAAACTCTATGGCGTACCCGGCTGGGGCTCGGCGATCGGTGAAGTGATGCTAACCCTGGCCGATATCCCTTATCAATTTATCAACGTGGACGGGTTTGACCAGCCCGGCCCGCAGCGCGAGCTGCTGCAAAAGCTCAACCCGCTGTGTCAGGTGCCCACGCTGGAGCTGGAAAATGGCGCCATCATGACCGAAACGGCGGCGATGGCCCTGATGGTGCTCGACAGATGCCCCGATCTCGCTCCTCCCGTGGGGCAGGCCGAACGCCAGCAGTTTCAGCGTCTGCTGATCTGGTTTGTGGCCAACGTCTATCCCACGTTTACGTATGCGGACTATCCAGAACGCTGGGCGCCGGATGCGCCGGAACAGCTGCAGAAAAGCTGCATCGAATACCGGAAGTCCCTCTATTTGTGGTTCGAAACTCAGCTCAAGGCCGCCCCGTTTGCGCTGGGTGAACGGCTGACGCTGCTGGATGTATATATCGCGGTGGCGCGCACCTGGGGGCCACGTCACGCCTGGTTTGCTGAAAATACCCCTAAATTCACGGCGATTGCGAACGCCGTATGTCTGCTGCCGGAACTGCACAAGGTGTTAAAGGCCAACGGTATTATCTGATAACGTGGAGGCCTGACTCACAACTGGAAGCCTGCATATGCCACACGTAGATATCAAATGTTTTCCCCGCGATTTGAACGACGAACAAAAAACCGCCCTGGCCGAGGATATTGCTGAGGTGATTATTCGCCATTTCAACAGCAAAGACAGTTCGGTGTCCGTTGCATTGAATCAGGTGGATCCTGAGGACTGGAAAGCGCAGGTCTGGGATACCGAAATAGGCCCGAAGCTGGACGAGTTAATTAAAAAGCCAGGTTATTCAATGTAAGCGCAATTGCCGGGGGCTCTCCTCCCCGGTTTTTCCCGTCTTGTTTTCCCGCTTTTCGCAAAAATCGATAAAAATGCGATTTGTTTTATCCGCTACAATTAACGTTTCTGGCTGACATATTATTAATCCTTAGGAAAGATCTTCAACAGAATCAATTAAGGACAGACACGTTAAAGGATAATTTTCGCATGACAAAATTACCCCGTTTTTCATTCGCCTTTCTTCATCCCCGTTACTGGCTAAGCTGGGCCGGCATTGCGGCTCTGTGGCTCATCATGCTGCTCCCTTATCCGCTTCTGTTCAGAATCGGTCATGGCCTTGGTCGACTGGCGATGCGCCTGCTTCCCCGCCGCGTCGAAATTGCCCGCCGCAACCTGGAGCTTTGTTTCCCGGAGATGAAAAAGGCGGAGCGAGAGTCCCTGCTGCAGCGTAATTTTGAATCGGTAGGAATGGGGGTAATCGAAACCGGGATGGCATGGTTCTGGCCCGCGTGGCGGGTGAGGAAATGCTTTACCGTGACGGGCTATGAACACATGGAAAAGGCCAGGGCGCAAGGAAAGGGCGTGGTGCTGGTGGGGATGCATTTTCTGACGCTTGAGCTCGGCGCGCGGATCTTTGGCATGCTTAACCCCGGTATTGGGGTATATCGTCCCAACAATAATGCGCTGCTGGACTGGCTTCAGACGCGTGGACGCCTGCGTTCCAATAAAACCATGCTCGATCGCCATGATTTAAAGGGCATGATCCGCTCGCTGAAGCAGAATGAGATTTTGTGGTACGCCCCGGACCATGACTATGGCAAAACCAATAGCGTATTTGTGCCGTTTTTTGCGGTTCCGGATGCGGCCACGACCGCTGGAAGCTATATGCTGGTCAAAAGCGCCAAGCCTGCCGTCATTCCCTTTGTGCCGCGCCGCAGGGCGGATGGCTCCGGTTACGAACTGATTATTCTTGAGGATATCAGCGAGGCGTTGCAGGGCGGCGATAAAGAAGCCGTGGCGACGCAGATGAACAGGGCAATTGAGCAGGCCGTACGCATGGCGCCAGAGCAGTATATGTGGCTGCATCGTCGCTTCAAAACGCGTCCTGAAGGGGTACCTGACCGGTATGCCCGTCTGAAACAGGCGGCAACTCGGGATGATAGTCTCTCCGCCAGCGATTTTTCTGACCGCTCAGGCATACAGCACTAAAACCACAGCGATGCCCTCACCCTGCGGTGAGGGCATGACCGGCGCTACAGCGCAGACCGGCGGTACGGCGCATAGTCCGCCTTCCACCAGGTCTTCTCGATGCGCGCCATCAACGTCTCATCATCTATCGCCGGAGCCATGCCCTGTTCAATCGCGGCCCGGGCGACGGCGACGGCAATCTGGCGTGAGACCGTTTCAATCTGATCTACCGGCGGCAGCAATCCACCTTTTTCCGTGGTGACCAGCGGAGACTGCGCGGCCAGGCTGCGGCTTGCTGCCATCAGCATCTCTTCCGTCACCCGGCGCGCGTTGCAGGCCAGCACGCCCAGCCCCAGGCCCGGGAAAATATAGGCGTTGTTACACTGGGCGATCTCGTAGTGTTCATTCTCCCAGAATACCGGGGCGAACGGGCTGCCGGTGGCCACCAGTGCCGCACCCTGGGTCCAGGCGATCAGATCCTGCGGCTGGGCTTCCGCCCGCGAGGTCGGGTTCGAGAGCGGCATGATGATCGGGCGCGGGCAGTGGCGATGCATCTCTTTGACTATCTCTTCGCTGAACAGCCCCGGCTGGCCTGAAACGCCAATCATCACCGTGGGATGCGCGTTCTTCACCACGTCCAGCAGAGAAATATTCTTCGCGTCTACCTGCCAGCTGCAAACGGCGTCGCGCGCGGTAAGCAGGTTTTTCTGGAAATCGAGCAGGTTAGTCATGTCGTCGGTCAGCAGGCCGAAGCGATCGACCATAAAGATCCGGCTGCGCGCTTCCGGCTCGGTCAGACCGTCATCCACCATCAGCGCAACAATTTTTTCAGCGATCCCACATCCGGCAGAGCCGCTGCCCAGGAAGACCACGCGCTGGTCGCGAATGCGCGTGCCCGCCGCATGGGCCGCCGCCATCAGCGTACCGGCGGTGACGGCGGCCGTGCCCTGGATATCATCATTGAAGCAGCACAGCTGGTCGCGGTAGCGCTGGAGAAGTCGCGTGGCGTTTTTCTGCGCAAAGTCTTCAAACTGCAGAAGAACGTTGGGCCAGCGCGCTTTGACGGTGCTGACAAACATATCCATAAATTCAGCGTATTGATCGTCGCTGATGCGCGGATGACGCCATCCCATGTACATCGGATCGTCGAGGTGTTGCTGATTATTGGTGCCGACATCCAGCATAATCGGGAGGGTAGAGGCCGGATGGATCCCTCCGCAGGCGGTATACAGCGATAGCTTACCAATCGGAATGCCCATTCCGCCGATACCCTGATCGCCAAGCCCTAAAATACGTTCCCCGTCCGTCACCACAATCACGCGAACGTCGTTTCGCGAAAAACTTTGCAGCATCTCATCAATACGATGGCGATTAGGCCATGAAATAAACAGGCCGCGCGCGCGTCGATAAATCGTGGAGAAATGCTCGCAGGCTTCACCGACCGTCGGGGTATAGATAATCGGTAATGTCTCTTTCAGATGCGAACGCAGGAGGTTATAAAAGAGCGTTTCATTGGTGTCCTGAATATTTCGCAGGTAAACATGACGCGAAATATCGCTTT
The DNA here is from genome assembly GCF_019968765.1 of Enterobacter sp. JBIWA008. Lineage (NCBI taxonomy): Bacteria > Pseudomonadati > Pseudomonadota > Gammaproteobacteria > Enterobacterales > Enterobacteriaceae > Enterobacter > Enterobacter sp. JBIWA008. Next base: position 2,575,206 of record NZ_CP074149.1, on the reverse strand, counting down.
TAAAATGACAGAACTGCACCCAGGCGCGCTCGGTTTGTTCTTCAATGGTTTCAACGTTGTGCGGCAATAACCCATGCAGATTAAAATTGTCGCGCTCCTCTTTAATAAATGCGAGCCCTTTATTGAGCAGCGGGTTCTCCAGCAATACGGCCCCGTTATAGGGGGTATACAAAATTTCTTTCCGGGACATGGTAATTCCTGAATTTTTTAAAATAAAACAGATTAAGAGATTAAGTAGATCATAATGCCTTCGGTCACGACCCCGACGGCAGTGCCAATTAATATGGAAGAGGATGCGGTATCAATATAGGTATCGCTGCGTAAGGCAAACATCCCCGCGGCAATAGCGGAAGGCGTTGCGCCAATAATTACGACCTGCTGCAGTAAAGTATGGCTAAGGCCAAAGGCGAGCCCTGCGGCGGCCATTATTGCCGGCTGAATCAGGTTTTTAATACTGATATTAGTAAATGTCTGCACGTTCAGTTTTGGACGTTCACCGTAAAACAGCAGGCCGAGGGCAAACAGGGACAGTCCGCCTGAAACCTTGCCAACCATCTCAATAGGCATGCTGAGAATGGAAGGGATTTGCACACCGGCAAGACTGAGTAATACGCCGGATACCGGGATCCAGACGATAGGATTGCGTGCCGCTTTGATAAGGTTTTGCACGATCATCGCCCCCGGGTGCAGCGCCTCCAGGCCATCATGACCGTTTTTATCACCCATACGAATCAGGACGATAGTCAACGGGATCATGATAACGCTGGTAATAATATTACCAATCAGCACGCCGATAAATCCTTCCGGCCCAATCAAAACCGCCAGGACCGGTGCGCCAAAGTAGGCCATATCGGGAAAGGCGCAAACCAGAGACTGAATGGCGCTGGTCTTGATATCGTGACGAAAAACATAGCGTGAAATAAATAGCGTCAGTAAATACGACCCCATTAAACCGACAACCAAAACGGCCATAAAGGTTAGATTTTTAATTTTATTGGGATCGGTATGCAATGCACCAATAAAAAGATGGAAAGGAAGGGCAAAGCGAATCACCACGGTTGCCATGACGTTTGCATCTTCACGCCGGGAATATCCCAGCTTTCCACTTAGCCATCCAAGTAACATAATAAAGACGAGCGGAAACAGTGATTGTAATAGTAATGAAGGCATAGTATTTCCTGTAGGGTATTTTATGTGTTTTATTGCAGCGCTAATCTAGCGCTTAGATAGCAGGGCAAGAGTGACAAGTGTCACACTCTTTCTGGTTTTATTAATTTCAAAAGATTGCATTAACTGCCACGGATACTTTAGTTACTTAATGATGAATTAAGTTATTTAAAGGGAAAGGGTAGTATTGTTCACATTTCTCTCCGATATCGCATGCTAATTTCACCCTGAGCCTGTTTTTAGAAAAGGCCATCTAAATCATTATTTATATTTAAGAACATTTTTTCGTATCAGGAATAGTTTCAGTTATTCCTTTCTCTGCATATCCGAACACAATTTTCAGGTGATTATATGAAAGATAATCCTGTACCGACTTCCGAGCTGTCGACCTCGCGTTTTGCCTTTGGGCTCAACAATACCGAGGTAGGCACGGTCCCGTTGATGCTGTTCGTCGGGATTGCCGCGATCGTGGCGACGTCTGCCTGGGCAGGGCTGCTGCCCAAAAATATGATCGGTGGACTCGCGGTCATCATGACCCTCGGTTTCGCGTTTGCCAAAGTGGGGCGTCAAATCCCGGTGCTGAAGGATATCGGCGGCCCGGCGATCCTGTGCCTGATGGTCCCCTCCATACTGGTCTATTTTGGCGTATTCGGGAAACATACCCTTGATACCGTGCATCTGCTGATGAAAGAGGCGAATCTGCTCTATTTCGTCATCGCCTGCCTGGTGGTCGGCAGCATTCTGGGGATGAACCGGGTGCTGCTGATCCAGGGCATGATGCGCATGTTTGTTCCGCTGGTGGCGGGAACATGCATGGCCGTGCTGAGCGGTCTCATCGTGGGCTCACTGTTTGGTTATACGCCTTACCACACCTTCTTCTTCATCATTGTGCCCATCATTGGCGGCGGGATTGGCGAGGGGATTTTGCCTCTGTCCCTGGCCTATTCGGCAATACTGGGGCAGACGCCGGACGTCTACGTTGCGCAGCTGGCACCCGCTGCGGTTGTGGGGAATATCTTCGCCATTATTTGTGCGGGCCTGCTGGCGCGTCTCGGCGCGAAACGTCCTGCGCTTTCGGGAAATGGCATGCTCACGCGGAGTAAAGACGACGCCAGCCTGTTTGCAGGGGCGCAGAGCACGCAGCAGACGGATTTTCATCTGATGGGCGGTGGATTACTGATGGTGTGCGCGTTTTTCATCGTCGGCGGATTGTTTGAAAAACTGGTCCACATTCCCGGCCCGGTGCTGATGATCCTGATTGCCGTCCTGTGTAAATACTTCAGGGTGATCCCGGCCTCAATGGAGCAGGGCGCGCACAGCTGCTATAAATTCGTCTCGGCTGCATTGGTCTGGCCGCTGATGATCGGCCTCGGGATGTTATACGTGCCGCTTGAGAGCGTGGTGTCCGTCTTCTCGGTGGGATACGTCGTGGTATGCGGTTCGGTTGTGATTGCGATGGCGCTGAGCGGCTACGTTATCGCGTCGCGTCTGAATATGTATCCCGTGGAGGCGGCCATTGTGACCTGCTGCCACAGCGGGCTGGGTGGAACGGGGGACGTGGCCATTTTGTCCGCGTCTAACCGGATGTCGCTCATGCCGTTCGCGCAGATCGCCACCCGCATCGGCGGCGCATCGACGGTGATTTTCGCCACGCTGCTGATGGGCTGGATTATGGCGCACTGATCCGAAACGTCAGGATGCTGAATCGCAACGACATTTTCAGGATGCCGTTGCGGTTCAGTCCTTTATAAATATCACCTTGCTGTATAGAATTACCGCATCCACAGCGACGGGATATCACACCATGACCGGAAGAGTTGATTATCAAATTGAAAAATACCTCCTTACCGAAGCTGCCGAACCGGAGCGTCTGACGCGCCAGTGGGCAGAGGTGCTGGAGGAGTGTCGTGAGCAAAAGTCCGGTGCAGAGGAGCGGCTGCGTCTTGCGTTGCTTAATGTGGATTACGTCACCAGCTTCGAGCTGCCGTTCAGGCTACTCCTTACCCGTGCGCCCCAGTTAATAGACGTTGTCAGAAAAGAACTTCAGCTCAGTCAGAAAAATGTTCTGTTCAACGGCAAGCGCTTTGGCTGCGTCTATAGCCTTAAAAGGGATCTCGACGGAATACCTGATGAATTTACCTATCAGCTGAAAACGCGTATCCAGCGCAGTGACGCAACAGGGTGTAATGAAGAGCCTTACAGGCAAATTGCCCGGCAGGTAAAAGCGCCAAAGGAACGACTCAGGCTGGCGCTGGAAAACGGGCTGTCTGTGACGGCGCTCGACGGGCTTTTCTGGTTTGGCATTCAGCGCATTGCGGCCGATGTACTGAGGTTAAGGAAAATGGGCGTGAGAATTGTGACTTCGGAGACCGAGGTATTTGATACGCTTACAAAGACCAGCCGGCGGATCCCTGTTTATAGCCTTGCTCGCCCGGAATGAGTATTAGCCGCTGACCGGTCGACAGCATCAAACATGACGAAAAATTGCGGCTAGTTTTTTTACAGCGTCTTCTATTTCCCTCTCCGTGTAAGCAGCAAATCCCATCAAAAAACCGGTGGAAGCGGGGGTACCTGCATATAAATCGGAAAGCCCAAGTATATCAACACCCGCGCGTCGGGCGGCGGCGGCCATCTCTTTCTCGGATATTCCGTGCTTCAGGTGACAAGGCATTTGCATTCCCCCCGCTGGCGTTTCATATGCAACATACCCGGAAAGATATGCGTCCATCATGCTTGCCAGCGCGTCTCGACGAGCAACGTAAATACTCCGCATCTTACGAACATAGGCGCCAAAATGACCTCCCTCCAGAAATTTAGCCAGCGTCAGCTGGGTTATTGAGGCGGTGTGCCCATCCATTAATGTCCTCGCCATGGTGAAGGGCTCTGTCAATTCTGAGGGGACGATCATGTAGGCAATACGCAGCCCCGGGAAAAGAGACTTGGTGAACGTGCCGATATAAATCGTCCGGTTGTAAGTATCAAGCCCCTGAAGACTGGCCATCGGCTTACCTTCGTAGTGAAACTCACTGTCATAGTCATCCTCAATGATCCAGGCTCCGTAACGGTTTGCCCATTTAACAACTGCCAGTCGTCGGTCAAGAGAGAGCGTCACGCCGGTAGGGTACTGATGAGAAGGCGTAAGGTAGATCGCCCTGGCAGGCTCGATCAGAGAATTAAGACCGTCAATCGAGATGCCTTTTTCATCAAGAGGAACCGGAATACAGCGCAGTCCAGCAGCGTTGAACGCTTTGTGTGCTCCTTGATAGGAGGGATCTTCAATGACAATGCCATCCCCGGCGTCCATTAGCACGTGGGAACAGAGCGCAAGCGCCTGTTGAGAACTTGTCAGAACGATGACCTGTTCTGCCCTCGCACGCGTCCCGCGTTCAAGGTTGACATATTCCACAATTGCCCGCCGCAGGCGCTCTATACCCTGGGGTGGACTTTGCTCTAATGCCTGGTGTTGAAACTCCTTCAGGACCTGCCGCTGAAGACGCTCCCAGGTTGGAATGGGAAACATGCGGGTTTCAGGAATGCCGGGCGCCAGAGGGCGAGGCGAGGAAAACTCGCGGATCCCGCCGCTTCCATAGATGACTTTTCCACGAGCGCTGAGCTTTGCTTTTCGTATCTCAGCGGTTGGCTGATGCTGTCGAGGACGGGGTTTTAAAAAACGCGCGCTGGAAGAGACGAAACTCCCTCTGCCTGTTTGTCTCTCAATAAAACCTTCGGCATGCAGGCTGGAGTAGGCCGCTTCTATGGTATCCCGGGAAACGCTGAGAGAAGCCGCCAGAGCGCGTGAAGCAGGAAGAGCCTTACCGTTAGCTAAGATCCCTTCCAGTATCAGCGTCCGTATCGCTCTCTGGATCCTTTCATGAAGCGGTAGCGAACCGTTTGCAGGGTCGATAATCCATGCCTTAACCGTTTCAAGCTGCGCGTGCTTAAACATAACGTTGTCCACTTTTCCTCTGTGTCTCTTGATTCTAAAGCAATATTGCATGTAGCAGGATGAAAAATTGGTCTGCCTTTATGACAAAAATTGGCGGGGCAAAACGTGCCATTCAGCGAATACACTCTTCCTGAAACGAATAAACGGGTGAGAGAAGAGGCAATATGAACAATTTGAGCGTAACAATTGAGGCAGTTAAAGAACGTGATTTTGAAAGCTGGATGCCACTGTGGAGAAAATATCAGGCGTTTTACAATGTCGATCTGTCCGGGGCAATTACGGAACGAACCTGGCAACGATTTTTTAGCCCCGTTGAGCCGCTATTCTGCGTGGTGGCACGGTGTAATGGCGACGTAGTAGGCTTTGCGCATTATCTTTTTCACCGTTCGACCTGGGCTGAGAGCGATTATTGCTACCTCGAAGATTTATACGTCTGCGATTCGCTCAGAGGCAAACACATTGGCAAACAGTTAATAGAATGTGTTCAGCGAGAAGCCAGAAAACATCATGCCAGTCATCTTTACTGGCATACGCATGAAGCCAATTATCGCGGGCAACGATTGTACGACTGGATTGCGAAGAAAAGTGGAATGATTGAATATCGTATGCACGTAAGATAAATCCCTCAGCTGACGCTATGCCCCTTACATCTTAAGGGGCATTTCTCAGGGAAAAACAGGCACGTCCTTATGACTTAGCCTGTAAAAGTATCGCCATCAGCCCCGGAAAACGGGCATCAAGATCCTCTCTTCGCAATGAAATCATGTTCTCCCGCCCCTGCGGGCGCTGCCATATAACGCCGCTGTCGCGCAGTACGCGCCAGTGATGGGTCATCGTGGATTTCACTACATCTTCCGGGCGAAGCGCGTTACAGCTGAGTTCGCTGCCATCGGCCAACCGGCGAATTATCGACAGCCGGAGCGGGTTGCCGAGGGCAAACAGCACATTTTCCAGCAGTATTTGCTCAGTTTCAGGGTGGTTTGGGATCATCGTTTTCCTGCGTTTGGCGTCAGATTGAGCTATATCAACAATAGGTCAACCGTTAAAAGATAGTTCGATAATACTCGTACAATAGGACTATTATAGCAAACGAATGAATGCACGACCATCCTGGTCGTCACAGACAAGTCATAGTGACTAAGGAAATATCATGCCCCGACCCATCCCTCTCGAACGTTATCGCAACATCGGTATCTCCGCGCATATCGATGCCGGTAAAACCACCACCACTGAGCGCATCCTGTTTTACACCGGGATGAGCCACAAGCTGGGTGAAGTACACGATGGTGCGGCAACCACTGACTGGATGGCGCAGGAGCAAGAGCGCGGGATCACGATTACCTCCGCGGCCGTCAGCTGCTTCTGGCCGGGTATGGACAGAGGCTATGAACCGCACCGGATCAACATCATCGACACCCCGGGTCACGTGGATTTCACCATTGAGGTGGAACGTTCCATGCGCGTGCTCGACGGCGCCGTGATGGTGTATGACTCCGTGGGCGGCGTGCAGCCGCAGTCGGAAACCGTCTGGCGTCAGGCCAATAAATATCACGTTCCGCGACTGGCATTCGTCAACAAAATGGACCGTCCGGGGGCCGATTTCTTCCGCGTCGTACGGATGATGCAGGAGCGCCTGAAGGCCAATCCGGTGCCGATTGTCATCCCGGTTGGCGCAGAAGATCATTTCACCGGCGTGGTGGATCTCATCAAGATGCGCACCATTCTGTGGGACGATGCGACGCAGGGCATGGTGTTTACCTATGCGCCCGTGCCGGATGATTTAGTCAGTACCGCCCAGGAATGGCGGGAAAAAATGGTCTCTGCGGCGGCGGAAGCCAGCGACGAGCTGATGGACAAATACCTGGAAACCGGCGATCTGACAGAAGCGGAAATTATCAAAGGGCTGCGTATTCGCACCATCTCGGGTGAAATCCAGCCGATGCTGTGCGGTAGCGCGTTCAAAAATAAAGGCGTGCAGCGCATGCTTGATGCGGTCATTGAGCTCATGCCGTCGCCGCTGGACGTGCCTGCCATTGATGGCGTGGATGAAAAAGGGCAGCACGCGGAGCGTCATCCAAGCGATGATGAGCCGTTCTCGGCCCTGGCGTTCAAGCTGATGAGCGACCCGTACGTCGGGCAACTGACCTTTATCCGCGTGTACTCTGGCGTGCTGCGCAAAGGCGACGCGGTGTATAACCCGGTGAAAGGGAAGAAAGAGCGCATCGGGCGTATCGTGCTGATGCATGCCAACGATCGCCACGAGGTGGACGAACTGCGCGCCGGGGATATTGCTGCCTGCGTTGGGCTGAAGGACGTGACCACCGGCGACACGCTCACCGATCCGAACGCCGTCATCACGCTTGAACGCATGGAGTTCCCGGATCCGGTTATCTCGCTGGCGATCGAGCCGAAAACCAAAGGCGATCAGGAAAAAATGGGGATCGCGCTGCAGCGTCTGGCGGCGGAAGATCCGTCTTTCCGCCTGCATACTGACGAAGAGTCCGGCCAGACCATTATCTCCGGGATGGGTGAGCTACACCTCGAGATTATCGTTGACCGCATGAAGCGTGAGTTTGGCGTCGAGGCGAACATTGGCCGCCCACAGGTAACCTACCGTGAAACCCTGCGTAAAACGGTGAAGGACATCGAAGGCAAGTTTGTCCGTCAGTCCGGCGGTAAAGGGCAGTACGGCCATGTGGTGCTGAGCCTGGAGCCGCTGGAGCCCGGAAGTGGTTTTAAATTTGAAGATGCCACTAAGGGCGGCGTGGTGCCGCGCGAGTATATCCCGTCCGTTGAGAAAGGGCTGCGGGAAGCGATGAACAGCGGCGTGCTGGCGGGCTATCCGGTAGTCGACGTCAAAGCGACGCTGACGTTTGGCTCGTATCATGACGTCGACTCGTCTGAGATGGCGTTCCGCATGGCGGCGATCCTCGGCTTCAAAGAGGGCGCCCGTAGGGCAGATCCGGTGATTCTCGAGCCGATCATGCATGTAGAGGTGGAAACGCCGGAAGAGTACGCGGGTAACATCATGGGCGATCTCTCTTCCCGTCGCGGCATGGTGCAGGGGATGGCGGAGCAGTACGGAAGCCAGATTATTCGCGCTGACGTGCCGCTGGCAGAGATGTTTGGTTATGCCACGACATTGCGCTCGATGTCCCAGGGACGCGCGACGTATACGATGGAGTTCCATCATTTTGCGGAAGCCCCGCGGAATGTTGCGGATGAGATTATTGCGCGGCGTGCGAAGTAGTTAATTAATTGCACACGGTAGCCGCTGGGCTATCGTGTGCTTTTTCCTCTGCAACAGAGGGCGTTTCCTTTCATATCAGGTTGTTACTTTATCAGCGTGGCCGAGCGAACTTTCCATACGCCTTTTTCCTGAATGAGACAATCTGCTACAACGTGATCTTGTTTCTTACCAAACGCGATATAGACGTTTGTGCAAACGGCATCAAAATCAGAATATAAGACGGTTATCTGATTCCAGTCTTCATCCCAATCCTGCGATTTGATGAACATATCCGCATCTGGCATGTCTTTTTCGTTACTGTCGCCAGAGTACATTTCTTTAATTGCTGCGATAGTCTCTGCGGCAACGTAATCATTCATAATGTCCGGATTGAGTACGGGCGGTTTGTTCTGATCTAACTGCGCGATATACCATTGATTGAATTTAAGCGCCGCCTGGCCCGGTGCATAAATGTTATCCGCGACAGCGAACGGAGACAGGGCGAAAAGTAAAAAGAAGAGTGTTTTCATTAGTCATGCCTGAACAGCTCGTAATGAGGCTGTATGTTTCGGTAAGCCTGTCCTGGATACAGAGAGCGTTGTACAAAATCGCTGATCCACTGCTGACCATCGTATATGCAAACGTGGCCGCTATCGTGGCCCACAATATTTTGGATAACGGCTATGTCACCGGCATGAGGTTGATCGTATACCTGGCGGAATCCAGCATTGACCAATGTCCGCCCCATGTCATTTATATTTCCTTAACGCGAGAGTGCTAATGCAGCAACTCCGGAAATATCCTCCGTTTTAAAACGCAATGGTAAACATAAAATTCCATATAAATTTACTATAATTCAGTAGGATATGATTAAGTAAATCAATCCGGCGCCTTCACCATCTTCCCGCTCGCGACAAACGTTCCGGCCCCAAGATGATGCAGGGTATTCAGCTTATCCCCGTCAAACTGCCAGCGCCCGGCGATAAACGCGCGTTCATCGGCTGCCGCTGAAACCACTTCACCAAACAGCGTATCGTATTTTTCAGCCGCGGAGGTGACGGGTAATAACCGACACTCCATCCACGCCAGGCATTTTTCTTCTATCACCGGCAGGCCAAGTTCGGGACCGTTCACGACCGGGATCCCGTAGCAGTTGAATTTGTCCTCATCGCGCCCGCTGACGCTACCGACCGCGTATGTCCAGTTGGCCGCCGCCACGCTGGGGATGACGATGCCAAACTTCCCGCTGCGTTCAATCAGCTCGCGCGACCAGGTGCTTTTATCCACGACTATTGCGATGCGCGGCGGTTCAAACTCAACGGGCATTGACCATGCGGCTGCCATCACGTTGCGTCTGTCGAGGTTTTCATCCCGACTGGTGATAAGCACAGTAGGGCCGTGGTTCAGCAGACGGCTGGCATGACGTAGTTCAACAGGGCGAAAGTGGCTCATAGGATCTCCTCATCTACACCGATGAGTATGACGAAAAAGCACGTAAATCAAAGTGGGTGCATAAAATTAGTTTATAAACAGAACATCTCAATCAAAGGAAACTGATGAATGTCCCCATTTCTGACCACCTATTTCGCACGCACCGGCTGGGCGCAACCGACGCGGGTGGATATTGACACCCTGCGCGCGCTGCATTTACATCACAACTGCGCGATCCCTTTTGAGAATATTGATGTCGTTCTGCCGCGCGAAATCCAGCTTGACGATCGGTGCCTGGTCGACAAGCTGGTCACCGCTCGCCGCGGGGGATATTGCTTCGAGCAAAATGGCCTGTTCGAACGCGTCCTGCGTGAAGTCGGGTTTACGGCGCGTAGCGTGCTGGGACGCGTGGTATTGGCGAATCCGCCGCAAATGCCGCCGCGCACGCATCGCCTGCTGCTGGTTGAGCTTCACGGTGAGCGCTGGATCGCGGATGTGGGGTTTGGCGGCCAGACGCTGACGGCGCCGATTCGACTGCTGGCTAATGAAGAACAGGAGACGCCTCACGGGCTGTATCGTCTGCTGAGCGAGGGGAACGACTGGGTGCTGCAGTTCCGTCACCACGAGCACTGGCAGTCAATGTACCAGTTTGACCTGACGACGCAGTATTTCAGCGATTACGTGATGGGGAATTTCTGGTCGGCGCACTGGCCGCAGTCGCATTTCCGCCATCATCTGTTGATGTGTCGCCATCTGCCGGACGGCGGCAAGCTGACGCTAACCAACTTCAACTTTACCCACTGGCAGAACGGTCACGTGGAGGAGCAGATCCACTTGCCGGATGCTGAAGCGCTTTACCAGCTGATGCAGGAACGTTTTGGGCTGGGCGTTGACGATGCGAAACACGGTTTTTCACTCGCGGAGCTGACGGCGGTAATGGCGGGCTTTGATACGCACCCTCAGGCCGGGAAATAATGCGCAAAGAGGTGGGCTGTAGGCCGGGTAAGGCGAAGCCGCCACCCGGCACCATCACTGCTGAGACGGGGTAGTAAACAACTCGAGCGTGATTAACTTATCCAGATGATTGTTAAACGCGACCTCATCCATTTCGGGCATGTTTAAGATATACATTCCGTCAAGACCGCACACCAGACCAATCAAGCGCCAGGCGATATTTTCCGCCCGATCGCCCGGATTCAATTCTCCGGCCTCCGTTCCCGCCTTGATTAGCGCCACCGTTTCCTGATGCCACATCTCCATGGTCATCACATAGGCGCCCTTGATGTCGTCATCACGGCTGGCCAGGATCTGTGCTTCACGCCACAGGCGAATATAGGGCTCAAACCTGCCGTCATCGCTGCCGAGCATGGCATGAAGCTGCTCTCGCCATCCGGCCCGTTTACCCGCGACATCCGCATCTAACAGCTCGCGAATTAACCGTACGAAGGCCAGCGATTTTAGCTCCCCGCCAGAGGTGAAGTGATGATGCACCTGGCCGGTGGCGATGCCAGCCTCGGCGGCAATACGGCGTACCGTCATTGCCGCAAGTCCTTCGGCCAGAGCCACGCGCATGGCGGCCTGTAAGATGGCTTCGCGCCGTTCATCCTTGCTCAGATATCGCATCTTTACTCACTCTCAATGGGAATGAAACGAGTGTAACAAAAAGCTGGACACTCGTTCAACTTTACGTAGGATCGCAATCTGGACATGTGTCCAGGTTTAAAATGAAAAGGAAGTTTATGTTTCGTCAATGGTTAGCGTTAGTGATTATCGTGCTGGTGTATATCCCGGTCGCGATCGACGCGACGGTGCTGCATGTTGCTGCGCCAACATTGAGCATGACGCTGGGTGCCAGCGGTAACGAATTATTGTGGATCATCGATATCTACTCGCTGGTGATGGCGGGGATGGTGCTGCCGATGGGCGCCCTGGGTGACCGCATTGGGTTTAAACGACTGCTCATGATTGGCAGCACGCTGTTTGGCCTGTCGTCGCTGGCGGCAGCGTTTGCTCCTTCAGCAAGCTGGCTGATTGCGGCGCGCGCCTCGCTGGCAATCGGTGCGGCGATGATTATTCCAGCCACGCTTGCTGGGATCCGCACGCTATTTATCGACGTGCGGGATCGTAACATTGCGCTCGGCGTCTGGGCGGCGGTCGGTTCCGGTGGCGCGGCGTTTGGCCCGCTGATTGGCGGTATGCTGCTTGAGCATTTTTACTGGGGCTCGGTGTTTTTAATCAACGTGCCGATCGTGCTGGTGGTGGTTTTGCTGGCCGCGCGTTTTGTGCCTCCTCAGCAGGGCCGCCCGGAGCAGCCGCTGAATATCAGCCATGCCATTATGCTGATTGTGGCGATTTTGCTGCTGGTCTACAGCGCAAAAACAGCCCTCAAAGGCGTCCTTTCACCGTGGGTGGTCGCGTCCGCGCTGGTTACCGGCGCGGTGCTGCTCTTTATCTTCGTGCGTATTCAGCTCCGCGCCCGCGTACCGATGATCGACATGCGTCTGTTCTGCCATCGCATCATTTTAAGCGGCGTGGTGATGGCGATGACCGCCATGATTGCCCTTGTCGGGTTTGAGCTGCTGATGGCCCAGGAGCTGCAGTTTGTACATGGCTTTACGCCGTTTGAAGCGGGAATGTTCATGCTGCCGCTGATGGTGGCAAGCGGGTTTAGCGGGCCGATCGCGGGCGTGCTGGTAGGGCGATTAGGGCTACGCATCGTCGCGGCCGGAGGAATGGGGCTCAGCGCCGTTAGCTTTATCGGCCTGTCGATGCTCGACTTCAGCACGCAGCAACTGCTGGCTTCTGCCCTGATGGTTCTGCTCGGCTTCAGCGCCGCCAGCGCGCTGCTGGCCTCGACCTCGGCGATTATGGCCGCTGCGCCGAAAGAGAAAGCCGCCGCTGCGGGGGCCATTGAAACCATGTCCTATGAACTGGGCGCCGGGCTGGGGATCGCCATCTTTGGTCTGCTGTTGACCCGCAGCTTCTCGGCGTCGATTGACCTGCCGCAGGGGCTGAACGCCTCGCTCGCCGATAAAGCCTCGTCATCCATTGGTGAGGCGATGAAGGTGGCGCAGGATCTGACGCCGTCCCTGGCGGAGCCGGTGATTGAGGCGGCGAAAAGCGCGTTTATCACCTCGCACAGCGTGGCGCTGGGCAGCGCGGGCGGAATGCTGCTGTTTCTGGCCGTTGGGATCTGGTTCAGCCTGGCGAAGGTCAAGCCGCAGTAAAACAGGGGGCGCGGTTGGCGCGGGCGGGGCAGATGGGCTATGTTTTTTAAAGGATTATCTGACTCTTGCTGGAAAATATGCGCCCTCGCCACAGCAGTGAACCGTCCCAGCCGCTCTCCCGGTTAACCCTGCTTGCAGGGGGCGCGCTGGGCGTCGTTTTTGGTGATATCGGCACCAGCCCGCTTTATACCTTCCGCACGGTGCTGTCGCTCTCTGAGCATGACCCTACGCCCGGCGTCATCCTGGGCCTGCTCTCCCTGATTACCTGGACCCTCATCCTGGTAACGTCCATAAAATATGCCGCCTTCGCCATGCGAATTGATAATCATGGCGAGGGGGGCATCATGGCGTTAATGTCGCTTCTGGTAGAGAAAGGCAAAGGCGGGCGCTGGGTCATTTTTTCCGCCCTGACTGGTGCCGCTTTAATTTACGGTGACGGCGCGATAACCCCGGCCATCTCCGTGCTTTCCGCCCTGGAAGGGCTGGAGATGGTCATTCCGGAATCCCAGCCGTACATCCTGCCTCTCACGGTTGCGGTGCTGCTGGCGCTGTTCCTGATCCAGCCTTTTGGTACCGCCCGCATAGGGAAAATATTTGGCCCGGTTATGGCGCTGTGGTTTCTGGCGATTGCTGCCCTGGGCGTGCGGGGGATAGTCCAACACCCCTCGGTACTGTTGGCCCTCAACCCTGCGTACGGCATCGCGTTTTTGTTTTCGAACGGGTACACCAGTTTCCTGGTCCTGGGCGGCGTTTTTCTCTGCGTGACGGGTGCCGAGGCCCTTTATGCAGACATGGGGCATTTTGGCAAAAAGCCGATCTGGCTTGCCTGGTACGGCATCGTCTTTCCTTCGCTGCTGCTCAACTATGCCGGCCAGTCAGCGCTGATTCTGGCCGGTGCCGACAGCAAGCAAAACCTTTTCTACACGCTCTGTCCGCCTGTGCTCCAGGTTCCGCTCATCATTCTTGCCGCACTGGCAACGATCATCGCCAGTCAGGCGATTATTACCGGCGCTTTTTCCATGACGCGCCAGGCCATTCAGCTTGGCTGGCTACCCCGATTACGCATCAAACAGACGGCGGCAGAAAGCTACGGTCAGATTTATATCGGGATCATAAACTGGCTGCTGATGGGGGTGACCATCGGGCTGGTGGTGTTCTTTAAATCCTCCGATAAGCTTGCGGCGGCGTACGGCATCGCCGTGTCGTTAACCATGCTGATGACCACGGGGCTTCTGTTTGTCGCCATGCGGGAAGTGTGGCGCTGGAGCCTGGCCAGCAGCGCGGTGATTGCCCTCTGTTTCCTGGTGATTGATGCCACCTTCTTGTTTGCCAATCTGATTAAGGTCCTGGAGGGGGGCTATATTCCGCTGCTTATGGCAGCAGCTATTTGTACGGTGATGCTCATCTGGCACCGTGGGGTTAAGGCGGTATCCGCGTCGGTGGGCGAAAAGGGCGTCAGCGTGGATGCGTTCTTTGCCCAGCTTCAGCAAAAGACGGTCCCCAGAGTGGCGGGATCTGCCGTCTTTTTGACCCGCACGCGGCACAATATCCCACCGGTAATGCGCTGGCACGTCGCGCGAAACCGGGCGCTACAGCAGGATGTGCTGTCGCTGACCATTGATATTCTGAATGTGCCCTATGTGGGGGAAGAACAACGTATCAGGGTAGAGCAGCGCGCGCCTGGCTACTGGCACGGCGTGGCGCAGTATGGCTTTATGGAACACCCTGACATCCCGCGTTTGTTGCAGGGGGTCAGCGAGATTAACGCTATTTTTGCCACGGATGACGCCACCTGGTATGTCGGGCATGAAACCATTGTGGCAGGCGAGGGTGAGGCAGGTATGGCGGCCTGGCAACGGCACATCTTTGCTTTCATGAAGCGCAACTGCACGCACGTCATCAACCACTACCACCTTCCCAGCGATCGGGTGGTTGAAATCAGCCGACGCGTTGCCGTGTAGACGCTGGCGAAAGCAGATCTCCTCTGCTTTCGCACCGTTCTATCTCTCAAGGGCCGCAGACAGGACGCTATGCAATAACACATTCGCCCCTTTCTCCGACCACTCTGGCAGGATCCTTTCCGCTTCGTTATGGCTGATACCTTTCACGCAGGGGATAAAGATCATGCTGGCGGGCGCAATTTTGCTGACATAACAGGCGTCGTGTCCTGCACCGGAGACCATCGGTTTCGACGAATAGCCCAGTTCCGCTACGGCCTTCTCCGAACGAGCCAGGCATTCGGCGTTAAACGCAATGGGCGCGTAGTCAAAAATGCGCTCAACGGCAGCAGTGACGCCGCGCAGGGTCAGGCTTTCAGCCACCTTATGCAGCGCCGCTTCCATGGTTTCCAGAGCCTGCTGCGCCGGATGGCGAAACTCAACGCTGCATTCCACGCGAGACGGCACGACGTTGCGCGAGTTTGGCGTAACCTTCGCCATACCGATCGTCGCGCGTCCGTCCGGCGCGTGCCGATAGCCAATCTCTTCCACCTTCAGCGCCAGCTCAGCAAAGGCGGTCAGCGCGTCGCGGCGGCTGTGCATCGGCGTCGTGCCCGCGTGGGCGGCGAATCCGTCCAGCGTCAGGGTAAACCAGCGCTGGCCCATTGCCGCGCGGACTAACCCGATGTCGATGGCTTCATCCTCCAGGATCGGGCCCTGTTCGATGTGCAGTTCGTAGCAGGCGTGAACGGGAAACGCGCGGGCAGGGGCTTCACCCCGGTAGCCGATATTATCCAGCGCTTCACCCACGGTGATGCCATCGTTATCCGCGCGGGCAAGTGCGTAGGCTTCGCTAAACTGCCCAGTCCAGACCCCTGAAGAGAGCATGGCTGGCGCGAAGCGCGCGCCTTCTTCGTTGGTCCAGTTAACCAGCACAACGTCACGCTCCGTCTCAACGTGATGGTCATTGAGGGTACGCAGCAGTTCCAGCCCGGCCAGCACGCCGTAAACCCCGTCGTAGTTACCGCCCAGCGGCTGGGTATCGACATGTGAACCCGTCATGACCGGGGCAAGCTGCGGGTTTTTCCCCGCGCGACGGATAAACATATTGCCCATGCTGTCAACGTCGCAGGTAAAACCTGCGTCCAGCGCCCAGTCGCGCAGCAGGTTACGCGCGATACGATCTTCCTCGCTCAGTGCCAGGCGGGTCACGCCACCGGCGGGCGTGCCGCCGATCTGCGCCATTATCTCAAGCGTTGACCACAGCCGTTCGGCGTTGATGCGTATCATGTCTTGTCCTTACTGCTGCGGTAACGGAAATCACAGCACGAACCGCCCTGCATGATGGTGGTGGTGCGGGTCAGCTTCACGTCCGGCGCATAGCCAACGATGAATTTTTCATCGCGCGCGCAGGAGAGCAGATGACCAATCTCGCCCAGCCCCATTTCGTGATACATCTCCGCGTAGCGGCAGCGGGTGACGTTGTAGTTGTACTGCTGGTCGTCGGCGTCGATCACCTTCACGTCCAGGGCGTTATCTTTCTCCCACAGATACTGCAGGGCGATAAAACTCTTTACGTCCGCGCCGTCAGGCTCTTTGCTGGCAAAGGCTTTGCCCGCGTCAATGGCGGCCTGCTCAATAGCCTCGCCAATGACCGCCTGGGCGCGGGTTTTCCCTATCTCGCGCACCAGGATTTCATAAATTGGCTTAATAATTTCGGCTTCAATTTTGCGGCGGGCGAGAATGCCCAGCTCGTTATTATCACTCATCACATTGCCTCGCTGCGTTACTTCGCTGTTGCGCCGCCCAGCACGGTCTGCGGCTGCCATTTGCCGTCGACAACCTTATAGACGGTGAACGACGGCGATTTGAGGTTGCCTTCTTTATCAAACGCGATCTGTCCGGTCACGCCTGAGTAGCTGATGGCGCGAAGGGCAGGCAGATACTCCGACGGATCGACGGAGTCGGCTTTTTCCATGGCCGCGACCAGCACGCGGGTAGCGTCATAGGCGAACGGCGCGTGCAGCTCAATATGCGTGTGGTAGCGCGACTGATACGCCTGCTCGAACGCTTTACCGCCCGGCATCTGGTCAACCGGCAGGCCAGGCTCCAGGGCGACAACGCCTTCACCTTCTTTCTGCGCCAGCTGCAGGAACGTCTGGCTGACAAACCCGCCTGCGCCCATCAGCGTGGCGTTCATGCCGAGCTGTTTAATGCGGCGCGCCAGCGGTGCGGCCTGGCTGTCTACGCCGCCGAAGAAGATCAGATCGGCATTTTTACTGCGAATAGCGGTCAGCACGGCGCTGAAGTCTACCGTTTTGTCATCCACGTACTGACGATCGACAATCTTCACGCCCTGAGCTTCCAGCGATTTGATAAATTCGTCCGCCAGCCCCTGGCCGAAGGCGGTACGGTCGTCGATCACCGCAATGCGTTTCGCTTTCAGCGTATTGACCGCGTACTGACCGGCAAACTGGCCGCCGTCGTCGTCGTGGCCCATCACGCGGAAGCTGGTGTCAAAACCCTGTTTGGTATAGGCGTGTCCGGTCGCGACCGGTGCCACCTGGGCAATACCCGCATCGTGATAAACGCGGGCCGCAGGAATACTGGTACCGGTGTTCCAGTGCCCAACCACGCCCGCCACGCCGCTATCCACCAGACGCTGCGCAACGGCCACGGCTGTCCGCGGGTCGGACTGATCGTCTTCGGACTGCAGTTTGAAGGTCACCGCTTTGCCGCCGATGGTCGGGTGCTGCTTGTTAATGTCGTCAATTGCCAGCTGCGCGCCGTTCTCCAGATCTTTACCGATACGGGCGGACGGGCCGGTGAGCGGGCCTGCCAGACCGATAACCACGGTTTCACCGTCGGCGGCCCATGCACCGGTAGTGGCAACACTACTGAGCAGAATAGCGGCGCTGAGCGCACTGATTTTTACTGTTTTCATTGTATTTCCCTGATGTTGGCTGGTGTGGTTAAACGGGCATTTCGCCCAAATAAATCTGTGCAATCCGGTCGTCATTGAGCAGCGCTTTCGATTCGCCATGATGGACGATGCTGCCGCTGTCCATCACCCACGCGCTGTCGGTCACTTCCAGCGCGAGACGGGCGTTTTGTTCGATGAGCAGCAGGGCAACGCCGCGCTCGCGCAGGCCAGCAATGACGGCAAAAATGTTTTCTACCATCTTCGGGGCGAGGCCCATCGAGGGTTCGTCGAGGATCAGCAGGCGCGGGCGGCTCAGCAGGGCGCGGTTAAGGGCCAGCAGCTGTTGTTCTCCGCCGGAAAGCAGGCCGGCGAGCTGATGCTGGCGTTCTCCCAGGCGCGGGAAGCGTTCAAAAATGTCATTCATCTCCTGCCTGATGGTGACAGTGTCGCGCCTGAGCCAGGCGCCCATCTGCAGGTTCTCCAGCACCGTCATTCGGGAGAAGATCCCCCGGCCCTCCGGGACCATTACCAGTCCGTCACGGAGCAGGGTTTCGGGCGTGTGCTTACGCACCGCTTTACCGTTGAATTCAATACGGCCGCTAAAGTTTTCCAGCCCGGTAATAGCGCGCACGGTGGAGCTTTTTCCCGCGCCGTTAGCGCCGATCAGCGTAGCCTGCTCGCCCTCGTGCAGGGTAAAAGAGACATCGCGTACGGCCTGAATACCGCCGTAATGCACGTCCAGACGTTCCACCTTCAGTAATTCAGACATGGGCGTTGCCTCCAAGCCAGGCGGCGATCACTGCCGGGTCACGACGCACGTTCTCCGGCGCGCCGCTGGCGAGCGTTTTGCCGTAATCAAGTACCGTCAGGCGATCGCAGATGCCCATCACCAGCTTGACGTCATGTTCAATCATCAGCAGGGTTTTGCCGTCATCGCGCAGGCGGATAAGCAGCTCGCCGAGCGCCACTTTTTCCGCTGCGTTCATCCCGGCGGCGGGTTCGTCCAGCGCCAGCAGGAGCGGATCCGTTGCCAGCGCGCGAGCAATCTCCAGACGTCGCTGATGGCCATACGGCAGATCGCAGGCGCGGTAGTGGGCGAACTTCGCTATGCCGGTGTACTCCAGCCAGTGCCAGGCCTGTTCCCGGGTCTGCTTCTCTTCCGCGCGAGCGCCTTTGTGGCGGCTCAGCGCTGCCCACAGGCCGTTACGGGTGCGCACGTGGCGGCCCACCATCACGTTTTCCAGCACCGACATGTCGTTGAAGAGGCGTACATTCTGGAAGGTGCGCGCAATCCCGGCGGCGGTGACTTTCTCAATGTGCTTTGGAAAATAGGGCTTATCGGCAATCGAAAACTCGCCGCTGTCCGCCGGATAAAGCCCGGTGATCAGGTTAAAGCAGGTGGTTTTTCCCGCGCCGTTGGGGCCGATCAGCCCGTAGATCTCGCCTCTGTTCACGGTAATCGAAACGTCATCCACGGCGGTAAGGCCGCCGAAGCGTTTGGACATGTTGCGTACGCTTAACAGGCTCATGCTTTCACCTCCTTGTGGCGTACCGGCCAGATGCCGGAAGGACGCACCAGCATCACCAGCACCAGCGCCAGGCCGTAGAACAGCTGGCGCAGCACTTCCGGGTCAATCAGCACCGTACCGAACAGCGCCTGCTGAACCGGCGCTGCCTGGCTGCGCAGCAGTTCCGGCAGGGCGGTAAGCAGTATCGCGCCGAGGATCACGCCCGGAATGTGCCCCATGCCGCCCAGCACCACCATCGCCAGTACGGCAATGGATTCCTGTAACGTGAAGGATTCCGGGGAAACAAAGCCCTGGAACGCGCCGAACAGGGCGCCCGCCACGCCGCCAAAGGAGGCACCCATCGCAAAGGCCAGCAGCTTATAGTTACGCACGTTGATGCCCATCGCGCGGGCCACATCCTCATCTTCACGGATGGCGTGCCAGGCGCGACCAATACGGGAATGCTGCAGGCGCAGACAGATAAAAATAATCGCCACAATCACCAGCATCAGCAGGTAGTACCACAGCCACAGGGCGGGAACTTTAAAACCAAACCAGTGATATACGCCGCTGAACTTCAGGCCGAACAGATTCAGCGTATCTACCCCGGTAATGCCCTTTGCACCGTTGGTGATGTTCACCGGACGGTCGAGGTTGCGCATCAGGATGCGGATGATTTCGCCAAAGCCGAGGGTCACTATCGCCAGGTAGTCCCCGCGCAGCTTCAGCGTGGGAGCACCCAGTAAAATGCCGCACACCGCAGCGACGAGCGCCGCCAGCGGAATAATCAGCAGATATGACGTGTGCAGCCCGTCCGGGAACCAGACGCCGAGTATCGGAAATACCTCCAGCAGGTGCGGCGAGGCCATCAGCGCAGCGAGGTAGGCGCCGACCGCATAAAAGGCGATAAAGCCCATGTCCAGCAGGCCGGTATAGCCGACCACAATATTGAGCCCCAGCGCCAACATGATGTAGAGCAGCGCGAAGTCGATGACGCGCACCCAGTAGTTGCCGCCAAGCTGCGTGGCTACCACGGGGGCAACCAGCAGCGCGAGGCAGAATAATGTCATGCCGGACCAGAACTTGCGCGTCGACGCCGGAGTCTGGAGTTGAAGAGTTGTCATAGTGTCCCTTACGCTCTGTTTGCCACGCGCTCGCCCAGCAGGCCCGCCGGACGGAAGACCAGCACCAGAATCAGCACCATGAAGGCAAAGACGTCCTGATAGTTGCTGCCGAAGACGCCGTGGGTCAGTTCACCCAGGTAACCTGCGCCAAGCGCTTCGATAATGCCGAGCAGGATCCCGCCAATCATGGCGCCACGGATGTTACCAATGCCCCCCAGCACGGCGGCGGTAAAGGCTTTAATGCCGGGTAAAAAGCCCATCGAGAAGCTGGCGTTGCCGTAGTTGCTTGCCATCATGACGCCTGCCAGCGCGGCAAATACGCCGCCAATGGCGAACGTCAGGGCAATAATGGCATTGGGGTTAACCCCCATCAGCGCGGCAACGCGCGGGTTTTCCGCCACGGCGCGCATGCCGCGGCCCAGGCGGGTGTATTCCACCAGCAGCCACAGCCCCGTCATCACCGCAAGCGCCAGCACCACGGTAACAATGCCGGTGACGGTCACAATGGCAGGGGGATGCAGTTCGCTTCCCGATGTCACGGCGATCGGGTCCATGGGCAGGATCTGCGGGAACATCAGCGGGTTGCGCGTCCAGATAATCATCGCTACGGTTTGCAGCAGGACCGAGACGCCGATACCCGAGATCAGCGGTGCCAGGCGCGGGGCGTTGCGCAGTCGGCGGTAGGCAAAGCGCTCAACGGCCATGGCCAGCAGGGCGCAAACGGCCATGGCAACCGCCAGGGCAACGCCGAGCTGCAACAGCAGCGGCATGTGCGGGAAGGTGGAATTCAGGGCGTTAATGACGGAGAGCGTGGTGAGCGCGCCGACCATCAAAATATCGCCGTGAGCAAAGTTAATAATGCGCAAGATGCCATACACCATGGTATAGCCCAGCGCGATCAGCGCGTAAATGCTTCCCAGCATCACACCGTTGATCAGTTGTTGTATGAGTGTATCCAACGTTTGTACCCGCAAAGTGCTCGTTCTGCGGCTACCATCCAATAAATGAATTAAATTGTAAAATACACATCTATTATTTCTTATGATAAATAAATATTGTGTTATATATATGATTTATATAAGAATAGTTAATGCCTGTTTTGGGGTGAAAAGCCTAAAGAAATCAACATATGAATAAAACAGAACAATCAGCGGGTTCGTCTGCGTATGCAGACAGTCGCCTGGCAAACGATCCGCCGCTTCGGGCTGTACGGGCATTTGAGGCCATCGCCCGGCTGGGCAGCGTCACGCTGGCCGCGCAGGAGCTGGATATCTCTCCGTCGGCGGTCAGTCATCAGCTCAAGGTGCTCGAAGGGTATCTGCAAATGCCATTAACGGAGCGTCAGGGGCGCAGGCTGGCGCTGAGCCAGCACGGACGTGAATATTACCGCTCGATTCGCGCGGCGTTTAACGTGCTGCGCCAGGCGACGGAGCATCTGGCTGAGCAGGCGCAAACGCGTCAGGTTACCATCAGCCTGATCCCGCTCTTTGGCATGGGGTGGTTTATCCCGCGTCTGCCTGCTTTTATGCGCGCCAATCCGCAGACCGAGATCAACGTGGTGTATGCCAACCATCGTAACTACCTAAGCGATGCGTCGGATATGTCGATTCGTTTTGGTAACGGTCAGTGGGCGGGCTATCAGAGCGAAAAGCTGATTTCCGGCCAGATGGTGCCGGTGTGCAGCCGCGCGTTTTTGCGCGTGCATGGCCATATCGACACCCCTGAGCAACTGCTGCAAATGCCGCTTCTGCATGATGAGGAGCGTGCCAGCTGGCCGCAGTGGTTCCAGTTGCAGGGGGTAAAACGATCTCTACGGCGCAGCGGCCCCCTGTTTGAAGACGGGCTGTTAACGCTGGCGGGCGTACAGGCCGGGCTAGGCTGCGCGCTAATGCGTGAGCCGCTGATTGCGCCCTATCTTGAGAGCGGCGAGCTGGTGAAGATATTTGACTTACCTATTGATGACGGGCGCGACTATTATCTCTGCGTTCGTTCAGATTCAGAGATGACTGAGGACGGTAAGCTGCTCCAAACCTGGCTGCGCCGGGCTGCGAGCGGGGAGTCGTCAGCCGGGTAAAAGTGACAGATAAAAAAAAGCCAGCTTATTCAGCTGGCTTTTGTACAGACAAGATTTAGAACTGGTAGGTCAGACCCAGCGCAACGATGTTGTCGGTACCGATGCCTGCCTGGCGAGTGAACTGGTTGTCGTCGAGCAGGTTGATTTTGTAATCCACGTAGGTGGACATGTTTTTGTTAAAATAATAGGTCGTGCCAACATCGATGTATTTAACCAGATCCTGGTCGCCGAAGTTTTCGATGTCTTTACCTTTGGACTGCAGGTAAGCAATGGATGGACGCAGGCCAAAGTCGAACTGATACTGAGCCACAACTTCGAAGTTTTGCGCCTTGTTTGCAAAGCCGTAAATGTCGGTACGCTTGTTGTTAGAGGTACCGAAGCGGGTTGCGTTATAGGTCTGAGAGTACTGCGCAGCAAGGTAAATGTTGTTCGCGTCGTATTTCACACCGCCGCTGTACACTTCAGCACGGTCGCCTTCACCGTATACGCCAGCGGCATTCTGGTCAGCGGTACGACGTGAAGAGGACATTGCGCCACCCACGCTGAAGCCTTCACCCAGATCGTAAGTCAGGGACGCGCCGTAACCGTCGCCGTTCTGATTCAGCAGGCTGCGACCGCTGGTGTTTTCACCGCTTACGCTGCCGTTTTTGCCCTGATACTGCAGAGCAAAGTTCAGGCCATCAACCAGACCAAAGAAGTCCTGGTTACGGTAGGTCGCAACGCCGTTTGCACGAGACTGCAGGAAGTTGTCGGCACCGTAGGTATCACCGCCGAATTCTGGCAGAACGTCGGTCCAGGAGGTCACGTCGTAAATTACGCCGTAGTTACGACCGTAATCAAAGGAGCCTGCTTCAGCAAACTTCAGACCTGCAAACGCCACACGGGTCCAGGACTGGTTGTCGCCTTCGTCTTTGTTACCCTGAATCTGGTATTCCCACTGGCCGTAGCCGGACAGCTGGTCGTTAACCTGGGTTTCGCCCTTGAAGCCGATACGCATGTAGGTTTTATCACCATCTGCGCCAGCGTCATCAGAGAAATAGTGCAGACCTGTTACTTTACCGTACAGATCCAGCTTGTTACCGTCTTTGTTGTAAATTTCGGCAGCGTTAACAACGCCTGCTGCCAGCATGGAAGTGACTGCCACTGCAACTAATTTAAGTTTCATCTTAAATGTTCCTTATAATTTTTTTGAGTATTTCCTGAACCACTGTGAACGATTTCTAAACGAGGCTGATCGTCAATGGCATGCTATTTTTAAAAATCTCGTAGTCTTATTTCAATAATAAGTTTCAAAATATTAGAGATAATTTCAATTAGTGTGATCTCGATCGTGCGAAATGGGGGTTATTCAAACAATATGCCCGAATTTTATACGATTATTAATTATGTGTTCTGCGGGACTATTGCTATCGCTATAATTTCTGCGAGTTTTAGTATATTGCGTTAGATTTCGGCATTGTCGATGCTTTGAGGGGGTGGTCATTACTGTTTTTACTTAATAACAGTGGGTTAGCTGGTGATTAAGACGTATATTACGAACATTGCGATAAACACATCAGAGTTGAATTATTACACACAATGCTATCCATAACGTTAATATTTGCGACTGATTAATTTCATAGGGTTGTCAGTTTGTGTCAATTATCTTTTTGGCCGCTTACATAAGGCGCCAAATATAAACCGAATTTAAACGGAAGCACGATAATTATGATAAATATTCTGAGGTGCGATCACATTTTAAATTTATGTTAATTATGTTGCCGGGCTGAAATTCCCCCGGCCGTTGGAGAAGCATTATTTTCTTGTTGCGTACCAGCAGAGCAACGACCCGGCGCAGACCATCAGCGCGCCTTGCCAGAACGAAAATGAGAGGGGCGAACTCAGCACTGCAGCGGCAAGCGCGGCGGAGAGGACAGGGGTAAAATAGGATACGGCAGCCAGTACCGTGACGTTACCGTGAAGGATGCCAATATTCCATGCGGCGTAACCAAACCCAAGTGCAATACCGCACATGACGAGCTTCACCACCACCGGAAGCGTGAACACCATCTCAGGCTGATCGCTCAGGAAATATTTTACCCACAGGCTCAGCGCGGTCAGTAAAACAAACAGGGTAATGCCGTTTTGTCCTTTCGCAAATTTGCTGGTTACCGTGCAGTACGCGGCCCAGATAAATGCTCCCGCAAACGCCAGCGCGTAGCTCAGCGGGCTGGAGACGATATTGCGGGTTATTTCATCAAGATGTAAAACCTGTTCACCGCCCAATACCCAGCAGACGCCCAGCAATGAGACGGCTAAGCCGGGGATCACCCACAGGGTCGATTTCTGCCCGTTGAACAAGATGGCAAACACAATGGTCAGGCTTGGCCAAAGGTAATTGACCATGCCCACTTCAATAGCCTGCGATCGCGTTGCAGCGTAGCCCAGCGACAGCGCCAGGCATATTTCGTAGCTGACAAATAAAACGCTGCCGGCAATAAGATAGCGGGGTGAAAACCGCCTGATATCAGGAAATCCTACCGTCACCAGACACAGTAATCCGCTGAGGGTGTAGATCATCGCCGCACCGCCTACCGGGCCTAGTCCCTCACTCACGCTGCGAATAAGGCCGACCATGGTGCTCCATAACAGTATCGCTGCCAGCCCAATAAGCGTTGCTCTTTTTCTGTCCATTACGTAGCCATTGCAATTAAAACCAAAGGAAAAATGTATCGCATTCATCCTGACGCTGTCGTCAATTATTCTCTTAAACCGTTAATCAAAAAGGGGTATTTAAATGTACCGGGGGTGACTATTAATGGGGTGAAGATAGATGACCTTGATTTGACGCAAAAAAAAACAGGGGCATTACTGCTAGTTTGCGGCGGGAAGTCTTAGCGCCTATCCCATTAGGCTCTTATTCGAAACGAGGACAACAATGGACGTCAGCCGCAGACAATTTTTTAAAATCTGCGCGGGCGGTATGGCCGGAACAACGGCAGCCATGCTGGGATTTGCTCCCAAAATGGCGCTGGCTCAGGCACGCAACTATAAGCTGCTGCGCGCGAAAGAGATCCGTAACACCTGCACATACTGCTCCGTAGGTTGTGGGCTTTTGATGTATAGCCTGGGCGATGGCGCGAAGAACGCCAGAGAAGCGATTTACCATATAGAAGGGGATCCGGATCATCCGGTGAGCCGCGGGGCGCTTTGCCCGAAAGGGGCGGGGCTGCTGGACTACGTTCACAGCGAAAACCGCCTGCGCTACCCGGAATACCGCGCGCCGGGTTCAGATAAATGGCAGCGTATCTCCTGGGATGAGGCCTTCTCCCGTATTGCCAAATTAATGAAAGCCGACCGCGACGCCAACTTTATTGAAAAGAATGCGCAGGGCGTAACGGTCAACCGCTGGCTTTCCACCGGCATGCTGTGCGCCTCTGCGGCGAGTAATGAAACCGGCATGCTGACGCAAAAGTTTGTGCGCTCTCTCGGCATGCTGGCGGTAGACAACCAGGCGCGCGTCTGACACGGACCAACGGTAGCAAGTCTTGCTCCAACATTTGGTCGCGGTGCGATGACCAACCACTGGGTTGATATCAAAAACGCTAACGTCGTGGTGGTGATGGGCGGTAACGCCGCAGAAGCTCATCCGGTGGGGTTCCGCTGGGCGATGGAGGCGAAAAATAACAACGATGCGACGCTTATCGTCGTCGATCCGCGCTTTACGCGCACGGCATCGGTGGCCGATATCTATGCGCCGATCCGCTCCGGTACGGACATTACGTTCCTGTCCGGCGTGCTGCTGTACCTGATCGAAAACAACAAAATTAACGCGGAATACGTTAAGCACTACACCAACGCGAACCTGCTGGTGCGGGATGATTTTGCCTTCGATGACGGGCTGTTTAGCGGCTATGACGCTGAAAAGCGCCAGTACGATAAAACGTCCTGGAACTATCAGTTCGACGAAAACGGCTATGCGCTGCGTGATGAAACCCTGACGCACCCCCGCTGCGTGTGGAACCTGCTGAAGCAGCACGTTTCCCGCTATACGCCGGAGGTGGTGGAAAACATCTGCGGCACGCCGAAAGCGGACTTCCTGAAGGTGTGTGAAGTATTGGCCTCAACCAGCGCCGCCGACAGAACCACCACGTTCCTGTATGCGCTGGGCTGGACGCAGCATACCGTGGGCGCGCAGAACATCCGCACCATGGCGATGATCCAGCTGTTGCTCGGCAATATGGGCATGGCCGGTGGCGGCGTAAACGCGCTGCGCGGGCACTCCAACATTCAGGGGCTAACCGACCTCGGTCTGCTCTCCACCAGCCTGCCGGGCTACCTGATGCTGCCGTCGGAAAAGCAGGCCGATCTGCAAACGTATCTTGAGGCCAATACGCCGAAAGCGACGCTGCCGGATCAGGTGAACTACTGGAGCAACTATCCGAAGTTCTACGTCAGCCTGATGAAATCCTTCTACGGCGATGCGGCGCAGAAGGAGAATGACTGGGGCTTTGAGTGGCTGCCGAAGTGGGACCAGGCCTACGACGTCATCAAGTATTTCAACATGATGGATAAAGGTAACGTCACGGGGTATATCTGCCAGGGCTTTAACCCGGTGGCCTCCTTCCCGGACAAAAACAAAGTCGTTCGCAGCCTGAGCAAGCTGAAGTACATGGTCGTTATCGATCCGCTGGTGACCGAAACGTCCACCTTCTGGCAGAACCACGGAGAGTCAAACGATGTCGATCCGGCGTCGATTCAGACCGAAGTGTTCCGCCTGCCGTCCACCTGCTTTGCGGAAGAGGACGGTTCGATTGCTAACTCTGGCCGCTGGCTGCAGTGGCACTGGAAAGGCCAGGACGCCCCGGGCGAAGCGCGTAATGACGGCGAGATCCTGGCCGGGATTTACCATCGTCTGCGCGAGATGTACCGCACCGAAGGCGGCAAGGGTGCCGAGCCGCTGCTGAAGATGAGCTGGAACTACAAGCAGCCTGACCATCCTGAGTCAGAGGAAGTCGCCAAAGAGAACAACGGCGTAGCGCTGGCAGATCTCTACGACGCGAGCGGCAGCCTGGTGGCGAAGAAAGGCCAGCTGCTGAACAGCTTCGCGCTGCTGCGCGACGACGGCACGACGGCGTCGTCCTGCTGGATCTACACCGGCAGCTGGACGGAGCAGGGCAACCAGATGGCCAACCGCGACAACGCTGACCCGTCCGGGCTGGGCAATACGCTGGGCTGGGCATGGGCATGGCCGCTGAACCGTCGCGTGCTCTACAACCGCGCGTCTGCAGACGTAAACGGCAAGCCGTGGGATCCGAAGCGGATGCTGATCCAGTGGAACGGGGCGAAATGGACGGGGAACGATATCCCGGACTACAACACCGCCGCGCCGGGCAGCCGCACCGGGCCGTTCATCATGCAGCCCGAAGGGCTGGGACGCCTGTTTGCCCTCGACAAGCTGGCAGAAGGGCCGTTCCCGGAACACTACGAGCCGATGGAAACGCCGCTGGGCACGAACCCGCTGCACCCGAACGTGATCTCCAGCCCGGTGGTGCGCATCTACGAAGACGACGTCCTGCGCCTGGGCAAAAAGGACAAGTTCCCATACGTAGGAACGACCTACCGCCTGACCGAGCATTTCCATACCTGGACCAAGCACGCGCGGCTTAACGCCATCGCGCAGCCGGAACAGTTTGTGGAGATCAGCGAAACGCTGGCGAAGGCGAAAGGCATCGCCAACGGCGACCGCGTGAAGGTGAGCAGCAAGCGCGGCTTTATCCGCGCGGTGGCGGTGGTGACCCGTCGTTTGCAAAGTCTGAACGTGCACGGGCAGCAGGTGGAAACCGTCGGTATCCCGCTGCACTGGGGCTTTGAGGGCGTGGCGCAGAAAGGCTACATCGCGAATACCCTGACGCCAAACGTCGGCGATTCCAACTCGCAAACGCCGGAGTACAAGGCGTTTCTGGTCAACATCGAGAAAGCGTAAGGAGCGATTCAATGGCGATGGAAACACAAGACGTTATCAAACGCTCCGCGACTAACCCGATAACTCCCGCGCCCCGCGCGCGGGATTACAAGGCAGAGGTTGCTAAGCTTATCGACGTCTCCTCCTGCGTGGGCTGTAAGGCCTGCCAGGTGGCCTGCTCGGAGTGGAACGACATTCGCGACGAGGTGGGGCACTGCGTTGGGGTATACGACAATCCGGCGGATCTGAGCGCCAAGTCCTGGACGGTGATGCGCTTTAGCGAAACCGAGCAGAACGGCAGGCTGGAGTGGCTCATCCGCAAAGACGGCTGCATGCACTGTGAGGATCCGGGCTGCCTGAAGGCGTGCCCGTCTGCTGGCGCGATTATTCAGTACGCCAATGGGATCGTCGACTTCCAGCAGGACAACTGCATCGGCTGCGGCTACTGCATCGCGGGCTGTCCGTTTAATATCCCGCGCCTCAATAAAGAGGATAACCGGGTATACAAATGCACCCTGTGCGTAGACCGCGTCAGCGTCGGGCAGGAGCCTGCCTGCGTGAAAACCTGTCCGACCGGGGCGATCCACTTCGGCACCAAAAAAGAGATGCTGGACGTGGCGCAGGCGCGGGTGGACAAGCTGAAAGCACGTGGCTACCAGAATGCGGGCATTTACAACCCGCAGGGCGTGGGCGGTACGCACGTGATGTATGTGCTACACCACAACGACCAGCCGGAGCTGTATCACAACCTGCCGAAGGATCCGGCGATCGATACCTCCATCAACCTGTGGAAAGGAGCGCTTAAACCGCTCTCGGCTGCGGGGTTTATCGCCACCTTTGCGGGGCTGATCTATCACTACATCGGGATCGGGCCAAACAAAGAGGTGGATGACGAGGAGGAGGAGCATCATGAGTAAGTCGAAAATGATCGTGCGCACGAAGTTTGTCGACCGCGCCTGTCACTGGACGGTGGTGATCTGCTTCTTCCTGGTGGCGGTGTCGGGGATTTCGTTCTTCTTCCCGACGCTGCAGTGGCTGACCGAAACCTTCGGTACCCCGCAAATGGGGCGCATTCTGCACCCGTTCTTCGGCGTGCTGATTTTCGTGGTGCTGATGTTTATGTTCGTGCGTTTTGTTCACCATAACATCCCGGACAAGCAGGATATCCCGTGGGTGAAAGGGATCGTCGAAGTCCTGAAGGGTAACGAGCACAAGGTCGCGAAGGTGGGGAAATACAACGCCGGGCAGAAGATGATGTTCTGGACCATCATGAGCATGATTTTTGTGCTGCTGGTGACCGGCGTGATTATCTGGCGTCCGTATTTTGCGCACTACTTCCCGATTCAGGTGATTCGCTACGCGCTGCTGATCCACGCCACGTCGGCCATTATTCTGATCCACGCCATCCTGATCCATATGTATATGGCGTTCTGGGTGAAGGGATCGATTAAAGGGATGATTGAAGGAAAGGTGAGCCGCCGCTGGGCGCAGAAACACCACCCGCGCTGGTATCGTGATGTGGAACGTCTGGAAGCGAAACAGGAAAGCACAGAAGGAATGAAGTAAGACCTGCGCCGTCGGCTTTGCCCGGCGGCGCTGCGCTTGCGCGGGCCTACATCTGCCAGATCAGAACCGCTCTTCCACATACCGGAACGGGTATTTCGTGGGTTTGACTTTACCGATTTTACGTTTCGGTAAATCCACCTTGTCTACGTGTATTTCTTTATACGGAATTTGGGTTAGCAGGTGCGAAATAATATTCAGGCGCACGCGTTTTTTATCTTCTGAACGCGCCACAAACCACGGCGCCCAGGCGGTATCGGTGGCTTCAAACATGGCGTCGCGCGCGAGGGTATACTCGTCCCACAGGTTAAAGGATTTAATATCCATCGGCGATAGCTTCCAGATTTTACGGCCATCGTTAATACGGTCGCGCAGGCGGCGCTCCTGCTCTTTGGGCGTCACCTCCAGCCAGTACTTCAGCAGGATGATACCGGCATCCACCATCGCTTTTTCCATGACCGGTGCGCCGTCCAAAAATTTCTCCGCCTGTTCCTCCGTGCAGAACCCCATCACCCGTTCCACGCCCGCGCGGTTGTACCAGCTGCGATCGAAGATCACGATTTCGCCAGCCGAGGGCAGATGGGGCACATAGCGCTGGAAGTAGAGCTGGCTTTTTTCTTTTTCTGTCGGCGCAGGGAGCGCAACAACGCGAAACACGCGAGGGCTGACGCGCTCGGTGATCGCTTTAATGGTGCCGCCTTTGCCGGCCCCGTCGCGTCCTTCAAAAACAATACACACTTTGAGCCCTTTGGCGACGACCCACTGCTGGAGCTTAACCAGTTCAACGTGCAGGCGACGTAGCTCTTGTTCATACTCTTTGGTCTTGAGCGGTGCATTCTTTGCGACATCAACAGCGACACTGGTTTTCTTTTTGTTTCCCATGATGGTCATCCTCAGATTGTCCGGCGCAGAAAAAGCGAGGCCGCACTATGAAGTGTAATCCACCTGATATTAGGCGTAATGTTTTTAGGTAATTAATTTCACAACACTTTTTTAAGCAGGTACTTAGGTCTTCGCGAAGGTGTTTAGCACCCGTTCCCCTATGCAGATGCAATCAAATCAGCACTTTTAATCCCACACGCTATATGTGGTTAGCGTGATAATTTCATTCTTATTTACTTAAAGGAACTAAGAATGAGTTGGAATAAAGAAGCTGCAGTTTCGTATCTCCGTTCACACGCTCTGGGGCACTCTCATAGTGAATGTGCTAAGTTTACCCGCCTGGCCATTCTGGCTGGAGGTGTTAAGGTGCCGAACATAGATTATGCAAAAGATTATGGGGCGGAATTATTACGCGCTGGATTCAGTGAGCTGCCGTCCGGTTCAACATTACTTTCTGGCGATGTGGCTGTGATACAGCCGTATCCCGGTGGAAATGGTATAGGTCACATGACTATGTATGACGGTACGCAGTGGATTTCTGACTTTGTTCAAAAAAGCATGTATCCGGGGCCTGGGTACCGCAAAATGCAACCGTCCTTTAAAATTTACAGGATGCATTGATGAAAAGGATATTTTTATCATTCGTTATTTTGCTGGTGGGTTGTAGTTCTGCTGCCAATCAAGATCATAGTGCGCAAGATGCTACCGAATCATTTTATAAATCCTATCTTTCCGCATACGGTAGCGATGAAGCCAGGCCTTATCCTGCCGATGAACTGCGTAAATATGTTTCTGCAGATACTCTTGCTCGCATTAATGCCATTCAGGAAATCTCTGAACAAGAGTTAATAGAGTCTGACTATTTTACGTATACCCAGGATTACTCTCGCGAATGGATACCTGCGTTACGAGTGGAAAACGCCAGGCCATTTTTAAACGGTGAAGTAGTCCAGGTCACTGAAGGGGCAGGTAACGGGAGAAGCATACATCTTGAAGTATTTCTTCGTCGTGAAGGTGATGCATGGAAAATCTACCGCGTGCGTGACATAACGAACAATCATGAGCACCCCATTTTCAATGCTGGTGCTATTACATACGCCAAAGCAGCGGCAGAAAGCGCACTGTAAAAGCTAGACCTTAAACCTTTTGAAGCCCCTGACACCTGCCGGGGCTTTTTATTTGCCATTCCTGCCGCGTAGCAATTGGAGAAAACTCCTGAATTAATGGATTAACGTGTCAGCCAGCTGATTTGAACTGGCTCACCATACAAGATTATCCAATAATGCCCGTTGCGAGTGATTAACACGTGGTTGAGGTATGAAAAAGACAATATTTTCGTTGGCGCTTGGCACATTTGGCCTGGGCATGGCTGAATTTGGCATTATGGGCGTGCTCACCGAGCTGGCGCACGACACCGGTATTACGATTCCCTCCGCCGGGAATATGATCTCGTTTTATGCCTTCGGCGTGGTGATAGGCGCCCCGATAGTGGCGCTGTTCTCAGGCAAGTTCTCGTTAAAAACCACGCTGCTGTTTCTGGTAGCCATGTGCGCGGTTGGGAACGCCCTGTTTACGTTTTCAACGTCGTATTTCTGGCTGGCGGCGGGGCGCTTAATTTCCGGCTTTCCGCACGGGGCTATTTTCGGCGTCGGGGCAATTATCCTGTCTAAAATTGCGCCGCCGGGTAGGGTGACGGTCGCGGTGGCCGGGATGATCGCCGGCATGACCGTGGCCAACCTGGTGGGCGTCCCGCTCGGCACCTGGCTCGGGCACCAGTTCAGCTGGCGCTATACCTTTTTTCTGATTGCCGTGTTCGATGCGCTGGTGATCCTCTCGGTTCTGCTCTGGGTGCCGGACATACGAGACACATCAGAAATCAAATTGACCGAGCAGTTCCACTTTCTGAAAAAACCAGAACCCTGGCTGATTTTTGCCGCCACCATGTTTGGCAACGCCGGGGTGTTCGCGTGGTTCAGCTTCGTTAAGCCGTTTATGGTCAACGTTTCGGGCTTCCCGGATGGCGTAATGACCATCATCATGATGCTGATGGGGCTTGGCATGGTGTTGGGCAATCTGCTGAGCGGTAAGCTCTCTGGGCGTTTTAGCCCGCTGCGCATTGCGGCCACCACCGACATGGTGATTGTCGCTTCATTGCTGCTGCTTTTTGCCTTTGGCGAACTGAAAACGGCCTCGCTGGTCATGGGCTTTATCTGCTGTGCCGGGCTGTTCGCGCTCTCTGCGCCGCTACAAATTCTGCTTCTGCAAAATGCGAAGGGCGGTGAGATGCTGGGGGCCGCGGGCGGGCAGATGGCGTTTAATCTCGGCAGCGCGATTGGCGCGTACTTTGGCGGGATGATGATTACTCTCGGCTTTAGCTGGAACTACGTCACGCTTCCTGCGGCGATACTCTCTTTCTCGGCCATGAGTGCACTGCTGATCTACGGTCACCTGCGGGCCAGACGGGCTCAGGCTAACGCTCGCGCGCTAGCCTGACAGGTTTCAGGCAAGCCAGGGCTCACCAAGGGCCAGCATCAGGCGGTTGGCCCAGGCGAAGAACGCCGCGGACTGCACCAGATCAAGCTGCGCCAGGGTATCCAGCCCCTCTTTTTCCAGCGCGGCCAGGTGCAGCGGCGTAGCGGCAGGCGGCGTGACCGACAGCGCCGCCGCAAAATCGATTTCCGCCTGCCAGCGTGCGGGCTGCCCCTCGCTCAGGGACCTCCCCGGCCTCACGGCCAGCAGGGCCTCTACCGCAGCGTCATCCTTTGACAGCTGGCTGGCTTTACGCGCATGGACAGATGCGCAGTAAATGCAGCCGTTGATTTTACTGACTACCGTTGCGGCCAGCTCGCGCTCGGCGCGCGGCAATCCCCCCGGCGTGTAAAAAATCCCTTTATCCGTTAGCGTGCGTTGTTCAAGCACCGGCAGGTTGCGCCCCAGCAGGCGGAAGTAGTCGGAATCGGTATGGCCAAACTTCGCCAGGATGGCAACTTCGTCGTCACGGAAGTCCGCCAGCGGTTTGGCCGCTATCCACGGTTCCCATCCCAGCTCCTGCTGGGTAAACGCGACGGGGGCCGCCTTCCCGGTGACCGTTGTTGCGGTCGTGTGCCAGACGCCTGCCGCCACCGGTGCATCGCTTTTGGCGACGGGCCTGTCGTTCAGCAGCCGCAGACCGGCGATGACCCGGCTCTGGAAGCTGACAAACGCAATAAGCTGCGCCAGGGTAACGATGCCTTCCTTGCTCCATCCCGCCAGGGTCAGCGCCTTTAACGATGTCGGCGTCGCTTCGACGGGGGAGAACGTCAGCAGGCGAGCGAAGTTAAGCGCCGGGGTCAGACGGTCTGAGGTCGGGTCTGCCAGGCCAAACCCTGCATAGTGCGCGGCCAGCGCCTCCGCGTTGTGCCACCTGGCGACTTTTGCCGCCACGGCAAAGCGCTCGTCGAGTGCAAAATCATCATCCTGCTGGCTAAAGAGGATTTCGTAGCTGCCCTGGGCGTGGCGCGTAGCGGCATCACGCGTGGCGCGCGCCTCTGCCAGAGGGGAACCGGGTTTAATTTCCGCCAGCTCGGCGAGAATGTCCTGACTTAATGACATAGGTGTCTCCTCAAAGTATGTGGGGGGCAATACGTTCGGCGATCAGTTCGATGGACCGCAGCGTGTCGCGATGCGTAGGTTCGACCGAATGGACCTGGAATGAGATGTCCGTGGCGCGCCGGAGAACTGAATCGGCCTGCAGCGAACGCAGCACCGTCTCGGGCGAACCGATGTGGGCGTCGAACTGGCGACGAAAATCTGTGACGGTGTCACCTTTAACCACGTGTCCGGCAGCGCGATGCTGCCGGGCCTGCCTGGTGAGGCCCGGTGTGGCAACCTTCAGCGCATAGTCATCGCTGTCGGCGACGAACGCGGTACGGGAGGCCAGAACGCGCGGTGCAATACCGGCGGGCAGTGACTCAAGGTAGGCATCCACAATCGGGTTCTGGATCGCGTCGAGCGTTAAATCTAACTTGTCTGCCGGGCGCGGCTGCGTACGGGAAAGCATTAAACCGTGTCCGGCCCGGGCGGCGCGAACGGCACCGTCTACAGAGAAGGTGGCAATCCAGATACGGTCGGCCAGCTGTGGCGCTGGCGGGTAAAGGTGGTTATCCGGATGGGTCAGCGAATCCCCGCGCCAGGCGCTTTGGATCACATGCAAATGGTCAGCAAACGCCGCGCCGCGCGCCTCAAACGTCAGGCCGAACGGCAGAAATGAGGTCGGTGTACCTCCCGAACCAAAACCCACCTCAAGACGACCATTGGCGAGTAAATCGAGCACGGCGGCATCTTCCGCGACGCGCAGCGGGTTTTCCATCGGCAGGGTAATGATGGCCGTGCCCAGTCGGATGGTTTCGGTGTGCGCGGCTACGTGCGCCAGGAACAGCAGCGGCGACGGCAGGCCGCCTTCACTTTCGTGGAAATGGTGCTGCGCAATCCATGCGCTGTCAAAACCGTGGCGTTCGGCGTGGCGGATCTGTTCTGTTGCCAGACGATAGCGTTCCTTCGCCGTAGCGTCTTCAAGCAGACGGGTGAAAAATCCCAGGCGTTTTCGCGTCATGCGAACTCCTCCGTAGCGGGTGAAAAATGAGGGATGGCGTCAATGAGCTCGCGGGTGTAATCGTTCTGCGGCGACGCGAATAAGGTTCCGACGTCGCCCTGTTCGACTACCTGACCGCTGCGCAGCACCGTGACGCTGTGCGCGATCCGCCGAACGGTAGACAGATCGTGCGTGATAAAGAGATAGGTTAATCCCAGCTGCTGCTGCAGCTGCTGAAGCAGAGCCAGAATCTGCGCCTGTACGGTGACGTCCAGCGCGGAGGTGGCTTCGTCCAGCACCAGAATAGTCGGCTCCAGGATCAGCGCCCGGGCGATGGCAACGCGCTGGCGCTGACCGCCAGAGAGCTCTCTGGCCGTACGGGTCAGGATATCGACCGGCAGGGCAACCCGCTGCGCCACGGTTTCCACCCGGGCCTTTCGCTCCGCCTTAGCGAGGCGAGAAAAGTTCTTCAGGGGCTCTTCGATGATGTCAAACAGCGTCTGACGCGGATCGAGAGAGGCGAACGGGTTCTGGTAAACAAACTGGATCTTCTGCCGCAGCTGACGGCGAGCCTCGCGGCTGAGGGCGGTGGCATCAATATCATCAATAATGACCTGTCCGCTGTCGGCCTGTTCAAAACCGAGCAAAATACGGGCGAGGGTGGTTTTCCCGGAGCCGGATTCACCGACCAGCGCATGCGTACTGCCTCGCCTGACGTCAAACGTCACCCGATCCAGCGCCTGAAGCTGATGACCTTTGCCCAGAGAAAATTGTTTGCTGATGGCGCGGGCGCGAATGGCCGGTGACGCAAGCGGAAGGCCGGCTACCGGGGCGA
The DNA here is from genome assembly GCF_019968765.1 of Enterobacter sp. JBIWA008. Lineage (NCBI taxonomy): Bacteria > Pseudomonadati > Pseudomonadota > Gammaproteobacteria > Enterobacterales > Enterobacteriaceae > Enterobacter > Enterobacter sp. JBIWA008. Next base: position 2,538,846 of record NZ_CP074149.1, on the reverse strand, counting down.
TGGTCAGGCGCTGGCCCTGGAGATCGCTCAGCAGCTGGCGGGTGTAGGCGTGCTGCGGCGTGCGGACGATATCGGCGGTGTCGCCCTGTTCCTGAACCTCGCCATCGCGAAAAACCAGCAGCCTGTCCGCGCGCTGTGCGGCCAGCGCCAGATCGTGGGTGACAAACAGAACGGCGGTACCCGACTCCCGGCGCAGGATATCCAGCAGATCGAGAATGCGTTTTTGCACCGTCACATCCAGCGCGCTGGTGGGCTCATCGGCAACAATCACGTCCGGGCGCAGGGCAATGGCGATGGCAATCAGCACGCGCTGTTTCATCCCGCCCGAGAGCTGATGGGGATACTGCGTCATGCGCTGTTCGGGGTGGCTCAGGCCGACCTTTGTCAGCAGGGCGAGCACCTGCTCGTCGCGCTCGGCGCGGGTCACCTTCTGGTGTAGCTGAATAATTTCCCCGACCTGCACGCCGATCGTCTTCACCGGGTTGAGTGAATTACCCGGATCCTGCGGAACCAGGCTGATTCGCGCCCCGCGAAGGGTATCGAGACGCTTCGCGGACCATTGGCTAATCTCCTCGCCGTTGAGCGATATTTTTCCCGCATCGCGCCGGGCGTTATCGGCCAGCAGGCCAATGATCGCCTGCGCCGTGGTCGTCTTGCCGGATCCGGATTCGCCGACGAACGCCAGCATTTCCCCTCGCCCGAGCGTGAAGCTGACGTTATGCACCACCTCTCGCCACCGGCGCGCGGTACGGTAGCTAATCGTCAAATTTTCCACTGAGAGAACGGTCATTAGCGACCTCCGCTGAACTGTTGGCTGATGCGGTTGGTGGCCAGCACCACGGCGATGACGACCACGCCGGGGAAGGTGGTGAGCCACCAGGCGGTAGAGAGATAGTTACGGCCTTCGGCAATCAATAAGCCCCATTCCGGCACGGGCGGCGGGGTGCCGTAGCCGAGAAAGCTCAGCGTGGAGAGCGCCAGGATGGCCTGACCAAACTGCAGCGTGGCAAAAGCCAGGACGGCGGTTAACGCGTTGGGGAGGATGTGTCGCCACAGCACGGCGAAAAACGTCCCGCCGCTGCCAAACGCTGCCTCGACATAATCCGTGTGCCGAATGCGCACGACTTCACCGCGCGCGAGGCGGGCGAAGCTGGCAATAGAGGCCACGCCGACGGCAATCGCGGCGTTAACGGTGCCAAACCCGAGCAGAATAATCACCGTCAGCGAGAGCAGCAGAGACGGGATGGAGAGCAACACGTCGACGAAACGCATCAGCAGAGACTCGACGCGTCCGGCGAACGCCCCGGCAACCACCCCTAAGCCGGTGCCGACCACCAGCCCCATCGTCACGGCGGCCAGCGCCGCGCTCAGGGAATGGGAGGCGCCATAAACGATACGCGTGTAAACATCGCGGCCAAGCTGATCGGTCCCGAGCCAGTGTCCCGCCTGCGGCGCCAGGCGCTGTGCGCCGGCGATGCCCTCAATCGGGCTGTAGTGGGTTAACAGGCCGGGCGCTACGGCGGCAAAAGCGGCGAGAATAATCACCCCCCATGCCAGCCACAGTCCCGGCTGCCATTCCACTCCCTGCCAGGCAGGAACGCGTTTTCGCGCGGCGGCAGCGTAATCGACCAGACTCATGATGCACCTCCGGTAACGGTTTGCAGACGGGGATCCAGCACCGGCATCAGCAGATCCACCAGCAGATTGATTAAGACAAAACCGAGGGCGGAAATCATCACGACCGCCTGAAGCACGGCGATGTCCTGGTTGTTCACCGCCTGCTGGGTCAGCTGTCCGAGCCCGCTGCGGCCAAAAACGGTTTCGGTGATGAGCGCCCCGGCAATCAGCTCGCCCAGCAGCAGCCCGGCAATGTTCAGGACCGGCAGCAGGGCGTTGCCGGTAACGTGACGCCACAGGACGGCGGTTTCACTCAGCCCTTTGGCCCGGGCGACGGCGACAAACGGCTGCGTCGCCACCTGGTCCAGGCTGCGCATCAGAATTTGCGCCAGCGGGGCCGAGATCGGGATCGCGACGGTCACGATCGGCAGGATCAGCCCCTGCAGCGGCGTCGGGTTAATTACCGGGATCAGCCGCAGCTGAAAAGAAAAGAGCTGGATGAGGGCGATCCCCAGCCAGAATGTGGGTAAGGAGATAAACAGGACCGGCAGAGACTGGAGGGTATTGCTCAGCCAGCGCAGACCCGGCAGACGCGATGCAAAGGCCAGCGCAAACGCCAGCAGGACCGCCAGTACAAACGCGGGCAGGGCGAGGCTCAGGGTATCCGGCAGATTGCTGGCAATCAGCTCGCTGACCGGCACGCCGGCCTGTAGCGAATAGCCGAAATCCCCGCGCAGCATCGCCAGCAGCGTGTGGCCGTATTGCTGCCACAGCGGGCTGTCCGCGCCGTAGGCCACGCGCATCTCCTCGATTTGCGCCGGGCTTAAGCCCAGGTCCGGGTTCTGAAATTTAATCAGCACCGCGTCGCCCGGCAGCACCTGGAGCAACACGAACGAGAGGGTAAAGGCGGCCCACAGTACCAGCAGCCCGTGCCCAAAGCGTTGAAGAAGTGCGTGGCGCATCGTCAGCTCCTCAGTGTTTCTCAATCCACGCGCCGTAGAACGACGGGCGGCCTACCGCTTCAAAATTGACGCCTTTCAGCCACGGCGCACCGGCAAAGACCTGCGGCTCCTCGAAAATTGGAATGACGTAGGCGTTATCCAGCAGGTAGCGCTGGGCGTCTCCCGTCAGCTGCAGGCGTTTTTGCGGGTCGACCTCAGCCGAAATGTTCACCAGCAGTTCATTCAGCCTGTCGTCACGGAAGTTTTTGACCTTGTCGCTGGATCCGCCTTTTTGCAGCAGCGCGTCGCGGTTAGTGGGGTAGAACATGCTTTTCACCACGTCAGGATCGGCGCGGCCAACTTCGGAGACGGTTAACGGGGTTTTCTGCGGGTCAAGGTTATCCAGCGTGCGGCTGCCTGCGTCACCGGCTTTGACGCTCAGCGCCACGCCCACCTGTCGCCACTGCTGGGCAACCAGCTGCAGCACCTCTTTGTTTTGCGGCTGGGGCAGGGATTCATACACCGTCAGCGCCAGCCGCTGCCCGTCTTTGGCGCGGATCCCGTCGCTGCCTGCTTTCCAGCCCGCCTCGTCCAGCAGCTGGTTAGCTTTAGCCGGGTCAAAGGTCAATTTGTCGCTGAGATCGACAAAGCCTGCGGCGGAATCGGCAATCACCGACTTCGCCTGCGGATAGTTGGCCGAGAAGAGGGTCTCGACCACCTGTTTTGCATTCGTGGCGTGCAGCAGCGCCTGGCGGACGCGAATATCGGAGACCAGCGGGTTATCCGGGCGGAAGCTGATGCTGTCGTTCACCCCGCGCGTCGGGGCGGCGTAGATCTTATAGCCCTGATCGGTCGCCTGCTTTTCGTCATACGCCTGCACCTGGCGAATAAAGTCGGCCTGACCCGCCAGCAGGGCGCCGACGCGCACGCTGTCTTCCTGAGTCACGATAAACTTGATGCCATCAAGATTAGCTGGCCCCTGCTGCGCCAGATTTTTAGGGCCCCACTGATAGTCTTTGCGCGCTTCGAGCGTCACTTCACGACCCAGCTTCTCGTCCTTCACCACAAACGGGCCGGAACCGATGATATGGCGGGCATCCCCCAGCTCTTCGAAGTTGCGCTTCAGCGTGCTGAGCGAAACCAGACCCGAGCCAATGGTGGCGGTGCCCTGCAGGAACCCCGGCGACGGTTTTTTGAAGTAGAACTTCACGGTCAGCGGGTCGACCACTTCGCTGCGATCGTAGTTATTGATCGTTTCTGACACCGGCAGGCGCTGTGCTTTGTTGCCTAAGCCGTAGGTATCAAAGTTTTTCGCTACGGCGTTGGCGTCGAGCGGCGTGCCGTCGGAGAAGGTGATCCCCGGGCGAATTTTAAAGGTGTATTCGGTTTTATCGGCGTTGGTGGTCCAGCTTTCGGCCACCCAGGGTTCGACCTTCAGCGTCTTTGGATTCTGCCACGTCAGTTTATCGGTAATCTGGTTCAGAATGCCGCCGTTCGGGTAGAAGCCGCCGGCGGGCGGATAGAGGTTGGTGTGCGCCTGTTGCTCCAGATAAATCAGCGTGCCGCCTTTGACGGGCGCATCAGCTGCCCAGGCTGCGGTTGTCGCCAGGATCAGCGCCGTCAGCAGCGGCAGACGAAATGGGGTTTGCATGGTGAATTCCTTTGTTATCTTCTTGTTAGCGTCGGATTCATCATCGGGCGCGGGGGAAAACAAGGGAACAAAGGAATTAAGATAAGGATTGCCGGAAAATGGCTATAAAAAAACCGCCCCAGCGAGGAGCGGTAATGAAAGATGAACGATTATGAACGTAGGTCGATCACCATACGGCCGCGGATCTGGCCCTGTTCCATCTCTTTAAAGATAGCGTTGATGTCCTCGATTGGGCGCATCGTGACTTTCGGCACGACCTTACCTTCAGCGGCGAACTGGAAGGCTTCCTGCAGATCCTGACGAGTGCCAACCAGCGAACCCACTACCTGAATGCCGTCCAGCACCAGACGCGGAATGTCGAGGCTCATCGCTTCCGGCGGCAGGCCAACCGCAACCACTCGGCCACCGGCACGCACGGCATCAACGGCTGAGTTGAATGCTGCTTTTGCGACGGCAGTGACGACTGCGGCATGCGCGCCGCCCGTTTTCTCCTGCACAATTTTCGCGGCATCTTCGCTGCGGGAGTTGATGGTTAAATCCGCACCCATGCTGGCTGCCAGCTTCAGCTGTTCGTCGTTAACGTCAAGGGCGATGACTTTGGCGTTAAAGACGTTTTTGGCGTACTGCAGCGCGAGGTTGCCCAGCCCGCCCAGACCATAAATTGCAATCCACTGGCCCGGTTTGATACCCGAGACCTTCACCGCTTTGTAGGTGGTAACGCCGGCGCAGGTAATACTGCTGGCCGCAGCCGAATCCAGTCCGTCCGGCACTTTTACCGCGTAATCCGCGGTGACGATGCACTCTTCCGCCATCCCGCCGTCAACGGAGTAACCGGCATTTTTCACGTCGCGGCACAGGGTTTCGTTGCCGGTATTACAGTATTCGCAGTGGCCGCAGCCTTCAAAAAACCAGGCCACGCTTGCGCGGTCGCCGACTTTCAGCGATTTCACGCCAGGGCCGACTTCTTTTACGATACCAATTCCTTCGTGTCCAAGGATAACCCCGGTTTTATCGCCGAAATCACCGTTCTTCACGTGGAGATCGGTATGGCATACGCCACAGCATTCCATCTTCAGCAGGGCTTCCCCGTGCTTTAGCGGGCGTAAGGTCTTTTCGGTGACGTTAACCTGATGATCCTGAGTAACAACAGCAGCCTTCATGTGTATCTCCTTGTTCATGATAAGAATCTGCATAGCAGGGTAATACCCCTTAAGGATTGATACATTAGCCTGGTAATGCAAGGCTGCAGCAACATAATGTCATCAATTAATCCGTTTTCAGATTAAGAAAAGGGTGTTCCTCTAATAATTTAGGGGGAAACTACTGGCCCGACGAGAACCTCGTCGGGCGCAGACTTACAGCAGTGCTTCTATCTCCTCAATCTCTTTACGCCATTGCGCCTGCAGGTGCGGCTTTTGATGCTTCGGCTTACGCGCCAGATCGTCCTCCAGCAGCGTTTCCAGCGCGACCAGCCGTTCGAGCAGATCGTCATACGGCGAGGATTGAACCGCCGTAGTATCGATGACTGCCGCGGTGGATGTCACCAGCCCCGCGCTTTCACGCAGCCGCTCAAACACCGCTTCTGCATCGTGCCACTCGCTCAACTTCCCCTCTTCAATTAGCCAGAAACGGTTGCAGCTTTGGCTAATTAACTGACGGTCATGGCTAACCAGCAGAACGCCGCCTTCAAACTGCTGAAGGGTTTGCGCCAGCGCCTCTTTGCCTTCCATGTCGAGGTGGTTGGTCGGTTCATCCAGCATCAGCAGGCTGTAGCGGGCAAGCGTCAGGCCAACGAACAGCAGGCGCGAGCGTTCGCCACCGCTGAGCGTGCTGACCGTTTGCCCGTGTCGTGACCACGGGAAACCCGCGCTAATCAGTGCCATTTTGCGGTTTTGCGGATCCGGTGCGAAAGGCTCCAGCGCGTCGAGCAGCGTGGCGTTGTCCGCAAGCTGATGAAGCGTCTGGTCATAATAGCCCGGCGAGACGCGCGGATGGATTTTCAACCCGCTGTCTGCGGGCATATCGGCAAACTGTTGCCAGATAAGCCTCATCAGCGACGATTTGCCGCAGCCGTTACGACCGACAATAGCCACGCGATCGCCGCTTTTTAGCCGCGCTACGTCGATACTGAACAAGGCCGGCAGGCCAGGCGCAGGAGGCACGTCGAGGTTTTCCATTTCCAGCAAACGGTCGGCCCGCAGCGCGTCGCCGCGCAGGGTTAGCGTCCACTGGCTGCCTGCCGTGAGCGCCGTCTGGCTCTCCTTCAGCCGTTCGACCTGTTTTTCCATCTGTTTGGCTTTGCGGGCCAGATCTTCGTTGTCGTAAACCTTGCCCCAGGTCGCCAGCCGCTTCGCGCTGGCGGTCACGCGGTCGATCTCCTTTTGCTCCGCCTTATGGCGCTGCGCGTCGCTTTCATCCTTTGCTTCAAGCGCCTTGCGGGCGGCCGTGCAGGAAAGGGCGAAGTAGTGCAGCGTTTTATCGCGCAGGATCCAGCTGCCGTTAGTGACGGCATCCAGCAGCTGTCGGTCATGCGAGACCAGCACGAAGCTGCCTGACCAGTTCTGCAGAAAGTGTTCCAGCCAGAGCATGGTCGGCAAATCGAGGTGGTTGCTGGGCTCATCGAGCAGGAGCAGGTCTGGCTCGTGAATCAGCGCCCGCGCCAGCAGCAGGCGGGTGTGCTGCCCGCCGCTCAGCGTGGCCGCGCGCAGCGCCATATCCTGCGGCGTGAAGCCCATGCTTGCCAGCAGCGTTTCGGCTTTCCACCTCAGGCTGTCGCGCTCGGCTAAAGGCAGCTGTGCGAGCACGGCATCCAGCATGGTCATCGGGAAAATGGCGTCCGGGAGATGTTGCTCAACGCGCGCCATCAGGCAGTGCCCGGCCAGCGCGACCGTTCCGGCGGCGGGGGAGTCAGTGCCGTCCAGCACCTTCAGCAGCGTACTTTTTCCGCAGCCGTTGTCGCCCAGCAGGCCAATGCGGTCGCCTTTTTTCAGCGTAAAGGAGAGTGAGTCGAAGAGCGTGCCAAACGCCGTATCAACGCGTAAAGATTGTGCAGTGAGTAAAGTGCTCATTGTTGCTTACCCAAGAGTTACAGGCATGTTTATGCCTCGTCAAACATCGCTGACGATAACTCAGTAAGCCCGAGAGAAGGGATTTCAGGGGGTTGGTGTCTTCGCTCAAGCAGAAGTTATCGCAGCACGATACCGATAACGCTTGAGCTGGTGCGATCACCAAATGTATGTGAAACATTGAAAATTTCACAGTACAGCATAATTGGCCTCCTTATATATTCAGTAGGTAAATGGGTGAAAGGAGTGTAGCGGGGGAAAAGGGGTTTGGCTAGTGGGTATTCGATGGTGCGGTCTGATGACCTCACCCTAACCCTCTCCCACAGGGAGAGGGTTAGGTCGCAGCGCAGAATTAAATCGAGGTACGGCGATAGCTGCGGTATTCAGGCTTCCAGAAGTTGTCGTCGATGGCCTGCTGCAGCGCGTCGGCAGAGGTTTTCACCGCCACGCCCTGCTGCTGTGCCATTTTTCCTACCGCGAACGCGATAGCGCGCGACACCTTGTGAATGTCTTTCAGCTCCGGCAGCACCAGTCCTTCACCGTTGTTGACCAGCGGCGAGTAGCCCGCGAGAGTTTCGCTCGCCGACATCAGCATTTCATCGGTAATGCGGGACGCGCCGGAGGCGATAACGCCCAAACCAATGCCCGGGAAGATATAGGAGTTGTTGCACTGGGCAATCGGATAGGTTTTATCCTTCCACACCACCGGGTCGAACGGACTGCCGGTGGCAACCAGCGCGTTACCTTCGGTCCAGGCGATGATGTCCTGTGGCGTCGCTTCCACGCGGGAGGTCGGGTTGGAAAGCGGCATCACGATAGGGCGCTCGCAGTGCTTGTGCATCTCGCGAATAATCTCTTCGGTGAAGAGACCGGTTTGCCCGGAAACGCCGATCAGAATATCCGGCTTCACGTTGCGCACCACGTCCAGCAGGGAAAGGACTTCGTTGTCGGTATCCCAGTTTTTCAGGTTATCGCGCTTCTGCACCAGCTTGTTCTGGAACGGCAGCAGGTTCGGCATAGCGTCGGTCAGCAGGCCGAAACGGTCCACCATAAAGACGCGGGAGCGGGCAAGCTCTTCACTTAAGCCTTCGCGCTGCGTCTGGGCGATAATTTGTTCGGCGATACCACAGCCCGCAGAGCCTGCGCCCAGGAAGACGATTTTCTGGTAGCTCAGCTGGCTGCCGGCCGCGCGGCTGGCGGCGATAAGCGTACCCACGGTCACGGCTGCGGTGCCCTGGATGTCGTCATTAAATGAGCAGATCTCATCGCGATAGCGGTTCAGCAGCGGCATCGCGTTTTTCTGCGCGAAGTCTTCAAACTGCAGCAGAACGTCCGGCCAGCGGTGCTTAACGGCCTGGATGAAGTCGTCGACAAACTGATAGTACTCGTCGTCGGTAATACGCGGATGGCGCCAGCCCATATAGAGCGGATCGTTGAGCAACTGCTGGTTGTTGGTGCCGACGTCCAGCACTACCGGCAGAGTATACGCCGGACTGATGCCGCCGCAGGCAGTATAGAGTGAGAGTTTACCGATTGGGATCCCCATCCCGCCAATGCCCTTGTCGCCGAGGCCGAGAATACGTTCGCCGTCGGTCACCACAATCACTTTGATATTGTGGTTCGGCACGTTCTGCAGAATATCGTCCATGTTGTGACGGTTCTGATAAGAGATGAATACCCCGCGTGAACGACGGTAGATCTCTGAGAAACGCTCGCAGGCCGCACCCACCGTCGGGGTGTATATCACCGGCATCATCTCTTCGAGATGGTTTTGCACCAGGCGATAGAAGAGGGTTTCATTGGTGTCCTGAATGTTGCGCAGGTAGATGTGCTTGTCGATTTCGGTTTTGAAACCCTGATACTGGATCCACGCGCGCTCCGCCTGTTCTTCAATGGTTTCAACCACTTCGGGCAGTAAACCCAGCAGGTTAAAGCTGCTGCGCTCTTCCATGCTGAAGGCGCTGCCTTTGTTGAGCAGGGGGAATTCGAGTAAAACCGGTCCGGCGTATGGGATGTATAAGGAACGATGTTTTTTCAGTTTGTTGTCCATGTCACTCACTCTTTTTATGAAGATCCGTCCCTGACACTGCTGTTTGTCATCTTTCTGGCCTGTGCGATGGGGTGCGGTCAGGCGGTATTATAAAGGAGCTAAATATTAATTACCGCAACACATAAACAAAAACACCATCGGGATTACCGATGGTGTTCTGGATCTCAGCCTGGAACTTACTTGCCGGCGTGGCGTTTTCTGCCGGTGGCGTGAGTGACCTGCGTTTCATGGTCGCCTTCAATCACCACTTTACGCTGATTCGAAAGCTTGTAGTTCAGTCCCAGAATATGGCGTGCCTGACGGTTCGATTTCATGTTAACTCCTCAATCCTGTTGATAGTTTTAAGGACCAGTTTGCTTACGCAAACGAAATGTAACCCCTTAGGTTGCAGATCCAGCTTAGCAGGTTTTTACAAGGGTGCGTTTTGCCCGCTGACGACATAGTTAATGGTCTGCTGGTAGATGTCACTGAGGATGTCATTATCTGTGGATTCCACCCACTTAGTCAGTTCCATCAAAATGTCATCTTCAGTCACAGCACCGTGCTCGGCGTGAAGACCCTGCGCAATCGCGTTAACGAGTTCGGGTTGTGCTGCTGTGGTATTAGCCGGGTAATAAGTAAACATGCTGCCTCCGTGTCGTTGTCTGTTTATTGGTACGGCTCGCAAAAATTTAATTCATAAACAGAATGGCAAATATTTCCCCGGTTGTGGTTCAGATTCATCTTAGAAATAAAAATGACATAAGTGCATGCTTTTATGCGCTTTTAAAAGGTGTGGATATATCGAAGGGTAACAGCGTGGATATTTTGGCGGTGCTCCTGCTATCGCGGAAATATAGCAGGAGCAGATTTTAAATTACCACTTCATTTCGCCGGTATTCACCCTGGCGCTTAATTCCAGCGAGCTATCATCAGCCAGGTTCGGATACTGTTTTTTCAGGGTGCTGATGACGCCTGCGGAATCTTTATGCGCGGATAAGGCCTTTTCAAAGCGCTGCAGATAGTCGCGGGTAAAATCAATCGCGCCAGTGCCCGCTGGTGGGTTGCCCAGATAGTGGCCCGGGATCACGCGTTCAGGCCTGCGCGCGGCCATATTCTCCAGCGTTTCCTGCCACTGCTTGCGGCTTGCCGCCGTCTGGGTGTCTGCCGTCCAGACGTGAATACCCCAGGCTACCCCGGTGCCGCCGAGGATTGTTTTTGCTGACGGGATCCACACGTAGGCCGCGTAGCTGTCTGGCTGTTCGATATCGACCTTTTCACCGTCAATCATGAACGTGGTGGAGGCAATCACCTGCGGGACGACCAGCTCCGTTGGCGCGCCGTCCTTCATCTGCGGGCCCCAGAAGGCGAGCTTGGCGTCTTTGGTGGCTTTAATATGGTCAACCACATGCTGTGTGGCCACCACTTTGGCATTCGGGAAGGCTTTGACCAGCGGCTGCAGGCCAAAATAGAAATCCGGATCGCCGGAGGTGATCACAATCTTATTCAGGGTCTTACCGCTGCGGCGAATTTTTTCTACCAGCGCTTCCCCATCTTTCACGCTGAACTGCGCGTCAAACAGCACCGCTTCTTTCGGGCCGGAAACCAGCGTGGAGGAGACCGGGAAAATGCCTTTTTCCTGCGGGTTATAGGTATCGATGGTCAATGGAGCGGCAAAAACAGCCGGTGTGAAGAGGGTGGAAAGCAGGGCAAGGTGAGTAAATTTCATACTGTTGTCTCTGTTGTTCAGGAATGCCTCTATTGTACGGATATTTGCATTTGCCAGAATTCCTGAAACAGGACATGCTTAGTTTCATAAATCGAGCAAATGGAGCTTATATGGATCGCGTTATCGCCGCTCAGGTCTATAACCGGATATGCGAGCTGGGAAGCTTGAGCGCGGCGGCCCGCGCGCTGGGCATTTCCAGACCGATGGTGAGCCGCTACCTTGAGCAAATGGAGAAGTGGGCGGGAACGCGGCTGGTAAACCGATCCACGCGCAAGCTGACGCTGACCGCGGCAGGGGAGAAGGTGCTGCAAAAAACGCGGACGCTCTCGCAGATCTCGCAGGAAATCGAAGGCCAGTCGGAAAAAGATCTCCCGTCCGGCACCCTGCGGGTCGCCTGCGCGCACTTTACCGCCATGCACCTGATTGCGCCGGTCCTGCCTGAGCTGCTCTTGCGTTACCCGCAACTGCGCATCGAGCTGGACGTGAATAACCACCCGGTCAGTCTGGTGGGAGAGCGCATTGATGTCGCCGTGCGCATTACCGATAACCCCGAACCCGGCATGATTGCCCGCCGGGTGGGGGAGTGTCGGTCGGTGCTCTGCGCCTCGCCGGACTATCTTGCGCAGCACGGTACCCCCATGAGCCTTGAAGAATTAGCGCAGCACAACTGCCTGCACTACAGCTTTTTCGCCGGGCAGTCCTGGCACTTTCTGACGCCGGAAGGGGAAAGCCTGAGCGTGGCCGTCAGCGGCAACCTGAGCGCCAGCATCTCTTCGCTGTTGATGGACGCGGCGATTAAGCACTGCGGTATCGCCATGCTGCCGGAGCGCGAAGCGCGTGCCGCGCTGGAACAGGGATTACTGGTGCCGATACTGGAGGCGCTGGAGCCGAAACCGCTTGCCATCCATGGTATTTATCAGTCCCGGGAATACCAGCCTGCCGCGCTGCGCGTGTTCCTCGACGCGCTGGCGCACCATTTACTCAGTGACTAAGACTCGTCTGTCTTCCCCGCAGAATCCGGACAGCCTTCTATACTTAACCCTTTGTAAGCCAAAAGGAGAGCAAGAATGACTATTCATAAGCACGGTTCGGCACACTGGTCTGGCGACATTAAGCGCGGAAAGGGAACGGTTTCCACCGAGAGCGGCGTTCTCAATCAACAGCCTTATGGTTTCAATACCCGCTTTGAGGGCGAAAAGGGGACCAACCCCGAAGAGCTGATTGGCGCGGCGCATGCGGCCTGCTTCTCGATGGCGCTGTCGCTGATGCTCGGGGAAGCGGGCTATACCGCCGATTCCATTGATACCACGGCGGACGTCTCTCTGGATAAAACCGACGGCGGCTTTGCCATCACTAAGGTTGCCCTGAAAAGCAAGGTGACGGTTCCCGGCATCGCCCCGCAGCAGTTCGACGGCATTATTCAGAAAGCAAAAGCGGGCTGCCCGGTATCGCAACTCCTGAAAGCTGAGATTACGCTGGACTATAAGCTCAATTAAACCACCGCCGGGTTCGCGCCCGGCTACCCCTTCAGCGCGGCGGGGAACACCTCCGCCAGCCACGCAATAAACACCTTCAGACGGTGCGTCAAATGCCGGTTCTGCGGGTAAACCACATGAAACGGATACGCGGCAGGGCGCCAGTCGCCCAGGATCGCCCCCAGCGCTCCCGCCTGCAAATACGACTTTGCCGAATACTCAAAGGTCTGAACGATCCCCAGCCCCGCCGCGGCAGCCGCCAGATGGGCATTGCTTTCATTGACGCCGAGATAGTGCGGAATATTGATCTCCAGCGCCTCGCCGTTCTGCCGGAAACGAAACGGAAATGGCCGTCCGGTGACGGGCGAAAGGTAGCTGATAAGCTTGTGCCCGTTGCACAGCTCCTGCGGATAGGCCGGAACGCCGTGATTTTTCAGGTAACCCGGCGTCGCGCAGGTGACCATCTCAGCGTTACCGAGATGGCGGGCAATGAGGGTCGAGTCGTCCAGCGGCCCGCCGCGGATCACGCAGTCTACGTTACCGCTGATGAGATCGACCGGCCGATCGGCCACGCCAAGGTCGATGCGGATCTCCGGGTAGCGCCGCATAAAGTCCGGAAGCAGGGGGATGAGCACGTCCCGGGCGGTGGAGCCGCCCACGTCAACCCGCAAATGCCCTTTTGGCGTCGCGCGGGAAACGCGAAACGAGGTGTCGATATCTTCGATATCAATCAAGACCCTGAGCGCTTTTTCGTAGTATTCCATCCCTTCAGGCGTCGCGACCACCCGGCGAGTGGTGCGGTGCAGAAGGCGTATCTCCAGGTGCGCCTCAAGCGATTTAACCAGCTTGCTCAGCGTGGCGATCGGCATATTCAGCGAGTCCGCCGCGCGGGTAAAGCTGCCGGACTCCACCACCCGCGTAAAGGCGCGCATCGCCATGAGCTGGTCCATGATGACCTCTGATTATTTCTGTGGGTGAATAGTCATTTTCATTTTTGCCCGTTTTTCACAAATGCCGCAAGGGCTAAAGTTTGTCCAACGCAAACACAAAAAGGTAAATGACATGAACACGACTCTCGCAGGAAAAATCGCACTGGTCACCGGCGGCAGCACCGGTATTGGTCTTGCCACGGCGCAGGAGCTGGCGGCGCAGGGCGCGAAGGTTTACATCACCGGGCGTCGCCAGGCCGAGCTGGACGCGGCGGTGGCGGAAATTGCTTCCACCGCAACAGGCATTCGCGCGGATGTCTCAAAGCTTGCCGATCTGGATGAGGTTTATGCCCGGATAGCCAAAGAAGAAGGCCGTCTTGATATCCTGTTCGCCAATGCCGGTGGCGGCGATATGCTGCCGCTGGGCGCGATCACCGAAGAGCAGTTTGACCGGATTTTTGGTACCAACGTTCGCGGGGTGCTGTTTACGGTGCAGAAGGCGCTGCCGCTGCTGTCCGCCGGATCGTCGATTATTCTTACCGGCTCGACGGTCTCCATCAAAGGGACGGCCAACTTCAGCGTCTACAGCGCCAGTAAGGCCGCCGTGCGCAACTTTGCCCGCTCCTGGGCGCTGGATTTGCAGGGCCGCGGGATCCGCGTCAACGTGGTGAGCCCGGGCCCGATCAAAACGCCAGGTCTCGGCGATCTGGTGCCGGAAGAACACCGTCAGGGGCTGTACGACGCGCTGGCCGCGCAGGTACCGCTCGGACGTTTAGGCGCGCCGGGCGAGGTGGGTAAGGCGGTGGCATTTCTGGCCTCCGATGCGGCCAGCTTTATAAACGCCACCGAGCTGTTTGTGGACGGCGGAATGGCGCAAATCTAATCCAGACTGCGCCAGCAGCGGACGTTACGGCCCTCGAGTGAGGGCTGTAGCGGCTGCGGCCGTTCACACCCCTGCGCTGCCATCGGGCAACGGTCGCGGAAAAAACAGCCTTCGGGTAGATGACGGTTGCCGGGAAGGTCCGTTTTGCGTAACGCCAGATTTTCATCCAGCGGTTCACCGGTGCGGGGAACCGAGTCGAGCAACAGGCGGGTGTAGGGATGGCGCGGATCGCCAAGCACCTGCGCGGCGCTGCCCAGCTCCACAATCTGCCCGAGGTACATCACCGCCACCCGGTCGCTCATGTGTCTGACCACCGAGACGTTATGCGAGATTAACACGTAGGTCAGATTACGCTGCTGCTGCAGGGTCACCAGCAGGTTGAGGATTTGCGCCTGCACGGAGATATCCAGCGCGCTGGTGGGTTCATCGAGCACGATGATATCGGGATCGGACGAGAGCGCCCGGGCGATGGCGATGCGCTGGCGCTGCCCGCCGGAGAAGGCGTGCGGAAGCCTGTCGAGATATTCCGGGCGAATGCCCACCTGCAGCGCCAGATCCTCCGCCAGCTGGCGGCGCTCGCGCTCGCTGCTACGTTTTTGCACCCACACCGGCTCGGTGATGATGCGCCAGACCGGCAATCGCGGATCGAGCGAGGAGAGCGGATCCTGAAACACCATCTGCATGCCGCCCGCGTGGTGCGCCCGCTGGCACGCACCGGTGCTGGGTTTAAGCATGCCCATCAGCAGCTGTGCCAGCGTGCTTTTCCCGCAGCCGGATTCCCCGACAATGCCCAGCGTTTCCCCCCGATGGATCTGGAGATCGAGCCCGTTGAGGGCATGGACCTGTTCAGTTACGCGCCCCAGCCAGTTTTTGCGCGCCGCAAAGTTCACGTGCACGCTATCCAGTTCCAGCAGTACATCAGTCATGGTGTTTCTCCCGTTGCGGATACCAGCAGGCGGCCTGTTGGCCTTCTGCGCCAGTGGGCGCTAAGCGCGGCGTTTCGCTGCATTTCGCCCCGGCTGCAAAGCAGCGCTCGCGAAACGCGCATCCCTGCGGAAGCTGGCTGAGGTTGGGCACCGTCCCGGGGATGGCGGGAAGCGGGGCGCGCGGCTGGCCGTGTTCCGGCGCGCACTGCAGCAGGCCAATGGAATAAGGGTGTACAGGGCGGTGGATCAGCGTTTGCGTGGCGCCACTCTCGATCACGCTGCCCGCATACATCACGTACATTCTGTCGCAGAGCTGGGACACCACGGCCATATCGTGGCTGATAAACAGCACCGAGGTCCCGCTGGCCCGCGCCTTGTGCTTCAGCAGGCGCAGCACCTGCAGCTGGACGGTAACGTCCAGCGCGGTGGTCGGTTCGTCGGCAATGATCAGCTCCGGCTCACAGGAGAAGGCAAGGGCGATCATCACCCGCTGGCGCATGCCGCCGGAGAGTTCAAACGGATAGCGCTCCATGACCTGCTTCGCGTCCGGGATTTGCATCTCTTCCAGCAGGGTAATCGTCTTCTGCTGCGCCTCGCGCCGCGAAAGCTGCTGATGCTGGCGGATCACCTCCACCATCTGTTTGCCAATCCGCCGCGTCGGATTGAGGGCGGTCATGGGCTCCTGAAAAATCATCGCCACTCTGGCTCCGCGCCACTGGCGAAGCTGCTTCTCGGACGCCGTCAGGA
Source organism: Enterobacter sp. JBIWA008 (assembly GCF_019968765.1). Taxonomy (NCBI): domain Bacteria; kingdom Pseudomonadati; phylum Pseudomonadota; class Gammaproteobacteria; order Enterobacterales; family Enterobacteriaceae; genus Enterobacter; species Enterobacter sp. JBIWA008. The sequence continues at coordinate 2,522,854 of NZ_CP074149.1, read as the reverse complement.
CGTTTTCGCCGAGTAACTTCACCTGACCGTGATGAATGCGGTAGCTCCCTTCCGGCAGCAGGCGCATGGCGAGCATGGCGGTCACGGATTTACCCGACCCCGACTCGCCCACCACGCCGACAATTTCGCCCCTGTTGATTTCCAGCGAGACGTGGTTAAGCGCGTGGACCTCCCCGCGAAAAATCGGAAAGCTCAGGTGCAGGTCTTCAATATTGAGTACCGAGTCGGTCATCACTGTTTGCCTCCCGATTTCGGATCCAGCAGATCGCGGATACCGTCGCCAAACAAATTAAAGCCCACGGCGGTAATCAAAATCGCCGCACCGGGAAAGGCGCAATACCACCACTGATCGAGAACGTAGTTCCGGCCAACGGCCACCATTGCGCCCCACTCGGCGGTGGGCTGCTGCGCGCCCAGGCCAATAAACCCCAGCGTGGCGGCCATCAGAATGGCGCTGCCGATATCCAGCGACGCCTGCACGATCAGCGGCGGCAGGGCGTTGCGCAGGATATGCCAGCGGATCAAATGCCAGCGGGAAGCGCCAAACGTGCGGGCAGCCTGCACGTAGGTAAACTGGCGTACCACCAGGGTTTGCCCGCGCGCCAGGCGGACGTAAAACGGGATGCGGACAATCCCAATCGCCAGCATGGCGTTGAACAGGCTCGGGCCGAGCGCGGCGGCCAGCGCCATGGTCAGCACCAGGGAGGGAATGGAGAGCATAATGTCCATCACCCGCATGATGATGGCGTCGCCGCGCCCGCCCAGCACGCCGGAAAAACAGCCCAGCAGTGAGCCAATGCCGCCCGCAATCGCCACCACCGCCAGCCCGGCGGTAATCGACTGCTGGCTGCCCGTCAGCACGCGGCTGAACAGGTCGCGTCCCACCTCGTCGGTACCAAACCAGTGTTGCGCGGACGGCGCCTGCAGCCGGGCGGTAAGATCCAGCGCGTTCGGGTCATGGGGCACGATCCACGGCGAAGCCACCATCAGGAAGAGCATCGCAATCATAATGACGCCGCCAACGATCGTGAGCGGGCTTTGACGCAGCATCCAGAGCAGCTTTGCCCAGTTGATGCGTTGTCTGGCGGTTTTAACCGGGACGGTCGTTTCCTGCGTTAACATCATTCGGCACCTCCGCGCCCGATTCGCGGGTCAATCCACAGATAAAGCAGATCGACCACCAGATTAACCAGCACGTAGGCCAGCGAAACAACGACGGCAAAGCCCATCACGGCAGGGAAATCGAGCGCCTGAATGGACGTCACCACCCACGCGCCCATTCCCGGCCAGGCAAAGACGGTTTCGGTCAACACGGCGCCGTAGAGCAGATCGCCCAGCGCCAGCCCGAGAACGGTAATCGACGGGATCATCGCATTCGGCAGGGCGTAGCGCAGGATGATGTACCAGCCGGGCAGGCCGCTGGCGCGGGCCGTGCGGATGTAGTCCTCGCTAAGCTGCTCCAGCATCGCCGAGCGCACCTGGCGCGCCACGATGCCGAGATGCACAAACGCCAGCGTCAGCGAGGGCAAAATCAGGTGCTGTAGCGCATTGAAAAAGACCTCTCCATTGCCTTCCAGCAGGGCGTCCAGCAGATAAAACCCGGTGACGTGCGTCGGCGGGTCTAGCCAGTCGTCCAGCCTGCCGCCGCCCGGCAGGATCTGCAGGTGCCCGTAGAACAGGACAATGACGCCCAGCCCAAGCCAGAAAGCCGGGGTGGAGATCCCGGTCATCGCCATTAAACGCACCAGGTGATCCAGCCAGCGGTTGCGGTACACCGCCGACAAAATCCCCAGCGGCACGCCGATGACCAGCGCCAGCAGCAGAGAACAAAAGGCCAGCTCCAGCGTGGCGGGGAAAAAGGCCTTCAGGTCCTCCGCGACCGGGCGTCCGGTACGGATGGACGTGCCTAAATCACCGTGGGCCAGGGCGTCCACGTAGCGGCCAAACTGAACGTACAGCGGCTGGTCCAGCCCTAGCTGCTGGCGAATGTTCTGCACGATTTCGTCGCTGGCACGATCGCCGGCCAGCAGGCGGGCCGGATCGCCGGGGATCAGGTGTGAAATAATAAAGGTGATAATACAGACACCGGCCACCACCAGGATTAACCCCCAGCAGCGCTGGCGCACTATGCTCCAGAACGTCATACGCTTTCCCCCGGCGAGAACCGTTATTTGCTCATGGTGGCGATGTTGAACACCTGCTCGAGCATCGGATTAAAGGTGAAGCCTTTGACCTCTTTGTTCATCGCCAGCTGGTAGTTTTTCTGGAACAGATAAACGTAGGCCGCCTCGTCGATAACCACCTTTTGCGCCTGCTGGTAATCTTTGGTGCGTTCCGCCTGGTCGGTGGTTTTCAGCGCCGCCTGCAGCAGTGAATCGACCTCTTTGTTCTCATAGAACGAACGGTTGCCCGGCAGCCCTTTTTTGTCTGATTCGAACCAGTAGTTCATGAACATGTACGGATCGGCAAAGTCCGGGCTCCAGTTGCCGATGGCAATGTCGTAATCGCCTTTTCCAACGCGGTCGCGCATGGTGGCATTGGCCAGTTTTTCCAGCTTCACGCTAATGCCGATCTTGCCGAGGCTGGCCTGAGTGGAGAGGGCGATCGGCTCCCAGTTCGGGTCGTTATCCGAGTAGAGGAAGGTCAGGCTGGCGGGTTTGTCTTTGACCTTGTCCAGCGCCGCTTTGGCTTTGGCCTCGTCAAAGCTGTACTGCATTGCCGTGGCGTCATAGCCCCACATGCCTTCCGGGATCGGGCCGCGCATCTGCTTGCCGTTGCCGCTCAGAATGCCTTTCACCATCCCCTGGTAATCCGTCGCCCAGGAGATTGCCCGGCGTAAATCCACCTGATTGAGCGGCGCTTTGCTGTTGTTGAGATAGAGGTAAGTCACGCGCAGGGACGGGTATTCCGCGACGGCGACTTTGCCTTCCTGCTTCAGAGCCGCGAGCTGATCGACCGGCAGGGAGTCGGCAATGTCCAGATCGCCGCGGGAAAGCTGCAATCGGCGCGAGGCGCTCTCACCGATAATTTTCACCGATACGCGCTTGAAGTGCGGCTTCTCACCCTGCCAGTGGGGGTTAGGCACCAGGATCAGCTGCTGGCCTTTCTGCCAGCTTTTCAGCATAAACGGCCCGGAGCCGGCGGTGTTTTGCGCCAGAAAACCGCGCGCATCGTCTGCCGCATTGGCCTTCAGCACCGCTGGGTTAATAATGGACGCCCCGTCGTTTGCCAGCGTGTACAGGAAAGGCGCGAACGGCTGGCTGAGGGTGAATTTAACCGTATGGTCATCGACGGCATCAATTTTCAGGTCTTTCGGGAAGGCTTCAGACGGCCCCTGGCCGAGCTTCAGCAGGCGCTCAAAGGAGAGTTTGACCGCCTCAGCGGTGACCGGCGTGCCGTCGGAGAATTTTGCGTTATCCGCCAGGGTAAAGGTCCACTCTTTCTGATCGTCGGACGCCTTCCAGCCCGTCGACAGATCGCCTTCCACCTCGGTAGAGCCTGGCTTGTACTTGACCAGACGCTGGTAGGACGGATAGGTGACGGTCCAGTCGTTGTTATCAATGGTGATGGCAGGATCGAGCGTTTGCGGGTCGGCGGCTTTACCGATCGCCAGCATGTCTTTCGGGACGGCAGCCAGCGCCAGCGGTGCACTCAGGGCCAGCGTGGCGGCAATTACGGTCGAGAGAAGCGATGTTTTCATGGCAGTGCTCCAGGTTTAAAGAGGGGTGTGCGTCAGGGAAAAACAGGCAAAACGGTCGTCAAGCAGCGGGTAGCTGGCGGCGTTCGGCAGTTCGAAGTGCCACCATTCGCTGCTGATACCCACAAAACCACCGCCAAACATGATGGCGTTCAACAGCAGACGGTTGCGCTGGGCGTGCGGCGGCACGGAGGGGTGATACGGATGCGAGCGGTCGTGCATTTCGTCAAAACCGGCACCCATATCCAGCACGGCGTTATGTTCATCCATCAGGGTGACGTCAATGGCCGTACCGCGGCTGTGGTTGGAGCCAATCGCCACGTCGACCACATATTCCGGGTTCGGGCAGGCATCCCACAGCTGTGCCTGCGCCTGCTGCGGACGATAGGCGTCGTAGACCACGAGCTTCAGCCCGGCCAGTGAGGCAATGCTGATGGCTTTTGCCAGCGCGGTGGCCGCGTCGGTATGCAGCAGGCACAGCGCCTCCTGATAGATCGGGCGGCCGGTAATGTTGTCTGCGGTGGCGTATTTCAGATCGATATGCAGCGTGGGAAACGTCTTCGCCACATCAATCAGTTCACTCTCTTCGGGCATAGCTCCGCTCCTTTAGCGTTCGAATTGACCAAACTCTTGTTGTAATTGTCGGTTTATCGCCAGGCGCGCCGGGAGCGCATCACCCAGCGCTTCCACCACGCCCGACAGCAGCAGGTTGAACAGACAGCTCACGGGAGCAAGTGAATCCCAGAAATGACCGGTATCGGTTTTCACCTGCAGTAAATCCATCGGGTAATCCCGCGCCCACGGGCACCAGATATCGGTGATTAAAGCCAGCGGAATGCCTTTCTCGCTGGCGACGCGGCAGTACTGGCGGGCCATCGAGGAGTAGGTGCGCGTATCGGTCAGCACAACGTACGGGTGCGAAAACCCCGAGTTCAGCGATTCCACCCAGCTGCCGGAAGCGCCCTCCGAATAGCTCACGCGCGGGCGGAGGTACTCGAGGTGGCTGAAGAAGGCGTTGGCAATCCCGCGCGTGGACTGGATCCCCAGCACAAAAACTGCGTCCGCGTGGGCCAGGTTGTGCACCACCTGACGAAAGGCGTCCGTTTGCGCCAGCTGGTACACCTGCGTGATGGCATCTACTTCCAGCGACAGGGCATGCTGAAGGCGGCTGGACAGGTGGCGCTGCTGCTGCCAGGAGTCCAGCCTCTCGTTCATGCCCCAGGGCTGATACGGATCGCGCAGGCTCTTTTTGGCATCTTCCAGATTGCGATACCCCAGCTTGCGCAGGAAGCGTCCGACGGTAATTCCGGTGGTCCCGCTCGCCTGACCGACGCTCTCCGCCGTTTCAAACGGGATTTGCGCGGCGTGCGCCAGCAGCCAGCTTCCGACCCGCTTTTCGCTGGGCGTGAGCTGGCTGAACGTCGCTTCGATACGGCTGAACATCTCAGGTTTCGTCGTCATACCGCCTCGCTGTTAACAGGCTGTCAATAGCCGAATTTGTGTTACCTGGTTAACAATGCATGACGCGTGCCATATTCACAGGGCGGATGAAACCCGCTGCGCGGTAAACTTCATGCAATATTTGTTTAACCAATGATCAACATTTGTGCAGCGTAGTTCACTTTTGGTGCGCTGGCCGATCCGGCAGGTATGAATTTGGTGAATAAGTCAGCCTGTTCACATTTTTGATAAGATAGATGTACTGAGAACATAAAAGGGATCCCTACATGGCGAATTTGCCCTGGCGAATCAGCGTGCGCCTGATGGCGCTTGCAAAGAAAACAGGAATGGTCGTGGGGATCGTCCTGGTCGTCCTGCTGGCGGTTCGGGTCTATCTCTCGCAGCAGGGACCGGAACTGCACCTCTGGCACACCTGGCGGGCCGATGAGATGTCCGTCCGCGAGATGAATAACGCCGATTTTGCCGGGTATCTCGCCCGGGAAAAGGCGATTTTCGCCGATCTTGATAGCGCGGTGACGGCGAAAACAGCGGGCGAGGAACAAACCCCGTTAAACCGCTATTATCGCCAGAGCCTGGTGTGGCCGGGACAGTTTACGCCTGATGCCAACCGCTCCTTGGTGTTGATGCCTGTCGGAAAGCCGCGCGGCGCGGTAGTGCTGCTGCACGGTTTGACGGACTCGCCTTACAGCGTCCGGCGCCTTGCGGTGAACTATCAGCAGCACGGCTTTGTGGCCGTGGTGCCGCGCCTGCCCGGGCACGGTACCGCGCCCGGCGCGCTGACGGACGTTGACTGGGAGATGTGGCTCGCGGCAACGCGCCTTGCCGTGCGGGAAGCCACGCGTCTGGCGGGCGAGGCTGCGCCTCTGCATCTGGTGGGCTACTCCAACGGCGGGGCGCTGGCGATGAAATATGCCCTCGATGCGCTGGACGCGCCTGCGCTGCGTAAACCGCAGCAGGTGATACTGCTCTCACCGATGATCGGCGTGACGGCCTTTGCTCGGTTTGCCGGTTTCGCCGGGCTACCGGCGCTGCTGCCGGCGTTTGCCAAAGCGGCCTGGCTGAATATCTCTCCGGAATATAATCCGTATAAATACAACTCGTTCCCGGTGAACGCCGCCCGCCAGTCGTGGCTGCTGACGAAGGCCCTGCAGGAGCAGATTGGCCGCACGGGGCGGGAACAAAGGCTGGCAAATTTGCCGCCGATCCTGGCGTTTCAGTCGGTCATGGACTCCACGGTCAGCACCCGCGCGGTGGTGACCGGCCTGTTTGACCAGCTTCCGGCAAACGGCAGCGAGCTGGTGGTGTTTGATATCAACCAGGCGGCGAGCTTCCGTCCGCTGTTCAAACCGTCGTCGTGGACGGCAACCTCGGCGCTGCTGCCGGTTGAGCAGAGGCGTTACGGTGTCACGATTATTACCAATGCGGACGCACACAGTTTCTCGACGGTGGCGAAAATCACCCCGGCAGGCAGCACCCGGGAGACTGTCGTGCCGCTTGCGCAGGCCTGGCCGCAGGATGTCTATTCGCTGTCGCACGTTGCGGTTCCGTTCCCGCCGGATGACGATCTCTATGGCCGTGAGCCAGGGGTGAAAAACCGCTACGGCATCAGCCTGGGGACAATTGCGCTCTGGGGCGAAACGTCCGTGTTGAGCGTCGGAAAAGAGGCGCTGATGCGGGTCACCTCGAACCCGTTCTACGACTACATGCAGGAGAGGATTGATAGCCGGATCGGGGACGGGGAAAAGTAACGTTTCTTGTAGCGTGAATATGTTAGGTCGCATTGATTAAATATGTTAAACAGTAGCTTTTAGGCACTTTCATTCATCGGAATACCTTTTTGTGCTGACGACCCTGATTTACCGAAGCCAGTTGAATTTATCCCGGCCCTCCACCGAGCTGCGGGAGCTAGTGGAGCGCGCCAGAGGCCGTAACGCAAATCTGAATATTACCGGTGTACTCCTTGCTAAAGGGAGTGACGTTCTGCAAATCCTGGAAGGGTCGGAAGAGAGCGTGGTTAAGCTGTTCCATAAAATCCGCGAAGATAAGCGGCACACTGGAGTGGTGGAACTGATGCGGGACTATGGCCCGCGCAGACGCTTTGAAAACGTCGGTATGCTGCTGTTCGATCTGCAGACGCAGTCGCCGAAAGAGGTGCTGCAGTCGATCCTGCATTACAGCAAGCTGGATAGCTATCTGACTTCCGACGATCGGGTGTTCAAGTTTATTCAGACCTTTATTATGGGCAAACGTCCGGCCGTGTCGGGCGCACGCTACGTCCCTGAAAAATGGACGCTGTCACCCGAGGCGTTACCCTTTGGCGAACGTCTGGGGCTGATGGCCAACCAAACCTGTCAGTTTGCGCTCCAGCCCATCGTTGAGCCCTCGGAAGGGAAGATCAGTTCTCTGGAAGCTCTTATTCGCGGCAATGACGGCGGCAGCCCGGAGCATTTCTTCAGCACCCTCGACCCGGAAAAAATCTACGAAGTCGATCTCCAGACAAAAGCGTATGCATTTGTGCTGGCGGAAAAACTGGGGATTGGCAGCCATAAAATTGCGGTCAATCTGCTGCCCATGTCGCTGGTGAATGTCCCCAACGCAGTGGAATTTCTGGTCGATCAGATTAAGCAACATAGTCTTCAGCCGGAGCAGGTGGTCGTTGAAGTCACTGAAAACGAGATGATATCCGGGTTCAACCAGTTCAATAGCGCCATTAAACAGCTTCGCGGTGAGGGGGTAGGTCTGGCGATTGATGATTTTGGTTCCGGCTATGCCGGTCTTTCGCTGCTGACCCGGTTCCAGCCGGACAAAATTAAGATCGACCGGGAGATAGTTAGCGATATCCACCTCAGCGGCCCGAAGCAGGCGATTGTGCGCTCCATCGTCAGCTGTTGCGCCGATCTTGAAATTACCCTGGTGGCCGAAGGGATCGAGAAGATAGAGGAGTGGTGCTGGCTCGAGTCTGCCGGTATCCGCCGTTTCCAGGGCTTTCTGTTTGCCCGTCCGCAGATTAATGGCGTCGGTGATATTCACTGGCCGCATCTGGTGCGTTAGCCAATTTTCCTCCCGCGTTATTTCCCCTTCGTCCTGCCTGTGCTTAAATAGCTAAAACGGTTTAATATAGTTTAGCTAAGAGGATTACATGAAGAAAATTTGGGTACTTGGCGATGCGGTGGTGGATCTGCTGCCCGATGGAGAAGGCAGATTGCTGCAGTGTCCCGGCGGCGCACCGGCAAACGTCGCGGTGGGCATTGCCCGGCTGGGCGGCCAGAGCGCCTTTATCGGAAGAGTTGGCAACGATCCTTTCGGACGTTTTATGTCTAAGACATTAGCCGACGAGCGGGTCGACGTGAAGTGGATGCGCCTTGATCCGGCGCACCGCACCTCAACGGTGGTGGTCGATCTCGACGAGCACGGCGAACGCTCGTTTACCTTTATGGTGCGTCCGAGCGCCGATTTGTTTCTGGAAACCGCCGATCTGCCGACGTTCAGCGCCGGGGAGTGGCTGCACGTTTGTTCCATAGCGTTAAGCGCCGAGCCGAGCCGTTCTGCGACATTTCAGGCGATGGCTGCCATTCGCGAGGCGGGCGGTTGCGTCAGTTTCGATCCCAATATTCGCCCGGATCTCTGGCCGGATGAAAACGAACTGCGCCGCTGCCTGGAACAGGCCCTGCAGAGCGCCGACGTGGTGAAACTCTCCGTCGAGGAGCTGGCGTTTTTAACCGGAGATGCAGAGGTAAACGTCGGTCTGCATGCGCTGATGGCGCGCTGCCCGGCGCGTCTGGTGCTGATCACCATGGGTAAAGAGGGCGTCATCGCCTGGCATGACGGCGCCGTGAAGCACTATCCGGCAACCCCCGTTCAGTGTGTCGATACTACCGGCGCGGGCGATGCCTTCGTCGCCGGGCTGCTCTACGGCCTGGCCGCCGGGCTGGACCTGACGCCGGTCATCGCCTTAGCCCAGCGCTGCGGCGCATTAGCCACCACGGCCAAGGGGGCGATGACCGCATTGCCCTGGCAGCACGAACTGTAATTCCGTCCTTCTCTGGCCGCCTTCCGGCGGCCTGAATTGTCGCCTCGATCACACTTACTAAAACGGTTTAGCAAAAAAGATTGCCGATCCAAAATTCAGAGGTTTAGTATCAGCAACCTAAACCGGTTTAGCAATTTAGCACGTTTAATGACTTCTTTTAGGGATGCGACAAAATGTATAAAAAACGCAGACTTGCCGTGATGATAGGCATGCTGGCCGGAAGTACCTCTGTTTTTGCCCAAACGGATATGACAAGTATCGAAGCGCGTCTTGCCACCATGGAGCAGCGCCTCCAGGCTGCGGAAACGCGCGCGCAGGTGGCTGAGAAACGCGCCGCCGATGCAGAACAAAAAACCCAGCAGCTGGTTGCCGCGCAGCAGCAGACGCAAACGACAGCCCAGGCGGTGGCGCAGCGCACCACCGCGCTGGAGAAGAAGGCGGATCAAAGCAGCGGGTTTGAGTTCCATGGCTACGCCCGCTCTGGCCTGCTGATGAACGATGCAGCTTCCAGCAGCAAAAGCGGCCCGTATCTGACCCCGGCCGGTGAAACCGGCGGTGCGGTAGGGCGTCTGGGTAATGAAGCAGACACCTACGTTGAGCTGAACCTGGAGCACAAGCAAACTCTGGATAACGGGGCCACCACGCGCTTTAAGGCGATGCTGGCCGACGGTCAGAGAACCTATAACGACTGGTCAGCCGATACCAGCGATCTCAATATTCGTCAGGCCTTCGCGGAACTCGGCAATCTGCCTGATTTTACCGGCGCGCTGAAGGGCAGCACCTTCTGGGCGGGTAAACGCTTCGACCGCGACAACTTTGACATTCACTGGCTGGATTCCGACGTGGTGTTCCTGGCCGGTACCGGCGGCGGCGTCTACGACGTGAAATGGAACGATTCGCTGCGCAGCAACTTCTCCATCTATGGCCGCAACTTCGGCAGCGTGGAGCAGACTGACAATAACGTTCAGAACTATATCCTCAGCATGAACCACTTCGCCGGACCGCTCCAGCTGATGGTGAGCGGCCTGCGGGCGAAGGATAACGACGACCGTAAAGACACCAACGGCGATCTCATCAAAACCGATGCCGCCAATACCGGCGTTCATGCGCTGGTCGGGTTGCATAACGAGAGCTTCTACGGCCTGCGGGAAGGGACCGCCAAAACGGCGCTGCTGTATGGTCACGGGCTGGGTGCGGAGGTGAAAAGCATCGGCTCCGACGGCGCGCTGCTGTCTGAAGCGGATACCTGGCGCTTCGCAAGTTACGGTGTCACGCCAATCGGCGGTGGCTGGAGCGTTGCGCCCGCTGTCCTTGCGCAGAGCAGTAAAGATCGCTACGTGAAGGGCGACAGCTACGAGTGGGTGACGCTCAACACCCGCCTGATTAAAGAGGTGACGCAGAACTTCGCCCTGGCGTTTGAGGGAAGCTATCAGTACATGGACTTAAATCCGGAAGGCTATAAGGACCGCAACGCCGTCAACGGCAGTTTCTACAAGCTGACCTTTGCGCCGACGTTAAAAGCGAGCAAAATTGGCGATTTCTTCAGCCGTCCGGAGCTGCGTCTGTTTGCCACCTGGATGGACTGGAGCAGCAAACTGGATCATTACGCCAGCGATGATGCCTTTGGCAGCAGCGGCTTTAACGCCGGCGGGGAATGGAACTTTGGGGTCCAGATGGAAACCTGGTTTTAACCCATCACGCTCCCGCCAGTCGGGAGCGTTTCGCACATCATAAAAAGAAGTCAGGCAGAGGTATCTATGGATTTTAATCAAATCGCCCGCGAGCTTATTCCGCTGCTCGGTGGCAAGGAAAATATCGCCAGCGCGGCGCACTGCGCAACGCGTCTTCGTCTGGTGCTGGTCGATGACGCGCTTGCCGATCAGCAGGCTATCGGCAAGGTCGACGGCGTAAAAGGCTGTTTTCGTAACGCCGGACAGATGCAGGTGATTTTTGGTACGGGCGTGGTCAACAAGGTATACGCCGCGTTTATTCAGGCGGCGGGGATCGGCGAATCCAGTAAATCTGAGGCCGCGGATCTGGCGGCGCGCAAGCTGAACCCGTTCCAGCGCATTGCCCGTCTGCTCTCCAACATCTTTGTCCCGATCATTCCCGCAATTGTGGCATCCGGCCTGCTGATGGGCCTGCTTGGCATGGTGAAAACCTACGGCTGGGTTAATGCGGATAACGCCATCTACATCATGCTGGATATGTGTAGCTCCGCGGCGTTTATCATTCTGCCTATTCTGATTGGTTTTACCGCCGCGCGTGAATTTGGCGGTAACCCGTATCTCGGCGCGACGCTGGGCGGCATCCTGACCCACCCGGCGCTGACCAACGCCTGGGGCGTGGCCTCCGGCTTCCACACCATGAACTTCTTCGGCCTTGAGATTGCGATGATTGGCTATCAGGGCACGGTATTTCCGGTGCTGCTGGCCGTCTGGTTCATGAGCATCGTGGAGAAAAACCTGCGCCGCGTGATTCCGGACGCCTTAGACCTGATCCTGACGCCGTTCCTCACCGTCGTTATCTCCGGCTTTATCGCCTTGCTGATTATCGGCCCGGCGGGGCGCGCTCTGGGCGACGGCATCTCCTTTATCCTGAGTACGTTAATTGAACACGCGGGCTGGCTGGCCGGGCTGCTGTTCGGTGGGCTTTACTCGGTGATTGTGATCACCGGTATTCACCACAGCTTCCACGCGATTGAAGCCGGGCTGCTGGGTAACCCGTCGATTGGCGTTAACTTCCTGCTGCCGATCTGGGCCATGGCGAACGTGGCGCAGGGCGGCGCCTGTCTGGCGGTGTGGTTCAAAACCAAAGATGCCAAAATCAAAGCCATTACCTTACCGTCCGCGTTTTCGGCGATGCTGGGCATCACCGAAGCGGCCATTTTTGGTATCAACCTGCGCTTCGTGAAGCCGTTTATCGCCGCGCTGATCGGCGGCGCGGTGGGTGGAGCCTGGGTGGTCTCCGTGCATGTGTATATGACCGCCGTGGGGCTGACCGCCATTCCGGGGATGGCCATCGTGCAGGCCAGCTCGCTGCTCAACTATATTATCGGCATGGTGATTGCCTTCGGCGTGGCGTTTACCGTCTCGCTGCTGCTGAAATATAAAACGGACTCTGAATAATGACGTTACCTTCCCGCTGGCCTGCGATTCTGCAGGCCGTTATGAAAGGTCAGCCGCGGGCGCTGGCGGATAGCCACTATCCGCAGTGGCACCCCGCGCCGGTGACGGGGCTGATGAACGATCCCAACGGGTTTATCTGGTTTGCCGGCCGCTACCACCTGTTCTATCAGTGGAACCCGCTGGGCTGCGAGCATCGGTTTAAATGCTGGGGGCACTGGAGCTCTGCGGACCTGGTGCACTGGCAGCACGAGCCGCTGGCGCTGATACCGGATGAAGAGTATGACCGCAACGGCTGCTACTCCGGTAGCGCCGTTGACAACCACGGGGTACTGACCCTGTGCTACACCGGCAACGTTAAGTTTGATGACGGCAGCCGCACCGCCTGGCAGTGTCTGGCGGTGGAACAGCCGGACGGAACCTTCAAGAAGCTGGGGCCTGTGCTGGCGCTGCCGGAAGGCTACACCGGCCACGTGCGCGACCCGAAGGTGTGGCAGCACGACGGGGAGTGGTACATGGTGCTCGGCGCGCAGGATGTGCAAAAGCGCGGCAAGGTGCTGCTGTTTAAATCAGCCGATTTGCACGCCTGGGCGCCCTGCGGGGAAATCGCCGGTCACGGGGTTAACGGCCTGACGGATGCGGGGTATATGTGGGAGTGTCCGGACCTGTTCGCGCTCGACGGAACGCACGTCTTGATAAGCTGTCCGCAGGGGCTGGCGCGCGAGCCGCACCGCTATCTCAACACCTATCCGGCTACCTGGATGAGCGGGGCGTTTGACTATACCAGCGCCGCGTTCGATCACGGGGAGCTGCACGAGCTGGACGCGGGCTTTGAGTTTTACGCTCCGCAAACGACGCTGGCGGAAGACGGTCGACGCATTCTGATCGGCTGGATGGGCGTACCGGACGGGGAAGAGATACTTCAGCCAACCCGGGCGCACGGCTGGATGCACCAGATGACCTGCCCGCGCGAACTACGCTATCGCGACGGCAGGCTCTGGCAGACACCGGCGCGCGAGCTGGCGGCGCTGCGTGAAGATGAGCAGCGCTGGCAGGGGCGCGCCAGCGAGGCGCCTGACCTGGACGCGACGCGCCTGGAGTTTGAGCTGAGCGCATCGCAGGTAAATGTCGATTTTGGCGGCGCGCTGCGTCTCACGGTCGATGAGCAGGGTATACGTCTTGAACGCGCGAGCCTGAAAACCGGTGAAACGCTGACCCGCTACTGGCAGGGCGACGTCTGCCATTTGCGCGTTCTGTGCGACCGCTCAAGCGTTGAAATTTTCATCAATCACGGTGAAGGGGTGATGAGCAGCCGCTATTTTCCTGACCATCCGGCCCGGGTGCGATTCGAAGGTGCGTCCGATATCACATTACGCTACTGGTCGCTGCGCGCCTGCATGATAGAATGAGGGTTTTGGCAGCCGGATCTAAGTCGTTGTGAGAAAAACAAAACGCGTCACCATTAAAGACATCGCGGAGCTGGCGGGCGTATCAAAAGCCACCGCCAGCCTGGTCCTGAACGGGCGCAGCAAAGAGCTTCGCGTGGCGGAAGATACGCGCGAGCGCGTGCTGGCGATTGCAAAAGAGCACCACTATCAGCCCAGCATTCACGCCCGGTCGCTGCGCGATAACCGCAGCCACACCATTGGTCTGGTGGTTCCGGAGATCACTAACTACGGGTTTGCCGTGTTTTCTCACGAGCTTGAGACGCTGTGCCGCGAGGCGGGCGTTCAGCTGCTGATCTCCTGCAGCGATGAAAACCCGGGGCAGGAGACGGTGGTGGTGAACAACATGGCGGCGCGTCAGGTGGACGGGCTGATAGTGGCCTCCAGCATGCTTAACGATGCGGACTACCTGAAGCTCAGCGAACAGCTGCCCGTGGTGCTTTTTGACCGCCATATGAACGACAGCGCGCTGCCGCTGGTTATCACCGATTCCATCACCCCAACGGCTGAACTGGTGGCCGACATTGCGCGTCAGCATCCTGATGAGTTCTACTTCCTCGGCGGGCAGCCCCGCTTATCCCCCACGCGCGACCGTCTGGAAGGGTTCAGACAAGGTCTGCGTAATGCCGGTGTGGAACTGCGCCCCGAGTGGATCATTCACGGCAACTATCACCCGAGCTCCGGTTACGAGATGTTTGCTGAACTCTGCGCACGCCTGGGGCGTCCGCCGAAAGCGCTGTTCGCCGCCGCCTGCGGGCTGCTGGAAGGGGTGCTGCGCTATATGGGCCAGCACAACCTGCTGCAAAGTGATATCAGGTTAGCCAGTTTTGACGATCACTATCTCTACGATTCGCTGACGATCCCGGTGGATACCATTCGCCAGGATAACCGCCAGCTGGCGTGGCACTGCTTTGATCTGATTAGCAAATTGATCGAAGGGGAGACGCCGCAGCCGTTGCAGCGCAAGCTCGATGCCACCCTGCAGCGACGCTATAAGTCAGCGAAATAGCCCGGTTCGATACTTCAATAACTTTAATTAATTTAAGTTTTGGAATGGCCGATAACCATAAGGAATAATTCTCCTTGAGGTATTGGTTTATGTCGTTGAAAAAGTCGTCCCTGATTGTCCTGTTCTCACTGCTTTTCTTCTTTGTTGTCAGCATTGTGACCAGCGTTGGCCTCATCATTAAAAGTAATAATTCGCTGGATAACGTCAACAAAGAGATCCAGGTTGTGCTGTCCATTATTGACCCCATCAACCACAGCCGTACGCTGCGCGTGCGGGTGATGGAGTATGTGAAGATGGTGGAAGCGGGTAACCCGGCAGACGGAGCTGCAAAGCTAACCGCCGTTAAAGAGGCGCTGACCAAAGCAGACCACGCCTTTGCGGCCTTTATGGCTTCGCCGCGTCTGACGGATGAAGCGTCGCTGGTGACTGCCTATCAGGACGCCTGGCAAGACTACCGCAACCAGGGGCTGGCGCCGCTGATCGATGCTGCCGAGGCGCACGATGTGGCCAAATTCAACGCGCTGATCCCGGAAGTCTCCCGTCTTGACCGTCAGTACGAAATCGTTCTCGACCAGGTCCTTTCCGTCCACCAGAAATACGCCAAAAGCCTGAACGAGGATGCGAGCAGCAATTTCGTCTCCGGTCTGGCGATTATTGCCGCTATTGCCTGCCTGTTTGTGGTGGTGATTGTTGCCGTCAGCCTGCTGATGAAGCGCTTTGTCTTTGCGCCGGTAAACCTGGCGCGCGAGCACTGCAGCCAGATTGCGGCGGGCAAGCTGGACGTGCCGGTGCCGGTCAAGGGACGTTCCAGTAACGAAATCGATCATCTCATGAGCTCAATGGAGCAGATGCGTCAGGCGCTGCTGGCGACCATCGCCCAGGTGCGCGATGCGAGCCATACCGTGACGCACGCGGCCCAGGAGATTGCCTCCGGGAATATCGACCTGGCTTCACGTACCGAACAGCAGGCCTCCGCGTTAACCCAGACGGCGGCCAGCATGGAGGAGCTGAGCGCGACGGTGGCGAACAATACCGACAACGTGTATCAGGCCGGAAAACTGGTGCAGGACGCGGTGAAAAATGCCCACACCGGTGAAGCGGTGACCCGTGAAGTGATCGATACGATGAATACCATCGCGGCGAACTCGAAGCGCATCGAAGACATTACCAGCGTGATCAACAGCATCGCCTTCCAGACCAACATCCTGGCGCTGAACGCGGCGGTTGAAGCCGCACGCGCCGGCACGCAGGGCCGAGGCTTTGCGGTCGTGGCCAGCGAAGTGCGCACCCTGGCGCAGAAAAGCGCGGTGGCGGCCAAGGATATCGAGAGCCTGATTGCCCAGTCGGTTTCCAGCGTGAAAAACGGTGCGGAGCTGGTGAGCCGCTCGGGCGAGGTGATTGACTCGATTATTTCATCGGTGAATAAAGTGAATACGCTGATGGAGCAGATCTCCGTCGCCTCCGAAGAGCAGAGCCGCGGGATCGGCCAGGTCGGCCAGGCGGTGACCGAGATGGATGGCGTAACCCAGCAGAACGCCGCGCTGGTGCAGCAGTCCGCCGCGGCAGCGGCCTCGCTGGAAGAGCAGGCGCAGCAGCTTTCGCGGAGTATTTCGAGTTTTAGGTTGCCGGTGCAGGCGTAAGCCTTTGACATGTGCCGGGTGGCGCTGGCGCTTACCCGGCCTACGAAACTTGTAGGCCCGCGCAAGCGTAGCGCCGCCGGGCAGTAACAGCGGTTATGTGCGTCTCAACAATTTTTCATTCACCCCAGCAATATTTCCCTACCTCATCCGTCTACCTCATCACAAGCCATAATCAGTTACTGCAAACGAGGTAAACACCATGAGAGATTTTGAAATGCACGGCAGAGGTCACGGGCGCGGGTTTGGTCGCCACCGTATGGGTAAGGGTTTAGTCATTGGCGCGGTGATTTTCATCGTGCTCGGCCTGCTGGTGATGACCCTGTGGAACGCCTTGCTCCCGGCGATCCTGGGCGTGAAGGCCATCGGATTCTGGCAGGCGCTGGGCATTCTGGTGCTGAGCCGCATTCTGTTTGGCGGGCTGGGTTTCCGCCCGGGGATGTTTGGCGCGCACCGCCGCATGCACGAGCGCTGGATGAACATGACGCCCGAGCAGCGCGAAGCGTTTATTCAGCAGCGCCGCGAAGGGTTTGGTCGCCACGGTCGCGGCCACTGCGGCTGGCACGGTCATCGTGACGATAGGCGCGATGAGAGCACGCCAAAAGCGCCGGACGCAGAGTGAGCGAGATGAAAGCCGGGGAGGCGGGCGGATCCATGCTGATGTCGGCGCTCAATGCCTGCCGCGCCCGGCTGACAGCCTTCATTCGCGGGCGGACGTCCGTTCGCGATGATGCCGACGACATTTTGCAGGAAGTGACGTATCAGCTGATGAAAGTGGAGCAGCCGGTCGAAAACGTCGCCGCCTGGCTGTTCCGCGCGGCGCGTAACGAGATGACCGACCGGGCGCGTAAAAAGCGCGAGGTGTCGCTCTCCGGCTATTTTACGGGCGAAGACGAAGAGGGGTTCCCGGAGGACGAGCTGGCTGAAACCCTGTTCGGCGTGCCGCACACGCCGGAAGAGGAGTACCTCAAAACGCTGCTGTGGGAAGAGCTGGGGCAGGCGCTGTCTGAACTGCCGCCGCCGCAGAGGGAGGTGTTTGAAAAGACCGAACTCCACGGCTACAGCATTAAAATGCTGGCAGAGGAAACCGGTGCCAGCGAACAGGCGCTGCTATCCCGCAAGCACAAGGCGGTTCTGTTTCTGCGCACGCGGCTGCGGGACGTCTACGACGCGCTGACGGGCGAATAGCGGCGACAGACAAAACCTTACACTTCCGGCACTTGTAGATTCATCACTATGGTTTATGATCTGGGCGTCTCGTCACTCTGGAATATTATGCGCAACCGTCAGCTCCTCGGAAAATGGCTTTTGATCGTCACCAGTCTCGCGATGGCGCTTTGCCTCGTGCAGCGTGCTGTGATGCTCAACCATTTTTTACAGGGACTGGATCCGCAGATTTCCCTGAGTGCTGATGCCCCGGCTCAAAGCAGCAACACGGAAGAGCCTGGCCTGTCGCCCTGTCAGCTGGGCGCACACTCGCTGCTTTGTGCCCAGCCGCTGTTCTTCGACGGCGCGCTGCCGGCCATCATTATCTTCTTCGCGCTGCTGCAGCTGTTTACGCAAGGGCGGGCATTCGCTCCCGCAGAACAGCCCGTTCAGGCACCGCCTCCCCGAATACACCTTAAAAACTGCGTTTTCCGTGAATGAAAACCATCGTCTCCACACGATAATTTTTCACTGATCACGGAGTAAAACATGGTTAACCTCTTCAGGGGATTCGTCTTCCTGTGGCTGTTCTGCATCGGCGTTGCCCATGCGGCAGACACCGGCTGGCTGGTCTCCCCACAAAACGATCACGCCCGCATCCGCTTTCAGGCGGAGAGGGAACAAACGCACATTAAGGGCCTGCTCACCGTTGAGCTAAAGCCCGGCTGGAAAACCTACTGGCGATCGCCGGGCGAGGGCGGCGTCGCGCCAAAAATCAGCTGGCCGGAAGGCGTAACGGATAGCTGGTCCTGGCCGGTCCCGTCGCGCTTCGATATCTCCGGCATGACCACGCAGGGCTATCACGATAAGGTCACTATCCCGATCGCGCTCGACGGGGTGAAGGGCGATACGCTCGACGGAACGCTCACGCTCTCGACGTGCAGTAACGTCTGCCTGCTGACGGACTACCCGCTGCACCTCGATTTTACCCAGCCGGTGGATGAGGGCTTCCGCAGTGAGTTCAAGCAGGCGATGCGCGCCGTGCCCGGTACGACTGGCGTATCCACGGATCTCACCGCCTGGCTCTCTGGCGACAAGCTGGTGATTACCGGCACGACGGACGGGAAGTGGGATAATCCGGGGATCTACTTTGACCCGCTGGAGGGCGACATTCTTCCCGGCGAGCCGGTTATCAAACATGACGGCAATACCCTTCGGGTGACGGTACCCGTGACCGACGAATGGGGCGATAAGCCCACCTCGCTGGAAGGCAAGAGGCTGTCGTTTGTGCTGACCAGTGGCGGCAATGCGCAGCAAACCACCATGACCGTTGGCGCGACGCCAGCTACGTCTTCTGCGCCTGAAGGGACGGGAAAAATGGTGCTCTTTGCCCTGCTGGGCGGGCTGATCCTCAACCTGATGCCCTGCGTGCTGCCGGTCATGGGCATGAAGCTTAACGGCATCCTGCAGGCGGGATCGGACAGGCGCGCGATCAGGCTGCGCTTTCTGGCCACCAGCGCCGGGATCCTCACCTCCTTTATGCTGCTGGCGGGGATGGTGACCGCGCTGAAGCTGGCCGGAGCGTCGCTGGGGTGGGGCATTCAGTTCCAGAACCCGTGGTTTATCGGCCTGATGGTCACCGTCACCTTCCTGTTTGCGCTGAACCTGTTTGGCGTGTTTGAGATGCTGCTGCCTTCCGCCGCCACGGAACGGCTGGCTACGGCAGGAGGAGCGGGGATCGGCGGCAGCTTCTGCGAAGGGATGTTCGCCACGCTGCTGGCGACGCCGTGCTCCGCGCCGTTCCTCGGTACGGCGGTCGCCTTTGCCCTTGGCGCGCCGCTGCACTCCCTGTGGCTGATCTTCCTGATGCTCGGCGTGGGCATGAGCCTGCCGTGGCTGTTTGTTGCCCTGGTGCCGAAAACGGCCACGCTGCTGCCGAAACCTGGCCGCTGGATGAATACGCTAAAAGTCGTTCTTGGCCTGATGATGCTGGCCTCCAGCCTGTGGCTGGCAACATTGTTAAGCGTGCATCTGGGCGAGGCGGTCAGCCAGATTGTGATGCTGGTGCTAATCGCCGTCGCGCTGGCGCTGTTCGCGCTGAAGGGGCAAAAATCCTCCCCATTGTTTTGGATCGTTATGATCGCGCTGTCGGCACTCGGCGGGTATCAGGCGCGCGGGCTGCTTAGCGCGCCGTCTGACGCTATGGCGCAGAATGCCGCTCAGACCATCCCGTGGCAGCCGCTCAGCGAGGAAGCCATCCAGCAGGCGCTGGCGCAGGGGAAGCGGGTGTTTGTGGATATCTCGGCGGACTGGTGCGTGACCTGCAAAGTTAACGAGCATCGGGTGCTCAATCAGCCGGACATTATTGCCGCGCTGCGCGAGCCGGACGTGGTCGCCCTGCGCGGAGACTGGAGCCAGCCGTCCGCGTTTATCGCGGATTTTCTGGCGAAGCGAAACCGTTACGCCATTCCGTTTAACGCGGTGTATGGCCCCGGCCTGTCTGGGGGGGAAATCCTCTCGCCGCTGCTGGACAAGCGCACTCTGATCGCCACCCTGAACAACGCAAAAGGCTAACTGTGTTATGAAAAAATTCCTTATTACGCTTCTGCTCCTGCTGGCCCCGGTTCAGGCGTTCTCTGCCCAGCCGCTGACGCCGGACCAGGAGCAGTGGGCGCAGAAGACGATCGCTGATTTCCTGTTTAACGATCCGAACTCCCCGCGCATCGGCGCGAAAAACCCAAAGCTCACCCTGGTGGTGTTTACCGACTACAACTGTCCGTACTGTAAAAAATTCGATCCGTACCTGGAGAAGATTGTTGAAAAGCATCCGGACGTCGCGGTGGTCTTTAAGTTTTTGCCTTTCCGCTCGGAAAGTTCGCTAACCGCCGCGCGCGATGCGTTAACGCTCTGGCGTCAGGAGCCCGGGCAGTTTATGAAGCTGAACCATACCCTGATGGCCAAAAAAGGTTACCACGATGACGCCAGCATTCAGGAGGCGCAGAAGCGGGCGGGCGTGAGCGTCGCGATGCCGGATGACGAGAGTCTGATGACGATTAAGCGCAGCCTGATCGTCGCGGAAAAAATGGGTATTCAGGGCACGCCCGCCACGCTCATCGGCGAGGGATTGCTGCCCGGCTGGGTGCCTTTTGAACAGTTCGACGAAATGGTCAGTGACGCACTGAAAAACCGCTAACCTGAAGGGGGCGGAATGCCCCCGACAAACCGGAGAGGGAAATGAAAAAATTACTGTTACTTTCGGCGCTGGCGACGTCAGGGCTGGTACAGGCGGCTGATGCCATACCGGACGTGGTGAAGCACTTCAGCGAGCAGCAGGACATTAAAATCATCAAGAGGCTGGATGCGCCCGGCGGCGCGCCCGCCTGGCTGGGGCAGTATCAGGATATGGGCGTGACGCTCTTTTTAACCCCGGACGGCAAGCACGTGATCTCGGGCTATCTTTATGATGACAAAGGGAAGAACCTTAGCGAGGGCTATTTCCAGAAAGAGATCTACGCCCCAATAGGGCGCGAGATGTGGAAAAAGCTCAACGCGACACATTCCCTGAAGGAAGGTGCTGAAAACGCTCCGCGTAAAGTCTTTGTCTTCGCCGATCCGTTCTGTCCGTACTGCAAGCAGTTCTGGGCCGAAGCGCAGCCGTGGGTGAAGGCGGGCAAGGTTCAGCTCAACACGCTGCTGGTGGCGTTTCTCAACCCCAACAGCGGGCGTAACGCCTCAGCGATTATGAATGCGAAAGATCCTGTTTCGGCCTGGCGCGAATACGAGCTTTCCGGTGGGAAAAAGTTACCCAAGCCAGAAGGGGACGCTTCGCGTGAAACGGTAGAGATCCTGCAGAAGCACCAGACGCTGATGGACAGCCTGGGCGCTAACGCCACGCCGGCCATTTACTATCTGAATGCGGAAAATGAGCTGCAGCAGGTGGTCGGTATGCCGGATGCGCAGCAGCTTGAGGCGATGTTCGGGCCGAAGCCGTAAAAAAACAGGCAGAAACGGGCGTTTCTGCCTGGTAGTTACTTAGCTTCCCCAGCGTCCTTTCAGGTAGTTCACCGCCTGCTGCGTCTGCGGCTGGTTCAGGTAATCTTCCCGGAACAGGATGGTGCCGTTGACGTTGGGCAGCGAATCGTTGAGATCGAGCTGCTTTTTCAGCTCCGGCACGCCGCCCTGAACCGTCCAGTCCGGCTCGTTTCTCGACGGCTCGCCCACCTTGTAGAACGCAATGCCGATATACAGGCGAGTGTGGGTCGGCTTTACCACGTCGGCCCACCATTTGGTCAGCACGTCGTAGCGCGCGGCATCCCGGGCGAAGGGCCAGTAAATCTGCGGAGCGATGTAGTCCAGCAGGCCCTGCTGCACCCACTGACGCGTATCGGCGTAGGATTCATCGTAGGCCGCGGCGCCGCGGGTGTCCGAACCTGCCGGGTCAAAGGAGCGGTTACGCCACACGCCCGCCGGGCTGACGCCAAACTCCACGTCGGGCCTGGTCTGTTTAATCGCCCGGGAGACCTGGACGATCAGCTGCTGCGTGTTGTGTCTTCGCCAGTCGGCCTTTGAGGCAAATCCCTGGCCGTACTGCCGCCAGGTCTGCGAATCATTGAGCGCGGAGCCCGGCGATTCGGCATAGAAGTAATCATCAAACTGCACGCCGTCTACCGGGTAGTTCGCCACCACTTCGGTAACTACTTTGGTTATCCAGTCCCGCACGTCGGGAATGCCCGGATCGAGCACAAAGCGGTCGCCTGAGATGCGCACCCACTCCGGATGCTGGACATAGACGCTGGACGGAGCCTGATAGGCGGTCCGGTTCAGCGCGGCGATGGTGGACGGCTTCGTGTTGGTCGACACGCGATAGGGGTTAAACCAGGCATGGACCTTCATGCCGCGCTTGTGCGCTTCATCCAGCATAAACTGCAGCGGATCGTATCCAGGATACTCGCCGATGTTGCCGGTCAGCATATCCGACCACGGTAAAATTTTGGATGACCAGAGGGCCGTGCTGTCCGGCTTCACCTGGAAAAAGACCGTGTTGATGCCGAGCTGCTTAAGGTTGTCGAGCTTTGCTATCAGGGCCTGCTTTTGCATCGCGATGCGCTGGTCCGCGCTGCGGCCATTCACCGAGGCCACCGGCGGCCAGTCGAGACGCGAGACGGTCGCCAGCCAGATCCCGCGCATTGGCTCGTTTGCCTGCTGCGTCGGTTTACTGACGCTGGGAAGAGGGGTAACCAGTGATTTGGGTGGTTTGGAGGAGCAGCTCACAAGTAAAAGCGCGCAGGCAGCCAGCGCACCAATCCGTTTTACGTGTCGCGTCATGTGCGTATTAGCTCTTGATAATCCGACTGTTGGCCCAGGGATTAAAGGCGGGCGCCGCCTGTTCGGTGCTTACCTCATCGTTGAGGGAGTCCAGATACAGGGCTTCAACCTCCGCGCGCGCCCACGGGGTGCGGCGCAGAAATTTCAGGCTCGATTTAACGCTGGGGTCTTTTCTGAAACAGTTAATTTTTATGCGGTCACCCAGCTCGCTCCAGCCATATTTCGCCACCAGGGCGTTGACCATCATCTCCAGCGTTACGCCATGCAAAGGATCTTTGGAAATATGTGCAGTCATAGGTGTCCGGATGTCTCAATGTTTGTGGGGGCAGGGTTACCGGTGAAAGGGTACAAGAAAGTGGGGGAAGCGGCAACAAACCTACCTTATTTGAGCGTCATGAATTTTACCCAAAACGGTATAATAATGGTGGCTCAATAACCTGCAATTAGCGCTCAGGAAAAAACAGAATATGAAAAACAGTGGGAACGTTTTTGAATACTGGGAGGTTTCAACGGAGTCCGTGGCTGCATGGAATCAAAAAAAAGTAGAAGTTGACGAAATAAAATTAAGCAATAAGAAAAAAGGGATTAACAAAAGGATCCTTTATCCCTCCTACGAAATTGCCTGCATTACTTATGTCCCACAAAATGACATGGCCCCGCCTGAGAACAGGCTTGTAGCTGAAACGTCCTTGCTTGCAACCCCTGGTGCACTGGAATGCGGATATTCGCAGTGTATAGACTGGACGGCTGACGGCATTTTAGATGAAAAAGTTTACAAATGGATTGGCTGGTATGCACGCTCCAGATTAAAACTTGCCGGATCATGCGTTGAAATAAGTCAGGGCAAGGCGTTTAAAATGCGAAAATTTTATAAGTGCATTGAGACTTCTGAAAAATCCACTATCTCGTTTATTCTCGGCGGTTTTTTTTGCTTCCAGTCGGCAGTTTACTGGCTCAGGTCCAGACATGAGCAGATACAACATTTTATTCACGCCGGGCTGATTAATAAAGCGTCTTTGCAATTTTACCCGGATAAGCACAAGCGAAAAACGCCTGATTATCTTATTGAGACCCAGGCGGGTGAATGGCATGTATTTGAGAGTAAAGGGGGCGAGCATACCCCCCGATGGCAGAGAATAGAGGAGGCGGTGGCACAATTAGATAGTGTGACTCATATTGTTCGTAACAATGGAACGCCTGAAAAGATCGGGACCTTTGTCTGTACTCATACGTCGATCGATGCAGACAAGGATATTGTCATCAACGTCGTTGATCCGGTCCCGGATCTCGTGCAGCCCATTATTATCAATCCCGACGTTTGCGTCCTTCTCTCGAAACTAACGTTAATCAGTCTTTTCGATGCGCTGTCTGCCATCAAAACAAGCCGTATACAAAAGATACCCGGAATGGATGACTGGATATTTGTGGGCGCACCTGAATATGATGATGTCCATTATGGTATTCCAGAGATGTACCTGGGTTTTAAGGATAAATTAAAATTAAGGCTTGGAGTATACCTTTTAATCAAGGAGGTAATTGATCTTAATCTTTCAAAGAATATAGATGCTGTAAACGTTACAGAAGTTAATGAAAAACTCGCTGCATTACTTCCTTCTTCAGTTAAACAGCGCAGAGTGATCGACGCATTAAGTCCTTTTATGTTCCGCAAAATATCCTATAAGAATTATGGCGATTACTTTAATGCATTATCGCAATATTTAGGACTTCCAAAACTAACAAAAAAAATTCTAGAGGAAGAGAAGCGGTTAGTTAATGATTTACCGGAAACGATAAAGGAACACCGTTCACCATGGGGTGGTTTAACTCGTAAAGCACCATTACCAGGCTATGACGACCCCTGGACACTGGCGCAGAGCATTAAACGGAAAAAACCTCGGATGAAACGCTAAAATCACCAGGAGGATAACGATAAAGGCCACGTTAACGTGGCCTTTAGTGATTAGTTCCCGCCAAATAATCCCGGCGCCCATGGACGCGGATCTACCTCCATAAACGGCGCGCGCTCGAAGCGGTCCTTCAGCGCCCACGGCACCGTGCAGTCGAAGATGGTCTTGCAGGAAATGCCGTTGCCGCGAATCGAGGTGCTGTAATCCGGCGACTGGGACGGATCCAGCTGGTGGCCGCGGATCCCCGGGATATTGGTGATGCTGACATCGCCCTGCATGCGGGTGGTCATCGCCCACAGGATGTCGTCGCTGTCGAAAATATCCACGTCTTCGTCGACAAGAATAATGTTTTTCAGCTCCGAATAGGTGGCTAAGGCGATGAGCGCAGCCTGGCCCTGGCGTCCTTCGTCTGATGGCTGGCGTTTTTTCACCTGCAATATCCCGAGGAACTTACCGCCGCCCGCGGTATGGGCATAGACGTTTTGCAGGAAGCCGGGAATCGCCTCTTCTACGGCATTGCGGATGCTGGCCTCGGTCGGCAAACCGGCCAGCGTGGTATGTTCTTCTCCCGGTCCCACCAGCGTTTGCAGGATCGCGTGGTTTCGCATGGTCACCGCTTTCACTTTGATCACCGGAAGGGACGGGTTCGCCTCACCGCAGTAGCCCGGGAACTCCGGCATCGCGTGGCCGGTGTTGGTATGCTGATCTTCTCTCACGCGCACGCCCGGGAGCAGTTCGCCCTCGATGATGATTTCCGCCCGCGCGATCGCTTTCTCTTTTACCGCCACGCCCTGTACCAGCTCGACCGGCTGCTGGCGCAGCGCACCGGCGACGCCCAGCTCGTGATAGCCAAACGGCGTGGTGGGGGCCTCAAAGCACGCACCGATATAGATGGCGGGGTCGAGACCCATGTTGATCGTCACCGGCAGCGGTTTTCCGGCTTCTTCCGCCTTTTTGCGGAAAACTTCGATATGCCGACCGGCGGCAAGGAACATCGAAAGCTCGTCGCGCTCCTGAACGCAGAGGCGGTGAATGGTGACGTCCGTCAGCGAGCTGTCTTCCGGATCGCTTGCCAGTACCAGCCCCAGACAGAAGAACGGGCCGGCATCAATCGGCGTGTTGGTGGGTGCCGGAAGCAGCTTGCGCAGGTCGAAGTCAGGATCGTCTGCGAAGAAGACCTGTTCCTGACAGGGGGCCTGCGAGGCCGGGACGACAACGGGTGCCACCGGCTTTTTCACCGCCTGGCCGACGTGTTTTGCCAGTTCAGAGGGCTCGCATCCCAGAAGGAGCGCCGCGCGATCGCGGCTGGCGTGCATGCCCACCAGGATGCGGGAGCCCGGATAGCCCTTCACGCTGTTGAACATCATGGCCGGGCCCGTACGGGTTGGACGTTTTACCGTGCCACCCGCGCCGATATGGCGATAGACCCCCGCCAGCTCCGCGTTGGGATCGACCGGATGATCGGTTTCAAGATACTGCCCTTCGTGGCGCTGAAGTAGGGCGATGGCGCTGCGGAGATCGTTGATCTGGTTTTCCATATTTTCCTCCCTGGTTTGAATACCTCCATTTTCATGGCAATGACCAATAGCATCAATTGCATCATTAATGCTAAATTGATAAGTAAATTAATATCAAAAAAGGAGTGTTCCGTGCAGTTTCGTCAGATGCGCCATTTCATCGTCGTTGCCGAAGAGCTCCACATGCACCGGGCCGCTGAGCGTCTGAACATAGCGCAACCGGCGCTGAGCCAGCAGATAAAGGCGCTGGAAGAACGTTTAGGCGTAACGCTTTTTAGCCGGGCGAACCGCCGATTAACCCTGACGCCCGCGGGTGAAGCGTTTCTGGTGAAAGCCAGGCTCGCCATCTCCCTGACCGAGCAGGCGGTTCTGGACGCCAGGCAAACGGCAAGGGGCGAGCAGGGGGTATTAAACCTGGGGTGCGTGTCGAGCGCGATGTTCGACGGCAGGCTGCCCGCCGTACTGCGCCAGATGCATACGCGCTGGCCGGCCATTACCATGTCGCTGGTGACGGGAAATGTGCAGACGCTCTTCGCGGCCGTGCAGAGCAACCAGCTCGATGTGGCCATCATCCGCGCGCCGCTGCCGTCGCTGCCTGACGATCTGCAAAGCCGCCCGTTCACGGCAGAGAAAACGGTGCTGGCGCTGTATCGTCAGCATCCGCTGGCGGGATCTTCCGCCCTGACGCTTTCGTCGGTGAAAGACGAAAAGTGGATCTCCCTGCGCGACCCGGAGGGAATGGGGCTGGAACAGTACTTCTATGACGCCTGTAGCGGGGCGGGTTTTCAGCCGGACGTGGTGCAAAACGCGACCGACGTGCCCACGGTGATAAGCCTGGTCTCGGCGGGGTTTGGGCTGGCGCTGCTGCCCGCCTCGGCAAAGGCGGTGAGCGTCGAGAATGTGGTTTACGTGGACATCCTCGACCGGCTGCGGGAAAGCGAGCTGACGCTGGTTTGCCACCGGATTATTCGCTCAGAAGTGCTTAAAAAATTCCTGATTACCCTCGATCACACCTGACGCCCGGCGGCCTGCAGCAGCAGCTCGCGCAGCCAGGTATTCGCCGAATTTCTCTATTTCGCGACGCTGGTGTCCCGGTTGGTATAAGTGACAGGGACCCATGCATAGCCGCCGTTTTCGCCTTTGGTGACATAACCGATGCCCGGGAAAGGCAGGTGCGGGGCGGCAACCAGGTCTTTATTTTTCACAAAGTCCGCAAACGCATGCTCGCGAACGCTTGCCGCTTTGTTCTGATCTTCATCGTAGGTAATGGTCACGTCCGGCTGCGGGAACTGAACCGCCGCGGCATGAATGATGTCGCCGACAAAGGTGATCTTCTCGCCTTTGCTCGTCAGCGTGTAGAAGGCTGAACCCGGCGTGTGTCCGGGATGAACCGTGCCGGTCAGCCCCGGAAGAATCTCCGATGTGCCGCTAAACGGCACCACTTTCCCCGCGTCAAGATAGGGCTTTAAGGTCTTCTGCGCGACGTCGAAGTAGTTCTTGCCGTAGCCTGTTTTCTTCTGGTTGTCGTCGTTAAAGAAAAAGTCGATGTCCGGTTTGCCAACGAAAACGCGCGCGTTGCTGAATACCGCCTTGCCGTCTTTCACCAGACCGCCCGCGTGATCGGAGTGGGCGTGGGTCAGCAGGACTTCAGTGATGTCCTCGGGTTTAATCCCCTGCGTGGCGAGGCTTTCAACCAGACGTCCGCCGGTATCAGGACCAAAGAGCTGGCCCGAGCCGGTATCCACCAGGATTTTATGTCCAGGTATCGCAATCAGGAACGCGTTGATAGAGACCTCAGCCGGGTTGGTCTGGACGTTTTTCGCGAGCAGCGCATCAATTTTTTGCGGCGTTGTCCGGCGCAGCAGCTTGTGCAGATCCTGCGCGACGGTCCCGTCCGTGAACGAGGTGACCAGAACGTCGCCGACCTGAACGCTGTATCCACCCGCCGGTTGTTTAACGACGTGCTGAGGCGTTTCTGCCGACGCCTGCAGCGCGGGGTAGAAAAGCAATGAACTGGAAATCAGCGTGGAAAGAGCAAGTTTTTTCACGGTAAGCATACGAGTCTCCTTTGAAAGCACACATCTTACTTCTTCGTAAAATTATAAGAACCTGCCCAGAAATGATAGGACCTATAAGGGCTGTGTATAGGAAATGGACGATATTATTACTGGCATGTCTAGAAACTGAGTATTCGTGAAGCGGCGGCTAATTCCCTCTCAGCTATACCTCATCCAGTTGCTGTGCTGACACGCAGAAACGTGAAGTTTTGGTTAGGGAGGAGCAGGTGTATGATGGCCTGGCATTTAACCATATTAAATAAAGGGATTTTATATGTCACAACCGGAAAATAGCCCGCAGCTCCCGGCCATCCGCTGGCCGGTGCCAAAAAACAACCGGGGCGGAGAGTTCAGTAATCTCGAAGAAATGCTTGCGCATCTGGAGGGGGAAGCTAGCGGGCACTGGCTGATTGGCCGTAATGGCATGTGGCACGGCGGTATTCACATCACCGACACCACCACACCGTGGTGTGCGCTCAGCGGTCAGGCGATGAATGAGGCGGTGGATTTTCCGGTGCCGTTTAAGGGGGAACAGGCCGTGCGCTGCATGGCGGATGGTGAAGTAGTGGCGTACCGGATTAACCGGGATTACCTCAGCGTGCCGTGGTACTGGGGGGATTTACGCTACTCCGGATCTTTTGTGCTGGTTCGGCACCGTGTTCAGCCGGGGAAAACGGCAGAGAGCGGGCTGACCTTTTACACCCTGTATATGCACCTTGCGCCCTGGCTGGCCTACCCGGAGCAGGACAGCACGGCGTTCAAAGTGGCAGACGGCCAGCGCCTGAATGCGTATGTGGACGCGTCCCGGCAGTGGGTGGCGGCGGAGCTGCCGTCCGGCACGCGGGTAACATGGAATAAGGCGGTCAGCACCGACACGATGACCGGGAGCAACGGGCGGCAGTATGCGCACGTCACGCTGGAAGAGCCGGTCGCGGGCAGCATGAGCCTGAACGCCGGGGATCGGGTGTGGACGGTGTGCGACAAAGGGAATCTGGTTCCAGCCCGTGACAGCGCCACCCGTCCGGCGTGGTGGTCGCCGTTCCTGCCGCCATCACGCGAAACCGTGCAGTTCGATACGGTGGTGTGTCCGACCCCTTATCCGATTAAGGCCGGGGACCCAGTGGGGCATCTGGGCTGGTTTCAGATACCCAGTGAAGACGGGCATGAAAAACGCTATCAGGTGCATATCGAATGTCTGACGACGGAAGACCTGCCGCATTTTCTGAGCAACCCGGAAGGCACGGGTCGTGACACGCCCGCCTTTGCCCGCTGCCCGAAGGACATTCCGGTGTACCTGCAATTCAGCGGCGGGGAAATACAGAAGGGACTGATAACCACGCATACCGAAACGGTGATGGCGCTGTCCGGTCAGGCGGTGATGGACAAAGAAGGAAAACGCTACTGGCCGGACGGGACGTCGCGCGGGCTGCTGGCGGAGTCGGATGTGCAGCTGCTGTCCCGGTATGACCTGGCTGGTCGGGGTTTTGAGACGACAGAAGACAGCCCGGTGAGCTTTGACCATCTCGACGGGAAGACGCAGCCGAAAGGGCTGGTGAAGACGATTTTTGAACGGTTTTTCAGCGTGGCGGACAATGACGGGAAGCCCTGGAGCAAAGGGGATGCGTTCAACTACCGGCAGTTGCTGGACAGGATTGACGACGCGAAATCCCCCCACTATAACCCGGAACAATACCGGCGCGCGGTCCAGAACCCGGCAATGCGCGACCATCTGTACCGGATGTGCGTAAAGCACCCCAGCGACTGGTACTACTCGTCGGAATCACCGGTGTGGAAAACGTTCTTTACACCGCAGAAGAAGAAGGAGGAGCCGGAATGGTACGCCTATAGCGAGAAGTTCCTGATTGACCTGCGCTGGATGCACCGTGTTGCAGGGATGGTGGAAAATCCATGGCATATGCATCCGCTGGTTTTTCTGGATGCGCTGCGTGAAGCAAAGAAACAAGGATGGGCGCACAGTCAGTTTGCTGAGTTGCTGGGAAGCGTTGAGTCAAAAAATGACTACACGGCGTACAACCAAATTCACCAAAATCCTAAGCGAACGGTAGCGAAATATCATACAAACCTAACATCTATGACTATTAAACAAATTATGGAAAGTCAGCTGCATACGAATGTGATGTTTGCTACTGGTCGTTTTCAGATCATACCGGGAACGTTAATAGATGCGGTAAGAACACTCAATCTTGATGTTAACTCCTTGTATGATGAGGCCACACAGGATCGGATTTTTGAAGAGTACCTTATTAAGGTCAAACGGCCTGCGATTATTGCCTATTTGGAAGGTAATGGGAGCGTTGAAGACGCAATATATGACTGGGCTAAAGAGTTTGCTTCCGCTGGAGTTCGCAAGGGGAATACTATTAGTAAAGGGGGGATTGCGCAAGAAGAAGGTGTTTCTTATTACTCTGGTGATGGTCTTAATCATGCACATCTGTCACCTAATCAGATGGTTAATATATTGAGAGAGTCAAAAAATGGCGCGAACTAGCAGAATCTTCCCCTACTTACTTAGTGGAGCAGCATGTCTGATGCTCCCCTTTATTCATGCGGCTGAGTTACATGTTAAAGGCATACCTGAATTTAAAGATTATCCGGCTGATATAAGCAAAGGCCCATTTGCCACCAGGTTAGATCTTTCTAGTGAACAGGCGAAATACTCCAGTCACTGGAAGAAAATAACTAGCAGTGAATTGAAAGAATCAGTAAATTTCGGAGGGCATTATCGCATATACACTGATGATAAGAGCAGTGGAAATGAATGTCTCGACCATCAAGGTGGTGTGTGTGGTTGGGTTATAGATAAGTTATCAGGGAAGGTTGTGTCACAACTTCCTGCTGTTGCTGGAACTAATGTTTATCAGCAAGTTGCTGATAATGGTACTCCTGTTGGTGAGGATTTCAGGATCGTTACACAGAAGAGTAGCTATCTAATGATATTAACCGGCCAAGCGATCCCACAAAAAATTGAGCATGATGAAAATGGTATCCCGATAACTTATCTATGTAATACGACTTACTACATTTTGAAAAATAACCAATTTTCTAAAGTGTTTGAGGATAACCAAGGATGTTCGGTTGATTGATATTTAATCACTTAGAGTGGTGCAGCCTGATGAAACAAAAGGATCTTCTTGAGATCCTTTTTTACATCTTTAACTTCAGCACCCCGCTCGTTTTGTAAAATGTTATATTTCGCTCCCGTTGAGACAAAATTCAGGAATCTCGTGTTGCCTGCGTGTTTTGAGCGAAGTTCTTTACAGGCATCGCACTTTATCTGGCCGTGCCGCTGAGTAAATACCGTGTAAAAAAGGCAGATCATTAACGGCCTCAGAAAGTCTTGTAATACCAGTTGGTAAAGAAACAATGACGATGTGAAAAAGCCGGGTGGGAGATGATGCCTTTCCCGGCCAGTAAGACCTTATTTTTTCAGCGGTGCGTTCCAGCTGTCAGGCGTGGCTTTGGACCAGGAGCCATAAGCGGTATTAGGCAGTACAATCCAGTCGTTGCCGAAGTGTTCCGCGCTGGCCTCAACCAGCTCACGCTGCTGCTCGCTCGGCTTTTTATTTTTAAACTGCACGGCGAAATCCGGCAGGCTGTCGCCAAACAGCATCACGATCTGCTGCTTTTTGAGGATGCTCTGGCGACGCTCTTCCTTGCTGACCGTGTCCAGAAGCACGCTTTCATCGGACACCTGCGGAAGTCCGAGGGCTTTTAACGTTCTGAGCGTATCGGCTTTATTTTCCTGCATGCGGTCCGAGACATAATAGATACGGACCTTGCTTTGGTTCACATGGTCAAGAAACGCCTTCGCACCCGCAATTAAACCGGGTTTACCCTGTTTCTCCCAGTCGCTCCAGGTGTCCCATTGTGTATAGTCGTGACACTGCTCCGTGTCGCGCACCAGCAGAGGGGTGTTATCCAGTACCGTTTCATCGAGGTCCATCACCACGGCGTAGTTTTCGGGCGTTTTCAGATCTTTTAACTTTTCGTTGAAACGCTCGGTGGCAAACCGATACGTCTGCAGCTGAAGAGCCATGATCTCTGCCGATTTCTGCTGATAGCGCAGCGCCATTTCGTACGCTTTCGGTTCACACAGGTCTCGCCCGGCGGCCGTCGCCGCTGCACTCAAAACAGGTAATGCCAGCAGTAATGCCTTAGCCATTGAATTCACACTTCTTTCCTCAACACCGTGGTTAAAATCCCGAAAGCGTAATGAAATTCAGTGACAGAAATATGAAGGCCGCGTCGCTAGACCAGCATGTAATACCAGAACAGGGCGACTTCGTCCTTTTCCGGTAGGGCGTTGTAAAGAAAACGATCGTATCCACCGAGGGTAAACCCGTAGTGACGGTAAAACAGACAGGCAGACACGTTCACGTTTTGGGTTTCAAGCCGTAATCCCGGCGCGTTTACGCTTCGGGCCCACACGTGGGCAGCGGCCATTAATTTTTGCGCGGCGCCGGTTCTGCGTTTCGTGCGCTCTACGGCAATGTAATCCACCGAGATAAACTTATTCCAGCTAATTGACGCGGTAATAAATCCCGCAATTTCCCCGTCATCCGTTTCGGCGATAAGAAATATGGCGTCCGGATTAACGCAATGGTTTTCAAGTGTTTGGATGTCGAGCTCGTAGATTTTTGTCCAGGGTTCGGCGACGGCTTCGATATGCAAATCACAGTGGATAAAGGGTTCTCGCGCAATGTGGGTAACGGTGAAAGAAAAGTCACAACATTCAAGGCGAGCGAGGTCGGTATTTAATCCTTTTCGAATCTGCATAATTTTCCCGGTAGTAAGTTATTTCATAAAGAATAGACGAAGCGGTTAAATCCGCTGGGCTAACACACTTTTAATCCTGAACTAAGCTTGTACTTCGTTCCGCGTAAAATGTGGGTCATTCGAGGACAATGAATGGAATTCAGGACATTTCAAAAGCAGTGGGGTGCTGAGTTTATTTCCGATGACGTTGTACGTTTTCGCGTCTGGGCAGAAGGACAGAAAGAACTTACGCTACGTCTGGCGGCCGCCAACGTGCCGATGACGGCAACCGGGGACGGCTGGTTCCAGGCGGATGTTCCCGGCGTCAGGCACGGTGCAGAATATCAGTTTGTGCTTCAGGACGGCATGGCGGTGCCCGATCCCGCCTCGCAGGCGCAAAAGGTCGACGTTAACGGCCCATCCGTCGTTATCGATCCCCAGCGTTACCAGCCGGTCAACCGGGACTGGTCAGGGCGGCCGTGGGAAGAGACGATCGTCTACGAGCTGCACATCGGCACCTTTACCCCGGAGGGCACCTTCCGGGCAGCCATCGACAGGCTTCCGTATCTGGCAGAGCTCGGTATTACCCAGCTTGAAGTGATGCCCGTCTCCCAGTTTGGCGGAGCCCGCGGCTGGGGATATGACGGCGTGCTGCTGTATGCCCCGCACTCTGCCTACGGTACGCCGGAGGATTTCCACGCGTTTATCGACGCCGCGCACGGGCTGGGGCTTTCCGTGGTGCTGGATATCGTGCTCAACCACTTCGGCCCGGAGGGGAACTATCTGCCTCTGCTGTCGCCCGCGTTTTTCGATGCACAGCGGATGACGCCGTGGGGCAACGGCATCGCTTACGAGCGCGAGCCGGTGAGGCAGTACATTACCGATGCGCCGCTCTTCTGGCTGACGGAGTATCGTCTGGATGGCCTGCGCTTTGATGCTATTGACCAGATTAAAGACACCTCCGGGACACATATTCTTGAGGAAATCGCAGAGAGGATCCGCAAGGCGATCCCGCACCGCCACGTTCACCTGACGACGGAAGACAGCCGCAACGTGATTTTCCTGCATCCGCGCGATGAACAGGGCAACACGCCGCTGTTCACCGCCGAGTGGAATGATGACTTCCACAACGCCGCCCACGTGTTTGCCACCGGCGAAACGCACGCCTACTACCAGGATTTTGCCTTTGAGCCGGAGAAAAAGTTCGCCCGGGCGCTGGCGGAAGGCTTTGTCTACCAGGGCGAAGTGTCGCTGCAAACCGGCGAATCCCGCGGGGTAGAATGCCGCACGCAGCCGCCGCAGTTCTTCGTCGATTTTATTCAGAACCACGATCAGACCGGGAATCGCGCCCAGGGCGAGCGGCTTATCACCCTGGCGGGGGTCGATAAGACGCGGGTGCTGCTTGCCGCGCTGCTGCTTTCCCCCCATATCCCGCTGCTGTTTATGGGCGAGGAGTTTGGGGAAACGCACCCGTTCCTGTTCTTCACCGATTTTCACGGCGATCTGGCTAAGGCGGTGCGGGAAGGGCGCGCGAAAGAGTTTACCGGCCACGCCGGCCACGATGAAGCCGTCCCGGACCCGAACGACGTGAACACCTTTGTTCGCTCAAAGCTCGACTGGAACAAGATTGCCACCGACGAAGGCAAAACGTGGCTGCGCTTCACGCGCCACCTGCTGACGCTGCGCCATCGCCATATCGTTCCGCTTCTGCGTCATGGCGGCGCCGCTGGGGGCAAGGTGATCGGCACTGCGCCCGGCATGGTGGCGGTGAGCTGGCGCTTCCCGTCGGGGACGCTCTCTCTGGCGCTAAATATCGGTAATAAGGCCGTCGCGCTGCCCGATCTCGCGGGTGAGACGCGCTTTGCCTGGCCGGATGTCACTGACGTTTTACCGCCGAACGGTATTGTCGTTCGCTTTGCTGATGGAGAAGCATCGTTATGATCCCTTCCGCCACGTACCGTATTCAGTTCCGTAATGGCATGACCTTCGACCGCGTTGCGGCGCTGGTACCGTATCTGAAAGATCTCGGCATCAGCCACCTCTACGCCTCGCCGGTGTTTACCGCCACAAAAGAATCTACCCACGGCTATGACGTGACCAACCCGAATGAAATCGACCCCGCGATTGGCGGACGAGCAGGTTTCGACCGCATGGCCGAGGCGCTAAAGCAGGCCGGTATGGGGCTGATTCTGGATATTGTCCCTAACCATATGTCGACCTCGCTGGAAAACCCCTGGTGGCGGGACGTTATTGAATACGGTCAGCAGAGCCGCTATTTCCGCTATTTCGATATCGACGGGTCGCGCCCGCTGACGCTGCCGTTCCTCGGCGACACCTTTGAGGCGGAGCTGGAGAAGGGTGCGCTGAGCATTCATCGTGACACTGTCACGGGAAAAGCCTCTCTGGTCTATTACGACGCGGCGTATCCGCTCAACCCGGGCACGTACAGCGAGGATAAGAGCATTGCTGAACTGCATGAGGCGCAAAGCTGGCGGCTGATGTCCTGGCGGGAGGCGCCGAAGCAGCTCTCGTGGCGGCGCTTCTTTGAAATCACCGGGCTGGTCGGCGTTCGGGTTGAAGACGACGCGGTCTTCGACGATTCGCACCGGCTGAGCCTGGAGCTGGTCCACGCGGGCGTGGTTGATGGTTTGCGAATCGACCACGTAGACGGCCTGGCGGATCCGCTGGGCTATCTGCAGCGCCTGCGGCAGAAAACCGGACCCGACTGCTACATCACGGTTGAAAAAATTCTCGCGAAGGGAGAACAGCTCCCAGCAGACTGGCCGGTATCCGGCACCACCGGCTACGAGTTTATCGCCTCGCTGGCCGAAGTGCTGGTCGACGACTATAGCCTGCCGCGCCTGGAGAAAATCCACGACGAGACGCCTGGAATAACGGTCGATCGCCATGCGGAACTGCGCGATGCCAAGGGCCTGATGACCGATCGCAATTTTGAGGGTGAATTCACCACGCTGCTAAACCTTGCAGACGATCTGGCCCGCCACAATGAGGTTGCGCTGCCGCGCGAGGAGATCCGCCACGCGCTGCGCGAGCTGCTTATCGCCTTTCCGGTCTACCGCACCTACGGCACCCGGGAGGGATTAACCCCGCCGGACGTGGCGCTGCTTAACCGCGTGGTCGCCAGCGTGGAGACGTCTGAAGCGGCGCTGAGCCTGATTGTACGCATTCTTACCGGCGACCTTCCGCAAGCGTGCCGCGAGTCCGCCGCGCTTTTCAGAACCCGCTTCCAGCAGCTTACCGGGCCGCTGATGGCGAAGTCTGTGGAGGACACGCTGTTCTTCCGCCACAACCTGGAGCTGGCGCTCAATGAAGTGGGCGCCGACCCGACGCCGCGCGCGTTTTCATTATCCCGCTTCCACCAGGAGATGCGCATTCGCCTGGCCCGTCAGCCCGACGCGCTGCTGGGCACCTCCACGCACGATACCAAGCGCGGAGAAGACGCCCGGGCGCGTCTTTACACCCTGACGGAGGCGCCGGAACGGTGGGGAGAGAATCTGGCCCGCTGGCGGCAGATGAACCAGACCCAGGTGCGTTTTCTCAATGACGGTACCGCGCCGAACGCCGCCGATACCTGGATGATCTATCAGGCGCTGGCGGGCGTCTGGCCCGCCACGCAGTCTCCGGGCGACGCCGAAGGGCTTAAATCACTCGAAGCGCGTTTCATTGGCTTCCTCGAGAAAGCGCTGCGCGAGGCAAAACAGCGCACCGACTGGATAGACAGCAACGAGAGCTATGAGAGCGTGGTGCTGAGCTATGCACAGCACCTGCTTTCGCCGGACAACACCCTGTTCCTGCATGACTTTAGCGAGGCGATGCGGCCCTTTATCCGTGCCGGGCTGATGAACAGCCTCAGCCAGACGGTGATCAAGCTGACGGCTCCCGGCGTGCCGGATATCTACCAGGGCAGCGAGGCGCTTAACTTTAGCCTCGTCGATCCGGATAACCGACGTGAGCCGGACTTCCCGACGCTGGTGCACAACCTCAGCGCGGCGGATGCCACGGTGTTTGACAACCCGGCCTGCTGGCGAGACGGGCGCGTTAAGCAGTTCGTCACCGCCACGCTGCTGCGGCTTCGACCGCATTACGCCGCGCTTTTCCGCTATGGCGACTGGCTGCCGCTTAAGGTCAGCGGCGAGCGCGAGGAGAACCTGATTGTCTATGCGCGCGTTAAGGACGAGGAGGCGCTGATTGTCGCCGTGCCGCGTCTGGTTTTTGATGTCACCGATAATCATCAGCTGTGGGGCAATACCACCGTGGCGATACCCGAGGAGCTGGCGGGGAAACGCTATCGGGATCTGTTCAGCGGTGAAAGCCGCACTCTGCAAGAGACGCTGGATTTAACGTCAGAAAAGGGATGTGTACTGGTTCTGCTTACCTGCGAATAATCGTGGAGAACGAAAATGGCAAAGGAAACTACGTTTGAAATTCGGGCCGGTCATGGCCAGCAGTTGGGGGCGAATTATGACGGAAAAGGGGTCAACTTCGCGCTGTTCTCCGCTCACGCCGAGCGGGTGGAACTCTGCCTGTTTGACCCGTCAGGAAAAACGGAAATCGCCCGGCTGACGCTGCCGGAATATACCCATGAGGTCTGGCACGGCTATGTGCCCGACCTGAAGCCCGGCGCGCTGTACGGCTATCGCGTCTACGGCCCTTACGATCCGGAAAACGGTCACCGCTTTAACCCGCACAAGCTGCTTATCGACCCCTACGCCCGAGAACTGGTGGGCGATATCGACTGGAACGACGCCCATTTCGGCTATGAGCTGGGGCATGATGAACGGGATCTCAGTTTTGATACCCGCGACAGCGCGCCGTTCACGCCAAAATGCAGGGTTATCGACCCGAACGCCTTCGACTGGCAGGACACTAACCGGCCAAACGTTCCCTGGCCGCACGCCGTCGTTTATGAAAGCCACGTGAAGGGCTTTACCCAGATGAACCCGGCCATTCCGCCCGAGCTGCGCGGCACGTTTGAGGGGATGGGCCACAAAGCCTCGGTGGACTACATCAAGAGCCTGGGCATTACCTCGGTGGAGCTGCTGCCGGTTCACTGGTTCCCGGACGACCAGCATCTGCTCGACCGCGGCCTGAAGAACTTCTGGGGCTATAACACCCTCGGCTTTTTTGCTCCGGCGTCGCGCTACTACGGCCCGGCGGGTATCCAGGGCTTTCGCGACATGGTGCGCGCGTATCATGATGCGGGCATCGATGTGATTCTGGACGTGGTGTACAACCACACGGCGGAAGGAAATGAGCTTGGCCCCACGCTCTCGTTTAAGGGGATTGATAACTACAGCTATTACCGCACGCTCCCGGACCAGCACCGGTATTACATCAACGACACCGGGACGGGAAATACGGTCAACACCTCGCACCCGCGCGTGCTGCAGATGGTGATGGACTCTCTGCGCTACTGGGCGGAATCAATGCATATTGACGGTTTTCGTTTCGACCTCGGGACGATCCTGGGCCGCGAGCCCGAAGGGTTTGACCCGCGCGGCGGTTTTTTTGACGCCATGACTCAGGATCCGGTCTTATCCCGACTGAAGCTGATTGGTGAACCCTGGGATATCGGTCCCGGCGGCTATCAGGTGGGCGGATTCCCGCCCGGCTGGGGGGAGTGGAACGACAAATACCGCGATACCGTCCGCGAGTACTGGAAGGGCGATAACGTCTCTACCGATTTTGCCGCGCGTCTGCTCGGCTCCGGCGATCTGTACGACCAGCGCGGGCGTCGTCCGTGGGCCAGCGTCAACTTCATCACCGCCCACGACGGCTTTACGCTGAATGACCTGGTGTCGTACAACGAAAAGCATAACGCCGACAACGGCGAGGATAATAACGACGGGCATAACGATAACCGTTCGTACAACTATGGCGAAGAAGGGCCGACGGAGAACCCGGATATTATTGCTACCCGCGAACGGCAGAAACGTAATTTCCTGACCACGCTGCTGTTTTCCCACGGCACGCCGATGCTGCTGGCCGGGGACGAGTTTGGCCGCACGCAGAAGGGCAACAACAACGGCTACTGCCAGGACAGCGAGATCTCGTGGATCGACTGGAACGGGATAACCGAAAACGACGCCGCGCTGCGCGAGTTTACCCAACGGCTCATTG
Organism: Enterobacter sp. JBIWA008; assembly: GCF_019968765.1. Taxonomy (NCBI): domain Bacteria; kingdom Pseudomonadati; phylum Pseudomonadota; class Gammaproteobacteria; order Enterobacterales; family Enterobacteriaceae; genus Enterobacter; species Enterobacter sp. JBIWA008. The sequence goes on along the minus strand of NZ_CP074149.1, from coordinate 2,483,581 downwards.
CCCTTCGCGCGCAGCAGCCTTTATTGCGCCGTGAAAGCTGGCGCGACGGGCTGGAGATCCGCTGGTTCAATGCCGGAGGCGGCGCGCAGCAGGCCGAGCAGTGGGATGAAGGTTCAACGCTCGGGGTCTCCATCAGCAGGCCTGATCTCAGGCAGGAGGACGGCATCTGGCACGACGTGCTGATGCTGTTCAACCCGTTTGAAGGCACCGTGCCGTTCCAGATCCCGCAGTTTGGCGAAGGGGGATGGGTGCTGGAGCTGTCTACGGCAGATGACGCTGCCGCCGGGACGGCGATCACCGACGCCGTAGAGTATGAACTGGCCGGACGCAGTATTACGCTGTTCCGACGTCCTTAACCCTAGAGTGATGCCGCCGCGCGGGCGGCGGTGTCATACAGGGAGGAGATCGTGCGTAACAGCTGCGCGGTCTCGCCAATCGATTTCCCGGCAATGCCGCTCTCCGCGTGGATTGCGATCAGACACGCCTCCCGCACGTCCCGGTATTTCATGCACAGCGCTTTCCCTTCCTCGGTGGTGGAGAAAAAGAGTTCTTTGCCCGCTTTCTCGCTCGTCACGTAGCCCGCTTTGACCAGCTTTTTCAGGGCATAGGTCACCACGTGGGTATCTTCCACATTGAGAACGAAACAGATATCGGCCAGCTTTTTCTTGCGGTCGCGGTGGTTCACATGATGCAGCAGCGACACGTCAAATGCGCCCATATCCGGTTCACCGGCTGCGGCCATGCAGCGCACCATCCATTTATTGAACGCGTTGCTGGTCATGATCAGCGCGTACTCCAGCTCTGACAGTTCCGCGCAGCGCTCGGATACCAGATGGCGTGAAGAGACGATCCGACCGTCGTTAATATCGTCGCGATCGGGTGAAGCACTCTTTTTGGAGGTCATAACGTTCCTTAACCAGAAATGTAAACTCATCGATAAAATAAGAACATTTTATTGATAATTTGTTTACATGTTTTTGAGGTTCAGATATAGCTTTTTAGCGCAGGTTTTGCGAAGCCTGACGAAAAACACAACATCGCTCGCCGCAAAATAAAAAAATAGCCGTCGGCGCGCAACGCTCACTTTGGATAGGGTAAACGTTATGGACGGTACTACGCTGTTGCCGCTGATCGGGATACCGATCGTGGTTATTGGTTTTGCACTGCGCTTCAACCCGCTGCTGGTGGTCGTGGTGGCGGGGCTGGCGACGGGTCTGCTGGTCGGTATGGATTTCGGCATGCTGCTGGAGACCTTTGGCGAAAAGTTTGTGAATAGCCGATCGCTGGCGACATTCATTCTGATCCTGCCCGTGATTGGTCTGCTGGAATATTACGGGCTAAAGGAGCGTGCCCAGGCCTGGGTGGCGAAGATCGCCAGCGCCACCTCGGCGCGTATTCTGATGCTCTATTTTGTCGCCCGTGAAGGCACCGCCGCGCTGGGGCTGATGTCGCTGGGCGGCCATGCCCAGACGGTTCGCCCGCTGCTGGCGCCGATGGCCGAAGGGGCGGCGCTGAACGAATACGGCGAGCTGCCGCAGCACATCCGCGACAAAATCAAAGCCCATGCCGCCGCGTGTGACAATATCGCGGTCTTCTTTGGGGAGGATATCTTTATTGCCTTTGGCGCGGTGCTGCTGATCGACGCGTTCCTGAAAGAGAACGGTATTCCGGGCATTGAACCGCTGCATATCGGCCTGTGGGCTATCCCAACCGCCATTGCGGCATTAATTATTCATATGACGCGCCTGCTGCGTCTGGATGCCAGCATCCGTCGCGACGTGATGGCCTGGCGTGCAGAGCAGGGCACGCAGGGGGCCGCGCAATGATGACGCTTATCACCATTAACCGCGTGTACTACCTGATCGGCTTTGTCGTGATGCTGCTGGTTGTGATGACCCTGCGCGATCGCGCCAATCCGAAGCGTTTTACTACGGCGCTGTTCTGGTTTTTATTCGGCGGGATCTTCCTGTTTGGGGACCTGATGGTGCAGGGGCTGGGGAAATCGCTGGCGTACCGGATAATCGGCGGCGGCGTCATCGCTATCGCGCTGCTGGCGGGTTTTGGTCTGGTCGGTAAAGGGCACTATAAAATGTCCACCGAAGACGAACGTCTCGCCTCGTCAAACCGCCTTAAAAACTGGCTATTCCTGCCCGCGCTGATGATCCCGGTGGTGACGGTTATCGGCACCCTGTTCCTGAAGGGCGTGTCGGTTGGCGGCGTGTTCCTGCTCGATCAGAAACAGCTTACCCTGGCGGCGCTGTGCGTGGCCTGCGTCGCGGCGATCCTCACCGGATGGTGGCTCACCAAAGGCACGCCGCTGCACGCTATTCGTCAGTCTCGTCGTCTTGTCGATACCATCGGCTGGGCTGTGATCCTGCCGCAGATGCTGGCGATGCTTGGCGGCGTGTTCGTGGCGGCCAACACCGGTGATTCGGTGCAGAAGGTGGTGAGCCTGTTCGTTAACCCGGATAACCGCTTTATGCTGGTGGTGATTTACTGCGTGGGGATGGCGCTGTTTACCATGATCATGGGGAATGCGTTTGCGGCCTTCCCGGTGCTGAGCGCGGGGATCGCGTTGCCGTTCCTGATCAACGTGCATCACGGGAACCCGGCGCCGCTGCTGGCGATTGGCATGTACGCGGGCTATTGCGGCACGCTGATGACGCCGATGGCCGCGAACTTCAACATTGTTCCTGCCGCGCTGCTGGAGCTGAAAGACAAATATCAGGTGATCAAGATCCAGATCCCGACCGCGTTAACCCTGCTGTTGGTGAACGTGTTCCTCATGTATTTCCTCGTGTTTCGCTAAGGAGCTGTTATGGAATTAACGCAACATCAGGCTGACGCGTTTGCTCGCATGCCGTTGACCTATTTGCGCCAGGAATACCCGAACCACATCATGCACCTGCTGAATGATGATGGCGACGTGCTGCCGCCGCGCGAACTGCACCCGATTTTCTACGGCTGTTTCGACTGGCACTCGGCGGTGCATGGCTACTGGCTGCTGCTGCGCTGCGTGCGGCTCTATCCGGAACTGCCGGGCCGGGACGCGATCGTCGCGCTTTTCGACGAGCACCTGACGGAAGAGAACGTGGCGAAGGAGCTGGCCTATTTCACCGCGCCGTTCCGCGCCTCGTTTGAGCGCCCGTATGGCTACGGCTGGCTGCTGGCGCTGGCCCAGGAGCTAAAACAGTCGTCGCTGCCGCAGGCCGCAGGCTGGTACCGGACGCTTGAGCCGTTAACCCGGGATATTCGTAACCGGCTGATGGATTACCTCGGTAAGCTCACCTATCCGATCCGCGTCGGGACGCACTACAACACGGCGTTTGCCCTCGCGCTGGGGCTGGACTACGCCCGAGCCGTAGAAGATAGCGCGCTTGAGCAGGCGATTGTGACGGCGGCGGAGCGGTTTTATCTCGCCGACACGCGCTATCCGGCGCACTACGAACCCGGCGGTGATGAGTACATTTCCGGGGCGCTGACGGAAGCGCTGCTGATGAGCAAGGTGGCGGAGGACTTCCCGGCCTGGTTTGACGCGTTTCTTCCGGAGGTTGGATCCGTCGCGGCATTGATGAACCCGGCGGAGGTGAGCGACCGTACCGACCCGAAAATTGCCCATCTGGACGGGTTAAACCTCAGCCGCGCCTGGTGCATGAAGCATATTGCCCGCGCGCTTCCCGCAGACCATTCGGCGCAGCAGGCGCTGCGCGAGGCGGTGGCGAAACACCTGACGGCGAGCGTCGAGCATGTGGTCGGCAGCCACTACAGCGGCGGGCACTGGCTGGCGAGCTTTGCGCTGCTGGCGCTGGAGTAAGCCTGGCGCCGCCGGGCGAATCAGGCTGATGCCCTAAGCGCAGGGCGCAGCCTGCTCAGCCCACTTTTATCGGCACGGAGAGGATAAAGCGTGTCGACACCTCATCCGATTCCACGCGTACTTTTCCGTGGTGCGCGGTGACGATGGACTTCACGATGGCAAGCCCGATCCCGCTGCCTTCGCCTTTGCGCTGTCTTGACGGATCGACGCGATAGAAACGGTCAAACAGCTTTGGCAGATGTTCCTGAGGGATCGGCGTACCGGGATTTTCTATCATCAGTTCAACGTCGTTATCCTGATTTCTGATGGAGACCGTCACCGCTTTTCCTGCTGGCGTATAGCGCAGGGCATTAGAGAGCAGATTATTCATTGCTCTTCTGAACATCTGAGGATCGCCTTCTATCAGGCAGGGCATCCCGTTAAATTTCAGCGTGATGTTGCGTTCTTCCGCCCAGGCTTCGAAGAAATCGAAGACTTTCATGACCTCCGCACTTAAATCAAAAATCACCCGGTCAGGGATCAGCTGGTTGTTATCCGCCTGTGCCAGGAAAAGCATATCGCTGACCATTCGGGTCATCCGGTTGTACTCTTCCAGACTGGAGTAAAGAACATCTTCCAGCTCTTTCTGTGAGCGGTTCTGGCTCAGCGCGATTTCCGTTTGCGTCACCAGGTTGGTGATGGGGGTTCTGATTTCATGCGCGATATCGGCGGAAAAATTCGCCTGACGGGTAAAGACATCCTCAATCTTTTCGATCATATGGTTGAAGGAGATGACCAGCTGTTCCAGCTCAACGGGCACGCGGGACGGCTCCAGCCGTGCGTCCAGGTTTTCTGACGTGATATTTTTAATGGCGTTGCTGACGTTACGCAGGGGCAAATGCCCCTGACGAACCGCGATGCGAATGACAAGAATAATCAGCAGACTGATTGCCGCGGCAATCGCCAGGAGATTCTTTTTCAGCGCCTCAAGGTAGTGTAGATGAAAATTAATGGAGAGCCCGATCAGCATGACGTAGTCCTGCGTTTTGCCCTCCAGCGTCGCCGTTCCTGACGAGGCGATAATCCGGTACGTTTCCCTGTTCATGTCGGACCCGGCGTGCACAGGCGTGGCAGGATCTTCAACCGTCCAGTGAAACACATCCTGCATGCGACAGTGTTCGCTAAAATCCGCCGTGTTCATTGCAGGGCGCAGTGCCGCCCCTTGCGACGAGCTGAACAGCGTATTTCCCTGTCGATCCAGGAGCAGGACGGCTACGCTGCGGTAGCCGGCGATCGACTCTTTGATCTTGCTGATTTTATTTTGATCGGAATCGACCGGTGATTGCAGTATGTGGCGCACCTTAATGCTGATTTGCTGCAGATCGTTGATATCCTGCTCGGCAAAATGCTGTTCAACGGAATGGAGCATAAACCAGGTAAAGGCGAAAAAGGCCAGTATCGTGGAGAGACTAATAAAAAAGGTCTGCCGCAGGGCAAGCGAAAAAGGCCGCCTGGGAAGCTTAACGTGCATCCGGCACCTCCAGCATATAGCCCACGCCGCGCACCGTCTGGATCAGCTTCGGTTCATAATCGTTATCGATTTTCGCGCGAAGCCGCTTTACCGCCACGTCAATCGCGTTTGTGTCGCTGTCAAAATTCATGTCCCATACCTGGGAGGCAATCAGGGAGCGGGGAAGCACTTCTCCCTGATGACGCATGAAAAACTCCAGCAGGCTGAACTCTTTGCTGGTTAACAGGATGCGGCTTCCGGCCCGGCTTACCTTTCTCGACACGAGGTCAACCGTCAGGTCTGCCACCTGAAGCTGGCTTTCCGCGATCACCGTATTCCCGCGTCTCAACAGCGTTCTTACCCGGGCGAGCAGCTCAGCAAAGGCGAAAGGCTTAATCAGGTAATCATCCGCGCCCAGCTCAAGCCCTTTAACCCGGTGTTCAATCGTGCCAAGAGCCGTAAGCAACAGGATAGGCATCCCTTTGCCGGCCGAGCGGAGCATGCGGACAATATCCCAGCCGTTCACATCGGGGAGCATGATATCCAGAATCAGCAGATCGTATTCAGCGGTCATGGCGAGATGGTAGCCGTTCAGGCCATTATCAGCGTGGTCCACAACAAACCCCGCTTCAGTCAGCCCCTTACTCAGGTACTCACCGGTTTTAATTTCGTCTTCGACGATCAGTATTTTCATCGTGCTCCCCTGACTGGCTGCTGATGACATTCTAGTGAGCCTGCGACCGTTAACAATGACTTACGCTAAAAATGACAACATTGTCATTATCCTGTCACCCGTCAAACAGGATGCGTTCCGTAGAGTAGCCCTCAATCTACTCTGGACTTCATTTGAACCGTTATGTTTCTGTTAAAACGACTAAGCATCAGTACGGTATTTATTCTGGCAGGCTGCGTCTCACTGGCCCCAGAGTACCAGCGACCGGAAGCACCTGTACCCCAGCAGTTTTCGCTCTCCCGTAATGGCCTGACGCCCGCAGCGACGGGGTATCAGGACGCCGGCTGGCGACGCTTTTTTGTCGATCCTCAGGTTGCGGGGCTGATTGCGGAAGCCCTTAAGAACAATCGCGATGTAAAAATGGCCGCCCTGAAGGTCGAGGAAGCCCGGGCGCAGTTCAGCGTGACGGATGCGGATCGTTATCCACAGCTGAATGGATCCGCGGGCATCACGTACAGCGGCGGGCTGAAAAGTGACAAACCGACCTCACAGCAGTACGACGCCGGTCTTGCGCTTAGCTATGAACTCGACTTTTTCGGCAAGCTGAGGAGCATGAGCGACGCCGACCGACAAAACTTTTTCGCCAGCGAAGAGGCCCGTCGAGCCGTGCATATCCTGCTCGTCTCTAACGTGTCACAGAGCTATTTCAACCAGCAGCTGGCGTATAAACAGCTGCGTATCGCGCGGGAAACGCTGAACAATTACCGGCAGTCTTACGCTTTCGTAGAGCAGCAGCTGGTGACCGGCAGTACGACCGTCCTGGCGCTGGAACAGGCCAGGGGACAGATCGAAAGCACGCGGGCAGATATAGCCAAGAGAGAGGGGGAGCTGGCGCAGGCCAATAATGCCCTGCAGCTGGTCCTCGGCACGTATCGCGCGCTGCCGGGCGACGGCGGCATGAACGCCAGCGACGTTGCGCCGGTAAAACTGCCTCCCCATCTTTCCTCAGCGATACTGCTGCAGCGCCCGGATATTATGGAGGCGGAGTATCAGCTTAAAGCGGCCGATGCGAATATCGGCGCTGCGCGCGCCGCCTTTTTCCCGTCCATATCGCTGACCAGCGGGCTTTCAACAGGCAGCACGGAGTTGTCCAGCCTCTTCACGTCAGGAAGCGGGATGTGGAATTTCATTCCTAAAATTGAACTTCCCATTTTTAATGCAGGCAGGAATAAGGCCAACCTGAAGCTGGCCGAAATTCGCCAGCAGCAGTCGGTGGTTAATTACGAACAAAAAATTCAGTCCGCCTTTAAACAGGTTGCCGACGCGCTCGCGCTGCGGGACAGCATTAACCAGCAGCTTGCTGCACAACAGCGGTATCTGGATTCACTCCGTATCACGCTTCAACGTGCCAGAGGGCTATATTCCAGCGGCGCGGTCAGCTATATCGACGTGCTTGACGCGCAACGTTCTCTTTTCTCCACCCAACAAAATATTCTCGACCTTATTTATGCCCGGCAGGTTAATGAGATTAATCTTTTCACCGCGCTCGGCGGCGGATGGGTCGAATAACGTTATTTAATTAAACAGGAAAATAACCATGCGCAATTCACTTAAGGCCGTTGTATTTGGTGCGATCTCCATTGTGTTTTCTGCCAGCCTCCAGGCTGAGGTTCATCAGCACGAGATGATGAGTGCTGCCAGCGAAGGGACCTCAGAGCAGGTCATCACGGGAACCGGCATCGTGAAGGACATTGATCTCAAGAATAAAAAAGTCACGATTTCCCATGAAGCCATCCCGGAAATTGGCTGGCCCGCGATGACCATGCGTTTCACGTTCATTCAGGCTGACGAGAGTATCAATGCCTTAAAAGTCGGCAGTCACGTGAATTTTTCGTTTGTTCAGCAGGGCAATATCTCTTTACTCAAGAGCATTAAATAGCGAGAAACGGCATGGCCTCATTCAAAATAAAATATGCTGCCATGATAGTCAGCAGCCTTATTGCGGGAGGGCTGCTATCGGTGACGGCATGGCAGGCACTTTATTCATCTGAAAAAACAGAAAATAGCGCCTCTGAAAGAAAGGTGCTTTTCTGGTATGACCCGATGAAACCCGACGTTAAATTCGATAAGCCCGGTAAATCGCCGTTTATGGATATGGATCTGGTACCGAAATATGCGGATGAAAACGAAAATAAAAGCAGTGCCGGTATCCGTATCGATCCGACGCAGGTTCAGAATCTGGGATTAAAAACGCAAAAAGTGACGCGCGAAACGCTGAATTATTCCCAGACTATCCCGGCGAACGTTAGCTATAACGACTATCAGTTTGTCATTGTGCAGGCGCGCGCGGAAGGCTTCGTGGAGAAAGTGTACCCGCTGACGACGGGCGATAAGGTAAAGAAAGGCACGCCGCTTATTGATATTACCATTCCTGACTGGGTAGAGGCGCAGAGCGAGTTTCTGCTGTTATCCGGCACCGGCGGAACGCCAACGCAAATAAAAGGGGTTCTGGAACGGCTTCGGCTGGCTGGTATGCCGGATGAGGATATTCAGAGGCTGCGTGCGACCCGCACTATCCAGACCCGGTTTACCATCAGGGCGCCGATCGACGGAGCGATCACGGCCTTTGATCTGCGTACCGGCATGAATATTTCCAAAGATAAGGTAGTAGCGCAAATTCAGGGGATGGATCCGGTCTGGATCGGCGCGGCAGTGCCTGAATCCATTGCTTATCTGCTGAAAGATACCTCGCAGTTTGCTGTTTCGATACCGGCTTATCCGGACAAAACCTTCCCGGTTGAAAAATGGAACATCCTGCCGAGCGTGGATCAGAACACCCGTACGCTGCAGGTGCGCCTGCAGGTCTCTAACAGGGATGAATTGCTTAAACCGGGCATGAACGCCTACCTGAAGCTGAATACCCAAAGTCAGGAAATGCTGCTGATCCCCTCCCAGGCCGTTATCGATACCGGCAAAGAACAGCGCGTGATTACGGTTGATGCGGACGGGAATTTTGTGCCGAAAAGGATCCACGTTCTGCATGAATCTCAGCAGCAGTCCGGTATTGGTAGCGGACTGGAAGAGGGGGAGTCGGTGGTGGTCAGCGGTCTGTTCCTGATTGACTCGGAGGCCAATATTACCGGCGCGCTGGAGCGCATGCGCCACGCTGAAGCAGCTGACGACGCGCATTCAGGCCATTAAGGAGACGATGATGATTGAATGGATTATCCGGCGGTCGGTCGCTAACCGTTTCCTGGTCATGATGGGAGCGCTATTCCTCAGCGTCTGGGGGACATGGACCATCATCAACACCCCGGTCGATGCCTTGCCCGATCTCTCTGACGTTCAGGTGATTATCAAAACCAGCTATCCCGGCCAGGCCCCGCAGATTGTTGAAAACCAGGTCACCTATCCACTCACGACCACCATGCTATCGGTTCCCGGCGCAAAGACCGTGCGCGGTTTTTCGCAGTTTGGTGATTCGTACGTGTACGTCATTTTTGAAGACGGCACCGATTTGTACTGGGCCCGTTCGCGCGTGCTGGAGTATCTGAACCAGGTTCAGAGCAAGCTGCCTGCCGGCGTGAGCTCTGAAATCGGTCCTGACGCCACGGGCGTGGGCTGGATATTTGAGTATGCGCTGGTGGATCGCAGCGGAAAACACGATCTCGCAGAGTTGCGCTCGCTGCAGGACTGGTTCCTGAAATTTGAGCTGAAAACTATCCCGAACGTTGCTGAAGTGGCCTCTGTCGGCGGCGTGGTAAAGCAGTATCTGATTCAGGTCAATCCGTTAAAACTGGCTCAGTACGGCATCAGCCTGCCCGAGGTTAAGCAGGCCCTTGAGTCGTCTAACCAGGAGGCGGGGGGATCGTCAGTTGAAATGGCGGAAGCGGAGTATATGGTCCGCGCCAGCGGTTATCTGCAGACGATGGACGATTTCAATAACATCGTTCTGAAAACCGCAGATAACGGGGTACCTATTTACCTTCGTGATGTGGCTCGCGTACAAACGGGGCCGGAAATGCGGCGCGGTATTGCCGAATTAAACGGGCAGGGGGAGGTTGCGGGTGGCGTGGTGATCCTGCGTTCGGGCAAAAACGCGCGCGAGGTCATCACAGCGGTAAAAGACAAGCTGGAGACGCTGAAGGCCAGCCTGCCGGAAGGCGTTGAGATTGTGACGACCTACGATCGCAGCCAGCTCATCGACCGGGCCATTGATAACCTGAGCGGCAAGCTGCTCGAAGAGTTTATCGTGGTGGCCATCGTCTGCGCCCTGTTCCTCTGGCACGTCCGTTCCGCGCTGGTGGCGATTATCTCTCTGCCGCTTGGCCTGTGTATCGCCTTTATCGTCATGCACTTCCAGGGGCTGAACGCCAATATCATGTCGCTGGGAGGCATTGCCATTGCGGTCGGCGCGATGGTGGATGCCGCCATCGTCATGATTGAAAACGCGCACAAACGGCTGGAAGAGTGGGATCGTCAGCATCCCGGGGAAGACATTGACAACGCCACGCGCTGGAACGTCATCACCAATGCCTCCGTGGAGGTGGGGCCAGCGCTGTTTATCAGCCTGTTGATTATTACCTTATCGTTCATTCCGATCTTTACCCTTGAGGGTCAGGAAGGGCGGCTGTTTGGCCCGCTGGCCTTCACCAAAACGTACGCCATGGCGGGCGCGGCCGCGTTGGCTATCATCGTTATCCCTATCCTGATGGGATTCTGGATCCGGGGTAAAATTCCCGCAGAGACCAGTAACCCATTGAACAGGCTGCTGATTAAAGCCTACCATCCGCTCCTGATTAGGGTGCTCCACTGGCCAAAAACAACCCTGCTGGTCGCGGCCTTGTCCATCTTCACGGTTATCTGGCCGCTGAGCAAGGTGGGCGGTGAGTTCCTGCCGAAGATTAATGAGGGCGATCTGCTGTATATGCCGTCGACGTTGCCGGGCGTCTCTCCGGCAGAAGCAGCCTCGCTGTTACAGACAACGGACAAGCTCATCAAAACCGTTCCGGAAGTGGCCTCTGTTTTTGGTAAAACGGGTAAAGCAGAGACCGCAACGGACTCCGCGCCGCTTGAAATGGTTGAAACCACCATTCAGCTGAAACCTGAGAATGAGTGGCGGCCCGGCATGACGATTGACAAGATTATTGACGAGCTCGACAAGACCGTTCGTTTGCCCGGTCTGGCTAACCTCTGGGTTCCGCCCATTCGTAACCGCATCGATATGCTTTCCACCGGGATCAAAAGTCCCATCGGCATCAAGGTGTCAGGTACCGTTCTGGCGCATATCGACGCCACGGCCCAGAGCATCGAGTCGGTGGCGAAAACGGTGCCGGGCGTGGTATCTGCCCTGGCTGAACGTCTGGAGGGCGGGCGCTATATTGATATCAATATCAACCGGGAAAAAGCCTCGCGCTACGGGATGACGGTGGGCGATGTTCAGCTGTTTGTCTCCTCGGCAATCGGCGGGGCGACGGTGGGAGAAACGGTGGAAGGCGTCGCCCGTTATCCGATTAATATTCGCTATCCTCAGGACTACCGGAGCAGCCCGAGCGCGTTGAAGCAGATGCCGATCCTGACGCCGATGAAGCAGCAGATCACGCTGGGCGATGTGGCTGATATCAAAGTAGTTTCCGGTCCCACGATGCTGAAAACGGAGAATGCCCGGCCTGCAAGCTGGATTTATATTGATGCCCGCGGCAGGGATATGGTGTCGGTGGTGAACGACATTAAGACGGCCATCAGTCAGAACGTAAAGCTGAGGCCGGGCACCAGCGTCTCATTCTCCGGACAGTTTGAACTGCTTGAGCACGCCAACAAGAAACTGAAGCTGATGGTGCCGATGACGGTGATGATCATCTTCATTCTGCTGTACCTGGCGTTCCGTCGCGTGGATGAGGCGTTGCTGATCCTGATGAGTCTGCCGTTCGCCCTGGTCGGGGGGATATGGTTCCTCTACTGGCAGGGCTTCCATATGTCTGTGGCAACCGGCACTGGTTTTATCGCCCTGGCCGGGGTAGCGGCAGAATTTGGGGTGGTCATGCTGATGTATTTGCGTCATGCCATTGAAGCGCAACCGGCGTTGTTCCATCGGGAAACGTTCACCGAACAGGGGCTTGATGAGGCGCTTTATCATGGCGCCGTGTTGCGCGTGCGGCCAAAGGCGATGACCGTGGCGGTGATCATTGCCTGTCTGCTGCCCATTCTCTGGGGTACCGGTGCCGGGTCAGAAGTCATGAGCCGGATAGCGGCGCCCATGATTGGCGGGATGATCACGGCGCCGCTGCTATCGCTGTTTATTATTCCTGCGGCGTATAAGTTAATTTGGTTGCGCAGGCATAAAAAACCATAAAAAAAACCGCCAGCGATGGCGGGTTTTTGACGGGATGAACGCTTAGCGCACTGTTTTAGCACGCGTCTGGCTGAGAAGCTTGCGCCAGGCACGATTATGCAGAGTAAACAGCAGCATCTTATAGAAGGCGGTTGAAAGGATACAACTGCCGCTAAGCAGTAGCATGCCGATACTCACTAGCGCCGCGGTAAGACTGACGCCCGGAGCTGCGCTACCGCTCAGCGCGACCAGCAGATAGGCTGCTGTTAAAACCAGGCTTATCACCGCCAGCGTAAGGTGTAACTTCACGGCGCGCATGCTGCCTTTGCCAATCATAAACATGGTCACGCCGTTAAGGCCAGCGAACAGAAGGGCGATCAGGACAACCCAGACGAATACGTGTTCCGCTGGCTGGTCGAGTCCGGCGAGTACGCCATACCCCAGCCACAGCTGAGGAATAGCGAAACTGACAATCACCCCGAGGGTACTGAGCGCCGCTGGAATACCCATGGTGTGTAGACCTACAGGTTTGCCCATTTCGTCAGCCAACTCAGTCTTTAGCTGTTGCAGCTGTGTCGGAGAGGCATTGCTTATGCTGGTAGCCACCTCGTTACAGCGTTGCAGGTGACGGGAAAAAACTTTAACCATTTGAATACTCAGCGTTTAGTTAGGCCGTTGTTCACAGCACTCATCAGCTCACGTTGCAGTGATTTTTGTAATGATTCGCTGGGGAAACGTTTCGGGTAGACGCCTGCGCGGATCGCTGCCTTCACGCCGGCACTGGAGATACCTGGATTCTGCGCTTTAATGATCTCTTCCGTGATGCGCTTACGCTCAGCACGGCTCAGGCTTTGGAACCAGGCGGTAACTTTACTTGAGGATGCAGCTTTCATCAGCTTGTACGTTTCTAAAGTACCTCGCAGTGCGGTTCCTGCCGCAGCCAGCGAAATGACATCCAGAACCGTCGTGGTAGCTACATACTAGTCTTGGCTGTCGAGCCAGGCAACATCGGAACCATGATCGTTATGGATAGCCAGCAGACGGCCCGCGCCAATCATGCATTGTGCGCCAGTTGCCAGCGTACCGGACAGGCTAATCGCGGCAATCACACCGGACCCGCCTGCGGTAAAAGGCACTGCCGCACCGGCACCAAACGCCATAACAAGCGTAACGCAGACTGAGGCACGCCTGTTAAGCCCTTGGCTTCAGGTCGGAGAATAACTCCGGATATTTATTACTAAACTAATGCCAGCAACAGGCCCTGGAGAAGATGAGCGTACAGCGCTGGGAAGATGCGGCAAACCGGCCTACCAGCCAGCCTACAACATCAGTAACCGATGCAGTGACCTAGGTCACTGCATTGATGTGAGAGGGAAGGCAACTATGAGGGTTTTGACTGAACGGTTTATGGCTTATTTTCTGATGCCCACATTCAATTTAACATAATATACATTATGCGCACTAATGATGTGAAGGTTCAATAGTAATGTCCGCATGGTTCGTTTTACTAAGAGTTCACTGCGTGAGATACATCCCCGCAGTGACCCTTTCAGATTTGTGTGCTTACGAACTTCTGAAGTTTACCTGATGCTACTCACAACCAAGAGCATTGTCCTTATCACAGGCCAGTTTTGCCGACAAATCACTAAGGCGATCAATGCCAACGGACTTACAATCGTAAACTGATTCCTTCTTGCTATTCAGGTTCGTAACACTAACCCCACGGCTTTCACTCTCATCCTCATAATTACTAAATATCGTGTATTTATACCCTGTATTTACAAACGACACGTTGAAGTAATCAGTTTGAAATCGTGAGTAATGATTGTATTTAAATCCTGAATAATCATTACCTTTCGACTCATAGTTAAGTTCAGTTTTGCGGTCTTTCGATAAGGTGTACCGAATTACACCGTTGTTTTCATCTAGTTTGATTGTTCCTTTCGCAGTGTCGCACACAAAATATACATCACTCGCAAACGATGAACCACACAGAAACATTGCCGCTAACGCAAGTAATTTATAATGACGCATTGTAATTTCTCTCCATTTTCAAATCATATCGATTGTGTTTTGGTCCGTTATATCTTTTTGCAAATGAAAGCCAATCTTTAGTCCGAATGGAATGCAATAAAACCCTATCAGCCTTAATGAAGCTAACGAATGCTTTTAACTGATTTTTTTCAGATTTGCTTAATGCAAAAACGAAATCCGCAGGGCTGGCGTAGCCTGCTGTGGCGAAGTTCGATGCCAAAATCTGAAACTTACCCCAAGATGCCGCTTTCAAAGCAGCTTTCTTGTCTAAGGCATATGCTTTGACTAGTTTAGTATACTGTACTGATGTTGCACCATATCCACCTGCAACAGAGTTTGATATATCTTCGAACTGATCATATTTTCCATTTGTATATTTATGAAAATGATGCCTTTCAAATAATATCGCGGAACATAATCATCGTTATCTTCAAATTTAAAATAGGAGCCATAAGAACCAGTTTCTGTTTTTGCTACAGCTTTAATTGCTGCAACTTCGCATCCCAATTCTTTTGCAGCCTCTTCATAATCAGTATCATCAATTTTGTCTCCATTATAGAAATTAATAAATTCTATAGGAGTTAATTCCCCATTAACAGGAGTCTTGGGGAACTCTGTACTCCGTAATATTTCCATAAACTCAAGCGGATGAAAATGCCATACTGACCGCTCACTCGCGAACGGCGGCACCTTATCCATCCAGCGCGTCGCATCCAGAAATCCCCCGTTGGCCATCTTCACAACAGGACTTTCATCCCTGACCTTAAATACCGACGACCAGCGTGTATCATCCTGGGTACTGTGCCAGTCGCTGTCGTGTTTCACTATCAGCCGCCGCGCATATTCCGGGATGTTCATCTGGTTGGTATGCAGTGCCCCGAACAAATACTGGTCCTGAGATTTATCGGGATACGGGTTCGGCGGTCTTCTGTTTTCAGCATTGTGGATCAGGCTGTCATAAAACATTTTGGCCTGTGCGAACTGTGGTCCTTTTTCACCGTCAAAGTGAGAGCTGATGCTTCTCAGGGCATCAATCAGCCAGCGTTCATCCAGCGTGCGCGTAAAATCGGTTGTGTGTTCAGCTTCAATACAGTGAAAGTTGAGTCCCGCTAAATCATGCTGACTGAGCTGATCCACATCGTCCTGATGCATCCACGTATGCGGGCGGATTTGAAAGTAAGTGACCCCGGTTTTATCCGTAAACGAGGACGTGGCATCACGCGGAATAATTTTCCCTGCATCGGCACGGGTAATGGCGCTCATCTGCTCAAAGGTACTTTCCTCGCCTTCCCCGTTTCGCAGGTACAGCGGCCGTTTCAGCTTCAGCTTAATGAACTGTTTGCCCGTTTTGATGCCCTTCACGTTTGCCACCACATCCGGCACATGCTCGTCGAGACTCAGCAGCTCTATATGAGCTTTATAGTCCGTGGTGATAGTCTGCGGATGGTTATCTTCGTCAGCCAGATCCTGAGCGCCGAGGAACCCGACCGCATCCCCTGCTTTCACCGTCACTTTCAGCGGCGCGGGCGGCACCACCACATCATCAAACACGCCGTGATTCAGTGCGCTGTGCATCCAGTCAGGCAGGTACACGTAACATTCTCCGTCAGGCTCCAGAAATTCCGGGCGCATCGAGACCCAGAACAGCGCCCCGGCGGGTTTACCGTCCTGAAGACGCTGCACCAGAGCAAACGGCTCCTGCTGTTGTTCCAGCAGAAACGATTTCTGTTGCAGCACGGCAAGCGTGTCACCCTGCATCAGCGTTCTGGCGTGACCGTGTTTGTTTGCCAGCACGTCCGACGCGATTTCGCGGCTGTCATCATGGCGGGAATGTTTACGCATCCGCACGCCTTGGCCTTTCTGCGTGACCCGGTAAAGCGGGCGTTTCGGAAATTCTGACAATGGCGCGATGTGCATGTAAAGCTGGTACAGCGTCAGCCAGGACGATTCATCCTGTTCGTCGGGCTTGTACACTGATTTGACCAGCACAAAGGTGCCGGACTGGCGCAGGGGGCGTTCCTGGTAACACTCGATAGCCGCGTAGTCCCGATTAACCCGCCATGCCACCACCTCGCCGTCCATCATGAACTGTAGCGGCACCGATTTTTCCGGCGTTTCCTGATCCAGCACCGAGGCCGGAGATGATGACATCCCAACATGGATCCCCCCGTGCCAGTAACGGTTTACTCCAAGTAACCACCACCCGTGGGCGTTTTTGCGGATGTCGGTCAGCAGCTGGTCATAGTTCTTATAGTCCCATCCGTCGGCTTTCCGTACCGGATAACGTATGTTCATCACCTTTCCTTAAGTGAAATCTTCAAAACCATAATCATCGCAGGGAGTTAAGACGAAGGGGAGCATAATTTATGCAAATTTTATTACTGCCATCGCCTGAAGCAGAGCAAGCGGGATAACATCCGTTCGCCGCTGGCGACGGCCACCAGAAATGTTGATAAAGAGCTAACTGAAAACATTACTCTCGGGCTTGAGAACTTCCGTCTCACCAGTTGATATCTTCCGGCCAGTCCCAGGGGGTATCATTCA
Source organism: Enterobacter sp. JBIWA008 (assembly GCF_019968765.1). Taxonomy (NCBI): domain Bacteria; kingdom Pseudomonadati; phylum Pseudomonadota; class Gammaproteobacteria; order Enterobacterales; family Enterobacteriaceae; genus Enterobacter; species Enterobacter sp. JBIWA008. The sequence continues at coordinate 2,466,696 of NZ_CP074149.1, read as the reverse complement.
TCTCGTTAAGCATTTTTATGTCCTGCTTTTCACGGGTATCTGGCGTTTTGTAGACATCGCTGGCCTCGTTGATGATGGCCTCTTAAAGCGTCTTAGCTGACCATCTTACAGAGCATGTTCATCTGTCGCGGTCTGAGGTCAACAAGACGGATACCCCTTTTTCCGATACCGCGCGGATCCAGTCCTTATCGGTACTGTCTTCAACGACGATGGTATTCACCGAAGACACATCGCCAATCACAAACGAAGACGCGGTGTTGATCTTTTCCGGAGAAGCCAGGACGACCGTCTCCGCGGCTCTGCCGGAAAATGCACGTTTGATGCATGCCTCTTCAAAATCACCGGTTGTCAGCCCCGCGTCAGGATGAATACCGGTCACGCCCATAAAGAACAGGTCTGCATGAATATTCTCTATGCCTTCGATGGCCGCAGCACCGACCGCAACAATCGAGTGTTTATACAAGCGTCCGCCGATCAAAATCACCTCAATGGAAGGATGATCAACGAGACCCAGAGCAATACCAGGGCTGTGCGTAACCACGGTGATACGCAAGTCAGGAGGGAAAAACGTAATCAACTCTGAGGTTGTCGTACCACCGTCAACGATCACCACCTGGCCTGATGAAATCAGCTGTACCCCTTTCCGGGCCACCCTTTTTTTTGCATCCATTTTTACGGATTGCCGTTCGGCAAATGGAGCAATAGCGGAAGATGACGGTAGCGCGCCGCCGTGAACACGCTGTAAACGCCCTTCTGCCGCCAGCTCGCGTAAATCACGCCGAATGGTGTCTTCAGAGACGTCAAAGAGAATGCTGAGCGCTTTTGACTGGACCTGACCTTCGGCGCCGAGCTTTTCGAGGATCAATTGTTTTCGCTGACTGGTGAGCATCATGAATTCCTGGTGTTGCATGTTTTATCTTGAAGATGCACGATAATGCTGTTTATGATTATAACTCTACGTAAGGAGGAACAAACGTGCAATCAAAACGTGCAGATGTGCGCATCATTGATAGTGAAACCCTGTCAGATAACTGGTACAACCTTAAAAAATACACCTTCGACCTTCAGCGCCGTGATGGTGAATGGCAGCGGCAACAACGGGAGGTCTACGACCGTGGCAACGGTGCGACTATTCTTCTCTACAACCGTGAGAAAAAGACGGTGATCCTGACGCGCCAGTTCCGCTTCCCTGTCTTTATCAACGGCCATGAGGACGATTTAATTGAAGCCGCGGCGGGACTGCTGGACAACATGGATCCCGAAAGCCGCATAAAAGCAGAAGCGGAAGAAGAGACAGGATTTCACGTTTCGCGCGTGCAGAAAATCTTTGAAGCCTACATGAGTCCTGGCTCCGTCACGGAAAAACTCTATTTTTATCTTGCCGAGTACCATCCGAAAGACAGAACCGGCGCAGGTGGCGGGATCAAGGCAGAGGGAGAAGATATCGACGTGCTGGAAATGACGCTTGAAGAGGCATTACGCAGCATTGAAACGGGCAAGATTGTCGACGGTAAAACCATCATGCTGCTTTATCATGTTGCCCTTAAAGGTATTCTGTAACCTACTATATTTAATGAGCAATTTCTAAATTCGATAAAATCATCAACAATTCCCTGAATCATCTGCTTTTATCATTCAAAAATGCCAAACGTTCACCAGGCTGCCTGCTGAGGTAGCCTGTCTTAACTGTTGTTTGGATTAAAATGCGACTCGCTACAGATAACGAAGCATATTATACTTGCTCCTCCACTCGAACAGGAGGCAGCAACTCACGTGAAGGATACATATTACAACGACATAACGATCAATACGCTAATTCAGAGTGAGCTGGACGCGTTTTTTGAGGACTTCAAAGGGATCGTTTTCGCCTACGCTATTATGAACAAGAAAGACCCTTCACAGATGAGGATAATCAATAACAGCCCTGAGTGGTTTAATATCTACCTTGAGAGAAAATATCAGTTCATTGACCCTGTCATTATTCGGGCTTTGCGCTGTGTTGAAGATTTTTTCTGGGAAAGTGATGTCGTCCTGTCGGATGGTTATAACCTGACACGCATTTTCGACGAAAGTGTCCAGTATGATATTTACCAGGGACAAACTTTTCCTCTGCATGACTATCTGAATAATCTTGTTGTCTTATCCGTCATCAGTCCCAAGCATTCTGGCATTGACATAGAGAAATATCGACCGCAATTTCTACGCTTCCTTTTTCAGTTACATCAGAAGACACTCAATCTGTATAGTCAGCATCAACAGAAAAAGAATGTTTTCTTATCGCCGCGTGAGCGCCAAATACTTAAATGGGTCAGCGCCGGGAAAACGTACGCAGAAATTGCTGTTATTTTGTCTATTGCTGAGCGCACCGTTAAATTTCACATGGGCAATATAATGAAAAAACTCGGTGTGAATAATGCCAGACACGCAATAAAACTTGGAACAGAACTCCGGTTACTGGAGGACTGAGCCTCCGCCACTGGCTATAAATGGCGTAGATGCTCGAGCATTTCGCGAAGCCAGTGACTGGATTTGTCTTTGCTAATAATGTCTTCAATAACGCTGGTGCTGGCAGGCATATAAATGTAATAAATAACCTCCCCTTTTTCAGAGACACCGCGCTGAATAACTTCAACTTTCCAGTTCGCATGGCGAAAAATGGCATACATACCACGACTGGCTACAGCGTACATCCCGTGATATTTTTTCTTTATGCAATAAATATTCATTGCAAGAAACAATGCCTTACTGGCGGGCACGCTCTGCAGGCTTGCGGAGTCTCGTGTTTCTTTATCTAAAAATAAACGGCTCACTTCACAGCTGGGAACATCTGCTGGAAAAACAATGGGGTTATCGAAATAATTGTGAAAGATTTCGCTTATCATTGTCGGCTGCGTTGAGTTAATAAATCGCGCGCCGCATAAAAGCTGTCCATCATACATACCCAGTAAGTATGTCGTGTTATGGGAATCAAATTGATCCTTTTCCATACCTTCGACACATTCCACTTTCCAGTCGAGGCGGTCTCGAAAAGTTTTTCTCCTGAGTCGATAGAGTTCGCGCGCTAATGCTGGAGGTAAATCATCGTAGTCGTGTAAAAAAAATTCAATGACAGAATTCATTCTCTTGTTCCTGATAATAACACCTGAAACTATTATCACCTGTCTTTTCGGACAGCTTTCATTGTGCCGCATATTCCCTATACTTAAAAAGTACCTGACCACGAAGTTCTCGCAAAACTAAGTGGTCAGGAGGTCAAAGACCTACGAAACACCAGGGATATACCCATCGATGATTATCTAATATTTAAAGTTTCGGGTACAGAGCATAAGAAGCACTTTGCCGATAAAATATTAAAAAACAATAATCATAAAATAATAACAATAAAAGCATTGCCCCTTAATTTTTTAAGGGGTAATATTTTCGCTTTCTTGTTTTTTTTGCCCCCCTCTTCGTTTTACATACTTTCCTGGCGTCATCAACCCAAACATCCTCGCCGGTATGGCTTCCCTGGCATCTGCCTGTGCTATTCTTGCAGAATCATGCAAAACGGAGAATTGACGATGGCCGACTGGAATCCTTCTCTTTACCTGCAATATGGCGCAGAAAGAACGCGTCCAGCCGCAGAGCTGCTCGCCAGAATTCCTCTGGATGAGGCCGCTACTATCGCTGATCTGGGCTGCGGGCCAGGAAACAGCACCGGGCTGTTGAAGCATCGCTGGCCTTCTGCTCAAATCACCGGAGTCGATAACTCCCCTGCCATGCTCGAGGAAGCACGCGCCGCCTTACCTGACTGCCGCTTTGTTGAGGCCGATATCCGTCAGTACAAACCTGGTCAACCGCTGAGCCTGATTTATGCCAATGCTTCGCTGCAATGGGTTCCGGACCATTACGATCTCCTGCCGCACCTTGTCTCCCTGCTTAAGTTAAATGGCGTGCTGGCGATCCAGATGCCTGACAACTGGCTGGAACCTACTCATGTGGCAATGCGTGAAGTGGCGCTGGAGCAAGACTACCCGGACCGTGGTCGCGAACCTCTGCCTGGTGTACATGCTTATTACGATATTCTATCGGAGGCTGGCTGTGACGTGGATATCTGGCGAACAACCTATTATCACAAAATGAGCTCTCACCAGGCCATTATTGACTGGGTAAGCGCCACCGGTTTGCGCCCCTGGCTCCAGGAACTGAACGAGAGCGAGCAGAAACGTTTTCTGAAACGCTACCATGAACTGCTGCAAGAGCAGTATCCGCTCCAGGAAAACGGGCAGATACTGCTGGCTTTTCCTCGGTTGTTTATCGTGGCTCAACGCCAGCCCTGATCCGATTATGAGCGGGCTTCTTTCAGCAACTGCTGGATAACCATTTCCTGTTGCTCATAATCTCCCTCGCCAAAGGCGGTATAGCGTAGCTGACCTTTGGCATCAAAATAGTAATGCGCTGGCCAGTACTGGTTGCCGAAAGCATTCCAGATTTGATAGTTGTTATCCGTCACTACCCGATACGGCAGTTGCCATTTATTCACCGCATTTTTTACCGACGAAAGCGGTTTTTCCCAGGGATATTCCGGAGTGTGAACCCCAATAACGACCAGACCCTGAGATTGGTACTTTGTGGCCCAGTCGCGCACGTGCGGGAGCGTATGCTGGCAGTTGATGCAATCCCACGTCCAGAAATCAATCAACACCACCTTCCCTCGCAATGATTCAGACGTGACAGGGTCACCGTTAATCCACCCTGTCCCGCCGCTTAACGAAGGCAGCTGGCTGCTGGGTTCTGCCATCACGACCGGCTGGAGCTTCACCGGCGTGGTTATGGGTTTCGCCAGCATCAGGAGTGTTGTCTCCAGACGGTCCGCAACGCCGTTTGCTCCCTTCAGCAGCGAGGTCATCCCCGTCGCGTTGAAGACGACCGCCGCCAGCATCATCACGCCAGCACCCTGACGCAGCTTCGCCATCAGCGCCGATTTTGCTCTCAGCGGGGTCATGAGCGTGCGGCCTCCGATGACGAGTAATCCCAGCATCAGCGCGCACCCGCTGCCATAGGCGGCCAGCAGCGCGCCAGTCGTAATGGCTGAATGTCCCGCGATATTAATGCTGAAAATCGCCCCCAGTATGGGGCCGGCGCACGGAGACCAGAGCAGTCCTACCGCAAGCCCGGCGAGAAAAGCCGATGCCATTCCGCGCGTTTGTCCGCTTCGGGCGTTGAGGACATTTCCCGCGCTGACGGCAGGTCCTGCAATACGCTGGGCGAAAGACGGGAAAATTAAGGACAGCGCGGCGGTGGCCAGAATGACGAGGGCGATCCAGCGCCCGACGATGGTCGCCTCTGTTATCCACTCGCTGGCGACGGTGACGACCATCGCCACCAGGGTGAACATCACGATCATCCCCGCGAGCAGGGCCAGAATATGTCGTCTTTGCCCTTGAAAACCGGCGAACAGAAGCGGGATAACCGGGAGGGTACATGGACTGAGCAGGCTTATCATCCCGCCCAGAAAAGCGATTACCAGAAACATAGACACCTCACAAAACAAGTCCTGCGACGCTGCAGTGAGGCTATTTCATCGTGCGGATGTGTTCAGGATATGTGTAACAACGCAGATTTTGTCTGGTTCTGTATCACCCCGGCAGCGAGATACAAAACCGTACAATTAGCTAACGGCGCGGTAGCGTAATGGAGACGTCCAGCCCGCCTTCGGCGCGGTTCTCCAGGTTCAGCTTTCCGTTAAGTTGAGCGGTGAGCTGCGCGGCAATCGCCAGTCCGAGCCCTGTTCCGCCGGTATCGCGGTTGCGCGAGGTTTCAACCCGGTAAAACGGCTGTAATACCGCCTCCAGCTCGGCTTCGGGTATGCCTGGTCCGTCGTCCACAATGTGAATAATCACCTCGCTGTCAGACGAATCATCTATGGCAATCGCGGCACTCTCGCCGAATTTGAGGGCATTATCCAGCAGGTTGGTCATCACACGGCGAAGCGCCTGCGGACGCGTAACGATCGGCAGGCGGGCATCGCTTGCCTGAAACTGCACGTTTTTTCCGATGTCCTGATAATCGCTGGCGATGCTGTTGACCCAGGCATTCAGCTCCAGCTTCAGCGAGGTCTCTTCCAGTGATTCTGATGACCGGGCATACGCAATACCTTCTCGCACCAGACGCGACATGTTATCAAGGTCGTTTAAGAGCTTGTCCCGCAGCTCTGGCTGCTCCGTCATTTCAACACGAAGCTTCATGCGGGTAATGGGCGTCTGGAGATCGTGAGAAATAGAGGCCAGGATCTGCGCGCGCTCCCTGAGATAAGACTGAATGCGCGCCTGCATCGCGTTGAAGGCGTGCGCTGCCCGCTGCACCTCCAGCGGCCCTTTCTCAGTCATTGGCGTGCTGGCCGCCGGATCCAGCGAATCCACCGCGCGGGTAAATTGTGAAAAAGGTCGTACCACCTGCCGCACGGCAATCCAGGAGCAGGCCGCCAGAAGCAGCAGCTGAAGGAGGAGCACAACGGGCAACCAGCTGGCGACCGGCGGCATGCGCGGGATCAGGTCAATGGTCAGCGGCGAGCCATCGCGCAACGTAAGATGCGCCTGGATGTGTGAAATGGCGCCGGGAACGGCGGTGAAGCTGAGCGGATATTCTGCCGCGAGCGTCGCTTTTAAGGTTCGGATGGCATCCTGCGAACGCTTATCCGTCGGCGCTCCACCGGGCTCCCCCTTGCCCAGAATATAACGATAGTTACCCCGTTCAAGACGCGGCAGCCAGGCCGCGCGTTCGCTGGCCGGTAGGCGATCTAAAATGGCGACGCTGGTTGCGACGTCGTTTTCCAGATTACCGAGCATCACCGTGCGGGCGCTGTGCATTCGTTCAATCATGACCAGCGTCAGGCTCAGGGCGTTAGCCAGCAGCAGACCGGGCAGCACGACGATCAGCAAACGGGCCAGCAGCGAGCGTGGCCATAGCCTCATTCGTTCACCTCTTTGATGGTCACCGGCATCGTAAAGACGTAGCCTTCGCTGCGCACGGTTTTGATATAGGCGGGCGTACGGGCATCTTCGTTCAGGCGCTGACGAACCCGGCTAACCAGCAGGTCGATAGAACGTTCAAACAGCTCGGCATCGCGCCCCTGCGTCAGGTTGAGCAGCTGATCGCGGGTCAGCACCCGCTGAGGATGGTCAAGGAAAACGCGCAGCAGGCGATACTCCGCCCCGCTGAGCGCCACAATCACCCCTTCCGGATCGATTAAGTGTCGGGCGACGGTATCGAGCTGCCATTCACCGAACATCACCAGCCGCCCTGCCTCTGTCACCTGTAGATTGGGCGGCATCGTGCGAAAACGCCGTAAAATCGCTTTGATACGTGCCAGCAGTTCGCGGGCGACAAACGGCTTCACCACGTAGTCATCCGCGCCCATCTCCAGACCAAGAATCCTGTCTGTCTCCTCGGTGCGCGCCGTCAGCATCAGAATGGGCAGATCTTTATTTTTCCCGACGCGTAGCTCTCGACAGAGCGTAAGTCCGTCGTCGCCGGGCATCATGACATCCAGCACCACCAGGTCGATATGCTGTTTATCCAGCACGACGCGCATCTCTTTGCTGTTAGCCGCGCCCGTCGCGCGATAGCCAGACTTAACGAGATAATCGACAATCAGTTCACGAATATCCCTGTCGTCATCGACGACAAGGATATGATCAATATGCTCCACCGAAATCTCCAGACCGAAGGGTAACGTACTGAAAATAGCACATTTCAGAGCTTGTCAGCGTCAACGACGGCCTTGACGAAATCCTGCGGATCTTCCTGAGGCGGATTATGCCCCACGGTTGCCCCAAAGGTGCGATGCTCATATTTACCGGTAAATTTACCCGCGTAGGCCTGCGGTGCTGGGTGCGGCGCACCGTTGTTTCCGCCTTCTATGGTAATGGTTGGGACGGTAATGTTCGGCAAGGCGGCCAGTTTTTGCTCGTAGCTGTCATATTTGCGCTCGCCTTTTTCCAGCCCTAAACGCCAGCGATAGTTGCTGAGCGTGACCGCGACGTGATCCGGGTTATCGAGCGATTTAGCGCTGGCGTTAAAGACCGCGTCGCTAAACTTCCAGTCAGGCGATGCCTGCGACCAGATTAAGCGCGCGAAGTCATGCGTGTTTTTGGCATAGCCTTCAGCGCCGCGCGCGGTGGCGAAATAGAACTGATACCACCACTGCTGCTCCGCTTTTGGCGGCAACGGCTGTTTGCCAATCTGCTGGCTGCTGATGAGATACCCACTCACCGACACCAGTGACTTAACGCGCTCTGGCCACAGCGCCGCAACGATATCCGCGGTACGAGCGCCCCAGTCATATCCTGCAAATACCGCCTGGTTAATGTTCAGGGCGTCCATCAGGTTGACAATATCTTTCGCCATGGCTGAAGGCTGGCCGTTGCGCGGCGTTTTGGCTGACAGGAAGCGCGTGGTGCCGTAGCCGCGCAGAGAAGGCACAATCACCCGATAGCCTTTTGCCGCCAGAGCGGGCGCGACCTCGGCGTAGCTGTGAATATCGTAGGGCCAGCCGTGCAGTAAAATGACCGGTTGACCGTCTTTAGGGCCGATATCGACATAGCCGATATTCAGATCGCCGGCGTTAATTTGCTGCGGATGGTCAAAAGCGGCCGCGAAGTTTGTGCCTGTGACCTCAGCCTGACAGGACATCACGGTGCCAAGCGAAACGCTCAGTGCAAGAGTTGAGTACGCGAGTTTGCTAAACATGTTGGTATCTCCTGTTGAGTAAAGTTCACGGGGATATAACAACACGGCAATGTATAGCGGATATGTGCGAAAGCGGCTTTATTGCAAGCCTGTGTATGCATCCGGGACGCTGATACAGTGTGATACAAACCCAGGCATTGTCGCCTTAAAGGGAGAGCCGATAGCGGACGTAATCGTCAGCTTCACCGTATTTGTCATAGAGCTTACGCGCCGGATTATTCTCCCGGGTGACCCAATACAGTTTTGACCACCCTTCGCGCTTGCCTTCCTCAATCAGAGCGTCAATGAGCGTCTTACCTGCGCCGACCCCGCGTTCGTCGGCATCAACAAACAGATCTTCCAGATAGCAAACGGGGGCCGTTGACCAGGTTCCTTCATGCAGAATGCACATCGCGAAACCGATGACCTTTTGGTCCTTCTCGACCACCCGGCAGAACATCGGTGAATGTGCTGAAAGCGCCCTTTCCCATGTGGATGCGGTGACGGATTCCTCAAGGTAGCAATCATAAAAATGGGTATAGCCATCCCACAATGGTCGCCAGTGGGAGTAATCTTCGGCGCGTAAAGGTCTTACCGTGACAGCCATATGTTCCTCACATTACAACTCGATCGCCATTTCAAAACAGCGTAAATCAGCTCCCGCCATGCGCGAGTGATGGTATTTTTCGCTTAGCGTAGCAAACCCCAGTTTTTGATAAAACGATTGGGCGTTAGGCGTTGCGTCGAGCGTCAGGCGGGTTATCCCCCGGCTGCGGGCCTCATTTTTGAGCGCCTCAATAATCCTGGTCGCCATGCCTTTACCGGATGCTGCAGGCAAGGTGAATATCGCCTCCACGCGATGGGTATCCAGATCCAGATAGCCGGTTGCCGCAATATCGCCCTTTTCATCTTCCACTACGTAAAAAGGATATTCAATGACCATTTGCCGATAGCGTTCGGGCATGAGATCGGGCGTCCAGCGCGCAATGACGTCGGCGTCGTAGCTGGTTTTACAGCCGTGACGGATCGCCTGATTGCGAATAGTCCAGAGTATTTCGGCTTCCTGCGGGTTGGCCCGTCTTAATACCATGCTGACCTCTGCAATTGTTAGTAGTATGGGAAAAGAGCTCGCTGGGATAGAGTGCCGTGAAGATGAAAATACCAGAACGCAAACAAAAGCATAACGCTTAAATATGGAGATCTGCGGATGACGATACCGACGCTCACGACAGAACGCTTACTGCTAAAACCGCTGGTTGCAGAAGATGCCGTCCAGATACAAACGCTGTATCCACGCTGGGAGATCGTCCGCTATATGGTCTCTTCCGTGCCCTGGCCCTACCCTGATAACGGCGCGGAAAACTATGTCAACAACGTGGCGCTGCCGGATATGGCAAAAGGGATTGCCTGGTTCTGGAGCATTCGTCGTCGCGAGGTGCCGGACGCGCTGATGGGCATTATCTGTCTGTACGACGTCGAGGATAACAACCGTGGGTTCTGGCTCGCGCCGGAGTTTCAGGGTCAGGGATATATGCGCGAAGCCAGCATTGCCGCTACGGACTACTGGTTCAACACGCTAAACAAATCCGTCTTGCGCGCACCGAAGGCTGCCGCCAACGGCCGCTCCCGTCGTATTTCAGACAGCAGCGGCATGCGGCTTATCAGGAAGGAGAAGAAAGCCTACGTCAGCGGGATGCTGGACTCCGAGCTGTGGGAGATCACCCGCGACGAGTGGAACGCCCGTCAGGTCAGCTGATAGTGCTTATCAGGCATCAGCCTTTCTGGAATATTCTCTTCGTCGTTCATCTGCAGCAGATCGCGTTCCATCATGTTGCAGATGGCGTCCAGCGGCAGGTCGTTATCTTCTGTGCCAAACGGGTCTTCCAGCTCTTCCGCCAGGGTGTCCAGTGAGATAAAGGTGTAGGAAATCAGCGCCGAGACAAAGGGCGTCATGTAGTGCAGGTCCACAACCAGCGCGAACGGCAGCATGATGCAGAACAGATATACCGTGCGGTGCAAAATCAGCGTATAGGCAAACGGCACCGGCGTGGTCGCAATGCGCTCGCAGCCGGAAAGGACGATGGACATGTCGTTCAGGCGGTTGTTCAGGCTGTGGAACAAAATGTCTGAGAGTTGCCCGTTTCGCCGCCGCACGGCCAGCCACTCCCCCATGATCAGTAAAATACGGTTCGCCGGCGAGTTGGCGCTCATCACGTGACGTAAATCATCCGCAGCAAGATAGCGAGAAAGTTGCTCAGCGTTCAGGTCCCGGCGCAGGGTCATGCGCAGGCAGTTAGCAAAAGCAATCTGCAGGCGGACAAATTCCCCAAGGTGCTTATCGTCAGGCAAGGTGTTTTTTACCTCGCGAAACAGTGAGCGCGCCGCTATCATCAACTGCCCCCAGAGCAGCCTGGCCTCAACGTAGCGTGAGTAACAGGCGTTGTTTCTGAAACCCAGAAAGATAGCGATCGCCACGCCGAGAATACTAAATGGCGCCACGGTAAATTTGATGCCCAACGAGGTATACCAGGGCAGCATCAGGATAACGGCGATAGAAAGCAGGAAGTTGAGCAGCAATCGAGTGTAGATTTTCGGAAGTACCGAGCCGTGCCAGACGAAAATCAGCTGTAGCCAGTGTTGTTTAGGACGAACAATCATAGTGAGTTTCAGGAAAGAAAAGAGCGTGGCTATTAAACGTGATCCCTTTCACCGTTGCAAGCTTGTTAACGGGACATTGCATTTTCTCCACTGATTAGCGCAACTGGCACGGTGTTGCATGTGCTTTTTAAAAACAAAGCCTATAGTATGTTGTAACTAAATAGATCGCATTCAAACCCGGCCGAAGCCGGGTGAACGCATCAGCAAAGCGGTTTAACCGCGGCGCGCATACCTTTCAGCAGAATAGCATCCAGGTCAAGGGTAACCTGGTCGACAAGTCCGGAGACCTGCGTCAGATCCTGTTCCCAGTGCTCGCTCACGCTCAGCACGGACTGCACCAGCTCACGGGTGCTCAACTGACGGTCGCGGTGCTGCGCCCAGAGCTGCTGATAACGTTCCAGCCAGAATGCATCATCCTGCACCGGATAGTTTTCCCCGTTACGTTCCGCTCGATAAAACGCGATCAATGCAGCCAGCGCGAACGTCAGACGTGCAGGCAATTGTCCGCTTGCCTTCTGCCCTGCCAGCAGCTGCGGCAGGATGCGGGTGCGGTATTTGGTCATGCCGTTAAGCGCAATGGAAAGCAGCTGGTGCCTGATGTAGGGATTACGAAAACGCCCTGTTACCGCGCTGGCGAATGATTCCAGCTCGTCACGCGGCAGATCGAGGACCGGAATGATCTCCTGATAAATCGCTTTTTCGACAAAAGCGCAGACTTCGGCATCATTCATCGCCTCGCCTACCGTATCTAACCCTGCCTGAAATGCCACCGGCACCAGCGCCGTATGAGCACCGTTCAGGATAGCGACTTTGCGCTCTTTGTAGGGCCTGATGTCGTCGACAATCAGGACATTCAAGGGGTACTTTTCCAGACGGAGTTCCTGAGCAAGGGATGCTGGACCCTGGATAACGAACAGATAGAAATGTTCAGCCGTATCCAGGAACCCATCGTGATAGCCCAGCTCAGCTTCAAGCGTGGCCGCTTCGTCGCGCGGGTAACCGGTAACGATACGATCGACCAGCGTCGAGCAGAAGCTGTTAGCGACGTTGAGCCACTGAATAAAGGTGGCAGGCAGCGCCCACTCCTGCGCATAGCGCAAGACGAGTTCGCGCAATGCGTCACCGTTGTAGTCAATCAGCTCGCAAGGAATGATGATCCAGCCTTTATCCTGCGCACCGTTGAAGTGGTTAAAGCGCTCAAACAGCAGACGCGTCAGCTTCGCCGGATAGCTCACCGCAGGGGCATCATCGAATTTGTCACCCGCGTGGTAGCTGATACCCGCTTCGGTGGTGTTCGAGAAGACAAAGCGCATATCAGGGTTGTGTGCCAGATTCAGAAACGCACCATAGTCGTCGTAGACGCTGATTTCCCGGTTAACGGAGCGGATAAGCCGGGCCTCGCTCACCGCCTCGCCATGCTCATTCAGGCCACGAACGATCGTAGTGTACAACCCATCCTGTGTGCTTAACGACGGCGGGAAGTCGCTCTTAATCGGGCGAACGATTACCACGCCAGCGTTAAGATCGGTATGTTCATTTAACAGGTCAATTTGCCAGTCGACAAACGCACGCAGGAAATTTCCTTCACCAAACTGAATGATGCGTTCTGGGTAGTGCGCACCGGGAAAATCACGACGGTTGAGCGTGTTCACAAGGGGGTTCCTTTTATGATTAGTCATACAGCCTGATAAGATTGGTACGATAACTTATCAAAACTTAACGACCAGAAACCCTGTTTTGATCAATCCGCGGTGCGGTTGTGCAAAATAATTATAAGAACTTATAGAACACCGAGGTGGCGGTCATGGCACCGTCCGGCATCAGCGCGTAACGCGGGATCTCACCCACCTTGTGCCAGCCGGCACGCTGGTAGAACGTTTCGGCCCCGCTGCCGGTGGAGGTATCGAGCACCAGCACAGAAATGTCTCTGGCCCGGGCCTCAGCCTCCAGCGCTTCCATTAGCGCCATTGCGGCCCCTTTTCGACGCGCTTTTTCATGAACCAGCAGCTTTGCCACATCCGCACGGTGCGGCTGGTTTTCCGGCTGGTCGGCAATCAGCTGCACCGTTCCAATGACGCCGTCCTGACCATCGACGCAGGCAAGCACGAGACGCTCCCCTCGCGCAACGCTTTCGGCAATACCGCGCCAGAAAGTACGGCCCTTATCGAGGCTAAAAGGGAGCATAAAACTGACGGATGCCCCGCCGTTTACGCAGTTTTCGAGGATCCCGGCCAGCGCATCAAGATGGATGAGGATCTCATCCCGGGTGAGGGTTTTGATTTGCAGTGAGGTATTCATTGTTTTTCCTTACGGTGAATACGCTCACTTTGGATTTAACAACTTATTAACGCAAGCGGTTCGGACATAGGCTTTTATTATGTCACCGGGAGCGCTGGTGCTGCTGCTTCATGGCATACATCTTTTCATCGGCATCTTTTAACCACTGTTGCAGGTCGTTGCCGTTATGATCGAATTCACTGAGCCCCCATGAGAAGTGTAGCGACCACGGATGAAGCTTGCGGGCGTTATAGCTTTCCACCTGCTCGGCGAGATAATGCATGGCTACCCAGGCGCCCTGCTCGTCAGTATCCGCGAACATCACCGCGAATTCGTCCCCGCCAAAACGAACCAGCAGATCCGCTTCACGGAAAGAGGCGCGCATCAGTTGCGCCATAACTTTCAGCGCCCTATCGCCCTCTTCATGCCCGTAGAGATCGTTAATTTCCTTAAAGCGATCCAAATCAAGCCATCCGAGAGTCAGCGGCTCGGCCCGGCGTCGGGCAACCGAAAGCGTGAACCGCACCAGTTGATTAAAGCCCCGGCGGTTGAATAAGCCGGTTAACTCATCCGTAGTCGCCGCGCTGATGGCGGCAAACTCATCTTCCGCCAGCGCGCCCAGGTCTCCCAGCACGGCAAGATCGGCCGCGGAGAACTCGCGGGGGGCGTAATCGATCAGACACAGCGAGCCCACGCTTGCGCCATCCCGTAAGCGCAGCGGGAAGCCCGCGTAAAAACGCACGCGAGGTTCACCCGCCACCAGCGGATTATCCGCAAAACGATCGTCCTGCAGCATGTCCCCCACCACCAGCGGCGCTTCGGTAAGGATCGTATGGCCACAAAACGAAATGTTACGCGGAACGGAGCCCGGTGCCTGACCATCAGCCGACTTAACGATTAGCGAATGCTCATCAATGAGATTGACCATCGCCAGCGGCACCTGGAAGAAGCGTTTTGCCAGACGCGTTAACCGGTCAAACGCCGGGGAACTGTCGATCTCAAGCAGGCCTGATTCGCGCAGCGAGTTCAGTCTGTCTGTTTCATTTTCAGGGGTTGCAGGTGCTTTCATAATGTCTCCTGACGTAAAACGTTACTAAAAGCATAGCTTAAACAGTGACATTGTCAGCGTTCAGACATCCTGATAAGGAGGTCTGAAGCCCAATCGTACGAAAAGGTACACAAATACATTTTTCGCACTATCACTAGTCACTCATGCCGTTCATTAGCTGTAGCAGCTCAAACTTACTGCCACTGGACTTGCAATCCATCCAGAAGACATACCTCCAGAACCGCTGGCTCAAATTAGACGCCAGTTTTCTATCATCTCAGGAGAACCGTGGAACTCGACATCATGCACTCGGATGCTCAGATCAAGGTCGGGGTGTTGCGCCTGTAGCGGAACCAGCGTTTCTTTGTGTGCATTCAGGTAATTCCCCTCCTGCTCGCAGCCTTCCGGGCAATAAGGACAAACCGACCTCGCGTAGCAGCGCAGCACAAGCGTCGGCATTGGATCGAAAACATGGCCCATCTTGCCTGGCTGGTCCAGAAGCGACATGCTGGCACCTGCCTCGAAGAACTTACTGTTTTTAACTGCCAGTTTCTGAGCGTCGGACAAGGTAACTCCTTGTGGGTCACTCATGGATGTTGCTTCCGGCTTACCTTGCTCATTCATGCCGAAAATAGCGTTTAGGGTACTGCCTGTTCTGGATACAAACATGGGTAACCTTCTTCTGGAGAGATTCAGGTCACTTTTACACCATGGGCTGCCATTGGAAACTTTCATAAAAGCTGACTGGAATTAAGCCACTTGCTATTCACGTCAATGCCCTGTGACGATTAACGCGGCTCTGCTTCATGTCCGGTGGTGGCAGTAATATGCTCGTCCGCTACCCGGGCGCTGGTACGATTTCGCCCCGCTTTTTTTGAACGATAGAGTTGATCGTCCGCTTCGGTCATGAGTTTGTTGAAGACCTCGGTCAACTGCCATGCCTCCGCCTTCCCGCTTCCAAGGCCAATACTTACCGTCAGAGAGAGCGTTTGCTGACGCCATGTAAAAGGATGGCTGGCGACGGTGGATCGGATGCGTTCAGCCAGTTCAAAACCGTGCTGCGCGTCGCCAGAGTTGACCACCACCGCGAACTCTTCCCCGCCCATGCGCGCCACCATGCCGTCTTCGCCGACAACCTGCTGAACCTCTCGGGCAAACGACGCCAGCACGCGGTCGCCGCACTCGTGGCCGTAGTTATCGTTAATGCTTTTGAAGTAATCAATATCCAACAGCATAACGGTCAGGAAACGCGAATGGCGGTGCGTCTCTTCGTGTTTTAGCGCCTCATAAAGCCCGGAACGCGAATAAACCTGCGTTAAGAAGTCATAATCCGCTCGCAGGGAAACCTGGCGGATCAGGGAATTAATGGCCGCCATGCTGACGGAGACCAGAACCGGACAGATCGCCATCGTGGCGATGCCCAGCCGGGCTGAAAACATCATTGGCGTCGTAAACGGCGTGGCCACGGCAATATTAATAATCGAGTTGGCGACCAGAATAATTTCAGTGGCACCCGTGATAAACGTCAGCAGACAGGTCGCAGGCAATGAGTAACGAACCGCACACCAGATAAGCGCAGGCAGAGGAAACGAGAGGCTCCCCGCTCCACCAATCACCACCGACGCGACCACCGATACGATCAACGCCATCACCGGCAGCAGTTGCTCCAGACGTAGCCTGAGTTCACGCCCGGGCATACGTAACGTGAGCATACAGGGCACAACAAGCACGCCGGTTGAGAACTGCTCGCTAAACCAGTCGGCAAACAGCGGCCAGAAGGTGTGACTGTCAATCCCGACCGACCCCACCGCGCCGAGCAAGGCGCAAAGCAGCGCCGCAATCAGACAGTAGTTAAACAGGCGTAATGCGTTAAGCGGATCGGGGGTTTTCTTCATCAGCCGCCTGTCGCGCTGAACCAGTATGGCGACGACAACGATAAAAATCATGTTAGACAGGTTGATCACCACGGAGGCTATCCCCCAGTTGGTCGTCACCGCGTCGTACAACAGCATCGCGACGTAACATACCGCATAGTAGTGCAGGCGATTCAGGTAAATATAGCGGGCGAAGATCCCTGCCATGACGCCATTCAGCGGCCAGAACAGGGACAGGGCCTCAACGAGCCGTAATTCCGCACCCACAAAATAGAATAAGGTGGTGAGGATGAAGATCGTCGATGCATTTCGCAGCGGCGTGTTGGGCTGGAACGGCCTGAAAGCGGTAAGAGCAGAACGCATTAAATATCATTCCATATGAAAGCTTATGGCAATTATTGCGGTCGTCAGCATGATCGGGACTAACCTGGGATGCATCTATAGCACAAATACCGCTGGAGCATAACTCGTCAAATTTAGGCGTTCATCTGCAGCACCAGCCAGTGGTGGATGACGCTGACGATATAATTTTGTTGCGGCGCAGTGAGCGTTACACCCTGTGGAATATTATGCCATTTTGCCAGACAGCCCCGACAACAGGTGGCGGTGGCATGCTGGGCGATAAACACCGGGTGACCGCGCATGGGCGTCTGTTTACCGTCGTTTGCTGGGTGCGCGGGCGCAAGGCGCTTTTCGACAAAATCCGCGGCATGCTGGTCAATGGTGTCGGGGCCTTTGTCCCAGCAGTACCGTCGTTCCTTATCGCCCAGGCGAAAGCGCGAGCGAAATGTCGATCGCGCCAGGCGGGAAAAGAGAGGATCCAGATCGGACATCAGTATACGGAACGTCCCAGACGCTGGGTCAGTTTCTCCAGAACCGCCACGCCGGCAAGGGAATTTCCCGTTTCATCCAGTTCCGGGCTCCAGACGGCTATCGCCATTTCATGCGGCACAATCGCCACGACCCCGCCGCCGACGCCCGATTTAGCCGGAAGTCCAACGCGCCAGGCAAACTCACCGGCGTTTTGATACATCCCGCTGGTGGCCATCAGCGCGTTAACCTGCCGGGCCTGAAGCGGAGAAACGACCTCCTGATCGAGATGCGGCGCGTGCCCCTGGTGCGCAAGGAACAGGAACGTCTGAGCCAGCTCAACGCAGCTCATTTTCAGGGCGCAGTAATGGAAGTAGTTTTGCAGCACGGTCGCCACGTCGTTGTGGAAATTACCGAAGGATTTCATCAGCCACGCGATGGCCGCGTTACGGGCGGAGTGTTCAAACTCCGAGCGGGCCACCACCGCATCATAGGCAATATCGTCAACGCCCGAGAGCTGGCGAACAATCTCAAGCATTCTCTGTCGCGGTGCGCTGAGGCGGCTTTGCAGCATATCGCAGACCACCAGCGCCCCGGCATTGATAAAGGGATTTCGCGGTTTACCCTGTTCAATTTCAAGCTGAAGCAGCGAGTTAAAAGGCTGGCCAGAAGGATCTTTACCGACACGCGCCCAGATCTCTTCTTCTTCATACTGGCGCATCGCTGCAACCAGACTCAGCACTTTCGAGATGGACTGAATGGAAAAACGTTCCGTTGCATCGCCTGCCTGGTATCGCTGTCCGTCGATGGTACAGATAGCAATCCCCAGCTTATTCCCGCTCTCCGAGGCAAGGGCCGGAATATAGTCGGCAACCTTCCCCTTTCCAAGTAACGGACGAACCTGCGCCAGAATCTCGTCCAACATCTCATTATGGATGACCGCAGCCACACTTTGCTCCTTGCCCTCAGGCTAAAACGGGCTGCGAGTATAACAGAGGCTTATGTATTGCGTCAGGCGCTAAGACGAAAACGCGAAACGGCCTGCAATAAAAGATCGGATTGCTTTTGCAGCCGCTCAGAGGCATCCGAGGCGTCAGAGACCAGCTGGTCCGTCTGACGGGAGACCTGATTCAGCGCCTGAAGTTGACGCGTCATCAGGTGAATACTCTCTCCCTGGCTGAGCGTGGCGGTTGAGATCTCATTCAGCAAACTGCTTAAATTGCCCACCAGACCGGTGACCTGCTGTAAATTATCTTCCATCAGGGTAACGGCGCGAGAACCGTCTTCAATGCCCTGCAGCGAGCGGTTGATAAGCTCCTGAATGGTCTGCGTCGAGTGGCTGCTCTTTCTGGCCAAAAGCCCGACTTCCCGCGCGACGACGGCAAATCCGCGCCCCTGGTTTCCGGCATGGGCCGCCTCGATGGCCGCATTCAGCGCCAGGATGTTGGTCTGAAACGCCACGCTGTCGATCATCGCCACGATCCCACGCATCTCAGAAGATCGGTCGACGATCGCCTGCATAGACGCATTCACGGTAGACATCATCTGGTCGCCGCCCAAGGCGGCCTGCCGCGCTTCATCGGCGCGCGAGCTGGCGAGCCTGGCATAGCCGGTATTCCCCTCTACATGACTTTCCAGCGACGCGATATGCGCCGTCACATCCTCAAGCTCTTTCGCCTGGCGCGCTGACTGCTGATACAGCTTCTGGTTACCCTCCGCCAGGGAGCCAATATTCTCCACCATGGTGGCAGTGGCATGGCGGACCTGCGTCACCAGCTGCTGCAGACCGCGCTGCATCGTCGCAACACTGTCGCTAAGCTGCCCTATCTCCCGGTTGAAGCGCGTGACGTCCGGCGGCGTGCCGGAGAGATCCCCTGCCGCCAGCCGGTTAATATGCGCAATCAACCGACGCAGCGGCGTAATTACCCATCTGGACATGCCGAACCAGACGGAAACCGCGATGGCGAGCAGCAGCACCGGCGCAAACAGGAACAACGTTTGCAGGCCGGAGAGCTGTGCCATTAAGCTCTGGCGTCCCTGCATGGCCTGCTTCTCGCTTGCCTGCTGATAGCGCGCATAGTTGTCGTTAAAATCAGTCTGAAACGCCTGAGCCGGTACGGCAAAAAACGCGTCAATGGTGTTGGTTTTTACCAGACCTTCAGCCTGCTCGTCGATCGCGCCGTAGAAGAGCTGATAGCTGTTCACCAGGGCGTCGTCTTTCGGCGGATTCAGCGCCAGCCAGGCCTTCCACGCCTGCTGAGAAACCTTCAGCGCCTTTTGCGCGTCATCCATCAGGCTGTGCCAGCTTCCGTCGGAGCCGGTCTCTTTATCCTGCATAAACCAGACGCCGGACCGGTTAACAAGATCGCTTGCCGCCAGCAGGGAAACACGGGCCAGATCCAGCTTGCTCTGCTGCTGCCAGGCCAGCAGGTTTTGCTGCTCGTTGCGCTTGGCGTCGTTCAGGGAGGCGTTAAGCAGGAATGACGAGGAGAGCTGCAGCGCGGAGAAAAGGCCAATAATGCAAAAGATCCCCGTCAGCAGGCCAAAGTGACGGGGGGTGAGACGCTGCGCAATACGGCGAAAAATTTGCGTTAGGTTCATAATCATCTTCATTAACAAGGCGTTAGACGCGAGCGAGTCTACGAAATGAAAATGACAGAACCATTGCAGATTAATGACAACGGCCCTCGCGATGAGGGCCGAAATCACAAGATTACACGCGATCCTTCCACACCGTCTGCACGTTGCAGAACTCGTGCAAACCAAAGTGGGAAAGCTCGCGGCCAAAGCCGCTTTTCTTCACGCCGCCGAAGGCCACGCGCGCGTCGCTGGCGCTAAAGCCGTTGATAAACACGCCGCCGCACTCCAGTTCGCGGGAGAATTTATCCGCAAGCGCCGCGTCAGCGGTGAAGACGGTGGCGGACAGGCCAAAGTCGCTGTCGTTGGCAAGCGCCAGGGCGTGCTCCGCGTCTTTCGCAACAGTAATGGCCGCGACCGGACCAAACAGCTCCTGGCGGAACGCCGTCATCGACGGGGTGACGTTCGACAGCACGGTTGGCGCGTAGTAATTGCCCTCTCCGCCGATCTTATCTCCGCCCAGCAGCAGGGTTGCCCCTTCGGCGAGGGTGGCCTGCACCTGCTGATGCAGTTCATCGCGCAGGTCAAAACGCGCCATCGGGCCAATAAAGTTCTCTTCCCGATCCGGTGCGCCCAGCTTCAGCGCAGAAACGGCCTCCACAAAACGCCGGGTAAAGGTCTCTGCGATACCCTCCTCGACGATAAAACGTTTCGCCGCCGCGCACACCTGCCCGGTGTTCTGGTAGCGACCCGCCACCGCAGCCTTCACGGCAAGGTCCAGGTCGGCATCGTTAAGGACGATAAACGGGTCGGAGCCGCCCAGCTCAAGAACGCATTTTTTCAGCGCGGCCCCCGCCTGAGCGCCAATGGCCGCACCGGCTCGCACGCTTCCGGTGACGGTCACGGCCGCAATACGGCGATCGTTAATCGCCTGGCTTACGCCGTCATTGGTGGCGTTCACCCAGCCGAATACGCCTTCAGGGAAACCGGCATCCGCAAAGATCTGCCCAATAAGATCCGCCGAGCCGAGCACGTTTGGCGCGTGTTTGAGCAAATAGCTGTTCCCTGCCAGCAGGATAGGCACCGCGCCGCGCAGCACCTGCCAGAGCGGGAAGTTCCACGGCATTACCGCGAGGATCGGCCCCAGCGGACGGTATTCAATAACCGCGTTGTGGTTTTCCACCTGCGTAGGCTCCGCACGCAGCATCGCCGGGCCGTGCTCGGCATACCAGTCGCACAGGCCGGCGGATTTTGCCACTTCCGCCCGCGCCTGCAGGATGGGTTTCCCCATTTCACGGGAGATTGTCTGCGCCATCTCTTCCGCGCGGTTTCGCAGCGCGGCGCCGAGATCCCGCAGCTTCTGCGCCCGGTGGGCAACGCTTTGGCGTCGCCACTGGCGATACCCCGCATCGGACTGAGAAATCGCGCGTTCAACCTCTTCCGGCGTCGCCCACGGATAAGCGGCGAGGGTTTCCCCCGTGGCCGGGTTGACAGAGAGGGCATGTGTAGCAGATGAATAAGTCATGATGTTCTCCACGTATTTCGGTTGATTCATTGTGGCCCACTCTGCTATTTCTTAAAAATGAATAATACTAACCACCTTATTCACGAAACGAGAATATTATGGACTTAACCCAGCTTGAAATGTTCAACGCCGTCGCGCTGACGGGCAGTATCACCCAGGCGGCGCAGAAGGTGCATCGCGTGCCGTCTAACCTGACGACCCGCATCCGCCAGCTGGAAGCCGATCTTGGCGTTGAGCTGTTTATTCGTGAGAACCAGCGTTTGCGCCTATCCCCCGCCGGGCATAACTTCCTGCGCTACAGCAGGCAAATCCTTGCCCTGGTGGATGAAGCGCGGATGGTCGTCGCGGGCGATGAGCCGCAGGGGCTATTTGCCCTCGGCGCGCTGGAAAGTACCGCCGCCGTGCGCATTCCTGAAACGCTGGCGCAGTTTAACCAGCGCTATCCGCGCATCCAGTTTGCCCTTTCTACCGGGCCTTCCGGGACAATGATTGATGGCGTACTGGAGGGAACCCTAAGCGCCGCCTTTGTCGACGGGCCACTCTCGCATCCGGAGCTGGAGGGCATGCCGGTCTACCGGGAAGAGATGATGCTGGTCACGCCTGCCGGGCACGCGGAAATCTCACGCGCTACGCAGGTGAGCGGCAGCGACGTTTATGCCTTTCGCGCCAACTGTTCGTATCGCCGACACCTGGAGAGCTGGTTTCACGCTGACCGCGCCACTCCCGGCCGCATTCATGAGATGGAGTCCTACCACGGCATGCTCGCCTGCGTCATTGCTGGCGCGGGCATCGCGCTGATGCCGCGCTCAATGCTGGAGAGTATGCCGGGACATCATCAGGTTGAAGCCTGGCCGCTGGCGGAAAACTGGCGCTGGCTTACTACCTGGCTGGTGTGGCGACGCGGGGCGATGACCCGCCAGCTGGAGGCCTTTATAGCGCTGCTAAACGAACGTCTTCAACCAGCGCCTTCTCCATAAACAGGCTGAGCGGATCGTCAGCGTACGGGGCAAACGCCGGGCGCAAATCGTATCCGCACCGTTCATAAAGACCAACCGCGGCGCGCTGTTTGATGCCCGTCTCCAGCCTTACCGTGTGGCAATGGCGGCTCAGAGCTTCATCCTCCAGGGCGGCCAGCAGCGTCTCGCCGAGATGCTGCCCGCGATGGGCCGGATCGATATAGACCCGCTTCATCTCCCCCGTTCCGTCGCCGTTGAGAACGATGGCACCGCAACCCACGGCCTGAAGCTGCTGGTCACGAATGACCATCAGGATCAGCGAGGCTTCCGGCAGCGCAGCGAGGTCGAGCAGATGGTTGCTTTCGGCGGGATAGAGTTCGCTCTGGTAGCGGTCAAGCGCCGCGATCAACCTGAGAATGTCCGGATGACGTGCAGATTCAGAGGTAATGGAATACATGGCAGGCTCCTTGCTTTTTTATATCAACATAGCTCAGGCCTGCCGGGGTGGTTCATAGTATTAACTTATAGCGCGTCACTAAGCTAGCGCAGGAAGATTCGCCCTTTCAGATACAGGGTAGCCTGGCCGCCAATCAGCACGCGGTCGCCCTTCAGTTCGCAGCGCAGATCCCCGCCACGGTGCGAGACCTGGCGGGCATTGAGTGACGTTTTGCCCAGCTTTTCGCTCCAGTAGGGAATCAGCATGCTGTGGGCAGATCCGGTAACCGGGTCTTCCGGCACCCCTTCGCCCGGGCAGAAGAAGCGGCTGACGAAGTCATATTCTTCTCCCGGCGCGGTCACGCAGACCATTTTATCCAGCGGAAGCATCGCCCCAATATCCGGCGTTAATGCTTCCACCTGCTGCTGGCTCTCCAGCACCACCATGTAATCCCGTCCGACGCGCACCTCTTTTGCCGCCGGGATGCCCAGCGCGCTAAACAGCACCTCGGGAGGATTCTCCACAACCTCCGTCGACCACGTGGGGAAGTTTAGCGTCAGCCAGTCGCCGCTGCGTTTAACCGTCAGTTCACCCACGAAGCGGGTGGTGAAGGTGATTTCGGTGTGCGGGTAGTCAAGGTATTCGAAAATAACGTGCGATGCGGCAAGCGTAGCGTGACCGCACAGGTTAATTTCATCCAGCGTGGTAAACCAGCGCAGCTCAAACCCGCCGTCGGTGCGCACGAAAAAGGCGGTCTCAGACTGGTTATGCTGCTGCGCCATTTTGAGCAGCGTTTCGTCCGGCAGCCACTCTTCCAGAGGACATACCGCTGCGGCGTTGCCGCCAAAGGTTTTGTCGCTGAAGGCATCCACCAGATAAAAATCAATTTCCTGCATTGTCTCTTCCTCTCTTGTTATGGGTTTTTAGCGCAGAAAAACTGTGCCTTTCAGATAAAGCGCGGCCTGCCCGCTCATCAGCACGCGCGAACCTTTCAGCTCACAGCGCACGTCGCCACCGCGCGCTGAAACCTGACGAGCGAACATCGTCGTTTTGCCCAGCTTTTCGCTCCAGTGCGGGATCAGCATGGTGTGCGCGGAGCCGGTGACCGGGTCTTCCGGGACGGAAACGCCCGGGGAGAAAAAGCGGCTGACAAAATCATATTCCCCTTCACCGCGCGCCGTAACGCTCACCTTATGCTCGCCCGGCGTCATCGCCGAGTAGCGTGGCGCAAGCGCTTCAACCTGCTGGTGATTCTCCAGAACGATCAGCCAGGCGCGCCCTTTACGGGCTTCAACGTAGCGGCTGATGCCCAGCGCCGAGAGCATCTCCGGTGGGGGCGTCTCTTCATGGGTTGGACATGCCGGGAAGTCCAGGGTCATCCACTCCCCCTCCCGGCTGACCGTCAGGCGGCCAGAGGCGGTTTCAAAGTGGATCCGCGAGTCCGGGTAGTCCAGCTCGGTAAACAACACGTGCGCGGCCGCAAGCGTAGCGTGGCCGCAGAGATTGACTTCGGTGAGCGTGGTAAACCAGCGTAGCTCAATGCCCCCTTTACCGCAGACGAAAAAAGCCGTTTCCGACTGATTATGCTGCTGCGCCATTTTCAGTAAGGTCTCATCGGGCAACCACGACTTCAGCGGGCAAACGGCCGCCGGGTTGCCGCCGAATGAGGTATCGCTGAACGCATCTACCAGATAAAAATCAATCTCCTGCATAGCCTTACCGCCTGTTTTTATTGTGTTGTTCCGTTATCTTCAATGAAAACTGGGTTCCCGGCTACCGCTTTCATAAGGTAAATATTGCGATCTGCGTCACATAATGGTTGAGTTTTCGCCGTTCAACGTTTTAAGATCGACTCCTCTTCTTTTCAGCAACGAACCTCCGACATCCCTATGACAACGAACACAGTTTCCCGCAGGGTTGCGTGGCTACGCGTGGTCACGCTGGCCATTGCCGCGTTTATTTTTAACACCACAGAATTTGTTCCGGTTGGGCTGTTGTCTGACATCGCTGAAAGTTTCCAGATGGAAACGGCGCAGGTGGGCATTATGTTGACCATCTACGCCTGGGTAGTGGCGCTGATGTCCTTGCCCTTTATGCTGCTGACCAGCCAGATGGAGCGGCGCAGGCTGCTGATCGGTCTTTTTGTGCTGTTCATCGCCAGCCATGTCCTGTCGTTTATGGCGTGGAATTTTACGGTGCTGGTCATTAGCCGTATCGGCATTGCATTTGCCCATGCGGTGTTCTGGTCGATCACCGCGTCGCTGGCTATACGACTCGCGCCAGCGGGGAAACGCGCGCAGGCGCTGAGCCTGATTGCCACCGGTACCGCACTGGCGATGGTGCTGGGTCTGCCGATTGGCCGCATCGTAGGGCAATACTTCGGCTGGCGTACTACTTTCTTCGCCATTGGTATGGGCGCACTGGTCACGCTGGTGTGCCTGATTAAGCTGCTGCCCGCGCTGCCGAGCGAACATTCCGGCTCCCTAAAAAGCCTTCCGCTGCTGATGCGTCGCCCGGCGCTGCTGAGTATCTACCTGCTTACCGTCATTGTGGTGACGGCCCATTACACGGCGTATAGCTACATTGAACCGTTTGTGCAGGTGGTGGCGGGCTTTAGCGCCAACTTTGCCACCGTTTTACTGTTGATCCTCGGCGGCGCGGGCATTATCGGCAGCGTGCTGTTCGGTAAGCTGGGTAACCGGCATGCCTCGACGCTGGTGAACTGCGCTATCGGTCTGCTGCTGGCCTGCCTGCTGCTGCTGATGCCTGCCGCAGGCAGGGAAAGTCATCTGGCGATCCTCAGCCTGTTCTGGGGCGTGGCGATCATGATTATTGGTCTGGGCATGCAGGTGAAAGTTCTGGCCCTGGCACCGGATGCTACGGACGTCGCGATGTCGCTGTTCTCCGGAATTTTCAATCTCGGGATTGGCGCGGGCGCGCTGGTGGGAAATCAGGTAATACTTCACGTATCGATGTCGTCGATTGGCTATCTGGGGGCCATTCCGGCACTTGCGGCGTTTATCTGGTCGGTGCTCATCTTCCGTAAATGGCCGGTGGCGCTGGAGGAACAGGGGCAGCACGGGTGAGGTGTGTTTGTGCCGGGTAAGCGCAGCGCCACCCGGCAATCACATCAATGATAGGTCTTAATAATTTCCAGCACGCCGTTAATAATAAACTGTACGCCCATACAGACCAGCAAGAAGCCCATCAGACGGGAAATCGCCTCGATTCCCCCCTTGCCAACCCAGCGCATAATGGCGCCAGAGCTGCGCAGCGATGCCCACACGATAACCCCGATAATCGCAAAAATCAGCGGCGGCGCAACCGTCAGCACCCAGTCCGGGAAAGTTGCGCTGTCTCGCACCGTTGATGCAGAGCTGATGATCATCGCGATGGTACCCGGCCCCGCCGTGCTCGGCATGGCCAGCGGCACAAAGGCAATATTGGCACTCGGTTCGGTCTCCAGCTCTTCCGATTTGCTGGCCGCTTCCGGCGACTCATGCGCTTTTTGCGCCGGGAACAGCATGCGGAAACCGATGAAGGCGACAATGAGCCCCCCGGCGATGCGCAGGCCAGGGATAGAAATCCCGAAGGTGTTCATCACCACCTGTCCAGCGTAATAAGCCACCATCATGATGGCAAACACATACACCGAGGCCATCATCGACTGATGGTTACGCTCGGCGCTGTTCATATTCCCTGCCAGCCCGAGGAAAAGCGCCACCGTCGTTAACGGGTTAGCCAACGGCAGCAACACCACCAGCCCAAGACCCACTGCTTTAATCAAATCCAACATAATGCCTCGTCGTCCTTATCCATATTGATTCCCGCAAGTATAGGGGGAAAGCGTGGCGTTAGGCCATCAGTGCAACGTAACGATTATTTTCCCTGAAAAAGGATAACCCTGAGTTATCTATATGATTTGAAATACCTCAAAAAAAGTTCATGAAACGTTTTAGCTATTCGTGGCATCGGCTGACTCATTCAGTTGACTTATACTTGCCTGAGCAATAATATCTGCCGTGACTAAACTACTTGCCAGGGCAACCATTGTGAAAAGCACCAGTGATATCTTTAACGACGTTGTTCCGCTGGGTCGTCTTATACATATGGTCAATCAGAAAAAAGATCGCCTGCTCAACGACTATCTGTCACCGCTGGATATCACCGCAACACAGTTCAAAGTGCTGTGTTCCATTCGCTGCG
Source organism: Enterobacter sp. JBIWA008 (assembly GCF_019968765.1). NCBI lineage: Bacteria > Pseudomonadati > Pseudomonadota > Gammaproteobacteria > Enterobacterales > Enterobacteriaceae > Enterobacter > Enterobacter sp. JBIWA008. Next base: position 2,439,620 of record NZ_CP074149.1, on the reverse strand, counting down.
AAGTGTGTATCACACCGGTTGAGCTGAAAAAGGTGCTCTCTGTCGATCTGGGTGCGTTAACCCGCATGCTCGATCGTCTCGTCTGCAAAGGATGGATAGAACGAAGCCCTAACCCGAATGACAAACGCGGCGTACTGGTGAAGCTGACCAGCGATGGCGCGGCCATGTGCGAGCAATGTCATCAATTAGTAGGACAAACACTGCATCAGGAACTAACAAAAAACTTAACGGCAGATGAAGTGGCAACCCTTGAGCTTTTGCTTAAGAAAATACTGCCGTAAACAGAAAAAGAGGTATGACGATGTCCAGACGCAATACTGACGCTATCACCATTCATAGCATTTTGGACTGGATCGAGGACAACCTGGAATCGCCGCTCTCCCTTGAAAAAGTGTCAGAGCGTTCAGGTTACTCCAAATGGCACCTGCAACGGATGTTCAAAAAAGAGACCGGTCATTCATTAGGTCAATATATTCGCAGCCGCAAGCTGACGGAAATTGCCCAGAAACTGAAAGAAAGCAATGAGCCGATCCTTTATCTGGCGGAGCGTTACGGATTTGAATCGCAACAAACCCTGACGCGTACGTTCAAGAACTATTTTGACGTGCCGCCTCATAAGTACCGAATCACCAGCGTGCCGGGCGAATCCCGATACCTGTATCCGTTAAAACACTGTAGTTAATCATCGCCTGTAACAGACGTAACCGAGGAAATCATGAAAGTTACCGCCTCCGCCGCCCTCGCCTTGCTGGTGCTGTTCTCCAGCCAGACCTTCGCGGAGCAACCCCCTCGTGCAACGCAGCAAAATAATCCTGATACGATGATTTTGCCGTCAGCACATGGCCAGTCGCCTTATGATTTCAACCATATGGGTGCTGGTAGCGACAAATCCGACGAATTAGGCGTGCCTTATTATAATCAGCACGGCCTCTGATTCGTTTTTGCCCCGCAGACGCGGGGCTTTTTTTATGCCTTTTCGCTTACCCGCGTCGCCCGACGAACCCGTAGACCAAACACGTTAATGTACAGCCCGGCCATGATCAGCACGGCGCCAAACAGCTGCAGCGCGCTCAGCGTTTCATCCAGCAAGAGTGCCGCGCTGGCAAGCCCCACCACCGGCACCAGCAGGGATAACGGCGCCACGCGCCAGGTTTCATAACGCCCCAGCAGCGATCCCCAAATTCCGTAGCCCACAATGGTGGCGACAAAGGCCAGATAGACAAGAGAAAGGATCGTGGTCAGATCGATGTCGACCAGACTCTTCAGCATCAGATCAGGACCATCCAGAATAAACGACGCCGCCAGAAACGGAATTATCGGGATCAGCGCGCTCCAGACCACCAGGGACATCACCTGCGGGCGCGCCTCGTGCTGCATAATCAGCTTGTTGAAGATATTCCCGCACGCCCAGCTCAGCCCCGCCGCCAGCGTCAACATAAACCCGAGCAGCGCCACATGCTGACCGTTCAGGCTGGCCTCAATGAGCACCAGCACGCCGAACACCGCGAGCGTAATGCCTGCCAGCTGTTTGCCCTGCAAACGTTCGCCAAACACGAAGGCGCCGAGAATAATGGTAAAGAACGCCTGCGCCTGTAGCACCAGCGAGGCAAGACCGGCTGGCATACCGAACTTGATGGCGCAAAAGAGAAACGCGAACTGGCCAAAGCTGATGGTCAGACCGTAGCCCAGCAGCAGTTTAAAGGGGATCGTTGGACGAGCCACAAAGAAGATGGCCGGGAAAGCGACCAGCATAAAACGTAAACCGGCCAGCATCAGCGGCGGCATGTTGTGCAGCCCCAGCTTAATGACCACAAAGTTGAGCCCCCATACTACGACCACCAGCAATGCCAGCAGCCCGTCTTTCCGCGTCATACCCTGCCCCTGAATTATTAATAATTTGTTAACACTTCAAGGTAACAGAAAAAAGTACGCTGCGAGAAGATCATTAATTCTGGCAGGCAGCTGAAGCACTTAGGGATAAATCAGGCGCTATACAAGCCCCTTATGTCATGGTAATCCTGTTAACACACGTCTAATAAAAGCATAAGCAACTGTCGGGCAGGAATATGAAACCATCTCTCAGGCGCTCAACCGCAGCGCTGCTGGCATCGTCATTGTTGTTAACCATCGGTAGAGGGGCAACGCTGCCGTTTATGACCATTTATCTCACGCGCGTCTACAGCATGAGCGTCGAGAATATTGGTTATGCCCTGACGATTGCGCTGACTATAGGCGTGGTGTTTAGCCTGGGATTTGGCATTCTGGCCGATAAGTTTGATAAAAAACGCTACATGCTGATCGCGATTGTGGCGTTTATCGCCGGATTTGTGGCGATCCCGCTGGTCGATAACGTCACGCTGGTGGTGCTGTTCTTTGCGCTGATCAACTGCGCCTACTCCGTCTTTTCGACGGTGCTGAAAGCATGGTTCTCAGACGTACTCACCTCCAGCCAGAAGGCGCGGGTCTTCTCGCTGAACTACAGCTTCCTTAACATTGGCTGGACGGTCGGCCCGCCGATTGGCACCCTGCTGGTGATGTACAGCCTGCAGCTGCCGTTCTGGCTGGCGGCCTTCTGCGCCGCCCTGCCGCTGGGCTTTATCCATTTCTTTGTGCAAAAAAGCGTAGCGTTAGATACCGCAGAGGAGAAGACGCCGTGGCAGCCGTCGGTATTGCTGAAAGACCGCGCGCTGTTCTGGTATACGCTCTCTGGACTGCTGGCGTCATACGTGGGCGGGTCGTTCGCGAGCTGTATTTCGCAATACGTTCTGGCCGCGCATGCGGACAGTGATTTCGCCGAAAAGGTGGTCGCCGTGGTGCTGCCAGTCAACGCCGCGGTGGTGGTGACGCTGCAATATGCGCTGGGTCGTAAGATCTCTGCCAGCAATATTCGCCCGCTGATGACCCTCGCCACCCTGTTTTTTATCGTGGGGCTGGGGGGCTTTATGCTCTCCGGAGAAAACCTGGTTTACTGGGGCATCGCTGCCGCCATTTTTACCCTGGGTGAGATTATCTATGCTCCGGGTGAATACATGCTGATCGACAACATTGCTCCACCGGGAATGAAGGCGAGCTATTTCTCCGCGCAGGCGCTGGGCTGGCTCGGCGCGGCGGCAAACCCGATGATCACCGGTATCATTCTGACCAACCTGCCGCACTGGTCGCTCTTTGCGATCATGATGGTCGCCATCGTCATAGCCTGGCTGATGATTTTGCGCGGGATGAGCGTGAAGGCGTGGTGCGAGTCACCCAAAGCGGCGTAGCGAATGCAGGCCGGGTAAGGCGAAGCCGCCCCCCGGCAAAAGAAACAACCTAGTGGTGCAACATCTCCTCCACCACCTGCTCTTTGTACATCTCATTCGGGTAATAGGTCGGCCAGTTATCCATCTCTTTCAGCAGCGCCTCGTGAGAGGTGTTGCCCATGAAAATGTGGAAATGTGATGAGGCCTTCGGTGCGATGGTATGGTCGCTGAACTGAACAAACTTCGGTGCCTTGCTGCCGGCATCCTTACACTCAAACAGATAGCGAACGCCTTTTTTGCCCGATGCGTAGGTCAGTATTTTGTAGCCGCTGTAATCATACTGACAGCGGCTGACCGCTTTGCCTTTATGGAATTCCATCACGTTGTTTTCGATGCCGATGGCATCCACGTCCGTCGCATAACCCGTGCGGTAGTAGGCTTTCACCTCGTCAAAGGATTTGCTTTTATCCTTCTGCGCTTTCTGCTTAAAGACCGGATCCAGAGAGCCGTCCAGCAGGAACGGATAGACCGACTGCCATGTTCCGTCCCAGTCAGACAGCGCTCTGTCCTTCACGTCCTTATCCTCAAACACGCCGTTCGCCGCTTTCTGTTCCGCTTCGGTCATCTGATGGCCGTGCGAGTGAGCAAACAGCTGGCCGCTGACCAGCAGCGCCCCCAGAGTCATGGCAAATTTCCCAATATGTGCAGCCAACATAACACCCTCATTCCGTTTTATAAGAATGCGAATGTTATATTATAACATTTTAAATCGCAACCAGCCCGCGAACGTCTTCCTGCTCCATGTTTTCACCCCGTCCGCGCTGGATAATGGTGCCGCGCGACATCAGCAGATAGCTGTCGGCCAGCTCGGCGGCAAAGTCGTAAAACTGCTCCACCAGCAGGATCGCCATATCTCCCCGATCCGCCAGGGTGCGGATCACGTGGCCTATCTCTTTAATCACCGACGGCTGTATGCCTTCGGTCGGCTCATCCAGAATCAGCAGCTGCGGACGACTCGCCAATGCGCGACCAATCGCCAGCTGCTGCTGCTGTCCACCGGAGAGATCGCCCCCGCGGCGATTTTTCATATCTTTAAGCACCGGGAACAGCTGCCAGATCTCATCCGGAACCTGCTTCGCCTCGCGGGCGGAAAATCGCGACAGCCCCAGCAGAAGATTCTCTTCTACGGTCAGGCGCGGGAAAATCTCGCGGCCCTGCGGGACGTACGCTACTCCGGACTGCACCCGCTGGTGCGGCTTGCTGTGAGTGATCTTTTTACCCTGCCAGATGACCTCCCCGGTTTTCGCCGGGATCAGCCCCATCAGACACTTCAGCAGCGTGGTTTTCCCGACGCCGTTGCGCCCAAGCAGGCAGGTGACTTCTCCGGTGACGGCCTCAAAACTCACGCCGCGCAGGATATGGCTGCCGCCGTAATACTGATTCAGTTCGTTAACCTGTAACATCATCGCTCCTTAGCGCCCCAGATAGACCTCAATCACCTGCTCGTTGGCCTGCACCTCGCGAAGCGAACCTTCCGCCAGCACTCGCCCCTGATGCAGCACCGTCACGTGGTCAGCGATGGTCTCAACAAAACCCATATCGTGCTCCACCACCATCAGAGAATGCTTACCCGACAGCGTTTTGAACAGCTCGGCGGTGTATTCGGTTTCCGCGTCGGTCATCCCGGCGGCCGGTTCATCCAGCAGGAGCAGGTGCGGGTCCTGAACAAGAAGCATACCGATTTCCAGAAACTGTTTTTGCCCGTGCGAAAGCAGCCCGGCGCGGCGATCGCGTTCGCTGCTAAGACGCAGCAAAACCAGCATCTCATCAATGCGGTCGCGCTGTTCACCGTTGAGTTTTGCCCGCAGGCTCGCCCAGACGGATTTATCATTTTTCATGGCGATCTCCAGGTTCTCCCACACCGTCAGCGCTTCAAAAACCGTGGGTTTCTGGAATTTACGCCCAATGCCCTGGCGTGCAATGGCTGCAGGCTCCAGCGCGGTCAGGTCGATGGACTGATCGTAAATGGCCCTGCCGCTTTTTGGCCGCGTTTTGCCGGTGATGACGTCCATCAGCGTGGTTTTACCGGCTCCGTTGGGGCCAATCAAGCAGCGCAGCTCGCCCACGCCGATATTCAGCGACAGATCGGTCAGGGCCTGAAAGCCATCAAAATTGACGTTGATGGCCTCAAGCTGAAGCACCGGATCGGTCTGTTCACGGTAACGATCGCCGGGCAACTGGCGGGTGAATAACCCTTCGGCTGGCTGCATTATTTGTCTCCCTTTCGAAACAGACCGTAGACGCCGCGCGGTAAAAACAGCGTGACGGCGATAAAAATTAACCCCAGAAATAGCTGCCAGTATTCGGGCATCGCAACGGTGAAGAAGCTCTTAGCCCCGTTCACCAGCGCCGCGCCAATCACCGGCCCCACCAGCGTCCCGCGCCCGCCCAGCGCCACCCAGATGGCGGCTTCTATCGAGTTCGTGGGTGACATTTCGCCCGGGTTGATAATGCCCACCTGCGGGACGTACAGCGCCCCCGCCAGGCCGCACAGCACGGCAGAGAGCGTCCAGACCAGCAGCTTGAAGCCGCGCGGATCGTAGCCGCAAAACGTCAGGCGGTTTTCGGCGTCGCGAACGGCGGTCAGGATGCGGCCAAACTTGCTCTTCGCCAGCGCAAATCCCGTGCCCAGGGCCAGGAGCAGCAACAGCACGGTTGCCAGAAACAGCGCGATACGGGTGGTCGTTTCCGTTACCGAAAACCCGAGCAGCGTGGTGAAGCCGGTAAAGCCGTTATTGCCGCCAAAACCGGTTTCGTTGCGAAAGAATAGCAGCATCCCGGCGTAGGTCAGCGCCTGGGTCATAATCGAGAAATAGACCCCTTTGATCTTTGAGCGGAAGGCAAACCAGCCAAATATCAGCGCCAACAGCCCCGGAACCAGCACAATCAGCACCAGCGCCCAGGCAAAATGCTGGGTTCCCCACCAGAACCACGGCAGTTCGCTCCAGGAGAGAAACGACATGAACGCAGGCAGACCGTCACCCGCGGCCTGGCGCATCAGGTACATGCCCATCGCGTAGCCGCCCAGGGCAAAGAAGATGCCGTGCCCAAGCGATAGCATACCCGCATAGCCCCACACCAGATCCAGCGCCACCGCAACGATGGCGTAGCAGAGGATCTTGCCGATAAGCGTCAGCATCCAGGTCGATAGCGCCAGCGGATGCGTCGCAGGCAGTAAGGCGAAAAAGGGCAATATCAGTAAGCACACCACCATCAGGCTGCCCGCAATCTGCGTGGTGCGTGGCGCTTTGCGCGCCAGCGTTAAGGTCAGCGGCTGGCTCATCAGTCAATCACCCTCCCTTTCAGCGCAAACAGCCCCTGGGGGCGTTTCTGAATAAACAGCACGATCGCCACCAGAATCACGATCTTGCCCAGTACCGCCCCCATCTGTGGTTCAAGGATTTTATTAAAGATCCCCAGACCAAACGCCGCGGCCACGCTGCCTGCCAGCTGGCCTACACCTCCGAGCACCACCACAAGGAAAGAGTCGATGATATAGCCCTGGCCCAGCTCCGGCCCGACGTTACCGAGCTGCGATAACGCCACGCCGCCTAACCCCGCAATCCCGGAGCCAAGCCCGAAGGCAAGCATATCCACGCGCCCTGTCGGTACCCCGCAGCAGGCGGCCATGCTGCGATTCTGCGTTACCGCGCGCACGTTCAGCCCCAGGCGGGTTTTGTTCAGAATGAGCCAGGTAAAGAACAGCACCAGCAGCACGAAGCCCAGCACCACAATGCGGTTCCACGGCAGCGTCAGGTTGGCAAAAACCTGCACCCCGCCGGAGAGCCATGCCGGGTTCGCGACCTCGAGGTTCTGGGCGCCAAAGGTCATGCGCACCAGCTGGATAAGCATCAGGCTGATGCCCCACGTCGCCAGCAGCGTTTCCAGAGGACGACCGTACAGATGACGGATCACGGTGCGCTCCAGCACCATCCCGATGCCCGCCGTCAGGCAGAACGCGACCGGCAGCGCGATAACGGGATAGAGCGCCAGCCACTGGGGCGCAAGCCCGGCCACCGCCTGCTGCACCATCCAGGTGGCATACGCGCCAAGCATCAGCATCTCGCCGTGGGCCATGTTAATCACGCCCAGCAGGCCGTAGGTAATGGCAAGCCCCAGCGCCACCAGCAGCAGCACCGACCCCAGTGACAGCCCCATAAAGGCCTGGCCCAGCAGATCGCCCCACATCAGTCGATGCTGGATCTGGCTAAGACTCTCCTCTGCGGCCGCGCGAACGCCGCTATCCGGCTCCGTCTGCGCCTGGGTAAACGGGGTGAGTCTGGACTCCACGTCCGGATCGTCGGACTGCCCTAATAACTCGACGGCCTTACGGCGCACCTCTGCCTGCGGGCTGGCCAGCTGGAGATTCGCCACCGCCAGCAGCAGCGCCTGACGCGCCACCGCGTCCGTTTCATCGTTTACCCGTTTCTCCAGAAAAGCGAGCATCCCGGGCTGGGCATCCCGCTGCAGCTGACGGGCTGCCGCACGCCTTTCTGTGACACCGTCACTCACCAGCTGATGCGTAGCGATGGCCGTGGCGGCCAGCACGCGCAGCCGGTTGGTCAGACGAACGGCTTTGGTTGCCCCTTCAGCCGCCTGAGCGTCACCGAGCGAGACCATTTGACCGTTGCGCTGCGCAAAGGCGTGCTTTTGCGTATCAACGTAGAGGTTTTCCTGTTGCAGCGCCTCAAGGAGCGGCAGCCTTGACGCATCCGGCGCGGCGGCCCACTGCGTCAGCAAATCCGCCTGCTGGCTGCGGCTGGCGGCAACAAAACGATCGGCATCCGATGCCTGCACCATCCCTGGCAGCAGTCCGGAAAGCCATACAAAAGCGATGAACATGCGCATGGCGTTCATGACGTTTCTCCCTGCGGTGATGTCTTAGTTGCTGGCGGTTTTCATCGGCTGGTCGGGCTTTTTATCATTCCCGGCGATGAACGGACTCCACGGCTGGGCGCGTACCGGCTGTTCCGTCTGCCACACAACGTTAAACTGACCGTTGCCCTCGATTTCACCGATCATGACCGGCTTATGCAGATGGTGGTTGGTGGCATCCATGGTGAGCGTAAAGCCTGACGGCGCCTTAAAGGACTGGCCGGCCATCGCCGCACGCACTTTGTCCACGTCGGTAGTGCCCGCTTTTTCCACCGCCTGCGCCCACATATGAATCCCCACGTAAGTCGCTTCCATCGGGTCGTTGGTCACCACGGTATCGGCGTTCGGCAGCTTGTGCGCCTTCGCATAGGCTTTGTAATCCGCCACGAAGGCCTGGTTGGTCGGGTTATCCACGGATTCAAAGTAGTTCCACGCCGCGAGGTTGCCGACCAGCGGTTTGGTGTCAATCCCGCGCAGCTCTTCTTCTCCCACGGAGAACGCCACCACCGGCACGTCGGTTGCCTTCAGCCCCTGATTAGCCAGCTCTTTGTAGAACGGAACGTTGGAATCACCGTTGATGGTCGACACCACGGCGGTTTTACCGCCCGCAGAGAATTTCTTGATGTTGGCGACGATGGTCTGGTAGTCGCTATGGCCAAACGGGGTGTAAACCTCCTCGATGTCCTTATCCTCCACCCCTTTCGAATGCAGGAAAGCGCGCAGGATCTTGTTGGTAGTGCGTGGGTAAACATAGTCCGTGCCCAGCAGGAAGAAGCGCTTCGCCGCGCCGCCATCTTCACTCATCAGGTATTCCACCGCCGGAATGGCCTGCTGGTTCGGTGCCGCGCCGGTATAGAAGACGTTCGGCGACATCTCTTCGCCTTCATACTGCACCGGATAGAACAGCAGACCGTTCAGCTCCTCGAAGACCGGCAGCACGGATTTGCGCGATACCGACGTCCAGCATCCGAATACCACCGCCACTTTATCCTGACTTAACAGCTGGCGGGCTTTCTCGGCAAACAGCGGCCAGTTTGAGGCCGGATCCACCACCACCGGCTCCAGTTTTTTACCCAGCACGCCCCCTTTCGCGTTGATCTCGTCGATGGTCATCAGCGCGACGTCTTTCAGCGGCGTTTCGGAGATGGCCATGGTGCCGGAAAGAGAATGCATGATCCCCACTTTGATGGTATCGGCCGCCTGCACGCCAAAACTCATTCCCATCGCCACGACGGACGCGGATAACGCAAAGGCTTTTAATAAGGTACGACGCTGCATATTTTCACTCCTGAAAAAGAACGCTGTGCGAAAACGTCCGTTACGGCGTGGACGCGGAAAAAATGTGTCAGCGAAGCAGCAGCAAAAAGGATGCCAGAATGGAGGAAGCGCTATTTCAGGAGGGAGAACGCAGGATGTAAAGAGAACGACTCAGAATGGCACAGCGCTGCACTTTTATAATGCAGCGCTGAGGAGGATGTTTTACCAGACTTCGCTGGCGATCTGCGTGACCAGACGGACTTTGTCCCACTGCTGGGACTCACTCAGGCTGTTGCCCTCTTCGGTAGAGGCAAAGCCGCACTGCGGGCTGAGGCAAATTTGCTCTTTTGCCACGTATTTCGCCGCCTCTTCCAGACGGGCTTTAATCCCCTCCGGGTTCTCCAGCTCGCCGTTTTTCGTGGTGATCAGGCCCAGCACCACCTGCTGCTTGCCCGGGCGAATGAAGCGCAATGGCGCGAAATCCCCGCTGCGGTCGTTGTCGTATTCAAGGAAGAACGCGTCAACGTTGACCGTCCCGAACAGCACTTCCGCCACCGGCTCATAGCCGCCTTCGGAAATCCATGTTGAACGGAAGTTACCGCGACAAACGTGCAGGCCGATGGTCAGATCGTCGGGCTTGCCTTCCAGCGCCTTGTTCAGGACGCGGGCATAGATGCGTGCCAGCTCATCGGCATCATCACCGCGCTCGCGGATCTGACGGCGCTGATCGTCCGAACAGAGATAGGCCCAGACGGTATCGTCCAGCTGAAGGTAACGGCAGCCCGCATCATAGAACGCGCGGATGGCGTCGCGCCAGGTGGTCGCCAGATCGTCGAAATAGTCATTCAGATCCGGGTACACCGTCGCATCGATGTCTTTGCGGCCCCCGCGGAAATGGAGCACGCTCGGGCTGGGAATGGTCATCTTCGGCTGAGCATTGCCGCTGATGCTTTTCAGGTAGCGGAAATCGTCCAGCATCGGATGGTCGCCAAAGCCCAGCTTGCCGTTAACGCGCACGCCGTGGGCTTTGGTTTGTACCCCGTTGAACTGGATGCCCTGCTGTGAATCGTAACGCTCAACGCCCTGCAGACCGTCGAAGAAGTCGAAGTGCCACCAGGCGCGGCGAAATTCACCGTCGGTCACAACATGCAGGCCACACGCGCACTGCTGCTCAACGACCTGGCGAATGGCATCGTCTTCCACCGCGCGAAGCTGTCCGGCGTCAATTTCGCCGCTGGCGAACTTCAGGCGCGCCTGCTTGATGGCATCCGGGCGTAAAAAACTGCCGACTACATCGGCGCGATACGGGGCGTGGTGTCGTTGCATGGAAATCTCCTCAGTCTGCCGGCGATAATTGCCAGCAGTGATAATTCATCATTTGAACTTTTAGACTTCTGGGTGTCTAAATGTCCAAAAAAGATGTCATACCTGTCCTGTTCCGGCAAACGAGAAAATTTCACGAGTGTTGAAAAAAATTCATGTTCACAGCGCGGCGGCGGTTTCGCTACTGGCAAAGGCGAATTTTTCATCTTCCCAGCCGGTTATCCCCCCGAGCATGATTTTGACCGGCAGCCCGAGGCGCGCGAGCTTCAACGCGGCTCTGTCCGCGCCGTTGCAGTGCGGCCCAGCGCAGTAAACGACGAACAGCGTGCCTTCAGGCCATTGGGCCATGCGCTCAGCGGTAATCTGGCTCCGCGGCAGATGTACTGCGCCAGGCACATGACGGCGGGCAAACTGCTCCGGGCTCCCCACTACGTGCAGCAGCACGAAGTCCTGCTCATGGTTGACGATGGCGTGATGCACATCTGCGCAGTCGGTTTCGACGCTCAGGCGGCGCAGAAAATGGGTAACGGCTTCCTGCGGCTCGGCAGCCGGAAATTCAGTAACATAACTCATGATCCTTCCTCATCTTTGGCGTTTGTGTTAACACTACTCTATCCACAAATTCAGCCCGTGAATGCGTTCGCTTATGCCAGAAAACAGCAAAAAGATGACAAACTTAAGACAAATTGCCCGCCCGCAGGTGGTGGTGCTGGCGTATGACGGTCTGTGTACCTTTGAGTTCGGCGTAGCGGTGGAGATCTTCGGTCTTCCGCGTCCCGAATTCGGCGATGAATGGTATCGTTTTGCGGTGGCGAGCGTTGACAGCGGTGAACTCCGGGCGACAGGCGGGATCCGCATCGTTACCGATGGTGATCTAAGCCTGCTTGCGTCTGCTGACCTGATTGTGGTTCCCGGCTGGCGGGGGCTGGATTCACCGGTTCCGGACGCGTTCTGCGAGGCACTGCGCCAGGCCAGCGCGCGAGGATGCCAGCTGCTGTCCATCTGTTCGGGTGTGTTTGTACTGGCCGCTACGGGGCTGCTGAACGGGCGCAAAGCCACGACGCACTGGCGCTACATTGACGCGCTTAAAGCCCGTTACCCTGACATCGACGTGGTTGAGGATGTGCTCTACCATGACGAAGGCGATATTCTGACGTCCGCGGGCAGCGCGGCGGGGATCGATCTCTGCCTTCACGTTGTGCGTCGGGATTATGGCATGGAAACCGCCAACAGCGTGGCGCGACGGCTGGTTATTCCGCCTCACCGGGATGGTTCACAGCCGCAGCAGCTGAGCCGGCCGGTGGCGCAACTGCGGGAGAGCCAGCGTCTGGGCCAGCTGTTTGATTTTTTGCACACGCATCTTACAGAGCCGCACAGCGTCGACTCGCTGGCGCGCAGGGTCGGAATGAGCCAGCGCACGTTTCTTCGTCGCTTCGAGGCGGCAACGGGGACGACGCCCGCACGCTGGTTAATCAATGAGCGCCTGCTAAGAGCAAAAGATTATCTGGAAAGCAGCCGGTTAAGCATCGACAGCATCGCTGAACAGACCGGGTTTGGCCAGGCATCGACGCTGCGCCATCATTTTCGCCAGCAGTTCGCGATTTCCCCGGCCCAGTACCGCAAACAATTTTCTCATTCCGGTACTGCCCGGTTCTGAAAAATCACCGTCTGGCACCCTGCCAGGGGACATCGATTTAACGCTGGTATCCGGCCGCAGCTTACCTTCGGGTCTGGTGCAGTCGCTCTATCGGCTGATGCCATATAACCACGGTAAACACTGCGCAAAAAAAACCGCCAAAAAATGGCGGTAAATGCTTGCATGGATAGATTTGTGTTTTGGTCTCTACGTCCCGACACTCCATGGCCGGGCAGCGGATCTCTTACAACCTAACATCTGTTGCCTTAACGAACGCTAAACAACCTTATTAACCTGCATGGGTATTAATCTGCAAATAACGCATAAGCCCCTGCTCAGCGCTCTGTTTTGCATCGTCATTAAGGGCTTCAAGATAAAAGGAGCGTGCGACACCATAGGGTGCTTTTTCAGAGGGATACACCGCGAACTGGAATGTTTTTCCTCTTGCTTGATGAGTACAATCTAATTCCCAACGCTGTTCGTTCACTTTTTTGCTGGTGCAGGCAACGCCACCATAATCGCTGGTTAAATAGGAACCCACGCGAATTTCTGCAGATCGAATATATTCTGGTTCGTCATTGCCTGCATAACGAATCCCAGCAACAGCTCCAACTGCAACCGCCAGAAGCGCAAGCGCTATTATTTTTTTCATTTATAAATGACCTGTTCCTTAGCCTGAGATAGGTATTATAAAAGATTTATTCCTAAAGCAAATATCCAGCTACGGACAAGGAACTGGACTTTACAAAGATTCGGACTTTTTTTAGGAAAAATCTTATCACTTATTCCGAACCCACACTATTTGACAATTTCTTTTCGTTAATTTTAATTTTTGAATAATAACACCAGAAAATAATCGACATGATTAACCCGCATTGTTTTTCAGCGGTGAATCCATGATTAAAAAAGGGTTATCTTTGGTCATGCTTATTTGTGCGCTGTTTTCAGGTCAGCTGATGGCCGGGCACAAAGGACACGAATATTTATGGGTCAAGAATGTGTCGCATCAGCTTCGTCATGAAGCCGACAGCGATGAGTTGCGAAGCGCTGCGGAAGAGTCGGCGGAGGGTTTGCGCGAACACCACCTGTGGCAGAAGTCGCGCAAACCGGACACGCACGTTAGGTAGTTAGCTGCCCTTGCGTTTTGGCAGGGTTTTCATCAGATCGTCCGGACTGACGGACGCCACGATACTGCCGGGCTGCGGAATTTTGAAAATGTGGTTTTTCATCTTGCCGATCACATGCATTTCGCAAGGACGGCAGTCGAATTTGAGGGTCAGCACTTCGTCCCCGTTTACCAGCTGCATGGGGGTGGCCTTCCAGCTCTTAATGTTCCCTTTCGCCTGCTTAGGACACAGGTTAAACGCAAAGCGCAGGCAGTGCTTGGTGATCATCACGGGCACATCGCCCTTCTCTTCATGCGCTTCATAGGCGGCGTCGATCAGCTGCACGCCATGGCGATGATAAAATTCACGGGCTTTATGGTTGTAGACGTTAGCCAGGAAAGATAAATGGGTGTCCGGGTATACGGGTGCAGGGACGGCTTCCGCTTTACGGCTTCCGCGCGGGTACTGTGCCAGGCGCGCGGCATCCAGCATTTCTGCCGTTTCACGGCGGAACTGGTTAAGCAGGCTGTTTGGCACGAACAGCGCGTCCGGCAGATTCACGTCGATAGCACGCGCGTAGTAAATCGTCTGACCCAGCTTCGCCACGCCATCCTTCAGGCTGTTAAGCGCTTTTTCCGCGTTATTTGCCACCTCGAAAAGACCATCGAGCGTATGCGTCACGCTAATGCCGTCCTCACAGGTCATGGTCAGAATCAGCTGCTCTTCCCAGCCGCCCAGCTCAATGTCCACGGCGATACGACGTTCGCTGGAGGTTTTCAGCAGCGCCTGCTGCCAGTTGTGATCGAGGTTACGGTTAAGCGCCGCGTTCGGCCGCGCTTTGTAAAGATCGGCGGGCATTTCATTCGGCCAAACGCGGTAGCGGTTCTCGCCGGTTTTCTCGACCGTATTGGCACGGAAGCCTACGACCTCACGCTTAATCATCACGTTAAGGCCATCGCCGTTCGCCAGCGGTTCCGTCACTTCAACATCAAGGTGATCTTTCGCCACTTTCAGCACTTCACCGACCGGTAGACCAATAAACTTCGGCGAGTCAAACGCGCCGATATCCCCTTTACGGGCATTCACAAAATAGTCCGTGCTGCCGCGGTGGAACGTTTTGTCCGTCGACGGAATAAAGAAATGCTCGGTACGGCCGGCCGACGCGCGCGCCAGGTCGCCGCGATCGTCAATAATGGCGTCCAGCATCTGGCGATAGTGCGCGGTGATGTTCTTCACGTAGCTCATATCTTTATAGCGCCCTTCAATCTTGAAGGAACGCACGCCTGCGTCGATCAGCGCGCCCAGGTTGGCCGTCTGATCGTTATCCTTCATGGAGAGCAGGTGTTTTTCGAACGCCACGACGCGGCCCTGATCGTCTTTCAGGGTATACGGCAGACGGCAGGCCTGAGAACAGTCGCCGCGGTTGGCGCTGCGGCCCGTCTGCGCGTGGGAAATATTGCACTGACCGGAATAAGCGACGCACAGCGCACCGTGGATAAAGAATTCAATCGTTGCGTCTGTCGCCTGGTGAATATCGCGGATCTGATTCAGGTTCAGCTCGCGCGCCAGAACGATCTGCGAAAAGCCGACGTCGGAGAGAAACTTCGCCTTCTCGACCGTGCGGATGTCGCACTGGGTACTGGCATGGAGCTCAATGGGCGGAATATCCAGCTCCAGCACGCCCATATCCTGAACAATAAGGGCATCAACGCCGGTCTGGTAGAGATCGGTGATCAGACGTTGCGCAGGCTCCAGCTCATCATCATGAAGAATGGTGTTCAGGGTCACGAACACTTTCGCCCCGAAACGGTGGGCGAACGGCACCAGTTCAGCAATATCGCTCAGGCTGTTGCTGGCGTTATGGCGGGCACCGAAGCCTGGGCCGCCAATGTAGACGGCGTCAGCGCCGTGAAGGATCGCTTCACGGGCAATGGCGGCATCGCGGGCCGGGCTTAAAAGTTCAAGATGATGGGATTGCAGGCGCATACTTCGTCGTTATCCGTTATGGTCAAAATGGCGGCTATTGTAGTCAGAAGTATGCGTCAGCGAAACAGTTTTGCGTAGCGTCAGCGGGGATAATGAATCAGGGAGTGAAAATGCACCGTCCGGTCGCTGCCGTTGCGGTAGGCGTGCGGTTTATCGCCGGCAAAACGGACGCCCGAATCGGCAGAAATCGTCTGCCACTTGCCGTCAAGCTTCATCTCCAGCTCGCCGCTGACCACCACCACATGTTCAATCACCCCGGCCTCATGCGGCGTGGATTCACTCAGCGCGCCGGGCGCCAGGGTAATGGAGAAATAATCAAACCCTAGCGTCTCGTCCCACGGAAAGAGTGGTTTGACCACCATCGCCTGCTGCTGCGGGTCAAACACTGCCTGCCGGTCCGCCTCCGGGGTGATGAACGCGGAAAACGGCACGTTCAGTCCTGTGGCAATTTTCCACAACGTTGACACCGTCGGGCTGGATTCATTGCGCTCGATTTGCCCGAGCATGGCTTTTGACACGCCGGTCTCGTCTGCGAGCTTCGACAAACTCCAGCCGCGCGCCTGACGCAGCGTTTTCAGCGTTGTTGCAAGGTGTAGCGTGATGTCCATGTTCCCTCCTGATGGCGATCAGCATACCACTTGTACGCTATAGCGCACAGTGCTACCTTACTCCGGACGTTATAACGCACAACGGAGTTTTCATGCGCCCTACCTCTCACCTTGTTCCAGTCGCACTGGCTGGATTTGTGGCCGTGCTGGTCGGTTACGCCAGCTCGGCCGCCATCATCTGGCAGGCCGCCGCTGCGGCTGGTGCCAGCGCACAGCAGATTGCGGGCTGGATGACCGCGCTGGGTGTTGGGATGGGCGTCAGCACGCTGGCGCTTTCCTGGTGGTACAAAGCGCCGGTGCTGACCGCCTGGTCAACGCCCGGCGCGGCGCTGCTCGCAACAAGCCTGCACGGCGTGACGCTGCCGGAAACCATCGGCGTGTTCATCTTTGCTAACGCGCTCATTTTACTTTGCGGCATCACCGGGCTCTTCGCCCGTCTGATGAGGATGATCCCCCATTCGCTTGCTGCCGCCATGCTGGCAGGGGTGTTGCTACAGTTTGGCCTGCACGCGTTTGCGCATCTTGAGGGACATTTTCTGCTGTGCGGCAGCATGATTGCGGCGTGGCTGCTGGCAAAAGCGCTGGCCCCGCGCTACGCCATCGTGGTCACGCTGCTGGTCGGCGGTATCGTGGCATGGGCGGGAGGTGACGTTGTCACTGATAAGCTCGCGCTCTCCCTTGTGATGCCTGAGTTTATTGCGCCCTCGTTTACCTTCACCAGTCTGGTGAGTATTGGCTTGCCCTTCTTCCTGGTGACCATGGCATCGCAAAACGCGCCGGGTTTCGCCACGATGAAAGCCTCCGGTTACCCGCTGGCAGTCTCACCGCTCATCGTCGTTACGGGTGCGCTGGCGCTGCTGCTTTCCCCTTTTGGCGTCTTTTCTATCTGTATCGCGGCCATTACTGCCGCCATTTGCCAAAGTCCGGATGCGCACCCGGACGCCGATAAACGCTGGCTGGCGGCCATCGCAGCCGGAGGGTTTTATCTGCTGGCGGGGATTTTCGGCGGCTCGATTACCGGGCTGATGGCCGCTCTGCCGCTCAGCTGGATCCAGACGCTCGCCGGTCTGGCGCTGCTGGGCACCATCAGCGGGAGTTTATATCAGGCGCTGAGCCACGAGGCGGAGCGCGACGCGGCCATCGTCACGTTTCTGATGACCGCAAGCGGCGTCACGATCCTCGGCATCGGTTCGGCATTCTGGGGACTGGTGCTGGGCGGCGTCTGCTATGCCCTGTTTTCACGCGCTCGCCGCGCGTAGCTGGGAAGGCGTGATCCCCATAACGCTGCGAAAGCGGTTGCTGAAGTGGCTGGCGGAGTTAAACCCGCAGGCAAGGGCGATGTCCGTCAGCGGCGTCGCCGTGTGCTGCACCAGAGCCTTTGCTTTTTCCATTCGCCTCTGCATCACGTACTGATGCGGCGCCAGCCCCATCGACTGGCGGAACATGCGGGCAAAATGGTATTCGCTGAGGGCGGCCTGCGCTGCCAGTTCAGCCAGCGTCAGGGGCTGGCCCAGGTTCTCTTCGATAAAGGCCAGCACGTTGCGTAGCACGAACGGCGATAGCCCGCCGGTGACGACCGGCAGCTTCCACTGAACGTTAGAGTAGTTTTGCAGCAGATGGGTCAGGAGCAGCGTAGAGGCCGTGCTCAGGGTGAGCTGGTTGGCGTGCTGCTGCCAGTCGCAGCCGAGCAAAAACTGGCGATACAGCGCGGTGATCTTCGGATCGCTACCAAAAATGCGCTCGTCCAGCGTCAGCGAAAGCGGCCGCTTGTCCCAGATCCTTTCCCCCACGTCACGCAGGTGTTCATCGGTGCAGTAGAGATGCACAAACGACAGATCGTCACGGATATCCCACGTCGATTCGCTCTCTTTTGGCATCAGGCAGAAACGGTCCGGTCCCCCGCCGTTCTTCCAGCCGCCCGGCGTTTTTTGATAGCTTTCGTAGCCGTCCGCCACGTACAGGCTCAGGGTATGATGGTTACTTTTTACCGTTATCGTATCGTGCTTGTTGTACCACGCTGCCAGCTGAATACCCGAATTCAGCGAGACGGTTTCCCGCAGGACCGCATTCTGTTGGCAAAGCGTTTCAAAGGTATCGTAAGCGTAAGACATAACCGTTAGCGCGTGATGAATCGGAATCTCAGTCTAAAAAGAGTTGTCTCCCGTTGCCAGTGCCGGGGAAAGAAAAAAGCGCAAGATTTTGCAAGTCTGCCGCAAGCCGGTGAAAGCCCTTTATAAATTGCAGCGCCATACTGCGGGCTTCAGAGGTTTGAGAAGAGAAAAAAGTATGAACGCATTTTTATACGGACTGGTGGTGGTCATCTGGGGAACCACCTGGATTGCGATTTTCCTGCAGCAGGCGCCCGTGGCGGCACCCGTCTCTATTTTCTGGCGTTTCGCCGTCGCCAGCCTCACGATGATGGTAGTGTTAATCGCCCTGCGCCGCCTGCGCACGCTGAAGCTGCGGGATCACCTCTTTTGTATTCTCCAGGGATGCTGCGTTTTCTGCTTTAACTTCTGGTGTTTTTACACCGCAGCCTCGCACATCAACACCGGTCTGGAATCGGTGATCTTCTCTATGGCCGTGCTCTATAACGCCATTAACAGCTTTATTTTCTTTGGGCAGCGCCCGCCGACGCGATTCTGGACGGCGGCGGCCCTTGGGCTGATCGGGATCGTCACCCTCTTCTGGGACGATCTTCTGGCCAGCGGCTGGAGCGCGTCGCTCCTGACCGGGATTGGTCTTTCCGCGCTCGGTACCTACGGCTTCTCGCTGGGCAATATGATCAGCATGCGCCATCAGCGTAGAGGCCTTGAAACCATGACCACCAACGCCTGGGCGATGCTTTACGGTACGCTGGTGATGGGCTGCATTGCCCTGGTCAGAGGCGACAGCTTCGCACCAGAGTGGACCATCAGCTACATTGGTGCGCTGCTCTATCTGGCCCTGTTTGGTTCGGTCATTGCCTTTGGCGCCTACTTCACGCTGGTCGGACGTATCGGTCCGGGTAAAGCGGCCTACAGTACGCTGCTCTTCCCGCTGGTGGCGCTATCCATCTCCACGGTGTATGAAGGCTACGTCTGGCATATCAACGGCATAGTGGGATTATTGCTGATTCTGGGGGGAAATATGGTGATGTTTACCAAACCAGAAACCTGGTTCAGGCGCTTACGAATGGCGTAAATAAAAAGGCCTGCATTGCGCAGGCCTTTTTATTTTATTTAGCGGTTTTTTTCACATCAAACATGGTGGCATCCGTTGCCATATCATCAACAACCTGCTTCAGCGTCGCAAAGGTCATTGGCGTACTTTCGTTGTTCAGATCTTTACCTTCGCCTTTACGCACCACCTTCATGACCGGTTTGTTGGTGGCCGCATCGATCAGCTCACCTTCAAAGAAGAGATGCGTGTCCATGGTGCGATGCCCGGTTGCCATCTGCGTACCCGCCACCACCAGCGCGACCGGCACCACTTCATAGAACTGCAGACCCTCTTTCTGCGAACTCACCCCGGTAATTGCACCGCGGAAAATCAGGCTGCGTTTACCCGGCGTGGTCACAATTGGCTTACGCGTACCAATAGCCGTTTTCATTTTGGTATTGGTGTAATTCAACAGCTCATCAAGGGTTTTTTGCCCAATTTGAGTGGTTGGTTTTGGCGTTGGATAATAAGTAATCGGCGTCCAGAGAATACTGTCGTAATTCGCTTCGTTATAGGAAGGGTCAACCCAACGCAGCGTTGGTTTTCCCGTCGAAGACGTTGTCTGTTGTAAGCCTGAGTAATCTTTTAAAAAGCCGGAGTATTGTTCGGGAGCGGCGACTTTTGAAGAACAGCCCGCCAGCGCCAACAGACCAGTAAGCACTGCAACTTTTAAAAAAGTTTGAGTACGCATGATAGTTTTCCGTGTTATCTGCAAGTATGCATTTGAAGTTATAGCAAAATACTGGCGGGTTTGTTGTGACAAAAAATGATGCGGGGAGCACAAATTGCAAAAAGACTGCCCGGAGGCGTGCCGGGCAGTAAAAAACTACTGATTTATATCCAGTTGCCAGAACAGATGTTTGCCAAACGGGTCGATTTCGTAGCCCGTCACCTCCCTGCGCACCGGTTCGAAAATGGTTGAGTGCGCAATCATCACCGCGGGCATCTGGTCATGCATCATCTGCTGAGCCTGTTTATACAGCGCCACGCGTTTATCGCGATCGGTCGTTGATTTTGCTTCCGCAATAATTTTATCAAAGGGCTTATAGCACCATTTCGCCGAATTTGACCCACCGTTTGCCGAGGTGCACGTAAACAGCGGACCAAAGAAGTTATCCGGATCGCCGGTGGCCGTCGTCCAGCCCATCAGCGCGGCCTGATGTTCGCCGCCCTTCACGCGCTTAAGGTATTCGCCCCATTCATAGGTGACGATTTTGGTCTGTACGCCGACTTTCGCCCAGTCGGCCTGAATCATCTCCGCCATGCGCTTCGCATTCGGATTGTACGGACGCTGCACCGGCATCGCCCACAGGTCGACGCTCACGCCGCTGGCAAAACCGGCCTCTTTCAGCAGCGCTTTCGCCTTTTCGGGATCGTAATCGTAATCTTTAAGCTCGCTGTCTGCGCTCCAGACGCCCGGCGGCAGCAGGTTCTTCGCCGCGGTGCCGGTGCCATGGAACACCGCGTCAATAATGGCCGGTTTATTGATGGCCATCGCCAGCGCCTGACGGACTTTTACGTTATCCAGCGGCGGCTTTTGGGTATTGAAAGCCAGAAAACCGGTATTCAGTCCGGCTTTGCTCATCAGGTTGATCTCTTTGTTCGCCTTCATGCGCGGCAGGTCCGCCGGGTTCGGGAACGGCATCACCTGACATTCGTTCTTCTCAATTTTGGCAAAACGCACGGAGGCATCCGGTGTGATGCTAAACACCAGCCGATCCAGCTTCGATTTCCCCTGCCAGTAGTCTGCGAATGCCGTAAACAGGATCCGCGAATCCTTCTGATACTGCGCCAGCTTAAACGGTCCGGTACCTATAGGCTCCATATCCACCTTTTCCGGCGTGCCCGCTTTGAGCATCGCGTCGGCATATTCCGCGGACAGGATCGAGGCAAAATACCAGGCCAGATCGGCGACAAACGGCGCTTCCGGGTGTGCCAGCGTAAAGCGCACGGTGTGGTCATCCACTTTATCAATCCCGGTAATCAGGCTGCCAAACTCCAGACTTTCGAAGTTGGAATAGCTGCCGTTAGAGACGTTGTGGTAAGGATGATTCACGTCTTTCTGCCGCATAAACGAGAAAATCACGTCGTCGGCGTTAAAGTCGCGGGTCGGCGTAAAGGATTTATTGCTCTGGAATTTGACGCCTTTACGCAGATAGAAGGTATAAACCTTGCCGTCGTCGCTGATATCCCAGCGCTCCGCCAGGCTCGGCACCATCTCCGTGGTGCCGGGTTTGAAATCGACCAGCCGGTTATAGACCGGCACGGCGCTGGCGTCCACGCTGGTTCCCGAGGTGTATAGCTGAGGATTAAAGTTTTCCGGCGATCCTTCGGAGCAATACACCAGCGTTTTCGCGGCAACGGTGGAACTGACCGTGAGTGCAGCAAGCGCCAGCGCTATAGTTGTGAGTTTGCTTTTCATCATTTATTCCTGTCTTTTTAATTCGACGGCTAATTAATTCTTTTGCCATTTCATAAATAACATTAAAGTGATGTGGCAAACACCCGAAAAATAAATAAGGAACAAATCACTATGGGCTCGCCGCTTTCCAGACAATTAACGCACCGTTTTTTCCGCTATCTCGCGATTGCCAGCCAGAGCGATCCCAAAGTTAAAACCCTGCCCTCAACGCCGGGCCAGCACGACATGGCGCGGGAACTGGCGCAGGAGCTGGCGCAGCTGGGGTTAGACGACATTGTAATTGATGAATTCGCCACGGTAACGGCGGTAAAAAAAGGCAACGTGCCCGGTGCGCCGCGCATCGGCTTTATTACCCATATTGATACCGTGGACGTGGGATTATCACCGAATATTCATCCACAAATATTAATGTTTACCGGTAAAGATCTCTGTCTGAATAAAGAGAAAGACATCTGGCTGCGGGTTAAGGAGCATCCTGAAATTCTGGCTTATCCGAATGAGGAGATTATTTTCAGCGACGGAACCAGCGTATTGGGCGCGGATAATAAATCGGCGGTCACGGTGGTCATGACGGTGCTGGAAAACCTGACGGCGGAACATCGGCACGGGGATATCGTCGTGGCGTTTGTGCCTGACGAAGAGATCGGCCTGAACGGTGCCAAGGCGCTGGACCTTAGGCGCTTTGACGTCGACTTCGCCTGGACCATCGACTGCTGCGAACTGGGGGAAATTGTCTATGAGAACTTTAATGCGGCAGCCGCTGAAATCCGCTTTACCGGCGTGACGGCGCACCCGATGTCCGCCAAAGGCGTGCTGGTGAATCCTCTGCTGATGGCGACTGACTACATCAACCATTTTGATCGTCAGCAAACGCCAGAGTGCACCGAGGGACGTGAAGGCTATATCTGGTTTAACGGCATTCAGGCCGGGCAGAACGAGGCCATTCTTAAGGCCAACATCCGCGATTTTGACAAGGACAACTTTGCTGCCCGCAAGCAGCAGATTGCCGACGCTGCCGCGCTGATTGCCGCCCAACACCCAACGGCCAGGGTGGACTATCGCATTGAAGATACCTACAGCAATATCAGCAATGCGATTGGCGAAGACCGACGCGCCATCGACCTGATGTTTGAGGCGATGGACTCACTCGGCATCACGCCGAAACCGACGCCGATGCGCGGCGGCACCGACGGCGCGGCGCTCTCGGCAAAAGGGCTGCTCACGCCGAACTTCTTCACCGGCGCGCATAACTTCCACTCGAAGTTTGAATTCCTGCCGCTGTCATCGTTCGAGGCGTCTTACAACACTGCGCTGCAGATCTGCCTGCTGGCCGCGCGTTAAGCGGGCTTACGTGCGAGCAGGGTGGCAAAGCGCAGCTTAATGCGGTTACCGTTTTCATCGGTGCGGTGCAGTTCGCCAACGTCTTCGTTGTATTTGAGCAACTCCCAGGCTTCATAGTAGTTGCTCAGCTCGCCGCTTTTGAACGCAAACGGGAAGCCGACGGTGCATGGGTAATCCGCCGTGTCCATCGCGGCAACAATCAGGTTGTAGCCGCCGGGTTTGGTGCAGCGCTGCATGTTGGCAATAAGTCCCGGGATGGTTTTTGACTCCAGGAACATCAGCACCACGGTGGAAAGAATGAAATCGTACTCGCCGTCAAAACTCAGGTTGTTGAGATCTTTAATCGCCGTGCGGAGGTTATCGATCCCTTCTTCCGCCTTGATGCGCTCGATATTGTCGATGCTCATCGGGTTCTTGTCCCACGCGGTCACATCATAGCCGTTGGCCGCCAGATAAAGGCTGTTGCGGCCATTGCCGCAGCCCAGATCCAGGGTTTTACCCGGTTTCACGATCCCGGCGCTGTACACCACCTCTGAGTGTGTACGGGTTAAGCCATATTTCTCTGTAAAGTAATTCTCGTCGACGGTCATTATTTTTTCCTGAGCCTGCATAAGTTGAAAGTGCATCCTGAATGCCATTTTAAGGTGTTTGCCGCCTGGTTGCCAACCGTTCGAAAACCGAAAAATTTGCTACGTTTAGTTAAGACGCTTATCAGAGACATAAAGATGAACAAATATCGCCTTAGCGACGAAACACGCCTCTGGCAATGGAAAAACGGCGAAACGACCCACACGACAACCTTACGGCAAATCATCGCCACGGCGGATTTTAACGATGTCACGGCCGGCACGAGAGGCGGCTGGATTGATGACGCGCGTGCCCTAGCGCAGGACGGCGACTGCTGGATCTACGACGAAAACAGCGTGGTGTTCGCCGGTGCAACCGTGTCTGGCAACGCGCGTCTTACCCTGCCGTGCACCATCAGCCACGATGCGCATATCAGCGGCAGCTGCTGGCTGGACGCGGCAGAAGTCAGTCACGGCGCACGAATAAGTGACAACGTCACCATCCAGCAATCCTGCGTACGCGGCGAGTGCCATATTTTCGGCGAAGCTCGTGTATTGCATCACAGCGTGGTGATTGCCGCCAAAGGGCTGACGCCGGACCATGACCAGATTCTGAAAATCTATGATAAGGCGACCGTCAGCCAGTCGCGCATTGTTCACCAGGCGCAAATCTACGGTGAGGCGATGGTTAATTTTGCCTTTGTTGAGCACCGCGCCGAAATATTCGATAACGCCATTCTTGAAGGTAACGATCTGAACAACGTCTGGGTGTGCGACTGCGCAAAAGTCTATGGCAACGCCCGCGTGATTGCCGGCTTTGACGACGATGCCATCCCGACGGTGCGCTACAGCTCTCAGATTGCGGAAAATGCCGTGGTGGAAGGAAACTGCGTCATCAAGCACCACGTCCTGATTGGCGGTCAGGCATGGCTGCGCGGCGGGCCGATCATGCTGGACGATAAGGTGGTGATCCAGGGACGCGCGCGGATAAGCGGGGATGTGCTCATCGAGCACCGGATTGAAATCACCGACGATGCGGTCATCGAAGCCTTTGCCGGGGAGAGCATTCACCTGCGCGGCGAAAAGGTGATTAACGGCGACCAGCGCATCACCCGCACCCCGCTGCTCGGTGCGTTATAGGGTATAAATCTTGCCGTAGATATTCACATCGTCAAAGCGGCCATTCAGGTATTCAGCTTCCCGCAGGCACCCTTCCAGCGTAAAACCGTTGCGCACGGCAACGCTGTTGCTGTGCTGATTGTCCACCCGACATTTGATCACAAAACGGCGGATCTCACCGCGTTCGACGTAGTAGCGCATAAACGCCTGCAGTGACCGGGAGAGAATGCCCTGCCCCTGGTGGCCTTCATCCAGCCAGTAGCCGATGTACCCGGCTTTGTTAGCTGGTTCAATCGTATTGAACGACAGCACGCCGACCAGTTCATCGCTCTTGAAGATCAAAAACATTTTGGCGTAGCCGCGCTGGTGCAGCATCTGGTTACTCTGCACGTTGCGGCGGGTATCCTCTTCGCTGCCCGCGTGCTGCGCCCAGTCAAAGGCGGTTTGCAGGAAGATTTTGTTTTTGACGACGAGATTGTGCAGATCGGCGGTGTAGCGCTCTTCGACGGCGCGAAGCTCGAGAGCGTCAGATACCGGGATAACTTCGGATTTTGCTGCGGTCATTGCCCCTCACCCTAACCCTCTCCCGGAGGGAGAGGGAATCGATCGTTAACGCATTATCCGGTCGTCAACGTAGTTACGTTTATCCGGCGCTGGCGGGAAATACTGGTACAGCCAGGTTTCACTGATTGCATCGCCCTGGCAGCGCAGAAACAGGCGCATATCCACCGGCTCCGTGGAATCCGAAGTTGGATACCAGTCAAACAGAATGCGATAGCCATCAAACGGCTCAACGTAGAGGATCTCAACCTGCTTCGCTTCGCCGCTGGAGAGCGTAATCACCGGCTCAATGCCTTTTGGCGCAGCGGCCTTCAGGTCGCCACCAACGAAGTCGATAGCAAAGCGGCGGGCCCACACTTTCGGGTAATTTTCGCCCGGTGCCCAGCCTTCCGGGAACCCGCCCATGCCGGTACGGGTGGCGAAGACGTTGGCCAGCGGGGAGCGCACCGGCGGCATGGCGCTCCAGTAGAGGCGATATTTGAAGTCCAGCTCGTCGCCCGCTTTGACCGTTTTTTCCGGCTGCCAGAAGCAGACCACGTTATCCAGCGTTTCGCCGGTGGTCGGGATCTCCATCAGGCCAACCGCGCCTTTACCCCAGTCGTTACGCGGTTCAACCCACAGGCTCGGGCGTTTGTTATACCAGCCCATCACGTCCTGATAGTGCGAGAAATCGCGGTCGAGCTGCAGCAGGCCGAACCCTTTCGGGTTTTTGTCCATATAGGCGTTAAACTGCAGCTTCTGCGGGTTGTTCAGCGGACGACAGATCCATTCCCCGTTGCCGCGCCACATTGCCAGGCGGTCGGAGTCATGAATTTGCGGGTGAATGGTGTCACACATGCGGCGTTCGTTATTGCCGCAGCTGAACATGCTGGTCATCGGCGCGATGCCGAGCTGCTTGATGTCCTTGCGTGCGTAAAGGTGATTTTCCACCTCCATAATCACCTGGCTCTTCTCGCAGTGGATCACGAACTTATAGGCGCCGGTGATGCTCGGGCTGTCCAGCAGCGTATAGACGGTAAATGTCGTGTCGCCGGGTTTGACGGTTTCAAACCAGAAGGAGGTAAAGTCCGGGAACTCTTCCGGGGTGTCGGTAAAGGTATCTACCGCCAGACCGCGCGCGGAAAGGCCGTACTGGTAGGTGTCATCCACCGCGCGGAAATAGCTCGCGCCCAGGAAAGAGACGATATCGCGACGCGCCAGTTCAGGCGCCTTAAATGCGCGGAAGCCCGCAAAGCCAAGATCGCTTTGCCCTTCCAGCTGTTTGGTATCCACACCCGTTTCACCGTAGCTGAACAGTTCAGGGCGGAAGTGGATCTCGCGCGCCATTGAGGTCGACTGGTCCAGCGAGAACATCCGCACGAGGCGGCGGAACCCCATCCCCATATGGAAGAACTGCACGTCCAGCTGGCGCCCTTCGATGTTATTCCACAGTGACTGTTTTTCATCGTAGCGGATGGCGTTGTACGCCTGCGGCGTCATAGTTGCCAGCGTCTCCGGCAGCGGGCGCGGCGCGCCACCCCACGGGGTTTTCGCCAGGTCATGCGCCATGGATTGCAGTACAGAGAAGTCAAAACGACGACTCTGACCGTCAGCAATGTCAGAGTCGGTAGCGTATGCCGCTTTGGAAAACAGGGAAGCAAGGCCAGATGTGCCGCTCAGGGCTGCCACTGCCAGCGAGCCTTTTAGAAAACGTCTGCGATTCATGCCTGGAAAAACGTCCTTATGGTCGTGTGAATGTGTTTCGCGCTCGGCGAAATGACGGCAAGAAAGAACGCACAGCCTAAACAAAAATGGTTAAGAATCCAATTGTTGGCCGGTGATTATATGAACAAAGTGAGAAATATTTTCTGTCGACCAGAACGGCCCGAAAGTGGTGTAAAGAAAGCCTGGAAAATGTGTATAAAAATGCCCCGTCAGGACATCAGCAGACGGGGCTAATGAGGTGGTTATTTTACGCTGACATCGATACCCGGGAAGTACTTATCAGCGAGTTTAGCGATCGTGCCGTCGGCACGTACTTTATCGATCGCGGCATCAAGCTGCTTTTTAGTGGTCTCGTCACCTTTACGCAACCCAAAACCAATTCCACTGCCGAGGATAGTGTCGTCAGACACCGGTTTGCCGATAAAGCCAAACCCTTTACCCTGTGGCTTGCTGAGGAAACCTGCCTGCCCGGCCGCGGACATGACCAGCGAGGCGTCGATACGGCCATTCAGCAGATCGCCCCAGGCCATATTCTGATCTTTATAAGACACCACGGTGACGCCCTGCTTTTCCCAGTGCTCTTTGGCATAGGTTTCCTGGATGGATCCCTGCAGCACGCCGATGGTTTTGCCCTTCAGCCCTTCTGGCGTTGCCTCAACCGCCGTGCCGGCCTTGCCCACCAGCTGAGAAGGAATACGGTAGATCGGCTGGGTAAAATCAATGCTTTTGCGACGCTGCTCGGTGATGTTCATCGCCGAGTTGATGGCGTCAAATTTCTTCGCCACCAGGCCCGGGATGAGCGCATCAAACGAGGTTTCAACCCAGCTGCACTTCAGCGCAGCCGCTTTGCAAATGGCATTCCCCAGCTCAACGTCAAATCCTTCCAGTTCGCCTGCCGCATTGCGGCTCTCAAACGGCGGATATTCCGCCTCCAGACCGTAACGCAGCTCGCTGGCCGCGAAGGAGGAAAAAGTACACAGCAATCCCATGCCGACAACTAACGCGCGTAATTTCATCTAATACTCCTCAGCGTGGTTTAACCCGACACAGGGCCTGGGCACCTGCCCGTAACGTCGCCTCATCTTTCGCAAAAGAGAGACGAATCAATTTATTATCCGTGCCGTCCGCATAAAACGCCGACAGCGGAATGGTGGCAACGCCGTACTCAACGATCAGCCGTTTCACCAGCTCGCTGTCGCGCTCGTCGCTGAACTGGCTGTAGTCCGCCAGCATGAAGAACGAACCGGCGCTCGGCAACAGCGTAAACGGCGAATCGGCCAGCAGGCTGTGCAGCAGATCGCGCTTGCGCTGGTAAAACGCCGACAGCGACAGCCAGGTTTGCGGGTCGACCATATGTTCAGCAAACGCGTGCTGCATTGGCGTATCGGCAGAAAACATTAAAAATTGATGCACTTTACAAATCTCGTCCATCAGTACCGCCGGTGCAACACAGTAACCTACGCGCCAGCCGGTGACGTGATAGGTTTTTCCGAAAGAGGAAATAATCACGCTGCGCTCGGCCAGCTGCGGGTGCGTGGCCATCCCGTGGTGCGGCTCGCCATCAAAAACGACGTGTTCGTACACTTCGTCAGACAAAATAATGATGTCGGTATTGCGCGTCAGCGCCGCCAGCTGCTGCAGGTCACTGGCGGAGAAGACCTGACCGCTCGGGTTGTGCGGCGTATTGATGATGATCATGCGCGTGCGCGGGGTGATCGCGGCGCGGACCTCATCCCAGTTGACGGCAAAATCCGGCACGGTGAGCTTGATGGCAATCGGGGTTGCCCCCTGCAGACGGACAATCGGCGCGTAGCTGTCAAAGGACGGCTCAAAGTAGATTACCTCATCGCCCGGATGCACCAGTCCGCTAATCGCCGAATAGAGCCCTTCGCTGGCGCTGGCGGTCACCAGCACCTCGCTGGCAGGGTCGTACTGCGTGCCGTAAAGGGTGGCAATTTTATCGGCAATACGCTCCTTGAGCGGCTGCAGGCCGGTCATCGACGCATACTGGTTATGCCCTGCCTCCATCGCGCGGGTGACGCCCGCAATCAGCTTCGGGTCGCAGGAAAAATTTGGTGCGCCCTGAGAAAGGTTAATCGCGTTATGCTGCGCCGAGAGCTGGCCGATAACGGTAAAAATAGTGGTTCCCACATCCGGCAGTTTGGAGCGCGTTTGCACAGGCGTTCGTAAAGTCATCCTCTTTCCCTTCTCATGGACATTGCATAACTATTCAAACAATATCTGAGCTGTCGGGACAATCGAATTGTTGTCATAATAGCCATGAGAAAAATGCATAGCTGAGGTGTTTTATATGTCGCGCCGTTCGCTCCCGCTTAATGCCATCGACGCATTTTTAGTTACCGCGCGTCACCTTAATCTTACCCATGCCGCCGCGGAACTGTGTCTGACGCAGGGGGCCGTGAGCCGTAAGATTGCCTCTCTGGAGGCGTGGTTTGGCTTTCCGCTTTTTGAACGCCACGCGCGCGGGCTGCGCCTTTCGCCGCAGGGAAGCGCCCTGCTTCCGGAACTGCAGTCCGCTTTCGGGCAACTGCTGTCCGTGGCCGATCGGGCCCGAAGCCAGCACACCGTGATTCGGCTCAAGGCCCCCACCTGCGCCATGCGCTGGCTGGTGCCGCGTCTGCTGGAGGTGGAGCGCGAGCAGCCGGATCTGCAGATCGCGCTCACCACCACCACCGATCACAACGTCAATTTTAAAACCGAATCTTACGATGCGGCCATTGTGTTCGGCACGCACATGAGCGCAGGCGATCTGCTTTTCGAAGAGGCGCTCACCCCGGTGATAAGCCCGGTGCGGGCGGGTGCTGCACTAGGTTCGCTGACGTTTCTGCA